>NZ_CP098805.1:0-2400000 GCF_023821985.2 Dyadobacter chenhuakuii | reverse complement strand
GCTATACCCGGCGCGAAGTGAAAGGCCGCCGACCGGTTGATCTTCTGTGCGGCCCTAAAACGGATATGGCCACGATCGAGACAATCAATAAGGCCAGCATAGAAAAGAAGGTCATTCAGGTTGAGATCTTGTGTTATAAAAAGAATGGGGAATGCTACTGGGTTGACTTGAAGATTACTCCCGTTTTTGACGATGAAGGAAATTGTACGAATTACATTGCAATAGAGAGGGACATTACTGAGCGCAAGAAGTCGGACGACGAAATGCGGCGGATGAAAGATCTGCTGGAACAAACAAACAGCGTTGCCCGGATAGGCGGATGGGAATTGCATGCCAAAACAGGTGAATTATATTGGTCTTCCATCACAAGGCAGATACACGAAGTAGACGAAGATTTTTTACCGGATGCTAATACGGCAATCGCATTTTATAAAGAAGGCACGAGCCGCGATGCCATCAACAGGGTGGTGCTGGACGGGATTACCCACGGAACGCCCTGGGACATTGAGTTGCAGCTCAATACCGCAAAAGGAAATGAGATCTGGGTCAGGACGATAGGCAAGTCCGAAATGATGGATGGGGCCTGTGTGAGACTTTATGGTGCATTTCAGGATATAACCAGCCGTAAACGCTCAGACGAGGCGATCCTTGATTCGGAAGCTAAGTTTCGCAGTCTGTACGACTCCACAAGCGACGCAGTAGTGCTGCTCGATAGAAAGGGATACCTGGATTGCAACCAGGCCGCATTAAGAATGTTTAATCTGGATTCGATTGACAGTCTCATCGGTAAAACGCATGAAGAGCTCGCCGCTGCAACCTACACAACCTACGACCAGCTGGCAGGCATTGCCAAAGAGAATCTTGAAATGGCTTACGAGATCGGGAGCCATAGTTTTGAATGGGTGTTCAAGCGCTTCGGACCCGATACGGACAGTTTCGTTGCGGAAGTGCTTCTGAATCTGATCAATGTTAACGACTCCCAGATCATACAAGCGGTGATCAGGGACATTACGCAGCGAAAGCACGCAGAGCTGGAACTGCTGGAAGCACGCGAACAGGCTGAATCAGCGAGCAAGCTTAAATCGGAATTTCTGGCCAATATGAGCCATGAAATACGGACGCCGCTTAACGGCGTGGTTGGTTTCACCGACTTGCTGATGAAAACGCGCCTGGACGAAACGCAGCAGCAATACATGTCCATGGTTTTCCAATCTGCCAATTCGCTGCTGGAAATCATCAATGATATTCTCGACTTCTCGAAGATCGAGGCCGGAAAGCTGGATCTTCGCTATGAGAAAACAGATCTGCTGACAGTCTGCGGACAAGTAGCGGATATGCTTACTTACCAGGCGCAGCAGAAGCATCTGGAAATGCTTTTAAACATCCCGGCCGACATTCCGCATTATGTGCTGGCAGATCCGTTGCGTCTGAAACAGGTTTTGGCAAACCTGCTTAGCAATGCAGTGAAATTTACCATTGACGGGGAGGTAGAGCTGCAAATAGCATTGCTCGGCCGCAATGATGATGAAGTGGCCATCCGTTTCTTGGTGCGGGACACCGGGATCGGGATCGAGCCCGAAAACCAGCGTAAGATATTTGATGCTTTTTCCCAGGCAGATTCTTCCACGACAAAACGATTTGGCGGAACTGGTCTGGGGCTTACCATTTCAAACAGTCTGCTGGAATTAATGGACAGCCGATTGCAGCTCAGCAGCAAAGCCAATGAAGGCAGTATTTTCTTTTTTGATGTAACATTCAAAATTATCCCGGACGGGGACGAGTTCTTCTGGGACAATACGGACAACATCAGGCGTGTCCTTGTAGTGGACGACAATGTGCATAACGGAACTATCCTCACCGACGTCCTGATCAACAAAGACATTGATTCCGATTTCGTTTCAAGCGGGCAGGAAGCATTAGAAAAATTATTCTCGGACGTGAAATATGACGTAGTCCTGATGGATTGCCAGATGCCGGAAATGGACGGCATTGAAACGATCCGTAAAGTCCGAAACAGCAATGATGAGGATTTGAAAAATTTGCCTATAATCCTGCTCAATGATTCTTTTGAAGAGGAAACGCTTACGGCTGTAATGACCGAGCTCAATGTTCCGCGTTTCCTCGTAAAGCCTGTCAAGATCAAGCAGTTGTTCTCGATGTTGTCGCGGATACATACCAAAAATCAGCCTACCCGGCAACTCACTGTCGATACTGCAAGAAGCATTACTGCAGAAGCATTATCCGACGCCATTACAGTGCTGATTGCCGAAGATCACAAGATTAATATGTTGCTGGTGAAAACCATGTTAGGCAAGATTCTGTCCAATGTAACCATGATCGAAGCCGTGAACGGGAAAGAAGCCGTCAAACTGTATGCGGAAACAAATCCTGACATCATATTTATGGATATCCAGATGCCCGAAGTGAATGGTTATGAAGCCACGCAGGAGATACGCAGGATGGAATCGGGCAGGCGGATCCCGATTATTGCGCTTACCGCGGGAACAGTGGTAGGCGAGCGGGAGAAGTGCCTTAATGCGGGAATGGACGATTATCTTACCAAACCCGTCGTGAAAGATACATTGCAAGAAACCATTGTGAAGTGGCTCCTGCAACGTTCGGAAGTCGAGGTAAATTAGAAATGGGCCGTATGGCCCATTTCTAATTTACTATTATCCGTTAACAACCTGCCCACCGTTCGGGTGCAGCACCTGTCCGCTGATGTAAGAAGCATCCTCACATGCCAGGAAAACATACGACGGAGCAACCTCAGCAGGCTGTCCCGGACGCTCCATAGGCGTGTCTTTCCCAAATTTTTCAACTTTCTCAGCATCAAATGTGGCCGGGATAAGTGGCGTCCAGATGGGACCGGGCGCTACTGCATTCACCCTTATTTTTTTCTCTGCCAGCGCCAGTGCCAGCGATCTTGTGTATGCAACAATGGCCCCTTTCGTCGAAGAGTAATCCAGCAATGCAGGGCTTCCATGATATGCGGTTACCGATGTTGTATTAATAATGTTGTCACCTTCTACCAAATGCGGCAATGCAGCTTGCGTAAAGAAAAAGAATGAGAAGATGTTGGTAGCAAAGGTTACGTGGAGCTGCTCGGCAGTAATCTCCCGGATATCTTCCTTGGGATGCTGTTCAGCAGCATTATTTACCAGCACATTCAGCTTGCCAAATTCGCTTACAACCTGCGAAACAGCTTCTTTACAAAATGACTCATCACGAATGTCACCCGGAATGAGCAGGCATCTTTTCCCTTCTGCTTCTACCAACGCCTTTGTTTCCTGCGCATCCTGGTCTTCTTCCAAGTAGACGATCGCCACATCCGCGCCTTCACGTGCAAAATGAACCGCAACCGATCTTCCTATGCCGCTGTCGCCACCGGTTATCAGTGCCGCTTTGCCTTCCAACTTGCCGCTTCCCCGGTAATTATCCCGGATAATGACCGGCGCCGGATCCATAATGTGTTCAATACCAGGCTGCGAACCCTGCGTTTGTCCTTTCGTATCTATGTTGTAATCCATGGTTTAGTAATGTTAATGTTTCTAATTATTGTGAATGCGGCCTATCCCTAAAACCATGTGCCAGTGAATCAAACGGGCGTGGATTTCGATGTTTTGTTCAAAAAATTCTATTAAGAATCTGCATGAGCAATGTTTTGCACAGTGTTCATGCGCGAAATGTGCCCTTCATGCGCGCGCTCATGCATTCGGCACAATTATAATAGCTGATTTCACGCATTGAGGCATAAATAAATGAATATGGATACGAAAAAAGTGGTGATCGTGGGCGGTGGTTTCGCAGGAATTAATCTTGCGCAAAAACTTTCCAAAGACAAGCGGTTTGATATCGTGCTTGTTGATAAAAACAACTACAACTTTTTCCCGCCTCTGCTCTATCAGGTTGCAACGGGTTTTCTGGAAGCCTCCAACATCAGTTATCCATTCAGGAAATTTTTTCAGGAAAAACCAAATCTGAGATTCAGTCTGGGCGCATTTCAGGAAGTTTTTCCGAATGAAAAACGCATTTCCACCGACAGCGGGGATATTTACTACGATTACCTGGTCTTCGCCACCGGCACGGAAACCAATTATTTTGGGATGGAAAACGTGAAAAAGCATGCCGTTCCGATGAAAACGGTGCGGGACGCCCTCGCTTTGCGCAACCACATTCTTTTGAATAAGGAAAAAGCCGCGAAGATGCAGGATTCCAATGAACGCAAAAAACTCCTTTGTATAGTTGTCGCCGGCGCGGGTCCCACAGGGGTGGAAGTCTCCGGTATGCTGGCTGAAATGCATAAGAATATTTTTAAATGGGATTACCCCGAACTCGACAGGGAAGAAGTGCAGATTTACCTGGTGGACGCTTTGCCTGTGGTTCTCAACCCGATGTCCAAAGAATCACAAGAAGATACATTGGAAGAATTGCGAAAACTGGGCATTAATGTGCTCCTGGACCATGCTGTAAAGGATTTTGAGAACGGTATCGTCACATTTGAAAATGGGCGAACCATTGAAACCGAAACATTAATATGGACTTCGGGAGTGACTGCCACTGCATTGCCCGGCATTCCGAAAGAAGCGCTGGCGAAAGGAAAACGTGTGCTTGTGGACGCGCATAACAAAGTGCTGGGTTTCAGCGATATTTTTGCATTAGGGGATATCTGCATGATGACTTCGGACGAGAAATTCCCGCAAGGCCATCCGCAGCTCGCGCAGGTGGCCATTCAGCAGGGCAAAAACCTGGCAGCGAATTTTTCTCGGGTGCTCGACGGTAAGACGCTCCAGGATTTCCATTATGTAGACAAGGGCACTATGGCGATTATCGGCATCAACAAGGCCGTAGCCGACCTTCCCGGTTTGCATTTCAAAGGTTTTATAGCTTACTTTCTGTGGCTGGTCGTGCATTTGTTCTCTTTGATCCGCTATCGGAACCAGGTGAAAACTTTTTATAACTGGATGGTTGCGTTTTTTACCAGAGATCAGTCACTGCGCTTCATCATGGATGCAAAGCCCGACAAATAAATTATGATCAATACGATTGCCGAGAAGCCAAAATATCCATTCGAGTGGCTGGATATTACAGACCCTAATGAGGAAGAGTTGAAACAACTTACCGAAACTCATTCACTCCATAAGTCCTCCATCAAAGACTGGTTACAGCCCGACCATCTTCCCAAATATGAAAAAGTTGGTGACTACGTGTTCATCATTTTCCGGCTCCATTCCGAAAAGGTTGGCCCGGAAGCAGATACAGTTCCGGAGCTGACTGATAAGGTTGCCATTTTTATGTTCGAGGAAAAAGTAATCACCTTACACCGTAAACCGTGGGATGCGCCAAATTTCATCGCCGAAAATCAACTCGAACAGCATCAATGCAAGGACACATTACATCTTGTGAATGAGATCATTAAGAGTTGCCTATCCACCTATGAAGCACCTTCGGCCAAATTGACCAGCGACATTGAGTTTTACGAGGAAAATATGTTTCTCAAAAACCGCAGGCCTTCTCTATTAAAGGGCCTGTATTATCTAAGGCGCAGGGTGGAAGTGACGCGCCGCATCATCATGTTATCGCATGAGATTGTGGACAAGATGGACGCTCCCGATCATTCCAATGCCTATACACGGGATACGAGGGATCTTTTTGTCAAAATGCAGAACATTTATGACACGCTTTTTGAGAATATGAATCAGCTGGTGATGATCTATTTTTCAATTTCTTCCCAGCGTACCAACGAGATCGTTCGCGTCCTTACCCTGTTTTCAGTGTTTTTTATGCCCTTAACCTTCATCGTCGGTATTTACGGCATGAACTTCGAGTTTATGCCTGAATTGCGGATGAAATATGGTTACCCCGTTGTCATGATCGTTATGGGGCTTATTACGGTTGCAATTTATGGCTGGTTCAAAAAGAAGGGCTGGTTGTGAGATCGTTATGAACGAAATATTTAATGAAAAAGCTGCTGCATTACACTCAACCTATGAATGATATTTTTACCAAAACATTTAAATACGCTTTCTTTTCCGCCGTTTTCTGCTTGATCCAGCTTGCTGCCTGGGCTGCTGTCATTCCCAAGGCACCGTCAGCGCTGGCCGCCACTGCTATTTCCGCCACGCAGATCAATCTGACTTGGGTAGATAATGCGGTTGACGAAACCAGCTTCGAGCTGGAAAGATCTACCGACGGCCTGAAATTTGTGAAAATCACGGACCTTGCAGCCAACGTCAAAACATACTCGAACACAGGCCTTACGCCGTCAACGAAATACTGGTTCAGGATTTTGGCCAAAAATGCCGCCGGCAAATCAGCTTACAGCAACATTGCCAATGCAACCACATTCCTCGTTGCGCCAAATGCCCCTGCGAACCTGAGTGCGGTTTCCGTTTCGACGACGCAAATCAACGTGAGTTGGGTGGATAATGCGTTGAATGAGAGTGGTTTTCAGTTGGAACGGTCGCTGGATGGCGTTTCCTTTACAAAACTCGCCGACCTTGCAGCGAACATTAATTCATTCCAAAACACAGGCCTTAATCCAGCCACCACATATCATTATCGCGTTCGTGCCATCAATGCCGCCGGTGCTTCTGCATACACTAATGTGGATTCGGCGACCACGGATAATATTCCGGTGCCCGATAGGCCCGAAAACTTTTCCGCCGTTCCTATCGCGCCGGATGTTGTACAATTGAGCTGGTCGGCCGTATCTGACAATGCCAAAGAAGTCGTTATAGAGCGTTCCAAAGGCGTTACCACACAGTTTGAACAGATTGGAAAAGTGGCGGCGAATGTGCTGCAATTTCACGACACCGATTCGCTGGCTAATACCAATTATTTTTATCGGATCAAGGCTGTTAATGCGGGTGGAAGTTCGCTTTACAGCCTTATTTCTATTGTTTTAGCCAATGCTATCATTACCGGCCATGAGGCTCCGATGTCGGACTATCTCATTTATTCATTCCAAAAAACGCTGGTTATTGAATTAATACGACCTGTGGCGGCACAAATGCAACTTTATAATGTTGGTGGAATAAAACAAATGGACAAGAAAATAACAGCATCTTCGCGCACAGACCTTTCCGGGTTTACCACTGGTATCTATGTCGTTCGCATTCAGACAGATAGAGAAGTAATATCACGAAGAATAGTGCTTTTTGACTAATATATCCTAAATCCTGAAACATGAAATCTGCTAAATATCTGCTGCTGTCAGCATTCGCGCTGATCATTCTTTACCCTGCCTCAGCATTTGCTCAAAAAAAGAAAAAATATATTGTCAATGCGTATGTAGGCGGTTTTCGCGGCCTGGTTAAGACAGAAGAAATTGATGCCGAAAAGCTGACTCACATCAATTACGCATTTGTAAATGTGCAGGACAGCCTCGCCGTGCTGACCAATCTGGCAACGGACTCCACCAATTTTCGCAAGCTGAACGAAATGAAAGCAGCCAAAAATCCGGATCTTAAAATCCTGATTTCCATCGGCGGGTGGGCTTGGAGTGAGAACTTTTCGGATGCTGTTCTAACCGAAACTTCCAGAAGAAAATTTGCCAAATCCAGCGTGGACATTGTACGCCAGTTCAACCTAGACGGCGTGGACATTGATTGGGAATATCCTGCCATGCGGGGAGAAGAAGGCAATATTTTCCGGCCCGAGGACAAGCAGAATTTTACATTAATGTTCAAGGCCATCCGCGAAGAACTGGATCTGCTGCAAAAAGAAAAAAGCCGGGCTTATCAACTCACAACGGCAGTAGGAGGCTCGAAATCATTCGTCGAAAACACCGAAATGGGCCTTGCACAGCCATTTTTGGACTATGTTTTCATCATGACTTATGATTACGGCGGGAAAAACGGAACCGTCGGCCACCACACCAATTTATATGATTACAACCCGGACGGTTCCTCGGCCGACCGCTCCGTAAAGAATTTCATGGCAGCAGGCGTTCCGGCAAGCAAGATTGTGCTCGGCGCTGCATTCTACGGAAAAGGCTGGGAAGCCGAAACGGCCAATAATAACGGACTAGGCGAAAAACGCGTCAAAGCCGTGCAGGGAGGCGGTTATACCAAGCTGAAAGACACATTGATCAACCAGAATGGTTACAAAAAGTTTTACGATAAAAAGGCAAAAGCACCGTATCTGTTTAATGATTCAACGAAAGTGTTCATTACTTACGAGGATGAAAAGTCAGTGCGGGATAAATGTAAATATGTCAAGAAGAATAAGTTAGCCGGCATTTTCTTTTGGGAATATTTTAACGATCCAAAAGAATACCTGATCACTGAAATCAGTAAAAACCTGGACTAGCTGACCAGGTTAAGCAAATCCTTTTTCGTTAAAGTTTTCAGGACGGAAGCATCTGTTTTTACAAGATCGTCGGCGAGGTCCTTCTTGGATTCCTGCAATTCCAGGATTTTTTCCTCAATGGTTCCCGGGCATATGAGCCTCACGGCGATCACATTTTTTTTCTGCCCGATGCGGTAACTCCGGTCAATGGCCTGATTTTCAACTGCCGGGTTCCACCAGGGATCCACGAGATAGACGTAATCCGCCTCGGTGAGATTCAAGCCCGTTCCGCCCGCTTTCAGGCTGATCAAAAACACGCGAATGTTCGCATTGTTTTGAAAATTGTCAACCTTGGCAGCCCGGTCCTTCGTCTGGCCGGTAAGATATTCAAACTTAATCCCGCGCGTGACCAGCTCTGCCTTGATCAAATCCAGCATGGTCACGAACTGTGAAAAAACCAGGATTTTATGCTGCGCGGATTTACTTTCAATCTGTTCCAAAAGCGTGTCGATTTTGGCCGACGCGTTCCCATAATAAAGGTGATCATTCAGCAGGGCAGGAGAGTTGCAGATCTGGCGCAGCTTGGTAAGCCCTTGCAACACATGCAAGCTCTCACGTGCAATGTCGCCTTCGTTTTTTGTATTTAAAAATGTATAAAATTCGAGCTCATAAGCATTGTAAACCTTGCGCTGCTCTTCGCCCATTTCACAGTAAATCACCATTTCGGTCTTATCCGGCAGCTCGGTCGCCACTTGCTTTTTAGTCCTTCTTAAAATGAACGGATCAATGCGTTTTTGCAATTCGCGCGCCCTGTCATTGTCCTTGAAGCGGTCAATAGGCATGGAAAAGTGGTTTCGGAACTGCGTTTTGTTGCCTAGCAAGCCCGGGCAAGCAAACGAAAGCTGGCCGTAAATGTCGAATGTATTGTTTTCAATCGGTGTCCCCGTCAGCACAAGCTTGTTCCGGGATTGTAATAATCTTGCGGCCTTATAGCGCTGTGATTCAGGGTTTTTAATGGCCTGCGATTCATCAAGGACAATGTAATTGAAATGATATTTCCTCAGAAAATTGACATCCGAAAGCAATGTGCCATACGAAGTCAAAATCACCTCGTAATTATCAAAGTCAGAAACGGTCTTGACGCGGTCTGCGCCGTAAATGGTCAGGACTTTGAGCGACGGGGCAAACTTTTCGATTTCCGCCAGCCAGTTGAATATCAGGGACGTAGGGACAATAATCAGGTTTGTGTTTTGAACGTCCTTATCCCTTTGCGTTAGAATGAAGGCAATGATCTGCAAGGTTTTGCCCAGTCCCATATCATCCGCAAGGCAGCCGCCAAACCCGAATTCATCCAGGAAATTCAGCCAGTTAAGGCCCTGTTTCTGATATTCGCGCAACGATGCATTCAGATCCGCCGGCACTTCCACGGCTTCAATCGATTCAAAATCGGCAAAACGGGATTTATAGAATGCAATCTGCTCTTTCACTTCCATACTAAGCGCCTCAGCATCATACATTTCACTCACCGAAGCAAAGTTCATCTTTGATGTCTGGATAACATCCCCGACAATTTCACCGGCTTCAAAGAATTTAGCAAATTTCTCGATCCATTCATCCGGCAAAATGCCCTGAGAGCCGTCGTCCAGCTGCACATATTTCGTTCTATTTTTAACCGCCTTATGCAGATTTTTTAAGGTAACCTTCTGATTTCCAAACCGCACACCCGCAGTTGTATTGAACCAGTTTATGCCGCTGATCACATGCACAGACACTTGCGCGCGGTTCGGATTAAGCCGGATTTTTGTTAGTTTATCAAATCCGAGCACCGTTATTTTCTGGTCTCTCCATTCCTCAAATGTGTTCAGAAACCAGGACTCGTTCAGGAAGCATTCTTTATACAAATAAAAGAATTCCCTGCCCAGCTGATCCTCAAAATCAGGATGTTGGCGGATAATAGCACTTGCAAAACGGAGCTCTTCACTTTCATCCCTTTGCACGCTGAACGGATTGCCGTGCGCATCGACTGAATAAATCTGTTTTTTGGAAAAAACCGGCACTTCCACACGTCCGTATTTCATGACGGGCGTGATCATTACATAATTTCCGAAATCTTCCAGGTAAATGATCTTCTCATTTTCGAGATGAAAACCCTGTTCTTCTTTCTGCGCCTGCGTGGCCGGTTTCAGATACGAATAAGTGATCCGGATCTTCGATTCCAGCTTGGAAAGCAAGTTTTGCCTGAACTCTTCAAACTTTGAGTTATGAATGATGATTTTTTGATTGTGCTGGCTGAAAAATTCAACTGTTTTCAGAATGTCTTTATTGTCAATCAAATGCAAAGCATCCAGATACAACACAAAGTAGTCGTAACGCATCTTGACCAATTCCAGATCCAGGGAAACGCCATTCAGGCTCAGTTGGCCCGAAATCTGGAAAAACGGGTCTTTGCGGTCGATATTCAGATGCATATCAACGGGCGATTTTTCCAGTTTTACCAAAACCAGTGACGCTGCGCTGACATTCTCGGAGATCAACGGGTTATGATAAAAAAAGTCGAGTCCGTGCGGATTCCTGACAATGCTTTTCAGTCCCGCGAGATCGGTATCCACCTGCTTTTTCCGGAAATTATTCTGGAAAGAAGCAATGGCCGTGTAAAACTTGATCACGTCCGCGTCCTGCGTTTTCCATATCGCGTCCAGCGGATTTATTAATGTCAGCGGGTTTTTAAGCTTTCCGTCGCGCGTAGTTGCGGCTTCATGAATCTCGAAATAGAAATGCTCGTAATACTTATGCTGACCAATGACGACAATCGTTTTCGAATTCTCCTTCTGCACTGCTGAACCCGGAATGTCGATCGCAGACTTGTTGATCCATTGGTTCTCTAAAAACGAAACCGATGACGCGCTGATCGGGATCAGCTCTTTCATCTTTGGCTTGATTTCCAGCTCCTTATTTGCATAAATCAGCTGGAAATAAGCATCCAGGTCCGTCTCGTTCTCCAAGCCGTAATCCTGCGCAACAACTCGTATTTTGTCAAATCTCAGCTTTTTATCAAAAAATGCACGCAGGTCCTTTCTGTTATTGAGATTATATAAAACCTGGATCTGATGCTCGCACAGCCGTTTCTTAGGCTTACTGCATTCACAATAAACCGTGAGCGAATGACTGTTTTGCCTGGCTACGACTTTACAATGGTCGGTTAATGCCTCGGGGATTTTAAATGAAGCATAATCCACATCAATTTCATGCGGTTGGATGTCAAAGAAGCCTCTCCGGTCGGTAGCAGGCAGTTCAGCGCTGTTTTGCAGGATGTGTGTAGTGGTTAAATCTGCGAGATTGAAATCCTGAAAAACAAAGTTATGGGCTGGCTGGTTTTCTGCGTCGGCAGGGGCATTCTTTTTCATATGGCAAATTAATGAACTATTTTGCACATTCATTTTAAATCATTCTCAACATGGAAATCGGACTTGCTGCTGATCACGGCGGATATGAACTGAAAGAGTTCTTGAAGACCTATTTAATCGGAAAAGGGCATCATATAACAGATTTTGGCGCCTATCAAATGGATTCCAAGGACGATTATCCGGATTTTGTGATTCCGTTGGCCAACGCCGTTGTGAAAAAGGAAGTGGAACGCGGCATCGCTGTTTGCGGGAGCGGCGTGGGCGCTTCTGTGGTGGCTAATAAGGTTGCTGGCGTTCGCGCAGCGTTGATTAATGACCACTTTTCGGCCCATCAGGGTGTGGAAGATGACGACCTGAACCTGCTTTGTCTGGGCGGTCGCATCACAGGGAATATGGTGGCGCAGGAATTTGTAGAATCTTACCTTAATGCGCGTTTTACGGGCGAGGAGAGGCATTTACGCAGGTTAGGAAAGGTTAAGGCATTAGAAAAATAAGTATGGGGTTAAATTTCACAAAGCTTGTCGCTTTCTTTTTGTTCATTTCAACAATTCTAGCTCATGCGCAGCAGCCGTCATCCGGCTCCCCGCAGGCCGTTCCACTCGACTCAGTGCTGTCGGTCAAACCGGATAGCGCCGTAAAGCCTCCGCCTCCATTGTTCGACACCATTCGTTACCGCTTTATCGGTGACGGGAATTTTGCGCGGGGAAATGTAAACCGCAGCCTTGTCGTGCTCAGGGCAGAGCTCACATTCAGCGGACCTGCCATTAATGTGGCCACCAACCCACGCTTTACTTACGGAAAGCAAAGTGGTATCCTCGCAGAAAGGGATAGTTATGTTGACCTTTTCGTAGACGTTTTCAAAAAGCGGCGAACCTATGCGTTTGGGCTGGGTGCTTTGGAAACCAGCAATCTGCGCCGCATCGATTTGCGTCAGATGGCAGGTGCAGGGATAGGTTACCGCCTCATCAGGAACAAATCCAATGACATGAGCCTGACCAATGCGATCCTTTATGAATCCACCAATTTCCAGGAAATTTCAACGGTGAGCACGATCAGGAATTCATTTCGGGTAAAAGGCAAGCATTCGCTGTTACAGGATAAAATTCGGATTAACCACCTTACATTCCTGCAACCGGCTTTGAATGATTTTTCAAACCTCCGCTGGAACACGATCATTTCCTTCGAACTGCCTCTGAACAAATGGGTAACATTGCGGACCAGCTTCGAAAACTCATATGAAAGTGTCGTAGAAGCCACCCGCAAACGCAATGATTCGCGGATCACGTTCGGGGTCTCCGTGGGGAATAAATAAATGCGTTGGCGGGCCCGGCGCTTGTCAGGGAAAAAGAGGCATAATGATGTCCATGGTTGCGGTACATTATATATGCATAAAATGTGCTTTGTATATAATCACAATTTTCCAACCTTGACATGAAAGAATCAGACGATAACCGCCGCCAGTTCATCCGGAATTCAGTAAGCACAGCCGCTGGAATTATGTTGTTACCCGGCCTGGCCGCACCCGGCTGGGCCGCACCCGGCCGGGCCGAAAACGCTTCCGCATCCGCTTTGGCGCGTCCCGTGAGAGAGCCCTTAACGCCTGATATGCCGCCCAGAATTAAGTTTTCTGTGATTGGAATGAACCACGGTCACATTTACGGTCAGGTGGAGGCGGTTACGCGGGGCGGCGGTGAGCTGGTTTCGTTTTATGCCAAAGAAGAGGACTTAGCAGCGGCATTCGCCAAGCGTTACCCGCAAGCCAAGCAAGCAAAAAGCGAAGCGGAAATCCTGGATGACAAATCCATTCAGCTCATCCTAAGTTCCGGCATTCCCGACGAACGCGCACCGCTGGGCATTCGTGTGATGAAAAGCGGAAAGGATTATATGGTTGATAAGCCGGGCATAACCACATTGGAACAGCTCGCGCAGGTGCGCAAAGTGCAAAAGGATACCAAACGCATTTATTCCATTATGTACAGCGAGCGCCTGGAAAACCGCGCGACCATTAAGGCCGGAGAATTGATCAAAGAAGGCGTGATCGGAAAAGTGGTGCAGACAATCGGCCTCGGGCCACACCGCATGACGCCCAAATCCCGTCCGGAGTGGTTTTTTGACAAAAAACGCTTCGGTGGCATCATTTGTGACATTGCATCGCACCAGTTTGACCAGTTCCTTTTCTTCACAGGATCCACAAAAGCGGAAGTTGTCGCCTCTCAGGTTGGTAATGTCAACCATCCCCAATATCCGAAGTTTGAGGATTTTGGTGACGCAATGCTGCGCGGCAACGGGGGCACCGGCTATATCCGTGTCGACTGGTTTACGCCAGACGGTCTCAAATCCTGGGGCGATGGCCGCTTAACCGTGCTAGGAACGGAAGGTTACATCGAAATCCGCAAAAACATCGACATTGCCGGCCGCGAAGGTGGAAACCACCTTTTTGTGGTCAATAACAAGGAAACACAATACATCGATTGCAGCAAAGTAGAACTTCCCTACGGCCGCCAACTCGTAGACGACGTCCTCAACAGAACAGAAACCGCCATGTCGCAGGAACATTGTTTTCTAGCCACAGAGCTTGCATTGAAAGCGCAAAAGAACGCGCAGAATGTGGCGGCTTTGAGTTGATCATAGGTAAAAATCGTCAGGTACATCGTTGCATCCCTCCGGGATTTAATTACATGCAAGATAACTTTGCTACCAATATTGCATCTCTCCGGGATTTGATTGCATGCAAAATAACTTTGCTACCAATATTGCATGCCTCTGGCATTTCTGAAATAGCAAAATGCCGGAGGCATGCCATATCGGTAGAAAACAACAAATCGGGCACATTGAATAAATGCCGGAGGCATGTAACAACTCTCCGCCCGTCAATCTCTACCGATATTACATCCCTCCGGGATTTCTGAAAATGAAAATGCCGGAGGCATGCCACATCGGTAGAAAACAGCAAACCGGGCACATTGAATAAATGCCGGAGGCATGTAACAACTCTCCGTACGTCAATCTCTACCAATATTGCCTCCCTCCGGGATTTCTGAAAATGAAAATGCCGGAGGCATGCCATATCGGTAGAAAACAACAGACGGGGCACATTGAATAAATGCCGGAGGCATGTAACAACTTTCCGTTCGTCAATTGCGCCTTTCTACTTCGACAGCGCTTCAAAGTCCTCATCGGACAATGTAATGTTCGCTGCGCCCATGTTTTCTTTTAAATGTTCCAGCGAGCTGGTGCCGGGGATGAGGAGAATGTGTGGAGCTCGTTTCAATAGCCAGGCTAATGCGATCTGCGATGTTGTAGCGCCGTGCTTCTCAGCGATCTGTGCGATTTTGGATTGTAGCTTGTTCGGGCCGGATGCGAGCGGATACCAGGGGATGAAAGCCATGCCCTGCTGCTCGGTGTAATCAACGACTTCTTCCCATTTGCGGTCACCCAGGTTGTACAGGTTTTGAACAGAAACGATTTCGATCACTTTTTCAGCGCGCTGAATCTGTTCAACATTCACTTCTGAAAGTCCTACGTAACGAATCTTACCAGCCTGAACGGCTTCTACAACAGGTGCCAGCGTCTCTTCAACAGGGAATTTCGGATCGAAACGGTGCAATTGCCAAAGATCGATTTTCTCGACTTTCAAGCGTTTTAAGCTGCCATCAATTGCCTCACGGATGTGTTTCGGATCTCCGTTGGTAACCCATTGGTTCGGGCCGGTGCGGTCGAAGCCACCTTTTGTCGCGATCAGCAGGTCAAGCGGATAGGGGTGCAGTGCGTCTGCGATCAGGACTTCGTTGGTATGCGGGCCGTAAGAATCGGCTGTATCGATGAAGTTTACTCCTGCTTCAACGGCGGCTTTTAACACCTTTTTGCCATTTTCCCGATCAGCAACTTCGCCCCAGACGCCCTTTCCTGTGAGCTGCATGCCGCCATAACCCAGCCTTTTTATCTCAATTTCCCCGCCAACGCGGAATGTCTCTGCAATGGATGTGCTCATAGTTTGTGATTTGTTAATGATTATTAAACATTAACCCGCAGTTTGATGATTTGATTCGCCATGATGCGCATGTTAATGCTTAATTAATTGAGAAATCAAAAATGTCACGCCTGGGCATAATTTGGCACAGTTTTGTTCCAAATCATTTAAATCAATGTTCAGAAAAAATGGAAACCACAATTTACGAAGATCAGGCAAAAGCACTGGTCGCTGAGATGAGGCAACTAATTGAAGCAAAGGGAATTAATAATGGTAATGCTTTGGAAGAAGCGGGGCTGAGCCAGGAAATTGTAGGAAGGATCTTCAATGGTGAGCAGCTGCCCAGTCTTTCGGAATTCCTCGCATTATGCCAGATTTCAGGGATTTCATTCCAGTTGCCGACTGTCGAAACGCCGAATACGCCGATGTAAGGGGAAGAAGGCTGCATATCTAGCCACTTCAAAGCTGCATCACCTAGCCACTTCAAAATTGAAATCACCATTCATGACCAGCCTGGCGTCGGTGGTTTCAGGGTTGCCGGGGATTTGCAGTCCTTTAATTTTGGCGGTTTTGCCTTTGCTTAGCAGGTCATATACATGTTTGTCCGTAAGTTTTTTACCTAAAAACTCAAACGGAATTTTAAAACCGCATACGCTGAAATTGGAACAGCCGTAAGCGGTTTTTCCTTTTTTGAGCAATTGCTCTTTGCATTTCGGACAGGTAAGCGCTTCAATTTTGATTTCTTCCTTAGGCTCTTTCGGCTCGCGGGGCTTGGCCGGTTTCTTTTCTTTTTCCTCCTTTTCGACCACAACGGGCAATTCTTCGGCAATGCTGATCGCACGTCCGCGGTTGTTCTTCACTTCGTTGGTCAGCTCCACAACCATCTGGATCAGCTCCTGTTTGAATGTTTCCATCGAATAGTCGCCCTTTTCAATCAGCCGCAATTTCCGTTCCCAGTTTCCCGTAAGCTCGGCACTTTTCAGGAGTTCATTCTGAATGGTGTCAATGAGGTCGATGCCCGTCTGTGTGGCCAGAATATTCTTTTTTTTCTTCTCAATATAACGTCTTTTAAAAAGCGTTTCGATAATGTTGGCACGGGTGGACGGCCTTCCGATGCCGTTGTCTTTCATAAGCTCGCGCATTTCCTCATCCTCCACCTGCTTTCCGGCCGTTTCCATAGCTCTCAGCAATGTGGCTTCCGTGTAAGCTTTGGGCGGCGTGGTTTTTCCCTGATGCACGCGCGGCTCGTGCGGGCCTCTTTCGCCCACTTCGAAGTTGGGCATCAGCTTTTCCTCTTCCGCTGCCTCTTTTTTCGCGCTGGCATCATTGGCGTAAACAGCGCGCCAGCCCGGTTCCAGAATCTGCTTCCCTGTTGCTTTGAATTCAACTTGTCCCACCATTCCCAGCACCGTTGTGTTTGAAACCTTACATTCCGGATAAAAAACAGCGATAAACCGGCGGGCGATCAGGTCGTAAATGCGCTTTTCTTCCGGGCTGATGTTACCGGGCAAAACGCCGGTAGGAATGATGGCGTGGTGATCCGTTACTTTCTTATCATCAAAAACCGTTTTCGATTTTGGGATTGGTTTCTCCAAAAGCGGCGCGGTCAGTTGCGCATAGTAAGTGAGCTGCCTCAATATGCCCTCTACTCTGGGATGCAGATCTTCGGAAAGATAGGTTGTGTCCACCCGCGGGTAAGTCACGAACTTCTTTTCGTAGAGATTTTGAATGTGCTTTAATGTATCCTCGGCGGAATAGCCAAACTTTTTGTTGGCTTCCACTTGGAGTGAAGTCAGGTCGAAGAGCCTTGGATTTCCTTCTTTTCCTTCCTTTTTTTCAAATGATGTTATTTCAAAATCATGCATCAGCAAATAGGCGAGGCCTTTGTTTGCCTTTTCTTCACTCCTGATACGGTCAATGGTGGCCGTAAATTCCGTTTCGCGGTAAATGGTTTTTAATTCCCAATATTCTTCCGAAACAAATGCATTGATCTCCTTCTGACGCTGAACGATCAATGCGAGCGTAGGCGTTTGCACACGGCCAATGCTCAGGACGACCTTTCCCTGACCAAATTTTTTGGTAAAAAGGCGTGTCGCGTTCATGCCCAGCAGCCAGTCGCCGATGGCACGTGCGCTGCCTGCTGCATATAAGTTGTTATAAAGTGCGCTGTCTTTGAGTTTTTCAAAACCTTCGCGAATCGCTTGTTCGGTAAGCGAAGAGATCCAGAGGCGTTTCACGGGAACGGTGCATTTGGCTTTCAGCAATACCCAGCGCTGGATCAGCTCACCTTCCTGGCCTGCATCCCCGCAGTTGATCACTTCCTCACATTTGCTGACTAGACTTTCAATCACCGCAAATTGCTTCATCGCCCCCGCATTATCAATCAGCTTGATGCCGAAACTGGACGGGATCATGGGAAGGTCTTCCAACCGCCATGATTTCCAGCGTTCTGTATAGTCGTGCGGTTCTTTTAATGTGCAGAAGTGACCGAATGTCCAGGTGACCTGGTAACCATTCCCCTCATAATAACCGTCCCTGCGCTGATTGGCCCCGATGATTCCCGCAATGTCTTTGGCAACACTTGGCTTTTCAGCAATACACAATTTCATAGCTGCAAACTTACTCGATTGAGCCGCAAAGTTTATAAAAACACCCGAAAAACTGACCGAATAATCAATCAGGGAAAAATATTTAAAATTATTTTCAAAATATTTTTTGGCAACACGAGTTTTTTGGGTCGAAAAATTGGCAAAAATGGCTATTGATAAAGTACACTCCGAATTTTATTCTGATTTAAGATCACTTTGCCAAATTGTATCCTATCCTTTTTAATTGGATTGTTCTAAGATTGATCATTGGCATAGCCAAACAGAATTAAGTAAAGTCAAAAAAATAGATTTTAGGTTACTATTCAATTTGCAATCTTTAAATAATGATATTTTCTGAATCAATATAAGCTGATCTTACACTCCAATTTATGATCATTAACACCGAATGTCATAAAGCACATTGTTTGCTTGAACGTTTGTATTCAGATAATTGTAGTATATTTGTACAAGAATTAGAGACAAAAACAGAACAAAAACGTAAACACTATTAACAATGAAAAATACAAAAAATATTTTCGCAGCAGCCTTGATGGCCTTGACTTTCGTAACTTACGCTAACGCTAATACCACTGCATATACAGTTGAAGAAAAAGTAAAAGTTTCCGGACTAAGCAAAGCACTTCCAGCTTCACTTCCCGTTTTGGAAAGTCCGGCACCACAGAAAGCAAAAAATTCGATTGACACCAACAATCACAGTGCATCACAAAAAGCAGCTATCGTAGGCCTACAATTGAAAAGCGCTACGAAGTAATTGAAATCAGCCTTAATTTGAGAAGGCTTTATGGAGAATGAAAGTTAAAGAGGGGGATTATTTCTCCCTCTTTTTTTGTGCCCTAAACTATTCACGGACGCCGGTTTTTTGCCATCTGAGCAAGCCTTCACGGATGTCGGCCAGGATCTGGTAATCGTCTTTGACCCAGTTGCCCGAATTATGCTTGGTATGCTTTGCATTGCGGAGGTAATTTTCAAATAACGCATAGCATTCCATCGCATCCTCGCGCGAATGAAAACTATCGATCCACGCCTCAGGCACTTCGTTTTTGGGCACAATGCCGATGCCTACATTATAGACCTTAATGATGCCTTTTGAGAATTCCCAAGAAATGTAATCCTGCTCCCGGGTGTAAGCAGCCCTTAATATGGATGCATTGTGGCCGATGTAATTGATCAGCCGGTTATAAATTTCATCCTTCGTTTCAGGCGCGTCCGGTTTAATGCGCCAGGCATTGTTCTGAACCGAAAAAGGGTCCTCCATATATTTATCTATCGGCTCGCCATACTGGGCCAGCGGCAGACTGTTTCCCGGCATAAATTCTACCAGAAGTCGCTGCTTTCCGGAGGGTGACGTTTGTATAATGACTTTCAATTCCTCTGTTTTACGATTGGCCGTCAATAAAAGCGACTGATCATTTTCGTCATAGGAATATTGGCCGAAATCGTATTTGCCATCTTGGTAAACGCGGGTGAAAGTGCTGTCGGGGAAAAAGGACATTAAAACCTGATCCATGCTGCCTGTGACTTTCAGCAGGCTGCGATCCTTATTCGGGACGGCCGAACTGCCTCTGAATTTAGCGAACCGCCAGCTTCCAGCCAGCTTTCCCTTGTTCAAAATCAAGGGGTTAATGTTGGTGATCCGGCCCTGGTAACTTGCATCTTTTTTCTGCTTCACGCCACGGTAAATGATCCCATGAAAGTCCATCATGGTAATCAGTATAAGCAGCCATATCATTTTGATCAACGCCATGACAGATCGAAACCTAAGTTTTTAAATGTAGTCTTCCCGAAAGGTTTAAGAGTATTTCCAGAAGATTTTGTGCTTATTCCTGTCATTCCAAGCCCTTTCACCAACTATTACCTGATTGTAACACCTATGCAAATCATAAGGTCAGCCCCGCTTTTCCTCATTTTCCTGTTGCTCAATTTCGGATATAATTTAAAAAATCCCGCCAAGGAAATCAAAAAAAATGTGGTTGTGGAAAATTCCCTTTCTGCCGTTCAAAACGAAGCGGAAGAGACCATCAGTATATTTAATGGAACAGATAAAAAGCCGATTTTAGTCCAGAATGCGAAAGCAAATTTCCGCCCTTACCTGCACCCGATTGTTGCGCCGGACGGAAAAGGCGTGCTTACCGAATATAGCCCGGGTCATCACAAGCACCAAACCGGCATTTACTGGGGTTACACGCGCGTGAACGGGCGCGATTATTTTCACCATCCCGACGGCGATTACTGGAAAAGGGTTTCGGCAAAAGTGGTTGAAGCAAAAGGAACCGAAGTTAAATGGCAAACAGTCTATAATCTGCTTGATTCAACGGGGAAGGCCGTTTTGACTGAAACTCAGAACTGGTCCATGCGTTTCAAAGATGGCAAATATCTGCTCGATCTCGAATGGAATGGTGAGGCACAAACGGATGTGACCATTGGAAAATATGATTACGGCGGCTTGTTCGTGAGAATGCCCTGGAAGGAAGGCATTAAGGGCGAGGTGATCAATGCTGCGCGTCAAAAAAATGAAAAAGCAGAAGGCCAGGCCGCCATGTGGGTGGATATCGGCATGCAGGTGACGGGCCGCGATAACCTCGCTCACATTGCGATTCTGGATCATCCCGAAAATAAAGGTTATCCCCAGACCTGGCGCGTAGACCAGCAACTGGGCGCTGGTCCGGCGAGAGCAAGAAAAGCCGATTGGCACATTAAAAAAGGAGAAACGGAGACGATTAAGCATGAACTCGTCATTTACACCGGCGAGCTGAATGATGTTGAATTAAATAAAACATTTGGCGAATTCATCGGCAACAATGGCACTTATAACACCGCTGCGTTGTGGGCGATTGCACAAAAAGAGGGTAGGGAGGCCAAATTTCTGAGTGCGCAGGAGGCAGTTGCTGCTATGACGATCAAGGATGGTTTTCTGGTGAATGCTTATGCTTCGGAACCCATGATGACGCAGCCGATGGCATTTTGCTGGGATGATAAGGGACGAATGTGGATTGCGGAAAACAAGGATTATGAGTCGAGGGGAAAAGGTTTTTCAAATGCAGGCGACAGCCGGATTTTGATACTGGAAGATACAAACGGCGATGGCGTTGCCGACAGCCGGAAGGTTTTCATGGAAGGCATTGCCTTCCCGTCCGCCATTGCAGTAGGTTTTGACGGCGTTTTTGTAGGCGCTCCGCCGAACCTGCTTTTTGTCCCGGATAAAAATGGTGATGACAAAGCCGATATGGACAACATTGAAGTGCGTCTGACAGGCTGGGGCATCCGCGACCGGCACGAAACATTGAACAGTTTTCACTGGGGGCCCGATGGCTGGCTATATGGTTTGCAGGGTTTTGCCACGCCTTCCAAAGTGGGCAAGCCTAAGGATAAAGGCAAGCTTTACAAGCATAAGGACCCGTTTCCGGAGAATTTTGAGGTCGAAGATGGCGTCGATATCAATGGCGGTGTGTGGCGTTACCATCCTACGAAAGCCATTTTTGAGGTTGTAGCGCATGGTTTCAGCAATCCGTGGGGAATAGATTATGATGCAAAAGGCCAGTTGCTGATGACGGCTTGCGTGATCCCGCATTTATGGCACGTGATCCCGGGCGGCATTTACCACCGGCAGGGCGGCCAGCATTTCAACCCTTATGTTTATAATGATATCAAAACCATAGCCGATCACACGCACCGCTCTGCGCATGGCGGCGCACGGGTTTACTTGTCCGATGCTTTCCCGGAATCCGAACGCGGCAAAATTTTCATGGCCAACATTCATGAGCACGGCATCTTATCCGACATTCTAACGCCAAAGGGCTCGGGTTTCAGCGGAAAGCACGGCGATGATTTTATGATGGCCAACAATGCGCAATGGGTTGGTTTCAGCATGGAAATAGGGCCGGAAGGTGGCATGTATGTCCTCGACTGGCACGATGCCGACATCTGCGGATCGGATGTTTTGAACTCGGAAACAGGCCGGATTTTCAGGATTATGCCAAAAGTTTCCAACGCGGAAAACTGGAAAGGTCGCTATGATGATCTTGGCAAAATGTCTGATATGCAACTGGCCGATTTGCAAACCAGCAAAAGCGAATGGCACGCACGCCGCGCCAGGATCATTTTGCAAAACAGGGCTGTGAAAGGCAAGCTGTCCAAGGATGCGCTTGAAAAAATGGCAAACATTTATGCAAAAGATAATAATGCAGATTACAGACTGCGCGCCATGTGGGCTTTGCAGGTAACAAATGCGCTGAATGCTGATCAATTGATGAAGGCATTGGACGATAAAGACAACTATGTTCGTGCGTGGGCCATTCAATTTTTAACGGAAAACAGCAAGCCATCGCATGAAGCGGTTGCCAGATTTGTAAAGCTTTCAAAAGAAGATCCGTCTCCTGTTGTGAGACTTTATCTTGCGTCCGCATTGCAACGCATGGATCCCGCGCAGCGGTGGGGAATTGCAGAAAATCTGATCGCCCATTTAGCTGACGTCGAAGATCATAATCTTCCGAAAATGATCTGGTATGGCATTGAGCCTTTGGTTAAAAACAATCCTGCGAAAGCGCTGGAAATGGCCGGAAAAAGCAAAATTCCCATGGTGACGCAATACATTGCGCGTCGGGCGGTGGATGCGGATGCTGTGGAAACGGTGGTGACGGCGATTGGCAAAATGCCTGCGAACCATGTTGTTATGATGGAAGGAATGCGTGACGGACTGGAAGGCCGCACGGACATTAAGACTCCTGCAAACTGGAAAGCTGTTTTAGCCAGCTTAAAACAATCGAGCGGCCCTGCTGCATCGCTGGCAGTAGAAATATCCCAGCATTTCGGCGATACGGAAGCGGCAAAAGGCTTTTTGACAACACTTAAAAATGCGAATGTACCCGCAGACCAGCGCCGCAAAGCATTACAGGCACTGGCAACCCGGCAAAGACCTGAATTAGTCGCGGAGCTGTCTAATTTACTCAATAATAAGGACTTGAAGCTTGATGCGATCCGTGCTATGGCCGGGTACGACAGCGAACCATTGGGCAAACTGCTGATTGAGCAATATCACAAATTCAATGCTGCCGAAAAAGCCGAGGTCATTCAGACATTGGCATCCCGGCCAAAATCAGGCTGGTTACTCACTCAGGCTATTTCTAAAAATGTGATTCCTAAAAAAGACATTCCCACTTACGTTGCGCGGCAGCTCAGAAGGGTGGTAGGAAGCGGTTTTGTGGAAGTCTGGGGGCCGATCGACCATGTGGCTTTTGATGAAAAGGCCTATAAAAAGTATAAGGGGCTACTTACAGACAAGAATGTTTCCGAGGCCAGTCGCAACCAGGGACGCATGATTTTCCAGAGAACTTGTGCGCCGTGTCATAAGCTTTACGGCGAAGGCGGCATTATCGGCCCTGAACTTACAGGTTCAAACCGTGCGAACCTCGATTATTTGCTCGGTAACATTCTCGATCCGAGTGGAGAAATTCAGGACGATTATAAAATGGTTGTAGTCACCACGCGTGATGGCCGCACTTATGTGGGCAACATTGCCAAGGAAACGGAGCGGCAACTGACGTTGCGCATTGTTGGGCAGGATGCGGTCGCTATCAATAAATCAGACATTCAGACGCGCGAGGTGACGCCGGTTTCCATGATGCCGTCGGGGCTTCTGGAAGCATTGTCGGATAAGGAAGTGACTGAGCTGGTGGCTTATCTGAGAACCACAGCGCAGGTTGAACTACCCAAATAAATGGCACGATACCAGTAATTTATTGTAATAGATCTACTTTTGATTTAAATTAAAACTCAAACCAAACAGGAGATCGTTATGCGGATTTATTACAGGATTTTACTTGCGCTTATTGTTCTCGTTTCCAGCATTCAATTTACCAAAGCAGAGCAACCCGAGACCTTAAAAATCGGCGCGTCGGCACCGGATTTTAACCTGATGAGCGTGGATGGTAAGAAATATTCCCTCAAAAGCTTCGCCGCTTCACCGGTTCTGGCCATTGTTTTTACCTGTAATCACTGCCCTACCGCACAGGCTTACGAGGATCGTATCAAAAAATTGACGGCTGATTATAAAGCAAAAGGCCTTGCATTGATCGCCATTTCATCTAACGACCCCAAAGCAATCCGCCTGGACGAGCTGGGTTACACGGATTTGAGCGACACATATGACGAAATGAAGGTGCGTGCCAAGGATATGGCCTATAACTTTCCTTACCTGTATGATGGTGACGATCAGAAAACCGCACTGGCATATGGTCCGGTGGCGACTCCGCATATTTTCATTTTTGACAAGGCCAGAAAGCTGCAATATCACGGTCGCATCGACGACGTTGAAAAGCCGACGGGAACGCCTAAAAACCTGGACGCAAAAAATGCGATTGAAGCATTGCTGGCCAACAAACCAGTTCCTGTGCCGTCTACCAAGACCTTCGGGTGCTCTATGAAATGGATCTCGAAAGAAGATGGCGTCCAAAAAGAAAAAGCTGGCTGGGCAAAGGAACCTGTAACGCTCGAAGCCATTGATGAGGTGGGATTAAAAGAGCTGATCAGTAACAAATCGGATAAGCTGCGGCTGATTAACGTATGGGCTACGTGGTGCGGCCCTTGCGTCACCGAATTTCCTGATTTTATGAGCATGCACCATATGTATCGTGGTCGGGACTTCGAATTTGTATCCATCAGCGCCGATAATCCTGATAAGAAGGAAAAGGCCTTGAAGTTCCTGCAAGGGAAATTTGCTTCCAATAAGAATTATATTTTTAATATGGAAGATAAGTATAAAATGATTGAAGCTATTGATCCTAAATGGCAGGGCGCATTGCCCTACACAATCCTGGTGGAGCCGGGAGGAAAGATCGTTTATGCACAGCAGGGCCCTATTGACCCACATAAAATGAAAAAAATAGTCGTCGAAAATAAATACGTAGGCAGATATTACTAACAACCTGATCATTAACCTTTACTAATCATGGCAGAACACGAAATTTCAAGACGTCAGTTTTTAAGCGCATCCGCGCTTGTTACTGCTGGCGTAAGCCTTTTGCCAGGCACAGGCTTTGGCTTTCCGGCTTATATCAAAAACCTGGGCAAGCCTAATTCCCTTTTCAATGGTGTGCAGGTGGGAGCGATTACCTACTCGTGGCGCAGTATGCCGGGCACCGCCGAAGATATTCTCAAATATTGTGTTGAAGCCAATGTAAGCGCTATTGAGCTCATGGGGCCGACAGGCGAGCTGTTCGCCGGAGCACCCGAAGGACCTAAAATGCCGCCCTGGACAGGAGGCAAACGTCCGGAGCTGACCGAGGATCAGAAAGCGGCGCAGGCCGAGCATCTGGTTAAAATGGCGGAGTGGCGCGCAAAGGTCCCTATGGATAAATTTGTTCAGCTCAGGAAGATGTATAATGATGCCGGTGTGAGCATTTATGCATTCAAACCATCGGCACTGGGCGAAAAAAATACGGATCAGGAAGTGGATTATGCATTCCGCGCTGCCAAAGCACTGGGTGCAAACCAGGCCACGATTGAACAGCCCAACGATCCCGCGCAAACAAAAAGATTGGGAGACATTGCTGCAAAAAACAAAGTATACGTAGGTTATCACGGTCATACCCAGCAAACGCCAACCTGGTGGGACACTGCATTGAGCCAATCGAAATACAATGCGCTGAACTTTGATATGGGACATTATGTAGCCGCAGGTTTCGACCCGATTCCATTAATCGAAACCAAACATGACCACATTGTAAGCATGCACGTGAAAGACCGGAAAAACAAAGAAAACGGCGGTGCGAATGTAGTCTGGGGGCAAGGAGATACACCCATTACGGCCGCTTTGGAACTCATGCGCGCCAGGAAATATAAGTTTCCCGCAACGATCGAGCTGGAATATGAGATCCCGGCCGGTTCCGACGCAGTGAAAGAAACTGCTAAGTGCGTGGAGTATGCCCGAAAAGCGTTGGGCGCCTAAAAAAAAGTGACCACTTGTCTTACCGTCACGGGATTCGTTCCGTGACGGTTTTTTCATTTTTAAAGAAAAAATTTATCTAAATATTTTTTCGTACGAAATATTTCCTACCTTTGAATTGTTGACTAGAAAACAGAATCATGGAGCCCACAAAATCGGAATTGGAAATATTACAGGTGCTATGGGAGCACGGCCCTTCAACAGTGAGATTTGTGAATGACAAACTGAACGAAGAAAAGCGGGCTGTGCAGTATTCTTCCACTTTGAAGCTCATGCAGATCATGACCGAAAAAGGGATCGTGATACGGGATGAAAGCAGTATGAAGCACGTATATAGTCCCGCGGAAGCGGAGGATAAAACAAAAAATGCATTGCTGGAAAAGTTTGTGGATTCGATGTACAAAGGCTCGGCCTCGAACCTGGTTATGCAGCTTTTTGGCAATAAAAACACCTCGCAGGAGGAGCTGGATGAGATTAAAGATTTCTTGAAAAAGTTGGATAAGTAAACACTTAAACATCCCTGGTCACCTGCCGGAAGCGCAGATCGAGGCCATTATTTTGCATGAGCTGGCACACATTAAAAGACGCGATTACCTCGTGAATCTGATCCAGATTTTTTGTGAGAATGTGTTTTTCTTCAATCCCGCATTGCTATGGTTATCACGATTGATCCGCGAGGAAAGAGAACATTGCTGCGACGATCTGGCGATATCTGTGATGGAAAACAAGACCTCATTTGTCCACGCACTGGTTTCGTTTCAGGAGTATAATTTAAACGGATCGGCATTTGAAATGGCATTTTCTAAAAAACGCAATCACCTGCTGGACAGGATTAAACGAATTATTTATAACAACAATAAACCGCTAAACGCCATGGAAAAATTATTTGTTACAATCAGTTTAATCACCGTTGCCGCTTTGTCAGCTGCTGTTTCGCAGGACTCACTGACGTCTGCTCCTGTGCAGGTTCAAAAAGTAACCGCAAGCTCCATGCCTGCGCCTCTTGCTGCCGTTGAGCCGCTACCGGTTGCAGTCGTAAATCAGGACACTTTACCTAAAAAGAAAATAGAACCGAAACCGGCGAACGCGGAAGAAGGAGTTGAAGTGACCGAAAATATTTCGCTGAACTATAATGTCGATTCCAATTCAAATATTAACATAAAAAGCAATGGTGTAAGCACTTACAGCATTAATGTGAATGGGAAGCATTATGAAATGGTAAAGATCAAAGACAAAATCACAACGTTAATGATCGATGGAAATGAAATTCCAAAGGAAGACTTCCCGAAGTATCAGCAGGAGATTAACCAGGTGCTGGATAAGATAACAGAAGAGCATAAAAAAGCCGAGGCCCAAAGGAAAGAAGCGGATAAGCATCGCGAAGAAGCAGACAAGCAACGCGCAGCAGCTGACCTGCAACGCCGGGAGGCAGACGAGATGCGGACGCAAGCTGATAAGCAACGCTTACAGGCAGACGAACAAAGAAAACAAGCAGAGAAAAATCGAAAAGTTGCTGAGGAACTCCGCTATAAAAAGTAAGATTGTGCGTTAATCTCTGAGCAAGTAAGTAAAACGTTACCGCGCCTGCATTTTACTAAAAGTATCAAACGAACATGTTGGAACATGCATCGCAGGACTTTTATTAAAAATACGGCTGTCAGCGTAGCAGCAGGTGCGGCCGTTTCGAGTGGCTTCTCATTCAAAACGCAGAACGCGAAAAACAAACTGCCCAAATGGAAAGGCTTTAATCTGCTCGATTTTTTTTCACCAGATCCCGCTTCCAGCCGGAAGCCGACAACCGAGGAACAATTTAAATGGATGAGCGATTGGGGTTTTGATTTTGTCAGGATTCCGATGGCTTATCCTGCATATGTAAAGTTCGACCGCAGCCGGAACATTACACCCGAAGAAGTTTATCAGATAGATGAACAGGCTGTTGAGCGCATCGATAAGCTTGTTACAACAGCACATAAATACAACATTCACGTCAGTCTGAACCTGCATAGAGCGCCGGGTTACTGTGTTAACGCAGGTTTTCATGAGCCTTATAACTTGTGGACGGATCAGAAAGCGTTGGATGCCTTTTGCTTTCACTGGAACATGTGGGCGAAGCGTTACAAGAATGTGTCCAACAAAAAAATAAGCTTCGATCTCCTGAATGAGCCTAGCATGCGCGAGGACATGAACGATCAGCATTCCAAAAGATCGTCTGTGCCGGGAGCCGTTTATCGCAAACTGGCCATAGCAGCTTCGGAAGCAATCCGCAAGGAAAATGCCATGCATCTCATCATTGCCGATGGCAACGATGTGGGTAGTTCGGTTATTCCGGAAATCGCCGATCTGGACATTGCACAAAGCTGCCGGGGTTATCATCCGGGCATCATTTCACATTACAAGGCGCCCTGGGCGAACAAAGATCCGGATAATCTTCCCGAACCGAAATGGCCGGGACAGGTAGGCGACAAATATCTGAGCCGAGCCATGCTCGAAAGCTTTTACAAACCCTGGATCGATATGGTAGGGAAGGGAGTAGGTGTACATTGCGGCGAATGTGGCTGCTGGAACAAAACCCCGCATGCCGTTTTTCTTGCCTGGTTTGGCGATGTGCTCGACATTCTAACGTCCAACGGAATCGGTTTCTCCTTATGGGAATTTATGGGCGATTTCGGCGTACTGGATTCCCGCCGTGACGATGTAGCCTACGAAGACTGGCACGGCCACAAGCTCGACAGGAAATTGCTGACCTTAATGATGAAATACTAAATTGTATCCTGAGTCGGTAAAAAAACGCCTGTTGCAGCTTTTCGTGTAAATCATTCGTTAATTTCAGTCAATTCTTCATGAAACGCAGAACCGCTCTATCTTCTATCCTTGCCGTTTCCGGTGCAGGGATTTTGCCTGCCCAAGCCGCTAAAAGCAAAGAACAGCCTTTTATTTATTCTTTGAATATGAGCACGTTGCGCGGGCATAAGCTTGGTTTCAGGAAGGAACTGGAAGTGGCTGCAAAAGCCGGGTTCGGGTCTGTCGAAATTTGGATCAATACATTGCAGGATTACCTGAAAACAGGTGGAACATTGCAGGATGCAAAAAAGATCATCAATGATCTAGGCATTAAAGTGGAAGATGCCATCGGCTTCGCAACCTGGATTGTGGACGACGAATCGGCGCGTTCCAAGGCGATTGAACAGCTTAAAGTGGAGATGGACCAGCTTGCACAAATCGGCTGCCCGCGCATTGCGGCACCGCCTATGGGTGCAACTACCGGCGATTCGCTGGACCTGGCAAAAGTGGCAGAACGTTACCGGACTATTCTTGAATTAGGGGATAAAACTGGCGTCGTGCCGCACCTTGAACTCTGGGGTTTTTCCAAAAATCTCAGCCGGGTAGGAGAGATCCTGTATGTGGCAGTGGAGTCGGGGCACCCTTCGGCGCGCTTGCTGATGGACGTTTACCATTTGCATAAAGGTGGCTCGGGAATGGATGCTGTGAAGGATGTTGGCAAACCTTTGGTTGAGATATTCCATATTAATGATTATCCCGCAACGCCTCCGCGGGAAACGATCACAGACGCAGACCGCGTCTATGCAGGTGATGGTGTCGCGCCGCTGAAAGATCTGTTAAAATCCCTGAAAAATCCGGAACGGCCGGTTATCCTTTCCTTCGAGGTTTTCAACAAAGATTACTATGCGCAGGATGCATTGCTTGTGGCAAAAACGGGCCTGGCCAAGATGAAAAAGGTGACAGAGGGCGTGTAATCACAACCTGTTTGTCCAAGCCAGAATGCTGAGCACCAGTCCTGCGATGGTTGCAATTCCAGAGATAATGATTGCGAATATGGCAAGAAATCCCTTCGAGCCCGTTTTAGCTGTTATCAGCAATCTGTCGCCTTCTTTGAAGCTTACAGACTCGGTTGTACGTAATGTGTAAGTGCCTGGCTCGGCAATGTTAAATTCTGCAATCGGCACAACACGGTTGCCCGACAAGTCCTTACGCATTCCAAGCATATTGAGCGCAGACACAACTTGCCATTCCCGCTGGTCGGCATCCTTAATTAATGTAAATGTGCAGTTTGACGGAATGACGCCGGTCAGTGACGGCCGCTTATACGCGATTTCATAATCACCGCCCTGATCTATCTTAATTGTATTAGTAGCGGTTTTTGCAGAAAATTCGATTTTGGGTCCGGCATAAACTTGCACGATCCTGGTAATGCTGCGGAATAAAAAATAGGCGCCGGTTAAAAATAAGGCCGGAAAAAGAAGCTTGAATAGCATAGCGGTGTTTTGTTAATGTGCTGAAAGAATAGATAAAGTAGGGAGAAGAAAATACAGATTCACGACGACATATTTGGTTTTTACTTGAATATGGGTCAATTTGTCGGCGAACGGCGGGAACAATTATTTACCGGTCGTTATCCTGGACTTTTTGGTTTATCAGACAAAAATATGATTGAAGTAAAATTAAGGCTGGATGAACGCAAGAGAGGCGCGTTTTATATCGAGGAAGAGGGTAAGCAGATAGGGGAAATGGTCGTTGGCGTCAGCGACACGGCTTTAACGGTTTACCACACTGAAGTTGACGAGAACATGTCCGGGAAAGGATATGCAAAGTTAATGCTGGATGAAATGGTAGGTTATGCGCGCAAACAGAATCTGCAAGTCGTTCCGCTGTGTGAATATGTGCATGTCCAGTTCACAAAACATCCCGACGAGTTCCAGGACGTCTGGCGGAAATAAGCCGGGATGTTTTGTGTTTTAATTTGGAACAGGCAGGTAAACGATGAAAGTGGATCCCACTTCCAGCTCGCTTTTGGCCGTAATGTAACCGTGATGGTTCTGGACAACTTTTTTACATAGCGCAAGCCCGATTCCCGAGCCGGAAAATTCACCGCGTCCGTGCAAGCGCTGGAACATTTGGAAAATACGGTCCAGATATTTTTCGTCAAAGCCGATCCCGTTATCGCGGACTTCAAAACGGGTGTAATGATGCTCTGAAAACAAGCGCGGCAACTCTGCAAGTTCGGCCGCGTCCACATCCCTGGCCAAAATTTCGATCACCGACGGCACATCCTGCTTCCTGTATTTGATCGCATTGCTTAGCAAATTTTGCACAAGCTGGGTCAGCTGCGACGCATTACCCCAAACGGTTGGTAATGGCCCTATCTTAATCTCGGATTTCTGTTCCTCAATTGAGAATTCAAGATCCGCAATCACGGATGAAACGATTTTATCCAGGTCAACAGGCTCAAAAGCGCTGTCACGTGTGGTCAGCCTCGAATATGCCAGCAAATCATCGATCATACTCGACATTCTTTTAGAAGCATCCTGGATCCGGTTCAGCATGAAAATGCCGTTTTCATCGAATGAATTGCCGTAAACAGTCTGCAAACGTGAGCTGAACGAAAGGATTTTACGCAACGGCTCCTGCATGTCATGACTTGCCGCATAGGCGAATTGCTGCAAGTTGCTATTTGAGTTCAAAAGCTCCTGATTGGCTTGGTGCAATTCCTCGGTTCGCTTTTGTACTCTTTGTTCCAATTCATTAACCAGCTGACGATAACGCTCCTCGCTTTGCTCCAAAGCCTGTCGCGATTTCACCTGCTCGGTGACGTCTACTGCCATATCGAGAATTGCATAGATTTCACCTTTCGAATTTCGGAGCGGCTTGTAGGTAAAGTCGAAGTAGAAAGTTTCCAGGACACCGTTCATGACGAGGTCCGCCCGGCTTCCCGAAGCTGCATATGGCACCCCTGTTTCAAAAACTTCACTCAGGATTTTAAAGAACGGCTGGCTTTGCAGTTCTGGAAGCGCTTCGTGTAATGGCTTGCCGATCACACTGTTACCTTTTCCCCAAATTTTTAACATCGCCTCATTCGGCAGCTCAATGATCATTTCCCTGCCTACAAATAGGGAAGTGGCCACAGGCGCCTGCTCAATCAATGTGCGCAAATGTTCTTCGCTGGTCCTGATAATATTTTCGGCCTCGATACGGTCCGTAATGTCCATAACCACACCCGAAAGCGACACGGCTTTTCCGGTGCTGTCAAAAAGATATTGTCCGATTACCCGCACCCAATGTACAGACTTGTCGTGCCATACAAAACGCGCTTCATACCGCAGCTGACCGGTTGCAGAGGCAACCTTATACGCGTTCAGGCGCTTATCGGCATCTTCCGGGTGAACATGCCGGATAAACACCTCACGCGAATCTGTATTGTTGTCCCTGCCCGTAATGATGCGTGACATGGTAGGGGAATAAATGATCTCATCGGTTGCAAGCGTCACCAAAAATGAACCCGCACCGGAGCCTTCGATCGTCATGGCAGCCTGCTGATCGGCCCAGGCCACTCTTTCCCGGTTGGATATTTCATCGGTAACATTGCGGGACACCCCTGAAAACCGGTAAGGCGCTCCTTCGGGTGTAAAATAAGCTTTACCTGTGCAATGCAGCCAGCGTAATCGATTGTCCGCCGCGCCAACCGTTCTGTAACGCACATCATAAGTGAGCCGCTTATTCGGGTCGAGCGCGTCACTGATGGCAATGGTCACTTTTTCCCGATCCTCGAAATGAATGTGCAGGATCAGACTCTCAAAATTTAATATCTCTTCGGGGGGATTTCCGTACAGTTCTCTGCATCTTTCATCAAAGTAAACTTCCCCGGTATCCGGGTTCATATTCCAGACGCCCAGCTGCGCGGCCCCCAGCGCAAATTGCAAATTGGCTTCACTTTCAAGTCTTGCCACTTCGGACTGCAATTCTTCCGACAAATCCCCCATTAATTTATTGTTATTTAAGTTCGGTTTGGTGTTCATTTTCCCCGATGCCTGAATACATTTTATCCGTAAAAATAATCATATTAATGACAAAGCATTAGCCAAACAGGCATTTGCGCATTCGTGTCACGAATAATAAACAGCTACGTTCCTAACTCATTTTCGGATTGCAGCCGGACCCTATATAGTAAAGTCCATAGCGGGCAGACTTTTATCCGAGATCCAACATTATATCTGCGTTATGTTAAAAACATCATTATGCCTGTTTCTATCAGTTATGCTGGTAACATTTATCGCAATGGTGCCCCAGAAGAAGAAAGTTTCGCTGTTTGACGGCAAAACATTCAGCGGCTGGGAGGGCGATACGGTGAAGACCTGGAAGATAGAGAACGGCACAATCGCTGGTGGTTCGCTGGAAGAAACGGTGCCGCACAATGAATTTTTAGTTACCAAAAAGACCTATTCAAACTTTATACTAACCCTGAAATTCAAACTAACGGGGCATGATGGCTTCATTAATACAGGCGTTCAGTTCCATAGTGTGCGATCGAAGGATCCGTCCTATGAAATGATTGGTTATCAGGCAGATCTGGGAGAAAAGTTTTGGGCAAGCCTTTATGATGAATCCCGCAGGAACAAAACCCTCATCGCGCCCGATTCGGCGGAAGTGCTCAAACTGGTTAAGCTGAACGACTGGAATGATTATCAGGTGCGGAGTGAACACGGCCGTATCAGGATTATGCTCAATGGTAAGCAAACTGTGGATTATACCGAGCCGGACAAATCCATTCCTCAGCAGGGGCTCATCGGGTTACAAATCCACGGTGGCGGAAAAGCAAAGGTTTATTATAAAGATATTTTTATAGAAGAATTATGAAGCCACGCCGCTGGGGACGTGGCTTTGGTCTTATTTCCAGCTTTTCAGTAATCGTCTTGCAACCACTATTTCGGCGGTGTGATAGGCATTGTGATCGGCTATAAGCATGGCTTCGCGTAGGAGGCTTTGCCCGGTTCCCCAGGGCAGCGGCGTAAAAAGATCGTGTTTCTCGTCTTCCAAAAGCGCTTGAAAACGCTGCTGATCTGCTTCAATTTGCTTCAACGAATGATTCCATTCCTCATCGCTGATTTGTTCGGTTGGCTCCACCCAGTAATCGTCAGGCCAGGCGAGCGAAGGACTGTCGGCAGAAGCGGAAAAATCGACAATGTCCTGCTGCGCAATCCTGATGTGTTCAACCAATTGCCAAATGCTGTATGGCAGATTTTCCGGGATAACGGTGCGTAATTCCGGCGGTAACCCATCAACCGAATCCTTAAAGCTGACGTGTGCGTTTCCTTTTTCAATGAGGCCGATAAGCTCATCTACAAGTTTTTTTCGTTGCGAGTTGTCCATAAATTGTAAATAGAAGATCGTTGTGGTTCGACAAACATTTATTCCTTATTTTAGTGGAATCATCACAATGTAACATTTTAGTCATATTTAATATGAATCCTACCCGACGGAAATTTCTCAGGAACGTAACAGCGGCCTCCGCTTTGTTAGCTACTGAAAGCATTGCCAAGCCTTTCAACATTATCAAAGACCTCAAAAAGATCAGCCCCAATGATAAGATCCGTTTTGCGACAATCGGGATGGGAATCCAGGGCCACCAGGATACGAAAGCTGCATTGAGAGGCGCGCCCGATGCAGAGTTCGTTGCTGCTGCAGACCTGTATGACGGCAGGCTGGCCAGGGTAAAAGAGGTTTTCGGAAAAGATATTTTTACAACACGTGACCATCGTCAGATCCTGGAAAGAAAAGACATTGACGCCGTCCTGATCGTAACGCCGGACCATTGGCATGACCATATTACCAAAGCGTCATTGCAGGCCGGCAAGCATGTTTATTGTGAAAAACCAATGGTGCACCACATTAACGAAGGCCTTTCTGTGATCGACGCCTGGAAAAAATCGGGCAAGACCATGCAGATCGGCAGCCAGCGCATTAGTTCTGCTTCTTTTAAGGAAGCTAAAAGGCTTTTTCAGGCAGGCGAAATCGGGGAGATCAATTATGTAGAGTCTAATAATGACCGTTTTAACTCCATAGGGGCCTGGAATTACTCGATTCCGACGGATGCGTCGCAGACCACATTGGATTGGGACCAATTCCTGGGCGATGCGCCCAAAGTTCCGTTTGAGGCCAAGCGCTTTTTCAGATGGAGAAATTACCGGGATTACGGGACAGGCGTAGGCGGGGATTTGTTTGTGCATTTGATCACTGGCGTGCATTTTGTTACTAATTCCCTAGGGCCCGAACGCATTATGTCGTCAGGCGAGCTGAGTTACTGGAAAGATGGCCGTGACGTGCCGGATGTGCTGGTTTCCATTTTGGATTACCCAAAAACAGACATTCACGCTAATTTCCAAATGGTGCTGCGCGTGAACTTTGCCAATGCTGGTGCGATCGCGAACAACACGCGTATCATCGGAACCGAAGGGCAGATAGAATTTACAGAAAATAATTTGGTATTAACCAAGAAAAAGCTCCCAAAAGCGCCTGGTTTCGGGGGATACGACAGTTATAACACGTTCTCGGAAAGCGAACAGCAGGCTTTTAAAAAACAATACGATGCCCAATATCCGGAAGACACCCGCAAGGCCGAGCCGGTAAAAGAAGTAAAGTTCACAGCTCCGAAAGAGGACGATGCGCATGCCAACCATTTCGCCGATTTTTTTGACAACATCAAAAAAGGAAGCGTAGGAACAATTGAAGACCCGATTTTCGGTTTCCGCGCCGCAGCGCCTGTTTTGGCTTGTAATGAAAGTTATTTTTCCAAAAAAATCATCAACTGGGACCCCGTTGCGATGAAGGTTAAAAAGAAATAAATCAAACTGAATGAAAATCCTACTGACGGGTGCCACCGGATACATTGCACAGCGATTACTGCCGGTGCTGCTGGAAGCAGGGCATGAAGTATTTTGTTGCGTCAGGGATAAGCAGCGTTTCAATGCGCAGCAGTTCCCTGACGCAACTGTTTTGGAAGTGGACTTTTTGCGTGTAGAAACGCTTGCTAACATCCCGGATGACATCGACGCCGCCTATTATCTGATCCACTCCATGTCCACGGGCGGCGGGGAGGATTTTGAGAAACTGGAAGAAACCACTGCCACGCATTTCAAGCAAAGAGTTGAAGGAACGCAAGCCCGGCAGGTCATTTATCTGAGCGGCATTATCAATGAAGAAGATCTTTCGAAACATTTGCTCTCCCGCAAAAACGTCGAGGAAATCCTGAAATCCGAACATTATGCATTGACAACATTGCGTGCTGGCATCATTGTCGGTTCGGGCAGCGCTTCTTTTGAAATTATCAGAGATCTTGTCGAAAAACTGCCAGTCATGATCACGCCGCGCTGGTTGCATACGCAGTGTCAGCCCATAGCCATCCGTAATGTCGTCGATTTCCTGACCGGCACATTGCTTTTGGAAGAAACCTATGGGAAAAGTTTCGACATAGGCGGCCCGGACATTTTGACTTACAAACAGATGCTGCTGAAATTTGCAGAAGTCCGTGGGTTGAAACGACGCATTCTGGTGGTGCCTGTTATGACGCCCAAATTATCGTCCTACTGGCTCTATTTTGTCACTTCCACCTCTTATTCCCTCGCTAAAAATCTTGTGCACAGCATGAAGGTCAAGGTTGTCTGCCGACCGAATGATCTCGCGGAAAAGCTTCACATTGAGCTTATTGGCTATGAAAAAGCAATCCGTCTGGCATTTGATAAAATAGAGCAGAATCAGGTTTTATCCAGCTGGACGGGCGCACAAAGCAGTGCGGCACTTTCCAAAGGCATTTCCAGTTACATGCAAGTGCCAACCAACGGTTGTTTTATTGATAAAAGAGAACTTAAAATCGATGATCCTGAGTATGTGTTGAAAAGGATCTGGTCCATCGGCGGCAAAACCGGCTGGTATTATGGAACCTGGCTTTGGGAGATACGCGGGTTTCTGGACAAGGTTACGGGCGGGGTAGGGCTGCGGCGCGGGAGAAGGCATCCCGAGCAAATCTATCCGGGCGATCCGCTCGATTTCTGGCGGGTGCTGCTTGCTAACAAAGAAGAAAAGCGTCTTTTGCTATACGCGGAAATGAAGCTTCCCGGCGAAGCCTGGCTGGAATTTTGCCTCGATGAAAACAATGTTTTGAAGCAAACGGCCACATTTCGCCCCCTTGGCTTGGCGGGAAGGTTATACTGGTACTCGGTGCTTCCTTTTCATGCATTCATTTTTAAAGGAATGATTACTAACATTGCGGGTAAAGTGTGATGCGCGGTTACTTTTTAGTCCGAAGGATTTTTTAAACCAAATCAACCCGGATCTATGCGCAAGATTTACGCTACTTTTCTGCTGGCTATGCTGGCGGTTCCCACATTTGCCCAAACGGGCAAGGTAATGGATAATTTATCAGTTCCCAGTAAGCTCCTTAAATCGGAAAGAAAATACGCCATTTACCTGCCGCCCGATTACGCGACCTCAGAAAGAAGCTATCCTGTGCTTTACCTGCTGCACGGTGCCGGCGATGACCACACCGGCTGGGTCCAGTTTGGCGAAGTCCTTAACATTACCGACAAAGCCATCCGCGAAGGTTCCGCAACGCCCATGATCATCGTTATGCCGGACGCAGACACGGGAAGAAGGGGTTATTTCAATGATGTAAAAGGCGACTGGAACTATGAAGATTTCTTTTTTCAGGAACTGATGCCGCATGTGGAGAAAAAGTTCAGGATCAAGGCCAACAAGAAATTCAGGGCTATATCCGGACTTTCGATGGGAGGAGGAGGCACTTTCATGTATGCGTTGCACCATCCCGAACTCTTTTCGTCGGCCTGCCCATTGAGCGCAGCAGCCGGCCCGATCACGGTGGAGGACGCGAAAAAGAATTTACAGCGCAACAATGCCAACCCCGACATTCAGGATTCCACAGTGACCAATTATTACAACCGCCACAGCGCCCTGGCATTGATCAACAACATCAAAGACGATCAGAAAAAAGCCGTTCGCTGGTACATTGACTGCGGCGACGATGACTTCCTGTACGAAGGCAACAGCCTGGTTCACATTGCAATGAAGAAAAAGGAAATCCCGCATGAATTCAGGATCCGCGATGGTGCGCATAACTGGACCTATTGGAGAGAGTCATTGCCCAAAGTGCTCGAATTCGTATCACAGTCGTTTCATCAGTACTAAATGATGTCGGTTTCAGATTTACCAGGAATCAAGCTATTTGATCTGACAGGAAAAGTAGCCGTTGTCACCGGTGGCTCGAAAGGGCTTGGCCTGGCTATGGCTGCCGGGCTGGCTTCTGCCGGAGCCGATATTGTGCTGGTGAACCGCAATGCAGCCGATGCCGAAACGAGCGCGGAAGAATTGCGCTCATTCGGAACACGGATAACCTCATTCCCGGCTGACATTACCAGCCTGGAACAGACCCAAGCTATGGCAAAATTCGTGATAGCGGCTTTTGGTAAAATCGATATCCTGATCAACAGTGCGGGTATCAATATACGCGGGCCGATCGATGAGCTTTCGCCGGCAGATTTTAACCGGGTTATGGATGTAAATGTAAACGGCACGTGGCTCGCATCGCGTGCCGTTACACCCATCATGAAGCAGCAGAAAAGCGGCAAGATCATTAATCTGGCCAGCACGCTGGGGCTGGTAGGGCTAGCCAACAGAACGCCATACACGGCCAGTAAGGGAGCAGTCGTACAAATGACCCGTGCACTGGCGATGGAACTTGCGCCTTTCAACATCAATGTCAACGCGATCTGTCCCGGCCCGTTCCTCACCGAAATGAACATCCCCATCGCCGACAGCGACGAAGCCCGCGACATCATCATCGGCGCCACCGCATTACAGCGCTGGGCCAATCTGCAAGAAATTCAGGGAGCCGCCATCTTCCTGGCCAGCGAAGCTTCCAGCTACATGGTTGGATCGATAATGACGGTTGACGGCGGCTGGACAGCGCATTGAACTCCCTATCAGCGCTGCTTATAACGTGATGTAAATATTTTCTTTTAAAACATAATAAAAACAATTCGCTTGGTGTTATATGAATTACCGGGCGGAATGTTCTTTTGCTCTCTTCTATGCGGCGATGCGCCGACGGATGGCCATGAAAAGTGTTGAAATTGGTTTAGTGAAGGCACCATCGAAAATCAAATTTTTGTAACAATCTATGAAATAAACAATATTTAAGTGTCCGAAAGACACTGTTTGCGACTATACGTAAAGTAACCTATGGTTATTTTCGAAGAAAACATAGTCAGAAAGCAGGAATGCTTGTTTATGTGAATTATATCATATCTTTTTGTACTGCCGGTTACCAATTCGCCGGCTTCGCAAAGACAAATATGTAGCAGCGCAAATGCCGCTTTTGCTTCAACCCCCTCACATTTTATAATAGCGCTACGCGGAAAATGATGTCCCGCGGAGAAAAGAATGTGACTGATTTTTAATCAAAATAATTGTGTAAAAAAGACACAGGAATTACGCCTGAATGCCATTTGTATAAAGTCAAGATTTTTCATTGTTTAACTATTTTTTAACTATCTACTATCTATACTCTGTTTATGGGGATTTCTAAACCTGAAAAAGGCCGGGGCCTAAGCCGGTACTTTTTTTCCCTTTTTCTGACGTTCATCGTCACGGCCGGTACATTTGCTCAGGATGTTACGGTAAAGGGAAAAGTCAATGATGAGCAGTCGCAGGGGCTTCCCGGCGTTAGCGTTGTGGTAAAAGGTACTTCTACGGGTACCGTCACGGATTTGGAAGGAAATTACACGGTGAATGCACCAGGATCCGCAACGTTGGTATTTTCATTTATCGGTTACATTACACAGGAGATTCCGCTGGGCAACAAAACCAGTCTGGATGTAAAATTGCTTACCGATACCAAAGCACTTGAAGAAGTGGTGGTTGTAGGTTACGGAACTGCCAAGAAAGCAACATTAACAGGCTCGGTAACAGCTGTTAAGGGAGGCGAGTTGGCAAAGGCACCAGCAACCAACCTTTCCAACACATTAAGCGGTCGTCTGCCGGGTGTGTCTGCTGTACAAGGCAGCGGTGAGCCGGGTTACGATGGTTCTGCCATCCGTATCCGTGGAACCAACTCGTTGGGTAACAGCAATGCACTGATCGTTGTGGATGGTGTTCCCAACAGAAGTGGTGGTCTGGACCGTCTGAACCCTGCCGATATTGAGAGCGTATCCGTTTTGAAAGATGCGGCGGCGGCTATCTACGGTTCGCGTGCAGGTAACGGGGTTATTCTGATCACTACAAAAAGAGGTAAGACTGGAAAACCACAGTTGTCGTACGATTTGAACATGGGTATCGGGCAGCCTACGCGCACCCCAACAATGTCAAATGCAACGCAATACGCTACAATCCGTAACGAATTGCAGATTTATGATAACCTCGAAGTAGGTGAGTGGGCAGGTGCGTTGCAAGGGTTCAATACCAATGGCGCTTACACAAGAAAAGACAACGGCAATGTATTGAATGCAGTTTTCACACCGGATGATATCAAGAAATTTTCGGATGGATCTGATCCTTTGATTCACCCGAACACAGACTGGTATGGCAGCGTGATCCGTAACTGGTCGCCGCAGCAACGTCACAACCTGCAGTTAACCGGCGGTAGTGAGAACATCAGATACCTGGCATCCCTCGGACACATTAACCAGGAAGGTAACTATGTAAAATCTGCAACAGGTTACAAACAGTATGATATGCGTATCAATCTGGATACAAAAATCAACAAATATGTAAGTGCGAACCTGGGCCTGACGCTTCGTGAAGAATTCCGTCGTTTCCCTAATGGTGGTGGTGCAGGTGATATTTTCCGTATGTTGATGCGCGGAAAACCTACTGAGATCGCGATCTGGCCGGACGGAAGACCTGGTCCTGATATTGAGAATGGTCAAAACCCTGCGGTTATTACAACCAACACAACAGGTTATAACCATGACAAACGTGACTATATCCAAACAAACGGTTCTCTCGAAATCCTTATTCCGGGTGTTGAAGGCTTGAAAGTGAATGCAATGGCAGCGATTGATAAGCAAATCCGCCGTCAGAAGTCATTCCAGAAACCATGGACGCTTTATTATTGGGATAAGAAAACCTATGAAGCGGATGGAACTTCTCCATTCCTGACGGGAACTGTTCGTTCTACATTCAGCGATCCGCGTTTGACTGAAACTTCCTCTCAGGAATTGTCTATTCAGCTGACAGGTCAGGTCTCTTACGAGAAATCTTTCGGCTCGCATAACTTCAACGTAATGGCTGGTATCCAGCGCGAGAAAGTGGATGCGGATGGTTTTTTTGCTTACCGTCGCTACTTTATCTCACCGGTTGTGGATCAGCTTTTTGCGGGCGGAACGCCTGAGCAGAACATTGGTAACTCAGGTTCTACAACGGCTAACGGGATAACTTATAACAATACAGATTTGTTTAACAGAGCTCGTTTGAGCTACTTCGGTAGGGCTGGTTATAACTTCAAAGAGAAATATCTTGCGGAATTCCTTTGGCGCGTGGATGGTTCTTACGTATTCCCGCAGGATGGCCGTTTTGGTTTCTTCCCAGGGATTTCGGCAGGTTGGAGAATTTCGGAAGAAGATTTCTGGAAGGGCAATATCAACTTCCTGAACAATGTTAAAATCCGTGGTTCATGGGGACAAATGGGAGCTGAGCCGTATTTGGTCGGAACAGAAATCCTTGCTGAATACCAGTATTTGTCAACAATGGGCTTTGGTTCTTACGTGATCAACGATCAGGTTGCTAAAACGCTTCTTGAATCACGTGTGGCTAACAAGGCATTTACATGGGAGGTTGCCAACAATATGAACTTCGGTATCGAGGGAACATTGTTCCGCGATAAAGTTGCTTTCGAATTTGATTATTTCGTGAACAACCGTTCGAATATTCTGATCCCAAAAACGGGTTCTACGCCTTCCAGTGCCGGTATTGACGGAAAACTTCCTCCTCAAAACCTGGGTAAGCTGCAAAACAAAGGATGGGAATTCAAAGTGAGCTATGATGGCAGCTTAGACGACTTTACTTACTCTGTGAGCGTGAATGGTGGTTATGCGAAGAACCAGATCAAATTTTGGGATGAAACGCCGGGTGCACCTACGTACCAGCAGACAACGGGAATGCCATATAACTCATTCCTGGCGTATCAGTACGACGGTGTGTTCCGCGATCAGAGCGAAGTTGATGCCAACCCATTGGATTACAAAGGTATCACAGGAACGATCCGTCCGGGTGACATGAAGTTTAAGGATATCAACGGAGATGGAAGAATCACAGCTGATGATAAAGTAAGATCTGAAAAAACAAACCGTCCGCAATTCACCGGCGGTGCGTCGATCAACTTAGGTTACAAAGCATTTGACCTTTCAATCCTGTTCCAGGGCGCATTAGGCGGGTTGCAGTACATTGGACAAACGGAGTCGGGTGACATTGGTAACTATCTGCAATATGCATATGATAACCGCTGGACCATCGATAATCCAAGTTCAACAGAACCTAGGCTGGCCAACAGAAATAACACTTATTATACCAATTTCGACAACGCCGGTGCCAACACTTATTTCCTGAGAAGCAACAATTATCTGCGTCTTAAAAACATTGAGCTTGGTTACAATCTGCCTTCTGAAATTGGAAGCAAAATCGGTTTGGGTAACCTGAGACTGTATGTTAACGGACTTAACTTGTTCACATTTGACAAGATTAAGATCTGGGATCCGGAATCTACAAGCTCAAACGGACAATACTATCCGCAATCGCGAGTACTTAATGCAGGTGTACGTGTAACTTTTTAAGAATTAGAAATGAAACTGAATTATAAACATTGGATATTTTTAGCAGCACTTGGCTCATTCGGGCTGGTGTCCTGCGACACGGAATTCTTGGACGTAACGCCTCCAACTGAAATTCCGTCAGAAGAAGTTTGGAAGGAAGGTCCGCTTGCCGAAGGATTTGTAACAGGTATTTACGCGGGTCTTCAGCAAGGCGGTTTTAGTGAGCAGATGCTGGCTTCTCTTACGGATGAAGCAGTATTTACGCACACAGGCCGGAACATTAATACGGTAAACGAAGGAAGTTTGAGTCCTTCCAATCTTGGCTGGGTAGATGATACTTATGGCTGGGGCCCGATGTATACCAGGATCAGGGCTGCAAACCTTGCGATTGCTAATCTGAAAACGGCGACTTTCACGGATGAAACTTTGAAAGCCCGTCTGATGGGAGAATCTTATTTCCTGCGCGGATATTACTATCAGCAGCTTGTTCGCTACTACGGATCTGCGCCGATCATTACGAGGGTTTATAACCTGAATGAAGATTACTCTGTGCCCCGTAACACCTATGAAGAATGTGTGAACCGCATCGTTACTGACCTGGACAGCGCTGCCATGTTGCTGAAAGGCAAAACGATTGTGAAAGGCCGTGCAAGCGAAGCGGCTGCATTGTCGCTGAAATCCAGAGTGTTGGTTTATGCTGCCAGCGATTTGCATGATATGACGACTGCGAAAGCCAAATCAGCTGTGCTTGCTGCTTACCCTAACCCTGAATTCCTGGGTTATGTATCCGGTGACAGAAAGGCGCGCTGGACGGCTGCGCATGCTGCTGCAAAAGCGGCACTGGCTGCAACGGACGGTGGATATAAACTTAATCTGACTGCTCCGGTAACGCCTGCACAGGGAAGGATCAATTACATTTCCATCGCTATGGGCGGTGCGAGTGCTGATAAATCACTGGACGCATCTGCTGCCAATGAAATCATTTTCGGACGGTATTTCACACCTAGCCTTAGCGAAGGTGCCCGTCAGACCGGCTTGAACAACGGTCCTAACGGTTACCACAACTGGGCTGGAAATACGCCTATCGGCCTGCTGGTTGATGATTACGAACTGATGGACGGAACACGTTTCAGCTGGACCAATCCAACGCACAAAGCAGCTCCTTACAAAAACCGCGATCCCCGTTTCTACGCAACCGTAATGTTTGACGGTGCAGACTGGAAGCCGCGCCCATCGGATGCAAAAGATCCTGCGAACCAGATCCAGACAGGTGCATATGACCTTTTGGATGACAAAGGCGCATTGATCAACCGCAAAGGATTGGATACACGCAGCAGCTCAATCGAAGACTGGAATGGTAGCCGTACAGGATATTACATGCGTAAATTCATTGATCCAAACCCTGCATTGTATGACAATACGGACCGTCAGAATATCCCTTGGCCGTTCATCCGTACTACGGAAGTTGTGTTCAACTACATTGAGGCAAGCATTGAAGTAGGCCAGGAAGCGGAAGCTTTGCTATGGCTTAACAGGATACGTTTCCGTTCCGGTATGCCCGCATTGAAAGTGACCGGCGCTGCTTTGAAAGAAGCGTATCGTCATGAAAAACGCATTGAAATGGCTTACGAAGAGCAACGTTACCACGATGCACGCCGCTGGATGATCGCCAAAGAAACATTGGGTCGTCCGTTGGAATACATCAACGTTTTGGGCAAGTTCAAGCCAGGTAAGACGATGAAAGAGCCGTATCACTATGATACAGACGTTTATACTTACACTTATACCCCGGTTGTCGAGAAATCGCATGAAAACCGTACATGGGTTGATAAAATGTATTTCCGTCCTTTCAGCCGTGATGAGATCAACCGTAACGCGAAGCTGGTACAAAACCCAGGTTACGATAAATAATCAGATTCCGTTCGCTTTGAAGCCATGCCCATCCGGGTGTGGCTTCTTTGTTTTCGGGCAGGCATAATTTTAGCCATATAGCATTGACTCCGACTAAGGCGTCAGTATGAGCTATCAATTATGAAAATGGATAAGACGTTTTTTCAAAAAGGACTTTTACTGAGTTCACTGATTTTCGGGGCTGGTGTTGTCGGCTCTGCATTTACCGGCGATGGCATTCATAAAGTGCGTTTCGTTAAAGAGGCAACAGTTATCGAGCTGGAAAAACGCGTACAAGTGCGGCCGGAGGATCTTCCCGAAAAAGTACGCAATGCGTTGAACAACAAGTCTTATGCAGGCTGGACGATTTCGGATGCCTATCTGGTGGTTGCTGACGACGGCGGGCAATATTACGAACTGGTGGTCAGGAAGGCGGATGAGCAATCCCGGATGAAAGTGAACAAAGAAGGGCAGGTCCTGAATTGACCTAAGCTGGCTATAAATCCCACAAAACGTGGATTTCGTTCGACACAGTCTCAATATGTCGTATTTTATTAAAATATTGAAAATGAGTTTGTTAAGTATTTTGGCATAATGATGTTAGCTTTTTACCCAACAGTGCGGATGCACAGAAACGTAAAATAAACAAGTTCAAACGAACCCAAATTATGAAAAAGCTAATAGTATCGGCATTGGCCATGACACTTATCTCTTTCGCTTCTGTTCAAGTCACAGCGCAAACAACAGAGTCCGCTCAAACGGAAACCAAGCAAGAGACAACGACAAAAACCACTACAACTTCAAAAGAAGATAAGGTAGCGGTAAAACCGGAAGACCTTCCTGAGGGAATTAAAAAAACCATTAAAGGAGAAGAGTTTTCGGGTTGGACGGTGAAGAAAGCATTTCTGGTAAAAGAGGGCGCTAAAACACCATATTACGAATTACAAGTAGCCAAAGGCAGTGAAAGTGCCAGGGTGAGATTAGATAAAGATGGTAATAATGTGGGATAAGGAATAATTTTTCCACATGATGAAGGAACAGCCGGGAAAATTTCCCGGCTGTTTTGCTTTGTGATGGCTCATGTAAAAACAGTCGTCGATCAGTGGTCGGTAAAGGATCTGGAAGTCAGTTCATCCCTTTCGAGGTTTAGGGAATTCTGTAATATTTTCGCATTTCGTTACAACCTTTTTATTGCCGTGTGTTTCTCTAAACTGTATGACAAAAAGCACTATTAGCATGAAAAGAACAATTTTATTTGCACTAATCTGGCTCTCGGTTATGGCTTGTGACGAGAAACAAAACGCAACGCCACAGCCCGAGCCACAGTCAACCAGCGTGCCTTACCGCAAGCAGACCAAAATTGCAGCTTCGGGCGCCGGAGCGTCGGGCGCCGATTTAAAGGTAGACCTTAGGGAAGTGAATGACAGCCGTTGTCCCAAGGATGTAGTTTGTATTCAGATGGGAAGCGCAAAAATCAAGCTCAATGTTTCCGATGCGACTAATTCCACGGAGGTTAATGTTGATTTCAAAGGAGATGCAAAAGCGGATTCGCAGGCGTTCACATTAAGTGGTCAGAACTACATGCTGACGGTAAGCGAATTGCAGCCTTATCCGGTAAGCACACAAACGCCTAAAATCGAGGATTATAAAGTTAATGTGACCATCGAGAAAAAATAAGAAGTTACATTTTGGTGTGAAAATTTGAGAAAGGAGCCTGGCCGCGAGCCGGGCTCCTTTTTTGATTTGTGGGGTAATTTTTAGGATTGTTGTGTAAATTAGGCCATGTAAGCTTTTTTATCCTGCCCTTTAAATATGAAAGATTCGTTTTCCCGTCGTGATGTTATCAAGAGCATTGGCTTTTCCAGCGGTGCAATGTTGTTAAATCCATTGTTCTCTCATGCAAAACCTGAACAGAAAATAATGATAGAAAGAACAATCCCTGCCAGTGGCGAAAAACTTCCGGTAATCGGTCTTGGTTCCTGGCAGCAATTCGATGTAGGCCAGGCAGCGAGCGAAAGAGCAGCATTGACCAAGGTTTTGCAGGAAATGGAGACATTAGGCGGCAAGCTGATCGACGCGTCGCCTATGTACGGGCGTGCAGAAGAGGTGATCGGAGCGCTTACCACCGAGTTGAAAAACAACGATAAGTTTTTCTTCGCTACCAAAGTCTGGACAACCGGGAAGGAGCAGGGGATAGCGCAAATGAATGATTCGTTCAGAAAAATGGGGCGGAAAAAAATCGAGCTCATGCAGATCCATAATTTGCAGGATTGGCAGACCCATTTAAAGACATTAAAAGACTGGAAGGCGCAGGGAAAGATAAAATACATCGGTATTACGCATTACACAGATTCCGCACACGCCCGGCTGGAACAGATCGTGAAGGCAAAGGAAGTCGATTTTGTCCAATTCAATTATTCCATCCGCTCGCGGAATGCCGAGAAAAGTCTGCTGAATGCGGCCAAAGATCATGGAGTGGCCGTGATCATCAACGAGCCATTTGAGCAAGGCGCATTGTTCAGGGCGGTCAAGGGCAAGGAATTGCCGGCCTTCGCAGCGGACTATGATATCAGGAGCTGGGCTCAGTATTTTTTGAAATACATTGTCAGCCATCCGGCCGTAACCTGCGCCATTCCCGGAACTTCGGACGTAAAACATGTGACCGATAATTTGGGAGCGGCCCTGGGTAAACTTCCCGACGAGGCCGGAAGAAAAAAAATGATCGAATGGATCGAGAAGGCATAAAAAAAGCGTGGCGATCAATCGCCACGCTTTTTTTATGCCATTCAAAGTGTTTTAAACCGATATCTGATTGTGATCGTCTTCTGCGATTTGAAGCACTTTGTCCATAGTGATAGGCAGGTTTCTGACGCGTACACCGGTTGCATGGAACACGGCATTGGCAATGGCTCCCGCCACTCCGATAATCCCAATCTCCCCCACGCCTTTGATACCCAATGGATTCACAATGTCGTCCTTCTCTTCCACGAAGATCACTTCGATATCGTTAATGTCCTTATTTACCGGCACGTGGTATTCGGACAGATTGTGGTTCATAAACCGCCCGTACTGGTGATCCATCTTGCTTTCTTCCTCCAATGCCTTGCTAATTCCCCAAACAACGCCGCCCAGGATTTGACTTCTTGCCGTTTTCGGATTGAGGATCTTTCCCGCCGCGACCGCGCATACGACGCGTGTCACACGGACGATCCCGAGATCTTCATCCACTTTCACCTCCGCAAAAACTGCCGCGTGCGAATTAAAAGTGTACTTCATTTTGTTGATCGGGTTTGGGCCGCTGGTTGAGGTTTCCTCAATGCTGTTAACGCCCGCAAGCCGCATCAGGTCAACAATTGATATCGACTTCGAGCTGTCATTTGGTTCCGACAACATTCCCGAATCAAACGAAATGCCCTTCTGGTCAGCATTATAGAAAGGGGAGCCTTTGGTTTTGACAGCCATTTTTGCCAGCTTCTTTCGCACATCTTCACATACGCCTTTCACGGCTGCGCCCACGGAAGCTGCCGTCCATGAACCACCCTCCAGCGGCGCAAGCGGCATATTGGTATCTCCCAGTTTGAATGTAACATCTTCGATTTTCAGGCCTAAACTTTCTGCCGCAATCTGCGTCATAATGGTGTAAGTGCCGGTTCCAATGTCCGAAGTTCCGCTGCTTACCACCAGCTTTCCGTCAATGGATAGTAAGGCTTTTGCCCGGCAAGGCATCTGGAATGCATCCCAGGCAGCAGTAGCCACTCCCCAGCCGATCAGCTGGTTTCCTTCCCGCATTGAGCGCGGTTCGAGGTTTCTTTTGGTCCATCCGAATTTTTCTGCACCTTCCCGATAACATGCGATCAGCTCCTTGCTGGAAAATGGTTTTCCTTCAGTCTGGTCCTCATCCGCATAATTTTTGAGTCGGAAAATCAACGGGTCCATTTTCAGTTCATATGCCAATTCATCCATTGCACTTTCCATCGCATGCGCACCCGTAACAGCGCCCGGCGCACGCATATCTACAGGCGTATACATATCCAGCCCCACCAGATCATATTTCAATTTGACATGATCACAATTATACATTGTCCCAGACCAGTTTACGATGATCTCTGTATAGTTCTCAAACCTGGAAGTTTCAGAGTATGCTTCGTGCGTAATGGATTCTAATGTGCCATCCGCAGACGCACTAAGGGCAACATTCTGCATAGTAACCGGCCTGTGCCCGAATGTGAACATCTGTTGGCGCGTCAACCCCACTTTAACAGGTCTTTTTAATTCAAGCGCAGCAAGCACAGCCATAAAAAGCTGGTATTGAGGCCTTAGTCCGGATCCGAAAGCGCCGCCAACGTAGGGAGAAATAATCCGTACATCCTTATACGCCAGGCCGAATACATTACCAATGTAAAACTGGCAATTGGAAACCCCCTGCGTTTTATCATAAACAGTCAGCTTTTCATTTTCCCAGATGGCCGTGGTTGAAAACAGCTCCATAGGGTTATGATGCTCTGCTCCGTGCTGGTAAGAACCGGACATCTTGAATTCCGCCTGCTCATATGCTTCTTCTGCATTACCACGCGATTTGGGCTGAACAAAACCTATTTTCCCGGACGGCGCCTTGTATGCATTTTCGAGGTTTTGGATCAGATCGGTCGTAAATCCTTCTTCCTGATATTCCACTTTCACCAATGAGGACGCATATCTCGCCAACTCGAAAGTTTCAGCCACGACTAATGCGATAGGCTGACCACTGTAAATGATCTTATCGTCGTGCAAAGGCCGGAACGGAGAGCCGGTAGGCGCATCCATATCCTTATATTTAATGCTAAACCAAGGCAGGCCGGAAACATTCTCATGTGTGAAAACCTGCAAAACGCCTTTCAGCGACATGGCCTGCGAAGTGTCAATGTTCAGGATTTTTCCTTTTGCAATGCCGCTGGATACAATGTAGCCATACAGCATGCCTTCCACTTTAAAGTCGGCTGAATATCTGGCACTGCCCGTAACCTTCGCCAGTCCGTCCACCCGGCTGACGGGCTTTCCTATATATTGCGTTTTCATAGATTTTCTCCTGTTTTGAGCGCCTCATTCAAAGCACGTACGATTGCTCTTTTGGCCAATTCGATTTTGAAAGTGTTACCACCAAAACCAATTGCACCTGTGAGCATGGTTTCGGCCAGTTCCTGGAAATTCTCCGTAGAAGCCGTTTTTCCAATATAACTTTCCTCTACATCCCTGCGCCGCCAGGGCTTATGCGCAACGCCGCCCATCGCAACCCGGATATCCTTGATCACATCCCCGTCCAGATCCAGAGCCGCTGCTACGGAAACCAGTGCGAATGCATAGGACTGCCTGTCGCGGACTTTCAGATAAAAAACGTTTTTGGTAAAATTGCTCGGAGGAAGGTCAATGGACGTAACCAGTTCTCCGGGAGAAACATTGGTATCCAAATGTGGTGAATTGCCGGGTAACCGATGGAAATCAGCAAATTCTAATGTTCTGTCGCCATTAGGGCCAGCAATATTCACCTTCGCATCCAGTGCCGCAAGCGCCACGCACATATCCGAAGGATGCGTGGCAATGCATTGCATGCTCGTTCCCAGAATGGCGTGAATGCGGTTGATGCCGTTGATTGCTGAACAACCCGAGCCAGGCTCTCGCTTGTTGCAGGCAGTGGCCGTGTCATAAAAATAATAGCAGCGGGTTCGTTGGAAAAGGTTGCCGCCATTGGTAGCCATATTACGCAACTGCGGCGACGCACCGGCCAGAATAGCCTTGGAAAGCAGGGGATAGCGTTGCTCCACGAGTTCATTCCATGCTGTGTCGGCGTTGGTAACGAGTGCACCGAGCCGTAATCCGCCGTCCTCATGCTCAGTGATGTTAGCCAGGTCAAGCCGGTTAATGTCCGTCAAATGATCCGGTTTCATCACATTTTCTTTCATCAGGTCCAGCAAATTGGTGCCGCCTGCGATGAACTTGCCCTGTTCATGAACTTGAATGTCCGCCACAGCTTCTGCGACGTCATAGGCTTTGTTGTATGAAAAACTGTTCATGCCATTTTCGATTTAACATCCATAATGGCTGCATTAATGTTGTTATAAGCACCGCAACGGCATATATTGCCGCTCATGAGTTCCTGCACATCTTCCAAAGAATCAGCCCGGCCCTCATTGAGCATTCCCACCGCAGAACAGATTTGTCCCGGCGTACAGTAACCGCACTGGAAAGCGTCGTGCTCTATAAATGCGTCTTGCAAAGGATGGTTGACAGTGCCGTCCGAAAGCCCTTCAATGGTTGTGATCGCCTCGCCGTCTTTCATTACAGCAAGTGTAAGGCAGGAGTTAATGCGTTTGCCGTTAATGAGCACCGTGCAGGCGCCGCATTGGCCATGATCGCATCCCTTTTTGGTCCCGGTAAGACCGGCGTATTCCCTGATTGCATCGAGAAGACTGACCCAAGGTTGCAATTTGAGTTTGAAAAACTGGCCGTTGATAGTTAAATTAACTAATTCATATTCAGGCAATTCTTGCTTTTTCTGGATTGGTGAATCCAAAACCGTTGCGTCATTTTTCATACATGCAAATGGTGAATAGTTGTTGATTATGCCTGGATGCGTAAAAAACTATTCCTCCATGAAAGCATGCTTAAACGGGCATAAATATGGGGGTTATGGGAAACGTAGTCCCGTAATCCCGGGCGTGGGTTTTAAGCGACCGATTCCAGCGACGCCGTTTTACTGGAAATATATTTACGCGCTTCGTCCGCATCATCGAGCCATGGAAAAAGGCTTGGCGGATGGTTGAAGCCATTTATAAAATCAGAAGCGATTTCCGAATTTTGACTGGCCGCAGCCAGAATATCGAATGCATGTGGTGACGGGGGAGACAAGAATATATCGCAGAACCGGTTCACATGTTTGGAATATTCCCAGAAATCGTCAAAAGTCTGGTTCATCCATGCCACATCAAATGGCTTATCCCCGCGTGCAATGATTGCTTTTGCATAAGCATTGGCCATTTTGGTCGCATTATTGCCGCCTTGCCCAACGATCGGATCATTCAGGATAACCGTGTCGCCGATTCCGAGGACGGCAGCCGTTGAATTGAGTTGCACAACCGGCTTGCGCACAACGGGTGCGAACGAGCCTTTCAGGAAAGCATCATCGCGGATAATTTCAGCATTGGCAAAGGCTTCGTAACGCCACGGAAGCACCTCGCGGATCATTTTCTTGGCTTTTTCCAGTTGCTCGCTACCAGATTTTACGTCGTCAAAAACATCCATAGGACCTCCCGGAACGCTTTCTACCAGCATGAATGAGCATTGAATGTCGTCCTTTTGATAAAACGGGGCTGTAATGATCTCGCCAGCTCCCATAACCGCGTCCAATGTAATGGAAGTGAACTTGGTTTTGCCGGGATGTTCGAAGTTATTAATGTGTAATTGCAGCAGTTTGCGGGCAGGTTTATCTCTTGTGGATTTGGCCTCGTCGCGCTGGAAAAGCTTGGCGAGCGGCCCCTTGCCGGAAGAAACCACAACGAGATCGAATTGCTCCGTACAAGCCAGCAGGTCCGATGGCGTCGTGTCGCTGACGATGAACTTGCCGCCGTTTCTTTCAAAAAGTTTGATCCACTGATAGAATTTCAAGCGCTGATCGATAGACACGCCCGGTTTGCTGGTTTTGGAGTTGATACTCAATGCCAGATTGCCGTCAGGCATTCCGAAATTGATGTTAAAGCCCGTCGAATGATAGGCTGTGTCACTCCAAAGGTCAAGCCCAAGCTCCTTTTCAAGCTGCAAAGTGTCGTTGAATAAATATGTAGCGCCCGTTGGCGGGCCATTGAAGATCTCTCCTGCCGATCTTTCCGAAATGATGGTCACGTCGTAACCACTTTTCAAAAGGCGGATTGCCAGATGCAAACCTGATTGCCCGGCACCCATGATCGCGATTTTTCTCATTGTATAGAAGGTTAGTTCATTTTGATGTTACAAATCTACCCTCCGTCACCACTTCATAATCTAAGCAAAAATTAAAAAGTATAAAAAATTATAAAAATCCGCATGTCGCTGTTTCAGTTCATAAACGGGGATACTACTTTTATTAAGTGCAGTGATAATGTGGGGTTTGTATTAAAACAAAAGACTTATACGCATGATATCCATTCCTGGTTACGAGATCGTCAGTGAAATTTACAAAGGCACATCGCATGCACTATATAAAGCGGTGCGGACAGTGGATTCGAGCCCGGTAACATTGAAAGTCGCCACGTTCCAGGAAACTTCGGATCCGATCTTTGGGGCCTTTGAAAGGGAATTCAGCACGAGTTATCAGCGTTTTTTTAATTCTGTTTTAAAATATACTCAAAAAACAAGATTTGAAAACAAGCTGATCCTGGAAATGGAGCCGTTTGACGGCCTGGCGCTGGAACATTGGCTTGCACGGCAACGGCCTTTAAGCCAGCGTATTGAAATATGCATTGCACTTGTGAAGACGCTGGAAGAGTTGCATTACGCCAATATCATTCACTGTGACCTCCAACCTGCGCATTTCCTGATTAAGCCGGAAACGTTGGAAATCAAATTAACCAACCTTAGTCCCAAGAGCGAAACGGAATTGGAATATATGTCGCCCGAGCAGTCGGGGCGGATGAATATCAAGGAGGATTATCGGTCTGACTACTATGCGCTTGGCGTCGCCTTCTACCGGATTTTCACGGGCAGGTTGCCATTTGCACATTCGGATCCCAATGAGCTGGTGCATTCACACATTGCCAAACAACCTATATTGCCTTCCGTCATCGATCCCGAAATCCCGGCCGTTGTTTCGGAACTGGTCATGCGCCTGCTGGAAAAGAAGCCGGAAGCCAGATATCAGACCACGAAAGGCATTCGCCATGACCTCAAAGCGAGCCTGGATTTTTGTCCTTCGGGCCGGGCCACGCCGTTCCAGGCCCGCCGATTCGATACACCCGGCCGGTTTGAAATCCCGGGGCGGTTGTATGGGAGAGAGCCTGAGATCCAAAACGTGCTGAATGCATTCCAACGAGCATTTTCGAAAAATGAAATGGTGCTGGTGTATGGAAATTCCGGAATAGGGAAGTCCTCGCTGGTGGCGGAAGTGCAGGATATACTCACGTGCCGGGGAGCACTTTTTGCAACTGGAAAATTTGAACAATATGTTGAAAATATTCCGTTTGAAGCGGTTATTGAGGCCTTTGATCAGCTGATCACTCAGATTTCTGCCGTCGATCCCGAAGCGCTCCGCGGCTGGAAATGTGACATTATGCAGGCAGTGGGCGCTTACGGGCAAGTGATTGTGGACGTGATTCCAAAGCTTGAATTTATCATCGGCAAGCAGGCTGATGTTCCGCCGCTTGCCCCGGTAGAAGCGCAAAACCGGTTCATTAATGTCTTCACGAATTTCATCAATGTCTTTACCAAAAAAGAACATCCGCTGGTCATTTTCCTCGACGATCTGCAATGGGCCGACGCCTCAAGCCTGCGGTTCCTGAGTCGCGTGATGGGTTCGGTGGAGGGTAAATATCTCTTTATAATCGGTTCCTACCGGGACAATGAAGTGCCTGTGAACCATCCGCTTGCCGTTACGATCAGGGAAATGGAAGAAGCCGGTGCCAACTTCCGACAGCTGGGCCTTTTTCCATTGACCACAGGACAAATTTCATCGCTGATTTCTGATACATTTTCCTGCCCGCGGCACATTGCCGATACACTCGCAGAACCTATTTCCAGCCGGACCCTTGGTAATCCCTTTTTTATCAATGAAACACTCAGATCATTGTATAAGGATGGGCTGATCCATTTTGACCAGCAAGACAGAAAGTGGCTGTGGGATGCGCAGTCTATCATTGATTATGCCGATTCTGGCTCATCGCAAGAATTACTGACCAACAAGATCAACCGGCTCTCTGAGCATGCTAAACAGGCGTTGACCTGCGCCGCATGCATTGGAAAAGAGTTTAATCTCGAAATGCTTTCGGCGCTGAATGATAAAACGCCGCAGGAAACGGGAGAGGATCTGAAAGAGGCCATTACCGAAAACCTGGTGCTGGTCTCCATGGAAAAGCCAAAAACGGATCGGGACAGATATCTTTTCAAAACGCGTTATACTTTCGTCCACGACCAGGTGCAGCAAGCTGCATACGCATTGCTATCCGACGGGCGAAAACAGGAACTGCACCTTGATATCGGCTATTTTATGCTGGAAAGATTGTCTCCGCATGAAATAGACAACCAATTGTTCAGCATTGTAAACCATCTCAACTTCGGTGCGGAAATAATTGATTCGGACAGCCAGAAGTACAGGATTGCACAACTTAATTTTGATGCGGGTAAAAAAGCCAAAATCTCGGCCGCTTATTCCGTTGCATTGGAATATTTCAGAACAGGAATGCGCTTTTTGAGTGAAAAGGATTGGAATGACCAGGAAATGCTGCTCAGGAATTTACATACCGAATATGCAGAATGTGCTTACCTGACAGGCGACATTGCAGCCACTGAAAGGCTTACCGCGACACTGCTTGAACACGCAAAATCTGTGGAAGAGCGCATGAATGCAAGCCAGCTCCGCATTCAGGCACTGATCTTCTCAAAAAATCTGGATGGTGCGATCCGGCTTTCGCTTACAGTTCTGGCCGAATTAGGGATAAAATTCCCGTCCGTTCCCAACAATTTTCACATTCTGACCGCCTATGCCAAATCGAAGTGGCATATGCGGGGAATGGCGATTGAAGATCTGGCAAATCTTCCCCAGATGCAGGATAACCGGATGCTGGCAGCCATGCGCATCCTGCAAAATATTACGGCCATTGCTTTTGTCAGAATCCCGCTGTTATACCCGCTTATGGTGCTGAAAATGGTCGGCATGTCGGTCAGATACGGAAATGCGCCAGAATCTGCATTGACTTACATTACATATGGGGCCATCGTGAATGCGATCGAGACCCGGAACCCGGCGTGTTACAGGTTTGGAAAAACGGGTTTGAAGCTGCTGGAAGGCGTTTCAAACATTGCTATCAAGGAACGGACGATGCTTGTTTTCAACATTGTAAGCAGGTCTTCCGGCGAACACATCAGCCACTCCCTTGAACCGCTGAAACGTGCATTCAAGGTAGGGATAGAGTTAGGTGACATTGAGTATTGCGCCTATGCATCAAGCACTTACAGTTTCTTTTTGCTGCTTTCGGGCAAAAACCTGAATTGGGTTAAAGATGAAATGATCCAGTTCAACCATTTGCCCAAGTCCATTTCTATCGACCATATTTCCAACCAAAATGAACCGCTGATCCAGATCGTCTCCAATCTTTTGGGAGAAAATACTGATCCTACTTTGTTGAGCGGGGATTACTTCAACGAAGGGAATAATTATTCCAACATTTTGACCCTGAGTGACAGGACACGCATTTTTGCCTGCTTTTTATACAAAATGATCCTTTGTTACCTGACCCGGGATCACGACAAAGGATTAGCCCATGCGGAAAAGGCCCTTATTTATAGCCAGAATGTGAAAGGTTTACTCTTCCAGCCGCTATTCTGTTACTATTATGCATTGCTGAATTACGCTGTCGCAGGCAATAAGTCCTCGGCGGTAACACACAGAATTACAGGCAATAGATATAAAAAAATGCTTGAAAAATGGGCGCAGCAGGTGCCCGTCAATTTTCAGCACCGGTATACACTCGTGCAGGCCGAACATGCGCGCGTAAATGGGAAGAGTGAGCAAGCCGCGGTTTTGTATGATACGGCTGTAAGGCTTAGCAAAGAGAATGATTATTCTCAGGATGAGGCGCTTGCCAATGAGCTTTGCGGGAACTTCTGGATGGAAAAATCGCAGCCCCGCATTGGCTTGGTTTACATTCAGTCCGCGATTGAATGTTACCAAAAATGGGGCTGTGATATCAAGGTAAGGCAGTTGAAGGAGCAATTCGGCGAGCAGCTGCGCTTGTCTCCCGACCTGTCCGAGCATGGCCAGCCAGCTAAGACAGCGGGCGGCAGCATTGGTTCTTCCTTGGATATTTCTACATTAATGAAAGCCTCGACGGCCATTTCCAGCGAAGTGGTTTTTGCGCGGCTGATGGAAAAGCTGATGAAATTTGCTATCGAAAATGCGGGTGCACAATCCGGGTTTTTCATTCTGGACTGGGGCGGGAAGTTGTATATTGAAGCAAGCCAGTCGGTTTCTAATGATAAAAGTGATATACGGCAGATCCCGCTGGACGGTTCCGGATTGGTGCCGGAAAGCATTATTGAGCATGTTTTCAAGACTAAAACCGATGTGATCCTCAATGATGCCAAGTCTGACGAGCAATTCAGTCAGGATAGCATTATATCCGGAAACGACATCCGCTCTGTGCTCTGCATTCCGGCCATGAACCAGGGAAAGATCGTGGGCGTGCTTTATCTCGAAAACAACCTCACCACCGGCGCATTTACGCATGAGCGCACTGAACTGCTTAAACTGCTTTCTGGCCAGATCGCCGTTTCCATCGAAAACTCGATTTTATACGAAAACCTGGAAAAAAAGGTGGCTGTCCGGACGACAGAAATCCAGGTTCAGAAGGAGGAAATAGAGCGGCAAAAGATGCTTGTGGAGGAGAAATCCAAGTTTAAAGAGCAATTCTTTGCAAACATGAGCCACGAGATCCGCACGCCCATGACGGCCATCATTGGTATGTCAGAGCTGATCTTCGACACGCCGCTTAGCCCCCGACAGCTTGAATATGCCAAAGGAATCCGCTATTCGTCGGAGAATTTGCTGGCGATTATCAATGATATTCTGGATTATTCAAAAATCGAGGCAGGCAAGTTTTCATTCGTTCAAAAACCCTTTCATATACGCGACCGGATGAACCGTTTGGGATATATTTTAAAGGTTATTGCGGAGGAAAAAGGCATTGGCCTGGACATTTCGGTGGCAGAAGATGTCAGCGATCAGTTGGTCGGCGACCCGCTGAGGCTTCACCAGATCCTGCTCAACCTGGCTGGTAATGCTGTGAAATTCACTGATTTTGGGTCGGTTAAGATTGAGGTAAAGCGCATATCGGCTGCCAGGGGAATAGAAGAGTTGCTTTTTACAGTCAAAGACACAGGCATAGGCATCGCGAAAGAGAAATTGCAATACATTTTTGAAACATTCACGCGCCTGGACGAAGACCTGAACAGCAAGCAAACGGGAACAGGATTAGGCCTGTTTATCGCGAAGCGGCTTGTGGAAGAGCAAGGTGGAGAAATGACCGTTTCCAGCCAGGTCCAGCAAGGCACCGAGTTCTCTTTTAACCTGTCATTTGAAGTTTGCGGCAGCAGTGAAGCCGATGATAATGAGGACCGCGATGACGGCGTTTCTCTTTCCGGAACGAGAATACTTTTGGTAGAGGATAACCTTTTCAATCAGGTAGTGGCCGAGGAAACATTGAAAAAATTGATCCCTGACGTGCAGATCGTCATTGCCGATAATGGCCAGATTGCGCTTCAGAAGTTACAGGAACACACATTTGACATTGTGCTCATGGACGTAAAAATGCCCGTTATGGACGGGTATCAGGCCACACGGGCGATCAGGGAAGGGGAGAAGGGCCGCCGAATCCCGATCCTTGCATTTACTTCAAACGCCAATCCGGCCGAAGCCCAGAAATGCAAAGAAGCCGGGATGGACGATTATATCACTAAGCCCATTGAAGCGAAAAAGTTGAAGGCAAGGATCAGGAGGTTGTTGGCGGGGGAAGTTGTTTGAATGAACGGGCAATGATCCCTTATTGTAGCTCTTTTTCAGAAAGAATTCGGAATTCTTTATGGAAGTGTTCCAGTAAGGGTTTCAGCTGGGTTTTATCGCCGTTGTCCACTTCGAACTCCATGATCTTCATTTGCTCTGATAAGTCGGTTAGTCCCAGATAGGCATACTGGGTTTTGAGACTGTGGACCAGATTGGAGAAGTTTTCCCAGTCTTCATTAGCGAGTGCTTCCTGGATTTCTTCGATCTGCTTCGGTGCTTGTTCGCGAAAGATCCGGACGAAGTTGCTGACCAGCCTTTCGTCTCCGTTCATGAGGTCGCGTAAAAAAGTAAGATCCATTTGCTATAACTTGCTGATCAGTTTGTAACCTTCCCCATGCAAATTCAGGATTTCGACCTTGGAATCTTCTTTGAGAAACTTTCGGATCTTGCTTACATATACGTTGAGACTATAACCGCGAAACGCCTCTTCGTCTCCCCAAATCCCAAACATCGCCACTTCGCGGGTAAGGACCTTGTTTTCGTGCTCGCAAAGCATTTTCAGTAATTTGGATTCAATAGAAGTCAGCTTAATAACTTTATCCATCACCGCCAATTCGCGCAAGCCGGCATCAAAGCTCGAACATCCGATGTTGAATTGATCAATCACCTGTACTTTTTCATGGATTTTGACCCGCTTCAAAATGGCTCGTATGCGCAGATAAAGCTCTTCCATACTGAAAGGCTTGGTCAGATAATCGTCCGCGCCTATCGTCAGGCCCTTGATTTTATCTTCTTTCAGCGACTGGCCCGTGAGGAAAATAATCGGGATAGTCTCGTTCATTTCCTTGATTTCGGCAGCGAGCGTAAATCCATCCTTTTTGGGCATTTTCACATCCAGAACGCATAGGTCAAAAGGTTTTTGCTTAAATGCGTCCATGCCGGCCATGCCGTCGTGTTTGAGAGTGACCTTGCAGCCCCGCATTTCCAGGTATTCTTTTGTCAGCTCGCTATATTGTACTTCGTCATCAATCAAAAGCAAGTGCACGTCGTTCATACATTACATTTTTTGTAAAGAGCATTGAGTAATAAGTTCAGTTGGTTTTACTAAGCTGCAATCATTAATAAAAACGCAGCGAGAGGAGGATTAAGGTCAAATATACTGGTTTCCATTTTTAGATAGGAAAACCGGAACAATCCATTGCAAAAAACTTAGGCAACGGAAAAAACATGTGAATAATCCGGGAAACATGGCCCTGTCAGGGTAGTTGTGCATTTCTGAGTCCTTTGAATAAACTGTCTGTAAAAGGTAATTTCCATGTTCTTAAAAAACGATGAAAACATTTCCCGGCGCGACTTCATCAACCGGGCAGGCGTCATCGCGGCGGCCGGCATGCTGGCGCCGGAAATCACAAGCGCATCTACGCATCTTCCTAAACCCATGAAAACGATACGGATCAAAAACGTTAATTCCAACTTTGAAAGAGAGCCGCTGAACCCGTACAGGTTTAAGGGAAGCGCTATCACAGACAGCTGGCAGGCAATTTCCCTGCTGGAGTCCGAATCCGGGACCAGGAAAATTGGGATTGGCACACAGGGCGTGTTATGGTCTGATTCCAAGGTCTTTGCGGGACATTCTGAAAGCGCCGGCAATGCTTTGATGTATGCCATGACGGAACGGTCTCTGCAAATGATCAAAGGCACGACATTCTCAGATCCGGTAAAATTGCTGGACGACATCCTGCCGGAGGTTCTGGCTTACGGAAAAAAGATCACGGGCAACCCTGACCTGCGTAAAACGTTTGCACTCAATGCATTGGTAAGTGTTGACAATGCTGCATGGCTTTTATATGCCAAAGAAAACAACATTGATCAATTCGATAAGCTTATTCCCGCGGCATACCAGCCCGGCTTGCCACACAGGCACGAAAAAGTGGCGAGTATTCCGTCTTTCAGTGTAGGGACTTCGGCGGAGCGGATCAAGCAGGCAGCCGATGAAGGTTATTTTATCATGAAATTGAAAACCGGCTCAGCGGGAACGCAACAGGAAATGATCGAGAAGGACATTGCCTTCCTGAGCGCGGTACACAAGGCAATCGGACATTACGAAACGCCCTACACCCAGAATGGCAAGATCCCGTATTATTTTGATGCAAACGGGCGATATGAGAAAAAAGAAACATTGCTCCGTTTCCTGGATCATGCGCGAAAGATCGGTGCATTCGACCAGATTGCGGTGATCGAAGAGCCGTTTGAAGAGCGTAACGAGGCTTTTGTGGGTGATATGGGCGTACGCGTAGCCGCCGACGAAAGTGCGCACACCGTGGAGGATGCAGCGCACCGGATCGAATTGGGTTACAGTGCTATTGCCGTCAAAGCGATTGCTAAAACGCTGAGCATGACCATGAAAATCACGCAACTCGCCTACGAAAAAAAGGTGCCCTGCTTCTGCGCCGACCTGACAGTTAATCCGATTCTGGTAGACTGGAACAAGAATGTTGCGGCAAGGTTGCAGCCATTTCCAGGCATGACCGTTGGTTTACAGGAGACGAATGGTCATCAGTATTACAAAAACTGGGAGAAATTAATGACCTATCATCCCAAAAAAGACGGTTCCTGGGTCCGCACACAAAAAGGTGTTTACCTCACCGACGCAACATTCTATGCTGAAAGCGGAGGCATACTCACGCCATCGCCACACTACGAAGAGATGTTTGAGACAGCGCAATGAATTTAAAGCGTAACAATCTGAGGCTCTGTCAATGATCCGTTTGTAAGATCTGAAATCCGGCTGCCGATCTTGAAAGAGAAATTTCTCTGGCCAGCCGCGCATTTTCCTGTCGGACTGTAAGCCACGAGCTTATGGGCAATCTCGTCGTATTCATATTTACAATTCGGCACAGTTTCTGTTGGTACAGCCTTCGCTTCCAAGGCTTCCTGGGGCAAGGGCTTTTGGCAAATGCTGAGACAAATGGCCGTAATGGTTCCACCGACCAGCGCGGTGCTGAGGATAACAGTAGAAAATTTCAGGTTCATGGCTAAGAATATTGAGGAACAATGCATTTAACTTCACGACAAATTAGCCCAGCAATCCGCATAATTGAGATTGAAGTTGTGCAATATGTGCTATCCGCCATCCGGATTGCAATTTCCTGTGTCTGAAATGTAATTAGGGGTTATGCCAGTTTGGCAAGAAATGCCCTGATGTTCCCCTTGAAATTTCTGTCCGGCTATTGTTTGTTTGGCTGCCAAACAGTATTATATTTGTTTAAAATACACACTATGCAGTTATTCAGTTTGAGAATGCACTTGGCTGCGCTTAGGCAGTTACTGAGGGACAGATCCGAGGAGATGACGGAAGATCAGAGATTGGAAATCTGGAGTAAGATTGAGGCCTTGCAGGATTTGATTGAGAAGTTGGAATCTTTAAATGATTGAAAAAATGGTCGTCGAAGGTGATAATCAAATGAAAGCTATGCCAGATCTGGCGCAAGAAATCGAGCGGCTGCTCGCAGGGGCAGATGCTGCCATTAAGGAAGCCACTAATTACCTGATCAGTCAGGGTGAAGTTGTTGACCTGGCTGAATGGGTGACAATCAAGGAATATTGTCACCGTTTTCAGGTTAAGAATGTGGAAACGGTTGTAAACTGGATCAACCGCGGCATTATCCCCGCAGAAAATGTGCGAACGATAGAAGAATTCAATAACACCCGCCTCATCAAAGCAGTCCCATTCAAGAAAACCGCCGCAACACTCCGTTCATAGTTTCCTGGTGCAGTAAGTCAGGATTGAGCGACTGAAAAGCTGCCTGATGCGGAGATTAAAACCGGGCGTTGAGATCTTTTATACGCCTTTCTATGAGAACTTTGCGCATATCGGCCATCTCTTTGTCGATCTGCTTTGATTCAATTTCATCGCATTCCGGATCTGTTTTTCTTAGCTTTAATTCTTTCACAAAGCGATTGACACGGTTTTGAAAGTAAGCAAATGAAATTTCGCATGCTACGACCGCATAAACCAGATGAAGCAAATACCCGAACAATGGACTTAAAGATACCAGCCAATCCTTGTAGATGGGATCACTGACCTTATTGGCAATGCTGGTCAAAACAAAAGTGATTCCTGTAACCTTGACAGCCTGTCTTTTTGGGGCATTGCCGGATTGAGAAGTAACACTGGTCATGAATTAAGCACATCCAGTAGTTTTTCCGCAAAACCAGGAGTAGGGTGGGCTCCCATTTTTATGGATTTTCCGGTTCTTTTGTTGGTTACAGTTAGATCTGCATTAGTAATCAGCTTGTAAAAAAGCTTCGCAGTTTTGTAAACCACCGCCCCAACTGCTGTGATGATGACGATAGAAGATAAAATGTTTAGTGCTTCCATATAGCCTTATTCCGTGTGTATTTTAGTGAGCTTCAAATCTAAAAAATGTTTTTTGATCTCATCCAAGTGCAAACGTTTAATATTAGAAAAAGTCCAGATACAGCTTACTGGAAGCAAACACAAAACAATTTTAAGCCTGATTGAAAAATAATTTTCCCCCAACCTGTAACGAAGCGCTGGCTTGGTCGTCTTTGTATGTGAATGGATTTACAAGCCTTTAACCAACGCATCCTTCCCGTGCAGGGACGCCTTTTCAGATTGGCGCAAATGTTTCTTCGCAACCGCGAGGAAGCGGAAGATGCCATTCAGGATGTGTTGCTGAGGTTGTGGACGAACAGGCAGCAGCTGGAAACGTATCATAGTGTCGAAGCACTGGCTGTGCAGATGACGAAAAACCTCTGTATGGACAGGCTCAAATCGCATCATAAGCAGAAAATGCAAAACGGTGCAGACGTTACCAGCGTGCAGGCAGCGGAATTGTCGCCGCACCGGCAACTGGAAAACAGCGACAGCGCCGCGCTCATCCACAAGCTCATCGGCGAGCTGCCCGAACAGCACAAACTAGTGCTGCATTTGCGCGACGTGGAAGAATATTCATTCGAGGAGATTGAGCAGGTTACGGGATTGAGCAATGCGAACATTCGTACAATCCTTTCGAGGGCGAGGCAGAAGCTTCGGGAGAATTATCTTAAAGCAAACGATTATGGATCAGGATATTGAGAAACTACTAGAGAAATATTACGAAGGCGAAACGACCATTGAAGAAGAAAAGGAAATTAAACGCTTTTTCCAAAATGGTGACGTTCCAGAACATTTAATGAGCCACGCAGCACAGTTTGGTTACTTTGTTGAGGCAAGAAACGAACATCCGTCGCTGACATTCGGCAGTGAATTATTAATGTTGCTTGATCCGCCGAAACAAAGTCCGGTGCGCACTTTTGGTCGCTGGCTGGTAAGGATTGCTGCCGGGCTGGCGCTGTTGATCGTCGGGTTTTTGGGAGGACGTGCATTTCAGGAGCGCGATGGTGCGGAGATTCCATTGTTAGCTTCAAAAGAGTCGGTGTCGCAGCTGGAAATGAAAAATGTGCTGGCTTTTGAAAAAATGAATTCCACATCGGCCAGTGAACGCATTCAGGCTGTGAATCAAAGCTATGCGCTTTCAAACCTGGATAAGGACATTACGCAGCTGCTGATTAATACACTCAATTTCGATCCGAATGTTAATGTCAGGCTTGCAGCTTGTCAGGCATTGCAACGGTTTGATAATGAGGATAATGTAGCGGAAGCGCTGATGCATTCCCTGGCTATTCAAACCGATCCCAACATTCAGATTATGCTGATCGAAATCCTTGTTTCAACCAAAGAAAAGCGGGCGGTTGAACCATTTCAGCAACTGGCCAGAAACGAGGAAGTGTTGGAAGTGGTCCGGCTTAAAGCGCAGCAGGGAGTCAGCGAGCTTATCGCTGCGGACGTTTAAGTGCTTCTGAAAAGAGATTACGCTTTTTTATTCCATTTATATTTCAATTAAAACCATGAAAAAAATACTTTTAATAAGTATGGGTTGCTTGCTGTGCCTTGCCGAATCCATAGCTCAGACGCCAGAATACAAAGCCAAGCTGGCCAACTCGAAAGATAAAAAGGTAACTATCGAAATGGCTGCCAGTCAGGTGAAGATCGAAGGATATGCGGGCGATGAAATTGTGATCCAGACGACTTCGGGTTATGAAGCGCCGCCAGAGCGGGCAAAGGGTTTGAAACCATTGTATTATGCCGGTGTAGACAACACGGGAATGGGCCTTTCGGTTACGACGGATGCGAGCGGGATCAAAGTGGAGAAAGTGACGCGCAAGGAGGCCAAATACACGATCCGTATACCCAGGCAGGTTTCGGTGCTTTTTCAGGAAGTGAACTGGCAGGGCGGATCCAAGATCGCGATCAGCAATATGGATGGAGATCTTGAAATTAAAACCAATGGTGCCAACATTCAGCTGACCAGTGTTACCGGGCCGGTGGTGGCCAACACGACAAGTGGTGACGTGGACGTCGTTTTTTCCGCACTAAACCAGACAAAGCCGACCGCAATCTCGTCCATCAGCGGCGAAGTGGATGTGACATTGCCTGCAACCGCAAAGTCGACAATGAAGCTGCGGTCCATTAACGGTGAAATGTACACAGATTTTGATCTAGGCACCAGAAACACCAAAGACGGGCTTTCCAAAGTGGGCGGTGGAAGCAACATAGAAGGCTCGACAAACGGCGGCGGGGTTGAAATGCAGCTCAATACGATCAGCGGTAATATCTACATCAGGAAAAAATAACCACCTTGGCCATATAATGTTATGAAAAACAGACTTTTAATAATCGTTTTAGCATTGCTCGCAGGACCTTTATCTGCCCAGAAAATCATTGAAAAAAAGTTGCCTTACAAGGAAGGGCAAACCGCGAACCTGAACTTGAAGTTTGCCGACAGCATTCAGGTCCGCTATTGGGACAAACAGGAAGTTTACGTGAAAATCCGGGCGGTCATCAATAACAATCAGTTAAACGACGCACTGCTCGTAACCGACCGCGCAACGTCCGATGAAGTGATTGTAGAGGTTGGATTTGATGATAAACTGCTCCGACAGGGCAAAGCGGAAGATTGTCCCGGAAACAATCGGAGCTCATGGAATGATAAGGATGGAAAGCAGCGATACTATTTGTGCAAAGAAATAAATTACCAGGTGTTTCTGCCGCGTAATGCCAAGCTCAAACTGGAAACGATCGACGGGAATATCGACATTCAGGGCGCTACTACAACCGTTCATGCGAAAACGATCAGCGGATTTGTGGATATGAGCTGGCCAAAATCCAAGGGGATAAGTGTTGCCTTGAAAACCATAACCGGAGAAGTCTATTCCGATTTTGACATTGATTTTAAAAACAAAAAAGAGAAAAACCCGATCGTGGGTTATTTGCTGGAAGGCACACTGAATGGCGGAGGGCCGGAGGTGAAGCTGGAATCGATCAGTAACGATGTGTATCTGCGGAGTAAAGAATAGTTTTTCAATATTTGTTAGCCATGAACAGTAAGGGCTGTACGCATTGCGTATAGCCCTTATCGCATAAATAGGGACTGGCATTACGGGGCCGGTTGAGTAAGCTGTAAAGAGGGTTTCCCCGCCAAAATCACGCTACACCCTGAAAAAACAAGGGATCACCCCAAAAATAAAATTGCGAAAAAATGAATAATTATAATTGTATTCGAATAAAGGAAGAGTCTGCCTGTTTCAGACTTAATTTAAACACATTATCATTATTAATTAACATTGCACATGAGAACGCAGAGTCAGTATTTGGAAGAGATTAACCGGTTACTTGCCGATTATCTCAAGGAAATTGAAAATTCAGATTTGAAACCTTTGTCTGCACAGGTCTACCAGGTTCAATCAAAGAATTTTGTAAGATGGATCAATGGTGAGTTTACGCCAGGGGAAGTGAAAAAATCCAAAAGACAGGCACAGGAAAGAGCCGGGGGAAACTAGCACTTCCGACGATTACTTGAATTTAAGTCGTTCCTCTGTTACAATCAAAAAAGTAAGCACATTACCTGCTCTCGTTCCTCTGCTTAACTTCTCCCGGTTCTCAACGCCGTATCATAATAAACAAAACACCTTCACGGCAGGACCGGAAGGTGTAAGATATACTCAACGTTTATAACGTATTTCATTACGTTCATTCTTGGGTGATTCTTTCTGCCAATAACACAAGCCATTTCAAAAGAAAGAATAAACAAATTTACAATGTCAAAGCAATATTGGTTGTAGATAGCTGTGAATTCTCTTGTAGCGATTTCTCTACATTGCCGGTGACATTTATTTATATAGATTTGGTTTTTATTTCAGGTATCCTCCCTCTTTCAAAATTCGTTGCAACCCATTATTATTGTTTCGGAGCCGTAAGATTTCCTTCGTCCGATTGTTCAAAGTATATTATTTCGGGAGAGTACTGAATGTTACATGAATTTATCTTTTATTGATTGGCCCGTTCAAAAACAGCTGGCTGGGGAAACAAATGCTCTTAATATTGCACGCATCAAAGTGTTATCGTTATCGCTCCATTTGAGATTGATCACGACCACTATACTGCTTGTATTTTACATTCTTGAAAATCACGCTGTCCAAACCAAACGGATCGGGCTGTTGATGGTCGTTGTGATCCTCTATTATGTCGTTCTGCGTTTGGGGCTGAAATGGAAAAAGGCCATTCACATGGCTATTTTGATCTTCCTGGTCATTATTTGGTCCAATCTGTTTTTTTATAAAGAGGGTTTCCATGTGGTCACGCTCCAATATGTGGTGATCATCAGCATTTACGCGTTCTATGGCCTGGGTAATAAATGGGGGCTCTTTTATTCGCTGGTCGCTATTTTACCCTTTTTCATTTATATGTATCTGGAACATCAGCTTGGGGCTGCCATTCCGTGGGGGCCGATGGGCGTCAGTAAAATGACAGTTGCGATCCTGTTACTGCATAACTTCTTCTTTCTTTTTCTGATCAACTATTACTTTTTCAACTCCTTTTACTCGACCATCTCCGCGCTGGATGCCCGGACAACGGAGCTTACATCGAGTTTATCTTATTTGGAAGAATCGCAGCGCAAGCTTGAATCCGAGTTTAGCCACCAGAAATTGTTGCTGGCCAGTATTTCGCATGATATTAAAAGCCCGCTCCGCTTCCTGATGGCAACCACCGGTCGCCTGGCAAAAAGCAACCCCGACTTGCCTACGATCCGCGCTATAAGCCAGTCGAGTTACCGGCTTTATCATTTTATGAAAAACCTGCTGGAATACACGCAGTTTCGTTACAGGAATACGCGTGTGACTTTCAATTATCTGGACGTGCACGAACTGGTTGACCAGAAGTTTGCCATTTTTATGGCCGAAGCGGAAAGCAGCGGCAATGAATTTATCAATACGGTTTCGCAAGGCGTGATCCTGAAAAGCAATTTGCAATTGCTTAGCATCGTGCTTCATAACCTGATCGACAATGCAAACAAAGTGACCAGCAGAGGCACCATTGAAGTAACACATATAGATTATCGTGATTCGCTTCACCTCATCGTGAAGGACACCGGGCCCGGAATGGAGCCCGCCATCATCCGGTGGATCAATAGCGATGAGAAAGTGCCCGGCGCCGGACTGGATCCCGATAGCTTTGGAATGGGGCTCGTGATTGTAAAGGAAGTAAGCGCATTGATTAACGCGCGCCTGCTGGCCGAATCCGAGAAAACACAAGGCGCCTCGATCCACATCATTTTCCAGAAATGACGCTTTCGTAGCCTGACTTCTACGTATTATTCCTTGATATTAAACTACTTTTAGAGGAAATAAGAAATAACAGTGTTGATGAAAACGATTTTGTTAGTAGAGGATCATTCAATAGTGCGGATGGGCGTGAAGTTGCTGATTGAGGACGTTATACCAGCTGTGGTTATTATAGAAGCAGCCAGTTTTAGTGAAACACTTAGAGTGCTGCAAACCAGGCATTTTGACCTGGTGATACTGGATATCCGGATTCCCGGCGGCGAGGCTTTCAATATGATCCCGAGGATCAGGGCTGTGCAGGAAAATGTTAAAATCCTGGTTTTCTCCTCCCAGGAGGAAGAATTGTACGCGCTGCACTATGTGAAGGCAGGCGCAAACGGATTCCTGCCCAAAGACACAAGCAATGAAGAGCTGGAACGCGCTGTATCTTCGGTGTTGAATGGCGGCACATACATAAGCAATGTTGTTCAGCAGCAGTTGGTTAACAACACATTAGTCGATAGAGAAAGCCGCGAAAGTCCCTTGGAGATCCTTTCTAACCGTGAACTCGAAATCATGGATATGCTCCTCACCGGAAAGTGGACAAAAGACATTGCCATCGAACTGAACATCAAAGAGAGCACGGTAAGCACCTACAAGGCCAGGATCTTCGAAAAGCTCGAAGTGACCAATGTTCTCGAACTATTCAAAAAAGTGGAAATCTACAAAAAGCACAACTCCGGCTTTCATCATTCCTAGTTTGTCGAATATTGGCTACAATGTGTCAATATATTCGCACAAGTAGTTTTTGACCGTGTGAATTGCACTAATTCAACAATAATTATATTTACAGAAAGATGGCCATCAGGTCATTTGAGTAACCCTATCAGAAAATTATTGTAGAGAGAAGAAGAAGATGGCCAGACTTATACAATTCGAAATGAACTCCCGCGCTCTGCCTTTCATCGGGGCCCTTGTTTTTACTATCACCGCCGGATCGCTGCTTTGGCTTTCCGCTATTTATGCACTTTATCAGATTTTAGGCAGATAGTCACTGACCAGTCGTCATGTTAAATTAAGTTAAATAGTTGATTCTGAGACGTTCGCTTAACTTTTTTTAAGAGTTAGCCGGATATCGCTTCAAAGCGCTTTCCATAGCTTTGGGCACAGAAAAAACGGAACTTAACATGACACTTTTCAAAAAATGGAACAAAATTACGGGCTGGGCAGTCTTCTCAACTGCATTCCTGACTTACGTGCTCACTATGGAGCGTACGGCAAGTTTTTGGGATTGCGGTGAATTCATTGCAGCAGCTTTTAAATTACAGGTGCCCCATCCGCCGGGAGCACCTTTTTTTCTGCTCATCGGCCGGCTTTTCTCCTTGCTGGCGCTTGGCGATGTGACGCGTGTAGCGTACTGGGTTAATATGGTTTCGGTGCTCAGCAGTGCCTTTACCATTCTCTTTTTGTTCTGGACCATTACATTACTGGTTCGCAAATTTATTGGTAAAACGGCAGAACAGCTCAGCCAATCCGAGGCAGTACTCGTCATTTTTTCCGGCCTTACCGGCGCCCTTGCATACGCCTGGTCGGACTCATTCTGGTTTTCAGCAGCTGAGGCTGAGGTTTATGGGATGTCATCTTTTTTTACGGCCATTGTGATCTGGGCCGTGTTCAAGTGGGAGGAAACGCAAGACGCATCCACGGCAAACCGCTGGCTAATCCTGATTGCGTATCTCATTGGTATTTCCATCGGTGTGCATTTGCTCAATCTGGTCACGATTCCGGCCCTGGCTTTGGTTTATTATTTCAAAACATATCGCAAACCGACCGTTATAGGCCGGATTCTGGCATTTGGCGGTGGATTGGTTGTATTAGCGATCATTAACTCCGGCATTATTCCTGGCCTGCCGGATCTGGCGGGGAAGTTTGAGATCTTTTTTGTCAATACGCTGGGCCTTCCGTTCAACTCCGGAATCGTCTTTTTCGTCGTGCTATTTCTGGGAACATTAAGCTGGTCGGTGCGCTACGCGCACAAGAGAGGGAAGGTGCTGCTGAACACTGCTTTGTTGTCATTGGTTTTTGTGCTCATTGGCTATTCGTCTTATCTGATGGTGCTGGTGCGTTCGGAATTTAATCCGCCTATTAATGAGAACAATCCAAGCGACGTGCTGCGTTTTGTTTCTTATTTAAAAAGGGAACAATATGAAAGCAGACCACTCTTATGGGGGCCGTCCTTCACTTCAAAGCCCGTCAGCCAGGAGCGGGGAGCGCCGGTTTACCGCAAGAAAGATGGCAAATATGTCATCATTGATTACCGGCCGGTTTACAAATATGCGCCAGGCAGTAACATTCTTTTTCCACGTATGTACAGCGCGCAGCCGGGCCACCCGCAGCTTTACCAGCAGATGACAGGCCTGGCGGAAGGGCAGCAGCCGACCATGACGCACAACTTGCGTTACCTGTTCTCACACCAGATGGGGCATATGTACTGGCGTTACTTTCTCTGGAACTTTGCCGGGCGTGAAAGCGATAAGGAAGGAGCGGGGACGGTGATGCCCTGGCAACCTGCGAGCAAATTTCCTTCTTCCATTGCCACAAACAGGGGCCATAACAACTTTTACGTGCTGCCGTTTTTGCTGGGCATTGCAGGCCTCGTCTGGATGTACGGGAAACGCCGGAACGAGTTGCTGGTGCTCGGCTTGCTATTCGTTCTTACGGGAGTAGGGCTTGTTGTTTATCTCAATTTGCCGCCCGCAGAACCGCGGGAGCGCGATTACATTTACGTAGGCTCGTTTTACATTTTCTGCATCTGGATCGGGTTCGGCGTAATGGCTGTTGCAGGTCTTTTACAAAAATTAATTAAAACACCTAAGCTTAGAACTGCGCTGGCAGTGTCTGCGAGCCTGTCGGTGCCGGTGATTATGCTGGCGAGAGGATGGGACAATCACGACCGGAGCGACCGATATCATTCTGTGGACTTTGCCAGAAATTTGCTGAATTCGTGTGCGCCTTATGCGATCCTTTTCACAGGAGGCGATAACGACACATTTCCATTGTGGTATTTGCAGGAAGTGGAGGGCGTTCGCACGGACGTGCGTGTATGTGTGCAGACATTCCTGGGTATAGACTGGTACGTTGAGCAGCTGAGACGCAAAACCAACCTTTCGGAAGCCTTGCCACTCTCGCTGGATCTTGATGATTATGCAACCGGGAAGAATGAATTCGTGCCCTTTTACGAAATCCCGGCCGTCCGGAACGGCATTAACCTGAAAGAATATCTTGATTTGATTAATCAGGAAAATAAGGCGATCCAGGTTCCGCTGACGAGCGGCGATATGACCTCAATTTTACCTTCTTCCACACTTTTCTTACCCGTGGATGCGCAAAAGGTCCGGTCCATGAACATTGTCAAAAATGATTTGCTGCCTATGCTCACCGACTCTATGAGCTGGAACATTGGAACCAATGATCTTTACAAAAGCGACCTCGTGATGCTGGACATTATCGCGACCAACAACTGGAAGCGGCCCGTCTATTTTTCATCCACAATGGGCACCACGCACAATCTGGGTTTACAGGAATATTTGCAGCTCGAAGGTTACACTTACAGACTACTACCAGTCCGCGTACAGGGCGCTTCGGATGGGTATGTCAACTCTGAAATTATGTATGATAACATGCTGAAAAAAATGCAGTGGCGTTCGCTGAATAACCCCAAAGTGTATCATGATGACACCTATCGCGGCTCGCCCGTTGCTACGGCCAGGATCTCGTTCCTACGCCTTGCAGGCCAGCTGATCGCCGAAAATGACTTAGTAAAAGCGAAGGAGGTGGTGAACACGGCCATGACTGTAATGCCCGACGACACCATTCCGTTTGACCAGTTTTCGGTTGGTTTTGTGGGCATGCTGTTTGATGTCGGTGAGGACAAAAAAGCGTTGGATTCCGCCCGCGTTATGGCACTCCGATCGGACGAAAATCTTACCTGGGCCAGGGAGAACGGCGGCACCAGGAACCGAGATGTGAATGTGGATCTTTATGTGCTGCAAACCATTGTTCAGGAATGCAAACGCGCGAAAAAGGATGCCGAAGCAGACAAGTATGAGGCTATTTTCAGGAAACATTTACTAGCGTTTAATATGTATAGCGGAGGCAATTAGCACGTTGGTGCCATACGTGCAATGCCATGAGACGCAGGTTTCATGGCATTGCTTTTTTACGGTTTTTGTAAAATCAACAAACCTCAAACCTATGCTCGAAGACCTTTGGTATAAAAACGCGGTGATTTACAGCCTCGACCTCGAAACATTCATGGATGCAAATGGTGACGGAACGGGCGATTTTGAAGGACTTTGCAACCGGCTCGATTATCTGCATGCATTAGGGTTAGACACGATCTGGCTGGCACCTTTTCAACCCACTCCCAACCGTGACAATGGTTACGATATCAGCGACTTCTACGGCGTTGATCCGCGCCACGGTTCCAGCGGCGACTTTGTTAGCTTCATTCATAAGGCCCGTAAACTGGGCATAAAGGTCATTATCGATCTTGTTGTAAACCACACTTCCGACGAGCACCGATGGTTCAAGGAAGCACGGTCTTCAAAGGATAGTCCAAAAAGGGACTGGTATGTATGGTCGGAGAAGAGGCCGGCAGACTGGAACAAAGGCATGGTTTTTCCGGGTGTACAAAAGGCCACCTGGACAAAGGACAAGGAGTCAAAAGAGTATTATTTTCACCGTTTCTACGAATTCCAGCCCGACCTGAACACGGACAATCCCGAGGTAAGGGAAGAAATAAACAAGATTATGGGCTACTGGCTCGAACTCGGGATCGCAGGATTCCGTGTGGATGCCGTGCCATTTATACTCGAATCGAGCACTTCCAAGAAGGGTGGTGAACCCGCATTGCATTTTGAATACCTGAAAGAAATGCGCAAGTTTCTGCAATGGCGTAAAGGCGACGCGGTGCTTTTGGGCGAGGCGAATGTGTTACCAAATGAAAGCAAAAAGTACTTTGGGGAAGACGGTGACGGCATTCATTTAATGTTTAACTTTTTTGTAAACCAATATACATTCTACGCCCTGGCCACTGCCGACACGCGTCCGCTGATCAAGGCGCTGGAAGCGACAAGGGACATTCCCGGCACCAGCCAGTGGGCGCATTTCCTCCGCAACCACGACGAGCTGGACCTGGGCAGGCTGACCGAGGAAGAGCGGCAGACTGTTTTCGAAAGGTTTGGTCCTGAAAAACATATGCAACTTTATGACCGGGGCATCCGGCGCAGGCTTTCGCCTATGCTCGGCAGCAGGCAGCAAACAGAACTGGCTTACAGCCTCATGTTCTCATTGCCGGGGACGCCGGTTATCCGCTATGGTGATGAAATTGGCATGGGTGACAACCTCGAACTGGAAGAACGCGACGCCGTCAGGACGCCAATGCAATGGACGGGCGAAAAACAAGGTGGTTTTTCACAAGCGGAGACATTGGTGCATCCGGTGGTTGAGGAAGGTTACTATGCTTATGATCACGTGAATGTCGAGAATCAGCGGCGCGAACCCAGTTCCCTGCTGAACTGGATGACTTCCCTGATAAGGATGCGGAAAGAATGTCCGGAAATTGGTTACGGCAACTGGGAAATTATGGATACGGGTCAAAATCAAATCCTGGGCATGCGTTACACCTGGAAAAACAAGATCCTGCTCATATGGCATAATTTCCAGGAAAAATCGTTGGAATTGGTCGTTCCTGAGGAAATGGCAGGGGCCACACGAATCGCGGACCTGATGAGCAACATTGAAAGTGTAACAGACAAAAAGGGAAGGCATACGATCACCTTAGAGGCTTATGGTTACCGCTGGTTTCGAGCAGTTCCGTAATGCAGACTCAGCCATTTGATAAATTTGCGATCCGTTCAGGAATGCCGCAAATGTTCACACTGGCTTAATATTCAAATACTTAAAATTGCATTGCACAGCGTTGCCTGTCACAGGTCTGCGGATTTTTGTGACTGGTAACGCTTTAACCTTTCACTCGAAATATTATATTGCGGCTGAAAAACAACTCAACGATTCTTTTTTACTACACATGCTTTTAAAACAGACTCTGACCATACGGGTGTGTTCCCTATTGATGGCCTGCATCACAGCGCAAACGACAATTGCACAAAATACGCTTGAATTTGTACAGGATGGCGTTAATAACAGTTACCGGCCGCCCGTCCCCAAAGGCCCGACCTCCATTCCGCAAACACTCTCTTTTTTTGTCAACAACAACGGCAGCAAGGACGAAGGCATTTATTTCCAAAAACCCCAATCCGACCTTACCGTCACATTCAGTTTCGATGATCAGCCTTACATTACTGTTCCCCAGCACGTGACGGGAATGACATTCGGGGCGGCTTCGGGCGCGAGTGCCACGCAGGTGAAATCTGTTCCGGTGGTCAATAGCAATTATTATTTTGAGGATTCTACGCGAACGCTTTTTACGTCGCATCCGAAGGGAGAAGCGGGGCGCGGGGTGAATTTATACACCAATGTAGGAGTGCAGGTTTTTTTGTCGGCAAAACCATTGCAGGCTGCGAATGCTTCTACTGCCGATACAAGCCGTTATTATTACGGCAAACTGCGTTTGCAGTTCAGCAGGCCGGTCAATAATCCGGTGATCACATTGGCAGGGTTAGGTGCAACGACCAATTTTGCCAATAAGCGACTCGGTTTTACCACAGAGCTGGAACTTCAAACGCCCGGCAGAACGCTAGTCAAACTTTCGGGGAGTAAGGAGCTAATCCTGGATGATTCCAAAACGAAAATTTTACATACCAAATCCACTATAACCGGCAACTGCGGCAATGGTGCCGCTTGCGGAAGCCTAATGGTTACCGGCTCAGATGTTACCAGCCTGGTTTTTGCCGTATATCTTCGAACCGATGGCGGCCCGGGTGTTTGGGGCACGCCGAAGGTGACAAATTCGGGAGACATGTGGCACATTACAGTATCGCTTCCTGAGCAATAGGCTTTGTAGTCTGCATATCATCCTCGCGTATTTTAATCCGGTGCATTTCGCCCCATTCCACGAGTGCTCCCATCACGCTGTCCAGGGTGCGGCTATATGGTGTAAGCTTATATTCCACAACAACCGGCGTGTCTGTAAAAACGTTTCTGGTTAAAAATCCGTTGATTTCCAGTTCTTTAAGTTCATTGGAAAGGACACGCGGCGAAATTCCCGGCAGCATGCGCTGCAATTCATTGAACCGCGAGCCGCCTTCTGTCAGCGCCACGATGATCCGCAGCCGCCATTTTCCGCCAATCACATAAAGCGCATCTCCGATTGCGCCTAATTTGCTGTTACATTCTGCACCGGAATGTGGTCTTGAAAATCCGTTTAATTGATCCATAATTGCTGACACTAACCAAAAGGATACTGCTAACCTTTTGTATACTACTATATATTGGTAAGTAAAGGTATCTATTTTTGCTGAAAATAAAATAATTATGAAAGCAAAGAGAATTACCACGATTGGCGTAACGATAGTCGCCAGCGCGCTTGTCGTCATGAGCGGGGTCATGAAATTATCAGGAAGCGAAGAGGTTGTCAGCACGTTAGCGAAGGTTGGTGTAGGCGATTATCGCGTTCCGCTCGGGTTGATGGAAATCGGCTTTGCCGCATTATTTATTTACCCGAAAACAATGAAGATTGGCTTTATTCTGCTATCCTGCTACTTTGCCGGGGCCCTGGCCACCGAACTGTCTCACGGGACACCATTCAATGCATTGCTTCCGATGATTTTAATCTGGATTGCGGCATTCCTGCGCGATAGCAGCATTTTTCTGCCAGGTTCGCATGCTGAAAAAGCTGCCTGGTATTAAGGTAACGCGAACGCCATGATAGAACCAGAAGGGTTTTCCTTCGTCCCGCCTACCGATAATGCAACATATTGCTTGCCCTTATGCATGTAAGTGCAGGCCGTTGCATTGGCGACGCCGGGCAGGAGGGTTTCCCAAAGGATCTTTCCGGTTTTCTTGTCAATCGCGCGGAGCTTTTTATCATTAGTGCCGCTGATGAAAATGAGCCCGCCTGCCGTTACGATAGGTCCCGCAGAGCCTTCCTGTCCCGTTTCAGGTGCATCCTTAGCGCGAAGCCGTTCGTTATTTCCGAGCGGGATTTGCCATTCGTAATCTCCGGTTGTGAGATTAATCGCATTCAATGTGCCCCATGGCGGGCGGAGCGCTGGATTGCCGTCCGGATCACGGAAATGTCCGTATGCAGTCAGGTTGAGATATTTGTCAGCCCCGGCTTTGGTCTGACCGGTTTCCATTTTACTGACTTTGCCAGAGTTTTGTTCGCGTTCATAAAGGAAGGCAATGATTCCCTTTTCCTTACCTTTCACTACGCTGGCGAAAGCAGGCATCTTTCCTCCGCCTTTTTTGATCTTATCTAATGCTGCCTCCCGAGTCATCCGGTTCTTCAGTCCGATCAGGGAGGGATAATTCGGTTCGTCGCCGTTTTTGTCTTTGCCATGACATGCCACGCAGTAAGTCATATAAACGGATTTCCCTTGTTCGTAAACCGTCTGATCCCTGGCTTCCTTTTCTTCTTCCACCTTCTTCATCGACTGGATTTCGGGTGAATCATTTGATTTGACAAAAAGAACAGAGGTCGACGGGTCATATGCCGCTCCGCCCCATTCTGCACCGCCCCGGCTGCCGGGTAGCATTAATGTGCCTTTCAGGTCGGGTGGGGTGAAAAGTCCTTCATATCGCATGGACCTGAATTTTTTGAGAACAGAATCCCGGCCAGCATCTGAATAGTGCGTCAGATCAGCTTCGGTCATCCATTGTCTTGCAAATGGTTTGGGTTTGAGCGGAAATGGCTGGGTAGGCGACGCCTCTTCACCGGGAATGCGGGAAGCCGGCACTTTTCGCTCCTCGATCGGGAAGAGTGGCTCACCGGTTTCTCTGTTAAAGACAAAAAGAAATCCGTGCTTGGTAACCTGGGCAACTGCATCCACATTTTTGCCAGCCCGCGCTATGGTTACGAGATTGGGCGGAGCCGGCAGATCATAATCCCAAAGATCGTGATGCACAAGCTGATAATGCCAAATGTATTTGCCCGTTGCAGCATCGAGCGCCACAACGCTGTTGCCATATAAGTTGTCTCCTTTCCGGTCGGCCCCATAGAAATCGTAGCTGGGGGAGCCCAATGCGAGAAAAACAATGCCTCGTTTCATGTCCAGGCTCATTCCTGCCCAATCATTCACGCCACCTGCATATTTATAAGCGTCCTTCGGCCAGGTTTCATAGCCAGGCTCTCCCGGCAGCGGAATGGTGTGAAAGGTCCATTCCAATTTGCCCGTCACGCAATTGTAGGCGCGGATATAGCCGGGCTGTGCACCATACAGTTCCGACACTTCTGCACCCATAATGAGCAGGTCGTTGTACACAATTCCCGGACTGGTAGGAATCACAGAAATCGTTTCCGGGTCGTCCCTAAGGCCTACATTCATGCTCACTTTGCCTTCTTTCCCAAATGTTGGGATAGGCCTTCCTGTTTGCGCATTTAATGCGAAAAGTATATCTCCGCCGGTGAGCAGTATTCGTTTGTCATCGCCATTTTCCCAATAGGTAACACCACGGCTCACGCCGCCACCTTCGGCCCCATCAAAGGGGTCAAAGGACCAAAGTTGTTTTCCTGTTCCTGCGTCCACAGCGTACACGAGGTGTTTTGCTGAGGTTGCGTACATGACGCCATCTATAATAATGGGGTTGCATTCGCTATTTGCGGGTCTGGATCCTGGCTTCATATCACTCAATCCGAAGGTCCAGGCGGGTTGCAGCTGATGTACATTGGCTGTATTGATCTGAGTGAGCGGCGCGTAACTCGTGCTTTCGGCATCGGCCTTATAGATAGCCCAGGTGCGGTCATCGTCTTTCGTTTGATAAGCTGCAAAGGCTGCGAAAGCGATAACAGGCAGTAGTAAGGTGAGTTTTCGCATGCACACTTAAATAATTTCAACCCTATCAATGTATTAATGGCAGCAGGAATTATTATCCTTTTTGTAATCATCATATTTATCGTGATGCCGCATCCAATCCATGGCGCCTTCTTCATTTCTGCCTTTTGGAGTAATGTCAAGAAAATTATGGGCACCTACCAGAATATCGCCACCGCGGGCATAGCTGGAATATGTGTGATAAATCTTGCCCGATTTATCCTTAAAAAACACACTTGTCCCCGGAGACTCCGTGCCGTCATCGTGTTTTAAATCTTCATAATTGTAATAAATCGACCCGTTATTGAGCTGTTCCTGGGTAAAGGAAACAAAGTAATCATAATTGAAATCGCTGCCGAAGGAAGAAACCCATTCGAACTTCCATTCCATACGGTGTTTAAAAGGTAATAATTCCTGCAACGGAGCACGGGAAACGACTACAACTGAAATATCATGATGGGCAAGGTGCAGGTTAGCGCCATCAATATGGTCGGCCAGGAACGAGCAGCCAGGGCAACCTTCTTTGTCGCCGGGCGCAAACATGAAGTGGTAAATGATCAGCTGACTTTTACCATCAAAGAGGTCGGACAGCGTTTTCCGGCCCTGCTCGCTCTCAAATATATAGTGCTTATTAACTTCAACCCACGGCAATTGACGGCGCTGACGGGCCAGCTCATCATTCAGCCGTGTAAGTTCTTTTTCTTTTTTGAGCAGGTGTTTCCGCGCTTCAATCCATTTTTCCTGCGATACAATGTGATGGTTATCAGTGCTTTCCATCGCGATAGCAGCTGAGAATTTGTTCTGTTTTTCCATGTGTATATGATTGTTGTTTACAAACTTCCCCAATAATTGGGTAAAAAAGGGTGTGTAAAAACGTCGAATCCGGGGGGCGTTTGGGACAGAAAAACGTGGAGCCGGATTCAGGGGGGTAATTTGGGGAAGTTTGCTTAAACATGTGCCGCATTGGTATGATTCTTTTTACTTACCAGTTACAATTGCATAAAACAATCAAAATTCATCACTAAAAACTAATTGACATGAAAGCTTTAAAGTTAAACATACTAGGAATTGCATTATTAGGGTCAACAGCAGTATTTGCTCAAACGACAACACCATCAAGCGGTTCATCATCAAGCACTACGCCATCCAGCACGACGCAACCGTCGACCACGCCGGGCAGCTCGTCGACACAGCCAAGAACGGTTCCCGGCAGCACAACGCAACCATCAACTTTACCGGGATCGAGCCAGCCGGGTTCTACGACACAGCCTCGCTCGTCAACCCAGTCAGGTACGACGACGCAGCCGTCGACAACCACATCTGGTTCTACAACCAGGCCATCATCAGTTCCCCCGGGAACTGTGCCCGACAGAACTACACAGCCATCTAGCACTGTGCCAGGATCATCCACAACACCGGGTTCATCCACCACACAGCCATCGACAACAATTCCTGGAAGCGCAACGCAGCCATCATCAGGTACAACGCCAAACAGCAATGTACCAGCGTCAAGCATTCCTAACAATACGACACAACCTTCAACTGTTCCGCAGGGTACAACTATCCCATCATCAACAGTGCCGGGAAGTACTACCACGCCATCGTCATCATCGACAGTTCCAGGTAGCAGCACTTCAAGACCATCAACTCCTCAGAAATAATAGCTGAGAAATAGTACGGTTTTGATATAAACGGCCCGCCCATCGGCGGGCTGTTTTGTTATATATAGAATCTGGTACGGGAATTTATAAACGTCACTAAAAAAACAGAACATTATGCCAAATATCAAAAATCTGGATCCTTCGGGATCTGTTAAGTCGGGAGTTACGCTTTCTGTATCCAACGTTGCATCTGAGGATGAAGCGATCCTGGCTGTCGAGAATTATTTGCGGGTCAATAAAAGCGAAGGACTTGAAATGTCGCTGCCCGAAAAAGGCGATGACGGAGTTTATACAATTCAATTGATTGACGCATTGGATTAGCGGCCTAAGCACCCTCCTCTGCTGCGTACTTGTTGTTCCAGGCGCAGCTTCTTACCGTTAGAAAAATCATATGGTCGCTGGGTAAACCGTTTCTCGTTAACAGCATCCTTTTACTCATTTTAGCGAAAAGTTTCAATGTGTCATTTTTACGTACATTGATTAACCAACCCCGCTAATATGAGATTAATTCTGCTATTATTTATAATGATTGCCTTTGTGCATGTACAAGCGCAGTTCGCTCCGAATTATCAGGAAGAAATAGAGCGCATTTCTCAAATGGAGCAGAAAGGCTTTCAGCGCAGACGGAATGGCGACTTAGCCAATGCCCGAACAAGCGCTTCACAGAATTTCGACGTCAAGTACTATCGTTGCGAATGGGAAGTGGATCCTGCTGTCCGTTATATCAAAGGTGTCGTTACTACTCATTTTGTGATGACGAGTTCAGGGAATTCCATCACACTTGATCTTGCTAATGAACATATAATCAGCTCGGTAACGCGGAATAATGTTGCATTATCATTTACGCATATGAATGGCGCTGTAACAGTTTCTTTCCCGGTTCCCATTGCAGGCGGGGTAAAAGATTCGATCAGCATTTCTTATGGTGGCGTTCCAACGACGGCATTTAGTCCTTTCACCACTGCTACGCATGGTCCCAATCAGGACCCTGCCATGTGGACATTGAGTGAGCCTTTCGGTGCGAAAGACTGGTGGCCCTGTAAAAACGGGCTTGACGATAAGGCAGATTCAATCGACGTCTACATTAAACATCCGGCCATATATAAGGCCGCTTCGAACGGACTATTGAAGTCCGAAACGCCGGTTGCAGGTTCGGGGGTTATCACGCATTGGAAGCATCGTTATCCTATTGCCAGCTACCTGGTTTATTTTGCTGTTTCCAACTATAATGTATTGAATAACAGCGTGGACATCAATGGTACGGCTGTTCCGATGCAGACTTATTGTTATCCCGAGAATCAGGCAACATTTGCGACCGGTGCTCAAAATGCTATGAATGCGATGGTTCAATTCAGCAATTTGCTGGGCGATTATCCATTCAAGAAAGAAAAATATGGGCACGTGCAATTTGCATATGGTGGCGGAATGGAGCATCAGACGTGTTCTTTTATGGTGAATATGGGTGAAAACCTCATCGCCCATGAACTTGCGCATCATTGGTTTGGGGATAAAATCACCTGCGGCAATTGGGAACATATCTGGTTGAATGAAGGCTTCGCTACCCACATGGCCAGCATTTACATTGAAAATAAATTTCCGGCAAACGCAACTGTCTACCGAAATGCACAGATCAATGCCATCACCGCTGATTCCGGCGGGTCGGTAAGGGTAGATGATGTGAACAATCCGAACCGGATTTTCAGCCAGCGATTGAGTTACTACAAAGGCTCGCACCTGCTATATATGCTCCGGTGGATTTTAAGTGATGCAGTGTTTTTCTCAGGAGTTAAGAATTATCTGCAAGATCCCGCCCTGGCCTACGGCTTCGCTACGACCAATGATCTTAAAAGCCACCTGGAAGCCGTGAGCGGAAAGGACCTGACTTACTTTTTCGACCAGTGGTTCATTGGTGAAGGATATCCGTCTTATAAAGTGCAGTGGTTTCCTGAGGGCAATAATGTCCAGATCAAGGTCAGCCAGACGACTTCCCATGCTTCTGTTGGGTTTTTCAAATTGCCGTTGCCTATTTTGTTTCAAAACACTGGAACCGGTCAGCAAAAGTTGGTGGTCGTGGATCACACCACAAACGATCAGGTCTTTTTGGAAAACCTGGGCTTCGAACCCAACCTTGTCACATTCGATCCCGAAAAATGGCTGATTTCAAAGAATAATGTCATCACAAAATCGTCGGACCCACTTCCGGTCACTTTCGAGACTGTTAAGGTCCAATGTCTGGGCGATCAGCCACAACTCATCTGGACCACTTCCGAGGAATTAAATGCTGACCATTTCGAGATCCAGAAAAGCAGCAATGCGGTGAACTGGTCAAAAATCGGATCGGTGGAAGCGGCCGGGAACAGCACTGATTTGAAACATTATACATACACAGACTACACGACCCAGGCAAATGGAGATTATTACCGCATTGCCGAGCAAGACATGGATGGGAAGGTTCAGTATTCGAGAATTTTGCGGAACACTTGCGGAACGCTGCAAAAATCAGATCTGATTATTTCTCCGAATCCGGTTGCAGACTTGCTGCATTTCAGAACGAACGGGGAAAATCGGGGCGGGATGAATGTTTCGATTTACAATGCAGACGGCCATCTAGAGCGATTGGAACATGTTTCCCAGACAAATAGCAATTCCATCAACGTTTCGGCAATGCAGCACGGAGTGTACATTTTGCAGGTCGAAGATGTTGTCAGTAAAAGCATTAAGGCGGTAAGATTCATGAAGGAATAATGCGTATGGCGTGATTTTTTACCAGCTGCATTTACAACCGACTATATACGAGGATGAAGCGGATACTCAAAATCACATTATTACTGGCTCTTGTGAGTGGTCACATTTTCGCCCAAAAAATTGTCTTTATCGCCGGGCCTGACAGCCATGGGAAAGGAGAGCATGAACACCAGGGCGGAAGCACATTGCTTGTGAAATCCATCCAGGAAGGATTACCGGGCGTGAATGCTGTGTTGCTGCAAAGCGGTTGGCCAAAGGACAGCGCGGTACTAAATGATGCTGATGCAATTGTGATCTATGCGGATGGGGGAGGCGATCACCTGTTGATTCCGCATCTGGCAGAAATGGACCGGTTGACGAAGAAAGGAATTGGGTTAGTAATGCTGCATTTCTCGCTTGAAGTGCCGGCGGGAGAGGTTGGAAATCACGTTAGGGATTGGATAGGAGGTTATTTCGAGATAAATTGGTCGGTGAATCCGGTCTGGGAAGCCGCGTTTTCCACTTTTCCCGACCATCCTATTGCTAATGGCGTAAAGCCATTTTCCATCACGGACGAGTGGTATTATCACATGCGTTTTGCTGATGGGATGGAAAATATTACTCCGATTTTACAGGCCTTACCGCCAGAATCTACGTTAAAAGGAAAGGACGGAACGCACTCTAATAACCCTGGCGTCCGCGAAGCAGTGCTTACCAAAAAAGAGCTGCAACCTGTGGCCTGGGCATTGGAACGGCCAGACGGTGGTCGCGGGTTTGGGTTTTCAGGTGGGCATATGCACAAGAACTGGGGCAATGATAATTTCAGAAAAATAGTCCTGAATGCTATTGCCTGGACTGCCAAAGCCAAGATCCCGGAACAAGGAATCCCCTCAGCAACGCCCACGGAAGCAGCGTTGAATGCGTTAACAAAAAAGTTAGACTGATACAAATTCAAAGCTCAACGCTCATACATAAGCAACTTGACAACTTGACAAATAAACTTTATATTTGATTAAAAAGCTGACTATGAAAACAATGACTGTTGGCGAATTCAAAACACATTTTTCCCAGGTCCTGAAAGACGTCGAAAAGGGAGAAAAGATTGGTATTACTTACGGTAGAAGTAAGGAAGTGAAGGCGCTGCTAGTGCCGAATGAAAAATTGAAAGAACCCAGAAAGTTGGGAATTTTGGCTGATAAAGGGAAAGTCGTCTTTAAAGATGATTTTAAGATGTCAGAAGAGGAGTTTCTTAACTTATGAGATATTTATTAGATACACACGCTTTAATTTGGGCAATCACTGAGCCAGAAAAACTTTCAGAAAGCGTAAGAGAGATATTAACAACCCCGGAGTCTGTTGTTGTGGTTAGTACTATCAGTTTTTGGGAAATAGCGCTCAAATTTTCATTAGGCAAGCTTGATATCAATTCCCTTAATCCGGAAGACTTTCACAAAGCCAGTGAAGAGCTGGGATTTGGGATTCTGGATTTGGTTGCTGAAACGAGCAGTTCATATTATCAGCTTACAGCCACCTACCACAAAGACCCGTTCGACAGAATGCTCATATGGCAGGCGCTTTGCCATAGGTATACATTGATCAGCGATGATGAAAACATTCGTAAATATGCTTCGGATGGATTGAAAGTCGTTTGGTGAGGATACACTGGGCGTAAAGCAAGTTTAAACTAAACCTACAACCGATGATAAAAAGATATTTCGTTTCCGCATTTTTTGTCTGCTCATTTTCCGGGTGTATTGTTAAAAAAAGTTACGCCGCAGAAGACGAAAAAGGCAAGGCAGAAAAGAAGTTGAATGTTCTTTTTATCGCAGTTGATGATTTAAACACAGATTTAGGTTGTTATGGAAACAAATTTGTCAAAACGCCAAACATTGACCGCCTGGCTAAACGCGGGGTGAAATTTGACAAAGCTTACACTCAATTCCCACTTTGCAGCCCGAGTCGCTCTTCGCTGCTAACTGGCCAGCGGCCTGATGTTACCAAGGTCTACGAACTGCAAACACACTTCCGTAAGAATCTTCCCAACGTGGTGACATTGCCGCAGCTATTTAAGAACAATGAATATTACAGCGCCCGGGTCGGGAAAATCTATCATTATGGCGTTCCGGGCCAGATCGGGACAGACGGCCTGGACGATCCTATTTCCTGGGATCGCAAAGTCAATCCAAAAGGGCGTGACAAAACCGAAGAATCACTAGTCAAAAATCTTACGCCGGACCAAGGCTTGGGCAGCGCACTTGCCTGGCATGCAAGCGAGGGAGCGGATGAAGAGCAGACAGACGGAATGGTCGCCAGCGAGGCTATCAAATTATTGAAGGAAAAGAAGGCCGGGCCATTTTTCCTGGCAGTTGGTTTTTATCGCCCGCACTCCCCTTACGTAGCGCCAAAAAAATATTTTGACCAATATCCACTGGCATCAATCCCGCTTCCGAAAGAAATTCAAAATGACCTTGACGACGTTCCGGAAGCAGCAATTTCCACCAAACCGGCACATTTAGGCCTTTCAGTAGCGCAAAGAAAAGAGGCGTTGCGGGCCTATTATGCGTCAATTTCATTCATGGATGCGCAAGTAGGAAGGGTGCTGGACGAACTGGACCGGTTGAAACTGACCAATAAAACGATCATCGTTTTGTGGAGCGATCACGGTTATAATGTAGGCCAGCACGGCCAGTGGATGAAGCAAAGCCTTTTCGAAAATGCTGCGCACGTTCCATTAATCATCTCAGTGCCTGGCGGAACCGCAGGAAAGGCATCGGGCAGGACGGTGGAATTACTGGACATTTACCCAACATTGGCTGAGCTTTGCGGACTGATGCCTACCCAAAAACTCGGCGGCAAAAGTCTGACATCATTACTCAAAAACCCGGACGGCATTTGGGATAAAGCTGCTTACACCCAAGTTCGGCGGAATAAAATTACTGGTCGCAGCGTAAGAACGGAGCGCTTCCGTTACACGGAATGGGATGGAGGAAAAGCCGGCGTGGAATTATACGACCACCAAAAAGACCCCAACGAATTCACAAACCTCGCCAAAGAAAGCACCTACATTATCACGGTCAATGAACTAGCCATGCTCCTCCAAAAAGGCTATCCGGAAACCAAATAAACGGCGGGTAATCTGCGCATCAAGAATTTTCTCAAAGAAATTTTTCGCTCTTTTTGGATCTTTAAAATCTTTATTACATCTTTGTCTATCGAATTAGTAGATTTATAAAGAAGGAAGGGAGAGGTTAGGCTCTATGATCTTCTGGCAACCTATGACTTTTTAAGGTGCCCCAACCTAATTCTAATGATAAATCTGAGAATCCAACCACCGGAGTAACAGAGTACAATCGAGTTAAGGAAAGCCAGAGGCTTGTCCGTGTATGTTCGTTACGGTTTCGTTTTTGGCGGAATTGTTACGATTATCCAGGCAAGGTGCGGCATTTGGAATCAATAAACTGATAACATTTAACACTTAGATCAACATGGAAATTTATTGTGATAACGCCGCCACAACTGCACTGGATCCGGAAGTGATTGAAGCGATCCTTCCATTTTTTGCCGCCAGCTTCGGCAACCCGTCGTCCACTCACTGGGCAGGACGGAAGGTGAAAGATGCGATAGAAGATTCGCGGAAGCTGGTTGCGAAGGTTTTAAATGCTTCTGCGGAAGAAATATATTTTACGTCCGGAGCCACCGAGGCCATCAACCTCGCCATATCCGGTGCGATTGCGAAATATGACATTAGCCATGTCGTGACAAGTAAAATTGAACACAAGGCCGTTTTGCAAACCATTCTCCAACATGAAAAATCGGGTGATATCGAAACGAGTTTTGTGCAGTTGGATGAGCGCGGCAATGTTGATCTTTACCATCTTGAAAACCTTTTAAGAGCCAATCCACAGACATTGATCTGCCTGATGCACGGCAATAATGAAATTGGAAACCTGACAGATATCCACGCGATAAGTAAACTTGCTCAACGTTATGATTCCATTTTTTTTACGGACACCACCCAGACAATCGGGAAGCAATGGATCGATCTGACCCAGACGCCTATCGATTTTCTGGTGGGTTCCGCCCACAAATTCCATGGACCGAAAGGCGCCGGATTTATCTATATCAATAAAAAACACCGCATTCATGCGCAAATTTTTGGCGGAGGCCAGGAAAAAGGACAGCGTGGAGGGACAGAAAATGTGACTGGCATTGTAGGGCTTGCCAAAGCGCTCGAGGTGGCATACCGCGACCTGGACAGCAACCATTCCGTAGTCAGCAAGTTGAAGCAATATATGGTCTCCAAACTGGCGATCAGTGGTGTGTACGGCATTTGTTATAATGGCGAAAGTCACTCTCTTGAAAACAGCATGGTGAACATCCTGAACGTTTCATTCCCATGTTTGGCTGCGGGCAGTTTGGTTAAAAGTCTTGATAATCTGGGCATTGCAGTTTCCGGCGGCAGCGCTTGTTCCAGTCAGGGCAGCTCGCACGTGATCAGCGCGCTTCCTTGTCAGAAGGATAAAGAAAATGTCCGTTTCTCGTTTAGCAAATTCAACACATTCGATGAGATTGATCACATTGTGCAGGCCGTTGTGAACATTTATAATGCCGATCCTGCATCACGCGGCCAGTCACGTTTCCGTCTGGAATTAACGCATTGAGCCGGAGGTTCTTCAATTATTAGCCACGATAAAAAATACTAAAATGAGCAAAATTTTCTTTCTCAAAATCATTTACAGAAGTGCTGTAAGTCTCCATAAGATCACATCCATCGTTGAATCGTTTAATGGTGCGAGGATCAAACACCTTAACTTTATCAGCAAGGGAAGGGTTTTCGTAGGCGTCATTGCCTTCGAAGCTTCGCAACTTATTGATTTTGAACGTATCTTTAATTTGATCAAAAGAAACAGGGACATTTCGGAGGTGGAGCAGATCACAGAAGCTTCCTTGTGTTAACTGCTCATATTCCTCCAAGAGATCAATAAGCGGATACGACTTGTTTTGGCTTGCGATATTTGTGCAGATTGATCAGCAACACGCTGCCGAGAATGATGACCAGCCCGACTATTTGCAGGACAGAAATAGATTCGTTTGCAAAAAATATCCCCAAAAGGACTGCTACGACGGGATTTACATAGGCATAAGTGCTAACCTTGGTTGCTGGCTGGACTTTCAGCAGCCAGACGTATGCTCCAAAACCGGCAATCGACCCAAAAACAATCAGATATAACGTTGATAGCCAGGCTTCCATCGGAATGGATGCAAGATTCAGGGTCGCCAGTTCGCCCGAAATAATGCTGCCTGGGAGGAAGGCAAATCCGGCTGCCAGCATTTGCCAGGTTGAATTGACACTTGCGGAGTCGGTGCCTGACTTGTATTTAGAAAACAAAGAACCACCAGCCCAGGCCATGGAGCCAAAAACGACGAGCGCCATCGCGAACAGATCGCGCGAACTGTTCATGGACGACATCGAAATCATTATTTTTTCACTGAATAACAGCACTACCCCGGCAAAACCGATCAACAGACCTACAATAGTCGATTTGTTGCTAAGATTTTCAGACCATTTCGGTTTATCCAGGACGATAAACCAGAGTGGAGATGAGGAAATCATAATGGCGACCATTGCGCTGGGAAGAAACTGCTCAACCCATATCACAATGCCATTGCCGATAAAAAGCAACAAAAGTCCGGTAATGATCGCAGGTTCGATCGCTTTGAGCGAGAACACGTTTTCACCTTGTGCAACACTCCACGCCAGCATAATAAGCCCGGCAATAATGAAGCGGAAAGCGCCCAGGAAAAACGGCGGAAAACCTTCCAGCGCCCGCTGAATGAAGAAGTAAGTCGATCCCCATACGATGTAAACGGTGGCAAAAGCCAATACCACCATAAGGGTGGAAGGTGCTTTACTTTGTGCTTGCATGATCTTTTATTTTTCTGGTATGACTAATTGTTATTCCTCTTTAACCGATTCCGGCACAATGGTGTTCCTGGCAGAAAGTATATTGTATCTGTGACAGCCTCAAATGTTCAAAAATTTTTTTCTTAAATTGGGCCATGGGCATTGATGGCAATACAATTAAACTTCTGCGGATTCCTTTTTCTTTTTTCCTGATGCCGTTGTTTCTGTTTGCTTACAGTCAGGCAGATACGGTTGTGCATCATCACGCACTCTTCGCTTTTTTGATCATTCATCTGCTGATTTACCCGGCTAGTAATGGTTACAACAGTTATGTGGATAGGGACGAAGAAAGCGTTGGCGGGCTCGAAAAGCCTCCTATGCCTACGGCCGCACTCTTTTACCTCACCATGTTTCTGGATTTTACCGCGATCGTTTTAGCGTTCCTTTTCGTAAATACATTGTTCGCTTTTTGTCTGGTGCTTTACATTGCAGCGTCGCGGGCATATAGTTCCCGGCAGATCCGGCTGAAAAGATATCCGGTTATCGGGTTTCTGACTGTTGTGATTTTCCAGGGTGCATTTACCTACTATATGTCCATTGCGGGTGTTTCAGAAAGTGCGCTGATGCTGAGCAGAGAGCATATTTATGTGCTTTTAGCCTGTTCTTTTCAGATTGCCGGCGCGTATCCGCTTACGCAGGTTTATCAGCACCAGCGGGACCTGAAAGATGGGGTCGTTACATTAAGCTATAAGCTCGGTTACCGGGGTACATTTCTGTTTACGGCGGCGATGTTTCTGCTGTGCAATGTATTTTATTATTTGTACTTTACATCGAAGGGCCTTGGAATGGTTTTTTATATTATCCAGGTGTTCTTCCTGCCGATCGTCCTTTATTTCAGCTATTGGTTTTACCTGGTTTTGAAGGATAGGAGTGAGGCGAATTTCAGGAATACCATGCGGATGAACTGGATAGCAGCCATCTGCATGAACAGTTGTTTCATTATTTTAATTGTAATTAACAGAATCCCTTTGAGTTATATATCTGCTATTGAGACAGCCGTTCCCGAACATTGTTACTCGCAGGAAACGTTGACTTCATTCTACATGAATTCGACAGAAGACATTACCAATAAGAGAAAAATCAAGATAGTAGCGGGGAAAACAGGCATAGCGAACCGCTATTCTGTGATTGCCGATTTTGATAAAGCGCCGGAAGATTATCAGTTTTTTAACAAAACGGCCACATTACTCCCGGAACCGACATTGACCCAGCGTATGCAGCTTTATCAGGAGCATGCCACGGAACTTTCCATAAGTGCTATCAAGAAAATAGATGGATTTGCTGAGATGAAAGGCCGGTTAACGCACTTGATAACAGTCACTTGTACGGGCCTGTTTGCGCCCGGACTGGACGTGGAATTGATGCGGGAACTGGACCTGAATCCTGCCATACAGCGCAGCAGCGTAAATTTTATGGGATGCAATGCCGCGATTATTGCGCTCAAAAATGCCGACGCCATTTGCAGAAGCCAGCCGCGCGCGAAAGTGCTCATCGTCTGCACCGAGCTTTGCACGATACATTTCCAGAAGCGATATAATGATGATTACCTGCTGTCCAACCTGATTTTCGGAGACGGCGCAGCAGCGGTTTTGGTTACTGCCGAAGCGGGATCAGATTATGCGCATCATGTTGAGATAGATGCATTCAACTCCTTGATCCTGCACAATGGGTATGCCGATATGGCCTGGCAGTTGTCGGAAACCGGCTTCATTATGAACCTGACTTCCTACGTGCCTGACCTGATCCGGAAAAACATAAAGCCGATGCTGGAAAAGATCGGTCTTGCGCCGGATGCATTTAAACATTGGGCTGTTCATCCGGGTGGAAAGCGCATTGTGGATGATTTTGTTGCTGCTTTGGAGCTGGATAAAGGCTGTCTGGCAGCCACTTATGATGTGCTTAAAAATTTCGGAAATATGTCGTCTCCTACGGTCTTGTTTGTATTGAAGCAAGTCCTTGAAACGGCTAAGCCGGAAAATATAGGCAACAGAATCTTTGCAGCGGCATTCGGGCCAGGACTAAGCATTGAAACGATGCAGCTGCGTTATGTTTAAACACCGCAGCCAGGATAAGGAGCTGCTTGACCAGGAGGATATTCCATCGGTCGACTTGTTCCAGAATTTAAGGGAACTTGACTTCATTAATCATTGGCTGGGCGGATATAACATTTCCTTTAACGCGCTAAAAAAGGTTATTAAGCCAGGAGAATCACATATTCTCGTTGATATCGGATGCGGCGGCGGCGATACATTAAAGCGCATTGACAATTGGAACAAAAAGGAGCGCCATGCGCTGGATTTATATGGTGTTGACATTAAGCCTGTTTGCATTGCCTATGCAGAGGAAAACCTGAAAACAGCGCCGGTCAAATTGATTTGTGACGATTACAGGCACATTTTCAGCCATTTGAAACAGGTTGACATTATTCACGCATGTCTTTTCTGCCACCATTTAACAGAAGAACAACTCATTGAACTTGTGCGGTTTGCATTGAGTAGCAAGGCGGTTTTGGTTATTAATGATCTGGAAAGAAATCCTTTCGCTTACTATTCCATTAAATGGCTGACGCAACTGTTTTCTAAATCTTACCTGGTCAAAAACGATGCACCGCTGTCAGTTTTGCGGGGGTTTAAGAGAGCAGAATGGTTGGCGATCCTGAACAAAGCCGGAGCAATTAAATACACCGTTCGCAACAAATGGGCATTCCGACATGAAGTGATTGTTTATGGAAACGCAAGCTAAAACGTACGATTGCGGCATTATCGGCGGCGGATTGGCAGGCCTGTGCCTGGCTATACAGCTTGCGGACAGGGGTATTTCGGTGGTTTTGTTCGAAAAAAATCAATATCCATTTCATAAGGTTTGCGGCGAGTACATTTCCATGGAAAGCTGGGATTTTATTAAAAGCCTGGGTTTGAATTTGGATGAACTCAATTTACCCATCATTAACAAGCTCAGAATCAGCTCCGAAAAGGGCTTTATGCTTGAACATTCCTTGCAAATGGGCGGTTTCGGGATCAGCAGATTCAGCCTTGACCACGCACTTGCAAGCATTGCAGCCGCAAAAGGCGTCGCTGTCGTGGAACATTGCAAAGTGAATGGACTGGAAAGGGTTGGTAATGAAGGTTTTGTAATCAAATCTTCGGCTGGGGATTTCAATGTTGGCGTGCTGTGCGGCAGTTATGGAAAATATACCCCGCAGTTCCTGGCGCGCAACTTAATGGACACCGGGAATGAAAGCGATAATTATATCGGTGTGAAATATCACATTAAAACGGATCTGGCACCTGACCGCATTGAGCTGCACAATTTTAAGGACGGCTATTGCGGAGTTTCAAAAGTGGATAAGGACTGGCATTGCCTGTGCTATCTGACCACATCCCGGAATTTGCAGGAAAATGGAAAAGACATTCAGGAAATGGAGGCAAATGTCTTGCATAAAAATCCTTTTCTCAAAGCATATTTTACTCATGCCGAATTTGTTAACAAAAATCCATTGGTAATCAGCAACATCCATTTTTCCAGGAAACAAACACAAACTGACGGCGTTTTCCTCCTGGGTGACGCGGCAGGTTCTATCACGCCGCTCTGCGGCAACGGCATGAGCATGGGCATGCGCGCTTCCAAAATTCTGGCCACCGAGCTGATCCGGTATTTTGAGAAAAAGCAAAGTATTGACAGCGTCTCGGCTAACTACAAAAAAGCATGGGACCACGCTTTTGGACGCAGAATTACAGCCGGTTATTATTTGCAGGGATTGTTTGGGAAAAGAACTACAACCGATCTGGCCCTGAGAGCCTTAAATAATTTCCCGGGCGTTTTGAAGAAGCTTGTGTCCTTAACCCACGGAGACCGTTTCTAAGTTTTCTTTCTCGGCAACGGGATATTTGGAAAGGAGATATTCGAATAAGAATGTGTTCAGAAGCAACATTAACATGCCGTAAAAGACGTCCTCAAATGGGATCGTAAATATCCGGATACCCATATTCTCTGCATTATTATACCAAACAACCGGCTCGTCCAGTCCCGATCCTGTTAGAATCCCGTTTACGATAAAGAAAGGAATCAGCAGGAACATGTGCGAGAAATAGAACAAGCTCAGCCATCGCGGCTTGACAATAAATCTCAAAAATAATAGAAACGCCACCAGCCCAACCGCTGTCCAGGACGTATAGTAATGATCGTAGAAAGTCACGCCCATGGCCAATGTGAAACACAAGAAGATGGCCGTAATCAGGTTCTCGTTTTTAAGCTTATAATCAGTTCCGAAATAGATCCGGAAGCAGTAATAAGTGAAAAGGCATGCGTAGGGAATGCAGATGAAGAACAGAATTTCTTCAATAGGAAGCCCAAACAGGTAAGTGCCGACGAGATATTTCGGTGTAAATCCCCACACGGCGATTTTTGTAAAATAGCTGTCCCATATCACAAAAGGAATTAATGACAGAATAATCGCCGGCCAGAGCAAATGCCATCTTTTATACAGCTGAATTTTGGGATGAAAAGAAAACAGCAACGGAACAGCAATTGCACCAAGATCGACGAGCAGATATAGGAAGTTCATTTGGACGCCGTGTTTTTCGCTTCCCTAAAATATTTTAGCGGCACCCAGAGCATCCCAAAACATTCGCCCTGATGCTTTCCAAGGTGCTTATGGTGCATTTTGTGCGCGCGACGAATGGCTTTCAGATAAACCGAATCCGTGTTACGGAACATTTTAAAGCGCTGGTGAATGAAGATGTCATGCACCAAAAAATAGGTGAAACCGTAGATCGTAATGCCCAATCCGATCCAGAAAAAATGATTAAACCCTTGATTTACACCAAATAAAAGGCAGAGTATGCCTGGCGTGGCGAAGATGGCAAAGAAGTAATCATTTTTCTCAAAAAAATCGCCGTCATCACGCTGGTGATGATCGTGGTGCAAAAACCATAAGGCGCCGTGCATCAAATATTTATGAGCAATCCACGCCACACATTCCATGCCAATAAATGCGGCCAGTACGATCAATGTATTTACTATCCAGGGACTCATTGTAAATTCAAGCTGTCAGCTTCCGGCAGTGGCCGTCGGCTATTGTTTTGGTTTTATTTTGTCGGCTACTTCGGCGAAACAAATCTTGAACCACTCGGTGTAAGCCTCCGGTTTCTGGTTCATATCTGCCTTAATATCAGCCATTTTCATGTATTTATAATCATTCGCCTCACTCACATTGATGTTCGGCTCGTCGTCTGAAATGCCCCAGAAGACGTGGTCGAGTTCGTTTTCTGTCAGCCCGTTTTCGAGTTTAACGCGATATTGGAAGGTGAAAAGAAACTGCAAATCGGCCGAAATGCCCATCTCTTCCGAAAGTCTCCTCACGGCTCCGTGATGCGCGGATTCTGCCGGGAGCGGGTGGCTGCAACAAGTATTGGACCAAAGCCCTTCCGAATGATATTTCCCGAAAGCCCTTTGCTGCAAAAGCATTTCACCATTTGAATTAAAAATAAAAACTGAGAAAGCACGATGCAGAACGCCTTTTTGATGCGCCTCTAACTTTGGCATAAGGCCAATTTCCATATCGTCTTCATTCACCAGCACAACTTGATCAGTCATAAAATCGCGTTTTAGGTTCGTGGCTAACAGTCCAATGTTCAGCTCCTTTGTTTAACTAACAAAAAAACGTCATAAAAGGTCGAACTGATGCCTTACCAGCGAACGAAACATGAGTCCTACCTTGTCATGATCCGGAATCCTGATCCGTGCGTTCATTACTTTTTCGGGCGGCGTTTCCTTAATGCGCAGGAAAAGTTTTTTGTAATAATAATAAGCCAGATAAACGCCCCTTCGTGCACCGCTCGGGAGCCGCTTAATGCCGATCAGCGCCTGCTCGAATTCCTCCTCAATCTCCTGCTGGATCTTTTCCTTCTCTTTGCTTGAAAAATGATCAAAATTCACGCCTGGAAAATAAGTCCGGCCAAGATCCACGTAATCCGCTTTCAGGTCGCGCAGGAAATTTACTTTCTGGAACGCGGATCCCAGTTTCATAGCGAACGGTTTAAGCTCATCAAATTGCTGCTGATTACCTTCTGTAAAAACCCTAAGGCACATTAAACCAACCACTTCCGCAGAACCAAGAATGTATTCATTATATGAATCCGAAGTATACTCCGTCTTCATCAGATCCATTTCCATGCTCTTCAAAAACGTGTCAATCAGCTCCCATTCAATGTTATAAGTATTTACAACGTGCTGGAAACTGTTCAGGATCGGGTTAATACTAATCCCGTCGCGGAGCGCTTCCACCGTATCCTGACGGATTTTGTTCATCATGAACTCCTTGTTGTAGTCATGAAAACTATCCACAATTTCATCTGCAAGCCTGACAAAGCCGTAAATGCCGTAAATGGGTGCCCGCAAAGCCGGTTTTAGGAAATAAATGCCCAGCGAAAACGACGTGCTATATAGTTGTGTGGTTGTTTTGCTGCATGTCGCGGAAAGGTTGTCGTATAAGCTTTTCATGACTTACTTGTTTAGGTATTTTTGAAGTTCAGTAGCCGCAATGCGGCCCGAGATGATCGAAGGAGGAACGCCAGGCCCGGGAACAGTCAGCTGACCAGCATAAAAAAGGTTCTTAACCTTGCTGCTTTTAAGTTTTGGTTTGAATATGGCCGTCTGCATCAGCGTGTTGGCAAGTCCGTATGCGTTTCCTTTATAAGCATTGTAATCACTGATGAAATCTGAGACAGAATAACTCTTTTTGTAAACCACATGTGATCTGATGTCCTCGCCCACAAATTTTTCAAGCCTATCCATAAGTACGTCAAAATACTTTTCCCGGATCGAATCGGGATCATCCAGATCGATGGCAATTGGCATCAGTACAAATAAATTCTCACTTCCCTCGGGTGCAACGGATGGGTCTGTTTTCGACGGGCAGCAGACGTAAAACAATGGTCGCTCAGGCCATTTTTTGTCTTTGTAAATCTCAACGGCATGCTGGTCAAAGTGCTCGTCAAAAAAGAGGTTGTGATGCCGGAGCTTATCAATTTTCTTATTTACACCTAAATAAAATAGCAGGCAGGACGGGGCAAACGTCCTGTTTTCCCAATATGCTTCATCATATGTGCGATGATTTTTACCCAATAGATTCTGTTCAATGTGATGATAATCAGCACTTCCGATTACTGCATCCGTCCTTATGCTTTTTTTGTTGGTATGTAAATGACTGATGACGTCGGAAGTAACTTCAAGCTTTTCAATGTTCTGGCAGGTTAAAAAATTTACGCCAGCATTCTCCGCAATTTGCCTGAACGAATCCGCCACTTTTCCGAAGCCGCCCATCGGATAAAACGTGCCTTGTTTAAGGCCCGCAAAGTTCATCAGGCTGTAAAGGGCAGGTGTGTCCTTAGGCATAGCACCCAGAAATAACACGGGAAATTCGATCAGTGCAAGCAGCCTCGGATCTTTGAAATACCGCCTGACATGCTTACTGAACGACGTAAAAAGTTGGAGTTTGAGCGCGTCTTTGAATAATTTCAGGCTGAAAAACTCAGTAACCGAATGTCCCGGCTTGTAAACCATGTCATTCATGCCCACCGTATATTTGAATTCTCCTTCTGCAATGAATTTCCTGAGCTGGTCGGCGCTGCCCGTTTCAATGCTCTCGAAAAGGTCACAAACTGCATCGAAGTTGGCCGGGATGTCCATCACCTCATTTTCAAAGATGACGGCGAAGCCCGGATCCAGTTTCTTTAATTCGTAGAAATCAGAAGTGGATTTGCCAAACAGCGAGAAGAAGCTGTCGTAAACATCCGGCATCCAGTACCAGCTTGGCCCCATGTCAAAGACGAAACCGTCCTGAGAAAACGTCCGTGCGCGGCCTCCTATGTTGCAATTTTTTTCAAAAACGGTGACCTCATTCCCGCTTTCGGCCAGCATTGCGGCCGCTGCCATGCCCGCGAAACCCGAGCCGATGACTGCAATTTCGTGTGATTTATCAGATTTGGGTAGGCGTCCGTTGTGCATTGGGAGAGATAAGAATATCAGTCAGATTTTCAATTGTTTCTATCAAGTTAACTCCTTTTTTGGAGGCAATTTTCTTTAATTTTTCACTGCCTCCGGAGACGCAGACATTTATTTGCGGAAACTCAGTTCTGAGATTCCCCAGGAGTGTTTCTATCTGATCGTCAAACTGATTGCGAACAAAAAAGGAATATGCATGCGTTGGCTCGCAGCCTAAAATAACCGGTGAAAGATCTCTGAAAGGAACCCGGGCGCCCAGATAAACCACTTCCTTTCCCACCTGCCGGATCATATAATAGGCAAATAGCAGGCCTATCTCATGATCTTCTTCTTCATTCAAAAACAGGATCCACTTTTGGTCCGTATGGGTGGCCACAGGCAGCGCGTCTATGGCCGCAAAAAGTTTTTGCCTGATCAGGTTGGATAAAAAGTGTTCCTGCGAGGGAAGCAGATCGTCCTTTACCCACATTAGGCCCGTCCGGACGAGCAACGGATACAGGATCTTTATATAGGTCTTTTTCAAGCCAAACTTTTTTACAGCATTTGAAAATATCTCATCGAAAAGCGGAACATTAAAAGTGGTGATGGCGATGAGTGCCTGGTTAATGATCGCTTCCACATGCACATCTCCCTGAAAAGAATCATGAATGACCTTCTCAATCTCACTCGCCATTTCAGATTTTGAGAGCTTGCCGATCTTTGAAATTTTCATGCCTCTGTCTAGCAACGTGCAGACATTCAGCAGCTTCTTAACCTGGTCATCATTATAAGACCGGATATTGGTATCCGTCCTGTCGGGTTCAAGCAAGCCATAACGCTGCTCCCATATGCGAATGGTGTGCGCTTTCATATTGCTGATCCGTTCCAGGTCTTTGATAGAATATGATGACATTTTGTTTAACGTTTTTCAAAAATAGTTAAACAAAATTATTTTAGCCATATTTTGTAGGAAAATAAAAAAATGCTGCTACTTTTGATATTATTAATATCAGATGTTTGATTTACAAGATATCATTCACGTTATGAGAAATCAGGAGATTTATTGGCCGGTGAACATCAGATTCCTTCGTTCACGCCTGAAACTGAGTCAGGAAGCATTGGCTGAGCGCTTGGGGATTACAAGGGTAAAATTGAATGCGCATGAAAGTGGCCGTACCGCCAATCCAACCATTGACGATCTGATCCATTTTTCTGAGTTTTTCAGAATGAGCATCGATAGTTTGCTCAAAATCGACCTTAGCAGGCTTTCGGAACAAAAAGTGAAAGACCTGGAAGAGGGCAGTGAACTCTTTATGAAGGGCGACAACATTCGCGTGCTTGCCATCACCGTGGACCGCGAGGAGAAGGAGAACATTGAGTACGTTCCCGTGCAGGCCAAGGCAGGTTACCGCTCGGGTTACAGCGACCCTGAATTTCTGGCCACCTTACCAAGGTTCAGCTTGCCTACGCTTCCTAAGAATGGCACATTCAGGATGTTCCCAACCATTGGCGATTCCATGTTACCGGTTCCGGAAGGAAGTGATATCATTACAAAATATGTTCAGGACTGGACCACGATCCGGCCGGAGACACCGTGTATCGTTATCTTAAAGGGTGACCAGGATTTTGTTTTCAAACAGGTTACCATTAATAAGGATGGCACCATGTTACTGCAATCATTTAACAAGCAATATTTTGCTTACACCGTCCCACTTTCAGAAGTGATCGAGCTTTGGGAATACTACAGCTTTCACAGCAAGCAGCTTCCTGAGCCGCAAACGGACATGCAACAACTGATGAAAATGTTGCAGGAAATGCAGAATGAGATCAAAGAAATAAAGGGACGCCCTGCATCCAAATAATTGGATCATCTACATACGTCGGCAAAGACTCAGTATTGTTGCGCCAGGCCGGGTAGCGGAATTGTTATAATGTATATTAAATATTAAAACTGCCCGCTCAATGTGGTATGTAGAAATAGTGTTTGGTAATGTGCTCACCAGGGCATACTTACGACGTAATAATGTAGAATAAATGCGTGTTGAAGGAAAAAAGTAAATAGTATTGGGACTCCATTTAGTTATTAAGTTCCAAGCGGTGATATGAAGAAAGTGCAATTTGTAAATTTTGGAAACCCCTGAATTTTCAGAAATCACCCCAAGCATTCGCCGGGTTGTCACAAAAAGAATTACAAACTTTTTGGCGTCGGCTACTTTCGTTGAGTAATTAAAAGTAACTCAACAATGTCAGCCAAACTTTTACTCGTAACCCTTCTCGCATCTGTCATACTGAATTTGAATGATGCCCGGGCGCAAAGCCCAACCGCAGCCGCCAAGCGATTTAATATTTTTGTAAAAGGCGATGCAACTTTTATCTCCAATGAAACAGAAGGTCCTGTTGCCATCGGCGGTAATCTTACTACTAATCAATATCAGATCAGCTTTAATAAAAACCACGGCGTATTCTTTGTGGGCGGTGCGTCAATCGGGCTGGCCGTACGGGGCGGGGTGAAGCTCAATAGCGGAAGCCTTACCATCAATGGTGATAATTATCTGAAAATCGGGCAATGTGCACCAGCAGATGCCAATGCGGCAACGCCTTTGCGTGTCTGGTATAAGGATAATAACAATGCGGAGTCGACTATCCGGATTACCGGAAGCACAGCCAATTACAGCGATACGCCAAACATTACGATCAATGCCAATGTAAACACCTGGTCTCCGAAAGTAAGCGATAGTGAGAATCCGATTTGCCAGAACGTGTTCGGTACAGGCAGCGATCAGATCGATATAGATGGGGCTTTCACCACTTTCATGAAGCGCTCGAACCAGCTGAGAGACATGAAAGACAACCTGGCGATCCGCGATCAGAATGGGAATATCATTACGGGAATGGAAACGGGGCCTTACCTGGACCCTTCGAAAATCGGGAATAACCCAAAGATTATCGTTGACCCTAACAAGATCAATGTCCTGACTGTTTCAGGAGCAGTTTGGGATAGAATAGGAAACACAAACATCGAACATATCCCACAAGGCCCGCAACTGGGAGATGCAAGCTATACAGGTCCATTTGCATTGATTATCAACATTGTAGACTTCCCAACATTTGCGGCGTCGAAGGGCAACAATCCAATCATTAATTTCCCAAGCGTGGGCGGATTGTCCGATCCGCAAGGGAGCTACGTGATCTACAACTTCCCGGATGCGACCGACAAGCTGGTACTAGGCGGCAACACGCCGATCCACGGGACTATTTTCGCTCCCTGCGCCAATTTGATCAAAGAAAACAATGGAAATATCAACGGACAGATCATTGCCAAGAGCTTTGTACACACCCGCGACGAGGTTCATTTCTGGCCATTTTTACCTTCCATTCCTGAGCCTGTTGAGAAAGCGATCGAAGTGACAGTTGAATCAAAATGCATCAACAATGCGCCATGGTTGGAATATACAATAACACCAAATTACCCTGCAACCGGAGAGACTGCGAAAATAGAATGGATCAATTCTGACGAAAGTATTATCCAGGAAAACAGTGAGTTACCGTTGAAAGGCAGCATTTTATTCCCAGGCGCAGCGGTGGACGAGAACGGAGCGGGAATGGCTTGGCCGGGTTGGGAAAAGGATGGCGAAAAGTGGGTAGAAGTTACTGATCGCTATTCATCGATCCTCAACGAAGGCGCGAAAGTAAGGATTACAGTTACTCCCTGGAAAATCGTTGAAGTCACTTACCCGGTGTCTACCCCTGACGGCAAATGCTTCACAACACCTCCGCCAACAGGCACATTGCCTGTAACATTGGCAAGCTTCACAGCAAAAAATGAAAATTGCGATGTTCAGTTGAAATGGGCTGTTACGGAAGCTAAAAATTTCTCACACTTTGTAGTGGAGCGCTCAACGGACGCAAAAAACTTCACCTCGCTCAACCGCATTAATTACAGCACAACGCAGGATACATATACATACAGCGACGCCCCTTTCAGCAGAGAATCGGCTCCTTCGAAATTTTATTACTACCGTCTGCAACAAGTTGATAATGATGAAACGTTTGAATATAGTGCGATCCGCAGCGTTGAAGCCGGAACATGCGATGCAAGGCTTGCAGTAGATTTCTACCCGAATCCAACGCAGGACGAAGTGACAGTGAAAAGTTACTCACCAGTGAAAAAATTTGAAATTCTGACACTAAATGGAAAACAGGTTTACCAAGCTACGCCCACCCAAAACCAGACAGAGCTCAAAGTAAATGTTCAGTCTTTCGCAACGGGTTTGTACATTGTAAACATTGTGAATGAAGAAGGCGCATATTCTTCCAAGATCCTGAAAAAATAAGTAAGAGTTTATATAGCGTTATGTGATCAGGAAAAGGCTGTCTCGTTTTGAGACAGCCTTTTTTTTGCGCCCGGCCAAGCGCCTGGCTTTCTGTGCTTAGCAACCAGCAACGACCTATCCCTCAATAGCGCCAGCCGGAAAATCATCGGATTTTGAGGCTATGGACAAATGCGATAACCTTATCGATTCATCTAACTTTTATGAAGAAATGAGATATCTGCTTGGCATATTGGTGGTTATTTGTCTTGTATGGATTTGTTCGAAATGCATTGGATGTTCGTATAAAAAAGGTGTTTTCAAGCCCGGTGCGCTCACACCCGCAGGCTACCACGTAAGAGATCACAGGGTCTATTATTATGGTGGATTAATGAATGACTCGATCAAGGAGCTGGTCGATGTGGATGCGGCAACATTTGAAATCGTACGGCTGGACACCGATGTTCCCGGCTATGTAAGCAGTTCCTATTATGCCCGTGATCATAAACAAGTATACTATCGGGGATATACTGTTCCAGGTGCCGACCCCGGCTCTTTCAAAGCGACGGGGCAATATAGTGGCCGGGATAAAAACCATGTTTACGACCAAACACGGGTGCTTCCAGACGATCCGGAGAATGAAAATTAATACGCTTTCCGCTGAGCGTAAATCTCACCCTTAGATAACTCAATCTCACCTCTTGCTCATTGGATTTTTCATCTCTGCGGATTAATACAGAACATTAGGCTCAAATAAGGGCATCGCCCCAAGGCATGCACATTCATTATACTAAAAAAACAGATTAAACTATGAGAAACAGGACTCTACACTTACACATGCGGGCGGTAAAAGTCTTTCCGAATTATTTAAGACCGATTGCCGTGGCTTTACTATTGCTATGTTCGCTGCTTTGCAACGCTCAGGCACCGCAGCAGTTCAGCTTCCAAGGAGTGGCGCGGGACGCGGCTGGTAAGATTGTTGCGAATCAGCTTGTAAGACTTCGACTTACTATCTACGAAACAGCGCCAAACTCAAATGTCTATTTCGAAGAAGAGCACACGCCGGTTACTGGTTCCAATGGAATATTCAATGTGTCTGTAGGAAGCGCGGGCATGAATCTAACCACTATCAATTGGGGGAAAGCCGAATACTATTTAAAGGTAGAGATTGATCCTACTTCCGGAAGCAATTTTGTCGATATAGGCACGACGCAACTGCTGAGCGTTCCTTATGCCCTACATGCTACGGAGGCAGATCGGTTGAAAAATGATGATCCTGTCTTTATGACTGGAACTGTTGGTCAAGGTTCTGTACTTCCGGTTATTCCTGGAAACTCGAAATTTATTTGGTATCCCAGAAAAGCTGCTTTCAGAGTTGGCTTCGAAAATACCGGCGTTTGGGATGATTCGAAGATCGGGGAATTTTCATTTGCTGGCGGAAGTAACTCACTCGCCGAGGGAAAGTTTTCATCAGCCTTAGGCAATTTGTCGATAGCAAGTGGGGAAGCCTCTCTTGCAGCTGGAAGTAAGTCCGAGGCCTCAGGTTTCGCTTCAACTGCATTGGGTGAGGGTACGGTTGCAAAGGCAAAGAATGGCGTTGCCCTTGGTAGCTGGAACACAGTTAATGATAATCCAAATCCCACTAGTGAATCGCAAACAGATCGAATTTTTCAGTTAGGTATTGGGATATCCAATTCTACTCGTATTAACGCGCTAACAATACTTAGAAACAGCAAAGTAGGAATTGGAACAAGTGTTACTAATCCAAATTATCAATTAGATCTTGGGGGAAGAATGAGGATCCGATATAATTTCGAATCCGCAGGAATTTATTTTGATAGTCAAAATGGAAATCCTGACGGTTTCGTTGGAATGGTTAATGACCAGCAAATTGGGTTTTTTCTTAAAGGCTGGCGATTCTGGGTAAATGACCAAGGAAATGGCTATCTAAACGGCAACCTAATCCAAACCTCCGACCGCCGCCTAAAAACAAAAATTCAACCATTCAAAAGCAGCCTCGGAAAAGTAAATAGCTTGCAAGGTTACCATTACAACTGGGAAGACAAAACAAAGGACCAGACGCTGCAAACTGGTTTGATTGCTCAGGAAGTGGAGCAGGTTTTTCCTGAATTGGTTTCGACGAATAAGGACGGTTTTAAATCGGTTAACTACATTGGTTTGGTTCCTCACCTTATTGAGTCGGTGAAGGAATTGAAAAGTAAGACGGATGAGATTGCAGTTTTGCGTAAGGAGTTGGAAGGCATGCGGGAGATGGGTAAGCGGTTGGAGTTGCTGGAAGCGAGTATTAATAGCGGAGCAAATTCCAGGACAACAAAATCTGCTGCAAAATGAAGAGACTTTTAATGTTATCAGGGGTATGCTTGTCAGGAGTAATGGCGAGCGCCCAATCTATTTCCCCCTCCGGCATCTATGGTGCGTCCAACACTTCTGCCGGCGGCGGAGTGAGCGTCACTTGGGTTCTGGGAAGTTTGACGCCGGAAGCGATATCGGCGTTACCTGTTAAACTTATTGATTTTAAATGTATGCTAACAGATGAACTAGTAGTTTCGGTAACTTGGAGTACTTCCGAGGAAACAAATAGCGACCATTTCGAAATCCAGCACAGCATTAATGGTAAGTATTGGAGCGAGATCGGTCGGGTGAAGGCTGGGGGAGAGAGCAATGCGACAAGGACTTATGCATTTGAGCACAGCAGCCCTGTGAAAGGCGATAACCTTTACCGGCTGAAAATGGTGGATCAGGATGGGACTTATGCGTATAGCCGCATGCGTAACGTTCACTATGGTGGTGAGGGGGGCCTTACGTTTCATCCGAACCCGGTTGTAGACAGGCTTTCGATTAAAGCTAGGGATTGGCCTTCATTGGAAAATCTTAAAATTATAAATGTGTCAGGCGCCAAAGTAGCAGAGTTTAACTACGCGCAACTGCGGGATATGGCCGGGAAGGAGATTGATTTTAAGAAATATCCTTCCGGCGTTTACATCATCAGCATTACGAGGAATGATGGCACTGTGCAGTCGGAGAAGATCATAAAAAATTAAGAAACTAACAGCCCAAACCCCATGCACACAAAGGACATTGCGATCATCGGTGGCGGAATTGCAGGTTTAACCCTGGCTATTTGCCTGAAAGGTTCACGTTTTAAGTGCCATATATTTGAAAAAAATCCGGAGTTTAGTGAGATCGGCGTGGCAATCAGTTTATTCCCCAACGCATTACGGGTATTGAAGCAGCTTGGATTGTTGCCGGAAGTCGTGGGAATAGGCAGTGCAATCACCAGGATTTTTATGAAAACAGATGATGGGAGAATTCTCGCCCAGACCGAGCCGCGTTATCAGCTTCCAGCCCTCGGAATGCTTCGCACAGATCTTTACGCAATCCTGCTCAAACATGCGGAAGCGACATTTTATCCCAATCATACATTGGAATCGTTTGAAAGCACGGGTGATGGAAAAGTGAAACTCACTTTTAATAATGGTGACTCCAGAATGTTCGACGCACTGATAGGAGCCGATGGGATCAATTCTGTTGTGAGGCAGGGCATTATGAATGATGGGAAGCCGGTTTTTCGGGGTTATAATATGTGGCGCGGCATTGCAGCGTCCAACTCCGAAATTCATTACGCGAGCGAAAGTTATGGAAAAGGTAAACGGGTAGGCATCGTCCCACTCCCGGACGGGCGATACGGCTGGTGGGCTACATTGAACGAAAAATTCATGGCCGATGATGAGCCCGAAGGAACCAAGCCAAAGTTACAAAGGCTCTTTGGTTACTGGCACCATCCCATTTCAGAGTTGATTGCCAAAAGTGACTACATCGTTAAGGATAGCCTGTCGGACAGGATTCCCGTCAGGGGTTGGACCAGGGGAAATTGCACATTAATAGGCGACGCAGCACACCCGACTACGCCCAATCTGGGGCAAGGCGGGTGTCTTGCTATTGAAGGTGCTTACTTATTAGGCGAGATCATGAGAAAATATGGTATTACAGACACAGCATTTCAACTATATGAATCGATCCAGTTTCCGCGTGCGAAATCAATTGTTGACGACAGCCTGATGTTAGGAAAAATGGGGCAATGGGAAAATAGCGTGGCCGTTTTCCTAAGAAATATGGCCATGGCCGTAGCACCTCAATCGATTACACTGAAAGTAATCGACAAATACTTTCTGCAAGACGTTACGTCATTAAAAATTTGAATGTAATACTTCCTTATAAAATTGCATTGCTTGCGTATGTTGCCTTTCCAGCTCCATTATACCTCGCCAAATGCCACTCTAAAAGTGATATTTTTTATTCAAACCAACTTCCTCCCTTTCCACTCATACGCGGGCTTCTGCGCTGCCAGCCCGAAAAAGCACACATAAAAAGGATAGATAATCTGTGTGATCGGAATGTAGAGAATCGATTTCTGCTTTTTAAGGAAAGTCAAAACAGAGCCGAGAAAAAGCCACTCCGGCAAGCATTTGGCAGATAACAGGCTTAGAAAAAAGTAGCCATCCACCAGCCCGAACGCAAAAAGCAATCCGCTTACGATCAGCGAAAAATTACAAGCGAAAATGTAGATCGCCAGCAACAGCGGTGTTTTGCTTTGATAATGTTTCCACTTACTCGCCCAGCGCTTCCGCTGCCGGAAGAAAGCCTGCCAGTTATCATGCGCCTTCGTCGTCACAGTCGCCCTCGGATCTTTTAAGAAATGAACCCCTTTCGGATACTTGGCTGCGATTTTGTGCATCAAAAATTCATCGTCACCCGAAGCAATGTGCCGCACGCCTTCAAATCCATCGACTTCAATAAACGCATTCTTTTCGTAAGCAAGGTTCGCCCCGTTGCATAAGGAAGGATAGCCAGCCGCAATGGCACTCGCGCCGCTGCCGATAAGGCTTGCGAATTCCACAGTCTGTAAATGATCGGTAAGCGTTGTTTCCTCAGAAAAGGTGACCGGTGCGCTGATTAACTTAGCATTTGTGGCCGCATAACAGGCTGCAATAGACTGTAACCATCCCGATTCTACGCGGCAATCGCCGTCGGTGGTGACGATTAAGTTGCCTTTTGCACGTGATATGGCCGTTTCAATCGACCGCTTTTTGGGAGAGGTCGTAGCCGTGTCGGGCAGCGTGATCAGATGAAGGTTTACCTGCGATTTGGCAGCAAGCGCCTGGACGATCGCCGCAGTGCGGTCGGTGGAGTTGTCGTCCATGATGAGTACTTCGAATTGCTCATGCGGGAAATGTTGCTTATCCAGATCATTGAGCAGCAAACCAATGTTATCCTCCTCATTCCGCACCGGGACAATGACCGTGATGAAGATCCGTTTATCAAACTTAAAAACACCCGATGGCTTGATCCGATTCCAGAAAAAGGTAAGAATGAATGTAAAGACCGAGTAACTCAAAATGACGAGCCAGAGTAGGGGAATCAGCCAGGAAGTTATATAATGGGTTGTCATTGAATTAGTTATTGGAGCCGGAAAATTTCATCTTACTCCATTTATATTTCCAGATCAGGAAAATCCCGATCAGGATCGGTCCGAGCACATTGAGTATCCAGACCAAAAAAGTTGCCGCGATAATCTCGTCCGCAGGCAAATGATATTGTTTAAAAACCAGCAAAGCAGTGAATTCCCTCAGCCCAAGATCACCCAGCACATTGATAGCCGGGATCAGCGTTTTGGCCAGAAAAATCAACGAAACCGCAGAGGCGAGTTCAAGCGCAGGAACGGGAAAGTTGAAAAGGGATAGCGCCAGGACGAACTGGCTCAGGAACACGGCGTAACGCAGCGACCCATATAACGTAGAAACACCAATATCCCATGCAGCGTAATTGCCGATAATGCGAAGATAAGTGTGCATTTTCTGGAAAACTTTGCGCCTAGGATGCCAGTCGGTGAGTGGTTTGCGGAACTGTATAACCAAAATCCCGGAAATAATCACCACGGCAAGGACTACATTAATCACCTGTTTGCTTTGCAGAGAAAGCCCTATTTTTTCCTGCAAATGAAACCAGCCCACCGCACCGGCCACCACGGAAATGTAAAACTGAATGCCATTGGAAACAATCGCTGCTCCAATCGCTTCCAGCCGCCGGTCCGACTTCAATGCAGCCACGCGCCCGATGGTGTCGCCAAGCTGCGCCGGGGCCGCAACGCCAAATGCAAGGCCGGTTAATGTGCCCCGAAATGCGTCCCGGAAGCTGATATCAACCACTTTTTTTGCCAGTTGCTGCCATTTCAAACTTTCAAGCGCCCAGTTGACGGGCACCAGCAGCAGCATAATAAACAAGATCGGGAAATGATCAACCACAAGGATATCATGAAAAACAGCGCCGACGTCGCCGATGCCTTTTTGCTCATTCCGGAATGTTTTATAGATGTAACTCAGGATCAGGAGCGTGATGATGAGCTTGCCCAGCCAGAGGAGGTTTTGCAGGTTTCTTTTTTCTTTGGCAGGGGAGAGTTCCTTATCTTGCACCATGATTAAAATGCAGCAAACCGACGCTACCGAAAAAGTGATTATTGGAGTCGATCCCGGCACCCAGGTGATGGGTTACGGGGTGATTTCGGTGAAAGGCCAGCACATTACTTTGGTTCAATATGGTGTGATTCATCTGAGCAAATATACTACGCACGAGTTGAAGTTAAAGAAAATCTTTGAGCGCATCACCCAGCTCATCGAGGAATATCTGCCCGACGAAATGGCGATTGAAGATCCATTTTACGGCAAAAATCCGCAATCCATGCTCAAACTTGGCCGCGCGCAAGGCGTGGCGATGGCCGCCGCCCTCGCCAGGGACATTCCGATCGTCGAATATTCGCCTAAAAAGGTTAAACAGTCGGTGACAGGCAGCGGAAGCGCTTCCAAGGAGCAGGTTGCCTATATGCTGGAAAAAATCCTGAACATGGAACTGAGCCGCGAATTTATGGACGCCACCGACGGAATCGCGATTGCCATTTGCCACCAATATCACGCCAATTCACCTGCTTCTGTTTCAGCCGGCTCTTCCAAAAAATCTAAAAAAGGCGGCTGGGGCGCGTTTGTAAGCGAGAATCCGCAGCGCGTTAAATAACCTCAGCGTACCATTCTCAGTGTTTTCGTCACATTGCCGGCTTTGAGCTGATAAATGTAAATCCCCGATGGAAGCAACGGCCCGTCAAGCTTCGCAATGTGCCAGCCCGCAGGAAATTTGCCGTCTGCTAATAATTTGATCCTTTGTCCTTTAACATTATATAAGGTCAATGTCATCTGTTCATCAGCGGGGAGGAAAAAAGCAATGTCCGTGCTCGCACCGGCTGGGTTAGGAACATTCTGCATCAAAGTAACTTCATCAGGCCTGTTAGCATTGGGAGATGCCATGATTTTGAATGCAACACTTTCATTGCTAGTCACTTCCGGTTCTGTGGTTGCGGTTCTCAGCTGGTAAGTGCCGCCCATAATGTCTGCTGGAATCGTTAGGGTGTAAGCCCTGCCCGTCATGTTCACGCCGGTAATTTTTGTGATTGCGTTGTTGGCGGTGTTGCGCAGGACAAAGGTGGTTTCGTTATTTTTTCCAAAAGTCGTGTTTGTGGTCAGCGTCACGGTTATTTCTTCGCCGGCATTGTAGGATGCTTTGGGCTGGAAGCGCTGGAACTCGTTTTCCTGAAACGAGTGGATTTCGCCTCCGGTTGTGAGAATCAACAGCTTATCATTGAAAATAGTAATGTCAAACGGCTCTTTTAGTATATTCAGGCCATCGGCATAAGCGGTTGTTTTTTGGTCTTTATACCTAATCAATGCATGCGGCTCGTAATTCTGATCGGGATAACCGTAAGCAGCCGCCCACATTTGATTGTTTTTGTCAAAAATGATTTTTCGGATCATGTAACCTGGCAATGAGAAGAGCGGCTCCCAGGTTTCGGAATTTTTTCTCAGTTTCGAAACACCCCATTCACCATAGGCAAAAAGATTCTGCTGGCTGTCAAAAGCAATGCCTGCAATGCCTGGATAACCATTCAAATGAGGCTGCGGAGCCCAATGATTATCTTTAAATGAATAGACCAGGCCACCCTCCATTACTGCCCATGCATTATCCGCGGCATCCGCTGCAACGCAAATCACGTGATTGCTGCCAAGGACATCCTGGCCGTAAAATGTCCATTCGCCATTCAGGAACCGCCCGACGCCGCGGTCAAATGTTTTGAAAAATACACCCGTTGAAGCGGTGATCACAAGCGGCGCTAATTCGTCCGAGAAAAACTTTTCGTTGGCAAAACTTCTGTCATATGTTCCGTCGACCTTGCGTTTGAGCAACGCATTGAAGCTCATCGCGAAAACGTCGTCCCATCTGGCGCCGAAAAAATGGATGGTGTTAGGGCTCTTGCCTTTTGTCGTTGCTATGGTGCTGGCTTGCCAGGTTTTGAGGTCTTTCGTTGTATAAAAGCCGTTGCTGAATTCGTAGACGTACAGTTTGTCACCGGCATTATAAAAACGGTTTTTCAGCACGCCATATCCATTTGAAGTAGAAAGCAGGTTTTTGGAAACTACGCCCAGGAATTCAAATCGCGAATCATCCCAATTGGTTTTTATTTCGAAATTTTTCCAGGCAGTGAAAATACCAGGCATATACTGCGCTCTGGTCCGACCAAAATAAGCCTGGTTTTCCTGTAAACCGGGTTGAAAAACACCCTTGTTAGCGAAAGCACCATTCATTTCGCTGAGCGCAATGGAATCTTTGAAAATAACATTTTTGAATGCAGCGTCACTGGCAATCTCAATGCTCTGCCAAAACCCGGTGTGCATGGATGAGATGAGCGTCGAAACCGCGATAATGGGCTTGGCGGCAGCATTGGAAAGATTTGTAGCGGGCAACAACGTGGTGTTCCATGGTGGGAAGAAATACTGGGCATCAGTCCATTGGCTGAATACATTGTTCTTTTTCACCCGAAGCCGAACGGCATATCGTTCGGAGCCTTTGGGCCTGAGTATAATGTTGAAATGCTGAATTTTTTGGCTGGTAACGAGGAAATCATGATAGATAACACGATAACTCTGGTTCTTATCAATCACTTCAATCTGATAGGATTCGATGCCCTCGTATTGCTGTAAACGCCCGGAAAATAATCCATCATTTCTCCATAAAGCATTCATTAACAGCGGTGAAGCAGATTTTTGGTTAAATGACGAGATAGAAAATGACAGCGTAGGCGACCATAATACAGCCTTTGGAATCTGCCCGGTGCCTACGCGCGCAAAATAGGATCCTTCGCCTTGCCCGGCAGATGTGAAATGTGACTGGGCAATCAATGTGTCCTCCACAATGTTGGTGAAAGCAGCATCGCTGGCAATCTGGAAGCGATATTGGTCTACACCAAAAGGCGTTTTCCAGCGAAATGAAGGCGTATTTGAGGCGTTTTGAGCGTCATCCTCACAAACGATCAATGAATCCGGCGCGTTCGGGTTTGCCTGAATGGCATTTAGTCTGAAATTCCCATCCATATTGCCCTCGGCATAATTCCGCATCAGGTTCTGGCACAAAGGGTGAAAACGCAAAACAGACCGGCAATAGGACATCAGAGAACCATTGACAGATTCCTGATAGCCTTCTTCGCACTCCGAATTCGAACCTTCCAAAGTCGTACAGCGGTCGATCGGGCCTCCTGGCCACGAGCAGTTATGCGTATGCGGAGAGCCTAATGTGTGCCCAAGCTCATGACAAAGTAGGTCTACGGCAAGGTCAGGCATTTCGGGCCTTGGAAAATTGGAAGAACACATGCGATAGCCGCCATAAAACCAGCCATCCCGGCTCGAAAGGCTCACCACTGCGTCCCTCTCGTCATTTCGGTTGGATGCCCAGTAATTCTGAACATTGCCATAATACTGAAAATCCTCATCCAGGGCATACGGCTCGGGTTTGTCCCAGATCAGGATTGACGTGATGGTCAGTTTCACATTAATATCCCGCTCGAAAATAGCGGAGGCACGATTGATGAATTCGACGGCGCGCCTTGTAATCAGGGTCTTATCTCCGTCGTAGAGCATATATGTTTTATAATTAATGTCGAGGGCGAGCCTGTATTCCAGTTTTTGCTCATTGGCCGTTCTGGCGCGGGTGAGGTCTTTTACGCGAGCGAATTTTTGAAGCCGGGATGCTGATAATGAATCATTTGTGCCACAGACTGGAAGACTTTGCTGAGCCAAGGCTACATTACAAGCTGCCAGAAAAAGAAGGATCAGCCCAAGGTTTTTGGTAAAAAGTATTTTCATGGAACGAGGAGTTTTGCCAAAACGCAGGCCTGCGGAACAAACGGATGTTTTCATGTGCCCGTTTGCCTTAAAAATAGGACAATGTTCCCATCAATTTCGTTGCAACCGGCTTTTCCCCGAGATTAAAAAAATTTTAATGGTATTAAAGCAACATTTCATTTTACTAATCAAACGTTTGTTTAGTAAAATCAAACAAGCGTTTGATTTTTGTTTTGAGCCAGCGTAAATTTGCATCATCATTATCGGATAGCTAATACTAACAACTGTTAATGAGTCATTTAAATGGAATATAACACAAAGCAAATACAAATTATAGAAGTCGCTGAACGCCTGTTCGCCGACAAAGGGTTTGCGGGAACTTCGGTGCGGGACATCGCGCAGGAGGCCAATGTGAATGTGTCGATGATCTCCTATTATTTCGGATCCAAGGAAAAACTGATCGAGGCACTTTTTGCAATGCGGATGGGTGAGTCCCGCTCGCGGATGGAAACCTTGCTGAGTAACGAAGATCTAATCCCCATTCAGAAAATCAACATCCTGATAGACAGTGCTATTGACCGCCTGATGGGAAACCAATGCTTTCACAACATTATGATGCGCGAGCAGCTTTCCTCGGAACGCACGCCCACCATTTCGGAGCATATCAGGACTTTAAAAATGCGCAATATTCAATTGATGCAGAAGCTGATCGAGGAAGGACAAGCCCAGGGCGCATTTCGCAAGAACATTGACCTCAGCCTGATGACCACAACATTATATGGGACGATCAATTACGCAATCGCCACACAAGAATTTTACAAGCGTATCAATGGTCTGGAAGACATGGAAGAGGCTGAATTTCAGACGCATCTGAGAAGAAAGTTAAGCCAGCACTTAAAAAGTTTATTTAAATCAACAGTAACTAATGAACACCACAACCAGGACTAAAAGAATGGTTTTTGCGATCGCCAGCGTGTTCTGGCTCGCCGCAACCGCTCATTCGTTCGCCCAGGAACAGCGCAAGTTGACGCTGGAAGAAGCGATTGAAATGAGTTTACAAAACAGCAAACAGCTCAAACTAAGTCAGACCAACGTGGACCTTGCCGGTCTGAGTATTAAGCAGATCCGGGAGAATCAGTTGCCTAGTCTGAGCGTTTCGGGATCTTACCTGAGATTGAATTCTCCGAACATTAACCTCAAACTACCCAGGAACGGGAACGACAGCACGCAAACAAGTTCTCCCGAAGTGCACCAGGTAATGTACGGAATGGCGAGCGCATCTCTTCCGATTTTTTCAGGTTTCCGATTTAAATATGGCTTGGAATCAGCACATTACCTGGAACAAGCAGCTAAGCTGGACGCCGAAAACGACCGGGATGCCGTGATCCAGAACACCGTGGCAGCGTATAGCAATTTGTACAAAGCAAAAAAATCGGTGGATCTGGTTGCAGAGAACCTGTTGCGGGAACGTGAGCGCGTAGCGGAATTTACAAACCGTGAAAAAAACGGAATGCTCGCCAGAAACGATTTGATGAAAGCGAAATTACAGGAATCGAACATTGAGCTTGCCTTGCTGGACGCTGAAAACGATCTGAAAGTAACGACCATTAATATGAACCTCCTGCTGGGCATGCCTGAAAACACGGTGCTTGCAGCGGATTCGGCCAGCTTTATCACATTGAAGGAGGAAGGCATCGCGACGGAGTGGGAGCAAACGGCCATTTCTCACCGCAAAGATATTGCCGCAAATGGCATCCGTCAGAAGGCAGCAAACTCGGATATTAAGGTTGTTAGGGCGGATTTTTATCCCAATGTGGCCTTAACCGCCGGTTATGTGGCGCTCAGCATTCCAGGTGTCGCCACGATCCCAAATGCGATGAATGCGGGGATTGGCGTACGTTATGACATTGGATCGCTTTGGAAATCGGGTGCAAAAATGGAGCAGGCCAAAACGAGAGTTTATCAGCTGAAAACGAATGAGCAGATCCTCCTGGACCGCATTCACCTGGAAGTCAACACGGCTTATTACAATTATGTTTTGAGCAAAAGAAAAATCGATGTGTACGCCAAGGCGGTGGAGCAAGCCAATGAAAATTACCGGATTACTAAAAATAAATACGATAACAGCCTGGTAACCACCACAGAATTACTCGATGCAGACGTGGCCCAGGTGCAATCCCGCATCAACTACGAAGCCGCCAAGGCCGACGCTATCGTAGCCTACAAAAAACTAGAACAATCAGCCGGAGTAATTAACTAACTATAAATCGGAGACTGATTACAATATTCAGTCATTCACTCATTCAGTCATTCATAATTAAAATGGAAACCAGACAAAATACATTGGAAACAGAGGAAGCTCCAAAAAAGAAAAGCTACACATTCGTGATCATTCTTTGCGTGCTGATTGCGATCGGCGGAACGTGGGGTTTTAACAAATACAACCACGGATTGCATCACGAAGAAACAGATGACGCGCAGATCGACGCCAACATTAGCCCTGTAATTCCCAGGATATCAGGTTATGTAACAGAAATTAAAGTAAAGGACAACCAAACTGTTAAAAAAGGCGACACATTAATCGTGCTTGACAACCGCGATCAGCTGATCAAGCTGGAACAGGCAAAAGCCGGACTGGCGGGATCGCAGGGAAGTTTGGTCGTAGCCAATGCAACCACGAATGCATCGCAGGCAAGCGGCATCACGTATCAGGCGAATGTGTCGATTGTAGAAGCGCAGATTGAAGAAGCGAAAGTGAATGTATGGCGGGCAAATCAGGATTTTGCGCGTTACGAAAACCTGATCAAAGACCATTCGATCACGCAGCAGGAATATGAGCAGGCTTCTGCAACGAAACAAAAAGCAGAGCGTCAGCTGGCTGTTTTGGTGGCGCAGAAAAACGCAGCGGAACGCCAGGCAAAAGCAGCAGGCAGCCAGACTCGGGCAACTTCCGTGCAAACCAATGTTGCCAATGCAAACATTAAGGCACGCCAGGCAGAAATTGCCAATGCAGAGCTAAACCTTTCTTACACAGTCATTACGGCGCCGACAGATGGCCGCGTTTCGAAAGTGAATGCGCAGGTGGGCCAGTTTTTACAGGCCGGTCAGTCGCTGTTCAGCATTATCTCCACTACGGAGCCCTGGGTTGTTGCGAATTTCAAAGAGACGCAGTTGACCAAAATGAAATTGGGACAACACGTGAAAATCCATGTGGATGCTTATCCGGATCATGAATTTGAAGCAAAAGTGGCTTCATTCTCGCCAGCAACAGGCGCAAGATTCGCTTTGCTTCCTCCTGATAATGCAAGTGGAAACTTTGTAAAAGTGGTGCAGCGTCTGCCGGTAAGAATTGAATTTACCCAGCCAAACGACCAGCGCATAGCAGAATTAAGACCGGGCATGAACGTGTTCGTGGATGTGGAATTGAACTAAGGATCAGCACACTGACCTTAAACCCAAATTAAATGGAATTACAGGAATCACTCGTCGAATATGGTTTCCGCAGGGTCATCATTACGATAACAGCTGTACTGTGCGCGTTGCTCGAAATCGTTGACACCACCATTGTCAATGTGGCGCTCAACGACATGCGGGGAAACCTGGGCGGTACATTATCCGAAGTGAGCTGGGTTATTACGGCTTATGCCATTGGTAATGTGATCATTGTGCCCATGACCAGCTGGCTTTCGCAGCAGTTTGGCCGCCGCAATTACTTTGCCGCTTCGATCATTATTTTTACGGTTGCCTCCTTTCTTTGCGGCAATGCGAACAACATCTGGGAACTTGTGTTTTTCAGATTAATACAAGGCTTGGGCGGCGGCGCATTGCTCGTAACCGCACAAACTTTGATTACCGAAAGTTACCCACCCGAAAAGCGCGGGATTGCGCAGGCCATTTACGGTCTGGGTGTAATCGTGGGTCCAACATTGGGCCCGCCGCTAGGAGGTTACATTGTGGATCATTACAGCTGGCCGTACATTTTTTACATCAACATTCCGCTCGGCATCATTGCCGCCATGCTGACTTTGCAATTTGTTAGAAGTCCAAGGTTTTCGCAAAAGAAAGCAGCGAATGAAATCGATTACTGGGGCATAGTGCTGCTGGCCGTTGCCGTAGGTTCGCTCCAATATGTGTTGGAAAAAGGGCAGGAAGAAGACTGGTTCAATGACGAAATCATTATTCTGTTAACGGTAACCTCTGTTTTTGGCTTCTTTTTCTTCATCTGGCGAGAATGGACTTATAAAAATCCGATCGTTAACCTCCGCGTTTTAGCGAATGGAAACCTGCGCGTCGGGACCATTTTATCCTTCATCCTTGGGTTCGGATTATATGGTTCAACTTTCATCATTCCTTTGTACACGCAGGCCACATTAGGCTGGACGGCGACGCAATCGGGGATGCTGATGGTGCCCGCGGCGATTGTTACGGCCATGATGATGCCCATTGTGGGTCAGCTCATTCAGCGTGGGGTGAAGCAGCAATATCTGGTTTCGGCCGGGATGGTCTTCTTCTTTATATACAGTTACTGGGGTTACCTCATCCTTACGCCTGACACCGGAAAAGATGCGTTCTTCAACATGCTGATCGTGCGTGGAATTGGCTTAGGATTGTTATTTGTCCCGATCACAACATTAGCGTTATCAACATTAAAAGGCAGGGAAATCGGTGAAGGAGCCGCATTTACAGGAATGATGCGGCAGCTGGGCGGTTCGTTCGGCGTGGCGGTGATCACAACTTACCTGGCCCGCCAGAATATGCTGCACCGTAATGACCTTGTGAGCAAGCTGGACATCAATAATCCGTCTGTCATGCAGCGTGTCGAAGGTTTGCAGCAATCATTTATGGCCAAAGGAATGCCTGCGGATGTGGCCCTGAAAAGCGGTTACAAGATCCTGGACTATACGGTCACAAAACAGGCGCAGGTGATGTCCTACATGGACGTGTTCCTTTATCTGGGACTCATGTTCCTCATCTGCGTCCCCTTCGTACTCTGGACCAAAAGCGGCAAAACCAAGGTTGATCCATCATCTGTACATTAAGATTTCAAGTGTAGTGGTAATATTGCAGAAGCTTCCCGGGTTTGGGAAGCTTCTCTTTTTTTTGGGGGTATATCAAATCAGGCACGTGCGAAGCTCGTTTGCCGTTTCCGATAATTAATGTTTTTATTTGCCAATTCATTAAAACATTTGCCGTGCATCCAACAAACACACTCCCGCCTGCTACTAACTGGGTAACCGCTGCCATTACCAAGATTGAGGCGGATTATCAGCGGTCGGCGGATACGCATTTGATTCCTTTGCAATTGCCTGCTTTTGAAGGGGTTGATTTTTATTTTAAGGACGAATCGACGCATCCTTCGGGGAGCTTGAAGCACCGGTTGTCGCGGTCGCTGTTTTTGTATGGGCTTTGTAATGGCTGGATTCATGAGGGGACGACGGTTGTGGAGGCATCGAGTGGCTCTACTGCGGTTTCGGAAGCCTATTTTGCGCGGTTACTGGGTTTGCCATTCATTGCAGTAATGCCTAAAACGACAAGCCAGGACAAGGTGCAGGCGATTGAATTTTATGGCGGGAAGTGTCATTTTGTAAACCATCCTGCCGAGGTTTATGACGTTTCCAGGCGCGTTGCAGAGGAAAATAATGGTCATTTTATGGACCAATTCACTTATGCGGAACGGGCAACCGACTGGCGGGGGAACAACAACATTGCGGAATCGATTTTCCGGCAAATGCAGTTTGAAGCGCACCCGGTCCCGACCTGGATCGTTGTAGGCGCGGGAACTGGCGGGACTTCGGCGACATTGGGCCGTTATGTGCGTTACGAGCGTTATGCGAGCCGGATTTGTGTGGTGGACCCGGAAAATTCAGTTTTTTACGATTGCTGGCAAACCAATGATCCGGGCGTTTGCAGCGATTTTGGATCACGGATTGAGGGCATTGGCCGGCCGAGGGTGGAGCCTTCTTTTATTGCAACCGTGGTGGACCATATGATCCGCGTGCCGGATGCGGCGAGTTTTGCGGCGATGAAAACATTGTCCAAACTCTTGAACAGAAGGGTAGGCGGTTCCACGGGGACGAATTTCTGGGGCGCGCTGCAACTGGCGCAGGAAATGAAGGAGCAGGATTTGAAAGGTTCGATCGTCACGCTGATCTGCGACTCGGGTGAGCGTTACCAGGACACTTACTATAATGATGCATGGCTGTCGAAAAATGGTTTCCTCGATGCGGTTCAGGAAGAGGAGCGGCGATTGGCCAGCGTAACCGGGTTATGTTAAAAGTGCCTACTTTTGCGCTGAATTATCCGAAATGACGTGCACCAGAATTATTATTTCTTAAAACAGCTTGCCCCGGCCTTGCATCAGCAACTGGCCGGAAAAACCTTTATTGAAGCTTTCAGTCAGGAAAAAGACGAAATTATCCTCGTGTTCGACTCTTCCGTGAGCGACGAAAATCTGGTTGCCCCATTTTTTATCAAAGCCACATTAAGATCCAATTTCGCTTGCCTGAGCTTCCCGGATAGTTTCGATCGGGCACGCCGAAATAGCGTTAATCTTTTCACTGATTTTCAAAATCAAAAAGTAGATCTTGTTCAGGTTTATTTAAATGAACGCGCAATTCAGATTAGTTTTCAGGATGGTAAAAAGCTGGTCTTCAAGCTTTTCGGTAACCGGTCTAATCTGATTGCGTTGAATGAAGCAGGCGCTGCCACACAGCTTTTTAATAACAAACTTCCGGCGGATAAATCGATCACATCCGAATCACTCAACCGCGACATTGACCAGACTTACGAAGCATTTATCCAGAATAATGAGCGTTTCGAAACCTTATTTCCAACATTCGGAAAGCTGGTAAATGCTTATTTGACAGAAAAAATAAGTGGTATAAATGATGCCGCAGAGAAGTGGAACATTATTCAGCAGACACTAACGAAACTGAATGCGCCGCCTTATTATTTAACTAAAATCGAGCTCGTTCCGACGCTTTCACTTTTGCCCGCTGGCGACATTGTTTCCGAATATAATGATCCTATTGAGGCGCTGAATGGTTTTTATCTGGCCTATATCCGGCTAAGCGGTATTGAGAAGGAAAAGGCGGACATCATTCGCATGCTGAAAAAAAGGCTTTCGCAGACGGATAATTATTTAGAAAATACATTTAAAAAACTCGTCGAGCTGGAAGAAGCCACCAAGAATGATGAGATTGGTAACATTATCATGGCCAATCTCCACGCCATTCCCGAGCGCACCGAAAAAATAGAACTCTTCGATTTCTACCGCGACCAGCCCATCACTATTAAGCTCAAAAAGGATCTTACCGCCCAGAAAAACGCAGAAGGTTATTACAGAAAGGCTAAAAATGAGAAAATAGAATTAGGCAGACTGAACGACAGCCTCGCCGCCAGGGAAACGGAGCGTCAGAATCTGGCCAGACATTTAACTGCAATTGAAGCAATCGAGTCCTTGCGGGAACTGCGGGGTTACATTAAAACCCATGGCCTCGACCAGACAAAAGCCGTTGCAACGGCCACGGATCTTTTTAAAAAAGTGGAATTCATGGGTTACACCATCCTGATCGGCCGCAATGCGAAGAACAATGATGTGTTGACCAAACAATTTGCTTCCAAAGACGACCTTTGGCTGCATGCTAAGGACGTTACCGGCTCGCATGTGGTCGTCAAAAACCAGCCTGGACGCAATTTTCCGGCATTAGTAATCGAGCGGGCAGCCGAATTAGCGGCTTTTTATTCCAAAAGAAAGAACGATTCGCTGTGCCCGGTGATCTACACGCCCAAGAAATTTGTGCGTAAACCAAAGGGCTTGCCGGAGGGCGCCGTGGTGATTGATAAGGAAAGTGTGGTGATGGTGGAGGCGAAAGGGGAATAGGCGATTTATTCTTTTTAAAATCAAGTTTTTAGTGCGTGAATCCCGAAAACGGGCTTTGATAAGTCTTGCGATATGACGAACTTCGTGTGAAAATTGAGAACAGGAATTTTAGTGCAGAATGCTTGAAAGTCGTCGCTTTGTCATCATTGGTTTTTTTGCGTTAGTAGGTCTCATCTACTTATTTCGACTTTTCTACTTGCAGGTTCTGGACGAAAGTTATTCCATCGAATCGTCCAGCAACTCCATTAAGCGCGTTATCGAAATTCCCTTCCGGGGCCAGATTTACGATCGCACAGGAAAGCTCATCGTTTATAACACGCCCGTTTATGATTTATTGGTCACGCCTTACAAGGCGAGAGTCGACGATACGCTGCGTTTTTGCCAGGTTTTGGGCATAGAGCGCCGCGATTTTGACAGCTTAATGAACGCCGCAAGCGCATATAGCCGAGTAAAACCATCCTTGTTTCTTCGCCAGTTGTCCAAAGAGGATTTTGCCTCTATTCAGGACATTATGGTCGATTATTCGGGTTTTGAATTTGCTAAAAGCTCCCTGCGTACGTATACAGCGCCTACACTTGCGAACACGCTGGGTTATGTGAGTGAGATCACGAGAGGCCAGCTGGAAAAGCAGGAAGAGCCTTACTACCGCCAGAGCGACTACATTGGACAGAGCGGGATCGAGAAAATTTATGAAAATGAACTGCGTGGTAAACGCGGAACGAAGTTCGTGATGCAGAATGTGAGCGGCGTTTACAAAGGTCCGTGGAAAGGCGGCGAGCTGGACACGATGGCCGTTGCGGGCGACAATCTCTATTCGGGAATCGACCTGGAGGTGCAGCAATATGCAGATAGTCTGATGGTTAACAAAGTGGGTAGCGTTGTAGCGATTGAGCCGAAGACGGGGCAGATCATTTCCATGGTTTCCGCGCCGACTTATGATCCGAACATTCTGGCAAGCCGCTATTTTTCCAAAAACTATGCTGCACTGGCGCGAAACCCTTATAAACCACTCTTCAACAGACCGGTTATGGCGAGTTACCGTCCGGGGTCTACATTCAAGTTGATCCAGGCTTTGATCGGTTTGCAGGAAGGTGTGATCACGCCGGAAAGTGGTTTTACGCATGCCAACTGCCCGGTGGGCTGCCACAATCACCCGGCAACCGGAACCGTCGCCTTGGGCGTTATGCACTCTTGTAACCCGTATTTTTACAATGTTTTCAGGAGAATTATTTATAAAAACAACATTCAAAATACATTCAAAGCCTCGGCCGTCGGGCTGGACGCATGGCATGATGCGATCAGTAAATTTGGGATTGGACAAAGGTTGGGGATTGACCTTCCGAGTGAATACAAGGGGAACTTGCCAAATAAAAAATACTATGACCGCTTCTATGGCGAATATCGCTGGAAATTCTCCAACATTTATTCCCTGAGCATTGGCGAAGGCGAGTTGCTGATCACGCCGTTAAAAATGGCCAATGTGGCCGCGATCATTGCGAACAAAGGTTATTTCTATACCCCGCACGTGATCCATGGCATTGGTGATGCGAAAAAAGTGAACCCTGAATTTTTGGTAAGACATGAGACGGGCGTTGATGCCCACAATTTTGATCCGGTTATTGAAGGAATGATCGGCGCGGTGGAAGGCGGAACGGCCCGCCGGTCGCGTGTTGAGGGGATTACCATTGCAGGTAAGACCGGGACTTCGCAGAACAAACGCGGGGATGACCACTCGATCTTCATAGCCTTCGCGCCGGTTGAAAACCCAAAAATCGCAATCGCTGTATTTGTTGAAAATGCAGGAGCAGGAGGTTCGGCAGCAGCGCCGATCGCTAACCTTATCATTGAGAAATATCTGACCAGGAAGGTTACCAATAAAGCACTGGAAGAACGGATGTTCAAAGCCGACTTGATGAGCAAAGTAATCCTGCCCGGACAGAAAAAACCGATCTCAGTCGATTCGTTAAAGAAAAAGCTGATCACTGCGGATTCGGCTAAAAAAATACCGATTACGAAGTCAGTCACTGCACCTAAGAAACAATAACCAAAGACTTAAAATGGCTGAAAATAAGCCCATAACGAAGAATGTTGACTGGATGGTGGTGCTTATCTACATCGCTTGTCTGGGGATTGGCTGGGTGAACATTTACGCGGCCGTTTACAACCCGGAGGTGAATATGAGCATGTTCGATTTGGGGAACAATGCTGGAAAGCAGCTGATGTGGATCGGGACCGCAGCCGTGCTGATCATTTGTATTCTGGTAATTGATTACAAATTTTACGAGACTTTTTCTTTCATTATATATGCGGTTATTGTTTTCCTGCTGATTGTCGTCTTGTTTGCCGGGTCCAACATTAATGGATCGCGCTCCTGGATCAAATTTGGCGCTTTTTCGCTTCAACCTGCGGAATTTTCCAAGCTGGCGATCAGTCTGGCGATTTCCAAATATCTGAGTGATCCGGCGATCAGCCTTACGCGCAAGCTCAAAGATTATTATCCCATTATGGGAATCATTGCACTGCCTGCATTTCTGATCCTTTTGTCTAATGAAACGGGCTCTATGCTCGTTTTTGCTTCATTTGCCATCGTGCTTTACCGTGAGGGAATGCCCGGATTTATTCCGGCTATCGGGATGGTTACGGCGGCTTTGCTGATCATTACATTGCTTTTTGTGAAGTGGTATATCGCAGCGGTGATCATTGTGATTGCAGGTCTGGCAATCTGGCTGATGCCGGTGATGACGCGTAGGCGGGGTGGACTTTGGGCCACGATCATTATTGCATTTGTCATGATCGGGATCGTGTTCGGGGTGGACTTTTTTATGAATAATGTCCTTCAAAAACACCAGAGAGGCCGTATTATGGTTCTTCTGGATCCTGATTCCGATCCGCGCGGCATTGGCTGGAACGTAATCCAATCCAAGATTGCAATCGGCTCAGGCGGATTTTCGGGGAAAGGCTTTTTGCAGGGAACGCAGACTAAATTCGACTTCGTACCCGAGCAAAGCACTGACTTTATATTCTGTACAGTAGGCGAGGAGCACGGCTTTATCGGCTCGGCAGTCGTTGTTGTGCTTTTTGTTTCATTAATCGCCAGGCTTGTCGTGCTCGCAGAACGACAGCGAAGCCGTTTCGCGCGGGTGTATGGCTATTGCGTGGCCGGGATCATTTTCTTCCACTTCATGGTCAATGTCGGCATGACAATCGGGCTGATGCCCGTAATCGGGATCCCGCTGCCCTTTTTCAGTTACGGCGGTTCCTCACTCTGGTCATTCTCAATACTGCTTTTTGTATTCCTGAAAATCGACGCGCAGCGTCCGTTTACTTTGTCGCGGGGGTGAAATAATTTTGAATGATTAAATTTTCCCCGCCGCTAAAATCAGCAACACCCAACCCACTATCAACGCCACGCCTCCAATAGGCGCGGTGGCGCCAAATTTGGTGATGCCGGTGAAGCAAATGGCGTAAAGCGAGCCTGAAAAAATGATTACGCCGATGGCGAATGCATTGCCCGACCAACCTAGTAATTTGATAGCATCTGTGCCTGCCCGTTGCATAAGCAATCCTACCAAAACCATGGCTATGGCGTGGTAAAACTGGTATTTTACGGCTGTTTCAAAAGTTTCACTCCTGCCGGATGCTTCGAGCATTCCCTTCAATGCATGTGCCCCGAATGCGCCCAGGGCAACCGCAAGCGCACCCAAAATTCCACCGGCCTGAATCATGAATTTCATAGTATTTTGTATTAATCTGGATAATTGAAAATGAGGTCCGCGCTGCACTTTGGCCCGCAAAATCGGGGCCATGCAGCCCGGTAAAGTTATGCCCGGAATGCAGCGTAACCAACTCTTTGTTTCAATTTTATTATCTTGCGAGCTTGTAAAGGCGGATTGGACGTTGCCGCACATTGTAGATTATACTTAGCAAATGACTTTAAAAAGTTTTATAGCGCTCTGGACTCATCGTTATTACAAATACACACACATTGGTAAAGCGCACCTGCTTGGTTATCAGGCTTATTTACATTTCAAAGGTGTCAAAGGCAAATTAAAAAAAGGTCAGAAGCTGATCGCGATCATCCGTACGGAGCATTTCGGGGATATTGTGGCAGCGGAACCCATCTCCCGTTACGTGCGGTCACTGCATCCTGATGCGCACATTGTCTGGTTTGTAAAGCCCTCGTTCAGCGAACTGGTCGCGCATAATGCTTCTATTGATGAAATTTTCAGGGAATTTTGTGTGACCCAACGTAAAACATTGCTGGATACAGGCATTTTTGACGAGGTTATACAACTGCAATTCACAAACAACAACCATTGTCCCAAATGCCAGGTTTTTGTTGATAATCCGGTTGCAGCGCGACGTAACATCAACATTTACAATTATTTCAACTATGGCAATCTGCTGGAAGTTTTTGCGCAAACGGGTGATTTGATTCCTGAGAAAGCTACATTTCCTGCGGATGATAAGCCGAAACTTTATTTACAGGAAAGTCATCGGCAAAAAGTGGATTCCCTAAATTTAAAAGAACCCTTTATTGTCCTGCATTGCCAATCCAATTACGCGCCAAAGGACTGGCCTGCCGAAAAGTGGGAGCAGCTGGTGCAGTGGCTTGCAGATAATTATCTTTATCAAATTGTTGAAATCGGCTTGAAAAGCAATTTGAACGTGAGTACAAGAGTCTATCGCAACCTGTGCGGGCAACTGAGCATTCTGGAAACGGCCGAGGTGATCCGCCGCGCTTCTTATTTTATCGGGCTGGACAGCGGACCTTCGCATTTGGGTAATGCTTCGGGCACTTTTGGGGTGATTTTGATGGGTTCGCTGAATGATTTTCCTGAGTATAATCCATATTCGGGCGGTTATGGAAGTCAGGAAAATGCTGTTTTCGTGCGGCAAAAGGGCCTTCCGTGCGCACAGCTTTCGTTTGACTTCGTTCGGGACAAAGTGGCTGGCGTAATCCCTTTACCTTGACCCAAAAATAGAACTTCCGACCCGGATCAATGTGCTGCCTTCTTCCATCGCGATCGTGTAGTCCGCACTCATGCCCATGGAGAGTTCCTGCATGCTAACCTGCTCATTCTGATAGGACTTGAAGGATTCAAACAGTGTTTTCAATCCCTTGAATTCGGCACGAACAACTTGTTCATCCTCCGTGTTGGAAGCCATTCCCATCAGGCCTGCAATGCGGATATTTTGTAGGTCCGAAAGCTCCGGCGATGTAATAATCTCCCGAGCTTCTTCTTCCGAAAGTCCAAATTTTGTTTCTTCCTGCGCGATAAAAATTTGAAGCAGGCACGGAATGATCCGGTCGTTTTTAGCAGCTTCCTTATTAATTTCTTTCAGCAACTTGAAACTGTCAACCGAATGGACCAGAGTCACATAAGGAGCCATGTATTTTACCTTGTTGGTTTGCAAATGACCGATCATGTGCCACTCAATGTCTTTCGGCAAGGCCTCGTATTTGGCAGTCATTTCCTGGACCTTATTTTCTCCAAAACGCTTGCAGCCAGCGTTATAAGCTTCCATGAGAACTTCTTCGGGCTTGGTTTTTGTTACTGCAATTAAACGCGTTTCCTGTTTTAATCCTTTTTCTATTTGGGCAATGTTGTCAGCAATTGTTGGCATTTTGAGATTCTAATTTTTTGATAATTAAAGGATTAAAGAAACAAATTCACCGCAGGCGCTTAGAAATAGATGTTAACATATTTCAAAATTGAAAAAAACATAGTTCTTTTACCAACGAATTAAAAAATATAACCTTCTGTATGGACTATAATCAGGAACAAAAGCAAGACAGGAAAACCCTTCTATGGGCCGCTTTGGCCGTATTGCTATTGCTTAATTTGGTGCTTGTTTATTTTATCTATCACGAAAAACAGGAAAATCTCGCTAAGGATGACATTATAACTGCTAAAACAGAGGAAGTTCTCTTTATCAAAACCAAGCTCGATTCCATTTCGCAGGAGCTGGACATTAAGATCGCAGAAATCCAGAAACTGGGCGGAAGTGTGGATTCCTTGATGGCAATGAAGCTGCAACTTGAAAAGGATAAGCAGGAATTAAAGAATATGAGCAGTTATTCTGCTTCTGGTTATAACAAGAAGATCAAGGGTTACGAAAATGTGTTGAACGAAAAAGACACGGAAATCGCCCAGCTAAGGCAGGAATTAGGAATTGCAACAACGAAAAATCAGGAGTTGAATGAGAAGGTAACCGGGCTGGAATCCGAGAAGCAGTTGCTTGCAGATTCTGTGACTAATTATTCTGTTCAAAATAGGGAACTGGCTGAGAAAGTGAGCATTGCTTCCGCATTAAGGGCTGAAAATCTGACGGTTAATGCAGTTTCGGCAAGAGGAAAAGAGCGCGAAGGCGGAAAATACAAGGCAAAACGCATTGATAAGCTGCGTGTAAATTTCTCACTGGCGCCAAATGCTGTTGCCAAGCAGAATGAAAAAGAAATGTATCTGCGTATCCTGGATCCGGACGGAGCGGTTTTATCCGATATGGCCACAGGTTCGGGATCGTTTATCCACGACGGTAAAGAGCTGATTTACAGCTCACGCCAGACTGTCAATTTCACAAACAGCGGCCAATCCGTGGATATTTTATACGGACGCGGCGGCATTCCTTTGAAAGATGGCAAATATGCTATCGAGGTTTACAGTGAAGGATTTAAAATAGGGCAGGGCGACTTCGAAGTGAAGTAACGAGGCTGAATAACTTGAATTTAAGTAAGATCAGGGCTTGGAATTATGGATTTCAAGCCCTATTTTTGCACCCTCATTTTGGTATGAACCCAAAGTGAGGGTTTTTATTTTACATTATATAATTAATCAATTACCGTATGTATAAGCAATATGAAACGGTGTTCATTCTAACTCCCATTTTGTCTGAGGCCCAGGCAAAGGACGCCGTTGAAAAATTCACGACAATCATCACCGCAAATGGTGGATCGATTGTACATGAAGAAAATTGGGGATTGCGCAAGCTGGCCTACCCCATCCAAAAGAAAAACTCAGGTTTCTATCATGTTGTAGAATATACAGCAAATGAAGGAAACGTGGTTGACGTTTTGGAAACCGAATTCCGTCGTGACGAGCGCATCTTGCGTTTTATGACAATCGCCCTGGATAAGCATTCAATTGCTTACAACGAGAAGAAACGTAAGGGTCTGGTTGGAAGAAAAAGAGAAGAGTCAACTGAGTCTAAAACCGAAAACGCATAAGCTATGTCACTAGTAAACGAACCGGTTGAAAAAAACAATAACCGTAAGAAATATTGCCGTTTTAAGAAAGCAGGCATTAAATATATCGACTACAAGAATCCGGATTTCTTATTGAAACTGGTGAATGAGCAAGGTAAGATCTTGCCACGCCGCCTTACAGGAACAAGCTTGAAATATCAACGCAAAGTTTCTCAGGCAATTAAAAGAGCGCGTCACTTGGCTTTATTGCCTTTTGTTGCTGATCAATTGAAATAATATAGAAAGAGCTACAAACAATGGAAATCATACTTATAACGGATATAGCAGGTGTAGGTTATAAAAACGACATCGTTACTGTGAAAGCAGGTTACGGTCGTAACTACCTTATCCCTCAGGGTTTTGCATTATTGGCGAATGCCTCTAACCGCAAAATCGTTGCTGAAAACGTGCGTCAGGCTTCGCACAAAGCTGAAAAGCTGAAAAAAGACGCAGAAGAAATTGCAGCAGCAATCGGCGATCTTACAATCGATATCAAAACTGTGGTAGGAGAAAGCGGCCGTATCTTCGGACGTGTTACCAACACACAAGTTGCTGATGTCCTTAAAGCAAAAGGTTTCAATATCGACCGCAAGAAAATTACTTTGGATGATGTTAAATCCATCGGAACTTACTCTGCAACAATCGATTTGCATAAAGAAGTGAAACACAAAATTTCCCTGAACGTTATCGCGCAGGAAGATTAATCACTTCGACAAGACATAAAAAAAGCAGCCCAAAAGGCTGCTTTTTTTTGTTTCTGATCTGCATCAGGGTGCCGGGATTCTCAAAACCTGGCCTGGATATATCTTATCCGGATGCGTCAGCATAGGTTTGTTTGCTTCAAAAATGATCGGATACTTCATCATATCGCCATACACTTCCTTTGCTATTTTGGAGAGCGTGTCGCCTTTTTCCACAGTGTGATAAGTTGCTTCGGGAGCCGGCGTTGCCACTTTCAAGCGGTTGTCCACCACTTCCACGCCTTCAACATTCCCTACTGCAAGGGCTATCTTTTCTGCATCTTCCTGCTGAGCCACTTCGCCTTCTATGGTTACCGTGTCACCGGATGTTTTGACTGTCAGATTGTTATACGCGAGCCCGAGTGCTTTTACGTGCGCTAGGAGCGCGCTGGCGCGTAATGGTTCTGCTTCCGGCGTGGGAACAGCAGTTTCTTCTTTTTTGAAAACTTTTTCTCCTACGCCTTTAAGAAACGATAGTAAGCCCATGTTTTAGTTGGTTTATGTGAACAGATAACTGTAATGCGGTCGTTGACGCACATTATAATGCTGATGTTGCAATTATTATACCAAACTTTTTCGAAGCAAACTTCAAAAGACCGTCCGGCACCGGCCAGTTTTAATGCCTGACTTTGTACTTTTGCAACAGGTCAATCAAATGCTGGATATACTGCCAATCAATGGATCGTAACGCATCGCTGGATAAATTAAGAAGTGAAGAATTTGATATTTGTATCATCGGAGCAGGGGCAAGCGGGGCTGGTTGTGCATTGGATGCCGTTTTACGGGGTTATAAAGTCGCTATTATCGATAAAAAGGATTTCGCATCAGAGACCTCATCCCGTTCCACCAAGCTGATCCACGGCGGTGTCCGTTATCTCGAACAGGCATTTAAAAAATTAGATTTTGCGCAGCTCAAACAGGTCCGTCACGGCTTGGAAGAGCGTCATACCGTTCTTAAAAATGCACCGCATCTGGCGCGCCCATTGGCATTAATGACGCCTGTGAGTTCTTGGTTTGAGGGTTTGTATTTTAAAATTGGGCTGCAACTTTATGATACATTTGCCACCAACGATTCGCTTCCTAAAAGCAAATGGCTTTCAAAAAAGGAAGTGCTCAATAAAATTCCAACCCTGAACAGCAAGAAGCTCCACAGCGGCGTGCTGTATTACGATGGCCAGCTCGACGATGCGCGTTATTGTCTCGCTCTGGTGCAGTCGGCTTCGGAAGCGGGCGGTGTTGCGGCTAATTACCTGGATGTTACAGGTTTCACAAAAAATGATTTGGGCAAGCTTGTTGGTGTTCAGGTTAAGGATACGCAGCAAGGAGCTGAATTTATTATCAAATCAAAGCTCGTTATCAATTGCACTGGGCCGTTTTCGGACAAGATCAGGTTACTGGCCAACCCCGCATTGCCAGAGCGGCTTCGTCCCAGCAAAGGCGTTCACGTAGTGCTGCCCTATGACACATTGAATAGCGAGTATGCCATGCTCATTCCCAAAACATCGGACGGACGCGTAGTTTTTGCTATTCCCTTTGAAGGCGCCATGATGATCGGGACCACGGATACGGAATCGGATAGTATTGATTCTGAGGCTACATTGAATGAATCGGAAAAAAAATATCTGGTTGACACGCTGAACCCATTCCTGGCGACTCCCATTGACATCACAACATTGAAAGCGGGTTTTGGCGGACTGCGCCCGCTGCTCGCAGCTGATCCTTCCAAATCCACAAAAAGCCTCGTCAGAGACCATGAAGTTGAAGTGGATGCTACAAGCGGGTTGCTGAGTCTGCTGGGTGGAAAATGGACGACTTACCGGTTAATGGCCAAGGATACGATCGATGAAGCTGACGCGATCTTTTCCAAAAGAAATGAATGTCTTACTGCTAACCATACGCTTGCCGGCGGGGAGCATTATGATGCTTCCTTATCCGGAGTGCTTACCACTAAATACGCATTACCGGAAGACGTGTCCTTGCATCTGGTTAGAAAATACGGTTCCCGGGCAACATTGGTTGCGGAGTTAACAGCGACTGACATTTCCTCAAAAGAAAGGCTCAGCGCTTCCTATCCCTACATCAGGGCGGAAGTAACTTACACGGTCCGGAATGAAATGGTCATCACGCCGCGCGACTTTCTGGCGCGCAGGGTAAGGCTGGAAATTACCGATTGGAAAGAAACCTTAAACTGCTTACCTGTTGTTGCAAACCTGATGGCACGGGAATTGAATTGGGATGAAAGCGAAACGCAAAGACAAATCGATGACTATGCGTTTCAGCTCAAACAATTCATTGCCGACGCCGGCAACTAACTCACATTAAATCCCGAATGTACGTAACCGACTTAGCCTGCATCTCACCTCAGTTTACCTTTGACAATGCCTTCTTTGAGGAAAAGATAAAAGTGCATCACGGCAATCGTTACGCGGCCATTGAACCGGATTACGGGCAATTAATCCCCGCAAGCTTGCTGCGCAGAATGGGCAAAGCCGTTCGGATGGGCGTAGGGGCGGGCTTGCCGCTGATCCGGAAATCCGATATGGACGGGATTATTCTCGGCACAGCGAATGGCGGGTTGGGCGATTGCCTTAAATTCCTGAACCAGATCGTTGACTACGATGAAGGCACATTAACACCCACTCATTTTGTCCAGAGCACGCCTAACGCAGTCGCAGGCAATCTTGCTTTAATGAGCAAGGTAACGGGCTATAATACAACGCATGTGCACAAAGGATTGGCTTTCGAAGCTGCGTTATTGGATGCAATGATGGTTTTGGAAGAAAAAAAACTGCGGCGCGTGCTGGTCGGCAGTGTGGAGGAGATTTCTGATTATAACCATAACATTGATTTCTTAAACGGTCATTTTAAAACGGAAGACATTACGTCAACTGATTTGCTGACAGCCGATTCTCCCGGGTCCGTTAATGGGGAAGGGGCGACGATGTTCGTGGTGGAGTCTTCAAGAAGCGAAGGAACACTGGCGCGGATTGTGGATGTGGATCAGATCAATAACCCAAAAAATAGCGACCTGGAAGAGAAGCTGGATCACTTTCTGGAACGAAACGGGCTCGCACGTCACGATATCGATACTTTGATGCTGGGCATCAGCGGGGATAACCGCACAGACCATTTGTACGCAGATTTTCGTAAGAAATTTTTCCCGGACAGCAGCAGCTACACTTATAAGAATATGGTTGGGGACTATCCAACTGCTTCGGCTTTTGCAACCTGGATGGCCGTAAAAATGCTTTCAGGCCACCCAGTTCCTTCACAATGTATTCACCAAAATCCAAAAGTCGAAAAAGCGAATAATGTGCTGATTTACAATCATTATAAGGCCGTTCAGCACAGTTTTATTCTGCTCACTCCGTAGCGCCTTTCAATTTGGATTTTAGATTTTTCTCCTCCATTTTAATCACTTTGGCAAGCGTAGGTAGAATTGTATCATGCTTTTTTACAAAAGGATTGGACTGGTCCCAGACATAACCTGCAAGCACCGAGCAAATCTGTTTTTTAATGTCGTTATTAATTTGGTCTGTGAATACAATAGTTTGAAAATGACCACTGTACCAGCCGGTAACATAGCTTCTGAAAACGTTGATCCCGCGTTGGATCACTTTTTCGTATTCATTTTCCCAATCCACCGTTTCACCCTGCAGATGCTTGTGCGTCATTTTTGCAGAAAGCAATCCCGAAGCAGTTGCGAATGTTACGCCGGATGAAAAGATCGGGTCGAGAAATTCGGTGCTGTTTCCGGAAAGCACAAATCCTTCCCCGAACATTTTGGTGACGCCAATGGAATAGCCCAGGATGTGCCGCGGCTCAAATTTCAATTCCGAATCCTTAAAGCGGCCTGCAAGATCCTCAAATTCACGAATGAAAGTCTTATAAGCTTCTCCACCGTTCTCAGCCATTTCCGTAATCTTTTCCCTGTCGCCAACAATGCCTACCGAAGTGGAGCCATCGGAGAACGGAATGGCCCATATCCACGATTTGTTGTTGTCAAAAGAATGCACGAAGATGTTGTTACTGGTCGTTTCCGTGCGGTTTTTATCTTCCAAATGTGAGAAAATTGCGCCTCTCGGACTGAATGCAGAGGGTTTGCTCAAATTAAACAGCCGCGGAAGCACGCGGCCGTAGCCACTGGAATCAATGATAAACCTGGACTGGATTTCGTAAAGATTGCCGTCTATATCTTTGTATTCAATGTGCTGACTATCAGCGCTGCACGTCACTTTCAACACTTCACATTCAAACTTAACATCAACACCTTTTGCCTGGGTTGCTTCGGCTAGCGTGAGGTCGAAATCGGCGCGTTTTACCTGCCACGTCCATTCCCAGCCTTTGGTGAATTGTTCGGAAAACAGGAATTCGCATCTTTTTTGACCGCGCATGAAGGCTGCACCGGTTTTCTTCTGAAAATTCCTGGACTTAACTGCTTCAAGCAGACCGGATTCTTCCAGATGCTCCATGCAGCAGGGCAGCAGGCTTTCGCCGATCTGGAAGCGGGGAAATTTCTCTTTTTCTAAAATTGTGACATTGTAGCCCTGGTTTTTGAGATACGAAGCTGCAACTGTCCCGGCTGGCCCGGCACCAATGACCACAACATCAACTGTTTGCATGATTAGGCATTTTTAACTTTTTGGATGAGTTTCTCTTTGTCTACAAATGGAAAGCATGTTACAAAAGCGCTTACCGTGACGCCCAGTATGCCATGCATCGAAATATTTTGACCTGTCAAATGCAGGTTAGGGATTCTTGTTTTTGTATTGATCTGCGTCCGTGTCGGTGAATGGGAGTTTTTCAGCACGCCGTATAAGGAACCATCTTTATTGCCAATGTAATCCCTGAATGTCAGCGGCGTAGCACTGTGAACGGCCTTGATTTTTCCTGAAATTCCGGGGAAAACTTCTTCGAGCCGCGCCAGCACTTTTGCTTCTTTGTCCTTCTTGAACTGTTCATATTCTGCATCGCGGGTTCCCGGCTCAGCCACCGTGCTAAAAGTCCCGCTCCACTTTTCAGTTTCGGAAGCATTCATGTAGGTCATAATGGACATAGAATCAGCGTATTGGCCAGTTTTGGAAATGTATGGCGTGCAGATAAAATAAGTTTGCGGCCAGGTTTCCTTATCATAGTCAATGCCTCCCCAAACGTCCTCGATATGGTGCTGATAAATGTTGTAGTTCAAATATTCAAAGCTCTCCGGCTTGAAAGTAACATGTACAAGAAAGGTTGAAATGCTATTTTCCAGCCCCTGAACTCGGCTTTTGTACACATTAAGAAATCTTTCCGCGCCAAAAATATCAATCGTCACCGACGGATGCACATTTGAGATAAACTGTTTGCCTTTAACCGTTTCTCCATTTTTCAAAACCACCTCGGTAATCTTGCCATCTGCATCATAATTGGCCGAAACTACCTTCTTATGCTTGTAAATTTCTCCACCCTGCGCCCTGATGACCTTACTCATCTGAATCGCGATTTGAGAACCGCCATCGATGAATTTGTAGGAGCCCGATAAATAGCTTTTCATAATCAGGGCATGCACGTAAAATGGTGTCTTGTCCCGAACGCCTGCATATAGCAGATTTGAGCCCGCCAGAACATTCCTAAGCCATTCATTATCAGTGATTGATGCAATGAAATCGTGAGCGTTCAGTCCTACAACGTCGCCGTCCATCTGGTAATTTTCTCCTGAAACTCTGAGGTTATAGAGTGGGAATTTTTCACAGACTTCCAATATCTTGTCGCAATAGGTTTCAATAGCAGCCTTCTCTTCCGGGAAATATTCGATCAACCCTTCTTTGTAATGATCAAATCCCTGGGCATAAGCATATTCCGAGCCGTCCTGAAAGCGGATAACGTCAAATTTGTCATCGTCCATCCGTTTCATTTTCAGCTTATCCAGTATGCCGAAATATTTGAAGAACTGATACAAATTCTCGCCCTCGTCCAGGCTTCCTACATAATGTACGCCCGTATCGAAAATGCTTTTTCCCCGGCTATATACCTGTAAATGACCGCCGATCTGGTGGTTTTTTTCGAGTACAACCACGCTGTAACCTTCCAAAGCCAGAATGTTCGCACAAGCAAGGCCGCCCAGGCCACTGCCTACAATCACAAAGTCATATTCTTTTTGCAAGGCGGAAGATTGCATTAAAATGGTTATTGAAAAAGTTTATAATACACCAATTATTATCTGGTCACTGGCCGCAAAATGAACAGCACATTCGACGTATTGCTCGAATGTTCCTGCATCTCGACATGCATATGGTGCCTGGCGGCGAAGTCTTGGATATCGACGGATGAAAAGAAGTGAAATTCATCTTCTTTGCGGTTAAAAGAGAAAAATTTTGTTGATAATGCTTCGGTTTTCTGCGTATTCCGGTGCTTTTCCTGATTATCGGTAATGCCGTCGCGGATGAAAAGAATGCCGTCCGGTTGCAGCGCTAATGCACACCTTTCGAGCAATTTAAGCTGTTTTTCTTTTGATAAATAGTGCAGCACATCATTTAAAAATATCACATCCTGACTGCCGAGATCGGCCTGCATAATGTCGCTGCAGACGAAGTTCAGATGAGCCGTTTTGCGATAACTGTTTTGCGCAACGCTGATCTTTTCCTCATCATAATCAATGCCTGTGATCAGGCGGTCCTCGTTCTTATAATGCAGATAAAAGGACAAGTAGCCGTATCCGCAGCCAATGTCCAGAATGTTCTTCCGATCGCCGATCAGCTCATTATAGTAGGCGAAATTCTTACTTTCCAGCCGCCACTTGATCTTGAAATACCATTCGAGGACAGGGCCTTTAAATACATAATTGGTAAAAATTTTATGTTTCAGATACGCCGTGTCTTCCATTTCATTTTTATAGGAAGCAAATGCAGTTTTAAAATATGCAGCAATGTTCTTGGTCTTATCCCGCAGCTGGCTGCCCCATTCCGGATCGGACAGGCGTATGCGCGGGAGCACGCGAACATTGAGTGCGCCGGGTCGGATCAGAAAATCGTTTTTAGGCAAAACATCAGAAGCGCCGTGGATCAGTATGGGCTGAATGTCGAGGCCAAGCTGCTCGGCGAGGTGAAAAGCGCCCTTATGGAACCGGGTGATCTGCCCGTCTTCCGACCGTGTTCCTTCGGGAAAGATGAGGAGTGAATAACCGTCTGCAACGAGTTCTTTAACCTTGTTAATGTTCTCCTCGGGGCCGTCATCCGTATACACGTAACCCGCATGACGAATAATGGGTCCGAAAAACGGCGAATTGTACACCCAGCCTTTGACCATTAGAACGATTTTCGGATTAAGCATAATGGCCAGCAAAATGTCCAGAAACGAAGTGTGGTTCGCAATGAAAATGACCGGTTTCTCGGGCTGCAAATTTTCCAGTCCTGAAAAATTCTTTTTTACATGTGGTCCCGAATAGATCACGGTTTTGGCATAAAAAGAAAGCGAACGGTTGAGCATTGCCTTCTTCCGCAACTTTGAAATGGGCAGCAACAGAATCGTAACCAGTTTGGAATGCAAAAACAGGCAGCCCGAAAGGAAGTAGGTGAAACTGGAAACGCTGATCAGGAATGGCACTAATGTTACCGGCGCCTTCTTTTTTGCTATTCTGTTTTGGACAAAAAAACCAAAAAGGACAGGTTGAAAAACAAAGGATATGAACAGGATGCAGACAATGCCCAACACACTGATCAGTGCAATGGATTGAATGGCGGGATGTTTGGCAAAGATGAGGACACCCGTTCCGATGATCGTGGTGGTGGCTGATAAGGCAATGGCTGACTGGTAGGAGCGAAGTGAATCCTTGCCGTATTTGTATTTATTTAGCAAGCCGTCCGTGACAAAAATGCTGAAATCGTCGCCAAGTCCGAAAATGAATGTGGTGACGATTACATTGACAAAGTTGAATTTTATGCCCAAAATGGCCGCTATACCCAATATCCAGATCCAGCTGATCACCATTGGCAGGAAAGTTAACAGTGTTAATTCGATCCGTCCGTAAACGACGAGTAATGTAAGGAAGACGATCGACGCGGAGATAAGCAAGAGATAATTGAAGTCGTCCTTTACCAGTTTGAGCAGATCACCGGCCAGTTCACCGCGATCAAATAACGCAATTCCCGGGATCGCTCTAAGTTCATCTTTAACAAAAGGCAGCTGATTCTGCGGGACGATCAATGTGGTGATGAATGTCGTGCCGCTGACATTCGCCTCGATCAGATTATCCAGGCCAAGTTCTGCCAGCAATGTATCCACGGGGACAGCGCCTGGCTGCTGACCTGCGACCCATGATTTGAAATCACTGAATGCATTGGTGCTAAATCCTTTCTTTGCCGCCGCCAGATCCAACGCATTATAGGTGGCCTCTTTCCGGCGCAAATCCCAGAAATCATGCCATTTGCGGTTGCGTTCCAGCCGGAGTTCATGCGGGATAAGGAATGAGCCGGAAGAAACGAAGCTGTTTATTTTTCCCTGATCACGCAGCTGGACCAGGTTTTGGTAAACCCGGTAATTGATTGATTCGGCCTTAGCCCTGACCGGATTGCTGGCGAAGATATAGATCCTTTTTTCTGCCTTTGGGTCAATGCCTGTGAGCGCTTCCTCGCGTTTTTGCAGATCCTTATCCTGAATGCTAAGGTTTTCAAAGCTGCTGTCAAACTCCGTAAACCTGGCAAAATAGAGGAAGACCAGGGTCATAACAGCAATAAATGCCAGAATCATCGGCCTGGACTTTTCCTGAATTTGCGGAAACCGAAACGCGCGACTTTCTGCGGGCATCTGCTTTTTCTCAAATGCAACAGATGACAGGATAACGGGCAGCGCGATCAGTGTAAAAAGCGCAGCGCCCAGCAAGCTAAGGGACGAAAACAGGCCAAAATCCTGCAAAACTGCCGAATTGGCAAAATGCAACGCACTGAAAGCCATTACGGTCGTGAAACTGCCGGTCAGCAAAGGCGCGCTTACTTCCTTAATGGCAGCGGAAATAGAATTGGTATGCCTTAAATGGGTGAAGAAGTGAAATGCATAATCCAGCAAGATGCCAAAAACAACAGCGCCGGTTGCCAGGGAAATCCCCGATATTTCGGGCCGGATATAACCGATAATGCCCAGCGCGAAAATCGCCCCGAACACGCCGGGTAATATAATGTATAGCGGAATGAGGAATTTGCGATAGTAGAGGATTAGCAACAGCAAAATGCCCCCCAACGCGATGAAAGATGTTAAATAGGAATCTTTTTTGACTTGAATGGCATTGCGCGCAGCGATTTCGAAAGTGCCGAAATACGAGAAATGATGGTATTTCTGCCGCTTATTCCAGCGGGATTTGAATGCTTCAACATCCTCATAGAGCTCCACATTTTTCTCGGAATCGCCTGAATCAAAACTCGTTGCGGCAAAAATGATCATTTTCTTGCGATCGCCCGTGAACATGACGCCATCTTCGAGCATCATGCCGTTCGCATTGCTACTGGCATTTAATTTCCGGAAATACGGGCCGGTTATCCCAAGCGGATCATTGACAATGAACTGTTTGAGAAATGTCCCCCCGGGCGTAGTAAGCTGATTATAAGCCGAGTTAACCGAAGCTTTAACCGTATCCGCATTTAATCGGCTGGCAATGTGTGAATAATAGGAAGAATCAATGAGCTCCGGAAAACGGCCGTAAACAAACTGGTAAACATCTTCCTGAGCGAACGGCCGTTCGATCTGAATGTTCCGGATGGCACCGTTGGTATATCTTGTCAGCGAGTCGGAAAACGCTTCTCCGAGCAATTTAGCTTCATCAGATGTTGTTTCTTCTGGGACGTCAATCGAAAAGACGATCTGGTTGATAATGTTCTTGCTTTCAATGAGCCGGTTGAATTCTTCGAAGCTCTTACCCTTCGGTAAGGTTGCAAAAATGCTTTCCGTTACCTTTAACCGCGAGATTCCCAGGATCAGAAAACTTGTAAGGACAACCAGACTGAGGAAAAATGCGGGCTTGTGTCTGGAAAGGAACTGATGTAACCTTAAAAGTAAATCTCCGATCATTGAAAGGGGAACGTGAATGTCAGACAAAAGTAAGCAAATGTAAAATTCCGGCAACTTCCGGTGGCACGTTTGCCGATTGCGGCATGTTTGTCAAAACCGCAAAAAAAGATTTATTTTACGTAATATTAATTATGCAATCTCTAAATGAATAGTATTTCCTTAGCTCATATCGAGCAGTATGCTTTTGAAAAGAAGGAATTTATCTTAGCCGAAGACGCCCTCAATAAAGTTTCTAAGTCCTTTACATTTCTTACGAATTTCTCCAAAGATAAAATTATATACGGAATCAATACCGGTTTTGGCCCGATGGCTCAATACCGGATTGAGACTGATAAGCTGAGTAACCTGCAATACAACCTCATCCGCAGCCATTCCAGCGGTATAGGCAGGCCACTCAACGAAATTTATGCCCGCAGTGTGATGGTAGCGCGCCTGAATTCATTTTTGCAGGCCAACTCGGGTGTCAGCACGGGTGTTATCAAGCAGCTTGTCGCATTTTTAAATAAAGGGATTGTACCTGAAATCTTCGAGCATGGAAGCGTCGGCGCGAGCGGTGACCTTGTTCAGCTTTCCCATCTAGGCCTTAACCTGATCGGCGAAGGGCACGTTTATGAAGGCGGGATCAGGACAAAAACGGCCGATGTTTTAGCAAAAAATAACATTGAGCCGCTTAAAATGGAATTGCGCGACGGCCTAGGGCTGATCAACGGAACGTCCTGCATGACGGGCATTGCGGCGATCAATATTATTTATGCAAAAAGGCTGGTGCAATGGGCGGTTGCGGCGTCGGCCATGCTGAATGAGGTTATTGAAGCATTTGATGATTCGTTTTCCAAGCAACTGAATGCGGTTAAACACCATAAAGGCCAGCAAATTATAGCGCAGCAAATGCGTGATTTTGTGGCTGGCAGTCAGTTGATACGCAGTCGTGAAGAGTTATTTAAAGATGATACGGCGCTGCAACGGAAGGAATTTGAGCGGAAGATCCAGGAATATTATTCGGTAAGATGCGTTCCGCAGATCCTGGGGCCAATCCTTGATACATTGCAGTATGCGCAGGAAGTGGTTGAAAATGAGCTTAATTCAACCAATGATAACCCTATTGTAAGCCCGGAGGACGATAATGTTTTCCACGGAGGCAATTTCCACGGCGACTACATTTCGCTGGAAATGGATAAAGTTAAAATTGTCCTTACCAAGCTTTCAATGCTAATGGAAAGGCAGCTCAACTTCCTGATGAACAGTAAATTAAATGGCAAGTTTCCGCCATTCCTGAACGCCGGAACATGGGGATTGAATTTCGGCTTCCAGGGCGTGCAGTTTACAGCGACTTCCACAACAGCAGAAAACCAGGCGCTATCCGGTTCAGTTTACGTGCATAGCATTCCTAATAATAATGATAATCAGGACATTGTAAGCATGGGGACCAATAGTGCGGTGCTTGCCAAGCAGGTTCTGGAAAACTCATTCCAGGTAATGTCAATTCACATTATGGCCATTTGCCAGGCCATTGATTTGCTGGAACCGGGTGAGCAGGAGCGGTTATCGCCTAATGCAAAATCCATTTACAGCCAGATCAGGCAGCATGCGCATTTCGTGAAAGAGGATATTCCGCAATCCGAAAGCATTGCAGCAGTATTCGAATATATCAAAGAAACCCCCTTTAAATTATGAGCTGTGCATTGGTAACAGGCGCGTCAAGAGGACTGGGCCGTGCCATAGCGGTGCAGCTTGCAAAAGATCACGGGCTATATATTCTGGTCAATTATTCTTCCAATCAGGCCGCGGCAGAGGAAACGTTAGCAGCAATTGTGGCTGCCGGTGGGGCCGGGGAATTGTTGCAATTCAATGTTCAGACAAAAACGGAGGTGGACGAGGCCCTGAACAAATGGAGAGAGAGGAACGAAGAAAAGCATATCAGTGTGTTGGTGAATAATGCCGGCATTACGCGTGACGGCCTGTTTATGTGGATGCCGGAACAGGATTGGGACGATGTGATGAACATTTCCGCGAAAGGCCTATTTAATGTTACGCAAAATGCCATTCAGCAAATGCTGCGCAAGCGTTCGGGCCGGATTGTTAACATTGCATCGGTGTCCGGAATGAAGGGCGTGGCCGGGCAAACGAATTATTCGGCAGCCAAGGGGGCAATTATTGCAGCCACAAAAGCGTTGGCACAGGAAGTTGCTAAGCGCAAGATCACGGTAAATGCAGTTGCGCCGGGTTTTATCACGAGCGATATGACCAAAGACCTGAACGAAGCAGAATTAAAGCAAATGATACCGATGAACCGTTTCGGCCAAGCGGAGGAAGTTGCACATCTGGTTAGTTTTCTGGTCTCGGATAAGGCCGCCTACATTACGGGCGAGGTGATTAATATCAACGGAGGAATTTATTCATAATTAATGGATCACAGAGTTGTCGTAACCGGAATTGGGATTTACTCTTGTTTAGGCGAAAACCTGGACGAGGTCACAAAATCTTTGTATGCCGGGAAAAGCGGGGTTGTTTTTGATCAGGTTAGGAAGGATTTTGGCTTTCGTTCTGCGCTAACGGGCATGGTTCAGGAGCCCGACCTGAAAAACTACCTGTCCAGAAGGCAGCGCCTGGGTATGCACCAGCCCGCTATTTATGCATATATGGCTACGCGTCAGGCGCTTGAACTCTCGGGATTGGATGTGGACTTTCTCGAAACCACAGAAACCGGCATCATTTATGGTAACGACAGCACTGCCTCATCGGTGGTGGAAGCGGTTGACAAAGCCAAAGAAAAACACGACACCACATTAATTGGAAGCGGCGCTATTTTTCAAAACATGAATAGCACGGTTAATATGAACCTTTCGACGATTTTTAAGTTAAAAGGAATCAATTTTACACTCAGCGCGGCTTGCGCATCCGGCTCCCATTCTATCGGGATGGGTTACATGATGATCCGGCAGGGATTGCAGGACAGGATCATTTGCGGTGGTGCGCAGGAAATTAACATTGCTGCCATGGCCAGTTTCGACGGGCTGGGAACATTCTCCATACGAGAATCGGAGCCTGCAAAAGCTTCCCGGCCATTCGATCGCGATCGCGACGGGCTGATCCCCAGCGGCGGCGCGGCAACAGTAATTCTCGAATCATACGAGTCCGCCGTGAAGCGCGGTGCTCCTATACTGGCAGAACTCATCGGCTACGGATTTTCTTCCAACGGCGATCACATATCCAATCCCAGCATCGACGGGCAGGTCCGCTCACTTAAAATGGCCATGACCCAGGCGGGAATTGCTGCGGATGAGGTGGATTACATTAATGCGCACGCCACGTCGACGCCAGTCGGCGATGGGAGTGAAGCACGAGCGATTTTTGAAGTTTTCGGGCCTGAAACACCAGTAAGTTCAACCAAATCAATGACGGGGCATGAGTGCTGGATGGCGGGTGCCAGCGAGATCGTTTACTCTTTACTAATGATGCAGAATTCTTTTGTAGCACCCAATATCAACTTCGAAAACCCGGACGAAGACTCGGCGCGGATCAACGTTATTGCTGAAACTAAGGAGCAGGAAATCAATTGTTTCCTTTCCAATTCGTTTGGTTTTGGCGGAACAAATTCAACATTAATCATCAAAAAAATCTCCTGATCAGGACGATTTGCGGAGTTTCAACTTCGTAAGCGGCGGTTCGCGGCAACCGTAAATTTGTATTTTTGTTCTGCTCCAAAGGGATGCGCGCATGCAATGGTTTTTGTATTAAATTATTGTGTGAGTCGCAGAGTTTAATTTAAAAAAGAGCAATATCTTTAAACTATCAGCAAGAATAAATTAATTTTGTAGCCATGTATGCTAACGACGTAAAAATGAGTTGGGAAGAAGTTATCGAAGAAACGAGGGATTTTTTATCGGAGGAGTTTGAGGTGGACCGGAATCTGATTCTTCCTGAAAACAGTCTCAAAGATACGCTCGATCTGGACAGCCTTGACTATGTGGATCTTGTGGTGCTCATCGAAGAAAATCTCAACATTAAAATTACAGGCGAAGACTTCAAGGAGATCGTAACATTCGGTGATTTTTACCGGCTTGTTCGTAAGAAACTAAATCTATAAGAATGAGCCGTTGGGATGGTAAAACCAAAGGATCATTAGTCGGGTACAAAATCTTTCTCTATTTCATTAACAAGCTTGGGCTGGATTTTGCCTACCGCTTGTTGAAGCTGGTAACGTATTATTACTATCTTTTTGCAGCGAAGCAAAAAAGCGCGTTACTGGATTTTTACCAAAATACCCTCCATCTTCCAGTTTCAGAGGCCAAAAAGCTGGCCAGGAAAAACTTTTACATTTTCGGACAAACTTTGGTAGACCGCGCCGCATTCCTGCTTGGGAAAACGGAAAAGTTTACGCATGTGTTTGAAAATGAGCAATATCTGATTGATATACGGGAAGGTCGAAAAGGCGGGATACTGCTGAGCGCGCATTTGGGTAACTGGGAAACGGCCGGTAACCTGCTGAAAGGGCGCATTACACCGACCATTAACATTGTAATGCTGGACGCGGAGGTGGAAAGCATTAAACAGTTTATGGACAGTTCCACAGGCGGTTCCAGGTTTAAGGTTATCGCGATCAGAAACGATCTTTCACACATTATCGCAATTCGCAACGCATTGGTTAACAACGAGTTTGTGGCCATTCATTCAGATCGCTATATGGATGGCGCCAAGTTTATAGAGTTGGATTTTTTCGGCAGGAAGGCGAAGTTTCCTTACGGACCGTTCATTATCGCCTCCAAGTTTGATGCGCCGGTAACATTCGTTTTTGCTGCCAAAGATGGAAGGTACAGTTATCATCTCAGCGCAACATTGCCGTTAACGGGAAAACGCAAGCCCGAAGAGATCGCCGCCTTGTATGTTGCTGAACTGGAACGAAAAGTGAAGGAATATCCTGAGCAATGGTTTAATTATTTCAACTTTTTTGTTTAATGATCGTACCCAAAAGCGCTATAAATCAATACATTCCACACCGAGAACCCTTTATCATGATTGATAATCTGGTAAGCGTTTCAGCGGAAAGATTTGAATCGGATTTTTGTATAGAACAAGATAATGTGCTGGTTGAAGACGGGCATTTTCAGGAGTCGGGGTTATTGGAAAACATTGCGCAGACTTGTGCTGCATCATTCGGTTATCTGGACCGTGAGGAAGACGGGGAGCCTAAAATTGGCTTCATAGGAGCCATTACAAAAGTGGAAGTGCATGAGCTGCCAACGGCCTCCGCAACGATCCGGACAATCGTAGAACCACTACATCAACTAGGAAATATTTACCTGGTTAAAGGGGAAAGTTTCTGGGAAGGGCGTATATTGCTCGGCTGTGAAATGAAGATTGTGGTGACACACTAACCCTTAATGAGATAGCATATTATGATTGCTTCGGAAATCGAAATTGATATACGTTTTAGTGAAACTGACGCAATGGGCGTTGTTTGGCATGGCAATTACCTGAAATTTTTCGAAGACGGGAGAGAAGCTTTTGGTAAAGCCTACGGATTGGAATACCTGACAATTTTCGACAAAGGCTACTTTACACCCATCGTAAAATCTGAAATTGACCATAAGGCTCCGGTTTATTACGGGCAGATCATTAAAGTAATAACGAAATATGTGCCTGCAAAATCAGCCAAAATCCAGTTTGAATATGAGGTTGTGAACCTTACAACTGGCGAATTGTGCGCTGTGGGCAAAACCATGCAGGTTTTTTTGAACAAGGAAACACGCACATTGGAACTGATTACTCCCGATTTTTACCGGGATTGGAAAGAACAAAACAAGGTTTATTGAATCTGGAATGACCTACATTGGTGCCGAAGTAATCATAAGTCCCTTGGGTGGGACCACAGCTGAGAACTGGGCTGCTATGCAGGCCAATCGATCGGGAATTTCTTTGGTAAAGCAAGCCGGATTCGACAATGCAGACCTTTATTTGTCTAAAATGCTGGATCTCGTCGCTGATTTCAAATTTGAAAAGCTGATTTCGGACGCACTTTCGGCTGTTTCTGAAAATATAGATCCCGCAATCCTGACCTCTGAAAGGACCATTGTGATTGTGAGTTCGACAAAAGGTGAACTTGATAAAAATATCACCGATCAGTTTGGTAAGAGCATAGAAACGCTGGTTTCCAGGTTTCGCCTGGCCAATCAGCCCATCGTGCTTTCAAATGCTTGCATATCAGGCGTGTTGGCAATTAATGCGGCTAGCAATCTTATTCAAGCGAAAGTATACGACCATGCCATTGTCATAGGCTGTGACCTGATTTCGGGTTTTGTCGTTTTTGGATTTCAGTCTCTCTTTGCAATCAGTGATCAGCCCTGTGCCCCTTTCGATGCGTCGCGCAAGGGCATAACAATGGGCGAGGGGTGCGGTGCAGTGGTTGTTTCTGAGACAAGGGAAATATTCAAAAATGGCGCTTTACAGCTTCTTTCCGGCACGAGTGCCAATGATGCCAATCACATTTCAGGCCCTTCCCGAACGGGTGAGGGATTGTTTCGAAGTGTGAAAAAGACATTGGAATCCAATGACGTAGCACCGGAAGAAATCGATTTTATCTGCGCGCATGGCACGGCGACGGTCTTTAATGATGAAATGGAATCCATTGCCTTCGACCGGATTGGCTTGACGAATGTGCCGCTGAGCAGTTTGAAAGGCTATTTCGGACATACGCTGGGTGCGGCGGGTGTGATAGAAACAGCAGCCTCCATGCAAATGATGCGCCACGGAGTTTTGTTAAAAAGCCTCGGTTATAAGGAAAGCGGCACCTCAATAAAATTAAATGTCATTGCAGAAAATATTCCTAGCAAGCCGGTAACTGTTCTGAAAACAGCATCAGGCTTTGGCGGCGGTAATGCATCTTTGATTATCAAGAGTTTATGAGTTTGATTACAACATATTGTCATTTGTCGGCCGATCATTTTTCGGTGAATGGCGAGTTGGTGGCAACGCGTGAAAAAGATGCTGCGGACAGTTGGTTCAAACAGATTTATAAGGAGCAGGAAATCGTATATCCTAAGTTTTATAAAATGGACGCGCTGTCGCAAGCAGGATTTTTGGCTTCGGAAGTGATAAAACGTGTTAACAAGGGTTTGGCGAGCAAGTATCAGGACGATGAAATTGCAATGCTGTTCGCAAACCAATCGTCCAGCGCGGACACAGATCTGCGATTTTTACACTCCTATGAACAAAATGGTGCACCAAGTCCATCTTTATTTGTTTACACATTGCCTAACATTGTTTTGGGTGAAATAGCGATCAGAAACAAGTGGTTTGGCGAGAATATGTTCGCTGTTTTACCTAAATTCGCCCCCGGTTTTTTCGTCGATTACGGGCAGATTTTCCTGTCCACCGGCGCCAAAGCAGTTCTGGTCGGATGGCTCGAAGTGATGGGCGATCAGATCGAAGTTTTCGTTGCACTGGTAGAAAGCGAATCAGAAGGCGGCATGGATTTCAATAAGCACAATCTTTCAAAGCTCGCCGGTTTGAGCCACGCATAACAATCCGAAAATCAAAGTATACACATTAATTGACAATGGATAATTTAAAGGAAGACCTTAAAAAACAGATAATAGAGCAGTTGAACCTTGAAGATATCACGCCGGCTGACATTGCGGACGATGCGTTGCTTTTTGATGAAGGAGGTCTCGGCCTGGATTCCATTGACGCGCTGGAACTGATCGTGTTGCTGGAAAAATACCATGGGATTCAGGTGGTCAACCCGGATGAAGGCAAGGTGGCTTTCAAGTCAATCAATTCAATGGCAGAGTACATCCGTAACAGGGCAGTCGAATAAAAACTACGAAATGGGCGTCCGAATAACCGGTATGGGCATTGTATCTGCAATTGGGCTGACTGTTGCAGAAAATTTGCAGGCGCTGATGGAAAGCAGGTCGGGCATTGAGCCCGTGCAGTTTCTGAAAGAGGCAGAAGGGCTGTTGGTCGGAGAAGTGAAAATGTCCAACGAAGCATTGCAGCAAGCGCTTGATACAGGTCCAAAAGGCATTTCCCGCACCTCATTGTTGGGGTTAAAAGCCGCGAAAGAAGCATGGGGCGATAACAAGCACGTAAGCGGACTTCGAACAGGCATTATCTCGGCAACTTCCGTTGGCGGAATGGATCGGACAGAGGACTTTTATAAAAGCTATCTCGCCGGTACTAATCCCGATTTCAATATCCTCAAAACCCACGACAGTGGCAGCACGACAGAACGAATCGCTGCTGAACTGGGCATTTCCGGTTATATTAATACACTTTCAACAGCTTGTTCCTCAGGCGCTAATGCCATTATGCTAGGCGCGCGGCTGCTTCTAAATGGTAAGCTCGACCGGGTCCTGGTTGGTGGTTCGGATGCAATAACCAGGTTTACAATCAACGGTTTTCGCTCATTAATGATCTACGACGATGCATGGTGCAGGCCGTTTGATGAAAGCAGAAGTGGGTTGAATCTGGGGGAGGGCGCTGCGTTCTTGCTGCTGGAAAATGAAAAGAGTGTGCAGATTTCAGGGAACAAGACAATCGGATATGTGAGTGGTTGGGCGAATGCGGCTGACGCATATCATCAAACTGCATCATCACCGGAAGGAAAAGGGGCAACCCTGGCGATAAAAAATGCTTTGACCAAATCCGGTGTTGCGTTGTCTGACATTTCTTACATTAATGCACACGGGACCGGGACGAAAAATAACGATCTATCCGAGTCAGTGGCGCTGATGAATGTTTTTGGGAATGATATTCCGGCATTCAGCTCAACAAAACCATATACGGGGCATACCCTTGCTGCTGCCGGTGCTATTGAAGCCGTCTTTTCGGTTCTTGCCATTCAGCGCAACCTGATTTTTCCAAACCTGAATTATAAAACGCCCATTACAGAGACCGGGCTAAATCCAGTCACTTCCCTGCAAAGCGAGAAGGCTATTAAAGCTGTTTTGTCCAATTCATTTGGTTTCGGTGGGAACAATTCATCGCTGGTTTTTTCAAGCCATAATTAAGTAGATTACATAAATTCAAGATATCCTAGGTGTATTACATTTCCGCCGCATCGACCATTTCGCATCAGCCAACATTCCGGAATGTTGGCTTTTCTGCCAGTATTGAGCCGCTGCAAGAGTCGTCTGCACTGTTAAGTCCGGATTACAAAGGCTTTATTGACGCCGGACTCTTGCGGAGAATGAGCAAGATTTTAAGGATGTCGGTGGCTTGCGCGAAGGATTGCATAGGGCAGGCAAAGATTGAGCAACCGGATGGAATCATCATTGGGACGGGATTAGGCTGTCTTTTGGACACTGAAAAATTTCTTAACAATGTTATAACTATTGAAGGACTGCTTCCACCCACTGCCTTTATCCAGTCTACCCATAATACAATGGCAGGTCAAATCTCACTGAGCATTGGAAACCATGGGTATAATATGACGCATACGCAAAACACCATTTCATTCGAGAATGCACTTGTGGATGCTATGTTGCTTTTGGATGAAAATGAAGGGAACATTCTGGTTGGTGCTGCGGATGAGGCCATTGATTTTTTAACAAACATTTCGGAAAACCTGCATTTGAACATTGCTAATCCCATCACTTCCGGGGCATCCTTTTTTATGCTTTCGAGTAACCGAAATGAAGAATCAGTTGCTGGTATCAAAGACTCTCGTGCCATTGGTCTGGTGAAAGATATTACGAGTGAGATTAACGATTTTCTGAGAGAAAATGAGCTGAGTGCAGCGGAGCTGGATCTGGTGCTGGTTTCGGATGTGCATAGGCACGATTCGGATGGCGTATTATCCCTAATTCAGAACCTGGGGATAGACAAAAGTAAATGTGTGGATTACTTAACCTACTCTGGCATTTATCCAACGACTTCCGCATTCGCTGTACATTTGGCTGTGGATAGAATGAAAGCTGACAAGTCACTCAGAAATGTGCTGGTTTGCAATACATTAATTCAAAGTAACCTGGGGTTAACACTCCTGCAATCGATTGAAGCATAACATTGTCACAGGAACCGCCATCACCATTTTTGCGCTCAGCGGGATTATCTTCTGGGAGACAGGCTTCGCATGGCTGATTTTCATCTTCATTGCCCTTGCATATCTTGCCCTTACCGCCTACGGTTCGTTCAACATTCAGGCCAATTATTTCCTGAAATCAATAAACACAGGTAAAAGAAAATCCATCGCCCTAACGTTCGATGATGGCCCGGATCCTGACACCACACCAAAGATTCTTGACATTTTAAAGGAAAAAGGAGTGAAGGCCACGTTTTTTGTCATTGGAAAACGGGCAGAAAAATATCCGGAGCTGCTTCGCCGCATTGATGAGGAGGGGCATATCATCGGCAACCATTCATACAGCCATCATACAATGATCGCTTTCTTCTCGAAAGACAAGCTGGCAAAGGACCTGGAACATTGCACCAGCATTATCAGTGGAATTCTTGGAAAAACACCAAAATTCTACCGTCCACCCTTTGGCGTGACCAACCCGCGTTACGCGCGTGTCTTGCGTGAGCAAAAACTGGATTCTGTGGGCTGGTCTGTTCGAAGCTTTGATACAAAAGCTCAAAATAAATACGAGATTATCAATCGCGTCATGTCAAAAGTAAGAGCCAGGGACATTGTTTTGCTGCATGATAACCGGAAAGTCACAGCCGATTCAATGGAAGATTTGATCGAACATTGTTTACAGAAAGGACTAAAAATTGAGCCGCTTTCCAAGCTAATTCAACGTGAGCCCTATGAAGAAAATTAGTGCTATATTGATCGCATTCTGTCTGACTATTGCCTGGGCGCAAGGACAGACATTCAAACCATCAGCAAACCCGGAAAAGCTTTTCCAGGAACTACGCAAGACTTCACAAGAGGTGAATTCGATTCAGGCTGCGTTTACCGAGGAGAAATTTCTAGCTGTTTTGAAAGAGCCGGAGCATTCATCCGGAAATTTTTATTACAAGAAAAATGACAAGATGCGGTGGGAGCAAAAATCGCCAGTTAAATATGTAATATTAATTAACGGTGATAGATTACGCGTTCAGGAGGCTGGAAAAGAAAAAAGTGTTGGTCAGGCTGGTAGAATGGTAGCGCAGATCAAGGAGTTAATGATCGGCTTGGTCAACGGTGATTTTCAGCAAAATAAAGCATTTTCGCAAAGTGCTATGGAAAGCGCAGATCAGTATATGGTCGTGTTAACTCCTGTTAACCGTCGGCTAAAAAACATTTATTCTAAGATAACCATGGTCTTCCCGAAGAGCACGATGCATTTAAAAGAATTGTCTTTTTATGAAAAAGGCGGCGATAAGAGCGTGATGAAATTTCAGAATGAGAAGTTCAATCAACCGATCGACGACAACCTTTTTATCAATTTATAGTAATCCAATTTCAGCATGTTTGCGAAAAGTCTATACGTTGTAACCAACACCGAAGCAACTCCCGAAAGCCTTGTTTCGGATATTGTTATCAACGCGCAGCATGCCATCTTTGCCGGCCACTTTCCGGGTGCGCCGGTTACTCCGGGTGTTGTACAGATGCAGATCGTGAAGGAGCTCCTGGAAACACATTTAGGCCAAAAGCTGGCCATGAAATCCATGCGGACATGCAAATTTCTTGAAGTGCTTGATCCCCGGGAAAATCCAAATGTTCGTATTACTATCAAATTCAAGCAGTCAGAACTTTTGGAAGTCAACGCCTCAGGGGAGGGCAATGGGAAAGTTTTTTTCAAAATGCAGGCAAGCTATCTTTAACAGAAAGTCCGTTTCATAATGACCTTACAGGACCTCAATTGCTGCATCATTGTTCCTACTTACAACAATATCAACACACTGGGCCGTGTCATTGACTCCCTTCTTCCTTACTCTCAAAACCGGGATATCATTGTCATCAACGACGGTTCTACGGACGGAACAGCCGCTTTGCTGGCTCAATATGGCGATCAACTAACTATTCTGGACAACGGCATTAACCGCGGGAAAGGCTACGCGCTTCGCGCCGGGTTTGCAGAAGCATTAAGACAGCATTACGACAACGCGATCAGCATCGACTCCGACGGCCAGCACCTTGCATCCGACATTCCGTTGTTTCTGGAAGCAGCAAAACAAAATCCTGGCGCTGTGATTATGGGTTCGAGGGACATGGAGCAGGAGGGCGTCCCGGGCAAAAGTTCTTTTGGAAATAAATTTTCCAATTTCTGGTTCAAGTTTGAAACGGGCATCTCGCTGCCCGATACGCAGACTGGCTTTCGCCTCTATCCTTTGCGGGAAATCGGGAAGATCAGGCTTTTTACTATGAAGTTTGAAACGGAAATTGAAGTGCTTGTAAAGCTGGCCTGGCGCAATGTCCCGATCGTCCCGGTGAAAATACATGTGATTTATGACAAAGACGAGCGTGTCACGCACTTCCGACCGTTCAAGGATTTTACCCGGATCAGCATCCTGAATACATTCCTGGTCATCCTCACTTTACTTTACTATTTGCCCAAAAGACTGATCCGACAAATTAATAAGAAGGGCGTTTGGAAGATTATCAGGGACGAGGCTGTAAAATCGGATGAGTCCAATTTAAGCAAGGCAAAATCCATTGGTTTCGGATTTTTTATGGGCATTGTTCCGGTTTGGGGCTTTCAGTTGCTTATTGGCATTCCGTTGTCGATTTATTTCAAGATGAACAAGGTCCTTTTTCTTACTGCCGCTAACATTAGCATCCCGCCTTTTATTCCGTTTATCATTTTTGGGAGCTACAAATTCGGCGGCCTCTTTTATCAGAACGGTGTACAACTCACTTCATTTGAGAATCTTACGCTCAGCTCGATCCATGTAAATTTCGTACAATATTTTATAGGCGGCACATTGCTCGCAGTCGCAGCCGGACTGGCAGGCTTCGCGATAACCTATCTTTTACTGACTATTTTTCGCAAGTAACGGCGCTGGCCCGGCGCTTCCCCAATTACTGAATTCTATAAATTTTTATAAAATCTATACGAATTGATCAAAAATTAGCGGTTTCGCATTTTGTTATGAGGTCCCATTCTCTATATTTACGAGATTTTAAAACCTATAACCTAATTTGTTTATCGCATGAGTAACATTACCTATTTAGTGCCGGCTTTAGGCCTTGTTGGCTTGCTGGTTATGTTCTTCAAAAGAGGCTGGGTCGTCCGGCAGGATGGTGGAAGTCCTGAGATGAAAGAGATCGCGGACGCAATTGCAGATGGTGCCCTTGCCTTCCTGAAAGCCGAATGGCGTGTACTCATAGTATTTGGTATCATTGTTAGTATTTTACTCGGTTACTCGGGCACATTGGTTGAGAATTCCAGTGCCTTCATTGGTATTTCGTTCCTGATTGGTGCGTTCATTTCAGCATTTGCGGGCTATATCGGGATGAATATTGCTACAAAATCCAACGTCCGCACTACGCAGGCGGCACGCACAAGCCTTACCAAAGCATTGGAAGTGTCGTTCACCGGCGGTTCTGTAATGGGCATCGGGGTGGCGAGCCTCGCCGTAATTGGTTTGGGCGGATTGTTCATCATTTTATATCATTTTTTTGTCGGTGACAGCACGGACGTCAATGGTCTGGGCATGGAAAAAGTGCTTGAAGTGCTTGCCGGATTTTCGCTTGGCGCAGAGTCTATCGCGCTTTTTGCACGCGTAGGCGGTGGTATTTATACAAAAGCTGCTGATGTTGGCGCCGACCTTGTAGGAAAAGTGGAAGCCGGAATTCCTGAGGATGATCCGAGAAACCCTGCAACCATTGCAGATAACGTAGGTGATAATGTGGGCGACGTAGCCGGTATGGGAGCGGATTTGTTCGGGTCATATGTGGCAACAATTTTAGCAACGATGGTTCTTGGCCGCGAGATCATTGCTGAGGGAACGGATAATTTTGGCGGCATCGCTCCGATTTTGCTTCCTATGGTCATTGCCGGAATGGGCCTTATCGCTTCCATCATTGGCATGCTGCTGGTTCGTGTTAAAAATGATCAGGGAAATGTGCAGGCCGCTTTGAATTTGGGTAACTGGGCCTCAATCATTCTTGTTCTGATCGTCAGCTATCCGCTCACGCTGTGGATGTTACCCGAAGGAACATTAACCATTCGCGGCGTCGATTTCACCGCGCTGGACGTTTTCTGGGCTATTTTGCTGGGATCGATTGTAGGCGCAATCATGTCTATGGTGACGGAATATTACACGGCTATGGGCAAAAGACCTGTTCAATCCATTGTAAATCAATCTTCAACTGGTCACGCTACGAACATTATCGGCGGACTTTCCGTGGGTATGGAATCTACGGTTATTCCAACATTGGTGCTGGCAGCCGGTATTTTTATCAGTTATGAATTTGCAGGCTTATATGGTGTCGCGATTGCCGCAGCCGGAATGATGGCCACCACAGCCATGCAATTGGCTATCGATGCCTTTGGACCAATCGCGGACAATGCAGGCGGAATCGCCGAAATGGCACATTTGCCGGAAGAAGTTCGTGGCCGTACGGACATTTTGGATGCCGTTGGTAACACAACTGCTGCTTCCGGAAAAGGTTTTGCCATCGCTTCCGCCGCCCTTACTTCGCTGGCGCTTTTTGCTGCTTTCTGCGGTGTAGCAGGCATTAGTTCTATTGATATTTATAAAGCCAATGTGCTGGCCGGCTTATTTGTAGGGGCCATGATCCCGTTCATTTTCTCATCGCTGGCCATTGCAGCCGTAGGTCGTGCTGCCATGAAAATGGTCGAAGAAGTGCGCAGACAGTTCCGCGAAATCCCTGGCATTATGGAAGGCACCGCAAAGCCGGAATATGACAAATGTGTGGCTATTTCTACGCAGGCTTCTATCCGTGAAATGGTTGCGCCGGGCTTGATCGCACTTATCGTTCCCGTCCTGGTCGGTTTTCTTTTCGGGCCGGAAGTACTTGGTGGAACATTGGCGGGTGTGACGGTGTCGGGTGTGTTAATGGGTATTTTCCAGAACAATGCCGGTGGCGCCTGGGATAATGCGAAAAAATCCTTTGAAAAAGGTGCTGTCATCAATGGCGAAACCTTCTACAAAAAGTCAGAGCCGCACAAGGCAGCCGTGACGGGAGATACAGTAGGGGACCCATTCAAAGACACATCGGGCCCATCCATGAACATCCTGATTAAGCTAATGTCCATCGTCTCCCTGGTAATCGCCCCGCACATCGCTGTGGATAAGGACGATCTGGAAGGAAGTTTGAAACCCAAAGAAATACATGTTACCACGGCTCAGGTTTCAAATGTTGAAACTGAGGCGAATGTTGCGGTTTATCCTTTAAAGGGCAGCAGATAGTCGTTTAAAAATGCTTTTCTACATCGCCCGGCATAATGAAGCCGGGCGATTTTTTGTTATAACGCGATTGAATGTAGTGTTCGCAATTTATTTGTATGTCCAAGTGTTAATTGTTACATTGATAAAAAGTTATTCTTATGGAAGTACTCACAATTGAACTTACCAATCCGAAAGCGAAGCGCTTGCTTGATGATTTGGCTGAACTGGGGTTAATATCCATTATGAAGTCCCAACCGTCATGGAACGAGCGTTGGGATGCTTTGTCCGGTGAACTGCCAGATACACAAGATATTTCTGAACAGGATATATTCGATGAAATCGCGGACGTGAGGAAAAATCGGGTTGGTTTGTGATTAGAGTTGTCATTGATACCAATCTATATGTCAGCGCGCTGATTAACAGTAATTCGCGAATGCGACTTGATAAAATACTAAAAGACAGCCGCTTTGATATTCTGACTGACAAGGTGCTCATTGGAGAACTTGATGAAGTCATTAACAGGCCAAAATTTAGGAAGTATGTTTCAGCTGAACGAATTGCCGCGTTCATGGAGCTGCTGACAGAGCGTTGCTCTCCCATTGACACTTTCTCAAAAGTATTGCACAGCCCAGATCCCAAAGATGATTTTTTACTAGCATTATGTCTGGACGGATCGGCGCAATATCTTGTCACCGGGAATAAGATCGATTTGTTGGATTTAAAACAATTCGAAAGAACTTCGATTTTATCCCTGACTGAATTTTTACAAATATATTTCTCAGACGATCAGCCCGATCAATAATTAGCATCTCCCCCGGAACGATTTTTGTTGAGTTATTTTGCTTTTGCTTGGATTGCTGATAAGGCGGTTGGTGCGGGGCGATTTATTTCATCAAAAAGAATGATCATGAAAAAAGTATTTGTTTTAGCTGCAATGATCGGATTGTCGACGGCAGCATTTGCACAACAGGACGACTCGAGGACAAAAACGGAAAAGGCTGTCGATAATACGAAAGCTGCTGGCAAAAAAGCTGGTAAAGAGATCAAAAAAGACGCCAAGGTGGTTGGTGAAAAAACCAAAGAAGGCGCAGAGGCAGTGGGTGATGGTGTAGAAAGAGGCGCTGACAAGGTTGAAAAAGGAAGCAAAAAAGCTTACAAAGCAACCAAAAGAGAGGCCAAAGAAGCCAAAGAAGACATTAAAGAAAAAGTAGATAACTAACGGATACCCCGTTGATTTGCATGCCCATCAGAACATTCCCGTTTTGATGGGCATTTGTATTTTACAAAGAACCCACTTTTAGATATTCATCAATGGTGAAAATATTGTACTTATTGATAAACAGGAACTTAATTGCCTGAAACACCCGTTCATAATTAGTAAGTTTTTAGAAATTCATGAGTCGCAAGCAGTATTTTTTCATCATTCTCATCCTTGGCTTCCTGGCCACAGTCAGCCCTTTTTCCATTGATATGTATCTTCCTGGTTTTCCGCGGATTGCGTCGGATCTGGGGACTACAATCGATCAGGTGCAGTTGTCCCTGACGAGCTATCTTATCGGGATCTGTCTTGGGCAGATATTGTATGGTCCGCTCTTGGATCGTTTTGGTAGGAAAAAACCACTGTATGCTGGGTTAGCCTTGTACGTGGTGGCATCTTTCGGTTGTGCGCTTACATCTTCTGTGGATTCACTGATTGTAATGCGTTTCTTTCAGGCCATGGGCGGATGTGTGGGTCTGGTAGCTTCGCAAGCGCTTGTGAGTGACCTTTTTCCATCTGAAAAACGTGCCGAAGTTTTCTCCCTGATTACCCTCGTTATTGCCGTTTCACCCATGATCGCCCCTACGATTGGCGGTTATGTGACTGCTTCCATCGCATGGCAGTGGATATTCATCATTCTGGCCGGAATTGTTTCCATGATTATTGGCGCCATTTATTTCTTTCTTCCAACAGGCAGAGCTGCTGATACTTCGGTTTCATTGCGTCCGAAGGCGGTTATGAATGGTTTCGTGACGGTTATCAGACAGCCTCAGTTCCTGATCTACACATTGGCAGGCGGCCTGGCAACAGCGGCTCCATTTGCTTATATCGCCGGTTCGTCAGATGTTTTCATGAACATTTACAAAGTTTCCGAGCAGCAGTACGGTTGGATTTTTGCGTTTCTTGCCGTTGCCATGATCGGTTCCACGCAATTGAACCACATTTTGCTTAAAAAATTCAAGAGCGAGCAAATCATAAAAGTCACTTTGTTTTACCAGAGCATTGTGGGCATTTTGCTTATAGCAGGCGTTTATAACAACTGGTTTGGTCTGTATTCACTGATTGGGATGATGTTTGTTTTCCTCACCGGACAAGGCCTGACGGGCCCGAACAGTTCCGCATTGTCACTTGCGCCATTCCGCAAACATACGGGCAGCGCTTCGGCGTTGATGGGGAGCTGGAGAATGGGTGCCGGGGCAATAATTTCTGCTATTGTGAGTATTCTGCACAACAATACAGCCTTGCCGATGGTCGGTATGATGGCGGCCTGTTCTTTGGGTGGGCTGGTTATTTTACATGCTGGTAATGCAGTTGTAAAACATCAGGTAAGCAGAAAAGAAGTGGAAGACGAAGTTTCGGTTTTGCTTTAATCGAGCTCACTGCTATACGGCGCAGAATTTTGCGCACCCGCACGGGTTACGGATATGGCAGCCGCGTTGCAGGCAAAATGGCAAGCATCCGGCCAGTCTTTGCCGGAAGAAAGGGCGGTGAGTATCGCTCCGTTAAATACATCCCCCGCAGCTGTCGAGTCCAGCGCTTTCACTTTTTTAGAAGGGATAATTTCAGTAAATTGTTGATTGGATAAATAAACTCCTGCACTGCCCAGCGTAATGATAACATGCTCAATGCCAGCTCGGTGAAAGAAGTTGGCAGCTTGGTGCATCGAGGATTCATTATCTGGATAAATGCCGGTCAGGATCCCGGTTTCTGTTTCATTGGGCGTGATCAGAAAAATGCCTTCGAGCAGTTGCTTGCTTAACGCCACCGCAGGAGCGGGGTTGAGGATAACTTTAATGTTGGAACGCAGACATTTATCAATAATGTATGCAACGGTTTCTAAAGGAATTTCAAGCTGGATCAGCACAAAAGCGACATCATTGAAAATCTCATCAGGAAGGTCTGCGGGGCGCAGATCCATATTTGCGCCGGATGCCACGACAATCTCGTTTTCACCATTTGCATTGACGGTAATAAGCGCGACGCCGGAAGCATAATCAGCGGTTTCGAGCAGATATTGGATGTCAAGGCCTTCTTTCAGAAAACCTTTTTTTGCCTCCTCCCCAAAAATATCCCGACCGATTTTAGCCACAAAGCGAACGTCAGCACCCAGCCGCGCAGCTGCAACAGCCTGATTAGCGCCCTTTCCCCCTGCATTCATCATAAATGTTCCACCGAGAACGGTCTCACCGGGTTTTGGAAATTCAGCCGTTCGCACAACCATGTCCGTATTGGAGCTTCCGATCACGAGCACCTTATTTCCCATTCCTCAACGTTTTCTGGCAACTAAAATCCCTAATCCGTAATGCTGCGGATAGTTATAGAGTTTGTGACCCGTTTTTTTGGCCAGATCCTTCACAGCCCTCCGCACCTCGGGGAAACTTTCTGTGTCGTGAAAAATCGTGCAATCGCTATGTTGTGCCGCCCAGAGGCCACATTCAAATGTTTCAGCGTAATTATGGACAATGTCCACGTGCGCCAGATTATAATGTTGATTATCAGTAGCAATCCAATCTTTGTAGTCTGATTTTACCAGCTGAATGTTCGCATAGCCAGCAAGCCGCTTACTCGTTTCTTCAAAATGCTCATTTTTATTGACAGTATGAACATCACCCTCGAAGGTGTCCACGCCGGTGACACTCTCGAAATAATTGGAAAAAACCACCGTGGAATAACCAAACTCCACACCAAATTCAATGCAGCGGTCCCGCTTTAAGTCAAATTGATCAATGATGTCCTCCACGATCATTTCCAGACCTTTCCAAGCCGAAACAATTTCCAGCATTTTTTCAGGCTTGCGAAAATTCTTCGGCTTATATGGTTTGATATCCGCAATAAAATTCTCACGAATGTAAGTTCTTAATCCCATGGCATGTCGCATATAGTTATTACAAACCTAGAATAAAAAATTCAGACACGGACAACTGATTTTATCAAAACATGGAGCAAAACGATGGAAAAGCTTTCCGGATCGAGCACGTTGCAAACTTCTCAGCCGAACCAAACGCATATCCGTGGCAAAACAGTACAGAGCAGGATAGTTAAGACATTTGAATTGGCATTATTGTATCAATAAATGTGTATTTTTTTAGTTAATTGATTATATTAAATAAAAATTGCGCGTTTTTTCCTGAACCCACAGTTATGATTTTTATAGGAAGATTGATTTTGACCATCCTGCTGGCTGGATCGGCGCTCTGTTTCCAGTCCTGCAACAAATCGTCGGATAACCAGGCTGTTGAAGAAGATATTCCAAAGGAAGTCAGCTATAACTTTGACATCCGGCCTATCCTGTCTGACAAATGCCTCGCCTGCCATGGTCCCGATGCCAACAAGCGCGAGGCGGGATTACGGCTTGATGTGGCCGAAGATGCGTTTAAAGCTTTGCAGGAAAATCCAAAAGCGCACGCATTGGTCGCTGGTAAGCCCGAACTTTCACAGGTATATCTGCGCATTACCACCGCCGACACAGCACTTCGCATGCCTCCCACAGGCTCCAATCTCAAATTAACACAACGCGAAGTTGATCTCATCGAAAAATGGATTAAACAAGGGGCGAAGTATGAAAAGCACTGGGCATTTGTGGCGCCGAAAAAACCTGCATTACCGGAAGTAGACGATAAGGATTGGCCTAAAAATGAGATTGATTATTTCATTTTACAAAAACAGGAACAAAAGGGTGTTAAACCCAATGAAGAAGCCGATAAGGAGCGACTGCTTAAACGCCTTAGCCTGGACATTACCGGATTGCCGCCGACATTGAAAATGATGGACGAGTTCATGGCCGATAATAGCGCAAACGCCTATGAAAAAATGGTCGACCAACTCCTGAAAAACCCTGCCTATGGCGAGAAAATGGCCATTCACTGGCTGGACCTGGCGCGTTTCGCGGACTCGCACGGTTACCAGGATGACGGTTACCGCACACAGTGGCCATGGCGCGACTGGGTGATCCATGCATTTAATAAAAACATGCATTACAATGACTTCGTAACGTGGCAGTTAGCAGGCGATTTGTTGCCGAACAGTTCAAAGGAACAATTACTGGCGACAGGTTTTAACCGAAACCATAAAATCACCGAAGAAGGCGGCGTGATCCCCGAAGAATATCGCATTATGTATGTGACAGACCGTAATGATCTGTTTGGTAAGGGGTTGCTCGGCATTACGCTGGAATGTGCACATTGCCATGACCATAAATACGATCCTTTTTCACAAAAAGAATATTACCAGATGTTCGCTTTCTTCAATAATGTGAAAGAAGTGGGCATAGAATCTGTGATCGGCGGACCTGAAACTTATGCGAAAAAGCCGTTGATGGAGATCAGTAATGATGACGTGAAGAACATTCTGACATTCATCAACAAACCGGACACGAACCGTCTGATCGTGTCGGTAATGGGCGATCTGGACACATTGCGGAAGACGCATATTTTGGAACGTGGTGTTTACGATGCGCCGGGCGATGAAGTGCAGCCTGCGACGCCCACTTCAATTTTACCATTCGATAAGAGTTATCCCAAAAATAGGTTAGGGCTCTCAAAATGGCTTTTTGATAAAAGAAATCCCTTGACTTCGCGGGTTTATGTGAATATTCTCTGGCAGGAATTCTTTGGAAAAGGCATTGTCAAAACGTCCGGGGATTTCGGCATGCAAGGCGAGCTTCCGTCCCATCCTGCATTGCTGGACTGGCTCGCGACCGATTTTATGGACCACGGGTGGGATATTAAACGGCTTGTAAAACAAATGGTTACGTCTGCCACTTACAAGCAATCCGCTGTTGTGACGAAAGAAAAGCTAGCCACTGACCCGGACAACATTCTCCTCGCCCGCGGGCCGCGTTACCGCATACATGCAGAATTTATCAAAGATCTCGTGCTTGCCAGCAGCGGCCTGCTCAACAAAACCATTGGCGGACCCAGCGTGAAACCCTATCAGCCCGCCGGACTCTGGGAAGGCGCTACGTCGGGACGCGGGTTGCTATCCGTTTATAATCAGGATCATGGCGGTGCATTGTATCGCCGCGGGATGTATACATTAATCAAAAGGACGGTTCCGCCGCCAACCATGAGCATTTTCGATGCGAGTAACCGCGACTTGTGCGAAGTAAAAAGGTTAAAAACAAACACACCATTGCAGGCGCTAGTAATGATGAACGATCCGGCTGTGCTGGAAGCTTCTCGTGTGCTGGCGGCCAAACTGTTGCAGGAAAAAAGTGAGGCAAAAGAGAAGATCACAAAAGCATTCCGGCTGATCGTTTGCCGCAAGCCGAGTGATAAGGAACTGGACGTGCTGAGCGCGTATTACGACAAGCAGTTGCAATCCATAAAGCCTGAAAAGGCGGAGAAAATGGTGATGGTAGGAGAGTATCCGCTTACCAAAAAGGTGGATAAAAAGGCACAGGCAGCATTAATGCGCGTCATTTCAACCATTTATAATCTGGAAGAAACCATAACAAAATCTTGAAGCCGACAGCAAAAAACTGAAAGCCAAAGTTTGAAATAATATGGAAAAGGAAATATTAGAGCACGGGTTCAACTTCAACAGGAGACGTTTTTTGTCTTCCATGAGCCTCGGAATTGGCGGTGTGGCATTAGGCTCTTTGCTTATGCCCGATCTGTTGAAAGGCGGAGGATTTGAGGAAGACGGTTTAGCGCCCGGCATTCCGCATTTTGCACCGAAAGCCAAAAGGGTTATTTATATGTTCCAGAACGGCGCTCCTTCGCAGCAGGAACTGTTTGATTATAAGCCGAAATTGCGCGAAATGCTCGGAAAGGAAATTCCGCCATCGGTTCGCGGGACGCAGCGGTTGACCGGCATGACAGCTAACCAGGCGTCGTTTCCGCTGGTCGGATCATTTGTAGATTTTAAACAATATGGCGATTCGCGTGCCTGGGTGAGTGATCTGATGCCTTATACGGCCAAGATTGTGAATGATCTCTGTTTTGTGAAATCCATGTACACGGAGGCGATTAACCATGACCCTGCTTTAACTTTCCTGCAAACGGGCTCGCAGCAGGGAAACCGGCCAAGTATGGGTTCCTGGTTGAGCTACGGGCTTGGTAATGAGAACAAAAACCTGCCCAACTTCACGGTTCTGCTCTCACGTGGCGTTGGGAACGGACAAGGGGTTTATTCCAAATTATGGTCCAATGGCTTCCTGGATTCGGTGCATCAGGGCGTGCAGTTCAGTAAGGGCGAGGACCCGGTTCTGTATCTCCGCGACCCGGAAGGAATGGACCGTCACGATCGCCGGGATATGCTCGACAATCTTTCGCAACTGAACGAGCTTTCATACCAGGAATTTGGCGATCCCGAAATTACAGCCAAAATCAAGCAGTATGAAATGGCTTACCGCATGCAGACTGCCGTGCCGGAGGTGATGGATTTGTCCAAGGAATCGGACGACATTATCAAATTATACGGACCCGAATGTCTGGTCCCCGGCACTTATGCGGCGAACTGTCTGCTGGCGAGGAAACTATCCGAAAATGGCGTACGCTTTGTGCAGCTTTATCACCAGGGCTGGGACCAGCATGGTAATCTGCCTTTTGAGATTACCAAACAGGCCATGGATGTAGATCAGGCATCCGCAGCATTGGTTACTGACCTGAAACAGCGCGGGTTACTGGATGAAACGCTTGTGATCTGGGGCGGCGAATTTGGGCGGACCAGTTACACGCAGGGAAAGCTAACGGCTGATAATTACGGCCGGGACCACCATCCCAGATGCTTTACGATATGGATGGCTGGCGGTGGCATCAAACCAGGAATGGTGTACGGCGAAACGGATGAGCTGGGCTACAACATTGCCAAAGATCCCGTGCATGTGCATGATTTCCAGGCAACTATCCTGCATCAGCTGGGCCTGAACCACGAAAAACTGATCTTCAAACATTTGGGAAGAAGATACCGCCTCACGGATGTTTCCGGCAAAGTGGTGAAAGACATTATCAGCTAAAATATCTGGTAGTAAACGATTGATCAATTTATCGGCTAAATTTTAATGCATTTAAGATTCAGGGTTTTTGCAGAACAGTTATTAGTTGCCTCTAATATTGTCATCCTATTTTTACTGATCTTCGAAGACAAACTGGTCATCCCGGCGTGGTTGCAAACGGTCGGGCGCATGCATCCGCTGATCCTGCATTTCCCGATTGTGATCTTGCTCATTGCCATGTTACTGGAATTTTTCAGGTTCCGGCCTGAGTATGCGACCAATCTTTTTTACAAAAATTTCCTGCAAAATATGCTGCTGGTAGGCTCGCTTTTCGCTGCTGTTACGGTGGTGATGGGGCTTTTTTTGTCGCAGGAGGAAGGTTACTCCGGCGATATTCTTGATTACCACAAATGGACCGGCGCGGGCATTTTCTTTTTCGCATCACTCATTTATTTTGTACGGAACACAACCTGGTATAAGGCTCCTATTGCCAGGGCGGGCGCTTTTCTGACGGTCGCGGTATTGGTGATGACGGGACATTATGGTGCTGCATTAACGCATGGCAGCAACTTTATCTGGGAACCGATCGATAGTCAGAAAACCATCGCGGCGGTTCCTTTGGAGCAGGCCGTTGTATTTACCCACGTGATCCAGCCGATTTTAGAACAAAAATGCACCAGCTGCCATAATCCGGATAAGCTGAAAGGCCAGCTGAATATGACGGATGCTGCATCTTTGCTGAAAGGCGGCAAATCCGGAAAGTTGTTTGTGGCTGGAAATCCCGAGATGAGCTTGCTGATGAAACGCGTGCATTTGCCCCTGGATGATAAAAAACATATGCCTCCGACGGGCAAGGCGCAACTGACATTGCAGGAGATTTCTTTGCTTACACTTTGGGTTAAAAAGAATGCGGATTTTAAGAAAAAACTCACCGAATTGCCTGCAAACGATTCACTTAGGATATTTTCCACTGCCTACTTGAAGCCGGTTGAACAGGAGACAGACTACCAATTTGATGCTGCTGATGAAGAAACTATTGCGAAACTGAATACAGATTACCGCACGATTTTGCCGCTTGCCCGGGAATCCCCCGCACTCGCTGTGAACATTTACAACAGCGCAACATATGATGTGAAGCAACTGGATGAACTAAGCGAGATCAAACAGCAAGTTATATCATTGAATCTCAATAAAATGCCTGTAAAAGATGCGGATTTAAAAAGCATTACGCAATTTGAAAACCTGCGCCGGCTCGACCTGAACTTTACAGATGTTACGGCCGATGGTTTAAAGACATTATCATCATTGAAACAACTGGAAAACCTGACATTGTCCGGTACAAAAGTCGATTTCAATGATCTGAAAGCATTATTGCCGAATCTTAAACCACTGAAAACAGTTGCGGTCTGGGACACGAAGCTGACTGCTGCGGACGTGCAGAACCTACAAAAGGCGAATAAGAACATTGACATCATCGGCGGGTTCAAAGACGATGGCAAAAGTCCTTTGAAACTTAACCCGCCACAGGTAAAAAACAGCTCCACGATTTTTGCAAAATCGCTTGATTTAGAGCTCAGGCACACGATCAAGAATGTAGACATTCGTTACACGACCGATGGTTCGGAGCCGGACAGCGTCAAGTCGCCGTTGTTTGATAAAATGCTGGTTACCAAAAGCGGGACTATTAAAGCCAAAGCATATAAAGATGGCTGGTATGGAAGCGATCTGGCTGTTTTTGAGTTTTTCAAAAGTGCCTATAACCCAGACAGCGTCAACTTGTTAGCGCCGCTAAACCGCGTTCACCAGGCAGAGGGAGCGAAGACGTTTTTCGATCATAAACTGGGCGCTATCGGAGCAAACAATCCCGCCTGGGCCAACAACTGGGCCGGTGTGAAGGACAATGACATGGCATTTATTTCAGAATTCAAAAAACCGATCCTGTTATCGTCCCTCGGTGTGCATTATATGGTAGAAGAGGATACTGGCATTTTCCCTCCCGAATCGATTGAAATATGGGGTGGTGATAATGCACAAAATCTGAAATTGCTGACGAGGTTCAAGGCGAAAATGCCGAAAAAAGGCGATAGACCCAGTTTGCAAACCGTGGAAGGAACATTCAAGCCACAGAGTGTTTCTTACCTGAAAATCATCGCGAAACCATTAAACAAAATTCCGGACTGGCACAGAAGCAAAGGCAATAAAGCACTGCTGCTGGTGGATGAAATGTTCCTTAATTAGCTGCATTCTAGCTTTTAGAGACGCGTCTTAACATTTCCGCACATGCGCGCGCATTGTGATAAGGACATTTCCAGAAGTTGATCTTGTCGCCTTTCACGGGCGTGCCGTCGGCCTTGACGGTGCCGTGCCATTCACCTTTTTCGTGATCTACGAGCTTCCCTACGATGTAATCCCAGCTGCGTTCAGCCTTAACTTTATATTGTTCCTCTTTGGTCAGCTGGTAAGCATTGTAAAATCCAACCATTTGTTCCGCCAAAACCCACCAGGAACGGTCGGTTTGTAAATGTTTTGTTTCAGGATCAAATTCGTAATTCAGCGCGCCGTCCGCTGCCAGTCCCTTACTCGCGGAATCGGCCATCGCGATCGCCACTTTTTTGAGTTTGCCAATCAGGCGCTCATCGTGCAGGATTTCCGCAGTTTCAAATAAAAGCCAGGAAGCTTCAATGTCGTGCCCATAGGAAACAATGTGGTCTTTCGATTTCCATTTTTCGTCAAAAAACAGCTCCATACTGTTCGTTTTCGGGTTCACGATCCTGGTAATGATCGATTCCAGCATGTTAGCAGTTTGTTTTTTCAATTTCGGATCCGGCCATACGCTGTATAAATTGGCATATGCCTCCACCAGGTGCAAATGCGTGTTCATACTTTTGATCCAGGGACTTTTGCTCAGAATGTAATCGTCTGTGCCGGACCAGTCGCGGGCAAATGCTTCGCGGTAGCCGCCATTAACCGGGTCAAATGCGTGTTTTTCGATGACATTAAACAGTTCTTTGGCCTTATCCAATGCAGGCTGAAAATGTGTAACGCGGAAATATTCGCTGAGTCCGTACATGGCAAATGCATTGCCGTAGATCTGTTTTTTGGTTTCCAAAGGCGTTCCGTCCGCTTTCACAGACCAATAAACGCCACCATGCTCAGGATCAAAAAAATGCTTTACCAGTTGCTGGTAAGCGCGGTCGGCCAATGTCAGATATTTGGCTTCTTTGAACAGCCGGTGTGCGAGTGAATAAGTCCATAAAATACGTCCTGTCAATACAACCGAGCGATCAGCATCTTTAACAGGCTGATTTTCATAATTCACCCGACCATAAAATCCGCCGTTTTCTGGGTCAGGGCCGTGTTTTTCCCAATAAGTAAGGATGCTGATCAATTCTTTCTTGAAAGCTTCGGGAGTAAATTCGGCCATGTTCCAATTCGTTTTTAGCAAAAGTATACGGCCGACTAATCATACTTATGGCGAATCCGGACATAAAAAAACCGGGCAAGGGGGTTGTCCGGTTTTATGAATATGTTTGAAGAGACTAGTCGCCCTGGTTTTCTTCCAGGTTATCGTGATTGTCTCCGCCGAGGCTGTAATAATTGTTTTCTTCGTCTTCTCTGCCGATCATTTCGTCCTCGTCATCGTCCTCTGATCCCGGAACGTCCAGGTCGTCGCCGATCAGATCATCGTCGAAAGATTTTTCATTCCAGTCATCCGATTCCAGTTCGATTTCACTCTTTACTTTTGAAATGTCCTCAGGATCAATATCCGGATCAATCAGGCCCTGACGAAAAATGTCTTCCTCCGCGGGATAATTTCCTGGCAAATCGTCGTCAAACAATTCATCGTCATCATCGTCATATGGATTCATAGCTCAAAATTTATTGGTTTGCTGGTTGTAAGCGAGGTTTTTCTAGTTCTACGGTTCAAATATGTTAAAAAAAATCATTCCAATTTACATTTATATAAGGAAAATTGAGCGGGCACAACAAGTAATAAAGTTTCGGTGAAATGCTTTCTAATATAGACACCGAATTTGTCCGCACGGCGGTCAGCTTTTTATTTATTTAACTCATTATTACTCATTGCATGAGCAAAAAATTATCAAAAATCACAGGGGCATTTCTGGCATTAGCAGGCGCCACCGGCTTGTTTGCTTACACAAATGTTCCGGCTAATCCTCCTACATCCGGTAACAAAAAATTCCCGATTGAAGCAGCTAAGCTTAAACTGCCCGCCGGCTTTTCAGCAAAAATCCTGGCAACAGACCTCGGCGCTACCCGGCACATGGTGATCGGGAAAAATGGTGATATGTATGTGAAGCTTTCCAAGCTGAAAGACGGAAAAGGGATTTACCACATCAAAGATACAAACGGCGATGGTGAAATTGAGAGCAAAACGCTTTTCGGGGATTACCAGGGAACGGGCATTGCAATCAAAAACGGTTATTTATACAGCTCTTCCAACAAAGGCGTTTTTCGTTATAAACTGAATGATAAGGAAGAAGTCGTCGATTTTGAAAAACCGGAAAAGATCATTGAGGGACTGACCGATCATGGCCGCGACAATGCCAAGCCGATCACGCTGGATAATGCGGGTAACATTTATGTTACAGTGGGTTCATACAGTGACAATTGCCGTGAAGCCGGGTCGGGCAAGGGAATGTCGCCCTGCACGATCCTGGATTCTGCGGGCGGAGTCTGGAAATTCAAGGCGGATAAAGCCGGACAGACTTTTTCGGACGGCGTACGTTTCGCGACGGGTGTGAAGAATGCAGTTGGAATTGACTGGGATCAAAAAACAAATGCATTGTACGCAACCGTGCACGGGCGTGGAAAGTTTGACGATTTTTACCCTCAATACTACACTCCAAAACAAAGTGCTGAACTTCCTGCTGAAACGCTTTACAGATTAAAAGAAGGCGACGATGCGGGCTGGCCCTACATTTACTACGACCATTTCCAGAACAAAAAGATCCTTGCACCGGAGTACGGCGGTGATGGCAAGAAAACGGCGGGTGAAAAAGCGATCAATCCTCTGGTTGCATTTCCGGCGCATCTCGGTCCTAATGCGATCATGTTTTACACTGGTAACCAGTTTCCGGCGAGATATAAAAATGGCGCATTCATTGCATTTCACAGCCAGTCTGCTGAACTGAAAAAAGGCTATCTGGTTGCATTTGTGCCATTTGTGAATGGTAAGCCTGGCAAATGGGAAATTTTTGCGGATAATTTTGCCGGAACGGACCTGGCTAAACCAACCGGCCCGATCCAGCATCGCCCATGCGGTCTCGCACAAGGACCGGACGGCGCACTTTACGTGACCGACGACCTGAACGGCACTATTTTTAAAATTGATTACAAGAAAAAATAAGTCAGAGGCTTAATCCGCCATCAACATTAATATTCTGGCCCGTGATGAAGCGCCCGGCTTCGGAACACAATAAAACGGCCATGGCAGCACAATCCTTCGGGTCACCAATCTGGCCCGAAGGCGTTTCCAAGCGCTTGTTAATCCTTTCTTCCACCTCCGGAACATCCTGTTCGAGTCGTGGCGTTCCGATGACGCCGGGAGCCAGATTATTAACGGTCACGCCTTTGTCTGCGAACTGCATGGCCAGATTTTGCACCATATTAAGAACAGCCGATTTTGTAGCAGCATAAACGAGCATGGAAGGATGCGGCCTGGTTTGCTGTACGCTGCCTAATGTCACAATGCGTCCCCAGCCATTCTGGATCATCAGCGGAGCGAATTGCTGGATAAGCAAGAGCGTAGACCGGAAGTTGGCATTAATCTGTGTGTCAAAGTCCTCGAAACGAATTTCTTCCCAGTTCTTCGGAATCTGGACAGAAGCATTCAGTACGAGAATGTCCACATGCTGTCCGTTTTGTTTAGCATGATCAAAAATTTCAGAAGCAACATTGGCCTTCGCAAGGTCCGACTGGACAACGGAACATTTGACCCCCAATTCCCTGATTCTTTCTGCCACTTTTTCGGCCTCATCTTCGTCGCTCCTGCAATGCAGAATGACATTTGCGCCATATTCGGCCAGGGCCAGTGCAATGCCTTCGCCGATTCCCTGGCTCGAACCGGTTACCAGCGCAGTTTTTCCTTTTAAATTGAAGTTTTCAGCGATCATAACGTTCGTGTATTAAGACGTTCGTGTTTAAAAACTCCCGAAAACAATATTTTCATGCCAATGTTGCTGGTCAATGCCCTGCAAATTGCCCAAAAAAAATGCCTGCCCGAAAAATCAGGCAGGCTCTAACAACGGTTATTTTCTTTAAAAATCAGTATTTGGTTTATCCAGGGATTCCTCTTTTATCCAGATATTCCGGTAGTAAACATCATGGCCTTCGGATTGCAGTTTCAACCCACCCGGTGTGTCTGTAATGCCTTTTCCTCCATCATTTCCACCATCGATTCCGGAATTAGGACCACCCCAAACCTGGCTGATCTGCTGATTGGTATGAACCTTTTTACCATTGAAATACAATGTTACCATAGGCTTTTCAACCAGCTTGCCTTCCTTAAAACGAGCCGCCCGGAACAGAATGTCATAGGAATTCCACTTGCCTATGCCATTATAAGCGGCATAAGGTGACCTGGACTCGTTGATCACCGCAGCCATTCCGTGAGAAGTGGTATCCCCGTCCAAAACCTGGATTTCGTAACGGTTTTGTAAATAAACGCCGCTATTGCCGCCTTCTTTGGTAATAAGGAATTCGACGTGAGCGCGGAAATCCTTAAACTGCTTTTTGGTAACAATGTCCGCGGAGCCGTACTTTCCGCCAGCAGATGCTGGATCGTTGCAGTTGATAACCGTTCCTTTGTCCACCGGATCGTTTACTACGGTCCATTTGATAGGAGGCTTGGCCGAAAAGCGCGGACCTTCCCAGTAAATCCACTTCTCATCCAGCATTTTGCGGCTGCCGTCCATGAAAACCTCCGCACCTTTCGGCGCCTTCGTCCCAACGCCCACCTGTGCATGAGACACCGCCACAAATGCAAAGGCAAGTATGCCCTGGACCGTAACAGCCATTTTTATTCTGGAAAAAATCTGCTTCATATAGAAGATGTTAGTGATTGAAATCGGTTCGTGCCAGTTTTAGTCTGGCATTGTTGATAAGGCTTACTGAATTTGTAAATACTCTTTTTGCGATGTCTTTTGTTACGATGTAGAACAAAAGCCACATGTAACCTGACGTATAATAACGTAAAAATCAGTCGGTTCCACACTCACAGCTCTTTCAGGAATATAATCACGCATTTCGCTGATGGAACGGTTCTTTACTCTGAGCGCATAAATTATTTAAGTAGATGTTGAACTATTACGAGGAGAGAGATGATGAACAGCACACATACCAAAAGAAGCGTCAATACCGTAACGAGTGTATTTGCGACCAGAACAGATGCGGAAAACGCATATAAGGCATTGTTAAAACTTGGCTATGAAGCGGAGGAAATTACGCTGATCATGTCAGAAGAAACGAGCGAAAGACTTTATCATTATCATGATAAAGACTATGACGATAAAAGAGAATCGGGTTTAGGAAAAGGTAAAAAGCTACAGGTAACCAGGATCTCGGATGCATTGGATGTGTTAGGTAGGTTTGTGGCGATTCCGGGACTGGCACTTGTAGTGGCAGGGAAATTGGACGAAAGAGGTCAGCGAGCTATTGCAAGCACTGTTTTGTCGGACGAATATGCGACCTATTTCCAGAAACGCATTCAGGAAGGCGAAATCCTGATCGATTTTGGCTTACATAATATTAAGGAACGCAACCTGATTATGAACCTTTGGGAAAATTACGGCGGTTATTCGCTGGTCCGCAGGGTCAACAACGCAGCATAAGGGTGTTTTCAAAGTGAAAAGCCGTGCAGGATTTCCTGCACGGCTTTTCACTTATAGTTTCTCCTCAAAAAGCTTTAAGATCCGCTTATATTCATCCGTCCAGGACGACGCTTCCACAAAAGCGTGGTCTTCCATGGGGTAGGAGGCTAGTTCCCAATTGTTTTTACCCAGTTCGATAAGCCGTTGCGAAAGTCTGACAACATCCTGATAATGAACATTTACATCCACCATTCCGTGGCACATGAGCAAGTGGTTTTTAAGACCGGCTGCGTGGTATATCGGTGAGCTTTTTCGGTAAGCGAGGCTGTCGGATTGTGGTTCGTTGAGAATGTTGGCTGTGTAGGGATGATTGTATGCAGCCCAGTCCGTAACCGGGCGCAGTGCTGCACCGGCAGCGAAAATATCGGGCGTTGTAAAAAGGCCCATTAATGTTATAAAACCGCCGTAGGAACCGCCATAGATTCCTATTTTCTTTGGATTGATACCATAATTTTTAACCAGCCATTTAGCACCATCCGTGTTGTCTGTGAGATCTTTACCTCCCATAAAGCGGTAAATGCCAGTGCGCCAGTCGCGACCGTAGCCCGAGCTTGCCCGGTAATCGAGGTCAAGCACGGTATAACCCTTATCCACCAGCATGTTATTGAACATATATTCCCTGAAATACTGGCTCCACCATTTGTGCGCGTTTTGCAAATAACCGGCTCCATGTACAAAAATGACCGCTTTGCCATTTGATTTTTTAGGTTCGTAAACCCTTGCATAAATGTCCTGTCCGTCAGTTGCCTTAATAGTGACCACTTTTGCTTTTCGCCATGGGTAAGACAAAAATTCGGGAGATGTGGATCTGGTAACCTGCTCTGAGTTAATGCTTTTCGTATGTGCGTCTGGATTATCCATTACAAACAGCTCCCAGGGAACATTGCTTTGCGAAGAGCGAACAGCGAGTTTGGTCTCGTCCGGCGATAACGTTACTTCGTGCGCGCCGGTCTGCTGCGTAATGCGGGTGCGCGGTCCGCCCGTTGCAGACATTTTATAAAAGTGCTGCTCTCCCGGATGTACTTCGTTGGTTATAAGGTAAAACGATTTTTTGTTTTTTGATAAAACGACATTTTGTACTTCAAATGTCCCATTGGTAAGCGCCGTTTTCTTGCCGCTGACAACATCCAGACTGTAAAGATGCGAGTAACCCGTTTCCTCACTCTGGAAATAAATGTTGTTATCATCAATAAAGCCAATTTCTCCCGAACTCATCGGATAACCGCCAATGCCCGGCCCGCCGATCCAGGCCTCATCCCGCTGGCGATCCAGCAATTTCAATGTTGCAGTCTCGGGATCAAGCGCCATGATCCAGCGGTCCTTGCCGTCCAGCGAGCGGACAACCACCACTGCATTTTTGCTGTTATCCGACCAGAAAGGCCCGTTAATGATCACGTCCCGCTCTTTATCTTTTTTCCAGGCGGAATCCAGTTTGGGATAATCTTTCAGATAATCAGGCTTGTCACCGATGCCCGGAATGTTCTTTACTGCAACTTTTAATGTTGTATCTTTTTTAATATTATAAACCCAGAATTCGGATTGCGAAGCTGGCGCCCCGACTTTGGTCCTGGCATCGATATCTTCTGTAAAACCGGATTCAGTGACGTAATTGGGGACAATGGTCGACTTTGCGGATTTGTTCGGTTGCGTCAACCGGTAAGTAATGAACTGCCCGTCCGGACTAATTTGCTGGCTGGAAACGTTCTTTTCGCCCAGGTAAATTTCTTTCGGATAAGCTGCCTTTTCGGCATCGGTTATTTTTTTGCCCGCATCTTTCTTCTCTTTTCTTTCCTTCAAAACCTCGAACATTGCGAGCTGATCGTCTTTCAAAAATTTTTTGTGGCCTTCTGGTTTGCTATCGGCTTTCTTTGTGCCGCTCTTAAAATCAGTAAGTTGGCTCAGAAGCCCGTTGTCGGGTGCAATGCTGAACAGGTTCATTCCACGTATAAAAACCACGCGCTGGTCATCGCCACTGAAAGCTGGATTACTTTCCCGCTCGACAGTGTTGGTTAGCTGTCTGATTTTGTAATCAGTAGTTGAGATCAGATAAATGTCCCCATTCTTTTCGTAGAGCCGCTGCGTTTTTTGCTTGTTAAAAACATCACTTTTACCGGGCAATGTTTTGCGAATGGCTGGGGCTATCTTGCTGATTTTCTTGGAGGTCAGATCAAATCCATACAGCGAGTCAGCCGCATTCTTATCCGGATTCCAATTGAAATAAATCGTCTTGCTATCCTCAGACCAGCTAATGTCACTCGGCGAAGTTCCAATCCACGTCTTAGGATCCCGCATAATCTTCTCAACCGTAAGCGGCCCGAGGGTTTGGGCTTTTGATATACTGGAAAACAGAAGTACGGCAACGGCGGCGTAACGTAAAATTTGACGCATGAAAGAGGCTTACGGTGTTGTAAGAAATAAATTAATCAGTTCTGATCGTGGTAAGGGATGGCTTTGATCAGCCGGATATTATTGTACTCTTCGATGACCACCGTATTCTCGGCTGAAATAATTCCCCGTTTGATCCAGTTGCTTACGGTTTGTGTATTTGGGATATTGAACCTCTTGCAATATTCTGCAATGGTGATCCAATCATGCAGCTCATATCTTTTTCCGTCCTTTGAAAGATAGTTTTTCGCCTCTTCAAGCATTTCCCGACTTTCGGAAAGCAAAGTGGCCAACTCATCCGACTTTGGTTTTGCTATTGTTTGCATATCATTAGTTTGGTTAAAGGCATTAAAATCTGCCTCACTTTTTACTCAGCACTGCCAGCACTTCCATTATTTTAGTTATCACATCCAAAATGTCATCGATTTCTTCTGAGCTAAGTCTGTCCTGATTATCCCGCAAATACTGCCTTAATGCAGCTAGCCGCATTCTCAAATCGATTTCATTCATAGTGTGTAAGTCAAAAGCGAATAAATGTAAACAATGTTACGGTGCGTAACAACAAAACTATGGCGAAAAATTAAAATGCTTAATGCTATTTTTGGCGATTACCATTTACTCACGTATGAAAATTTCTGGCTGGATTGCTTTATTGATTGTTGTTTTGTTTCAGTTTGGATGCTCGGATCAGAAGTCGAAATTACCGGATAAAGGCGTTAGTTATCAGCTCAATGAGCGGCGGGAAAGTACGATTGACAGCATTGATTATAACATTCAGCTTGATATTCCAAGTAAGAAAAGTGAGCAGATAAAAGGCATTGAAACAATTTCTTTTAACCTGACTGCGCTCGATTCGGCGCTGGTTTTAGATTTTAATTCCGATAGCACGCACATTATTTCTGTCCAATCCGAGGGCGACGAAATCGAGTTTAAAGTGGCCAACCAGCACATTATCATTCACCCCGAAGGATTAAAAAAAGGAAGAAATACATTGACGATCGGCTTCATCGCCGGTAACCTTTCCCTGAACAGGAGTGACGAATATCTCTACACGCTTTTCGTTCCCGACCGCGCTTCGACCTGTTTTCCTTTGTTTGATCAGCCCAATTTAAAGGCCACATACAGCTTAACATTAAGTGTGCCCGACGGCTGGGAAGCGGTTTCGAACGGAAGTTTGAAGTCCAAAACGTCGAGAAGCGGCAAATGCGTTTTTCAGTTTACCCAAACCAAGCCCATCAGTTCCTATCTGTTTGCCTTTGCAGCCGGCAAGTTTTTTAAAACTGAAAAAACAGTAAAGGGCAGGGCAATGACCATGTATTACCGAGAAACGGATGCTGCCAAAGTGAACCGGAATAAGGATGAAATTTTCGATCTGCACGCCAAGTCGCTTTCCTGGCTGGAAGATTATACGAACATTGATTACCCTTTTGGAAAATTTGATTTTGTCCTGATTCCCTCATTTCAATATGGCGGGATGGAGCATCCGGGTTCTATATTTTACAATGAGCCGGCGCTGATCCTGGATGAAAATGCGTCGGTGAATGAGAAAATGGCGCGGGCGAGTGTCATTGCGCACGAGTCGGCGCATATGTGGTTTGGCGATCTGGTAACCATGGACTGGTTCAATGATGTGTGGCTGAAAGAGGTTTTTGCCAATTTTATGGCTGCAAAAATCGTCCATCCAAGCTTCCCCGAAATCAACCACGATTTACGTTTTCTGCTGGCACATTATCCGGGCGCATATGAGGTAGACCGGACGGCCGGTACAAACCCCATTTTGCAGGATTTGGGTAATCTTAAAAATGCAGGGACATTATACGGGGCCATTATTTATATGAAAGCACCCATCGTAATGCGCCAGCTTGAACGGAAGATAGGAACGAAGCTCATGCGCGAGAGCCTTGGGGAATATCTGAAAACCTACGCATTTGGAAACGCCCGTTGGGATGATCTGATACAGATTATTGATAAAAAAACGCCGCTCAACATTGCGGATTGGAGCCAGGTGTGGGTAAAAACGCCGGGTATGCCCGAGTATCAATATGCTTCCGGCGAAGGAGCCGGGAAGTACATTCAAAAACAAGATTCTGTCTCGAAACGAACCTGGCAGCAGCCGGTTGGACTGAAAGATTTTGAGATTAGTAACCAACATTACCGCTTCCCTAATCCGGATGGCACTGCTTATGGTTATTTCAAGATGGATAGTGCGAGCACCGATTACTTTTTTCAACATTATAACCAATCCGGTGATTCTGTTTTGTCAAAGCCCGTTTTCCGCGGAGCAATGCTTGTGAACATTTGGGAAGGCTTCCTACGTGGCGAAGGCCCGGCAGCTAATCAGCTTTTGCGTAATGTGCTGCACACATTACCCAGGGAAAAAGATCCGTTGCTCACCGATTATTTGCTGGGGCGCCTGCAAAGCCTATGGTGGTCATTCCTAAGCGATGAAAGCAGAAACAGATATCAGTCGGAGGTTGAAAAAGTGACCTGGGATTTACTCAATTCGACAAAAGATAAGGGAATCAAAAAGTCATATTTCCGGACATTCAAACGTATTGCGCTCAGTGATGACGCTTATCAAAAAATGGAGTCACTCTGGACTAAAACTTTGATAATTCAAAACCTTACATTGTCGGAGGAAGACAATATTTCACTGGCTTATGAACTGGCTATCAGGGGAAAGGGAGATGTGAAGGCGATTATGCAGACGCAAATGGATAGCACTAAAAATCCCGACCGAAAAACGAAAATGCAGTTTGTCATTCCTTCGTTGAGTCAAAGTGAAGCTGAGCGTGATGCGTTTTTTGAATCTTTGAAAAAGCCGGAAAACCGTGAAAAAGAAGCCTGGGTGCTGGACGGGCTATCGAATCTGCATCATCCATTGCGATCCGCCAGCGCTATCAAGTACTTGCGGCCGTCGCTGGATCTGTTGCAGGAAATCCAGCTCACAGGGGATATTTTCTTCCCGACGCGCTGGACCAACACCACGTTTTCAGGACATTCGTCCAGGGAGGTGACCGACATCGCCACAAAATTCCTTAAAGAACATCCCAATTACCCTTACTTCCTCAAAAACAAGGTACTGCAGGCCATTGACATGCCGCAAAGAGCCGCAAGGTTGAAGCGGTAATAAAGGCGTTATGCATAATGTTACATCCCTCCGGGATTTCGGTTAATGCGGATGATCTGTTGCTACCAATATGTCATCCCTCCGGGATTTTGTTTAATGCGGATGACTTGTTGCTACCAATATGTCATCGCTCCGGGATTTCGGTTGATGCGGATGACTTGTTTTTACCAATATGTCATCCCTCCGGGATTTTGTTTAATGCTGATGACCTGTTGTTACCAATATGTCATCCCTCCGGGATTTTGTTTAATGCTGATGACCTGTTGCTACCAATATGTCATCCCTCTGGGATTTTGGTTAATACGGATAACTTTCTGCTACGAATATGTCATCCCTCTGGGATTTAAAATCGCGGAGCGATGGAATATTGGTAGAAAAAAGCAGTGACGGCCTGAACAAAATCCCGGAGGGATGCAATGGCAAGCCCTATGCACAATCATTTTCCTCAGCCGGGGCGTACTTAACAAGTTGGGGCATCATTATGCATAACCTCACATAAACCGGGCACTATTTTTTTGCATTTAAAGTAAAAAAATAGACGCTATGGAAAACAAACTTTTTGCGACTGCCTACATCCGGGAGTTGGAGGCAGAGTACACTTCCACTAAAAAGTGCCTGGAAAGAATTCCTGAATCAGCTTATGGTTTCAAACCGCATCCCAAGTCGATGGAAATGGGTTACCTGACGCTGTTGGTAGCCGAAATTCCTTTATGGGTGGCGGTGATGGTGGAAGAGGGCGAAATTGATTTCTTAACCTTCAAACATCTTGAAACTAGGGAAAGAAATGCCGTGTTAAGGCATTACGACGAAAGCATTCAGCGCGCAAAAACCGCGCTCCAAAATGCTACGGAGGAAAGTCTGGCGAAAGAGTTCAGGCTGTTGAACAACGGCCATCTTTTATATGCGCAACCGATGATTGAAGCCATCGGATCGACGATCAACCATTGGGTACATCACCGCGGGCAGCTCACGGTATACATGCGGTTGAACGACATTGCAGTTCCCTCGATTTACGGACCGTCTGCGGATGACAAGAGCTTTGGTTAAACGCGTTCAAAGCGTTCTTTTTTTAAATCTTCCAGAATCTCTTTGGTTGATTCAAAACCCGTGTGGTGAAAAGCTCGTAACCCGAGCTTTTTTGCCATATTAGCGAACATGATCCGGTCGTCGAAATACACACATTGACTCGGCGTGGCTTGCGCTATGCCCATGGCCAGTTCAAATATCCGTGGGTCGGGTTTGCGCATTTTTACTTCGCAGGATGAGATGAAGGCGTCGAAACAGGTGTGCAATTTGAATTTCTGGACGCGGTAATCATTCAATTCCTTGCCTTCGTTATTGATTGATATAATGCGAAAGCCGCAGTCCTTTTTCCATTCTTTCAGCCAGGCGAGCATTCCGGGAAGCTCCACGGATTGCGAATACATAAATTCCTTAAAATCTTCGCGTACAAAATCCCTGGGATGATTGAAGATCACCGTGTCCAGATATTGATCCAGATTAATGCTGCCAACTTCGTAGACATTAAAAATGAAATTATGAAGCTGGTCCATTTCCTTGTAATCCAGCCCGAATTTCTCTGCGGCCAGGATGCGGGATTCATGCCCCCATCCGTTGCTGAGTAATACGCCGCCAATATCGAAGAAGAGAATTTTTAGGTCACTGATTTGCATTGCGAAAGAATATTCCGTTAAAAGTTAGTCACGCTGCAATATATAAAATATGCTATTTCACATTGCGTTTTGCCCAATTGAAAATGGTGGAATACACTTCCTCCCGCACGGGTTTCCGCGAGAGAATGAGGTCATGCATGCCGCCCTGGATCGCCTGAATGCTGTATTGACCCACAATATTCTGCGCCTGCCGCGCGATTTCCTCTACATTCAGCACTGCGTCGCCGGTAAACATGACGTCGCTCCATTTCTTCTCGTCAATCGATTTGGCCGAGTGAAGAACCAGCACAGGTTTGTCGATCTGCAGTCCCTGAGATAATTTGAGCTGGCCCAAATGTATAGCCCTTATCCAGCCGAAATTAACGGGTGGGGCAATATGCGGTTTCCAGCCCAGATTGTAAGTCCATTCACCATGTGCGTCTTTATGCAAACTTTCTCCATATAAGGGACTTAGCCCTGCGCTAATGGTCGTTTCGGGGTGCTTTTCCGCGCGTTTTACAATGACAGGAATTGCGGTTTTCTTTAAAACGGATTTTACATTTAAATCAAAAAACGGACTGTTTAATAAAATCGCGTCAAACATTTCCTTCCCATTCCGCTCTGCTGCGTAAAGCGAAATGATCAATCCACCCGATGAATGGCCGCTGAGGAGGATTTTCTCCGATCCTTCGGCCTTCATAACACTTAAAACGGTGTCGATATCAGCAAAATACTCGGACAGGTCGCGGACATTGTTGAACTTTTGATTGGCCAGAAAAGAGCGCCCGTATTTGCGTAGATCAACGGCGTAAAAGTTGTAGCCTTCCTGAATGTAGCGCTCCGCCATTTCTTCCTGGAAAAAATAGTCGTTGAAACCATGCACGTAAAGCACGGCCTTGTTGCTTTTTTCAGGGGTCTGTTTTTTAATAATGGTGCACGTTACACTGCCCTCGTAATCAGCAGGTTGCACAATGGTCGCCTGTTTGAAACCATTGCCCAGTATATCAGCAAAATAGGTGACCTGTGCGTGTGCGGAACCGATACTGACGACGGTCAGGGTTAAATAGAAGAGCAGGGTTTTTGATAAAGAATGCATCAATTACTCGATTTTTTTAAGTTCAGCACCGCGGTCGGGTTTTAGGTTTACATTCAAGAACTCCGCATTGGTGTTATTTTCAATTGTAAATCCTTTGGCAAAATCAATTTCAACGGTTACTGCGTCTGTATCAAATTTGAAAATATGTCCCCCAGCTTTGAGATCGTCCGCAATATAATGCAAATGAAATCCCGGAACATTGGTTCTGGCCAGATAGGGCGGGAGCAGAAATCCAACGCATGTGCCGGTTGTGTTATTGTAGTTGAAAAGTTTCTGATGCTCACCCAGATGGGCCGGCAGCGTAGTATAGGGTGGTTTCGCCGGACTGGCGGCCCGGGTGGTCATTTTCGAGAATGTTCCGGTGATCTTAATTGCGTAAATGGTGTTGGCGTTCAATTTCTCTATGAGACGCTCCTGCAATTTTTCGTAAGTCAGATTCGGTTCTTTCAGAAAGATCGTCGTATCTGCTTTGAAAAATTTGACAAATGCGGCAGAGGTGCTGTCGCTGTCGGGAACCTCCTTCACACTGCCGTCTGAGCTCATTTTGTAAACTTTACCTTCGAGCATAATTAACTCGCCATCCACTTTATTAAATGTACCCACGCCGAAATCACCTTTCGGTTTCAGGTTTCCGATGGTAAGGTCGCCATCAAACACACCGGCCATCAGCGCATCAATAATAGAGTATTGATACATAAAATCCTGCTCGGAATGAGCTCGCGCACCAGCCTTTCTGGCAGATTGACAGCTGCTCAAAAAAACCGAAAGAATGCACGCGGACAGAAGGGATAGTATACTGCGTCTGGTAAAAATGTTCATCATGAAGGAATACAGTGATCGTTAAATTTAAGGCCTTTCCATTCAGCAAAAGTGCAAAATTAATTTCTGTATGCCCGATACAATTCCTTCTACTATATTGTAATATGCCGCTGTAATTGATGGATTTACCATTTTAGACTAAAAAAATATATACATTTTGAGAAATAGTTTAATAAAATTGTAAATCTTACATGTTCATTGAGATTTTAAAATTGTGTATTGCAGATGGCTAAGTTAACTGATAAAAAAAAGACAGACTCGACTACTGATCCCACTGAAAATAAGGTGGACGTCGCACGGGATCACGGGCTGAACGCAGTAGAAACTGTTAGCCGTTTTACTGATTTCGATATTCACCTTTTTCGGCAGGGCAAGCACTTCAAGCTCTACGAGAAGCTGGGCTCTCACGTAATGGATTATAAGGGCGTAACCGGAACCTATTTCGCAGTCTGGGCGCCCAATGCCGCTAATATATCGGTTATCGGGAATTTTAATGGCTGGAACAATGCCACGCATGTGCTGGCACCCCGATGGGACAGCTCGGGGATTTGGGAAGGCTGGATCCCGGACGTTGGCGTAGGAGAGGTTTACAAATATTATATAGTTTCCCAAAACGGCGGCGCACAGGAAAAATCAGATCCGTTTGCCCTATGGTGCGAAGTTGCGCCGCGGACGGCATCTATAGTTTGGGATACCTGGTATGAATGGGGAGATTCGGACTGGATGAAAGTCCGCAAGGAAAAAAACAAGCTGAATGCGCCAATTTCCGTTTATGAGGTGCATTTGGGTTCCTGGCAACGGGACCCTTCGGATCCTGAAAGATACTTGACCTATAAAGAAATTGCGGTAACGCTGGTTCCTTATGTAAAGGAAATGGGCTTTACGCACGTGGAACTGATGCCGATTATGGAGCATCCTTATCCGCCTTCCTGGGGCTATCAGATTACCGGTTATTTTTCATGCGCATCCCGGATGGGAACGCCCCAGGAACTGATGTATCTGATCGACCAGCTTCACCAGGCTGGAATCGGCGTTTACGTGGATTGGGTCCCTTCCCATTTTCCAGGCGACGCGCACGGACTTTTCCGTTTCGACGGCACATCTCTTTATGAGCACGAAGATCCGCGAAAAGGCTATCATCCTGACTGGAAAAGCTACATTTTCAATTACGGACGCAATGAAGTAAAGTCGTTTCTGATCAGTAACGCAATTTTTTGGCTGGATCGTTATCATACCGACGGTTTGCGGGTGGATGCCGTGGCATCTATGCTTTATCTCGATTATTCAAGAAAGCACGGCGAATGGATCCCGAACGAGTTTGGCGGAAGGGAAAACCTGGAAGCCATTGCATTACTAAGAGAAATGAATGTTGCCGCCTACACGGAATTTCCTGACATTCAGACCATAGCAGAAGAGTCAACCGCATTTCCGGGCGTTTCCCGTCCTGTTTTTGTTGGCGGACTTGGTTTTGGGATGAAATGGATGATGGGCTGGATGAACGATACATTAAAGTATTTTGAAAAGGACTCCGCATTCCGCAGATGGCACCAGGATCAGCTGACATTCAGCCTGGTGTATGCTTTTTCTGAAAACTATATGCTGCCATTTTCTCATGATGAGGTGGTTTATGGCAAGAAATCGCTGATTAATAAAATGCCCGGCGACGAATGGCAGAAGTTTGCCAATCTGAGATTGATGTTCACCTATATGTTCACGCATCCGGGAACAAAACTGATGTTCATGGGGTGCGAATTCGGTCAGACATCCGAGTGGAATTTTGAACAAAGCCTTGACTGGCATTTGCTCGATAATCCAAATCATAACGGCATGAAACTGTGCGTAACAGCGCTAAACAAGCTGTACAGAACCGAACCGGCCATGTATGATTTCTCTTTCTCGCACGACGGGTTCGAGTGGATCGATACGCAGGACAGGGAAAATTCAGTGCTTGTATTTGCCAGAAAAGGCACGGATCCGAGCCAAAACCTGGTTGTAGTGCTGAATCTGACACCAATTCCACGCAAAGGTTACCGCGTAGGCGTGCTCACAGCAGGCAGCTGGCAGGAAATATTCAACTCTGATCAGGCTGAATTTCAGGGCAGTGGGGTTGTTAACGTAGGTCCTGTAACCTCAGAAGCACATCAATGGCATGGCAAAAGCAATTCCGTCATCCTGGATCTGCCGCCTATGGGAGCCATCGTTCTCAAAAAAAGTGCACCGGCACGAAGCATATAAGTAGTATTTAACCGTTTACATAAATTGTAGATTACTTAGGCAGAGAAGCAGATCTCTGCCTTATTTTTTTGTACATTTTTTTACCTTTGCCCATCACATCATTTAGAAATCAATGAAAAGCTTCCGATTAATAGTACTTTTTATTCTTGTTGGTTCAATCCCGGGGTTTACACAAAGTCTTTCCCGTGTGACGTCAGGTATTGATCTGGGACTGGGATATAAAAAAGACGAATGGGTGCCGGCAGCTTTATATCACCAGGAACTAAGTCTGGCAAATTTTAAATGGTTCAGAGTAGGCTGGGGTGTCAGGACATGGGGATATTACGCCGGCAGAACCAATTTGACTCCAAAAGACAATGCATTATCACGTGATACGCTGGAATTTGGCCGGCTAACTGCCAACGGAGCGAGCTTTGTACTGGGTGCAAATGTTAAGTTATGGCGGTTTGACATTGGTGCAAATACAGATATTTTCGGAATAGCAATCGGGCTGAGGAGAAAGGGATTATATACAAAACCTGGTTTTTCAGAAGGAGAGGGCGCGAAATATTACAATGCGTATGTGAGAAGCAATCCGGCCACACTCAACTTCCTGCCGCTCGCGCTGGACAAGCAGAATGGTCAGTCGGAAATATTTTTACGCTACTGGATCACCGACCGTTTCGGCGTGAAGCTCGGTTACACCGTCGGACGCATTACCTACGCAACCGAAGCCAAGCTGGACAACGGACAGAAACGTTTCAGTAAAACCTACGGCGTTCCTTATTTTGCGTTGTCATTTCCATTGTATAATTAATCAACGCACGCATTCGTCACCCTATGAGCGAAAAGCTTACAGATTCTCATAAATACAAGCTTTGGAAAGGCAAGCTCGAAACGAACGGTCTGGACATTCACCGCGTAGACGAACTTTACAGCCGCAGAAACGGCAAAGGAGAAGTTCTGTTCTCATTGCTCTACACCGACGCAACAACGCCCGAAGGCAATAAAATTCCACCGATATGCTTCCTGAAAGGCGAAGTGGTTAGCGTCCTGATTTGTTTTATTGACATTGCAAGCCGGGAAAAATACCTGTTGCTCGTTCAGCAGCGGAGAATTTGCGACGGCTCTATGACGTTTGAACATCCGGCCGGAATGCTCGACAGCGAAAGCGATGCGGCGGCTGTTGCAGCAAGGGAAGTTTTCGAGGAAACTGGCATACAGGTTGATAAGGAGCAGCTCGTAAAAGTAAATGACCAACCCTTTTACCCATCCACGGGCACCAGCGACGAGGCCATGTATATGTTCTACTGTGAGCTCGAACTTAGCTCCGAAGCCATCCAGTCTTATCACAACCAAACGCAAGGATTACTGTCGGATCACGAATACATCAACACCCAGGTTGTCCCATTTGCAGAAGGCCACAAGCTGATAACAAACGTGAATGGCATTTTACTTAATTACCTGTATCTCAAAGGCGTCGGGGATTGGGATCTTTTAATGCAGCTTTAAATGGCGATAACGAAGGATTTTTACAAAACATTTCCTTCGTCAATTGGTCATAATTCAAAATAGGGGCTATATTTGCACCCCATTACCGGCCCCAAGCCACCAGAAGCACCCATAGTTCAATGGATAGAATTTCGGTTTCCGGTACCGACGATATGAGTTCGAATCTCGTTGGGTGCACCAGATAGCTTACCAAAAACAATCAAAACCCTGCAAATCAATGATTTACAGGGTTTATTGTTTTTTGAAAAAGTGTCAAAATTTGCAATTTTTAACAAACCTTTGGTGAGCAAATCGAGACTCGAGTCTCGATTTGAAAAGTGCTCACCAAATTGCTTGTAAGTAATTGTATTACAACCTGTTCACGATTTAAACATCTTGATTTTTAAAGGCTGCAAACCTACTTTTATTCACATAAAACAGGTATGTTATGCTTAGTAAAACATTCACTTTGCTCTTTTATCTAAAGAGACGCAGCAACTACTCAGGTGGTAAATTGCCGATTTACATGCGTTGCACCACAAATCGATCAAGATTTGAATTAGCAGTAAAAAGGGATTGCGATCCAGAGAAATGGAATTCCTCATCGGGAAGGGTAATTGGCACGAAACAGGATGTGCGAAGTTTAAATGCTTACTTGGATAGCTTGCAAACGAAGGTCTATGAGGTTCACCGAACATTGATCGATTCCCGCAAAGAAGTAACAGCAGAGTCGATAAAAAATCTGTTATTAGGCATCGATGATCGTCCTAAAATGATCCTAGAAGTATTCCGGGAACATAACAAGGAGATGCATGCGCTAATAGAGAAAGACTTTGCGAGAAGTACTTATAACCGTTATGAAGCTGCGTTGCGAAATGTTGAGGAGTTCTTCCTTTTTAAGTATAAGGTCTCGGACGTAAGTCTCGATAAATTGGACTACGGATTGATCTCGGCCTATGCTTTCTATTTGAAAGGGAAAAGGAATATTTCCCACAATACTACAATGAGATACCTCGTGTATTTCAAAAAGATCGTACTGCTTTGCGTTAAAAATGGATGGGTTGCCCGCGACTCTTTTTTTGCTTTTAGTATGGCAAAACTTGAAGTGGATCGGCGACCGCTAGATGACACTGAACTTGCAGCGATTGCCAAAAAGAAGTTTGCGAATGAACGTCTGCGGAAAGGTTCGGGACATTTTCATTTTTTGCTGTTACACCGGGCTTTCTTACGTGGACGTTCAGAAATTGAAGAGGTCGGAAGTTATTGATGGATTCGACGGAAAAAGGTGGATATCAATAAAACGACAAAAAACGGATTCTCCTTCTAAAATTCCGTTGCTACCAGCTGCTTTGGAGATATTAGGACGGTACTCTGAGCATATACATTGTATCAACCATGACAGACTGTTGCCTGTCCTGACGAATCAGCGAATGAATTCCTACTTAAAGGAAATTGCGGATGTATGTGGCATATATAGAAATATCTTATGTGTGTGCTGGCTGAACACGAGCGTAACATCAGCCGCGAGCGAACAAAAGCAGGACTAGAGTGGGCCGGAGCAAGAGGCAGATCCGGAGGCAGACCGGAAGGGTTAAGTGAGCGTTACCGTAAAATAGCTCCGGAAGTCAAAGAGATATACGAGAAGAACAGCCGAAGTACAGATGAAATTCGAGCGATGTTCAAAATAAAAAGCCAACCTACACTTTACAAGATTTTAAAGTATAGTGGTGTTGATATTAAGTGCGAGGTCTCGATTGGTTGACGGTGTAAGGAAGCTCTTAAACAAAAAGAAGCTTCCTTGGTGTGATAAAGCACGTGCCGGGCAAGTCAAATAGCGGTGACCAACTTATTTCATCAAATAATGAAGCTGGACAAGCCCGGTATCAAAGTGCTTGGATGATTGGAGCTCAACCATTTGCTCCGGACGGAAGTCTTTAAATAGCCGCACACCATTCCCAACCAGGATAGGGATGATTGACAATATCATTTCATCCAGCTGTTTGTCTTTTAGCAGCTGATTGACAATCTCCGAGCCGCCATCGCAAAAGATATTCTTCCCTTGGCTCGCTTTTAAATCACGTATGAGTGAGGTCAAATCACCTTTATAAAAGATGATATTTCCATCTTTTGGCATATTCTGGCTCGTAAGTACATAGCAGGCTTTGTCGCGATGCGGAAAGTCAAAACCAGAGTTTTTGACCCAATCATATGTTTTTCGGCCAAGAATTACTGTGTCAACACTCGTTGCAAATTCCTTGTAACCATAATCTTCGCCCTCTTTCTGGACGAGGCTTAGAAAGTCCAGGTCATCTCCGGGTTTTGCAATGTATCCGTCTAGGGAGCATGAGATATAAAGTATCAGCTTACGCATAGGTTTTTTTCTACAAAAGTAAAACCGGCTTTTATGCTATGATAGGACGAAATTTACCCTCGAAATAGCTTTGTCGATATATCCCCGGAGATATAAGCATAAACGATTTAAATACCCTGTTGAAATGTGATTGGTCATAGAAGCCATTGTCGACGGCAATTTGGGCAATCGGTATGATTCCTGCCTGTAAATCGGGAAGTGTTTTTAACACTGCATGATGATGGACAAACCTTAACGGCGTAACGCCAATGTGGTTTCTAAAACTAGCGATGACAGACTTGTGAGATATGCCCGCGCGATCAATGATACTATTGATGGGCTTGCCTAATGTGCGCACTCCTTCGAGCTCTTCTAGAATTGCCTTTATTGTGTCACCAGGCGCTCTAAACGTAATTTTATTAGCAATAAATCTAAATATGTTGTGCAAATATTCTGGCATAGGCTGGTTGTCCTCTTGCCCAAACTCGTTGATAAACAAACTTTTGACAATGTTTATCTTTACGGGAATTGGCACACGGCGCAAGTCTTGGGTTCCACAGCGCTCCATTAACGTCAATGCCCACGGTTTAAATATCACACCAAATGTGAAGTGCTCTCCCTTTGATTCGACGGGCTGGGCAAAGGGGTGGTTGCGGTAAAATTCGACAGAGGTTTGCTGCCCTTTATTGAAGACTTGATTACCTATCCTAAACTGATCTCCCAAGGAAAAAAACAGTTCGTTATTTAGCATCGGGGCCGCCATTTCACTAAGTGAATATCGCTCTGCGTAATTTGAGAACAGGCAATCAATCTGATCTTCGAACGCAGCATCTGGTAAAATAGCGAATGATTTCATTAGTCAAATTTACATTTTTGGTATACGCGGAAACGGTGGTTATTCTGCATTCTGAGGCCTTGTCGAATAGACTTTGTTTGGATTTTATTATCCCGGATGTACCTTTTAAGTATTATTTTGATCTAAGCGGTTGGAAATGAAATAAGGAATCCGTAAACACTAGCGACCCTCAACCGACTTGACATTATCCCTGGATAAAAAGGTGCCCTTTCCGGATGGTTGCAGCCCAGAAGTATGAAAATGTGCTGCTCACATCAATGTATTTGCGCTTTACTTAATGTCCATCGGTGTCCGTCTTCGATTGAACCGCTAAATTCGAAGTTAGCCTTTTCCAAAACCCTTTGAGAACCTACATGTCCCGAAGGTATATCGGCTATAATGGATTGCAAATTTTCATTCTGAAATAGCCAGCGCGTCAGCAATTTGACAGCCTGGGTTGCAACCCCTTTTCCTTCAAAATTCTTATCAACGAAATACCCCATCATTGTTTGAGCGGATTCATCAGGTAAGCCGGAGACACCAATACCGCCAATGATAACCTGCGTTTTTTTCTCAACAATAAGCCAGTTCGTATACCATTCAAAAGTGTCCGGATGAGCAGCTACCTGCGGTAATAAATAGGATGTGATGCTCTCGTTGAACTCTTTAAGAAAATCCGGGTCGCTAAGTTCTAGCTCTGACGGATTGAGGGTTAAGTGTTTTTCGAGTTTTTCCCTGCTTTCAGCCAATAGTTGCAAATGATGCAACTTCATAGGGATCAGGGATAATTTAATTGATTGTAACATTGTTGATTTAGTTTACAAAATAAAAACTCAGCCGGCGTTAGCCTTCAAATGCAGTATGGGAAAAGGCTTTCCGCTAGGGTCAAGTGGAGAACGTCCTACAATCTTAAAGCCCATTTTTATGTAGAATTTCAGAGCTTCCTGATTGTCCTCATTGACATCAACTTCCCAGGCACCTAGCTCTTGAACTGCGAATCGGCATAGTGCCTTGCCGATGCCATTTCCGAAATTATCCGGCTGCACAAAAAGCATTTCTATTCTACGTTCTGCAACCCCAATAAAGCCAGCAATGCCGCCGGATGCAGCACGAATGCGGAACAGACTAAGAATCGGTAAATATCCGTTCAATATCAATGGTTTGTAAAACTGAATGTCGGCTTCTGAAAGGAAATGATGGCTGGCACGCACCGACGCTTCCCAAATAGAAGTCACTTCGGTGAAGTCACTTTCGGATAGCGGTAAGATCTGGAAATGCATGTTCTTAATCTGCGAGAATTTGTTATTGAGGACTAATTTTTTACTTCGGCGCTATGCACCTTGGCACCTGCAAATTGAAAAGCATTGCCGTTTTCTTAATAACAACCAATCACTTCTGCCCGACAAACGCCCGCACTGCACTTGCAAACTCAGCAGTTTCAGTAATGAAGGGCTCATGCCAGGACTGCTCAAATGTTACCTGGCTTACCTGGGTGTTTTTCAATAGATCTTTGCTTTCCAATCCGATTTCAAATGGCACAATCCCATCTTTTTTACCCCAGAAAAGGCCGACTGGAATTCGCACATTTTGTAACAAATTTCCCTTCTCGAATGTGCGGCTTTCAATGTCGCCGTAGTAGCCATAGGCTTTGCTGTGGGTGAATTGGGCGAGCGCAGTATTGGGCGAGGCAAAGGCGTAATTGATCACATATTTTTTGTCTGAATACAGCGAAACTGGGTTGCCATCCAGCTTGTGCATCCAGCGGTAAATGCCTTCCCAATTTACTGTTCCGGTATTTTGCGGCGTGACAGGATTGGCTGTAAGGAAATCTTCGGCCTCTTTGTTGCCTTTTTCTTTTGCGCGCTTTAATGCCCATTCCCGAACCTGGTAAAGCCATCGGTAATAAGAGAACATGCCATTGACCATCATTGCACCGGCAACCTGCTTCTGGTTATCGCCTGTCGTCAGATATTGCCAGGCAAGCTCCACGCCAAAACTATGTGCGAGCAGATACACCTGCGCATTCGGATATTGCTTTTTCAACAAGTTTACAACCAGCTCCATATCTTCCCCAAACTGCGCGTAACGCAATGTTGCAGGATCAACTTTGCCGGAAGATGCACCGGCCACACGCTGGTCCCAATACGCCATCATTAAATCGTCTTCGAGGTCTTTCAGATAATATCGGTAACACATTGCGCAGTCACCCGGGCCGCCATGTACGAAGAGTACAATCTTATTAGGCTGCCTGTTTCCTTTGACCCAGATTGGCATATTCGCACCTTTATGTCGTAGGAAAAGCGTGGCGTCTTCATGCGGCTGCGCATCTTTTTCCGTGCAACTGATCAGCCCGATAATGGTGCAGATCATGAATATTTTTGTAAATAATTTCATTGTTTTTTGAGCGGGATTAATGTGCCTGCTTCAAGGGCGAAGCGGATTAAGTTAGAAGTATTGTAAGGCCGCTGCTGCATGAGGTTTAGTCTTACATACCAGGCTAGCGGCACTTTTTTGCGAACCGATAAATCGTGGCCAACGCCAATTGATACGGTGGGCATAAATGCATTGCCACCTGCAAAACGCACCCGGTCAAAATCACCATCCGAGGTGGCTTCGTAGGTTTTACCTTCCAGGAAATAGCGGAAGTAGGCAGGGGAAAGCGCAAATTCAAAGAGCGCCCCTTTCTTTCCAATCCGGCGAAAACCGACTTCTGGCGATATGATCAGACCAATATGATTTTGAGGATGTCTGTATCCGGCCACCCCCAGCGAACCGTAAAGCAACCGTTTTGCATTTCGGGAAGACACTGAGGTTGCAATAGGCTTTTCATAAGCGCCGCGAAGGCCGTAATGCGAGACCGTTTCGCCAAAATATCCTAATCGCAGGGATTGGGCATGGAGGAGTTGCGGGCCCGTACAAATTAGTACGAGCCATAAAATATTGCATTTCATAAAATCGGTTAATTAAACAAGTGATACTGTTGCAGGCAATGCGGCTGTCCTAGCATTACATTGAGAGGTCGCTCAGGTTTTCAAAGAGGATTTCGTCTCAGTTCAGTCAATAGCAATGTCAAATTCCCCGCTGAACGAGGCGCTGTCTGGATTACATTGCTCGTCGCCATTGGCATCAATCAATGCACCCGAAAACGTTCCTTTGGCATGTTTACCTGGTTCGTATTCAAGGATCGTGATTTCTCCCTTCGTCGAGCGGTAGCCGGATTTGTCCGGGCACATCTGCGCGAAATAATTATTGAAAACAGTGCCGGCTGTCTTGTACTCAACCTGGCTTACCTGCGTGTAATTGTTAATCTCCTGTTTGTAAGGATAAGTGCCTGCCTGCGATCCATAGGCAGTTAGTGAAAGATAATCAGAGCCGTCAGAGCCCGCGGTGATCCCAATGCTTTCGATTGATCCAAGTTTTCCTTCGGAAATGTTGGCGTCGTGATAAGTCTTTGTTTTTCCGTTAAAGGTTAACTTAAGCGTACTTTTTTCGGATGTGCTCGTGGATTCTGACTTATTCTGACAGGCAAGCAAGAACAACATCATTGTTCCCAAGGTGAGTGTTTCTTTTAAATTCATGGCTAAGTATATGCTTACTGATAAGACTTCATTGGGAATGCAGGGATGCGCATTTCCAATGACACAAAGGTTGGAAAGGATGCTTCATGGAAAAATTCAAAACTTTTAAAATGCTGATAAAGGACTTTGAAATGTCGGTTGTGGTCGCCGAATTGAAGAACTATAAGGAGATAATAACACCCTTTTCTGGGTCAAAACAACATTTCATAATTCGACTGCATTAAAGAAATCTCTGAGTTTTTCCGGGTCCAGTTTTCCATCGGTACGAACGCTGCTGCAAAGGTCAAGCCCAAAAGGTTGAACCACTTCAATGGCTTGTCTGACATTGTCTTTGTTTATTCCGCCCGCGAGAAATAAAGGTATTTTTATTGATTGCCTGATTCGTCTGCTTATTTCCCAATTGTGGATTCGCCCGGTTCCGCCTAACTCTTTAACCGTTAAGTTTGGGTTGCCGCTGTCGAGCAGAATTGCGTCGACATATGTTGAAATTTCAACTGCTTCCTTTATTGCGCTTTCATCCGTAACATGGATGACCTGTACGAGTTTAACATTTGGCAATTCCTTGCGAAGTGCGTCATATTCCCGTTTTTCCAGCTCGTCAACAATTTGAATAGTTGTTGTGTTTGCTTTTTTATAATGGGCAATAATATCTTGCGGCTTTGTCTCACTTGTTAACAGGAAAGTAGCAATAGGAGGGGGGACTTTTTCAGCAATTTGTTTGATGAGCTCAACACTAATTATACCCGGTCCGCTTGGCATATGCCCCACCAGACCCAATGCCGCCGCACCATATTCAATAGCGAGCATTGCTTCGGCAACACTGCTTATGCAACAAATCTTTACTCTTGGTCTTTTCATAAAATGAATACAAATAAAATTACCTACATAGCAGATGCTGAGACCTCATATCGAACTACGCTTGGCTTCTTTGCAGGGTGATCAGGTTGCAAAAACGTGAAGAGCAGTAAAATTATAGCAGGTAATAACAATTGCCTTCAAATAGTTCCTTATCGGCCGGAGTGGCCAATACAGTTTAAGCAGATTGCAACCTTGCTAAAAGATGCAACTAACGCCTGGGATACCAGCATTTATCATATCGGATCAACGGCTGTCGGCAGCCATGGCTTATCTTTGTTAAGGAGGGTTATTTACAAATTATTACTGCATGCCTGGTAAGCTTGAATTGTGTAAGTTCGGCTACCAACTGCTCATTTTTTCCAGTAACTATTAGCTGCTGCAATTGTGGCAAATTCGGTGGCAACAGTTTGTCCAATCAAAACGAGCATTGTTGCATCCTGAGCGTATATAGACCTAAGTTTTTCCCGGACAGCTGCATCTGGCTGTGTGGCTTTAATGATGAGTCTTGCCATTTTGATTGCAAGCTGTCTGCCTTCTTCGGCAGTAGGGGTAATGAGTGAATTACCGGGCACTAGTTGAATTGGATCGGCCATTTTTTTATTTGTTTAAAGTAATTTTAATTGAAGAATTGCCTGTGGATCAAACGGTATAAATATTCATCTCAAGTAAAAGTCAAGTGTTTGGCTAAGAGCACAATTCCTTCTTTTAAGTCCTTTTCGGAAAGTGATCCGTAACCCAGCCTGATGCCGTTGACCGATGGGGCGTTGCTATAATTTTCCGGTGGGAGTATTTTAACGCCACTTGCGGCCATCATGTCTTTAATCTGCCGCCAGTTTTGCGTTTGCTTTGGTTGTATCCAAATCGCCAGACCGCCTTCCGGAACTGTATAGTCAGCCTTCTCTTTTAGATAAGCATTCAGCAACGAAACCGTGTAGTCGCGCTTTGCTTTGTAATAGCTTGTCGCTTTTTTAATGTGGCGTTTTATCGTTCCGTCATGGATCAGCTGTAAAACGGCCTGTTCCATAATACTATCACCCTGAACATCAATAATTTTGCGCAGCTCACCCACTTTTGAAATCAGCGAAGCATCGTGACTAACCAGATAGCCAATGCGCAAGGCAGGCGCAACAACTTTGCTCATCGTGCCGATGTACACAAAATTTTGTAGCTGGGCGAAGCTCGAAACTGGAAGCACCGGGCGATACCCGAAATGAAATTCGTTGTCGTAATCGTCCTCAATGATGGTAAATCCATGAGCGTTGGACAAGCGAATCAGTTCAAGCCTTCGTTGCAGACTTAATGTTACCGTGGTCGGATATTGGTGATGAGGTGTTGTGTAAATGGCCTTTATGTTCGGGTGGGTCTTCAAATGATCAATCACATCGCTGGTAACCAAACCGTCCTTATCGACCCGTACAGGCAGCAAGGTGGCACCAGCCATTTCAAATGCTTTCCAGGCAGGCTGGTAACCCGGATTTTCGACCAGGACAAAATCGCCTTTTGAACAAATACAATGGGCAGCGAGATACATCGCCATCTGGCTGCCACGCGTCACGCAAACGGAACTGCTGCTGATTTGCATACCCCGTTGATGGTTCAGCATTTGTACAATGGCTTCGATGAAATCCGCATGACCGAATTCGCAGCCGTAACCCATCATTTGCCATCGTGCACTCCGGTTGAAAATCTGCCGGTATCCACGCGCCAGCTCGGTCACGGGCGCAATTTTGCTATCGGGATAACCATCATCAAAAATGATCCTGTAATGTTGCTTGGGTAGGCTTTGATCCGGTGTGGTGATTTCTGTCTTACGCTGCCTGCTGAACACTGGCAGTGTGCCGGCAACAAATGTCCCTTTCCGTTCTTTGGATACAATCCATTCTTCGTTAAGCAGCACATGCAATGCTTCTACAATCGTATTCCGGTTCACATGCAACATTTCGGCCAGGTTGCGGCTTCCCGGCAAAGCATCACCGCTACTAAGTCTTCCAGATTGAATATCTGAAATGACAGCATCCGCGATTTGCAGATAAACGGGCTTTTGTGACTTATGATCAATCCGGATTTCCAATTTCCAGGGTCTAAGCATTGGACTAGCTGGTTTTATTTAAATGTCTCATTTTAACAGGCCAAAGTAAAATGTGCATGCATTCTACCAACTATTAAGGTTCAGGTGATTATTATGATTTTACAAAGTTGGATAAGTCGAAGCTGAGCCAGATAGTCCAGTATTATTAATTCAAAATGGTCCAGCAAGTATCGTTAGGGCTCCTCACTAAGTTTGAATCGGCAATGGTGCCACAGCTATCAAATATCACAAAAATGAGCAAGTCAATTTTCTATCACGCAGGTTGCCCGGTATGTGTCAGTGCAGAGCAGGACATTCTTAATTTAATCGGAGCAGATCAGGTTGAAGTTGTAAATATCGGGGAAGACCGCAGCCGTCTCAGCGAAGCAGAAAGTGCAGGGATTAAATCGGTTCCCGCTCTGGTTACGCCAAACGGCAATGTACTGCACATCAATTTCGGCGCATCGCTGGAAGATGTTAAAGGTTGAAAAAAAGACCGGCAGGACCCTGCCGGTAACGTTAATTTATCTTGACTAATCAAAACATGAAAACGACAATATTCACGCTCGCTGCCATCCTGTCCTTCACGGCCGCCATGGCATGCGCACATTGCAAAAAATACGAAGACTCAAAGGATTTTAAGATCAAATCAGCGCAGGTAATCCTTAACAAAAAATACGGATCACTCGAATTTGAGATTATCGTGGAAGGAACGGCCGGAAAGACTGTTCCCGCTGCCGTGGGAAAAATGGATATGGCTCCTGTCTTAGGATACGTTTTTCCTACAACATTGAGGCCGGAAGATATTGGTTTTAATCCAACCGAAGGCATTGTGGCCCTTGCCCTTACTTCGCATCCTGATTTTGACGATAGCCCGCTTTGGGATGAGAATGCCGACGGCAAGTTTGATAATGACGGAATTGTTTGGCATCCGCATTGGGTGGTGCTTGTAAAAGACGAGCGTGTAAAAGGCGGACTCTCGGTAAAGGAATATAAAAAGGCAGATAAAATCACAAAGCCTACAACAGCCCCCGACATGCCTATGTATATGGATTCGCCAGGTTATCAGGTCGTTACCCAGCAAAGCGCAATCCGCGTTTCAGTGCCTACATACAGGGTCAATAATAAGGTGGATTTCAATTACGATGCCGTCAGTTGCTATATGCAGGTGTCCGCTCCGGCAGATGGCATGTCCATGGATAAGCCGATGCTGGGTGTTGTTAATGTTTATAGCGTGCTTTCTGGCAAACTGACCTTGCCTTACAAGGTAAAATAACTTGGGCTATGGCTGAAATTGATGGAAAGATCGTTGATGCATTGGCTTATCAATGGACGTTGTCCGTGATTACGAAGGCTATGAAATGAAGCCGCTTTCGGAAATGTAGATCGTATAGCAAAGAAAGATCATCCCTATTTGAAACAGGGATGATCTTTTTGTTTGAACATTTCAGTCAAAAGCCACTTTCGTGGTTTCCAGAATATGCCCGAGTTCTGTGATTTCAGTTTCGGTAAGCGGTTGCAACGGCGCTCGCAAATGTCCTGCGTTTTCTCCAAGAATTGTGAGCCCTGCTTGAATTGCCCGGGGCAAGCCTTTGGCTACAATGAACCTGAGCAGATTGAGTTGTTCGAGAAAAAGAATTTGAGCTGATGCCAGATCATTGTTTTGAATTGCGTCGTATAGACTCAGGTTGAGTTCGGGGATCAGGTTGGGTGCGGCGGTGCACCATCCTTCGGCGCCTGCGGCAAAAGCGGCGAGCGCCAGCGGGTTGGAGCCATTGTAAAATGCCACATCATCGCCCAGTTCTCTTTTTAGCAAATGCATGCGCTGCACATCACCCGTGCTTTCTTTGATCATGGTTACATTGGGAATTTCCAGCAACCGTTTCAAAAGGGTAGGCGACATATCGACGCCGCCCGTTGCCGGGTTGTTGTATGCCATGATGGGAATAGAGATTTTGGACGCGACGGCATCATAATGGTTGACGATCTCATCATCGGTCAGTTTCCAGTAACTCATTGGAATGATCATGACCGCAGTTGCGCCTGCTTTTTCGGCAAACTTGGCATGATGAATCGTCCGCTCGGTGGTAAGGTTGGACACACCGACCAAAGTCGGCACGCGGCCGGCCACTTGCTGGATCGTTGCCTCGGTAATGGCCTCTTTTTCCTGATCTGTAAGGTATGGCAGCACGCCAGTGCTTCCCAGTGGCGCTATGCCGTGCGAACCGGATGCAACGAGGCGTTCAACCAGTGTCTTGAACAGGGGCAGATCTACGCTTTCATTTTCGTCAAATGGCGTAATAGGGTATGCGATGATCCCCTTGAATGGAACATTTTTCATTTTTATCAATGGTTAAAAAAGTGAAATGAAGTCTCCGGCATGAAGACTTCATTTGAATGGTTTTAAAGATCTCTTCCTTCTTCTTCGCGAAGTGCAACGCCCAGATTTTGAAGCTGGGGCGCGTTTTCGCAGGCAATGTATTTTGCCGGCAGTGCATCACTCAGGTTTTGATGTCTGTGCCATGCCCAGGAAGGAATGTAAAGGGCATCTCCCTTCTCCCATTCCACTTTTTCACCCTCGATTTCCGTAAATCCTTTGCCTTCCAGAACATATAGCACCGTTTCGTAAGTATGCCGGTGCCTGTTGGTCAGCTGGCCTGGTAACAAGCCGCCGATGGTCATGCTCACATTTTTGCTGGGCAGATCCACGAAGAAAACAGGATGCTTGCGCTCTGTTGAGAACTGGTTGTGCTCTCCGGCGTTTTCCACATTCTTATGGATCAGATAGGCCGGTTTTTGAAACTGTGGCCGTGCAAATGTCTGATGAAAATCTTTTGAACTGAACGTATCCATGATTGAAAACTTTTGCGTTTCATGCATTATTGCATTTCAAAAGTATCGCAGCCATGGATGGCAGCAGTGGTACAGAATCAAGATAAATGCCTGGGCCAGCTTCTTTTCCATTATCCCACAGCCAATGTGGCTGGACCAAATTCCTCAAAATGGATAGCCTCGCGCGCAACACCCTGCGCACTCAGATAGTCAAAATGTTTCTTGATAAAAGCGCCCGGTCCGCAGATGTAATATTGGGCATCGGGTTGCATGGCTTGCTGCACCTTACTGAGATCTACAAAACCTTCATAATAGCCATCTTCAATTTGCTGTTCAATCTTGTCATAAAAAGTGTGAACCGACATTGCGCCATGCTTTTCGCCAAGTTCACGCACATGATCTTTAAAAGCATGCACCCGGTAACCCCGGCATCCATGAATCCAGGTAACCGGTCTTTTGTTTCCGGCAGAAATCAGATAATTATATTAAGGGCTGCAAGGTTAGATAATTTATGGTACTCAATGACAACACGTTACTATTTTTGGGGTTGTCGACAACGCGGAAAGATGCAAAGCCGCCAATAATTTCAGCAGCGGCTCTGAAGTGTTTTACCATCTTATAATTCTAAGGATTCAGTGCTGCCATATGATTAGAGATTGGCCATAAGGAAGAAATCTCCACATGGTTTCCATTTGCGTCTATTTTGTAGAATCCACTTAAGTAAGTAACGTACAAACTTCCCTCGGAGGACATCATCCTCGGATATGCACCTATGGATGGTGAGAAAAGGGAAGTAAGGCCAGTGGATGGATTGACTTTGTAAATGCCGGTAGTATTCCTGGCGGTGGTTTTAATGTAATACAAAAATCCGTTGGAGGCCACTAGCTCCTTTGCCTCAGTGACGGCTTTGATCTGTGTAGCAACCCCTGTGTCAGGCGACACCCGGGATATCCGTAATGAACAGTAATTGTTTGGTCACGGTCGTCGCGATTATGCTCATGAAATAGGCCTAACGTGTGACAGATCTCATGCAGCACGCTCCCATAATTGAATGCAAGACCAAGATTAACGAATTGTTGCCCACCGCTCATGCCGATAGAAGAAGAAAATCCATGGCTGTTTTTGAACGTCACATAGTTATTTTGATTAGAGCGTTGAACAAACCGAATGGGCGTGTAATACTCGATATGGATCATCGCCTTATAAATATCAGATGCGTTTGTAAGTGATTTGTCAATGGTATAAGGAACGATTCCATTCGTCCAGCGCCGCGCTTTGGATGGAACGCCGGCGGCTTGGTTCCGTAAACCAGCTTCCTCATTGAGCTGTTCTTTTGACAAAATGATGTCTCCTTCAAATACCGCCTCTCCGTTGATCTGATGATAGGTAATCTCTTCTCCAAACAATTTACCTTTCTTTTCTATACCAGTTATGCCTGGGTAGGCAAGTTCGGGAATATATTTCTCGGGCCCGGTTTTGGGTGCTGTACTCAAAACTTCTTCTTCCCTAAGCTCTGAACAGGAGCTGAAAATGAGCATAGCAATAACGATACATGACCTGCTGGCAAATAGAATGGTCTTCATAAGGAACATTGTTTTGGTTTGGACAACTCGTGCTATTTTGCATTTCGAAAGTAAGGCAACCAGCCAGGTAGAGAAGCGGATAATCGACGAATGGCGGCAAATAATCGGGGAAGGGAAACTGAGGTTAAGAAAAAGTGGTGAAAAATAGCTGCCTATGCGATCTTGGTAGGGGAAAAATCGTATACTGAAAGTGGAGATATCTATACTGAAAATATGACCATAATTTATGTTCCTAGCCGTGAGGTAAAAACAGTAGGAAGCTTAAAAGTCACAGTCGAAATTCATTAGGTTATTCCTTACGGGCCTTGTAGAATCGAGAGAAATGAGTAAGGCAATTTCAGTGTAATACAGTTGACCTATGTCAACGTTTTTAAAGTCTTGATTGAACCCTGCTTAGTGTAAATGGAGAAATTCCTAAGTAGGATAAAAACCATTATCATTTTCATTGTCTACGACGAATCCATTGACAGGCTCTTTGAATTCAAACTTCTCGATCAAGCTTTCGCTGACGATGGTGATACGGTAATCACCTCGGGGTATTTTGAAACGAGAATGCTCAAAACAGACAAGATTTTCAAATCACTTTTCTTTACGGAAATTACTATTTCAAAAGGTAAAATAGTCAAATATCGCCTTCTGGAAGACAGCTTCGGGCTGGTCCTCGCATTGAGCTAGTCAAGGCAGGGTTAGGGCAGGAGCTTCACCAACGCCGACCCTAATCGCATTGCAGTATTTTGTCTGGTCTTGGATTTCTTTTCCCTTCAATTGCCAGTGGTAAAGCCTATATCATAGCAATTCAGTTCTATTAAATGTTTACCCAGTAAAATGAGAGGCAAACTCATTTACTAAGTATCTGATTATATTTGAATGTAGTACGGACTTTACTAGTGTCTAATCAGCATATTTGCTATTAACCAAGCATCAGTTACATGAGCTTAGAAGAAAACAATAACCTATCCCCATTCAAGCCTAATGATCATCTGGCCAATGAAAGGACTTATTTGGCCTGGGTTAGGACTGGAATTGGGATTATGGCCTTTGGCTTCGTAGTTGTTAAATTTTCATTGTTTGTAAAACAGATCGGCTTTGTACTGCAAACGCAAGTCTCCACACCCTCGCATCGATATTCATCCATGATCGGCATTATTCTTGTCGCCATGGGCACACTGGCTATCCTATTCGCTTTTTTACAGTACAGAAAGACGGAAGAACAGCTTAAAAGCGGGCATTATAAACCCACGACTTTATTGACCACTCTTCTAACCGGAGTCATTTTCCTAATCAGTATTTTATTGATTGCTTATCTTTTGGAAAGCTCCCTTTGAGCTGTGATGTAGATGATTGTTTGTCCAAATCGGATAGCTTATGTATAAGGTGTTTCTTAGCAAATTCAACGAGAAGGTACAACTGAGCGAATCAGAAGAGTATGAGCTGGGCTTATCTTGACTAAAATCAATGGAATTTCTTGATCAGACTCATCGTCCCGTGAAGGCTCATTGATGTAATTTTGTGTATCGAAATGACACAAGTGAGCTTGTTAATACTGCTCGTTCCGACCCTGTTGTAGCAGGCAAGCTAGGCGTAAGCTATTCAGAAAAAATGCCGTAACAGGCGCAATTAGTATGACAACATTAACAGCATTCAAACATTTTACAAATGAGCTTCCAGACCAGCAGCGACCAATGCCGGTCCTGTTTATAGGCCACGGCTCACCGATGAACGGCATTGAAGACACTGCGTTTAGCAGAAGGTGGACACAAATGGCCAAGGAAATCCCTACGCCAGCTGCCGTGCTGGTGGTATCGGCGCACTGGTTTACCAATGGCACTAAGATCACAGCGATGGATTTTCCGGAAACAATCCATGATTTTGGTGGATTTTCGCCGGCACTTTTTGCCGTGCAATATCCTGCACCGGGCAATCCAGCATTAGCCAAAGAAGCTGCCGGGCTCATTCGTTCCGCAAAAGTGGAGCTTAATCATGACTGGGGACTTGACCATGGCACCTGGACGGTGGTAAGACATATGTATCCGGAGGCCGAAATTCCCGTGCTTCAACTGAGCATTGATTATACCAAAGGGCCTCAATACCATTACGATCTGGCAAGGGAACTAATGGCGCTGCGAAAAAAAGGAGTGCTGATCATTGGCAGCGGAAATATGGTGCACAATCTGAGAATGGTAGCCTGGGACAAGCTTAGCGTGCAGGGTTATGGATACGACTGGGCGTTGCAAATCAATGAGCAATTTAAAACCCTGATCCAGGAAAATGACCACAAGCCACTGATCAATTACAGTCAGTTGGGAAGGGAGGCCGCACTGGCCATACCAACACCGGAGCATTACCTTCCTCTGATGTATACATTGGGCTTAAAGGCGGGAAAGGAACCTGTTTCCTTTTTCAACGATCAGGCTGTTGGCGGTTCACTGACAATGACGTCTGTTAAAATTGGGTAGTCGTATTCCTATCAGCTATGGCCTGGAATCTGCTTTATCCCAATTCAACTGGACATCTGCAATGCTTTTATGTGCCTTTCTACTTAGTAGCTCAGCCAGTTCAGGATCACCCAAAATCTCTCTTTGGGTCTTCAATGTGTTCCATAAGTTTTTAAGGCCATCAGTGTTGCTTGCGTCATATATTTCGCCGGCGGCAATATGCCAGCGGCACTGGTACCAACCATAGTTTTGGGGGTAATTTGGCCCTATCTGATTATAATTTTTTTCCAGCTCTTGCAATGTGGTATACTTCAATGTGGACCTGTCAGTAGTTGCAACGGCCATTTTAGGAAATGTAGTCAGCGCATTCAAAAGCTCAGGCTCCTTTTCAGCAATGTAAGTATGAAGCAAAATGTTTGGAAATAACTCGCCCATCCACCTGCGCTGCATGACCAAACCGCCCTGGTTATGGTAGGCATGACCGAGTTCATGGATAGCCAGCAAGTCAAAGAATGGCTCCATATTCAGCCCGCCGCTCTTATCTGAATAGGCTTCTTTAACGGGCCCGGCATATGCGGCCGGAATTTTGTCAGTTGCTGGAACCATGCTTTTCCAGTGATCATTGTTTTCGGCAGCAACTATCAGCGTTTTATTGCTGGTATAATGGGGCATACCGTAAAAAGGGAATTTGGTGAAATTTTTCCAATCTCCCGGAGAGAGTATCAGCAGGGTTACTGTTGGCGTAAACTGTAACAGCTCGGTGTAGAATGCTTGCACATTGTCGAGTTGCTGGGCCATGCGCCTGGCCTTTGCTTCTGACCCGCTACTGTAATAAGTATCTGTTTTAAATCCCTTTAAATGTGTCAATCCTTCGGAAGACTGCGCATTTAATTGATTGCAAATGAGAAGAAAGCACATGATAAATAATGCCAGATAAGATGTTTTCATGATTTTTTTTATCACAAAACTATCTTACAAGCTGACCCTGTGCCTAGTACAAAATCGACATTTTCTCAGTAACGCATGTCCTTTTGCATACGCAGCGGGGTTGAACGCAGTTCTTGCTCTATAACAGAAGGATTTACCCCCGCAAAAATCTTGAAGTCCCTGATCATGTGCATTTGATCAAAGTATCCTGCTTCGTGCGCTATTTGTAACCAGCTGATTTGGGGGAAATCTTCCCGAAGCCTGTATGCTTTGGAGAATTTTAAAATGCGGGCATAGAATTTCGGGTTCATGCCTATTCTTTCTTTACAGATCCTTTCAAATTGTTTTAAGCTCAGACAGGAAAGTGACGCCGTCTTCTCAATAGACATGGCACCATTGGTTGCCAAGAGCGCGCGAATGGCAGCATCAAAGGGCAACGCCTTTCTGAGACCGACTACCCTTTTTAAAAGAAATTCTTCGACTATATTTTTACCTTCCTCTATGGTGCCTATATTTTGTAAGCGTTCGTTGACGCTTTGCATTTCGGCATCAAAAAAGTCCAGTGCATCATAGCCGCCGTCAGCCAACTCGTGCATGGGAACGTTCAAGATGCGGTACATGGCGCCCGGCAGAAAGTCAACGCGTACCGACCTGAGACGTTTATGCACTTTCACATTTACCCGGGAAAGCTGGGGCCCGGTAAGCAAGACAAGTGGCTGCACTTCAAAATTCGCTGACCCGGGACGGCCCATCGATACAGGATCATTGCAATAAAACATTAATGATTGAAAAGGCGAAGGCGGAAAGGGTGTCACCACCTCACTAATTCCATCCATCAGCGTCAAATCTACCGTCAATATGTTAAGTACATATTCATGGAGAGCCGGGTGCAGTAAGTGTGTTTTTACTTCCATTTAACGTGCAGGTCTAGCAATAATTATCGTTGTATTCCCAAGGTACAAAAAACAGGTATAACACATTGTCTTAGATGTATTTGCATCGTTTCTATAAATGGGAAAATAAAGTTAGACCTGAGCGTACAGTAATGTGAGCATAGACTAATAATGGCGATTCTGAGCTCTGGAGTGGATATCACAAAATTCTTTTTAAAACGACTAGGTAATTTTAACCGGTGATCTGTCATACCTTGGAAAGTAAAACAGGGTTACATATGATCGGAATCATCAGTCTTGAGTCTTCTGATAACGCGGGAGACGAGCGCGCTTTGAAGGCAGCAGGAGAGGAAGCTATGCCGGAAGCAGGACTGGATGGTTTGGCGGATACTGAGTTCTTTATCCGTAAAACATTTGAAACGGACGTTCAAAAAGGCTGTGAGCTGCTTTTTAAGCGCTACTACAAGCCAATGTGCAGCCATGCAGTGCGGTTTGTGTATTCCAAAGACATTGCAGAAGATATAGTCGCCGACATTTTCTGTAACTTCTGGGACAACCAGATTCACTGCACGATCAATACATCTTACGGCGCCTACCTATTCCGGTCGGTAAGGAACCGTTGTTTCAATTACTTACAAAAGGAACAGAACAAGACATTGTCGCTCGATGCCATCATCGAAAACGATCCCCTTGCCTCCCATTTACCCGAAAAAATGATGCAGTACGAGGAGCTTTACCAGCAGGTGAACACGCTTGTTCAGGGACTTCCGTCGCAATGTCAGAAGGTTTTTGTGATGAACCGATTTGAAGGCAAAGCTGGCAAGGAAATCGCCACGGAACTCAATTTGTCTACCCGAACTGTTGAAGCGCATATATCGAGAGCGCTGAATGTGATCCGGCACGGGCTGCGGCATTATTGGGTAGAGTCGGTCGTGCTCTTTATTGTTTCATTCTGTTAAAATCTCAAATAAGCTATTAAAGCCGATTATGTCATTGATAAGCAAACCTTTACTATTTGAACATTTCGCTGGCCGCACTTCGGTGCTTCAAAAAAAGCTGATCGAAGAGTGGCTGCAGACAGCAGCCAACCAGGATCTGTTTTATGCCTGGCTGGCCGAGTGGGAGATGACTTTCCCGGTCTACGATCCACGAATGGAGGAGCCGCTGGCGCGTTTTGATCAATATATGCAGGAGCCACAAAAAGTACATTCTATTCCTGCTGCTTTTGAGGATAAAAAAACGTTTACTGGATATCGTTACCTTGCTGCGGCAGTATTCCTTGCTTTGATCACGTTTGCGGGTTTTATCAACAGGGATCAGATCCGCTACCAGCGCTACAGTACCGATTTAGGCAAAATGAAAGAAATAACCCTCTCCGACGGAAGCCGGGTTACCCTCAATGCAAACGCAGTTCTGCGTGTTCCGCGCTGGACATTTGGTGTTTCGGACCGGAATGTATTTCTGGAAGGTGAAGCGGAGTTTGCCATTAAGCACTTACCTGATCACCAGCTTTTTCAGGTTCATACGATGGACAATTCCCTCATAACCGTGCTTGGAACGGAGTTCACCGTGCATGCCCGTGAGCAGCTTACCAATGTGGTATTGAACAAAGGAAAAGTAAGATTGTCTTCCGCCGCTGCCGAGAAGCCGCGAACCATGCAGCCGGGAGAGCGCGCGACGATCGTGAAAAGCGGTGAAATAAAAGTTGAAATGTTGTCTGAAAAAGAGCTTGCTGCCGAAATGGCGTGGAAAGAACATCGTTTTGTGTTCGATAATACCCCGTTGAGCGCCGTGGCCCGCAAGATCCGGGAAGTTTTCGGTGTGGAGGTCCATATCCCTGATAAAGGCCTCGCCCTCAGAACTGCAACCGGTTCTTTTCCCGCAGAGAGTGCCGAAGAATTATTGACCAATATGTCGGTCATGTACGGTTTCGAGATCGTCAAAACCAAAAAGCAATTCCTGATTAATCCTATCCCTTAACTTTTTTCTTTACTTCCTAACCCAATCAACTGATTATGCAGAAACGACTATTATCAGTCCGACGGCTATTCCTATTGCTTGCAATCAGTGCTTTACCCACGCTCGTATCCGGCCAGCTGCTGGCAAAGCTGAAAAGTCAGCAATTTCCGCAGCAAGCAGAGACTCAGCGCGCGATGAAGCTCAAAGAAATGTTGCTTTTGCTTAAAGCAAAGTATCAGGTTGACCTTTTATTTGAAGAAAAGATCCTTCCCGAAATACTCGTACCGGGCAATTCGATACGGTCCGGCGCCTCATTTGAAAACAACCTGAAAACCTTGCTGGGATCTACGGGAATTCAGTTCAGGAAAGTAAAAAAGGGCACGTATGTATTACTGGACCAGAAAAGGACGCGCGAGTTTATGAAGCCTGAGGCGCTCGCTCCCGGGCAGCCGGAAGGATACAAACAGGAATTGCCTGCGATCCCCTCGGCATCAGAGGCAGAAAAAGAGATATCGAAAACGACCCGTGTTGCACCCAATGAGATCACGATCAAGGGAAAAGTGTTCGATACGCACGAACCGCCCCGCGAGCTGCCCGGCGTAACGATCGCCATCAAAGGAACGAACGAAGGCGCGTCGACGGACGAAAACGGATATTTCGCACTCGATGTGCCACGTGACGCGGTTCTGGTGTTCTCGATGGTCGGTCACAAAAGCATGGAGTATGTTGCCAAATCAGCAAATTCAAACCTGATCATCGCATTACAGGAAGAAATTGCGAGCCTGGATGAAGCGGTGGTTGTGGGACAGACGGAACAGAAGAAAAAACACATTGCGGGTTCAATCACAACCATGAATGTCGCTTCGCAGATCAGCGGAAAGCCGATCACAACCTTGTCGCAATCGCTGCAAGGCGGGGTTACCGGCTTACAGGTGCAGCAAAACTCAGGCATGCCTGGCGGCGACGCGGCGGCGATCAAAATTCGGGGTATCAGTACGCTGGGCAATTCCAATCCGCTTATTCTGGTTGATGGGATTCCAATGGACATGAACCACATTGATCCTGTAACTGTGGAAAGTGTAACGGTTTTGAAAGATGCGGCTGCGTCAGCCATGTATGGTGCCAGGGCGGCCAATGGTGTGATCCTGGTCACGACAAGGCGAGGTACACCAGGCAAAATTTCGGTGACTTACGATGGTTATGTCGGTTCGCAATCGCCTACCTATTTGCAAAAACTCGTCGATGCGCCGCAGTATATGCGCATGTACAATGAAGCGCGTGTCAACTCGGGGAACCAGCCTTTTTACACGGATGAGGTCATTCAGAAAACAGCAGAAGGCTCGGATCCGATCATGTACCCGAATACGGATTGGGTGAACCTGATCGTACGGGAAAACTCGCCGATCACCAGCCACTCCATTTCACTTGACGGGGGCAATAACCTAGCCAGGTTTGCGGTAACAGCCAACTATCTCTACCAGGATGGAATGATCCCGCTTAGCAAAATGGACCGTTTCAACATTCGTGCGAATACGTCCATTACGGTAAATAAAAGCTTTGTTTTCGACGTCGATCTGTTAGCCATAAAAAGAAACACACGGAACAATACCCGTCCGGATGCCAACCAGGGTAACCGGATGCTGGAAGACGTGTACCGTGTGCCCCCGACTATTTTACCCAAATACCCCGAAAAGAACGGGCGCACCATGTACGGCAGGTACGCGGATATTGTGAACCCACTTGCGTACGCCGAGAAAGGTGGTTACCGGGATTTCGAAAGCGGGCAGGCATTGATTAATATCCAGCCTAAATGGGAGATTTTTCCAGACTTTAACCTGAAAGGGCAGTTCAGCTTTCGATTGAACAGCGACCAGGACCGGACGGTAGCGGACGCGTACAATTTCTTTGATTACGGAACAAACCAGTTGGTGCAAAGCTGGGGGGTGCAGCGGGGTGCAAGTTTTGCGCGCGGGACCTATATGTACATGGCTGCCAATGCAGATTACACTTTCACTAAAAACGATCACCGTCTTTATGCATTTGGTGGTTTTTCAACAGAAAAAAATAATTCGGGTTACTGGGATGTGAATACGATGGTGTCGGGTTATACCAAACTAAACTATTCATTTAAGGACAAATATTTGCTGGAAGCAACCGCGCGAATGGACGGTTCTTCCAAATTCGGGCCGGGGCATCAGTGGGGTTTCTTTCCTTCTGCGGCGGTAGGATGGAATATGCACCAGGAGGAATTTTTGAAGAATGTGCGCGGCATTAATAACCTGAAACTGCGCGCTTCCTATGGTTTGCTGGGGAACGAAAATATTGGACTGTACCGGTTCCAGACATTGGTAGAAGGCACAAACGGTTATGAGAACATTTGGGGTAACCCTGATATTACCTGGGAAACCGTTGGGCTTTTCGATGTCGGAATCGACGTCGGGCTATTCAACAACAGCTTTGAACTGATATTTGACTATTATGATAAAGTAACCAAAGACATTATCCTGCAACCACAGGTTTCCTATGTGGGCGGAATGGGTAATGTGCCTATCAATGCCGGAAAGGTAAGAAACCGGGGATGGGAGTTGTCTCTCAATTATTTTAAGGAGTTGGGCAAAAACTGGAACCTGTCGGTGAAGCCGGGGCTCTCTTACAATCAGAACCGGATTCTGGAACTGCAAAACGGGCCATATCTGACAAGTACCAGTATCAACCAGGAGGGCCAGCCGATCGGCAGCGTATATGGGTACCGCACGGGCGGGCTGTTACAGCAAAGTGACTTTGCAGAAAGTGGTACACCATTGGTTCCGTCCGTAGTAGGGGCCAAGCCAGGGGATATCCGCTACCTTGATCTGAATGGGAACGGACAGATCGACGCACAGGATCAGGAGGCAATCGGTAACCCTGTCCCGATGGTCAACTACTTTACCAATATTCGCCTGGCGCACAAAAAGTTTGATATCGAAATGCTGTTACAGGGAACCGGGAAAAGCGACCAGCGATTGACTGGAATGCTGGCTTATCCGCTGGATCAGACAGCCGACGGAGGTGTTCCAACTACTTACTATGCAGACCGTTACTGGACTCCCGAGCGCACGGATGCACGGTTTCCAAGGCTTTCGAATACACCAGCGAACAACAAACTTTCGTCCGATTTCTGGATCCAAAACGGGGCTTACTGCCGCGTGAAGTACATCCAGCTGGGTTATAATCTTCCGGTAAAGGCAGTAAGGAAAGTGGGGGCCATGGGAGTGAGGCTTTATGTGAATGCGCAGAATCCTTTCGTATTTACTCCTATGAAATTAATGGATCCGGAAAGTCTGGGAAACCAGTGGACCTACGGGATCATGAAAGTGTACACAGTTGGTATTAATGTCAAATTTTAGTGGCTGCAACGATGAAAAAGCGATTTCAAATAACACTTACTGTTTTGATGCTGACGGTTTTTACCGGCTGTGAAGACTTTTTAACGCAAAATCACCCGACCGGGATCACCGACGACAAATTCTGGGAAACCGAAACCCACGCCCGCGACGCTTTAAAAATTGTATACGATGCCCTGCCGGGTGGCACCAATGGCCGAGATATGCCATTAAACACCAGCAATATTATGATCATTTCCGGTCTGAGCGATGAGGCGGTGCACCGTGCAGATTATATTGGTGCCTATGAGGAATTTACCAGAGGCGTGCACAACAGCAATTGGAGTACATCACTTTGGTTCTGGAGTTCCGACTTCTCAGGCACGCGCCGGGCAAGCCGCTTCCTGGAAAATGTAGACAAATGCTTTATGGACGAGGCGCTTAAAACGCGCATGAAATATGAGGCCCGTGCATTGCGCGCTTACTATCATATGGAATTGTTTCAATTTTTTGGCGGCATACCCATTGTAACCAAGTCGCTGACGCCCAATGAGAATAACCTAAGGCGAAATTCCGAAGAAGAGGTCTATAATTTTATCATTTCCGAACTCACCGAATGTGCGCAAAACTTGCCCGATACTTATACCAACGACGAATTCTGGCGGGTAAACAGTTCGGCCTGCTGGACACTGATCGCCCGGCTCGCACTCTATAAAAAAGATTTTGCACTGGCCCGCGATGCTTCTAAAAAGGTGATCGACAAGCGTATTTACGAGTTGTATACCAGCAAAACGGCCGGGGCTAATCATCTTGCAGAATTGTTTACCTATTCCGGAATGCTTAATAACGAGCGCATTATGATCCGTCCGAGTGGTGCCGCTGTGGCCTGGACGCGTTTTGCACCGTTCGGGATTGGCGGAGAAACTTACACTTCACCTACCAGCACGGTGGTCGATAACTGGGAAACGAAGCAGGGAAAAACGATTTTTGAGCTGGGGCCAGATTCTCTGGCAGCTTACCGAAAAAACCCAAACCATCGGAACAACCGCGATCCCAGGCTGCTTGCCTCAGTATTGTTTTCGGGTGAAAAGTTCGTTGATAACACTTACACCGTCGATCCATTTAATGCATCAACCAGTAACCCTGACCGCATTGGATTGGAAAAGTCTACGGCAACCGGCTATTGGATCAAAAAATACCTGGATCCGCGCGACCGACAGCCCAGAGGAGGCACGCTCGACTTCATGATCATTCGCTATGCGGAAGTGTTGCTAAATTATGCGGAGTCGCTGATCGAGCTGGGTGAATGGAATAACCCCGAAGTATTGAAAAGCATCAATCTGGTACGAAACAGGTCAAAAATGCCGAATGTTGACATCAAAGTGTACAATTCGCAGGTGAAACTTCGGGAGCTGATCCGTCGCGAACGGCAGGCGGAACTGGCCTTTGAAGGACAGCGCTACTATGATATCCGCAGGTGGGGGATCGTGAATGAGGTAATGAACGGCCAGGTTTTTGGCGCGACTAATCCAGAAACGGGTGTGCCAGTGCGCGTAGAAGAACGGTCCTATAATCCAAGTCGCGACTACCTCTGGCCAATCCCGCAAAATGAACTGCTCGCGAACCCGAATATGCAGCAGAATCCTAATTATTAAACTTAAATGCTTTAAGCACCAGAAGGGTTGAGTGCGGAAAAACGGCAAATATTTGACCGGATCACACTGATGGGCAACAGTTCAATCTGGTGTGATCCCTCCGAATCTCTGAATGAATAGAGGAGCAATTGCTGGAAAAAGTTATTTTAAACCACGGAAGCAGGCTGAGAAGCGTTGATATGCGCCTTATCTTTTTCCGCGATCCTTGCTCTTAACCTGCTTAAAGATTCAGGTGTTATACCTAAATAACTTGCTAATTGGTGCTGTGGCACACGCTGAATAAGGTCTGGCCGCGATTGCAGTAAGTTCAGGTATCGTTGTTCCGGAGAAGAGGTCTTAAACTCGTCAAATTTGGTTTGCTGTTTAACTAAAAGCTCTTCTGATAGAATTCTGCAAAGCGATTCAAATTTCGGGAATTTGCTAAATGCCTCGACGTCCATTTCAGGAGTCGAAACGTTAAGTATCGAGTCTTCAATACAAGATACATAATATTGGGAAGGTGCTTTATTGAGAACGGAAGGCGGTGTCAAGCCTTCCATTTCTGTATAAAACGCAGTCGTTTTTTCTACTCCGTCAATGATGTAATAAATCCGAATACAACCTTTCAATACAAAGTATATATCATTTGAGTATTGTCCTTCCCTTAGGAGAACTGTACCCTTTTTGACTGTCCGAAAAGTATTAAAAGAGATGATGATATTCTTTTCATCTTCTGTCAAAGGAACATATTTTGATAAAAAGTCAAATAGTACGTCGTGCATTTTCAGCCTTTGTTTATTTGTGCCGGATCTTAAATTTATACCATCCTTGAATATACGAAGATTGTAGTGCATTCGAAAAAAACCGGTATTTCACTTACCGCCTTGAAACTTCATCTGGGCTAAAATGGTACAACGTTCACGCTTCATTTCTTAACCAAAGTCAATGGATGCCGGTTGACTTCGGTTCAACTTTGCGGAATATCAACTATTAGCAAAGGAACATGAAGTACCTGTATTTAACATTCTTCTCGCTACTAGGCATGGCCGGGAGCGCTCAGACCCTCACTCAAAACATCCGCGGGACATTGTCCGACGCCGACAGCAAGCAGCCATTAGTCGGCGCGACGGTTTTCGTTGCCGGATCAGTGCCGGTAAAAGGAACAGTAACGGACCAGTCGGGCCGGTTTTTGTTAGAACAAATTCCATTGGGCCGTACCAGGCTGGAACTTCGCCTCGTTGGGTACGAACAGCGTCAGGTTTCTAACATTGTTGTCGATGCGGGCCGGGAGGTGGTTTTGGATCTGGTTATGCAGGAAGCAACCACCCAGTTGAATGAAGTGGTCGTAACTGCAACCGAAAACAAAGGTGAGGCGCAAAATGATATGGCGCTATTGAGCGGCAGGTCTATTTCACTCGATGAAACAAAGCGATATGCCGGAGGTTTCAATGACCCGGCTATGATTCTGTCGAACTTTGCGGGGGTTACCAACAATTCTACGGGCAGCAATGAAGTGATCGTTCGGGGCAATTCGCCAAAATATGTCCAATGGCGGCTCGAAGGTGTGGAGATTACCAACCCCAACCATTTTGCCGACCAGAATTCAGTGGGCGGCGGTGTCAGCGCGTTGAACAACAATCTGCTCGCTACGTCGGATTTTTACACAGGCGCATTTTCGGCGGAATATGGTGATGTGCTTTCGGGTGTGTATGACGTGAAGCTTCGGAGTGGGAATAATCAGCAATTTCAGTCCATTCTTGGATTAGGGATTTTGGGTGCCGATGTGACTTTGGAAGGCCCGTTTCGAAAAGATTATCAGGGGTCGTTTTTGGCCAATTACCGGTATTCCACCATTGGTCTTTTAAGTGACATAGGATTGGTGGACATAGAGGGCGGCGCTCCGACATTTCAGGATGGCGCATTCAAATTATCCTTACCAACCAAAAAAGCGGGTTCATTCTCCTTGTTTGGCCTGGGCGGGTTAAGTAAGGTATATCTTGCCGACTTCAATCCCGGAACAGCCCCGATTCCGGGAAATCAGTCGGCTCGGGAAACAATCAGAAAAGACTATGATAAACGTTCATTTCTGATAAATGCAGGCCTTTCGCATCGCTTGCAAATCAGTAAAAACGGATCATTATTGACGCTGCTTTCCTTTTCAGGGAATGGCATCAATGAGGATATTGATCAATTCGATGTCATCAAAATCCGTGATGACGCCGGCCAGTGGCTTAGGGACTCGTTGGAAAACAAAAGGCCCAACTACAAAAGCCGATTGAACAATACCAACTATCGCGCGTCAATCACCTATAATAATAAGTTGAATGTGCGCAACCGGATTGAGGCCGGGGCCAAGTTTGCGTATAACAACTTTTCTTACGCGCAAAGCTTTCTGGATGATAGTACTGGCGCGCCTCAGGTACTGTCTGACTTTAAGGAGGGGATTGCTACGCTTCGCAACTTTGTAAGCTGGAAATACAGGGCCGGAAACACGGTAACCATTGTAGTAGGACTCCACAATATGAATGTGCTTTACAATAAAAAAAGCACGCTCGAACCACGACTGGCGATGCGCTGGAATGCGGGCAGCCGGGGGATAGTCAATGCTGGATATGGTCTGCATAGCACCATGGACCGGGTACACAATTATTTTGCAAAAGTAAAACAACCCAATGGTAGCTACACAGAGCCTAACCGGAATCTGGGCCTGCTCAAAGCGCACCATTTTGTGGCAGGTTATGAATACCGGTTAACGGAGAATCTCAGAATCAAAGCGGAAGGTTACTACCAGCATTTGTACAATCTGCCCGTAGAAAACTCCGATACCAGCTCTTATGCGACCATTAATGAAGGCCAGGACTTTCGCTACGTTGAGCTTGTCAACAAAGGAAAGGGCCGGAATTATGGAATTGAGCTGACGATTGAAAGGTTTTTTGACAAGAACTACTATTTTCTTATCAACTCCTCTTTGTACCAGTCCAAATACACGCCGCTTGATGGCAAAGAAAGAAACACGGCCTATGCTGATAATTACCTTGTGAATGTGTTGGCTGGCAAGGAGTTTAGTAACCTGGGCCGCAAGCATAACAAGACCATCTCGCTGAATGCAAAAGTGTTTTTCGGCGGGGGAAAAAAGTACATTCCGCTGCTGCGCAACAGTGCAGGACAGGTCACTTCTGAACCGGAAAGTGGTACGATCTGGGATTACGACAAAGCTTACGAAAACAAGATTGACGACATTTACCAGGTCACTTTTTCGGCCAGTTACAAGGTCAATAAACGTAAAACAACCCGCGAGCTTTTTCTCAATATTGACAACATTACCAATCGCAGGAGCCGGATTTCGGAATATTACGATGACAGTAAATCTGGTTCTGTGGGTTATTTCACGCAGTTTGGCATCTTCCCAAACCTGATGTACCGGATCTATTTATAGCAAGTCGCAAAGGAAGCGGGAGCTTTCGTGGGCATTCGCTTCCCGAGCCTAAAAGGTGCTGCCGGTTGCAATTCGCTCTTGCTGTGCTCAGCGCTAGGCTTGCCGGATTATTGATCTGAGATGACTTAAATGAAATTTGAGACGGTTTAAGGCTTGAAAAATTCAAAATGAAAATCCTGCCCTCAGTGTCAGCCTGTTGAAATCTTCAAGCTTTTCCCGCGTTCCTTCGGTAACAGAAGATCTTTGAAAGCGGTAACCGGCAGCAATGGTGAAGCCCGTGTTTCCGCTAAAAAGTATTTTCATCCCGATACCCGCCGAGCAGGTAGCGCCTCCGCCAAAACGGACGCTATCCACATCGTTGGAAGTTGTATTAAACCCATAACCGCCTTCCAGAAAGTAGAATGGAATCTTGGAGACTTTGCTCGTGAAATCACCCCTGACGCTTAGAACGATAGGTACAAACGTTTGCACGGCATACAAGTCTGCACCGATCAATGTGAAGGTTGGGTAGGTAAAAATTGGAATCGCTAGTTGTCGAGCCAGTTCTTAAATTCATGGCTTTTGTATTTGCTCACGAATACATCCTGGTTAAATACCGGCTTTAAAAATACTTGCAACCGGCTGCTAAGCAATGATTTGACTTTTTGAATGGCTTCGATCCGCGCTATGACCTTCCGGTTGATCCTGAAAAACAAAGCGGGGTCGAGCATTTCTTCCAGGCTTTCAAGATTATTGTCCATCAGGTATTTTTTTCCTTCGTTCGTTACCATGAACACCACCTTATCGTCCGCGTAGAAGTAGGCAACTTCTTCGATGTTCTTGAAATGAATGGTGTCACCATACCGGACCAAAAACCGTGTCTTGTATTTTTTGGTCAGTGCCTGGATAGTCTTTCTGAGATTTTCTATATCCAGGGTGGAAACGCCTTTTCGGTCGTGTTTTAAGTGGTGGTATTTATCCAATGCCCGCGTGAGGTCGCCCTTGTCCAGTGGCTTGAGCAAATAATCGATGCTATTCATTTTGAATGCCTGCAATGCGTACTGATCGTAAGCCGTGGTGAAAATAACCGGGCTTTTCACAGTCACTTTGTCAAACAGCCCAAAACAGAGCCCGTCGGATAAATGTATATCCAGCAGCATCAGGTCGGGCTCGGGGTTTTGATTCAGCCAGATGGCGGCCTCTTCTATCGAATCCAGGACGTGTTGCACTTCAATGTCCGCATCGTATTCGGTCAGTAACTGGGAAGCTCTTCTGGCCGAAAGTGCTTCGTCTTCTAAAATAAGTACTTTCATGGAAGGTAAATCTGAATGTTAATCATTATCAGTCGTAATACGCCAGGCTATTATGCGCTGCATTGAGTCGGATCAGCGGGATTGTTACGCTGAAAAACTGGTCCGTTTGCGATACAGTCACGCCGTGATGTCCCAGGAAATCATATCTTTTAGCAATGTTAGTCAGCCCCAGCCGGGTCGACCGCTCATCTTCTATTATCTTTTTCTGCAAGTTGTTCCTAACGGTAATCGACTCATTATCAAGACAAAATATCTCAATCCGCAATGGTTTGCTTTTGGATATTATATTGTGCTTTACCGCATTTTCAACGAGCATTTGAATGGATACCGGCAGGATATATGCCGACAGGCAGCCTTCGGAAATATCGACCTTGATACTCAGCCCGGCCTCGAAACGGGTTTTGAGCAGATATAAATAAGAGTCTATAAATTTCAGTTCTTCCCGCAGCTCGATCAATTCCTTTTCATCACTTTTGAGAATATAGCGGTAAACATTCGAGAACTGCCTTACAAATTCCACGGAAGCAGCTGTGTCCTGTGCGATGAGCGCCGTCAAAACGCTCAGGTTGTTGAATAAAAAATGCGGGTTAACCTGATTTCGGAGCGATTGCAGCTGGGCCTGGCTGGTGGTTCTTTTGTAAGTTTCCAGTTGCTTATGGCTTTCTTCGAGCTTTTTCATGTATAAAAAAATCACATGAATGGTGTTCAAAAACAGGTTCACCCGGAAACAGAACATCAGCAGGAGCTTCAAAGGAAGTTTCCATTGGCTCCAATCGGGAGATAGGCTGTAATAGGCTGTTGGAATACCTAACAGGAATGTTACCAGCGCTGTGATGATGACGCTTCCGGCAAGATGATAGCCAATCCGTTTCCAAAATGGCTCAATGTCCCTGGTTGAGAGCCAATTGTCCCAGATCCTGTTTCCTTCCCAAATTCCGGCAGTAACTGCCAGAAAAAGCAGAAAAATCACAAATTGGTCTGTACCAAAGTGATAATAGTCAAAAGTCTCGAGCAGCAATGTGTTCAGGAAGGAGTAAACCCCCAGCAAAAGCATAAACCCGAACCGATACCTGATATGGAACATGACTGCGGCGAGTTAGTCAGATAAAACAGATTGGCAAACGATTGAATGCAATCGTCTGCCAATCTGCGTTCATTTTAGTTTAGGGCATTAAAACCTTGTCAATCACGTGAACAACGCCATTGGTTGCCAGGATGTTAGCTGCTGTAATGTTGGATGCGCCGCTGGTTGTTCCCACCACTTTCGCTCCGCCAGCCAGGTCGAAGGTTACAGATTCGCCTGTATTAGCTGTTGCAACAGGCCCTGAAACATTAGGGAGATCTGTGGAGAAAACACGGCCAGGGACTACGTGGTAAAGCAGAACACTGGTAAGCAAAGCGCGGTTGGCAGGTGCAAGCAATGTGGCTTTCGGCGTAGTTTTATACAATTCACGGAATGCTGCATTGGTAGGAGCAAACACGGTCAGGCCGTTTCCAGCTGAGGTAAGTGCCGTGGCAACCGCCGGATCAGCCGCCAGCACAAGCGATACCAACTCGGTAAAATTAGTGTCCGCCTGCGCAATCTCCACCAGCGATCGGGTAGGAGGCACGATCACATTATCGATCACGTGGATCACACCGTTGGAAGCCGCAACGTCGGTTGCGATCACCTTAATCTTGCCGTTGATGAATACGCCATCCGCGTTTTTGGACAGATAAATATCGTTGTTGGTATTAACCGTTTCTACGGTCCCACTTTTCACATCGGCCGCTTTCACAGTGCCGCTCACCACGTGTGAAGTCAGGATCGGGGTTAATGCATCTTTGGTCAGCGGGTCCAGGCTGGTGATGCCTGTTGCTGTGAAGGCTGCATTGTTTGGTGCGAAAACGGTGAAAGGACCAGCACCTTGGAGGGTGGCAACGAGCTCAGCTTTAGTTAAAGCCGCAACAAGTGTTGAAAATTGAGGGTCCGCGGATGCAACGGCGGGAATGTTGCCAGCACCCGGATCTACTGTCTGGTCGTCGTCATCGTCGTTGCAGGATGAAAGTGTAAAGGCCAACATTGCTGCAAACAGGCATGTTTTTAGGCTTGTCATTGTTGTGAACGTTTTCATAATCTGAATTGGTAAGGTGTTTTAAAATTGTACTAACAATCATTTTAACAACCTTGGGCTCTGCCGGATCCGTTCTGCGTCTGGTGTCAATGGCCTTTGAAAATGGATGAGCAGCCCGCTACAACGGATGGACAGCCGGAATTGAGGGAACGGTTATGCTTATTTTTGGTCAGTAAGCGCTTCTGTTACCCGTTTCAGGTCCGCTTTATTGGAAATCGTCTTTTGCTGATGATGCTGCTGATGAAAATCCTCTAACTTTTGAAGCAAATACCGAAGTGTCAGTTTTTCGGAAACGGTAAGATTTCCCGAGATCATTTTGCCCACGTGATTCATGTCTTCAAACACCGTATAAAGCAGTTGTTTGCCCTGGTCCGTGATGGCGATTTGCCGGCTTCTTTTGTCTTTTGCGTCATCCCATTGCTTGATCAGTCCTGCCGCCAGGAGCCGTCTGATCACTTCCGTACCCGAGGTTTTTTCCTGCAAATTGTATTGGATCAGCTCGGTTTTGGACAGGTTGTCATGCGTGAGTAGAATCGCCAACGCTGTAAAATCCTCAGCAGTTAGTAACGCGGTATCGTCCAGGGCTTTTTTAATGTAGGATTTCGCATACCGGCTCATGTATACAAACAATTGGCCGATGTTATTATCAAGCTGGAATGCTTGTTCCTGCGCGGTTATCTCATTTTTACCAAATCTGACATCGTGGCTAAGACGAGCGGCAGACGTAACGTTCGGCGCAGAGTTGCCAACGGTATGAACCATAAATCCAGCAAAATCCTGCATGGTAACCTCCCTTTCCGGATTCTGCTGTTCGAGCTGTTCAACCAGTGAGATTAGTTCATGAATAAGCTGGTATGATTTCATTTAGTCGTTTATTTCTGTCCGGATATGATTGCTTCTGCGGCTAACCGCCCACTTTTTATAGCCGCATTGATCGAACCGTTTAGCAGATGGTCCCCACAAATGAAGCATTGCTCTGTTAGCCTGATCGCGTCATTTCCAGGCACATTAATAACTTGGTCATCGTTAGGCAGCGCATAACCGATATGATAAGTTTTCAGGTGCTTCCATTGCATGGCCTCTGGAAACCAAGCCAGCATTTCACGCAAAACCTGCCCTTGAAGCTGCGCATTATCCGCTTTTGAATGGTCTCCAATCAGCGATAGGGATATGAGGGCATCGCCATTTTTTGAATAAGCGGGCGCGATCCGGTTCATGACGGCTATATTATTGACAAGTTTGCCAGACATTGCATTTAATGCAATCAACGGTTTGTCATATGGTTTGGCCGTCGAAGTGAAATACATATTGGTAACCGAATGATAGGAGTAGGGCAGTTTCCTGAACGGGTCAGGGATTTCAAGCTGATCGGTGGCGATGAGGATGCTTGTTGCGCTATGAACTTGTCCTGCAGACGTTGTGACATTGTTTGCATCAATGGAAACCACTTTTTGACCAAACGCGATCTCGTTAGATGACAGTGAACTGGCTAGCTGTAACGGAATCATGCCCATTCCCTTGGCGGGAACAGCCGCATCGCCCTGGCTGAACATTTTGAATACAAATTCAAACATCCGGCTCGAAGTGCTCAGTTTATCTTCCAGAAAAATCCCGGTCATGAACGGTTTGAAAAACTGCCCGATCATCCGCTGACTGAATCCGGCGTCATGCAGATAGGCCATGGTGGTCGTTTCACTGCCGGTAAAAATTTCATCAATGCTTTTACCGGTCAGTTTCAGCTTCAATCCAAGCATGCGAACCTTGTCGGCAAATGTTCCTGCGGGTGATGCCAGCGTGCTGATCAATGCACCGGGCTGCCGGAGTGTCAATCCTGCTAATCCCGCACCGATGATGATGATATCAAGTTTATCTTCCATAGCACTTAGCTGGGCTCATTTATTTCATGTGGCTCAATATCCGGTTTTGCTTTTCCAGTTCAGCAATTTGCCCGCTCTTTATATTTACACCCATACTATGCTGTTTTTAATTTGCCCAGGCCTCCGTCAATACCGATGATCTGGCCGGTTACCCAGCTGCTGTCATCCGATAACAAAAATGCAATGGACTTACTGATATCTTCCGGTTGCCCATATTTTGCAAGCGGATGCCTTTTTGCAGATGCATCGCGTTTTTCGGGCGAGCTCAGCAGGTTTTGCGCCATGGGCGTATCCGTAAGTGACGGCGCCACTACATTAACCCTGATCTTCTGACCAGCCAGTTCAGCAGCCAGCGATATGGCCAGACCCTGAACGGCACCTTTGGCTGCCGAAATACTTGCGTGATAAGGCAGACCGGTATTGGCCGCGACAGAACTTATTAAAACTACAGAAGCTCCCGCCGCATTCTTCAATGGCTTCATTGCATGCTGAATAATCCGGGCAGCTCCCAGGACATTAATGTGGTAATCATTTAGAAAATCGTCGGAAGTGAGGCGGTTGAATGGTTTCAGGTTAATGCTGCCAACCGAATAAACCAAGCCATGTAATTGGTCCGGCAGAAACCCGCTGACTGCTTCAAGGTCGCCTGTTACATCGGCTTGCAAGTGTGATATGCTTTCGGGGAGATCGGCGGGCTTCGTCCGCGAAATCACATAGACCGATGCACTGTGTTCTAGTAAGATTTTCACCAGTGACAAACCGATCCCAGAGCTTCCGCCCACAACCAGGATATTTTTTCCATTTAAATTCATTGCCATTTATTTCAAATATTCAGCGATCTCTAGATCCGAAAGGTTGGAGGTATAGTTCGGCGGTGCGAACGATATAACATTGGATTAAAATCTTATTCAAATATAATACTATATCGTACTAATTATTCAGATCAAGTATTATATGGGACAAATAATAGCAGAAAAACTGATGATAACTCAACGTTTCGATGCGTGTGCTGCTCAGCGATCTTGGAGACTGATAATGCAGGGTTATATTCGCTGACAACTTCCGCAATTTTTCCGCACAGATATTTGTAAGGCTTGAAGACTTCCGATTTGTTGATTTCTTTACCTCTTTTACCAAATAAACCTTGCTTTCTGAGATAATGATCTGGTTGAGATGACGCTTGTTATATCGATCTTACCCGGGCTCTCAGGTAGCTCCTGGGTTAGTAGTGTAAGTAACTGTATTTCAACTAGTTCACGACTTAAACATCTTGATTTTTAAAGGCTGCAAACCGAATTTCACTCACATAAAACAGGTATGTTATGCTTAATAAAACATTCACGTTGCTTTTATCTGAAGAAACGCAGTAATTACTTAGGTGGTAAGTTGCCGATATACATGCGTTGCACCACGAATCGATCAAGATTTGAGTAAGCAGTAAAAAGGGATTGCGAGCCAGAAAAATGGAATTCAGCATCGGGAAGTGTAGCTGGCACGAAACAGAATGTGAGAAGTTTAAATGATACGACTGGAGGGTTCTGGTCGATGGGGGAAAGAATGACCGGCTATCGGATCTGAACCAGTTCTGGATGGCGACCGACCCTCGAAACGCAAACTAATTTACACGCAGCGGCAAGTTTGAAGAATACGACTCGCTGTCGGTTTTGGAGGCAATTTCAACACCCCCACGGGTTTTAGAAAATATCATGGTAATGGTCAGAAGCCGCTTTTGAAAGAATTTACGGATGAAAAGCATCTTTTGAAACCCAACCACAGATATCACATTACAATAGAAGTTCAGGATGGACGAACCATTTTCTCAGTCGATGGCAATGTGATCTTTGACTGGAATGATCAATCGCCGCTGAGGCAGGGCTATTTTGGCTTTCGATCCACGGCGTCCCGCCACGCGATTGACAAGTTTCGTGTTTGGAAAATGCTGTGATTTGTCCGGTGAACGGAGCGAATGATTGTCTTGGCAGACAAAATGCTTTTGTAGGAAAGTTAAATTCCAACTCTTCAGCGACTTTTAGCCAAGCCCTGATAGCACGGCGTTTCTCTTATACTTACCGTTTCTGGATTATTGTTGGCCTTGGTCTAGTTGCGTAAGAAGAAGCTAGGTTTACAAGGTACAATTTTCAGAATCAATATTTAAGGAAGATTTGGGGTTTACAGACCAACTATCGATATCATACAAAGGTGTGGCTGTCAAAGCACTTCGTATAGCACCGTTTAAAATCAAGAATTACTGTTTCTTGCCTATTAGAAGCGACGATTTTCATGAGGGAATAGAAATTAAATTAAATAGTAATTACAAATTTGGACTGTCGGGTAAGGCAGTGAGCCCCAAAATCTCAAAATTCAATACCAATTACGAATCAATCTGTCATAGCAAGTATTAGGATGTTTTGTTCTTTTTGAATTGATAACTTATGTAACGGTTTACAAAGATAAATGTGATCTTATTTGTAAATTATTGGCTTTTTAGGATAGTGTTTGATTTAATTGGTTGTTGCGATAAATATAAGATATGACTGAATTGCTTGAAATTGCCGATAAGGATATCGCTGCATTGAATGATACAGAGTTGCGAAGTCTTATTGGGTTACTATGTGAAGCTGAATGCAGGAAAAACGGGATTTCATCGAAGGCTATTCAATGGGGAGGTCCGCAGGATGCACCCGATGATGGTATAGATGTATTGGTAACCTCCGACACTAAGTTTCCGACAGGATCTTACATCCCTCGTTCACATGTCATATTTCAAAGCAAAGTCACAGATATGACTCCGGCTTTGATTCGAAAAGAAATGAAACGTTCGGGAGAACTTCGCGAGAGCATATTTGCGCTTGCAAAAACCGGCGGCGCTTATATTATAGTGTCTGGTCATAGTGTCGAAACCAAACGATACAATCCAAGGATCACCGAAATGAAGAAGATTATTGGCGAGCTTGACATAATGGTCGATTATTATCATGGAGGGCGTATAGCGTCATGGGTGCGGGAAAGTCCTTCAATTGTTTTGTGGGTTCGACAACGAGCCAAACGACCTGTATTTGGCTGGAAAGCCTATGATGACTGGACATTAAATCTTGGAACTGGCGAAACTTATCTTCTTGACGAGGATTGCCGACTTATTGATAAAAGAAATTGTAATAGTTTCGAAATGACAATTGAAAGTGGAATCTCCGAAATGAGAAACTTGCTTTCTCAACCAGGAAGTTATTTGAGGCTTACCGGGTTATCAGGCGTAGGAAAGACCCGGCTTGCACAAGCGCTTTTTGATGAGAATATTGGAAGTGAGTTTTTAGATAAATCCATCGTCATCTACACCGATATTTCTTTTGAGCCCACACCAAGTCCGCAGAATTTGGTAGAGCAGCTTGTGGCTAGCCAGGATAAAGTCATTCTCATCATTGACAATTGCACTCCTAAGCTGCATACTGACGTGGTAAACAAGTTGAAAAGCCAGCCGCATTCCATAAGCTTGCTGACGATCGAATACGATGTTAGAGACGATCTGCCAGATGAAACCGGAGTTTTTCATCTGGAACCTTCCAGTGATCAGCTTATTCAAAAACTGATTTTAAGACGATTTCCTAACATTGGTGAGTTGGATGCATGGAAAATTGCCGACGTTTCCGGTGGCAATGCTCGCGTGGCTATTGCTCTAGCTAACACCGTGAAGCCGGGCGAGTCAATAGGTCACCTTCGAAATAATGAGCTTTTTGACAGACTCTTTAATCAAAGAAATCCTGAAAATGATAGCTTGAAAAGCTCAGCGGAAATACTTTCTCTGGTTTACTCTTATGAAATAGAGAATATTGAGTCGGAGAGCTCTGAACTTGGAATACTTAGTCTTATGAGTTCCATTCCAGCCCACACTCTCTTTAAACATACCGCAGAACTCAAAGATCGCAAGCTCGTACAATCCCGTGGGAAATTCAGAGCGGTGCTTCCTCATGCTATTGCAAACAGGCTGGCGATACGAGGTTTGGCGCTCGTAACTGATTCTTCCATTAATAAATACTTGCTGTGCAAAGGTAATGAACGAATGATCCGTTCATTCAGTCGGCGGCTCAGCTATATTCCGGATAATGAGCGAGCGCAAGATATTGTAGAGAACTTGCTGGCACCGGAAATTGGGTGGATGAATGACGTAAGTAATTTGAATGAATTCCAAATGTCGATTTTTGAAAATCTGGCAACGATAGTTCCGGAGCATGCCTTGGCTGCTATCGAAAGGGCGAAGGCTTTAATGCCTGATAAATTTGCAAGTCGAGATAACAGACACTTTTCCAGGTTCGTCCGCCTTCTCAGGCATATTGCGTATGAGGAACACTTGTTTGTGAGAGGTGCAAATGTGATGACGGCAATTGCATTAACAGAAAAAGTTGGTGAGAATACAAACCCAATCCGTGCAGAATTAAGCGCAATGTACTACATAATCGGGTCGGGTACACATGCTTCCGTCAATGTGCGTATGCAGGTTGTCAAGAAGTTATGGGATTCCAAGGTTGCGGTCGAGCAACAGCTTGCCACAGAGTTAATCGATGCGGCGCTCGAAGCATGGCATTTTAGGTCATACCCTAATCCTAATTTCGGTTCAAGATTACGTGATTTCGGAATATCGCCTCAGAATTCGGATGAATATGAAAATTGGTTTATCAAAGTGGTTCAACAGTGTTTTCAAATGCTGGATGATGAAACACCATTCAGAGTTATCGTTCAAAATATCCTCGCCTCAAAGCTGCGAGGTATGTGGACCGAGGGGCATTTGTTGGACCTGGTTGAATCGATTTGTGAGCGAATGACGCGCAATGGTTTTTGGGGCCAGGGATGGTTTGCAATTTCGTTTATTATTCGATATGATTTAAAAGATGAGGAAATAGCGGTTCAGCAGAGACTTTTGGCGTTGGAAAAATCATTGAAGCCGAAAGATTTATTTGAACAAATAGTAGCATATTTTATATCTGATGCTGACGGAATGGGTATTGCCGATGTGGTGCTAGATGACGATGAAAGAGGATATGAGAAGATACTACATCGTTATGAAGAGTTAGGCGTTGAGTTAGCAAAAGATATAAATACTTTGGATAGATTATTGCGGTCACTATTCCTAGTTGTAAATACTGATATTACTCAGTTAGCGCAAGGGATTTATTATGGTGCCACAGACAAAGAGACGGTTTGGAATAAGCTTTTGCTTTGCTACTTGTCATTGCCAGTGAGCGAACGACAGACATATATGTTGAAAGGCTGGATTCGTGGGGCAAGTAAAAACAGCGAAATGTATTCTGACCAGATTCTCGACCAAATAGTAAATATTCCAGAATTAAAACATATGCTATTGCCATTACAGTCTGAAATTCTCATCAGTCCGAATGGATTAATATATCTTCAACAAGCTTTGGACGATTTAGAAATTCATTCTGAAGAATTCAAAACACTTCGTTATTCCCTTATTAATTCGAATATATCTCCCGAGGATTTAACAGATTTAACCAGGAAGATATCTAGTCGACCTAATGGGCGGGAAGCGGCATTCGAAATTCTATATAACAAATGCCACGTTGTAAAATCCGGTTCATCAAATGATATGACGGACGAGATGCTCAGTATCGGCAGGCAACTTCTATTGGGTTTAGACTTAGAGAAGGAGTTAAAATCGGATGATAATTATAAAGTTGCCGATGTAGTCCAAATTTGTTTTGAAGGAGAGAGTGCTTTTAACGCTGCTAGTGAATTTGCATTAAGGCTTATGCGTTTAATAAGAAGCGGGCAACGCGGTAGTCGATGGTTCGGCGGTGTATTGAGAAGACTAGTCAAAGTTCAACCAATTTGCTTCTTGGATACTTTGCTAGAAAAGGGAATTCCCAATGAGTATGTTGAATGGATTGATTTTCACCGCAACTTCGAAAAGTATGATGCATATCTATCTACTTTATCGGAAGACCTACTTCTAAGTTGGTGTAATGACGATCCTCTTGAGCGATATAAGCTTCTTGGCGGGGCTATTGTTGGCTATGAAGGTACTGAGAAATCAGGACAGCTTAAATGGAAGCCGATCTTCTGGAAATTAATTGAAGGTGCTCCGATTTTAAGAGAATTACTTGACGAAGTTGAAAATACGTTAAATTATCAATTTCGCGCAAGTGCATATGCGGCTCACCTGACCCTGTTTACTGCTGTTTTCGACTATCCCAATCAGGAACTCGCCACATGGGCGCGGCTCAAATTTAATCAGTGGAATGAAAAGATAGTTTATGTTCGAAGATTTGAGGAACAACGTTACCAAAACCAAAATGAAAGCTTTGAATAATGTTTTTTTAGCTATATGCTTGGTTGTCAGGAAACTGCCCAATCCTCTCCCGACAAATGCGCTCCGTCAAATCCCTCAGCAACGCCACCCGACTCCCTAAATACTCCAATTCCACCTTCTCAATCTTGTAATTCCTATTATACCTCGCATCAATATACGCCTTTTTAAGAAGCGCAAACAGCCGCTTTTCGTCCTCGGTCGTCATAGGAAAAACAGTCGCAAACTCTGCGTGCTGTTTAATAACTTGATTCCCAAGAATCTCAATGTCATGTATTCTAGGCTTGTAATCAGTAAAAACCAGAAGGACAGCTGCATAATATCTTTCCGTAGCTTGGTGAAGTTCAAATGCTGCATTATTATAATATGCTGACCTGCCATCTGCTTTTTGACACAAAAATTCGAAGGTTTCCACAAATAGATTTGCACTTTCAAACCAATGCTCAAATTCTTCTATCGATTTTTCAACCCTTTGTGTCGGATTCAGGTCTTTCGGCTCAGATAAGGTGAATTTTCCAGAATCGAAAAGTATGACACCTTCTTTCAGTATATCTACAAAGAAATAATAATTCCGCTCGATCTTGTCGTTCACAAAACCAATGCTGTGATAGATGATGCTTGTTCTCGTGATATCCTCATTAGCCATCAATTCCTTTTCCAAATCCCACCATTTCTTTCCCTGCTTGGCGGAAAGCCTGTCTTTAGTAATGATCAGAATATCAAAATCGCTTACATACTCGTACTTCTCCTGGTAATCTTCAACCCAGTCACCCCGCGCGTAGCTGCCAAAGAGAATGATCATTTCAGCCGGGACTTTGTCGAGGATAATTTGAGTAAGAGCTTTTAGTTGGTCCTGTTTGTTTTGTGGGAGGTGGGTGAGGGAGGTCTTCATTTGTGTGTGGGGTTTCTGAAATTTTGGTAAGATACAAAATTTCAAAAATCATTAAAAGCTTAAACTAATGCTCAATTGCCATCGCCCGCACCTTTCCTCTTCCAAAAGTATAGACATGAAATAAGAGCGTGTCGCTTAAAACTTGACCGTCCAAATCCTTTATGATTTGACGGACTTTGATCGCGATCCGGCCGTCCGGCTTTGTATCAAATGAAATGGGTTCGACAGCGGGATCAATTTCTTGCCATTGCCGCAGTGAGTAAGCACGCAATTCCTCGTGCCCGGTAGCCGCAACTTACTCCAAAATTCAGAATCGCTCCTTTGGATTTTAATGTTTCCCAGCGTATCCTACTTTTGCTATATACTTAACCCCTAAAAATGAATCATGACAAAAAGTGAAGTAGCAACGAAATACATTGAATATCTCTCAAATGGCGCTGTTGAGCAGATAGTGAGTTTATTTTCAGCGGACGGAATGGTCAGTTCCCCGATCTATGGAGATAAGCCGGCGACAAGCTTTTTCAAGGAACTGACCAAAATTGAAAATTATCTACGATACCTTCGTTGCCAGAAAGTTAGTAGAAGATATGAGGTCTGAAACAGCTAATTTAATCTCCGCTACAAACAAAATCGGTTTAGCAGGGAGCTATCAATCAGCTACTTCACCGGATGCTCCAAAATATTGAAAGCCAGGTTTGGGCTGCCCTGGACGAGCCCGCTTGTAAATACCGTATAAATTTTCCCGGCTTCCAGATTGAAATTACCCACTGCGCCGAGCGTAGTTCCGTTCGCAGTGTTTGATAATGTCAGCGCGTGAGGACCTGGGTTGATACTTTGAAATGGCCCCAGCGACCAGGCGCTGAATGCTTCTCCCGACAAGGCAGAGTTGGCAGCACGGCCATAAGCGACGTTGCTGAATAAGGCTTTCCCGTTACTCAACACATTCAATGTGCCCGCGCCCGGCGACAGATTTACGAATCGCAGCTTGGCCTTGCCCGCCTCCGGCGCTTTCAGATCGTCGTAAAAAAGGATCAGCGAATCCGACTTGTTATTCTCTGTTCGGGCTGCGATTACCGTGTGATAAAATGTGGCGATCGGGCCGTTGGGCCTGCCGGTTGCAGTGAATGTTGCGCTGTTACCGAATTGGTACGAGGCTTTATAGCTTGTGTTGGTGCCTTCGGTAAAATTGATTTGCACATTGCCGAAAACGGTGGGGTAATAGTCAGAAGCCTTGTTGACGGCGACGGGCGTTGGCGTAATCTTATCCGTAAATGTCCAGAAACTGAGGGCGGAGTTGACGGGTCTTGCATTGACAAAACTAATGTAGGCGCTCAGTGGCGGGCGTTTTGCCGCGTCGATGTCCAGGTAACTGGTGTCTTTGCAGCTAGCTAATGTTGCTGTTGCGGCGAAGAGCAGCAGCAGGCGTTTTGAAAAAGACAATGTGGATATCATAAGTTCGAAGAGATGAATTTGGGTGTTAAAGTCGAGCTGTGATCCGGATAAATGGCTGAATGCCAGCGCTTCCGTTTTGCAGGCCAACAATGGATGGGTTGTTCAATGCTGAGAGTTTTGGGTCAGAATAATCGCCCAGCTCATTGAAGGCGTTATTTACACCAATGACTGCCTGGATGGATTTTGTAAAGGAGTAAGCCACAGAGGCGTCCACGACCCAGATCGGGTTGAGCTTTTGGAAGAAATAGTCCGGTCTGGGAAATGTTGCATTCAATGCCAATGCCGTTGTAACTGAGCCGAAGTAAATGCCGCGCACCATATAAGTCAGTTTGCCAACCTTGTAACTTCCCTGTAAATTCACTTTCGTTCCGGGAATGTGAGAAGTTACCCGCGCTTTTTCTCCATCGTTGAAAATAATGTAGCGGTATGCTTCCAGACCTTTCGGCGTATTCACGCTGACAACCTCATTCTTTACAAAATTGGCCCCCAGCAAAAACGTCAGTCCTCCGCTTCGGAACGGCGTGCGGTAACTTCCCGTGAGTTCCAATCCCTTTGTTCTAGTACTAAACGAGTTATAGAAAAACTTAGCCTGGGTCGTGCCCGTTTGCACAAAAAGGCTGCGTACTTCGAGCGGCAAATTGACGTCGGTCGCCGAAAAATTTCCCGTGTTTCCGACCCGGTTATTGACATCCACCCAATAAGCATCTGCCGTAAATTCAACGTTTTTCAGCGGCTGAGAAGTGATCCCCAATGTGTATCCCTTTGACTTTTCAGGCGTTAAAGTAGGAATGCCGAGCGCTCGGGTAGCGGCGCTTTGGTTAGAAGCTGTCACCTGATCGATTGCGCGGCCCTGCTGAAAACTGGTTGAGGTTTCAGTATAATAATATTGAGCAAGATCCGGAGCGCGGAAGCCTGTATTATGCGAGCCGCGAATGCCCAGCCAGTCGGCAATCTTGTATTTCGAAGCAATTTTATAGGTTGTTACATTGCCCAGCCCGGAGAAGCTTTCCAGGCGCAGCGCCCCTGAAACAAGCCAGTTTGTCGTAATATTTGCCTCGAGATCCGCGTAACCTGCCAGCACGGAACGGTTTACATTCACAGCATTTTCAGGCCGGAAACCAGCGTGGATCTGCGAACCCGGCGAGAGACCATTCAGACCGATTTGACCCTCATTGGTGTTATAAACAATGCCTGTTCCTGTTGTATCAAGTCCATAAACCGTTCGCAAATCTGCTTTTGAATAAGAAGCGGACTCACCAGCAACGATCTGGTAAGTTTCCACGCGATATTGCGCGCCAAAGGCAACATTGATTCCTTTTAAGGCTCGGTCAAAATAACGGCTGATGTCGATGCTGCCCGTATTCTGGCTTGCATTATAGCTGCCCGCATCAAACGTCCTGGGCGTTTTTAGGCCGAGGCTGGCATTCAACGAATTGGTAATCACATTCCCAAAGTCGTTTTTGCCATAAACATTCGAAATGTCCACGTCCCAATCCTGGATCTTGCCTTTCACACCCACCGCCAGGGACTTATCGGTGATGATGTTTTCCATGGCCGGTAAAAATCCATCAGGGTAGAGGAATGCATTGTTCCGCTCAGTCCAGCCCGGCAGTCGGAACACGGCGGTGAATTGGGAATTGCGGTGACTAATGCCGCCAAATGCATATACTTCCGCATTTTGTCGCAAAGGCACAGCCGCATTAAAGAATAGCAATGCATCTTTGGCCTTGTTGGAACCGCCGCCTCGACGGTCAAAAAAGTGCCTGTCTATTCCCCTGTTTTTTAGGATTTCCTCGTCGATTTCTTTGGTGTATATCGCGTCGTAATTCCGGGTGTTGGCACCGCCGCCGTAAATAGGGCCCAAGTATAAGCCGGCATGATCATTTCCAGGTAAAAGCGCAATGGCCTGCGTGGCGAATTCCGCGGTTGCATTCAGGTAACCGCCTGTTTTGCCCAGTGCGAATCCGTAGTTTGCATTCGTGCGGGTGGTGGTTCCGTCTCCTCTTCGCCGGGTGCTGGCCGTTGAGCTAAGTGTCAGTTGTTCAGTTGTTTTGTTCAAAACAATATTGATAACGCCTGCAATTGCGTCCGAACCATATTGCGCAGCTGCCCCGTCACGGAGGATCTCAACGCGCTGGATGGCGGCGGTCGGAATCGAATTCAGATCATAACCTGTGGCCCCGTTTCCAAGCCCGCCCCAGTTGATGTTTGAACTTTTGTGCCGCCGTTTTCCATTCACCAAAACCAGCACCTGATCCACGCCCAAACCCCTTAGTTGTGAGAGGTTCAGCGCAGAACCGGCATCACCGGCATTGCTGCCATTTACCGAATGAAACGAAGGTGAAACATATTGTAAAAGCTGTGTAATGCTGACCTGCGGCGCTGATTCCAAAAGTGGTTTCAAATCGATCACATCGACCGGAACCGGAGAATCCAGCTTGGTGCGGTTCGCATTTCTGGAACCCACCACTTGCACTTCGCCTAACTGCTGCGAGCTAGGTTGCAGACTGATATCGTATTGATTTTCAGCTGATATTTTAGCTTCTTGCGCGGAAAAGCCGACGAATGAAAACACTAGTGTTTCCCCTTTGATCAGGTTCAATGCATATTTTCCGTCTGCATCAGTCAGCGTGCCTTGCCTGGTGCCTTTTACCGACACATTTACACCTGGCAACGCTTCGCCGCTCACGGCATCTGTTACTTTTCCGTTCAGTATGCGCTGCTGGGCGAAAGATTTAAAGGCGGCAAATACAAATAATAGTAGAATATATCTTTTCATTCAAAGAGGTGTTTATGGCTTCATCTGACGATAGCCCGCATGGAACCCTAATAACGCACAACTTTATACGTTAGTAATTGGTGTTCTGATTTGGTGACGACGGAATCGCAGCGATGTCCATTCTTCGGGCTGGGGAGCCTGCAGTTCCTGTCCGAATTCCTGCACATGCTGACTTGACAAGTAAACCCGTCATCCCTCCGTCGCCAAATCAGAAGCAATGTTATAGTACAACAAGAGGCAATATCACTTCACGCTAGCCTTGGTTGTAGAAGCAGATTCTGTTGCAATAAGCGAGACGTCCAGGTTGAAAGTATCGTCAATTGCTTTGTCGCCAATCGCGGAAAAGAAAGTTTTGGAATTATACTTGATGCCGTATTTGGTGCGGTCAATCGTGATCTTCGCATTAGCTGTCAGGTTTTTCCCTGTTGTAGTCACCTCTGCCGGAAATGCAACATCCTCGGTAATGCCTTTGATCGTCAGCTTACCTTTCACATTGTATTTATTTGCACCGGAGGGCGTTACTGAGGTGATATTTAACTTGCCGGTTGGATGTTTCTCGACAGCAAAAAAGTCCTCGCCTTTCAGGTGTGTGGTCAGTTTTTTGTTGTATTCAGGGTCTTTCAGGTCAGTTACTGTGAGATCTTTCAGATCGATTTCAAAGTTGCCGCCCTTTAATTTTCCAGCGTCTACCAGTAACGTGCCGCTCTTGATGGGAACCAGGCCCGAATGCTCGCCGGTTACTTTTTTAGCATTCCATACCAGCTTGCTTTTCTGTGTGTCTACTGTGTACGGATTTTCTTTTACAGTATTTGTGAAAGATGCCAAGCCAAGTGTAGCGAGCGACAATGCGGATAAAATGGTCTTTTTCATAATAAATTGAATGGTTAAAATATTAAGTCTATTGGTTTTGTAGACTAAATGTGATAAAATAATGCTATCGAACGCGAATAGGCGTTTTAATGTTCGGTAGACACGATTACTCAGTTTAAGCTGATTAGCTTCTCCATTTGTCCTCAGGACAACATTTGGTTGCGCAGGGGACCGGGCGGATTTGGATGCTTTTTCTGGACATGATTTGTAAATTTATAGTTCCTAAAAATGTTAGGCAGGTTAGCACTGATTCCACCCTGGAAAGTTGCTAAGAGTTCGCCGAGCCTGTCTCTCCCTCTTTCTTTATAAATCCACTTTTACTTTGCAGGTAGTAATCGTAAGACGATGCAAAGGTAAAGTCATCTTTTGCGGAATGTCAAAACTCAATAGTATTATTTCGAGATCATGCCACCAGGAAATGCGTCGCCTAATGCTATTTGCGCTTTTCTTCAAGGGGATATTTCTTGTTAATCTTATTCAAAACAACGTAAATCGAGTCTTTCGCTTCGTTTGTCCCTGACAAAAGAATTTTGTTTGGATCAACTCTTTCATACCTCAAAAGAAGCTTGCTCGACGTGTCAGCGCGGTTTCTTAATACCAACAACTTATGGATCGTATCGGCAGAATACCCATAATAATACCGGCCGATATTGCCGTAATACTCCGTGGTCCGGATTGAATTCTTCGTGTTGAGCTTGAAAGGCTTGTCAATTTTAATGCTGATGGAATTGAACTTCTCGAATACGACATTCTGCCAGCGCGTGGTGTCTCCAATCGCATCCGGGATTGTGTTGCTATTCAGCTTAAAATCAGCCACGTGATAGAACCCGCTAAATCCGGCAAGTCCATCATCCAAGGGAAGTTTGAAGGTCTTGCCACTCGCATACAAGGTCCCGTAACTGTAACCGCGATGAATGATGAACAGGAAAATGAATGCATATTTGAACGCAAGAAGGGCGCTATTCTTCCAATTTTGGGCAAAGGTGATCTTTGGCACATATGTCAGTGCAACAGCCTTGTGCTCAATTAAAATTTCATAAAACCGTTTGCCATCCCGCACCAAAAGCATCAGCGAAAGCGTGAGAATGTGCAAACTCGCAAGCTCCACACCCGCGTCGTAACCAATGTTAACAAACCAGATCGGCACCAAAATAGCCACCATCATCAGGGCCCCGAGTGTGGTAGTCCGCCGGAAAAGGATAAAAAGCGTTGCCGCCAGCTCGAAAAATCCCGCGAAAACTTCAAAAAACGGCGATACGCCGGTGGTCAGCCAATATAACTTACCCGGAGTGAAATCGCCCAGGTTGGTGTTCAGCTGACTGATTGTCGGAAACGGCATTTGCACCGGAAACACTTTCGCCCAAGCAAACCAGGACATTCTCAGCGCAATGCCATAGCGCGCCGCGGTGTAAAACCAGTAATACAGCTTCTCAAAATCAATGCGCTTTCTGTCGAGCCGGTCCCAAGCCCATCCTGCCAGCAGGCATATGACGACTGTGACGAACCATCCCGTGTAGTTCTTGCCTTCCTGACTCTCGAAAAACCAGGGCTTGTTTTGCGAGAGCGCATCCAGCCATCGGAATTTGTAGGAATTTACATTGAAACCTGCGTCGAAATCCTGTTGGTAGAATTCAGGCGTAAAGGGTACTGTGCTAATAACAGCATAAATCAGCGCGGCGCGCAATGCAATCTTTTCGCGCGTTTTCCAGCTGGGAAACGCCGAAGGTGCTTTCGGTAATGACATTGTAAAAATGAAATGTGAATGAATTGACGCTGACAAAAGTAGAAGGCAGACTTTTGCTGTGCAATCCGTTTGGTGGTATGAAATCGAATTATTCTATTAAGTCTACAAATTTAATAGAGATGTGATCTACATTTGTACAAGTCTAACGACGACCTTTTAAAAACCACCTTTGATAGGTTAACAATTATACCGGAAAAAATCCTGCAAATGTTTCCGGTCCAGTGAGGATTCTTTCAGCTTGTCTGGCAAGAATATATGTTAACTATTATCCATTTTAACAACACAAGTTGTATGAAAATCAACGACAAGATCAAGGTTGTGGCTTTGGCAGGTGCCACGCTTTTAAGCAGTTTTGCAGCAACGGCAGACAAGCCTGGTGCTAAATCGCCCAAGCAGGGTATCTGGCGCGGGGAGTTTGTAATTAGCGAAACACACATTCCATTCAATTTCGAGTACAATGCTAAAAACGCAAAGGATCCGATCCTGACGCTGCTGAACGGCTCACGAAGGGACGATTTCCATGTGACAAAAATCGGCGCGGATTCGATTTTTGTAAAAATGAACACTTATGATGCAGCATTGGTCGCAAAGGTGGAATCAGACGGAAAGATTACAGGTGAATACCGCAGCCTGGTGCCTGGCTTCCGGGGGAATTCGTTGCCATTTTCAGCCGAGCATGGCAAGGATTATCGCTTTGTAGAAAAAGGCAAAGAGCAGCCTACCAAACACAATTTGAGCGGCAAATGGGATTTGCAGGTTTTCAGCAAAGCCAAAATGCCTGATAATGTAGCGCTTCTCAAACAAGAAGGAAACAAACTGACCGGCGTGGTAATGTCAACAGTAGGGGACAGCCGCGAGCTGGAAGGCGTTGTGCAAGGCGATGAATTTGTGCTTTCCCATTTTTCTGGTCCTAACCCAAGGGTTTATAAAGGAAAAATTAATGAAGATGGCTCCATCACGGGTGTAATCAGCTCGGGTATTTACGACAATACCAAGTTTGAAGGTGCCAAGAACGAACAGGCAGCATTGCCAGACCCATACAAACTGACCTATTTGAAAGAAGGATATACCAAACTGGATTTCACCTTGCCTGACCTGGACGGAAAGCAAGTTTCGCTCAGCGATGACAAATACAAAGGTAAAGTGGTGATCGTCGAAATCATCGGCACCTGGTGCCCGAACTGCACAGATCAGACGGCTTTCCTTTCGCCCTGGTTTAAAGAAAACAAAAAGCGCGGCGTAGAAGCGATTGCGATCGGTTTTGAACAAAAAGACGATCTTGCTTATGCCAAATACACGCTGGGCACATTGAAAAAAAAGTACGGCATTGAGTACGACATTCTTTTCGGCGGCATTGCAGACAAGAAGGTCGCTTCCGAAAAACTGCCTGCACTGAACCGCATGATGGCATTTCCAACCACGATCATCATCGGTCGTGATGGCGAGGTAAAGCAGATCCACACGGGCTACACCGGCACGGTTACCGGAAAATATTTCGAGGATTATGTTGCCAAATGGAATAAGGATCTTGACGCTTTAATCGCTGAGCCCGTTCCGGCCACTTTCTCGTCGGCCAATACTACTCCTGCGAAAAGTGGGAAATAAAAAGGGTGATTTGGTACGCTAACTGGTAATCTGAACAACTGCAAGGGAGAGTTCTCACTTTGCAGTTGTTTAATCCTTCACTTTAATGCCGCACGAGTATGTTGTTTAAGCAATTGTTCTTCCTTTTTCTACTTACATCTGTAAATGTTTTCGCCCAGGAACCTTCTGACATCTCTAAATGGAATGTATCCGTTTCTAGCAAAAATGCGAAAGCAGGTGATGAAGTCGAGCTCATTTTCTCAGCTTCGATTGATAAAAATTGGAAGCTCTATTCCAGTGATTTCAAAAACGAAATCGGTCCGCTTCCTACTGAATTCAAATTTGTGGAAACCGATTCGTATCAGTTGATAGGCACCATTAACCCTATTCAGCCCAAAAAAACGACTGACCCCACCTGGGATGTGCAGTACACCTATTTCACCGAGAAGGCACAGTTCCGGCAGAAAATTAAGGTTTCAAAAAACGGATTTAATGTTGCGGGAACCATAAAGGGGCTCTTGTGTAGCAACGAAGACGGCCTTTGCATTCCTTTCCAGGAGTCTTTTCGGATTAATTGAAACAGAAATTCATCAGCATGTTCAAAGTCAAGCAAATTGTTACCGTTCTTTCGGCTGCGTTGTTTTTTGTGATAACTGTGGCATTTCAGCATCAGGAAAATGACGTTTCCACGAAGGCAGAGCTGGGTGAAAAGTTATTTTCCGACCCTATTTTGTCAAGAGGAAAAGCCATCAGCTGCGCCTCCTGTCACATTCCACAATTTGCGTTCGCTGACACCGCTGCCTTCAGTGTGGGTGATAAAGGAACCAGAGTTTCGCGAAACAGCCCGGCGCTAACGAACCTTTCGGGGCGTACAGAATTTTTCTGGGATGGAAGGGCGGCTTCGCTGGAAGAGCAGATACTTGGCCCATTGTTGGCCCATGACGAAATGGACCTACCGGTCGAACAGGCTGTAGAGCGTTTAAAGCAGGATACATTCTATAGCGCGGCTTTTCAAAAGATTTTTAAAACAGAGGTAAACCAAAGAAATCTGCTGAGTGCAATCGCTTCTTTCGAACGAACATTGGAAACCACCAACACACCTTACGATCGATATCTGGACGGGGATGAAAAGGCGATGTCTGAACAAGCGGTTCGCGGACGTATACTGTTTATCGGTAAGGCGGGTTGCGCCACTTGCCACTCCGGCGAGGACTTTACTGCCGATCGTTTTAAGAACATTGGCCTTTTTAATGGAAAGGAATTGACTGATCCCGGCCGGTTCAAAGTCACCAAAGACAGCGCTCACATCGGTCTGTTTAAAGTGCCCGGCCTGCGTAATGTGGCCGTCACTGCACCGTACATGCACAATGCGATGTTCAAAACACTCAAAGAAGTCGTTCAATATTATAACACACCCGACAAATTTGTCAGTAACAGCATCAAACGCGACTTGTCCCTGGGCACCTCGCTCAACCTCTCCGACGGCGAAGTTGATGACATTGTAGCATTTCTGGAGGCATTGACTGACGACCGGTTCAAGAAAAAATAAGCTCATATCTATGTATAAAAATTTACGAAAAGCCGGCAGCTTGTGGCTGCTCTGTACGCTTGCGTCTGTCGATTTTAATATCGCTTTTGCGCAAGAAAAAGTAGTCAGCGGCAAAGTGACGTCTGTTCAGGACAATAGTCCGCTACCCGGTGTGAATGTGGTCGTGAAAGGATCCAGCAAGGGTATTTCCACCGATGCAAATGGCAGTTACCAGTTCAGTATCAATGAAAGCGACAATGTGCTCGTGTTTTCCTTTATCGGCTATGATCCGGTGGAGCAGACGATTGGTACCAGAACCAAAGTTGATGTTGCACTGAGAGAGTCGTCGCAGCAGCTCTCCGAAGTCGTCGTTACTGCGCTTGGTTTTAAGGAAAGCTCGGATAAACTGGCAGCGACCAGCTCCAAAATCGACGCAAAAGCGATTACCGCCTCAGGTGAACCGACTTTAATAAACAGTCTGGCTGGTAAGGCTTCTGGCGTGCAAATCAATAAAAATAGCAGTGACCCCGGAGCGGGATCCTTCATTCAGATCAGAGGACTGAGCACCATTACCGGCAATAATCAGCCGCTGATTATTGTGGACGGTGTTCCATTGAGCAATTCAAGTGAGGGAGGCTCGCAGGGAAATGTATCGCAGCAATCGCGCCTGAACGATATCAATCCCAATGACATTGCCTCGGTCCAGATCCTGAAAGGAGCATCCGCCGCAGCGCTCTGGGGTTCACGTGCCGCCAACGGCGTGATCGTGATCTCGACCAAAAAGGGCAGCGGCGAAAAACTGAGCATTTCGTTCAATTCTTCGTATTCTTTTGATGAGGTGAATGCATTTCACGCAAGACAAAACACATTCGGGCAGGGAGCGGGAGGTAAATACAATCCTGCCGGTACCAATTCCTGGGGAGACAAAATAGCCGACCGCTCCGGAGCGGCCGACGAGTTGAATACGACAGGAGCCTATTTCGAAGCGCAGGATGGGACCAAACATTATCCGATCGTCACGAAAAATTCCAGGGAAACCTTCAACGAATCGAACTACAACCAGGTTTTTCGCACCGGTACTGCGGCTGACAACACATTGAGCGTTAGCGGCGGAACCGAAAAATCCACATTTTATTTCAGCGCCGGACATTTAAATCAAAAAGGTGTTTTCAATGGCGCGAGCGATTACAAACGAACCAGTTTTAAACTCAACACCGAACGCAAGTTCACTGATGTTTTCCGCATTGCTGCCAATTCTACAATGAGCAGGATCACTTCCAACAGGCAGGGCAGGGGAAACAATAATTCGGGCGCGCCTGTGGGTTTACTTAGAAATGCGCCTGATTTCGATGTATCCGACTACAAAGGAACCTACTACGCCAGCCCGTCGGCCTCGCCGGAGTTCAACCGCCAGCGCACGTACAGAAGTTACCTTGGTGCGTCTGCAAACCCGTTGATCGGGAGCCCGGTATGGGCGCTTCATGAACAGAAATACACTTCTTCTGTCAATCGGTTTTTGAACAGCGTGGAGCTGGGCATCAAGCCGGTTGAATGGTTTGAGCTCATCGCCCGGGCAGGTTATGACACCTACACCGACGAGCGGCTGGATTATTTCCCGGTTAACGATCTGAGCAACAATGGACGTGGGCAGTTTGTCGACAGGCTGTTCAAAGAAGCGGAACTAAACACGGATCTGATCGGGCGTTTTGTGAAAGACTTTGGTAAACATTATGCCTTGACTTACGTGATCGGCTTCAATGTCAATGACCGGCGTTATCTGAACGACAATCTGGACGTTAAAAACTTTATCATTCCCGACGCTCCGGCCAATCCTTCGAACGCCACTTCCGCTAACCGCACACCAACCACAGTCCGCTCGCACATCCGTAATGCGCGTTTTTACAACACGGCCGGTTTATCCGTATTCAATTCGGTGTTTGTAAATGTCTCGCTGGCTGCGGAGGCTGGCTCGGCTTTTGGTAAAAATGCGAAAAACACATTCTATTATCCGTCAGCAGATATTGCGTGGCAGTTTTCGAACCTACCTTTTCTGGAAAATTCAGGACTGGACTTTGGCAAGCTGCGGGCGTCATTTGGAGTAGTAGGCGTGCAGCCCCTGCCTTACAAAACACAGACAAATTACCTGGCAGCCGCATTCTCGCAAGGGATTTTAGGTGATAACATTGCCGGCTCGCAATATGGGAACGGCGCATTCCTGCAAAGTCCAGAGCAGGGAAACGATAAGCTGCGCCCGGAACGAAAAACGGAGTATGAGATCGGGGCAGACCTGCGGCTCTGGCACAATAAAGCCCGTTTTGGTTTTACCTATTATCAAAATAAAGTCGATAACCTGCTGATTCCCGTTACCCTTCCAGCCTCAACAGGTTTTGTGAGTAAATATACCAATGCGGCCACACTGCAAAATAAAGGCATCGAGGCTGATCTGGCGCTGGATCTGATCCGCACTAAGGATTTTAACTGGTCGGTGAATGCTAATGTGAATCGCAATCGAAACAAGGTGACTGACCTTGCGGGAACCAGCTCCTTATTCCTGACTGGCATCAGCGGTTCTATCGACGTGCGCGCCGTAGAAGGTCAGCCGGTGGGCGTGTTTTGGTATGGAAAATACCAGCGGACAGAAGATGGGAAACTCGCGCTGGACAAAAACAATTTTCCACAGCTGGCCTCTATCAGTGGCATCATCGGAGACCCGAATCCGGACTGGCGCGGTGGACTGGGCACGACATTGCGTTATAAAAAACTCACGCTCGACGTATTGTTCGAAACTTCACAGGGAGGTGATTTTTATGAAGGTACCCGCGCGGTGATGTATAATTTTGGTACACATGCCGATGTGGGCAAAGAGGTAACACTGACGCAGGATGTTAAAAACTATACGGGGAAAGTGTTTGCGGCAGGAACGACCGTCCGCGGTAATCTGCACGATTTCGGCGGTGGACCGGTGCTGCTCGACGAACCCTATTACACCTCGATCGGCGGCGGTTTCAGTGACTTGAAAGAGCATATGATCAGCGACGGAAGCTGGACGCGCCTGCGGCAATTGTCTTTGAGCTATCATTTGGACAGCGAGAAATTCCGCAAAGTGATTCCGCTGCAATCAATCGATTTTTCGGTAACCGGAAGAAATCTTTTTCTCTGGTCAAAAATCAAAGGCATTGACCCCGATACCAACCTGACCGGCGACCCGCTAGCCCGAAATATGGATTGGTTCAACTCCCCCGGAACCCGCTCGCTCATCCTGACTTTGCGCTTAACCTATTAAAATTTAAGAGTATGAAACGCTTCAAGCGATGTATCTTTATTCCCCTACTGATGGTTTTGCTGTCCTGCGAAAGCGTTGTGGACGAGCTCAATACCGATCCCAATAACCCTGCACAAGCCTCGGCGACATTATTGCTGACAGGTTTACAGCTCGGAAATATTAGCATTCACGAAGGTCACACTGCGCGGGTTGCCGGACTCTGGTCTGGTTACTTCACTGGCATTGACCGCCAGTACCGCGACATTTATTTTTACAATGCCTCGGGTGGACTGTTCAATGTTTCTTGGCAGAACATTTACTACGGCGTATTGCAGCAAACGAAACTGTTAGAAGAACAGGCCAGGCTAACCAATAACCGCGTTATTGCGGGCATTGCAAAAGTGGTCAAGGCGCATGCAGCGGGTGCGGCAACTTCCGGCTGGGGCGACGTGCCTTTCGCGCAGGCTGCCGACATTGCACAGTTCCCAAATCCGGTTTTTGACAAGCAGGAGGATATTTACAAATCGTTACAAAAGCTGCTCGATGATGCCATCGCAGACCTGGAAACCAACCAGGGAACAACGCCTGGGGTAGCCGACATTCATTTCGGCGGAAATACGACTAAATGGATCGACGTGGCACATACGCTCAAAGCGCGCTTTTATCTGGACGTGCGAGACTATGCAAATGCTTACAAAGAAGCGCAGCTCGGCATAAAAAACGCAGAAGGTTCGCTGCTGGCGCCGCATGGAACTTCCTCGGGTATCAATGAGAATTTCTATTTTACCGGCCGCTCCATCACAGACATTGATTCACAAGGCGCCTACATCACCACGATCCTCGATCCGGCTAGTGCAGCCTATCGCGGTGATGCAAAAACCGACGAGCGTGCGCGTTTGAATTTCTACCTTACTTACACAGAAGCCAATGGTGTGAAATCCAGCTTCAAACATAACTACACCAGCACAGCAACCAAAAAAGGCGTTTTTGCGCAGGACGCACCATTTCCACTGATCACTTTCCAGGAAAACCAGTTGATCCTTGCTGAGGCGGGTTACCGGGTAAATGGGTTGGAAGAAGGGCTTTTGCAGTTGAACAAATACCGCGCTTATCTGAATGAAGGTGGTTACATCGGCACCACTTACCGCGAAGGGAATTTTAAATACGAACCGTACGTCGCGGCTGATTTTACCGCTGGGGGGATTGCCAATAAAAAACGCGAAGCGGCCGGTGACGCGCTGCTGCGGGAAATCCTGGAAGAACGGTATATTACTTTTTTTGGTCAGATCTTAGGTTTCAATGATTTGAGAAGGACCCGAAAAGAGGCAGTAGTTGTACCGGTTCCTGCCAACAACGGCAGTGTTTTGCCTGAGCGATTTGTATACGCGCAGGACGAAGTCAATTCGAATACCAATGCGCCCAATCCGGTTCCGGGTGTTTTTGAACCAACACCGGTCAATAAAAAGTGATTGAACTGAGAATGACTAAAAGCATCGGATTACTTGCATTGCTGTTTCTGAGTTTCGGCATGGGCGTTTCAGGCCAGGATTTCAAATCGGATTCAACTAAAATTACGCTCACTGAGGGTACCAATTTTGCGCTGGCCTTGTCGCCGGACAAACAAACGATCGCCTTTGATTTGCAGGGAACATTGTGGATTCTGCCAATTGGTGGAGGAAAAGCAGTACCCATTTCGGATGCATTAGGCGACATTCGGCAGCCAGCTTGGTCACCTGATGGTCAAAAGTTAGCTTTTCAATCGTACCGGGATGGAACCTATCATATTTGGACAGTTAATAAAAATGGCACCGGTTTAAATCAGGTTACGACGGGCGTTTATGACGATCGCGAACCTTACTGGTCGCCTGACGGAAACCTTATCGCCTTTTCTTCCGACCGCAGTGGTAACTATGATATCTGGCACGTTGAGCTTGCTTCCGGAAAACTGAAACAGCTCACGACCGATCCCGCCAACGATTATTTCGCTGCATATTCGCCTGATGGCAGGCTGGCCTATGTTTCAGAGCGAAAAGCAGGCGGCGGCATTTATGTGCAGGATGCAAATGGTGCGGAAAAGCTGCTGGTCAGCAGTAAGGAAAAGCTGGCTTCGCCTTCTTGGCATCCTTCCGGGAAGTGGATCATTTTTAATAGTGTAACGCAAGGCGAAAGCACATTGGACTTTGTCCAGACAGGTGGCGGCGAGTGGCAGACATTGTCCCGACCGGAAGAAGATGTTTTTCCTTTCCGCGCAGCCTGGATCTCTGAAAACGATTATCTCTATACGTCAAGCGGCCGAATCAAAAAAGGAAAATTGGGAGACAAAACATCAACCAACATTTCATTTGAAGCGCAGGTAAATGTAGGACGGCATACGTACGCAAGAAAAAAGCGGGACTTTGATTCTGAAAAGGTTAAGTCCGTGCTGGGAATTAGAAGCCCGGTTGTCTCACCCGACGGAAAACAGATTGCGTTCACCGCATTGGGTGATTTGTATCTGTTGACAAAAGGGACTGCAAAGCCGCTGCAACTTACAGATGATAAATTCATTGCAATAGACCCGGCCTGGTCTCCCGACGGAAAGCAGCTTGCGTATGCTTCCGACCGGAATGGTAACTCGGATCTTTGGGTCAGGGATATAGCCACCGGCCAGGATAAACTTTTGCTGGACGCAAAACATGCGATCAAATATCCGAGCTGGTCGGCGGACGGTAGCCAAATCGCTTATTATGAGTCTGATCCGAAAGGCTGGCTGCGCACTTCACTTAAAACTTTGGACCTGAAAACCACAAAGTCCGAGCTGGTATATGCGCCATTGTTCGATGCTTCACAGCCAAGCTGGTCGCCGGACGGAAAATCCATTATCCTTTCTGCTTTGCAGCCTTATTCAACGCGTTATCGGGAAGGTGTGAGTGAATTTTTGCTCATTAATGTCAAAGAAAAAAAGGGCGATTTCATTGCGCCCGTTGCGGAACGGACGCCTGCCGCAAGAGGCAAAAATGGCCCCTACTGGTCGCCAGACGGCAAATCGCTCGCCTACGGACTGGATGGTTACCTGTGGACGGTTCCCATTGAAGCGGGCAAGCTGACCGGCGTGCCTAAGCAATGGACGCGCGAGCTGTCGGAAGGTTTTAGCTGGACGGCTGACTCAGAGCACATTGTTTTTATTGCCACGGATGCATTAAAACAAGTCAATCTGCGCGATGGGAAACAGGAAACATTTTCATTAGACCTGACCTGGAAAACACAGCAGCCCAAAGAACATTACGCCATTCACGCCGGAAAAGTGTTTGACGGAAAAAATGAGAAATACCAAGAGAATGTGGACATTCTGATCGAAGGGAACCGCATCAGGAAGATCGAGCCGCACAATGCATCACGAAAAGGAAAGGTGATTGACGCGTCCAAAAGTGTGGTGATCCCCGGACTGTTTGAAATGCACACGCACCAGTCGGCTTTGGCCGGTGAGCAGCTCGGCAGACTGTGGCTGTCTTACGGCATAACTTCCACGCGCGAGCCGGGAACGGAGCCTTATGATGTGGTAGAAAGGAAAGAATCCTGGGAAAGTGGGCGTCGCAAAGGTCCGCGAACGTTTTACGCCGGGGCATTGATGGACGGAAACCGCATTTATTATGGCCTTGCCGTCAGCAACCGGGCTGGCGCGCAGCTCGATCAGGAGCTTAAAAGGTCGGTAAGACTTGGTTACGATATGATCAAGACCTACGTGCGCATGCCTGATTCTTTGCAAAAACAGGTCACCGAATTTGCACACAGAAACGGCATTCCCGTTTCATCTCACGAGATTTTCCCCGCTGCGGGTTATGGTGTCGATGCAGTCGAGCATATCGGCGCTACCAGCCGGCGGGGCTATTCTACCAAACTATCGGCGGAAAATAATTCTTACCAGGACGTTGTGCAGATCATTGCCAAATTGGGTCTGAACATTACGCCAACGGCTTCGCTCCACGGCGGACTGCATTATCTGATTAACAAAGACACTGCGTTTTTTGATAACCGTCAGTTTCAATCTTTTTATTCCAAAGAATCAATTCAGGAACTAAGGGAATCAGGCGAGTTGCGGTTGAAGACAAATCCTGCATTTCTGACCTCATTTGGCAACATTCAAAAAACACTAAAAGCAATCCTGGCTGCTGGCGGGCGTGTTACGCCGGGGACGGATTCGCCTATTATAGCACCGGGAGTGAGTCTGCATGCTGAACTACAAAGCTGGGTCGATGGCGGAATTACTCCTTTTCAGGCATTGCGGTCGGCCACATTGTGGTCTGCCGAGTCAGTAGGAGTAGGAGATGACCTGGGCAGTATTGAAGCTGGGAAACTGGCTGATCTGATCATTTTGGATGGTGATCCATTAACTAATATCAAGGATTTGCTAAATGTGAAGACTGTAATTAAAAATGGTATTGTTAGTGATATCAATGCATTGCTGAACCGAGCAAAGTAGGGATTGTGGGGTAATCTGGTAAGCAAGGCGATGCGTCGCGGTAACTTACACGTATGGTCATGTAACTCACCGGGAGCAGATGTCGCGTCCGCCGCCGTGAAGATGAGGCGTCAGCGGCGGCCCACGTATTCAAGGACTCAAAGGTTATCCGCAGAGCTGTTGTGCAAGGAGGCGCTGGCGACTTCCAGGAAGGTTATTAGTATTGAATTCTGATCTTCCGTTTTGAGATACACCTTTACTTTGCGCAGAAAATCGTAGAGCGGCTCACTGTACTTATGACCCGTTTCAATTTGGAATTCGGCCACAGACAGGTCTCTCTGGCTATTTTTAAGCAGGTACAAAGCCAGAAAAAAATACGAAATAGGAAGTTTGCTACCTTCCAGTAGCGTCCCACTCTGAAGTGTAGTGCGAAACCTGCATGTTTTGCATTGAAATTGTTGTTTGGAAGCCAGCCAATAATGGTGGGACCCACCGCATTTTTTGCATAAGATCCCTTTTTGAAGTCGATACTCTTTAAAGGCTTCAATGGCAAGGTCCTCGTCTTTGTAAAGTCTTATCGCATCCTTCGCAAGCATATTTTTCTTGATTCTATTCTTTTCCAAAAATACATATTTTTTGATATAAATATATAATCTATGGAATTAGTATAGAAATAATAAATACTGGTAAGTGTTTGCTCTTCCATTCAACAACCGCCCGCATTAACTTAATGTTAAAGCGATCTTTTGAGCCGGTCCTGACGTAGATAGCCTAAACCAGACCTGCAACATAATGAAGAATTCACTCAGCCTTTTTGACCGCTTTGATAAACTTGACACATCCATTAACAAATGGCTGGTAGCCAATAGCATTAACATTCTTCGCTTTACGATGGGGATTGTTTTTGTTGCTTTTGGCGTGCTCAAATTTTTTACGGGAATAAGTCCAATCGAATCACTGGCAACCCGCACAACCTCTGAGCTTACCTTGGGTGTTTTCACAGGGCATAATGCAATGGTTTTTGTTGCTACCCTTGAATGCCTGATCGGCTTCTGCTTTTTAACGGGTATGTTCCTGCGGGTAGGGGTATGGCTGCTTGCGCTTCAAATGGTGGGCGCTATGTCCCCGTTATTCCTTTATCCTTCTGAGCTTTTCTCTGGCACAATGCATGCGCCGACCTTGGAAGCCCAATACATCATCAAAGATATTATCCTGATAGCTGCCGGCATGGTAATCGCATCAACGTGGACCGGAGCGCGAATCGTTGCGAGGCCACAAGGATTTAGGGCTACGCTAAGCAAAAGAGTTGCGGGGGTATATCGGGACGTATCTACTGTTCCATATGCTTAGACTTGGTCGTGTGGAAGCGGTCATTATTATTTTCAGACTTTAATATTATTATTTTTACAAACCCGTTTTGAAATGTTGTTACTTACAAGCCAAATGCATGAACCCAGGTCAGCAGATCCTATTCTTTTTCAGCGCACTGGGCGCGTTTAACGGGCTGATTATAAGTTGCTATCTGTTGATTTTTAAAAAGCCAAAAGCGCCTGCATCATACTTTCTGGGGCTGCTGTTGCTGGCTCTTACCATGCGGATCACCAAGGCTGTTTTCAATTATTTTTACCCCGATCTCCCACGGATTTATCTTCAAATCGGACTTTCAGGTTGCTTTTTAATCGGTCCTTCACTTTTTTATTTCACCAGGGCGGCACTCGAAAACACGGTTAAGACACCAGTTCGATGGAAGTATATTTATTGTGCCTGGCTGGTGGGAATCACTATTTTAGGGATATTAATTCCTTATCAAAGCCATCCCTGGGATTGGAACCATTACATTGTTCATATCATTTACGCACAATGGGTTGCCTATTTTGTTCTGACCGGATGGATGCTCAGAAAGCGGATCGCAAAGCTGTTTGACAAAACCGAAAATCTCTCGCCCACGGAGAAGCCGATCCTTTCAATCTTTTTCGGAAATGCGGTTATTTTGATCGCCTATCTCATCGTCTTTTTCTGGTCATTCAGCAGCGTATACATTACCGGCGCTATATTCTTTTCATTGCTGCTTTACCTGAATATTCCGCTGTTTTTTAGCCGAAAAAGGTCAAATACAACATTCCTGGGTTATGCAGAACCGGAGCGTTATGCCAAAAAGAAGATCGCCGAAGATCATGCATCGAGCCTTACGGACAAGATTCATAAAGTCATCACAGAACAGGAACTTTACAAAAATCCTGACCTGAAATTGAATGATCTGGCCAAGGCGGTTAACATTTCCGGGCATCAGCTTTCGCAGCTGCTTAACGACAATCTGGGCAAAAGTTTCAATGTTTATATCAATGAATATCGTGTTGCCAGAGCTTGTGAGTTGATCGCGAGCAACAACGGAATCAAGCTCGAAGAGATCGGTTACGAGGTTGGCTTTAATGCAAAGTCTACGTTTTTCACCGCATTTAAAAAATACCGCGGAACCACGCCCAGCTTGTTTAGAGAAGGATTATCAACCACTTAACTAATGCGGTCGGTACGGAATTATAAATCCGAACTCCGAATTCCCGACTTCAAAACCTTCCTGTTTTTCAAGCAGACTAGCTTTGGACATTTAATCCAAAGTCATGAAATCTATCGTTCTTCTAGTCATTTCAATTTTATTAAGCCTGCCCGTTTCAGCACAAATCCGAAGCATTTCGGCAAAGATTACCGACGCAGCGGGTGTTTCCGTTGACGGCAATTTGTTGCTGACCGACACCACCGGAAAGGTGATTCAAAACAGTCCTTTTAACGAAAGTGTTGCAATTTCTGGCCTGAACAATGTGCATCTCAGGCTGACGCTGAGCTCGCTTATTTCCAAAGACACTACAATTAACATTGTCTTTGCACAAACAGCTGATGTAGACCTTGGCACAATTGTCATGCAGGAAAGTGCGACCGACCTGGAGCAAGTGACGATTACTGCTTCGGCTCCGTTAATGCATTATGGCGAAAATGGCAACATGGAAGTCAATGTGGCTGGAACCGTGCTGGCCAGCAGCAGCTCTGTCACCGAAATACTTTCACGAACACCAGGGCTTACGGTTAATGAGGGCGTGATTTCTCTTCAGGGAAAGGGTGAGGCGATCATTTATCTGAACGGGACTTTAATTCCCGCCGAGCGCCTGGCGGGTATTTCAACTTCACAAATTGTCCGTATTGAGGTTATTGCAAATCCTTCTGCACGTTATGATGCAGGCGGGCGGGCCGTGATCAACATTATTACCAAAGCTCCGGATGGGAACGGATTGAGCGGCAGGCTTAGCCAGCACCTGACCGCATCGGATTTTGCCGGCAGCAATGCCAACAGCTTTGCCGATCTGGCTTTTGCAAAGAACAAATTCTCACTTTCCGCCAATGTTGCCTTACTTAAAGGCAGTGGAAGGGAACTGCTTTACACTGTCAGAAATCGTCCGGATTCCTCCGAATATCTTAATTCTGCTCTCACAACAGATTGGAAACGGGATTTCAATGTTTATGCGACCTATGGCATGGGTGTCAGTTACCGCTTTTCACCTGCTTCTTTATTATCCATTTCCTATAACGGAAACAGGGATCAACTGGGCGGAGCCGTTGAGAGCCGCAACCGGATCACCTCGCTTACGACTGACAATAATTATGGCAGCAGCATTGTAAGAGACGAACTCCGGCAAAACAATACGATCCTGGCCGACTTTACCAAAACCATCGATACACTGGGTTCGCAAGTGTTCCTGAGCGCCCAGTACTCGACTTTCAGGACGGGCAATGAAGATGTGATTTCAGAGTTTGGCGGGTCTGCTCCTCGTTACCTGCGGAATACTTTTTCACAAGATCTGAACATTGCTGCTGTTCAAGCCGATGTTTCAAAATATTTTAAAAAAGACATGAAAGTGGAGTCCGGTCTCAGATTCAGCCATGTGGGAAACAATTCCGACACCCGTTTTTTGGTTGGAAACAATTCCGACGGACCTTATTTGCCGGATTCAAAGTTGTCAAGTCTGTTTGATTATAAAGAGACGATCGGAGCGGCTTACGCCAGTTTTTCGGGGAATGTCGGGAAGCTGAGTGCCAATGTCGGTGTGCGGGCGGAGTGGACGACTTATAAGTTGAGCACGACCGCAGGTGATGGGCAGGATTTTGGAAAAGACTATCTGAACATTTTTCCCAATCTGCAACTGGCATATCCGTTCGAAAATGGCAGTAAGCTCAGAGCCTCCTACAACGCCAGGATCACCCGTCCGAGATATCAGGCCTTGAACCCATTTGTCATTTACCAGGACGCTTTCACCACCATTGAAGGGAATCCCAATCTTGTTCCGGAAAAAGCACATGCATTTGAAATCGGTTTGAATCTGGAAAAAACGGAATTTAAGATTGGTTACACGTACACCATTGACCCGCTTTCAGGGGCGGCTTTGCGGGGAAACACTCCCGAGAGTTATGTGCTCAAATCGATCAACAGAAGCAGTGACCGCACGTTTCTTGCATCATTAACGAGACCTTTCTCGATCGGTAAATGGTGGCAATCGATCAACACCGTCAGTGTTACATACGGACGGTCCTTTGACGACCAATATGATTATGCGACCGGAAAAGTAACGCCTCAGGCTTACTTTTATACAAGCAACACATTCAGTTTAACACACGGCATTAAAATGCAGTTGCTCGCCTGGCACCTTGGCGAACGTTACTATGGCATCCGCCGTGATGCCCGGCGATCGCTCGTTACGGCTGGAATCGAGAAATCATTTGTCAGTAATAAACTGAAACTAAACCTGAGTGCAAACGATATTTTTAACCGGTCGATAGCAGAAGGTGATTACAATGTTGGAAAAACGCAGGTCTATTATAACAGACGGTTTGGCAATAACTACTTTAAGCTGACTGCAACGTACAGATTTGGCGGCACAGCGCCAGCTGCACAACCGCAAAGACAAGCGCAACCGGAGAACAGCAGGGCCAATTAGTTTGGCCAGGTCTCTGGTTTACACTTTCTTCGAATGGAAAGTCTTTTCACCTTATTTTGAACTTAGTTTATGAAGTTTGTCTCTTATCTCCAAAGTGTTTTTCAATCTCAGTGCCTGTTTGAAACAGTCAACTGCTATTGTTTTTTTATCAACAGCTAAATAGTAATCGCCCAGGCCGTCATAGACATTAAAGCTGTTTGGGTAGTAATTCACGTTCGTTTCAAAGAAAAAGAAGGCTCTTTCAAAATCTTTTTGCTGCAAAAAGGAATACCCCAACTGGTTCATTAAGGGTTCCGGCGGCCTTACCTCATATCCGCGTTCCTTTGAAAGAAGACGGTAATGCGCGTCCATGGCTTTTTTCAATTGCTCAACAGAATATTTTTTATCAAAAAATTGATTTTGGGGTTGATTGCTAGGAAAACGGTTGGTGCGAAAAATAAAGCGTAACGCATCATATTCTGCTATTAGTGGTACTGATGCATGGTCGTCCTCAGAATAATATTTGTGGTCCCAATGCAATCCTTTGACAGTGGCTTGTGTCAAGTGATCTTTCAGCTTCAATATTTACCTGATGTGGTAAGTAATTGAAGTAGTATCTGATCTGACCTGCGCGGTATCCATGCCAGGCTTCATGGTATTAGCAACGCCTAAAAATAGGCTCTGTTGCTTCCAGCTCTGTTGTTGTAGCAACTCCTTGCTTTGTTTGAGCAGGTTACCCTCATCATAAGACATACTTGGATCCAAAGCTACATAGGCGTTAAAAAGTGAAGGATGCTTCAATAATGTATTTATTACCAAAAGACCGCCCAACGAATGCCCGATTAAAGTACGGTATCGAGCTGTGGCGTAGTGATTATCTACGTAAGGAATTAGTTCTTTTTCCAAAAAGGCAGTAAAGGCTTCGCCACCACCAGATTTTGGATCCATTGAACTGGGGGAGGGGGTAAGGTCCCGGTTTCTTGTCCCCCGCAGATTAGGAATACCTACTATGATCATTTGAGGAAATACTGTATTGCCATTATGAGCGCTAAGCTGCTGTATCATGGTTACCAGCGAAGCAAAATATCCTTCTCCATCCAGAACATATAGTACCGGATATGCCGGTTTACTGAAGTAAGCAGTATCATAACTTGGAGAATAAATTAAAATTGGCCTATTTTCCCTTAGTACCTCAGAATACACCGTATCAACATGTCCCAGTACGATCGCTTGCTGGCCGGATTGTCCTTTCGTCAAACTGGAAAGGCACAGTAACCCTATTAAAACACAAAATTTTTTCATGGCTGGAGATTAAATATAATTTCTACTTTTAAGATTTGTCATGTATTGGTGAAAGAATTATGCCGTCAAACATTTTGCTCTTAATCAAATACTTAGCAAATGGCTTCTTGTTTTTTTGTGCGAAAACGGACCATTTGCTGTTCGCTTGCGCATCTCCGATACAAATCTTACTGCCGGTGGCGGTGAATACGCCAACCAGGAAGGATTCGGCTGGACGAATGCAGTTTATTTAAGACTGGTCGAAAGCAAGAACCAGATACGGTATTTCTTCGAAAATGCCGTGTGTTAACAAATTTTGGTTTTATTTAGGCTTCACATAGTATTATTCTGAACCTATCCTCTAACCGCCTACATGGAGCAAATCGTCAATTCTATTAACAGTGTCATTTGGAGCAATGCGCTCATTGCACTCTGCCTGGGAACAGGGATTTATTTTTCAGTTGTAACACGCTTCCTGCAAGTGCGGTTTTTGAAAGATATGGTCACCCTGCTTTTTGGCAATAAGGCATCCGAAAAAGGAGTCTCATCATTTCAGGCTTTTGCCATTGCAATTTCAGGAAGGGTAGGGACCGGCAACATTGCAGGTGTCGCAACGGCTATTGCAATGGGAGGGCCCGGGGCAGTTTTCTGGATGTGGGCCATTGCATTTCTGGGCGCGGCATCTGCTTATGTCGAAGCCACACTCGGACAAATTTACAAGCAGGTCAAAGACGGACAATATCGCGGTGGTCCGGCATTCTACATTGAAAAAGGATTAGGTGTGAAGTGGTATGCAACATTATTTGCGATCGCCACCATTGCCAGCACCGCACTGTTTTTACCCGGCGTGCAGAGCAACAGCATTGCCACAAGCGCTAAAACTGCTTTTGACATTCCGGTTGAAATGACGGGAGCTGCCATCACAATACTGCTCGGGCTGATCATTTTTGGCGGGGTGAAGCGGATTGGCAAGGTGGCAGAACTGGTTGTCCCGTTTATGGCGGGTGCGTACATTCTCATGGCGCTGATCATTATTGCCATTAATATCACGCAAGTTCCGGCCGTTTTCAGCCTGATCATCCGTTCGGCATTTGACATGGAACCTGCATTTGCAGGTATTTTTGGTATGGCGGTTTCCTGGGGCGTTAAGCGCGGCATTTATTCCAATGAGGCCGGCCAGGGCACAGCGCCCCACGCGGCTGCCGCAGCAGAAGCGAGCCATCCTGTGAAACAGGGCTTGGTTCAGGCGTTTTCTGTTTATGTCGACACTTTGTTTGTGTGTACGGCCACTGCGCTGATGATCCTTTTTACAGGCAAGTTCAATGTGGTAAATCCCAATGGCGGTTTTATGGTCGAGAATGTAAAAGGCATGGCAATCGGATCTGAATTTACGCAGCAGGCGATCAATGCGCACTTTCCTGCTTTGGGAAGTGGATTTGTCTCCATAGCACTGCTTTTCTTTGCATTTACGACGATTATGGCTTACTACTACATTGCTGAAACCAATCTGAGCTATTTAATGAAAGATGGTGACAGCAAAGTCATGCTGTGGGTGCTGCGCGGCCTGATCATGGCGGCCACATTTTACGGATCAGTAAAAACAGCCGAACTCGCCTGGACAATCGGGGACATTGGTGTTGGAATGATGGCCTGGCTGAACATTATCGCCATTTTGCTTTTGAGAAAACCCGCGCTGGACGCATTGAAAGATTATCAGCAGCAGAAAAAACAAGGCAAAGATCCTGTTTATAAAGCATCTGACTGGGGAGTCAAAAATGCAGAAGAGTGGCACTAATGTAATTGGGCAAAATCGAATCCCTTGTGATTTTGTCCTTCCAACTATCTTATTTTAAATCACTGTTATGATCATTGAAAAGTTACTCAGAAGGTTTGATATTTCTTCTGAGCGGGAGGACTACATAAAGATTCACGATACGGTCGAGAGTGGCATTGAGTTTAAAGGAACAAACTTGTGGATCCTTATTTTTGCCATCTTCATTGCATCGGTTGGTTTAAATGTCAACTCGACCGCGGTAATCATTGGCGCCATGCTAGTGTCACCATTAATGGGGCCGATCCTTGGGATGGGATATAGCATTGCGACTTACGATTTTTCACTTTTCCGAAAAGCACTCGTTAATTATCTTTTTGCTATTGTTGCCGGCCTGCTTACGTCTGCCATATATTTTTATGTTACACCCATTTACCAGGCGCACTCTGAACTGCTGGCGAGGACGCAGCCTAACATTTATGATGTAATCATCGCACTGGTCGGAGGACTTGCCGGAATCGTGGCGATTTCCAGCAAAAATAAGGGCAATGTAATTCCTGGTGTTGCCATAGCAACCGCGCTGATGCCTCCGCTTTGTACGGCGGGTTACGGATTGGCAACGGCCAATTGGGGATTCTTCTTTGGCGCATTTTACCTGCTTACGATCAACACTGTATTTATAGGAACCGCAACGCTGATCACGGTAAGGCTGCTTCAATATCCCATCCGCGACTATGCCAACGAACATCAAAAGACCATGGCAAATCGCTGGGTCAGTTTTTTGGTGCTCTTAACGACCATTCCCAGCATTTACTATGGTTATTTATTGGTTCAAAAAGAGCATTTTATTCAGAATGCCAACAATTTTATAACCAATGAAAGCTATATTGAAGGTGATTTCCTTTTAAAGCACGAACTGGATCCAGCTAAAAAGCAGATCAAGCTTATTTATGGAGGGAAACTGATCAACGACTCTGAAAAGAAACGGTTAAACAGCCGAAAGGCAATTTACGGACTTGCAAGCACAACGGTGATCGTTCAGCAAGGGTTTTCTATTAATGATGTTTCCGGAGATCTAACTCAGAGCGACCGGTATCAGGCTGAGATAAATCAGTTAAAGACCGAGCTCAGCCGTAATATTCAAAGACAAGACAGCATTGGCGCACTTAATAAGGCTACCGGTCTTTTGTTCAATGAGATCAAACCCCTATTCCCCGACGTAAGATACTGCTCAGCTGAACGGCAAACGTTTTTTACAAATGGGGGTAAAACAAGCAATTATACAGTTGTTGTTTTGGGTTCTGCCAATCTGAGGCAGACTGGAAGGGACTTTACAAAAATAAAAAACTGGTTGCAGGTCAGGCTCAAGAGTGATTCAATCAAACTATATGTAGAAAAGGCAGTTCCGTAAATGAGTGCTAGCGGGGGCCAGTTGCCCTTTTGGAAAAATCGGCGTATTATTTTCTGATCCGGCATTTTTTACCTGGGTGTTTACAAAGATGTGCGTGAGCGTCAGCAGGAATGCTGACATCAGACGGATCAGTCCTTTTGATGGCTGCATTTCGTTGCGCATTAGAATTAATTGAGATTGTTTAAAATCCTGTATTCGTTGGGAGTTTGCCCGATCCTTTGTTTAAACAGGCGGCTAAAATGCTGGGGATATTTAAAGCCCAGTTCAAAGGCGATCTCGTTAACGGTCTTGTCGCTACTAAATATCCTTTCTTTGGCGGCTTCAATCACCCTCATTTGAATGTATTCCTGCGCAGTCTGGCCGGTTTCTCTCTTAATTAGATCACCAAAGTATTTTGCTGATAAATTGAGCTCATCGGCACAATACGAGACAGACGGCAGGCCAATGGTCTGAGGTTTCTCTGAGCTGAAATAACTGCTCAAAAGGCTCTCAAATTTTGCCAGGATTCCCCTGTGTATGTTATCGCGGGTAAGAAACTGCCTGTCGTAAAAGCGTGTGCAATAATCCAGAAACAATTCAAGGTTCGCGACTATGAGTTTTCTGCTGTGCTTGTCAATGGCGTGTTCGAGCTCATACTTGATCTTGCCAAAACAATCCATCACAATCTGTCTTTCACGCTGGGACAAATGCAGGGCTTCATTGACCTGAAAACCAAAAAACGAAAATTCCTGCATCTTCCCGTTCAGTGAAGTTCCCAAAAGCAGATCGGGATGAAATACGAGCGCGTGGCCTTTGGGTTGATAAAGCTCCCCATCATTTTCTACGGTGAAAACCTGTCCGGGAGACATGAAGACAAGCGTGCCTTCCTGATAATCATAATACTCTTTCCCATAACGAAGATCACCACAGACGACATCTTTTAAGAAAATCCCGTAGCAGCCCATGTATTGGCTGGTCTTTTTTCTGGGACTTGCGGTTGACAAATCAATCACAGTTACCAACGGGTGCAGTGTTTCCTGCTGGTTAAATGCATTGTATTGATTTACAGTTTCGAAACGGATGATGTCTTCCATAGGCTGAAATTTTTAGCTACCCAAAGTTACCCAATTCATTACCTGCTGAAAAATCAGGAAAGGCAAATCAGGAATATTGGTAGATAAAACAGGAATCTGTATACCATTTGCTCTCAAATCAAAGCCGAAATTTACAATCCACTTAAACTGCGGAATTCCGTAAAGAAAGAATGGCAGAGAACCTGAACATTTCACTGCGTACAGGTTGGTCGCCTGCCCAGTCAAAAGAGTTTGTTACTGTCATTGCCCAAACAATCGGCAAGCAGAAAACGGCAGCGGCAAATGCAGTTTGAAAAGAGATATTAAGCGATAATAAAACCAATATTTAATAAAGATATCGTATCATCACACCATCAATGTAAACACTGTTCACCATGGCTAAAATCACATTAAATATCAACAAAAAGGATTACCCTTTGGAAGCTGATCCGCAAATGCCACTCTTGTGGGCGATCCGCGATCTGGCTGGTCTTAAAGGGACTAAGTATGGTTGCGGGGTCGCGCAGTGTGGGGCTTGCGTGGTGCATTTGGATGGAGAAGCGGTGCGTTCCTGTGTGACCAAGGTGAGTCGCGCGGCTGGGAAAAAGGTGGTAACGATCGAGGGGTTGTCTGAAACAAATTCGCACCCTGTCCAGAGAGCCTGGCAGGAAATTGACGTGCCGCAATGCGGTTATTGCCATTCCGGGCAGATTATGTCGGCTGCGGTGCTGCTGCGCGAAAAGCCTAACCCAACCGACCAGGATATTGATGATGCGATGGCGGGCAATATTTGCCGCTGCGGCACCTACCTGCGGATTCGCGAGGCGATCCACACGGCTGCCGAGTTGCAGAAAAAAACAGGTACGAAAGGTTAACAACATCCATTTTCAAATTCACCTTATGAAGCAAAAACCAGAAAATGGAATGAAACTGTTTGTTCCGAAAAAGGCCGCTACCGTGCTGTCAATATTCATTTTTATCGTCGCCGTCGGGGCATCTGCATTCCGGAATGATGCGCCGGTAAAACAGATTACATTCAGCACCATTAACCGTGATAGCGTAGCGTCGGTGCAAGCTTTTGAAATTGTTTATAAAACGCTGATGAGCCCTCGCTGTATGAACTGCCATCCGGCCGGCGATGTGCCGCTGCAAGGGGATGACAGCCATTTGCATGCAATGGGACCCAAACGCGGCTTGGATGGAAAGGGCGTCTATGCCATGAAATGTTCGAATTGCCATCAGGAAACCAACATAGCTGGCCTTCATATGCCGCCCGGCAACCCTGAGTGGCATTTGCCGCCTGCTGCCATGAAAATGGTTTTTCAAGGAAAAAGTGCGCATGAGCTAGCCAAACAGTTGGTCGACAAAAAGCAAAATGGGAATAAGGATATCAAAAAGCTGATCGAGCACGCCGATGATGGGCTTGTGTTGGCAGGCTGGGATCCGGGAGAAGGAAGAACATTGCCACCGGTAACGCATGCAGAATTCAAAAAAGCCTGGATTACCTGGCTTCAAAGCGGAGCTTACGCCCCAAAGAAGTAAGGCCCTTCGACAGCCCGCCGGCCCGGTGCGCGTAGGGTGACAGAAAGGTGGGTTTCAACGAAAAGTAAGAACACAATGCAAAAAAGACAATTAGGAAAAAGCAGGCTTGAAGTGTCGGCGCTCGGGCTAGGTTGTATGGGCTAAGCTTCGGCTACGGCCCGGCAATAGATAAAAATGAAGGCCGTCCTTACAGGACTAGCCAAGATAGATATAAATGCATGCACCTGATCAGTTAAGATTGAAGCAAAAAGTGATCCTTAGTTAACCATTTAAAGATATCCGAACATGGACAAAGATAAAACAGCCTTGAACAGACGCTCTTTTCTAAAAGCTTCAATCCTGTCTGGTGGCGGAATGATGCTTACCGTCAGCTGGTTATCCAGCTTCAAATCTGCTGACAAGACCCAGGCGCTGAGCTTGCCTGAGCAGTGGGCAACCCTGAATGGTTACATTCATATCTTACCAGATAACAAGGTGAAACTGATTTGTCCCAACCCTGAATTTGGGCAAAATGTAATGACTTCTCTGCCGATGATGCTGGCAGAAGAACTGGATGTGGATTGGAAAAACGTGAGCGTCGAGATGGGGCCGCACGATCCGGCCAAACTCGGGGCGCAATTTACAGGCGGAAGCAATTCTGTACGCATGTACTGGAAACCCTTGCGTGAGGCTGGGGCTGCTGCAAGGCAGATGCTGCGTGAAGCTGCCGGCCAAACCTGGAATGTGCCGGCCAGCGAAGTGACGACCAAGGCGGGTGTTTTGTCGCACCCGAGCGGGAAATCTGCCAAATATGGAGATATGGCCAGCAAAGCAGCCAGCGTGCCTGTGCCAAAAGATTTGAAGCTGAAAGCACCAAAGGATTTTACCATAGTCAGCAAGTCTAAGAAGAACGTAGAAATAAAGAAGATCACTTCCGGCCAGCCGCTTTTTGGGTTGGATTATAGTGTTGACGGAATGCTCATCGCCATGATCCAGCACCCGCCTGCTTTTGGAATGAAGCTAAAATCTTTCGATGCCGCCGAAACATTGAAAATGCCGGGTATTAAAGATGTTTTTACTCTTAAATTATATGCGGATGATTTTGAACAAGGCGGTTTTGATACGCGTAGCTTCAATGAGCTGCTGGTTATTGTCGGAAGTAGCACCTGGGAAGTGATCAGTGCACGTAAAAAGCTGGTTGCCAACTGGGAAGCGGCTGGTGATGTGAAAGACACAATAAGTGGAAGGGGTGGAAAAAGGGAAGTTACCGTTCCGGGAGCCCTCGAAAGTACAACTACGCAAATGCAGCAAATGCAGGAATATGCTGCCAAGCCGGCTCAGGAATTGAGACGAGATGGTGATCCGGAAGCTGCTTTCAAGAATGCAGCCCAGGTGATCGAGCGGACATACAACGGGCCCTTTTTAGCACATAATTGCATGGAGCCCATGAATTTCTTTGCCCATGTGACAGATGAAAAGGCGCTGGTAGCGGGGCCCTTGCAAGCCCCAGGTTGGTCTGAGCCTACACTTGCAAAGCTACTGAACCTGCCTGCCGACAAGATTGAGATACAAATGACGCGCATGGGCGGCGGCTTCGGTCGCCGGGCTTATGGCCATTATCTCTACGAAGCTGCGCTGATTTCCAAAAAAATGAAAGCACCGGTGAAGCTGATGTACACAAGGGAGGACGACATGACCTACGGCATTTACCGCCCGATGTACACAGCCACTTACCGCGCTGCTTTGGACGCTAATAAAAACCTGATCGCGTTTCACGTAAAAGGAGGTGGGATTCCGGAGCATCCAATCCATGCAAACCGTTTTCCGGCCGGGGCCATAGATAATTACCTTGCAGAAGGCTGGCAGATTGCCTCAAACATAACCATAGGCGCTTTCCGTGCGCCGCGTTCTAATTTCAACGCAGCCGCTGAGCAATCGTTTCTGGATGAAGTAGCAGAAGCCGCTGGCAAAGACCCGATCGCATTCAGGCTGGAACTTTTGAAAAGAGCCAAAGAAAAGCCTGTTGGGAAAAACAATGAATATGATGCCGATCGATACGCCGGTGTACTGGAATTGGTGCGTGATAAATCAAACTGGGGCAAGGCTGGCAATGAAAAATACAACCGTGGTGTGGCCGCTTATTTTTGTCATAATTCGTATGCGGCGCACGTGGTGGATATGATCACGCGAGATGGCCAGCCTTATGTCGAGCGCGTTTTCAGCGCAATGGATTGCGGGATTGTCATTAATCCCGATGCGGCCACTAACATGGTGCAAGGAGCGGTTGTGGATGGGATTGGCAATGCATTTTATGGCCAGTTAACCCATAAAGACGGTGCCGCCCAGCAAAGCAACTTTCATAATTACCGGATGATCCGGATGAACGAAGTGCCCAAAAGCATCCAAGTCCATTTCGTGCAAAACGAACTGGATCCGACCGGATTGGGCGAACCGCCATTCCCACCGGTTTTTGGGGCCGTGGCCAATGCGCTATATAAAATGAAAGGCAAACGTTATTATAATCAGCCTTTCAAAGACGAAACGGAAAAAGTTATATAAAGCATCGAAAAAGAACCTGGTCAAAACGATCAGGTCTTTTTTTGTAGGGTAACCTCAGTTCGTAATGTTTTTACAGGCGGACCCATCGGCAGATTCAGTTGTCTATAAAAACGGGTTGGCACAAACAATAAAAGACCTTATCTGTAGGACAGGTGAAAACGCCTTCATCGGTTCAGAATCGTAAAAGATACCATAGAATTTAGCAGACGAAAAAATATTAATCGTAATATTGCAATTGGTCAAATGCTATATATATTTGCAGCATGGGAGTAACTAAAACCGAAATATTCACCGAGCAGCAGAACCGTATCGCGGATCTGGCAAAGGCTTTTTCGCATCCGGCCAGGGTTGCGATCCTGCAATTGCTAATTTCCAGAAAAGCCTGCGTTTGCGGTGATTTGGTGGATGAGCTCGAACTTGCCCAGGCAACTGTTTCCCAGCATTTGAAGGAGCTTAAAAGAATCGGCATCATCCAGGGTGAAATCAATCCGCCGAGGGTATGCTATTGTATAAACCCGGTCGTGTGGTCAGAATCGAAGCAAACATTTGGTTCGTTGCTGGACACATTTGCCCATACTGAATCCTGCTGCAACTAGGCAGGGCATTTTTTTTGAAAATATCAATCGTAATAATACATTTAACCAATAGAAGCCATGAGCCAATTAAATCCGATGATCCGGGGGCCGCTGACCCGGGGGCCGCTGACCTGGGGTGATTTTAAAAATACCCTTCAACGAAATCCCGATCTGCACCTGCAATTCCAATATGAAGAAGGCAAGTTTGTAGACAGCTCTTACCACATTACCGAAATCAAGCAAGCACCCATCGTTTCGGTTGATTGCGGCGGGGTAATGAACAGCTGGACAGAAGTGATCGTGCAGCTATGGGAACCATCAGAAAAAGAAGTAGACCGTTCAATGAAAGTGGACAAAGCGCTGAAAATTGTCGACCTGGTTGAAAAGTCGCTTCCACTGAACCCTAATGCAATCGTTAAAATTGAGTTCGGCAATTCCAGGTTTGATACACGCCAGATGTACCCCGGAGAGTTTGCTTCCGATGGTGAAGCTTTCACTGTTAACCTGGTCCCGGACTTCACCCAATGCAAGGCACTTACCCGAAACCAAAGTTGCGGCACACCGTCAGCAGAACCATCCTGCTGCGCGCCCACGCCTGTCAAACAGGAACTTGAACTGGTCACCTCCGATGGTGACAGCTGCAAGCCTGGCTCTGGGTGCTGCTGAGCAGGTGCCGGATGCCATTTAGCAGTTCCGGTATTGATCCTGATGGTCAATTTTGCTCTCAAACAACAGCATAAGTTTTCCAATTAACTGCCTATTATATGAGAATTGCCCTTTTTTCAGACATTCATGCCAACCTTCCGGCTTTGGATGCGTTTTTTAAAGATGTTGAAACCAGAAACATTGATGCTATTTATTGCCTGGGCGATCTGGTCGGTTACAACATATGGCCTAATGAAGTTATTGACGAAATCAGAAGGCGCGGTATTCCTACCATTGCCGGTAACTACGACTTTGGCATCGGAAGGAGCAGCGACGATTGCGGCTGTGCTTATAAGACTGACAATGAAAAAGAAAACGGCAAAGTATCGATTGCTTATACGAACGAAATTGTCAAAGACGAGCAGCGCGCTTATTTAAGAACGTTGCCGGCACACATCCGTCTGGAATTTCAATTAAATGAGAAACCGTTATCAGTTCTTCTGGTGCATGGAAGCCCACGGCGGATCAATGAATACTTGTTTGAAGACCGCGATGAAAAAAGCATGCTGCGGATCATGGAGCAGGCAGGCGCTGATGTCATGCTTTTCGGCCATACCCACAAACCCTATCATAGGATCCTGGGATCAGTCCAGCCAGACGGCACAGACCATTTCCGGCATGCGATCAATATTGGTTCGGTTGGTAAGCCAAAAGATGGTGACCCAAGGGGTGGCTATGTAATCCTGCACATTAACGCGGATGCATACATAGCAAGTAAGGAAAGCATTACAGTAGATTTTATACGTTTTGAATACGATGTCGAAACAGCAGCCAAGGCTGTCGAAGCGAGCATCCTTCCCAATGCATATGCAGAATCATTACGTCTGGGAAAATGAAAATAGCACTGCCGGTTTTCAAATCCACATTTCATCATATAGGATCTACCGCTGTCCCGGGTCTTGCTGCAAAAGATATCATTGACATACAGGTGTCAGTAAGTTGCTTTGATCCACAAATCGAAACACCGCACAACGTAGGGAACAGAATGATGACAAGCCTCTAAACCTTGGCCAGCATCACAGCAAAAACATTGATCTTGACTGGTGACAAGGATGTCGCAACACTGGAACATACATTGAAGATGCATCAGCTGATTGAAGGCTCAGACCTAACGATCATTCCGGGCGGCCATGGCGATTACCTTGGTGAAATTACGACACTGAAAGCCGGCTCTGAACCATATCGCCAGGTTACTATATTAATAGAAAGATTTTTGCTGGCATAATGTTCGGAAATCAGCTTATCCCATGCTTGTTTTGGCCTTATTGGGAATAGCAATCACTACTAGCTATTGCAGGTCAGGATAAGATAAGACAGCCAGCAAAATGCTGATTGATGATTCAATCTTTCATTTCTTTGTCAGCTTGTACCTCAAATGCGTGGTAAGTTCGGACGGTATCACTTCCATGATCTGCATATCATAAATGTCTTCAATTCCATCGAATAGCCGGATGCCACTTCCCAGAAAGACCGGTGCAATGTGAATGAAAAATTCGTCGATGAGACCAGCGTTGAGAAATTGTTGAATGGTGTTCGCGCCACCCTGTATCCTGATATCTTTTCCCATTGCTGACTCCCGTGCTTTTTCCAACGCACTTTGAATGCCGTCATTTATAAAGTAAAAGGTTGTAGTCCCTTTCTGAATCCAGGGCTCGCGCTTTTCGCGCGTAAGCACATATACGTCGGCTTCGTACAGGTCTTCCGCCCAGGCCACTTCGCCTTCCTCGAACATCCGCTTTCCCATAATGTACGAACCTGTCCGGGCAAACACATCGTCGATCAATGTCCCATCGGTACCATCCTCCTGGCCGCCTTCCATTTTGATGTGTTTCCAGAATGCCTTTTGTTTGAACATCCATTGATGAAGTTTGCCCGACACGCCGCCCATCGGGTTTTGTGGACTTCTGTTGTCACCGGCGAAATAGCCGTCCAGAGAAATCCCGCTGTCAAAGAATATTTTGCTCATGCTGATGCTGAATTATGGTTTGGAATGCTTTGTAGTTGAAGTTCCAGTTTGTCAAACATTTCGATCCAGCCGCTATACGCCCCGGTTTTACGGGCTTCCTCTTCCGATACAGCTTCGTAGATCACTGCCTTTGTCTGGTTACCGAGAGATTCGAATGTTACTTTGATCAATATCTCGCCCGGCCAACCTGCTGATTTTAAATCATCTGGTGGTAGTAGGTCGCCGTTTTCGTTTGAAAGCCGTATAGTATATACTAGTTTCTCCGGTCGCATTATTTCCAGATATTTGCCGATAACCCATCCACTGCCGTGGGTCGGATGAGTGATGCGGTAATGAAAGCGTCCACCTTCCTTAACCTCGATATGCTTATAGTCGATCGTGCAGCCATCGGGCGCATACCAGCGTTTAAGTTTTTCAGGGTCGGTCCATGCGTCAAAAACCTTATCGATGGGCGCATGGAATATGCGTGTGATTAAGAGTTCCTTATCCTGTGATTTCATTTTCGCTGTCTTTTGTATCTGCTAAAAATTTGTCCAACTTTTCGAATCGCTGATTCCAGCGTTTGCGAGACTCATTCACCCAGTCGGCCACTTCATCCAACTGATCCAGCCGCGCCTCACACATTTGCTCGCGCCCTCTCTGGGTAAGCGTGACCATGCCGCATTCATGCAGCACTTTCAGATGTTTGGCAATGCCCTGGCGGGTAATGCCAAAGTCGTCCACAATCTGACCAATATTCAATGCGCCACCCGATAACCGCTGAATGATCATTCGTCGCGTAGGGTCGGCAATCGCTTGAAAAACATCCCTTCTTTCTACCATATACAACCATTTGGTTGCTAATTTAAGCACAACTATTTGGTTGTCCAAATTTTTTTTAATACACCCGCTTATAGATTGCGTTTTTTGCTTTCAATTGCTATGAACTCAGGCAGATAATTTGGAGTACAGCCTTTTGATACCATTTCCCCCTTATAGAGACCAGTGTTCTGGCCGATGGCAATGCACCGATCCCGATATTGTTTTTCATAGACGCCAATCCAGCCGGCGGTTAAATTCATCGCCCACTGAACTTCCGGTTCTTCTTTGGGAATGTTGGTTTCTATTTTGGTCACCAATTCCGCCGTGTTTTCAGGAGGAATTTGTCCCATCCATCTCAAACGCGCCTGATGGTACCAGAATACTCTTCTTTGCAGAGCAGACGGGCTATTTTCCCAAGATTCAATTAACGCTGTGGTCTTCTTGTCTTTATGGATTTGGTTGGCCATTAACCAGTCTATCAATTGATTCCGCTCGATTGATGGATGGGTTTGCATATCACGGTCAAGTTCATTGATAAGCTCTTGTGATATGCGCTTATTGTCCATAATTAAAATGGCCAGTTGCCTGGGCAAAAATCGCCCTGTCGACCATAGTTCAAGAGCCAGCTCATGATCTTTTTTAATATCTTTAGCAATTTTCCGTAAGTCTCCTAGTCTGGTTTTACTATTGATCTGTTCCAGGATGTTATCCGCTTTTGAAGAAAGTTTCATTGCTGTGTTCTGATTACCGGTCCCTAAAATCAAGCAGTTTCGACGTTTCTCATTTGTTCAACCGCATTCCACGCCTAGGGAATAATTCCCATTATCTTGGTAACTACAATCAATTGCGGCATTTAATACCTTCCAGTTTTCGGATCAAATGGTTAAAAATCTCATTAAAAACGCTATGCCTCTACGCCAGCAATTATACAGTTTGATTTCCTAAGATCGATAAAAACCGTAAATAATTAAGGCCACCAGTATGGATTCAATGATCCAGATTGTGCGCGTGTTGGAATGCGAGATACGGCTAATTAGCCAATGGCCTCCCAAACAGACAGCCATGATTAGCAGTCCAAGAACAATTTCTAGTGGATAGTCTCGCTTCTGGTCCGGTGTTCCATAAATCACATAAAACAGGCCATGCAGAATTTCGTAAAGACCTAATAATGCTCCCAGTATCAGCGGAGTAATCCAGGTCAGCAAGTTTTTAATTCTCTTACCTGTCATGATAACTTCTTTATTGCAGCCACAATCTTTTGTTCCTGCCTGCTTTCATTCGGTTGCCGGGTTCGTGCCGGAGAATCAGCTTTTCATTTTTAAGAATCGTTTTCATCTTCCGGTTTTGATGCAATATCCAAATTTTGGCTCAGCCCAATTTGCTTTTCCATTTCTTTTTCATTTGCGCATACTGTTGATTGATTTCTACCTGCTTCCATTTCCCTTACTAGTTGTTTGTCTTTTAAAGAATCTAACACCGCTTTAAATACTTTGGCCTTTTTTATTGCAAGGTGGCCGTTAGGTGCCCAAAATGTACCAAAAAGATTATCCACCAGAACTACCGGCGCTATCTCACCAATCCTATTCAAATTACGCATCAACTTATCGACACTTAATTCATCAAGGTCATCGCAAAGATCATCTACTAGTTCAATGCCATTTCGATTACTGTTAAAGCTAACCATATACGGTGTTAAGCCAACATCCACTAATCGTTTGTACCGGTCCGTTTTGAGTTTATTTGTAGATTTCAAAACCGGCCTGAGCCCAACACCACCCTCCACAAATGCATTCACGCGTTTGACCAAATTCAGCGCACAACCGAAATCAGAAAATGCAGCTGCTGGTTCGTCTTCCCTTTTAGCGAATGCGGCAATCACCCATACAAATGTTGGATTGTCAATCTTAGTAATGTCAGCAGTTGAAAGTCCCACGCTATGATAAAGTTCTCGCGTAGTCATTGGGAATTTGGTAGTCATGGCGAAAGGTCAGTTTGTTGATGAGTGAACAGTTGAGATATTTTAAGTATCAAACTAATGATCTCAAAAATATCTAAACGGCAGCTCAAATTCAAGTGGCTGTTCGAAATTATGCAGATCTAAATTTTGGTTCGGGATGTTATCCACTGACTGAGTAGCCATTACGACCCAAAAATTTCTTACAACTTTGCAAGCCGGTTGTTCAAGTCCACCAGACTGTCAGGCAGTCTTCAACAGGCGGGCGGCCGGTAACCGGGGAGACGTTTCGCAGTGGACAGCAGATAGCGTCCACGTTTGACGGGGTATACTTAGGGGGGGATGAAATTATGGCCGGTGTAGAAGGCTGCTTTGTATTTGTGACCAAAACCAATGAACAAAAAGGCGCTCCTGACGTGACACGCCTTCATGTGCCTTCGTTACACGGCTTAGGATAGACAAAAACCGGTTTTTTGCCGACTGGTTAATTTTGATTGGCGTATTGACCAGCGTCTGCTGATCGTGTACAGCACCTGTACCACCAAGCACAATTGCATTCTCATTCAGGAAATTGGCATATACATCAAAATCAGCTTGCTGCCTGGTAGCAGGCATACCATCTATTTCATGAGCCTCTCTCTTTTGGAAGATATCTTCCATTTCTGCGAGTACCATCGCTACCGAAGCAGCGCCAATTTTTGAATAAGATAAATGCATAATTTTGAAAATTCCATTATAAGTGTTTTTCTATTTGATGTTTGCCATCAATATGCAAACGGCGATATAGATGAACATGATCGTAAATGCGTAGAATATTGCCGTAGACATTTCATCATCCGGTCTGATTTTTTCGTTTTCCATGATCATTTCAGTTTAGTCTATTAAGTTGCAAAACAGCAGCCTCGACGACGATGGCCCGCGTTATATCAAGGAACTGGCTGCGAGCTGATGGAAAACCTTTTCATCAAGCTTGTAGCGGTCATTTAATGTAAGACTGCTCCGCGCATTGAAAAGGGCATGATTAACAGCATTGTACATCAGCCAGTAAGACGAATCCTGGTCGAGGAGCCGCTGCTCCAGTTTGAGGCGCTCATAAGCTTGCTTTGCCAGTTGAACAGGAATCGGCAGTGTTTTTAGCAGTTTTTCATCCGCTCTGCCAAAGGATTTTTGTTGAAAATGTTCATATACCGTGGTCGTCAGGGTAGGGCTTTTATAATCCTGACCAGCCAGCAATTCATACAGCTGCTCCTGAAACAGTTCAGGTGTTTGCCGCCTGCTCTGGTGGATTTTTCGGCTGGCTGCATCTTTTTTTGCGATGGCACTGCTGTTGGTTCCTTGTTTTTTTTCTTTTCCCTGCCTGCGTTCCTCCAACCACGATCGATATTTTGGGAGTTCGGAAAAGGAGTCCGCCCATCCCATTAGCCCATTCTGGCAAACTGCCCGGTACATGCTCGTGCCCGGAAGCCCGGAACCATCCAGCATGGCCGTCAATGTTTTGCCTTGTACGCTAAATGGGGTTTTTCCATTATAACTATTCGTCAAAATCATGCTCCGCTGCAACTGCTCACCGCCAATGGCGAGCTGCTCAGGAAAAATGATATTAATGCTAAATTCACCCGTAGACGTGTATTTAATTTCCAGGTTGTAGTCTGAAAATAGCTTATCGACAACTTCTCTGATTAATATGTTGGGTATGATGGCATAGTCAGCGCTTTGAATGCCGAAAATCGTTTTAGTCCCTCGAAAAGGCTGACCAACGATAAGTTGCTGCTTATCAGTGGCCATGATTTCATAGTCCGGCAATAGGTCGGCCAGCCACACTGAATTTACAGGGTAGCATATTTCATCCCATGAAGTAGTGAACTGCGGCTGAGCACTAAGATAAGTCATTTTTTTTTATTTTTACAGTTGTAAATTTACTGAATATAGTTTTGCAAAGAAAATAAAACTGAAAAAATGTTTTGGCATGCTTGAATCAAATCCGTATATAACAGGAAGTTACAGCATGCCAGCCTCATCTTGAAATTCTAATCAACAAATACTCATGGAATTCGAAGTCATCGTTTCACTCTTGTCGCTGGTCGCTTTGGAGGCGGTTCTTGGCATTGACAATGTCATTTTTATATCAATCATCGCCGCAAAACTTCCTGCAAACCAGCAGAAGAAAGCGCGGCAATATGGTTTGGTACTCGCAGGCGTGATGCGGATCGGGCTTTTGCTTTTGATTTCCCTCATTATGAAGCTGGACAAAGATCTTTTTGTGGTCTTTGGTGAAGGGTTCTCAGGAAAGGAGCTTGTCCTGCTCGCAGGAGGATTATTTCTGCTCTACAAGAGTTCGACTGAGATTTATCACAAAATGGAAGGGGAGGAGGGAGACCAGAGCAAACAGATCAAAGCTTCGTCTTTCGGGCAGGTCCTCACGCAAATACTGATCATGGATATGGTTTTTTCCATCGATTCCATCATCACCGCTATTGGTATGGTAAAGGAAGTTTGGGTAATGTATGTAGCAGTTATTGCAACGGTAATATTAATGCTGGTAGCAGCTGAAACGATCAGTAATTTTGTAAACCGGCACCCTGCATTCAAAATGCTGGCTTTGTCATTTTTATTGCTGATCGGCTTCTCATTGGTCAGTGAGGGCTTTGGGCTTGAAATTCCGAAGGGCTACATTTACTTCTCTATGGCATTTTCACTGCTGGTGGATGTATTCCAGATGCGAATGAACAAATCTAAGAGCGCGCCTGTGAAAACCCATGAACATTATCAGCCAGGTGAAGATCGGCTTCTGCCATAGTTTTTGGAAAATATAAAAAGAACAAGCTTTTATCCTTAACCTTTCGTATGAAAAAAATATTTCAGTGGAGTTATATTGCACCTATTATCGCCTGGATTTTTTACCTGATGCTGCCTATTGGCTCAGGCTTTCTGGTCAACTCGTTAGCCGTAGTTGCTTTGATCGCAGGTGTATTTTCAGCCGTGCACCATGCTGAGGTAGTCGCACACAAAGTGGGCGAACCTTATGGAACAATTATACTTGCAGTAGCGGTAACGCTTTTGGAAGCTTCGATTATCGTATCACTGATGTTGACAGGAGGAGCCGGTGCAGATACTTATGCGCGTGACACCCTGTTCGCAGCCGTTATGCTTATATTAAATGGCATTCTGGGTATTAGTATGTTTTTGGGCGCATTGAAATTTAAGGAGCAGAGTTTTGAAACCAAAAGCGTTACAATTGCATTGGTCAGCCTGGTGTCTATTCTAGTACTTACACTGGTGCTGCCTAATTTTACCACGAGTATCGCCGGACCTTCCTACAGCACGCCACAGCTAATCGCCATTGGCGTTTGCTGTCTGGTCATTTACGGGTCTTTTATATTTACGCAAACTGTCCGGCACCGTAAGTATTTTCTGACAGAAGTTTCAGGCGAGGAGAAAGATGTTTCCAGAAGCGAAGCTCTGATAAGCCTGGCTTTTTTACTCATATGCCTGGGCGTAGTTATTTTCCTGGCCAAAAACCTTTCTCCGGTAATTGAAAGCGGAATTGTTGCAGCCGGGTTACCCACGGCACTAGTGGGTGTGGCTATTGCAGCTGTTATTTTACTACCGGAAGGCATAGCTGCTATCCGTGCGGCAAGACGCGGCCAGTATCAGACGAGCATCAATCTTGCGTTAGGTTCCGCGTTAGCAAGTATAGGGCTAAGTATTCCTACTGTGGTCATTGTTTGCACAATAATGGATTTGCCACTTATCCTCGGTCTCACCATGAAATCCATGGTCCTGCTGGTTCTTTCAATTTTTACGGTAATGCTTTCGCTTAATAAGGGACAAACCAACAGCTTATATGCTATCGTGCTTTTGGTTAATCTGATGATGTATATCTTTACAATCGTATTTCCTTAAAGCCATATATATTGACCAATATCCTGACATTGTCCGGCACTTTTTGCCGTAAAATATCCTGCGCCGGGCAATCGTTAGTTGGGCGATCTGCTCATTAAAAAGTTAACGGCCATTGCCGCCATTGCCCTTGTGCCTACTACCAATGCTTTTTCATCGACAAAGAATTTGGGATTATGGTTTGGGGCAGCTTTGGCAGGATCCTCACCATCGGGCGTGACACCAAGAAAAATATACAGACCCGGCACTTCTTTGGCAAAGTAAGAAAAGTCTTCCGAAGCCCCCTGCAACGACCCGGGTATCACGCCCGCTTCGGCAGCGCGCTTCAGTACGGGCAGCATCTGTTGAGCCAGGGCATCATTGTTATCTGTGACATCATACATAGGCAAAATGTCAACCTGCGCCTTCGCATAGGTTCCTTCCGCAATGTGCTCAGCAGCCTGCTTAATATCAGCATGAAGTTGCTTGCGTGCCTCAGGGTCATATGAACGGATGGTGCCAACCATTTTAACCGTATCCGGGATCACATTCTGGCTGGACCCGCCATGGATCATCCCCACTGAAACAACGGCTGGCGACTTTGTCAGGTCAGCGCGTCGACTGACAACGGATTGTAAGCCGGCAACTACATATGCCGAGGCTACTACCGGGTCAACTGTGTTCCATGGCATGCCTCCATGGCCCTGCTGCCCGCTGACAGTAATGTTCAGCACGTCGCTGCTGGCTGTGGCAGGTCCACTTTTGTAATCAATCTGTCCTGATTTGCCGGGGTGAACGTGTAGCGCGAATACTGCATCTGGTTTGTTTTTCTTAAACATGCCGTCTTCAAGCATCCGTTTGGCGCCCCAGCTTTTACCCGACCCTGGCTCCACAACGCTTGAGCCTTCTTCGGCGGGCTGGAATATGAACATTACTGAACCTGTCAGCTCACTTTTCATGCTTGCAAGCACTTCGGCTACGGCCATTAGCATAGCCGTATGTGCGTCGTGCCCACAAGCATGCATCAGGTATTCAGTCTTTCCGCTTATTTGGGCTGTGGACTTTGAAGCGAATGGTAATCCGGCGGGCTCCTTAACGGCCAAGGCATCCATATCTGCCCGCAGGGCAACCAACTTTCCTGGCTTCCCGCCTTTCAATATGCCTACAACCCCTGTGCCGCCCACTCCTGTCTGCACTTTAATTCCCAGAGCGCGGAGGTGTTCTGCAACCAGTTTTGAAGTGCGTTCTTCCTGATCTCCCAGTTCTGGATTTTGGTGTATATCCCGGCGCCAGCCGATCAACTTGGACTCGATGGCCATCGTTTTGTCGCGAATCTTGCTTTCAATTGCAGTTAGCGCTGATGAATTTGCCTTAGTTAGCTTACTAGTTTGCCCGCTGGCCGTCAGTGATATGTAAATAAGTATCAGAAGGGGGATGAGCTTAGCTAAGCTCTTGCTGTTTCCGTTTGCTGATTTGCCCATAATCGTTTGCTGCGTTACACTGAACTTGTTAAACATTGCCATAACTGTTTGACTGCTTCTGGAGTGAACTCTTAGGATCCGCTCGGGCTTACATCATTGCATCAGATCAGAGACGAATTTTGGAACTGTCGGCTCGCCTTTGAAGAATGCCCCTTTCTTACCGATGGTAATAGCCCAGCGGTGAATCCAGGAAATGCCTCGCTTGTCGATATATTGATCCTCCGTGAGATAACAAGGATCTTCCAGCGCTTTTTGAAGCGTGACAAACTGATAGCCATCCGCTTCTAGTCTGGAAAGCAACTGGCCAAGTGCTTTGCTATTGAGCAGGTTAGCATGCATCAGCAGAATGTGCGGAATGCGCCGGTGGAACAGCGAGTCGGCCTGGGACTCATAGTAATGGACATAATCCATCATATAGTTGACATATGTCTTCGAGATAGAATCGGCCAGGAGCTGGTTTTTGCCGCCCATCGCCTTGTCAAAGGCAGCGGCAAAAAGGTATTCGTCGTTATCGACCGTCACGGGTGCCTGGATGTATTTGTGTTTGGCCAGTATCATTTCCAGCGAATCCCGTTTCTCAGCCGTATTTCCTCTGTGGAGATAAGGGTGCCGGAAATATTTGAGTTCAGCGCCTTCTTTATGGAGAAAACCTCGAAGCAGTGTATCGGCACCGAGCACATCCGCTTCATAGGCGGCTGCCGAAATATTGTTGATGCCTAAGTGTCCGAAAGTGTGGTTTCCGAGTGAATGGCCGGCTTTCAGCCATTTTCTTAGTAAACCGTATTGGGCGGGAATGATTTTTCCGTCTTTAACAAGTTTCTCCCCGATGACATACCCCGTCGCCTGGACTTTATGTTGTTTCAAATGGCCTAACAGCTGATCTGTCAATTCCGCTCTCAAGGCATCGGTATTCATGATTCTGCTGACCGTTGGCAAGTCGTCAATGGTAATGGCAATTTGCTTTTGAGCGAAGACTTGTTTTGCAAAAGATTGAAGAATAATTAGTAGCAGCAGTATATGCAATTTCATGAGGGGCTCAGGTTTAGTATAAAATTAAAAATATGCGTTCAATGATGTTCATTTGTATTTATTTCATAGCCAACACATTCGAATGGATACGTTTAATAAAGACACTGCTTGAAATCGACCGGGCAAATAGCGAAGCGACATTGGCGGCACTCGAACGCTTTAGCACTCAGCAGCCCGTTACTTATAAAACTGGTTCCGGTACCACCTTTACCCACTCCGTTCAGGAAATATTCTTTCAAATCATTACTCATTCCACTTATCATAGAGGACAAATTGCTACTGAACTTCGAAGCATTGGCATTCAGCCTCCGATGACTGATTTTATATACTACAAAATGATATCAGGCACCTAGTATGCGCACCTCATTGATTTAATAATATTCATAGCTTTAATGGTAAAAAAATAAGTTTAGTGTATGGGGATTTTCCTGACCTACTTGTCTGTACGAAGATGTCAAAAACTACTTCTTACCAAAATCTTCAAGTATGAAAGGATTATTCCGAATGCTGCTGCTGTTGATTGCACTGACAGGAGCCCTGAATTTTGTCGCAAAAGCACAGACCTACAACTGGAAACCGGTTAGAATTGGCGGCGGAGGTAATGTAACCAGTATCAAAGCGCATCCCAAAGTGCCTAATCTTTACTTTATCACCACGGACGTAGGCACACCTTACCGCTGGAACCACGCCGCCCAGAAATGGGAGGATATGATGTGGTCCGGTAAGATTCCGACCACCTACTGGAACTGGGAAGCTGCCGCCAAGAGCGGTGATATTGCTTTTGACCCCAGCGACGTAACGGGTAACATTCTTTACGCAACACATCAGACGGGCATGGGCACGGTGCCGGGAGGTGGCACTTCGCCGGGAACGGTCATGAAGTCGGTGGACAGGGGCAATACCTGGACCGACTGCCAGCTTCGCATAACAGTTTTGCCAAATAGTGACCAGACTTACACAGACCGCATCGCTGTTGACCCAAACAACAGTAATGTAGTATATGTAACAAGCCGGGCAAATGGTACCCACAAAAGTACAGCCGCGGGCGCAGTAGGGTCATGGACGAAAGTGAATACTACTTTGCCGGATTCGGTATCAGGCAGATTTATCTTTTTTGACAAAAGCGGTGGAGTAGTCAATGGCGTGACCCGGAACATTTTCCTGGGTGGCAAGGCCGGCGTATACCGCAGTACGGACGGAGGAAATACCTTTGCCTTAATGCCTGGAAGTCCGGCCGAACCGCGTCGTGCGAGCATCAGCAACGACGGTACCTTTTTCGTAAGCCGGCTGCCGAAAGCCGATTACCGTCCATCAGGTGGGCATTCTTTGCATAAATGGAATGGAAGCAGCTGGATCGATATCACACCGGTGGCTGGCAAGGAGTTTAGCGGCGTGGGCGTCAACCCGTCCAATAGCAACGAAGTGATCGTATCAACAACGAGTACGTGGAACCATGATGTGGCTTACCGCAGCACTTCGGGTGGGAGCCAGGGTAGCTGGACGTCGATGGCACCGGCAACCCGCGATGTCTCGGAAGCGCCGCATTCAGCCGGAGATGGAGCGAATGGAAATATCGGCCATAATGTCAATGGTTTTGCCTGGGATCCTTTTAATGCAGGTCACGTCTGGTTTTCGGATATGCTCGATGTGGGCCAGACGACCAATGTGTGGGCAAGCCGGGTAACCTGGAAATTGCGCGATAACGGACTGGAAGAAATTGTCGTAGCCGGCCCAATGGTCTGCCCGCCGTCGGGCCCCAATTATTTGGTTTCGACAACAGGCGACGTAGGTGGTTTCGACCACAAATCGCTGGATTCACCACCTTTGAAAGGAATATCCGCCTGGTTTGCAACCCAAACCGGTTGCAATACATCCGGAGGCGCCATTCAGTATTCAGATCCCAATTTTATAGCACGGGTAGGAAGCGATGGCTGGAATGGTACGGGAATAGGAGGCTATTCGACCAATGGCGGGGGATCTTATGTGAAATTTCCTTCGATTCCGGGAGCAAGAGGCAGGATCGCAGTTTCTGCGACCAGCCGCAAAATGGTCTGGGTTACGCAGGGCGGGCTCACTTATTATTCCGACAACCTGGGTACCACTTGGACAGCCTGCAATGGTGTTCCTAATGCGGTTTTAAAGCCTGGTGATATTTACCAGATCTGGGCAGGAATGCAGCCATTAGCCGCTGATAAAGTGAATGGTAATGTCTTTTACATTTATGCCAATGGTAAGATTTACAAGAGCACCGATGGAGGGGTCAATTTTGCGCCGACTGCGGCAAGCAATCTGCCTAATGTTGGAAATGTGGCGCAAATGAGTGTGGAAACTACACCGGGCGTGGAAGGAGATATCTGGATTTCGTTCTCCGGTGACGGCCTGTTCCATTCCACAGATGCTGGCCAGAGCTTTACCAAAATCAATCCGGATGTGATCAAAAAGCCGAAATGGGTTGCGGTTGGCAAGGCAGATACAACTGCATCTGCCAGTCCAGTGATCTTTGTAAGTTCGGAAGGCACAGGGATCAATGGCGTTTCGTATGGTGTTTTCCGGTCCGATGATAATGGTGTTACCTGGACAACGATCGCTAACCCGGTTCCGGGTATTGTGAGTAATATGGCTGCTGATTTGCATGGAAGAGTGTATTTGGGCATTGGCGGCAATGGCATTTTTGTGGGTGAGCCCGCAGGCGGCCCGGTTGTTTCTGTGGCCGTAACACCAGCTGCTGACTCTGTCATTGTTGGTTTTACAAAACAATTAAAAGCTGCACTTACCCCGACTTATCCCACCAATAATGCCATCAGCTGGGCATCATCTGACGAGGCCATTGCAACTGTGAATGCAACAGGATTGGTTACCGGAGTCGCTCCCGGCGTTGCTACCATTACGGTAACGACGCAGGATGGTGGAAAAACGGCCCAAAGCAGCATCAAAGTTACGCCTACCACCGGTGTGACGAGTGTTACCCTTGACCCGGCCATCAACATAGGATTAGGCACGAGCCGAAATCTGACTGCAACTGTCCTTCCTGCCATCGCAACCAATAAAAAGGTAAGCTGGGCTTCGTCGGATACAACGGTTGCCAGGATAAATTCCAGTGGCTTGGTAACCGGCTTAAAGCTGGGTACAACCACCATTACCGTCACCACGGAAGATGCAGCAAAAACAGCGACCTCGGTGCTGACCGTGGGTACTGTCGTGGTTGCAAACAACTGCGGAGGGCCTACGATTGGAAATTTTGTTGCCGACTCACCGCAGTCGGGCTACCAATGGACTACCTCTACAACAACAGCTATTGATTTGAGCGCCATCAGCTCTCCTGCTCCGGCGGATGTATACAGATCACAGCGCCACAGCGGTCATCCGCTTATTTATTCCTATGGAAATCTGGTGCCAAATAGTCTGTATACAGTCAGAATTCATTTTGCTGAGATCACTACAACCGTTACTGCTGGAAAAAGGAAATTTAATGTGACCGGCACCAGTGTAGCTGACACATTGCTTAAAAACTTTGATATTATCGCGCAGGCCGGTGGAAGATTTAAGGGTATTGTAAGAGAATTTTCGGTCCGTTCCAATGCGTCAGGATTACTTAATGTTGTTTTCAGGCCTATACCGAATTTTGAGTTTCCTGTCGTTAGTGGTATCGAAGTAGGACTCACACCTGTTGCTTCTGTGGCCGTAACTCCGTCCAATGCTGCTGTGGGTGTAGGCGACACAACACGGTTGTCGGCTACGATACTACCCGCCATTGCTACCAATCAAAAAGTCGTTTGGAGCTCCTCCAATACTTCTGTTGTAAGCGTGGACGGAACAGGGCTGGTGAGAGGCGTATCACCTGGCACTGCCACTATCACAGTTACCACGAATGAGAGCCAGAAAACAGCCTCAGCGACTATAACTGCTTCCAATATCGCTGTGAGTGGTGTTTCGCTCACACCTACAACTTCGGTTGGCGTGAATAACTCAGTTACGATTGTTGCTACTGTACAACCCGCCAATGCTACTGATAAAACGCTTACCTGGTCTACATCCGATGCGGGCATTGTTTCAGTGAGTCAAAGTGGTGTATTAACCGGCGTTTCCCCTGGAACTGCAAATGTTACCGTCACTACGCAGGATGGGAACAAAACCGCTAGCAGTGTAGTGACGGTTTCCAATGTTCTGATCACATCGGTTACATTAAATAAAACGTCAGCCACTGTGGGCGTGGGGGATACAACTTCCATTAAAGCAGCGATTGCGCCTGCCAATGCAAGCAACAAAACGGTGGTATGGAGCTCATCCAATCCAAGTGTCGCTACGGTAAGTGCAACCGGAATTGTAACAGCTGTCGCCGTCGGTAATGCTACGATTAATGCCACAGCACAGGATGCAGGCGGTGTTTCTTCCGGTTCGGCGGTAACGGTTGTCAGCGCGGGTTCATGCGGTGTGCTTACCAACAATGGTTTTGAAAGTGGTTTTGTAAACTGGATTAGGAACCCGAATGCAGCGGCTGCGACCATTGGTACATCAGCGCAAAGCGGATTGAAAAGTGCCGTGATCACAGCGGATCAGGGAGCCATTAATTATGGAAAAACAATTCCGGTAACCGGAGGCAGAGAGATCACTTTTGAGGTTTGGGCCAAAGTAGAAGCGACGCCAAATCCCTCAAACGCATCGCAATTTATCCTGCCATGGTGGGCTGGGATAGGAATCGATTTCTATGATGCGCAGGGAGTAAAAATTACGAGTGGTACCACGCAGTTCCAGGTTCACCCATTTGATCCGGCAAAAACGGTTTATACCAAATATTCAGTAACCAAATTAGCACCTGCAAATGCCGTAACGATCGGCATATGGGCATCAAAAGCCGGCCCTAGCGGAAAGCTAATACTGGATGATTTCTGTCTGACGATAGCAGCTCCTCCGGTCGTTGCACAAACGGTTTCACTGGATAGCTTGGTGCGCAAAACAGTGGGCGATGCCGACTTCGATCCGGGCGCAGTAGCATCATCTGGTTTGCCGGTAACGTATGCAAGTTCAGACACTTCTGTGGCCCTTATAGCCAATGGAAAAATCAAAGTTGTTGCGCCCGGAACCACAGTAATCACCGCTTCTCAGAGTGGGAACGAAACGTTTAGTCCTGCGGAGCCATCGAGCCGGACACTGGTCGTTTCTTCCGGTTTGAAAGTGCTTTACATGGATGGCGACAATGGACAGGTGAACAACAATCACATCAAACCATACCTAACCATTGCCAACGAAAGCACCGTTGCAGTTCCGTACAGCGAACTTACTGCCCGCTACTGGGTTACTGCCGAGAATTTTGCGGGCATTAACAAATGGGTGGATTTCGCTGAAATGGGAAACAGCAAGGTTTCTATGAACTATGTGGAACTGACCAAACCGCGCAATGGCGCATTGGGTTATGTTGAAATCGCTTTCAATGTTTCTGCGGGGAATTTGAATCCGTCGGCCAATTCGGGAGCTATCCAAACCAGATTTGCCAACACGAACTGGGCCGATCTTTCGGAAAGCGACGACTACTCTTTCAAAAACGCTTCTGCCTACGTTGCCAACGATCACATCACGCTGTATCGCAACGGCAAACTCTGGTGGGGCGTGGAACCCGACACGGCAACGTCGGTTATGGACTTGAAAGTTTATTCGGAAAACAAAAATACCAATGCGTCGCCAGCCTCGCTGAGCACGTGGATCAAAGTAGAGAACAAAGGCAATGTACCTGTAGACTACGCTGATCTTGCGATACGCTACTGGTTCACATCAGACGGCACTGCCAGTCTGAACCATTGGATAGACTTCGCCGCACTGGGTGCTGCAAACGTGAGCGGCCAGTTCGCTGGCAACCAGCAGAAAGTGAATGCGGACACCTATTTCGAACTGAAAGGTGCGCCTTCGCTCGGAAAATTGTATCCACTAAGCAGCACCGGCAATATTCAGTACAGGATCGCGAAGTCAAATTGGTCAGCATTTGATGAAAGCAACGACTATTCCTTCAAAGCAGCCGCGCCATTTGCTGAAAACAGCAAGATAACGGTTTACTACAAAGGACAGCTCGTGTACGGCGAGGAACCTGCTGCGCAGACTAACGGCCGGTTCGGAATAGTCGAAAATGAAGTGGAACCAGCCAAACTAACCGCCACACTAATGGGAAATCCCGTTAGCAGCGACCAGGCCGAGGTTGTCATCACCGGTGCAAATGCATTGCCTCTCAACGTAACGGTTATCGACGTGAATGGCCGTTCTTTGTTCAGCAAATCAATCCCAAAACCAGCCGACCAAGAGCGTCACACATTGCCGCTCGGCAAAACAGCAGGGCTTTACCTGATCAGGGTAGGTTCTTCACGGGAAGCGGTTGTATTGAAGGTTGTGAGGCGGTAGGAATACTGATTGAATCCCGTAGGGATGAAATATCGGCCGCCGCCGCGCGGTAGCAAAAAGATGATTGTTGAAATTTTAAAATCCCGTAGGGATGAAACGGCGTGTATGTTGTTTCATCCCTACGGGATTTTAATGTTACTACCCATATTTCTCTGCCGCGGCGCGGCTACCAATATTACATCCCTCCGGGATTTTTAAACTCAATCCGCATAAACCATTGCGGTAGGCAGAGCTATATTGTTATGCACCTCAGAAATGGATCAAATAGAATTATTTTCTGAAAAAAAAATATTATTTATAGTATGGGGATAGAGCTTGTGGTTTTGTCTGTGTGAGAGAACTGCAAATTTGCAGCCGCGTTAATGAAACGATATGGCAATAAATTCTATCAACAAACTACCGTCAGCCGAAAAGGACGTAGCGGATATGTCTGCGCAGGATAACGGCCCCATGATGCTCGACGACGAATACCTGATCCGCAAGACGTTCAGCCTGGACCCGCAGAAAGGTTGCGAGCTGCTGTTTAAAAAGTATTACACCAATTTATGCAACCACGCGATCCGGTTTGTGCATTCCAGCGAAGTCGCGGAAGATATTGTGTCAGAGGTATTTGCAGCTTTCTGGCAAAGCCGGACTTTTGAACTCATCAACACTTCCTACCGCGCTTACCTGTACAAATCTGTCCGAAATCGGTCCTACAATTACCTGAAATGGGACCTGAACCGTACGTCCCCGATGGACGGAATGACCACGCCTTTCGAGGCCCATACGCTCAATCCGTGTGACGCTTTGTTATACAGCGAGTTGCACCAGCAGGTCGAGCGCATTGTACAGGATATGCCGTCGCAATGCCGGAAAGCCTATCTGCTTAAACGCGTTGAAGGCAAGTCGCTAGAAGAAATTGCAGCTGAGCTTCAGATTACGCCCAAGTCGGTGGAAGCGCTCATTACCCGCGCCATCGCAAGGCTTCGCACGGGCTTGAAAGACAGCTGGTTTATCTGCCTCGCGCTGATGATTTCAATTAAAGTATAAACCCGACATGGGGTTCGGGCCACTGCACTTGTCTGTTGTTGACTGCCGCGAATCATCCAAGACAGCCCTCACAGGACTGTAAAAGCTAAAAAATATAAAATGAAAGAATCCCTATCCAAAGACGTCCTCTTCGATTTTTTTGACGGAAGGACCACATCCATTCAGCGTAAGCTCGTCGAAGACTGGCTGGCTGACCCGCGGAATGAAGAGCTTTATTATCAGTATCTCGACGAATGGGAAAGCCGCCATCCGCAGTTTTCACCGCAGGTGGAAAGCGCTCTCTCTGAATTTGTTGCGCTGGTCAACGATCAGGATGCAGCCCGGGAAATCCCTTTGCAACAAATAGAACAAACGCATTTCAGCATCTGGAAAAGTGCATGGGCTTACAGTGCCGTGGCTGCTTGTTTCCTGGTGGTGGGCGGCTTTGTTTTCAATCAGGAATTGATGTACAAATCATTAACATCCGATAACGGCCGTATATCTGCCTTTGAACTCTCGGACGGAACGAAAGTCGTGCTTAATGCCAATTCAGTTTTACGCGTTCCGAGGCTCGGTTTCGGATCGGGCAACCGGGAAGTAGTGCTGGAAGGTGAGGCAGAGTTCAAAGTCGTTCATACCGAGCAGGATAGCCGGTTCATTGTGAAAATGGATAAAGATTATTCTATCGAAGTCCTTGGTACTGAGTTTGTTGCTTACTCTCGTGAGCGTGGTACGAAGGTTTTTCTAACAAAAGGAAAGGTAAAGCTAAGCCTGCCGAAAGGAAAGCAGCTTTATATGAAACCCGGCAATCTGTTTTCAACCGAAAAAGACGGAAAATTCACGCTTACATCTTCATCGACACCAGCAAAGTTCGTGGCCTGGAAGCAGGATATGTTTTACTTCGACAATACGCTCTTGTCAGAGGCGGTGCAACAGCTGAACGAACGCTTCAAAGTGGATGTGCGTATACTTGACCCCGTTCTTGGTAACCGTCGGATCGGCGGCGTCTACAAAGCGAGGCAAGCCGACGACCTCCTGGCCATCTTATCTGAACTGCTTCATTTGGAAGTGGTAAAACACAACGAATTTATTGAATTGAGAACATCAGTAACCAACCCTAATCATGAGTAGCAGATTTCTACAAAAAACCCGTATCGTGCTGACCATGTTATTTGTTCAGCAGCTTTGCACGGCGCAGGCTATTTCATTTGCAAGTCGACCGACTCAGCAGAATGCCGCCCAACGGAATGCCGTCCAACGGAATCTTTCCCAACGCGAAGAAAGCAGCGCCAAAAACCTGAAAGATTTGTTGGTAGATTTGGGCAAGCAGCACCAAGTAAGCATATTGTTTGAAGAAGAAACCGTTAAAAATATCACCATTACCGGCGCGGATTTCCGTCAGGAAGGCGGCAAGCTGGAAAAGCAGCTGACAGATCTGCTCAAACCGTTCAATCTTCGTTTCAAAAAAGCAGGAAAAGAAGCATATGTGATCGTTTCACGATTTGAGAAAAAAGTATCTGAGGCCGGAATAGCCACGATTGAGAGCGCTACCATCGCCCCAAGTGCGGCTCCTGAATCGTTGAGCCGGACTGAAATTACTGTTTCCAAAATAACAAAGGAAAATCCAGCGGAAGAGACAATCAAGGGAAGGGTTACAGATGAGCGAGGCAATGGACTTCCGGGAGTGAATGTGGTGATCAAAGGTTCGCAACGTGGCGTTACGACGGACATTGCGGGCAAATATGAGCTGACAGCAGCAGGTCCCAACGATGTTCTGATATTTTCTTTTGTAGGATATCTGCCAAAGGAAGAGATCGTTGGGAATCGTTCTGTCGTGGATATTTCGCTTTCGGTGGATACAAAAGCATTGGAAGAAGTGGTGGTTATCGGTTACGGAACGGCCAAGAAAAAAGACCTGACCGGCGCAGTTGCCGTGGTTGGGCGCAAGGAATTCGGGGATGTATCGGCTACATCTGCCCAGCAACTTTTGCAGGGTAAAATCGCCGGTGTACAGATCGTGAATACAGGCGGATTACCGGGCTCGAATGCCAAAATCATCATTCGTGGCGTTGGTTCGCTCACCAATTCCGATCCGCTTTATGTGATCGATGGGATCCAGGGCGGCGATATCAATTCAGTAAGTCCTTATGATATTCAGGACATTACGGTGCTGAAAGATGCTGCTTCCGTGGCGATTTATGGCGCATCGGCAGCCAATGGAGTTGTGTTGATTACTACCAAAAAAGGCAAAGCCGGAACGCCAAAAGTGACTTACAATGGCTATGTAGGCGTGGCACAGGCCTGGAAAAGGCTCGATATGCTGGATGCGGCGCAGTATGTGCAGTTGGTAAAAGACATTGATGCAGTACAGGGAAACAAAGTGCCCGATAAACTCAACACGCCCGACGTGCTGGTAACCCGGACCGACTGGCAGAAAGAGATTTTTAGGAATGGAAAAATCACCGAGCACCACGTGAACGTAACAGGCGGAAGTGATAAAGCGACCTATAACTTCTCGGCTGGTTATACCAATCAGGAGGGTATTATGCGGGATTATGGTTACCAGCGGATCAATTTACGCACGCAGCTCGAAGAGCAGATCGGCAAAAGAATTCGACTTGGACAAACCATTAACTTTAAATACAACAGGACAACGGGCAATGCAGCCAGCTTTGTAGAGGCGCTCCGGATGCCACCCTACGCACCGACAATGGACCCAGCCAACCTGGGAGGATATAGTAAAGTGACGACGATCATCGACCAGAACGATGCGCTCAATCCGCTACCAGGCATTTATCTCACGGAAAAACTAGGAAGAGGCGTCTCGAATCTGTTTCAATTATGGGGTGAAGTGGACATTATCAATGGCCTCAAATTCAGGACACAGGCGAACATCGGCCTTTCCAATGGCAACAGCTATAATTACACAGGCGAATATCTGAACGGAAATACCAAAATTGACCGCAAGATCGAGGAAAGCTATTCATTCTCAGTGTCGCCGATCATTGAAAATATCCTGAGCTACACGAAAACAATAGGCCGTCATGATTTTTCACTCATGGCCGGTAACACCTACAATGAAGGCACCAGGAGCCGGAGCGTGAATATGACCGGTTCGGGTTTTACCAATGACCTCATCAAGCAAATCGGTGTTTCCAAATCCAACAGCATTACCGGCACTGGATCGAGTATTTATGCTTCCCGCTCGTATTTTGGCCGTCTTACCTACGCTTTTCATGACAGGTATCTCGTAAATGCATCGATCCGTCAGGACATTAACCCTGCATTTGGAAAGGCTTACCGCAAAGGGAATTTCCCGTCAGTTGGGGTGGCTTGGAAGGTTGCGAATGAAGATTTTATGAAAAATATCTCCTTTATCTCCGACCTTAAACTGCGCGGCAGCTGGGGCATTACCGGCAATGCGAATATCGGCTTGTTCCTCACTGACCCGACCGTTTACCGAGGCTATGGAAATAACAACATTGTCTATTCTTTTGGCGAAAACAAAGCATTCCAACAAGGAGCGACCGTTACCCGCGTGCCTAACCCTTTCCTAAAATGGGAAGAAACCACGCAGATCGACTTTGGAGTTGATTTCGGCCTTTTGCAAAACAGACTTCAGGTGAGTCTGGATTACTACAAACGCGATAGCAAGGATTTACTGCTGGATGTGAAACTGCCCGTTTCCACAGGTTTGGGAGATGTTTATAATGATGCGAGCATGGTTCAGAATGCGGCTAATGCAGTTAATAAAGGTTTTGAAGCCGCATTATCTTATGCAGGGCAGTCAGGAGATTTCAGTTACAGCATTTCGGCCAATACGGGTTATAATAAGAACAATGTAGTGTCACTTGGCAATGGCGCGCCGATCGTGAGTGGCAGCACCAATGGTGGAATTAATATCACCAAAACGGATGTAGGCGCGGCGATTGGTTCATTCTACGGATACAAGGTGGATCATGTGGTGTCCAGCGCTGCGGATGTGGCCAGGTATAATGAGCAGGCGGTTGCGAAGGGGTTTGCAAGTTATCAGGACGGTTTAAAGGCGGGTGACATTGTTTATCAAGATCTGAATGGCGACGGACGCATTACCGATGCAGACCAGTCGTTCCTCGGCTCGGCGATCCCCGTCTGGACTTATGGTGGCTCGGTCAATTTATCCTACAAAGCTTTTGACCTTTCGATGGGTTTGGCGGGGATCGGCGATGTGAAAGTTTACAATGCATTGCGTTACTGGACAGAAGGCACAACGCGCCCATTCAACTCTTCAACGGCTGTACTCAATGCCTGGAAAAAGGATGGAGACGTTACCGATATGCCAAGATCCGGCCAGAATACACCTTCCAACCTGCGTGCTTCCGACCGCTTTCTGGAAAACGGCTCGTTCATGCGGTTGCGCAACCTCACCCTTGGATTCTCGGTCCCGAAAACAATTTTGAATTCCACAGGCGGAAAAGTGTTTTCGAGCTTCCGCATTTATGCCACCGCGATGAACCTGCTCACATTGACCAAATACAAAGGATATGATCCCGAAGTAAGCGCGAGTGTGAACGATGCCAAGTCTTTTATTTTCACCAAAGGCGTCGATACAGGTCAGTATCCACAGCCGAGGACGTTCCTCGTCGGATTGCAGGTCGGGTTTTAATTTTCTCTATTCAAATTCATTTTCATCATGATGAAAAAGCAAATACTTTCGCTGGGAACGCTGGCCTGCCTTACCCTTGCCGGCTGCGACAACTCACTGGATAATGTCAAAAATCAGTCGAGCTACAACGACGATACTTACTTCACAACGCCCGCCACGATTTCAGAAGCTGTTACAGCGACTTATGGGCTGCTACTTTACAAGGGGTTGTATTCCAGGGATTTCTATTATTTAATGGATCTTACCGGGAATGAAGCCGAGGCAGATGCGCCGTTGCTGGGGGACGTTTTGCAGCTGCACGATTACAGTTATGCACCCAATCATGCGCAGATCAATGACCTTTGGTCTACCACTTACAAAATGACTTTCCGGGCGAATCTGGTGATCGATAAAGCTGCGAAAATAACACCTGCAAACGATGCAGAGAAGTTAAAACTGGCCCAATATGTGTCCGAAGCCTATTTTTTGAAGGCTTATGCTGAGTTTTTGCTTGTAACGCTTTGGGGCAGGGTGCCGATCCGCAAGGATTACAGTGGTAACGACGAATTTTATCTTCCAAGGGCGAGTACTGAGGAAAGCTGGAAAATGGTTGAATCGGATCTCACCAATGCAATCAGCGGACTGCCTGTCACGTACGCCAGTGCGGGCGACCTGGGCCGGGTTACCAAAGGTGCGGCCATTGCATTATTGGGCAAAACCTATTTATACCAAAAGAAATACGCCGAAGCTGCCGCGCAATTTGAGCTACTGACCAAGGCGCCTTACACGTATGATCTGGTCAAAAACCTCGACGAGCTCTTCACTAAATCGCCTGTGAAAAACGCAGAATCGGTTTTCGACGTTCCGCACAAAGAATGGGGGGGCTGGGCCGAAGGAAGTCCATACTATATGTTTGGATCTCAGGAAGGATCGGGAAGCGGTAAAAATACATTGACCGGCCGCGCCATGGAATACGGCTGGAACGACTGGCGAAACGTGTTTATCTCAGACGCAGCCGTGAAAGCATTCACTTATAAAGATGAAGCCGGCAAGGCTTATGTCGATCCGAGAGCCCAAAACACATTCTACGGAGATAAAGCCAGCGGAGGCGACGTAACCTATTGCGACAAATGCGCTGCCGGGGTAAAAACGTATCCGTTCGCAGAGAATGGCAATGGCTACCGGTGGAGGAAATACGAACCTTACGAATACAAGGAAAAAGGCGAACTACCCCAATCGGACATCAATTCCCAGATCATCCGCTATGCCGATGTACTGCTGATGCTCGCCGAAGCGCAGATCCAGGTCGGAAAAATAGGTGAAGCTTTGCCATTGATCAACAAAGTGCGCGCCCGCTCCGGCGCATTTGCCTACACTGCGCTGGGTAGCAAGGACGAGGCAATGAAAAAGCTCATGTTGGAACGCCAACTGGAACTCGTCGGTGAGCAAGTGCGCTGGTTTGACCTCATCCGCTGGGGCATTGCCAAAGAAACCTTGAATGCTGAAAAGAAAGCGAAGTATCCGGCGTCAAGTCAGTCTTTCTTCCAGGACAAACACGTATTATTTCCTATTCCCTTAACTGAGAAAAACACCAATCCGCTAGTCGCGAAAGACATTACCAACGACTGGAATTAAATGAAACGAAATCCAGCATGCTGGCTCTCACACTATTTTCAGCGCTTTTCAGGCGCGTAGCAAAAGACGAATGGCGCAAAACTGCATTATACCGTTGATCCCGGAAAAGTAACCATAACGGACAAACTATACGGAATATAAGAAGGTTTTGCGCCTGAATAAGGCTACCTTAGCATATGAAAATCAAGATATTAGGAAAAAAGGATCTCCCGCCGTCAAATTCGACACTAAAATTCAGGATCAAAAATACAACCAACTGGCGCGTTGGCTTTACAGATGGTGAAACCGGTGACTTTGTACAGGAAGTATCCGGAATTACTTACAGCTATTCCTGGAACCAGATTGATGAATACTATCTGATTACGACTTAAAATTATTCGGAGCGGCACATCGCTTCCAGTATTCGACGATGGATTTCAAAGTTTGTTTGATTTCATTGAAGTCTGACGGTTTTACAAAGAAACCCTGCGCTGATGTGCTGTAAGCTTCAATGACCACATCCTGATTCAGCGCAGTCGTAAAGAACAAATAGGGGATGCACTTTAAGTTTAGCGATGCATTCTCTCGCAACCTTCTTCTTAGTTGGATCCCATCCAACCTGGGGAGGTTGATATCAGATAAGATGATAAATGGCAACGGTGTTTCACTATTTAAATATGCCAACGCCTCGAGCCCGTCGGGAAAATAAATTCTTTTGTTTGCATAACCCAGCTCTTGAAAAGCTTGTTCAATTAACAGTTGGTCATCTGGATCATCTTCAATAATGATGATATCGCCACCTTTATTCATTTTGGCAAAACATTAAATTTTATAGCAAGCAAAAGAATGCAACCTTTTCTTTGACATGATCTTTTCGTTTTATGTAAGATACCCTTTAATAATGGACATTCAACACCATTAGTCGCGGGACTCCTGCGAGGGGCCTCAGGGATGGACTTTGGACAAAGGCATTGACATTCCGGATTAAAGGCTCACCTTGCTGCAAAACTTCAAATGTCAATCAACATAACCAGGAAGGACATTGTCTTTCAACCAGATTCAAGCCGCGTAATTGCCCGTTTTATGTTTAGCAGTGAAGAAAGGGCCAGGCAATTGATCACAATGATCCTGAACCTTTCCCAGGAGCAGCAAAAACAGGAGTTAAGCAATGTCCTGCGCAAATATGCCAAGCGGCACCGCAATATTCTGAGAATTTTTGAACGGCATTTTCACCGGCTCCACCACGTGCTCAGCTCGATGGACATTGATTTGAAACAATTAGGAACCACAGCGGAAATGTTGATAGGTTCTTTTTTTACAATGGAATATTCTATTGAAGCTGCTGCCTTCTTTAATCCATCGATTGTTGAAGATCCGGACCAGTCACGGATAGGTTTTGGGGAGCGCAGGGTTATCCTGAGTTTCCGGGCAACGGGCGAGGGCCATATTTCTTCGATTGTTTTCAGATCGGCCATCATTGACCGGGATAACCTGATCACTGTCGAGCCTCCTGGCCGAATGCTTGATTCGCCTGCACATGTGCGTAACCATGTGTACAAAAAGAAGACTTTCCTGGCAAAACTGGGCGAAATGCAGAACCTGGAAAACGCTGCTTACCCGGTTATTGAACAAAAACTGACCGAAACCTTTACATATGAGGAGTTGAAACGCTACGTCGATGAAACAAACAGGGTCATTGAAATGGACGAGCCTAGCCGCATTTTTCTGAGGGAAATGATGTGGCTGGCATCATCGCATTACGAAATGGATTTTTCCCTGGACACTGATATTTCCGAACGCGTGATCTTTCCCATTGCTGACACAGAAAAACGGGGCATTGAAGATGCCCGGTTTGTTAAATTCATGCAGGGAGACAACGAGCCGGTGTACTATGCAACTTACACCGCATATGACGGAATTTCGATCCTGCCCAAAATCCTGATGACAAAGGATTTTTATCACTTCAAAGTGTTGCCCATTCATGGCGAAATCGCTCAAAATAAAGGCATGGCGCTTTTTCCCAGGAAAATCAATGGCAAATACGCCATGCTTTGCCGGATCGACGGGGTTAATAATTACATTGCTTTTTCTGACAACATCAGTGTTTGGAGACAGGCGACCATGATCCAGTCGCCCAAATTCCCCTGGGAATTCGTGCAGATTGGAAACTGCGGATCGCCGTTGGAGACAGAGGCTGGCTGGCTGGTCCTGACCCATGGCGTTGGTCCTATGCGTGAATACGTTCTGGGAGCGTCCCTTTTTGAGCTGGATAATCCTGAAAAAGAAATTGGAAGACTGAGCCAGCCATTGTTGATCCCAAATCGCAAGGAACGGGAAGGCTATGTTCCTAATGTCGTGTATTCCTGCGGCGCGCTTATTCACAACGAGAGCCTGATTATTCCATACGCGATGTCAGATTACGCATCGACTTATGTAGTTGTGGATCTTAAAGATTTATTAAAAGAGCTGACACAAAATGCGGGATTATCTGTTTAAAATTGATTCATAAACCGCTAGATAGCCATCCACCATCTTATCCTTGGTAAACATGGACTGTGCCCATTCGGCGCAGTCCTTTCTGTTAATCGTTTTTACAAGCCCCACGGCCTCTACTGCCTCGGACACCGTACTTACTAAAAATCCTGTTTGACCGTGCTTGATCAATTCGGACATTGATCCGCGATTAAAAGCGATTACGGGCGTTCCGCAAAGCATCGACTCAGCCACACTGAGTCCAAAAGGTTCTTCAAAACTGATTGGATGCAGCATTGCATAAGCCATGCCGAGCAGCGTGCTCCTCCTTTCTGGCCCGACATTCCCGCAATAAAAGACATTTTCAGAGTCGATATGCGGCTCCACTTCTCGCTTGAAATACCCCTCATCCTGGACCAATCCTGCTATAAGAAGCTTCCTTCCACTTTTCCGAGCGATCTGAATAGCTTCACTTGCACCTTTGTCGGGGTGGATCCTTCCAAAAAAAAGCAGATAATCGTTCGGAAAAGTAATGTAGGGAAATGCTTCTTCGTCGATACCATTATAGACCGTGGCCGTATAACTCAGAGTCTCATCCCGATCCGCATTACTGATTGAAACGTAATGTGTGTCATCATTATATTTCCGGTAAACCTCCCTGATCTTGTCCGACGAAAAACCGTGTATAGTAGTCAACATTGGCGTTTTGATCAGCCTGGAATACGTCAGTGGCAGGAAATCAAAATGATTGTGAATTAAATCAAATTGATCTGCTTTTTCCATTACATTACTGATATGCAAGCATTCAACCACCTTAGGGTCAACGTTCTGATCTTCCGCATAAGGGACAGGACAAGTAGCATCCAATTTCCCTTTGGTAACTGAATCGGCAGTAGCAAATAATGTTACATTGATTCCTTTTGCTACCAAACCTTCTGCCAGATGGGACGCAACTTGCTCCCAGGGCCCGTAATTGCGTGGCGGCGTGCGCCAGGCAATGGATGATAAGATCGCGACTCTCATGGGTGAGCCGCTTTTAACTTGGTCAGCTCTTCAAATGCTTCCAAAACGCTTAGATGAGAAATCAAATAAGCCAATGTGCTCTCTGCTCCCTGGTTCCTGTTTACGCCATATCTTTCCAGACCATCACAGCAGCCCTTGGTTTCAAAGTCATAAAGACTGATACGGAGATCGTTTTCACCTAAAAACCACATAAAACATGTATTAAGCTGTTGGACATAAGCGGGATCGCTCGTCAGCCGGAACGCCTGGTGGAACATGAGCACCATAGCCAATGCATCCAGTGGCTGCTGGGCAAACATTGAACTTTCGCCATCTTTAAGATACCACTTTTCATTACCTACAATAGAAAGATAGCCGTTGTTTAAAGTGATTTTCGAAAGAAATTCCATGCTCTCCAAAGCAATTTGATTGACTCTTTCATCATTCAAAAACTCGGCAGCGTGCAGCATTGCGAGAGGCAAAAAAGCATTATCATAAGCCAGAAGCGATTCATACCAATGCCAGTCATCCGTCCGGTTCAGTTCATAATCCACCATGAGCCGGTTTGTCAACTGCCGCAAAACCTCAATCATTCCTTCGTCCCCTGAGTTGCTTTTCAGATAATGACATATGCCTACGATGGTGTTGGCAATGCTCCGGATGGATTGCAGCTTCACGAAATTGGGTGAAGCGTCAAAGAAAATATCCCGCCCGGTTTGATAATAAGCGTCATTAGGTGCATTTCCTAACAGATAGCCCAATGCCCATATTGTCCTGCCAAACGAATCTTCTGAACCCACTTCATCCAGGAAATTACGGTTGAAACTCAGGAAATTCCGGAACGCGCCGTCCGGGTTTTGCATGTAATTGATATAGCTCAGGTAAGTAGGGGATAATTTGAGTGCCAGCGGGTTTTTATTCCTTTTATAGGTCATCAGCACCATCAAAAGCGCCCTCGCATTATCATCCAGGCAATAACCTTCTTTCAAATTCGGAATGCCGTATTTGGCGTGTTGAATGATTCCCGTATCGTCGGTGAGCCGTTGTACATGGTCCAGCAAAAATGGAGGCAAGGCCAGCAAATCCAGGATTGTTTCCGTTTCTGCCTGCACATCCGGCTGTTCCGACACAATTTTTTCAGCAAGCTTCGCATATTTTGCACCGATCTTGGGCCAGGTAATCTCTCGTCCGTAATTAAATGCGTTACTACGCAATTGCATCATTGTATCCGGGTGATCAAGCAAATCAAGAAATACTTCACTTAGAGCCTGGACATCGTTGAACGGAAACAATCTGCCGCGGCCTTCGGAAAGCAATTCGGCAGCATGCCAGTAGGGCGTAGAAATCACGGCAGATCCTGCACCAATGGCATAGGACAATGTTCCGCTTGTGATCTGTGCCTCATTGGTGTAAGGTGTAATGTAAATGTCAGAGGCGGAGAGATATTTAAAAAGCTCAGTCTGGTCAACAAACTCGTTCATGAAAATGACATGCTTTTCAATGCCTAGCTTTTTAACCAATCCTAGCAGGAAAATCCGGTATTCTTCACCTGAATGCCGGATCACGTTCGGGTGCGTTTTGCCTAGAACGATATAAACCAGCTGCGGATACTTTGCAACCACCGCAGGCAGGGCTTTCAGCGCAATTTCAATGCCTTTGTTTCTCCCGATAAATCCAAATGTGAGAAGGACTTTTCTGGATAGAAGCTTGAATTCTTTTTTGACAGACTGTTGGTCAAATTGTATATCCGGAACGCCGTGCGCAATTTGCTCGATTTTACTTTCGGCAACACCATATTCTTCCATCAGCATATCAACCGCCTTCCTGGTCATTACGACGACCCTTTGGGCGATTTTGCAGATCTCAATCATCACAGCCCGCTCATTATAGGAAGGGTTTTTCAGCACTGTGTGCAAAGTGACGATCAACGGAATTTTCAGACGGTAAAGGAACGGGAGTATATAAATGCCGTTTTGCCCCCCGAAAATCCCGAACTCATGCTGCAAAACGCAGATGTCGGCCCCGCTGATATTGATAAAACTTGCGGCTTCCAGGTAATCAGCTTGTTCTTCTTGCCGGATGGTCAGTTTCACCTCTTTTGGATAGTCATAATGCTGCCCGTTGTCATCCATCGCTACCACTAGCGCAGTATTTGGGCCATCTGCCCCTGGTGCGGAGTTGACAGCATCATACAGATTTTTGGTAAAGGTGCCAATTCCGCATTCCCGTGGCGGGAATGTGCCTACAAACGAAATCTTCATAAAGTGCGGAGTTGATTTCTTCTAAGTTAACCCTATTATCCCGCATTGTTAGGGTTGAAAGCGGATCACCTGTCACACTCGGTGCCGTTTACTGTCCGGTTCGCCTTCGTCGATGTCTGGTTTACGGTCAAGTTTGCCTGGTACGAGGGCCTGTTGCTCGGAAACAGGGATGAACAGAGCTATATTTGAGCTATGAGAATCAGATATTATACAGAATGAAAAAGCCAGGGTTAACATTTTACAAAAGTGCGGCGATCGTGCTCATCATCATTTTTGTAGCATTGCAAATCGGCTCTCCAGCCATTAAAAATCCGCCGGTGACCAGCGAAATTGTGGTTCCAAAGGAGGTAAAGCAGATCTTGGAGCGGGCTTGTTATGACTGCCATTCCAATGAAGCCAAAGTAGAATGGTTTGATAGGATCGCCCCAGCATCCTTCCTGGTGGCGCATGATGTGAATGAGGCGCGGTCGCGGTTTAATTTTTCGGAATGGGACAGAAACCCGCCTGCTGTGCAGGAGTTGTTGCTTTGGGAAATGGTGAACGCAATCGATCAGCAGAAAATGCCTCTACAACGTTATCAGCTGGCACATCCCGGCAGCAAAGTGTCTGCATCCGAACTGACGGTTTTGAAACAATATGTCAATACACTTCCGGGAAGGCATAAAGTGGACACCGCCAGGATCGTTGCCCGATCTTTAACAAATGATAAATTTTTGACTCAAAAAACGCCGGTCTCCTTGAATGGCATTCCCTATTCTGCGGAGTACAAAAACTGGAAGATCATCAGCGTGACCGATAAGTTTGACGGGGGCAGCATGCGGATCGTTTACGGAAATGATGTTTTGGTGAAGGCTCTTAAAAACCATCAACTTCCTTTCCCCGACGGATCCAGGGTGGTAAAGGTCGTTTGGGGTAAACAGGCGGAGGATAAAGACGGCAATGTGCTGCCAGGCAATTTTCAAAATGCACAGTTTATGATCAAAGACAGCAAAAAATACAGCTCAACCGAAGGCTGGGGATTTGCGAAATTTGACGGACTCGATCTGAAACCAGCAGGCAAAACGGTCCTTTTTGAACAGACTTGCGCGAATTGCCACCGGCTGCTTGCACCTGAAAACGATTTTGTATTCAACATTCCGACCAAATAAATAGCACCAAAATGAAGTCAACTATTTCACTATATATCACAGCGCTGGCACTTTTTGTAATGTCCTGCAACGATCGCAACACTGCCGATCTTGCACCTGAATACCTGTACGATGCGGGAAATGAAAAGGTGATCAAATCCATCATTAATAACAAGAAAGGCACGATTGCAATGCTTTACGGCAATGACATTGCGCTGCAAACGGCTCAGGATTCTTTGCTCAAACTAAGCCCAGGAGCACAGTATACCCTGGTAACCTGGAAACAAAAACCAATGCCGCAATGGTATGGGACCAATATAAATGCCGAGATTTATTCCGTAGAGCACGTGAATGTTGCTCATAGAAATGTGTCAGGATTGGCATTTGACTATGATTTCAAAACCGGGGAAGGCTTTAAGCCCGGTGACGCCAGGCCCGGAAAGGATCAGCAGATCGAATTCATAACTTCCCAGCGAGCTGCCGTTTTTCCATGATAAAATGCGGAATCGCACCTGGACAGAATGAATATGGTAACAGAAGTGCCGTTTGATGCATCGTTTCACCATCATAATACTGGCCATTAATGAATAATGTTCGTCGATCAAATCAGGATGCCAGCTTATTCTGTTTTCATACAATTATAAGGTTAGCAAAAGGCGCATTCGTGTGTGGATCGCTAGCAAAAAAAATCTCTGCACAATGAAAAGTGTGCAGAGATTTTTGTCATTTGCTATGTAGACATTAAGGTTGATCTTCTGAATTGACGGCTGAAATATCGGTTACATTGGCCCAGCCGCCTGAAATTGGTTTTGTAATCCCTGCTTCATCTACGCTGTATAATGTGCCCTGGCTAACAACCAGCAGATTTTTACCCGTGCATGTCAATTGGGCATTGGACGAAAAAGTTGTGGTTCCGTGTTGGACAATGTCGCCGTTGGTCGGGTTTACTTTATAGAGCTTGCCGCTCGGTTTGATGACATAAAGCCAGGCTTTCCAGCCCACCATTTCGGTAACCCCGCTGTATCCGTATGCCATGACACTATTGTTTTTACCATCAATTGAAATAATGTGGAGCCTGTCGCCAACCACCGCGTAGGGAAGCCCGAATGCGTAGGCCAATGCGGTTCCGCCGGTGAAAAATGGCCCTGTGTATTGCTGTCTAACACAATTTGTAGCTTCGGTTTTCCATACGCTCCCATCTTGCAATGTGAATATATTTCCTTTGTAGTAAGTCATGCCATTTACGGGTCCTGTGCCTGATGTTACATTATAAGCCCAGCCAGATTTCGATCTGATCTGCGTCACCTTATTGCCTTGTGACAGAAAGAATTGATCTTTCAACGCATAAATCTCACCTGCTCCGGTGTAAAGCGTTGCCAATGGTGCATTTTTGCCCGTTGCCGCGTCTCCCGCCAGAATGCCGGTAGGCGTAACAGCAAACACATTGGAATACATAGCAGTAATGCACTGGGCATCGCCTACTGACAGTTGGCTTCGCTGCACGGTAAATGCCTTGTTATCCAGCGTTGTCATGACAGGCTGGCCGTTTTGTGAGTATGCGTACGAGTCGAGCATCATAATAGAGCCGAAATCGAAGGAGCCGTATTTTCTGTTGTCATATCCCTCATTATCGAGGATTGTAAAGTTCGGTTTTGCGGCTTCGGCAACATTGTTGAGATTAACCTTAACATTAGCGTTCCGGTCGTAGCGTGTATGCTCGTGCAGCAGGCCCGCTGTGTGTCCGATCTCATGCAGAATACCACCTTTGGTCGGGAAAAACGGAATCCCTATAAACTGCTGGCCGCCTATGCGGCCAATAGAAGATGAGTAGCCCCGGCTGCGTGTAAATGTCACATAACTTGTCTGTGCAAATTGATAACCCGGAATCTCAGCAAGAGAACGACGACGTATAAAACGCAATGGCGTAGCAGCTTCCACATCAGCAATCGCTGCGAGAATGGCACTGTCATCCGAAATGCTTGGGTCCACGATATACTGGATGAAGTTGTTGGGCCAGAGTGAATGTATCTTGGTGAAAGCCTGGGTCCTTGCACCAGTGTTTTGGCCCAGTTGTTCCGGTGTCAGGATGATATCGCCTTCGAAAACCGCCTTTCCATCGATTTCTGAATAGGTTATTTCTTTGCCAAAAAGCTTTCCTCGTTTTGTGATGCCATCTTCTCCGGGATAAGCCGTTTCCGGCGCCACGACATTCACTTTCGCTTCTGCCGACGCGCCTACCGCTTTTTCAGGCTCCATTTCCTGGCACGAAGTAAGATAAAGTGTCGCACACAATGCAATTGTTGTCTTGGCTAATAAATGGTTTGTTTTCATGATTGCCCGATTTTAAAATGATTTGGTTTCAATGAATGTTTCCCACATTCGAATGATCAAAACTAAATCTGGTTCGGGCAGCAAGCCTGAGATAATCGGTGAAGGGAGGGTTAAAATCGCTAAACGTAAGGCATTACTTTTCCTGCGAAGCAATTTGCTAATAGTCGCTATCGGATATATGCCTGATTACGCCAGTTTGAGCGATAGAAGATCTTTTGCTACGACATGAAGGTCATTATTCAACTGGTGCCCTCCGGATGGAATTTCTCGGAATGTCGCCCATGGAAGTTCCCGCTGATAATTAGCAAGTTGAATAAACGGAACTTCCTCATCGTCCTGGCAATGATACAAGAAGAGCGGAATATTCTTATCGATTGTTTCTGCAAAGTCCTGACGCAATTTAAAAGGCACCACCCAGTCTTCGCTTCCTGCCCAGAAAGGTGTCGCAATCAGAAAAATGCCTGCAATCCTTCGCTCAATGTTGAATTCGGAAAGGCATGCCAGTAACATGGACGCACCTAGGGAGTGGGCAACTAAGATGACCCCATCTTCACTTTCTGAAATTGCTTCCTTAATTTGGTTTCGCCTCCCCAGATCCGGTGATCCGTCATTGGGTAAGAAAGGATAATGGATGGAGTAGGGAGCCCCCAGGCTGTCTTCCAGTGATTCGACCAGTTTTTTGTCGGCGTCATAATCTTCTTTCGACCCGCCACCGTGAAAGAATATAATGCGATTTGCCATAAGCTTTTATAGTTTGAAATCAGACTTTAATTATCAACCCATCAAAGTTATTCAAATGATATCTCTGCCAGGCAGGCAAAACCGGACATATGCAGGGGGAATGTCGGTCAGCATTGACTGGGATAACTACTACTCAGTACGATCTGTTCAGCGCCGTATAATGGTGCTGGAAAGGGATGTTTAAAGCTAAAAGCATAAAAAGAAGGGCCATTTGTCGTCAGATAATCAAGCCGCTCAATGGCTTGTTCCATCGTAGTCAATGCTCCTGCGGGAACCCACCACATTGCCATGGATACCTTTCCGTAGTTCAAAAACCACTCGCGCCGTCTTTTTAAAAATTCAGCATGAAAAGAGCGGTAGGTAAATGCCTGTAAAGTCGGTATATCCCGCCAAACAGAAACATTGGTGATAATGGTCAGGTCTTGAAAGGGATCAAGCCCGGTTGCGTTGTTATTCTCTGCTTTCAAACGCCACACAAAACCTTCACTTACTTCTGCAAGTGCATTAACTGCATCGAGATTGTCTACAAACTCTTTCATCACAGGATCATTGATATCAATTCCCTTCATCTTGGCCACATTAATTTGGGCCAGTTGGTATTGCTGCATTGCTATGGATTTTATCAGTTTTATTTCAAAGCACTTATAGGTATTGATCAGAAATGATCTAACTTGCGCAAAAGTAATCAGAATTAGGCGTCGAGTTATCGGATAGGGAAAAGATAATAGGGAAGTTCGTGAACGGCTATTGATCTGGTTAGCCGGGCCTGGTCAGCGGCCGAACTGGATTTTCTGCTCACATTTTCATGAGAAACACATATTAATTAACATAATAACAGAGGTATGAATCAAATGATGATCTTAGTAGCCGGCCCTTATCGTTCGGGAACAGGTGATAATCCGGAGCTGATTGAGGCAAATGTAGATGCTATGACAAAGGCGGCTTTGGAGGTTTATAATAAAGGCCACCTACCGGTAATGGGGGAATGGTTTGCATTGCCATTGATCGAAGCCGCAGGTTCGCAAACCATGGGGGACGAAATATTCAATAGGATCTTTCATCCTGTGGCTGTTGATCTAATTGCTAAATGTGATGCAGTTCTCAGGATTGGAGGCCCTTCTGCCGGGGCAGATGAAATGGTGACTACGGGAGCGAATCAAGGAAAAGCCATTTTTAGAGGCATCAATGAAATCCCTGGATTGGTAAATAAGAGAGCCCTTTCCAATTTAGCCGACCGTCGAGCATAGCAAAGGGGAAAACTATTACTTTTTGGCCCGGATATCCAGGTTGTGAAACACAAAAATCCTTAGCACATTGTTGCTGTTAAAATGGTTGCCGGAAGGAAGTTGCTGAAACTGGTTCATATAACCGACTTGTAAATTGAGCCCTTTGGTAAACTGGTAACCCAGGCCCACGAAAAGGCGGTTCTGGTCAAAAAGATTATAAGTAATCTGCTTGCCGGCATTGATATGAATTTCATCATTGAATGCAAAGAACACTGTCCCCGGCTCGATGAAATCACTGTTTAGGGGAACCATCAGATTGAGCAGATACCTGAACCGGAAGTTGAAATTGTAACCTTCCTGCAAAGCGTCATTGGCAATCTTGCGGTTAAATCGCTCTTCCACCCGGATCCACTGCTGGGTTTGCAGCCGCTTCTGACGGCTCGTCCAAAGCACCTGCTGCCAAAGCCTGTTCTCGGGCCGAACAGTGTGCAGGCCAGCCGCGGGATAGCTGCGCGCATAGGCATAACCGGCCGTGAACCTGAGGTGGTCGTTGGCATAATAAGTAATTCCTGGCCGAATGATCTGTGTGGACCAGCGGTCTAAAAAATCAGTTCTTCTTGCATGCAAATCCAGCCAGATACCCCATTTATCTGTTATTCTGGTCTGGTTGAAATAACCTAACCACACGCCATTGAGCTTATTGACTTGTTTTTGTGCTTGGGACGGAACTGAAAACAGGACAAGCAGTAGTAAAGCTAATCTTTTCATAAAAGCAATTAATCAGAATTTATAGGTACGTTTTCAGGCAAAAACCAATGAGCGCCGCAGCCACGATAATGTAAGGTTCTTGCAGTTTCTTAAAATAAATAAGTGCAAGTATGGTCACAACTGCGAGGATGGCCGATGCAATATCAACAATTGAGCGGGTCGCAATTACAATGACCGACCCGACCAGCGCGCCGACCACAGCCGCTGTAATCCCATCGACAAATGCTTTGATACTGGCATTCTTGGAGATTTTTTTGAAGTAAGGTGCGGGCAAAACTGTGAAAACAAAGCAGGGAAGAAAGACGCCCAAGGCAGCGACAGCCGCCCCGGCAAACCCGGAAACCAGGAAGCCGATAAAGCCAACGGTTATCACAACCGGTCCGGGCGTGATCATGGCAACCGCTACGGAATCCAGGAACTGCTGCTCATTGAGCCATCCCATTTCGCCAACGACACCTGCCTGCAAAAATGGAATAATTGCCAGGCCGCTTCCAAAAACAAAGGCGCCTGCCTGAGTGAAAAATAATCCGAGTTTGACGAGCTCGCCAGGCTCATATTGCCAGAAGCCCGTGCCAGCCAGGAGGATGACAGACAAAGATGTATCCCTTCGCTGCAGCCATTCGGGCGGCGCTTTCACGACCATATAAATGAAGCCCAGAAGAATGAAAAGCCACACTTCTTCCCGCTGCGTGATCGCAGTAACGAGGGCCATTGTAAAAAAGAAAATCCAGAGGATCCATCTGCTTTTGATCGCTTGTAGCTCTATTTTACTGATTGATTTGATAGTGAGTTTGTAACAACTTAGCGTAATGATACCGATCACCGCTGCGCCAACGCCATAAAACACAGATTGCATCCAGGGAAGCCCGCCGTAAAGTTTGTAAGCCATCCCCAACAAAACTACCATGACAAAGGACGGTAGCACAAAGGCAAGTCCGGTAAGGGTAGCGCCCCAAATCCCGTGATGCACATAGCCCAGGTAAATGCCGAGCTGGGCAGCAAGCGGGCCAGGAGCCAGTTGGGCAAGGGCCAGGCCCTCGCGGTATTCATCTTCACTAATCCACCTTTTGTCTTCCACCAAATCGCGGTGCATGTAGCCGATCAGGGCAACGGGACCGCCAAAGCCCAGCGTACCGAGTTTCAGAAAATAGCTGGTCAGCTCCGCCAGGCTGTATTTAGTTGTTTGTGGCTGCGTCAGGGTTTCCATACATGTTTTTTCTTCGAAGACATGAATGTCTCTAAGTTTACACTCGTATTTGCTTTACAATGCAATACTAGCGCAGCCAGTGACCAAATGATAGAATGGAAATGACGGATTTGTACGGAGATTACTTTTTTGGCAAATTTTTCCGGAAATCCGACGGATTTTGTCCCGTTTGAGCTTTGAAGATCCTGTTGAAATGGCTTTGATCTGAGAACCCTGTCAGATAAGCAATCTCGGATAAGGTATGGTCGGGGTTTGCAAGCAAATCGACGGCTTTTTCGATGCGCAGCTTGCGAATGTATTCACCAAAGGACAGGTTGCTGAAATACTTCGAAAACTCCCGGGACACGTAGGAAGGATGTATTTGTAAACCCTCCGAAATCTCTTTCAGGCTTAAACTTAGGTTGGTATCGATCTGGTCCTGAATGATTTCTTTGAGTTCTTTTGCCCATTTAGGGGTTTTAAGATGCTCAGATTTCTGTTTATCCAGGTAAGTATTAAAAACAGCCAGCAGCAGCTTCTCGGTTGGGTTTTGGGTGTGCTTTTGTTTCTGAAGGTGCGTTGCCCAGCTATAAAGCGCATCATAAATCAGCATTCCTTTTTCAAGCAGTTCCTGATCATCATTGATATTATAAGCGAGGCCAGCCGATATTGCCCAGAGTCCGGATGACTGAGCAGCCAGCGAATGGTCGTCAGTATCAGCCCCGCGGATGATGACAGCCATATCCTTTAATGCAGGATCTTCGATCTCATATCTTTCGAGAAAAAAGTCGAAAGTGCAGCGGTCTTCATAATGAGTAAATTCGGTGTCCGGAATATCGAAGGGCGTAGCGCCCAGTTCCGCTGCTTTGGCTTTAACCTGATCAAATGGGAAGAAAAAGATCTGTGCATCCGGATCAATGAACCGTTTGATCAGCCAGGGACAGGCGATGCGGTCAATTTTTGGGCGTTCGCGGGTGATCCATTTCATTCTGACTATACAAACTGACTATACAAAAATGTTTTGTCCGTCAAAGGTAACGATTGACACTTGACAAAACTTCGGAATATAATGAGCAGTATGTGATTGAGGTCCAAAATTCACTTTTCTGCTCTATAAACATACATCAGCATTCACACAACCGCTACGGTCGGAACAGCGCCGCGTGATCTTTTGCAAAATCGCTAAATGTGCGCGGTGCTGTTCCGGTTGCATCCATAATGCCCGGAGCCACTTCCGAAGCTTCGCCTTTCTTATAATGCGCATAGTCTTCCACAAGTCCCTCAGCCTGCCAGGTTGGGAAGCCGACCTTCAAGAGCATTTCTTCAAGCATTTCAGAAGTAAGGTCTATAAATGTAACGGAGTAGCCGAGGACAGCAGAAAGCGTATCCGCCAATTCGTGGTGCGACAATGCTTCCGGACCGGTTAATGCATAAACCTGATTTTCGTGCCGTGGATCGGTGAGCGCTGCTGCTGCGGCGGCGGCTATGTCACGTACGTCCACAATGCTGATTTTAGCATCGCCAATGGCACCGTAAAACTGTCCCTGAAAACGAATCGAATCCCGGAAACCGAGCAGTCCTTGCATGAAAAGGTTGGGTCTTAGGAAGGTATATAGCATGCCTGACTTGTGGATATGTGCTTCAACCGCAGCATGGTAACGCAAAAAGCGCACCGGTGACTCAGCGTCTGCGGCCCATTGAGACAGCTTAACAATGTGCTTAACACCAGCTTCTTGCGCTATGTCAACAAATCTAATCTGCTGCTGTTCTGCCTGCTCCGATGAGTTCGTCAGCAAAAATGCCCGTTCGACTCCGGTTAATGCTGACTTTAATGATTCGGAATCATTGAAATCGCCGGTTACAAGTTCGGCTCCGGCCAGATCGTCCATGTTCTGCGCACGAGCGACCGAACGAACCATGGCTTTGTAGGGTACGCCTTTGGCTGACAATATTTTGCATAATTCTTTTCCAATCGTTCCCGTTGCACCGGTTACCAATAATTTTGTTAATTCTGATGTTGCCATTTTGGATAAAGTTTTTGTTTTATTTTAGGTCAAAATTAAGCGAGCTATGGTCGGTAAAATTGTAAGAAAACGAAATGACTAAGCGATCCATTGGTACGCACTTTGACGCTCCGTCTGCATTGGCTGACGTGATCAAGCACTTTTACTGTATTCAAACAGACCTCAATTTTGAACGGACGCCACAGAACTTGTCGCCAAGTTTAGAAATCATGCTGATATTTAATTTTGGTGTTCCTTTACCATTGTCGTTTGGTAATGGCGCGTTTCAGGAGCACGAAACGAGAAAAGTTGTAATGCTGGGCCCGTTGCGGAAAATGCTGCATTACGAGGTGTTGCCGGAAACGGACATCATTGTAATCACATTCAACCACAATGGCTTTTACAGGCTTTTCAACATTCCGGCGGAACAAATGGAAACCGAAAAAATCTATGATCCCGACCAGTTGCTGGGCATTGCCGGATTCGACGCGTTATGGAACGCACTTGCAGGAATGCCCACAACCGAAGACCGCATTGGGTTGCTGATCGCACACGGTCATGCATTTATCAAAGCACCTGAAAAAGAAAGCATTCCCTTGCTGGCAGGTTTTGAAGATAGCAACATTGATTTTGCAAAACCTTCAAAAGCAATTGCCGCTGACGCCAATCTATCCGAGCGGATGGTGCAAATGCGTTTCAAAAAATACATGGGATTTTCTACCAAAGAACTTACCCGCTTGCTTCGTTTCAAACAGGTTATCGAATTTATTCAAAAACAAGAAGACGAAGTGGACTGGCTAACCCTCGTCGCCCAGTTCGGCTATCACGACCAGAGTCACCTCATTAAAGACTTCAGGTATTACCTCGCTACCACACCCAGGAAATTTGTTCAGGAGTTTTTGGGAAAAACCTTTTGCGTAAGCCGGGCGCGAGCATAAGCGACAACCAATCAATCCTGATTCACCCCGGCTTCGTAGTAGAGGTCTGCCAGGGCTTGCTGGTATTTGGTTACAAGTTCTGCTTGTTTCATCATCATGTCGATGAGCTTGGATTCGCGGCTGTTGATTAGAAATAATGTGCTTTCGCCCAGATCAAATTTTTGAAGTTCACCGCGAACCAGGAATTTTTGATTCACAATGCTTTGCGTCTGGATAGTGAGTTGCGCCTGGTATGCTTTCAGGTTGTTGAACGAGCTGCGGATGTTGGTTTGAATGGTTCGTGCTTCGTTTTGAACATCGAGGTTCAGGTCCATTTGCTTCACTTTGATCTCACTCAGTTTACCCCGTGCCGAGCGCAGGAACAGCGGGAACGAGAAATCAAAACCGACTTTATAGTTATTCCATCCAATGTCGTAGTAATCAGGTACATAAGAATTAAAATCCCTGCGTGTAGTCAGCAGCGAGCCGCTGACATTGAGTTTTGGTTTCAGCATTTCGCGCAGGTAATTGCGTTCAATAGCGAGCTGGACTCCCTTATTGCGAAGCATTTGAAGCTTGGGGTGGTTGTCTTCGGCACGGTTCAGCAAATCATCGAGGTGGTTGGCCGATACAATAGCCACAGCGGAGTCGGCGTTGACGGGAACGGCGTCTTCCGGCAATTCGAGCGGATTTCCTTTTTCGTCCCAGATGTGATTGGAAACAAGCAATCTGGAATTCTGGATCTCGATTTCAATCTTAGCCAGCTGGATCGATCTTTCCTGCACCGTAATAAATGCTTCTACGGAGTCAATTGCAGGCTTTTCGCCCAGTAATGCCTGATTACGCGTGGCGGTGTAGCGCGTGGTTGCCAACTCGACGCCACGACGGATGAGCTGGTATTGCTGATGCGCATAAAACCAGTTCCAGTAATCTTTCACAGCCTGAAACCAAACTTTGTTGATCTCATTGACCCTTTCTGCTTCGGCATACGCTACCATGACGCGCGATTGACGCAGGGTATTTCGGCGAGCGTCAATCAGCAGCCCCTGGCCAATCGGCACACTAATGCCCACGCCACCCAGACCTGTCAGCGGCGTGGTAGTTTCTGGATTAGTGTAACTGCCCACATTTCTGTCAAACCCGATCTTTAAATCAGCTCCTGCCAGCCACAATGGCACTTTTAGTTCACTCGTCCAATGGTTATAGTAATTTTTTCCACCAAATTGTTTCTGGTCGAATGATGCTTTAAGGTTTGGGTCAAAACTGCCAAGCGCCTGGGTTACCCTCGCCCGCGCGGCATCGCTCAGTAACCCGGCTTGTTTAACGACCGGATTGTTCTGCATCACTAACTCACGCAGGTCTGCTATCGAAAATATTTTTGTAGAGTCGGGGACAGATGTTACGCTTGCAAACACACTCTGGACAAACAGCAAGAGGCTTAGCCAAAGTGCAAGCATGACCCGTCTTATTGTCATGTTCATTTTAGTTCGCTTTATCCTTTTTTCCACCACCATCTGCTTTATCAGGCTCATTTTCCAGACTGGGCGGGAAGCCGTTCAATAACCGCCATATTTCGTACCATATAGGCACAGAGCGCAAGATCACCCTCCCGTACACGCCAGAGCCTTGTCGCAGCTGTTTCGGCCACGGCTCGTCATTGTAAGGTGCCGGATTTGAAGGGGTTACCAGTATGCGATATTTACCATTATTGCTGCTTACCAGGTCTATGACCGTCACTTTGCCGGCAAATGTGCCCACCGCCACCGATGGCCAGCCTGCAAATTGCACGGAAGGCCACCCTTCGAACTGGAGGCGAACCTCGCTGCTGTCCAGGATTAGCGGCACGTCCATGGCATCCACATATAATTCCACCGCTACGCTCGGTTTCGTGGGTTGCAGCGTGGCGATGGATTCACCCTCCTTGATGTTTTCACCAATACCGGCTTTCAGTGTTTTTACCACAAAGCCGCTCTGCGGGGCACGCACCACATACAGCCCGCGCCGAATGTTAATATTGGAAATCTCATTCTGCAGCTTTGCAATTTCTCCCTGCGCGCTCACCCGGCTGGACAATGCAGAACTTAAATCGGAACGTGCTTTGGCAACGGATTCCATGTATTTGGCGCGAATGTTATCCAGTTCAATGCGCGCATTCAGAAGCGACTGCTGCGAGTTATTCAGCTTGTTGACCTGGCTTACCACTTTGGCATTATCCTCCTGTAACTTCAAACGGCGGCTTTCTATGTCGGTCAGTGAAAAAAGGCCGTTCCGATAACCCGCTTCGTAACGTTCGAGCCGGGATTTACTGATTTCATAAAACTTCTGGATTGCTACCAGGTCCGCGCTGTCAGCCTGCACATAATTGACAGCCTGGTCTACCTTATTTTCTGCCGCCGTCAGCTGAAATTTCAAGCCATTTGTCATGGCAGCGATTTGGTCGTTGGTAGCATCCATTTTTTGGGCTGCAGCAATCTCGGATCCTTCTTTTGCTCTCAGTTGTTCCTGCAAACGCTGAGGCAGATTGGGATCAAAGTAAGACTGACTTGTTTCTGAAAGCACCAGTATCGTATCTCCTTTCTGGACCTGCTGCCCCTCGCGAACGGCCCAATGCTCAATGCGGCCACCGATCTGGTTCTGAACCGTTTGCGGCCGGTCTTCCGGGGTCAACGCTGTTACTGTGCCACGCCCGGGGATCGTTTGCCGCCAGGGCAGAAAGAGCACAATGATGAACAAAAACAGGAGGATCAGCATAACGCGGCCGAGCAATCTTGGCCCGCGCGTTTTCAAAATCTGTTTGTCTGAGAGCACGCCGAGTTCCTCCCAGTCAACCCGGCTGGTGACGTCAATTCCATATCTAGCCATGGTGCACCTCACTTTCTACCAATTCCAGATCAGTTACAGCGGCAATTTTTTCGCTTCCCGTCACCATATCAAAAATGGTATCCAGACTGGTCATAAATTTCTCAATGGCGTAGCTGATCTGTACAATGATCACTTCTGCGGCAACAAACTGCCCGAGTGTCATTTGTCTTTGCACTACATAATAAGATCCTAAAAAAAGCAAACCGCCCATCAGCAAGGTTCTCAGGATAACCGAGCTGGCAAAAAATTTGCGAAGCACCCAGAAATGATCGTTTCTTGCCTGTAAATAGTCTGCTGTAATGCGGTCGGTATTCACAATCACTTGTCTCATCTTGTCGGGTTGTCCGCGGTAAAGATCGAGGTCACCCGCCACAGATTCGAGGTAAGCCACCACTTCATACTTATAATGCGACTCCTCAATGCTGGTTTGGACGCCTCTTTTGTAATAGAGGAAAAGTACCAAAATGGTAGCCATCACTGTCAACAGTCCGAAAGTCATAAATATGGGGTGATAAAATGAAAGCAAAATCGCAGACAGCGCAATCTGAACACCGGCTGCTACAATATCCACAAGAAGTTTTGTCAGTCCCTTTTGAATGGTAATTACATCAAAAAATCGGTTTACCAGTTCCGGCGGACTTTCACCCTCCAACTCCGATTTTTTGATCCGCGGAAATCTGTAAGCAAATTCGAGCGTGGCTTTGGTAAATATTTTTTGCTCGATGAGTTCCACCAACGTCAGCTGCCCGATGAGCAAAATCCCGCCGACTATGATTCCGATCAGGACAACGCCGATCAGCACGTATGTCGAACTGTATAATGCACCATTGGAAAGCAGGTTGAAAACTGCCGTAGTCCCGAGTGGAAGTGTGAGTCCGATCAAGCCGATCAGGATGGCGTAAATAAATATGTAATTGATTGTCGAGCGTTCGACATAAAGCATTCCCATGAGCCTTTGCCAGGGGGTTGGCACTTCGACCTTAAATTTTTTACCCATTAATATGCAAATGTGATAGAGACGGCTATTTACGGTTTCCGTAAAGGACAGTATATCACTGAACCGGATTAATAACGAAAACACGCATGTCACAATTCTCTAAAACCATTCCAAAACCATCACTTTCTTTATGTTGTACATCACATTTACGATATAATACCAAAAATTTATACACTGGAAACGAGTCACCGATAGTCACCAAACGTTGTTCTAATCTCATTCTAATCAAATTCCAATTCCATTTTAATGAGTGGGTATTTTGGTCAGCGAAGGTATCTTAAAAAAATAACTCTATTAAGTTGATAGATTAAACTGATTGTTTACATTTGTACCACAGCCACCATTTAGTTTTTGCCAGCGGACTGGACGTCATTGCGCGCCAGGCGTTAGCGTTCATTTTAATTTATCCAAAAAATGATGAAAAAGTACTCCTATTATTTACTCTTGCTGGCTGGCATTTACTTATTGCCTGCATTCACATTCAACGACACGGCTTACGAAGAACAGATCCAGCAATGGCATCAGAAACGGATCGAAAGCCTCAAAGCGGAATCGGGCTGGCTCAATCTGGCCGGTTTGTTCTGGCTTGATGAAGGAAAGAACACTTTCGGCGGAGATAGTAAGAACAATGTTGTGTTCCCGGCAGATAAAAGCAACCCTTTCCTGGGTGAAATCTGGCTGGATAAGGGAAAGGTCATACTCAAAGCAAGTCCAGATGCAGCCGTTTTCAATGGCGATGAGCCTGTGACGGAGCTGGATATTTTTCCGGATGAAAAGCCTGTAACGCTCAAACACAAGTCGTTGCGGTGGTTCATTATCAAGCGCGGCGACAAATATGCGGTGCGGTTACGCGACCTCGAAAGCGAATATCTGAAAGGGTTTACAGGCATTGAGCGCTATCCTGTTCAGGAAAAATGGCTCGTCAAAGCACGCTTTGAAGCCACCACCGGTAAGAAAGTTTCGATCACAGACATTACCGGCCGCACCGCAGATCAGGAATCTCCCGGAACATTGATTTTTTCTGTAAATGGCAAGGAATACCGTCTGGACGCCGTGGGATCGACTAAAAATCTGTTTATCATCTTCGCCGACCAAACCAATAAAAAGGAAACATATGGCGCCGGACGTTTTCTCTACACTTCCGTGGAAGAAGACGGGACAGCCTGGCTGGACTTCAATAAATCCATTAATCCACCCTGTGCGTTTTCGCCTTTTGCAACCTGTCCGCTTCCTCCCAAGCAAAATAAGCTTGCCCTGGCCGTCTCCGCAGGTGAGAAACGCTACGGCGATCACGAATAGCAGATGCCATTCCTGAATCCATAACCGCATTATTTCATTCTGATTTCTTCGGAGGCGCCTTGTCTCCGGAAGAAATCGTCTGCTCCAATCACTCCACTTATCACTCATTTAATTCTCTTTTACCATGAAACACTACTACGCATGGCTTTCGCGTATATTGTATTACGTTAATGAGGTGCCAGTCGTCACATTGATTTTTATTTCCCTTTTTCTGCTGCCGACGGCCAACAGTATTTCGGCAGACTTAACTTTTGCATTGCAGACCGAGAGATCGGTTTCCGGTAAGATCACAGACGACAAGGGCGATGGCATTCCCGAGGTGAACATTGTTTTAAAAGGCACCAGCACGGGTACATCCACCAATCTGGAAGGCGGTTTTCAATTAAATGTGCCGGAGCCTGCGCCGGGAGAGAATCCGGTACTTGTGTTTTCGTTCGTAGGCTTCAAAACGCAGGAAATCCCGCTCGCCGGCCGCAAATTCTTTGAAGTGCAACTCGAATCCTCGGACAAGCAGCTGAACGAAATTGTGGTGGTAGGATACACCCAACTGAAAAAAGGGGCCGGAACCGGTGCGGTTTCCAACATTAAATCCGGCGAGATCGCCAACCAGCATGGGGTTAGTTTTAGTGAAAAAATCCAGGGACTGACACCGGGGCTCCAGATATCCTCCAACTCGGGCGTAGAAGGCGGGAGCGTGCTTGTACGCTTGCGCGGGGCGACGTCTATCAATGCTGGAAATGATCCTTTGTATGTGATTGACGGTGTTTTTATAAACAGCCAGTCGTTACAAGGCGTACGCACCGGCGGGCAAACGACCAATCCGCTGGCCGACATTAACCCGGCTGATATCGAGAACATTGAGGTGCTTAAAGATGCTAATGCCACAGCCATTTACGGCGCGCGGGGTGCCAATGGCGTAATCCTGATCACCACCAAACGCGGTGCAAAAGGTGGGAAGACTAAGATTTCGTTCAACACTTCCCTCGGCATTGCCAAGGCACCCAAATTATGGGACCTTACCACCGGCCCGCAACACGCGCAGATCATGAATGAGCAGTGGATCAATGATGGAAACCCTTCGGCGACGCGGCCATTCCGGCCGGTAAGCGAAGGAGGGCAGGGTAACCCCGAAGACCAGGGAACCTACGACCGGTTGAGCCTCGTTTTCCGCACGGCTGTTCAGCAATCCAACAATTTGTCCGTAACAGGCGGCAATGAAAAAACGCAATTTTACCTCGGCGGCGAGGTTACGAATCAGAACTCCATCCTGAAATTACAGGATTTCCGCCGGCTGGGTTTCCGCATTAATGTGGACCATAATATCAACAGCAAAGTGCAGGTAGGGGTGAGCACTTCTTACAGCGCCACCAAACGCCAGCTCGCACGCACGGGGGATACGGGCGGGATCCTGAATACCGGTTTACATACGCCCACATTGACGCCGATCTTCGCCGCCGATGGCTCCTACAACCGCGGCGAGCGATTCAATAACCCTTATGTGTTGCTCGAAAACAGCAATAATCACGCGTATGGAAAACATTTGATCGCCAACGGTTATTTCAAATGGAACCTGACGGACGACCTGACATTCAAAAGCTCATGGAGCCTGGACGACAATTATTACAAGGAAGCGGTCTACTACAATGCTAACCTCACCGAAGGAAAGGCTTCCAACGGCAGCGCAACGGACGCCACTACGCTCGACCGCACCTGGATCGCCGAGCAGCTTTTGAACTACAATGCACCGCTGGGTGAGCGTCATTTCCTGTCGGTGTTCCTGGGTAACACATTGCAGAAAAACGAATTTCAGCGTTCGGTGATCACGGGCACGAACTTCCCGGGCACGCAATTCACAACCATTTCGGCAGCTGCGATTACCACCGGCACCACCACCGGCGTGACGAACTCGGGACTACTTTCTTATTTTGGAGGTGCAAATTATAGTTTTGATAACAAGTATAGCGTGGATGTGAACGTCCGCACGGATGCTTCATCGCGCTTCGGCGCGGACTACCGCTGGGGCACATTTCCGTCGGTGGGCGCTTCGTGGCGCATCGGTCAGGAAGGTTTTGTAAAAGATCATTTCGCTTTCCTGAACGATCTCAAACTCAAAGCGAGCATAGGCTGGACTGGTAACCAAAGCATTCCTGACTTTGCATCGCTGGGTCTCTGGTCGGGCGGGAATAATTACCTCGACAAGCCAGGCGTAGCACCGGCACAGTTGGGTAATGGCGGTCTGAAATGGGAAACGACGCGCCAATGGAATGTAGGGCTCGAAGGCGGCGTGGCCAACAACCGGCTGATATTTGAATTCAATATTTACAACAAATACACCACGGACCTGCTGCTCTCTGTGCCGACGCCTGCTAAAACCGGATTCTCATCCTCCTATCAGAACCTCGGCGAAATGAGCAACAAGGGTTTCGAATTCCAGGTCACTTCCACCAATCTTTCCAATAAGGATTGGGAATGGACAACGAGCTTTAATCTCGCCCACAATGCCAACCGCATCGAGAAACTCCCCATTTCATTTACCCAATACAACCGCGATTGGGTGCGGCTGGAACAAGGCTCGCCGATGTATTCTTTCTGGCTCTACAAACAGCTTTATGTGGATCCGCAAAATGGCAATGCCGTGTACGACGATTCCCGCACCGGCGATGGCCGCATTACCACCGCCGACCGGCAGATTGTGGGCAATGCATGGCCAGCCTACTACGGCAGCCTCAGGAATGCGGTGCGTTTCAAAAACTTCGATTTTTCGCTCAATTTCTATTTCTCTCAGGGCAACAAAGTGTTTAATATGAACCGATATTTTCAGGAGCACGCAGGTTCGCGCGGAACTTCCTGGTCGATGCTGGCGAGCATGATGGACCGCTGGGAAAAACCGGGCGATGTGACGGACATCCCCCGCGTTACCATTCTGCCTAATGAAGACGGCAGCAACAACCACAATTTCGAAAGCAGCCGCTTTTTGGAAGACGGCTCATTTATCCGCCTCCGCAGCGCCTACCTGGGTTATTCATTGCCAAAAAACTGGCTGTCGAAGATCCGGATCGATAATGCCAAGGTATACGTGAATGCAACCAACCTGCTCACCTGGACTAAATATTCCGGCCCGGACCCGGAGATCAACACTGCCCAGGACACTGCTAATGCCACTGTACAGGGTCTCGACTTTTCGATGCCTCCGCATCCGCGTACGGTAGAGTTCGGTATCAATCTTACTTTTTAATCATTGCCTGAAATATCATGCGAAAGTTCACTTCTTATTTCCGATACAACATTGCGCTGCTGGCGCTTACCGGCCTGCTGGCCAGTTCCTGCGAGTCGTACTTTCTGGACGCGGAACCGCAGCAATCCATTTCCGACGGTTCGGTGATCATTGATGCTGCCACTGCTGAAACTGCCTTGCTGGGTGTGTATGACAAGGTTCAGAGCAGTAACTATTACGGCGGCGACGGCTATCAAGCCGCGGCTTATCTTGCCGGGGGCGATAATATCTGGGTAGGGACATTGAATTACTATGCGACCTTCATTACCCACACTTACCGGTCTGATAATACGCTTCTGAACAACGTCTGGTCCACCATTTTCACCGTGGTCAACGGCGCGAACAATGTGATCGATAAAGTTGAAAAGCTTGATTCCAAGACCATTACCGACGCACAACGCAAGCAAATTTCGGGCGAGGCTTATTTTCTGCGGTCACTTGCCTACTTCGACCTGGCCCGTGCGTGGGGCAATGTGCCTGTTGTGCTCAAACCAACCACCGCACCGGACGATTTTGATGGGGTAAAACAAAGCACCCAGGAGCAAGTATACAGGCAAGTGCTGGAAGATCTTACGAAAGCCGAAGGTTTGCTGGGCAATACAGTGGATCGCAACCGGGTCACGCAAAAGACTGTTTCGGCGTTCAAGGCGCGGCTGCATTTGTATTTGGGAGAATATGAAAACGCTGAGGAATATGCTACCAAGCTGATTTCCGACAGTAATTACGAATTGATCAGCTGGGCCTCATTTATAAATAGTAAAAATTCCAGGGAATCCATTTTTGAGCTGGCATACAGCACGGCCGACAGAAGCGCACATTATGGCGCATGGTCGAGCGACGGTTACCGCAACCAGTTTGGGCCCGGGCCTGCACTTTTCAAGCTTTTGCAAGATCCCGCAACAGGCGGCGACCGCAAAGCGCTGATCAAGGATATGTCCACGCCGGCCATTTTGAACTATTATGTGCAATTGCTTTACTGGCGCGCTACAAACGACAATCCGACTTACCTGTTCCGCATAGCCGAGCAATACCTGATCCGCGCCGAAGCCAGGGCCAAAAAAGCGACGCCCGATCTCGCAGGCGCAGTAGCCGATCTGAATGCAGTAAAAACCCGAGCAAAAGTTCCTGTTTTTACTTCTACTAACAAAGCAGCTATCGAGCGCGCTATCGAAGATGAGCGCCGTGCCGAATTTGCATTGGAACCGCACCGCTGGTTTGACCTCGTTCGCACGGGCAGGGCAGGGGCAGTGTTGGGCGTAGGCAATGCAGACAAATGGATTTTCCCAATCCCATTCAACGACCTGGCCGCAGATAAGGACCTGGTTCAGAATAAAGGTTATTGATTATCATTGTTTTAAATAAAAAAATATGAGATTTTCTTTTGTATTGTGTTGTCTGATCTCCGTTTCCACATTTGCCCAGCGTGACCGGCAGGGACAGACAAAAAGCAGCGGCCATGACCACGCGAACCACGTGGACGAAAACGAATTTGCCCATAACCACCTTGACCATATTCAGGCTTATCGCAAGGAAACCGCCTATGTGCACAACCTCCCGCCCGCGCAGTTCCTGGAAGGCATTGGCACTTCCACCATGAAGATCAGCACGAAATCGGATCAGGCACAGAAATATTTTGCCCAGGGCGTGGCGCTGCTGCATGATTTCTGGGATTTTGAAGCATATCGATCATTCAAAGAGGCGATCCGGCTGGATTCTTCGGCTGTAATGCCCTATTGGGGGCTGTACAGCGCTATCGGCGCCACAGAAGGGCCGGATTTTGATGATGATAAAAAGCTTGCTGTCAGAAAGCTCAAAGCGTTGAAGGATAAGGCAAGCGACCATGAAAAGCTGTATGCAGAAGCGATTCTTCTCCGCGACGCACCTGGCGACGGCAGCCGGAAGCTATATCAGCAAAAGCTCGAAATCATCGTGCATAAGTATCCCGGCGATGTAGATGCAAAGCTCTTTTTGGCATTAAGTAAAATGAGCGGCTATGACGTGGAACTAAACCCTCGTGACGGTCAGATTTACAGTGAATATCTGCTCCGGGACGTGCTGAAAAATGATCCGGACAATGCTGGCGCACACCATTACTGGATCCATCTGATGGAGAACTGCTGCCCGGAAGAAGCAATTAAAAGTTCAGAAAAAATGAAACAGCTCACACCTGGGGCGGCACATATGGTGCATATGCCAGGCCATGTGTATTTCAAACTCGGACAGTATCAGAAGGCGCACGAGGCGTTTGTGGAAGCTGTTGCTGTGGATTCTATTTACATGAAAAAACAGGGCATCCCCGAAGTGGATACCTGGAATTATATTCACAATATCAATTACCTGCTTTCTAACAGTGCAGAGAACGGCCATTACAAAACTGCTCTCTATTACGCCGAAAAGTTGCAAAATATGCCGGTTACCAAGGAGCGCAAAGCTAAATATGAAGGTCGTTTTTTTTACCAGGGAATTGTTGCTCCCGCGAAAATGGAGCTCTGTTTTGGCTATTACAAAAAAGCCGCTGACCGCCTGCAACTGATCAACGGCAAAGACAGCATCTTTACCACAAAGGCCATTGCATATAAGGACGGCCTGTATCTTTTTGCGTTGGGGATGGATGCCGTAAAAAGAGGCAAAGCCGCAGAAGCCAAAAAATATTCCGACGCGCTCGACGCGCATTTGTACCGCAATGGCAACCAATCTCCGGCCGACGACGCCATAGCAGCGCGAAGGCTGGGCGACCTGAATGTGGCATCACTGGAATTGCAGGGCTTAATCCAAAACCTTGAAAATAACAATGCGGAAGCCATCCGCCTGCTTAAAATTGCACAAAAAAAGGAACATGATCTCGGTTACAGCGAACCGCCTTCATACGCAAGGCCCGTATTGATCAGCCTGGGAGAGGTTTATTTGAAGGCCGGGAAATACGATCTGGCAATACAGGCATATGAAGACCTGGCTAAAAAACGTCCCAACAGTGCAAATGCGCTTTGGGGACTTTACAAAGTATATCAGAAAAAAGGGGATCTGGGGAAGGCAAAAGAGCTTGCTGCACAACTGAGCGAAGTGATCAAAGAAGGAGAAAAGTCGTTGTACCCGCTGTAACTCACAGAGAATTTACCTTAGCCTGTCAACAGAAGCTGCGATCGTAGTTTTCAAAACAACCAAGCCAGCAGCGCTTCCTTTTTTTGTGGAGAAACCTCGATTTCAGAACCGTCGGACAATTCCAGTGTGCCCCCGTCGCCTTTGCGATATTTAACCGCAAAGTCCAGATTGACGATAACGGATCTGTTAATTCTCATGAATTGAGCGTCGTTTAAAACGGGCTCAAACTCTTTAAGGGTTTTCGAGACGACGATCTTTTTCGCTTCGGTAAGCAAAAAAACACTGTAATTGCTCATGGCCTCCACCCTGATAATGTTGGCCTTGTCAACAATGTAAACACCCTCCGCAGTGGGTAATGCCAGGCGGTTATTCGATTTCTTTTCTGCTTTAACTGTTTTATAGCTTGCTTTCTCATTTACCCGCTTTTTCAAGCGGGTAAATGCAGTTTGCAGTTCTTCTTCGTCAATTGGTTTGAGCAAGTAATCCACGGCACTTAATCTGAGGGCTTCCAATGTATAACTATCGTAGGCGGTAGTAAAAATCACCTCGAAATCAAAACTTCCTAACCGCTCCAAAAATTGGAATCCATTCAGGACGGGCATTTCAACGTCCAGGAAAAGTACATCTATGCCCAGTCCTGTAATGGCCTCGGCCGCCGGGACCGGTTCATTAAACACGCCGACCACGTGAAGCTCGCTTTCAAAAACTGCTAATTTTTGGGCAAGTAATTTACTTCCCCTGATCTCGTCGTCTAAAATTGCGGCTTTCAACATAATCGGGTTTTTATAACTCAATTTGGCTATTTTATTCGATGCTGGCAACTCCCGGTTTACTGGTCATTCCTTTTCTGCGATCCAAATCTTATCTTCCTGTTCAATCAACATAACCGGTTTGGCTATTCCTCGCCAGTTTGGAACTGCTGCACCCATTAATTCATCCTGATTTGATTTGAATCCCACATTAGCCAACTTGTAAACAAGGTAACTTCTTCCCAACCACCACAATGTCTCCGCATCGTTGTCTTTAATGAATTTGAGACGTTCCGAGTTTACTTTAAAGGAACTATTGTCAAATGAAAATGCATCCGATTTTTTGGCCAGCACTGCATAGCTTAGTTGGTTGCCTTCACCATTATATATAAAATCGTAGGATTTCAATTTCAGGCTTCCATCAGCATTCTTTTCCAGTTCGAAAGAATATATCGATTGCCCGTTGGAGTGAAAATCCAGACTGAGCGTTGAACCTTGCAAGGTTCCTTCCAGTATTCTCAACATGCCCTGTAAATGTATATCCGCCTTTACTACATCCCCATCTTTGGCAAAAGATATGATTGTTAATTTGTTTCCGCCCGTTTTGTGTTCGGCTACCAGGTAATAATCGGTAAGGTCGCTCATGGTTATGGGCGTATTTTGCGGATCCGGCGATTTGGTCTTGCAGCTCCCAAGCACCAATACAAGTATCGGGAGCATTTTGCAGATGTTAAGTAAGTTTCTCATGATCTTGTTTTTATTGTGACTGTTTAGTTGAGATTAAGATGTCCCAAACTTATGGTCGTTTCCGGTGGTATTTTATGACAATGAGCGAAGCAGGCTTTCAGGTTAGCAGAGCTGGGTGATGGCCTAGCGGCAGCATCATGTTACTTAGCAGATTATACATAACTTTATTGATCCGCCAGTTGCTTAACCCGCACAAAATGTTTAATTCAAAATCCTGCTTATTAAGAATTCTTTTTGCATCAATAGGCTTGACCATTATAGGTATGGTGCCCGGCAATGCGCAAACAGGTAAGATAGATTCGCTCACACAGCTTCTGAAAACTCACACGCAAAAGGATCAAAAAAGGGCTCAGATACTTTTGAATCTTGGCTCGGAAAATATGAGATTGAGTCCGAAACTTGCCTTGCCGTATGCGGAAGAAGTTTTATCCTTTCAAGACAATATGAAGGACAAAACATACATTTCCAATGCGCACCGTATGAAGGGAATTAGCCAGTTCTACCTGTCGATGTATCCCGAAGCACTGGAATCTTTAAATAAGGCCCTAAGCATTGATAACGCAGTGAATAATGCGGTGGGGACTGCCGCCGACCTGAGCAATATCGGATTGGTTTACATGACACAATCCAAATTTGCTGAGGCACTTAAATATTATCTGGAAGCGCTTCAAAAACACGAAGTTTTGAAGAATGAGCTCAATGTTGCGATCACACTGACAAACATTGGAACTGTTCACAATGAAATGAGCGACTATAAAGTGGCTATGCAGAATTACCAGAGAGCACTTCCCATTTTCAGAAAATACAAACATGCTGTGGGTCAATCCAGCACGCTCACTAATATCGGGACAATTCATTTCAAGAATAATAATATTGATGAAGCGATTAAGTATAGCAAAATGTCATTGGCGATAACCGATTCAATAGGGGATACGCGCGGAAGTGCGCGTGAAAATGGGAATCTGTCGGCATACTATTCCAAATTGCGTCAATCAGATCTGGCTTTAAAATATGGTTTTAAAGCAATCGAAGGAAATGAAAAGCTTAGCAATACAAAGAGCCTTGGATTCAATATGCAGAATATTTCAGACGCTTTTTATCAGCAGCAGGATTATGCAAAGGCAAAAACCTACGGCCTTAATGCTTTGAAAATTGCCAGGGATCTCGACGTAGCTGAAATTAAAAGGGACGCAAGCCTGGGATTGAGTGAAATTTATAATGCTTTGAAAGCGCCGGATAGTACGCTGTTTTATTATAAGCTTTTTAAAGAATACGGAGATAGCATTAGTAATGACAAAAAGAAAAATGAGATCACCCGAATGGGAATGAAATATGAATTTGACAAAACCGAAGCCATTTATAAGCAGAAACAAGTTTTAGCTGAGGGACAACTCAAACAAAATCAATTACAACTTGCCCTTAATAATGCGGAACTACAACGAGGTTTGCAACTAAGGAATTTGCAAAATGCGCTTTTAGAAAATGAAAAACTCGTAAGAAGGGAAAAAGAAAGGCAGTTGCTGATCTCTAAAAATAACGAAAAACTGCAATCCAGTAAGTTAAATGCCCTCTCTCAGGAGCAGAAACTTAACCAGCTGGAAATCAGGCAGCTCTGGCTTTACGGAATTCTGGCGATTATCACGTTGGCTTCTGTTTTGATTTATATTTTAAACCTTAACAGGATCAGAAGATTAAGGTTTGCCAATATTCTGCAGCGGCAGGAGGCCGAACAAAGCACATTAAAATTAGAATATCAATATCAATTATCAGAAAGTGAATTAAGAGCAATTCGCTCCCAGATGAATCCGCATTTTATTTTTAATGTATTGAATTCAATTGAGTCTTACATTATGGATAATGACAAAAGAACAGCTTCCAGGCTGATTCAAAAATTCGCTTCTTTAAGCAGGTTAATCCTGGAAAATTCGACTAAAAGTTTGGTTCCGGCCGATAAAGAATGGAAATCGCTGCAATTGTATACAGAACTGGAAGCAATGCGTTATAATAATTCTTTCACTTACAGTTTTGTGCTTTCGGCCGATATTTCGCTACCCACAATCCTTTTACCGCCCATGCTGATTCAACCCTTGATAGAAAATTCGATTTTGCACGGGATCATCGGTGCGGGTATCCCGGACGCTTATATTGCCGTTGCCATGCAGCGATCAGATCAAACGCTGCTTATTACCGTAACAGATAATGGAATTGGGCTGCATGGCAAGACAAACCGGACAGTAATTAATGTTAACAAAGAAAAATCAATTGGCTTAAAGTCTATTAAAGAGAGAATCGACTTGATTAATACGCAATATCCCGGTTCAGCCAGCTTTTCAATTGAACAAAGGACCGATCAGCAAGGAACCATTGCCCATATTTCGTTGCCATTGCTGAGCCAGTAGCAGGGAAAGCGTTAAGACTATTTCGCTCTCCATAACATTTTTTCACTGCATTGTTACATAGGAAATTCTTCTTTTCCAGGTGCCGGGCCAACAATCTGCCCCTGGTGATGAGTGATAAGGCAAGTCATTTCCGAATGATAATTTTCTGGCTTTTGGAAGAACCATTTTTTTGAAACATTGTGATCAGGTAAACGCCGGATGGTAAGTGAGTCGTCGAAATTTCCTCTCCACTGAGATTATTGTTTGTAGTGCTTTTTTTCAACATGGTACGGCCAGTTACGTCCGTAATGCTCAGCGAATGGATAGTGCCGCTGTTATTTTTAATATAAAGTTTGTCTGAGGCAGGGTTAGGATAGACGAAATCCGCATCGGTTATTATCTCAGATTTTGAGAATTCGTCAAGATCTTGCTCGTTGGAAATTGCTGCCACATCACCGGATTCTGTACGACATCCTGAACAATCCGAACAGTCCTTTTTGTCTCCAAGTATCACCCAACCATACCGGTAAACAATCAGATTACGAAATGTGGAGCCTTTGCAATACGTGAGCGTAGTTGCACCGAGAACCACGCGGGGCTGCAATGTCTGACGTTCCCAATTGATAAACATCTGATCATAGTTATCCTTTGACATATCGGTGGAATCCAGCATCATGTACATGCTTTGGACATTACCAACCTGCCAGTTTCCCAAATGTTGATCAAAGGCGAATGCACTACGAAACATATAGGCCATACTGGTAACGGCAGCCGTATTCCAGTTCTTTACCGGTTGATTAAAGGAAGTGGCATGATCAAACATATTTGACATATCTGCAACACGGGATGTATTCCAATTTTCCAGAGATTGATTAAAGGACGCGTTACCATAAAACATATAGGCCATGTTTGTAACAGCAGCCGTATTCCAGTTTCCTAACGGTTGATTAAAAACCTTATTTCCGTAAAACATGGAACGCATATTAGTTACTTTCCCCGTATCCCATCCTCCAATGGGCTGATTGAATGCGGACGCCATAGAAAACATCAGGTTCATATCTGTAACATTTCGGGTATTCCAGTTTCCAATGGGCTGGTTAAACACGTGATTATAGCAAAACATGGCTGTCATGTTGGTCACGTTACCTGTATCCCAACTGCCCATGGGCTGGTTAAATGCCATGGCAAAATAAAACAGGGAATGCATGTCTGTTATCTTTGAGGTATTCCAGCTGTTAATCGGCTGGTTGAACAGCTTCGTAGAAGAAAACATATTATTGATATCCAGCGCATTTGCTGTATTCCAATTTCCAATGGGTTGGTTGAAAGCCTGCGCACTTTCAAACATGTGCGACATATTGGTAACATTTGCTGTATTCCAGTTTCCAATGGGCTGATCAAAAGCATTGGTGTAAGCAAACATGTAGGACATATTGATAACTTTTCCGGTGTTCCAGTTTCCTATTGGCTTATTGAATCTCCAGGCAAACTGAAACATATTGCTCATATCGGTAACATTGCCTGTATTCCAATTCGAAATAGGCTGGTTAAATAGCTTCGCAGTATTAAATAAACCCTTCATTGTTTTCACATTGGCAGTATTCCAGTCGTTAAAACGCGCATTGCCGGTAAGAACGAGACAGGCTTCGAACATGCTACTCATATCAATCACCTGCGAAAGGTCCGGGATGTCGGTTGCCACGACGTCCATATTGTGGCAATTTTTGAAAGCCGAGCCCATAGATGACCAGACCACACTTCCCCACTGATCCACCCGAAGGAGTTTAGTCCTTTCACTTTCATGCATCATGAACCGATAGAAGGTGCCGCTGCCAGGACCCACCCGGACCTGGTAAGTGCCCGGTGCAGGAAAGTCTATTCTAGTTGCACCATTCCCCGCTAATTGGCCATACACCGTTCGTCCGCCGACACGGCCGGTCCAGAATATCGTATAGTTCCGGCCCCAGCCTGGAAAGATAATGTGTTTGGAAGTCGGGTTTTCCCGCGTGGTTGTTTGCCAGGTAGTGATAAAAGGCAACGGTATGCGTGGGGGTTTTTGCGCATGAACCGTAGTAATCTGTAACAGTAATAATGCCATAATGAAAATCGCAGCGCTGCCATGCAGCCGCTTGACCGCAAATACAGTCAGTTTAATAATTGAAATGCTCCATTTATTTCTCATGATCTCGCGCATTTAAGTATCCCTTATGAATTTTAAACTTGAACTTACCGGAGCATACTGGCACTGGTCGCGCCCGGGCCGACGATTGTGTTAGTTCAAACATACAGTGCTCTTGTGAGGGATTTTAAGGCATTGATTGAATGGGCCTTATTAGTTAGTCAACAGGGCAGGGCAATGAGGGAAGCTTAAGGGAACACGGCAAAGAATTTATTTAGAATTATTCCACATAATACAAGAAGGTTATTATATTTGCGCAATTGCAGACTTAAATAGCCCTTTTTAGTGCAGCTTCAAACCATTCGCATTGACGAAATAACTTTCAAAGAGCTATATCAGCTCCATTGGGAAAGGGTGTTTGCGGTTTGTTATAATAACCTGCAAGATGTAGAAGTGGCGAAGGGAATGGTGCAGGAAATTTTTAAATCACTCTGGGAGCGCCGCCAGGAGCTTGAAATTACAGTATCGGTGGAACGATATCTGCTTCGCGCTGCCAAGTTGAAGGTATTCGAGCATCTGAGAAACACAAAGGTGCGCCGCGAACACATTCAGCACATTCGCATGCTGGAATGCGGCTCGGCGCATTGTACGGAAAACGATGTGATGTACAACAGTCTCAAAGAAAAGGTCTCCGGACTTGTTGATACGCTGCCCAATCAGTGCCGGAAAGTATTTAAATTGAGCCGGGAACAGGGTCTTTCCAATAGAGAAATTTCGCAATCGCTGCTGATATCAGAGCGCGCAGTGGAGTATCACATTACCCGCGCGCTCTCTACCCTCAAGGCCAATCTGACCGAATACCTGGCATAGATTCCTGCCGATACTTACGGTTAAAGGTTATTTATGCTACTTTTACCAAAAGCAATATTTGGTAAAAGTGCACCATGAACATTACAAAGGAAGTAATTGAAAGATATCACCAGGGGCTGTGCACGCCTGAGGAGGAGCAGGCTGTGGAGAAATGGCTGGAAGACGATGAGGAGGGTGTCTCTGAAATCGCCCCGCTTCCTTCCGGTGAAAGCAAATTCAAGATACAGGATGATATGTGGGCAGATATTTCCGCTTCGCTGCCACAACCCAAACAGTCCCCTTTTACAAGTTTTTTCAAACCGCTTTGGCGTCAGGTTGCTGCCGTTTTACTTGTGACTATTGCTGCCGCGCTGACTATTTTTACAAAAAACCGCTCTGCACACCAAAATGTCATCGTTGTTAACAATAGGTCTGAAATTTTCAACCAGGACCTGCACGAGCGTGCCTATTCTATCTCCATCGGCCCGAAAAGCAATGTTGAGATCAACAATGAAACCGGACAATTTGATTTTTGCGGAGCGGTTTTGATCAACCCCAAACGCGACATTGAGCTCACGATCCATGGCAGCTGCGCGCGGCCTGATGCGAAACGCGGCAAAATGGTTCTGAAAAAGGGGCTTCAGTACATCGCGCTGAACTACGGCAGCGCATCGCAGCCCGGCGAGGTGGTCATCTTGCCTGAAACTTCCCTTACCGGCCTGCCGCCTTTGATGCAGCGCCAGCTTATGTCGCAGTTCGATATCTAAAAGCGTATGAAGGAAAGTTTTTTGAAATGTTTATTTACATTCGCGCTCTTTTCGGCTTTCTGGCTTTCTGGTTGTGACGGTTCAGGCGACAATTCTTTAAGAAAAAAATACAGCCTTTACCTGATGATGAAAGACGGTTCCGAATACATTGTTCAGACCGACACAATCATGTCCGGGGAGATGCTCAATCCTGAGAAGTCAGGCACAAAAGTAATCCCGCCGCGTATTTTTTATGATTTGATCGTCCGCGAAAACAACTATTATCGGCTCAACTGGAAAGACACCCGCTTTGTACGCAACACAATTGAAAATCAGGAGTTCAAAGAAACCGGCTCCATTCAGTTACCCGGGCAATGGAGCGTTGACACTTATGCCTGGCAGGGTGACACGCTTTGCATTTTCGGGTATGATACGAAAAAAGGTGTGGCACGCTTTGCAAAAATCACATTGGATAATCTGAAAGCACAGCAAAGTGTTGTAAGTCTTCCTAAACCGGTGGCGCCATTTAATTCCATGTCCATCGGCTTTGCGAATTTCATGAATGGTAATTTGTATCTCGGCTACACGTATCACAAAACGGACTTGAAAAGCTATACAACAAGCGATACATTATACGTTTCACAGCTCAGTTACCCGGACATGAAAGTAGTGCGGACGTTTAAGGATACCCGCTCAACTTATCCTGGCGGGGTCAACACCCGGCAATCGCATTTTTTTAATGATGAAAAAGGGGATTTCTATTTTATCGCATGTCCCGGTATTGCGTTGGGGGACAATCGTTTCAAACCTACCGGCATTTTCCGCATCAATAAATTGACGGGCGAGCTTGATAAGGATTACTTTTTCAACCTCTCTGCATCGCAAATCCAAAATCATGGTTATGGTTTCTGGTATTTAGGAAATGGAAAAGCAATTGTCCGCACGGAGCGAAAAGGTGTGTTCAAAGGCATGGAAGACCACTGGCTCGTCCCGCATTTCGATTTTTATGTGATTGATCTTGAAAAACAAACTACGACAAGGCTAAACCTGCCGCTCGACAAAGGGACCGCGCGAAATTGTGTGCTCGTTGAAAATGGATTGGCTTATATTACCGTCAACCCCAATAAAGGCGGGAATTACGTCTGGATTTATAATCCGGAAACAGGTGCTCTTAAAAAAGGACTACATTTCAGCGACGAGGTTGACTACATTTTGCGCCTCGAAACGCTAAATCCTTAATAAATTCTAATTTTTTTCGAAAGGCACCTTCGGGTAAAGCTTTTTGCCGCTACTAGGTGAATGGTATCTCATTTCCATCATCCATGCTTTCCTGCAAAAACCTTTACCTACTTCTCATTACAATCATTTTCATTTCCAATGTCGCCATCGCCCAGAAAGCGGCGCAGCTGTCCGGCTATGTCCGCACACAAAACGGCGACGCGATTCCCGGTGCAACCGTTTCGGTGAAAAACGGCACTTTCGGGACAACGACCGATGGAAGCGGTTTTTTTGAACTTACCATTAACAGGTCCGGAACGTATATGCTGGAAGCGTCGGCACTGGGTTATATGCTTTTTTCCAAAGAAGTAACCGTCAAATCCGGCAGCAAAACCGACCTGAATTTTGATCTGAAAGAAAACCAGCGAGAGCTGAACGAAGTCAGCGTTTTCGGTAAAACGGAAGTGCAGGAGGTAAAAGAACAACCGTTCACAGTCAATGCGATCGAAACGCGGCAATTTGCCAATACTACTGCCGACCTGAACCAGGTCCTGAACCGAAGTGCAGGTGTCAGAATACGCGAGCAGGGTGGGCTGGGTTCTAATTTTAACTTTTCGATTAATGGACTTTCAGGTAAAGCAGTCAAATACTTCATCGACGGTGTGCCGCTCGAAATACTTGGCAGCGCGGTTTCGCTGAACAACATTCCGGTGAATCTGGCCGAACGCATTGAAGTGTATAAAGGTGTGGTGCCGGTGCAGCTCGGCTCCGATGCGATGGGCGGCGCGGTGAATGTAATCACTAACCAAAACCAGCGCAACTACCTCGATCTGAGTCACAGTTATGGTTCCTTCAACACCCACCGTTCTTCGGCTAGTGGCCAGTATGTGCACAAGCCGACGGGTATTACTGTGAAAGCCAGCGGTTTTTACAACTACTCGGATAACAATTACAAAATGAAAGGCGTAGAAATACTGGAAGGCGGCACGCGTGTCGGCAACCAGATCACCGACCTTTCGGGCGCAGCATTTACGACTGCCGATGTGCGCCGTTTTCACGACCATTACCAATCGGCGATGGGCCAGCTGGAAGTGGGTATCTCGAACAAACGCTTGGCCGATGTGCTCTACGCGGGTATTGGCTATTCCGAAGGCCGGCAGGATTTGCAGACCGGCTTTGAGCAGGCGATTGTCTACGGCAATGTGACCCGAAAAAGCAAAGCTACCACAGCGACGCTGCGTTATAAGAAAAGCGATTTGTTCGTCAAAGGTTTGGAGCTGAGCCTGTTTGGCTCTTTGTCAAAAGATAGCTTCGTTACCGCCGACACACTTTTCCGGCAATACTATTGGGATGGTGCCTGGACGGTCAAGAGCGCCAGCGAGATGGGCGGGATCAAATCGGTTTCGAACATTATCCGCCCGCGCAGCTTCATGCGCGCCAATGTGAGTTACCTGTTGAATGACAAGCACTCTTTCAATGTAAACTACACATTTGACCACCTTAAAAATGAGAACTTCAATGCATTGCAGACGTCGTTTGACGATATGCCCGGTTTTCTAAATAAGCAGATCCTGGGCGTGGCTTACCAGCAGGAGTTTTTTAACAAAAGATTAACAAATACCTTTTTTAGCAAATATTACGGACTGGGACTGGAAAGGAAAAAGTATGTCGATAATGCCTATCAATCTTTCAATACACAGTTTGACATGTTTGGTTACGGGGTTGCGTCACGCTTTAAACTGCTGGCGGATCTGGGCGTGAAAATATCGCTTGAGCGGGCCTACCGTTTACAAGAAGTGGAGGAGGTTTTCGGTGACGGCCTGAATATCAATCCAAACCCCGACTTGAAACCAGAAAGCAGCTACAATGCGAACCTGGGCGGATATTATGGTTTTAGGTTAAATAAACACCGCTTTTTTGTGGAAGCTGCTACTTTCTACCGCAATGCGCAGGACTTCATTTTCGCGGTACCCGACCAGCGTTCCAAAGCGTTAAAGAACGAGAACAAATCCAGCGTACGTGTGACCGGCTTTGAAGCGGAGGCACGCTACGATTACGGCGACCTGCTTTCGTTTAATATTAATGCGACTTATCAGAGTGCGGTGAATATGACCCGGTTCGGCAGCACCGAATCGACTACGCCGGAAGCCACTTACAAAAACAAGATCCCAAACCAACCCTGGCTATTTGGCAATGCTAACCTGAGTATTGGTAAAAACAATGTGTTCGGGAAGGATACCCGCCTGCAATTCAGCTGGTATACCCAATATGTGCACTGGTTTTACCTGACCTGGGAGGCTTTCGGCAATGTGAATGGAAAATCAACCATTCCCAACCAGTTGCTGCACAATGCAACGCTCAGTTATTCATTCAAAAACGGGCGCTACAACATCTCCGGTGAGTGCCGCAACCTGACGGACGCGCTCGCATTCGACAACTTCCGTTTGCAGAAACCGGGCCGCGCCTTTTCGGTGAAACTGCGCTATTTCCTCAAATAAAAACACCAACTAACTTTCAATAACCTAATCCAATGAGCAAATTTTTCAACCTCCCTGTAAAAACATTAATGGTGGCTTTGGCCGCGTTCGTATTAAACGGTTGCAGCGACGACCCAGGCGGGAATGCGCCTGTGGAAGAGTCGGGCAAATATTCGGCAGTGGTCTGCGTAGGCAGCTGGCCGAACACAGCCTACTACATTGCCGACGTGCCTTCCCTGACTTCGGGACAGATCAGCCTGCAAGGCAATGGCGCCGAAATGACGGGCAAAGTGTATGCGCAGGACATTATCCAACGTGACGGATTTTATTATCATGCTAATGCAGGCAGTGGCCGTTTTGGTAAATATCATGTTGAAAAAGGCGCACTGGTAGTTGACAAAGAAGTGCCTTTCACGCACCTGGATTGGAGCTCTTTTGTATGGATCGACGATGCTACATTGGTCGTTTTCGGTTCAGGCGAAAATGCGGCTGGGGTAAATGAGGCGCGTTATGCGATCGTCAAAGTGGCGGATATGTCGGTAACCTTGGGAAAACTTGCATTCCAGGCTTTCCCAAGCAAAACGATGGACGGCTTCGCAATTGGTTTTGCTGAATACCGCGACGGGAAAATTTTTGTAGGTTACAGCTTCGCAACTTCCGATTTCTCCAAATGGCCGGTTGTAGAAAGTATTCAGAACTTCAATGTAGCTGTTGTGAACGCTTCCGACATGGCGGTGGAAAGCAACATTTTCGAATCCCGTTCCTCCGTACCGGGCGGCCCGATTGTGTACGCGCCGGTATCGTTCCAGGACGAAAGCGGCGACATTTATTTCATCACTGATCCGGTCTATAACTACGATTACAAATCGCATTCGGCTGTATACCGCATTAAAAAAGGTGCAACCACGCTCGATAACTCTTATTACCTCGATTTTTCAGCCAAAACCAGCAATGGAATGGGCGCAGCGATGTGGTACATCGGCAATGGCAAAGCCATCGTCCGCACCCGTGTAGCCGGCGAAAGCATTGACGCCGAACATTCATTTTCGATCATTGATGCTAAAAACGGCACTTTCCTGAAAAAGCTCGACCTGCCCGCCGACAAAGGCGAACGTATGGTAAATGCCGTCGTGCTTGAAGATGACAAGGTTTACATCGCGGTAAATGCTGCGGATAAAGATTACATATGGGAATACGACACTGCTACCGAAAAGCTGACACCGGGGGCGGAGTTTGTTGGGGGGATTGATTATATACTCAGGCTGGAAAAGACGAAGTAATGCTTAAAAAAATAAATGCCTGGCTGCATCTGTGGCTGGGCCTTGCCTCCGGGATTGTCGTTTTTATCGTCTCCATTACCGGCTGTGTGCTGGTTTTCGAGCAGGAATTAAAGTCGCTGACCCGCCCGTGGTCCCATGCGAAGCGGGTTAATAATGAAGCCTATCTCCCGCCGTCGCAGATTGCCGGGCGGTTGAAAACGGCACTTCCCGGGCGAGAAACGCACAGTATCTGGTACTATGGGCACGAGCAGGCCGCGAAGGTGACGATTGATGCCGATTCGATGGTTTTTGTTAACCCGTACACGGCCGAGGTGCAGGCCATTGTGGCAGGAGATGATTTCTTTCACTTTATTCTCGACGGGCACGTAGGAGTTTGGATTGAAGGAGAAGTCGGGCATCAGATTGTGGCTTGGGCTACGCTGATTTTCTTCATTTTACTGGTGACCGGACTCATTTTGTGGTGGCCAAAAAAATGGACGAAAAGCGAAAAGAAAAAGGCGTTCAGCATTAAGTGGAAAGCTAAATTCAGACGCGTAAACTATGATCTGCACAATGTGCTGGGGTTTTATTCGCTTATTTTGGCGATGATCCTGATATTAACAGGACTGATCATGGGTTTTGCGTGGATCAATGATGGCGTTTACTGGCTGGCGTCGGGGGGCAGCGAGCCGGCAAAAAGAATCAGCAGCTTTTCCGATACGACGCAGATCATCACGCCGGATAGTATCCCTGCTGTCGACCGGGCTTTCAGGAAAGGGTTGGAAGAAATTGCGGTTTATAACAAAGACGCAATCATTGTCGGCTTTCCCGACGAGCCGAAAGATGCGATTTACATCTGCACGGACATGGACCGCGGTGCCTGGCGGGACGTTTATCTGGACCAGTACACGCTCGCAGCGCTTCCCTCGTCAGCCGTACAGGTCGACAACCTGAAATTTGCTGACTGGCTCAGGCGCAACAACTACGGATTGCATGTAGGCGCGATCGGGAATATGCCTACAAAGATTATCTATTTCATCGCAAGCCTCGTTTGTGCCAGCCTTCCCGTCACCGGATTTTTTGTATGGTGGGGTAAGCGAAAAAAAACCAAGCGTGTCAAGCGCCTAATTCCATTGCATTATGATTCGTAAACTTTTGCTGCTCACAGCATTTCTTTTTTGCTTCATCAACATTTTAAAAGCCCAGACGCAGAATGGACCGGCTTACCTGGTCAAAGGTGTCATCACCGATTCTGTCAGCAGGAAGCCTGTCGAATTCGCTACAATTGGAATTCTGGATAGTGAGAAAAAGGTAGTTGCCTTGACTTATTCTGATGAAAATGGTTTGTTTAAATCTCCTGATATCAAAGCAGGCAGCTATTTTCTAAACTTGTCCTTCATGGGTTATGCCCAAAAAAACTTAGCATTTAATATTTCCTCAAAATCACCCGTGTTCGATGCCGGCAACATTTATCTCAAACCCGAAGTAACGCAGCTGAATGCCGTGAATGTCACCGGCACGCGCGCGCTTGTGGAGCAGCAGCCGGGGATGCTGGTTTATAATGCAGAAAAAGACATCAGCAACCAGGGTGGCACCGCGGCCGATGTACTTCGCAAAGCACCTGTATTGAATGTCGATGCGGCGGGTAATGTTACCATGCGCGGAAATAGCAATTTGCGCATTTTAATCAATGGAAAATACTCCGGCCAAATGGCGCGGTCCGCGGCGGATGCATTGAACATGATGCCTGCTAATTCCATCAAAGCAGTGGAAGTAATTACCAGTCCATCTGCGCGTTATGATGCAGAAGGTGCCGCAGGTGTGATCAACATTATAACAAAAAAAGGCCAGCAGAATGTGAGCGGAACAGTGGAGGTTGTGGCCGGAAATCTTGAACAGGCGCTGAATCCGCGTCTATCGATCAGCCGTGAAAAATGGAATATCAATACCACTCTGCACGCACACAGTTTCCGGAACCGGGAAGAAACTGCGCTGAACCGCCTGACTTTTGAGAATGGCGAGAAAACGGGAATGGTACAACAGCATATAGTACGCGACAATACCAAGCCGCACGGGTCGGGCGATGTGCAGATTGAGTTTGCGCCGGATTCTGCCAGTATATTCAATTTTTCAGTCAATGCCTGGTTTGGGAAATGGCCCGATAACAGCGCGCAGCATAACCAGCGCTTTTCTGCCAACGAAACTTTGCTGGAAGATTTTCGTCAGAATGTAATAACACGCTCACCGACATTAGGTGTTGATTTAAATCTGGGTTATACCAAAAAATTCAGGAAGCCGGGGGAGGAGCTTTATATTATGGCGCAGCACAACCGCTCGTCTGATGGTTTCAATTATGACGCCATGCAGCGCGATCCGGACAATGCATTGTTATACCGCGAGATCAACGACAATAAAAATCTCAACCGCGAATGGACGGTGCAAACGGACTACATTTTTCCCTTTGGAAACAGTTATAAAAATGCCTGGGAAAGCGGCGCGAAAATGATCCTGCGCGAAAACAGCAGCGATTATCAGGTAGCTGCCAGCGGTGATAGTAACCCGGGCCAGCTTGTCCCGGTAAGCTCCCGCACAGATCTTTTTAGCTACAAGCAGAATGTATTTGCAGGTTATTCTCAATTGAAATTCAAATGGCAAAACGGCTGGGCGCTACACGCCGGCGCGCGGATGGAAGGGACTTACCTCGAAGGAAATCAACGGAACCAGAACAGCACCTTCAAGAACGATTTCTGGAATTTCGTACCGAGTGCAACTTTGTTTAAAAAGCTGAATGCTAATAACAACCTGACATTAAGCTATACCAAACGCATTTCGCGGCCCTCGATCTGGGACCTGAATCCCAATGTAAATGCACAAGATCCTAAGAACCTCGAAATTGGCAACCCAAACCTGCGCCCCGAGCAGGTAAATCAGGTAGAATTTACCTACGCATTACAGACGGATTCTGACTTTTTCCTGAATGCATCGCTCTTTTCCCGTGAAACGACGAACTCGATCGAAAGCATCGTCACCATCGGCCCCGGTGGCATTACGACCACTTCCAAGCAAAACCTCGCTTCGAACATTCAGTACGGATTGAATTTGTCGACCTCGGTTAGCGTAATGCCGGGCTGGAAGATCAATAGTAATGCCAATGTACGCCGCGCGCGCTACCGCAGCGGCGCACTGAATATCCTGAATGAAGGGTGGGCGTGGGGCCTGAATGTGAACAGCAGCTGGAAGTTACCGGACAATTTCAGCGTGCAGGCATATGCCAATTACGACGGTCGCAATGTGAAATTGCAGGGTTTTGAGAGCTACTGGTTCTATTACAGTTTCTCGGCCAAGAAGGAACTGCCTGCGCAAAAGCTAACGATCTCACTGACAACGGTAAGCCCGTTCGGCGGCTACATCGGTCAAACGGTCGTAACGCGCGCGGCAGATTTTGAATCGACACTTGCTTCCCACTACCTGATGCGCTCGGTGCGGCTGTCGCTCAACTGGGAGTTCGGCAGCATGTTCAAGACTGTCAAGAGCCGCAAGGTTGAAAATGATGATCAAAAGAATGTGAAAAGCGCGGGATAACTACAATTTCAAGGCTAAAACCCGGCATTTGCCGGGTTTTTTGCGTTAATGCAAAGATCCACGGTTTAAATAGTACACCAAGAAATTATTTTGTAACCGCATTTGACTTTACAGGGATATTTTTTATAAATTTCTGTGCAAACAAAAACTCAAAGTCATGAAAACACTTCTTCTTCTCTGCCCTATTTTTCTTGCGGTAATGTTGGGCTGCAAAAAAGATGATCCTTTGGTAGATCCTGAGATTATCGAAACTCAAAAAGTTGCTGCGCTGCAGGAACAGTTCCATGGAAAATATGGTATCGTCAGTTCGGTCAGTAGTGAAGCCGTCGATGTAAATATGGATGGTGTAAGTTCCACCGACTTGTTCCAGGAAATTGATATCCTTCCTTCTGAAAAGAATTTTCATTTTGACGTAGAAGTGCGTATATACCCTAAAAATCCATTGTCTGCCAAACCTGCATATCTATTCAGTCAGTCCTGGCCCGAGCAATATATCCGCCTTGAAAACGAAGAATGGACAGGCGGTCCGGGTTTAAATTATGACCCATCATTACGAATGGATTTTTTGCGGCAAGGCACCGCGCGCCAGTTCCACTTTTCCGATGATCTCAAATTGCTCAATGTGCTGCCAAGTGAACAGGAGAATCCATATCGATGGGTAAAACCCGAGTCGGTGACCGTAGATCCGGCTGGCAGGCTGGTTATCGTCAATAAGCGGTATTTGTATACAAAGAATGGGGTAAAACAAGTATCAATTACTTCCGTTTATCAGCGTTTTACGAAAGAGACTTAGGCACTATGCCTCTTTGTTATTCCGCTTACCAACTGAAATTATGTGGTTACCAGCACGAATTGGGATAATGGTTCAATAAAGGATGGAGGTGCTGCGACCTGGTGCAGTGGGACTAACGCGCCCACAACTGGTCCGATGTTTATAGTATTTCTGCAAACCTATTTACGCAGCATACGCATGCAGCATTACGAGAAAATAGCCGAAACCATCCTGTCTACTGCCATTGACCGTGGTGCTGAGAAAAGTACGTGCCCCTCAGAAATCGCGCGTAAGCTGTTTCCCGACGACTGGCGGAAGTATATGAAAGATGTACTCGGGGTAGCTATTGACCTACACAAAAAAGGCAGCGTAATGATAACACAAAAGGGAGTGCCGGTTGATGTCCATGATATTAAGGGGCCGGTCCGCATTAGAATTTAATTTCCTACCCTTATTTTAGGTAAAAACTTTGGTTTCCAAAAGTCTTCTCAATGTGAAGTACGTAGTTGAAGTCGTCCAGCAGATTTCCGCTTACAAATGGCTGGTTTGTTACACCAAATGGGAGCAATTTGTATTTATCTGGCAAAGTCCCACTGCCATGCTGCTTTTTGACCATTGATGTGTTAAAGAAAAACACTGATTTTCGGATTTTAGAAAACTCATGTTCGAAAGTGCCGACCTTCGCATCAGGGATTGGATTTTTGTCTGTAACCTTCCCGGCTGCGGGCGTGAACGCGGTATAATATCCGGTGGACGTTGTCATTGCCATACATTGGTATTGAGTGCCAAGTTTCTGAGATAAAAAGTATCCCATACTTTTTGAATAGGTATTTGGCGTCCTTTGTACGTGACCATTATGCGCCAGAACGATCATCTTTTGACCGGGTTTTAATGCATTGAGAACATTTTCAGCCATCAGCGAATCCCGCAATGTCGACTGCGCCTGGAAGTCGTTTTCCGGATTGTTGAGCATTAGGAACTGCTTGTAACTAGCTATGCTTTTGAGAATAATATCCTTCTGAAGGCAAGCGGCCTTGTCTTTGGTTAAGGTGTTAAATATTTGATTGCTTAATGTTGAGAGCTCAGCAAAATCCTGCTTATTGAACATGTGGTTGTACATCTCATTGTCTAAAAGCTTATAGTATTCTGTGATCTTGCTAATCGAATCCGAAGTGGCGTTGCCATTTGCATTACAAGATTCTGCTATATTTTGCAATGCCTGAAACGGAGTTTGCATATCGATGCCAAAGAAAGTCAGCGGGCTTTTCAGAGATTTGTTTAAGTGTTTCACGTTCTCTGCCAAATCCACAAATTCCTTGCATTCATAGTTAAACAATCTGAAAGATTTTAGAATTTGCGGAAGGTCTCCTTTCCCTTCCAAAACATACGCATTCAGGTTTTCCACTTCTGCGAATGGTGCTTCGAGCCCTATTTTGGTTACTCCGCTTGATTTGACCAGCGAATTGATCAAAGAAATCCTCGTCTTAAAAAACTCAGAAGTACCGTGCGACTGTTCGCCGATCCCCATTACTTTAAATTCCGGATTAATCCCAAATCCCAGATCGAAGGGCGCATAACTTGATAAAGTTGATGAGTCAAGAACGATCGCAACACGCTTAATGTGCTCTGAGAGACTCTTATCCTGGCCGTGCACGTGCTGAGTGACAGAAAGTACTATCAGCAATAGAAAAGTTACAGAAAATCGGATAGCTATCATAATAGGTCTGTTGTATAAGTAAACTACATATTAAAGAAAGATTATGAATTTTATACTTATGGTAGCATTGATATAAGTTGACTTTCAGTTACTACTATTATAAATCAAATATATCCGGAAAAATAAAGCCACGGATCGTCACGGAAGCATAGTTTACACCCACCTTCCCGGTTTTAATTATAAACAGAGATTGTTTAACTTTCCGAAACGATAAATACGATTGTCCAGGGTTGAATAGTAATTACGATTTCCGGTTTTTAAAGGGTGGGGGACAAATGGGCGAATTTGCCCGAAAGTTTGATTGGTCTGATTCGCCAATCGGCACACCAAATCATTGGCCAAAGAGCCTTTGTACACTTGTCCAGATGATGTTGAGCGCCCGTGTTCCAATGCTCATATGCTGGGGCCCGGAACTTGTCACTTTGTACAATGATGCATTTCAGGCATATCTTGGCAGCGGTGAGGAGAAATCCTGGTTTGGCAGGTCTTTGGATAAAAATATTGCATTCTGGACATCCCTTGGCTCCGTAGTATCCTCAGTAATGGCTGGCTCTGATGCGGTTAACCTGCCAGATCAAGACCTCCATCTGGCTGCACACGCAGGCTCCGAACGAATCGGTTTAAAGTGCAGCGTCAGCCCTCTCATGGATGATGATTATTCTTTAAATGGTGTTTTAATAACCTGCTTACCAGACGGTTCTGCTGTCGGCACCCGGCAGTTGCAGCATTCAGACCTGGAAAAAAGCGCGGCCCGCTTGCGGAATCTGGTAGAAAGTGCACCATTCCCGATTGGCGTGTACGTGGGCCGGGAGATGCGGATTGAACTGGTGAATCAGGCTATCATTGATGTTTGGGGCAAAGGGAATGATATCATTGGTAACTGTTATGCTGAAATTCTGCCAGAACTGGCCGGGACGGGGATTTATGAGCAGCTCGACTCCGTTTACACTACGGGAAAAGCATACGAGGCCAAAAATCAGCGGGTTGATCTCATGATTGACGGGCATTTAAAACTCTTTTATTTCAACTATACATTCACCCCGCTTCGCGATTCGGACGGCCGGATTTACGGTGTAATGAACACCGCCGCCGACGTGACCGACCTGGTAGTGATCCAACAAGACCTCCGGCATGCCGAAGCCAGCCTCCGCGGTGCCATCGAGCTAGCCGAACTCGGGTCTTGGGAACTGGATATTCCTACCGGTAAAGTGACCTATTCACGAAATATTCAAAACTGGTTTGGCTTTGGCGATCAGCAGATGCCACTGGATCAGGTATACGAACCCATTCACCCGCAGGACCGTGACCGGGTAAATTCCGCCATTGCACAGGCCCTTCTGCCCGGATCCGATGGGATTTACGACGCTGAATACCGGTTGATCGCCTATAAGTCGGATGTGCAGCGGATCGTGCATGCAAGAGGTAAAGTCATCTACGATAACCAGGGAGTCGCCTACAAATTGGTAGGATCGGCCCAGGATGTTACGGCAGAAAGGCAACAGCAGCAACAGCTTGAAGGCCTCGTGGAATTACGGACAAAGGAGCTGGCCGCAGCCAATGAAGAATTGGCAGCCCAGAACGAGGAGTATATTGCTATCAATGAGGAGCTTGAAAAAGCTAACCAATTGTTTATCCGCTCGAACGAAAATTTGCAGCAGTTTGCCTATGTCGCCAGTCACGACTTACAGGAGCCCCTTCGTAAGATCCAACAGTTCGGGGACCTGCTTCACAGACAGTACGGAGCCGAAATTGGTAATGGTTTAAACTATCTGGAGCGAATGCGGGCAGCAGCAAGCCGGATGTCTACGCTCATCGAAGACCTTTTGAGTTTTTCAAGCCTTACAAGCCAGGGCAGTGACAACCAGGAGATATCGCTTCAAGCCATTATTAAAGGCATTTTGCCAGACTTTGAACTGACCATTCTTGAAACCGGTGCCATCGTTCAAATAGATGAGCTGCCCGTGATCTACGGGAATCGTTTACAATTGGGACAACTATTTCAAAACCTACTGAGCAACGCCCTCAAATTCCGGCAAGCCAATGTGGCTCCTATGGTGCAGATTAAGTCTGCCAAACTTTCCTCGACCGATTTACCGCCTTCTGTCAAACCTGCCCGACGGACGGATTTTTATTACCAGATTGAAGTTACCGATAATGGTATTGGTTTCGATGAGCAGTACCAGGAACGCATATTCCAGGTTTTCCAACGGTTGCATGGTAAAAACGAATTTGCCGGAACGGGTATAGGTTTAGCTATTTGTGCAAAAGTAACGGAGAACCATGGCGGGGCGATCATGGCGACGAGCAGCCGGGGACACGGCGCGTCGTTCAAACTATACTTTCCTGTTATCGGCCATGCATAAGGCTAAGCGTATCGATTAAGTATTCGGCACAATTGCATTGACGGCAAAATACCGATCCTTATAGTAAAATGTGTACGCTGCGACGATGATTAAAGTCAGTATTTCGGCCAAAGATCTGGATAGCCAAATGCCCGGCAGGCCAAGATATTCAGGAAGGATCATAAGCGCTGGCGCAATGAGTAAAAATCCTTTTAATAAATTAATAACCAGGGATATGACTGTTTTGCCAGTGCTTTGAAAAAAGGCTGCAAGCAGGTAATTCGGCCCTGCCGCTAAAAAAAGCAAAAAATATAATCCCATCGCCTGGCTTGCAATTTTCCGGTAAGCCATGTTCTCAGCTCCCGAAAATAACATTATCAGCTGATCCGATACAAAAAAGCCGATTGCGGTCACCACAATCCCCAGCAACAGTGTAAAACCCAGCGCGAAACGCAAAGTCTCTAACACGCGCTGCGGTTGTTTTGCACCTATATTGAATGACATAATGGGAAGTGCGGCGATCATTGCAGCGGTAAAAGGTCGGATGAGCAGGAAACTGAGATAGTTCACCAAACCAAATGCAGCCACTGCCGTGGCTCCGAAACCGATCAGCGACTGGTTAATCAACAGCAAACCCGACGAAAATGCGATTTCGGACGCAAATGAAGGAAGTCCTATTTTAAAATAGTCTTTCCACTGCGGAAGTTTCAATGTGAACCGAAATGTTGAAAAACTCAGGTGCGTATTCCCTTTTTTAATGTATACAAAAAGGTAGGCTGCGCCAGTGGCCAATGCCACTGCTGTGGCAATGGATGCGCCTTTAACCCCCATTCCGCAAGCCACAATCAGTATCAGATCCAGAACAACATTAACGCCGGCAGCCAAAATGGAAGCATTTCGCGAGACTTTCGGCGCGTTGTTCGCACGCACAAAGTTTCCCCATATCATTCCCAGAAAGAAAAACGGCAGCCCCACCAACTGCCAGAAAGCATAGTCCGCCGTGTTCTCCGCCAATGTAACATTAGCCGCCCCAGCCAGGAACTGGGCAAGAGGGACTGCTGTAAACGGTGCAGTGATGGATACACAAGTGCCAAGTAAAATAACAATCGTCGTAGCAAATTGAAAAACCTGTTGAGCCTGCTTAAAGTCTCCCGCTCCGATACTCTTGCCGATCAGCACGCCGCCGCCAATCATAATAGGCAAGCTCAGTGCTACCAGAACAATTTTTACCGGGCCGTACAACCCAACAGCCGCCAGGCCATCCTTTCCTACTTGTTGTCCGAGTATAATCCCATTAATGACCTGATGAATGATAGACGACAGCAAACTGATGATAGCAGGACCATAATTTTGAAAAAAAAGCGTCCTGATAGGCGCTTCTCCTAACTGTTTCGTGGCGGTCATGGCGGAAGGTTGAGCTGATTGAGATTAAGGTGGGGTGAGTTAGTAAGTTAGGTTTTTTGCATTTTGATAGCACGCCAATTTCCTATTAACTGTTCCCAATCAACCGCTCCAACCGTCCCATCATTTCATCCTTTTCCTTTAACATCCGTTCATAAAGCTCCATTTTCTCGACATGAAGCTTTCTGATTTCTTCAATTGGATTGATATTGAATGTTGGCGTATTTCCGACATTCACAAATGAGCTATCTTGAAATGTATTTGAAATAATATTCACAGCCTGCTGTTCATCAAAATTGCGGATTGCTTCCGCTGGAATCTTCAAAATTGCTGCGACCTGTTCCAAAATATCTGAATCGATCTGTTCCTTCTGTTCGAGGAGGGAAACTTTCTGCTGGTTCCAGTCCTCGCCAAGCTCGATGGCCAACGCCTCTTGTTTTACAGCAAGCATTTCCCTGAAACGCTTTAAGTTACGGCCTTCGTGGATCTTTGGATTGGCGGTAGTATGTGTCATGTGGAAAGGTTGTTTTGTTAAAAAAAGCAATTTATATAAATCTCACGGGAAGTCCCCGGATATCTTACAGGCATTGCAATGTATGTTACGCGACGGATTTGTGGCGTACTGCATCGAAGCACATCGAATGCGAAAAAAGAAATGGTTCAGGCGAGGATACTACCGACGCGCTTATTTCTTTTTGATCAGGCAACGGCAACACATTGCAGGTTATTGAGCTTCGGACATTAAAGTTCAGTGCTTCAAAATGTAAGAAGACGGAACTTCAATGTGTTCAGAGATTTCCAAAAGGTCAGCAATGAAGTGAGTCCGGTCTTTGGGAGAGACCATTATGCTGTCATATCGATTATACTTCAACTCTAATCTGTTTAACGACAGTGCAGGAGAACTTAACGGGTTGCGGGTTTCCACGATTTTCGTGATCGATTTAATGGGTATCCTCCTGTCCATCAAAAACCCGGATTTAATCCTGAGCTGATCGTCGAGAATCTGGTAATAGGTAGTTGAAAACAAATGCAAAAAAAACACTGCTAGCAATGCAGCAATTGCCAAACCGGCCCAGCCTCCTTTTGTAATAAGTAAGATGCTGACAATCATGAGCACGCCTGAAATTGAAATGGATAGCTCAGGGCCTATTTCAGATTTGTAAGTTTTTTTCTTTGCTTCTAACATCGTAATAGTTCATTAATGACTCATCAATATACAAATATGTGAATCAAAATCTTTGAAGCTCCTGACACAAAAAAGCAACCACTTTTTTGGCATTTACTCATCTTTTTACTATTTTCAGAAATAACCGAGCATTTAAACAGCGTTAATCATGAACAAGCTTCCTTGAGCAAAATACTTACTCAGCATTTGGATAGTGGCTATATCAGCCAGCATGATGGTTAAATTCGTCAGCAGCAGCATATTTATTCTGGTGCCATTTTGCATAGGGCTGTATTGGCTTTCGGTCAGGGGTTTAGCACAGATTAAGGGTTATGAATAGCTATCACGGATTCCTTCATTTTATAGAAATTAAATCCATATAGGAAATAAAAGAACTGCGCATGTAGTCGTTCAGCATTGTCGCATTCTTAATCAATATCTGAGTTAACTATGAACATAATATTATTAGGCCATATCGGATTTATGTTATGCAGTGTGGTTGTGGTAATGTTGGTGCGGCTTGTTAAACCTGGCAAGATCAATTCCTTTGTTGGATACCGCACGCCCTTATCCATGAAAAATGAAGAGACATGGCGGGAGGCGAATCGCTTCAGTGCGAGGATTCAGGTTTGGGTATCGATCATTTTTTGTATGCTCACTGTTAGCTCTTATTTTTTGGTTGGCGGCATGACTTCATTTTATGTGTGCAGTTTCTTGCTTGCCATTATGTCCATTTCCGTTATCCCAATTACCGAGTACAATCTTCGCAAGAAATTTGACGCTGACGGTAAGTATTTAAGTTGAAGCTTAGCATCATATTAATCATTATATAGAAAATATGAACTGGTTCCTGATCTTAATCGACATACTGATTATTTGATTTAGGAGACAAAGCCCCACTAAAAATAAACCTACAAAAGCGCGATCCCTTCTTTCAAATTTTTCTCTGATAACGAACCATATCCCAGCCTGATCCCATTGATCGACGGATCACTTCCGAAATCAATTGTTATAAAGTGCTTCTCAGGATTGTAAGCAATTCATGACAGGAAAAAACGGTCATTGGGATTTGTCTTGGGAAAAAAATTAAAAATTGGGTTGGTGTAAACAGGCATAATGCGCTCGCGATGGTTAAACTATTTATGTTTTCACCAAAATTGTATTTAGTAAATATTACGAAGCATACAATTATTAATGGAAATGAATAAGTCAGGCTTCTTGTGATATCGAACACGCTATAAGCCACGATTATTTGGGATAATAGTAAAAAGATAATGACGAAAGCAATTGTTTTTTTTGCTTTAATTAAAAAATAAATTGTAAAGCAAACCATTATCCAAAGGCCTTCAAATGTCAGGAACACTCCGATTAATCTGTGCGCCAATTGATAGGGTATTAAAACCAGACTAACACCGGCTTCCTGTCCATATGGAGTGCTCAGACTTAAATAGCCTGAAACGAAAAGGCGAATTACAATATAGACGATTCCGGCAGCTAATGTTGCAATAGGCCTGAGGCTGCGGATATGCTTGAAAAGATCACCCAGTTTGTTCGGTATTTCAAATCCGGCTTCTTGCAGCAGGTGGAACAAGAGTATGCCAGGTAATGCTATCACAGCCCGCTCATCTGTCCAGCAAGCCAGATTCAACATCACAAAAACCAAATACGGATTGCGGCAATAAAGGCCCGCCAGCATGAAAAAATAGGCATAGCCATCAAACCAAAAGTCATAGTCCCAGAAAAAGGCTTTGCAGAGGTAAGTAAATGAGCATGCAAAAACGAAGATCCATCCCTGCAATTCATCGGTAAACCGGAATACAAGCTCGGCTAACATAACGAGAAACGGATAAAGCAGCAGGGATTGAAAAATGTAAAGCCAGACTATGTCTTTGCCAGTTCCATCGGCGGCAATGCCAAAACCTTTCGCCAGGAGCGGCACCGTGAGCCTGAACGCTAATTTTGAAGCATGGTCCTTCTCATTTACCGATTTTATCACAGAAAAAGGATGCTTTATTTTCTCAAAATAATAGGCATATGTAGTCGAAGGAGCAGGATCTGTGAGGATTTCCAGGTATTTGGGGAAAGTGGTCGCAATGATCAATAACCATAGGACACAAACAATTTTATAAGTATTCCGTAGACTGGACCGTCGGCCTGATACCATAGAAATAGCGGGAGTAGTAAGGTGCATCAGGCAGTTTGTTTTGCTCTGTATTCCTTAGACCCATTATGAGAATTAAAACGTTGCTTTGTACAATAACTTTGTATGGCGGCAGCTTATTCTTCTATCACCATAGCGCGGTGCTTTAAGCCCCAGTAATGCAAACCTTCCAATACATTTTCAAGCGATCTGCCGTGATCTGTGATGGTATATTCAACAGTAGGCGGGAATGTGTCGTAGACGTTTCTGGTGATCAGCTTATTGCTTTCCAGGTTTTTCAGCTCTTTGGATAATGTCTTATCTGTAATGCCCGGCACTTCCCGCGAGATCTGCTTGAAACGCTTGCTTCCGCCGGATAGTGAGAAAAGGATAAGTAATTTCCATCGTCCTTCGAGGGCTTCCAGAGCATCCTTGATTGAGAGTGCCGTTTTGGGGCAGCGGCCATTGGTTAACATCCTGTGATTATGTTTACTTCCCGTTACTTCCTGTTTGGATAGTGCTATCCAAACAGGAAGCGCTGTCAAATGGAAAGTAAAGGTAAATAGTTTTGCTTTTGGATTTACAGCAAAACAAAATGGAAAAAAATCAACTTAAAGTCAGGAGCCTTAACACATTGCTATGGTCGTTGCAGGCCCTTTTAGCCGCAACTTTCTTATGGGCTGGGTATGTCAAACTTTTTACACCCGCTGAGCAACTCTCGAACATGTGGCCCTGGACAGCAGACAACCCAATGCTTGTAGGAGTTGCAGGAATCGCGGACACGCTGGCAGGAATCGGCATCATCTTACCGCGGTTACTACGCCTATGGCCAGCCCTGACCATTTACACCTGCTACGGCATTATCCTGTTGATGATCAGCGCAATTATTTTCCATGTATCAAGAGGAGAAACTTCGCAACTTGGGATCAATTTCGTGGTAATGTTGGTAGCTGCGGGGGTGTTATTTCTCTGGAAATATAAAATATCTGCAATAGCCTCGCGGTGACACTTGCACTGGTTTAAGGGTTTTATTCATATATTTATTCTTTCTTAAATATATAAATAAACGCTATATGAAATCTACTGTGTACATCATCTTTTTATGCCTGGCGAATTTCTCTTTTATATTAAATGATAAGCCCAACATTGAAAAAGCGCCAGTTACTTTCCAATCAACATTAGATTCAAGTCAGGTCCCTAAGGCTTATGAGTTATTCAGCTTTGCGGATTCCGTGATTGGCGTGCATGGTTATAAACAGGCGGTGGATATGCTTCTTCGATATGAAAGTTCATATAGTGATCCGATGGAGAAAAGTATGTTTAATCAGGTGATGATGACTTATTTATCATATGCTGGTGATATAAAGGGAGCACTGCAATATGAGGCGCAGCTGAGTTCAAAGAAACAGCCGGAAAGCTATTCGTTCGCTGAGAACTTTGTGATAGAGCCCGCCAATGCGGTCATTAAAAAAAGGAGCGCTGACAGGCAGGTCGTTATGTTCAATGAAGCGCACCATCGTCCGCATCACCGCGCCTTCATCCGCGCTTTACTGAAAGATTTTTATGACCTTGGATTTCGGACTTTGTTTGTAGAAGCATATTTCGAGAATCAGGACCCGCAGCTGAATGAGCGGGGATATCCCATCCAGAATACTGGCACTTACACCCGGGAGCCTGCCTTTGGAGAAATGCTGAGAGAGGCCAAAAAGCTTGGTTTTACAATTGCCGCTTATGATAATGACACTGCCGCCTGCGAATCTACCGAGCCATTCGTTTGCGCGAATCAGCGGGAGAAAGTCTCGGCCGATAACCTTTTCAATTTCATGAAAAACAACCCCAAAGCCAAGATCCTGGTGGCAGCAGGATATGCACATATTGTAAAAAAGTCGGATGATGGATGGATTAAAATGGCAGAACAATTCAAAAACGTTTCTGGCATTGATCCGCTATCGATTGACCTGGTTGGCATGAGCGAACGGTTTACCGGGGATCAGGAAAACAAGTTTTACAGCTCCGCAAACAAACAATTTAAGATCATAACGCCATCGATAATCCTCGATAAGAATACGCAAGATGCATTTCTTGCCAATTACCGGCAGGAACAGATCGATCTACAGGTTGTTTTTCCAAGAACAAAATATACGAACGGGTATGCCGACTGGTTGGCGACAGGTTATCAAAAAGAAATCACGGTAAACCTTTCCGAAACGAATTATAAAGCCGGAGACCTATTTCAGGTTTACATTAAAAGTGAGTTGGATGCGGAGCAAAAACAAGCCGTCCCGATCCTCCAGTTCCCGTTGTCCGGCCAGAAACAGCAGAAGCTGATGCTTCCGGCTCATTACACTTATCAAATTATGGTTGACCATGGCACCTCGAAAACCAATGTAGAAGTGGGTGTAAAATAACTAACTAATCTGCCCAACCACCTCACAGGTGTTCCAACCAAAAAGGCTCAAACAGCATCCTTAAAGAAAAGCCCATACATGATGAAAAAGCTATTCTTTGCCCTGATGATCTCCCTTACTTTGGTTGCGTGTAAAGAGGATGATCCCGAACCACAACCTGAAATTGCAACCATTGCGGACACCTGGAAACAGACCGCTTACGAGAAAACGGTCGATGAGAAAAAAGTTTGGATCCCTGTCGATGGCGAACCGACTTATATCAGTTTCAGGTTCGATGGAGTGGTACTCGATGGAAAAGGTTTGCCTATATGCTGCCCACCGGATGCATACTATGTGAATGGCGTGCTGTTTGAAGTAAAACCGAAGGCAGAAGTACCGGTCAATAATGTTTGTATGACTGTTGATTGTATTGGCTGCGCCACATGGGATATTGAGCAAACAGGAGATGAAATGATTCTGACCTATTGTAAGCCCGTAAATATGAAGCTTAAATTTATCCGGCAGTAAAAGAGCCTTAATTCTTTCGTGTTCAGCACCCCGTATTTTAATTAAAAACCAAACATTACATTTGATAAATTAAAATAAATTTACTTAACGGTAAATTTGAATTATTTGTAAATATTTTCTGGTAACCATAAGATACAATAAATATATTTGATAATACATTTGATCAGATCTGAGAGATTGCAAAACGATTTATAGTAGAATAGTTCCGGGGCTTTTGCCGGAAAGAAGTTTAGATTCATTAACGGTAACTAAATAGTCGGAACTAAGAAACACCTTTTCTACATAATCATATGTCCTCTTTACAAATGCAGATTCCCTGGGTGGAATCCCCCTTTTTTGAGGCAGAGCTCGATAGGGCAGATTTTGATAAAGAAACGAAGGAAATGATCCGTTTCTACTCCGAATATGGTTATGTAATTATCGACCCGCAGATCGACGATGCTTTAATAGATCGGGCCATTGATCAGGTAAAACCCGACTTTGCAACACATAATACAAACCGCCTCCAGGATTCCTGGAAAGATCATGACGCAGTCAAAGAAATCGCGACTGCTCCCCGGGTTTTAGAAATATTACAGATACTGTACGGACGAAGACCTATTCCATTTCAAACGCTCAACTTTTCAACGGGAAGTCAGCAGCGGACGCATAGTGATTCAATTCACTTCAATTCTGTTCCGGAGCGTTATCTAGCCGGTGTGTGGGTAGCTTTGGAGGATGTTCATGATGGAAACGGGCCGCTTCACTATTATCCCGCAAGCCATCGGTTGCCTTTTTATGACCTCTCCATTTTAGGGATTAAAGGTTCAACCAGCGAATCCATTGAGGATATGCTTGCCAATTATTATGCACGTTATGAAGACTTCATTGAGCAGCTGGTGGTGCAGAAACATTTAGAAAAGAAAGTGCTGAATTTAAAGAAAGGCCAGGCATTAATCTGGTCGGCAAACCTGCTGCATGGAGGAGAAAAAATTACGGTGCCGGGCTCAACAAGATATACGCAGGTAAATCACTTTTATTTTGAAAATTGCGCCTATTACAGGCCGATGAAAACAGACATGGCTTTGGAAAGGATATCAATACAAAAGGTCATGGATATATCAACCGGGAAAGAGGTTCAGAGCAATTATTTAGGAACCCCGATTAAATACGTTGGCTACTCCTACAAACTGTATTTGCCGGAAGGAATTATGCGAAAGCTGATCCCCGCCAACTTCCGGCAATGGGCCAGGAAAATGATCAATAGATGAAACTTGTAACAGGATATGGTTACCTGCCAAAGCTATAAAGTTGCATATTTACTATTGGTGCACAAGCTACCAAAACAAGTGCGCAGGCTTATTGAACGGCTTCAATTTGAGGGAAGTGCATTCTGGATTCACGTGGATGCAAAAGCAGATGCAGCTCATTTTGTCAAAGAGCTTTCAGGACTGGAAAATGTGTATTTTATCAAAAATAGATTCAATGGGGACTGGGGTTGGTTTCCGTTTGTGCAGGCAAATATTGAAGGAATCAAAGCCATAGATGACAGTGGATATGGATATGATCATTTAATCATATTAAGTGGTCAGGATTATTTACTTTGCAATAATGCTGATCTGATTAATTTCCTACATAATCACCGGGAATCGAGTTTTGTTCAAAACGTGCCAGTGACTTCGGAATTAAATCCGCATGTTTCTGATCGTGTCACAAAATATCATGTAAAGCTTCCCCTTAAAAAGAAAATTGTTTATCCCTATTCCAGCAAAGCCTTATCCAAAAGACTTATTAATGAAGTCCTGAATATATCGGGGAAATATCCTCTTCCAAGGATTATTCCAGGGGACAGGCAACTTTACTTTGGGTCGAACTGGATGAGATTTACTAAAAAGGCGGTTAGGTTTTTGATTGACCGTATAAATGCAGAACCGGATTATACCACTTATTTTAAAAGCACATGCCTCGCGGAAGAGCACTTCTTTCATACACTTTTGTTAAATGCCAATGAAGAAGAACGCGGGCCCATTATCAATAACAATTTTACATTTTGCCATTGGAAACGCGCATCTGAATTATATCCGGTCCCGCTTAATATGAGCGATATCGATAGCTTATTACAATCCGGAGACTTGCTAGCCCGTAAGTTTGACTGCGACTTCGAAACTGAAATCCTGGATTTTCTGGATAGGAAATTTGCTTAGTGAAGCCCGTAAGGCAGCTCGGCAACATTGCCTGGCGCGTAGGCCGGGATCTGAAAATAGACCCGCAAAATGGTCACATTATCGGAGATAAGGATGCGCAAAAGCTGTGGTCCCGAGAGTATGAGAACGGCTGGAAGCCTACTGTTTAGCTTATTTCAACAAAAAAGCCCGGAGGAATAAAGATTCCTTCGGGCTTTTTGTTGTTATTTTATGGTTTATACAAATTTATATGAAGATCAAGAAACTCCTTCCCCTAAGCAGCTTACTGCTTTTTTGCTCGCTTGCATTTGCACATGAATTCTGGCTGGAGCCTGTGAAATTCTGGCTCGAAAAGAATGAAAAAGTCCGCATTGACCTGATGGTGGGGGAAGACTACACGGGGGAACATTCGAACGGGCATAAATATAAGATTGTTAAGCTGGACCATTTCGCTCAGGGTAAGAAGGAGGATATCCGCAGTCAGGTATATGGGGATAGTCTGAGTAGTCTCGATTTAAGCTTTTCTACGGAAGGCAGTCACCTGATCGCCTTCAATAACACCAGCAAATTCATCGAGCTCGAAGCCTTGCAATTCAATGATTATCTCCGTACCGAAGGTCTGGATCACGTCGCGAAGCTTCGGCAGCAACGAAATGATACTTTGAAAGCGGGAAGGGAAATGTATCAGCGGTGCGTGAAGACATTGATCCAGGTAGGAAAACCAACCGATGAAACTTACGCCATCAACACGGGCATGCAGCTTGAAATCATCCCTGCCAAACACCCTTATGCGCAGTCAACAAAAGGTTCGGTCACTTTTAAGGTGCTCTTTGGTAACAAGCCATTGCGGAATGCACTGGTGCTGGCCTGGCATAAGGTGAAAGGAAAAACCACGCATGAATCCATTAGAAGTGACAAAGACGGCAATGCAAGTTTTTCAATAGATCAAAATGGAAAATGGATGATTAGCACCGTGCACATGGTTCCCAGCAACGACCCGAAGCAAGCCGACTGGCAAAGCTACTGGGGAAGCTATACATTTGGCTTTCAGGAATAAAGAGATATCACCTGCATCATCGATCCAGACAACCCTCACCGGCAAGAAGAAGATTTGCTTTACCGTTTGCGGCAGGGCGACAGGAATGCTTTTGCCGAGCTTTATAAAAAGTATTGGCGGCGATTGTTCGATTCGGCTTACAAACGCTTGCTGTTAAGAGAGGAATGCGAAGAAATTATCCAGGAGATTTTTATCGACATCTGGGAGAAACGGGAAACGCTTGTCATTACGGTGTCAATGGAAGCCTATCTCTTCGGTGCACTTCGTTACCGTATATACAACCTCATCCGTTCCAGAAAAATCCGTAATGCGTATCTGGACCATCTCACTAACACCCAGGAGATTGAAAAAAATTACATTGAAGACAGCCTGTACTACGACGAGCTTGCCGGCGCATTGGCCAGAAGCATCGAAAATCTGCCCGAAAAGATCAAAAAAGTATATCAGCTCAGCCGTCGTGAAAACCTGAGCTATAAAGAAATTTCATTGCAATTAAATATTCCCGTGGATACCGTGGAAAAGCAGATGGGCAAGGCGATCAAGATCATCCGGGCCAGTTTGAAAGATTTCATATTGATCCTCATCTTGCTGGCAGAGAGCGGGTTTGAGTAGGTTATGCTAAAAAAAGCAGGGATTAAATGACGGAAGTCAGGCTTGAATGTTACTAACAACTATTAAAGAAGTTTGATCATCAATGAATAGGGAGCGGTTACAATATTTATTGGAAAGACAGGGAGTAGGGATAGCTTCCGACGAAGAACAGGCGGAGCTGGAAGCATGGTATATGACTTACGAAAGCCAGCCCGATTTCACCGAACGCCTGTCGGAAAGTGCATTGCCTGCCCTGGAAGCGAAAATGTTTGAAAAAATCCAAACTGCATTAGAACAGGAAAATCTGCACCCGATCCAATCGCAAAGACGTACATTATTTACAAGAATGCTGCGGGTTGCAGCTTCTATTCTGCTTGTTGTTATGGCGGGTGGAGGTTTATACTATTATTTCAGCCTGACTGGATTGATCAGGGAACAAACGGGTTACGGCCAGGTGCGCACTGTAATGCTGCCGGATGGCTCGGAAGTGACGCTGAATGGGAACTCAGAAATTACTTATCGTTCAAACTGGGGGAACGAACAGCTTCGCGAAATTAACCTGAAAGGCGAAGCCTATTTCAAAGTAATCCATACCAAAGACAACCGGAAATTTCGGGTCCGTACCGGGGAAGATTTTAGCCTGGATGTCCTGGGAACACAGTTTACCGTAGCCAACCGAAAAAGTGGAACGCGCATTGTCCTCGACCAGGGTAAAGTGCAGTGCAATTTGAATGATGAGGAAAATGAAACGCTGATTATGAAGCCCGGGGAAATGGTGAAATTCGCCGGTAATCCTTCCGACTATGTCCGGGAAAGCGTGGAAACGTCCGTATACTCAGCCTGGAAGGAGCATAAGCTGATTTTTAATAATACTACCCTGCAAGATGTGTCGCTGATCCTGGAAGACACTTACGACTTCAAAATACAAGCGGAGACGCCCGAATTGCTTACCCGCAAAATTACCGGCTCGGTGCCGACAGACAACATTGAAATCCTGATCCAGGGCATCGCCGAAGCGTCGGGCGTTATCATAGCCCGGAACGGAAAAGTATTAACAATTACAGATCGGAAAAGATAAGCAGGCCCGTTACCGCACTTATTTTTTAAAAATTTCACGCTGAAATGGCGGTAGGGTGGAGGAAATGTTACTATACATTCACAACGCAGAATTATATGCTTGTGATTGAACAGATTCCTTACTTAAAACAAACCCTTTTACAGCCTTTGCCTATGAAACGATTAATTATTACACTCAAACTTTTTGCGCTTTGCAGTTGCTTCCTGCCGCAAGTAACCGCGCAGTCCGTTGCGCTCTCGCGCGTGGACAATGTCAATGCTCCAAAAAGTAACCCGGAGCAAGCCGTCACGCTGGAAAGTAAACTGAGGGACCTGGAAAAGCAATTCAATGTTTCTTTTCTGTACAATTCCGGGTACGTAGCCGGTATTACAATTAAGGACTCGGGAAAAGCTTCATCCCTCGAATCTTACCTGAAAAGGATTCTGGAACCGAACAAGCTGGCCTTCCGGAAATTGAGAGACAACTTCTATGTAATTTACACCAAAGAAGAAATTGAAGACAGGGAAGGGCAGCAATCGGAAAAGGATCAGAAGACTTCGCGCATTCAGCATTCCCAATCCAATGCAGTGGCTTCCGCACGCGGTACCAGAGCCGATTTGGCAGCATTGACAGTGTCGGGCGTCGTTGCTGATGCGGTCACAGGTGAGCCATTGCCGGGAGCAAGCATCATTATCAAGAATACAAGCAACGGCACAACGACCGATAACACAGGTCATTACACGCTGTCCAATGTTCCTGAGGACGGAACGCTTGTGTTTTCTTTCATCGGCTACCTTTCCTCGGAACTTCCCGTGGAAGGCAGATCGGTCATGGATATGAAGCTGTCGGCGGATTCGAAAGCACTTTCGGAAGTGGTCGTAGTGGGTTACGGGTCTGTTTCCAAAAAAGATATTACCGGCGCGGTGTCATCGGTAGGCGGAAGCGAAATCCAGAATATGCCGCTTCGTACCGCATCCGATGCATTGCAGGGAAAAGCAGCCGGGGTAATGGTGACGCAAAGCAGCGGCAGTCCGGGATCTGCCGGTGTGGTGAGGATCCGCGGAATCGGTTCGATCAATAATTCAAATGAGCCCTTGTACATCGTCGATGGCCTTCCCCAAAGCGGGATCGGCTGGCTTAATCCCAATGACATCGAGACGATGGACATTCACAAGGATGCTTCTGCTGCTGCTATTTACGGATCGCGTGCATCCAATGGCCTGGTGATTATCACGACCAAAAGAGGCAGCAAATCCGAATCCGTTAATGTTTCTTTTGACAGCTATTACGGGCTGCAATCGCCCTGGAAGCGTCCCCAGATGCTTAATGCAGAGGAGTTTATCACATACAAAAACCGCGCTGCTGAGGCCGTGGGCGTAAATCTTCCGATTTCCCCGGCGATGAAAGACGAGGCTTTGGCATTTGTACGCGCCAACACAGGCCCGGAAGGCACCGACTGGTGGAAATACATCACGCAGAAAAACGCACCGGTGCAGAGCTATAACATTACGGTATCGGGCGGAAGCAGGAAAGTGGATTTTGCCTCATCGGTAGGTTATATGGATCAGAAAGGCATCGTGCGCGGCTCCGACTATCGCCGTATTTCGTGGCGAAACAATGTGAATGCTGATATCAATGAACGCGTACGGCTGGGAAGCAACATTGCTGTTGTGTACGAAAGCCGCCGCAACATTGATGAGAATAATCCTTTTTCAGGGACCATTTTCAGCGCCATGACCGCCGATCCGATCACGCCTGTTTACAGGGATAACCTTACCAATGTCCCTGCTTTTTACCAGACGATCATGCAGAATTACGATGCGAGCAATCCTTTTTCAAAATATGCAGGTGTACTTTATTCAAACAAGCCCAACCCGGTTGGTCAGATCGAAAGAATGCGTCAGAGTATCTGGGAAGGGATCAGTCTGAAAGGCGGCGCGAATCTGGAAGTGAAAATCATCGAGCCGCTCAAATTCAGGAGTAATTTCGGCCTGGACATTAACCGTGCATTGTCGAACGGATTTACGCCGCAGTATTATCTCAACGGATATGATTACAGCACATACAATACGGTGAGCAACTATTCGTATTGGTCCAATTACTTTGTCTGGGAAAATACGCTGGCTTTTGATCAGATATGGGGACAGCACCGGGTTAATGCGCTGGTGGGTACATCCGCAGAGCAGACAAAAGGACTCGAATACGGTGCTTCCAAGCAAGGCGTGGTTAACAACGACCCGGATATGCGGATCATCAACTCCGCCACGATCAATCCGGCTGCCTCAGGTTACACGTATTCCAATGCGCTGAATTCATTCTTCGGAAGGGTTAGCTATTCATATGGAGGTCGTTACGTTGTGACCGCCAATGTACGCCGTGACGGAACTTCACGTTTTGCGAAAGATTACCGCTGGGGGACTTTCCCTTCCGTTTCCGCCGCATGGAATTTCACGCAGGAGAGCTTTATCAAAGACGCCGCTCCGAAATGGCTGACGAGCGGAAAGCTGCGGGCGAGCTATGGTATGATTGGAAATCAGAATGTTTCTAACGGCGCCTATCTTTCGACATATGGAAACAACGGCCGCTATCTCTTTGGTAACAATACAACCGCTTACCTGGGTGCAGGCCGGAGCAGCATAGGGAATGCTATGCTGCAGTGGGAAACCTCTACGCAGACTGACCTGGGTCTTGATCTTGCATTTCTTGATGGTAAAATCAATTTCACTGCTGATTATTTCAATAAGGCAATCGACAACATGCTCCTTATCGTCCCATTGCCGACCACGCTGGGATATCCCAACTCACCCTGGTCGAATGCAGGAAAGATGGTGAATAAAGGCTGGGAATTTGCAGTTGGATACGACAATGCGGTTGGTGATTTCCAGTATGGCATCAAGGCAACTTTCTCGACTTTTACCAACAAAGTAACGACACTGGGCGGCGGAGAGCCGATCTATTCCACAGCCCACCTGGGTGAAACGATCAGCAAAACAGAAGAGGGCATGCCAGTGGGTTATTACCTGGGCTGGCTGACAGACGGGATTTTCCAGACACAGGACGAGGTAAATGCAAGTCCGCAAAAAGGGCTTTCTTCGCCCGGCGACATCCGTTTCCGCAACATTAATGGTGACAATATCCTCAATGCAGACGACCGCACCAAAATCGGGAACCCATGGCCGGATTTCATCTATGGATTTACGCTGAATGCAGCTTACAAAGGATTCGACCTGAGTGCATTCATCCAGGGCTCGCAGGGAAACGACGTCATGAACATTCTGCGTTACGACACCGAGGCCGGAACAGGCTGGTACAATGCTCCCAAAGGCTTTCTTGAAAAAGCGTGGAATGGCCCCGGTAGTACCAATGAATACTATAAGATTTCGCAGAATGCAGGTCTTAACACAAATGTGTCCTCTTATTTTGTGGAAGACGGATCTTACATGCGGATGAAAAACTTACAGCTGGGTTACAGCCTTCCGGCAGGGCTTTTACAAAAGGTTAAGACCAAGCAGGTGAGGTTGTATGTAGGCGCTCAAAACCTTTTTACCATTACCAAATACAGCGGACTTGATCCTGAAATGGGATCGACAGACCCCAAGTTAATGGGTATCGACCAGGGATATTTCCCACAGGCTCGCACCTGGATGTTTGGTATCAATGCAAAATTTTAAATAGATCCACTCTCGAATATATTCTTAAACAGGAATAGAAATATGAAAAAATTATCATTCATTATGCTTGTTTGGTGCCTGGTAATGACCGGCACATCCTGCTCCGATGAGTTCTTAGACCGTACCCCTCCGGGCAACCTGACCGACGAAACATTTTACAAATCACCCGATGCAGGATTCAAATCACTGATAACCTGTTACCGCGGATTTTACGATTTCTGGGGTTACGAGGCTGCACGTGCAGAATTGGGGAATATGACCACCGACGACAGCGACAAAGGCGGCTCGGATGCAGGTGACCGTCCGTTCGTGACCGACCTGGGCTTCGGCCGCGCGATCGCATCCAATGAAACGCTTACAGGCTACTGGACAGCACGTTACAATGCCATCGGTAATTGCAATGTTGCACTGGAAAAATTGCCCGAAGCGGATCTGATCGATGCCAGCGGAGCACCGCTGGATGAGACCCTGAAAAACCGCTACCTGGACGAAATCCGCTTTTTGAGAGCGATGTTTTACTTCGAGCTTGCCGAGGTTTTCGGGGGCGTGCCTTTGGTGACAAAAACGCTTACAGTGGATGACCGCACAAAGCTGAACCGTGCGTCGAGCAAAGAGATATTTGCATTTATCGAATCGGAATTGCTGGCAGTTAGCAGTGACCCTGCCATGCTCTCTGCCACGAGCATTCAGCCAGGTGAGATCGGTAGAGCGACGAAGGAAGCTGCGCTCGCGTTGCTGGCGCGCAGTTATTTGTTTTTCGCGAAAGACGACACTGCATTATATGCAAAAGCCCGCGATGCAGCCAAGAAAGTGATTGACTCCAAAGCATTCGCATTGCATCCACAATTCCAGGAAATTTTTCTTGAACATGGCTACAAGACCAAGGAAGCCGTGTTTTCCATTATAATGGGAGATGATCCTGCCATACCCATCAACGGAAGCACAACACCTGTATATTGTTCGCCTCGCGGAGCCACCGGCGGCTGGGGCTTTGATATGCCTACGCAGGACCTGGTAAAAGAATTTGAACCGGGTGATCCGCGTTTACTCTTTACCGTAATCCAGCCGGGCGATGTATTTCCAAAAGTAAACGGAACGAAAGAAGTCCTGGATTTTTCAACCTATCCCAACACAGGTTACCACAACAGGAAAGTGTATCTTCCGGAGATCCGGCGTGGCCAGGGTTGGGGAAATGATGCCTGGACATACCACCCGATCCGCTATGCCGATGTGCTTCTCATGTACGCAGAAGCATTGATTGAAAGCGGAGGCAGCAAAGCCGAAGCCGCAGACTATATCAACCAGGTTCGCAAGCGTGCTTCTGGCAGCATGAGAAAAGACGTGGAAGCCGTGTCAAGGGTTACCAGCATTTCCGCAAAGGCTTTGCCGGATGTGAAAGCAACCGACGATCTGCGCAAGGCAGTCCGCCACGAACGCCGCGTGGAGCTCGCTATGGAATACCATCGCCTGTTTGACCTTATCCGCTGGAATACGCTGGTACCAACCATGAAATCCTATGCGCTGAAACCTGGGTCAAATGGCAAAGGCGGAAATTTCACAGCAGGTAAAAACGAGATTTTTCCTGTTCCGCAAATCGAGATAGACAGGTCAGGCGGTTCTATCACGCAAAATCCAAATTATTAGAAATTACAGACTTGCCATGCTAAAATGTGGCAAGTCTGTATGCCTGAATTCGTACATTAGTCCAGCGTATCGGACTCATCAGTTACATACCTAATATGTTTCAAGTGAAAAAAATCTTGTATTTGAGCGGGCTGCTGTCGATTGGCCTGTTAAGCATTGCCTCTGTTTCCAGGAAAGAAAAACCGTTGTTCAGGGTTGTTGATGCCGGACCATCCGTTCCGGTAAATGGACCGGATTCGAGCCGGTTTACCTATACGACGGTTGTTTCGGGCTTAGACGAGCCGATGGAAATGGCCATTTTGCCTAATTATGACATTGTAGTTGCGGAAAGAAAAGGTGCTGTCCGTTACTTTGATAACAAGACCAGAGAACTCTCGACGATCTCTCAGTTTAATGTTTTCAGCGGCATTGAGGATGGTTTGCTAGGTGTAGCGGCGGACCCTGATTTTAAGAATAACAACTGGATATATTTCTACTACGGCGTAGGCGGCGATAGGCACGTCAGTCAGTTAACGCGTTTTGAACTGAAAGACCGTAAGTTGATACAGGAATCTAAAAAGGTGCTGCTGGAAGTGCCGACCCAGCGGCAGTATTGCTGTCATTCAGCCGGTTATCTCACATTCGACGCAGCGGGGCTTTTGTATTTATCAATAGGAGATAATACCAATGCAGAAGAAATAGAAGGGCATAACCCGATCGATGAAAGGCCGGGAAGAGAACTGGCCGACGATCAGGCATCGACGGCTAACAGCAATGATTTTCGTGGAAAAATATTGCGCATCAAGCCGGAAGCAGATGGAACTTACAGTATTCCTGACGGCAATCTGTTTCCGAAAGATGGTTCACTCGGCAAGCCCGAAATTTTTGCAATGGGGGTAAGAAATCCATTCAGAATGTCGGTGGACCCTAAAACCAAGTATGTATATTGGGGAGATGTGGGCCCGGATACCGAAGTGCCGGCCAGTGAAGGGAAGCTGAGCTACGACGAGATCAATCAGGCACGCAAGCCGGGCTTTTTCGGATATCCCTATTTCCTGGGTGATAACGAGGTTTTCCCGGACTATGATTTTGAAACAAAAAAAGAAGGCCCCGGAAAAGATCCGAAAGGCCCGATCAATGATTCGCCGAATAATACAGGAGTGAAAGAGCTGCCAGCCGCACAGCCTGCATTCATATGGTATGGTAAAGGTCCTTCCAAAAAGTGGCCGTTGGTGGAAAAAGGAGGAGCGAGCGCCATGGCCGGGCCGGTGTATTACAGTGATCTTTACCCCAATGCTCCCTATAAATTGCCCGATTATTACAGCGGGAAGCTATTTATCTACGATTGGATCAGGAAATGGATAATGGCTGTCACAATGGATCAGGAGGGAAATTATGTAAGTATGGAGCCTTTCCTGCCTCAACTGAAAGTGGTGGCGCCCATGGACATGCAGATCGCTCCGGACGGCGCCGTTTACCTGCTGGCATATGGAACGAACTGGTTTGCAAGAAACACCGATTCAGGCATCATTCGGGTTGAATATTCGGAAGGTAACCGCAATCCGGTCGCATCATTGAAAATTGATAAGACAATAGGAGCGGCCCCGCTTACTGTTGCGCTGTCGGCCAATGATTCGAAAGATTTTGACGCAGGCGACAAGCTTTCCTACGCCTGGAAAATCGGTGGTAAAACTGCTTCCGGCAAGGAACTGAAGCACACATTCAGTAAGCCCGGAACTTACAATGTGGTATTAACCGTGTCCGACCAGAATGGCGGCAAAGGAACAGCCACGACCCAGGTCAAAGTTGGCAATACGCCGCCTGACGTGACAATAGCGACAAAGGCAAACCGCAGCTTTTATTGGGATAATTCAGCGTTTGACTACCAGGTAAAAGTGAGCGATAAGGAAGACGGGAATGTTGATCAGCAGCGTGTTAAAGTAAGCTTTAATTACTTGCCCTACGGAAAAGACCTCGCCGGCGCCCTGACATCCGACGGAGAAACCGATCTCCGTTACGCCAGCACCGCTAAATTATACGCTTCGCTAGACTGTAAGGCCTGTCACACGCCGGAAACCAAATCAATCGGGCCAGCATTAAAGGAAATCGCAAAAAGATACGCTGATAAGGAAGGTGCTGATGCGCTTCTCGCCCGCAAGATCATTACCGGCGGAAGCGGTAACTGGGGATCATACCCGATGCCGCCGCACGCGGATTTATCCGAAACGAATGCGAAGGAAATTGCTGGCTATATTTTATCAATAGGGCGGGAATCTCAAAAAACGCCCCGTTCGAATAACGTGAAGCTTACGGAGCATATCGGAAAAGGAAATGAAGGCGCTTACGTTTTACAGGCCTCATATGCAGACAAAGGTGGCAACGGGATTGAATCGCTCAAAACCGCCAGCCACATTGTGCTCAAAAATCCGCTGATTCAGCTGGAAGATTACCATGAAGGCAATGTGAATGTGGTGATTGCCACCAAGAACACGGGATACATTTCTTACATCTCGCACATTACGCACGGTAAGTACACTCGTTTCAACGCCATTGACCTTAATCACATTAAAAAAATCCGGTTCCGCATTCAGGAACAAGGCATTGGCGGTACAATTGAAATGCGGCAAGGCTCGAAAGACGGTTTGCTGCTGGGCAGCTTAACAGTGCCGGAAGGAAAAGTCGCTGATCCGAAAACGGATTGGAAAGAGTTAGTAATGCCCGTTAAAGCGTCTGGTGGCATTCACGATCTGTTTTTTGTTTTTAAAAATGAAAATAAAAAAGGCCCGCTCTTCCATGTAGACTGGATGTATTTCGAAAATTGATCAGTTGTGGCAATTATTTCCGGATACCCGGGATAGGTTCACTTGCGCCTCTTCTGAACCCAGCTCCGGATAACTTTTACGACATAAAACAGCAGCAGTCCGGCAAAGATGATATTGAAAACTTTCCCGACCGTATCAAAAGCGCTTTGGTATTTGTTGCCAAAATAATAGGCTATGAAAAAGACGAGCGACGACCAGGTGAGCGTTCCGATGAAGGTGTAGATCAGGAACTTTGTAAGTTTCATTTTGACGAGCCCTGCCGGAATGGAAATGAAGGTTCGGAACGTCGGCACCATTCTTCCCCAGAAAACAGCCGCGGTAGAGTGCCTGTGGAAGAACCGAAGCGCTTTTTGATACGATTCGTCCGAAAGACCGATCCACATGCCATTTCGGCTAACCCACTTTTCCAAACGGTCATGCCCCACTTTATTCCCAACCCAATACCAGAACCCCGCTCCCGCCAGGGAGCCTGATGTAGCGGAAAGAACGGCAAAGAACGGATTCATTTCACCCTGAGCTGCGGTTATACCGCTGATAGACAAGATAATTTCCGACGGCAAAGGCGGGAAAACATTTTCCAGGAGCATGAGAAGAAAAATGGCAATGTAACTGGCTTGATCAATAAATTTCTCAATCAGGGAAGTCATATGGGAACGCGTGCAATGTTAATTGGAAGTTGAATATGGCTAATGTGTGGATATGTGTCCAAACAGAAGTATGTCAGGAAAATACACCCTTTTATTCGGTATCCCAATCGGCTGCAATCGGCTATGGATTAAAACTAGTGCACATTTTCAGTCGGGCGCGTTTCAAATTTGTCTCAAATACCCCCTTAATATGTTTGAAATGACCACAGTTACAGGATCTTTGGTTTGGTAATTTTGCTGCTGTTCAATCTTTACTAACCAAATCTACTTACGTATGAGAAAGATAATCGCCGCTATCAATATGACGTTGGATGGTTTTTGCGACCATACGGCGGTTTCCCCGGATGAAGCAGTGCACGATCATTATGGAGAGCTTCTGAAAAGCGCCGGTGTTGCATTGTACGGCCGGAAAACTTATCTGCTGATGGAATTCTGGAAGGACCTGGCAGAACATCCGAGCGGGGAAAAATCGATGGATGATTTTGCACTGCAAATGGATGCGATCCCCAAAGTTGTATTTTCCAGAACATTGCAGCATGTGGATTGGAAAAGCGCAAAAGTCGCTGCCCGCGATCTGGAAACCGAAGCGCTGGCGCTCCGGGAGGAAGACGGCCGCGATATTCTGGTTGGCAGCCGCAGCCTGATCATCGGCTTGCTGAACCTAGGCCTCGTAGACGAATTCCAGCTGATGGTCCACCCGGTTGTTGCACGAAAAGGGCTGCCTCTTTTTGAAGAACTGGCCGACGGGGTTATTTTAAAATTGACAAAAACCCAGACATTTGCCAGCGGTGCGATATTACTTTACTACGCTCCATCGAAGGAATCATAGCAAGGTTAAGTAAAATAAGTTTTTGTCCGGTTACAACCTTTCGGGTGTTTTTTGTACCTTTTAAAGGAACAATTAAACTTTGATATGAAAAGATATATCGCCCTGGTTTTGTTGATGCAAAGTTGCTGGCCGATCCAACCGGGCAGCAGAAAGAATGGTGAATTTTTGAATGATGTGGTTCGTCTGGACGAATTCAATTCTGAATTCGACGACTATAATTCCGATCTTCCCTATAATAAATCCGGACATACTTACCTGACATTTTCCTCTAAACGGGACAGAAAGAATGTGTTTAACCTCGTCAGTTTTCCGGCGCAGTTTACGTACGACAAACGTCTAGGTCTGGAAAAATATAATCCGGGCGGCGTTCAATATGACAGTTTTGTGGACAAAGGTGCCCTTGAAGGCATGATTAACAGGGCAAACGGCACTTTTAATGTGTTCGGGCCAAAGACATTGAAATTCGGATATGACATTCAGAGTGATTATACGAAAAGAAATTTTTTTCTCTTCTACGCAGACGATTCGGAAGGGGATATGCAGATCAGATATTTTTTAAATGACGATAAAGGGATCTCAGGGCCATTCAACTTTGATATTTTAAATTCCAAAAAGGACGATGGTTATCCCAGCTTTTCATATGCAGGCGACAAGATCTATTTCAGCTCCAACCGGGATGGTAACTTCGACATTTACGAGCTAAGTATACCAAGAAAGGAAGGTGAACAGGTTACACCGGAAAGTTTGCTGCACCCTGAATCTTACAAATTGCGGAAGGTAGAAGAGCTTTCAAGCCCTGGCGATGATAAATGTCCGTATTTTCAGGATGGTATGATGGTTTTTGTGTCGGACCGCTCTGGTGGTTTTGGAGGATCTGATGTTTACTATGCGAAGCTTGATGGCGAAAAATGGAGTGAGCCGGTTAATGCAGGTCAGCGAATAAATAGCGCCAACAATGAATACAGGCCCATTCTTCCAGCTCAAATGCATTTCAATTATCCCCTTATGATTTTTTCCTCCGACAGGCCTGGCGGCAAAGGCGGTTTTGATCTTTACATGTCGGGATTGACTAAGCAGTAGCAAAGCCTCACGAATGTAAAGCGTAAAGGTCAGGATGCGGGCAATATTTATTTGCGGTTCCGGTGCTTACAAAGCGGAATATGAATTGCAAATAACTACTTTGCAAAGTTTTAGATCTAGTTTTACAAACAGTGGCTGCAACTATCTTTCAGAATGCGATAAAGGGCGATCCGCATGGCTTAACGAACCTCTGGAACGAGGCATTCGAGGCCAGGGCATTGTGGGGTAACAGGATATTTTGTTTGACCTTTTTGGTTTGCTATCCATCCACGTCCATTCTTTATTACCTGAATGGCAATCCCAATTACCGGTCTATTTTTCTGATACAACTGGCTTGCAGCGGCTTGGTAGCAGGGATCATTTTCCTGCATTTCAGAGGGAAATTAAATAGTCAGCATGCTTCCTTTTACAGCCGGATCCTGCTGATTATTTTTCATTCGTTTATCCTCGCCCGTTTTCAGACTCTATATTATTACGACCTGAGTATCAACCTGACGTTGCAGCTGATATTCTCGATTTGGGTTTTGCACTGGAAGTTCAGCTATGCCCTCATCAGCTCGGTTGCCACCATTCTTTTTTTCTCATTAGCGCTCTATATCAAAGGAGCGGATGTGTTGGTTCACTTTCTGAAAGAGGGCGGCTTTTTCTATTTTCTGGGCCAAAGTGTGTTTCCATTGGTATTGCAAATGCGCTATAACAAGCAGTATAGGGAGTTTATTTATTTCAACAGCTTACAAAGACAAAATAAGGAGCTGGAAAAGCAAAACCAGCTCGCCAGAGAGGCAATGCAGGCCAAATCCGATTTCTTGTCAACTATGAGCCATGAGATCAGGACCCCGCTGAATGGGATTGTAGGCGTTATCCACTTGATGTTGCAGGAAGAATTGCGAACGGATTTTCAGAGAGAATTGGTCGGGACGTTGAAGTTTTCGTCCGATCACCTGATGGCCGTCGTCAATGATGTTCTTGATTTCAATAAGATAAATTCCAATCATGTCAAGCTTGCCAGGGAGCCGTTCGACCTGTATGTTTTGCTTAAAAATCTTGAAAAAACCTTCATTCCCCGGGCCCAGGAGAAGGGGTTGAACCTGATCTTTGACATTGATCCAGCATTGCCTGCGCAACTGACCGGCGACCAGGTCCGTCTCAACCAGGTTTTTACCAACCTGATTCATAATGCGGTCAAATTCACGGAGAAAGGATTTGTAAAACTGGCGGTGAAGGAGCAAAAAAGGGATGAAACCCGGATATCCTTGCACTTCGAGATCAGCGATTCGGGAGTTGGCATTGCGTCGGAAGACCAGTCTTCTATTTTTGAAATATTTATCCAAAGTAGCAGTGAAGCAAAGCGGGGTAACCGCGGAACGGGGATCGGGCTGGCGATAACCAGAGAGCTTTTACGGCTTTTCGGCAGTGAAATTAAATTAGAAAGTGAGGAGGGGCTAGGGTCGAATTTTTCCTTTGACATTGAATTCGACTATTCTAACCAGCAACTGGTGGTGGAGAAGCCGGCGCGCGTAACGGTCGCTATTCCCGATGCCCGGATTCTGGTCGTCGATGACAATGCAGTTAATTTACTGTTTGCCACCAATCTGCTCAAAAAGATCGGCTTGCAATACGATAAGGCCCAAAATGGTTGTGAAGCGGTTGAGCGGTTCAACAATCAACATTATGATTTGGTATTAATGGATCTTAAAATGCCCGTAATGAATGGTTTTGAAGCTACCCAGCTCATCCGTGCACAAGGCTCCACTACACCCATAGTCGCCCTGACAGCCTCTGCGTTTACAGATGAGCGTGACAAAGCATTAGCTAACGGATTTTCCGGATATCTCGCGAAGCCTTATGTTCCGGGTGACCTCTACGATATCCTGTTTACTTTTCTCAAAACGGAGGATGACAGCAGTTTGCCCAAACCGCAAGCACAAGTCCTGGCTCAGGATCATTAATGCGCATTCACCGCTATTTTTTATCAAAGAACTCCCCGAAATGCCATAACACTCCGGACGGATCGTGGACAAAACACTCGCGGCCCCAATGCTCGACACGAACAGGTGTGAGCCGCACGCCGCTGTATTTCGCCGGAAGATCGAGTGCAACAAGCTCGTCCCACGTGCTTTGCACATTTTTTACTTCCATGAATATCATTGTGTTGTCGATCCAATCCCGGACAAACGCGTCCTGCAGGTAAAAGCCAACATTGTCTGTTTTGAAAAGAGACATATCCGGTGAGATCACAACTTCTTCAAAGCCCATATCGCGATAGAAATTTCGGGATATTTCAAAGTCTTTGCTCCCTATAAACGGCCTTATGGATAATGACGATTGTTTCATATTTGTGAGTTTTCAGACCCCTCGCTGTGCGGCAAGATTTAACGGGTTAGTTTAATGAATTTTTTCACTTCTTTCGTTCCTGAGCCGTTGGAAACCTGGATCGTGTAAAGTCCGTCGGGCAGTGCCGAAGTTTCAAACTGATAAGGCTTCCCTGAGAAGTTAACATCTCTCGAAAAGAGCATTTTACCGGCTGCATTGAAGACTCGAAGGTTTCCCTCAGGTGTATCCTTGCTTGCCTCTACTGTTAGCTGTTCTGCAACCGGATTCGGGTAAACCGAGAATCCATTCGCCTGGTTAAATGTAACATTACGGATCATACTAAGCGCAAAAGTTCCGTCCTGATCTACCATGCTCAGGCGATATAAATTTACGCCACTTGAAGGATTAAGATGGGGGAACTCATATTTTTTAACCTCAAAGCTTTCCTTGCTAGCCTGCACTCTGCCAATTATTTCCCAGGACTTGCCGCTGTTAAGGCTGTGTTGTATTTCAAAATAGCTGCTGTTCACTTCACTGCTGGTCGACCAACGGATTTGCACAGCATTTTCCTTTTTCTCTGCCTTGAACTCAACCAGCGTAACCGGCAGGCTCGCGCAATCGGTCTCAATTTCTTCCTGTGAGTTGCATCCGGTGTTATTTCCGTAGATGGTGACAACGTCCGGACTGCTAGTTTTCAGGTAAGCGCATATGCCGGCTACCGCGCAGGTGCCCAGGCTTACGTTGTCGGTAATGGTGAGCATTTGTTGCAGCAAAGTGAGATTGTTCAAATCGCTTAAACTTTCAAGTGCTGGGTTGGAATCCAGCAAAAGATGTCCACCTATCGTTGTTAGATTATTTAACCCTTTGAGTGAGGTCATGCCATTGTTACCTATAATGCTTAAGACATCGGTTACTGAGCCTAAGGATTCAAGCCCTGAAAGGTCCGTCAGTGCCTCATTTTCGGAGATAACAACATTATTTACACTCTGGAACTTACCAATGCCGGCCAAACTTGTTAATGATGGATTTTGACCAATCCATAATGTAGAATACGGCCCGATAGATTCCAGGTTGTCTAAGCCCGACAAGGACGCCAGTGAACTGTTATTTATGATCAGTAAGCTGCTGTTCATCCTCGTAAAAGCCGAAAGGTTGCTGATATCAGTCAGATTGGCGTTACCGGATAGGATAAAACCAGGCTCATCCGGAACGATCCCGTCAACTGTGGTGAGGCCGTCCAAACCTCTCAAACTGGTTAATCCATTATTGTCTAAAATCAGAAGCTGCCCGTCAATTGTGGTAACATTTTCCAGTCCTTGCAGGTCAGTCAGCGCGTTGTTGGTAACAATCTGCAGCATTGTCAATGAAGTAAGTTGGGACAACGCCTGAATGTTGGTTAATGCGCTATTATTGGCAATGATTAAAGAACCAATGTCAGTAAGCCCGGCAAGCCCGGTAAAGCTCGTCAGGGCGTCGTTATCCGCAATGGCCAGGAATTCCGACACAGCAGTTATACCATCCATACCGGTCAGATCAGTAATTAAATCATTGTCTTCGATGATAACCAGGTTGGCGCTGGACAATGCCAGATCGCTTAAAGTCGTGAGTGCGGCGTTTTGGTAAATGTATAGCGTCCCGACAGAAGTAAGGTTGTGCAATCCGTTCAGATTCGTTAACAACGGCATTTCGCTGATGTTAAGCTCGCCCCCGATCGTTGTTACATTTGAAAGCTGCTGAAGCGTTGCGAGGGACGCGTTGTCACTGATGATCAGGTCGCCGCCGTATGTTGTAAAATGTTCTATACCGGCCAGGCTGGTAAGTAAGGGATTGGAAATTATTGAGATATCATCCTTAATAGCGGCGATGCCTGAAAGCGCCTGAATGCTCGCCAATGCCTCATTGTTCGTTATATTAAGTTCGTCGCCGAGGTTTACAATATTCTGCAATCCTTGCAAGTCAGTAAGCAGTGGGTTGTCTTCTACGTACATGTCGTCGCCCACGGACGTCAGGGTGAGGCTGCTCAGCGTGGTTAAGGACGCATTATCATAAATATCGAGATCATTGCCCACAGCCGTAACGTTTTGCAAGCCAAGCAATGTTGAAAGGGCACCATTTCCCGACACCAGCAATTTCCCCGGCACATCTGTAATCCCTGAAAACCCTGTTATATCTGTCAGCAACGGGTTCTCAGAAATTTCGAGGTCGTTTCCGATTGCTGTAATGTTCTGAAGACCGTTCAGAGTGGCTAATCCCTCGACAGTCTGGATGTAAATTCCTCCGCCCACACCGGTAATGACGGCCAATGGAGAGAGGTCAGTAATGTCAGGAGTGAGGGGCTGGCCAATAATGGACAGATTCTGCGGCAATGTAACGCATCCGGGATGATCGGTGGGAAAGGAGTTGACTTCATCCTGCGTAGTAAGAACAACATCACCCGCAGGGCACTGGGCAAATGAGGTAAAAGGCAGCAAAAACGCAACGAAGCAGTAAAGTTTTTTCATGAAAAAGGGTTGAGTATAATTGAATTACGAAAAGTACAGCTAATATTATGTATTCCATATTAAAGTTTCGGAGACATTGCTGTACATCACCGTCTTAACCGTCATTGCCTCTCATTCTTAGCAGCGGGCACCGCCTTTGAGGGATTCGCCGGGATGGGCGCGCGGCGTGAGCGTAATCATTGTCCCTTGCGAATGTTCTCCTGGTACGAAGAATCCCGAAGCACAAATGGTTGCCTGGTGGAATCGATTGTACTAAAAATTTTTCGAAGAATCGTAATCCTGCAAAGCATGATGAATGCGAAATATCCTAATATTGTCAAATTTATATGCCCTGATAAAGGCGAGGTCTGTGTGATTGCAGTAATTAACAACAAGAATGAGTTTAAAACATAGTGACAAGGCATCTGCGGCAGGTCTGTTAGTCGCGTTAGGGATTATTTTTGGAGATATCGGAACCTCCCCATTGTATGCAATGCAGGCCATTATCGGCGGTGAGGCCATCGCATTGGATGTTGTTTACGGCTCGGTGTCCTGCATTTTCTGGACATTGACATTGCAAACCACTGTAAAGTATGTAATTCTGATCCTGCGGGCCGATAACAATGGTGAAGGCGGCATATTAGCCCTTTACGCCCTGGTACGGAAAAATGCAAAATGGCTCACTATTCCAGCCATAATCGGGGCCAGTACTTTGCTGGCAGATGGGATTATCACGCCGCCCATCTCGGTTTCGTCGGCCGTGGAAGGTCTTCGCATTCTGTATCCGCATATTCAGACCATTCCGATTGTCATCGGGATTCTCACATTGTTGTTCATCATCCAGGTTTTTGGGACCACAATTGTAGGTCGGGCATTTGGGCCGGTGATGCTTGTCTGGTTTTTAATGCTGCTCGTCCTCGGGCTTTCGCAGGTGCTTTACCACCCCGAAATCTTCAAAGCATTCAACCCTTACTATGCTTATCAGCTTTTGGCGAACCATCCGGGAGGTTTCTGGCTGTTGGGGTCCGTTTTCCTTTGTACGACCGGAGCCGAAGCATTATATTCTGATCTCGGACATTGTGGCCGGGGCAACATCAGGATCAGCTGGATCTACGTTAAAACTTGCCTGGTTATCAACTATTTCGGGCAAGGTGCGTGGCTGGCGATGCACGTTGGAGAGACATTGAATGGACGAAAGCCATTTTATGAGATCATGCCCGACTGGTGGTTGTTGCCAGGGATTTGCGTCGCTACGATGGCCACCATTATAGCCAGCCAGGCGCTCATCAGCGGCTCGTTCACCTTGGTTTCGGAAGCCATCCGGCTAAATCTATGGCCCAAAGTCCGCCTGATTTATCCAAGTGATCAGAAAGGACAGCTTTATGTGCCGAGTGTAAACTGGCTTTTGTGGGCGGGATGCATTGGTATCGTATTGTATTTCAAAGAATCATCGCATATGGAAGCGGCATATGGGCTTGCCATCACGCTCACCATGATCATGACTACTTTGCTATTTTCGTACTATCTTTTTGTACATAAAATAGCAAAGCTCTGGGTAGGCGCATTCATGGTTGTTTACCTGGCTATCGAAGGCTCGTTCCTTGCCGCCAATCTTTTGAAGTTCCCGCATGGCGGCTGGGTTTCCCTGGTACTGGCAATCGTCATCGCAGACCTGATGGCCATGTGGCTGCGGGCGAATGTTATTAAACTCAGACTGACAGAATTCGTGGATCTGGACAAATATATCCCTGCGCTCAAAGAGCTTAGCAATGATATTAGTGTTCCCAAGTATGCCACGCATCTGGTGTTTATGTCCAATGCGGCTGCGGACGACCAGATCGAAAACAAAATCATTTATTCAATATTTCAAAAGCGGCCTAAACGGGCGGATATCTATTGGTTTGTGCACGTGGAGACGACCGACGAACCGTACACCATGGATTACCACGTTAATGTAAGGGCCGAGGATGATGTGATCAAAATCAATTTTATTCTGGGTTTCCGGGTCGAGCAGCGCATTAATATGTTCTTGCGCAATGTGGTGCAAGATATGGTGCGCAATAACGAGGTCGACATTACCAGCCGGTATGAGTCACTCAACCGCCAGAATGTGACGGGTGACTTCCGTTTTGTGGTTCTTGAACGTTACTTGTCTGTTGAAAACGATCTTCCATGGCATGAGGAGTTTGTTATGAAGTTTTACTTCGCCATCAAGAGCATTACCAATTCAGAAGCCCAGTGGTTTGGCCTTGACAACAGTTCGGTGAAAGTGGAAAAGGTGCCGCTGGTTATCAGTTCTTCGAGCCAGATCAGAATGAGACGGGTATATTAGATTAGCGCAAAGATTTCTTCAATCATGGAAGTGCCGATTAAAAATAAGCTGAACGGGAGTGAGCTTTTCAGGATCAAGAGAATGAAGGGTATTTTTTGAATATACCAGAAATCGGCGCGAATGTTCAAAGTCTACCGCCGGTGTAGAGTTAATTTTGCCCGTCCGCAAAACAACGGACGTGCCTTTAACTCACCATGAAAGTTTTTGCTTTTACCTTACTGATTTTACTCACTTCGATTGCCTGTATACAGGCGCAAACCATCTCCGGCAGCGTAGCCGACCGGCAGACCAAACAACCATTGGCATATTGCTCAGTGGCACTTTTCAAAAGCCCGGACTCGACATTGGTAACCGGCTTGCTAACCTCTGAAAATGGCGCTTTTAAGTTCGAAAATGTTACACCGGGCCCTTACTATATCCAGACGCAATACATTGGTTACAGCAAGGCTACGTTTCCCGTGCCCGCTTTTAGGGCTCAAAACACCATTGAACTAGGCCAGATTCTCATGGACGCGGATCCCCGGACATTACAGGAATTGAATGTCACGGCCGACCGCCAGTTGCTCGAAAAGATTCCGGCCAACACCATTGAAAATGTTGAAGTGATCACATCTCCCTCGGCACGTTTTGATCCGGACGGCAAATCGGGGATCATCAATATCACGACAAAAGCGGCACTTTCGGGAAGCAGATCATTTTCAGCCAATGTGCAGGCAGGCCTTCCGGCCATTTACCGTTATGATAACCTGCACAATCCGCTCCGTTTTGGCGGCGATGTCACATTCAATGCGCGTTCCGAAAAATGGGACGTCAGTTTGAGCGGGAATTACCTGCGGAACGATATCGCAGGGCAGCGAACCGGCGATGTAAATACAACAATCGGCCAGGTATTCACTTCGTTTCCATCGGATGGGGAGCGGAGTTTTATCCGCTACAATTACACCGCGAGGGGTTCAGTATCATTTACTCCTCGTTCGAGCGATGCATTTTCGGTAGGTTTTTATACAGGGTTTCGTTCCCAGTCGAGGCGTGCCGATATCGTTTATAATAACACAAAAACGGACCTGCAAACGGGTGATGTGATCATATAATCAGCGTATCAAGAATGTGGTTAATAGGGTCAACAGTGTCTATAATGATACGATCCTCAACCGCATTTACACCAATGCTGGCCTGGCAACGTCCTGGGGACTTGAAGCAGGCAGCACATCGGACATTGCCCAACTTATCCGCCAGAAAAACCTTCCTGAAAGGTAAGCTGGCCGCAACATTACAATGGCAGAATGTCGATCTTGGCCTCCTGGGCTCAAACCGGCAACGGATCACCACATTTGGGAAAGATTTTTTCACAACAACCAACTACATTCAGGAGACAGATATCTTTCTTTTAAACCTGAGCTATAACCTCAACCAAACGTCCAAAAAAGGCAAGCTGCCAGCCAGCGAATTTGGAGAAAAGGAGTTCTGACGAGGCACCTCAATGCGCTGGCTTTTTGCACGATTTCATATTTAACATTAGGGTCATATTCGGGCGCTGCGGATGGGTTATTTTCGTTGCTTTGAAGCGCCCATGAAAAAAATTAAAGTTGTATTTTTTGCAGAAATCCTGATTCCCGACTTCGATGGCGCGTCGCGGACTATGTTCCAGCTGCTGGACAGGATTGATGCCAGTCGCTTCGATTTTTTGTTCGTATGCGGGAGCGGGCCGGACCGGATCAACCAGTTCGAGTGCATTAAAACGCGCTCATTCAGCATCCCGCTGAACCCCAAATACAAGCTGGCCATCCCGTCCTTAACGGCCGACGAAATCACAATACAGCTGGAACATTTCAACCCGGACGTGGTACACATTGCCACGCCGTCGATCCTGGGACACTTTGCACTGGCGTACGCCAAAGAGCGGCAACTGCCTGTCATCAGCATTTATCACACGCACTTCCCGAGCTACATGGCTTACTATTTCAGTTATGTTCCATTTTTGGTCAAACCCGTGGCAGATCGGCTTACCACAATCCAGAACAGGTTTTACAATGCCTGCGACCGGGTGTATGTCCCGTCTGTAAGCCTGGCCGATGAGCTGGTGTCCACCGGAATGTCTGCCATGAATCTCAGGATCTGGCAGCGTGGCATTGATACGGCGCTATTTTCACCGCACAAAAAAGATCCGCGGTATTTAGAACGGCTTACCAACAATTCGCTTCCTACGATCCTGTTTGCAAGCCGGCTGGTTTGGGAAAAAAATCTGGAAACATTGATTGCTGTCTATGCGCTTTTGAAAGCCCAGGGCTTTGCCTGCAATTGGATCATTGCAGGAGATGGTACGGCGGCAAAAGATTGCATGCGAAAAATGCCGGACGCGATTTTCGTCGGAAAACAGGACCATGACGCATTAGCGGTTCTTTACGCATCGGCCTCTGTTTTTATCTTTCCGTCCATATCCGAAACATTTGGTAATGTCGTGCTGGAAGCGATGGCGTCGGGTTTGGTGCCCGTTATCGCCGACGGCGGTGGCAGTAAAGATATAGTCGAAGATGGCATAAACGGTTTCAAATGCGACCCGGATGATGCCCATGCATATGCAGAAAAAATCCGTCGGGTCATTCAAAACCCAACATTGCAGCAGCGTATGTCTGCCAATGCGGTAGATCATAGCAAAGCGTTTAACTGGACAACACTGGCTAAGACCTATTTTGATGACCTGCATGAGCTGGCAACCTCATTTACGAAAAACCTGAAAGTTTGAAATTACATCCGCTTCTCATAAAAATCCTTAAAGCGTTGCTTCTGGTGAGTATGCTGGTGTTGCTCTGGCAATATCTGAAAGTCATCGACCCGCATCAGGTGCAGGCAGCTCTGGCGAAAGTGGGAGCGGGTTTTGGCTGGGTCTTACTCAGCACCTCAGTGGCTTATGCGCTGGGGACATTGGGCTGGTGGTATTGCCTCGGCAACGCGAAAGGATCCATCCCGAAAACCGATCTTTTCATGATCCGGCACGTTTGTGAAACCGTCGGCCTGTTCAACCCTGCAAGCTTTGCGGGAGGCGATATGCTCAAAATTGTGCTGCTAAGGCCTTACCCGGTGAACGAAACCAAAGTTTTAACATCCGTAGTCATTTCCCGGTTGTTGATGGTTGCAAGCCAGATATGCCTTCTGATTTTAGCATTAGTATGGTTCTCGCTTAAAAACCCATTACCGATGGCCGCGTTGTTACCATATAAATCTGTCCTACTGGTGCTTATCATCTGCCTGCTGCTGGTTTTTATTTTGTATAAAATTTATGGTTTTAATTTAAATGCTGACAAAAATCCAAAGTTGGCACGCATAAAATCCCGGCTCGCCAACCTACGCGCAGAGCTGGCTGATTTTTATCATGCATATCCCAGGCAACTCGCATTTGCATTTGTTCTGTTCACCCTGCATTGGGTAGTCGGTTCGCTGGAATTTTATATTGTGTTAAAACTCTTCGGCTACAATGTCACGATCGCCGACGGCCTTTTGCTGGATATGGGCGTTATCTTGGTCAAAGCAGCCGGTGCTTTTGTGCCCGGGCAGGTGGGGGTGGAAGAATTTGGTAATAAGATCATGTTGTCACTATTGGGAATCAGCAGCATTCCGCTGTGGCTGTCCGTTTCTGCTTTGCGCAGGGCACGTCAGCTGTTCTGGATCCTGGTAGGGGCCATTTTCTATTCGTTTTTTATATACAAAAAGCGCCTCTACTCCTGACTATGGAAATCCTGTTTGTCAGCCACAAATTTCCCCCAGCGGTTGGCGGAATGGAAAAACAAAGTTTCGAGCTGGTTACCGGGATGGAGCGTTACTGCCGCGTCCACCGCCTTGTATATGAAGGAAAAGGAAGCCGGTTTATGTTCTTCCTAACGCTGCGGCGCAATATCCTGCGAATCTGCAAAGCGCACCCCGGGATCACCGTTATCCACTTCAATGATGCCCTTCTGGCAACATGCTGCCTGCATCACAAAGGTTACGAGCATCTTAAACGCACAGTAACATTGCACGGGCTCGACGTCGTATTTCCAAGTGAAATATATAGAAAGCGCGTCCTCCCGAAATTCAACCGTTTCGACCTTTTCATCGCAGTAAGCCGGGCCACCGCAAACCGGGCGATTGCATTGGGAATTGATCCTCGTAAGACGATCGTTATCAATAATGGCGTGGATGAAGTGCGCGGAGAGGCAATTCAGCATTCAACAACCAGTCAGGAAGTGCTGGAACGATATGCCATTCCCGCAAATAGGCATTTGCTGGTTGGGGTAGGCAGGGCGGTGAAGCGCAAGGGTTTCTCCTGGTTTATCAGGGAAGTCGTTCCCAGGCTGGATCCCCGCTTTTTTGTGTTACTCATCGGTCCTTTTGATAACCGTCCGGGCTTTTTTGAACGCATATTATCGCTCGTTCCCGGCAAGCTGCGGGAACGGATCATGCTTTTCCTGGGCTTCGGGTCCGATGCGGCAATGATCAGGGCTCTGCTGAACAATGCTGACTTCACGACATCCGTAAGGCATCTGGGCCGCCTGCCTTCCGGGGATAAAAAAGTGATATTACAAGCGTCGGAAGCATTTATTATGCCGAATATCCACATCAATGGTGATATGGAAGGTTTCGGGTTGGTGTGCATTGAAGCAGCCCTGGCGGGAGCACTGGTATTTGCAGCGGACATGGACGGCATTCCCGATGCCATCCAGCACGGTAAAAATGGCTTTTTGCTTCCAAGTCAGGACGCAAATGCCTGGTCAACAATGCTCAATGAAATCCTCACTGATAGGGGAAAGTTCGAGGGGAACAGGCAAGCTTTCCGGGAGTTTACAGCCGCAAATTACAGTTGGGATAAAATGGTTAGGGCGTATTACAGCGCTTTTGCCAAATGATCGGAACCATATTTTACACCGGTTTTGACTTGCCAGGAGAATCGAGCGCTTACGGGATGGTGGTCGGATAGGGGCAGGCCTTTTTCATTATTGAAATCATTGTTCAAAAAAGAATAGCTGGTTGCCTGGAGGTCTAGCGTTTCGCTGCTGCGGAAAAATATTTTGTCAATCGTTTCACTGCTGTCGCTCAGGTTCAGGATGTTGGCTAAGGGGATTACTTTGGATGCATCAGGCATTTTCCCGCTGTTCTTATGGTTGATCCACGCATCTTGCAGGCCGTTTTCCTTTGTCAGGATCTGAATGTTGTCATAGAAAAAACCATAACGTCCGTTTAAGTCACCCATCAGAACAACCGCATTACCAGCCGAATGTTCGCGGATAAATTTTGAAAGCTGTTTGATATTTTCACGACGTGCCGTAGCGGCAGGCTGCGTATTGTAAGCATTTGAATGAACATTATAAAAATCAATGAAAACATTCAGCGCTACTTGTATCCTGGTGTAGGAAAATCCCTTGGGAGTCAGGCAATCGGCACCGGTGCAATCATCCCAATTCACGCGGACAACATTGCTCAAAGGGAATTTCGACAACGTGTTCAGGCCATCGCCAAACGGGACGGGGCCTTTGGTTTCGGTACGGTAGTTGTGGACATCATCGCCGTCATACAATTGGGTATGATAATTAAAATCTTCCTGAACATGCACAATGTCAAAAGCCTGTAATTTCTTGCCAATGGCTTCAATGCTGGAAGCCCTGGGCGTTTTTGCGCTGGAAATGATCGCTGGCAGACCGGCAATGTTGTAGCTGATGGCTGAGAACTGTCCCCTGGTTTCATTTTTCATAAAACTGTTCTTTCCCATCTGCAAGTCAATCACGGTCGACCCGTTGGTGCGTTCGGTGCTGTTGCATGTCAATACAAGCACGAAAAGTCCCCACACGCTCAAAAATCTTTTGTTTCTGCAATTAGCTGGCATCGTCATTGAATTAGTTGATGCCAAATTACACTTGCAGTATGACCTCAATGAAGAGCAGGTGTTATTGAATCGTTAAATCTGTGACAAGCAGGAAAACAAATTGTATTTTTGAAAAAATGTTGATGGCGATCTGTAACGACTGCATGAAGGTCAAGCAAGAATTTAAAGCCGGACTAAGGCATGGATAAGCCCGAAATAGAATCTCTCAAATGAAGGTCTGGTTAGGTTGGGCGTGTTGCCTTTGTTTTATTTTTATATCCGCGTATGGTCACGCGCAATCCCGCAGTCCTTTCGCAGATGCGGAAAGCAGCCGTGAGAGGATCATCAGCGAATACACCAGGCCCGACTCACTGCTTGTTGTCACAAAAGAAAAGTATAACCAGGCAATTGCTGAAAATAATGATCTCACAGCGGCGGGATACCTGCAGCAGATCGGCCGTATTCTTTTTCTCTCCGGTCACTATCCGCAATCGCTGGAATATCTGCTCAAAGCAGATAAAATTTACCGGGCCAAAGGCGAGAAGAAACTGCTCGCAGAAAACCTCGCTATGCTCGGCGAGCTTTACTACCGGAACAGGCAATCACCCACTGCCCGAAAGCAATATGACGAAGCGCTTGACCATTATGAGGAACTGAAAAGCGGGGCAGGCAGGGCGGACATTTTCGGCCGGATAGGGCATTTATATGAAAAGAAGCAGGATTATGACAGTGCTTTTTACTTTCAAAACAAAGCCCTGGAAGCATATCAGCAGGAAAATATGCGGGAGGGAGTCGCCAAGATCTATGAAAACCTGGGAAGCATTTATGAAGATCAGGAACGTTATGATTCGGCTTATGCCAATTTTGACCGGGCTTACAAGATCAACCGGCAGCAGGGACATGAGCAGGCGCAGATTGAAGTGCTGAATAACCTGGGTGATGTTTTGCGCAAAACGGGCCAGTATCGGAAAGGGCTTCATTTCAGCTTTCAGGCCATGGAGCTGGCGCGCAGGAAGGATGATTTTTACCAGCTTTCGGGCGCATACAATGATATCGCAAAGGGATACAACTTCCTGAACAAAAATGACAGCGCCTTCTATTACCTGGCATTAAGCCGTGAGTATTTAACCAAAATCTATTCGCAGGAAAGCAACAAGCAGCTCGCACTACTGCAAACGCTCTACGACATTGAGCAAAAAGATAATGAGATTGAACAACTAACACAGGCCAGAAAAGCCGATCTGATGGTCTCTGTCGCTATTGGTGTAGTGGTGGTGCTGGTTATCCTCATTGCAGGGCTGGTCATCAGCAGGCAGCGTCTCAAATTCAGGAACGAGCAAAAGCTGCATGCACAACACAAGCAATTCCTTGAAGCCCGAAACCAGCTGATGGAAGTGGATTTGAAAAATAAAAAGTTACAGGAAGAAAACCTGACACAGCAACTGGAGATCAGGACAAAGGAACTCAGCAGCTATACATTGCACGTCATCCGTAAAAACCAGCTGCTGGAAGATCTGCAAACAAAACTCGACGAGCTGGGCAAAGAAGACAAGCGCGACCAGAAAAAGCAGATCCGGCAACTCGCCGAACAGATCCGCCTTGGCCTGAGCGACGACCAGCATTGGGAAGAATTCAGGACGATATTCGAGCAGGTGCACCAGTCCTTTTTCGACCGCTTGCAACAGCAATCGGACTCGCTCACCTCCAACGACCTGCGCGTGCTCGCATTAATGAAGATGAACCACACTTCCGCCGACATTGCAACACTCCTCGGTGTTTCCCAGGACAGCCTCCGCGTCATGCGGCACCGCCTGCGCAAAAAGTTGAACATCCAGCAGGGCGACAACATTTCAACCTTCATTCAGTCGATTTAGGGACTTCACATTAAGATAACATTGTGGTAACAGAATGTTAATGGTGGAAAATTCATTTGTACTTGCCTGAAAATCAGTGTTTTGTGTATTTTAAATGCGCTGTGTTTCCTTTTTGTAACGCCCGTCAGGGTAGCGTTGCTTTTTTGTAACGCCGTGCATTTGGCCAGCTCTTCATTCTTTTATCACCTTCGCATTGTCAACGCCGGGCATTTCATTGGCCGCGCCGACAGGATTTAAAAAGTCGAATGCGAATTGATATATGCTGATAAAGATTTACACATCCCTGTTGCTTGCAATGCTCTCCTCGTCACTCTTGCAGGCAGGAACTGTTAAAGGAAAATTACTGGAAGCCGCAACCGGCGAACCCGCATTGGGCGTGGTTGTGATGATTGAAGGAACAGACTTTCATGATGTATCCGGCCTGGACGGATCTTTTATAATTCCAAACCTGCAAAGCGGTTCCTACCGGCTCATTGTCCGGCATATTTCCTATGCCTCAACCCAGAAGGAATTTACAATTGATGCCAATGAAGTCGTGCAGCTGGACCTGTTACTGCAAACGGCGAGCGATCACGAACTGCATGAAATTGAGGTTTATGGAAAGAAAGACGGGACAAGCGATCAGTCGGCCAGGTCGCTGGAACGCAATGCAGGGCAAGTAATGAACATTGTCTCCGGCAAGTCGATCGAGATTTCGCCGGATCTGACCGTGGCCAATGTGATCCAGCGGATTTCAGGGGTTACCATTGAGCGCAACAGCAATGGTGACGGCCAGCATGCGATCCTGAGAGGCATGGATAAACGTTACAATTATACACTGGTAAACGGGGTGAAAATCCCGAGCCCGGATAACAAATACCGTTATGTGCCGCTGGACATTTTCCCGTCGGATCTGCTGGACAGACTGGAAGTGTACAAAGGATTGACGCCTTCGATGGAGGGCGATGCCGTAGGCGGGGCCATTAATATGGTCATGAAAGATGCGCCCGACCATTTCACTGTTTCCGGCACCATTTCCACGGGTTACAATGAGCTTTTTCTGAGACGTAATTTTATGGGTTACGATTTCAAAAACATTCAATCCAAATCTCCTTACGAGCGGGGTGGAAACCAGTATAATGCCACTCCACAGGATTTTACGAAAGCTCCGGTTGATTATTCTTCTAAATCCCCGCTTCCGAATCTGCTCGGCAGCCTGGCCATCGGAAACCGTTTTCTGAACAATAAGCTGGGGGTTTTGTTGGCGGGCAGCTATCAGAATACATTCCGCGGAAGCAACAGCCTTTTCTTTAATTCCGAAAGTGTGGATACGCTTCGTGGCGAAACGCTTACAAATATGAGCGAGCGGCAATATTCGGAGCAGCAGACGCGCTATGGCCTGCATTCCAAGATGGATTACCGCATTAATGACAAACACAAGATCCAGTTTTACAATGCATGGATGAGCCTTACCAATGTGCAGGTCCGGGATGTGAAATCGACGCAGCTGACCATTGGCGGTTACGATCCTGTGCTGGGCAATGCAACACTCGGTTATACCACGCGATCGAGGCTGACCAGGCAGCGGATTCTGAACAGTACGCTGCAAGGCAAGCATCAGCTCACAGGCCGTTTTGCCGTGCAATGGTCGGCGGTTTATTCCAAGGCAACCAATGAAGTGCCCGATAATGCCAATGTGCCTTTGCTGGGAATTCGTGAGAATTTTATTGAAAAACGGACGACGGCAGGAGACGCTACGAGGCGGTGGGAACACAACACGGATCGCGACTGGTCAGGATATCTGAATTTCACTTACGCATGGCCCATAGGCAATGTCCGGACCGAATGGTCGGCCGGCGGACTATATCGTGATAAAGCCAGAAGCAATTTTTACAACAATTACCAACTGCGGCCATCGCGCCCATTTGACCAGTTCGGAACCGATTTTACGGATTACACCCAGATCGGATGGGTTGTACAAAACCCGAGAGGGTCCGTTGCGTCCGCATTGAACTATGATGCAAGCGAGCAGATCAAGGCGGGTTATCTCCAATTTAAAGCAGGCACGGAGACACTGGAAGTGCTTGGCGGCGTCAGGGTGGAAGCAACGGACCAGGGTTATAAGATGCTTTTCCCGATCGGGGAGGAGCGCCCGGAAGGCAAGCAGGTTTACACCGACGTGTTGCCGAGCATTCATTTTAAATACAAAACCCGGGAAAATGTAAATCTCAGGGCCTCCTATTTCAGGTCGCTCAACCGCCCCGGCTTTTTCGAAATCGTTCCATATCGCATTGTGCAGGAAGAATATCAGGAACGCGGAAATGCAGATCTGAAAAGGGCAATAGCCGACAACATTGACCTGCGTTATGAGCTTTTTCCAAAGCCTGCGGAGCAACTGATGGTTGGGTTGTTTTACAAACACATCAAAGACCCGATTGAATACACCCTGCAACGCGATGCAAACCGGGGCCAGGACATTTACTATGCGCCCGGAAACTTTGGAAATGCAACCAATTACGGTCTGGAAGTGGATTATATCAAATATTTCAGGCTCATAGGCATCAAGGCGAACTACACTTATACGCATTCACAGATCACCACCCCGAAATCGAAACGCATCAGGGATGCCAAAGGCGATCTGGCAACGATCAGCGTAGACCAGACCCGTCCGCTCTATGGCCAGTCGGCGCATGTAGGAAATCTGTCGGTGCTGTTAAAGGATGCCGATCGCGGCATCGATGCGCAACTCGCAGGCTCGTATACGGGTGACCGTATCAATACAGTGGCGCAGTTTCTGGACAATGATCTTTGGCAAAAGGGCTTCGTACAATTGGATGCTTCTCTGGAGAAAACCTTCAAAAACGGTTTAGGAATATTTATCAAAGCCAATAATCTGCTCAACACACCTATGGAAGTGTATATGAAAACGCGGAGTCCGAAGAATGAAGGTGCGCCGGGCCAGGACCTGAGCGAGGGTACATTAATCAGAAGGGATTTTTACCAACGATCCTATTTGCTGGGAGCAAGAATCAAATTTTAAACAATTCATACAAAACAAAAAAACATGTACACGTTGAAAATGAAAAACACAATTCTGGCGGCGGGTTTAGCCATTTTCGCGCTGGCCAGCTGCAGTGATGATGATACGGAGCCTACGCCCGTTGTTCCGCCGGTTGTTGAAGAATCGGTTTCGGGCGAAGTTTCCGGTGTCTGGACCAAAGGCGGCACATATAAAATAACCGGGCACATTCAGGTCCCCGCAGGTAAGTCGCTGACCATTGAGGAAGGCGTCACGGTGTTGTTCAGCGACTCGGTTGTGAAACCCGAAGTAGTTGTGCTGGGTAACCTGTATAGCCTGGGTACGGCGGCGGCGCCCGTCAAATTTACGGTTCCCGATGCCTGGAAAACGCCGGGTAATCAATTCGGAAATCTTTGGGGCGGACTGGTTGCCGGACCCAACACGACCGAGCTGGTCCTGAGTAACACAATTCTCGAATACGGCGGTGCAGTAACGACAGAAGAGTCTCCATCCGTAAAAGCAGGACTTTACAAAGCCGAAGCTGGCGAGCACGTTCCGGTGGCTTATTTTATGAATATCAATGGTAAATTCATTGTTGTCAACAGCACGATCCGCAATTTCAACGAGGACGGATTTTACATTGAAGGAGGAAAAGTGATCATTGCCAATAACATGTTCTATACCACGGGCGTATCGGGCGGTGATGCGATCAATATCAAGTCCGGGGTGCAGGCAGATGTTGCTTTCAATGTCGTGTATAGTCCCAATACCAATGCATTGAAACTTTCAAACTCTGGTGAGCGCACGCCGCAGGCTTATGTTGTGGGCTATAACAACACGATTGTGAATGCAGGCTGGAGAAGGCCTACCACCAAAGGCGGGTCGATCTGGGTGGAATCGGGTGTTCGGGCGGATTTGTACAATAACCTGCTTGCCAACGACCGCTACGGCATCAAACGCGACGCGGGCGATCCGGAAGATGCGCGTTCGGTAATTGCGAACACATTCTACTACGGTGCAGACCAGACTACAACCAATCAGTTTCAGCCATCGGCCGAGATCGTGAAGGGAGCGAATGACCTTATCTCCGCAAAAGCCGGTGAGAATGATCCTAAGTTTGTGAACTATCCACTGACCACAGCCATGAACAACGCGGCGTTCAACATGCAGTGGGACTTTCATTTGCAGGCAGGTTCGCCTGCATTGGGCAAAGGAAAAACCGATTTTACCCGCTTGTACGCAGAGGGGCTGCTTGTGAACGGTGTTACTTACAAATCTCCCGCGCCAGCGAGCTTTGCCGGTGCATTTGGAACAAAATAATTTCAAACCCTCCCGGTGTGCACATGGCAGCATCGGGAGGGCTTTTTTTTGCTTTTTTAACTGGAATTTTGTGAAAGGATTTATCATTTTACTTTTTGGCTGCGGCTGCGTACTAACTTCCTGCGGTGAAAAAAAACAACTTCATGCCGATCAGGCAGCAGCTGCGGAGGACACGCTTGCCGTCATCAAGCCGCGCTATATAACAGACACCGTTGCGCATGACACCGACGATCCGGCTGTATGGATCAACGCGGCAGATCCCGCGGCGAGCCTCATCATTGGAACAGATAAAGACCAGAATGGCGGCTTGTATGTGTTTGACCTGAAAGGCAAAATGCTGAAAGACAAGACTGTACACGGCTTGCAGCGCCCCGATAATGTGGACATCGAGTATGGATTGATGCTCAACGGCAAGAAAACCGACATCGCTGTCACCACCGAACGTTTCACCCATAAGCTCCGGATTTATGCTTTACCAGATATGAAACCCTTGGATGGAGGCGGCATAGCAGTCTTTGAGGGACAGCAGGGTGAAAACCATCGCGACCTGATGGGAATTGCGCTTTACAAGAATGTTTCAGGAAAGATTTATGCAATCGTTGGCCGGAAATCCGGCCCTACGGATGGCACTTATTTGTGGCAATATTTGCTGGAAGACAATGGTAAGGGTATCGTGAAGGCGACATTGGTCCGGAAATTCGGTGCTTACAGCGGGCTGAAAGAGATCGAGGCCATAGCGGTGGATGATAAGTTGGGCTATGTATATTATTCCGATGAAGGCAAAGGCGTGCGGAAATACTACGCCGATCCCGAAAAGGGCAATGCAGAGCTGGCGTTGTTTGCAACAACCGGGTTTACCGAAGACCATGAAGGCATATCCATTTATGCGCTTACGGACAGCACTGGCTACATTCTCGTTTCGGATCAGGGAGCCAACAGTTTCCAGATCTTCCCACGTGAAGGAGATGCCGATGATGCTAACAAGCACACCCTTTTGAAAAAAATCACTGTGCTCGCAAACAAAAGCGATGGTTCTGAAACAGTTTCCGTTCCATTGAATGCCGATTTCCCAAAAGGACTCTTCGTTGTCATGAGCGATGATAAGACCTTCCACCTGTATCGCTGGGAAGATATTGCCGGCAGCACGCTTCTGAAAATAAAGTGACTTTTTTCCAAAAGAAGAGGCATAGCAGATTCTGGATATAAATTGTCCCGTATTAGTCAAAAGGAATAAAGCCGGACAGTAATGTCCGGCTTTATTCCTTTTGACTAATTGAGATTTCATTTAACAGGATCAATACCCCGGGTTCTGGTACATTTTGGTTGGGTCCAGTTTGTATTCGTCAAATGGGATCGGGTAGTAGCGGTCTTTGGGCCCAAAGTTCGATAGTTTGGCAAGACCAAAATTATCCTGGCTTTTGGCCTTGAAATACGCAACCAGCTCATCGGTTGAGAAGAAACGCAGCAGGTCAAACCAGCGGTGGTTTTCAAATGCCAGCTCCGCACGGCGCTCGTGAAGGATTGCCAGTTTCAATGTCGGGTATTTGGCGCGGTAAGCAGTATTACGGATCGATGCCGCGTATAATGGCAGCCCGGCGCGTTCCCTTACCTGATCCAGAAAGCCGATGGCGGCGGGTTCATTGCCGAGATACATATTGACTTCCGCCAGCATTAAAATCACATCAGCATAACGAATCAAAATCCAGTCATTTCCTCCAAAACCCTGGTTGGTTGCAGCCGGACTGGCGTCCCGGAATTTGGTAATGAAATAATCGCGTACGATGGGGTCGTTGGCAAATTTGATGTTGAAATCCTTTCTAACATCCGCTTCCTCATAATCCAACACAAGATCAGGCGTAACATTGCCACCAGCCCCGGTTGAGTTGATCAATGAGTTGATCGTTTCGCCTTTTGCCTGATTATTCCGCGCAATGGCAGAAGAAAAGTTAATGTCGCCCTGCTTGTTAACCACCTGGAAAATGATTTCAGGCACCGTGGATTTTTTGGCTACATCGAAAACATCCGCATAAGGGATCTCCTTCAATGTCCCGAAAGTGCGCAGCTCATAGCATGTGGTCAGATGGTTTTTTGCTTTGTTCAGGTTCTCGGTCCGGTTTGCCGGGGCCAGTGTGGTCGCCATGGTCAGATAAACCTGTCCGAGTAATGCATTCGCCGCAGCTTTGGTCACTTTTCCTTTGGTAGCAGTTGTCTGGGCATTAGGTAATGTGCTGTTGACGGCGTCGGTTAAGTCTGTGACAATCTGTTGGTACACTATATCCTGCTTCTCCCGGAACGTGCTTGCCTGCACTTCGGCAAATGTCAATGGGCGGGTGATCAATGGCACGTCGCCCCATCTCCGCACCAGGTGGAAGTAGATGAGCGCACGCATGAATTTGGCTTCTGCCTTGTATTTTTCTTTCAGGTCATTGTCCGTGAAATTTACTTTTTCAATCCCCTCCAAAACCTGGTTCGAGCGCGTAATGGTCTGGTATAATGCCAGCCAGTGGCTTTTAAGGTAAGTGTTGCTGGGCAAAAGTGAAAAATCATTGAACTGGAACGGCTCACCCGCGTTGGACTGGTTGTCATTCCGGCCGGTATTGTCCGATCGTTCTTCGCTGTAAAGCGCGCTCGTTTCGCCGATTCCGTTCCCATTGCGCAACGACTGATAAATGCCATTCACGGCCGCTTCCACTTCGCCGGGAGACTGGTAGAATGATGCATTGGAAACCGCATTGGGATTTTCAAGGTCAATAAAATCAGTGGAGCAGGAGGTTAGCACGCAAAGTGCGAGCGCAGTAAGGATATGGGAAAATTTATATTTTGTGTCAAACATGGCTGCTGAATTAAAATGTGATACGGGCACCAATGTTATAGGCGCGGGCAAGTGGATATTTACCATAATCGACACCCGGCGTCAGGTTCGAACCATTGTTGTAATCAACTTCCGGGTTATAGCCGAGATATTTGGTCAGGGTAAATGCATTGTCTACTCCAACGTAAATCCGCAGGTTACTGATCGCATTTTTGCTGATCTGGGCAATCTGAGGGAAATTGTAGGCCAATGTCAGGTTCGTACATCTCAGGAAAGAACCATCCTGCAGGTAGAATGTCGATAACCGCGTGCTGTTGCTTTGCGTGCCTCCGCGTGCAGCGCGATAAATTTTTCCATCCCCCGGCTGAGCTTCGGAACGGTAACGGTTCAGTACTTTAGAATACTGGTTACCCGAACCTTCCATATTGAAAATGTAATAATCCTGTCCGTCCAGCACCTGGTTGCCGTAGATCCCGTTGAACGACGAGCTGAAATCGAAATTTTTGTAGCTGGCCGAAATAGCAAATCCGTAAGTGAATTTCGGATGCGGTGTGCCGATCACCTGCTTATCCGCATCATTCACAACCCCGTCACCATTGATATCTTCGAAATAAAGATCACCCGGACGCAGCGGGTTTGTAGAAGCCGTTGAACGCGCAGGGCCTTTCAACACATAACCGGCTGGGAATTTTTGGGTGGATGCATTGTAAGCAGCATTATCCGCTTCCAGGTTCTCCATATCCGCTTCGCGAACCATGCCTTTTACTTTGAACCCATAAAACATACCGATGGGTTGTCCCTGCTGTGTAATATGCGTTATATAGGAACGCTCAGCGCCTGTCGACAGGATCGTATTAGCACCTCCCATATCAAGGACCTTGTTGCGGTTTACCGAAAAATTACCGGTGATGTTCAGGTTAAAATCACGTTTCGAAATCACGCGTGCGTCGGCCTGGATATCAAACCCGGTGTTCTGCACTTTCGAGTTTTTCAGGTTTGTCAGAATGGTCGACGAGCCCGAAATCGCTGACAGCGGCTGGTTGAAAAGCAGGTTGTAAGAGCGGCTCAGATAGTAGTTGGCAATGATGGAAAGCCTGTCTTCAAACAATCCCAGGTCCAGCCCCACATTGTATTGCGAAGTAGATTCCCAGCCCAGATCCTGGTCCTTGATTCCCTCCGCCCACAATGCAGTATTCACCGATCCGTTCCCGAAAACCACGCCGCCCGGAGCGGCCATTGTTTGCAGGAAGTTATAGTTACCAATGTTGTTATTCCCGCTCAGTCCCCAGCTTGCGCGCAATTTCATAGTGGAGGCTTTGCCCAGCAGATCATTGTAAAACGGCTCATTCGAAATGTTCCAGCCTGCCGAAACAGATGGGAAGCTTCCCCAGCGGTTATTAGGACCGAAACGCGACGATCCGTCGGTGCGGAATGATGCCGTCAGGTAATATTTGTTGTCAAAATTGTAAACGGCGCGGGCCAGATAGGAGAGCAGCGTCCAGTCGGTTTTACCGGTGCCATCGCCTTCGGGATTACCCGTGTTGAGGCCAAAGTAAATGGCATCTGCGCCTTTCCCGGTAATCTCCTCGATCCGGTCATTCTGGAATCCGCGTGCTGTAACCGAAATCACATCACGGTTGTTCTGCTGCGCAGTATAACCTACCAGTCCGTCGAAGCTGTGCTTGCCCCATGCTTTTTTGTAATTAAGGGTAAATTCGGCAAGCTTATCCATGAAGTTTACCGTGCGCGCCACAGCATTTGCTGCCGCAATGGCCTGTGGCGATCCCGGCGGGTTGGCACCCTCGCTGAGGCTGGTGGGGCGGTAGAATTCGTATTTTTCGCTGTAAGTCTGCAAGCCCAGGTTAACCTTGAAATTCAGGTCCTTGACGATCTCAAACGTTGCAAAACCATTGTATGTCCCACGCTGACCGGTTCTATTAATGTGCGTTTCCGTGGCTAGTGCCACCGGGTTTTCAATGGATTGCAAACCAAACCCCGAGCTCAGTGCCGCCGCCTCGTTCTTGGCCAGAGAGCCGTCTTCATTATAAGCTTTGAAAATCGGCATATAAACCAGCGCGCCCAGTATCGGTCCCTGGTTGAAGCGCCCTTCCTGCACTTCGCGGTTGGTATTATAGGTAAATGCCAGGTTAGCGCCGACTTTCACCTTCTTGTTGACATCGGCATCGATGTTCGCCCGGAAATTGGTACGTTCCTGCTTGGTGCTCAGGATAACGCCTTGCTGGGTAAGGTGCCCGCCGCTAAGCGCATAGCGAAGTCCTTTTTGCCCACCGCTGAAACTGATGTTATGACGGCTTACCGGCGCATTGCGGTAAAGTTCATCCTGCCAGTCGGTGTTATATTTAGGTGTGATCACCCGCTGGTTTGCAAAATCATAAATGTCGTTTGGGATACTTACCGACCCTGCACTGCCGCCCAGGTTCTTGATCCGGGTTGCATTGTCGTCCGAAAACATCGCATCGTTCCATTGCTTGCCTCCGCTCACCATCAGGTCACGGTAAGTGTTGTTACGACCGTCGATCAGCAATTGGGCGAAATCCGACGAATTGAGCATATCCACTTTCTTGGCCAGCTGATGCACTCCGAACTGGTAGTCATATTCCAGCTTCCCTTTGCCTTCCTTCCCGCGCTTCGTTGTGATCAGGACAACGCCGCCTGCTGCACGCGAGCCGTAAATGGCTGCGGACGCAGCATCTTTCAGAATATCAATCGATTCAATGTCATTGGGATTGATAAATACATCATTACCAGCAGGATAGCCATCAACAACATAAAGCGGATCTGAACTCGCATTGATAGAGCCGACGCCCCGTACACGGATTTTAGTGCCGACGTAGGGCGCACCGCTCACTTGCGAAATCTGCACACCAGCCACTTTCCCGACCAAAGCCTGGCCTATGGTAGGCGTAGTCAGGTTCAATTCTTTTGCTTTTACACTCGAAACTGCACCTGTCAGATCGCTTTTTCTGAGCGTCTGGTAACCCACCGCCACAACCTCATCGAGCATCATTGCATCTTGCTTCAATTGTATATTGAGTGGTTTTTCATCAGATATCACCACTTCATGCGCAAGGAACCCGACGAACGAAAACACCAGGGTAGCACCCGCAGCGGCCTCGATTACAAATTCTCCGTTCACATCCGTAACCGCACCGCGGCTGCTGTTTCCCTTTTCAATCACCGTAACACCCAGCAAAGGATCTCCGTTGTCGTCAAGCACACGGCCAGTCACCCGGATTTTCGGGGCCTGGGTCCCGGCTTCCATGTTGGAGTCATGGCGCTTTGCTCCGGCCGCCCCTGCGGGGCTGAATGCACTGAAAACCAGAGAACCAGCAATTACCACATGGACAATGGGTAAAAGTAGTTTTTTCATAAAATGATTATAAATTTAATTTTAACAAGAAGACACTTTTTGTTTCTTGCTGTTTGAAACAAAAAAAGCGCCCCATAAGGGCGCAAAAGTAACTTTCCCGTGTTAAGCCACGAGGCGATAAATGTTAAGGTAATGTGAATTTTACAAGACAACCTAAGCCCTGGCGACTCCGGTCATATCAAGCATAAAATGGTGCAGCTCGGTGTTTTTGACAAAAGGTTTAAGGGTTTCGCTTCCCGGTCCGAACATCGCCAGTTCCACGTAATCCGCAGAATGATCCATTCCTGCCCAGCCTATTCCAGTATAATGTGTCTGGATTCCAGCCAACTCCCGGAAGAGCGGTTTGTTGGCAATGTACAGGCCCGACTCATTTTTGTTTCCGAACCGCGCCAGGATTTTTTCGGCTTCGGATTGCTTGATGGCATAACCCTGTGCAAATTCGATTCGCTCGATGAGCTGCGCCGCGGTGGGCACTTTATCGAGCTCACCCAGGATCCAGTTGTTGGTATGCTTAAACTTTTGCAGCAGATCAAACTGCTTGTCGCTGCCAAAAAGACCCGGATTGGCATTGCCATGATCTGTGGTAATAATCACAAGCGTCTCTTTGTCTTTTGAGGCAAAATCCAATGCTACCTGGACCGCCTGGTCAAACGCGACCTGGTCATACAGCAAACCGCCCGCATCATTGGAATGTGCCGCCCAGTCCACTTTTCCTGCTTCGATCTGGACCGCAAATCCCTTTGGGTTTTTTGATAATAGATCAAGCGTCTTTTGCGTCATTTCGGCCAATGTCGGAACAGCTTTTTGCAGCCGTTCATCCTGGAATGTATCCAGCGAGTAGGGAAGCGCACCTTCGCAGTACACACCCATGATCGGTTTTTGTGTATTGTTGAGGCCAAGCATTGCATCGCGGCTGCGCGCTACCGTGTAACCGGCTTTTTCGTAGGCCGCAAAAAGGTCCGTTTTATCCTTGCGTTTTTCAGCAGAAAAAAACTCCGCGCCGCCACCCATCATCACGTCGAATTTCAGGTCCAGATATTGATCTGCAATTTCCGACTCATCACCGCGAGACTTATTATTGATGCAAAATCCGGCAGGGGTGGCATGCGTGATCGTCACCGATGTTACGCAGCCAACCGATTTTCCTGCCTCTTTGAATTTTTGTAAAATTGGTTTGTTAAAACTCCCGTCCGCATTCACGTTCAGGTTTCCGTTCGGGACTTTTCTGCCGCCTCCCCACGCCGAGCTTCCGGCCGCTGAATCGGTAACGAGTGCATTGGAAGAAGAGGTTTCCATGAACGCCCGGCGACCGGTTTGTTCGGCATACAGCTTCATCCAGCTGCTCATGCGCCCGTCTTTCCGGTTGAGTAACAGGTCCGCCATGTTCAGCGTCCCCGTGCTCATGCCGTCACTGACCATGAAAATGATATTCTTTGCACCCTGCTTTCCCCTGGAAAATGTTTTGGCGTCGCTTCGCTCGCCAAAAAGCGTCATGTGCCCGGCAAGGAGCCCGGCAGAACCGTTTGTAAAAAAGTCCCTTCTGTTCATTTGAGGCTCGGTATATTCAGTTTTAGCTTACCGCAAAACTAGTCGAGCGCGTATTATCGTCAGGTTAAGATGTGGGTCCGGATATGAAGAAAGTGTTATCAGTTGGACTTGTTTCTTTCTGTTTTTGTAAAATCAAAATACTTGTAGTTGCCTAATACGGACATTTCAAGCTGTAACTTGTAAGTGCCCCAATCATACTTCGCCTCGGCTGTTATCACTTGTTTTTTTGCATTGTTGTCAGCTGCTTTCTGGTTTTGCAGAAACTCCGATAATGCGCGGCCGTCCATTTGTGACGGGGCTTTGAGACCATAAAGGGCGAGCACTGTCGGTGCTATGTCAATGTTTGAAGTCGGGAGCTCGCTGGTAAATGCATTTTTGAAGTCCGGGCCATCAGCAAAAAAAGCAATGTTGATCTCATAAGGGCTCGATCCGCCGTGCCCGGCAACGCCTCCCGAAAAGTCGGTTCCGGCAAAGCCTTTGTCATTTTTATCGTCGTTCCAGTTGGGTGCCACGAGGATATCGCCTGAACGCGTCGGGTGATTGTAGTGAATCGCGTCAAAGGACAATGTTCCCTTGACCGAGCCGGCCATATCACCTTTCTTTTTGGGTTTGGTAAAGACCGCGCCGATCCAGTCCGTTTTATGCATTAAGGCTACAATTTTTTCGATCTGGTTTTTATCATGGTTTTTTACATAAATAGCGCCCTCTGCAATCACCACGTCATCAGATTCTTTATCCTTTTTCAAACCCTCCGCAATGAGAAGGTCTGTTATGTCCTGCTTGCCGGTGTGGGTCACAAAACCATGATCGGTTGAGATCAGCAGATTGAACTTTTCCTTTAATCCCCTGCTGGACAGCGAATCCAGGATGCGGCCAAACTGCGCGTCCACATACTTGATCGCCGCCACTGCCTGGTCTGAGCCTATGCCATAACGGTGCGCAGCGCCATCGGGATCTGAGAACCAGATTGCACTCACGAGCGGGCCGTCATTTTTCAAGCCATATTGCAGCAATGCGTCTGCGATCCATTTGTGTTTGATAAAAACATCGCCGGTTCCTTTCGGCATAGGGCCAATGCCGGCCATCACCTGCGCCTTAAACGATTCCGGCAGTATCAATTCCTGATTGATAATCGCGCCCTTACCGACTTTATGGTTTTGCAAAAATGCCTGTCCTGTGGTTCCTGAGCTGAAAACCATCATTTTGCCGCCAGCCGCTTCCAGCACTTCACCCAGTGAAACAGCCGTTAGCAGACGACCATTCTCCGAATCCTGCGCTCTCATAAGATCCGGGTAAGTCGTGCCGATCGCTTTGTTAGGATTCACTTTCGGAAAGTAAACGGCGTTACCGAGAAGTCCGTGCGTGCCAGGATAGGACCCTGTTGCGTAGGACGATGAATTCACCCGCGTTACCGTCGGAAATACGCTGTGATGGTTTTTTCCGTACGAAGCTTTTTGTTTAAATGCATATAAATTGGGCATTTGCTCCTCCGTAATGTAGTCCGGACGAAGGCCATCGAAGAACACAATGAGCGTTTTGTTCTTGCCGTCCAAAGACTTTTCCGCGGCGGGATTTTGTGCTTGCGCGATAGGGGCAGCGAAGGCAGTCCAAACGATCAGGACTGCCCGGGCGGTGGTTATATTTCTGAAAATCATATAGTAATGAAAATAAACGGATTTGAAAAACTACTTATCCCACCACACTTTAATGTTGCTGTCGTCACCACCCATGGAAGCAACGGCTCCGGCCAGGGCCTCGGGGTTAAGCGATTGCAGATAAGTAGGATAGGGGACGCGCGAAGGGAATGTGTTTTCCGCCGGGATGCCCGCTCCACGCGGCAGCACAGGATATCCGGTTCTTCGTTTCTCGAACCACGATTGATAATCCACAAAAAAGAACGCATAATACTTTTGCAGCATAATTTGCTCCAATTGCTTTTCTGCGGAGGCCGCTGCGTTGAAGGCAATGCCCGGCTGGTCAGCAAAACCTGCCGGAACGGTCACTCCCCACTGCGCCATAGAGGCGGCAATGCCCGATTCATAATGCTGTCTGGCCGTGGAGCCGGTTTTGAAACCTTTCAATGCGAGTTCGGCTTTGATGAATTCAACTTCGGCCCAGGTCATCATTACGCCCAGCTGCGGCAAGGTTTTCAATGCATCCGAATAACTGGAATTGCTTCCCACGGCATATTCCAATGTGGTAGGGTAGCCGCTTTCAATGCCACGAAACACATTGTCACTCCCGGATTTCACCTGAGTTGCCCATGCGGCCCGACGCGGGTCGGCGAGGTCGTTCATGCGATCCATGAAAAATTTGGTATAATAATTCCCGTCACGCCAGTCCACCTGGCGGGCGTTGTAAAATGGATTGAAGAATGGAAATGTGCCGGGATAGCGGAAAATAGCTTCCTCCGAATTGGCCGTAAATACAGGGTTTGCAGTCGGATCAGCAAGAATAGCAGTAAGCTGTTCCTTTACATTCACTTCGCCCTCACGCTTGGAAATCCGGAGCAGTAACCTTAATCTGAGCGAGTTGCAGAACTTCTTCCATTTAACGATCCCCGGATTTTTTCCACCAGACAATGCATTGGTATTATAAAGCATGTCACCACCATAAGTAAGCGCTTTCGTGTCGTCCAGCAGCGTGTTAGCCGTTTCCAGGTTCTTTAATAGCTGAATGTAAATGTCCTTTTGCTTATCAAAGGTCGGCTTAAAATTGCCTTCAATGGCTTTGGTGGCCTGCGAATAAGGTACGTCCCCGTAAAGATCGGTCAGGATGGAATAGGCCCAGCTTTTGTAAATCAGCGAAATGGCCTTGTAATTATTTTCATTCAAACGATCCGCGATCAGGTAAATGTCTTCAATATCATTCAGATACGTGTAAAAGTTGTTCCAAACGCCGCTTCCGGGATTTACAATGTAGCGGTGCAAACCTCCGCCGCCGGCACTGGCCCGCGGCGCGTCTACCTGCATGAGCTCATGCGTAAAATTGCGGCTGGCATTCACCGTGCTGTTCACGATCTGGTATTGCAATTGTCCCAGCATCACGCCCGGGGTTATTTCTTTGGGGCGGTTGGGGTCCGTATTGAGCTCTTCGAAATTGTTGGTGCAGGATCCAAGTAGCGTTAGGACTAGCAAAAAGGGAATATATGCTTTTTTAAACATGATTTCTTTGGGTTAGAATTTCAGGGTAAGGTTCATTCCCATGGTCCGGGTGGAAGGGAATTGGGCCAGTTCTACGCCCGGCGTCAGGGTGCCGTTGTTCAGGTTTCCGCCCTCCGGGTCGAAGCCGGGAAATTTGGTAAAATTGAAAAGGTCCCTCCCGAAAACAGCCAGACTGGTCTGGCGTACGCCGATTTTAGAAAGAAGTGCCTGCGGCAGATTAAACTCAACCCTTAGCTCGCGGATTTTCAGGAAAGAAGCGTCGAAAATGTTGGTTTCGGCATTTGCGATCTGGTAATAGTTGTCGTAATAGGAGCTGGCGGGCACTTTTACGGTGTTAGGCGTAAAACTTCCGTCCGGCTGCTTCACCACACCCTGGCCAATGATCCCGTCTTCGCGGCCCGGTAATGTGACCTTTGTTTTGCCTAGTGTATTGTTTTTGTGGGAAGTTTGCGAGAACATGTCTCCGCCCATTTGTCCGTCGAGCAGCAGGCTTACACGCACGTTGCGGATCGTAAATTCATTGGAAAAACTCGCTTTCCAGTCTGCAAATGCATTCCCCCATTTTTTGGCCGTTGGGTCCAGGGCGGCGGGAAGCCCTACCGAAGAATAAATGATCTGGCCATCCGGTGCGCGCTGAAAGCCGCGGCCATACATATCGCCCATCAAACCGCCCACGCGCGCTTCAATGCTCACATTGGTGTTATGCGCGTAAATGACCTGATTGGTAATGCCCGATGCAAGTTCTTTTACATAACTTCTGTTTCTTGACCAAAGTAATGTCGTGTTCCAGCTGAAATTCCGGGATGTAACTGGTTTGCCCGTCAGCTTGATCTCCACGCCGCGGCTGTTGATAAGCCCTGCATTGATCAATGCATTGTTATATCCTGAAACCGGGTCCAACGGAATAGCCAGAATCTGGTTGCGGCTGTTGTTATTATAGTAAGCCACATCCAGGCCCACCAGGTTTTTAAGCAGGCGGATATCCAGGCCAAACTCATAACTGGCCGTGATCTCAGGTTTCAGGTCAGCGTTGAAAAGGGTGTTGGAATTGGTAAAGCTGTTTCCGTAGATCCGGTCGTAATAGCGGGCCGTCTGATACGGACGTGTATCATTTCCAACCTGTGCCCATGAAGCCCGGAACTTGGCAAACGAGATCGCACGCGGCAATGCAAAAAGCTCATTCAGCAAAAAGCTGGAACTCACGGAAGGATAAAAGAACGAGTTGTTGCCATAAGGCAATGTGCTCGACCAGTCATTGCGGCCCGTTACGTCCAAAAAGACTTTTTCGTCCCACGAAAACTGTGTCGCGGCGTAAATGCTGTTGATGGCTTTTTTGGTTTTCAAAGGATCGGCCACCGCCTGGTCCAGGCTGTTGGAAATCTGGTAAATGCCGGGCTGTGCAAGCTGGTCGGCATACATGCCGGCAAAGTCGTACGACTGCCGCATGGCGTTGCCTCCCGCCGAAGCCGTAACGTCGATAAGATTGGCTATTTTGTCTTTATAATTTAATAAAAAGTCCGTATTGGACTCGTAGGTAAATACATTCTGCTCGCGATACATGCCACGCGGGTAGCGCGTCATGCTGAACGGGCGCTGCTGTGAACGGAATTCAAAGGCCATATCCAGGCCCGTGCGCACCATAAGGTCCAGTTTTGGAGAGATCTCGTAATTGGCGGACACATTGCCGATGAACCCGTGTTTGTTCATCTTGTTCAGCATTTCATACATGCCCAGGTAAGGGTTATCAGGCGTAGGGTTGAACGGGCTTCTTTGTTTCACATTTTCCAAACCTGGCTCCCAGTAAGGCTTAAACCATTCGGGCTTAATGTTCGGCGTCGTTCCCAGGATCAGGAAATACATGAGCGACTGGTTGTTATAGCCGGCCATAGGCAGATTGCCGCTTTTCTTGTTGGTGTAGTTTGCCTTCCCGTTAATTTTCAGCCTGTTTGAAACTTTCTGGTTGACAGAAAGTGCCGCATTAATCCTCTCAAAGCCTGTGTTGGGGATAATCCATTTATTTTTCAAATGCGTCAAAGACAAGCGCGCAGAGCCGTTTTCTCCACCGCCTTCAACAGAAATACTGTTTGAAAATGTAGTCCCTGTCTGGAAAAATCCGGAAATGTAGTCTTTGTTGGCAACCCACGGCGTGCGGACCGTCGGGCGGCCGTCCGGTGCATCGGGGTTATACTGGTAATACATCTGGCCGTTGAACTTGGGGCCCCAGGCCCGGCCGGCTGCCACTGTGGTTGCGGTGTTAGGGCCGTCTTCGCTGTCGAGATAGGAAAAATAAGCGCCGCTTCTTCCTTCTCCATATTCAAACTGATAGTCGGGATAGCGATTGATTTGTTCAAAACTGAAATTGGAATTCACCGTTACCCCAATGCCCCTGTCCTGACGAACGCCGGACTTGGTAGTGATAATGATGGCCCCGCCCGCGGCGCGGCTTCCGTACAATGCCGTAGCGCCCGGACCTTTCAGCACGGTTACTTTTTCGATATCATCGGGATTAATGTCCGACAAGCTCGACCCGTAATCCACCGGACTGTCGGCAGAAAGGTGCGAATTAAAGCCTGTTCCTGTAATGCGGCTGCTGACCGGCACACCATCCACAACGATCAAAGCCTGGTTGTTGTCCAGGTTGAGCGAGGATTCTCCCCGCAATGTTATGCGTGCAGAGCCCATAGGTCCCGCGCCTGCACCCTGAATGTTCAGCCCGGCCACTTTTCCGGACAATGTATTGACCCAATTGTTGGATTTGGCATCTTTCACTGCGTTTTCATTGATAGTCTGCGCGGCAAAACCGAGTGATTTTTCTTCACGTTTGATGCCCAAAGCCGTAACAACCACCTCATTAAGCAGTTTGTTGTCCTCTTTCAATGTAATGTTCAGCACGCTGCGGTTGCCGATTGTATGTTCCTCCGAAAGAAAACCAATGGCAGAAAAAATAAAGGTGGCGCTGATCGAAGGCGCTGAGAGCGTATAGGCACCATTGCCATCAGTTGTCGTTCCCGAATTGCTGCCTTTGATAAGAATGCTTACACCTGGAAGAGCTTCACCCGTAGCGGCGGTTACCTTACCGGTGACGGTTACAGCCTGTGCGGATGTTTGCAGCGACATGCCGCAGCCGACCAGCAATGCAAAGATTGCGTGTAGTAAATGTTGTTTCATTCGTAATAGGGGTTAAGTGAGCGCCGGAAGCGGGGTTTGCGCCGGTCGTTTTTTAAAACCCCAAAGGTATTTCTGTCAGGTGCAGCAGGTTGTTAAGCGCAGGTTATGGATTTGTTATGAAAAAGTTGGCTGGTGATCTCGTTTCCAAACTTTTAAATCATGTCTCTGTATAACCCGGCATCGCAGAACGTCACATTTTACACCACTTGCGAAAAGCCAGGAGCGAGAACAGCAAACCGCAGGCGTAGATCAGCAGGAGAGGTATTTTGTATAAAACCAATAAGGTAAGCGCTATAAATCCAAAGAGAAACACCTGGAATGCGTTTTCAGGCAATCCGGATCTTTTGTAAATATATAAATGCGAAACGATGACGATAGCAGCACCCAGCATGTACAACTGCAACACCGCTGAAAAGCCAAGGCCTCCGTGGCGGAGCATGACGATCGTCTCCGGCAAGATCAGCACCAAATGCGGAATGACTATACTGACCCAGCGTTTTGAGAGCGAAGCGGGCAACGATCTTCCCCAAAGCCAGATTTCACTTTCCCATTTATACAATTCCAGCGAAATGCCCAGATTGAGCAGATAGGCAAGCGACATGCCCACAGCCGGCATTCTTATGTCGTATTCGCCAGAGCTGTAATAAAGCATCGTTCCCGCTGCTACCAGCATTGCTCCCAGCTTTCCCACCAGGAGGGTGATGCTGCGCTCCCGCAAAAGCCACTCCATGGACCAGTATAGCGCTGATGCAGGCCTTGGGAAAGGCCATTGTATGATTTGCTTTCCTTTGACCGGCACATATAAAACCGGCTTTCTGATGCGCCACTCCGCCGCGATAACCAGCATGACTATCAGAACAATGTAAAATGGAATCACCGGCCAAAGTCGGGTTGTCAGCTTGTCCTGAATGGCAATGACGAGCAGGTAAGTACCGTAGTAAAGAATGGGTTGCAGTAAGCCCAAAGCCTGTATGGTGAACCTCCGAGTGCGAACGAAGGCAGGCCACGTGCGGACGTGATAAATGAACTTGTACTCAGGTAATTTCCAGGTGCTGATCAAAAATTGAATGCATATCAGGCTATAAATGAGCCAGATCGTAAAAAGTGCAAGCATTCCGTATATGCCGCCTGTCAGGAAGAAAACGGCGAAAGCGTGGTGTTCATTGGCACTTAAAAAGCCAAATAGCAAGCCTAACAGTACCAGGAACGTTCCGGCGCGTTGCCTGAAAAATACTGAGACCGTGGAGACCAGCAGCATTTTCATAATGCAGTGGTCGCGATGAGTGTTTTGTCTTTTAACCGAAAACTTTGGGAAACATGCAAGCCTTCCTGCTCGAACAGCTGATGCGATGACAGCAGGAAAGTGACGCCGTTGCGATCATATTCCTTAATCAGTTCAAAAAGCACTTTCCGTGCTTCCCGGTCGATGGTGATCAGCGGCTCGTCGAGAATGATAACGGCGGGGTTTCCCAGAAATGCGAGCAGTAAGGACACCTTTTTCGCCATCCCGCTGGAACAGCTCCCGAATGGATTTTGCAGGTAATTAATCCCGAATGCTTCAATGAGCTTTTCACTTTGCCCCCGCGGAGCTCGCTGCGCTTCGGCAACGAAAGCGATCAGGTCTGCGGGTGTAAGAAACGAAGGATAAAGCGGCTCTGCTTCACCGAGATTCAGGCGGAGTCGGTATTCTACGGGATCTTTTTTTTGATCGTAAGTGCCGTCGAGTATGATGCTTCCGTCAAACGGCAACATACCGGCCAGCGTCCTGAAAAGCGTTGACTTTCCTGCGCCGTTCTCACCTTGTATCCAATAAATTCCCTTTTCAATTGAAAATGACGGGATCGAAAGAATTTCGCGCTCGCCATAACGCTGCCTGAGCTGCCTGATTTCTAAAACCATTGTAAAACAAATTTAAGGAATTCTAACTTTGCATTGCTCAAATGGTTGTTTTGGGCAGGCAAATTAAGAAAGGATCCTTTTGTAGTCCATCATCAGCGGAGCATCCGGCTGGAAATAAAGAATATTAAATTGACAAATGTGAAGACGGTACTGATTATTGATGATGAAGAAAAGCTCCGTTCACTGCTGGCCAGGATCATCCGGGCGGAAGGCTTTGAAGTGTTGGAAGCAGGCGATTGTAAATCAGGGCTGGCGAAGATAGATAACCCTTTGATTGATGCCGTGCTCTGCGACGTAAGGCTGCCCGATGGCAATGGCGTTGAACTCGTTCCCATTTTAAAAAGCCGTAACCCGCAGGCCGAGATTATTTTGCTGACCGCCAACGGCAACATTGCCGACGGAGTTCAGGCCATGAAAAACGGGGCGATGGATTACATTGTGAAAGGCGATGATAATGACAAGATCCTGCCGCTGCTGGACAAAGCAATTGAAAAGGCGCAGCTTAAAAAGAAAGTGAAAACGCTGGAAGCGATTGTTTCCAATAAATTTTCATTTGACAAAGTCATAGGAACGTCGCAGCCCATCAATGACGCGATCAGCCTGGCTAAAAAAGTGGCCGCAACCGACACGGCGGTGCTGCTCACCGGGGAGACGGGAACGGGAAAGGAAGTGTTCGCGCAAGCCATCCATTACAACAGCCCGCGTGCCGATAAAAACTTCGTTGCACTCAATTGCAGCGCTTTTGGAAGGGACATGATCGAAAGCGAGCTTTTCGGTTACAAGCAAGGCGCATTTACCGGCGCGCAAAAAGACAAACGCGGACTTTTGGAAGAAGCCCATAACGGGACGTTATTCCTGGATGAGATCGGGGAGCTGCCGCTTGAATTGCAGGCCAAATTATTGCGCGTGCTAGAAACGCACGAGTTCATTAAATTGGGTGATACTAAAACAATTAAATCAAATTTCAGATTGATCGCCGCCACCAACCGTGATTTGAAGACCGAGTCGGAGCAGCACAGGTTCAGGGCAGACCTTTATTTCAGATTAAATGTATTTCAGATCCAGCTGCCGCCACTCAGGGACCGGGTAAAGGATATCCCTTTGCTGCTGGATTTTTTTCTTGATTATTTCTGCAAACAGTCCAATAAGCCGAACCTGGGCTATTCGAAAGATTTTCTTAAACACCTGGAAAGCTACGAATGGAATGGCAATATCCGAGAACTGAAAAATGTGGTTGAAAGGGCAGTGATCATCAGCGACGGTGAACTGGAAATTGCCAGCCTGCCATCCAATGTCCAGGAGTCGGCGCCATTGAAGAGTCAGCAGCTCTCCGCTTTTTCGATGGCAAGCATTGAAAAATTACACATTCAGAAAGTACTCAATTACTGCAAAGGCAACAAGGCAGAAACGGCCCGTTTGCTCGAAATAGGAATAGCAACGCTGTATCGTAAAATCGAAGAGTACGGCCTTCAAAGTTCCGGTCAATAGCCGGCCCAACTGCTAAGGCACCCTATATTTTTGATAGGGTGCCCTATCAAAATGATAAGGTTCCAGAATATTAAAAATTCCCCCAAAAAGCATTAAATGGCTGATATATAGCTATTTAAATACGCAATGAAAAGTTTGGTATGCCTTTGGAATGTTTGGTATCAATGATCGCTCTTTTCGGGCATCAGCGAACAGGCATTCACTTAAACATTACATATCATGCTTACAATCCTCTTAGTTGCCGCAGGCTGTTTATGCTTCGCGCTTTTTTACCAATCCGTCCACTTTTTTGAAAAGATCTGACATGGCAGCACTACTTGTTGTATCCATCGGTGTGTTTGTCTACATGTGCTATGTGCTCATCAAACCAGAGAAATTTTAACGGGCCCGCTATCAATTTTTAAATAAAATGAACTCAGAAATTTTAGGCGTCATTGCCATGTATGGAGTTACTATCCTGTTGGCCATCCCATTCGGAAAGTACATTGCCAAAGTCTACGCAGGAGAAAAGACGCTGCTCGATCCCGTATTCAATCCCCTGGAAAATATTTTCTTCCGCATCAGCGGCATCGACCGCAAAGCAGAAATGAACTGGAAACAACACCTGGTGGCCATGCTGACCATTAATTTTGTGTGGTTCCTGCTCGGCATGTTTGTGTTGATGAACCAGGGCTGGCTGCCGCTGAACCCGGACGGAAATCCCGGACAAACGGCGGATCTGGCATTCAACACCAGCATATCCTTTGTGGTCAACTGCAACCTGCAGCATTATTCGGGCGAAAGCGGGGTAAGTTATCTTTCGCAGCTCTTCTTAATGTTTCTACAATTTGTAAGTGCAGCCACGGGGATGGCCGCAGCGGTTGTTTTATTTATTGCATTAAAACAAAAAGCGACCGACAAGCTCGGTAACTTTTACAATCTAATGCTGATCTCCTGCACGAGAATTTTATTGCCCGCGTCCATTGTCGTAGCCAGCATCCTCGCATTCAACGGCACGCCGATGACCTTTGAAGGAAAAGACAGCATGATCGGCATGCAGGGCGACACGGTGGCAGTCTCCACAGGTCCGGTGGCGGCTTTTGTGGCGATCAAACATTTGGGAACAAACGGCGGCGGGTTTTACGGGACCAACTCGGCCCACCCGCTCGAAAACCCGAATTACCTCACCAACATGGTTGAAATGTTCTCGCAAATGATTATTCCGCTGGCCATGATTTTTGCGCTGGGATTCTTTTTGAAAAGAAAGAAAATGGCCTGGATGATCTTCGGCGTCATGACCATTGGGTTCTTGCTGCTTTGCTTGCCAACGATCATGTGGGAAACAAAAGGTAACCCGGCCATTGCGCAAATGGGCATAGACATGAGCACCGGCGCGATGGAAGGTAAGGAATCCAGGATCGGCAGTGCGGCTTCGGGATTTTGGAGTATAGCCACCACCGTTATATCCACAGGCTCGGTAAACTCCATGCACGACAGTGCCACGCCGCTATCCGGAATGATGCAGCTCCTGGCGATGATGACCAATGCATTTTACGGCGGCTGCGGGGTCGGGATCCTGAATTTCTTCATCTTCATCATTCTGGCTGTATTTATCAGCGGACTTATGGTAGGGCGTACGCCTGAGTTTTTAGGTAAAAAAATTGAAGGACGTGAAATGAAGATCGCCATGATCGTAGCCCTTCTGCACCCATTATTGATATTGGCCGGGACGGCGCTGGCAGCAGCATTCCCCGCAATCACCTCTGCTAATCTGAACAATCCCGGTTTTCACGGATTCAGCGAGATGCTGTATGAATACACTTCTTCGGCAGCCAATAATGGGAGCGGGTTTGAAGGGTTGGGCGATAATAATCCGTGGTGGAACATTACAACAGGCTTTATACTAATCCTTTCGCGCTTCATCCCCATCATCGGGCCCGTCGCGATTGCAGGACTTTTAGCCAATAAAAAATATATCCCCGAAAGTGCCGGCACGCTGCGGACAGATTCAGCCACATTCGGGATGATGGTCATGGCCGTCATCGCAATCATCACGGCCCTTTCATTCTTCCCAGCATTAACCCTAGGCCCAATCGCCGAGTATTTCAGCCTGTAATCAGCACAAGTTAACTGACTAACAACATAAAACGGGCACCGGAATTGAAGCCGCGCTCCTAACATCCAATGAAAAATCAAAATGCATCCTTGTTCCAAAAGGATCTGGTGAATCAGGCTTTAAGACAGTCTTTTACCAAATTGAACCCCAAAATCATGTTTCGTAATCCGGTCATGTTTACCGTTGAAATAGGCACATTCGTCATGTTTGTGGTGTGTTTGTGGATCTTATCGGGAAACACTTCCCAGGGCAGTTTTGGCTATAATTTTGTGATCTTTCTGATCCTGCTGCTCACATTATTGTTTGCCAATTTCGCCGAAGCCATCGCCGAAGCACGGGGAAAAGCGCAAGCCGACAGCTTACGGAAGACACGCGAAGAAACACCCGCCAAACTGGTCGTCGACAACAAACCCGGCTTCTCAGTATCGACCCAAAGTGTGATGTCGGCCCGGATGAAAAAAGGGGATATTTTTATCTGTGAAGCCGGCGACAACATTGCCACCGACGGCGAGATCATCGAAGGGCTCGCCACCATCGACGAGAGCGCCATCACAGGTGAATCTGCGCCAGTGATCCGCGAAGCAGGCGGCGACAAAAGCAGCGTCACGGGTGGCACGAAAGTGCTTTCCGACAAGATAAAAGTCATGGTAACGACTGCGCCGGGCGAGAGTTTTCTGGATAAAATGATTGCCTTGGTAGAAGGAGCGAGCCGCCAGAAAACGCCCAATGAAATCGCATTGACTATCCTGCTGGCCGGGTTTACACTTGTGTTTGTGATCGTATGTGTGACGCTGAAACCCTTCGCCGATTATTCGAATACGCCCATTACCATTGCGGCATTCATCTCCCTCTTCGTATGCCTGATCCCGACTACGATCGGCGGCTTGCTTTCTGCAATAGGCATTGCGGGCATGGACCGTGCGTTGCGTGCCAATGTGATTACTAAGTCGGGCAAGGCTGTGGAAACAGCCGGCGACATAGATGTGCTTTTGCTGGACAAAACGGGAACGATCACCATTGGAAACAGAAAGGCCACGCGCTTTCACGCTGCCAAAGGCATTGCCGACAATCACTTCAGCAAAGCCGCCGTACTCAGCTCAATCGCCGATGAAACGCCGGAAGGAAAATCCATCCTGGAACTGGCCAATGCCACGCCGACATCTTATCAGATTTCCAATCCCACATTCATCAAGTTTACCGCAGAAACACGCAGCTCCGGCGTCGACTTCGAAGGCACGCGAATCCGCAAAGGCGCATTTGACTCGATCCGCACCCTGGTTACCAGCGCTGGAAATGCATTTCCCGCTGAGATTGAAGAAAGTGTAAAAGCCATTTCCAACAATGGCGGCACACCGCTCGTGGTTTCGGAAAATGAGCGTGTGCTGGGCGTGGTGGAGTTGCAGGACATTATAAAGCCCGGCATCAGCGAGCGCTTTGAAAGACTTCGTAAAATGGGTGTCAAAACGGTAATGGTTACCGGCGATAACCCGCTTACCGCCAAGTTTATTGCTGAAAAAGCCGGTGTGGACGATTTCATCGCCGAAGCCAAGCCCGAGGACAAGATGAACTACATCAAAAAAGAGCAGGAAGGCGGTAAGCTTGTGGCCATGATGGGGGACGGAACCAATGACGCACCCGCCCTCGCACAAGCTGATGTAGGCGTGGCTATGAACAGCGGCACGCAGGCAGCTAAGGAAGCCGGTAACATGGTGGATCTGGACAATGATCCGACGAAACTGATCGAAATCGTCGAAATTGGAAAGCAGCTGTTAATGACCCGCGGAACGCTGACCACATTCTCGATTGCGAATGACGTCGCTAAATATTTCGCCATCATTCCAGCCCTTTTCATCGCCAGCATACCAGCCTTGCAAGGCCTGAATATCATGCGCCTCAACAGTCCCGAAAGCGCCATCCTGTCCGCCGTGATCTTCAACGCCGTCATCATCCCGTTCCTCATCCCGCTGGCACTAAAAGGCGTGGCCTACAAACCCATAGGCGCCAGCGCCCTGCTAAGAAGAAACCTCTTCATCTACGGCCTGGGAGGCATATTGGTGCCATTTGCAGGGATAAAGGTCATTGACCTGGTAGTAAGTATCTGGATTTAAATTATTGATCGTAATGACCATAAACACTCAACACAAAAATGTCACCGTCGGAAAGGACCTTATAGATCAGCCGATGTTCATCCGTAATGCGCCTGCTCCAGCATCCCTTATACTGATGTTTAAGACCCTCGGGTTTTCCGATTCCGTCGAAGGGGTGCTTTTGAATGTCGGTGATGAGTTCGAAGACTTTTTTTACAAGTCGGGGTTCGCTTTTAGACCATTGGGTCAGGTCTTCAATGACGTTAATATCAAAGATAATCCGGCTCACGAATTTCCCAGATGTTTCGCAAACTGGTCAAACGCATCTCCGTTAAAGGTGATGACATTGCCCTTCTCGAAATTTTCAAGTGACTTATCCAGCCGTGAGAAATACTCTTCCCGGGTTTCAAGGCGAAGTGTGCCTGATGAAGGCTTCTCCGTAATGCTGATCGTGATTTCAGAGTCTTGAGAACCACTTAATAATGTTCTGATTTTGTCAATCAGTTCGTCCGTGAATTCAGAGGATCGAACGCGCAGCAATGCTTCCATAGATTCCAATTTTTTTTAAAGTTAAAAATTTAAGCAAATGAAAACGAACATATTTCCCGCAATCAGATTAACGATTGTAACGCTGCTGTTTTTCTGTGTGGTTTACCCGGCTGTGGTTTGGGCAATTGCGCAAATGACGCCCGACGGTGGTCGGGGTGAGACGGTTAGTGCTGATGGTAAACGTTACTATGCCAACATTGGTCAGAAATTTACAGCAGACCGGTTTTTCAATAGTCGCCCTTCCGCTGTGGAGTATAATGCGGCTGGAAGCGGCGGGAGCAATAAGGGACCTTCCAATCCGGAATATCTGGCTGTGGTGCAGGCCAGGATCGATACATTTTTGATGCATAATCCGGGCGTTGACAAGAAAGATATTCCCGTCGAGCTGGTGACTGCGAGCGGCTCCGGACTTGATCCGGATATTTCGCCTAAGGCTGCGTTGATCCAGGTAAAAAGGGTGGCTGCTGCGCGGAAAGTTTCCGAACAAAGAGTTGCACAGCTTGTCAGCGAGCATACGGAAAAACCATTATTAGGCATGTTCGGACCAGAAAAAGTGAATGTGCTGAGCCTGAATATAGCTTTGGAAAAATTATAAAAACATGCCCTGATCCTTACCGGCAGCGACGCGGGGAGCGAGGTTTTCAACAGCGCCGCTACATTCATTTACAGTACATTTTCAATGAAAAGTTTATTATTAGCTGCATTCGGTTTAGTGATTTTAAAACCGTCTATGGCACAGGATTCCACGAAAACTTCGAACCCTGTGACAATCAGCGGATATGCAGAGGCTTATTACAATTACGATTTCAACAGGCCGCTCAACAACACGGCTCCGGGCTTTCTTTACAATTTCAACCGCATTGGCGAAGTGAATCTGAACCTCGGCTTTATCAAAGCAAACTACACAACCGACCGCGTGAGAGGTAACCTGGCCCTGGCAGCCGGAACCTACGTGAATGCGAACTATGCGGCCGAGCCGGGCGTGCTCAAAAATGTCTTTGAAGCCAACATTGGGCTGAAAATTTCAAAAAATGCGAACCTATGGCTGGATGCCGGGATTATGCCGTCGCACATTGGTTTCGAGAGTGCTGTCGGCAAGGATAACTGGGCGATGACCAGGAGTTTGGTGGCTGAAAATACGCCTTACTTTGAGTCGGGCTTGAAGCTGGGTTTTACAACAAAAGATGAAAAGCTTTATGTGTCCGCCATGTATCTCAATGGTTGGCAACGCATGCAGCGCGTGGATGGAAACACTACGCCCGCCTTCGGGACGCAGGTTACCTACAAGCCGGCCGCTAATGTCACATTGAATTACAGCACATTCATAGGATCAGACAAGCCGGATAGTGCCAGGCTCATGCGTTATTATCACAACTTTTATGGTGTTTTTCAGCTTGCCGAAAAGTTCGGGATCACGGCCGGTTTGGACTACGGAACGGAGCAAAAAGCAAAGGGAAGCAGCGAATACAACAACTGGGTGGTGCCCACATTAATCGTACGCTATTCACCATCTTCAAAGGTTAACATTGCAGCGAGGGGTGAATATTTTCAGGATCAAAACGGCGTTATCATTGCGACGGGCACGGAGAATGGTTTCAAAACTTTCGGCCTGTCCGCCAACATTGACTATGCCGTTTTCCCGGGCGTGCTCTGGCGCATGGAAGCCAGAAACCTGAGCAGCAAAGACCGGATATTCCTTGAAAGAAATCAGGCAGGCGCGGAAGCAATGTCCAGGAAGGATAATTTTTTTCTGACTACTTCGATTTCAGTTGCTTTTTAATATTTAGTCAAGTCAGTTAGATAACATATTTATTGATATTGTCTCTCATAAGGACAGTTGTCAGCCTGAGCGGAGTCGAAGGCACGTTACCAAGAAGTAGCGCGCCTTCGACTGCCCGGCGGACCGGTCCGCTCAGGCTGACAATAACACTGGCATCATTCACTGAATATTCAATTTCAAAACAAAATCAACCCTACACCTAAACCCAATGTCCGAAACCAACCCCAGCGCGCAGCATTTTCTGGATCTGATCAAAAAATCGAGGCGTGGAAAATTCAAGATTTACATTGGCATGAGTGCTGGTGTTGGCAAGACATTCAGGATGTTGCAGGAAGCGCACGCCCTGCTGCGCAATGGCATCGATGTCAAAATCGGCTACATTGAAACGCATAACCGGAAAGAAACGCACGATCTGCTCGACGGACTGCCGGTGATCCCGCGCCGCAAACTTTTTTACAAAGGAAAAGAACTCGACGAGCTCGATGTGCAAGCCGTGATTAGCCTCAGGCCGGAGGTTGTGGTGGTGGACGAGCTGGCGCATACCAACATTGAAGGCAGCAAGAATGACAAGCGCTGGCAGGACGTGCTCGAAATCCTCGAAGCAGGCATCAATGTCATCAGCGCAGTGAACATTCAGCACATTGAATCGTTGAATGAAGAAGTAAAAGGCATTACGGGCGTGGAGGTGAAAGAGCGCATTCCGGACAGCGTGCTGGGCGCAGCGGACGAGGTTGTCAACATTGATTTAACTGCCGACGAGCTCATTACGCGACTGAAAGAGGGTAAAATTTACAAGCCTGAAAAAATCCAGACAGCACTTAATAACTTTTTCAAACCCGACCATATCCTGCAACTCCGCGAGCTTGCATTGAAAGAAGTGGCGAGCCAGGTGGAGCGTAAGGTGGAAACGGAAATTCCCAAGCTGGTTGCCTCGAAAAGGGAGAAATTTCTGGCCTGTATCAGCAGCAACGAAAGCACGGCCCGGCATGTGATCCGCAAAACGGCGCGGCTGGCCAGCTATTATAACAGCAAATGGTTTGTCCTTTACGTGCAGACCCCGAACGAAAGCCAGGACAAGATTGCATTGGACAAGCAGCGGCATTTGATCAATAATTTCAAACTGGCCACCGAAATGGGCGCAGAGATCATACGGGTCCAGGATACCAATGTGTCTGAGGCGATTATACAGGTGGCCGAGCAGCGTGAAATCACTACGATTTGTCTGGGTAAGCCGCATATAAACCTGCTGCGGGTGATCCTGGCAACCAACGTTTTTAATAATCTTTTGAAAAAACTTTCATCTTCTGATATCGACCTGGTTATCTTGTCTTAGCGTAACCACTTCGCCTTTTTCTATGAAAATAAAAACCAAACTGCGACTCGGACTGGGCGTGCTGTTTCTGATGATCCTGGCATTGTCCGTGATTGCCGCGGGCTACATTTATACGCTCAAAGAAGACACTGAAAACATCTTGCAGGACAACTATAAGACGCTGGATTACAGTCGCAGCATGTTCCTGGCCCTCGATCAGATCCACCAGGGCCCCGAAGCAGGAGCCAGATTTGAGCAAAACCTGAAAGAACAGCGGTCAAATGTGACCGAGCGGGGAGAAGGGGAGGTGACCAATAAAATTGCGGGTCATTATGATTCTCTGAAAAAAGATTTGAATAACCCACAAATGCCGGTCTTGATCAGAAATGATCTGGCTGAGCTGACGCGCATTAACATGGAAGCGATACGGGCGAAGAGTGACAAGGCGCTGGATACGGTGCATTCGGCGTTTATCTGGATCGCGCTGACGGGAACCGTTTGCTTTCTGATCGCTTTGACGCTGCTGGTCAATTTGCCGGGTAATGTTGGCAACCCGATCCGCGAGCTGACGGAAAGTATCCGCGCTATTGCAGAGAAGAATTATGCCGAGCGGCTGCATTTTTCGGGTAAGGATGAGTTTGGAGAGCTGGCGAGTTCATTTAATACGATGGCCGAGAAACTCGAAGAATATGATAACAGCAATCTTTCGCAGATCCTGGTGGAAAAGAAGCGCATTGAAGCCCTTATCAACAATATGCACGAGCCGGTTATCGGTCTGGATGAAAACAAAAAAGTGCTGTTTGCCAATGAAGAAGCCGTCAAGATTACCGGCATTGCCGTGAGTGATTTATTGGGAAAATCGGCCATTGAGCTGGCAGAGCAGAATGATCTGATCCGTGCGTTGATCGAGGAAAAAGAAGGGCTGCATGCCAATAGCGCGAACGCCGCAGTGCCGTCGCTGAAAATTTATGCAGACAACAAAGAAAGCTATTTTGAAAAAGAAATCGTCGATATCACGATTGTTCCGACGGGTGAGCGACTGAAAAAATTCATCGGTCAGGTGATCCTATTGAAGAACATTACGCCTTTCAAAGAGCTTGATTTTGCCAAAACCAATTTCATCGCCACCGTTTCCCACGAACTGAAAACACCCATCGCTTCCATCAAAATGAGCCTGCAACTGCTGGAAAGCCAGCATACCGGGGATCTGAACGAGGAGCAAAAACAATTGATGTCCAGCATTAAAGAAGACAGCGACCGGCTGCTGAAAATCACCGGCGAGCTGCTGAATATGTCGCAGGTTGAAACGGGGAATATTCAGTTGAACATTCAGTCGAGCAGCCCGTATGCAATCCTGAAATACGCCGTGGATGCTGTAAAAACACCGATTGAGCAAAAACGCATCGAGCTCGTGGTGCAGGCAGAAAATCAGCTCGCCGACGTAAAGGCGGATATGGAAAAAACGGCCTGGGTACTGATCAATTTCTTGACTAACGCAGTCCGTTATTCACAGGAAGACAGCAAAATTCACATTCAACTCACACCCACACAGCAAGGCGTCAAATTCCTGGTTCGGGATGAGGGTAAAGGCATCGACAGCCGTTACCGGACCAAAATTTTCGACCGCTATTTCCAAGTTCCCGGCAGCTCAAAAACCGGCACCGGCCTCGGGCTGGCGATCAGTAAAGAGTTCATCGAGGCGCAGGGCGGCAGCATTGGCGTAACAAGCGAAATCGGGATGGGCAGCAGTTTTTACTTTGAGCTTGCCAGCGCCTGATTGCTTGAATACATCCTGTTAAATAGATTCAGACGCTTTTGGCACCTCGGAGGAAACGAATTTTGCCTTAACGAACTGCCATACGATCGGCAACACCGATAATGCAATGATGGCTAAAACCACTTTTTCAAAATTGTCTCTCACCATCGGGATGTTTCCAAGAAAGTAGCCACCAATCGTCAGACTAACTACCCATAGGATGGCTCCGATAATGTTGAATTTGAAAAACACACTATAATTCATTGTTGCAATACCCGCTACAAACGGGGCCAGCGTCCTGACTATCGGCACAAACCGGGCAATAATGATCGTTGAAGGACCGTATTTCTCATAAAATCCCTGCGTCCGCGCAAGATGCTCGGGTTTGATCAGCGCGGTTCCCATGACTTTGATTCCCAATACTTTATGTCCAAAATATCTGCCAAACAGATAATTGCAGGTGTCTCCCAGTATTGCTGCTATCAGGAGCAAAATCACAACCAGCCATATATTCAGGGATTCCGGATACTTGGCCGCCATCATGCCAGCTGCAAAAAGCAATGAGTCACCCGGCAAAAAAGGCATGAAAACAACACCGGTTTCAATAAAAATAATCATAAAAAGAATGACATAGGCCCATGCCCCGTAGTCCTGAATGATTTGTCCGAGATGCTTGTCCAGGTGAACAAACAGGTCGATGAATTGGTCAAAAACCTCCACTGTGAATGTAATTTAAACTTGACTTCAAAAACCAAAATAGATGCTGGCGTCATTAAAACGCCGCATTTTTATTTTTGCAGTTGTAAAATTACAGGTATAATGGTGATTAACCTAATGTTGGATCAAATGATCAGCCATGTTCGTATTGTTAATGAGCCTTACTTCATAAAAAGCCGTGCAAAATGATTTTCCAAATGGCTCCGCATGGCATTGCGCAACTGCTCGGAATTCCCGTTTTCAATAATTTCCACCAGTCCTTTGTGCGAGACGAAATTTGCATTCGATGAATATTTGCGCAGCAAACCGCTTTTGTGCACATAATCGAACACGGGTAAAAGCAACCGCTGGAATTTTTTCATGGTCTCATTGCGCGTGATCTCATAGAGTTTTCCATGAAATGCGATCTCATGCTCGATCTGGAAAAGCATCCGGTCCGAGGATGAGGGCTCGGTTTCCACGAGAACTTTCAAAGCAACGATATCATCGGGCGTAACGCGCTCCATAATAAAGTCGGCCATCCCGATTTCCAGCGACAGGCGCATTTCAAAGATCTCTTTCAATGTATTGCCATCCAGGATCTTCGGGTTCATGCTTTTTTCCAAAATTGAAACCAGGTCGGGGCTGGTGATCACAGCGCCGCGGTGCTTTTTGGATTCCACCAATCCCATCAGCCGCAAGCGCAGCATGGCCTCCCGCACCACCGTCCGGCTTACCCCAAGCGACTGCGCCAATTCCAATTCTTTGGGGATGGAGTCGCCCACTTTGAAATTCTTTTCAATAAATAAAGCAATCAGGTTACTCTCAACTTTGTCTACCAGCGAGCTGGTGTCAATGCTCTTGATGTTGTGAAAAATGTCGTCCATTTGAAGCGTAAGGCGTATTATGTATGACAAATGTGCGGGTTTTCTTCCAATCCGCAAGTGGATTTTTTTATTATCAATTTACCATCATAAAAAATAATTTTCACAAGATGCTTGGAATCAACACCGTTAACCCTTTACCTTTATTATGTCATACATAATACAAATCCTAAAACTTAACCTTTTTATGAAATTCAACATTACGCGCCTGAAAGTGCTTTTGAGCCTTGCCGGGGTTTGCCTGGCAATGGCTCTGCAAGCGCAGTCGGGGAGGTTACTCACCGGCAAGGTGATTTCCGAGGACGACAAGCAACCGCTTCCGAACGTCACGGTTTTGCTCAAAGGAAAAAGCGTTGCCACAGAAACTTCGGTGGACGGCGATTATTCGATCCAGGTGAGCGGCGGCGATGTGGTGCAGTTCAGAATGGTGGGTTACGTGATCCAGGAAGTGCCTGCGGGCGCGGCTGCGACGCTGGATATAGTCCTTAAACCGGATGTTTCCTCGTTGAATGAAGTCGTGGTAACCGGTTATGGATCAGCCAGTCGGACCAAGATCACTTCGTCCATTGCCAAGCTGGACGCCAAGGTTTTGGAAACGGGTATGCGGTCCAATCCGGCCCAGGCGCTTGCCGGGACCATTGCCGGTGTGCGCGTATCGACGGCAACGGGCCGCCCCGGCTCAGTAGCAACCATCACGTTGCGCGGCGGGACCAATTTCGACGGCAGCGGAAGTCCGCTTATCGTAGTGGATGGACAGGTGCGCGGCTCGCTGAGCGACATTAACCCGGATGACATTGAGAGCATGGAAGTGTTAAAAGATGCTTCTGCCACAGCTATTTACGGAGCGCGCGCCAGCAACGGTGTGGTGCTGATCACTTCCAAAAGAGGGAAGGCCGGTTCTTCTTCTATTACATTTAAATCCAAAACCGGGATCAACTTCCTGAATGTGCCTTACGACTATCTCAACGCGGAAGATTACATCAAATGGACGCGGATGGGCGTGGTGGAAGCCATTAAGAACGGCGTTACCACTTCATCGCTGCTAAGCGGCGTTGGTCCGCGCGGCACAGGCAACTTATATAAAGATGCAAACGGCAACATTCTGGACGGAAACTACGATTCCCGCGCGATATGGAGCACGATGCGTCTCACCGACCAGAACCGCGAATTGCTGAGTGCTAACGACGGCTGGAAAACGATGAAAGATCCTATTAAAACCAATGAAGCAGGCGCTTACGATCCCAACGGGACGAATGCGGATCTGATCTACAAAGGCTTCAATTACGGAGATTATGCATTCAAATCGCCCGCTATTTCTCAGGATTATAACATTGGGATGAATGGCGGAAATGAAAAAGGCGGTTACTATGCTAATCTGGGCTATTACAATGAAGACGGACTGTCGCTTGGCACATTCTATCGCCGGTTAACCTTTACATTGAATGGTGATTACAAGATCAAAAGCTGGCTGAAATCAGAGAGTAGTCTGGCATTTGCACGTGCTAACTGGCGGGACCAGTCGCTGCAAAACGGCGAGGCAAACTACTGGGGCAGAATGCTTTCCGCGCCGCCTACGATGCGCGGGACGAATGCTAACGGAGAGCTGATCCTCGGCCGCGATGCCAACGACGGCAATCCCAGCCTGAACCTGGACAAGTACAAAAGAAGAAACCAGTCCGACAAATTCACGCTCGGGCAAGCATTTAAAGTTGATTTCAGGAATGACTTGTTTTTGCGCGTGGGCGGGATATTAATGTACGACGAAGCCGAAGCCGAATCCTTCAACCGCGACTTCCGGATCGGGATCATGAGCGCGACGAATCCGAACACAGGCTGGAACAGGGACAGGGCTTCATCCGCAGGCTTCGACCGCACCATCCGTCAGACTTACAATGCCATTTTGAACTATAAGAAATCATTCCTTGGCAAAAGCTACATCGACGCCATGGCCGGATTTGAATATTACGACGAAGCCACACGTGGTTTCTCCGCAGCCGGCAGACTGGCGCCCACAGACGATTTTCAGGATCTCGGCCTGACGATCAACGACGCCAACACGCGCAGCATCGATTCCTACCATACCCAGGAACGCATTATCTCGGGTTTTGCCAGATTGAATTATGACTACGACGGCAAATATCTGGCTTCGTTTACAGTTAGACGTGATGGTTATTCGAGGCTGATTGGCGATAATCAATTTGGCACTTTCCCGGCATTCTCCGCGGGGTGGCTTGTGCATAAGGAGGAATTTATGGCCTCTACCCAGCAATGGCTTTCTTTCCTGAAACTGCGTGCGAGTTATGGAAAAAATGGCAACATCGGCATTGGTACCAACAACGGAATCGGTGTTTATGAGTTGCAGGGCGCTTATAATTCGCAAATTCCCTACAATGGGAGCATTGGATTTTTGCAAACCGGCGTAGCCAATCCGAACCTGAAATGGGAGAAAAGCAATACGGTGGAAGCAGGCGTGGAAATGGGATTCTTTAATAACCGCATTACAACCAACATTGCCGTTTACAACCGCGTGACTACGGACAAAATTGCCAGCGTATTGCTGCCGACATCCGCAGGTGTGACGAGCATTCGTACCAATAACGGGAGCATGCGCAACCGCGGCGTGGAGCTGGAAGGAATTTTCAAGGCGGTCCAAAAACAGGATTTCACGGTGCAGATCGGAGCGAATGCGGCTTATAACAAGAATCTGGTGCTGAAATTGCCTTTCAATGGCAATGCCAATAACCGCCAGGGCGGGCAGCGCATTTACGATCCGCGGTCAGGCAATGTGATCTGGGCGGGCGGCTTGCAGGAAGGGCAGGAGCCGGGGGAAATTTTTGGTTACGTGAGCGATGGCATCATCCGCACGGGCGAAGATCTTGACAAATACAACAAAATAGACATCGCCGCCGGCGAAGTGCAATATGGCGCGTCGGCCGGAAAACGGGTGGCAAGCAATGCATTGATCAATTCTAAAAATCTGAACAGGGCCACTTACATTTCGACGCAATTGGGCGATATGATGTGGAAAGATCTGGATCAGAACGACACGATTGATACGCGGGACATGGTTTCACTGGGCCGGACGATTCCAAGATGGACGGGCGGTTTCAACACGACGATCCGCTGGAAAAACCTCTCGCTTTTCGCGCGGATGGACTTTGCACTGGGACACAAACAAATGGATTTCCAGCAAATGTGGTCGCTGGGCAGCTTCCAGGGTGAATTCAATGCAACCGAAATGGTAAAAGAAACCTGGACGCCCGACAACCCGGATGCAAAATATCCGCGCTACACCTGGGCCGATCAGCTGAATTCCAAGAATTTCGACCGCCCGAGCAGCATGTTCTGGGTGAACTCGTCTTACCTCGCATTCCGCGAAGTTTCCCTGAGCTACACTGTTCCCTCATCGCTGTTGCAGCGGGCTAAAATTGCCGGGTTAACATTCACCGCGACGGGCCAGAACCTGGGCTATGTGACCAACAAAATGCTGAGCCTGCCCGAGCGCACCGGCTCGCAAAACAGCGCTTATACTATTCCTACAACCCTTATTCTCGGAGCCAACTTCACTTTTTGACATGATGAAAAAAATCAGAATTTACATCTGCTGGGCACTGCTTTCGGTGCTGGGCAGCTCCTGCCAGGATGCGCTTGAACTCGTTCCGCAGGATTATTTCGGGGACAGCAACTTTTGGCAGAACGAGTCGCAGGTAAGCAATTTTATGGTGGGTTTGCACAAGCAATTCCGTGATAATCAGTTTCAGTTTCTGCGCCTGGGCGAAATGCGCGGTGGAAATTACAGCACGGTCGACCGCCAGGCGACGTCCCTGAACGAGTTGCCCGTGATCGAACAGCGGCTTGAAGAAACGTCCTCAGGCGTGAACAACTGGGCCGGATTCTACGGGCCTATTTTGCAGCTCAACTTATTTATACAAAAAGTAGAAGCCATCACATTCCTGTCCGAAACGCGCAAAAGTTACCTTTTGGCCCAGGCTTATGCCATGCGCGCTTACTATTATTTCCACTTGCTGAGAACTTACGGCGGCGTGCCGCTTGTGCTGGAAGCGGATGTTTTGAATGGGACCACCGATGCGGTGATTTTGCGGAAAGCACGTGCAGCCGAGGCGGATGTGCTGGCGGCGGTGAAGGCGGATGTGAACAAGTCGATCTCGCTTTTTGGCGTGCAGGCTGCGGTTACTGATAAAAGTCAATGGTCGCCCAATGCAGCTTTGATGCTGAAAGGAGAGGTTTTTCTGTGGTCTGCCAAAGTGTATGGCGCAACAGCCGATCTGGCGGAAGCTAAAAAAGCATTGAATGCAGTGACCGGCGCGGCATTACTTCCAAATTTTGCCAATGTATTCGCCTATAATCAAAAAAATAACAACGAGATCATCTTCGCGATCCGTTTCCGGGTGGGCGAGGCTGAAATGAGCGGCGTGGCGGCTTACACTTACTCGACTTTCAACTTCAACGGGCTGCATTATAAAGACTCGACGGTGAGCGCAGGCGTAGGAAATTTCCTCGTGGACCCGCTCGTACTGGCCGCGCCTAATTCGCAGCAGGTGATCCAGCGGTATGCTTATACGTTCGAGCTTTTCCAATCTTATGATGTGGCCGACAGCAGGCGCAACGCGACTTTTTACGATTATTACAAAGTAAATACAGACGTGAAACCCAATGTGACCACGATCAAGAATACAGCATTGGTCAAATTCCTGGGAACAATTGATGCCAACAAGCGCTATTTCTCCGACGACTGGCCCGTTTACCGCGAAGCAGATCGTCTCCTAATGCTGGCCGAAATCACGAATGCAGAGGGCGGCGATCCCACACAATTCATTCAGCCCGTGCGTGACCGCGCGTTTGCGCCTGCGAAAGATCCGAAGCCATTTAAGAATGCAGGGAAAGATGCCAACGAGCTGGCGATTTTCGAGGAGCGTACCAAAGAATTTGTACACGAAGGAAAGCGCTGGTACGACCTGCGCCGGATGAAGTATGCCGCTGAACCTCTTATATTTAAGAGTACAAACCATCCTTACGGAGTCCTGGACAAAACCACCCAGGCGTACCGGATTTTGTGGCCTATCGAGGCTGCCATCTGGACCAACGATCCGCTTGTGGCGCAGACGCCGGGTTACACCACTGCAAGACCTAATTAAGCATCAGATTTTCACTAATATATTATGAATTTACATTTGAAAGGCCTCATTGCCGCTCCGTTTACACCCATGCGCGCCGACGGCAGCCTTAACCTGGATTTGATCCCGGCTTATTATCAATTTTTAAAACAAAACGGCATCAAAGGCGCATTCATCTGCGGCTCCACGGGTGAAGGTGTTTCCATGACCGTTTCCGAGAAAAAGCAGGTGGCCGAAGCATGGGCAGATTGCGCCGGCGACGACATTGATTTTACCATTATGCCGCTGCTCGGCGGAACCTGCCTTGCCGATTGCATTGAGCTGGCCAAACATGCCCAGGAGATTGGATTGGACGCGGTTTCGTTCACGAGCCCGTTTTATTTCAAACCCGCCAATGTGGAAATGCTGGCGGAATGCATTATCGCCATTGCCGAACGGGTGCCGGACATGCCGTTCTACTATTATCACATTCCGGTGCTGACCGGCGTCGGTTTTGCCATGTTCGATTTGCTGAAAGCCATTGACGGGCGAATTCCCAATTTTGCGGGCATCAAGTATACGCATGAAGATTTTATGGATTTTCAATCTTGCCTGAATTTTCAGAACGGCAAATATGATATGCTCTGGGGACGTGATGAAAATATGCTTTCTGCGCTGGCTGTGGGCGCGAAAGGCGCAGTAGGAAGCACATTTAACTATGCCGCGCCACTGTATCATGCACTGATCGAGGCATTTGAACAAAATGATATGGCCAAAGCGGGCGCGTTGCAGCAGCAGTCGATTGATATGATCCGCCTTTTGGGCAAATACGGTGGAATTTCCGTTGGTAAGGCTTATATGAAGGTTGTTGGGATGGATTGTGGTACATTTCGCCTGCCGGTAAAAAACATGAGCGAGGCGCAGTTTGACGCATTCCAATCGGACGTTGCCGCGCTGGATTTTGATACATTTAAATCAGGCCAGGCGATGGCCAAAACCACTCATTGATGCAGCGCCAGATTCCTTTTCTCTGTTTTCTACTTTGCTTACATTTTATGTGGTCACCAACCCTGCATGCCCAGGATCAAAAGGCGAATGAGATCGTGTGGACGGAATTAACCAACCTGCCGCCCGCATCCGACGGCCAAAAACAGCTGGGCGTAGCCGGTGCATTCACTGGCGTGCACAATGGTGTGCTCATCGTGGGCGGCGGCGCTAATTTCCCCAATGGTATGCCCTGGGAAGGCGGCAAAAAGGTGTACCGTGATGAGATTTATGTCTTGCAGAAAAAGCAGGATGTATACGAATGGATCGCTGCCAACACAGCTCATTTGCCCGTTAAAACGGCTTACGGAGCCAGCGCGACTGTCGCGGACGGCATTGTTTGTCTCGGCGGAGAGCAGGAGAATGGCGTGAGCAACAAGGCATTTTTAATGCAGTGGAATGCTGCAAAAAAAGAAATAATTTCTAAACCCTTACCGGATATGCCGGTTGCGCTGGCCAATGCCGGCGCGACCAGCATTGGTAACGTCATTTATGTGGCAGGCGGGGAAAATAATGGCAAGCCGTCCAGCCAGTTTTTTGCATTAAACCTCTCGGATGCTGCGCCGAAGTGGGAAATCCTGCCCGCATTGCCGGTTGCCATGTCGCATTCGGTGGTGGTGACGCAGCACAATGGCAAGCAGCCGCAAGTGTATGTGCTGGGCGGAAGAAGCGCGACGGCGAGTGGGATCAGTGATTTGCATAGCAGCAATTTTACGTATGATCCGGCCAAAAAAACGTGGCGGAAACTGGCCGATATCAGTGATGGAAAGCAGGTTACCACCTGGTCGGCGGGGACGGGCGTGGCCAGCGGCGCCTCCTACATCCTGCTCATCGGCGGGGACAAAGGCAATGTGTTTCACCAGATCGAAACATTCAATGCGCAGATTGCAAAAGCAGAAACCGCAGCATTGAAACAAAAACTGCAAGCCGAAAAAGTAGCGCTGCTGACTTCCCATGCAGGTTTCAGCAAAGACATTTATTTATACAACACCATTACTAACGCCTGGACTACCCTCGACGCGCTGCCCGGCCCGGCGCAGGTCACGACCACTGCCGTGAAATGGGACAACGACATTTTCATCCCCAGCGGCGAAATCCGCCCCGGCACGCGCACACCCATCATTACCAAAGGCAGCATTCAGCACAAGCCATTCTTTTCCTGGATCGACTCGGCCGTTTTGGGCATTTGTTTCCTGTTGATGACGGCCGGACGATTCCTTTTTACCGGCAAGACCAGCAACACCGACGACTATTTCAAAGGTGGCGAGCGCATTCCGCAATGGGCTGCGGGCATCAGCATTTTCGGAGCGAAACTCAGCGCGATCACATTCATGGGCATTCCAGCGAAAACGTACGGGACCGACTGGACGTACTTTTTCCTGCTTATGACTATCATTATGGTGATGCCGCTGGTGGCCCGTTATTTCATCCCGTTTTACAGAAGGCTGCACGTGACGTCGGCATATGAATACCTGGGTAAGCGCTTCAATTACGGTTCGCGCGTGATGGCGTCCTCACTTTACGTGCTGCTCCAAATCGGCCGGATGGGCATCGTGGTGCTGCTTCCGAGCATTGCGCTCACGTTGGTAACGGGCATCGACATCAACATCTGCATCATTATGATCGGGGCGATCAGCATTTTCTTTACCGTCAAAGGCGGCATTGAAGCCGTGATCTGGGTGGAAGTGATCCAGGTTCTGATCCTGGCGACCGGTGCGTTGTTCTGTCTGTTTTACCTGCCGTTTCACATCACCGACTGGGATGCAGGCTTCAAGGCATTGGACAACGCCGATAAATTAAAGGTCTTTGATTTCCGTTTCGATTTCACCGAACCCACATTCTGGGTGGTGGTTATCGGCGGGCTGGCTATCAACTTACTGACTTACGGGACAGACCAAACCACCGTACAGCGTTACCTGACGACCAAATCCGAAAAAGAATCGATTAAAAGTCTGAAACTCGGCGCGTGGCTCACATTGCCTTCGACATTGGTTTTCTTCTCGATCGGGACTTTGCTGTTTTTGTTTTTCCGCGAGCATCCGCAGGAGGTTAATATGGCTTTGAATGATCAGGACAACATATTTCCGTGGTATATCGTGAGCCAGCTTCCGGCAGGATTGTCGGGGTTGCTTATTGCAGGCATTTTCGCCGCAGCGATGAGCAGCACAGAGGCGAGCATGAACTCCACGGCAACCTTGCTGACCACCGATTTTTACCAAAAATTCAAACCCGAAGTCACACCGAAACAAACGCTGTTCTTTGCCAGAACCACAACATTGTTACTCGGCATTTTCGTAACCTGCATCGCGCTCTACATGGCGCATAAGGGCGTTTCTTCGCTTTGGGATAAGTTTAACACCATTCTTGGCTTGTTCACAGGCTGTATCGGAGGCGCATTTATTCTCGGCATTTTCACCAAAAAAGCCAGCGGAAACGGTGTGATGATCGGTATGGCGATCAGCTGCTTCACGCAGATCCTGATCCAGCATTACACCAGCGTTCATTTGCTGATGTACGCCTTCACCGGCCTGGTAAGCTGCGTCGTTTTCGGTTATTTATTTAGTTTAATGATGCCCGCAGATCGTGATTTAAAGGGGTTAACAATGTACGAATGATGGTCAGATTCCTGTTTTTGCTGCTGCTGAATGTGCTCGCTTTTGATTTTTCCAAAGCCCAAAATGGCGTGGATAGCAAGCTTACATTGGCCCCGGTTTTCTCGGATCACATGGTTTTGCAAAGAAACAAGCCTGTTAAAATCTATGGAAAAGCGGCAAGCGGGAGCAATGTTACAGTTCAGTTTCTGGATCAGACAATGCGGGCAAAAGCGGATCAATCCGGGAAATGGGATGTGGTTTTTCCGGCTGCGAAAGAGGGTGGTCCGTATGTAATTTCCGTTGCGGCTAATGACCAGAAAATCAATGTTAATGATGTGCTGATCGGGGATGTGTGGCTTTGTTCGGGACAGTCGAACATGGATTTTGCATTGCGGGATGCGCAAACGGGCCCCGACGAATTGCAGGCGGGTCCGTTAGATCCGGATATGCGATTGCTGAAAATGGCGGGCGCTGTTTCGACGGGTGACGTAGCCTGGGATTCCGCATCATTGGAGAAGGTTAATAGATATGAATTTTTCTCAGGCAAATGGAAATCGCCCGATAAAGCATCCGTCGCCTCGTTTTCAGCGATCGCTTATTATTTTGGTAAACAAATAAAAAAGGAAACCAATGTGCCCATCGGCCTCATCCAGGTCGCATTGGGCGGCTCTCCGACGGAATCCTGGATCGACCGCGCACTTTTGGAAAAAGATCCGCAATTCGCCGGCATGCTCGGTGACTGGTCGCATTCCGACCTGGTTATGGACTGGTGCCGCGAACGCGCTGCCAAAAACATTACTAATGCCCGATCCAAAGATCAAAAGCACCCTTACCAGCCTGGTTACAGTTTCCAGGCAGGCATCGCGCCGCTCACCGGTTTCCCGATTACGGGCGTGATCTGGTATCAGGGCGAAAGCAATGTGTTCAATGTGCCGCTGCACGAGCAGCTTTTTACTATGCTGGTGAAAAGCTGGCGCGAAAAGTGGAATGATACATTTCCATTTTATTATGTCCAATTATCCAGCATAGAACGACCCTACTGGCCCGAATTCCGGGATTCGCAACGAAGGCTGCTGACTAAAATTCCAAATTCCGGCATGGCGGTCAGCTTCGACTTTGGTGACTCACTAAATGTGCATCCGACCCGTAAAAAGGAAGTAGGGGAGCGGCTGGCATTGCTGGCGCTCCGGGATCATTATCAAAAGTCAGTTATGGCCAATGGTCCGGTTCCTGAAAAAGCAACGTTAAAAAACGGAGCGATCCGGATTCAGTTTTTAAATAAAAAAACAACATTAGATCATAACAAGGCTTTGCCAAAACAAAAGCTTTTAACCAAAAACAATGCGCCGCTGACCGGCTTTGAATTGGTAACCGAGAGCGGCAAACGACTCGTGGCCAATGCCAGAATTGAAGGTGACGAAGTGATCATTCATGTTCCTGCTGGCGAGCGGATCAGGACTGTTTTATACGCCTATCAGCCATTTACACGTGCAAATCTTTATAATGAGGCGGGTTTGCCTGCTTCGACTTTTTCAATAGCAGTAAAATAAAAAGCAATGCATTACACAAAATCAGAACTGGAAAACCTGGGGGATTTTTACAAAAATCAGCTGCTGAACGACACGTTGCCGTTCTGGTTCCCGAGGTCGCTGGATGAGGAGTTTGGCGGATATCTCTTAATGCGTGATCACGACGGAACATTGATCGACGACGACAAGGCCGTCTGGATCCAGGGCCGCACGGCATGGCTGCTGGCGACTCTATATAACACCGTGGAGCCGAGGCAGGAATGGCTGGAAGGTGCTAAATCGGGCATTGAGTTTTTAAATAAACATTGTTTTGACACCGACGGGCGCATGTTTTTCCACATGGCGCGCAACGGTGAGCCCATCCGCAAACGCCGCTATTTCTTCTCCGAAACATTCGCCGTCATCGCCCATGCAGCCTACGCAAAAGCCAGCGGCGACCAGGAAGCGGCTGAAAAAGCGCGCAGTCTCTTTGGCAAATGCATTGAATATGCGACCACTCCGGGACTGCTCGAACCGAAGTTCACATCCACGCGCCCGGCCAAGGGAATCGGTGTGCCGATGATCCTTATGAACACCGCCCAGCAACTCCGCGAAACCATTGGCGATCCGCGTTGTGATGCCTTGATCGACCAGTTTATTGAAGAAATAGAAAGGGATTTTGTCAAAGACGACATTCAATGTGTGATGGAGCAAGTGGCGCCGGATGGCAGCATTATCGACCATATCGATGGCCGCACGCTCAATCCGGGGCACGCGATCGAAGGAGCATGGTTTATTTTACACGAAGCCAAACACCGCAATAATGATCCGCGTCTGATCGCGCTGGGCTGTAAAATGCTCGATTATATGTGGGAGCGGGGATGGGATAAGGAGTTTGGAGGCATCTATTATTTCAGGGATGTGTATGGCAGGCCGGTGCAGGAATACTGGCAGGATATGAAGTTCTGGTGGCCTCATAATGAAGTAATTATCGCCACGCTGCTGGCTTATACGCTTACACAGGATAAAAAATATGCGAAATGGCACACCTTGGTGCACGATTGGGCCTACACCCATTTCCACGACCAGGAGCAAGGCGAATGGTTTGGTTACCTGCACCGCGACGGAAGCGTAGCGCAGACGGCCAAAGGTAATTTGTTCAAAGGCCCGTTCCACCTGCCGCGACAGGAATGGTATTGTGCACAGCTAATGCAGCAACTTGTCGGAAATACAGCGGAGACAAACATTTTGGAAACAGAAAAACAGAACTTTTGAAATGAATATCATAAAATTCACCCTCATTGCATTATTGATTTGTCAACTTGTCGTTCACGCGCAGACGCCCGTTTTCATGTCGGGCGCAGAAGGTTACAAGTCATTCAGGATTCCCGCCATTGTACGTGCGCCGAATGGTGACTTGCTCGCATTTGCCGAAGGCCGCGTGGCCGGAAGCGGCGATTTTGGTGACATCGACATTGTGATGAAACGCAGCAAAGACAAAGGCAAAACCTGGTCACTATCACAAGTGGTGGCGGGTTATGACAAGCTGCAAGCCGGAAATCCAGCCCCGGTGTTCGATCTGAGCGATCCGGTTTTTCCGAAAGGGCGGCTGTTTTTATTTTTTAATACAGGCAATAACCACGAAGGCGAAGTCCGCAAGGGCAAAGGACTGCGTGAAGTCTGGTATATAACTTCCACAGACGCGGGCGCAACCTGGACCGAACCTGTGAATATTACTACGCAGGTTCACAAACCCAAAATGCCGGATTTGAATGCGGCTTATAATTTCAGTGAAAACTGGAGAAGCTACGCCAACACGCCCGGTCACGGCATGCAACTTACCGAAGGCCCATATAAGGGAAGGATTTACATTGCCGCCAACCATTCCGCGGGCGATCCAAAGCCAAAAAGTGCAGATTATCAGGCGCATGGCTTTTACAGCGATGATCACGGCAAGACATTCAAGCTCAGCGAAACCATTTCTTTTGAAGGCTCGAATGAAGCTACGGCGGCAGAAATTTCAGGTGGAAGGGTGATGTTCAATGCAAGAAATCAGCAGGGCGATGTGCGTGCGCGCATTGTGGCGATCAGCAGCGATGGCGGCGTGAAATGGGATACCACCTATTTTGACCATAACCTGCCCGATCCCGTTTGCGAAGGAAGCATTCTGACGATTGGCAAAAACAAAAAACAAAACATCCTCGCATTCTCCAACGCAGCCGACACCAAAAACCGTGACAATCTCACGTTAAGGATCAGTTTTGACGATGGGAAAACCTGGACGAAGCAATATCTGGTAGACAAAAGCAAAAACGGCGAAAGGGATTACACTGCCTATTCGGATCTGGTGCAGACGGGGAAGAAAAGTGTAGGGGTCCTATATGAACTCGATGGCTACAAGTCCATTGTATTCAAAGACATTAAACTGGAATATTAAAATCCTTGCAGTTCTGATAACCATCATTAATGCTGTTAACCCTGGCAGGAAATAACAGCATCAATGATGGTGAATTTTTTATTTTGCAAACAAATGGCTGTCAAGACTTTACATTAGCATTGATTTTTACCAAAGCCAGTCTTTAAGCTTTTCTGCTTTTTCAAGATGGTGGTGAAGCGTGGGCAGCTTGCCGCTCGCGAAGGATTTTGTCTCCTCATCCTGGCCTAAAATAATCTCTGTTTTGAAGAGATCGATTGTTTCTACGTGGGAAACAACCATCATCATCATGTAAGTGGAATCAAAAGCCATTCCGTTCAGGGAAGCCAGGCTATCCAATTTTTTCTGTTTTGCCTCTGAAAGCATCATTGGCAGATCCACCATTTTTTTGGCAGCAAGCGCTTTCAATTCGTCGCTGGCCTTACCGTGGTCCATGACCATATGATGACCATATTCTCTCACAGAATCGACAACTGCTTTCATTGAAGCCATTTCACCGGCTTTGATTTCAAACATATTCCCATCGGCAGCCTTGATCATGAACTGTCTGTCGGCTTCGGCAACCATACCAACCCCTTCGTGGTCTGTACAAGAAATGACTGCGGACCCAAGAGCCGCCATTAAACAAAAAAGTACGCGCTTTTTCATACGTAGTTTTGATGAATTGATAAATAATAAATGAACGTTAGTTAACATCGCATATGTAGTATTGCGATTTCGCGCCCCGGCTTTAAAAAACTGTTCCAGAAACGCGTATCCCAGCAACTTGCAGCCATTTATTTTTTCGCAGCGTGTAGTCCGCGCCGGATTAGAATCTTATTATAATGCGGCGTTTCGCGTTTGAATCAGAACCAAACCTTTTTTCCTGACATTCTTTTGTTGGGAATGCCCGTGGTTTTGAAAAAATAGCGATGAAAATACTCATAGTAGAAGACGATGTCAGGATTAGCCACTTCTTGCAAAAAGGTTTGCAGGAAGAAGGAAACCATGTGCAGGTTGCAAGCGATGGTTACGAGGCCCGGGACATGATCCAGGCTGATCCCTGGGATCTGTTTATTTTGGATGTAATGTTGCCCGATATCGATGGATTACAGCTTACCCAGTTCATTCGTTACAAAAAAATTGATACACCGGTTTTGATGCTCAGTGCACTTGGCCAAGCCGAGGATAAGATCAAGGCACTGGATATCGGCGCGGACGACTATCTCGTAAAGCCGCTGCACTTTCCCGAACTCTTATCCCGGATCAAAGCGCTCAGGCGACGTTATGAGCTGCACTATTCCAAAGACAAAGTGATCGAATGCGGTGGTTTGTCCGTCAATGTGGATGCTAACACGATTGAGCGTGAAAAACTGGAAATCGTGCTTTCGGCGAAGGAATTTAAGCTGCTCGTTTTTTTGCTTGAAAACAAAAACCGCATTGTGACGCGCACGCAGATATTGAATGTTTGTTGGAATACGAATACAGACACATTCACAAATGTTGTGGATGTTTACATTTCCTATTTGCGGACCAAAATCGATAATCCGTTTCCTGAAAAGCTCATTAAGACCGTGAAAGGCCGCGGCTACATGATTTCCTGCCATTAATGAAAATACAGCACAAGCTTACCCTCAATTCCTCACTCGTCTTCGGGCTCGTTTTCACGGTTGCCTCAGCGCTCATTTATATTAGTTTTAAAAAATCAGCAGAGAATATTTTCTTCGCTGAACTCGCGCGGACCGCGAATCTGACGGCTTCATTTTACCTTGAAGAAGACGAATTAAGCACGCGGGAATATCAGCGGATTGAAGAAAAATTCCTGAATGCAAGCGCCAATCAGGAGATCCGTCTGTACGACAAGACCGGCAAGATCCATTACGGCAAAGCCGATCCCGACACCAACATTACGATTAAAATCCTCAAAACGATCCGATCCAACAGCCGCTACAACTTCAAAGTGGGCGATGCTTTTTACTATGCCATTTACTACAGGGATAATCAGGGTTCATTCAGCATCATTATCAAGGCCCATAATCCCACATTGCAGGCGCAGGAATGGGAACTGATTAACATTCTCGGGATTGCATTAGTGATTGGTCTGGTGGTGATCGTTGCAGTGAGTTATACGCTTTCGAGGCTGGCATATGAGCCTGTTCGGCACATTATAGGACAGGTCAAAACGATTGATATGACCGGAAAACGGCATCAGCTTACCTATCCCGATACAAAAGATGAGCTCGAAGATCTTTTCAAGGAATTCAATTCCATGCTCGAAAAGGTTTACCAAAGTGTGCAGATTCAGAAGAATTTCATCAGCCATGCCTCCCATGAATTGAAAAGTCCGCTCGCTTCCATTGTCGGGAACCTGGAAGTGCTTTTGCATAAGGACAGAAAAATTATGGAGTATAAAGACGTGAACCAGCAAGTGCTGAAAGATGCCGAACGGCTCGAAAAAATCCTTCAAAATCTGCTCGTACTCGCTGGTTTGGAACAATCCGGACCGATGAAAAACAGCCGGGAACGTATGGACGAGATCCTATGGGAAGTCCTCGACCAGCTTGCGAAGGAATATCCATCCACCAGGATTAATCTGCAATGGAACCTTTCCGAGGACAAGCAAGAATTGCTCCTTTTTAACTGTGTCCACACGCAGCTTTACATTGCTTTGTATAACCTGATTGAAAATGCTGCCAAGTTTTCGGATGGCAAGCCGGTTGAGATAACTGTCAGTGAAAGAAAGGCAAAGCTGCATTTGCAAATCCGGGATAGGGGCATAGGGATCAGTAAGGAGGACCTTTTGCACATTGCCGAGCCATTTTTCCGGGGTCAGAATGTGAGTAAAACCAGTGGTAGCGGGCTTGGAATGGCCATCTCGAAGAAAATTCTGGACATTCATCACATTGATATGGATATCCGGTCGGAGCGAGAGGAGGGAACGGTTATCAGTCTGCTTTTCTAAGAAATTTTCTCATTTAGATTTAATGTTGGCCTCATGCAGGTTTAATGTTGCTCAAAGAAGCGTCTAATGTTGCGCGGGTAATTTTGTGCTTTTAACAAACCCGTTCGTAGTGAAGGCACACATTGCATTAGTAATCCTCCTTTTTATAACCATTATTTTTCCGAAAGCGTCCTATGCTGCCGAGGACACATTGCGCGTTTCGCAAAAGCAGGCAGAAGCCTTGTTTCTGAACAATAACCTGGATTTGGTTGCGCAAAAGCTTAGCATTCAGCAAGCCGAGGCGCAGATCATCCAGGCGAAACTCTGGCCTAATCCCGAATTCAGTCTGGATGAAGTTAATCTTTGGGCGACGCAGAACCAGCTTTCGTCAGGTGAGACGATCCCGCCGCTGATCGGGAATTTTGGCAAAAATCGCGAGTTCACTGCCGAGCTCAGCCAGCTTATCGAAACGGGTGGAAAACGTAGAAAACGCATCGCATTAGAAACCGTTTCGCGTGACATTTCAATCGAATATTTCAGCGAGCTGCTGCGGGAACTGCGAACGCAGCTGCGCAAAAACTTTTACGAGCTTTCATTCCAACAATCCTACTTATCCGTCCTGAATGGTCAGTTAAGTGCACTGGATCAGCTGCTGGCGTCATTTGAAAGACAATATGCGCAGGGAAATCTGGGCAAGCAGGAGCTGTTCCGGCTCAAAGCCTTGCGGCTTGAACTGAACCAGCAAATGCTCGAATCGCAGCGGGAAGTGCATGCCGCGCAAAAGGACCTGGGCATCCTGCTGAACATTCCTGCGAGCAAATATCTGGTCGCCGGTGAGGATCCGAATCCAACATTTGATTCGCTGAACAAATTATCACTCGAACAACTCATCACAACCGCACTTTCCAACCGTCCCGACGGCAAGATCAGCATTCTTGAACAGAAATGGTCTGAAAAAAAATATGATTATGAATACGCCCGGCGCAAGCCTGATCTCACATTGGGCTTGAATTATGACCGTGGCGGCAATTTTCTGCTCAATTTCTTCGGGTTTGGATTAAAAGTCGATGTGCCTGTTTTCAACCGGAACCAGGGAGCCATACTGGATAGCAAGATTGGCATCGACAAAGCCAGGATCGCAGCCGGGCAGAAGAACAAAATGATCGAGGCGGAAGTGACAGGCACATTCCGTGACCTGCAAAAAAGCCTGCAAGCATTCCGCAGCCTGGAAAGCTCCTACGACGCCGATCTCGATCAGGTTTTCCGGACTTATACCCAATATTTCCTCAAAAGACAGATCAATATGGTCGAATATCTCGACTTTTTCGACGCCTACATTGCCAATAAACGCACCATTCTGGTCACCCGGAAGCAGTTGCTCGACAAACGGGAAGAGCTCTCATTCATGACCGCCAGCGACATCGATTAGGCATTCCGCGAACATTCAATTTCAGAACAAACTTCCTCATGCTACACAATTCAAAAATCTTTCTGGTACTCACTATGCTTACTTTAACATTGGCCGGCTGCAACGAAAAGCAGGAAACGGTTTTGGAGAAAAATCCTAAAACAAATGCGGCTCCCGCGAGAGCTGTTGAAACTTACGCCGTGCAAATGGAACCCGTGACGCAATCGATCCGGCTTAATGGGCAGATCGAATACAATCCCAATCAGGTTGTGCACTATGCGAGCCTGGTGAACGGGATTGTGACCAAAACTTACTTTTCGCTGGGCGATAAAGTAGCAAAAGGACAAGTGCTTGCCGAGCTTCGCAGCAACGAACTGACCGGGCTGAGTGCGCAAAACAAAACGTTGAAATCACAACTGAATGTTGCGGAAAGAAAGCTCTCTGTTGTAGAATCCATGTTTTCGGATCGCATAGGTTCGGAAAAGGATTTACTGGAAGCGCAAAGCGAGGTCGCGATTTTAAAAGCGGAGATCGATAAGGTGCAGTCTAGTTTATCATTTTACAATGCGAGCTCAGAAAAAGGAATATTTCAGATCAAAGCCCCGATCGGCGGTTATGTCGTTGAAAATAACATTTCAGCAGGCACCCAGATCAGCGGTAATGACTCGGATCTGTTCACGATTTCTAATCTTGCTGATGTTTGGGTAACAACGAATGTGTATGCCGTCGATCTGCCTTTTGTACAAAAAGGAATGAAAGCCGTTATCAAGTCCAAAGCCTATCCCGACGAAGCTTTCGATGGCGTGGTTTCAGAAATTTCCCAGGTTTTTGATCCCAATGAAAGAGTGCTCAAAGCCCGCATTCTGATGCCTAATAAGGAAATGAAATTCAAGCCGGGACTGACGATAGAAGCCGTCATTAAGAAACAGCTCAATGATAAAGCCATCGGCCTGCCCGCCAATGCGCTCATTTTTCATAACAACGAAAATTACCTGCTGATCCAAAAGCCCGACCAGACATTGGAACCGCGTAAAGTGACCGTGGATGTGAAAGATAACGACCGCATATTCATCAAAAACGGAATTGCCGCCGGTGAAAAAGTGGTCATAGGCAACCAACTTCTCCTCTTTTCCGAAGCGATGAATGCTTCGAGAAAATAATCCGATATCATGCAAAAATTAACACAAAGCATCGTCGCATTTTCGCTGAAAAATACGATGATCATATTCTTTATGACAGCCGTTCTGGCCGTGGTGGGCGTGGTCAGTTACATCCACACACCCATCGAAGCATTTCCCGACGTCACCAACACGCGGGCCCGGATCATTGTGCAATGGCCCGGACGCAGCGCTGAGGAAATCGAAAAATTCGTGACGCTGCCCGTGATGAAAGAAATGAACACGATCCCGAAAAAAACGGACGTGCGTTCCATTTCGCTCTTCGGATTATCGGTGGTCACCGTGCTTTTTGAGGATAATGTGGAGGATTTTTACGCGCAGCAATATGCCTCTACGCGGCTGAGGAACATTAACTTGCCCACAGGCGCGGAGGCTGAAATTGAGCCGCCCTATGGTGCCACGGGCGAAATTTTCCGCTATGTTTTAAAAAGCGACCGTCCGATTAAGGAGCTTACGGCCTTGCAGGAATGGGTGATCGAGCGTGAAATGGTGGCCGTGCCGGGCGTGGCGACGGTTGCGAGTTTTGGAGGGGAAGAAAAAATCTATGAAGTGCGGGTGAACCCTGCATTGCTGGCGCAATACAACCTCACGCCACTGGACGTGTACGAGGGCGTCGAAAAAAGCAATATCAATGTAGGCGGCGATGTGATCCAGAAGGGGAACCAGGCTTATGTGGTGCGTGGAATGGGGCTGCTGGAAAGTACACAGGACATTGAGAACATTCTGATCAATGTGAAGGGCTCCACGCCGGTGCTCGTGAAGCAAGTTGCGGAAGTGGAAATCACGGCTAAGCCGCGGCTCGGGCAGGTGGCGCTCGGAGAGGACAAGGATCTGGTGGAAGGCATTGTGGTGATGCTGCGGGGCGAAAACCCGAGCGAGGTGATCGGCAAATTGCAGAAAACCATCGACGAGCTGAACAACCGCATTCTGCCATCGGACGTGCAGATCGTGCCCGTTATCGACCGGACCGCACTGGTGGATGCAACTGTAAACACGGTGACGCATAATCTCGCGGAAGGCATTGTGCTGGTGTCGCTGATTGTGTTTGTGTTCTTGTTCAACTGGCGCACCACCGTTACTGTGGCGCTTGTTATCCCGCTTTCTTTCCTTTTTGCGATCACGATGCTGCGCATTCAGGGCTTGCCTGCTAACCTGATCTCACTCGGTGCCATTGACTTTGGATTGCTGCTCGAAGGGACGATGGTGATTGTAGAGAAAATCTATGTGGATCTCGAAAAATCGTCGCTCAGGCTGGGGGTGGAGCGGTTTAATAAAATGTCCAAACTCGGGCTTATCAAGCGCAGCGTGAAGAACGTTGCGTCGCATATTTTCTTTGCCCAGATCATCCTCATCGTCGCATTGCTGCCGATTTTTTCATTCCAGAAAGTGGAAGGTAAAATGTTCACACCGCTCGCATTTACGCTCGGTTATGCCTTGATCGGCTCGCTGATTCTGAGTCTTACATTCGTTCCGGCCATGTGTAAAGTGTTGTTGAAGCGGAATGTGAAGGAAGTGAGCAACCCGGTTGTCAACTTTTTCAGAAACAACATTTTCCGCCTTTACCAATGGAGCGAGCGCAACAAGCGGCTGGTTATGGGTGCATTTGTGATTTTATTTATGGTTTGCGTAGGCCGTTTCATGACTTATGGGACGGAGTTTATTCCAAAATTAAATGAAGGCGCGATCTACGTACGAGCCACATTGCCCAACAGCATTAACCTCAAAGAATCCGTCAAAACCGGTCAGACGTTGCGCGACACATTGCGCTCATTTGATGAAGTAAAGTTTGTCATGAGCCAAACCGGCCGGCCCAACGACGGCACCGATCCGACTGGATTTTTTAACAATGAATTTCACATTCAGTTGAAGCCGGAAAGTGAATGGAAACGTGCTGTGAATAAGGAAGATCTGCTGCGTGAAATGAAGGAGGTGCTGGCATCATTCCCGGGCGTATCGCTCGGTTTCAGTCAGCCTATCCAGGATAATGTGGAGGAATATGTGGCGGGTGTTAAAAGCTCGCTGGTTGTTAAAATCTTCGGCGAGGATCTGGGTAACATGGAAAATCTGGCCGATCAGGTGGCTGAAAACCTGAACAAGGTGCAGGGTGTAACCGACGTGCTCGTTTACCGCAACATTGGCATTCCCGAGCTGGCCATCAAACTCGACGAAGCCCGCATGGCGCGTCATGGCGTGTCTATGGCCGACGCCCAGGCCGTGATCGAAATGACGATCGGAGGAAAAGCCGCGTCCGTTTTTTACGAAAGTGACCGCATGTTCGACATCACCATTCGTTACCAGGAAAAATACCGGAATACCGAGGAAGAAATCGGCAACATTCTCATCCCATCGCTCGATGATCATCAGGTTCCGCTCAAAGAAATCGCTAGCATTACAACCAAAACCGGCCCCGCATTCATTTACCGCGAAGGCAGCAGCCGTTACATTGGCATCGGTTTCAGCATCGACGGCCGCGACCTGGGCAGCACCATTGCAGAGGCGCAGCAGGTGGTGAAGGAAAATGTGAATTTTGCCAAGAACACAAAGGTCGTCTGGGCGGGTGAGTTTGAAAGTAAAGAACGCGCCACGCAGCAGCTTTCGGTCATCATTCCGGCCGCTTTGGTACTGATTGTCTTCTTGTTATATATGGATTTTGGCAATGTGAAGGACACCATGATCTCGCTCATTACCATTCCGTTTGCATTCGTAGGAGGTTTTCTGTCACTCTGGATGACCGGGACCATTTTCGGGATTTCGGCGGGCATTGGTTTCATCATTCTCTTCGGCGTCTGCACCATTGACGGCATTATCCTGGTGCATGTCATGAAGGAGAACCTGCTCCACCGGCTGCCATTGAAACAGGCCATTTCCGAAGGCATTTATGGAAGAATTCGCCCCGTGATCATGATCGCCTTAATGGGCTCACTCGGACTTTTGCCAGCAGCGTTATCCAACGGAATGGGCTCCGAAATTCAGAAACCTCTGGCGATTATGATTGTAGGTGGACTGCTGATCTGCATGTTCTTGTCTTTTACCGTTTTACCGCAAGTTTTCTACTGGGCTTATCGAAAAAGTGAGGAGGATTAGAAGAATCGTTAGCGCAATGCTCATGTCATAGGTATGAATGTATCAGCTTGTTCTTTTGAGAGGGTAAATTCATAACTATGCGCTGCTCATTCCTCACTGGCTGGATAACATTCATTTTACTCACAGGCTCCTGCCTGCTGGCTAACGGACAAGCCACAGCCCGACTAACCGGCTATGTGACAGATGCCACGACCGGAAAACCAATGCAGTTTGCCAATGTATATGTCAATGGCAGCACCCAGGGGGCCGTTACCGACGAAAAAGGAGCATATGCGCTTGCGGTAAGCCCACTTGGCACGGTTGAGATTGTGGCTTCTTTTGTGGGATATCAATCTGCTGCGCAAAAAATCCGGTTTGAAAATACATCTCCGCAAAAAGCCGATTTCCAGCTCAAAATAAGCGAACAAATGCTGGATGCGATTACAGTAAAAGGCAATACGAAGCGGTCGGAACGAAATTTGCGTCAGTTTAAAAAGCAACTTTTTGGTGAGCCGTTTGGTGGGCAATGCGTGCTTGTAAACGGTGAAGTTCTTAATTTTAAAGAGGAAAATAATCACTTATATGCCACAGCCGATGCGCCGCTAATCGTTGATAATCAAGCATTAGGTTATAGGTTGATCTATGATTTGCAGCATTTCGATGCTACGCCTTCCGGGAAGCTCTACTCGGCTGGAACGGCGCGGTTCGAAGAGCTGAAACCTGAGAACGAACGTCAGGCTGACCGGTTCCGGCGCAACCGGCTGACCGCATACGGGGGATCTATCCGGCATTTGATGGCCACCCTGGTAGATAGTACTTTTGAGCAAGCGGGCTTTCTTGTTTATCAGGAGGACGCCACCAAGCCAATCTCCGTTGAACGCAAAACCATTACGCTTACCGCTGCCATTGGCGAATACAAGCGTCTGGTGCCGATCCAGCGTTCCAAAGTGATCCGGCCCGGCCGTTTACCGACCGAGCGCAGGTTGGTTTTACCCATGAAGCTGATCGTGTTTTATACCAAAGCGGTCTCCAATTTCTCACCGTATCCCGATGCCCGTTACGCCTACACAGAACTGCAATTACCGACCGGACAGCTGCAAATGACCGTGGATGGGCTCATTACAATGCCCGAGGGCCTGGAAGTGGAAGGCTCCATGGGTGACGACAGGCTATCCACCATGTTGCCCGCGGACTGGAAGCCCAATGCAAGTGAAATGGAATCCGTTTCTACCGGCGCACTGGCCACCAAGGGGAAACTCGCGCCGTCTGACACCGCCCTGGGAAGTATCCGTGCAAATTTTGACAATCGATATAAGCTCCTGGCGCCCAGCTTGTTTGTGCACATAGATAAGCCGTTTTATGTCACCGGCGACCGCCTCTGGATGAGCGCATACTTACTCGACGCAACGAATTACCGTCGGGCCGGTGGTGAAACCGCCATGCACGTCGACCTGCTTACCTCTACAGGTAAACTGGTTGAGCATCAGTGGGTACGCATTGCAGACGGGCGCGGCCAGGGAAATCTCCGACTGTCCGATACGCTCACGACGGGAACGTATCGCCTGCGGGCCTATACCGATGAGGATGATGGCCAGCGGCGCCCTGCATTCGAGCGGTCTGTGTCGGTTTATAATTTGGTGAAAAACGGTCAGCCCGTTAAAAGTGATTCTGTTACTCAGCCATTGGATGTTCAGATTTTGCCGGAAGGCGGGCGCTGGGTTTCCGGTTTACCGGCGCGTTTGGGTATGAAAATCATACAGCCCAACGGTTATGGATTCCAGGCGGAAGGACGCATTGTGGACGATGCAGGCATTGAAGTGGTTCGGTTTAAAACCAATCGCGAGGGGATGACGAGCGTGCTGATGGAACCCAAGCCGCAGCTAACTTACTTCGCAGAAATAACTTATAATAAGGAGTTGCTGCGCATTGCTTTGCCCAAACCCGAAAATCAAGGATTATTGCTTTCCGCCGACGCACTGAGTGATTCAACCCGGCTGGCGTTGACCATCATGAGTTCCAATCGGGACGTTGCGGACTCGGTGTATGTGCTGATACAGCAACGCGGTGTGATAGTGGATCAGCGAAAAATCATTTTGCAAAACGGGTCAGCAAAAATAAGCCTGCCTATGCTGGAATGGTTGCCGGGCCTTGCCCAGGTTACCCTTTACGATGCCAAAGCCACGCCGCAATGCGAGCGCTTGTTTTTTGTGCCCGAATCCGTGCCGCCCGTTCTGGTAACATTGAAACTAAACAAGACGAACTATCAGCCGCGTGAACAAGTCGCGGTGAGCCTTAACCTGAAAGATAACGGAGCGCCCACGTCAGCAGCCTTGTCAGCATCGATCACCGATGCCAGCAAAGTGCCGGGCGACACCGCCGATGCGCATGTGCAAGCACACTTACTGCTGACCGGAGAACTGCGCGGGCGTGTTGAAAACCCCAATAAATACTTCGCTAATCCATCAGCGGAGATGCGTAAAGAGCTGGACGACATGCTATTAACACAGGGCTGGCGGCGGGTAAGCGGCACGCCAGAAGCTGATTCACTCGGTGGGGTGTCGTTCAGTGGCCGCATTCTGAATCCGAAACAGCAACCTATTCCCGGCGCACAGGTTACCGTGGCGTCCACAAAGCCCGGGCAATCGTTCGTAAGATCCGCAGGCACCGACGATCAGGGACGCTTTCGCCTACCCGGATTATCCGTTGCAGATACGGCAACATTGATGGTGCAGATTGCCGGGCGTAATTTCAGGAAAATGTCTTCCAAAGAAGCCGTTCTGGTTCAGGAATGGCCTGGTAAAAGTTGGGAATTTGGTAAAATAATTGCTCCGCCAAACTGGTCCGACCTCGAAGCAGAACTGAAAGCTGCCCGCGGCCGTCAGGAAGCAAATACTGAATTATACCGTGATAAAGCAGCTAAACAGCTAGACGAAGTAACAGTTCGTGCGCAAAAATACAATGAGAGGCCTGACGACATTCAAATGCGTAGTCTGCATAATAATGCGGACGCCACCGTCCTTTTTAGTGACAAATCACCAAATTATCCGAATTTGTATGAAATGATTCAAGGGCGCTTTGCGGGCGTGACTGTATTCCGCACTGTCGCAGCGGAGGGCATAACAGCGCCCCCTGGATACCTTGTGTCTGTCCGCAGCGGTGGACAGCCCTTGTTTTTAATAGACGGTTTACCGATCGACGACCCTGACGGAAATGCGCTGATGAACTTCAATCCGAGAGATATTGAACGTGTTGAACTGCTGAAAAATGCTGGCTCGACGGGTATTTACGGCGTTAGGGGTGGTAACGGGGTTATTGCATTCTACTCCAAAAGTGCGCGTTCCATGCAGGCAGGCACAAAACCGAAAGAGGGAATGACCCCGGTCCAGTTCATCGGCTACCCATCGGTGCAGCGGGAATTTTATGTGCCGCGCTACGATATAGAAACAACCGACACAACCATTTCCGGCCGCGTAGACGACCGGGACGTGCTATATTGGAAACCCATGATTCAAACCGATAGCCAGGGCAACAGCCAGCTGCGCTTTCCCCTCTCGGACACCGTGCGGACATTAAGGATTGTTATACAAGGCATTACGGCAAATGGCCGCCCGGTATACGGCGTTCAGCTGGTGCGGGTTCAATAAAGACGTCACCATAATATTTATCAATCCTGAGTGGAGCATGCAAATCCGTTATTCAAATAACGGCATGCGGGCGAACTCAGGGCGTTCGAGCTCCTCGAAAAGAACTGCTGCGCCGATGTTGCCTTTATACAGACTATGGTTTCTCATTTGCCCTGAATAAATGTGGGGAAGCATTTGTTTGGCGATGCGCTTGGCCTCAGTCAGGTAAAAATCGTTTTTTGTAGCATTATACACACTCAAAAGTGCATAACATTCGCCCGATTTGCCGCAGCATAAGCTGCCATTCATGCCGGGCTGGGCCGCATTCAAAAAGTGGTTGGCCGTTTTCGTCGCCAGATCCAGGTAATTTTCGTGGGAGGTGAAGTGGAATAAAGCTGTCCATAAAAAGGTGTATCCTGCCGATCCGTGACACCAGCCGGTCCATGAGACGGGTTCGGTATTGGAGATTTCCCAGCGTAAATGCCCGTCTTCTGCAATGCCCAGACTGACCAGTTGCTCAACTCTTTCGAAAAAGCGAACCGGTAAATGTTGCCCGGAAGTTTTACACCATTTCAAAGTAGCATAAAAAATTCCCGCCCAGCCGTGCGCAATTCCCCTATAATTAATCGGGTTTTTCTCGCCAATGGCAGCATAGGCATCGATAGCGGACCATATTTCTTCCATCGTATTTTTGCCAAAAGCCAGCAGATCATTTTTTGTGAACCTGTCATAGGAAGGCATATTTTCCAAAATAAGCGAACTACCAATCAACGCCGCTGACTTACCCAGCGTAAGATCCAGGTTCTCGCACGGCTGCGAGGCGTGCACTAAGAAATTGCGGACAGCATTATAGTAACTCCCGTAATCCCCCGCGGCCTGACTAATCAGCGCCTGAACCAGATCCACTCCGCTGGGTGTATGGTAAATAGAGGAAAGCCCGACAATGGATGGAGTGAGATCCATATCTTTTGAGTAAAATCCATTCTCGGGATCGTGCGTGTAACCGGCTGCCCGATCGCTCCACACGTCCGCAAGTGCCAGTGTTTCGGCGCCGGAATTGACCAACGCTTTTCGCAAAAGCATGTACGCAATGCCTGCCGCGCCAAAATTGACCGAGCTCTTCGGCGCCAGTTGCAGTCCGGTTTTTACGAGATTTCCAGTAAATCCATAATCTTTCAGAATTGAATCCCGGAAGACCTGCACCGACATTTTCTTGTCTTCGGCAAATCCATCCGGGAAACTTTCCTGCACTTTCATCATGGCTAAATAGAAATCTTCAATGCGTTCATAACGGTCCTCTTTACGCTTGGAAAGTGCTTTGAAGATCGTTTTCTCAATGTTATCGTTTATAATAATGTCCAGGCTGCTGAAAGGAACGGGGGTTTCGGTCACAATTTGCGTGAACAATGTTTTTTTGTCATAGGAAAAATTGAGATACTGCTTGCCCGTAAATATCTGGTATAGCAAGGCCCCCAAAGCATATTGCTCACCGGCAAATGTCGAAGGCGGGGCAGGTTTGGCGTCAAGAACAGCCTGTGCATATTCGGGTTCAAAAAAGAAACCCAGGCCGCCCCGAGCGGGAATTTGGTCGTTTGCAACCTTCCTGGAAAGCCCAAAATCAATAATTTTCAATTCACCCGATGCGGCAACGATAATGTTGGCCGGATGCACATCCGAATGGATAATGCCCTGACTGTGAAGATGTGTGTAAGCCTGGAGAATGCGGCAGCAAATGTCGAGCAATGCAAGCGCATTGGATTCGTCATGAAGATTATGATATTTCTCGGCAGCTTGCAAACATGTTTCGCCATCAACCCATTCCATGATCAGATAATGGTCAGTCCCATGTTCTCCGTGTTCCGCCAGAGCCGGATTGATAGCACCGTCAAGTGCGTTCAGTATGTCAATTTCATTGTAAAAATTGGCCAGTAACTGGGGTGTTTTCTTACTCGTTTTGAGCAGTTTAAGCGCATAATACTGACCATTTCTTTTGATCTTATAAATTTCAGTATCCGCCACGCCGTCCAGTTTTGATACGATTTCATAGTCTTTAAAGCGGTCGCCTGCATTTAAAAATTGGTTGCCTGCTCCGAATGTATCATCGTAAGAAACCAGAAAGCCTTCATTGCGGAGTTTCGCCAGGAAAGTATAGGAGCCTTCCAGGATCTTTTGCGCGTCCAGGTTATTCATCAGCGCATATGTGAGGACACCTTCCGGCAGGGATTTTGGCTTGCGAAATTCCTGCAAAAGAGAGGCAGAAGATGCATCGATGATTTTGCTTGTATTTCTGGCCTGTTTATAGGTGACGATAAAGTCGTCCGCTTCGTATTCGAATTTGGCCAGCGCCTGCTCCGGCAATGCTTCTACGGGTAGCACCTGGACATCCTCTGGTAATATGTATAGTTGATTGGAAGCCATAGTTTTGTGTTTTTAAGCTGCCGTCCAGGTCATCGTATCGACTCCTTCCAGCATCATTTTTTTTAGAACAAAATCAACACTTTCAGCGGGGGGCAGCCTTTCTGTTTTGGACAGGGTGATGGATGCCGACAATTTCTCTGTCACAATGGCCCGCCAGCTTCCTCCCTCACGATTCCTGGTAGTTTCGTCCGTTGTGCTGTCCATTCCCCAGGACAACATTTCCGTTTCATCCAGCGAAGCGGTAAAGGGAACGCCCTGGGCTTTGTGCTTTTTCAAAACAGGCGCGAGCATTTCGGCGGCTGCTAACAGGTGCCCCAGTTCCGTGAAGTAGGCCACAAATTTGTCGGGCCGGAGCAGCCCCTCGCGGTTCATGCCAATTTTGAAACTGAATGCCTGGGATTTGGTCAGGACAGAGATCGTTTTCTCAAAAACCTCCGGCAGCTCTTCTAAAACGGGACTAATGTAAATTTTATAGATGGAATGCGGCTTCGTATCGCGACGCCTGGAATGCTTGCGGCTCCATGAGATCCAGCGGTAATCGGGATTCGGTTCGTGCTTGTTCCAGTTTTCCAGCAGCTCCCTGTTCATCCGGTTATTTTTTCCAATTCTTAAAAATTCCTCTACTTCTTCCAATGTTCCCAGCGCATTGGCTGGCAGAAAGAAGAGGGGCATTGTGTTGTATGCGTAGAGTTTGCTTGCCAGCGAAGCCTGATCCGCTTCTTTCAGCAACACCGCATACTGGATCGCCGCAGTTGATATTTCCAGCAATGGATGCCGACGATCCAAACTTGCTTCCTGCGCTTCATATAGGAAGTCGTGCGCTGCAAAACCAGAATAAAAATGCCGACCAGCCTGGATTTCGAAGATCCCTTCCAGCACGAGTTTGGCCATTGTCAGGTTCACATCATCATCATACCCGGATTTAAAATAATGTGGCAATTCACCCGCATTTTGCAAAAAGTAAAACAGCAATGCCACTTCTTTATAGGCCAGCTTGGCACTGCCGGCGGCATCGATATGCTTCCGACGGAAGAGGCCGAAGAACTCAGGATCTGTGTTTAAATCCGCAAGAGCACGAAGCTCCTGCGGATTTAAATTTCCCTGCTCAACCAATTCAAATGCCGGATTTGACCGGAATGTTGCGTGCAAAAGAAATTTTACTTTGATCATCAGGCTGTTGTTTTATCGGTTTCCCCGCTGCGCACGCACTTCCTCAATGGCTTCCTGCAACTTCTTTTCAAGCATATCCAGCTGGTTCGGCGCATCCTGAATTTTTACATCGACATACCTTTGAAGCTCGGCCAGATTGGTCTTGAATTCGTTGAGTTCCGTTTCCTCCAATTCATCAACCACTTGCTGATAGGGGGTTCCGGTTTTCCAGAGCGTGAAGTCGGTAGGTATGAATGAAGGCAAATGGCTGCACGCAATAACGCTGCAACCGCCGCAGGTAAATGCAGGACAGATTGTAGGCCAGTGACAAAATGAGTGGCCGGGGCAGTTGAAGACCGTCGGATTCGGGCAGAGGAGGGAAGGACTTGTGATCCTGCAAAGGGTTATCTTATTGGGATCAAAATTTACTGTAACGGCAAGGTCTTTGAATTTGAAAGTTTTCATGTCTCTTATTTTTATGTATGGCTAAATAGTCATGGTCCCGACTTTTTATCCGGAAAATATCGGGTGAAAACGTTATCAGTAAATCATTAAACTAGCCCATAGCGCACCTCCTTTCATCAAAAAAATTGACGTATTTTCAACATTAAGCAGTCCAGGAAGAGGCAAAGCCGTGCGATTCTGATCCGCTGGTAATGTTCATTTTGTTATTTTTTATCTAACCAAAATTATATTCAAGCGCATCCGTTTTTAAGCGTCAGATTACCCTATTTACAAATCAGGTAATCTGGCGCAAGCAGGTAAAAACACGTTTTACGGAACGGGTATTTTGCAGTCGTGTGGGGGGAAAGCTGCGAGGGGGAGGGGTTGGAGGGGAGTAATGGGCAGTGTTGACAAAGGGAAGTGTTGATGGAAAGGAAGTCAGAGCTTTATCGCAGAAACTAACTTGTCACACTCAGTTTCAAGTTGCCCCCTAAGCCTTCTCTGACAATCCGCATCAAAGTTGAAAGTCGGATATCACTGGCGTTATTTTCAATGCGGGAAATATATGTTTTCGTTGTACCACACCTGTCAGCAAGTTGTTCCTGGGTTAAACCTTGTTTTTTTCGCAATTCCTGAATCATAGCGCCTAATTTGAAAGCCTCAAATTCTTCTTCATATTCCTCTCTTCCTGCCGTTCCACGCTGTCCGTACTGATCGTCCAGATGCTCGGAAAAAGATGTAAGTTTCTTATCTAGAGTCCCGTTTTTCATCGAAGTATTGTTTTTTTAGTTTTTCTGCCAAAGCGAGTTCATTCTTAGGTGTCTTTTGTGACTTCTTTTGAAAGCCGTTGAGCAGTATAATCAGGTTTCCTTTGTCAAAAAAGCTGAAAACACGGTAAATATCCGACCCGACCTCAACTCTGATTTCATAAATTCCAGTCGAGTTGGACATGTGCTTGAAATACTTGTCAGGCACTTTGTCAATGGTCGCAATGAGCTGCAATGTCCAGTTAAATTTTTTACGAACATCGGGTTTCAGCCCCTCAAAGAAGTCCAGATAATATCTTTCGTAATAGAAGATATCCCTAATAAAGTGTGTGCTCATTCAACAATGTTAAACAGGACACAAAGTTAGCTAATTAGGTAACATTTCTTGAAGTTGAATTTACTTTTTTTGATTAAGACGTGATTGCAGGATATTATGGATTAGAAAACGTGATTAGATAGGAATGGCAAAGATTGAATTTACTTTGGAGAAAAGCGATAATTCAGTGCGGTTGGTGCTATGCCGAACTTTTTCTTGAAGGAATGGGAGAAATGGGAAAGGCTTTCGAATCCCAGATCCAGGTAAATGGCTGAGGGCTTTTCGTGTTTGGTTTCGATCAAATGTTTGGCTTCGTTCAGCCTTTTGTCTTGCAGCCACTGACGAGGCGGAGCTCCGAATGTTTTCAGGAAATCTCGCTTGAATGCTGCCAGGCTACGGCCGGTCAGCTGTGCAAACTTTTCAACAGGGACATTGAAATGAAAGTTATTCAGCATGAACCGTTCCAGGTCGATCTTACCAGGGCTTGAAAAGTCAAATAAAAAGTTGCGGAGTGTGGGAACCGCAAGAAGTAGCAATTTGATTCCTTCCTTTATTTTCAGGATACCCATTTCGTCCGTCATAGCCGCTCCCGAGTTTCGGGCGTAGGGAACGATGGATTGAAAATATCCCTGCAGGAATTCATTTAACGGGATCAGCATATTGGGCGGACCCACATATTTCTGATCCGCCTCAATTTTTTCTTCCAGCACAATCCGCCGAAGCAGTTCTTCCTGCAGGGATATTACAATGGTTTCATAATGAGCGCCAGGCACTGAACCTTCGGGTCCGGGATATGCTTGCCCTGGACCTGCCAGCGCGGAACCTTCGGGTCCGGGACTTGCCAGTCTGGGACTTGCCAGTCCGGGACTTGCCAGTCCGGGACTTGCCAGTCCGGGAGTTTTGGTGAGCGTGCCCAGCTGGTTTCTGCCGATCAGTAGCAATTCTCCTCCGGTCATTGAGATCTTCTGGGAAGACGTTTCCAACACGAATTGTCCTGAAACCTGCAATACCAATGTATGGTGGTTCCAGAAACAGACCTTCTCTCTCCGTTCCGTAGAAAGGTAGGAGTAAAAGATAACACCGGGGAGAATTTCTGCTGGACTGGTCATTTAGCGTTGTAAGTAAGTGCCCCCAAGGATAGCACCGATTGCAAAAGTAGTGTTTAAGGTGTTCATTTCTTCCGACGAAAACACAATATCCATGGCAGCCATATTCTCCGGCAAACGCGACCTGCGGCTCATGCTTACCAATGGCATCATATGATCACCCTGCCCATTCACCCAGGCAATGGCAAGCTGTGTGGGTGTATAGCCTTTATCAGACGCCAGTTGCTTTAATACTTCGACTTTTTGCAGGTTATGGACGAGATTCTCGCCTTGAAAACGGGAGAAATGGTTGCGGTAATCGTCAGTCGCAAGCGGTGCTTTCAGTTCACCAGTCAGTAACCCTTCCGCAGTGCTGGCAAATGCCACAACGCCAATGCCCAGCTCTTTTGCAGTCGGGAGCAGCTCAGTCTCGATCTGACGTTCGGCCAGCGAATAGCCAATTTCCAGCGCGCTTATCGGGTGGGTGTTATTAGCTTTACGAAGTTGATCAGCAGAGATCTCCGACACGCCAATGTGACGAACCTTGCCTTCCTTAACCAGATCGGCGACTGTGCCGATAATGTCTTCCACAGGCACGCTGTCGTCCATCCGGCTTGGCTGGTAGAGGTCAATGGTCTCAATGCCCAGGCGGGTCAAAGAGTAATTGATGAAATTCTTGATCGCGATGGGACGCAGATCCATTCCCAGCCACTGGCCATTGTGAAAAATGGCACCGAATTTTACGCTGATAAAAGCGTCGTCCCGCCTTCCTTTGATGGCTTTGCCTATCAGCATTTCGTTATGCCCGGCGCCATAGAAGTCTCCGGTGTTCAGAAAATTAATGCCGCTATCCAAAGCTTCATGGATCGTTGCGATACTTTCTGTTTCGTCAGGTGTAGGTCCGCCCCACACGGAAGACATACGCATACAGCCCAAACCAAGTTTGGACACAAACGGGCCGTTCTGGCCCAACTGAATTTTTTTGATGTTTTTCATGATGCAAAGTTCAGCTTTCGCACCATATGACGAGTTGCCTGCACGGCTCAAATGTTTTGTCTGTACGGCTCATTCTGACAGAGCCGTACAGACAAAATCTTAGAAGGAATTTATCCAAAAAACAGGAGCATTGCGCAGAATAGAACCTTTGCGCCAATCAGATTTGATAGAACTTTACTGTTCCATCGCCTTCATTGCTTGTTACCAGCACGCCTTTGCCATTTGGGCTCTTTGCCGGTGCAATGTAGAGAACGCCTTCGGGAGCATCCCCGGTTTTGATCATCTGAAGGAATTTGGGAGCCATGGGATTGCTCAGGTCATAGGCCGCAACAGCATCCACACGTTCAAGTGCAATGAAAGCAACGGGCTTATTATCGATCATGCCTATTGTGACACCTTCCGGCTCAACGCCTTTGTCATCCGAGCGGTCATCATCATAAATACCAGCCTGAATTGCCTCCTGTTCCAGCATGCTTCCGGAGTCAAAAACCAATTGACCGCTGGCAGCATTAAAAATACTGAATCCACGACCGCCAAAGCCATATAGCACGTCGTAATCACCATCATTGTCGATATCACCACGCGTGCTGGTTACACGCAGACGCCCAAGATTTTCAGGTTTTTGCAGGTTAACCGCGTCCGGGAACGCAGTAGCGTCAAGTTTAAGTGCGCTAACGCGCTTCTGCTCGTCAAAGGCAGTGTACTCGCGGGCATCGCCCTCGTTGGCTGTAATCAGATAGTCCGAGCCGTTCACGCTGAATGGCGCGATCGCGTCTGGCAGGTAGAATGATCTTACAGGCCAGGTAGCCAATGCTACTTTGCTGTCTTTATCGCTGGCATCCATTGCGTTCACCAGTTTGCTGATGTCCTTTGTGCCGAGCGGGTGCAGCTTCAAAATTGTTCCGGAAGTCAGATCCAGTTCAGCGATACCGTTGTTTTCTTGTAGTGTTACAAAAGCTTTTTTAGAATCACCCGAAATCGCAACGTATTCGGGCTCAATGTCTTGTGCAAAGCTGGCACCCGGACCGAAAACACGGAAGCCGTCAGCAGCCAGCTGGTTGTAAGACGAAGCAAATGAGCCAAACGACAAAGTTTTTACGCTATAATTCTCATTAACATTAATAATAGAAACAGAGCCCTCAGGATCAACCGTGTAATCTGCATTTGGCTCACCTTCGTTGGCCGTTACAATGTATTTTCCGTCCGGACTAAAAGTAACCATATCAGGCAACGCGCCAACAGTAACTTGCTTGATCGTCGCCAGCGTAGCCGTATTTATCACAATTACGCTTCCGTTTGCCTGCTTATTGGTTGCTTCCAACGCAATCGCCAGTTTCCCGTCGGACACGGCAACGCTGTTGGCAACGCCACCCAGTGAGGAAATATCGATGGATTGCAACTTGGATACGACCGGAAATGCGGAAAGATCCATTACATCTACTTTTGCAGCAGACTCATTGTTCACCGTGAAAAGCCGGCGCGATGCAGGATCATATGCTGAGATTTCGGACGCAGCGGTTCCTCCAAGGTCAATAGAAGCCACTTCTTTAAATGCCACCGGCGTTTGCGGCTCCTGCGGAAAATGATCCGTACAACTATTCAGGGCTACCGACAGCATTGTCAGTGCGAGTAAAGGTTTGTTTTTCATCTTAATGTTTTGAGTGTTGAAAAACAAAAATAGATACCGGCAATCGAGGAGCAGATGGATTTGCAAAGCTTAACAATTTGATAATTGGCCCGATGCACAAATGGCTTTTTCAAGGATAATGTTGGCTTCATTGTGATTGTCACGTGGTAGGCATGCTTTTTTACATTGGGTTGTGACCTGTGCTGGTAAGTCCGGCACGCAGTTTTATCACCACTTAAACAATCATTACTAATGAAAATTGCATCAACATTTATGGCGCTGGCAACCGTAGCAATGCTATGGGGCTGCGGATCCAAATCTACCGACACCACGGACACTACCGAATTAGCAGACAGCACCAATGAGGCTGTTGCCGACACTGCTGCAAGCGACTCCGCATCGGCCGTTGCCGAAGATGACGCTGAATTTGCCGTAGAGGCAGCGAATGGAGGAATGGCGGAAGTTGCATTGAGCAAAATTGCAGCCGACAAAGCAACCGACCCAAAAGTGAAGGAATTTGCAAAACAAATGATCACAGACCATTCAAAAGCAAATGATGAGCTTAAAACGTTGGCCGGTAACAAGAATATCACGCTGCCTGCTGCGCCAAATGCAGAGAAACAAAAAGCAGCTGCTGACCTTGGCGGCAAAACCGGAAGCGATTTTGATAAAGCTTATATATCGCAAATGAAGAAGGATCACGATGCAACAGTGAAACTTTTCGAAGATGCGCAGAAAGAAGTGAAAGACGCAGAGCTGAAAGCTTTCATCGACAAAACTTTGCCGGTGATCAAAGCACATGCCGAGCATGTTAAAACGCTTGATAGGACAAAATAATTTTTGGTAAGCGTTTTTGAGGCTGGCGGTCACGGATGTGGCCGCCAGCTTTTTTTTGCAATTCTGCTGGCATAATTTTTAGTAAAGCACCGATCTATTCGATCTGTCACAGACTAAACACTTCATCCTATGAAAATGATCAGCACCAAATTACACAGCATCATCGATTATTCGACGAGCATTTTGTTCATAGCAATGCCCTGGATAGTTGGTTTCAACGAAGTTCCGGCTGCCACCTGGGTCCTGATTGCGGTAGGAGCGATGTCCATTACGATGTCACTCTTTACTGACTACGAAGGGGGCATGGTCCGCAGCCTACCCATGCATGTACACTTGAATGTGGACGTGGTTACAGGTCTGCTGCTGGCTGCATCGCCCTGGATTCTCGGGTTTGCAGACCAGGTTTACCTGCCACACGTTATTTTGGGCCTGTTTGAAACAACGGCTGGGCTGCTAACGTCCCGCTCGTCGCATGAAACCCAGGAGAGCCCGCTGGAACGCAGTTAACAATCTACAATTTAACTTATGTTCAAAAGCAAGAAAGCGCTTCAGGCCGTTATTGGAATTCTGGCTGTTGCCCCGCTGGTATCCGGGCTTATAGGGTTGTCGGGGATCCGCAATCCGCTTTTTTCTGAGGCGCTGCCTGCTGACCTGGTTTTGGATAGTAACCTTCGCTTCCTGAATGCCATGTCCGTTGCCGTGGCCGTTTCTTTCTATTGCGTTATACCGGTTATAGAAAAAGAAACATTCGCTTTCAGGGTAGTTTGCGGTGCAGTATGGCTGGGCGGGATCGGAAGATTAATATCGATCTACGATCTGGGTGTTCCGCCTCTTTTTATAACCGGCTTTCTGGCTTTGGAGCTCCTGTCGCCAATCCTGATTATTTACTGGCAGAAACAGATTGCCTTGCCGGTAAAACGAGACGTTATATAATGTAGAAAACTCTTTGATTCAAATTGGATAAACCATGAATAAACTCATTCCGTTATGTGCGTTAACACTGGCCCTGCTAAGCTGTGGTGGTAAAAACTCATCATCGAATGTGGAAGCGCCCGGCGATGAAAAGTCTGCGAAAGACAAGACTCTAAATGTAGGGGCGGATTTGATACAGGATAAAACCCCGCTGAAAGGGTTCAATGCTTACCTGGATGGGTTCCATTTTTACAATGGAAATATGAATTCACAAATGGAGGCTCACCATTACGTGAACCAGATTAATGAGGATGTTTACCAGGCCATTATTTTTGATGGCAACGGGAAGGATGCCAAGATCATGGGGGTCGAATATATCATTACCGCGAAAATGTTTGCTCGCCTGAGTCCGGAAGAGAAGAAATTATGGCACAGTCATCACTTTGAAGTCAGTTCCGGATCACTCATTGCACCGGGCATACCGGAAGTTGCAGAACACGAGCTCATGGAAAAACTGGTATCTACCTATGGCAAAACCATCCACACCTGGCATACCGATCTCGAAAAAGAACTGCCTGTTGGTTCCCCAATGATCATGATGGGGTTTACGAAAGAAGGGCAACTCAACGCGGGCATTTTGGCTGATCGCGATAAGCGATTCAATATCTCGTCACAGAAGAAAAAACAGAACAGAAAGGACATCCCCGTTCCTGCGGTTGATCCAGGCGCAAATGCCTGGGAGAAAGGTGAGATCAGGCAACTGGTTATCACAAATAAAAGTGATTCCCCGGCCCATAAACATTGACCGCCCCGACTATACTCAATGCAATATTAGTGTATTTAAAATATGGCGGGCCGCAAGAAATCCCTTGCGGCCCGCCATATTTTACTTTATCTATTTCCCGGCCGTTGACCAGATTTGCTGGAACCTTTGCCCGTTGTGTCCTTGCCACCCTGGACAGTTGATCCCGATTTTTTCCTGTTGGCTGAATTTACACCAGTATTTTGCGGATTGCTGGCAGCCGGGACGCTGTTCGTTTTGTCGATATGCGTGGGCGGGGTGCCGGTGGTTGCCTCACTGGTTACGCTTCCTCCCTTATTCTGCTGTGCCTGCTTACTGGTCTGGCTGCCCGTTGCGGCTTTCTGTTTCGATTCTGTTCCCTGTTTCTGCGTGGCCGTGGATTGTGCCATGAGCGATCCAGCCGAAATCAAAAGTGATAATGCCAGATACATTGTTTTCGTGTTCATAGTCTTATGGTTTTAGTGAAGATTAATCATTGTTTTTGTACTAAATTTTAAAAGAGCATGGCTACGTTGGCATAATTAATCAGAGGCGATCTTAGATAATTTTCGTGCCAAACAGCACCGACGCGGGACAATTTTTACTATGCAAATGCACAAAAGCAGACATGGAGGGAAGACTGCTAAAAACGAAAACCGCTGCAAGAATGTCCTGCAACGGTTTTTGTTTTTTTACATAAAATTTTGGATTGATCTGTACGGCCCAGTGGTCCGTTCCATCCAATGCTTATCTGCTGATCAGCACTTTCTGACGATCTATTTTTCCATTTTGATAATAAATTGACAAAACATAAATGCCAGCAGGCAAATTACCGACCGAAACGGTTTTCGCAGTTCCGATTTGTGACTTGTGAACCTGTACGCCTTTGACATTATGCAGTTCAACTGAGCTGATCTGAATCGTCGAATTGGTTTTGATAGATAACAGATCTGACACCGGGTTAGGGTAAATTTCAAGAAGATGCGCTCCTTCAATACCTACAAAGACGATATGGCTGTATGCAAAAGTCTGATCCGTATCGATCATTTTTAACCGGTAAAAATTATCCCCTGTATTAGGCCTATCATCTTTAAATGTATAATTCAAGGTCACCGAGCTTTCGCCCCCGGATTTTTTTGTCGCAATCGTTTCCCAATTTTTTCCCGTGACACTTCGCTCAATTTCAAACTTTTCGCTGTTTGTTTCCTCACTTGTCCGCCACTTTAACACCACAGCGTTTTCCTGGCGCGATGCCGAAAAATCGATGAGTGTGACAGGGAGCGTACAGTCACGGAATACGGACAATGTACTGGAACATCCGTCTTTTGTAACAGTAAGAACGGCCGTCTCGTTGCTCGGTATATCGATCACGCTATTTCCGGAAATCGTGCCCTTATCAGTTGTGACTGTGGCGCCTGCCGTAGCCGTGAAAACCACCGAATACGTATTTAGATTAAAGGAACAGCTGTATGCATCCGGACCTAATGTAATGGTTGGGGTTTCATTTACAACAACAGTAGCACTTTGTCCGGAAACAGCTGTCGTTGCGTCACCTGCACCACTGACATTGATCAGCTCATAGGTAAAACTTCCGGCTGCCGCGGTGGAAACTGCAACGCTGGCTGTTGTATTCGCTCCGGTTGTAGTCACTTGCAGGTCGGGACCGGCGTTTAACTTATAGGTAAATGTAAATGGCCCCACACCATCAACAGCCGTGAAGGTAACTTGTGGAGAAACAGCACCAACGCAAGCAGAACTTCCTGCTGATATAGAAGCTGTTAAGCTATTAGCAACTGTGATGACGGCTGTCTGTGCCGACGCAGGTGTCAATGTGCATCCCTGCGCGTCGGTGACGCTGACAAGTTCATAGGTGAACACACCAACGCTTGCGGTAGACTGAGTAACGCCAACCGTCGTTGCCGCACCGGCTGTGGCTATTGTCGTTGCAGTCCCATCATTGATTTTATAAGTAAAAGTATAGGGAAGCGTTCCACCGGTTACACCAAAGGTTACCACGGGAGCGGACGCACCCTGGTCAACAGTCGCAGTGCCTGAGATCGTAGAAGCGGTAATTTCGTTGACGGTTAATGTAGCTGCTGCTGAGGTGACGCTATTGCACGGATTGGAAACAATGCACTGATATTCCGAATTGTTATCAGTGACCGGCACATTTGTCAATGCCAATGTTGCTGTGTTTGCACTCGGATTCATGCTTGCATCAATATCTGAGAATGCGCCGCCAAAAGGCTTTTTCTGCCACCGGTAGTTTGTTACTACGCCCGTTGCGGCCACAGTAAATGAAGCGTCCTGGCCGGCACAAATCAGCTGATCCTGCGGATCCTGCGAGATTACCGGCGCGGGGGTTGGCGTAACCGTCACTGTAAATGAGCAAGTCGCATCCGTTCCAATTCCGTTAGAGGCGTTCACCTCCACGGTGGTCACGCCAGCGGGGAAAATATAGGGGAATGTGATCGGACTTCCCGAAACGCTGTATACAACTGTTGGCGCAGGACATCCTGCAACGGTCGCTGGAAGCGATAGGGTTGCAGTACAGGCGCCAGCGTCCGGGTCTACAACCTGGTTGGTAGGGCAGGCACTGATCACCGGTGCTGAAACGATGGCTGTAATAGTAGGATCGCTCGATCCTGGCGCGCCGGGATCGTCTGTCAGGACGGTGCTAAAATCATTTCCGCTCACAGATCCCTGGTTGGTGACCTCGCAGGTTGTTACGGGGATATCATTGTTTACCGTCACCTTGAATTTGACGATCACATTCGCACCGGCAGGCAGTGAAAAGCCACTTCCGGTGCCATTCACAGTAACAGTTTCGCCGGCCGTAGAAGCTGCTGTTCTGGTATTGGACTGAACCTCATTTGCCTGATTGGGTTCATTTGTATTCCCCTCAGGCTTTGTATCTGAAATTGCTGTTGCTGATTGAATTGAATCTGAAACATTGTCAGCATCCAGCGAACCTTGTCTTAATGCCGTTTCTTCTGCTGCGATTCTCAGTGCCGAAACATTAGGCACTGCGCAGGTCTGGCCTGTATTGTAACTGGTTGTACCTGAGCCGCCAGAGAGTAGAAATGCATTTTGCGGCGTATTCCCGTTCCCACTCCACACTGCTTGGAGCGTATTGCCCGCGCCCTGAAGAATGATCTGATTCCCGGGCGCACCCGGACGCAGGCGCAAGGCAACGCCCGTAGCCGCCGCTACATTGTTACTAGCAATGTAAGTGCAGAGTTTGCCCTGGTTATCCGAAAAACTTGAGATAAAATTGACATCAATGTCGTTAAAAGCGTTCGGTCCGGTTGTGATCGTATTTCCGATGATCGACAAGTCACTTTTGGTGTTGCTATTCGTAACGTAGCCCGAAAACCCAATGCCAAAATCATTCAGGATGCCAGACACCGTGTTGTTGCTGATCTTAACAATCCCTTTTGCAGTAGGGCCTTCCGTATCAAAGTAAATTCCGGATCCACCGCCACCATCACTTACCACGGTATTTCCGTCCACAGTTCCTTCATGCGTGGAATTGTTGCTCACCTTGAGGTTGATCCCCGTGCCATTTTTGCAACGGAAATTGTTTCCGATAATGTTGTATTTCAATGATGAGGTGCCCGTACTTTGCAAATCAATGCCAATTGAAGTGAGCCGGGTCACACCGTTGAGCGCCAGGTTATTCACAACTGCGCCCTGAATGTCACCCACCAACTGGGAATTATTATTGGAAATCATTTTTATGCCTTGTGTCTCGCATCTGAGAAACTGGCTGCCGCCTGTGATCTTCAAGTTCATCTGCGAATTGCCGTAACCCTCCATCAGGATTCCGCCGTTGTTGGGGGAATCCGTAAAATCGGAATTATCAACAGTCAGAAGCGATAAGTTGGAGTCTGTATTTCCAAAATACGCAACCCTCCCCGAAGGCGCATTAGCAATGGTGCTGTTTGCAAAAGTGGAGTTGGTAATAGAAGCCGTCCCGGTTGTATTTGTGGCGAAAATAGCACCTTCGGTAGCAGCGTTTCCTGCATTCTGCACAGAACTGTTGCTGATAGTCAGATTGTTGACGCCCCGCAGGTTAATGCCGTGTTGGTTTGTGGTGCCGGTAATAATGATTCTTTCTAATTTAAATCCATTCACAACATTGGCATAAACAGCCGCGTTGCATCCTGAATTATCGGATGTTCCGCATCCCCCGGAATCTGAACCATTGGCATTAATGAGGTTAATGTTGTTCAGCGTAACACCGGCCGCATTGGTGAATTCAATACCCCGTGCGGAAATGTTCTGGATCGTTCCGCCCGAGCCGGCTGTAGCGCCTGACCCTGTGATCTGAAAAGTCCCCGTAGTGCCGGAAACCGCGATGCCCTTGGCTGCATTGCTGCATGATACCGCCGCCAATGTAACATCAAGACCCAGCGAGCTTCCTGCTACGTCAATAGCAGCAACATTGGACGACGAAATTGTTCCGGAGCCGATTTTCAAATTTCCGCCGACGGATGAAATGTCAATCGGGCTAACCGGTCCTGAACCGACATTTGAAGATAGTTCCGAAAAATCTGCTGCCAGCGTAACGTTGGCTAGGTTAAGCGCACTGCCGTTGCCGGTTAAGGCTATCTCGCTGATGGTAAGCAGTCCTGCTGTTGATCCTGCAATTTTTGCTCCTCCCGAGTTACCGATGTTGAGGCCGCGGATTGTATTTGCAGCGGCAGTAGTAATCACATTGGCACCGCCCGAACTTGTTAATGCCGGGCGGTTCCCGCCGGTTGCGGGAAGAAGATTGTTTCCACTTGGCGTGCTGTATCCGGAGATCGCCAGCAAGGACGCGCCAGCGCCCTGACCAATTACTTTTTGCTGGTTGAGCAGCGAGACAGGTCCGGTATAATTTCCCTCGTATAGAAAAATGGAATGTCCCGCTTGCGGATGCAGCGCCGCGCCATCATTAATAGCTGCAAACCCTGCCAGAGAAGTAAAGGGCTTTGCCAGTGTTCCGTTTTCGCCGCTGGCGCTTGCAGCAGAATTTACGAACCATATCGCGCTGGTGGTTGCAATGGTGACCGTTGCTGTCGAGGTCAATCCCGATCCGTTTTGCAATGTGTAGGTAAATGTGTCGTTACCGGTGAACCCTGCGGCCGGTAAATAAGTGAAAGCACCCGTGCTATAATCGATGGTAACTGCGCCTCCCTGGCTTGTCGCAATTTCTCCGGATCCCACGATGCTGATGGAAGCACCGTTGGGGCTGCTGTCATTGACAAGCACGCCGCTTCCCGCAGGAATGTCCAGTCCTACATTTCCTATCGCATTGTAAACATCATTTTGAGCGATAGGACTCACTTTAAGGGATCCCGCAACGAGTGTTGTGTTGGCATCGATCTGATCTGTAAAAGTGACGCCGCTTGCGTCCGTGCCGCTATTGGTGATGGTCACTGTGTATTCCAGTTCGTCCCCCACAGAAGCGCCCGGCAAGCCCGTGTCGTTGGTAAGTGCATAGGTGTTAGTGGCAGAAATTGTCGGCGCAAAAAGCATTATTTTATCGGCCTTTTTTCTTTTGAACGGAACAATTGATTGTGATTTGCTTGCTGGTGTCGAAGTTACCAGAGCAGCCTTTTGAAGTTCTGAAATCGGTGGCTGACCAGAATCGTTGATGAAAAGTCCTGAGACGAGCATAGCAGCCCCAGCTAAAAAGAAGTATAAGTTTTTCATTATTAGATTTTTTGAGTAAAGAACAAGGGCATTGTCAAAAGAGACAATGCCCTGGAAATCAGGAGAAGACGGCCTCGTATTTTACGCCGCCCTTGTCCCTTGCGATCGGGACCAGAAACACTTCCAGCGGGCCTGACTGAGGATGTAAAAGCTTGTAAATTCCTTGCTGACGGGGATTTTGGTCGCCCGGGGTTTGCAGTACTACCGAAAAAGCGCCTCTTTCCAGCGGAGAGTAGGTTTCCAGTTCGGTTATTTTTTCCACATTGGCCGCAACAGCCTCACCATTCGCAAATTCAATGTTCAGCATCTGACCCAGATGATCCTTGAAGTCCTGGGCAGTTAATTTGCTTAAATCGTATGTTTCCATTCCATTAAATGATAGACTCCGTTTGTTTCGCTTATTTTATTGAACCCGAGCCGGTTATAAAGGTTTTTTGCGGGGTTGAAGCTTTCGACATGTATGCTCAGCGGTTTTTCGGATTGGGTCGAAAGCTGCATCAGATCTTTAAGTATACTACTTCCGATCCCGTAATTCCGAAACGCGGGAAGCAGGGTGATGTCAATGATCCGCATGCCCCGCCCTTGAAAATTTTCATGCACATACAGCCTGCCGACACTCGATTTATTTTTACAAATCACCCAAAAATCGGCTCCTGAATAGTTTTTCTGATAATGGCTGTGCTGCGCGTCAAACTGGCTTTTGATAAATTCACGCTTCATCGTCTCGCTCCATCCGGGCACTTTACTCATTTCTTCCTCGCGCGTACTCGCATACATGGCAAGCAATGAGGGCATATCTGACTGGTCGATGCGGCGTAGCGTTATCTCCGGGTGGCCTGGCGTAAACTCCATTAATCGGTAAAAATTTTCAGTTGATAAATTTGGGTGATGCGTGCAGCGCTACGGCCGCGGTGGAAACACTCCTTGCAGCGCTATGCAAAAATAGGTGGTCAGGTAAGGTTGCATATTGTTGTGCGGCTGACTGCCGCCTGCCTCGCCGATTGAGCTGGCAGACATATAGCCATTCGGACTTCCACCGAGAAACACAGCACCATTAACAGACCTTGCGATCGTATGTCCCGATGGGTCCGAAATTTCTCCCGGCTGCGGTGTAATGTTTACTGTGTGCCCATGCATAGGGATTTCCGATTCCAGGAGCGTGACCGTTTCCGAGCCCCCGCTTTCTCCCAGGTCGTGAAGCGATAGGCCAGGGCCCTGGCCGGGATGCATGGGCGCGCGTCCTTGCAGGTCGGGCAATGCAAAATTGGATTTACCATCACCGCCATACGTCGTACCCAATAGGGAGAATAATGCTGTATTTTGTGAAATGGGAAGATATTGTCCGTCGCACCACGCCCAGCCTTTGGGTGAAAAATTGAAAGGGACCATTCTTATTTCTGCTACAAATGGATCTGCCATTATTAAATATGTTTGAGGTTATAAAAAAGGGATAGGAGTATGCTTAGGTAGGAGAGGGGAATATGCCAAAAAGTGAAATGATAAAGCTTACACACAGATAAGGCTGGAAGTTTGTATGCGGTAATGAGCCTCCGGTAGGACGAATGCTAACCGGGCTCATTGAGGCAGCAGACGGTGGATCGCCCATAAACATCTTCACCGAAGATGAATTTCCGATAACAGCATTGAGAGGTTGCGCAGAATTTGCGCCATCCGCGGAAGCAAACATGGGGTGCTCATGTGCCGGGATTTGGTTGACTATCAGCGTAATTTCTTCCGCGCCCCCGGGTTCGGCCAGCATAAATCCGTTTCCCTGGTGCACCGGCAGGCGCCCACGCAGGTCCGGAAGACAAAATGTAGACTCTCCATCCCCACCATAGGTAGTTCCGATCAACTGAAAAAGGGTCTCGTTTTCGGAGATAGGCAGAAGTTGCCCGTCGCAAAAGGACCATCCGAGAGGGGCAAAATTCCCTGCGAACATCCTGATTTCTCCAATATAAGGCTGCGCCATTATTTTTTTTAATTTAAATGATGGAATAAAAGATCGCTAATGACTAATTCTGGCTTGGAAAAATGCCCTGTAAAGCGATACAAAAACTGATTGTGAGAAACGGCTGCATGTTTAAATGCGCCTGACTGCCACCGCCGCCGCCAATGGTATTTGGAGCAAGTTGGACCAGATTGGCTGCCGTATTCTGATAGAGGTCGTTGGGTTTGGAGTTGGAAAACAGGTTGTTGAGGGGATTGTTTACATTGTTGTCTACGCTCCCAGTATCCAGTTCGTTCAGCAAATGCGCGTGTTTGGGAAGCTCAGCGACGCTCAGGGTGTGGGCCTGTTCACCGCCCCGTTCTCCCAGATTATGTCCCGCGCCCACGTGAATCGGCGTGCGGCCGCGATAATCAGGCAGTGCAAAACTGACACGGCCATCGCCGCCGAATGTGGTTCCCAGAAGAGCAAAAAGGGCCTGGTTCTGGTTAATGGGCATTAACTGCCCGTTTGCCAGCGCCCAACCCTTGGGAGCAAATGAAAAACTGACCATTCTGATTTCTGATAAAAATGGTTCTGCCATAAGTAAAAAGGGGTTAAGGTGAAATTGGAAAAGAAGAAGCCCGATACAATCCGAGCCAAATATTTACGTCAGTAATATTGAAATATTCTGACAAAAAGTATAGAAATTCTTATTTTGCGGTAAATGGCAAAATCCTCCGGCAATCTAGTTAACTGACTGACGGAGGAACTAAGGTCGGGAGGCGCGTTTGCCTGTTGGGAAAGAAAGCAATGAGGAAACGGTCGTCTTATTGAGCGAACGGGAAAATGACTGCCGATAATTGGCAAGTGAACATTTATGCCTTTAAGGCGGCACTTGCGTGCTTTTGTTTTCCGGCACCACGTGTTTTACGGAAGCTGGCGGGCGATGTTCCGATTGTTTTGCTGAATAGCCGGATGAAGTATTTATGATCTTCAAACCCAAGTTGAAATGCAATTTCTTTCACACTCTTTGTAGTATAAAATAGCAGGCGCTGTGCTTCCCGCAGCACTTCCTGTTTGATCAGCCAGGTGGACGAAAACCCGGTTATAGACTTGACCGTATCGTTCAGGTAACTCACCGTAATGTTCATCTGTGCGGCATAATCTGCCGGTTTTTTCAAACTATGAAAATTCGCCTTAACCAGGAGATTGAAATTTTTGACTATATCAACACTCCGGGAGGACACGGCCTGGATACGCTCATTTTCCTGGTATTGAAAAATATTGACAACGCTGTAAAATAAGGAGTTAAGCAGAGACTGGATTAACTGTTGCCGGAACTGCGCTGGTTTCTCTTCATTTACTGCTGCCGACAGCAATTGGAAAATGCGCACAAACCATTCTTTGTCAGCATCATTCAGCAGGATGATAGCAATGTTTGCAAGAGAATTTTCGATCACCACGCGGGCGCTTTGATCAATATACTTTGCATCAAAAGCAGCCGCCCAGCCAGTGACTTTTTCTGCATGCCGGAAATCATGGACCTGCCCGGGACACGAAAGTAAAAGTGCGGGCTGGTTAATGTCCACGTCCTGGAAATCGATTGACCCGCCCATAGATCCTCCTTCCAGCAGGAAACAGAAATAGTGATCGTGACGGTGAGGGCCCCGGACTCTATCCGACATAGCATCAAAATAAGCTTCTTCGGAAATCTGGCCAATCTCAATGCCAGTCATGCGATGTTGCAGGTGACGGATTTCTATTTCTTGATTTGTCATTATTATCGGCTGTTAAGACCAAAAACCATAGCATTTGATCCGGGCACGTACATTTGGGTTTGCTTTCAGTTTGGCTCTCAGCGTTTTCATTAGGGTAACATTTCCTGCAATATATATTGAATTATAATCCGCCAGGTTTTTACCGAGAAACCATTGCTCCAAACGATCAAAGCCGATTTGTTCTGAACATTCAACAAAATGAAATTCAGGGTTTTCTTCTTTAAAAATCTCCGGAATTTCGTAGTCGCTATGCACGAGTACAGCAACGTCCAGCGGATGTTCACTGCGGTCTGTAAGCTGCTTCAATGCCAGGAAATGTCCGATCGCACTGGCATCGGCAAGGCACAATACCGGCCCGTTTTGGGATGGAAGCGATGCAGCGTGGGCGGCCCCAAAGAGAATTTGGTCGCCCGATTTGAGTGTCCTGACCCAGCGACTCCCTGCACCTCTATGTCCGCTATCAATGAACATTGTACAAATATTTGTTTCCGAGTTCCAGAGTGTGGGCGTGTAATCGCGGTATTCGAGCGTGTCCACCTTGCACTTCAAGCGTTTGATCGAGTCCCAGCTATCCAGGTCAATGTCTGGAAGATGCAAATCAATTTCAAATATATCTGCCCCGGGCCAGCTCCTGATCGCCACCACCATGGCCGTATCAAACATTCTTTCCAATAAACCCGATGCCGCTTTTTTAATGATATCAACCATTTTTTTACCTTTCTGTTTTTCAACAAAGATATTTGGGAAGGAGAAGCCATTTGTCCAACAAAAGGCATGAATAGGTGGACTAAAAACGGGTTAGTCAGCATTATATCGAGCACTAACAGCCACGAAACGGCATTTGATGAGCAAAAACACAACATAATGTTAATCCAGGGAGCTTTGTTTCAAGTTTGATTGAATCGTTTTTTGCAAAAAAATACATGAGCTGTTGTTCATGGTCACATTTTGATTAAAGCTTAAAAGCAGAGTGATAAATTCAATGGATTCCAGAAGAGATTTTCTAAAAAAAGCAACCATACTGACAGGCGCAGGCGCATTGTCGAACATGTTACCGCCTGTTATTCAAAAAGCACTGGCGATCGATCCTGCGCCGGGAAGCACTTTTTATGACGCCGAGCACGTCGTTTTCCTGATGCTCGAAAACCGTTCATTTGATCATCAATTAGGCACATTGCAGGGCGTTAGGGGTTATAATGATCCACGCGCGATTGACCTTCCTGATAAAAATAAGGTTTGGTTCCAGTCGAATGAAGCGGGCCAAACTTATGCCCCTTTCCATTTGAATGTCAAGGATACGAAGGTTGCCTGGATGGGTTCCATTCCGCACGGCTGGTCGGATCAGACGGATGCGATGAACGAGGGGAAATACGATAAATGGCTCGACGCCAAAAAGCCAGGCAAGAAGCAATACGCCGACATTCCGCTCACGATGGGTTATTGCAACCGCATCGATTTCCCATTCTATTATTCTATGGCCGATGCGTTCACCGTATGCGACCAGAACTTTTGTTCGAGCATTACGGGAACGCACCCAAACCGCTATTACTGGATGACAGGGACGGTGCGGGAGCAGAACGAACCCGATGCGAAGGCACATCTCTGGAATATCAGCAACTATGTTTATCCCGAACTCGAATGGAAAACATATCCCGAAAGGCTCGAAGAAAATGGCATTCCCTGGAAAATTTATCAGAATGAAATTACCATGGGTTACGGTCTGAAAAGTGAAGAAAGCGGCTGGCTGAGTAACTTTGGGACCAATGTATTGGAGTATTTCAAAGAATACAATGTGCGCTTCCACGAAGGCGGGATCGCAAATCTGCAAACAAAAAAAGAAGCGTTACTGGAAACAATTGCGGAGCTGGAAAAACAGCCTGCGGACGAGCAGTCGGGCAAAAAACTTGCAGCTGCCAGGAAGCTGCTTTCCAACATTGAAACGGCTCAGCAGAAGTTTAATCAGGACACATTCAACGCGCTTTCTGCAAAGCATAAGAATTTGAATACCAATGCATTTACCACCAACATTAACGACCCTGACTTTCATACGCTAACACCATTGCAGTACAACGATAACGGAACGGAGCGCACGCTTAATGTCCCGAAAGGCGACGTATTCCATCAGTTCCGGGCCGATGTCGAAAATGGAAAACTGCCTGCCGTTTCCTGGCTGATGCCTCCCGCACGTTTTTCCGATCACCCGGGCGAGCCCTGGTTCGGGCCTTGGTATGTGAGTGAAGTAATGGAGATTTTGCTCAAAAATCCCGAAGTCTGGAAGAAGACGATCTTTGTCCTGACTTACGACGAAAATGATGGTTATTTCGATCACGTTCCTCCTTTTACTGTTCCTAATCCCTACAAAGAAAACTCAGGCAAAGTATCCGCGGGTATCGATCCGAAAATGGATTTTGCAACAAAAAGTCAGCAAACGAATCCGTCGATGAACGAGAGCAAGCTCCGTGAAGGGCCTATCGGACTGGGTTACCGCGTGCCGATGATCGTTGCATCTCCCTGGTCCCGCGGCGGCTTTGTGAATTCGGAGGTTTTTGACCATACATCTTCTTTGCAGTTTCTTGAAAATTTTATTGAGAAAAAATTCAAGAAAAAAGTGAAAGAAGAGAACATTACGCAGTGGCGCCGAACTATCTGCGGCGACCTCACATCCGTTTTCCGGCCTTACCTGGGCGAGAAAATCGAGCAGCCTGCGTTTTTGAATAAAACCGAATTCATAGAAGGCATTCACCAGGCACAGTTCCGCCAGGCGCCCGATAATTTCAAATCCCTAAGCGCGAGCGAGATCCGGGAAATGAGCAAAGATCTGCGCAAATCCCAGGATTTTCCAGTGCAGGAAGAAGGTGTTCGCCCGGCCTGCGCATTGCCTTATGAGCTTTATTCAAACCTGCATTTTGACAAAACGAAAAACAGCATCCGGGTGTCCTTCAAGGCTGGTAATGCGGTGTTCGGGACCAGATCAAGCGGCGCGCCTTTCAGGGTTTACGCATTGAATCCTTATCAAAACGAAACGCTGCGTGCCTGGAATTACAGCTCGGCAGCAGGCGACGAACTGCATGACGACTGGAATATCGGCGATTTTGAAAATGGCAACTATCATCTCCGCGTTTACGGCCCGAACGGTTTCTATCGGGAATTTAAGGGTAACTCTGGCAACCCGTTGCTGAAAGTGACTTGTGATTATGAATCCAAAAACGCAAAATTGACCGGCCATGTAGTAGTCAACATTCAAAATCTCGATGCCAAATCTCACAGCATTACCGTAGCCGACAACAGTTACAAATCGGGCGCGCAAAGCAAAACCATTGCAGCCGGCGGAAAGGCCACAATGGTTTTAAACCTATCCAAAAACTTCAACTGGTACGATTTCAGCGTGATAGTTGCGGGCAGCGAAACATTCGAAGAGCGCTTCGCGGGACACGTAGAAACCGGCTCAGTAACCAAGACGGACCCATTGATGGGAGGTGTGGTTTAGGTTTATTTCAGGGGAAGCAGTTCTGTGCCGCCTACGGATACAGCAGATATTTTGCCCTTATGGCCTTAAATTTTTGCAATCCGGGCTCCCAGCTTTTCCGGATGTCCGCTTCCGACATCCCTGCGATGATCTGCTTCCTTAATGTATCGGTGCCGATGCGTAGGTCGAATGCCGAGATGTCCTGATTTGCCCGGCCAGGGGAGAAAAATCGTGCTTTATCCGGATATGCATTGTATAACTCTATGAGCCAGGCCAGGTTGATCTGGCGACTCGCCCGGAGCTTATTGATATCATAGGTGCGAAGGTCAAGACCATAACACACAGAATCCTTGTGATTCGGGCGCTCGCTCATGCCCGGAATGCTCACCGGCTTGTATGAAAACGCATATTGGCCTTTCAATGCTGGCGCACCCAAAATAGTAAATGGCATGAGCGTCCCCCGGCCTTCGTTGATAGCCGTGCCCTCGAACATACACAAGCTGGGAAACAGCATGACGGCCTGCTGCGTATTCAAATTGGGGGAAGGATTGATCGGAAGCGTATAGGGTTTATCATGATCATAGTTCGCAACTTTTATGATTTTGAGCCTGCATTTTTCGTTGAGATATCCCTCACCATTCAGATATTGGGCAAATTCACCGATCGTCATGCCGTGTGTCATGGGGATATAATGGATTCCAATGGCCGATTTGAATCTATCATCCGTCATCACCGGCCCGTCAACCACATATGCGTTGGGATTGGGCCTGTCGAGGATCAGCAGCTCTTTGTTGTTTTCCGCACAGGCTTCCATCACATATTCAAGCGTGTTAATGTTGGTATAGTAACGGCAGCCCACATCCTGAATGTCGAACACCATCAGGTCAACATCCGCCAGCTGTTCTTTCTTGGGTTTTTCATTTTTTCCGTATAAGGAGATGATCGGAATGCCCGTTTTCGCATCCACTTCATTATTTACCACCGCTCCGTTACTCGCATTGCCACGGAAACCATGCTCCGGCCCAAACACTTTTACAATGTTAACACCCAGGCTCAGCAAACTGTCCACGCTGCTTTTATTGCCGATCAAAGAACTCTGATTGGCAACCAGAGCGATTCGTTTTCCTTTCAGATATTGCAAGTATTTGTCCGTCTGGTCTGCGCCGGTGATAATTCCCCGCTTATCCGGTTTATTTTGTTTTGAAGATGCAGTTTGCGCGTTACATTCTATGCCGCGCATGGCCAGGAGCAATAAAAAGGATATAAAAACCGATCTGATCATTTGTGCAGGGTTGTTTTAAAGTCTTTAAATGTAGAATCTTTTCCTGTTAAATGTGAGATGATAATGATTTTACCTGTTTCAAAACCGGGACAATGCTAAAAAACAGACCGTTCTTTTGATTGGTCGGTAAATTGCTATTAAGTTGTTATCAACCTCACCGGCAACTTAATTACACACCTCAGTATGAAAACATTATTTGGATTAATATTCATCGCATCTATGATCACAGACCAGCCCCGCAAGGTTCTGCTTTTTTACAACGAAAGTGGAGAAGCGAAATGGAAGTCGCAGGTAGAAACGCTCAATGCTTCCAAAAAAGGGATTCAGGAGCGTGACATCGAAGTTAAGTCCATTGCTTACGCAAAAGAGAATTTCTCGGAATGGAAAAAGTGGAAAATCGACAGCACAGCCGCATTCACATTCCTCCTCATAGGTCGCGACGGCGGTGAAAAGTTAAGATCATCCGAAATCGTAAAACCTGAAAAGTTATTTGGCCAGATCGACGCCATGCCTATGCGTAGGCAGGAGATGAAGAGGGATTGATAAAGAAGGGGGATTGATAAAGCAGATGAAGGGTAACCGGTACTTGTTTTTGCCTGACGAAAATTTTCGTTTTGTATAAAGAAAAATTTCGTATATTCGTATATTAACGATCAGAATCGATGAAAGTATCCGGCAACCAGCCTTACCACAGCTTAAAAGCAAAATTCACTTACCTTGATCTGGGGAGTAACTTTGCGATTGTTATTTCGGCACGCAAAGGTCTTCAACCCAAAGTATTCTACGATTTTGCCGAAGCCATCAAAATGCCTGAAAAGAACCTGGCAGCATTGATTAATCTTTCTTCCAGGACGATCAGCAACTACAAAGAGTCTCAAAAAAAGCTTGATCCGTTGTATGGAGAGCATTTATTGAAGTTGATTGCTTTGTTTGAAAAGGGTGAACAGATTTTTGGCAATGTGGACGAGTTCAATTACTGGCTTCAGAAACCGTTTTGGAATTCAGATGAAAAGCCGGCGGATTGGTTGGGCACAGGAGGAGGTGTAGACTTTCTGGCCGAAGAACTGGACAAGCTGGCACAAGGATATCCGGTTTAGATATGCTGATTTACAGGATTGTCCATAAAATGTATAGCGGCACTTTGTTTGCATCCGGGATGCAGGGGCGCTGGAACAGTGCCGGGAATAAAGTCTTATATGCAGCAGAATCCATTCCATTGGCATTTCTTGAAAATATGGTAAGAAGGCAGGGAGTGGGGTTTAATGATGATTTTCAAATCATGTTTATCTCCGTTCCGGATCCGGTTTCAATCGAGGAAATCAGCGTAAATGACCTTGATCCTTCATGGAGAGATCCCAATGACTACACGGCATGCCTGCCAATAGGAGACAAGTGGTTTCATGAGGCAAAGTCCATTGCTTTAAAAGTGCCCTCCGCAGTAATGCCCGAAGCATTCAACTACGTAATCAACACCATGCACCCGGATTATAAGCACGTCACCCTCGCAGGCACTACCAACCTCGTTCCCGATCCCAGGATTGATGACATTTTAAAAAGATATCGCTAGCGGTTGGTTATATATGAAAAAATATCTAGTTGCAATGTTGTTTTCGCTGGTTGCTGTTTACGGGCAGGCTCAGCAGGATATGTCTAAATCCATAGCTAAAAAGGCACTTTTTAAAATGGCTGGCGGCAAGCATCTCAAAACATTCGAACGAACGTTCATCTATGATTTGCCAGGGGAGGTTCCACAGGAACTCCGAAAAGCGAGTGATATGGACAAGCTAATGGAGTCGATTATGGCTGGCTTGTCTGAATCTGATCGCAAGCTGATGAGCGCTCGTATAGATAGCCTGAAAAAGAAAAGCTTTGCGGATATGGGTAATATGTATGCAGGCTGGCAGGAAACAGTGGTGAGCGATCTGGTCGCCAAGAAGGTGGTAAGGGTAAGAACAAGCCCTAATCATTTGACCGGAGTTCAGGACACGAGCCGATCTGTTCATGAGGCAAGTCTGAATCCCATTTTTGATCTTTTGTACCAGGAGGTTCCTGTTGCCCTCCTGCAATACATGGTCAGCGATTCTGCGGAACTGCATTATACCGGGATGTCAAATTCCGGAGCTGATGAAAATCACATGCTTCAAGTCAGGGTCGGGCAGAAGTGGATTGATGTTTACATCGGAAAATCCAGCCTGCTGGTTAACCGGGTCTTGGAGCAGCAGGTGGACACAGATCCGCTTATCGGCCGTGGACCGGAACATTTTCAGCAGATCACAATTTTTTCAGATTATCAAAAGGTGGAGGGGTTTATACTGCCGGGCAAACTGGAAGAAGTTTCGTCCCGGGGGCAATTCACGACCAGAAAACGGATACAATGGAGCAATATCAACAAGCCGATCCCAAGTTCAACATTCAGGGCGGAGCCAACATTCGAAGAACGGATGCATTTTGACACTGTAAAGTTACAGGATAGTCTTTTTGTCATGCTAAGAAGCGGGAATGGAGTCGAATCGCGTTCGCTCATCCGCTTAACCTCCGACAACCGGATCGATTGCATCATGGAGCCCATTAACCATGATAATGTAGTCAATAGAATGGCATCTGCTTTGCAAAAGGATTTTCCGGGAAAGCTAATCCGGAACATCTATCTTATCGGTAGCGCTCCATTCGATAAGGATTTTCAAAAAAATGGAGTGCACGCCTTCGTTTTGAATCCCGAGAAAAGTCAAGAAGGCGAACAGCTCAATGTTTGTTATTATTTGCCAAAAAATAAACTCATGTTTTCTAACGGGAACCCGTACACAGCCTACCGAAACAACAGCAATGGTACTATCCACGAAAAATGGCTGTATGATTTTATTAAGGCCAGAAACCTGAATGTAGAGAAGATCCTTTTGGCAGAAGCTTACGTTTCCGGATCTCCGCTGGAAATGTCTTTTCGGGAGTTGGAGACAAGGGTTAAAAACACTGATTACTCCGAATACCATAAGCATAAATAGCTTGGTACACCTAATACCAGTACGCCAGCTTACCCCACAAAATTCGCCCGGAAATTGGACGGGGACTCACCGGTTTTGGTCATGAATAACCTGCTGAAATAGGCGGGGTCGTTGTAGCCGAGGTCGTATGCGATTTCTTTGGCAGTGAGGGATGTGTGGACTAGTAATCGCTTTGCTTCGAGGATTATGCGGTTTTTAATCACCTCATTGGGTTGAGGCAGACGCAGACGGTTGAATTTGTGCGTGATGGTTTTTGGCGCCATGCACAGGAAATCCGCATAGTCGGCGACGGTGTGTTTGGATTTATAATGTTCTTCTACCAACCTGGTGAATTTGCGGAAAAATTCCAGGTCGCTTTGCTGATCCGTCACGGCGTTGTCCAGATGCTGCCTTTTCCAGGAGCGTGTTGCACGGATGAGGAGTTGTTTGAGGTACGTCCGGACCATTTCTTCCAGCGAGCTGTCATTCAAATGGAATTCCTCGATCATGTCCTTGAATAAGGATCCTAAAAAAGCAATTTCGTTTGCGGAGGCCTCTACTTTCGGCATGTTCCTGATGTTGTTGAACAGAAGTCCGTCACAGGCAACTTCCTGATCGTGAATCTGAATGCAGTAGAAATCGCGGTTGTAAAATATGAAATAGCCGCTTTCGTCACCCGTTACTTCCATTTCAAGATATTGGTTTGGACTTATGAAGAAAAGCGTTGGCTGCTGGGTGTCGTAGCAGGCAAAATCCACCCTGAGCTTATAACCGGCTGGCAGATACAGGATCTTGATATACTGCTTATAGTCGGGGCCGTTGATGGCGTCCATTTGGCTTTGTGAGACTTGCAGCAGCCCTAATGTCTTTGAATTATTATTGAACACCGTTGTACTCATGGCTATATACGCAGATATCAGTTAATGTTGTATTGTTTAAATGTTACCGGCAAAAGCTGTGAAGCGGTCGTTCCGTTCACAGCATTTGCCAGGGGCATTATTTCCTTGCGAATTTTTCGAGTTCGGAGTTAAATTTATCCATTTCTTCCAGGAATAAACCGTGTCCGCTTTTCTCAAATCTTACAAGGTAAGAACCTTTGATGCTTTTGTGCAGCTGTTCTGACAAAGAGAAGTCACACAATTTGTCATTTACACCATGGAATAAGGCAACGGGGATTTTAATTTTACTTAGTTCAGGACGTAAATCCAGGTCACCTAATGCTTTGATAGCCTGCGTTGTAGCGTAAGGAGAGGCGTCCAGGTTAATGCTTTCCAACCATCTTAGCGATTCTTCTGACAAACTTCCTTCCTGTCCGGCGAAGCCTTTGCCAAAACCCGATACCAGTTGCTGACGATTCGTCTTGGTCTGCTTGATCAGGTCAGTTGCACCTTGTTCGGTGATGCCGTAAGGATAGCCTTCGCGTTGTTTCCATGATGGGCCTGTTGCTCCGAACAGGGCCAACTTGCTGATATGCGCTCCGTTATATTTCGTCACAAAGTGGAGTGTTACTGCGCTTCCAAGTGAGAAGCCTCCAAGCGTTGCATTTTCAATTTTCAATTTTTCCAACACCACCTTAATGTCGTCGGAGAATGTGTCGAAGTCATATTTTCCAAAAGGTCTGTCCGATTTACCGAAACCGCGGAGGGAAATGCCGATTACCCTGAACCCTTTTTCAACCAGATATTGGTATTGATACTCATACATCGCATTGTTGAGCGGCCATCCGTGAATGAGCACAACCGGCTGGCCTTCGCCGAGGTCGATCACGTGAAGCTTTACATTTTTCTCCACTTCAATGTATTCTTCCCTTCCTGCTGATGCCGGCTTGCGTGTTTGTGCGAATAAAAATTGACTTTGGATGAAAGTGAACAAGAATGCGATGGTCAAGGCAACAGTTTTCATTTGAGTAGTAAGTTTGAATTTGTTTTGATTTAATCAGCTAACCATTAGCTGATTGTCTTTGCGTTTCGACATGACAAAGGTGGCGGATTAAATCCCCTGGAAGAATGGATAAAAGGCAATGTGCCTTGTACATTTTTCCCGGAACAGGAAATCAGCGTATCTAAAAGGCCGCTAGTTGTGTCGCTTGAGAACACTTATCCGAAAGGACATGCAGTGTGCGATTTCAGCTGAGAAGCTTCCCTAAGCATGCGCTCTATTTCAGCGAGCAAGCCGGGGATAGGATTGTCGCTTGTGTTGGTCAGGCAAAGGGCGCCGTTGGTTGTTAATGCGCCGATGGTCTGTTCCATTCCTTTTCCGGAGCGCACCATCGGACCGTAAAGTGCTTCCAGCTTCAAAGGCCCGAAATCCGTTTGATAACGCACTTTTACCAGGTTGGTCACCATAATGTGGTGGTTGAATGCCGTTTTTAAAACATCAATCATTTGCTGCATATCATTGTGCCCAAATACAGTGTCGCGGAAAAAGGACAGATAGCCGTTTACATATTCCGGTGAATTGGTCCCATCAAGCCCGGCTTTTGCAAGTCTGGCCAGATCCCAGAATGTTAATTCCGGCTGTTTTTCAAAAAACACGGATTGCGTCGTGATATTCAGGCCAAAGTTATCGTCCAGATTCAGCGGCCCTCTTGTGCAAACGGGAGAGACCAGTTCCATTCTGGCATCATCCCATTCTTTGCGCATCTGCCTGGACGCCAATAGCACTGCTGCACAAATGGCACCGTGAACGGTTGTGTTTTCTTGCCTGGCTTTTTCCAGCAGGTTCCGGGTAATTTTTTCAGAAATACGGATGGATGAAACCAGCGGCTGCACAATGTCCGTTTTCATTTTCAGTTCCAGGACTTCGTCTGTGGTCTGGGCAGGAACGTCGTCCGGGAGGTTAAGCGTCTGGTCGTTGGACACTTGCGGTTCCATGGGTTCTGGCTGTTTTCCGGTGACGGCAAGCAATATATCCCGGGTCAAAAAGCTCAATGACGACCCATCGGCGACGGTGTGGTTCGCTACCAGAATCAGGACAGTACGCTCTGGTTTCTGCACCAGGACAACCCTTAATAGCGGAGCTTCTTCCGTATTAAACCGCACAGAAAGCTCCTTCTCAACTTCTTGTTCCCAGCGGTAATCCTGCTCCGCATGCACCACCCGGAGCGGAATAGTAATACCTTCTACATGCTGCAATACAGGCCTCGACAGCTCATCCAGGGTAACCTTCACAGAAAGGTTCGGGTGGCGCTTCTGTGCCATATCCAGTGCGTTGCGCCATTTTTCAATGGGTAATGTGCCCGAAATGTCTGCGGCGAGCGCGAAGTCCTTGGAATCGATCTGGTCCAGCAGCCAAAAGGCTTTTTCGAATGCACCCAGGGTGCGGTTCTGTTGTCTTTTCATGATGTATTATGAGTTATGATGTGGGCGCGGGACATTCCGCTACCCTTTACCGAATGCAAAATTGGCAGGTTGGGAAGCGGGATAGAATGGACAAAAGTCGAGCAGTCATGCACATTTCGCCATCCTATTGCATTCGCTGATTCGGTTTTCCAAAGTCCGTTACGAATACGAGTGACAACAGGCGCTGGCGCGGTTATTTAAGAGGGCAGCCACAAGCGGATGCCCGGCTCAGGAGGCAATTACTCTTATTTTAACCGAATTCTATGAAGATTGTTATTTATGCAGACCTGCAAGAAAAATATTTGGAAGAACTAAAAAAACAGCTTCCCGATGATGCTGACATCGTAACCAAAGGCGAGCTTTCCGATGAGGAAGTGATGCAGGAGATAGCGTCTGCTGAAATCCTGATTGGCAATCCACCTGCGGATTCTTTCCAGGACATTCCGGAAAGCCTTAAATTCTGGCAACTCGAAAATGTGGGTTTTGAGCAGTATAAGGAATTGCAATTCAAGGGTAAGGCTGCTAATGTAGGTGATATGTCCGCCGCAGCATGTGCAGAGACTATCGTTGCCGGCATCCTCGGTTTTTACAGGGGCGTGCATCTCATGGTCAGAAATCAGATCAACAGAAAATGGGAGGGGGAGGCGGTCGAGAACGAACTTTCCATTTTAGGAGAAAAAGAGGTAATTATCCTGGGATCCGGTGCCATCGGCGAAAATGTTGGCAAAATGCTGGAAGCATTCGGATGCAATGTGCAGATGACTGCGAAAAGCGATCCGGACGCAGACATTCATTCCTTTGATGACCTGCTTGCCCAGCTTCCGGATACTGATTTAGTAATCAATACATTACCTGGGAATTTGGATAAATATGCGGGCAAAGACTTCTTTGATGCCATGAAAGAAGGTGCGCTTTACGCAAGCATTGGCCGAGGCAACACCACCGATGAATCGGCTTTGATCGACGCTTTGGACAGCGGCAGATTGGCTGGTGCTGTTCTGGACGTAACGGAAAAGGAACCACTTCCGGAAGATTCCAGACTTTGGCCAATGACCAATGTAATACTCACCCAGCACACAGGGGCGGCGCACAAAATGCGGGATCGCGATAAGGTTGCCAAGTTTGTCGATAATGTTCAGAAATACCTGAAAAACGAGGAGATTGCCGATGAGGTCGATCTCTCGAAGGGTTATTAAATAAGTGGGAAGAGGAGAACGTACAATTAAATAAAGTTTACTTCATATATGGGTATGAAAGGTGTTGATTTCAGTTTTACCTTATAATCAACTATTTCTACTCCCTATATATGAAGAAACGAACTTTTACGCTCTCCTTTTTTTTACTTTCCTTGCTCGCTTTTTCGATAGTAACCTATCAAAAATTCAGCCGAAAAACAGTTTCCGACCTGGTCATCATTGACGAGTCGCTGAAAGACTTCCGCTCCCTGGCGGATGGGCTGAGTCCCGGATCAGAGGTGATTTATGTTTCGAACAGCCGGGAAGGTTTCCAAAGATTAACAAAACAGCTTGCTGCGCGGGGCAAGGCCGAACGCGTGCACATTATGACGCATGGTACGGACGGCAATTTTGTGCTTGGTCAGACCCAGCTTAATGATGCCAATATTGCGGAGCACAACAGCTTTTGGCAAAGTTTGGGTAATGTGCTTGAAGTGGGCAAATCAAGTTTGCTTATTTACAGCTGCGAGCTTACTGCGAGCCGCAGCGGAGAGGGTTTCGTACAGCGAATCCACCGTATGCTCGGTGTGCCCGTGGCCGCTTCCGACGACCAAACTGGCTCAGCTCGCCGTGGCGGAGACTGGGATCTCGAATATGTTGTTGGTAAAATAGTTAAAGAACACGTCTTTACGATCTTGAAATTCAATGGCTTACTTGTGCCTGCCTTCTCACAGCTGACTGGCGGGTCAAGCCCGTTCAGTGCCATTACAATTTCTGGTGACGATCAGCTGATCTACGGGGATTTTGATGCGGATGGTGATATTGACATTCATTCCTATCCGGGAGGAACCGTTAACGAATTTTGGCAAAACAACGGCAGCGGATCATTTGCAAAAGTAACCGGCTCCGCGGATCCATTTGAAAAGGTCAATGAGAACGCAGTTTTCTATTCTGCGTCGGGTGCGTTTGTGGCGGACTGGGACAATGATGGCGACGATGATATCTACGTCCCGATGCGTAACTCCAATCAGAACGAAAAGAACTTTTATTATCGCAACGACAATGGAAAATACGAGTTGCTGAGTGGCGCTTCGAGCCCGTTCAGCGGCATTAATGTGAGTGGTAACAACCAGCTGATCTTTGGCGATTTCGACAATGATGGAGATGTTGATTTGCATAACTATCCTGGAAATAATCTTGATAATCAGTTCTGGCGCAATAATGGCAGCGGCGCGTTCAGTAATGTGACGGGCTCGCAAAATCCTTTTGATGGTCTGCCTGGCAAAGCTGCTTTTTCAAGTGCGCAGTATGCCCACGTTGAAGACTGGGATAATGATGGCGACGTGGATATTTTTGTAAGCAGGGTCGGAGGAAATTCGGTGAGAGACTACTACCGCAATGACAATGGCGTATATTCATTAAAGACGGGAGGTGAAAATCCTTTCAACGGCATGACAATAGCCAGTGATAACCAGATTCTTTCCGGGGACTTCGACTCGGACGGTGACATCGATCTGCATACTTCTGACGGCTCGGTAACGCTTGTTTTCTGGCAGAACAATGGCAGCGGCGCTTTTACGCAGGTGACAGGCGCAGGCAACCCTTTCAATTCGCTTCCGAACTCGGGCGCTTTTTATAATAATGCAATGAAAGCCTTCGTAGCCGACTGGGATAATGATGGCGATGCGGATGTGTTTACGACCAACTACACCGGCGCAAACCAGAAGTATTTTTTCCAGCAGAACGGCACTCCACCCCGGATCACTGCTACCAGCCCGACCAACGCTGCAACGGGGATCTCTGTGAGCAGCAACATTTCGCTGACATTCAGCCAGGCAGTTACCGGTACAGCAGGCAAGTACATTCAGATCCGCCGCCTGTATGACGATGCCGTCTTTGCCACCATTGCCGCGAATAGTGCACAGGTAACCGGCAATGGCTCAAATACGATTACGATCGATCCGACAACAGACCTGGAGGGTGGAACAACTTACTATGTTATCATTGACAAAGCCGCATTTGCCGACACCGAAGGCCGCATTTTCGAGGGTGTTAGCGGTGCTACCTGGCTGAGATTTACTACCGGTATACCTTCCGTAGCGCCTACCGTTACCACGGCTTCCGCGAGTGAAATTGCGCTGACAACCGCCAAAGTCGGCGGTGAAGTGACAGCCAATGGCGGTGCTGCCGTCACGGATTATGGCATTGTGTGGAGTACATCAGCGGCGCCTACTATCGAGCTGTCCAATAAGGTTGGGATCGGTTCCGGCAATGGTGCTTTCAGTACAACAGTGACAGGGCTGCCCGCAGGAACGCGCATCTATCTGCGTGCTTATGCAACCAATTCAACAGGAACTTCCTATGGCAGCGAAATTGATTTTTATACGCAAACAAGTGTAACTTCGGTTACCCGGCTTTCCTCCAATCCGACGAATGAGGGCACTGTCAGTTATCAGGTTGTGTTTGCGCAAAGTGTAACGATCGATGACGCTTCTGTTTTTACACTGTCGACCAGTGGTGTTTCCGGCGCATCGGTTTCGGGTATTTCGGGATCGGGGACAACCTATGATGTTTCTATAAATACAGGAAACGGAAACGGGAGCATTAAGCTGGATGTCACGGGACTAACCGGTACGATACCCAACCTGAATGCCGCATTCACCTCGGCAGATGCCTACACAATCTATAAAGTTTCAAATGCAGGTGATTCTTACAGAACGGCGGTCACAGATGGCACCTGGAACACTCCGGGCAACTGGCAATCTTCTCAGGACAACAGCTTTTGGATCACGGCATCTTCTTTTCCCAACGCCAGTGCGGCGAGTACAGTCATTACCAGCGGGCATACCATGCGGATGCCGGACAACATTTCCTTTAACGTAAATAACTTTACCGTGAACGGGCTGTTGCAATCGGGCACTGGGGTGCATTCCGTTAGCGGCAGTTTCGACAACAATGGCGAGATCCGCGGTAATGCCACATTTTTACACAATTCATTTACCAATGCGGGTACGCTGGCCCCGGGTGAATCGCCTGGCACGCTGGCGTTTGCGAGCGAGTTTGCGAATACAGGAACGCTGCTGGTAGAAATCGGCGGAACCACCGCTATTACAGGTTATGACCAGTTCCAGTCAGGGCCATTTACGGCAGGAGGGACGATAACAGTATCATTTATCAATGGTTTCACGCCTGCACTGGGTGATGCATTTATTCTTCTGGATGCAGGAATCATTACCGGGACATTCGCAACGGTAAACCTACCGGATATCGCGCCATTGATCTGGGAAACCACCTATACTGACGGCAAATTCACGATCAGGGCCATCATCGATCCTATGCCGGTTACCCTTGTGGATTTCAAGGCTTCAAAAAATGAATCCGCCGTGGAGCTGGCTTGGACAACTTCAAGCGAGGTCAATAGCAGTCACTTCGAAATTCAGCGTAGTGCAGAAGGAAAGGTTTGGGAAAAAGTCGGTTCCGTTGCTACGCGTAACGAAAATTCAGAAATCCAGCGTTACCGCTTTATTGATCCGCTGCCGCTGCATGCCGACAACTTCTACCGGCTTCGTATGGTGGACACCGACGGCACGTTTGCATTCAGCAAGATAGAACATGTGCGCTTCGCAGATTCCAAGGGGCAGGTGAAGGGTTATCCTAACCCGGTGACAGACAGGGTTTTTCTTGATGCTCCTACTGCCGGGACCATACAGTCGGTGCAGATTTATTCGACATCCGGCTTGCTGCATTATGCGGGAGAATATACAAGTTCAGGCATCGATGTAAAACCGCTGCCAACAGGTATTTTTATATTGAAAGCGACCGGGGCCGACAACAGGGTTTCAACTTTTCATTTTGCAAAACACTGAGCTGACCTGATTTACATTTTGTATAAAACTAAAAACGCCCGGGAAGTAATTTCCGGGCGTTTTTAATGTATTGATCAGCAGCTGATCCCTAGTTCAGGTTTTTAGGGATTTCATTCATGTTGTACCAGGCTTCGGTGCTCCATAAATTGTTGCCACTCTGGCTGATGATGGTTTTTCTGTTCAAATGAATATAAACCATATGTTTGCTCTTCATGCCCGTCAGCTGTAATGTTGCCTTCTTGCGATCCGGGGAAACCTTTACCGATTTTACAGCCAGGTCTTCTTCGTCCAGCTTCGGGCCGCCGTAATCGCCGGTAGGTTTGAACCACCATTGGCGGATCTGGTAGTCGGCTGCGGTTTCGCCCACGCCTTCTTTCAATGGTTCAGTAAATTCAATTTCCACACCGTCCGATTTGGCTCTTACGGCCAGCATTTCAAAAGCAACTTTGTTATTGAATGTCAGCTTTTGGAGTCCGTAACCTAGTTTTCCAGCGTGTCCCCAGTTACCTGTGGAACCCACACCGCCAATATAAAGGGAGCCATCCGGGCTCCACACTAAGCGGTTTACGCCAGCTTCCAAGCCTTGCGTAAACCGGAACACAGCGCCCTGGTAAGCGCCGTTTACTTTTTCAGCAAATACGCGCTTGATCCCGCCGTGCGTAACGTCGCCATGGATCATTTGGTTTTGGTAAGGTCCCACATTCAGTCTGGCAGGCTGGCTTGGCGAGTTGCCGATTTCATCCTGCGTAAGCCATACCACCGGTGGCGTTTCTGTTTTGTTGGCGGTTCCTTCAAAGTCCACCGAGCGCGAGCCGTACCAGGCGCCTTCCTGCAAGTGAATGATCTTGTTGGCAGGCAGCCAGTCGCCCTGGTTATCGGCGATGAAAATTTCGTTGTCAACGCCCAGGCCAATGCCGTTTGGCGTCCTTAAACCAGATGCTGCAAATGTGAATGAGCCGTCTTTTTTAGAAATTTTCACGACTTTCCCCCGATCCGGGATCTGCGGCTTGGTGCTGGCACCGCCGGGATTGATGGCGGTTGCCAATGTTCCATAAAAATAACCATCCTTATAAACCAGCCCGAATGCGAATTCATGGAAATTAGCAGAAACTTTCCAGCCATTGCAAATGGTCTGGTATTCATCGATGAGCTCATCATTATTCAGGTCGACCAGCTTGGTCAGTTCCTGTTTTTGCATAATGTAAATCTCGTCATCCACTACTTTCAGACCCAGCGGCTCGGCGAGTCCGTAAGCAATGCGTTTTACTTTAATGTCGTTCGGTGCTGTTGCTTTGCGGCCATCAACAATGTAAACAGATCCTAATGAATCCCAGGTGCTGACCACCATTCTTCCATCAGCCAGAAAATCCATTCCGCCGACTCTTGGCTGGAAATTATCAGGGCGGGCCTGTGCCAATGTAAAGCTTGGGTGCACATCAACAAGTGGCGATCTGTCACCCGGAATGTCTTCTTTTTTGACGTCTACCGGTGTCTGTCCGGTTCTTTTGATGTCAGCTCCTTTATAGGTAAACACGCTTGGCGGCACCACCACAAATTCCTTGGTGCCATAAGGCCGCCATTGAAGCGAAAGCCCCTTGCCAAATGCGCCCTGGTAATATTCTACTTTAAAAGGATGCTTACCTGGTTTGAGGATAATCTCGCCGTCGGTGGGTTGCAGGGGGTGGTTAACGCCATTGTCGATCACCATTTTATCATCAATAAAAAGCTTTCCACCATCATCACAAACCAAGCGGAAAACAATGTTGGTCGTCTTTTTAATGTTGATATAACCGCTGGCAAAAATGGCAAAGTTGTCTTTCAGACCTCCAAAATCCTGCTCATCCAGATGCAATGCATTGATAGATCCTGATTTCACAGGCAACATTTCATCATTAATTTCAGGAACAGCTCCTATGCCGCTTGAAAACCGGTAAACATTGACAGCGATGCCTGGTTTTTCCGTCGCAGTGGCAACTTTGGCAGGAACGATGGATTTGAGGACGATCGGGTAGGCGGGCCTGGGCATTAGTTTGCTGGCCGCTTGCGCTCTTTCTTTGTCGGAATCCAGTTCAAGAATATAGGAGACCATTGTTTCGGCATCCTCCTTTTTCAGATCCGGGTGCGGAGACATGGCGATCTGTCCCCAGTTGCCCGCGCCTCCTTTGATCACTTTGGTAACCAGCGCATTTTTGTTGTTATCATTGTTTTCGTAACGTTCTGCAATGGCTTTGTAAGCCGGGCCAACGGTCTTAACTTCCTGATTATGGCAGGTGTTGCAGTCGCTTTTGGCAAACAAACCCGCCACCATTTCGGCTTTGCTTTCCTGCTGGGCCGTTTGTGGCTGCGCTGGTTTTTTGGTCAGGCTGACGGACAGCGTTGTTTTGCCATTGTTGTTTAGGATCAACTTTCCATTTATATAAAAGAACGACTTGCCTGCCACAGTTTCCTGACCAATGACGCCCAGAAATTTCCCGTCCGCCTTATAGTCGGTGTCGCTGGAAAGTGAATTCAAATGCACGTTCAGAAACAATTCGCTTCCAGCAGGAACATTGGCAACTGTAAACACCCGCTCGAAACCTGCTTTTCCATTTCCCGCCTCAAAAAACTCAGGTTTTTCTTCAACTGAAATCTTTTTGCCCTGGTAATCCAGGTCATATTTCAATGTTACCTGGTTGTTCAGAATGGCGTGGCCTTTGTAGCTGATCTCCGGCGTGACTTCCTTGCCATCAATGGTGAGTCGCCAGGGATTTTCATCGGGCTCTTCCATATATGTGGTTCCCTGCGACACGGGCTGCGGGCCGTGGGATGAGGTGTAAACCGGGCCGCCGAGGTTGATTTTTCCAGCCCATGCTTTGTATAAAGAAGCCGTTTTGGTGTTGTAGGCGAGCCATAGATTGTCGTGCAATGCAATGCTGAGAATCCGTGGTCGGGCGTCCAGAACGGAGCGCAGAACCCACGCTTCGCGGGGGCGTTTTACATCAGAAAAACCAGCAATAGTTGCTGGCTTTGGCGTGAAAGTAGTGGCAGGGCCACGGTAGGCGGAGCCAAGCACTGCAAGAAGAATTGCAGCGCTCAACCCAGCCAGGCGTGGTCCGACCGAAGGTTTTTGAAATTTCATTTAAATTTATTTTAGTAACCAGGATTCTGCTTCAATTGCGGCGAAGAGTTCAACACATTCTGACCAATCGGGAAAATTTCCGTGTGGTTGTCCGCATCGGGTTTTTTGTCCCACCAGCTTCCCGTGTTAAACACGCCCCAGCGAATCAGATCCGTTCTTCTGCGGCCTTCTGCCAGGAACTCGCGCATCCATTCGTCCAGCATTTCCTGGTCTGTAAGCTCGGCGCCGTTGGCTTTGTAAAGGCTTGGTGAGCCGGCTGGATAATTGCGTTTGCGGACTGCATTCAGCAATGTTGCAGCAGCAGCCTTGTTACCAGCGCGGTATTTACATTCGGCCAGAGAATAATAGATCTCGGCAAAACGGATCTCCGCATAGGCCGAGGAAATCTTGTTCTGGTCGTCGCTGGGGTAGTAAGGATATTTTACCGGATAAAGGCCCGAGTTGTTGTCTCCGTTATTCATGTTGGAAACCTTATCGGCGATCTTCGTTCCTGGTTTTGCATCCAAAAATTTACCCACCTGATCACGCAGGAACAGCGGGTAGGGGCCTTTGAAACCTTTCACTGTGTCCGCTTTTCCACTCGCATTTTTGTAAGGCAGGTAACCGTACAGGAACATGCCCTCGCGCTTGCTGTTGCCCAGGTTTTTGTATTTTTTTAAACGCAGGTCATCCTTGTATTTCTGGAATTTGATGAATGGTTTTCCCAATGTAAAGCTGTACTCCACGCTGTCCACATCGCGGCCTGGCTGCATGGCATATTTTGGGTTAGCATTTCCAAAATCGGTGAATCCGAAATAGCTCGGTGCCAAGTTAGGAAGCATCCAGAAATACATGCCGCCGTCATACTGCCAGTGCGTTTGTGCAAAGCTGCCCGGGAAACCGAACATGGTTTCTTTCGAAGTCGGGTTGGTGTAATCAAATGGAGCATCCCAGCGCGTTTCGAGTGCATAATCGCCATATTTGCCATCGATAATCTCCTGCGCCATCGTCTCGCAATCTTTGAAACGATCGGTTCCGGTGTAAACTTTGGCATTGAGATACAAACGAACCAGCAATGCAGCCGCGCCGCCTTTGGTCCAGCGTCCAGATACATTGTTACCCAATGTGGTGTTGGTCGAAAGCTTCGGAAGGGCCTCTTTCAATTCCTGCTCTATAAAAGCGAATGCTTCCTGCGGAGGAACCTGCAAGCCTCCTTCGGTCTGGCCTTTAACCTTGGTCACAATGACAATGTTCCGGTAAAAATCCAGCAGGCGAATGTTCAGCCAGGCACGAAGCACTTTCAGCTCGGCAATCATTCCATCCAGCTCTTCACGCGTCATGTCAAATTTCGAGGGGTCCGTAATGCCTTCCAAATCTTCCAGCGAGTTGGTCGCCAGGGTTACACCGCCGTAAAGCGCGTTCCAGGGATCGCTTGTGAAGCCGTCCTGCGCAGTCCAGGTGTGGTAATGTACACGCTGGAACTGACCGCCGTCGAACCAGTCGCCCTGGCGGTTGATGGTCATCATTTCGTCGGAACTGTTTTCCTGCAGCATGAATGTGCTGCCGCCCTGGATGCTCCAATAGCTGTGCTCGAAAGCTCTCAGAAAGTCACGGGTAACGTCGTCCCGCGTTTGCAGGAAGTTTTCGGAAGTGATCCGGTCGTATAATTCTTCGTCCAGATTGGTGCAGCCCGCCGTCACAGACAGCAGTGCGCAGGCAGCGAACCGGAGGATGTATTTTGATATGTTATGCCTTTTCATTTTTGGAATTTAATCGGCTAATTAAAATGTAAGTTGTAATCCCAGCAGCAACTGCGTGGTGGCAGGATAGTAGTTCAGCGTACCGCCATTATCGCGGTTGGTAGCCACACCCGGGTAAAGTCCGTTCACCTGGATCAGGTCAGGATCGCCGCCCTTGAACTTGGTAAATGTAGCCAGGTTCCTTGTCGTCGCATAAATGCGCGCCGACTTCATGAACTTGGCATTCAAAGGCTGGGTATAGCTCAGCGTAATGTTGTCCACTTTCAGGAATCCACCCTGTTCCAGGAAATAATCGGATAGGGAAGAATAAGTCGATGTGCTGGTCAGCTTGGAATATTTACCGCCATCGAATGCAGAGGTCAGGAGGTTCACGTTTTGCTGAGCGGCTGGTGTACCCAGGTAAAATGCATAAGTGTTGAACAGCTTGTAACCGAAAGCCCCGCGCAGGAATACAGTCAGGTCGAAGTTTTTATAACGGAATGAGTTGGTAATCCCGGTTGTGAACTTAGGAAGCCCGTTTCCTACAATTTGCTTGTCATCGTTATTGGCCTCGTTAGCAGGGATAATGTCACCGTTTTTATTGTACACCAACAGTGCACCGGCATCATTTACACCCGCCGATTTGAGCGCGTAGAAATTACCGATCCGCTGATCTTCCTGCAAGCGCTGGATCGTTCCCGGACTGCCCGGCGCAGGCATGCCTACCACATCCACGTAAGTTTGCCCTTTGTACAGGTCATTGGAGAAAGACACAAATTTATTGTCATTGAATGCACCCGTTGCACTGATGTTATAGCTGAAATCCGCTTTGTTCACCACCGCTGCACTCAACTGCAATTCCAGACCGCTGTTCCGCATCGTGCCCACGTTCGCAAAGGTTTGTCCCTGAATGTTGGGCGGGTTAGGCACATTGTAGTTACCCAAAAGATCTTTGTTCTGACGCACATAGTAATTTACGCTACCCGTGATCTTGCTGCTGAAAAGCTCAAAGTCAACGCCCGCATTGAAGTTGATCGCCTTTTCCCAGCGCAGGTTATAGTTGGTGTTCTGGCTTGGTCCCCACACCTGGTAAGAGTTTCCGTTGTAAGGATAGTAACCATAGCCGCCGTAAGTATCCAGCGACAGATAGTTGCCGAAATCCTGGTTACCCGTTTCGCCGTAGTCCGCACGCAGTTTCAGCTCGTTCAGCCACGGAAGGTCTTTCAGGAAGCCTTCCTGCGTGGCGCGCCACGCAAAGGATGCGGCCGGGAAATAACCCCATTTGTTATCATATCCGAACTTTGAAGATCCCTCGCGGCGAAGGCTGGCAGAGAAGTAATATTTCTGGTCAAAATCATAGTTCACACGTCCGAAGAAAGCGATTAGTTTGGAGCTGTTTTTGTATGAACCAACACCATTAACGCCCTTTTCCAGGTTCCATAACCCGGTGCCCAGGCCATTGTAAGTCAATACATTGGATGGGAATTTTTCGTTACCCGCGCTGAATCCGGATTCCATAAAATGCTGGAACGAATAACCTGCAAGGAGTTTCACAGAATGCTTTCCTTTGTCCAGGTAATAATTGCCCAGCCATTCGAAGCTTTTCTGGTCTTTTTCTTCCAGTCCCTGCGAAGCGGTATTGCGGCCGTTTCCGTTAATAACAGGCGTAATGTTGGAAGGCGTAAAGTTCATGATGCGCTGCGACAGGCTCACTTCCCCAAATGTCACGACCGTATTCAGGTTTTCCAAAATGTTCAGTTTCACAGAACCGTTCAGGTCGAGCGACTTATGCTCACGGTCTTGCAGCACGTTTTTAGCCCATTCCACAGGATTGTTGGCAAAAAAGCCGGAGTTAATGTAGCTGTATTTACCGGTGGAATCTCTCACGCCCTGCGTAGGATTGAGCGTCAGTGCATAATTGAATGCGCTGTAATCGGCTTCACTGATTTTCGCGTAACGCGGCGCCACGCTGAACGTCAGGGCAAGCAGGTTATTGGCAGTGGTGTGGTTAATGTTCACGCGGCCGCCGTATTCTCTCTTTCCGGAACGAAGGTCAATTCCGTTTGCATCGCGGTAATCCACGGATGAAAAGTAGTTGGTTTGCCCGTTACCGCCCGAAAACTGCAATGTATGCTTGTGCGAGAATGAGGGCTGACGGCTTACTTCTTTCAGCCAGTTGGTGTTTCCGCCAAAATCAAAGCCACGCTTGTTGGCCAGGAAATCGTCTTTCGAAAGCACCGAAAGCTGGTTGGTCAGGTAATCAAAAGTCGTGTAGCCATCATAGAAAAGGCGCGGTTCGGAAGAGCCTTTTTTGGTGGTGATCACAATCACCCCGTTGCTTCCCCTTGTTCCGTAAATCGCCGAGGCCGCACCGCCTTTCAGTACGTCGATGGATTCGATCTCGTTCTGGTTGATGTTGTCGATGTTACCACCCGGAATGCCGTTGATAACAAACAAAGGTCCAAGACCAGCGCTGCGGGACGAAGCACCGCGAAGCTGGATGCTTGGTGATGAGTTCGGATCGGCAGTGGATGTGTTGGTGATCGATAACCCGGCCACCTTACCCTGGATGGACATCAGCGGGTTGTTTCCGCCCACACGCAACAGGTCCTTGTCGGACAAGTGGGTAATGGCGCTGGAAACTTCTTTTTTATTCAAAGATCCGTAACCGATCACGACCACTTCATTCAGCGTTTTCTGGTCTTCCAGCAATGTGACATTCACAGTCGATTTGTTGGTAACATCCACGTCCTGAGCCAGGTAACCAACGCTTGATACGGTGATTGCTTTTGCTCCTGCCGAAAGTTGTAAGGTAAATTTTCCCTCAGCGTCCGTCGTAGTCCCGTTGGAAGTTCCTTTCTCAATCACTGAAACACCCGGCAGAGCGCCTTGTTTATCACTGATTTTACCCGAAATTGAGGTGCCGGTCTGAGCCTGTGCTACACCGGACATGGCACAGATAATGCCCATAAGCATCGCCATCGTGGTCCTCACAGACCAGCGCATGAGCGCCTGCTTTTTAGCAACCTGTGCCAGTTTGTACAAATTATTTTTCATTAAAATTGTTGGTTAAATTGGAATTTGAAACTCCCCGACTTGTTACTATCCAACTAAAATATTGGACTTATTTAAAGTGGTGCGAATTTCCTGCTTTGCTGATTAACGGAATGATCTGTGAGTCTCAATTTTAGATCAATTCGTCTCAACATGATGTTTTATTAATTACCAATGATTTTGCAGGGATATATTTATAAAAATGTTCAACAAGTAAGGGTCGGCAGCAAAGCTGACTTTGTACGGATGCCTGGGTGAAAAAGCTGCTCTCTACGTTCTGCTTCGTGTTTTTATGTCTGGCTTGTCTGGGTCAGGAAGCGCCGTATTATTTCAAAAGCTACAAAGTTTCGGACGGCCTTTCCGGCAATGCCACCGGAGACATTATCCAGGATAAAAAAGGCTTCATCTGGATCGCCAGCCGCAACGGACTGAACCGTTTTGACGGCAATTCTTTTAAGATTTTCAGGAGCAAAGAAGGCGATTCCACCAGCCTGGGCAGCAACTCGGTTTTCTCAATTTCCGAAGATTACGACGAGAAACTTTGGATCGGTACGCATAAGGGCGTTTATATCTATAATCCTGTTTCGGATCAATTTTCGGTCTTCAAATTAATCCCGACCGGAGAGGTGCGCATGATCCGCAGCGACCATGACGGCGGAGTCTGGATCATTTCCGATAATCAGCTTTACCGGTTCGATTCCAAAACACGAAAAGTAAAAGCACTTCCCGATGCGGCCAACACGGTGGCTATACACGTCTCAGCTGACGGAAAAGTCTGGGCAACATTCAGCAATGGCATTATCCGGCGTTATCACCCTGAACTGGGCACGGTTGCCAAATACGATCTTTCAGGCCGTGTGAATGAGATATTCTCCAACATGCGCGTGCACTCCGTTTCGGACTCCACCTTACTGGTTGGTAATATGAAGCGGTTGTTGCTCTTTAATTACAGGACAGGCAACATTACCGACATTTCGCAGGAGACCGGCCAGAAACAGGACATTTACATTCATACATTCTTCCAGAACGGCAAAGACGAATACTGGCTGGGTTCAGAATCCGGGCTCTTCATTCTTGATTTGAAAAAGAATAAAATGAAGCAGATCGTGAAGGAGAAATACAACCCTTACTCGATCACGGACAACATTATCAATGCTATTTTCAAAGACCGCGAGGGTGGGATCTGGGTGAGCACGCAGTTTGGCGGCGTCAATTATTACTCGTCTGAATTCAACCGTTTTCAAAAATATTTCCCGCAGCCCGGCAACAGCATCAGCGGAAACCTGATCCACGAAATGGTGAAGGACAAATACGGAAAACTATGGATAGGCACTGAGGATGCGGGTTTGAACCAGCTGGATTTGCAAACGGGAACATTCAGATCATTTTTGCCTGACGGCAAGCAGGGAAGCATTGCATACCGTAACCTGCACGGGCTGGTCGCCGACGGCGACGAACTGTGGATCGGCACTTACGAGCACGGCCTGGATGTGATGGATCTGAAAACCAATAAAGTAATCCGCCATTACACCACCAGCATGCCGAACACTTTCGGGAGCAATTTTGTGGTGACGCTTTATAAAACGAGGGCAAATGAAATCCTTGTCGGAACGTGGTCGGGCTTATTTATATACAATCGCAGCACAGATGATTTTGCACCGATGACCTTTGTCAATACGCAGGTCCAGAGCATTCACGAGGATAAAGAGGGAACATTATGGGTGGCCAGCTACGGCGGCGGGATTTTTTATTTTAATCCAAAAACAGGGAAAAAAGGCAGGATTCAATATGATGCCGGTAAAAAAGGCGGACTGCTGGACAACTACATCAACAGCCTTTATCAAAGCAAAAATGGCGACTTCTGGTTCTGCACCGAACATGGATTATCACGGTATAATGCTGTTACGCGGCAATTCAAAAATTACCGCATTGAAGATGGCTTACCCGATAATCAGGTTTTCAGGGTTTTGGAAGATGATATGGGCAATTTCTGGATCTCGACTTCGCGTGGTTTGTCGATGCTGAATGTCAAGACTGGGAAGTTTACCAATTACAATGAGGCGAACGGGCTGCTCAGCGAACAGTTTAACTACAATTCTTCTTTCAAAAATAACGACGGAACGCTGTTTTTCGGCACAGTTGCAGGGTTGATCAGCCTTAAACCGGCTTTATTTAATAAAAATACGTACGTGCCGCCGGTGTACATTACGGGCATCCAGGCCAATAATCAGGAGCTGCACATTGGCGGTAAAAATTCGCCGCTCACCGAATCACCGATTTATACGGGTGGGATCAAGCTGCCTTATGATCGTTCGAGCCTCAGTTTTGATGTAGCAGCGCTCAGTTATGTGATCCCGGAAATGAACCATTACAAATACAAAATGGAGGGGATTGAACCGCAGTGGATTACATTAAGCAACAGCAAAAAAATCTCATTTTCAAAACTCCCGCCGGGTCATTATGTGTTAAGGGTAATGGGGTCGAACAACGATCAGGTGTGGAATGGCCGGGAAGCCAGGCTTAACATTGATATTCTGCCGCCGTGGTGGGCTACGGGATGGGCTTACATGTTGTACGGCACCATTGTGGCCGCCATCGGCATCACGGTTTTCCGCTATTATCACCTGGCAATGGGCGAAAAGAACAAGCGCGAGATTGAAGCCATTGAAATTGGCAAAGAACGCGAGATTTATAATGCCAAAATTGACTTTTTTACCAACGTTGCCCACGAAATCAGAACGCCGCTGACGCTTATTAAAATGCCGCTGGACAAGTTGCTGGCCGACGAAAATGCCGGTGCAGAAACATTTGAGAACCTGAACATGATCAATAAAAATACCAATCGCCTCATTGACCTGACCAATCAGCTGCTTGATTTCAGGAAAGCGGAGGCGAATAATTTTAGCCTGAACTTTACCAAAACTGACATTAACGAGCTCCTGAGCGATGTTTTTTCGACGTTCCGGCCAGCAGCCGAACAGAAGAATCTGGCTTACAACATGGAGCTTCCCCGCATTACACTGAATGCCTTCGTCGACATTGAAGCCTGTAAAAAGATCATCAGTAACCTGATTAACAATGCGATAAAATATGCCGATAACTCAGTTAAGGTAAGGCTTTTGCCATTCAGCAGCGACGACTTGCTTTTCCATATTGAGTTCACGAACGATGGCCTGATCATTGGCGATGACGAGAAAGAGAAGATTTTCGAGCCGTTTTATAGAGTAGAGGCCAGCCAGAAACAGGAGGGCACAGGCATTGGTCTCCCATTGTCGCGTTCGCTTGCCGAGCTCCATAAAGGCAGTCTCGAACTGAAACACCGGGATACGCTTTCGAATACATTCCTGCTTTCGCTGCCGATCCATCAGGATTATGAAATGGACCTGAAAGGGGTGAATGAGGAAGTTTCAGCTGATTTTCTACTAACAAACGAGCAAAGCGAAGCCGCCGATCCGGCCCGGCCTGTGGTCCTGATCGTGGAGGACAATGTTGAAATCCTGGGTTATCTGAGCCGGGAGCTGAGCGGTTCCTATCATGTCATGCGCGCGCTGGACGGTCAGCAGGCGATCGAAATTTTGCAGCATGAGAACGTCCACCTGGTGATCAGCGACATTATGATGCCCGTTATGGACGGCATTGAGTTGTGTAAAAAGATCAAAAACGATGTACAGTTCAGCCACATTCCAATCATTCTCTTAACCGCCAAAAATTCGATCAATTCCAGGATCGAGGGGCTTGAAGTGGGCGCGGACGCCTACATTGAAAAGCCGTTCTCACTGGATCATCTAGCTGCGCAGATCACCAACCTGATCAACAACAGGAACATTATCAAGGAATATTTTGCGCGCTCGCCGCTCACCCATATCCGGGGCATTGCGTTCTCGACGGCTGATAAGCAGTTTTTGGAACAATTAAACACCATTATAGGCAAACGGATCGCGGACTCCAACCTGGACGTGGACCTGCTTTCATCCCTGATGAACATGAGCAGGCCTACATTATACCGTAAGATCAAAGGCATATCGGACATGACACCGAATGAGCTGATCAACCTGTCGAGGCTGAAAAGGGCTGCTGAGCTGCTCGCTGAAAACAAATACAAGATCAACGAAGTGGCCGATATGGTCGGATACAGCATTCCTACCAACTTTTCGAGGGACTTTCAGAAACAATTCGGTATCAGTCCGTCCACTTATGTTCACGAGCTGCGCGGTCGTCATGTTTGAGTTTAGCGACTAGGATCAGCTTACTGACCTATTTTTTCAAAATCCCTTTTTCAACGCTGTCATTGATCAGTTGCTCGGCATACTGCCAGATCGATTCGGAACCCTGCTGAATGACCTGCTTTTTGGCATACACCTTTTCATAACTGACGCCGAACTCAGCCCAGGTGCCGCCGTTATTGGAAGTATTCTGAAGCAGGGGTTCCAGGCGGTCCATAGCCCGTGCAAATTTTGCTTCATGGGTTTGCCCTTCCTCAAACTCTTCCCAGATTGCGATCAGCTCCGTCGCCTGCCCCTCCGGCAATAACCCGAAGATCCGGTTTGCAGCCAGTCTTTCTTCGTCGGTGTTGGTGTGGTTTTTCTGCGCATCATAAATAAAAGTATCACCCGCATCTATCTCAACAATGTCGTGGATCAGAAGCATCTTAACAACCCGGAGCAGATCAATGTCGGAGTTGGCATGCCCGGCCAGGATAATGGCCATCAGCGACAGGTGCCAGCTGTGTTCGGCGTCATTCTCATTCCGGTCGCTATTGAAAAGCTTCGTTTTGCGGAGGATGTATTTAAGCTTATCCACTTCCTTAATGAACTCGATTTGCTTTAACAGGCTGCTGGTTTCCATTTATGAACATTAAAAATTAGAATAAGTGATTGAATGTGTGCTTATTTCCCCTCCGTCACCTGCCGGATGACGCGCAGCCAGTTCAGGCCGAGGATCTTTTTGATCCGCTGGTCGGTGTAACCTAGTTTTTGCATAGCCATGGTGATCTGTGGGAAGTCGCTGATGTCTTTGATTTCACGGGGCAACTCGGGGCCGCCGTCCAGATCGGACCCCAGTGCTATGTGGTCTTCACCAACCAAATTAACTCCATAGTCAATGACCTTGGCGAGCTGGTCAACATGCATCCAGTATTCGTCTGGAATGGTCCCGTTGAAAGTGAACGGCAACTCACGCGCGAATTCCTTGTCGACGTCTTCAATGGTTTGATTCGTATTCCGGACGCTCAGGATGCGTGGTATTTTCGGCTGCGGACTTGGCTGCACTTTGACGGGATTGTTCGGTTTTTGCCAGGCCCAGTATTTCGGGTTATTGAAAAGGCTGCCGAAATGCACGCCGATAACGCCGCCTTTTGATGCGATTGCTTTTGCAGCTTCGTCTGTAATGCAGCGCGGATGATCAACGATCTTGTGAAAACCGCCGTGGCTGTAAATGACCGGATGCCGACTCGCCGCCGCCGACTGTATAATGGCATCATTAGATGCATGAGCCACATTAATGACCATGCCGAGATCGTTCATTTCCCTGATCACCGCTTTTCCATGTGCATTAATGCCGCCCCAGGTGTACACGTCATTGCAGGCATCAATAAAAGCATTTGTAGTGCTATGCGCAGTCAGCTGCATGGAGCGTAAGCCCAGTTTGTAAAGTGCGCGCAGCAGATCCAGGTCGCCGTGCAGGTCGTAACCGCCTTCCAGATCCAGGAATGCGGCTATTTTACCCTTTTTATTAATACGCTCGATGTCGGACGCATTAAGCGCGAGCTCGATCAATGCCTGGTTCTTTTTAATCTGGTCCAGCGCAAGGTTTACGACACGAAAAGTATTTTTGATCTCAAACCTTCCCGGATAATAGTTTTCAGGGGTATAAACCGAAAAAAACATCGCATCCACGCCGCCTTCTTTTGCCCGGGGAAGATCCACCGTACCATCCTTGTAACGCTGGCCGATGTCGGTTTTCAGGATCAGCTCCCGGCTCATTACATGCGTATGCCCATCCATTACAAACGCATCCCGGTGCAGATCGGGCAATGAAGTATGCTGTGAAGCAACAGCCGGCTGCTTTAATAAAATATCACCTGCCGCGGGTAAAAGGGTCAGGCTTTTGATAACGTCTCTACGATTCATTGTTATGTTGATTCGGTCATTCATTCACTCATTCACTCATTCACTCATTCAAAATTCACTCCGAAAACCCCCGCATATAAGGGACATCCGGCGGTCGCTGGCCTGTGCTGAACTGCGCTCCGTGTGTGGAGCGGTATCGCATGTTCATAAATGGCGTCTCAATGCGGCGTCCTATGGCTGAATATTTGCCGTTTTCCCAGTTGGATTCCATATTATAAGCAGTGATGCCGGTTGACAAAAGCAGCCGTTCGGCGTTGAATGGTTCTTTTCCGGTCACCATCATTTCGGTAATCCAATGCGGCTGTGCATTGGACGCATGATATTGAGAAAACGGGCCGGGCCAGTCTAGCATCGACATAATGGCTGGTTCGTTACGACCTTCAATGTCCCCGGCAAAAGTCCAGCCCACACCCTGGCCAGAATACACTGCTGCTTTTGTGCCATCATTGTATTCAATGATGCAGACATTCGGTTTCCCGATCTCCTGAAAGTGTCCCTGTTTCAGGTCAAAGCTTTTACGCACCGCTTCCAGCAATGCGGCCGCCCAGGGGTTTTGTTCGGTCCACTTCCACGTTTCCGGGCCGCGTATGCATTGTACTGACTTTACGCCAGTTTCGCCACCCTTTCGTCGCTCAACAAAAGCCTGCAATACATCTACACAATGAAAAAGGGCACCTTCATCGGGAGCACCGCCGATCACCACCGATGCTTTCAAAGGCGTGTCTATATCAAGTTCTATTTCAGGCTTGCGGAAGTAGACCGGTATGGAAGAGCCGCCGGTGAGCGGGAAGTTCAGTTCACGGGATTTATCGAACATCCATTTGGCTTCGTCCCAACTGTAAGAAAGGTGTTTGTCATTAAAAACCGGCACAGAGCGCTTGCTCTGCTCAAAAACCCGGATCACTTTTTCATAGATCCACCAGCGCGGCAGGAGCCATTGTCCTTTGAGATTGGTAGGATATTCCCCGTGCTCGCCCACGATCACCACGCCATCCACTGCCAGTTCCTTTCCGCCCAGTGTAACCGCTTCGCCGGCTGTTTTGAAAATAGGAATGTTCTTGGCCTTGCATATTTTTTGGCCGAGTAAACTTGTATCAAACTGGTGGATATAAACGGATACAACTTCTACCCGCGAGGGAGTGTGAGCACCTTGCCACCAGTAGCCGTCGAGCAGCTTGGTGATGATCCAGTCGGCGTGCGACCTGGTGGCGCCCCAGTATGTAACGAGGCAGGCAATGCGTGGCCGTTTTGGTGCAGCGTGCGTGGCCGCGCCGGCAGGAAAGCCCGTTAATGCGGTCAAACCGGCCATGCCGGTTATTCCAAGCATTTCACGCCGGGTCATGGATAAGTCTATTTTCATGGGTTTAGTGATTTCAGGATAATATACCTCCAAAGCGGCTTAAAATGCAAATAATGATCGAAAACTTAGGGCTACGACCAGTGGGCAAAATTTTTTTTACACTTTATTTCGTCCACATTTGCACGGATAAAATATTTACATAATATTTGTCTATTAAGTTAGTAGAGTAATCTTATTACCACCAGTAAGATCTCGCATTAGATATTCGCTTTTGAAGAAAAGTAAATATTTAAACCTGCATTCATGGAAGCCTCCTCGGCCTAAGTGGATGCTGAAAAGTAATTCCCATAAAAGTTGATAACAAGCTTTGAAGACCCATGCGGTCTGTTCAAAAGACAGCTATATCCGCTTTTATCGATTCTGATAGACTATTTAATCTATATACTAAGGCAAATATTTCATTACTTAAACGACTCGAATGTATGTTTTTTACAAAAAAGGAGCCATCGCCCGGTAAACAGGCAGGTCGCCTTATCAAAACTGCGACAACTGTGGCTATGCTGCTTTTTACCCTGGCCGGTTACAGCCAGCAGCAGGGTCAGGGGAAAGTTCAGGGCAATGTGACCGACGCTGGCGGAGAAGGGCTGCCGGGCGTTAATATTCATTTGAAAGGGACCAATATCGGGACCACCACCGATGCAAAAGGCGGATTTAACATTGATGCTGAGGCAGATGCAGTCCTTGTTGTCTCGTACATCGGCTATGCGACGCAGGAAATAAAACCGGGTAACAAAGGCAAATTGTCCATCACCCTGGCATCCGATCAGCGCCAGCTGAATGAGGTTGTGGTGGTGGGATACGGCACACAGGAACGTAAAAATGTGATTGGTTCCATCACAAAAGTAGATCCTACGGATGTGAAAAACATTCCGGCGGGGAGCTTTGATGCGCAGCTGCAAGGCAAAGTGCCGGGCGTGCAAATCACATCCAACACGGGCGTTCCCGGCGAAGCGGTTACCGTCCGCGTGCGCGGGGCCACTTCCATCAATGGTGATAATGACCCGTTGTATGTGATTGACGGCGTATTTATGAACAGCAACAGCATGCAGACCATAGGAACCGGTGGGAAAGCAACTTCACCGATTGCCGACATTAATCCGAATGACATTGAAAGCCTGGAAGTCCTGCGCGACGCCGAAGCCACGGCACTTTACGGCTCGCGCGGTGCGAACGGTGTAATCCTAATCACCACCAAACGAGGCAAATACAACCAAAAAGCAAAGGTCAGCGTGAATGCTTCCTATGGCCTTGCCAAAGCGGAAAAACTATGGGACCTGACCACCGGCCCGGAGCACGCACAACTCGTGAACGAGTGGTGGGTCAACATCGGAAAAGATACGCCATCCTTAAACCGGACAGAGGCGAACAGACCATTCCGCCCCGCTTCCGAAGGCGGCCGCGGCCTGCCCGAAGAGCAGAAAACGTATGACAGACTAGGCGAAATATTCCAGACGGCGCCCGTCCAGAACTACGATTTGTCCGTTTCGGGCGGGACGGCAACAACGAAATATTACATCGGCGGAGGCTACAACAGCCAGGAATCGATTTTGAAACCGATCAATTTCAACCGCGCCAGTTTCAAGGTTAACCTGGATCAGAAGATTTCGGACAAAGTGCAGATTGGGGTGAGCAACAGTTTTGCCCGCACATTCCGTAACCAGGCACGCGCCGGCGATGGCCCGGCGGGTGGGCTTCTGCAGGCTGCATTGCATACGCCTACTTATTTGTCGCCAACAAATGAAAACGGTGAGCTCGTGGGCCGGGCCGGATTTGACAATGTTAGCCTGCTTTTGCAGCATTACGATGTCAAGTCTGTGAGCCTGCGATACATTGGCAACCTGTATGCGGAGGCTGATATCCTTCCTAACCTCAAATTCCGCACAAGCTGGGGATTGGATTACAACAATTATGACGAAAATGAATACTGGAACACATTCCTCATTTCCGGAAGCCCGAACGGGCTGGCAACGGCAAACAATGGGCAGGCTACGACCTGGATTAACGAGCAAACGCTTACTTACCGACAGAAAATCGGCACCAAACACAGCTTCGGCATCCTGATCGGTAACACCATTCAAAGCGATCTGAACACCGGAACAACCTCAACGGGACGTGGTTTTGCGAGTAATTCTTTCAAACTGATCTCTTCCGCAGCTACAACTACGGGATCCAACAGCTGGTCTAAAAAGAACCTTGCATCCTTCTTTTCACGCATCGACTACAATTACGGCGGCAAATATCTGATCGATTTCAGCATTCGTGCGGATGGTTCTTCCAGTTTTGGTGCCGACAGGCGATGGGGTTATTTTCCTTCGGTGGGTGGAGCATGGCGGGTTAAGCAGGAGAATTTTCTCAAAAATGTGGCCGTGCTAAGCGATTTGAAAATCCGCGCAAGCTATGGCGTTACCGGAAATCAGAATGGTCTGGGCAGTTTTGCAGCATTAGGCCTTTGGGGCAGCGGCTCTCCTTACCAGGGCAATCCAGGCATTGCGCCGCAGCAACTTGCTAATCCGGATCTGCAATGGGAGCGGACCAGCCAGTTTAATGCGGGTGCAGACATTGCCTTCTTTGGCGACAGGCTTGGTATCGAAGTGAATGTTTACAGCAAATACACCAGCAACGGCCTGCTATCACTCACACTGCCTGCCACAACCGGTTTTGCCAATTATCGCAGCAACACGGCCGAGATCAGCAACAAAGGATTTGAGCTGGCGATCCGTTCGGTGAATTTCCAGAACAATACATTTTCCTGGACTACGAGCTTCAATGTTGCCCGAAACATCAACAAGATCGAAAAGCTGGAAAATCCGCTCGAATATGGCAGCCGCAGCCTGATCCTGTTACAACAGGGCCAGCCGCTTTATTCCTTCTGGGTTTACAAGCAGCTGTATGTTGATCCGCAGACAGGCAACACGGTTTATGAAGATGTTAATAAGGATGGCAAGATCACCGTTGCCGACCGCCAGATCAACGGCAGCATATGGCCTAAATTTTTCGGCGGACTTACCAATAGCATTACTTACAAAGGGTTCGATATCAATGCTTTCCTTGCGTTTCAATATGGGAATAAGGTTTATAACCATAACAAATTTTTCGGCGAGGGCGGCGGTGCGCGCGATGCGGCGCGGATCATTTTTGCCAGCAATAACGACCGCTGGCAAAAGCCCGGCGACATCACGGATGTGCCCCGCCCGGATGGTGTGAATGTCAATAACTATCGGGATGGCGGAAGTCGCTGGCTGGAAGACGGGTCATTTATCAGGCTGCGTTCGCTTGCCATTGGCTACACGATTCCGGTGCGCGGGATTTCTTCACTGCGCCTTTACGTAACCGGAAGCAACCTTTTCACGATCACAAAATACACTGGTCTGGATCCTGAATCGAGCTCTTCCAGCGCGCAAAATGAACAAGGCATCGACCTCGGCACACCGCCGCAGCCCAGAAGCATTCTGGTTGGCGTTAACCTGACATTCTAAAATTTACCCACATGAAAGCATTTAAACATACCACCGTACTCGCGTTTTTGCTGCTCCTGACATCCTGCGACCAGTTCCTGGATGTCCAACCCAAAGCATCCATTTCCGATCAGCAAACCATTGTCGACAAAGCGTCTTCGGAAACTGCTCTGAACGGAGCATATGACTCATTCAGAAGCTATTATAGCGTAAATCTGCAATCCATCGGCTATTTATCAGGTGATAACATTCAATGGACTGGCTCGCAATCACAGGTACAAGAGTTTATCAATCACCGGGTTAATGCCGAGAACCCGACTGTTTCTTCGGTTTGGACAGGCATTTACAGCATGCTCAACCGGGCGAACCACGTGCTGGATAAAGTCCCTGCGGTGCAAGATCCTTCATTGAGCGAAGCGCAACGTAACAAGATCATCGGAGAGGCTTATTTCCTCAGGGCGTTTGCCTATTTCGATCTGGCGAGGATATGGGGCGGCGCGCCGATCATTACCAAGCCTACCTTAACGCCACAGGACAACCGGGGCATTGCGCGCAGTTCGCAGGAAGAAGTTTATGCGCAGGCACTAGCTGACCTGAATGCCGCTGAACCGCTTCTTGCGGAAACAACGGACCGTTTCCGGGCCACGCGCAAAACGGTGTGGGCGCTGAAATCGCGGTTTTATTTATACCAAAAAGATTACGTAAAGGCAGCTGAATATGCCGACAAGATTATCGCCGATGCAGGTAACTATCAGCTTGTGAAGCCTTACAATGCATTTTTTGCCAATGATGCCAGGGGGACAACCGAATCGGTGTTTGAGATTTTTTACAATATCAATGAAACCAACAGCCATCGCGGACAATGGCAGCCTCAGGAAAAAGGAGGAACGCGGCAGTGGGCGCCTAATGACGCTTTTGTAGCATTGGCCAATGATCCGAAAGTCGGTGGAAACCGCAGCGCGCTGGTGGCCAAAGACAACCAGGGAAGATGGTACGGAAACTTGTATTACCGCAGCCCGGCCACGGACCCGACATTCGTGATCCGCATTGCAGAACTATACCTGATCCGCGCTGAGGCAAGGGCGCAGACGGGAAACCTCACGGGCGCTTTGGCCGATCTGAATGCAGTGCGTGAACGCGCCGGGATCGCAAAACTCACCGCCGCAAACAAGGCTGCATTGCTGCTGGCAATCGAAAATGAGCGTCGGATCGAATTTGCCCTGGAACCCGACCGCTGGTTCGACCTTGTGCGCACAGGCAGGGCCACACAGGTCCTGAACATCACCGACGAAAGTAAGTTACTGCTTCCGGTGCCCGCCGAACAGCTTCTGATCGACAAAGCATTGAAACAAAATCCAGGTTATTAATCCAAAATCAAAACCTTATGTCCAGCGCAGCTATTTATGAAGCCCAGGTCCGCTCCGGCGGGGCCGTGGCTTCTGCTCCCGGTGAATGGAAGCCGTTTGAAAAAGTGTTATTCCGCATTGCATTCATCTATTTTGTCATTCAATGCGTTCCGCTTGACTGGAAATTCTATCGCCAGGTTTTTCAGATAAACTGGCTCAACCTTACTTATGGGGATATTTTCGAGCTTTCGAGATATCAGCTGCGCTTTTTCTCCGGGCCGGACACTTGGGCCAACTGGGCGGTGATCTTACTGATCGCGATTGTGGGAGGCATTGTCTGGGGCAACAGGGATAAGGACAAGAAAGAATACAACCAGCTCTATTACTGGCTGCGCGTAATCGTCCGTTACCGGCTCGCGGCGGGGTTGATAGCTTACGGTTTTATCAAATTTTTCCCTTTACAGGCGCCGCCGCCTTCCCTGAGTAATCTGAACACGGCTTACGGCGATTTTAGCGCATGGAAATTATTTGCATTAAGCCTGGGCGTAGTGCCTGATTATCAGTCTTTTCTGGGTTTGGTTGAATTGGCCGGCGGTTTGCTCTTACTGCACCGTCGCACCACCACATTGGCCACGCTGATCATTATTCCGTTTACGGGCAATGTGTTTATTTCAAATCTCGCATATGAAGGCGGGGAGTACATTTATAGTTTTTACCTGATTGTATTGGCATTGTTCCTGTTTGCTTTTGATGCCAACCGGCTCAATAATCTGCTCACCCTCGGAAAGCCGACTTTTCCGAACCGTTTCAAACCTGTTTTTACGCAAAATAATATCAAACAGGCCCGCATTGCTTTTAAAGGGGCATTTGTCCTGTTTTTCGTGGTCATTTATGGTTATAAAAGTTATGCAGGATATCATAATTATTCCTATCAATACCCAACCAAGCCAGGGTTAGCCCAAGCCGCCGGACTTTATAATGTTGAGCAGTTTGTCCTAAACGGCGACACGCTTGCTTACTCGCCGCTCGATCCGGTAAGGTGGAAAGATGTTGTTTTTGAAAACTGGGCCACATTAAGCATCCGTTCATCGCCACCGGCAGTGATCGATTCAGCCAATGTGGAGCACATTGATTTCGATGACGCCAGGCGGAACTACGAGCAGGCAGGCTCGGGAGGCAGACATTATTACAGCTACGAGCATGATCCGGCATCAAAAACATTGAAGCTGACCAACAAAGTGGATGCTTCGGACCGATTGACACTGCATTACTCCCGGCCCGATTCAACAACGATCCTGCTTTCGGGGGTGGGTAAATCAAACGACTCGCTGTATGTGGCTTTGAAAAAAATCAATAAAAAATACTTGTTCCAGGAAGTTCAGAAAGTGGGACGCCGGGGAGAATTCAAACTTTAATCATTGGTCAAAACCGAATCGAATATGTTGTCAACGATCAAATTAAATACAGCAACAGAATTGCCCGTGGTTGAAGAGTCCAGGCCTGCGGACGTGCAACCCGACGAGCGTGGCGAATCAGCAAGATGGCCCGAGTGGCAGAAAACGCTGTTCCGCATCGCTTTTGTTTTCTTCATCGCCATGAGCATTCCGAACAGTGCAGAATGGTATACAGCGCTGTTCAATTTTGAATGGACGCGGCTGCATTACCGCGATGTGTACGACATTGCCAGGTTCGGCAGCGGTCTCGATATCTTCGGCCGCACCCTGTTCGGAAGTCCGCTTAACGGTTATGCCACCTGGATCATCACATTCTTTGCTGCAACGGTCGTCGGGCTGATCTGGACGGGGATAGACCGGTTGCGCAAGCCCCAGCCCGCCAATTACAATCAGCTTTATTACTGGCTCCGGGTGGTGGTGCGTTACCGGGCGGGGATCGGCATTATTGGCTTCGGTTTCACCAAATTGCTGCCTACACAGATGCCATACCCTTCGCTGGGGTTGCTGAATACGAATTTCGGTGATTTCACATTGCAGAAGATTTACTGGCTTTCGGTCGGCATTGTTCCCTGGTACCAGGTGTTTGCGGGCGTTGTAGAACTTGCCGCCGGGATCTTACTGTTTTTCAGGGGGACAACCACATTGGGCGCTATACTGCTGCTGGGCGCATTAGGGGATATTGTTTATGTAAACTTCGCATACGACGGCGGCGTGCATGTTTACAGTTCCTACTTCGTGCTGCTAGCCGCGTTTCTACTAATCAAAGACACCCCAAAACTCTGGAACCTCATCGTCCTAGAACGCTTCACAGCCCCAAACAACATTTACCCGTTCTTTTCAAAGACCGGAAAATACATACGATACGCGTTAAAATTTGGTGTATTCGGCCTATTCCTCGTGCATTTATTTTATTTACAATACGTCAATTTCAAATACGATCCTTATAAGCAGCCATCCACTGCCGGGGTGAAAACATTGCGTGGAAATTACAATGTCACAGAATTCAAAATCAATAATCAAACCATTCCGTATTCACCCACAGACACGCTTCGGTGGCAATGGGCTACTTTCGAGAACTGGACTACGCTGACTTTCAAGGTGAACAAGCCGCAACCGCTGGACCTTTCCAATGGCGGCGGCGCGCCGATGCGTGACATCGGACGCACATTTGAACTTACGGGCACGGCCGGAGGGCAGCGGGTTTATCATTATCTTGCAGATACCATTGCGCATACATTGTATTTAAGAGATAAATATGCGAAAGGCGGCGCCAGGGACGGAGTAGGGCAGGAGCAAAAACCGCAACCAAGCCGTGCTGAAAAAAGCAAAGAGGCGCGGGGCGAAGGCGATCGTGCGGATAAAAACTGGATCAGCAAAGCCGCGCTGGCGCGTATCGGGGATGAGAATAAAATGATCGATCCTATTGCTTACTCGGCCCGGCGCGATAAGGAGTTTGCAGCAAAGCCCCGCCGCGACAAGCGCAACCGAATGATTTTGAATTACACCACACAAGACGGCTCTCGCGTGATTTTAAGCGGGATTAATGAAAATAAAGATTCGATTTACGTAGTTCTGGACAGGGTTAAGAGGCCTTACGTTCTGGCAAAAAGTACATTAAATGCGGGAAAATACGATTAGATATGGCATATGGTCGATCCTGGCCATGCTATTGCTGGTAGCCGCTGTGAAGCGCGAAAATCATTTTGATAACACTAAAAAAAATGCCGGCGACACCCTCGACTGGCCTAAAAGCTTCGGCTTCGGCAGAAAAGCTTCTGCAATACAAATTGCAGCATGGGACATTGACATCTCGCCCGACGGAAAGGGATTGCCTGCGGGCGAGGGCAATGTGTTACAGGGCAGGGAAATCTATGCGTTAAAATGTGCAGCCTGCCACGGAGCAACCGGAACCGAAGGTCCTAATGACCGCCTAGTAGCAGCGCCGGATTCTACCGGCAAAAGCACAGGCGCCGCAAGTGATGCCAGGCGGACAGACGTAAGGCGGATCAAAGCGATTGGCACTTACTGGCCATACGCCACAACCGTTTTTGATTACATCCGCCGCGCTATGCCCTTCAACCAACCCGGTTCCCTGACGGATCAGGAAGTGTACAGCCTGACTGCTTTTTTGCTTAATGCCAATGGGTTATGGGATGAAAAAGTGACATTGAATGCTAAGAACCTGCCAAAAGTCAAAATGCCGGCAAGAAATAACTTCGTCCCCGACGACCGCACGGACGGGCCGGAAATCAGATAATAATGGATAAAAGAGACGATAAGAACGGTTCCGCAGGAATCAAGATCAGCCGCAGAAATCTCCTTGCCGGGGCGGCTGCGGCCACTGTTGTGCTGGTGCAAACTGCACAGGGGAAGGCGTTTCAGGCAGCGCTTACCCAAGCCGAAAGCATTACCGACGACCCTGCCAAAGTCCCCGGTGTGCCTCCCGGAACATTAGGGACGAGGTCGGCATTTGAAAAGCCGGTCAAGACGCCATCGGACACTTCTTCGCGCACACCTTTACAAGATTTATACGGCACTATAACACCGTCTGACCTGCATTATGAACGGCATCACGGCGGCGTTCCTGCCATTGATCCGTCCAAATACGAACTCGTCATTCACGGCATGGTCGATAAGCCAATGGTTTTCACCCTGGCTGATCTCAAACGTTTCCCGTCCGTGTCGCGGACTGCCTTCCTGGAATGTTCGGGCAATTATCGCGGCAGTAATGACGGCAAGCTCAGGCCGCAGGAGATTTGCGGGCTGGTAAGCCAGAGCGAATGGACGGGCGTGAAGCTCTCGACCTTGTTTCGGGAAGTAGGTGTGAACCCTAAAGCAAGCTGGTTTCTGGCCGAAGGAGGCGATGCCGCAGTGATGACACGCAGCGTTCCCGTCAGGAAAGGATTCGATGACGCCATCATTGCATATGCGCAGAACGGCGAGGCTGTGCGGCCCGAGCAAGGTTATCCGGCAAGGCTTTTCCTTCCGGGATGGGAAGGGAATGCAAGCGTTAAGTGGCTGCGCCGCATAGAGCTTTCGGACGCGCCATTTATGACCCGTGAAGAAACTTCCAAATACACAGAAACGGTTGGCGGCGGAAAAATAAGGCAATTCAGCTTCACCATGGATGCCCGGTCTGTGATCACTTACCCGAGCTATCCGGCAAAAGTAGAGGCAGGCTGGATCGAAATACGCGGCATTGCCTGGAGCGGTCGCGGCAAAATCGTGCGGGTGGAAGTAAGTACGGATGCAGGAAAAAGCTGGAAAACGGCTGCATTACAGGAACCCGTTCTCGACAAAGCTATAACGGCATTCAGGCATCTCTGGCAATGGGACGGCAGACCCACCGAGATCATGAGCCGCGCCGTAGACGAAACGGGCTACGTCCAGCCCTTTCTAAAACAATTATTAGCAGCAAGAGGCGGCAACATGGGTTACCATTTCAATCCCGTAACGGCCTGGTATGTGCAAAAGGACGGGCAGGTCTTGTTTAAAGCGACTTGATTATAGGACTGCTTTTGTTACTTGCGGGTGTTGGTTGGACTTAACGACAATCATTTGAATGCAGGGAGGATGTTGGTTTCCATTTCCTTCCATAAAATACTCCGTCTGCCGTTTCCTTCGGTTGCATTGTGGTGTAAGGTCAAAATCACCAGGTCCAGATCCGGAATGATACACAACACCTGGCCTCCATATCCTGCTGCATATATTGTTTTAAATACCTTGTTATCAGCCCGAAGCACGCCACGCCACCATTGATATCCATATCCCCACTCCTTGTTTGCCTTATTTACGGGTAAATTAAATGCCGTGGATTCTTTGATCCAGGATGCTGAAACAATCTGTTTGTCATTCCATTTTCCCTCGTCTAGCACCAGCTGGCCCAACTTCAATATATCCCGCGGCTTCATAAACAGTCCGCCGCCTGTATGGATCTGCCCGTTCATAGCGGTCCAGGTGAATTTGTTTATTCCCAGATCTTTGAAGAGTGTTTGCGTAGCGTATTGATCGGCTGGTTTTCCGGTTGTATTGGCAATAACACCTCCCAGCAAAATAGAGAGTCCGCTGTTGTATTCAAATACTTCGCCGGGTCGAACCTTCGGGTCAGGGTTTTTAGATAAAACATACTGAAACATATCTTTACTCTGGTTCATCAGAACTGCATCGTTGCGCGGATCTGAATATGGAATATCCTCACGCCAATCCAATGCTGCTGACATGGTTAATGCATTGCGCAGTGTAAATGGAGGCATTTTTCGTTTTGTGGAATCCCCGTAAGCCGGAAAAAAGGTGTTTACAGGCGCATCGAGATTCTTGATAAGGCCATCGTCGTGCGCAATACCAATTAAAAGGGAGGTCACACTTTTCGTGCACGACTGTATACTGTGAATCCTTTCCCGATCGCCAATATAGAAGTATTCCTCCAATAGCATTTTGCCATTCCGGGCAACCAGGATTGCATCGAGGCCATTAAAATGACCTTTCAGGATATTTTCAAAAAGATCCCTCAAAGGCTTTGAAGCCCCGGATGCTGCGTTGATCGTGCCCACTTTCCATCCGTCATGAATTTCAGGAGGGGACTGATATGCCCAGGTTTTTACAGGTTGATTATCCCTGTCGCTCCTTGCGGGCCGCTGCGATGACCATTTTTCTATTTTGGTAAAACGCAATGTCTGCTTCTCGATGCCGGGCACATTGAGTACACCCGTGATTTCCTGCTTATTAGTTGCAAGATTGCCTTTGAACATGGCGCCCTGGCCAAGATCAAGGGTTATCTTGGAGCCATCAACTTTTACACTGGATAAGTTTCCTTCGGTCATAGTCTCGGCAATTTCAAACCGCCCGCTCCATTTATCCCCGAAAAAATCGTGATTCAATTCCAAATCAAATGCGCTTTTGAGTTGGGGTATGGCTTCCAGTTCAGTATGCCAGATGCCGGTAAGTTTCGACTCGTCTGATGAACAGGACGCAGCCGAGAACAGCAAAGCCAGGCTTGTCACAAATTTGAAAACCACTTGCCGCATAATGATCGTTATTTATTTCGGTTCGATGTTGTTGTCCAGCGCAATCACGTGACCTGATCAGTCAGTATGCCGGAGAGCAAAACTAATCGTATATTTGCAGCGAATTACTATACTTTAAAACTGCTGATGGAAAAGTCCAAAAGGGTTTACTTAGTGGACGATGACCCCGACGACAGATATCTGGTCTGTGAAGCCTTCACACAAGTAAGTTCTGACATTACAATTATTGAAGCAATAGACGGCCAGCATTTTTTTGAAATTATCGATACAAGCAATCCTGATTTTCCTGCATTGATTTTGCTGGATGTAAATATGCCGCGGATGGATGGACTGGAAACACTCGGCAAGATCATGTCCAAGCCATTACTTGCTGCCATTCCAGTCGTCATGTTCTCCACCTCGGGTAACCAATCCCTGATTGACCAGGCGCATCAGGCGGGCGTCAGGGATTTTTTCGTAAAACCAACTTCATTTGAAGGTTACGTAGAATTTGCAGCCAAAATTGCCAGTTATTTACATTAATTGGCAACAATTACATTCAAATTGACTTATCTGCACTGAAACCAGCCCGGCCGTGTTTAATCCAACGCGGTCAATTGTTTCAGCTCACCAACCAGCTCCGAAATTGAACCGGTCTTCTCAATAAACTGGTCAACACCGATTTGCTTAAAACGCTCTCGCCACTCTTCCGGAACAGGGCCGGAATAAATGATGATGCGGGGGCTGTCGAATTCCTGCAACTTTTGCAGATGCACCAGACATTCGTCCCCAGGTATCCTGGGCAGGTTGAGGTCAATAAACACATATCCGGGCGCAGATGCCGACTGCTGGCTGAAATATGCGACGGCCGACTCGCAATCCTTGAAAAAAAGACATTTCAATGGCTTGACAAGCTCTGATAGCGCCATGCTGAATATTTCATGATCGTCTGTATCATCGTCAATCATGACAAACAGTTTTTTATCTCCCATAATCTTGTTCGTGTGTCCGTAAAGCAGATATCTAGCTTGCGGATGCACATTAATAGCGTGCCAACAAACGGGTGACTATTGATCCTCAGCGGGCGATAAGCCGTTTTTTTTAGTTTTTTTGTCAAGTCTGCTCAGCCAGATGTAACCGAATATTCCGGAAATGATGGAGGCGGTTAAAATGGAAAATTTGGCTTCTGAAAGGATCAGGTCCTTGCCGGCAAAGGAAAGCAGCGCAATAAAAATGGACATGGTAAAGCCAATTCCACCGAGCATCCCAACGCCTATAATATGAAGCCAGGAAGCGTTATTGGGCATTCTGGCAATCCCGAGCTTCACTGCAATCCAGGAGAAAATGGTAATCCCAACGGGCTTTCCTATGACAAGCCCGGCAATGATCCCGATGCCAAGTACGGTGGTCAATCCTTCCAGCATACCCGCTTCAAACTGAATATTGGTATTGGCCAGGGCAAAAATGGGCATAACCACAAAGTTGACCGGGTTGACGAGAAAATGTTCGAGTTTTTCCAGCGGAGACTCGGTTGCGTCCGGGGTTGTGGGAATTGCAAATGCGGTCAAAACACCCGCAATAGTGGCGTGCACGCCAGAGTGGTGAATAAAATACCAGATAAAAAGCCCCGGGATCAGATATGCCGCGAGGTTTTTTACCTTCAACTTATTTAGCAACAAAAGGAAAAGGAAGATCCCGAATGCGTATAAAAGGTAAGTGTAATGTATATCCGAAGAATAAAAAATGGCTATAACCAGGATCGCCATCAGGTCGTCGACAATGGCCAGCGCCGAGAGGAAGACTTTGAGGGACGATGGCGCACGCTTTCCGAGCATGGAAATGATCGCAATAGCAAAGGCAATGTCCGTAGCCATGGGTATGCCCCAGCCGCCAGCCGTTTCCGTGCCGGCATTGAATGCATAATAAATCAGTGCGGGCGCCAACACGCCGCCCATGGCTGCGAGGATCGGAAGAGAGGCTTTTTTAAATGATGAAAGTTCACCTTCAACCATCTCGCGCTTGATTTCCAGGCCTACCAACAGGAAGAAAATGGCCATTAACCCGTCATTGATCCATAGCAGAATAGGGTAACGTAAGTGAATGCCGCCCAGATCAGCTCCGATCCCCTTGGCCAGAAATGCTTCAAATCCCGGTCCCGCGCCGGAGTTGGCTATAACCAGTGAAATGATCACGCAAATGATCAGTATGAAACCGCCGATTGAGCTCGACCGGAAAAATTCCTTAAACGAATGGATGTTTATCAATTGTGCCATAGCCGTAAAACTAATGAGTATGGCTTAGAAATGCATCCAAATTGAACAGTGTTAAATTATTTTGTTTTGTTAAAAGCCGTAATAGGCAATATGGTGCGGCTGTCGGTTGGCCTGGCTCATCCGTTGATCGTAGACTTGCTAGTCAGCAGCCTGCAAAAAGTTTGTGCAATAATGTTGCAAGTGTTTAATTCAAATCATTCCTGCATTATATTGCCTTGGAATACATCGAAGAAGAAGACATATTTCCATTTACTAACCACTTTAACATTGACTTCCGTACAATCCTTCATGACCCGGATCATCGATCGGAATCCCGGCGAAAATGAATTCCATCAGGCCGTCCACGAGGTTGCCGAAAATATTATCCCTTTTATTCAGGACAAGCCACAATATCAGAAAGCCAAAATTCTTGAACGGATTGCAGAGCCGGAGCGTGTCATTATTTTTAGGGTCCCATGGATGAATGATCAGGGCGAAGTGGAGATCAACCGGGGTTACCGGGTTCAGATGAACAGTGCGATCGGGCCTTACAAAGGCGGTCTGCGTTTTCATCCTTCTGTCAACCTGGGAACATTAAAGTTTCTTGCTTTTGAACAAATATTTAAAAATAGCCTGACGCAGCTTCCGATGGGCGGAGGCAAGGGCGGATCGGACTTTGATCCGAAAGGCCGTTCCGACCGGGAAGTTATGTTCTTTTGCCAGAGCTTTATGACGGAGCTTTTCCGTCACATCAGCTCGGACAACGACGTGCCGGCGGGGGATATAGGTGTAGGCGCCAGGGAAATCGGCTTTTTATTTGGCCAATATAAGCGGCTCAAAAATGAGTTTACAGGTGTCCTCACGGGCAAAGGCGCCAGCTATGGCGGAAGCCTGATCCGCCCTGAGGCGACCGGTTATGGTGTCGTTTATTTCGTAGAACAAATGCTAAAGCAGCACCGCGACAGCATTAAAGGCAAACGTGTGGTCATTTCGGGCTCGGGTAATGTGGCGCAGTATACATTGGAAAAGTGTATCGAGCTGGGTGCCAAAGTTTTAACCCTTTCTGACTCGTCGGGATACATTTACGATGAAAAAGGGATTGATGCAGAGAAATTTGCCTATATCATGCATTTGAAAAACGAAACACGCGGAAGGATCAGCGCTTATGCAGACCGGTTTGGGTGTGAATTCATTGCCGGCAAAACACCCTGGGAAGTGCCCTGTGACATTGCATTACCCAATGCGACCCAAAACGAATTGAATGGCGATGACGCCCGCATGCTGATCAAAAACGGCTGTATGTGCGTAGCAGAAGGAGCAAATATGCCGTGCACGCCGGAAGCAATCTCTATATTCGAAGATAATGATATCCTGTACGCTCCCGGTAAGGCGGCCAATGCGGGTGGAGTGGCCGTTTCGGGCCTGGAAATGTCCCAGAATTCGCTGCGTTTGTCGTGGTCGCGCGAGGAAGTGGATAAAAAGTTGCAGGACATTATGTTCAATATCCATTCAACTTGCCTGCGATACGGACACAAGCCCGACGGGCGCATAAGCTATATGCAAGGCGCTAATATCGGCGGCTTTGTGCGTGTAGCCGATGCTATGCTGGCGCAAGGGCTGGTGTAGGAAACCATTATTTGTCATGGGCTTTGCATTGCAGTCGGTTACCCGGCACAAGGCAAAGCCCATGATTTTATTGAGGCCATATTAATTCCAGTTGTCGATTTTGATGTCCCTCGGATCCGGCTTGCCTTCACCTTCTTCGATCAGGGATTTTAAACTCAACAGAAAAACAGCCCATTTTGTACTGCAATGATGCATGAATTCAACCGGTTCACGCCAGTTGGCATGTTTGAAAAGCAGGATAGCATAATCATTTTCTTGCCTTATGTCGAAGCTGATGCTTGTGCCTACCCATTCGGCAGGGCCGTCCACGACTTCCCATGAAACATGCGCAGGCTCTTCCAGCGCCGTCACTTTCATATCAAAGCCTCCTGCTCCGAATCGGAATGCAATAATGTTACCCACCTGGTTGCCCTGTCCCTGCGTATTGCTGGTCCACCAGCCCGCCAGGCCAGCCTCTGTTGTCAATGCATCATAAATGTCCTGTAATGACTGCGATCTGATCCCGACCCTGTGCAAGATATCTGCCATAAGTGAAAGTGTTTGGTTTGAAGTAAAATGTTTGATCTGCTAAGTTTTTCCCAAAAGTATAGGCTTAGCAGGAAATTTGTGGCGTGTGAAATGGACATTATAACGGGTTGATTTGGACAAAGCCAGTTTATAACTTGCGGTTAAAAACAAATGAAAAATATCACGATCCTTGTTCCCGACGGAGAGAACAATCTCAGCAGCATTGTGGGCGCTTACAAGATTTTAAAGCGGGCGAATTCGTATTGGGAAGAAAAATATAAAAAAACATTATACCATATTCAGCTGGCCGGGCTGTCCGGGCAGGTGGACTTTCATGAAGGGTTGTTTTCGGTAAAGCCTCACGTCCATATTTCTGCTGTTTCAAAAACGAACCTGATTGTCATACCTTCCTTAAATCACCAATATGAACAGGCCATAGCAAAGAACCAACCCTTAATTGAATGGATCAGCGCCCAATATCGCGGCGGGGCAGAAGTGGCGAGCATCTGCACCGGTGCCTTTTTGTTGGCGTCTTCGGGCCTGATCAACGGAAAAACCTGTTCTACGCACTGGGCATTCGCGGATCGGTTTAAGACAATGTTCCCGGAAATCGATGTGCAGAAAGACAAATTGATTACGGATGAGAACGGCATCTACACCAATGGGGGCGCCTATTCATTTCTGAATCTGATTATTTACCTTGTTGAAAAATATTTTGACCGGCAAACGGCCATTTTCTGCTCCAAGGTTTTTCAGATCGATATAGACCGGGAAACGCAGTCGCCTTTTATCATTTTTGCCGGACAGAAATCACATGAAGACGAGGTCATCAGGCAAGCGCAGGCTTATATCGAAGAAAATGTCGAGAATAAGATATCCATCGTCGAACTGGCGTCTAAATTCGCAGTAGGAAGGAGAAACTTTGACCGGAGATTTATCAAGGCAACCGGTAACACGCCAACCGAATATGCACAGCGCGTGAAAATGGAAGCAGCCAAAAAATCCTTTGAAACCAATTCCAAAAACATCAAGGAGGTTATGTATGAAACCGGATATTCCGACATGAAGGCCTTCCGGGAAGTGTTCAGGAAAATCACCGGGATCTCTCCGCTCGAATACCGTTCAAAATACAACAGCCATGCGTATCAGGATAAACGGAAGCAACTCAATCTCGAATGAATAACACCTTAATCATTGGTCTGTCTGCCGGGGGATCATTTTTGCTGTCTTTTTTACTCGCTAACCATCCGAAACATAACAACATTTATGCAAACCGCTGGCTGGGCGTTTTCATGCTGGCATTTGCCATGTCCTTGCTGGAAATCTTTATTTATGATCTCGGATTGCAGAATCAATATCCGCTGACGATAAGCTTCCTGGAGTTAAGCCGCTTTGTAGCAGCACCGGCTCTATACCTGAGTGTCCGTTATTTTACTGCCCCGACGAAAACATTTACCTGGCGAACATTTGCACACTTTTTACTTTTTCTCGTTTTATTCCTTTTCCAATTGCCGCGCATGCTTACGGGCAACAATCTGGAGATCGCGGATAAAACGCTTGAAAGCATCATATTTACTTTTTTTGCAGCTGCTTTCCCGATCCAGATCATTATATACTGGACACTCAGTTATCGAAAGTTATACAGGCACAGACAAAACATCCGCCAGCTGGCTTCTTCCACCGAGTCTATCGACCTGTCCTGGCTCACCAATCTGCTCTATGTGGTTATTGTGATTGTCATAACCTGGCTTCATCTTGCCTTTTTCAATCCTTCGGGCGGGGCCAGCTATGCTTCCGTACTCTATTTTCTGAGTGTCTATTTTTTGTCCTATTATTCATTAAAACAAAAAGAAGTTTACGCTTACCCTGAGCAAACGCTGAAAGAACTGGATATAATCCTGAATAAGGATCCCGATAATAAGGCAGAGAAGCAAAAACGTCTCTCCGATACTCAGATAAATTATTTAAAAGTGAAGCTTGAAAATTTGATGGAAGAAGAGAAGGTCTATCTGAACAATGAGCTGAGCCTGCCTCTTTTGTCTCATAAAATGGGCATATCCATTCACGAATTATCGTTCCTGATCAATGATGAGTATGGTGAAAATTTCTTCTCGTTTGTGAACCGGTATCGTGTTGAAAAAGCGAAGTCCTTGCTACTGAACAATGCCGCCCGGCTTACGATGCTTGACATTGCTTTTCAAGCTGGCTTCAATTCGAAAACTTCGTTTAATACTTCCTTCAAAAAACTGACCGGCTTATCTCCGACGGAATTCCAGAGATCGGCACAGGCATAGTTGCGAGCGTGCTTTTGCCGATTAGGAGCCCAAAAAGGTTCTTTTGGATAAATCCGAACGCAGAATAAATACAAAACGCCAACATTGGGTCAGAAATGATCACTACAAAACCCAATGTAAAATGACCCGTTTTTTTCTGCCGTCTATTTGGCTATTGGCCACGCTTTCACTTGCCTGGATCCCTGCCCGCGCACAGCAACCAGCTGCTCCTGCTAACATTGAAGAGCTTAAAAACATACTCCATACTGAGATGGAAAAGCAGCATGTTGCAGGCATGATGCTGACCCTCGTCAAGCGCGATACTGTGCTGTTAGCTGCCGGCCTCGGAATGGCGGACTACGAAAAGAAGCGGGCTGTAACCGAAAATGTTCTTTTTCGCGGCTCTTCCATCACCAAATTATTCGTCGCCGCCGCTGTCCTGAATCTGGTAAAACAAGGAAAGCTCCGGCTCGATTCCAGGCTCAAAGACATTGCCCCGAACATTCGTTTTCAAAATAAGTGGGAAGAAGTCAGTCCGGTTACAATCGACAAATTATTAGAGCATTCCACGGGTTTCAGCGATAAATCGCCCTTTGAAGAATACAATTTTTCTTCCAGGCAATACACCGGTTTGGAAGCCCTGGCCGTATTTGAAAAATACATGTCCTCCAAATGGAGACCAGGTGAGCGGCATGCTTATTCAGGCGTCAATTATGCTGTTCTTGATTATGTGATCGAACGCGTTTCCGGCAAAACCACAAATGACTATGTAAAAGAAGAGGTTTTTGCCAAACTGGGGATGGCCCACACAAATCTGAATCTGACAGATGACGACGCAGGGTTATATAGCAGAGGATATATATGGGACGGTCGTGGTTTTTCTCTTGTGCGGCATCAGCCTGCTTTCAGCAGTGGTTACAGTTCGCTGAACATCAATGCTGCGGATGCAGCCCGCGGCTTGAAAATGTTTTTGAATGGATGGGAGCAGCCTTATGGGAAGTTTTTGAGCAGAGAGTTTCTGGAAGATTCGGAAACGCCCCATACTTATCTGTCTGCAAGGGCTGGTCTCAGGAATACATATGCGTATGGCAATGAAAGTCACGAATTGGACGGGACATTATTCAGAGGTCACCGGGGCGCAATCGGCGGGTTCCTCTCGGCATTTTTATACAATCGCCAGCTGGGAGTTGGTTACGCATTTGCGCTTAACACGCATAATGAGGAGTTTTACAGGTTTGCAGATAGGCTGATCAGCCAATATTTGCTTGGCAATGCTCCCAAGCCAGTGCCCGCGGAAGTCTATCCATTGCATCAGAAGGTCGTTGATAGGCATGCAGGATATTATCGTTACGCTAATCCCAGCCAGTTATATAGTGGTTTTTTTGAGCGTCTGACCAACACCATTCACGTCAGGCAGGTGGGACAATTTTTGGACGTAAGCATTATCGGCCGTGGACAAATGCGGTGGCAGGCAACGGATAGGGAAGGCAGGTTTTATAAGCATATGAATGCAATCCACCCCCACATTGTTTTTCTGAACGACGGTGCCGGGAATCCCGCGATTTCGGACGGCACGATGTATTTCGAGAAAATTTCCGTCTGGCAGGCATGGATACCCATTATCTTGTTTATTGTCAGCGCCGTGCTAATGATTTCTGCCATCGGCTTTGGTGTGGTGAATGCCATTGTTTTGATCTTGAAGAAAGCGGGAAGAGGGCAATGGGTTGTTCGATTGATGCCAGGGCTTGCCGCACTTTCAGTATTGCTGTCTTTGTATTCACTTTCTCAGCTTTTCGAACACATGAAAGAAGCTTTGCCGATGGACGGCCTTCACACTGCGTGGACGATCGGAAATTATGGTTTTGCTCTTTTCATGATGTTCACCTGCATTCAGCTTGGACTGAAATGGAAATATTTACGAAGCTGGCCGCTCAAAATTTACTTATGCTGCGCTTCCGGTGCCGGAGTATACTTCATATGGCTCCTGGCAAGTAATCACTGGTTTTTCTGATCTGTAAAACAGCACGAATGCGCCCAATGATCAGGGAAATTATTGAGAATTTATAATGTGGGTCATTCATATTTGAAATTGCTTACTCAGCTGATTTCGTGACAATTTTCACATATGCTTCTGCCACATTGCCAATGGCGCTTGGACGTCCGTCGAGTTCTTCGGCTGTAGCGTCGTTATAGATCAGGAATGCGGTTAACCCACTGAAAGTGACAGGTTTGATGCCGGAGCCGGAATTGTTAAGTCTGTAAAGATAAGATAGCTCAAATGGCTGTTCGATGGTTCCGCCGACCGGGACTGTAAGCGGGACCGACATACCGATCTGATAACTTTCGCCCGGCGTGGTCAGGGCCAGCACGCCTGAAGTATGCTGCGTGTAACGCAGCTGATATCCGGCAACAACCGGAAATGATGGCGTCGCAATCCGCCTGATGGTGGCCTTCACGTCATATTTTAATGAACCGATCTGATCCACAGCCACGGCCGAGGGATTGGAATCTTCCTTGGCAGCCGACCGGGGTAAAATGATTTCACTCGCAGCAGGCGTAACCTCACCGAGAACAGCGCCGTCTTTGGCATAAAATGTAAGTTTTTCAATCTTGAATTCGCACGGGTAGGCGCGTGGCACTGTCATGTTGGTTGCGAGCATGCATTCTGATTCCGGCATGTTCGGAATTTCCGGTAATTCATGGTCGGTACAGGCTAATACCAAGCCGAACACGCAGATGGTGCCCATAGAGATCGCCTTGCGAATGGTGGAATTGGTTTTCATAACATGATCTGTTTTGGTTTTTATTGAGATACGTTATGATAATGATAATCAAGTCTTTACATTTATTCAAGTGAATCGCGTTCGTATCATTGACATTCTTATTTTACGGCCTCCGCTGCGTTGCCGATAACTAAGTCGGGCATCCGATCCGGTGGTCAACAGTCGTTTATCGGGACAGAGAAAATTAAAAGTATCTATTAACCAAAACGAAAAGAAAATGAATGCAAACAAAGCACTTTGGGAAAAAGGGGATTTTACCCGCCTGGCAGCAACGATGCGTGAAAGCGGTTCGGCACTGGTAGCGAAGTTGGGAATTAAGGCCGGCGCCGATGTTCTGGATCTGGGCTGTGGCGACGGCACTACTGCCATACCCGCAGCACGGTTAGGCGCCAATGTTCAGGGCGTGGACATTGCGAGAAACCTCGTGGAAGCCGGCAATGCCCGGGCAAGGGCAGAGGGCCTGACCAATATTACGTTTCGGGAAGGCGATGCCATTGATCTGAACGAGATTGCGGATGAATCGTTTGATCTGGTGGTAAGCGTTTTCGGGGCGATGTTTGCGCCCAAGCCATTTGAAGTGGCAAGAGAAATGTTCCGGGTTACGCGTCCCGGCGGGAAAATAGTCATGGGAAACTGGATACCCGGCGATCCGACGCTGGTTGCGCAGATCCTGAAAGTGAGCTCCGCTTACACGCCGGCGCCGCCGGAGGGGTTCGTCAGCCCGATGCTCTGGGGTGTTGAAGGCAATGTTACGGAGCGTTTCGTCGCAGCAGGCGCATTGCCGGAGAACATTTCATTTGAAAGGGAAACATTTACATTTCAAGCGCCTTATTCACCAGCAGTTTTTCTTGAAACATTCAGAAAATACTACGGCCCGACGATGAACGCCTTCGAAGCTGCGGAAAAAAACGGACAGGAAGAAAATTTGCAGCAGGAGCTGGAAAGCTTGTTCGAAAGCCAGAACCAGAGCCCGGACCGCAACCAGACTTCCATTCCTGCTACTTTCCTGAAAGTCACAGTTCTGCGCTGATATTTGTTTCTTGGGTCTGCTTTACATCTTGTTTCGGCAATTTGGTAAGCAGACCTAATATTTTGAGCCTTAAAGCCTATATTTGGGTTTTAGGCTCAAAATGAATGTAAGAAAGAGGAATAACGTCAGGATATTTGGCCAGGGTAACCAAGCGATGGTGTTTGCACATGGCTTCGGATGTGGGCAGAACATGTGGCGCTACATCTGGCCCGCATTCGAAAGGGATTACAAAATTGTGCTGTTTGACTATGTTGGAAGCGGTAATTCGGATGTGACCGCGTATAACTACGAACGTTATAGTAACCTGAACGGCTATGCCCAGGATATCATCGATATTTGCCGGGAGCTTGGTTTGATCGACTGCATTTTTGTTGGCCATTCGGTGAGCAGTATGATCGGGGTGCTGGCCTCGATAAAAAAACCTGAATATTTTGACCGTTTGATTTTGATCGGCCCATCCGCCCGGTATATTGACGATCAGGAATATGCCGGTGGTTTTCAGCAGCAAGACATTGAGGAGCTTCTGGAAACGATGGAAAAAAATTACATTGGCTGGGCTAATTTCCTGGGGCCTGCCATCATGCAAAACGAGGGCCGTCCTGAACTAGGTGCCGAGCTAACCGAAAGCTTCTGCTCGACTGACCCGGTTATCGCAAAGCAATTTGCACAAGTCACTTTCTTATCCGACAACAGAAGAGATTTGCCCAATGTGACACACCCGACGCTGATTATGCAGTGTTCAGAAGATATTATTGCGCCTGTGGGGGTAGGAGAGTTTGTGCACTCGCAAATGGGTAACAGTGCTTACCGGCTCATGCAGGCAACAGGACATTGCCCGCACCTGAGCGCGCCGGAAGAGACCGTGAAGCTGATGGAGGAATTTCTGGATTTATAAACTATTTCTGTTGGGAGAGGCTGAGCACATTTTACAAGACCTACCCTGCGGCTGCGTCGTTTTCGATGGGGCCGGGATGATCACATTTGCTAACCGCACGCTGTGCTCAGTGCTCAATTACCAGTCTGATGCGATTCTGGGGCACAGCATTGAGAAAATCCTAACCATATCAAGCCGGATCTTTCACCAAACCCATTTTTTTCCATTACTTAAATTAAATGGCACGGTCAGTGAAATATTTCTTACGCTGAAACCGATGACTGGCAGCCCGATCCCGGTGATGGTCAATGCTAAAATACAGAATGAAAGCGATCCGATTCGTTACGTGTGCGTATTTGTGCCCGTATGGGAGCGGCGGAAGTATGAAGAGCAGCTTCTTGAAACCAACCGGGTGCAACAGAAAGCACTGGATGAAAATGCGATGTTGAACAGGCTCAAAGATGAGCTGGAATCGAACCAGTTTGCGCTTGACAGGAAAATTTCGATTTTGAGCGAGCGCAGTCAGGAGTATTTGCAAATGGGGAAGATATTCATGCATGATATGCAGGAGCCCGTGCGTAAAATAAGCCTCTTTTTCGACACCTTCATGCGCAATGCGCACATTGCCCCTAATACCGACGACGCCCGACATTTATCTGTCATTAAGAAATCAATCCTACGGCTGCGGTCCATGATGGGCTCGATGCTGGACTTCGTGCAGGTCAGTAACGCTTCCGATCCGATGACTTTGCTCAATCCGGCAGACCTCATCACGGAGGCGCGCAACCAGTTGATGAGGGAAAAAGATGCTATTGATTTTAACATTAAAATTGGGGAACTGCCTGAATTTGATGGAAGGCAGACGCAGATCAAACGCGTTTTTTATGAGTTACTGAAAAATGCCGTCGAGAACAAAGCTCCTGACCGAACATTGAGCATTGAAGTTACTGCAGTCATTTCCGAAGAAAATATTTACCGGAACCACTCCTCGAAATATAAATACACCGACCATATCAAGATCGAATTTGCTGACAACGGAGTTGGATTTGACAGTCAGTTTAATGATTATGTGTTTCGTTTGCTGAATAAGCTCAATACGGATTCACCGGGCCTGGGGGTAGGTCTTGCTTTGTGCAAACAGGTTATTTCAAGCCATTACGGAACAATGAAAGTCAAGTCCAGGGTAGGAGAAGGGACGACTTTTATTATTACTTTACCTCTTCGGCAAATCGCTGACTACACCAACTAACATTCATGTGCCTTATTGTGCGGCATCAGAGGCTGTTGAAATCGCCAGAACAGAAACCAGCTTGCCGGCCGTGACGGAATGTTATTTATTTGCACGTACGCGGCTGATTTCGTCGGGTTTAACCGTGTTTTTGTTGGTTGAAAAATTTGACCGGGCATAGGATAACAAGGTCGCCAGCTGGTCGTCGCTCAGGAATCCGAATGCCGGCATTGCTTCTCCGGAGGCTGATTGCGAACCTTTGAGTAAAAACGCGATAAGTGCTTCATTGTCGCCGGATAGCCGGGCAGATGTTACAAGCGAAGGAAATGATCCCACAACCCCGCGGCCATCGGTTTTATGGCACGACTGACAAAAGTTCTGATACAATTCAGAAGCGCCTGAATGCTTTGTTTCCTGCCTGGTTTTTACGGTACGCCTGCTTTTCGGAATAACGCCGCTTTTGCTGATCCGAATGATCCGGTCATCGGTTTTGAGCGGGAAATTCGCTGGCGGGTTCCAGTCGCGGTTGCTGGTGGAGATGTAAATGTCGCCCGAAGGAGAAACGCATACATCGCGGAGCCTGCCGAATTGCTTGCTGAATGCAATGTCTTCCGCAACCACTTCTTCCTGGTCCGCATCCAGTTTCAGGATGCGCAGACTCTGGTCCTTTAATGTACTGAGCAGCAATGCATTTCTCCATTCGGAAATGTTACCATTATAATATTCCATTCCGGCCGGCGCAATGGTCGGCGTCCAGGCTTTCACTGGAAATGTGCTTTTATGGGTTTTTGCATGTTCCTTTTCCTCCGGCAGATCACTGAATCCGGCCATGTAGGGCCAGCCATAATCGCCATTTTTTACGACCAGGTTAACCTCGTCATCCGTTGCGTCGCCATGCTCGGCGATGAAAAGGTTGCCGTTTTTGGTAAACGTCAATCCCTGCGGAACGCGAAATCCCATGGCCCAGGACGCACTTCCGGGATGTGGGTTATCATTGGGAATTGTGCCATCCAGATTGAGCCGGAGCACTTTGCCATGGGCGAATGCCGGATCGCGAATCGTTTCTTTTTGTTTTAAATCACCGGTTGCCCAAAGTAATTTCCTGTCCTTTGAGATCACAAGCCTGGAACCATTATGGCCCAGGTAGCCTGGAATTTGCTTCAGTAACACCGGATCGATCAGCACCTTACCATTATAAGTATACCTGACGAGTTTTGATACAATGACAGAATCGGGCTGGATATGGGTATAGTTGATAAAAGCCTGCGGATGCGTTTTCCAGTCCGGATGCAGGACCATGCTCATCAGTCCAAGGCGTTTTCTGTAATAATCTTTGATCTGCAAAAGCTCCGTGACGTGGCCGGTTTTAGGATTGAGCTTGCTGACCTTCCCGTCGTGGTCGGTAAACCAGATCATGTTGTCCGGTCCCCATATCATCTCCCACGGCACATTCAGGTTTTCAGCAATCGTCGTTACATCCAGAATGGTTGAATCCAATTCTAATTTTTCTGTCTTAAAGTCCGGCAACGGTTTTGGCCTGTAACCAAACGATGCCATTGCAAATGCAGCCACGCCCGAAAGCGCGGCTAACATATATATCGGTTTTCTCATCCGGTTACTTCTCAAAATAATGGTAAAAAACTTCCGGCAATTTGCCTCCCAGGGAAAGCCAGTCTGCGGCTAGCGGAGCCTTTTTGAGGCCTTCTACCCATTCGTAATTGAGCTCGTAAACGAGTGCTTCAATACCAAATCTTTCCATAAAACCCTCGCCTAATGTTCCCGGATTACGAAACCCCGGCTTGGTGGAGCCTTCGGTATACCAGGTGTATTTTCTTAACAGACTGTCCAGTCTAGCCATATTGGCCCGGTAGGCGGTGATATCACCGTCGGGGCGGCTGATGTGCAGGTTCCCGCCCGCATCGTTATGGACGTCAATGCCCAGGTCTGGTTTTTTGCCTGCGGCACCCATTTTGGTTAGCCATTTTTCCAGATAGTAATTTTCCGGCGCAATCAGGGAATCGGCTGCCTTGTCCCATTTTCTGTTCAGGTCGTAACCATTCGCATTGAAACGCGTTTTCCCGCGCGCAACGCCATCCTTATTCGTCATAGGCAAAATGTACACACAGTAACGTTTGAGATAAAGCTTCATATCGGCATCATCTTTCAACAATCGGTCGATGAGGCCTTCCAGTGTCCAGTTGCCACCGGCTTCAAATGCATGCGCGCGGCCGCGGAGGAATATCCTTTTGGGTGCCTTCTCGTTGCCAATTTTAATGATTTCCAGCGAACGGCCTTCGGCTGTCTTGCCAATAGGCGTGATCGTTACCAGTTTGTGGTTTTTGATTCGGGCCAGGAGTTTGTCCAGGTCGCTGATCCGGTATGGTTCAATGCTGGCAATGTAGGCGCTAGGGGCGGTCATTTTAAGTCTGATCAGCATCCGGTTTCCTTCGATGTATTCAGTAGGGCGGCTTTCCCAGGTTTTACCATCAAAGGAGATGACGGCCGGCGACTGTTTGGATATAGGGCTGGCGTGGATGTTATTCCAGATGTTGTCAAAGTTTTGCAGGATCAGAGTCACCTCTTTTCCAACCGGGGCCTCCACCTTGAAATGCCAGTGGTTGTTGGCCCGGTTGAGTGAAAACCGCTCATGGTCATAAACAAGACTGATAATGATCCTGCCTGCGGAATCGGCTTCCCAATTGAGCGGCGAGGCGTTTTCGAAACCCGTATGGATGAAAACGTCTGGCGCAGGTTTGTTATCCTGGGGTGTTTGCCCGATGGCAGCGCTAACGATTTTGAACAAACAAAAAATGAAAACGGCCAGCGACTTGAAAGCATTTTTTAAAAACATATCAGATCTTTTTTAGAAAGTATAACCAGGATTTTGCTTGATCCCCTGCGGGTTCACATCGATCTGCGTCTGAGGAATGGGGAAGACCGCATTGAATTCGGCCACGACGGGCGCTTTGAAATGCTGGTTCATGACCGCAACCTCGCGGCCCGTACGCACCAGGTCGAACCAGCGGTGGCCTTCGAAAGCCAGCTCCACCTGCCGCTCATGCTCAATGGCGAGCGCAAACGCGGCTTTCGACAAGCCTGCCGCCAGCGGCGCAAGCTTCGCCCGCTTCCTCACTGCATTAATGGCTTCGTAAGCTTCGGGAGTAGGGCCGCTGCCTGCCTGGCTGATCGCCTCCGCGTACATGAGCAGCACATCCGCATAGCGCAGCACGGTCCAGTTATTATCGGCGTCGCCTTCGGAAAAAGGTGTATCCTGGTATTTCAATGTGTAGGGATCGGCTACGAACTTTCCGGTCGCAGCGTCGGTATAGCCGGTAGCCAGCGATGCGGCTTTTCGGGCATCTCCTGGTTCATACGCGGCCACCAGATCGGCCGTGGGGTTGTTTCTGCCTCCTGCAAAACCGACTTTGATGATATTCGTTCCCGAGTTACGCGGCATAAAATTGTTGTAAAAACTGCTTCCGGTCCCCGTTCCGCCTTTTTTAAACTGAACCTCAAAAATAGATTCCTGGTGGTTGGCGTTGGCGACGGGCCAGAGTGCAGCGTAGTCGTCCAGCAACTTGTAATTTCCTTGGTCGATGACTTCTTTCAGCTTGTCTTTGGCTTTGGCAAATTCCCCCATGGTCAGGTAAACTTTGCCTAACAGTGCTTTTGCAGCTCCTTTTGTTGCTTTACCAATGTCAGCTCCGGTGTAAGCGACGGGAAGTTTTTGTTCCGCTTCCGCCAGATCGGCGATAATCTGGTTGTAAACCTCCGCCTTGGCTACTCTCGACTGACTGTAACCCTCAGAAACGGACTTGGTTTCGGACAAAACCAACGGAACGTCCCCGAATGTGCGCACGAGGTTGAAATATTTCAAAGCCCGCAAAAATTTCACTTCCCCGATAAAGCGCTCGCGCAGCGCATTGTCCATTGTGGCACCATTGATGTGATCCAGAACCGTGTTGCAAGCCAGGATCCCGCGATAAGTGTCGATCCACATGAGCCGGATAATTTCATTCGTGGACGCCATTTTGAACTGGTCCAGCTCAGCGTCGGGCAGGTTGCCGCCCACTTCGAAGTTCATTGTGTTGTCGGACCTCACTTCGGAAACATTATAATAGGCATAGCCATATTCTCCCGCCGAAGAGAGCATCCCATACGCCGCATTCACGGCAGCCTGCATGTCGGACGCGTTTCTGTAAAAATTGCTCACGTTGGTGGCATCCCTGGGTGCGAGTTCAAGGAAATCCGAACAGCCGGTGCCAAGCATGCTCAGCGCGCAAAGGATATATGCATTTAATTTCATGTTCGTGTCAGTTTAAGGGCTGGTGATTAAAAGGTCAGGTTTAATCCAAGTGTGAATGTCCGGGCGAGCGGATAGCCGTTGAAATCCACGCCGGGCGTCAGCGAACTGCTGCCGTTCAGGCTTTGTTCGGGGTTGTAACCCAGATATCTGGTAAATGTAAATGCGTTTTGAACAGACAGATTAATGCTCGCAGCACGTGCATAAGCCACTTTCCCGATCTTTTCCGGCAGCGCATAACGCAGATTAATGTTCCGTATCCTGAAAAACGAGGCGTCCTCCACCAGCAGGCTTGATACATAGCTCACATTACCGCCGGTAGCCACCGTGTTGGCGCGCGGCGTGCGTCCGTCACCGGGTTTGTCGGCAGATTGCCATCTGCCCAACACATCCCTGCGGCTGTAACTGCCATTCACAAGCCCCAGGTTTCTCCTCGAACCGTTCAAGAGTTCAAGCCCCTGTACACCGTCTGCCAGAATGCTCAGGTTTAGCCTTCCGAAGCTGAAATTGTTGGTAATGCCGTAAAAGAAGTCGGGATGGTTGTTTCCGATGATGGTAACGTCGTTGGGTGTAATGGTGCCGTCACCGTCCACGTCCTTATATTTCAAATCCCCCGGCCGAGAGCTGCCTTTTACCGACGGCAGGTTATCCACTTCTTCCTGGGACTGGTAAACGCCAATCGCCTCATATCCCCAGTAACTGCCAATCGGCTGGCCGATCTTTGTAATGTGCGTATTGGGACTAAATGAAGGGCTTTTTGAAATGATCGGGTTGCCCTCGGGCCCCAGCGCAACGACTTTGTTCCGGTTGAACGAAATGTTGAAATTGGTCGACCATTTAAATGCTTTCACAAAGTTTTTCGTGCTCACACTGAATTCCCAGCCCTTGTTATTGAGCTTGCCGATATTTTGCAGAGCCGTTTCGTAGCCCGTAGAGGCGGGGACGGGCACATTCAGCAGCAGGTCGGTGGTATTTTTATTGTAGTAATCAATCGTGAACATTAACCGGTTGCGAAGTATACCAAAATCGATTCCAATGTCCATTTGATGCATGACTTCCCAGCCAAGCTGCTCGTTTGTGATGGAAGAGGGGTAAAGACCGTACACGACGCTGCCGGTCCCCGCGCCAAAGCTGTATCGCCGGTTGGACAAAAGGCCTATCTGGCTGTAATTTCCAATCGTGTTATTGCCGGCGAGTCCGTAACTCGCCCGCAGTTTCAGGTCGGTAACAACGTGCTGACTGCTCAAAAAAGGCTCTTCTGATAAATACCAGCCCAACGAAGCGGAAGGGAATGTTCCCCATTTGTTTTTAGACCCGAAGCGCGACGACCCGTCCCGACGGACGGTGGCCGACAGCAGATATTTGCTCGCAAAAGTATAGTTAACCCTTCCCAGATAAGAGAGCAGCGACCATTCCGACATGCCTGTTCCTCCGCTTGTAACCTGTCCTGCATTCAATGTCGGCACCAGGTCCGTCGGGAAATTCGTGGCAGCAAGCGATGTATACTCGTATTTCGCTTTTTGGGAAGTAAACCCCGCGAGCACATCCAGCTCGTGTTTGCCGTTAAATGTCTTTTTGTAACTCAGCACGTTTTCGTTCAGCCAGTTGATGTCCCTGCCGTTGCTGGCGGATGCTCTGGCTTGCACCGGTGCGGGAACGCCATTGCTTCCAAGGTCAGAGGGATAAAAGGTGTTCTGGCGTGCGTCGGAGTAATCGATCCCGAAAGATGTCCTGAATTTCAGGTTTTCGAGAATGTTGATTTCTGCATAAATGTTTCCTAATGTCCTGAAAACGGTCTTTTTATCTTTGATCTTACTTGCAATCGCAACCGGGTTATCGATCACGCCCAGGTTGTAGGGGGATGTTCCCAACAATGTGGTGAAGGTGCCGTCGGGGTTGTAAACGGGGACGGTTGGCGGCATGGAAAGCGCTGACGCCAGGATGCCGCTTGTAAAAACCTGGTCTTCGACGGGTAGTAACTTGTTGGACGAAAATGAAGGGGCAATGTTAACACCCACTTTTACGGCCTTTGAAACCGAATGATCGAGGTTAATGCGCGCGGAATATCGGTCAAATCCGGTGTTCATGACCACACCGTCCTGTTTGAAATATGCCCCGGAAAGAAACAGCTGCGTTTTTTCGCTTCCCGCGGATACGGAGAGTTGGTGGTTCTGGATGGGTGCAGTCCTGAAAACTTCATCCTGCCAGTCTGTTCCTTTCCCGAGCGATTCCGGGTTTTTGAACATTTCCGGAATTTGGAGTGTGGCTGGTCGTAAATCGTTGGGGTCGGTGGCTTTGCCGCCGCGGTCCACCCATGCATTGTTCCTGGCCTCGGTGTTGAATTCGGCATATTCCCTGGCATTAAGCATATCGATTTTGTTGGCAACCTGCTGCACGCCGTAATACGTGTCGAGCTGAATCGTCGACTTGCCCATCTTGCCGTGTTTGGTTGTGACGAGCACCACACCATTGCTTCCGCGCGAGCCGTAAATGGCTGCTGCCGAGGCATCTTTCAGTATTTCAATGGACTCAATGTCATTAGGATTTATCGTCGAAAGGGGATTAAAGCTGCTGTTGAAATCCCCTGAAACCGGAAATCCGTCGATCACATACAAGGGCTCGTTGCCCGCGCCAATGGAACCTGTTCCGCGGACTCGGACCGAAACGCCGCCGCCCGGCGCACCCTTGGATTGAGAAACGCTCACGCCCGCAATCTGCCCGGCCATGGCTTGATCCAGACTTGTCAATGGTTGATTTTCAATGCTCTTCATCGGAACAGATGCCACGGAACCGGTAATGCTGCTTTTGTTTTGGGTTCCATAACCCACCACCACCACATCATTCAGCGATTTGGTATCGACCGTCATGCCGAAATTAATCTCCGTCCGGCTGCCCGCAATAACCTCCTGACTTTTGTAACCCACAAAACTGACGATCAATGTCACGTCACCGGCTTGCGTGGCCCCGTCGGGGATAATGAGCTGATATTCACCATTGCCGTCCGAAGTGGTGCCCATTTGTGAATTTTTAACCAAAACACTTACCCCCGGAAACGCATTGCCGTTTTCATCGGTGATCCTTCCTCTGATCCGCCGGTCGATGGGCTGGGGCACAGGTTCGATGCTTTTTAAATTAAGGTTGATATCCTGCCTGATAGCCGGAATTTTCAGCGGCTGCATGTTATCTCTGGCTGCGTTTTTTACCGCCCTTTTTACGACAATGTTCTGGTTGAAAATCTTGTAAGTCAGCGGCAGGTCCCTGAAAAGGGTCGTAAGCGCCTGGTCGATGCTTGCGTTTTTTACCCGGAGTGATACTTTCTGTGATTCCGGCAAATCGAGTTTGTCGTACAAAAACAGGTAACCGCTCTGTTTTTCAATGGTTTTTAAGACATTTTCAACAGGCAGGTTTCGGGCATGAAACGATATTTTCTGACTGTATCCGTCCGCAGTGACCTGGGTAAGGGTGACAATGAGCAAAAGGAAAATTCGAGTCATAATGGTTACTATTTTTGCAGGAAGGCTCGCCTGCTCGTACCCGCATAGGACGGACAACAAGTTTATTTTCATAAATTTGTAAAGTTTAGGAATAGCAAATTGACTTTTGAAGAGAAGCTCGGTGGTGCGCCTGAACATCCGGGGAAAATGTTAGCGCATTTTCCCTTTTTGTTTAAACGGCATCACGCTCACGGCGAATGATATGGAATGCGTGTCATGATGAAAAAAGGTTTGGGTTTATAAAGTATAAAACGTTTAACTATATACGCGTCAGGGATCAATGATCATCCTGGAACCTTCGATGCGGCAGTTCACGCCTGCATACCGAAGCATTCCCGACACTTCCGACAAGTTCACATGGCGGGAAACGCGTCCGGTAAACTGGCGCACCGGGATCTTTCCGGCATACAAAACCTCTACGTCATACCACCGAGAAAGCTGCCGCATGACCTCTTCAACACTGGCATCTTTGAAATAAAACATGCCATTTTTCCAGGCAACCGCCTCATCGAGTGCAATGTACCGGGTCTTGATCTTTCCGGTTGAAAGCACCGCTGCCTGCTGTCCGGGTTTGAGTTTTGTATTTTGGTTCACATTCCTGATAAATACCGAACCTTCCACCAGCGTCGTTTTGGACGGCCCTTCTTCCGGATAAGCCATAATGTTGAAACTCGTTCCCAAAACCTGCACCTCAGATTTATTGAATTTTACACGGAATGGGCGGCTCTTGTCTTTGGCGACCTCAAAATAAGCTTCGCCTGTGATCTCCACTTTTCGTTCCGAGGAAGGAAAAGTAGATGGGAAGCGAATGGATGACGAGGCATTGAGCCAGACCTTACTTCCGTCGGGCAGGAGCACTTCGTACTGTCCGCCCTTGGGTGTGGAAAGGGTGTTTATACTGACCTTCTCCGTTGCATTCCCTGGTTTTGCATTGTAAACCAATATTCCCTCCTGTGATTTGCTCACTTCCGCATCGCCCTGTCGTGTCAGGAAGCCGCTTTTTGCGCTGGCTAGTTCTATCGCTGAGCCGTCCGAGAGTGTCAGTAAGGCCTTGGCGCCGCCTGGTTTGACATCGCTGGTCTTAGGTTGAGCCGTATGAGCGATTTTCGTTGCCGGATCAGGAGCTAATTTCCACCAGGCTCCCAGACCAATCAAAACAAAAACAGCGGCGGCAGCGGCGTACCGAAGCCATCCTATGCGGATCACCTTTGTTTGTATTTCATCTTTTGGCGTTGCATCGAGGATGGAACTCAGCATGGCGTTGCTTGTCTCATTGGTAAGAATTCCATCGCTGGGGTTCAGTTCCTCCCAACCTTTTTTAAGAAATTTTTCCAGAACTGCATCGTCTTTGGATAAACGTATAAACGCCATTAATTCCTCTTTTTCCGAAGCTGTTGCCAACCCGTTGTAGTATCGGTTAAACAATTCCTCCAAACGCATCTCGGGATTCTCCATCAGCAGCAACATTACTTGTGGTATGTGCTTATAAGACAATCACCCCGACTGAAAAGGGGGTATGCTTTTTAGTAAAATTTAAAGATTATTTTGAATAAAAAATAAAATGCTGATAATGAGCTTTTTAGTAATGTATCCCGAAATGAATTCCGTAGCGATTTGCAGATATTTTTTGACAGTCTCCTTCGAAAGTCCCATTCTCATGGCCACTTCGGTGTACGTAAGCCGCTCGTGGCGGGCTAGGAGATAGGCCTGACGCTGCTGGGGCGGCAGCCGGTCAATCGCTTCATCTATCAGGATATAACGGTAATCTTCCTCGCTCGTCTCAGCTAACGGCAGCTGGTCCAGGGCCGGGTCGAGGTCGGTTGTCAGCGCTTTTTCGCGCGCCGTTCTTTTCAGACAATTTAATGCGGCGTTCTTTGAAATGACGTAGAGATACACGGGGAAGTTTCCGATTCCGGTCAGCGTTTCGCGGTTGAGCCATATTTTCAGGAACACATCATGCACGACTTCTTCGGCCAGCTCGGTGGATTTGGTGATCCGGTAAATGTGGATGGCAAGTCTTTGATGGTAACGATTGTATAATGCTGTGAAAGCCCTTTCATCTCCCTGAGCAACTGCCAGTAAAAGCGCAATGTCCTGATCCAAAGGAGGTAGATTGGGTTTTTGTAATACAAAATGACAGTCTCCGCTTCTTGCAAAAGCGCTTCAAGGTAAGCAAAGAATCCAATTTATAAATTCTAATTGAAACAGGGCATGGAATCGCAAATGCGCACCATAACTTCCGCTTTTGCCGCTGCCAACCGATCCCGGTAAGTCACTCGCTGTGGACAGGCATGAAGGCGGTAGCGTTTTTTTTTCTATTTTCGCTCAAAATTTGAGCTGTCCTTCAACGTGGCAACTCTTACTTACTACATTTCCAAAAACAGATTTATGAGACCCCAAGTTGATGTTGGCATTGCTTTCTACGGCAAACCCTATCAAACCATTGTGACAATCAAGTCGCTCATTCAGCATAGTGGACAATACATCGACAAGATCTATATTTCCCGTGAACGCAAGCAGCCGCACGAAGATTATGTCGGGATTTTCAAGGTGATTGATTACTTCCGGAATGACCCTGATGTGCGCCTCGTTATCCAATATCCCCACCATCATCTGGGCCTGGGTGTGATGGACCTGGAGCGTGCAAAAACCGATGCGCGGTGGAGACAAAGCATTATGTACCAGTATGCGCTGGAAACGACTGATAAGAAGTTTATGTGCATCATGCACAACGATATGCTCTTCCACGACGACATGATCGGCGTGATGCTGGAACAAATGATGAACGGGCCTGAGAATCTGATCGGTATGGGGTCGATCGGCCAATGCTGGAGTTGCCCGGCTGGAAGGGATTGGGGGAATAAATGCAACCCGTTCATATTCCAGGAATATGTGCCATCTTACGAGGAGGCGATGGAACTTACCGAGGCTTATGCCACGCCACGCCAGCAGATACAGAAGAACGTGATCAAAGGCGGCCGGGTACATATTTTGCCGGAATGCCGGTTGAACGAATACTGTGCGATGATCAATGTGGAAAGTTACCAGAAGGAAACGGTTCCGAATGGTAACATTGGCTGCTATGGAGGCAACTGGGGCGGGACTGATACGGCAACGCTGTGGTCACACGATGTTTACCAGAAAGGATACCGTTTCAAGCATATCACTTTGGAAGATTATACAAAGCATGCTCCGTTTGACAGCACAAGCAGCGGCACCCAGGCAAACAACAACCGGAACCTGTACCATCAGTCGGAGGAAGGAGCTAAGGAATATATTGAGAAAAATTACGGGCCGATCCGGTTTTCCAGCTATGTATCCCGGGCCAATTTCGTGGATTCCGTAAAAAGAAAAGCATGGCTGTCTGTTATCCATACATACGGCTATTTCAAAAACTTAGTTAAAAAATAATGCAGAGCACCTTGAACCGTGGCTTGAAATTGCTGTTCAGATCCGTCATACTAGCCCTGATTGTTCTCAGTGTTATTGAATTAACCTACCGTGTGATCACGGCCTATTATGCCAAAAATGCATTTACAGCTGCGCTGATAGACAAACATGCTTATGCAAAGTCAATTTCTTCTCCCAAAATAATCCTGGTAGGAGGCTCAAACCTGGCTTTTGGCATCAATTCCGCCAAGCTGAGCAAAATGACCGGAATGCCGGTGGTCAATATGGCCCTGCTGGCGCCGCTCGGCATCGACTTTATTTTGTCCGACGCGCTGGGCTACATCAACAAGGGAGACATTGTGATCATGTCGTTTGAATATGATGTTTTTCCCAAAGGGGATGTGGAGTCGCAACTGTCTGTCGTGGATTTTGTGCCGGAGGACAAGCATTTTGTTACTTATAAGGATGGCTTGGAAGAAAAATGGAAAGCGCAGTTTTTGCATCGTTTGCAGGCCCCGTTAAGTATCGAGATCATTCTGCAGAATCCCACGGTCGCAGATCCTTACGCTATTTATTTCCGCAAAGCATTTACCCCGCAGGGCGATATCGTCAGCCATCTCAACAACATTACCCGCACAGTGGATGCTGGCCCGAACACGACGAGCCTTTTCCTGTACGAAGGGCAGGCTGAGACAATGAACGCCTTTACGGAGCGGTTCAGACAGAAAGGGGCTAAGGCTTATTTTCTGTATCCCACGATAGCCGAAAGCTTTTATAAAAACTCAGCCGTGGCGGTGGAGAAGCTTAATGAGCGTTATAAAAAGCATTTGAAAGCACCCATCTTATCGGAACCCGGGCAGTCGGTATATGCGGATAGCCTGTGTTTTGACACGGTGTATCATTTGAAAGGGAAAGCCAGGGATGAGCATACGGAAAAGGTTGCGGGTGCTTTGCTCCGTCTCGGAAGTAATTAATTCAAGTCAATTAAAAGATTATAATGCTATTCAATTCTATTGAATTTTTAATTTTTTTTCCTGTCGTAACGATCCTGTATTTCCTGTTGGAACATCGGTATCGCTGGATGTTGCTGCTCGCGGCAAGCTGCTATTTTTACATGGCATTCAGGCCCATCTACATCCTCATCCTGGCCTTTACCATTGTAATCGATTACTATGCAGGCATCTTAATAGAGGAATCGACGGCGGAAAAAAAGAAGCGGTATCTGATTTTAAGCATTTTTGCAAACGTTGGTGTACTTGCTGTTTTTAAGTATTATAATTTCTTCGCCGCCGAACTTAACACAACATTCAATACTGACACCCCATTACTGAACATACTGCTGCCCGTAGGCTTGTCTTTTCACACTTTTCAGGCCATGAGTTATACGTTTGAAGTATACCGCGGGAACCAGAAAGCGGAACGTCATTTCGGGATTTACTCACTTTATGTGATGTTTTATCCGCAATTGGTAGCAGGGCCTATCGAGCGTCCCCAGAACATTCTGCACCAGTTTTATGTTAAGCACAAGTTTGACTATGAGCAGGTAAGAAGCGGATTGCTGCTGATGGCATGGGGGATGTTCAAGAAAGTCGTTATTGCGGATCGTCTGGCTATTTTCGTCAACCAGGTCTTTGATTATCCGACGCAGTATCCCGGCCCTTCGCTGGTGGTGGCAGCTGTCTTCTTTTCATTCCAGATCTTTTGCGATTTTTCGGGCTACTCCGACATTGCCATCGGATCCGCGCAGGTGATGGGCTTTACGCTGATGAAGAATTTTGACCGTCCTTATTCTTCCAAAAGCATTTCGGAATTCTGGCGCAGATGGCACATATCCCTGTCGACCTGGTTCCGTGATTATCTCTATATCCCTTTGGGCGGCAATCGTGTGGGGAGAAACCGGGCTTTACTGAATCTGTTTATCGTTTTCCTCGTAAGCGGGCTCTGGCATGGGGCAAACTGGAATTATATCATCTGGGGCGCGCTGCACGGCTTTTATCTCGTTTTTGCACTTGTTACCCAAAAGCCGAGAACCTACATCCAGTCGCTGGTAGGAATGGACCGGGTTCCCTGGCTTCATAACGGCATCCAGGTCCTGACCACCTTTGTGCTGGTTACATTTGCCTGGATCTTTTTCCGCGCCGACTATTATAATACGGATATAATGTGGAATCTTGTAAAAAGTTTAGGAAAGGGTTGGCCATCGGTTCAGGAGTTTTTCAGCACACAATATTTTATGGAAAACATTTGTCTGGGGCAAAAGCGCAGAACGTTCTTTACAGCCATTGCTCTCATTGTCTTTATGGAAATGGTCCATCATTTTCAGAAGAAGAACAGCCTCAGGCTTTCGCTTTCCTATCAGCCTCTGTGGGTGCGGTGGAGCTTCTATTCCATCTTCGTGCTAGCCATTTTATATCTGGGTGTTTTTGATAACACACCTCAATTTATATATTTCCAATTCTAGATCTTAGACCGTGATCCGGGTAAAACAGAAGCAATTCCTCATTTATCTGCTAATGGCTGCTCCGGTCATTGCGTTTGCTGTTTTTATCTTCAAACATGCGATTAATGTGCCTTTCATGGACGACATGGAACTTGTTGATTCCATTAATGTCCTGAAAAACGGAACGGCGGATGTCTTTACCACGCTTGTCCGGCAGCAGAACGACCACCGGTCTACGTTTCCGCGGTTGGGTATAATTCTCAGTTACTTGCTGAGCGGCACGCTGGATTTCAGGCTCACGATCCTGCTGGGTTACTTCAACCTGATGCTTTTGGGTTATGCTTTTTACCTGATTTACAGATCTGCCAATAAGGAGATTACGCTGTTTCTGCCCGTAATGCTGTTGCTGTTTTCGCCCCTGGTGTATTATGTTCACCTTTGGAGCCTAACGGCTTTCCAGCACACGCTTTCGATTGCGTTTTCCATTTTGTGCCTTTATTTTTTGCAGCCGGAGAAGAAATCCTCCTGGCTTTTTGCATTTCCAATCGCCGTTGCAGCCACGCTCACCAACCTCGACGGCATCAGCGTTATGCCGGTTTGTATATTCTGGCTGCTCACACAAAAGCGCTGGAAAGACAGCTTGATTTTCACAGGCCTGACGGTCGTATATCTCATCATTTATTTTACCGATTTCAAACTTTCTTCTGCCAGCCAGATAGGCTTTACCATGAACAGCCTGCCGCTTATGGCGCACGCTTTTATTGTTGTTACGGGGTCGTTCGCCAGATTTATTTCGGATACATATGGCATATTGTTGTCTACGATCCTGGGTTCCGGCATTCTGCTAACCTTTCTTGTATTCAAATTTTTCCCCCGCTCAGAAGGAGGCTATCGCTTCTCATTCCTTGAAATATGGAAGCTGGACCTGACGGATATCTGCTTTTTGAGAATGCTGGGCAGTATGGGGATGATCATGATCGGCCGCTATGCCGAAGGCGTGGGAACAATGATTGCGCCCAGGTTCCAGATTTACGCTGTCAGTGTTCTTATTCTCTTTTATTTGTTTCTGGTAAAAAGCGCACCCTTCCGTAAAGCCGCTTTTTTCAAGATTGCCGCCATAAGCATTGCATTGGTTTTAAGCGTTTACAGTTACAGAAAATACGACAAGGCTGTTAATTTTAACGACGCCGGACTGAAAGCGGATAGTTACAATTATACAAGGAACAAGTTCTTCCTGCACCAGTATTATAACCTGCCCGACCCGGAGCCCTCATTTTATGAAAACTATATCTTTCCTGAATATTTCGGCAAAAAGGTGATCGATACATGGAAAACCACTTCCGGGGCCAAAAGTGATCTGGGCATACAGGTGACCGAATATCCGGATCTGCCGCGATATAAAACTTACCTCTATCGGGTGAAAGCGATCAAAGTTTCCAATGTTGGGAGTGAAGTTCCTGGTAAGGATGTATATCTGGGCCTGACCGAAAATGCAGATCCCAGCCGGTTCTACCTGGTGGCGCTAAAAGACGACCGGCCGTCATGGAAGAGTGGAAAAGCAGGGGCAGGGGAATTTAATGTAGAAATTCCTGGCAAAATCAAGCCAGGAACTTATACTGCTACATTGTGCTGGCTGGACGATGATCAGCCCCGGTTCAAGATGATTTCCAAAAATGTTTCGCTTTGAGCTGCTTTAAACATGCGCTAAATAGCTTTATGTTTGTGCAAATCGGGCGCATTGGATGAATGAAAAAATAAGATATTTCCGGAAAACGCTGGACCACATATTGATAGCGATGAGTGTCGTTTGTGCAATGGTGGTCGTTTTTCATTTGGGCTACAACAGAGACCCGAAAATTGAGCAGCTAACCAATCGGATTTTGGAATGGTGCTTCTTATTTTTCACACTGGCGCTGGCTGCCAAGACTTTCACAGCGTTCAAAAGTAAATCTTCAATCATTTCCCGGGTAGGAGAGGCGCTGCTGCTCTTTTATTTTCTCGCGGTGATCATTGCCGACAGTTACCATTTTTCCGGAACGGACGGAACAGAACTTGTGAAACCGGAATGGATGTACGTAGGCATTTTCGCGATACTCATCATTGAAGTTTCCAAGCAGACGCTGTTCTTTGATAAGTTTTATTTCAATCCCACGCTGCTTTTCGTACTGAGCTTTCTGACATTGATCCTGATCGGCACGGCGCTGTTGCTGCTGCCCAAAACCACACACCATCAACAGCTTTCATTTGTAGATGCGCTTTTTATTGCGACGAGTGCGGTTTGCATTACCGGACTTTCTGTTGTGGACATTGCCTCGGAGTTCACGCGCTTTGGCCAGACCATTCTGCTTGTGCTCGTACAGATCGGCGGGCTGGGTATTATGACATTTACGGGGTTTTTTGGCTACTTTTTTTCAGGTGGATTTTCCTATAAAAACCAACTGATGTTTACCGAGCTGATCGGTGAGAACAAGGTGAGTTCCGTGATTTCTACTTTATATAAAATCATCCTGGTTACTTTCTTTTTTGAAATTGTAGGCGGTGTGCTCATCTATCTCAGCCTGGAACCGGACGATTTTGAAAGCCGCGCAGAGCAGCTTTATTTTACTGTTTTTCACGCCATAAGCGCCTTTTGTAATGCAGGATTTTCTACCGTTCCGGATGGCATGAACAATGCGGCGCTCCGGTTTAATTACGAGCTGCATCTTTCGCTCATTCTGCTGTATGTGATGGGAGGATTGGGCTTCGGGATCATTTTCAATTCATATGAATTTATCCGGCGCTGGGCCTACAACCTTTATCACCGGGTACGGCATGGGCGTCATTTCATTTACAGGGCGCGCGTCATTGCTTTCAACTCCAAAATCATCGCTTATACCAGCTTTTTTCTCATATTATTCGGGTTTACAGTGGTTTTCATTTTAGAGTATAACCACACGCTTCTGGCGCATGACACTTACTACGGCAAGATTGTGACGGCCTTGTTTATCGGCACCAGCCCGCGGTCAGCAGGATTTAATACAGTTGTAATGAGTCAGTTGGCTTTTCCGACCGTGATGCTCATTTTTCTGTTAATGTGGATTGGTGCTGCGCCTGGTTCTACCGGCGGGGGGATCAAGGTTACTACATTTGCATTGGCGATCCTCAATATTGCGACGTTATCAAGGGGAAAAGGAACGATTGAAGTATTTGGAAGGAAGGTTTTGCAGGAGTCGATCTCTAAGGCGCTGGGAATTATCTCGTTATCGCTGATCTTTCTTGGCATTGCCATCTTTTTATTGTCGGTCACAGATCCTGATAAACATCTCATTTCACTCGCATTTGAAACTTTCTCGGCATACAGCACCACCGGGCTCAGCCTGGGAGTGACGCCGGAACTGAGCAGCGCCGGCCGTCTGGTGATCATCGCAACCATGTTCATCGGCAGGGTAGGCTCGCTGACATTGCTTGTGGCCATTGTCCGGAATGCAAGACCAACAAATTATCAGCTCCCGGGCGAGCAGATGAACTTTTAAACCCGTAAAAAATGAAATACATCATATTTGGATTGGGAAGTTTCGGCAAATCCCTGGCAACCCGCCTGACAGAACTGGGGCACGAGACCATCGGCGTGGACAACAACATGCAAAAGGTGGAACAGCTGAAAGAGCGCATTACGCATACGGTGTGCATGGATTGTACCGATAAAAATGCAGTGAGTTCGCTGCCGCTCAAAGATGCGGATGCGGTAATTGTGGCCATCGGTGAGGACGAAGGCGCGTCGCTGCTGGCGACGGCATTGCTCAAACAACTGGGCGTGAAAAAGATCATCGGCCGGGTCGTGTCGGACCTTCAAAAGACTGTTCTGGAAGCGATGCAGATAGAAGAATACATTCTGCCCGAAGAGGAATCCGCGGAACGGCTCGCGATGCGGCTGGATAATTCGGGAATTGTCGATTCGTTTAAGGTATCTGAAAAATACAGCATCATTGAAACCCGCGTCCCTCCGCGTTATGTAGGTAAAACGCTCGCAGAAGCTGATCTCACAAACCGTTACAATGTAATTGTATTAACAGTGCTGACCTTGTCGAAAGGATCTGAAAACGGGCTGGCGAAAATATTCAAAAGGGCTTCGGGCATTGCTACGCCCGGCACCATTATGCATGAGGACGAAGTGCTGGTCCTTTTTGGGGAATTGAAAGACATTGAAAAGCTCATGCACTGACGTCATCCGGAACAACACAACTCTTCCTACTATCCCAAAGGTTACTGCTAACCTTTGGGATAGTACTATACTTTCCATAGCATAAGTAGCTAAGTTTGTACTGCCATATCAATCATGGATAGTATCAATTTAACTTTTATGCAATGTCAAAAATAACCTGGAATGTCGACCCGATGCACTCGGAAGTGCAGTTTAAAGTAAAACACCTTGTGATCTCAACCGTAACCGGATCATTCAAATCATTCAACGGCAGAGCTGTTACGGAAGGGGAGCAATTTGAAAATGCAGCCATTGATTTTACGATTGATGTAGATAGCGTGGACACCGGTCAGCCGGGACGTGACGAACATTTACGAAATACAGACTTTTTCGAAACAGCAACTCATCCGCAGTTTCATTTCAAATCGACAACTTTTACAAAAATCAAAGGAGATTTATATAAACTGACAGGTAACCTGACCATTAAAGGGATTACCAAAGAGGTGGAGCTGGAAGCAGAATATGGCGGAACGGAAAGGGATCCGTGGGGCAACACCAAGGTGGGATTCGAGGTGACAGGAACTATTGACCGGAAGGATTTCAATGTCACTTTTAATTCGCTGACGGAAACTGGTGGTCTGGCCTTGGGTGAGAATATTAAAATTATTGCGAATATTCAACTTGCGAAAGAAGTTGTGAATGAAGCGGTTGCAGCTTAATACATTACACTAGCATACCGATCAGCAGAAGTATAAAAATCAGCAGAAGTTTAAAACGCGCGACTTACTTGCTTCAACGGCTTAAATGTTGGAGCAAGTAACTCGGCGCGAATTTTTTTATTAATGGTCAGCGATTCCGTACTGCGTTGTCAGAGCAGTGTAAGGCTGGAAACTGCTAGTCAATTCTGCCCAGTTCTTTTCTCATGTCATACCACGCCTGAATGTCATTGTCTGCTGCATCAGTGTGATTGGCTTTCAGGTATTCCAGGAAGGTGAATTTTGCATCGTCTGATTGCAAATGCAAGTTATCTTCTACTCCCTCTGCATGAACGAGATATTCATAACCGTCGTTCGTGACTTCTTTTGACGTGTAGAATTTTCCGGATTTTTCAAAGTTGTTTACCGAACTATACAAATCATATACATCTTGATCGCCCCTCAAATCCACACTGGACAGCCAGGTTTCATAATCTGTCGTTTTTGCCATTTCAATTATAAGTTGTTTGCCATTCAAACGATAAAAATTGTACCAATGCTAAAAAGCGTTTGTATGTGCTGTTACTGGCATGGTTTTTAAATCCGCTGCTGATTTTCAAACTTGAACCAGATTTTCAGATGAAAGCGATTTTATTATTAGTGACTTGCGTATTGCTAAGCGCCGTGCTGGCATTTTCAGACCGCTTTGAAACAGACTCACCGGACGCGAAGTTCGTGCTGGCGGCCGCTGATGGCGGGATGCTTGAAGTGAAACTAGGTGAACTTGCTGTAAAGAAGGCCACTGCTGCGAAGTGCAAGGATTTTGGCAAATCGATGATTAAAGACCATACGAAGGTTAATAATGAGCTGAAAGCGCTCGCAGGCAAAAAGCAAGTGAGCATTCCAACGCAGCTCAGCACTGCCAAGCAGCAAATGTACGACAGCCTGAATGCGCAATCCGGCGAGCAGTTTGATATGCTTTACATGAATATGATGATTGCTTCTCACGAAGAAACGATCGGCTTGTTTCAATCAGAATCCAACGAAGGAAAAGATCCCGATTTTAAAAAGTGGGCGGATTCCAAAATCCCGGCTTTAAAGCACCATTTAGAAATGGCCAAAGCGCTTTTCCCGCAAAACCAGAAAGAATCATCTGTTAAGTAAACATCTGTTAAGTAAAAATGGTAATCCAAGCAAAAGCCGCCCGGTCCACAGACCTGACGGCTTTTTGCTTTCAATTATCGGTTTTCGGTTACTGCGCCAACGGCTCGCTGTAAAAGAAATCGTCCATGATCACCAGGTCATTTTCAGCATTGTCGGCATATTTGTTGCTGATCGCCGCTGAGCCGGTGGTAATGGTCACTCTTGTGATCTTGCTGTCGGGGAAAACGACGCCCAGGAACGAAAATCCGTTGGCATCCTTGCGGATAGGCGCTTTGAATTTGCCCAGACTTTTGTCTCCTTCAAAGAATTCAAGCGTAGTCGAATTGGCCTGGTCTACATCCGATAATACGACGCCGAAACCCTTCACAAACGCGTTGGTAGCTGTGCCCGGAACTTTGAAAGTCACGTCCATTTTGTTGCTTCCTACCGCTGCGAATGTGCGGGCAGGACTGAATGAGCTGAACTGCTCGCCGTAACTGGAAACCAGGTCGCTAAAATCCTTGTCGCTGATCCGTAATCCTTTGCCCGGAGTAGAGAAAATAGCGCCGCGCTTTCTGCCGGCGGCAACGGCGGGATCTGTGCTATTAAAAAAATCGCCAGGGAAATTGTCTGTATTGGTTTGATTATCAGGCACAGCATCCCAGTTAATCTCCCTGCGTCCGGCGTTCTGGTTTGGTGTGGTGTTCAGTTGGTCTCCGAGTAATGTTCTGAAAGCCGCAATCTGCGAGGTAATGTCCCCGCTGCCTTTCACTTCCGTAAAGTTGAGCGATGGCGAAGGTGTTTCCGGTTCGTCACTGTCGTTGCATGCGGACATGAGTGCGATGCAGGCAAATATGGCTGCATTTCTGATCTTTGTTTTCAATTGATAAGGTTTCATAACTAAAATGGTTGAACTTGTTTTAATTTTCTGTTGACAAAGGTATCGGGCACCCGGACGCTCAACTTGAAAGAAATGCTAAAAACTATTAAAAAGTATAAAAAGGATTGGGAGTATTAGTGCTTGATAATCGACCTTTTAAGCATACCTATGAGCCGATATACCAATGCGTTCCTCATTATGCTTCCCATTGCGGGCTGTATTTTGTGGTATTTACTCAAAGTGTTCCAATTTCAAACAAGCCCTGAGCAGTATCCCGACGGCATGGTGATCCTGCAATTGAGCAGGGGCTGGTTGGAAGGGCGGCCATTGCTGTTTGATACGATCTACGGAAACCATGCGCTGCAGCATAACTATTATCTTATTCCCCTTGCAGGCATTTTTACCAAACCGATGGGCGTTTATGGGCTTTTTATGGCTTATGTATGTCTGGTTGGCGTTTTTTTTTGGAAATATTATCGAAGCCTCCCGGACTTTAATGCGTTGGAAAGCCGTGCCTCCTGGCTCACGGTCCTGTGCTACGTTTTTGGGCCGATGGCGTATTTCATGTATCTGGATTATTTCGGCTGGCATCCCGAGCAATACCTGATTCCGCTGCTCGCTTTGCTTGCATTAAGTCTGGGACAACGGAAGTGGGGGATGAGCCTGGTGTGGCTGTCACTCGCATTTTTGGTCAAAGAGTCTGCTATTGTGCTCATTTGCTGTTTGTTATTGTTTTGCTCGGTGGTGGATCTGGTCCTTCGCAATCCGGGCAAACCGGTTTTGAGCTATCTATTAAACAGGAAAAATGTGACTATCACCGGCATCTCTCTTACATTGTTTGCGCTTGGATTATGGTGGCTTTCGCATTTAAACGGACCGCAAACGAGCCGTCTTGCCCAGGCGTTTGCAAAGGTTCAGTTTAACATGACGTTCGTTTATTATGTTCTGTTTTCGGGCATGGTCGGGTTATTGACTTTTGGTTTGGGACTGATTCCTTTTGTCCCTTGGCTTCGTACATTTTCGCGTAAGCGTCTCATTATCGGGTTGTTGGCAGGTTGTTATTTGGTTTTGTTTGTGATGTTTGCTGTGGAGTCGCTATATTACTTTCCAACCATTTATCCGGGGATCTCTTACCCGCCAAGGATAAGCGGTCTGTGGGCTTTCATGTTTGGCGCTTTCCTGTTTTTGAGTCACCGGTTCCCGCTGTCAGGCATGTTAAGAGGTCAAAATGCAATGTCCTGGACGCTGGCGGGCTGCGTGTTGCAGTTTGTTATGGCGCCGTTTTTGGTTGCGCATCATTTCACATTCGAATCCAGGCCTGCCCGGTTAAGTGCCAATGTATCTTACATGATGAAAACACGCCTCGGACTGAATCCCTACCCGGATGGCATTGCCAATGAACTCCATGATCTGGCAGGAAAGCTGCCGCCCGGCTCGGAGGTGATTGTTCCGTTTCAGCACATACGCTATTTCGAAAATGTTTATCCAAGCTTCTGGGATTACGGTGGAAAATACCCGCTCCATGTGCTTGGCAAGCCCCTTCTTTATGTCTACGAAAGGGATTTGGTCAAAAGCGGCTTTTACCGCACATTCCCTGGCAGTGATTACCGAATTATTCCCAATGAGCATCTTTTGATTCTGGCCGATCCCGGCTGGTATAAACTGCACTTCAAATGACAGGGGAGACAAGAGAAAAATGGATCAGAAAAAACGCGTATTACCATCGGACTTTGGTAAAGCATTTAAAATTCATTGTGCCGGAAGGATCCTCCGTGCTGGAAATTGGTTGCGGCACAGGCTATCTGCTGGAACAACTGCGGCCGGCAAGGGGCGTCGGCATTGACCTCTCGGACGAAATGATCCGTTTTGCCAGAATCCATCGCCCGGGCAACACCTATCTGGAAATGGGTGCGGAACATTTATCGTTGAACGAAACCTTCGATTACGTGATCATCAGTGATACAATAGGAGGTTTCAGGGACGTTCAAATGGTGTTTGAAGCAGTTCACAAAGTATTCACTCCGCAAACCCGCCTGGTGATCACCTCCACCAATTTCATATGGAGGCCATTGCTGAACCTTGCAGAAAAGCTTGGTCTGAAAATGCCCCAGAAACGTCAGAACTGGCTAGATATCAGCGACATTATCTCGCTCCTCAATCTCTCGGATTTCGATCTGATCAGCCACGACAAGAAGATGATCTTTCCCAGATACATTCCCTTTCTATCCGATTTCCTGAACCGGTATGTAGCAAATCTGCCCATCATTAATGCCCTGGGACTGATTACTTGCCTGGTAGCCAGGAGCGAGCGCGTGCCCGTAAAGCCTGCCGGTGCGATGAGCGTAAGCGTTATTATTCCTGCCCGCAACGAAAAAGGCAACATTGAAGCCCTCATGCAGCGCACACCGGAGATGGGCCGTCATACAGAACTGATTTTTATAGAAGGCAATTCCACGGACCAAACCTGGCCTGAGATCGAGCGGTTGGGCGCTCATTATAGCGGATTCAGGGACATTAAATGGGCGCAGCAAACGGGCAAAGGCAAGGGAGACGCAGTCAGGAAGGGTTATAGCGTGGCGAGCGGGGACATTCTGATGATCCTGGATGCCGATATGACCGTAGCGCCCGAGGAACTTCCCAAGTTTTTCAATGCCATTGCTTCGGGGAAAGGGGAATATATCAATGGTTCACGGCTGGTGTATCCTATGGAAAAGGAGGCAATGCGTTTCCTGAACCTCCTGGGTAACAAGTTTTTCAGCCTGGCATTTTCATGGCTTTTGGGCCAGAACTTGAAGGATACATTGTGTGGTACCAAAGTGATTTCAAGGGAAAATTACCTGAAACTAGCCGCTAACAGGGCTTATTTCGGGGATTTTGATCCGTTCGGCGATTTCGACCTGATTTTCGGTGCTGCCAAGTTAAACCTGAAATTTGTCGAGATCCCGATCCGTTACCGCGCCCGCACATATGGTGAAACGAACATTTCGCGCTTCAAGCATGGGTGGCTTTTGCTGCGAATGACTGCATTTGCCGTGAAAAAAATCAAGTTCACCTGAACGGCAGCATTATTTCACATCCGCATCCGGAAAGCAGTCGGCGTAGCGCCGGTGTATTTTCGGAACTGTTTACAAAGATGGCTTTCGTCCGTATAGCTGAACTCGTCAGCAATTTCACTCAGGGTAAGCTGGCTGTACAGCAGGCGCGCTTCTATGAGTTTGATCCTGTGCTTGATAATGTATTGTTTTAAAGATTCGCCGGTTTGCCTCTTGAAAAAGAGGCTGATATAAGCAGGCGCATAATGGAAAGTTTCGGCCAGATGTTCAATAGTGAGTTCTTCGGGCCGGTAAATGTGCTGCCGGATATACATTAAAATCGCTTCTATCGAGTCCTTCGTAACGGGCTTTCCGGGCGTCTGACTGAACAGGTTGCGTGCCAGGATAATGAGCATGCTGCGCATAAGACTATCGCGGATGATCTCAAAATACTGTGACTGGTCATTGGCTGATTCTGTTTCCAGGACCGCCAGCAAATGATGCAGCTTCTGTTTCTCCTGCTTATCCGTAACAATTGATCCGCGGCTCTGCGATGAGGTGTTCAGCAAATTCCGGATCACCGGCTGCCAGGGGCGCTCCTTATCGCCAGGCAGCTGCTTCTGAATAGACTCATTGAAACGGACAAAGCTGAATTCCGTCGGCTCCTGAATGTCGAAATGATGAAAATCCTCCGGGCCAAGCAGAAAAACATCTCCTTCGGCATATTGGAACGCATTGCCATTGATATGGTGGACACCATTTCCTTTCAGTATAAAAATAATCTCAAAATACGTATGCTTATGGACCGAGTGCGTCCAGGTTTCGGCCTCGAAATGATAAATGCTGAATGGTGAATGAAGGACGTAGCGTTTCATGGGGTTTTAAGAACACCATAAACATACCAATTAACAATGGATTTTTACAATAGGATCGGCGGAGTCGTTTCTAAATTTGTGTCCATAAAACCAATCAACCGACCAGACGAAATCAAATTATGAGACCTTTACTACTCACATTAACAGCGATAATCGCGATATGCACTCTGTTTTCCATGCGTAATGCAGACGAGTGGACCCCGATGCTTGATAAAGACCTTTCGCAGTGGGAAAATTATCTGAGCTACAATCACAAGCCCGGTTATAATGGAAAAGTACCAACTGATGCGAGCGGAAAACCCATTGCGCCCATTGGCTATAACAAAGATAACGGGAGGGTTTTCTCAGTAGATAATACGTCCGGATCCCCGGTATTACACGTAAGCGGCGAGACTTACGGCTGTTTGTTTACCAAAAAATCCTACAAAAATTACCATCTCAAACTCCAAATGAAGTGGGGCGAGAAAAAATATGAGCCGCGAAAAGACAAGCTCCGCGACTCGGGTATTTTATATCATTCCAATGGCGAAGCAGGTGCTGAATACTGGCGCTCATGGATGCTTTCCCAGGAATTCCAGATTATGGAAGGGCATATGGGAGATTTTTGGTGCCAGGCCAATTCGGCCATCGATATTCGATCTTTTCCCTCGGAAGGCGTAATGAACCGGGTTGCGGATCATAAACAACCCTTTGGTACATTCAAAACAGGAAGCGATTACTATTGCATGCGCTCTGAAAACCACGAAAGTCCCGCTGGCGAATGGACGACGCTTGAACTGATTTGCTTTGAAGGAAAAAGTTTGCATATCGTTAACGGCCACGTGGTTATGGTGCTCAATAATTCGCGTTACATTACACCGGACGGTAAGAATGTGCCAATGACCAGCGGGAAAATCCAGCTGCAAAGTGAAGCCGCAGAAGTATTCTATCGTGACATCCTGATCAAAGAACTTAAGACAATGCCCAAAGAGTACGCAAGCTTATTTTAAACACCTCATAAAGCAAATAGACCCCGCAAGGATATAGCGGAGTCTATTCGACTATTTTTCAGCCAGAACAACATTTATCTAGCCCGGCCTATGGTTGGGTTTTTCTTTGGTTTTACCAAATACCAAACTGCCAGAACCACCGGAATGCCCAGAGTAAGCCAGGACAGCAAGTCATAGAAACCGTCTCCCGTGAGCGCCGATAACAGTCCTATTGCAGATAAAATTCCGATAATGATGGGAAGTCCCCAGACTTTCCAGAAAACACTTTTTACCATAATCCGGTACATTTGAAGTTAAACATTTTCACTATGCGCCTGAACTGTCAGGATTTCAGTATCATTTTTGTCCAGCCTTTTGATGTGCGCTTTTGTGGCTTTATTTCGTGCAAACCACAAGTATAATCCGCTGCCCAGGATCACAATAGTGGCAATATCAAACAGCGCCCAGATGATTTTAAGCGGCAGTCCGCCATAATCCCCAAAATGCAATGGCTGGGAAATGAACAGGGCATTTACAAACCATGGCATATCGCGCAGGTCCGTCAGCACTCCCTTTTTAGCATCGATCAGAGCTGGTTTAATAATGCGCTTCGTCAAAGGTGTATTTCCTTTTACAAAAACTGCATAATGGTGTTTGCTTGAAAACGGAGTTCCGGGGTAAGCGATCAGGGACGGTTCCATGCCTGGGGCTGCTTGTTTGGTCAATGTAACAGCCTGATCTACTGAACTTAATTTTCCTGACAAGGGTGATGCAGTGATGTAAGGCGCCGTCATTTCTGCAAGCTGACCCTGCTGCCAGAGGCCCAGCACAATCTCCGAGGCCGTGTTAATAACACCCGTAAAGCCTACAACAACTCCCCATACGATGGTCACCACACCAAGTAAGTTATGCAGGTCAAGCCATTTGAGCCGGGTTGAGCGCGCCGTCCGGATCATACCGAAATCAAACCGTTTCATGATCGGGCCGTATAGCATGATGCCGGAGACAATGGCTGCTATAAATAACAACCCCATTACGCCGAGGAATAATTTGCCGCCGATTCCCATAAACATATCCACGTGCATCTGGAACATGATATACATGAAACCTTCCTGATAATTGGGTGTTTCCAAAACCTCAGCCGTATGGTCATCCACGATCACCGTTGTGTAATTATCCGGTGCCGCGTTGATGGAATCCGAAAGACTGAATGCGGTTGTGTTTGGCTCATGTTCATCCCAGTAGACGTAACGGATCACCTTTTTCGAATAAGTGGCCAATGCCGTTTCTGCCAGTTTGTCCAGGCTGGCCTTGGGCGTTCCTGCGGGCACTTGTTTCGCCATGTGCGGCTTGCCTTCCAGCTCTTCGATTTCTTCATGGAAGATCAGCGGAAGACCGGTAAGGCAAAGCATAAGCAAAAATGCCGTGCATATCAGGCTCGTCCATTTGTGGATCTGGAACCAGGTCTGGATTTTTTTGACAGAGCTCATATTGTTGAATGCTGTTTTGGTTGATTAATTATTCACTCAGTTTTGCAAATCCTTGAATGGATCCGTCATGAGCAACTTTGAACACAGAGGTTGCTTTGTTGCCGTCTACAACATAATATCCATCTTCATTCACGGTGGTTACGGTGGTGGTGCCGCTGGTTGTTACCGTGCCGTTCCGTACCCACAGGTAAACTTTACCATCAATTTCAGTGATGGCCTGCTCATTAGCATATGCATAATCATGCAGCGGCATTCCTTCAATTTTAGTAATCTGTTTTGAAGTCATATCGTAAGTATAGTATTCAAAAATACTCGCGGTAAGATTGGAATAGTCTGTTTTAAGCGGCACCGTAGCCATTTCAAAATATAATTTTCCGCCTTTTACCAATGCTGTTGCAATGGAGTTTCCCGCTTTCAGCGCTTTTGTAGAAAATACCCAGGTCTTGTCAAAATCGGTTTCGCCCTTTTTGATACGGATGATGGACGGATTCGAAAACGCAGAATTTCCCAGTCCCGTGCTGTAAAGATATAAAGCGCCATCATCTCCGATTGACCACATTTTGTTTCCCGATGATCCCCAGCCGATGCTCTTCAAACCATCATATTTGATCGTTTTCTCATATTTATCTGTCGCCAGATCCACCACCGCAAATTCGACTGCATTGAAAACGTCATCGCCATAACCGCCATCCTTCTTGGTGCCGTACGTGATCCCAACGAATAATTTCCCTTCTTTCGCAGCAATGGTATGCTGGCCTACTGCCTGATATTCAACGCCATCTTTCTTCACAACAGACAGATCCACTTCACCCGTCCGCAACATCGTGGTGGGATTGAACTTCTGTAATTTCAACGTTCCGCGCGTTACGTCCAGATAATAACCAGAAGTCTCGTTTACAACCAGATATTGAGAGGAACCAGCGATGAAGCCCTCATCTTTGAGGCTGCCGTCAGCGTTAACCGTATATTTTTGCAAACCCACATCGCCGGCGGCATTGGACCGGTTGAAAAGCCAGTTTTTGAAAGTGCGGAAACCAAAGGCACTTACAACCTGCAATGTTTTTGTGTTGTTGTTTTGAATACTTCCCGACGGAAATCCGCTAAGCGGCGTGATGAAACCTGCATCGAAACGCGATGTGGTGGTCATTAATATGAACTTGTCTTTTTCCTCGGGCGTCGGCCCGTCAATGTCGTCATCGGACGAGCATCCGATGAATGTGGAGGCAGCGAAAAAGTAGAACAGATACTTGAATAAAGGGGTTTTCATAACATTGGATTTAATAAAAAACTGGAATTTATTTGAGGGTATAATTAAGTTTCAAGTGTAAGCTGCGGCCCGCATTCTGAATGCGGAAGTTGTCATAGATGCGGGCATTCAGGAAGTTTTTGGCCTGAAAACCAATAGAAAAGTGCTCTCCGCCGGGATGATAAGTGAACCCTGCCGAGTGCAGGCCCTGGTTCGGGATAATGTTGGGCGCATCGAACTTCGCTTTGCCCCATAACCCCAGGAAACCGTCGGGTTCGAGGTTTTTGGGGACGTAATTCAGGTAATATTCCCGTACAAATGTGAAGAAGTAATACAGGTGGATTTTCCCGTTGTTCCCAATGTGGTTAAGCGTGCTGTTCAAACCCAGGTTAGCAAAGAAATAGGGCGTATTGCGCAGCCTGGCCTTTTCAGTCTGCCGGTTTTGCGTGTTAAACAGGCGGAAATCCTGGTAAGTGAAATTGCCGTTCGCCCGCAGCCAGCGATTCAGGGACACGGTTAAGTCAGCTTCAAGGCCAAGTCCTTTTACATTTTCAACATTTTGGTTTTGGGTAAACAAAAAATCAATCGGGACTTTCAGGATCAGATCTTTGGTAATGCGGTAAAAAGTGTTGACTTCCAGGCTGTAAGCATTTCTTTTTTCTGTCCGGAAGCCCAGATTGATATTGGTGCTTTTCTCGGGTGTGAGCAGGAAATTGGAGCGATGGAAATTCCCGTCCCCAAACATTTCATCCTGCTCAGGCAAGCGTGTAGCAGCCTCCGCCGAAAACCGCAAAAAAGTATTGCCTGTCAATGCAAACTTCACTGCTTCCGCAATGCCGAAGCTATTTTCCGAAGTAGACCTGTGTTCGCCAAGCGCAGTTCCGTACATGTCAACATTGATGGTTGACGTATTGTAATGAAAGAATTTCGCAATCAGGTTGTTGGTAAGTTTCCCGTTCAGGAAAACGGATTGAACGCCCGCAGCGCCGATAATTTTGTAGTATTTGGCAGGAAGTGATAAAATATCCTGGCCGGTCCCAGGCAATGTTAACCCCATCGGGTCGGTTCCGGTGCGACCAATGTTCGTAGAAACCACATTAAATTCCACAAGATGATTTTCCGCAGCTTGATAGCTCAAATGGGTCCGTGAAGTGAAATAGGAGAATTTTATGTCGGACAAGCTTCCCTGCATTGAAATTTCGCCCAGGCGGGAAGGACTGGGAATAAACCTGCCATACCAGTCGTAAGTGCCTCTTGCTGTGTCGACTTGCGCAGTATGAATGTTGCTGGCGGTGAGGAACTGATCAATCCCAAGCCGGCCAAACTTCTTGCGATAGCGAAGCGTGGGAATCACCGAATGCTGCCTGCTAACCGACGCGCCAAATGGCTGCGACATGCTTGCGCCATATTGATTCTGCCTGTTAATGTGAAACCAGGTCACGCCCACGCGAAGCTCATCAACCCAGCTTAAATTGGTCAATCCTGCATAACCTTCTGTATAATAGTTGGTAAACTGATTGTGGAACAAACGCACTGTGGCCGGCGTACGTGCAGCTGTTTCCTGGTCTGTAACAGTCACATCCACTTTGTAATTGTTATCGGAGCGGTTTAGAAATGCGTCTGCGCCCACGAAAAAGTGGCGGGTCGTGTCGCTGTATAATGCGTTTAATGATGCCCGGTGGGTGTTAAAGGAGGCAATTTCATAAGATGCTTCCGCATAACGGTAAAGCGACTTTTTGGTAACCATATTCACCGCCCCGCCCAACGCGTCTGCGCCTAACGCAGTCGGTAGTACACCTTTATACACTTCCACGCGTTCGAGCATATTCACCGGCACGAGCGAAATGTTGTATCCAGCGCCCAGATAATCAAGCGGAATGCCGTCACGGAAATTTTTGATGGCGCGATCCTGAAAACCATTCATCATGAGTCCGGAATTGGAACCTAGTCCACCTGTTTGTCGGATGCGGATCCCCGCCGAGCGGTTCATGAGTTCAACCAATGATGAAGGTTGCTGCTGAACTGCTTTGGTATTGATCACCTCGGCCTTGATCGGTTGCAGTTTTGCTTGCTGGGTTTCGGATTGCCCCATCACCTGCACCTCCGAAAGCTGGGTTTGGTCGTCGAGCAATGTGAAAGTAATACTGCCTTTTCTGATGTCTTTCTGGGCAATAGTGCGCGTTAGTTTTTTAAAGCCAATGTGTTGTATGTCAATTTTATACGACTCCATAGCAGGCACTGTAATCCGGAATGCGCCAAGGCTGTCAGTTAGCGTGCCGTTAACTGTGTTCATCACAGTTACAGAGGCGCCGGGTAAAGGATTTCCCTGACCATCCTGTACAATTCCGGAAATAACAGTTGTTTCCTGACCAGCCGCTGGCAACCGCATAAAAAGCAGCATTATAAATAAAAGTGGAAGGACTGGGAGAGATTTTGTCAACTGTGTATAAATTTGTTAATTAAGACTGTTTAAAAATAAGTGCAAAGCTACGGGTGGGTTGACTCGGGCGGTTAACGCCATATGCACTTTTAATGACGCTAAAAGCAGGAGTTTCGGATGAAAATTTTTTTAGATAATGATCTTACACACACATCGGAAAGCGATTTCCCCTATCTGCGAATGCATTTCGAAAGCGGCGGCTCACATTCCCTGCTATTTTACCCCGGATCACACAGCAAGGCGAATCTTCTGAAACAGTCTGGTCCGGACAGCATTGAGATTGAGCTTTCGCTCGATTTCCTGAAACGCGTTCTTCATAATGATCTTGAAATCCTACGCGATTTTGGCAAAAACATTGAAATAAATCTGCCTGCGATCATGGGTAACCGGAGCTTTCCGATTACACGTCCTATGAAGCAAATCCTCGCACAAATCGAGGAATGCAGCCTCTCAGGCACATTGCGAAGACTGTTTATTGAAGCAAAGGTCGTTGAGCTGCTCACCTTGCAGATCAGTCAGATCAACGCGTTGCCGGCGGGAAAGAAGGTCTTAAAGAAAATGGACATTGATAAATTGAACGAGGTAAGGGCGCTTTTGCTTGCAAATATTCACAATCCTCATTCCATTGAAGAGCTTTCCAAAACCGCAGGCATTAATCGCACCAAATTGCAGGAAGGTTTTAAAGAATTATTTGGAACGACCATTTTTGGGTTTATCACAGATATCCGTCTCGAAGAAGCCCGGCAAAGAATCCAGGACAGAAGCGATGCAGCTTCTATTGCTGAAATAGCCGCATTGGCAGGATATAAAAATCCGCAGCATTTCACAGCCGCATTCAAGCGTAAATTCGGATTTTTGCCAAAAGACTTAAAAGGATAGCCGGCCCGATGCGGAAAACGAATTCAGACTTACCTTTATAAGCCACCTATACAAAGAAAATTAGCCTAAATCCATATTGTAATCGAAGTGAAATGGCGGACAAGCAATGGGAAGACCATTACCATTAAAAAGCCGGGCAGCGGGCGGGCGATCACGGCTATTAGTGTTAACGGAAAGGAAAATAAAGGTTATTTGATTCCCCACGACCTCTTCAAAAACGGGGGAGAGGTTGAGATCGTTACAAAATAGGAAGGTGTATAAATGGAAAAAGACCATGCTGCTTAAAGCAACATGGTCTCTTCTCCTGCCGGCGCACCATTCGACTGGGCTTCTATTTCGTCGATCATAAAAGCCATCTGCTTCCGGTGCTGCTTCAATGGTGACGTATTAAGGTCTGAATTTTCTGCCAGTTCCAGCAGAACATCGTACTCGGCTATGATTTTTTGATGCACGGCAATGATCTCGGCCAGTGCCAGATCAAAGTTACCGTGCCGGTTGTCGATCGTGATCGGTTTGCTGTCTGAATCCAGGATACAGGCATCCCGCATGTGGCATTTGAGCGCATCGTAGAAGTTGGCCATTTCCTTTTTGAACAAGGAACAAACCATATAATCCTGGCTTAGTAACTTTCTTAGCGAAAACGGAATTTCCTGCCCCATGGTCACGGTCAACATTTTCTGCTGCGTTTTGTAAAGACGCCAGATTTTGATCACCTGCTTAACAATCGCTTTCACGTTTTCCATAATGAATGAATGTTTTGCAGAAGTCTACAATAATTGTTCCAAAATCTTTGATTCTGAATACATTATTGGGCTGGCAGAATAAATTCAATTCGCTTCCACGTGTTTCTTGAAATTATTGAGGATCGCCTGCCAGCCATCCCGCTGCATATCTGCCGGGTTGGTCTGTTCAGCATCAAAAATTTCCGTTACTGTGGTGCTGTCGCCATTTTCTGTGAATGTTACCTGCACTGTTCTACCATCTTCCATACCATATTCGATCACACTTTGCGGAACAACATTGGAATAAACCCCACCAAAGTCGAAGCTGAAACTGCCGTCTTTTGCAGCCATTGTGGTCCTGAATTTGCCGCCGGTGCGGACATCGTTTTCTGCCGACGGCGCATGCCAGTCGTCCGATGCAAAACACCATTGCGTAATGTGTTCAGGTGCATTAAAATGTTCCCAGACTTTCGCAACAGGCGCATTAATAGTTGTTTCGACGGTGATTTTTTGAGCTGCGGTTTCCATAATCGTTTTTGGTTTTTTTTAGTGAATTAGTATGTTGCAAAGTTGAAAGAAATCCGGGAAACAAGCAGGTGCCGATTATGACAAATATGCGGGTGCGTTGCGTCAATTGGCAAAAGGGTTTTAAAAAGTCAGGACCGGGTGCCGGAGATTTTCCTGTCAGCCTTGAAGAGCTTTTTGATCTCCGTTTGATGCTTCCCTTTTTTTAGCTCATACGCCAGGGAAATGACAAGTTCTTCTTCGAAATCGTGATGCTGATAAAGATAAAACCGACCATTTTTTAAATCGGCAATTTGCGAATAGATCGTTGCATTGTCAATCGCACGTTGCGCAGTCTTGGACAAGATTTCTTTAAAAAGCGGAACCGAAACCAAATTTTTCCCTAGCAACATTTCGGCCGTATTGTAACGTTGGCAGGGCTCCTGGTTGGCCGTTCCATAATGTAAACTGAAATTGGTAACGGCCTGGTAATTCCTGCGCTGATCCGATTTGCGGATGATGTAGTTAGCGTGAATCAGGGCGTAGTCGCCACTTGCATCTGCCACCAAAACCTGTGCGCGCTCCTGCCAAACCAGATTGAACCGCTTCACCAGACGGATCACTTCGTCCACTGTGGCACATTCTGCCAGTGCTTTATTGACAAAATATCCTTCAAAATCGGGCTTAGCAGCATCACGCTTGATCGGGATTTCCTGCATAAGCGCGGCTGCATCCCAAAATAATCCTTTGTCATTCATGCCGCCTTCCGGGAGCTTTTCCTTTACACCCCAGGTTACAAACCCGTTCTTTTGCTTTTTGCCAGGGTAAAACCATAAAAATGTTTTCAGGGAAGGACTGGAATCTTCATTGTTACCGACCAGTGTGGTTCTGCCATCGGATGCTGTGAACACTGTGCAGGCAAATGTTGGTGTACAAAGGAAAAAGGCAAGGGCTAGCAGCCTGAGTAATTTGAAATTATACATATGATTAGCTTTTTTGTTTACACAAAAGTGATGTCGTTTGTGGGATGCGGCAGAAGGAAATCTGCGAATGCCGCTTTTTCTGGCAGATCTTACCGATCCTTTCACGCCGGTAGGTTATGGACGAACCATTTTGATGTGCTATTTCAGTCTCTGGGTTTTTGATCGTCTTTTCCAGCACCATCAATATGGCTTGGCCGTGTTGGCGCTCATGATACTTATTGCAATGGATGTGCTGGTCCGCTACATTGTTGAGCAGCTTTTTCTCGGACCTGTTTTCGATATCTGGCAATATCCCAGAGGGATTGGAATCTGGGATTATTTTGGAGAGAATGTATTTTTCAGTGCGTTGGGGATCTTTTTGTGTTTTTTGCTTAAAACCGTCAATGATTATTTTCGCCACGAATCCATGCGACGTGAGAAACTGGTTATGGAGCTGGCTTATTTGAAAGCCCAGCTTAACCCGCACTTTCTTTTCAACACGATGAACAATCTGTACGGTTTGTCGCTCTCCGAACCAGAACGGACACCGGATGTTATTTTGCGGCTGGGCGAGATGATGCGTTATATGCTGTATGAATCGAATGAAACTCTTGTTCCGGTCGATCGCGAGATCGAATATCTGACTGGCTTTATTGAACTGGAAAAATTGCGCTATCCCGCTGAAACGTACGTTAACTTTACGTTGGAAGGAAATGTAAACGGGATTATGATAGCGCCCTTGCTCTCTATAACCTTTGTAGAAAACGCTTTTAAGCACGGCCAGTTACGGGACCCGGCATTTCCAGTGCATATCAGCCTCTCAATATCAGGCCAAGCGTTACGTTTCGAAACAAGCAATCAGATCACATTTCAAAATCGTGATACAGCTGGCGGAATAGGATTGAAAAATGTGGAAAGGAGGTTGGCATTGCTCTATCCCGGCAAACATATGCTCCGGGTCTGGCAGGAAGCAGATCAATTTCATACTTTGCTGGAAATCAATGTAAACGCGGTAAAGGCAGATTAAATTTAACCCGGATTAACGCTCAGAACAGTGAACGGACAGGTAATAAGAGCCATCGCGATTGATGACGAACCCATGGCATTGCGGGTGATCGAAAGCCATGCGCATAAGATGAAGCAACTGGATCTTATCATGACCACAACCGACGCAGTCGAAGGGCTCGTTTTCGCGCAGAACCATGATATTGACCTCATTTTCCTGGATATTCAAATGCCCGATTTGACCGGGATCCAGTTTTTGAAACAATTGGCGGGACAGTCAAAAGTGGTTTTAACCACGGCCTACACGCAATATGCGTTGGAAGGATACGACTATGATGTGATCGATTATCTGCTGAAACCCATATCGTTTGACCGTTTCCTGCGCTCGGTTCAAAAAATGCAAAGGTTATTTATAACAAATGAAGCAGCCGGTGCTTCCAACATTGCATTGGAAAATCCCACGAAAACTGATTTTGGAGTCATTTTTATAAAAACTGAGCATAAGCTTGTCAAGGTGGATCATCAGGATCTGCTTTACCTGCAAGGCGGCAAAGATTACACGACCGTCGTCACGCGTTCCGAAAAATTACTTACGCTGACGACCCTGGCTAAATTTGAAGAGAGCCTCCCCGAAGCCTATTTCATGCGCGTGCACAAATCCTACCTCGTGGCCCTCACCAAGATTCAGTTTATCGAACGCCAGCGGATTTTTATTGATCATGCTGTCATTCCAATAGGAGATTCTTATAAGGAACATGTATTTAAAAAGATAGGAGGCTAGATTACCACTGGCAAACCCCCGCACTTTCCACTGTTCATAATCGGACACGATCCGTTCTTCTGCGGACAAAAAAATGATTTGAAATAATTAAAAAGGGCTCTCTACGAAGTGCTAAGGCCGTTTTCGGTCACTGGCACGTATTTGTACTATAAAATGTAAACTAATGATGCGGGTGTATGCGCCGAACGTATTTGGGAGAGTTTGAAGAACTGGTGTTGCTTATGATCGTGATTCTGGATGGCCAGGCTTATGGCGTGACGGTCAGCCAGGAAATTGAAGAGCATACCGGCCGCGTCGTTACGTTCGGCGCGGTCCATAACACGCTGATCCGGCTGGAAGAAAAGGGGTTCGTAACCTCCGAACTGGGTGGTGCAACTACGGAGCGGGGCGGGAGGAGGAAACGGCTGTTCAAAGTTACTACACTGGGAAGCCGCGCGCTGCAGGACATTCAGCAGCTGCGCAACAAGCTCTGGCATCTGATGCCGGACGGCGCGTTAAAAACAATCGGCTTATGAATGCACCACAGCCTCCGCGTTGGGCGAAAATATTGCTTCGCTGGCTGCACCCGCACAACACACTCGAAGAAGTGGAAGGAGATCTCGACGAGCTTTACGCGTACTGGGTCCTTCGCAGCGGAAAAACGCAGGCGATACTGCGCTATGTCCTGAATGTAGTTTCCGTCCTGCCGCCATTTGTTCGCCGCCGCCAAAGTAAAACCAACTATGAACAATCATTTTTCCTGAACCCTGCCATGTTAAAAAATTACTTTAAAATCGCCTGGCGCAACATTATCCGCCAAAAAGCTTACTCCATCCTAAACATTGCCGGACTTTCCATCGGAATGGCATGCAGCATTCTCATCCTGCTTTGGGTACAAAATGAGCTTAGCTATGATCGTTTTCATGCACACGCCAACCGTCTCGTCAGGCTTACCTGCGCGGCAGGTGATTTCAAAGCGGCGGTTAGTCCTGCCGGAATGGCGGGAGGGTTGCGGGCGCAAATGCCTCAGATTGAGACTGCTGTAAGGGTCAGCAAGCCGGTTACCAACCTGATGGAAGCAGGTGACAAGAAATTTCAGGAAAAACGTGTCTTTTTCGCGGATTCTAATTTCCTGCAAGTATTTTCTTTCCCCTTGTTAAAAGGAAATGCCGCAACCGCATTGAAAGACCCGGGTGCGCTGCTGATCACGGAGGAGATGGCTAAAAAATATTACGGAAACGGGGAGGCCTTGGGTCAGATCATCCGCATCAACAATAAGGAAAATTTTACCATTGCAGGCATTCTGGCCAATGCACCTGCGAATTCACATTTGCAATTCGACTTCATTATCCCAATGGCAACCCTGGCCAAAACCGACTGGGATTTGCAGAACGACGTTTGGGGGAATTTCAACTTTTATACCTATTTCAGACTGACTGAAAATACCGACATTACGCCTTCCGGTTTGCAAAAATTAGGTGTACAGATCAGCAAGATCCATTTTGCGCACGGTAAGGACAGCGGCCAAACATTGAAAGTTGATTTCCAGTTGCAGCCATTACAGGATATCCATTTACACTCCAATTTACAGATTGATTTGCCCGGACATGGTAATGTGCAGTATGTCAATATATTTTTCGTTGTCGCCCTATTTATCCTGGCTGTGGCCTGCATCAACTTCATGAATCTGGCAACGGCACGTTCCGAACGCAGATCGAAGGAAGTCGGATTGCGGAAGGTTGTAGGCGCAGGTCGTTATCAGCTGATTATTCAGTTTTTAGGAGAGTCTCTTATCTTCTCGTTTCTCTCTCTTTTTATCGCCATCGGCATTGTTTTCATTATTCTACCTGTTTTCAAAAATCTTACCGGAAAGGAATTGGGAATTCATTTAACGGATGGGAAATTGTTGGTGAGCCTGGCGGGTATCGCCATTCTTACCGGTCTGATTGCCGGAAGTTATCCTGCGCTTTTCCTGTCGGGATTTGCGCCTGTAAAAGTGCTGAAAGGGAAAATGAGGGTTGCCGGGGGGAATTTGCTGTTCAGGAATGGGCTTGTCGTGACGCAGTTCGTCGTGGCGATTGTGCTGCTGGTCGGCACCGCCGTGGTTTACAAACAATTGAATTTTATCAAAAACCGTAATCTTGGTTTTGACAAATCAAGTCTCCTTTACATGCCGATGACGGGCGACATCTGGGCAAAGCAACAAGCATTAAAAACCACATTAGCCCAGAATCCGATGACAGAAAATTTTTCAATTATTTCGGACCTCCCAACGGCGCTTATTTCGGGCTCGACAGATGTTGTGTGGGATGGGCAGACTGCGAACAACCAGATCGTCATTCCATCATTGAATGTTGATGAAAATTTCACATCGGTTTTTAAAACCAAAATCCTGGCAGGACGTAGTTTTTCCAGCGAATTCAAAAGTGACAGTGCCAATTATGTGATCAATGAAAAAGCCATGCAGATCATGGGCATGAACATTCAGAACGCTGTCGGGAAGAATCTTACGATGTCAGATGAGAAGGGAACGATTATCGGGGTTGTGAAAGATTTTCATTTCAAATCGCTTCAATACGCGATGGAACCGCTGATACTGCGGCTGAATAAATGGGGAGGCGTAGTTGTGGTCCGTACAAAGCCGGGCAGTACGGAAGCGGCCATCAGCGAGCTGGGAAAGATCAGTCAGCAACTCAATCCGGCCTATCCCTTCACATATGGTTTTCTGGATAAAGACCTCGACAACCTGTATCAGAGCGAGAAGCAAATGGGCAGCATTTTCAATCTTTTCGCCGGACTGGCCATTTTCATCTCGTGCCTTGGTCTTTACGGCTTATCTGCATTCATGGCCGAACAGCGGAAAAAAGAAATCGGCGTACGAAAAGTGCTTGGAGCAACTGTAACCGGCGTAGTGGCATTGCTCTCACAGGATTTTCTTAAATTAATACTTATTGCCATCGTTGTGGCGTCTCCCATTGCCTGGTATGCAATGGACAGCTGGTTACAGGATTTTGCTTATCAAACGACCATGGATTGGTGGGTGTTTGTACTAGCCGGGTTAATCGCCGCCTCCATTGCATTGCTGACCGTCAGTTTCCAGAGCATTAAGGCAGCATTGATGAACCCGGTCAAAAGTTTGCGGAGTGAATAAGATGGTGCTGTGATATTCTTTTTTTCAGGATAAAAGTTTTGGATTGATAGCTGGTGCGGTTTCGTCGGGTACGATAATTGTTAACCCCACCGCAGAAAACCGGTCATCAATTCAAAACTAAAAGATCAGGAAGAAAGATTATCCATTTTTAAAAGCATTCAGGCTCGGGACAGTCCTGACAATAATGCTGGCATCGCTGGTTGTCAGCTGCAAAGACGGCGATAGCTTATGGGATTCGATCATCCCGGAAACAGACGAAGAACCGACGTCAACACAAATTGAAGGTTACGTATTTTATCCAGCCGTACAAGGCGCGACCGATGCGAACATTGCCCAGCTTCGTGTTCCCGCAGGGTTTAAGATCAACAAATTTGCTGACGGCGTTGGCAAACCAAGGATTTTGGTTGCTGATGCGAACGGGCACATTTATGCATCCGATCGCGAAGCCGGAATTGTGATGTTGCTGACAGATGCCAACAATGACGGTGTTTCGGACGGTGTAAAAACAGTCGCTACCATTAAGCAGGCACACGGACTCTCATTGCACAAGGGCAAAATGTACATTGTGGCAGTTAGAGAAGTATATGTTGCTGATGTGAATGGCGACGGAACACTGGGAGTTCCCAAAATCCTGATTGACGATCTGCCTGACGGAGGCCAGCATCCCAACCGGACGATTGCGTTTGGTCCTGATAACAAAATGTACATTTCAGTCGGCAGCACCTGCAACTCCTGTCCTGAACCAAATCCCGAAAACGCAACCATGTTGAGAGCGGAGGAAGATGGCTCGAACAGGAAAATATTTGCAAAAGGACTTCGTAATACAATCGGTTATGCCTGGCATCCCGAAACCAACGCGCTTTGGGGAATGGACCACGGCATCGACTGGCTTGGAGACGATGAGCAAAAGGAAGAGGTGAACCAGATCGCGCAGGGAGCGGATTACGGCTGGCCGTACATTTACGGTGAAGGCAAATACAACCCCGGCGATCGCCCGAAGGGGGATACAACTTACAAGCAATATCTTCAAAAGACCACGCTTCCCGCACTGACTTATCAGGCACATTCAGCGCCGATGGCCATGGCCTTTTATTCAGGTGCAATGTTCCCGGGTGAATATAAAAATGATGCGTTTGTTGCCATGCGCGGCTCCTGGAACAGAAGTGAGCCAGTAGGGTATAAGATCGTAAGGATGCATTTCGAAAATGGGAAACCCGTAAGATTTGACGACTTCGTGACAGGCTTTATCATGAACAACAACAAAGCGCATTTTGGTCGCTTGGTGGGAGTTACGGTTCATAAAGACGGCTCGCTGCTGTTTTCTGATGATACCAATGGCGTGATCTACCGGGTTTCTTACCAGTAAATAATGGCCTGCTTGACTCGCTGGAACGGTTTTTAGATAAATCATTTATTGATCAACAACGATAAGTAATATGAAACCTGAAATCAAAAGTCTTGCTGGTGGACTGGCCGGTGCCCTGGTCCTTAATATCATTCATGAAGTAGCCAAGACAATGTCACCAAAAGCACCCAGGATTGATAAGGTAGGGGAGGAAGCATTAACCAAATCTTTGCATGCGGTGGGAGCACCTGCTCCGACCGGAAAGGCGCTGTTTGGGACGACATTGGCGGCAGACCTGGCGAGCAATGCCATGTATTATGCCATGATTGGAAAAGGATCCAAAGAACATTTGATGCTTCGCGGCGCGGGTTATGGTCTTTTTGCAGGCTTGGGTGCTGTGGGTCTTACACAAAAACTTGGCTTGAGCGACAAGCCTGTTACCAAAACAACTGAAACGAAAGTAATGACGGTTGCCTGGTATTTGCTAGGAGGCCTTGTAGCGGCATTTGTAATTCAGAAAGTGGGAGAAATGGAAGATTCAAAAGGCGATCTTCTGCCGATTTGAAATACGTAATACCAAAAAAGAATGGCCTTGAATATTTACATTCAAGGCCATTCTTTTTTGGCTATCATTGGTTTTGAAATTAACTCAGTTTCCAACTGGGTCTTTCAAAATGGCAGGTATATCCTCCCGGATGTTTTTGCAGGTAATCCTGATGTTCTTCTTCTGCATTCCAAAAATCACCCGCAGGAACAACTTCCGTAACAATTTTTCCAGGCCAGATGCCCGATGCCTCCATTTCAGCGATCAACGTTTCTGCAACTTCCCGTTGCGTTTCGTCCAGGTAAAAAATAGCTGATCGATAAGAAGTCCCTATGTCATTGCCCTGCCGATTCCTTGTGGTCGGATCATGGATCAGGAAAAAATATTCAAGAAGCGCGCGATAACTTAGTTTTTCAGGATCATATACGATCTCGATTCCTTCCGCATGTGTTCCATGATTCCGGTAAGTCGCATTAGGAACGTCGCCGCCCGTATATCCTACCACTGTTGAAATAACGCCTGGTTGTTGTCTGAAAAGTTCTTCTACTCCCCAGAAGCAACCTCCTGCCAAAATGGCTTTTTCAGTACTCATATATTCCGATTTTGATGTTGCAAATGCACAGCAACAATTCTGTGCCGTTTATTGCAGAACAGTTTTTTGACAGGATTCGATCACCCACCGCCTACTTTTACCTGGTCGGGATCTTCGTTATAGCCTCCGGAACGGTCGGTCATGTTTTCTGCACTTTTTAAATTATCCTGGGCAGTTGCATCCTGACCAGCATTATCAGACTGAGCGTTAACATTCACCTCGCCGGAGTTTTGTGCGTCCGAGTCCGTTTTGCCGGTGCCGGAAGAAAGATACGATTCCAGATCGTCCAGGCCCTTTTCCCAGCCTTCTTCATGGGGTTTCAGAAATTCAGGACCGGAAAATCCTTCCTGCACAACTTTCAATTTGCTGCCTTCACCATCAGGGGAAAATGTGATATCCAGTTTATAACCACTTTCAGATCCTTCATCACTCATATTCCAGACCCATGAGTAGGCCAGCTTCTCGTTTGGAACAACTTCACTGTAAGTCCCTGTAATTTCCAAACCTGAATCGCCCACGTAATATTCTACTGCGCCGCCTTCTTTCAGCTCATTTTTGACATCCGTAAGCGAAGCGCCCATCGGGTGCCACCATTGTTTCAAATGTTCCGCCTCAGTCCAGGCTTTGAAAAGTTCTTCCACACTTACATTAAATTGTCGCTCAATTTCAATCACCTGTGTTTTTTGCTCCGAATCCATAATCTTTCATTTTTTAGTTTGTTGTAACCGGCAAAAGCGCGGCAAGTAGTCGTAGTTTATAATAACTGTGCCGGTAAGGCAAGCATTTGTCAGGCAGGCAGGAAAATAGTGAATGTTGCTCCCGCGCCTTCTTCACTGGTAACGGTAATGCTTCCGCCGTGATTGGCTGCCACCCGTTCGCAAATGGCCAGCCCAATCCCCGTGCCTGAATACTGGCTTCTGCCGTGCAGGCGCTGGAATAATTGGAATATCCGGTCTGCATATTGTTGTTCAAAACCGATCCCATTATCCGAAACTTCTATCTGATAGTACAAATTAGAGGTGCGCAACACCTTCGCAGAAGCGGGCAACTGAGCATTATTAAGGATCTTTCCGGTAATCTGGATTACCGGCGGCACATCCGGCTTCCTGAATTTCAGCGCGTTACTGATAAGGTTAAGGAACAGCTGGTTCAACTGCATCCGGTCGCCTTCGATCACAGGCAGGTCCTGCACGAAAATTTGTGCGGATGTTTCCGTGATGACCAATTCCAGATCATTCAGCACATCATTGATAACCTTATTGAGGAATACTTTTTCAATGACCTCATTATGAGCTGTAATTCGCGAAAAGGATAGCAAGTCTTCGATCAGATCGGACATGCGTTTGGCAGAACTCTGCATACGCTGCAGGTAAGTCAGGCCATCGCCCAGGTTTTCTGAATATCGCTTTGCCAGCAGATCGGAAAAGGATTGGATCTTGCGGAGCGGTTCCTGTAAATCATGGGAAGCCACGTAAGCGAATTGCTGGAGATTCACATTGGATTGCTGCAACAACAGATTCGAGTCCGCAAGCTCATCATTGGTTGCACGGTATTCCTCATTCAGAGATGCAAGCTCTTCGTTCATCACTTCAAGCTGCTGCGTACGCTGTTGCACCTGCGCTTCGAGCGTATTCTTAATTTCCCGCTGGATCGTCACATCCTGCGCAGTGCCGATCATACTAACCGGCTTTCCGTTCTCGTCATAAAGCACTTTGCCTTGCGCATGAAGAATCCTGGCAAAACCTGTTTGCTCAGCATCCATGGTATATTCCATGTCGAAATGCCCGTCTGATCCCGGAGCGAAGGCGCGGTTTACGGCTTCTACAACAGCCGGCAGATCCTCCTTGGAAATGGCAGCGTATACTTTTTCAAATGTAATGGTATCCTCCTTTTCAACACCGAACCAAAATTTCAATCGGTCGGAATAGTCAAAAATGCCGGTCGCCAGGTCGATGGAGTAGGTGCCCAGCTCAGCCAGTTCAATGGCGCCACGCAAAAATGTTTCGGTTTCTTCAATCTGCTTCCGGCTTAACACCTGTTTAGTCATGTCCGTCGCAACTACGAATACGCCGTTAATGTTACCGGCTTGGTCGCGCTGCGGCTGATACGCCAGATCCACATAAATGGTTTGAATCACGCCATCGATGGCAAGATCCACAGGCTGCTCTTTTGAAATATAGGGAACACCGGTGTCAATCACACCTTGCAGCAGGGCGTCAAACCCTTGTCCCTCAATTTCAGGAATGGCTTCCATCAGCGGTTTGCCGATAATGTCTTCCGGTTTCCGGCCCACCAGCCTTCCGTAGAAAGGGTTAGCCATTGTAAAAGTCAGATTTTCCTTACCTATAATAGCGATGCCAACCGGCGACTGCTCAAACAATTCCAGCAGCTGCATCTGGCTTTCTTTAATGCGTTCTTCGAGGTTAACCCGGTTGGTGACGTCAATGGCGATGTCCAGAACTGCGTATACATTGCCATCTCGGTCGTATACCGGGGAGTAGGTAATGTCGTATTTATTAAAAGTCATCACGCCCTGCTGAACTATATTGACCTGGGTGCCAAAGCTTTGAAATGTTACACCAGTCGTGTACACATCGTCCAGTATTTTAAGGAAAGCCTGGTTTTCCAGTTCCGGCATTACGTCCCGCAGCGGCCGTCCAACAATATCCGGTCCTTTTCCAACTATATCAATAAATGCCTGGTTGGGCATTTCCACAATGAGGTCACGCCCCACAAACAAGCCTATTGCGGCCGGGGCGGATTCAATTACAGTTCTCAGTTTCGCCTCACTTTCTTCATATGCTTTCTGGGCTTCTGTCTTTGCGGTTGAATCCTCAACATTATTCGTAATGTCGATGAAACTGCCCAGCAGCCGGGTCACACCATTAGCGGTGGCGTGCGATTGCGCTTTACAAAGCACCCAGCGACGGCCTTGCCAACCAGTCGTGCGAAGTTTTACGGAAAATGAATGTGGTGCAGGCTGCTGCAATGCATTGGAAATTTCGTTATGAAATGCAACGACGTCTTCCGTATATATTTGATCCAGAAGTAGTTGTAGGTCAATGATATCGCTGCCGGCAAGCTGGAAAAGATTTTTGGTCCGTTGGCATACACGAATATTATTACTCAGGAAATCCAGTTCCCAAGTACCTATGCCAGCGGATTCAAGGGCGAGATTGAGACGTTGTATTTCTAAGTTATTATCAGTATCAAATGAATTAGCCTGGCCTGCCATGAATTACGCGTTTTAGAGCAAGATAGTGAGTGCTCAGCTCCTGGCCTCGTTGCCTGGGAAACAGAGTATGAATGCTGGTGCCAAAAACACTATGCCAAGATTATGTGCCCGTAGTAATCTTAAATTTTTAATCATAAAAAAATCTGCTAACGGTTTGGAAAATATCTTCTTAAATGATTTACTTTGTAGTGCAAAGTACTTTTAGATTATTAAATCAATCCTGCCATTGTTTATGAAAGATCAAATCCTGTTAAATCTCGACAACCCTGGTCAGCTGGAAAGGTTGTACCGGGCAGACAAGCCAACATTCAAGCGCGCATTCAAAACATTGTATCCCGAATTGCAGGAAAACGCCCTGGCTGGTTTCTGGCATGAGCGGCTCAGCTTCGCCAATGATGAAATCTCCTGGGGCAGCCGCAACGACCTGGTTTTTATCGTTATAGCATCGTTAGTTGCAGGCCTCATTGCAAAAATCCCTGCCATATTCGGTGTTAACGAAGAGTTCTTTTATTCAAGAAATATCGGATTTGTGGTTTTCCCGGCATTGATGGTATTTTTTGCCAGGAAAAATAAAATGCAGGCTGGAAACATTGCGGTGCTGGCGGGATCAATGGCAGCGGGATTGGTCTATATCAACCTTTTACCAGATGTTAAGACGAGCGATACATTGATCCTTTCCTGCATTCACCTGGTGCTGTTTCAATGGTCTGTTTTGGGCTTTGCATTCGTCGGTGACCGGAGCGATGTGAGCGAGAAGCGGCTTGGATTCCTGAAATATAATGGGGATCTCGTCGTCATGACCGCATTAATCCTCATTTCCGGTGGGATCCTGACAGCCATTACGATCAACCTGTTTGCATTGATCGGGTTTCGGATTGAAGAATTTTACTTTCAGAACATTGGTGTTTTTGGCCTGGCAGCGGCACCGATTGTCGGCACTTATCTTACGCAGACCAATCCTCAACTGGTAGGCAAAGTCTCGCCGGTGATCGCGAAGATTTTTAGCCCGCTCGTGCTGGTCATGCTGATTGTTTACCTCATTGCCATGGTGTATTCTGGCAAAGATCCCTATAATGACAGGGAATTTCTATTGATTTTCAATGCATTGCTGATTGGTGTAATGGCGATTATTTTCTTTTCTGTTGCCGAAACGACCCGGATATCCAGGAGTAAGGCGGAGGTTTGGGTGCTCTTTGCACTTTCGGTGGTGACGATTATGGTCAATGGCATTGCGTTGTCGGCCATATTATTCCGGATTTCGGAGTGGGGGATTACGCCGAACCGCGCGGCAGTGCTTGGCAGTAACGCGCTGATCCTGATAAATTTATTGCTGGTAACTGCCCAGATATACAAAGTGGTAATCGGCAAAACTGATATAAAAGAAGTAGGAAAAACAATCGGTTACTTTCTGCCCATTTACTTTATATGGACCATAATCGTAACCTTCGTTTTCCCACTGGTGTTTGGGTTTAAATAAAAAAAACCTGCCAATAAAAAAGGCCATCCCAAAATTAAAATGGGATGGCCTTGAACATTAATTACCAGGGAGGATTTACTAATTATATTCAACATCCAGCTTATATCTCTGCAAAAGTCCTATGAGGTTAGAGCCGGAGAATTTAGATCTTTTTAATCTGTTCAATGTGGGGTCTATGTTGAAATTATGCGCAGTTCGGAAATCCGTTTTTTCTAAAATTGAATCGATAAATCTGGCCCCATCCAGGTCGCAATTTTCGAAAATTGCTTCGGTTAAATCTGTTTCTTCAAAATTGGTGCCTATTAATGAGCATTTTTTAAAGCTTGTTTTATTCAGATTGGTCTCATGAAAATCGGCATGATCCAATACACATTCATTGAATGAAAAGGAGAAAATAAATGGATTGCAAACGGAGAAATTGACGTCATTTATTTTGCAATTTGAAAATACAACTTCACGAAAACCTGTGCCATTTAGCTTGGTTTGAGTGAAATCGCAATCCGTAAAGTGACACTCAATAAAGTTGTTGCCGCTCAGGTCACTGCCTTGAAAATTACACCTGATAAATTCGCAGTTAATCCAGGTCCGGTCCTGTAAATCTTCTTCGGCAATAAATACATTTTCAAAATGGTTGTTCTGGCGAGTGGACGGTTCAATGGATAGGTTCATGTTGTAATAATTAAATATGACATGGCTTTTGAAATCATGACATTTAACTGAGGATTTACCCTAATTTTATCTTTGTTTTAATGTATATTTTGCCCGGTATATCAGGCAATTTCCTCTTCTTCCGGAAATCTTTTCGCTAATTTTCCAACCGTAAGTCCCTGAACGATAATCGAGAACAAAACGACGAAGTAAGTGATGGCCAGGAAGATATCCTTATTCAGATCCTTATCGATCGATAGCGCCAGAGCAATAGAAACACCCCCTCGCAGGCCACCCCAAACGAGGATTGCAATTGATTTTTTTCCAAACTTATTTCTGAACGGAATAAATTTCACCGGAAGATAAATGGAAATAAAACGTGCGAGCAACACCACCACAATGGCGATCATTCCGGCTGTCATAAACCTTTTCAGATCAGGAATCAGCAATAATTCAAAGCCGATAATAAGGAAAAGAATGGCGTTCAGGATTTCATCAATCAATTCCCAGAACTTATCAATGTAATCGCGTTCCATGTCGGAAACCGCGCCGGGGTTTTTACCATAGTTACCCACAACAAGTCCCGCTGCAACCATCGCAAGCGGGCCTGACATATGCAATGCCTGCGCCGCTAAATGTCCACCCATGACGATTGCCAGCGTGATCAGAACATGTACATTATAGCCATCGACTTTGTAAATCATTTTAGATCCCACAAATCCGAGCGCGAGTCCCAGCGCAATCCCACCCAATGCTTCCTTTACAAAAAGCATCGTAATGCCGCCAAAAGTAGTGTTCACTTCTTCGCCTCTCGCAAGGGCGAGCATCAGGATAAAGATCACAACGGCCATCCCATCATTAAAAAGCGATTCACCCGCAATTTTGGTCTCTATGGATTTGGGTACGCCAGCCTGTTTCAAAATCCCTAAAACCGCGATCGGATCCGTAGGGGAGATCAATGCACCGAAGACGAGACATTGGATCAGTGGCACGTGCAGGCCGGTCAGTGGCAACAGATAATAGATTAGAAAACCGATGATAAAGGTTGACATCAGCACGCTGAGCGTGGAAAAGATAATGATCGGGAGCCGCTGCTCGCGCAGGTCTTCAAGGTGAATGTGGATTGCACCTGCAAATAGCAGAAAATTCAACATGGCGCCCATGAGAATTTCCGTTAGGTCCACACTGCCGATGAGGGTTGTAATGCGCAGAAACGTTCGCGGGAAAATGGTGTCCGTAGCGATCAGACCAAGCGAAACGAGCAAGGCAATGACCATAACGCCGATGGAAGGCGGCAGTTTGAGAAACCGTGAATTGATGTACGAAAATATGGCCGAGAGGACAATTAAGGCCGAAAAGGAATAGTATAACTCCATGCAATAATTTTTAGATCAATCTAAAATAACAAATTCCTTACCGCAAAATCAATCTAAAAACGGGTTTCCGGCAAACTCTAATGGTATTCTAATATCGACGGCGGTGGTTTGCGTAACGACTTTTTGGCCAATGTTTACTAGGTTTACACCCCCGAAACCTGACCTCGTTCATGACCCGTATGAGACGATTTTTGCCTGTCTTTATTCTGTTGTTTTTTCTCATGGCGTGCCATGCTAAAAAGGAAAATAATGCGGCTGAATTGAAGGAGCCGCCCGTTTCCACGCAGTCGGGCAGGGAATTGGCGGCGACGCATTGCAGCCGGTGCCATGCATTTGTGCCGCCGGAAATATTGGGAAAATCAAACTGGAAAAAAGTGCTTCCCGACATGCACGAGCGCATGGGCCCAATCCTGGCCAAAGCCGACTGGCAAAAGATCGAGCAATATTTTATCTCTCAGTCGCCGGACTCTGTTGCGCCGCCGATCCGGGCAAGTAAGATCCGAATGGGTTTGGGCCATTTCAAATACAGGGAAACAACATTTTCCCACCGGCCGGCCATGACTTCCCTGGTGAAGATCCTGCCTAATAACCGCGGCGTCGTATATAGTGATGCGAAAGGCAAAAACAATGTGCTCACTTTCCTGAAACCCGACCTGAGTGAAAATTACAGCATGCGCCTGGAATCGACGCCAATTGACTTTTATGAAAAAGGAGAGGAGCTGTATCTGACCATGATCGGCAACGGGATCTTTCCTACCAACGCCCGCGACGGTGCAGTGCAAAGGCTCGTTAAGAATGGCTCTGAAAAAGGCTTCAAATCAGGCAATGTTGCCATTTCCAATTTACAGCGGCCTGTTTCGATGGCTTATGGTGATCTTAATAAAGACGGTTTTGAAGATGTTGTGGCGTGTGAATTTGGCAATGAGAACGGGCAGCTGGCCTGGTTTGAAAACAATGGCCGCGGCGGTTATGACAAACATGTGCTCCGGGAAAAACCCGGCGCGGTCTCGGCGGTGATGAAAGATGCCAATCGGGATGGCTTAATGGACATTTACGTCCTCATGGCGCAGGCGGATGAAGGCGTTTTCCTTTACATGAATAAGGGTTCGGGGAAGTTTGAGGAAAGGCGGTTGCTGTCCTTCATGCCCCTCAACGGCTCGCAGCATATGGAACTCGCCGATTTTAATAAAGATGGTTTTGACGACATTATCTATGTGTGCGGAGACAATGCGGACAAAACACCCATTTTGAAAAACTACCATGGCATTTACATTTTCCTTAACGACGGAAAATCCAATTTCCGCCAGTCCTATTTTTACCAGATGAATGGCGCTTACAAAGCACTGGCGCGGGATTATGACCTCGATGGCGATCTCGACATTGCTGCCATTTCGTTCTTCCCGGATTATGCGCGTTACCCCGAAGAGAGTTTTATTTATCTGAAAAATAAAGGAAACCTGAAATTTGAAGATTACTCATTTCCCGAAGCGACTAAAGGCAGATGGATGACTATGGACGCCGGTGATATGGATGCGGATGGCGATGTGGATCTCGTTTTGGGATCATTCGTCCATTTCCTGCCGCTGGGGGATCAGACAGGTCTGGGGCAAAAATGGTTGCAGGAAGGGCCTTCTGTAATTGTCCTGGAAAACAAAATCCGGTAAGCCAAGGCAGCTTACCGGATTGCTTAGTCAGTTATTTTTCGACCTTTCCGAGCGGTCGTGCATGTTTTCCTGCACGTTTTTGTAAGTCATCACCAAGATCCTCCCGCGCTGCTTCGGCGATCTTTTCCAGCTCTGCTACAACTTCCGGATATTGCGAATACACGTCATAGCGCTCTCCCGGGTCACGCGTAAGATCGTAAAGTGCCTGGGGAATGGCGTGATCTTCGGGTGCGGGTCCCGGCTGGCCATCTTTGCCGGGCAATGATCCTTCATAAGTCCGTCCGGGATGCGCGAAGACCAGTTTCCAGTTGTCCTTCCGAACGGCTTCCAGGTTATTTTTACGATAATAGTAAAGGAAATTCTCGCGCGGTTTTTTGGATTCATCACCTTTCAGCAGATCGGCGAATTCAATGCCGTCGATCTTTTCCTTGGGCAACTTTGCACCGGTTAATTTTACCAAGGTGGGCAGGATATCGATATTTGACAAAAGCTTGTTGGAAATCCTTCCGGCAGGCACCACGCCCGGCCAGCGGATCATGGCCGCCACACGCTGACCACCTTCGTAGGATGTTCCTTTTCCTTCCCGGAAACCACCGGACGAACCTGCATGGTCGCCATAATTGAGCCAGGGACCATTATCACTTGTAAAAATCACAATGGTGTTATCGTCCAGACCCTGATCCTTCAATTCCTTCATAATCTGCCCCACCGACCAGTCCAGTTCCGAAAGCACATCGCCAAAAATCCCGCGCTCGCTTTTTCCTTTGAAATTAGCGCTCGCAGCCAGCGGAACGTGAGGCATCGGATGCGGCACATAGAGGAAAAAAGGCTTTTTCTTATTGCGTTTGATGAATGAAACGGCTTTTTCCGTGATCGTCGGCGTCAAAGCACTGGCGTCATTCAGGTCTTTGATCTCCTTCACTGGCTTGTTTCCGTCGATCCAGTAAAGCGGCGGATATTGTGCCTGCTTTTGCCATGGATGCAGCGGCCACATATCATGCGAGTAAGGGACGCCGTAATATTCGTCAAAACCCTGCTGTTTCGGCAAAAATATCGAATCGCTTCCCAAATGCCATTTGCCAAAAATTCCGGTTGCATAACCATTCGCTTTCAGCAATTCGGCAATGGTTTCTTCCTGCGGATGCAGTCCCAGACCTTGCTTTGGCCCGAATGCACCGTAAACGCCGACGCGGTTTGGATAGCAGCCTGTGAGCAAAGCGGCGCGGGAAGCACTGCAAACGGCCTGTGCCGCCATAAAATTGGTGAAGCGCGTTCCTTCTGCTGCGAGCTTGTCAATGTTCGGTGTTTTATAACCCAATGCGCCTGTGACGGTCAGGTCGCCATAACCGAGATCGTCGATGAAGAACAGGACAATGTTGGGCGTTTTGGCCGCCGGTTTCGGAGCCATTGCCGCAAGGAATGCGGCAGCGCATAAGGCAACCGCAGGGAAAACTATAAACTTTAAACTTTTACTAAAACGCATATTACCAGCCAGGGTTTTGGGTTAATGTTGGATTTAAATCTCGCTCTTTTTGCGGAATCGGCCACAAATAATGACGGCTTGCATCAAATGTTTTGTTGACAGCAACGACTTCGACCGTTTTCAAAGCACCGCTGGCATCCTTATAAGTGATTCCGTAAACCGGCCCCGGCATAACTTTCTCAGCGGTTTTCCAGCGGCGTATATCAAACAAATGTTGTCCTTCAAATGCCAGTTCAACCGTTCTTTCGCGGCGAACAATGTTCCTCATTTCGGCCTGCGAAGCTGTTTTAACAGCAGGCTGTTTCACATCGCTTCTGCCGTTCCTTACCAGATTGATCGCTGCCAGAACGCTCGCATCAATTTGTCCCAATTCAATTTTAGCCTCTGCATAGGTCAGCAAAACTTCTGCATAACGGAGCAGGATAATGTTGATGCCGCTGTTCACAGGATTCGCAAAGTCATCGGCCAGAACGTATTTTTTAATGTTAAATCCAGTCGTGGAAGCAATGTAAGTGCTGCCGATCGCATCGGCCGTTCCGCTGTTGGGAGCTGGTTTGAAAGCAATGCCGCTTGGTAAAATATCGCCTTCAAGGAAAATGGAGAATTTCAAACGCGGATCTCGGTTCACATAAGGCGTTGCGGGATTATAGCCGCTCGCATTTTCGGTAATGAGCTTTCCGGCAGTGGTTTCATATGTGTCCACAAGTGCTTTGGTAGGCACATACGTGCTCTGGCTGTTTTTCTGGCTGTAAGGTGCGAGCAGCGGGAACACATTAATCGGATAGTTGTCTTTGATAAATTGCCTGTCAAATAAAACCTCCTTATTGTTCTCAGCCGCGTAAGTGAAAAGCTTTTCATAAGAACTATACAATTCATAAACGCCCGACTTAATGACCAGATCCGCTTCGGCAGCCGCTTTTTCATAGCGGCCTGCATATAAACTGGCCCGCGCCGCAAGCCCCAGCGCCGCTCCTTTCGTAACCCTGCCATTATCCGAAGCCGGGTAAGTCGCTGGCAATAATGCAGCCGCTTCGTTGAGTTCTTTGTCAATAAAATCCCAGATTTCAGCAACGGGTTTGTTTTGTAAAGTCCTGGATTCGTCGATGGTTATGGATGTTGTTACAAGGGGAACACTCCCGTATAAGCCAGCCAGTTTAATGTATTGGTAAGCGCGCAAAACCTTCGCTTCGCCTTTCAGCTGATTAATCAGTGCCGTGTTGCCGGAAGGCACTTTGTCCACGTTTTCGAGGAAATAGGAGGTGGCGCGGATGCCCCGGTATGCTCGTTTCCACTCATTATAGATCTTTGAGCTCGTTCCATCGTAAGTGCCGAGCTCTACATAAGCCTGCACATCGAAGTTCTGGTTCGTATGTGCGATCTCAGTAAGTGCGTCCCAGCTGATGATGTTGGTGCTGTCGAGGTCTGTGTATAAAGCATTAACAGCAAGTTTTGCATCCGTTTCGGTGGTCCAGAAAACGTCTACGGAAAGCCGGTCATTCGGGAATGTTTCGAGCAGATTATTGTCGCAGGAAATCAGCAGGCCAGAGGAGACAGCAATGCTGGCAATGATATGTTTTAATGTAATTGATTTCATGATTTTCAGGTCAATAAGGATCAGAATTGCAGATTTAAACCGGCTGTATACAAGGCAGTTTGCGGGAAGTAAACCGCACGTCCGGAAGGCGCTTCGGGATCCAGGTTCCACTCATTGAGTTTGGAAATGGTAAACACATTGGTCGCCGAAACATACACGCGCACTTTGTTCAAATGTATTTTTTGGGACAAAACAGAAGGCACATTGTAAGCCAGCTGCACGTTTTTCAAACGCAGGTAAGAACCATTCAAAACCAGCCGGTCGGAAGTGGCCACATTGCGCAGGTCAAACTTTACCGGGCGGGGGAAACGGGCGTCGGTGCGCTCGGGCGTCCAGTAATTGTCGGTGTAAATTTCATGCGTAAAACCTTCCTGGTTGCCCATTTCGGCCAGCGCACCCGCCAAGCGTGAATCTACTTTTGCGGCTCCCTGGACGAGAATGTTCAGGTCGAAATTCTTGTAAGAAAAGTCCGCATTCAATCCAAAAGTGTATTTTGGAAATGAGTTGCCGATGGCCGTCATATCATTCGCATCAATTTTCCCGTCGCCGTTCAAATCTACGTATTTGACATCTCCTGGCTTGGTATTAGCTGCATAAGTGGCTTTATACTCAGTAATTTCCTGCTGTGTCTGGAACAGGCCGTCTGTTTTATATCCCCAGAGCGTGTTGATAGGAAGGCCTTTTTTAATGATATAGCGCGGGTCAATGTCCGAGCCGCTGAGATATGGGCCGGTTCCTTTCAAATCCGTCACCAGATTTTCATTAATGCTCAGATTACCTCCAACATTATAGCGGAAACCACTTGCCGTAGGCGTGCCGCGGTAATTCAAACTGAACTCCCAGCCCTTGTTCTGCACCGAACCTGCATTTTGAGGCGGCGCCGTCAACCCAATGGTCGCCGGAATGTCGAGGTTAAGCAGGATGTCGTCCGTTTCCTTGTTGTAATAATCAACCGTCAGGTTTAGCTTGTTTTGGAAAAAAGCGGCGTCCAGCCCCAGGTCCAGCTGCGTCGTCGATTCCCATCCCAGGTTAGTATTGGCCAATGTATTCTGGCGATAACCCTGCACGGGCAACCCGCCAAAACTGTAACCATTGGCAGTCAGCGCAGCATAATAGCTGTATAAATCCACCGACTGATTGCCCGTAATCCCCCAGGATCCTCTGAATTTGAGATCATTCACTGCGCTTTCCAGTCCTTGCCAGAACTTCTCCTTTGAAATCCGCCATCCCGCCGAGAACGAAGGGAAAAAGCTGTATTGTTTGGCACCGGTAAACTTCGAAGATCCGTCGTAACGACCATTTACTTCCAGCAAATATTTGCCTTCATAATCGTAGTTAACCCGGCCAAAGAAGGAGCGTAAGCCATATTCTGCGTCGCGTCCGGTGTTTGTTTTTGTCCCGTCATTCGCACCCTGGCCGATGGAACCGATGCCATTGTTATAAAAGCGCTCGCGGTAAGCCGAAAGGAATGTCTGCGTGTTGCCGATCTGCGAATAACCCACCAGCGCTTTCAGGTTGTGGTTCCCGAAACCTTTCTCGTAGGTCAGCAAATTGTTGATCGTGTATTCACGCAGCGTGTTGCGGATCTCGTACAGGCTGTTGTTGGCAATCGTCTTGGTAATGTTGGTGTTTTTATCCGTGTTAACGTACGAATTCGTGTAGTTTTTCTGCTGTGTATAAAGCCCGCGACCGGCGATCTGTGTGGAGAAAACAAGTCCATCCGCAATCTCAAAATCGCCTTTGATATAGCCCGCCAGATAATCTGTTTTCTGCCTGGATTGTCCGCCTATCTCAATGAACATCAGTGGGTTATTTCCCTGCGTGCTGAGCCCGTAAGTGCCATCGGGATATTTGGGAACTGCCCAGAGCGAGCCGTGAAAGAAGTTGTTAAGAGGCGCAGTCACCTGGCCGGTTGAGGCGTCTGTGTTTGTAGTCGGGTTTTCGGTGCTTGTCGAGCGATAGTTAATGTCCGCACTCACCCGGATCCTTTTGGAAACATCATAATCCGTATTCAGCCTGAATTCGCCGATCTTGTTACCAAAATTTTTGATCACACCCTGCTGATCCTGGTAACGAACGCTCAGGCGCGTACGCAATGCCTCTGTTCCACCCGCAATGGACAAAGCGTGATTATGCTGCGGCGCTGTGCGCAGCAATGTCTCAAACCAAGTGTTGGGAAGCGGATATTTTTCACGGTCCGTCGCATTCACATAGGCCTGTATGGATTCTTCCGTGAATCGGGCCGGAACTGCTGAGCCTGCATTGGTGTAAGCGGCCACCTGCTCGCGCATGTAAGCCTCCAAACCCATCATTTTAGGCACATTATTTGATTTTTGAAGGGCATAGTAACCATGATAATCCACCTGCACTTTGCTGCCTTTCGCCCTTTTTGTGGTGATCAAGACAACGCCATTGGTGGCACGTGAACCGTAAATCGCCGTTGAAGCCGCATCTTTCAGGATAGAAACCGATTCAATGTCGTCCGGGCTGATATCGCTCAGTTGCTGTTCAATGCCGTCCACAATGACAAGCGCATCGTTTTTTCCCAGATCATAACCGCTGGTGCTGCTGCCGTTAATGTTGAATGTGGTGATCCCACGCACTCGGATGGTCGCATTAGACTTTCCCGGCGAGCCGCCCAGGTCCGTGACAGCCACGCCGGGCATCAACCCCTGAAACGATTGCTGAATGTTGGAAACCGGCCTGCGCGCCACGTCTTCGCCCTTAATCGTGGAAACGGAATTGGTCAGGCTGTTCCTTTTCTGCGTGCCGTAACCCACGACCACAAGTTCGTCGAGCTGCTTCGTATCGGCCGCAAGTTGCAGGTCAATGACCGCCCGGCCGTTCACCACCGACTCCTGAGTAACGTACCCGATGCCTGAGAAAACAAGGATTGCATCCGACGGAGCGCTAAGCTCATACTTTCCTTCCGCATCGGTGGTGGTTCCGGTAACGGTATTTTTTACAACAATGTTGACGCCCGGCAAACCGGTTTTGTCAGCGCTGGATGTAACGGTCCCTTTCACAGTAACATTCTGGGCAACAGCATGTAAGCTGATCAGAATGAATGAAGAAAAGAAAACCCATCCCCGAGTATTCAGGACAGATTTTGATAAATTTTTTAACATTTTAAACAGTGGATTTAATGAAAAGGATGTTGGTGGTTGTAAAATTCTATTTTTACAAGGGCAAATGTAATGGACAGAATATTTAATCTATAAGTTTAATAGACAAAAATAAGTGACTGTTCCGCCTTTTACCATAAAATCACATTATAAATTAAAATAGAACAATGGGACAAACACAAAGCCGCGAGCGGCATGAGCAAATTCAGTACATTGAATTCCTTTCAAAGGATCTGGAAAAGGTGAAACAGTTCTACTCCGAGAGTTTTGACTGGACATTCACTGACTATGGTCCGGAATACACGGCTTTTTCGGGAGATTATGTGGATGGCGGCTTCACCATCGGCACGCCGGTCCGGGGAAGCATCCTGGTGATTCTTTATTCAGATGATATCGAATCCACGAAAAAGAAGGTGCTGAAAGCGGGCGGTGTCCTCACCCATGATATCTTCGAATTCCCTGGCGGAAAGCGTTTTCAGTTCACAGATCCGGACGATAACGAGCTGGCGGTTTGGTCTGAGTAAGGCAATGATGCAAAAATATTTTGTCTGAATGATTGCTTTTATGCAATTCACGGTTACTTTTGAGGCATAAATTATAATTAGTCTAAATAGCCATATGCATATACATTTCCCATAACCTAGCCGAGTAACCACAAAAAAAGGCCGTACGGCGCCAACCGTACGGCCAAAACATGCCGAAGCATGTTCACTTTTAAAGTCGTCAAAAATTAAAAGTAATGCAAGTTATAAAAATCTTGTTGACAGGCATATTATGCGCCTGTTCCTGCGCATCTTTTGCGCAAACGGCCAGTCTTAGAGGGACGGTCCGGTCGGATGACGGCGAGCTGCTGCCCGGCGCATCCATCACCATTTCCGGTGTAACCAAGGGAACATTTTCAGATGCGAAAGCGAGATATGCATTGGAAAATTTACCCGCCGGGCCATGCACACTCGTGATTTCTTTCCTTGGTTTTGAGCCTGAAACCAAACAAATGAACCTGAAAGACGGAGAAAATGCGCAGGCAAACTTCCGCCTCAAAGCCATTTCCCAGGAACTTGAATCGGTTTCGGTGATCGGCCGTTCGGAGGCAAAGGAGGTTAACAGGCAGGCCTACAATGTTACAGCCATTGATGCCAAAAAACTCCAAAACTCAACGCTCGACCTATCCCATGCGCTCGACCGTGTTTCGGGCGTCCGCGTTCGGGAAAGTGGTGGGGTAGGGTCAAATATGAATTTTTCGCTCAATGGTTTCACAGGCCGTCAGGTGAAATTTTTTCTGGACGGCGTTCCTATGGATAATTTCGGCTCATCATTCCAGCTCAACAACATTCCCATTAACCTAGCCGAAAGGGTGGAGGTTTATAAAGGCGTGGTGCCGATCTGGCTGGGCTCGGATGCACTCGGCGGTGCGGTGAACATTGTGACGGGCTCGCGGCAGAACACTTATCTCGATGCATCTTATTCCTATGGATCATTCAACACGCACCGCACGGGCATTAATGCGGGTTTTACGGGGAAATCGGGTTTTACATTTCAGCTGAATGCTTTCCAGAATTATTCGGACAACAATTACTGGATCAATGTAGATGTGGCTGATGTGAACACGGGCGAATACTTCAAGAACCAGCGTTTGCGCCGTTTTCATGATAATTACCATAATGAAACAATCATCGCAAATGTGGGTGTGGTCGGCAAAAAATTTGCAGATAAACTGCTTTTCGGCATAACGCTGGGCCAGAACCGTGCTGAAATTCAGACCGGCGCGCGCATGGTGAGTGTCTTCGGCGCCTGGCACCGCAAGGGCAACATTGTTATGCCGAGTTTGAAATATCAAAAAAAGGATCTTTTTGTTAAGGGGTTGAATGTAAGTCTTTCCGCTAATTATAACCTGGGGCAGGAACAGAATGTGGATACGGTTTACCGGCGGTATAACTGGTTTCAGCAATTCAAACAATACGAAGGACTGGGCAGCGAGCGCGAGCGTTCCCTTTACAAATTCCGCAACAACAATGGTCTGGTCACCGCAAATGCCACTTACCAGCTCAGTGACAAGCATTCCATCACGATCAACAACGTTTATAACACTTTTAACAGGAAGGGCCGCGACGAACTTTACCCGGATGCCGACCGTTACGAGCAGCCTCGCTTTAACACCAAGAATGTGCTGGGGCTAGGCTACAAGTTCGATTACAGTGAGCGCTGGAACACATCACTTTTCTTCAAACAGTTTTCACAATTCAACAAATTCTCGGTTACGTATAATCCTACCGGTGTATATGGTGACGTGGCGTATAAAATCCAGAAAAACCGTTTTGATAAGTTTGGCTACGGCATCGCGTCGACATTCTTTTTACTGAAAAATTTGCAGTTGAAAGGTTCGTATGAAAAAAGCTATCGCCTCCCCGAAACCGATGAGCTTTACGGTGATTTACTCAACCTGGAAGGCAACATTGACCTCGATCCGGAAAGCAGCGACAACTATAACCTGGGTTTCAGTTACCAGACGCAGTTCAACAAAATTCACCGCGTGAATGTGGATGCAAATGTGCTTTACCGCAACGCACAAGGCTTTATCCGCCCCAAACTGAATGCCAACCAGACCAAGCAGGTGATGGACAACCTGGCCGATGTGACCAACTTTGGCGTCGATGGCGAAGTGCGTTATTCGTTCAAGCAACTTTTCACGGCAGGCGTGAACCTCACTTACCAGGACCTGCGGAACAACACGCGTTTTGAAGATGGCTACACCACCGAAAGTCCGCTTTACCGCGACCGGATTCCCAATATGCCGTTCCTTTTCGGCAATGCGGATGCTTCTGTTTTTCTCAAAGATTTTGGTGCAAAAGGGAACACATTGACTTTTGGTTACAACCTGCTTTACGTGCATGCTTACTATCTCTACTGGCCGAGCCTGGGCAGTGACAAACTCGACATTCCTCGCCAGCTGAGCCACGATGTGAACATTGTATATGCCATGGCAAACGGGAAATACAATGTTTCACTGGAATGCAAAAACCTGCTCGATGCCAGGCTTTACGACAATTTCAGCTTGCAAAAACCGAGTCGCGGCTTCTATGCGAAGCTCAGGTATTTTATCAGTAAATAATTTTCTACTACATATATTTTATTCTAATCCAAAAAATGAAAAGCGCAATCAAAAGCATTACGCTGGGCCTTGGCCTCGGCATATTCCTGGCAGCCTGCACCAGCGACGACAACAATGTTAATCCTACACCAGGCGGTGGTGAAGGAGGCAAAACCAAATACGTGATCTCGGCACTTCCAGTGGGGTCGACGGGCATCGCCGACTATCTGCTGACAGCCGAAAGCCTGACTTCGGGCACTGTCTCCACAGTTGGAAATGGCAAAGAACAGGACGGCACTTACCGCTATTATGTCACGCACAAAAACCGATTTTTCAGTCTGCTTTACGGACAGGGAAACCCCGGCGCAGTGACCACTTACAACCTTGACGGCAAGGGAGAACTTAACAAAGTTTCTGATTTTCAGGCTGAGACTGTTCAGGTTTTTGCACCGGTTGCCGATGACGTGCTGACCATTAAAGTGCCGCGTTCAGGCAATGAAAGCGCTTCTTTTTACCGCATTGATGCAGCACAGTCCAAAATCGTAGGCGAGGCGCAGGTTAATATTGTAAAACTGGCTGGTAATGGCGAACGCGCACATTTTACGTGGGCTACGCAAGTGGGCGACAAGGTTTATGCGCCCTATATGAGCATCAAAGGCGTTGCACCGGACGCTTTCGGGACGGCTTATCCGGACAGCGCCTGGATCGCGGTGCTTTCCTATCCTGCACTGACCGTTGAAAAAGTGATCAAAGACAACCGCATCGGTTTTATCGGCCGCTACTTCAACAACGGACTGGCTGTGGATGAGCAGGGCGATGTGTATGCTTATTCGGCCTCCGTTGGGACAAACAATGGCAAGATCACTTCCACAAAACCTTCTGCGATCGTGCGTATCAAGGCCGGAACAACTGAGTTTGACAAGAGTTATTTATTCAATGTTGAGCAGGCAGCAGGTGGTTACAATATTAGCTCGCAGCTTTATGTAGGCAAAGGAAATTTCATTCTAACCATGACAAGCCCGGCTGAAAAAGGCGCGTATGCCATTGGAAAACGCTTTGCAGCGGTGAATGTTTACGACCAAACATTCAAGTGGATCGAAGGCATGCCCGACGCGGCCAACATTGCCAACGTTACCACAACCAATTATACACCGAAAGACGGAAAGGCTGGTTACATCGGCATCACGCAAACGGACGGCGCGAGCTATGTATATGAAGTTGACGCAGTGGCAGCGAAAGGCACGCGCGGCCTGAAAGTAGAAGGCGGCGTGATCACGGCGATCAATGTGCTGAACTACGAATAGCCGCTCGGCAACCCACAATCCTATCACATTCAAACCAGGGCTTTTCATGTCTACCTTCAAAAAAATCAACAACTGGCTGCATCTCTGGCTCGGCTTAATCTCGGGGATCATTGTTTTCATTGTTTGTATAACCGGCTGCGTGTGGGTTTTCAACGACGAGATCACAGGCTTGCTAGAGCCTGAAACCCGGATCGAAAAGCTGGATAAGGCCGTGCTCATGCCTTCGCAGCTGATGAAGATCGGGGCAGAGAAATACCCTGGTTTGAAAATGAGTTATGCCACTTATCAGCAGGGCCGGGCGATTTACCTGGGACTGGGCGAGCGTCGCGGACCTAATGTAACCTTGCGCGTGGATCCCTACACAGGAAAAGTGATCAGTGAGCAGGTGCACAAAAAAGGGGAGGCCGATTTCTTCCGCTGGGTGCTGAATGGTCACCGTTTTTTATGGCTTCCTTTTGAGATCGGCCGCCCGGTTGTGAATTACGGCACATTGGTTTTTGTCATTTTGCTGATTACGGGCCTCATTTGGTGGTATCCCAAAAAATGGACCAAAAGCACGACCGACAAGAGTTTCAAGATCAAATGGAACGGCACCTGGAAGCGCATCAACCTGGATCTGCACAATGTGCTGGGATTTTATTCACTCCTTTTCCTGCTGGCCATTGCGCTTACCGGAATGGTTTATGGCATTGAATGGTATAGCAAAGGGCTTTACTGGGTTACGTCCGGCGGACAGGCGCTTGAAGGCCGCGACCGCACAAAATCCGATTCAACGAATGCGCACAAATTCTTTACGCCAGAGCAGGCGATAGATAAAGCCTGGCAAACCACAATCGCCAGACATCCGGAATCGAACGGCTTTTATTACAGCTTTCCGGACACCGCAAAAGCGTCATCTGCGATATTTGTAACCGTTTATCCGAGCTCAGGCCAGTTTTACAACGCGCTCAGCTACACATTTGACCAGCACACGGCCAAACAATTGCCCCCGAATGCGATATATGGAAAGCCATTTGAGGAGGCTGCTTTCGGGGCGAAACTACGGCGTATGAATTACGACATTCACGTAGGAAGCATCCTTGGTTTTCCAGGCAAAGTGCTTGCATTCCTGGCTTCGCTCATCGGCGCATCCTTGCCGGTAACAGGGTTTATAGTTTGGTGGAACCGTAAAGGATTTGGCAGCAAAAAGGGCAAAAAAACCAAAGCCAAAAACCTCAAAATGGCCGAAAGCACATTGGTAACCGAAGTGATTTCGGAAAAAAGAACATTCAAGCCCAGGATCCAAAAGCCCGCTGACAAGGTTTCCTGACCCATTTATTTATCTATTTCAAAATCAATGATCATGTTAAAAAAAGTCATATTCTTCGCGGCGCTCATGCTTTGCAGTGCTGCCAACTTGTTTGCGCACGCACTCTGGATCGAAACAAGCACAACGGGTAAAGCAGGACAAAAGCAAAGTGTAAAAATCGTTTACGCCGAGCCGGACGACAAGCCCGAAAAGCTCGCTGACTGGTATTCCGATGTAAAGGAATTCGAACTATGGCTCACTACTCCAGACAAGCAAAAAGTGAAACTTCCTGTCACAGCCGGTGAAGATCACTTTATGTCAGAATTTACGCCGGAAAAAGACGGCGTTTACACCTTATCCATCAGCAAAGCAGCCAAGGACCTGGGCGGATCGACCGTTTACCAGTTCAATGCCGGTGCTATTGTGAAAGTAGGAAAGTCGCTGGCAGGCAACGAAGCGGCTGCAAACGGCAACGAAATCAGCGTTTTCACGGATGCCGCAAAAACATTCAAAGTAAATCAGCCGGCCCAGCTGACCACGATTTTGAAAGGAAAACCCGCTGAAAAATTACATGTAAGCGTTTCCTCACCCAGCGGCTGGAACCGCAATGTAAACTCAGGCGCCAATGGTGTCGCAGAATTCACCCCAGTCTGGCCCGGCATTTACAAATTGGAAGCATCAACCACAGAAAAAACCGAAGGAGACCATTTCGGCAAGCCCTATAAAGCAATCTGGCGCTGCGCTACTTTGTTGGTAGGGGTGGAGAAGTAGGGGTTTAGGAGGGAAAAGGGGCACTGGACTGGCGGGTTTTTTGCTGCGGGTTGAAACCCGCAGTTAGGATATGGTTCGAGCCTCTGGCTCTTGTTTGGACAGAGGAAGGGCATTGGACTGGCGGGTTTTTTGCTGCGGGTTGAAACCCGCAGTTAGGATATGGTTCGAGCCTCTGGCTCTTGTTGGGCAGAGATAAAGGGCCATCGGCCCGGCGGGTTTCTTGGTGTGGGTTTAAACCCGCAGTTAGGATATGGTTCGAGCCTCTGGCTCTTGTTGGGCAGAGAAAAGGGCCATCGGCCCGGCGGGTTTCTTGCTGCGGGTTTAAACCCGCAGTTAGGATATGGTTCGAGCCTGTGGCTCTTGTTGGGCAGAGATAAAGGGCCATCGGCCCGGCGGATTTCTTGCTGCGGGTTTAAACCCGCAGTTAGGATATGGTTCGAGCCTCTGGCTCTTGTTTGGGCAGAGGAAGGGGCATTGGACTGGCGGGTTTTTTGCTGCGGGTTTAAACCCGCAGTTAGGATATGGTTCGAGCCTCTGGCTCTTGTTGTGCAGAGAAAAGGGCCATCGGCCCGGCGGGTTTCTTGCTGCGGGTTTAAACCCGCAGTTAGGATATGGTTCGAGCCTTTGGCTCTTGTTGGGCAGAGAAAAAAGGGCCATCGGCCCGGTGGGTTTCTTGCTGTGGGTTTCAACCCACAGGTAGGATATAGGTCGAGCCTCTGGCTCTTTCAGGACAAAAAAAAGGGCCAGAGGCCCGATCTATTTTTACCGGCGGATTTAATCCGCCGGTATCTGATAAGCATTAAATCAATTCCACCCCCCACCAAGCGCCCGGTAAATATTCACTGTCGCATTGATCTGCTGCATCTTCGTTTCGATAAGATCAAACCTGGATTCCAATGCCTCGCGTTGGGTTAATAACACTTCCACATAATCCGCTCTCGCGGAAGTGAAGAGGCGGTTTGCAATGTTCGTTGACTCGGTTAAAGCAGCTACTTCCTGGGATTTGGTTGCGTAGCTTTGTTCCAGATTGCTGATGTTGGAAAGCTGATTCACCACTTCAATATAAGCATTCAAAACCGTGCGCTCGTAATTGTAAATCGCCTGAATCTGACGTGCGTTGGCGCTTTTATACGTGGCCTGAATCGCGTTTTTATTGATCAGCGGGCCAGCCAGATCCGCTACCAATGTCGACATCAGTGATTTGGGAACATTACCCAGATAAATCGGATTGAATGCCTGTAAACCTACCGCTGCATTTAATCCCAAAGAAGGATAAAAATTCGCCCTCGCGACCAATACATCCAGTTTTGAAGCTTCCAAATCCTGTTCCGCTTGTCTGACATCGGGACGGTTTTCCATCAACTGGGAAGGGATTCCGGCATGGATGACAGCTGGCAGGCTATTCTCAAAATTCTGTGCATTTCTCAAAACAGGCTGCGGATATCGTCCTAAAAGAAAATTGATCCGGTTTTCTGTTTCAACAATGCGCTGACGGATTGCATACTGACGGTTCTGCGTGTTTAAAACTTGTGCTTCAAACCTCCGCACAGCCAGCTCGGTAACCCGCGTTGCTTCTTTCTGCATCTTCACAATCCGCAATGCATTGGTTTGAATCTCAATGTTCTGCGTGACAATGTTCAGCTGCGTGTCCAGTGCCAGAAGCTCGTAATAGGAGTTAGCGATTTCAGAGACAATGTTGGTCATCATGAAGTTTTTACCTTCCACCGAAGACAGATAACGGTTCACAGCAGCCTTTTTTGCATTGCGCAGTTTGTGCCAGATATCCACTTCCCAGCGCGCATAGGCGGCCACAACAAAGTCGGGTAATGGCTCGGGCGTTTCCCTGCCCGGCTTGATTTCCGTAGTTGCTTCGCTGGAACCCACTTGCGTGTAACGGCCTGCTTTCTCAATGCCGGCTCCGCCTCTCAAACCTACGAAAGGCAGATATTCCCCTTTCCGGGCGCGGATCTCATTGCGGGAGATCTCGATTTCCTGCAATGTAATGTTCAGCTCCTGGTTGTTGTTTAACGCTGTATCAATCAGGGCGGCCAGTTGCGGATCGGTGAAATAATCCTTCCATTTCATTTTGCCCACATTGTTTGTGGAATCAGCTGCCTGACCATTGTAGGCAGCTGATAATGTTTTGTTAGGAGATCGCTGGACCTGAGAAGGGGCGTTGCAGGCGGTGTAGGCGAGGGCACCTAAAGTGATCCCCACCCACGTCAATATTCTTTTATTGCTCATCATTTTGAGTTTCTTGAGTGTGAGGGAAAATGTCGACTGCATGAACGAATTGTTCGGTAAGCGAGCCGTCTTCCTCGTCTTTAATCATTTTTCTGCCGTCGGCCAGGGTGCCAAAGATGTAGTACAATCCAGGGATAATGATCACCCCGAAGATGGTTCCGAAAAGCATCCCGCCCATCGCTGACGCACCGATTGTACGGTTACCGATCGCACCGGCACCTGTGGCAATGATCAATGGGATCAAGCCGGCAACGAATGCAAACGACGTCATCAAAATAGGACGGAAACGAACCCGGGCACCTTCGATAGCAGCATTCAGGATAGTTTCCCCCTGCGACCGCTTCTGGACGGCAAACTCGACGATCAGTACGGCATTTTTACCAAGCAACCCGACGAGCATGATCAAACCGATCTGCGCATAAATGTTGTTTTCCAACCCCATTAATTTGAGCAAAAGGAATGAACCAAACACCCCAACTGGCAGTGACAACACAACCGCAAACGGAATAATAAAGCTCTCATACTGCGCTGCCAACACGAAATAAACGAAGGCCAACACAATCGCAAACACAACGAGCGACTCATTTCCACGGATCGATTCGTCATAGGAAAGACCTTCAAATGCGATGTCATAACCCTGCGGCAAAGTTTTGGCAGCCACTTCGCGGATCGCCTGAATGGCATCGGCTGTGGTGTAACCTTTGGCCGGAAGACCCTGGATCGCAGCTGAATTATAGAGGTTGAAACGCGTGATCTCGTTCGGGCCCTGACCTTTTTTCAATGTCATGAATGAGGAGTAAGGCACCATTTCGCCTGCGTCGTTTTTCACAAACAATTTCAAAAGATCGGAAGGGAGCCTTCTGAAACTCGGGTCAGACTGCACGTACACTTTAAAGAACTGGTTGAATCTGGTGAAACCCTGTTCGTATGTACTACCGATCATAATGTTCAGGTTGTCCATCGCTTTTCCAATCGACACACCTTTTTGCATAGCCAGCTGATTGTCAATCTGCAATTCGTACTGCGGATAGTTCGCTGCGAAGAATGTGAACAAGCCCGTAAGCTCAGGACGTTTCGCAAGGTCATCCATGAATTTCTTGTTGATCTTGTCAAACTCCGCGTAATCGGTGTCAGAAGTTTTATCCAAAAGACGCATAGAGAAACCGCCGGATGTACCAAAACCCGGGATCGCTGGGGGTTCGAAGAATTCGACTACGGCACCAAGACCGCGCGTTTCTTTTTCCAGTTCTTCCATGATCTCTTTCACATTCTGCTTACGGTCGTGCCAAGGTTTCAAGTTGATCAAACACGTTCCCGCATTGGAACCGCGGCCTTCTGTCATGATCTCATAACCTGCCAGTGACGAAACCGATTCGATTCCTTCCACTTCTTCGCATATCTTTTGAAGACGGCGGGAAACTTCATTCGTTTTTTCCAAAGTGGATCCCGGAGGCGTCTGAATGATCGCGTAGATCGTGCTTTGATCTTCATTTGGAATAAAACCTGCGGGCAGAATTTTATTTACAAAAACAATCCCTGCGCAGAAGCCGAGTAACACAACCCAGGTTACAACCCTGCGGCTCACAATGCGTTTCAGCAGGCTTACATATCTTCCTGTCAGCTTGTCAAATGTTCTGTTAAAAGCATCAAGGCCTTTGGTAAGTAAGTTTTTCTTTTTCTGGTGACCGTGGTGATTTTGAAGCAGCATTGCACACAAAACCGGCGTCAAGGTCAAGGCGATAAGGGCCGAAATAACGATTGAACTCGCCATGGTAATAGAGAACTGCCGGTAGAATGTGCCGACCGGACCGGACATGAACGAGATCGGAAGGAACACCGAAACCATAACAGCCGTGATCGCAATAATGGCACCGCTGATCTCACCAAGCACTTTTTTCACCGCATTAAAAGGGGAAATCCCCGGCTCTTCCTCAAACTTCGCATGGACGGCCTCGACGACGACGATCGCATCATCGACCACAATACCAATCGCAAGTACAAGCGCAAAAAGCGTAATCAAATTGATCGAAAGCCCGAAAGCCTGTATGACAAAGAATGCCCCGATCAGCGAAACCGGCACGGCCAGGATCGGAATCAAAGTAGAGCGCCAGTCGCCAAGAAATATGAATACGACGAGCGCAACAAGGATAAATGCATCCCTTAATGTGTCAATAACCTGCTCAATAGACGCGTCCAAAAACTGAGAAACGTCATAACTGATCTTGTAATCCACGCCCGGAGGGAAGGATTCTTTCATCACATCCAGCTTCTTTTTCACCTCTTCAATTACATCGCTCGCGTTACTTCCATAGTTTTGGCGCAACACGATCGCTGCCGAAGGATGGCCGTCGAGGTTGGAGTAAATGTCAAAGAATTCAGATCCAAGTTCCACTTTCGCAATGTCACGCAAGTGAACGCTTTCACCCTGAGCATTAGCGCGGACAATGATGTTCTCGTATTCTTCGGGTTTGTCGTAACGACCTTTGTAAGTAAGCACATATTCCAGCGACTGGGCTGCGATACCGGAGCTTTGCCCGATACGACCCGGGCGACCTACGATACTTTGTTCGCCCACCGCCTTCATGACTTCTTCCGTAGAAATGTTGTAAGCACGCATACGCTCCGGATTCAACCAGAGACGCATTGCATATCTCCTTGATCCTAAAATCTGCGCTCTTGCAATCCCTTTGGTCCGCTGGATTTCGGGGATCATTTTCACCGTTGCGTAGTTAAACAGGAATTTCTCGTCAATGCTCTTATCTTTTGAATAAAGATTGACATACATCAGCATACTAGGCTGAACGGGCGAGATAATAACCCCTTCGCGCTGAACCAGTTCCGGCAAAAGCGGCATAACCTGGTCGACCCTGGTTTTTACCCGGATAACAGCCACGTTCGGGTCGGTGCCGGGCTCGAAGATGATCCTGAGCGTCGCCTCCCCCGCACTCGTTGCATCGGTAGCAATGTACCGCATATCCTGAACTCCGTTAATGGCCTGTTCAAGGGTGATCAAAGTTGATTTTACCAACACATCGGCACTCGCGCCAGGGTAGGCGATAAAGATATTGACGGTTGTAGGGGCAATGTCCGGGAACTGGGAAATGGGTAATTTCTCAATTGCCAGGATGCCTATAAATACGATCATGATCGAGATCACGATTGCAAATACAGGTCTTCTTATGAATTGATTAAACATGTCGTTTTGTGCTTGTTAAGATAGCGGACTATTCAGCGTACAGACTCAGATTGGAAATCACAGAATCAGGTTTTACGAAAGTAGAGTGGATCTTTTCGTTCTCTTTCACCTGGCGCAAACCTTCCAGAAGGATTTTCTCATCGGCTTTCAGACCGGATTTTACGACGAAGATGTGCGGAAGTTCTGCTTCGATTTCAATTTCCCTCGAACGGATCTTGTTGTCTTTATCCACCACATACACGTATTTCTTTTCCAAAACCTCGAAAGTGGCTTTTTGGGGGATCAGCAAGGCATTTTTCATCGGAACGGTTACCAATACATTTCCTGTCTCACCGTGTCTCAGCAATCTTTTTGGATTTGGGAATGTGGCCCTGAAAGCGATGTTACCAGTCTCGTTGTTGAAATCAGCTTCAATCGTTTTTACGGATCCCGAATGCGGGAACATTTGATTGTTCGCCATGCGCAGGTTCACATTAAGCATGCCTGCTGTGGCTTCGTTGGCTTTGTAATCCAAATATTCAGCTTCGGGGACATTGAAATAAACCCACATTTCACTGTTGTCAGACAATGTTGTCAGCAAATCCCCTTCGTCCAACAAACTTCCCAATCTCACCTGAAAATGGTCCATGATGCCGTTGAATGGCGCGCGGATTTCGGTGAAGCCCAGGTGCGTTGTGGCTAATCCCAGTTCTGCTTTGGCTTTGTCCAATTTGGCTTTGGCAAGTGCCAGCTCGTTTTTGGAAACCACATTGCTGTCGGCCAGCGACTTGGTGTTTTTGAATTCGATCTCTGCAAAATTGGCTTCTGCCTGTGCTTTTTGTTGTTCGGCCTGATAAAGCATCGGCATGATCTTGAACATCAGCTGGCCTTTTTTAACGGTCTGACCTTCGTCCACATAGATGTTTTGTAAATAACCTCTTTCCAAAGCACGCAGCTCAATGTGGCTGATCGCCCGGATCTGGCTTACATATTCCTTGGTAACCAATGTGTCTCTTTGCAAGGGGCTTGTCACCAGGAACTTAACTTCTTCTTCTTTTTCTTCTTTTTTGGATTCACAACTTGTGTGGAACAGGGTTGCACACAAACTGAGGACCATGAGAATTCTCTTCATGATGGTAATTTGCTATTTGATAAAATGTGGTTTACTACGCATAGTTTTGTCTGATATTGAATCAAATCGCAACCCCTGAATTATAAAATTTCTGTGAGACAAGATGTAAACCATCGCTAATAGGATCACATTGTTCATTGAAATGAGGGTTTCTCTTTTTGCAGAATTGGATTTAACTAATACCGATACAAAAACCGCACATTACCGTTAATAGCAAGTTAAAAGCAAGTTAAAAAGGCATTAAAATAAAAAATGCCGCAGGTTAGTGCGGCATTTTTTAATGTATAGGATTTTAACTCTGACCCGGATCAGGATCATCTATTCCTGGTTCGGGACCTGGTTGATTTTCCAGCGCTTCATGATGATCTTGTTGGAAAAGCGCTTGAGGTGATATTTTTCGGGTTCTCCGATCAGGAATCCGTAGGCTTTCATGGACGGAATGGCATCAAAAACCACTTTCAAAACAGCGGTAATCGGGATAGCGAGGATCAAACCGGCCAGACCGAAAAGCATACCGCCTAAAAGCAATCCTACAAGCGCCATTAGCGGGTTAATGCTTACTTTTCCACCTACAATGTTGGGCGTAAGGAAGTTGCCTTCCAAAAACTGCACAACCTGAAACCAGGCAACCACACCCACTGCATACCATGCGCTATCTTTGGTAGCCAAAGCAAACAAAGCCGGAAGCACCGAGCCGATCGCAATGCCAATATAGGGAAGCAACATCAACAGCGAAGCCAGGATACCGAAGAACCATGCATAGGGAATGCCCAAAACCAGCAGACCAACCGTATTCAGGATCGCGACGATGCCCATAACCGTTACAAGTCCGACCAGGTAACTTTGTACAACATAATAAATCTTGTCAAGCACGTCACTGACCACTTCTTTGGATGCGGATGCAAATGCGTGAAAGAAAAACTCACGGAAGAAATCGCGGTAGTACAAAAGGAAAAAGGTGAACAACGGCACAATGATCACCCCCGCCAGAATGCCGCCTACTGAGCCAAAAGCAGTGCTGAGAATGGTTCCGGCATTGCTCACAACCCTATTGGAGAATCCTGTGATCTGCTTCGTGATTTCGCCTTCTTCAATGCCGAAACGCATGGTTACCCATTTCTGGATCGTTTCCAGGATGTGCATAAAACGCAGTTGCAGGTCGTTCCCGTTAGCGCCGATCACGATCACCTGATGCACAATAAACCAGATCAGGAATGAAATGAGCACAATAGCCACGAGTACGGAGAGGATGGAAGCCGTTGCGCGGCTTAATTTATATTTTTCGAAAAAGCGGGTGATCGGAAATAGTGAAATGGCTAGCAGAATGGAAAATAAGAGCGGGATTAAAACGCTTTGCAACACATATAGCAGGGCAATGATTAAAACAAGGCTCAATAAAGAGGCAGCCAGACTTACGCTTTTGAGGTGATTGGAAAATCGGATCATGATGGTGTATGAGTACTTCGGAAATTTATTCAAACCAAAAGATATAAATACCATGCCCGACGACATGCCGTCTAATGCGCTCAGAATGTAACCACTGAGCACTTCAATTATAAAAAAAACGGCGCCGGATGATTGCTCACCGGCGCCGTGTTATTTTACAAATGCTTTGTTATTTTTTGAAAATGCGATACAGTTTCCCCTGATCGGTCACGGCGTATAATGCGCCGTCTTTCCCTTCGGTAATGTCACGGAAACGCTGTCCTTCGGAGGCCAGCAACCTTTCTTCTCCCACGACTTTGTTGTTTTCGATTACCAGTCTCACAATGTGCATGCTGCTCAATCCGCCGATGAAAAGGTTATTTTTCCATTCCGGAATGCTGTCGCTGCTGTAAAATGTGATGCCGCTCGGCGAAACCACAGGATCCCAGTAGTAAACCGGTTGCTCCATGCCTTCTTTCACCTGGATCGAATCACCGATTTTCTTGCCGCTGTATTCGATCCCGTAAGTAATGGTCGGCCAGCCGTAGTTTTTTCCAGCTTCAACGCGGTTCAGCTCGTCACCGCCTCTTGGGCCAAACTCAACTTCCCAAAGATCACCCGAAACAGGGTGGAACGCCAATCCCTGGACATTGCGGTGGCCATAAGAATACAGCTCTGGTTTCGCGCCCGCTTTGCCTTCAAACGGATTGCCTTTCACCGGTTTGCCATCCTTGGTAATGCGGATCACTTTGCCCAGGCTGGAATTTAAATGTTGCGCCTGCGGTCTCGAAACAGTGTCTGAGCGCTCGCCTGTGCTGATGACAAGGTCGCCTTGTTTGTCAAATAAAATCCTTCCGCCGTAATGCAGGTTGCTTGGAAAGGCGGGTGTAGCGCGGTAAATAACCGTTGCGCCTTCGATTTTTTTCTCGTCTGCTGACAGTTTTCCTTTCGCTACGGAAGTCAGGTTGCCGCCAGGTTGTTTTTCTGCAAAGACCCAGTAAACCATTCTGTTTTTATCGAATTCAGGGTCAACACGGATGCCCAGCAAACCGCCTTGTCCTTCTGCATTCACAGCGGGAATGCCCGTAATTGGTGCGCTTACCTTTCCATCGGTGGTGGCGATGCGCATTGTTCCAGCTTTTTCTGTAATGATTAAACGTCCGTCCGGCAAGGTGGTAACACCCCAAGGATTTTTTAGGTCGCTGGTGAGAACTTTACCTTCATATGCCGTTGTTGATTTTACACTTCCAATTCTTGTCTGTCCCTCGAAAGAAGGTTTGTAATCTGAATTGGCTTTTTGGGTTTCGACGGGAGCGCCGGCCGTAGCCGTGGTATCTTTTTCAGCAGCATCCGAATTTTCGGACGATTTGTTTTGGCATGAAGCGATAACAAAAGCTGCTCCCGCCAGGGTTAACAGAATACTTTTAGACATTTGTTCTAAGTTAGAGGTTTATAAATGAGATTTTAGACCGACGGATTTGACACATCCATTTCAAAGCATAACGGCAAATATCGATTTTAGGATCAAAATAAAAGAATATCTTTCAAAAAAACAGGATGCCAATGGCAAATGAAGCAGGCGGGAAAAGTGGTTTCATTTTTCCAAAATTGTTATTTCTCAGCGCAAGGGGAACATTGTATATTTTTCTGGCCGGGATTGCGCTTACAGCTTGCAAAGTCAGTGTTTCGGAGAATCATGACGGGAAATCGGCTTATCGTCAGGTTGTTCACGGGGAAGATTCGTTACTGTTAGCTAAACGATACATTCCTTTCGGAAACACACTGAATTTCAGAGACATAGGCGGTCTTAAAACCAAAGATGGAAGGATAGTCCGCTTAGGCAAGATCTACCGCTCGGGAAATCTGGCCAGCCTGGATGAAGGCGAATTTGACAAGTTGAATTCACTGCACATTGCCAGCGTATACGACCTGCGCACCGATCATGAGATTAAAGGTAAAGAGGATCGCTTGCCACCGAATGTCAAATATTTCCATACGCCAACGGTCGAAGACAAAGAGGGGGAAATTGCGCAGTTAAAAACAAAAGTGATCAACGGCCAGATTTCGGAACAGCAGGCATTTGACAAAACAATCCAGTTTTATGAAGATGCTGTATCCTTGAATGTGAATGCATTGCGGGAAATTATGCAGGATATTCTGGATTCTAATACGCCGGTCGTATATCATTGTTCGGCAGGAAAAGACCGTACAGGCATTATTTCCGCATTGATATTATCTATCCTGAAAGTCGACCGTGAGACAATAGTGAATGAATATTTACTGTCCAATTATTATCGCCAGGAGCACACAGAGAGCACATTGCGGAAAGCTAAATTGGGGAAAATCATCAAACGCAAAATGGATCTGAAAGCAGTAGAAGTGTTTATCACCGTGGACGAGCGATTTATCAATGCTACTTTCGAAACTATTGATAAAAAGTATGGCGGGATAGAGCAGTTTATCAAAAATCAGCTTGGTATAGACCAAAAACGCAGAGAACTGCTCATTGAAAGGCTTACTTATCAGGAATAAATGTAAAAAGTGCCTTCCGGTAACAAAAACATCCAAGTTTCTCTACATAAATTTTGAAAGATTTTCTATAATTCTTATCATTACCGATAAATATATACTCTCTAGTCTGTAATGAAATACCCTCTATTCTCAACGCTCTTCATTGTTGCCCTGAATCTGTCCACGCCAAGCTTCGCGCAGAAGTCAGGCTTGCCCTACGACCGGTTCACCGGCGAAATCACCCAGACCAAATCGGTACAAACCGGCCAGTCACGCGATAAGGCTTTTAGCGCTGCGAGAGCCTGGATACGCAGGACCTATCCCAACTATCGTGAGGTGATAAGGGTTGAGGATGCGGGTTTGGGCAGGATCGTTTTCCAGGATCAGGAACCGATCGTTTCCGAAAGTTTCAAATCATTCAGTTACCGCGTCCAGGTTGATATCAAGGATGGATTTTACAACTGCACCATTAACAATGTAAAGACGCGCAATGCAGTTTCGGCTGACTACACATCGGCAGATGCAGATTTTTCAAACATCGGCATGTACGGTAAACATATCGACGACATTGGTCGCGAGATTTCCATTACTAAAAGCAAAAAGGCCAAGGCTAAGCTGTACCAGCAGCGCCGCAACATCAAGTCCGTCCTGCAAGACTATCACAAATCCCACTACCTGATGGACCTCCAATTCACCATGATCCAAAACGGCCTCCGCGAAGCAGTGCTGGGTCCCGGCTCGCTGGCTGCGAAGTGAGGTTGAGTAAAATTCTTTCCTTTTGATAAATGCTTTTCCGAAGAATAAATAGAATTCATTTTGTTTAAAAGGTTCGTTAATCTTACCTGCTGGAAAGCTTGTAATAAGCTTTGCTAGTTACCTTGTTGTAGATTAAAAGCAGGACGGCGTTAATGAAGAACATTTTACTCATTTGATAACTTTACTTATTGGTCAATCAAACATTAATACATTGCTTTAAAGCTTTTGTTAAACTAACCACATAATACTATGACTACATCGCACAAAGACATTATTGTTGAATAATCGCTTAGGTTAATCGAAACAAAACGGGGAAGCTTGCTTCCCCGTTTTGTTTTGTATGATGATAAATGTGAGATCGCCGCTTTAAGGACGAGCCTTTTTCAAGGCACAATCGTAGTGAACAAATATACCGCGAAAATGACCAGGAGGACTACGCCTTGCATGACGGTGGTTTTTCCGGTCCCGAAGGATAGGGCTACGGTGAAAAGGGACAGAATGAGCAGGAGCGTGGATTTCGTGTCGATGCCCAGGGTGATAGTCAGGCCGGTGAATATGGATACTACTGCTACAACGGGAATGGTAAGGCCGATACTCGCGAGTGCAGAGCCCAGCGCGAGGTTCAAACTGATCTGCAGCCGGTTTTTCTTTGCGGCCCTTAACGCCGCTAAACCTTCCGGCAGCAGAATGACAGCAGCAACAATGACCCCCACAAGCGACTTGGGAGCACCCATTTCTACAACGAAAGTTTCAATAGTAGGTGCCAGCATTTTCGCCAGAAGCACCACCGCAGCGAGGCATACCAGCAGCAAAACCGTGCTGATTAAGGTCACCTGATTCGAGGGCGGATCGGCAGGCGTTTCCTTGTTTGCATCGATTTCCGGGAGAAAGTAGGCGCGGTGACGGACAGTCTGCACCATTACAAATGTGCCGTAAAGCACCAGCGAGATGATCGCCACGAAAATAAGCTGGCTATTGTTGTAAACAGGCCCGATAACGCTGGTTGTGTAATTAGGTAAAACCAGTGTGAGTACGGAAATCGCGGTAAGCGTCACCAGGGCAGCACTTACGCCGAACTTCCCAAATTGCTGCTCCTGATAGCGGTAACCGCCCACAAGCAGGCATAGCCCGATAATACCCGTAAGAATAATCATAATCGCAGCAAAAACCGTGTCCCTGGCAAGCGCAGCCGTTTCGGCGCCGCCTGCCAGCATGAGCGAAACAATTAAAGCCACTTCAATAATTGTAATAGCAATGGCAAGGACGAGTGTTCCGGCTGGTTCGCCTACGCGGTGCGCAATTACTTCGGCATGGTGCACTGCTGCCAGCACTACACCTATTAGTCCAAATGCGAGGAACACGTCATATACACTACCGAACTCGAAAGATTTACCATAATAAAGAAGCCACGCCAGAACAGGGGTTATGATAGACCAGCGTGGCAGCGAGAGTTTAGACTTCATGAAAACAAATTTTAGTGAAGACAAGCCTTAGGACTTGTTGTAAAGTCGTACTGAAGGCAATAAAGACGTTAGTTTGTCTGCAATCGGCACAACCGGGAAACTGAAAGATAAAAAAAGTAATCCGCAAGGAAGGCGTCTGGCAGTTAAAAATTATGGGATTTTTTAAATTTTATTAGTCATTCTGAATGCAAGGAAACGCTGGTTCGAAGGGCTACGCGGAGGAGAGAAACTGTTTTTCAGCCAGTTCCGGATGTGTAATTAGCATGATTCTTTTGAGTGTCCGGTTCGTCCTGCTTCAGATGGGAGCGGATAGCAAATAGGAACCTTAAAAATGAATTTAACAAATATTACGATTATCGGTGGCGGCGCTTGCGGAATATCAGCATTCATAGAGCTCTTTCTTCAATTACGCATCGCAAAAAGCCACCGGGAAGTTAGCATTACCATCATTGAAGAGAACAAAGAAGTCGGCAAGGGACTTGCTTTTGGGACCAAACAACCGGGTCATATTCTCAACACCCAGGCCGATCTGATGGGAATCCATTTTACAGAGCCACAGCATTTCAGCGATTGGCTGATCGAGCATGATGCGCGGATCGGCAGCGAAGTCGTTGATAACCAAGGTGAAAACAGAGCTTTTACCACCCGCAGACTGTATGGTGATTATCTGAAAGAACAATTCGAGCATTACTTTGCCCTGGCCAGGAACGAAGGCATGGATGTGCAGGTGATCCATGCGAGCGCAAAAAGCGTTGCCCGTGAAGAACCCCGTTTCACCATTCACTTGTCCGGAAACATGCAGCATTCGTGTGATTTTCTGGTGCTTTCCCCTGGCACGCCGGTTGCCGATAACTATCCGGATTTGAATGATAAAGAGAATTATTTCGGCTCTCCCTGGCCATCAGAGCCTATTTTGGAAAGAATCCCAAAGGATGCGGATGTAGCGATCTTAGGGTCGAGCCTTAGTGCTGTGGACGCATTGATGACGCTTACGGATAATGATTATAAAGGACAAATTACTTGTTACTCGCCGGACGGGCTAATGCCCAGGGTGCAACCGGCGGATCAGGCTGCAATGGTCGATTGCAAGTTTTTGACGCTCAGAAATCTTCATGAGATCCAGCGGAAGGAACTGAGAAACCCTACAGTGAAAGAAATATTCAGGCTTTTCAGAAAAGAAGCAGAAGCATATGCAGGCGGAAAAATCGATTGGAAAGCCACTGCCAGAACAGATAAGCCAGCCGAAAAACTGCTGGCAGAGGACATTGAAATTGCTAAAAACGGCGGTGATGCACTCAGTAACATTCCCTATTCGCTTCGGTATGAGAGTTCTGAAATGTGGAAATGGCTGGATGAATCTGAAAAACTCAAATTTAAAAAATGGTTTGGCGCTTACTGGGCGGTGAATCGTCACTGCATGCCGCTTGTGAATGCTGAGCGGGTTAATAAGTTGTTCACATCAAATCAGTTACAGGTTGTTCCGGGCTTGAAAGAAGTGGTTTTTGACGACAGTAAAAATAGCTTTGTGCTAACCCACGGCGACGGAAATGAGTCGGTTGAGAAGTTTGTGATCAACGCCACAGGGCCTGCGTCTGCTGTTAAATTGATGAAATCGGAGCTGATGCAGAATCTCGCGAAGGATGGTTTGATTGAGCCGGAGGATGCGGGCGGGATCAAGATCAATACGGAAACGATGCAGGTCATCACCGGCAAAAGCGCTTATCCAAACTTTTACGCGGTTGGTCATATTACAAATGGCTTGCTTCTGGATGTAAACGCGGTTTGGTTCAACGTCAAAACGATCGGCAATTTATCACGTCACCTTATCAGTCAGATTATTGGAAACCCTTCTTAAACTTTACGGCGAGCTATTTCCTGTTATGGCATTTATCCCAGCCGGATATCTGATCAGCAAGAAATTTGACTTCAATTCAGATTACATCAGCAAGCCGCTGATCAATGTGCTATTGCCGTTGCTTGTATTTACAAACATGCTTGAAGCTGAGGCTTCCAAGCTGATCGTTTTGCCCATTCTGACGTTTTTGCTGGCATTAGGGATGAATTTTGTTGCGAAACTGGCTCAAAACAAGCTAGCATCTGAAACTGATCCTTTGCTGCTGCGAAGCTCATTTTCGTTTTTCAACATTGCTTTTTTCGGCATCCCCACGGTGACCGCGCTATTTGGAGAAGACAAAGTCAGTGTGCTGATCTGCATTTACCTAGGTTCGGCATTATATGGCGACACAATCGGTTATTACCAGGTAGCCAAGACTAAATATCCGGCTAAGAAAGCCTTCAAGGAAATGCTTAGTATTCCGTTCCTGTATGTGTTTGTTGCGGGAATAATATGTAAAATAGCCGGGCTGGAAACGCCTGAGTTTGTTAAACCGGCCCTTGGTGTGGTCAGTTTTGCTGTTTCCGCAGCCGGTATGATGATCGTAGGGTTTCAACTGGCAAGTGTTGATTTCAAGAACATTAAAATTCCTTACTTTTCAAAACTGCTTGGTTTTCGTACGCTTGCTGCGATCATCATACTTGGCGTTATCGCTTTCGCAGCCTCCTTTATAGCCAAAGACCTGGAAGAGGAGGATTACAAAATGCTCGCCCTGGTTCCGTTATTTCCTATCGCAGCGAATGTTACGGTATTTGCCGCATTTTTGAAAGCGGATGAAGAACAATCTTCGATCCTGGTATTTCTATCGATGTTGCTGTCTGTTGTGCTCGTTTCGGTCGCAACATTTTTCATGCAGTAGGAGGGTTTTGCCAGTCTTGATCCTTAGTATTTCAAAAAAGTGCAGGCGATCGATATGGCATATACGACGATGTCTTGTCAACATAAAACACATCAATTCTTGAAATGTTATTCTAAAAACAAGCGCTTTATGGTGCAGCATTAAGCTCTTGTTTTGACTGAAAACGAACCCTTACCAATGTGCCTTTACCCGGCGCACTTTCAATGTCCATCGTCGCCTTCATCAGTTCGCATATTTTCTTCACAATAAATAAACCAAGTCCTTCACTTTCTTTGAACGAACCGTTATCACTGTCATCCGATATCAGGGGAACGCGCTCAATGGGAGGCACATGATTGTGGATGCCGGTCGTGTGTGTGGCTGGCTTTAATTGTTCTGCGAAGACGGCCGCGGGCGAATTTTCCCGGAAACCAGGCCCGGTATCCTGTACGCTAAGCACCCACCGTCTTTCATTCTCATTGGACCAGGTTATATAGACGCCTCCCGATTCTGTATATTTTAATGCATTATAAAGGAGGTTTTGTAAAACACGCTGGATCTGAACTTTGTCGCTCGATATTTTTAGTGTGTCAGGACCTTCGGCAGTGATTTTCAGTTTGCGTAGTTCTGCTACCGGCTGCGCGTTTTCAACAATTTCTTTTATCAAATTAGCCACATTAAAATCTTTGATGTCCAGCGTCTCCTGACCGGCTTCGATACGCGCATAGTCGGTGAGTTGCAGTAACATATCCCGCAACGAGGTCAGATTTTTATTCAAAATGTTCATCAATTCCGCTCGCTCTGTGTCAGAAGATTGCGTTTGTGAAAGTTGGGATGCCATTAATATCACGCTGAAACTCGATCGCAAATCGTGCGAACTGTGTCTCAAATGCTCGTTTCTCTTTTTTCCCAGTTGGAGCAGCTGATCCAGTGCCTTTTGCAGACTGGACGCTTGCTCTGCCGCAGCCGTCTGCCCTAAATCATTGTAGGATACGACACTGCCGCGGTTTGCCTCTGCATAGATCCGGCTTAGCTCCCGGTAAACGTAGGATGCGTTAGCTGCATCGAGTTTGGAAAAATCCAAATTATACCGGTCAACCTCATCAATCAGGATCGCGATAAGGTGTTCCAGCTCAATGACCAGCTCACGAAGCGAGTAACCGTTTTGCCAGCGGTGAATGCCATGCTCGTTGGCAATTACAATCGGGTCGTGTGTGGGTTCTATTTGTTGCAGGCGCTGATCGAGCACATCGAGTAACAACGGGACCTGGTCATTGAATTCCTCTCTGGAAAAGCTGCTCTTACTGCTTAGCGAAGGATCATCAGCACATCTTTCGCGCCATCTGTTTAAAATTATTTCCCTGCGTGCACGGAGGTGTAAAGCCAGATCCTTCGCTTTATCGAGTTTTCCTGATTCTTTCTTTGCCATAACGGACGTCGTTGATCGGTATTTTTCTTTCAGGAACAACTACAAATATTATACCTTGCTGCAATGCTTTGCTCGCATGGACATTAGTTTGGGGCTATCTGCAAATCCTCAAGACAAAAAAAGCCAGGTTATTGACCTGGCCTATGCCTTAAAGTTGCTTGATAGAGTCCGGTTGACTTCGTAAAGTGGAGCCACTAACGGCCGGGGATAAATTGGGTTACATATTAAATGTAATCAGACAGAATGCAATGTAAAAAGTCATCAGCACAAACGCGCACAACATCGCATAGATGAGCGGATGCCGCGGCGCCTTCATAGCATTTGCCTTACGTCCAACACCTGGAACTTCTTCATGCCTGCGGGCATTTTCCATTCCACTGTCTCGCCTTTGCAAAGCCCGATCAAAGCGGCGCCCATTGGGGTTAGTACGGAGATTTTCTTTTGTTTAATATCAGCCAAAGCAGGCATTACAATGGAGAATTCCATCTCCTTATTTGTCGTTAATTCCCTCACTTTCACCTCCGAATTCAGTCTGATGCTATCCGGTGGCAACTCGTCGTTTTCCACCACGATCGCGCGGTTGAGTTCATAGGACAGGGACATTTCGTTCGCATTGCTGCTGCTGAAATTTTCGGCGAATTGTTTTAACATACGAAAATCATCTTCACCCAATATCACATGGTTTCTTTGCGTATTCATAATTATAGAATTAAAGTAAATGTCGTGACACCGGAAGGCGTCACGGATTGCCGCTATGCAAATGAGCTGGCAGCCAGTTGATGAAAAACACGCTCATCCAACTTGTAACGGTCGTTTAGCGTGAGGCTGCTGCGCGCGTTGAAAAGCGCATGATTAACTGCGTTGTACATCAGCCAGTAGGAGGGGCTGGCGTCCAGAATCCGCTCTTCCAGCCGCAGCCGTTCCTGTGCTTGCTTCGCCAGCTGGACCGGGATCGGCAGTTTTCTAAGCAGATCCTCTTCTGCTTTCGACACTTTCCGCTGCTGCAAATGCTCATACACCGTGGCAGTTAATGTTGGCCTCGGCTTTTTGTGCCCCACGAGCATGGCATACAATTGTGCCTGAAAAATCTCCTGCGTAAGACGGCTATGATGAATTTTACGCAATTCCTGCGTGCTTTTGACGGGTTGTTTTTTATCCTTTGTTTTTGGTTTTTCTTCCAGCCAATGCTGATAATCAGTCAGCTTGCCAAACGAATCGGCCCAACCCATAAGACCATTCTTGCAGACTTCACGATACATGCTGCTGCCCGGCTTGTTTCCTTCGTTGGTCATGGTCGTAAAGGTCTGACCCTGAATTGTTAAAGGTGTTTTGCCGTTATAACTGTTCGTAAGGATCATACTGCGTTGCAAGCTCTCATTGCCGATGGCGAACCCGTCGGAAAGGATAATGCTGATGCTGAATTCTCCCGTGCTTGTGTATTTGATCTGGACCTCATAATTTTTCCCAAACACCTTATCGATCACTTCCCGGATCCAGCTGTTTGGAATAATCGTATAGTCCGCGCTTTGAATCCCAAATATCGTCTTTCTGCCACGCAGCGGTTCACCCACCACAAGCTGCTGACGATCCGTTGCGATAATGTCATAATCCGGCAAGAGGTCCGCCAGCCAAACGGGGCTCACAGGAAAACAAATGTCATCCCACTCATTCGTCAGAACTGGTTGCGCACTAATGTAAGTCATTGCTGATTTTTATTTTTACAGTTGTAAATTTACAGGCATATTTCGTTAAAACAAAATCTTTTTTAACTATTTTCATATTAAATGTTAATGCTTGACGGACTTTCGTCGGGACGGCCGTATGGCACGTTCCAGGCTTGGGAGCATAGGACGTGGAAGGGCGTTTTGTTTAGATAAGCCAATGTCTGAACGATAAGAATAGCAAACTAAACTTTTTGGGCCGGTATGGTTATTTATAGTAATGTTTCAGCTGCATCAAACCCCGTAGCGCTTCATTAACAGTTTATGGAAAATTTTACAATGCTTCAATTCTTTGAATGGTACTATCCTGCGGACGGATCGCTTTGGAATCATTTCAAGAATGAAGCTGCCCGTCTCAAAAATCTGGGCATCGACTCAGTATGGCTGCCGCCAGCACAAAAAGGAATGGAAGGAGCGAATTCCTCCGGTTATGATTCTTATGATCTGTACGACCTTGGGGAATTTGATCAAAAAGGATCAGTAAGGACTAAATATGGCACAAAACAAGAGTTGATCGACGCAATTGCAGCTGGTCAGGAAGCCGGTTTACAAGTTTATTGTGACATCGTTTTGAACCATATGGGCGGTGCCGATGAAAAAGAAGTGGTGCCCGTTAAGGAAGTTACGCCCGAAAATCGCAATGAATTTGTGAGCGATACTTTTGAAATAGAGGCCTATACCAAGTTTACATTTCCCGGCAGGGCCGGGCAATACTCTCAGTTTGTGTGGGATTATCAATGCTTTTCGGGTGTGGATTATAATGCCTCAACTGAGCAAAATGCAATTTATAGTATTCAAAATCAGTATGGTGATGGCTGGCAGGATGTGCTCGATCTGGAAAACGGAAACTATGATTATCTGATGCTTTCGGATATCGAATTCCGTAATCCGCATGTGCGCCAGGAATTGAAAAACTGGGGAGAATGGTTTGTGGAAACAGTGCATTGCGACGGTTTCAGACTGGATGCGATCAAACACATGGATCCTGCATTTTTTAATGAATGGCTGGACCATTTGCGCGGAAAATATCAGAAAGAGTTCTATACTGTCGGCGAATATTGGGCACCGTATGACCTGGGGTCTATGCTGGCTTACATTGAAGCGACGGACAAGCGCGTTTCGCTTTTCGATGCGCCGTTGCAAGCCAACTTTTTCAGGGCTTCAAAAGAAAACGAACATTATGATCTGAGGACGATCCTGAATGAAACGCTGGTAGAAACAATGCCTGAGCTTGCGGTGACATTGGTAGAAAATCATGACACGCAGCCGCTGCAATCCTTGGAACAGACTGTGGAAGGCTGGTTCAGGCCGTTGGCTTATGCGATCATTCTCTTACGCCAGGCCGGTTACCCATGTATTTTTTACAGTGATTTGTATGGCTCCAAATACACCGATACAGGCAACGATGAACAGGAACATGAAATCACACTGGAAAAACTGAATGTGCTGGAAGCATTGCTTTACGTAAGAAAAAAGCTGGCATATGGCACACAAAACGATTATTTCGATGACATTAACTGCATTGGCTGGACGCGCGAAGGTGATGAGCATGAAAACTCAGGTTGTGCAGTTTTGATTTCCAATCACGAAAATGCGGCAAAAACAATGTTCATAGGCCAGCAACATGCCGGAAAAACTTTTGTGGATTACTTGAATTTCGTTCAGGAGCCGGTGGTAGTAGGGGAGGATGGGCACGCAGAATTTCGCGTAAACGGGCGCTCAGTGAGTGTCTGGGGAGTTCAGAACGGGTAATTGAAATATAATGAAAACGTAGGGGATGATTAAATGCTGCTTCCCTGCCACACAACGTCAGCCGATCTGGTAATGGTTTAAAAACCTGTTAACCAGATCGGCTTTATGATTCGTAACCATTTCAAAATTGCATGGCGTAATGTGCGCTCGGGCGGTTGGTATTCAGCGCTTAACATTGGCGGTTTGGCTGTCGTGCTGGCTGTGAGTTTGCTGCTTTTTTGGTGGGTCCGGGATGAGCTGAGTTTTGACCGGTTCCACGCCGATGCGGACCGTATTTATCAGGTTAATGCACGTTTTGGAAAAGGAACAGACGAAAATATATTCACCTCAACGCCGGGCCCCGTGGCCGTCGAGTCCAGAAAGCAAATCCCGGAAGTGGAAAGTGCAGTACGGATGGGATATTATCCTTCCGCAACTTTCAAGGCCAATGGAAAAACATTCAACCAAAAGGATAACCTCGCCTTTACGGAAGCAAATTTTCTGACATTTTTCAATGGCTTTAAAATGCTGTATGGCGACCGCAACGCACCGTTTCCGGAACCTAACTCGGTTGTGCTTACAGAAAAGTTGGCCCGGAAATTCTTCGGCACTGCAGATGCAATTGGCAAAACCTTCATGAATGTTGAAAACAATGTTACGCTCATTGTCAGCGGTGTGCTTGCAGATGCGCCCGACAATTCTTCTATTAAGGATCATTTGTATGTCAATTTTGAAGTATTAAAAAATTCCGGTCCTGAAAATGGCGGCGCTAAACTGGCTGACGAGAATTGGGATGATTTCGGATTTGCAACGTATGTGAAGCTGCGTTCGGAAGCCTCACCGGAAAGTGTAGGAAGGAAACTAACGGCAATACAAGCGTCCATACTGAAAGGCAAGCCCAACATTCCGGATTATCTTTTACAACCATTTACCGAGATTCATTTATATCCGGTAGAAGGGGGTTGGTTCGCTATGAAGCAAGTAAGCATTTTGGGAATTGTTGCGGTGCTTTTATTAGGCATCGGTTGTATCAATTATGTAAACCTGACTACCGCACGCGCCACAAGACGGGCCAAGGAAATTGGCGTCCGCAAGGTCGTTGGAGCAGGTTCTGCACAGCTGGCGAGGCAGTTACTGGTAGAATCCTTGCTGACATTGACCCTGGCACTAATCCTTTCTATTGCCTTACTGCAAGCGCTTTTGCCGCTTTACAAAAGCCTAACGGGCAAAACGGGCCATTTCTCACTCTTCGATCCAAGGGCTTGGCAAGTGCTGATCGGAAGTCTGACATTCTGTTTCTTGCTGGCGGGAATTTATCCGGCTATAATGGTTGCTAACTTTAATCCCATTCAGGCATTAAAGGGTCATTCCAGCCAGGCAAGCGGGGCTGGGTTGCGGAAATTGTTGGTTGTCACGCAATTTTCGCTGGCAACGATTCTCATTGTCGGCACTTTTATCATTGGCAGTCAGCTTCGGTTCATTCGCCAGCGCGATCCTGGCTTTAAGCGGGCGCATGTTTTTACTTTCGACGGGCGCAAATTTACACCTCAATTCAAGCAGGCATTAAGCGGCCAATCGAGCATACTGGGCATCAGCACATCCACGGATACACCCGTTAATATTCAGACCGGGACCGCATCGGTTGATTGGGACGGAAAGGAAAAAGACCGGACGCTGATCATGGTCCAGATGGGCATTGATAAGGATTTTATCGAAAATTTTGGAATAAAATTACTGTCTGGACGCAATTTCAGCGGTTCAAAATCCGATTCCGCCTATTTTATATTAAATGAAACCGCTGTGAAAGAAACGGGTTGGAAAGATCCGGTGGGCAAACGTTTCAAGCACGAGGGCACGGAAGGAACGATCATTGGCATTGTTAAGGATTTCAATATGACCTCTATCCGCGAGCCTGTCTGGCCTTTGGTCCTGTTCAGTAAACCGGAAAGTAATTTCATGGTGAATGTCCGCACCACTGGCGAGCTGGCACCAGATGCCTTGGCGGCAGCCGAAAAACTTTGGAAGCAATATTTGCCTGCCTATCCATTTGAATACACATTCTTGGACGCGAATTACAACGATTTGTACCGAACCGATCAACAAACGGGGCAATTGTTCAATTTTTTTGCAGGCGTAGCCATCGTCATTTCGTGCCTTGGTTTGCTGGGCCTCGCCTCTTTCACCACGGAACAGCGCACCAAAGAAATCGGGATCCGCAAAGTGCTGGGCGCTACTGTTTTGAACATTACAACATTGTTGTCCAAAGATTTTATGAAACTCGTTATTATCGCCATCGTTATCGCAACGCCTGTTGCCTGGTTTTTGATGGAGGAATGGCTGAAAGATTTTGCCTATAAAATAAATATTCAATGGTGGATGTTCCTGCTCGGCGGGTTGCTCGCGATCATTACTGCGCTTATTACAATAAGTTTCCAAAGTGTTAAGGCCGCATTGGCAAACCCGGTAAAGTCCATCAAATCGGAATAATTATCTAAGTATTTAAATCAAGAGGTCTGACTTAACAAGCATTCATTTTTTTATTGTTTGGTCAAAGCATCATCATCATCTTCGTCATCTTCAACTCCTTCAAAATAATTCACTACGGTCATTAAGGGCAGGGTGGTGCGGTCGGCGGCATTTGACATTTGTATAACGGCGCGGTCAATATTTGCTTTATCAAAACCAATAAAATGGCCTTCGATCATTTCACCCGGCCTGACCTGGTATGCAATCGCCTTATCAATGTATTTTGAAGCCCGCTTTTGCAAGCCCGTAAGTTGTGGTTCCGACATTCTATTTCTCGTTGTTTCTCTTATTTTACTCTCCTGCAAATATCATAAACCAATTGGTTTCTATTTCATTCCATTTCATCCGCCTTTTTATTCGCAATCCAAATGTCGTTAAACGCTCCTTAAAGTGCGTTGCCCTCAATGAGCATTATGCGTTCCACTGATTCATCTTTCAAATGCATGTGTTTCAAGCGCTCTGGATCATCGCGATATCCCTCGAAGCTTTTCCGGTCCGCAAAAGTGACAAGGTGGATCTCATATGGATGCCCCAATGTGGTGGTTACGACCGAAGAAATGCTGGGCCTGATGCGATAAACGAGTTCGCCATTATGGTGGCTGAGCAAAGGCAAAACCTGGTCTTCAAAAAAATGGAAAGAGCTTTCTTTGCCTGGCTTAATGAAAATAAGCTGGGTATAATAAATCATGGCTAATGTAGGGTAAAGATGAAAACTTAAATCAACTTCTGCTTAAAGAAGTCAATCGTGCGCGTCCAGGCCAGCTCCGCGGCGGCTTTGTCGTAGCGTGGCGTGCTGTCGTTGTGGAAGCCGTGGTTTGTGTCGGGGTACATATAGGCCGTATATTCTTTGTTATTTTCTTTCAGCGCTTTTTCGTAAGCAGGCCATCCCTCGTTCACGCGCGTGTCCAGGCTCGCATAATGCAAAAGCAACGGCGCCTTTATTTTCGGAACGTCCTCAGCAGCAGGCTGACCGCCGTAAAAAGGCACGGAAGCGGCAAGTTCAGGGACCCTCACGGCCATCATATTCGCCATGGCACCTCCAAAACAAAAGCCTACCACACCAATTTTTCCATTGCAATCTTTATGATTTTTCAGATAATCAAATGCGGCAATAAAGTCTTCCGACATTTCATTTTTGTCTCTTTTGCTCTGCATTTCTCGCCCTTTGTCATCATTTCCGGGATAGCCGCCCAATGGCGTTAACGCATCGGGCGCGATGGATAGAAATCCGGCAAGGGCCGCTCTCCTGCCCACATCTTCGATATACGGGTTAAGGCCACGGTTTTCATGCACGACAATGACGCCGCCTAGCTTTCCGGTTGCACCTTCGGGCTTTGATAACAACGCCTTAATGGTTTTCCCACCCTTTGGCGAATCGTAGTTGATATAATCCGATTTGAGTCGGGGATCATTGGGATTAACTTGAATGGTGCCTTGATAATCAGGCATCAAAAAACTCATAAGCGACGCCACAGTAACACCGCCAACTGCATATGCCGATAAATTTTGCATAAAGTTCCGTCGGTCGATACGGTCGTGGGCGTAGTCGTCGTACAGGTCAAAAACTTCCTGCTTAATGTCTTCTTTTCTGATCTCGCTCATATTCGGTTGTCGTAAAAGGTGTTTAATAATGCTAATAGGGAAAGCATTTTACCTTTAAAAGTTACCATCATTTCACGAAAAGACAAGCGGTCGTTGACATTTGCTGAGGTGCAAGCAGGGAAGGTTTACGGGCATTAGGTTTACAAGCGATTTTTATTCAGACTCCAAAAGCGCAACCGCTTCATGGTTACCCTGTTGCAAAGCCAGATCTGTAACCGATAGGCCCCGGGCATCCAGAATATTTTTGTCCGCACCTCTCGTGAGAAGCAGCTTAACCAGGTCGTTTCTGCCAAACATCGCTGCGAACATCAAGGCAGTTCCACCGTTTCCGTGCTGCATGTTCAGATCGGCACCATTGTTAATAAGCAATTCAGCAATCTCGGGATAACCCTTGAATGAAACGCCCATTAATGCAGTATTTCCGCCATAATCGAAGCCATTGACGTCAGCGCCAGCTTCCAGCAGCAGTTTAGCGGTCTCGTAGCGATTGTTGTAACATGCGATAATCAGCGGCGTATATCCTTTTTCATCCTGGACATTTACGTTAATCCCTCTTGACAGGATTTCTTCAACGACAGCATTGTCGCCCACGCGTGCAGCATGGATAAGTACATAATCCAGATTTACATTTTCGATAGTTCCCATTTATGATGCGTTTGCTTCCAGTTTGTTTTCAATTTCTTCTTTTGTGCCTGCTACAAAATGTTTTTCACCATTTTTCAGGACCAGAAGGCTGAACCGAAAATCGGCATCCGGAACAATTTCCTCAATGTCGGTGCTGTTAATCACAATTTCGCTGGAATCTTCTTTTAAAGTAAAACTAGCCTTACCCATCATAATCAGGTTTATTTTAGAATGTCAAAGTTGGGTAAGGCAGGTCAAAAAGCATGCCACTAAGGGCGATCCTGGTCAGTTGTTGCCTTCGCCACCTTTTTTGTCATCGTTACTGATCCGCTTCTTCTGACGTGGACCGCTGCTCATTTGTCCGAATTCATATTTCAAATTGATGCGCCAGCCGCGTCTGTACATGGCCACATCCTGAATTTGTACAAAATTTGGCCCCACGAAATCGTTTCTCCATTTGATCTTTCTGTTGAATGGATTGTCGTAACCAAAGCCAATAGTGCCCTTCTTTTTAAGGACTTCTTTTTGCAAAACCATATTATAAAAGCCGAATCCGCCATATTTCCCTTGCAGGTTAACCCGCGCAGAATTATAGAATCCAAAAAGCTGCGCCTTAATGCCTTTGCCAAAATCAATGCTCGAATTCAGGTTGATCCGATACATCCAATCCGCATTGCGCGCTTTAAGCTCTTCGCTTTCCAATACATTATAAAATACATTCAATGAGCCGTTTACGCTCCATTGCTTCAATATTTTCGTGTTGGCGCTCAGATTCAAACCGTAAGCTGAGTTCTGAGCCACATTCTGGAAAATTTGGGTTAAAACGCCGCTTGTGTCCACCGAGCTGATGTTTTCAATAGCATTGTTAGTCTGGCGCAAAAAGAATGACGCGTTAAAGCTGGTTTGTTTAATGGAAACGCTGTAATTAGCTTCAATTGAATGAGTTAGCTCAGGTTTAAGGTAAGGGTTTCCTCCATATTGATTTTTAGAATCAGCCTGATTCACATATGGATTCAGATAAAAAAATTGTGGTCGCTGAATGCGTTGCGTATAGCTTAGCCTTAGCTGCTGGTCTTTCCTAACACTGCGAGATAAACTTACACTGGGAATCAAATTGCCGTAATTGTTTGAAAACGAGGCTGTACCATTTAAAAAGTTGGCCTGGATAAAAGTATGTTCATAGCGCGCCCCCAGATTAATGCCCCAGCGCTTTTTCGGCGTCCGTGTGTACACAACGTAGGCGGATGTCACCTGCTGGGCATAGTCAAAAATATTCGCGAGCTGCGGCATGTCCCTGAAATCGGTCGAACCGTCGGATGCGCTGGAAATTCGGTAATCGCTCAGGATTTTGCGGAAAATTGTTTTAGAGCCCAACTCCAAGGTGCTGATGCTATCGATCGGGTTAGTGAAATCCAATTGAACGGTCCCTTCTTTGTTGTTGCTGATGTTATAACTTTTTTCGCGGTAATATACTGTTTGCTCGCGGTTCAGGAGGTTGGAATAATAATCACTGTCTTCACCTTCAAAGGAATACATCATGAGCAGCGTTATTTCCTTTTTAGGTTTTTTGAACAAACGCGTGTAATCCAGGTTCACTGTTGCCCCCGCCCAGTCGTAAGTGCGGCTCATATCCCGCTTGAAATATTGCCTGACCGCACCCAGGCCGCTCTCCGTAAACTCGATATCAAAATTGTTTGTATTTATACCATTGTAATAATTGAGACCCGCGCCAATCCTGTTCAGCGAATCCACGTCCCAATCGACATTGACCGTTGCATACGAATTCTTACCTTTTCCCATGATCCGCTGGGGTTGATTTTGGTCGATAAGTGTGTCGCCATTGGTAAATGAGCGTCGCAGTTGCATGAAGCGCTTGTTTTTCCAATCATTGAAACCACCATTTGCCGAAATATTAACGGCCTTCATGCGGTGATTAATGCTCGCATTCTGCCAGTTGTTCCACTGTCCGAAGTTCGGGCTGATCGAACCGTTCGTGCCGCGCAGCGTATTTTTCTTGGTAATGATATTGATAATCCCCGCCGTGCCTTCCGCATCATACTTGGCTGATGGTGAAGTAATTACTTCAACCTGTTTAATGATATCCGCCGGGATTTGCTTCAATGCGTCCGAAACACTGCGCGCCACAATGCTCGACGGCTTGTTGTTGATCAGCACCTTAATGTTGGAACTGCCGCGCAACTGCACATTGCCTTCAATGTCCACCGCCACCGAAGGGATCTTTTTAAGCACATCCGTCGCATCACCACCTTTGATGCTAATGTCTTTTTCAGCATTGTAAACCATGCGGTCCGCCTTTTCCTCAAAAAGCGCTTTCTGCTCGGTAACAGTCACTTCGTTCAGGTTCTGGACAGTTGGGGCCAGCTTAATGATGCCCATTTCAATGTCCTCGTCTTTCGCGATAATTTTTTCAACCGTTTTTGAAACATAACCCATCAGCGAAGCCTGAACAGCATATTCGCCTTTTTCTACTTTCAGAAAAACAAAGCGTCCTTTCGCATCAGCATTCACGCCCTGGACAATTTTGCCGTCTTTGAGGAGCGCGATGGTAGCAAATTCAATGGGTTTCGAAGCAATTGAGTCCAGAAGCAATCCGAAGATCTCAATGTGCTGGGCAAATGTGAAGCAGATGCTGGCTGTAAACGCAGCAATAGTCAATAAAACTTTTCTCATGGCTAAGGTTTGGTCTCGTAGTACCGCAATGACGAGCCAACCCGGGAAACGTTGCAGATGTTTGTTTAAATTTTTGCGAGAGTGAACGCTAAACTATCCTCGGATTACTCGGAAGAATCCAGAAAGGAATTTTTGAAATGGAGCTTGTTGAAAGCGGGGATTCGATAATTTTACTTCATGCGCTGAGTAAGAGCGCCTAATACTCCAATCCCGGAGGGATGCGATATTGGTAGAAAAGTGATAGTCCAGGTGGCTTCCAAATCCCGGAGGGATGTAACAACCTGCATGACGTTACATCCCTCCGGGATTTACACCAATTACGATCATGTTGTTGCTACCGATATGATATCCCTCCGGGATTTACTTTGTCTACGATAATGTTATTGCTGCCGAAATTACATCCCTCCGGGATTTACACCAACTACGATCATATTGTTGCTACCGATATGATATCCCTCCGGGATTACATTGATTGCGATCATGTTATGGCTACTGAAGTTACATCCCTCCGGGATTTGTTATTGTCCATTCATTTTTATCGTTGGCAGCTGGCATTCCGATGGTCTCTGATGTTTTAGGTAATCCATTCTTCTAAGACAACCCATTATAAAATTCCCAACCAACGCTTTAATCAACCAATGGAATATGTTTCCTTTAATGTGTCATTAATTATTTGTTAAAATGAAAATTAGAAGTTACGAGCTTTTTCAGGTTCCGCCGCGGTGGTTATTTCTTAAAATAGAGACGGATGAAGGCATTATTGGCTGGGGTGAGCCGGTGATCGAAGGGAAAGCGGCGACGGTGAAGGCGGCGGTGATTGAGCTGATGGATACGCTCATCGGAAAAGATCCGATGGACATTGAAGGGCATTGGAATACAATGTACAGAGGTGGTTTTTACCGGGGCGGACCCATATTGATGAGTGCAATTGCGGGTATCGACCAGGCACTTTGGGACATTAAAGGGAAATTTTACAATGCGCCTGTGCACCAGCTGCTTGGCGGGAAATGTAGGGATAAAATCAAGGTGTATTCATGGATCGGTGGCGACCGGCCTTCGGACGTAGCGATTGCGGCAAAGTTGTCACTCGATAGCGGTTTCAAGGCCATTAAAATGAATGCAACCGACGAAATGCAATACATTGATTCTTACGAAAAGATCGACCTCGTTTTGCTTCGCGTTGCATCGATCCGGGAAGCGGTGGGTTACGCTTTGGATATTGGTGTGGATTTTCACGGTCGTCTGCACAAGCCGATGGCAAAGGTTCTGGCCAAAGAATTGGAGCAATTCCGGCCGATGTTTATTGAAGAACCTGTGCTCCCGGAAAATAATGAGGCGCTGCGCGAAATTGCAAATCATACCTGCATTCCGATCGCAACCGGCGAGCGCATGTTCAGTCGCTGGCAGTTTAAAGAGTTGCTCACTCAGGGTTATGCGGACATTATCCAGCCGGATTTGTCACACGCGGGAGGCATTACGGAATGTAAAAAGATTCTTTCCATGGCCGAGGCTTTTGATGTTGCCGCCGCACCGCATTGCCCACTCGGACCCATCGCGCTGGCTGCCTGTCTGCAAGTGGATGCAACCTGCCACAATGCCTTTATCCAGGAACAAAGCCTGGGAATCCACTACAACCAGGGCAATGACCTGATGGATTACCTGGAAGACAAAACCGTTTTTACTTATGAAAATGGCTTCGTAAAAATTCCTTCCGGCCCGGGCTTAGGCATTGAGATCAATGAAGAACAGGTGCGGAGAATGGCAGCAGTAGGCCACAACTGGAAAAACCCGCTTTGGACCCACGAGGATGGCAGCGCTGCGGAGTGGTAAGAGCTAAAAGTTGCTTTTAACATGTTCCCAAAAGATTATCAGCGCGTCTGCAACATGACAATCTTCCCGTCCATCGTTGTCACCAGCACCGTCCGCTTGTCCACAGGTGTGATGCCGCTGATCAGTGCGTTGGAAATTTTGTGTTTCCAGATCGTTTCGCCGCTGCTCCGGTCAATGGCGCACACCATTCCGGAGTTGCTCGGGACGTATAGGATGTTGTTGGTTTCGACCAATGCGGTGGGGGAGATTTCGTAGGGTAATTTCAATTTCGCTTTCCAGCTCAGTTCCATGGAATCGGCTTTGGTGGAGACGCCGTAAATGTCGCCGTCCATGGTTTTGACAAACACGAGACTGCTGTCCGAGGAAAGTCCGATGGACTCCCGCACGCGAACGGTTGGAATTTGCTTGCGCCAGACTACTTCGCCGGTAGCTACATTAAGTGCGGTCATGTAACGGTCGGGGGCGACGATAAAGACGCGGTTGCCGGAAGCGACGGGGTAAACGGCTGCTGGTGAGAACATTCGGTTAGCAGCGCCATTGTTCCACTTCCAGGCCAAAGCGCCTGTTTTCAGGTCGAGGGCATAAAAATCATTGGCCCAGCAGCCGAAAAAGATCTTTCCCTGATAAATCAATGGCTTGGTAACCACGAATCCTTTTACATCTTTAAAATCCCAGACCAACTCACCGGTTTCGAGGTCTAATGCGCGGAAATGACCGTCCGAACCGCCTGTAAACACCTTACCGTCAGCAATCACGGGATTGGCGACGATTGGTTTTTCGGTAGTAAATTTCCATTTCAACTTGCCGTTTTTTACATCGACACAATAGACATTCTTATCACTGGAAGTCACGACTACACTCGAACCGGACGCGGCAGGCGTGGCGTAAATCTTGCCATTGGTTTTGTATTCCCAAATCTTCTTTCCCTTTTTATTTAAAGCAAACAGCACACCTTTTGTATCAGAGCATAAAATGACTTTGTTATGCAAGGTCACACCGGAGCCTATATCGCTGTTGTCCTGGTAATACCATAGCATTTCGACATTCTTAAACTGATCGTTCACCGCGTAAGTTGGCCTTGGGAATGTTTCAGTGCTTTTTGAAAATTGGTGATCCGTTAATGTTACTTCATTCCATGCTGTCAGACTGTCGGAGAATGGCTTTTTGATTTCAAAAGATGCTTTTCCATTGCTTATGGTCACAATGTTGTAGCCGCCAATCTCTTCCTTTGCCCTGAGATTGGAACGGCCCATCACGCCCGGGATCTTTTCAAAATCCAACGCTTTATTACTATGCCCGTGGCCGCAGAGGATAAGCTGAACATTATTCTTTTTCAACCTGTCCAATGCATCGTACCAGTTGTTGAGCGCGGAGTCCTGCGGGTAATGGTTGAGGTAAATAACCGGCATTTTCGGATCGGGCAGCTTGCTTAATGTGCTGTCGAGCCACACCAGATGTTCCCTTGGAACCTGGCCGGGACCCATACGCATGTTAGGCCCCGACGCTGTTCCGAGAAATGCATAACCTTTGTGCTGAAAGTAAAAAGCCTCAGCACCGAAAATGGTTTTAAAGCTATTACTCCCGCTTTCCGACCAGTTTGAATCGTGATTGCCGGGTATGACATGCCAGGGTTTTTGCAGACTATCCAATATCGCCTTGGCCAGTGTCAGCTCGTCATCAGAGCCGAACTCCGTAATGTCTCCGGTCACCACTACGAAATCGAGCGATGGATTGGCATTAATGTCCTTCACCGTGCGCATGAGATCGTCAGCACCTGTGGAGCCGCCCACGTGTGTATCGCTGACGAAAGCGAATTTGAAATTTTCATTTTGTCCAAAACAAAACTGGGCAATGCAAAGCAACAGGCAAAGTGCGAAGTATCTCATAATGCGATGATTATTCCCAGCCCGGATTCTGTGTCAGTTCAGAACCGGCATCCTGGTAAAGCTTGATCTGATCCAATGGGATAGGGGTCAGGTAAACTTTCGGGCTTTCAAATAAGCGTTGTGATTCGGGTTTAGAAGCGGGGATAATGTAGCCTTCCGCCGCACCGCCTTCGATGATGGCATCCGTGTTGGGATAGTCAGCTTTTTTGATCCAAGCACCGCGGTTAATGTCTGCATTGACTTTTGTGTCAGTATATTCCATCTTTTTCCAGCGGGTAAGGTCATTTAATCTGAAACCTTCCATCATCAGCTCCACACGACGCTCACGACGGATTTCCCATAATAGCGATGCGACTGTTTTGTCCCGTTTCGGGTCGTCATACACCTTTCCGTTGACAGCTGGTAAGCCTCCCAAAACTTGCAATGGCGGCAAAGCAACGCCTGGGCGGGCGCGCAGCGGATTTACCGATTGGTCCAGATCAGCCTGCACCATCGCGCCCAGTTCCGCAGCGGCTTCCGCATAATTTAGCAAAACCTCTCCATAGCGGATCACAGGGCCGTCTGTCTGGTTCAGCGAACCACTTCCTTCGGGCAACTCTTTGGTTTCTTCATTGAGAAATTTCCATGTTGCATAGCCGCTAGACGAAGCATTAGGCGCATATTTGCTTACGCGCAAGGCATCCACAAATGTTGATGTAAAGCGTGGATCACGATTTGTCATCACATTTTTAATGTTTTTGTCCCCTAAATACAAAGGCGAAACAGCGATAGGCAAACCATCCTTAGACAAATAACTTTCCACGGCACTTTTAGACGCGCCGGATTGCGGTTCTTTGTTGTTATAACTGTTCAAACTATGCGTAAGCTGCCCGGTCTCATATTTTCGATACAGGATCATTTCCTTCGAACCGGCCAGCGAAATGGATGTAAACAGGGATCGGTAATTCTCCGAAATGGCATAGCGACCGGATTGCATCACTTCATTAGCAGCCCATTTGGCCGCTTCCAGATACGTTTTTGCCCGTGCCTGATCAATGTTGTGATATTTCAGATAAGTCCCTTCAAACAAGAACACGCGGGACATGAAAGCCAGAACGACCGACTTATTAACCGTCAGACCTTTTTCGCCGTCATCGGCACGAACGTTGGCAGCGGCAAACTGAAAATCTTCCAAAACCTTGTCCATCACTTCGGTACGCGGCTGGCGTTTCTTGTAAAGTCCCGCAGCATCCTTTTCGTCCAGGGCCTTATCGTAAAATGGCACATCACCGTAAGTCCGCACGAGCTCGTGGTATTCCATCGCCCTGAAAAACCGTGCAATCCCCGACCAGTGCGCGATGGCCTCCTCCTCCATGGGAACGGTCTGGATGCGGTCCAGGAAAAGATTCGCTTTTCTGACCCAGGTAAAAGTCCAGGTTGTGGAAGTAGCGGGGACGTTTTTGATAAATTGCGTTGGACTCAATGGGGCAAAATCATCATTTAATGTTTGTCCTGTAAAATATCTGCCGAATGTAAAGCCAGACCCATAAGCAGGAAAATAGTTGGGATAAAAGCCCCAGGCAAAGGTTCTTACATTCTTTTCATTGGTCCAGTAACTGTCATCCGTGAGCGCGTCCTGCGGCTCGCGGGTGAGAAAATCCTCCTTACACCCCGTTATAACAAGCAGTGAAATGGAAAGGATGAGCAATATCTTTTTCATAATAACTGTGTTTTTGAATTAGAATGTAAGTTGAAGACCCATTGAAACGCTCCGGCGATAAGGATAAACCCGTCCGAATGTTGCGCGATCGATCGTAGAATTGCGAAAATCCACCTCGGGATCGATCGGGATATTGAGGTTATCAAACTCAAACAGGTTCTCGCCATTCACATAAACGCGCAGGTTTTGCATCTTGATTTTTTGCGTCAGACGTGCGGGCAACCGGTAACCAAAATTCACACTCTTCATTCTCAGGTAGGACATATCCAGCAGATATTTATCCTGGATGAGGAAGTTCTGCGTGTTATTGGACTGCCCGGTGTTGGTAGGTCTTGGATAAAAAGCATCTTGCCGTTCCGGCGTCCAGTAGTCCATCTGGTGCGCGTACATGGCATCATTAGGGTTATTTCCTGGAATAAAAATGGAGCCGGAAGCCCAGAGATCGCGCTTACCGACACCTTGCGTGAAGACATTCAGGTCAAAACCTTTCCAATCAGCGCCCAAGCGGATCCCGTATTGATAGCGTGGCGTGGAATTGCCGATCACTTTCAAATCACCATGGTCGTCGAGGCTGCTGCTGCCGGTGAAAATTGTTCCGTCGCCGTTCAGGTCCTTGTATTTTACGTCACCCGGGCCATAGAAGAATGTGCCAGCTTCGTGCTTGGTCTGGTTGGGGATGCCATCTTTAAGAATGTAGTGACCGGCTGCGTCGGTGATCAATGTACCGTCGGTATTTTGCTGGAAATCGTCGTTGCGGAAAAAGCGGTCTGTTTCATAACCCCAGATCTCACCCAGAATTTTGCCTCTGTAATTTCCGTTGACCAGATTCCCGTCGAACTTGGTAATTTTTTCTTTGAAATCAGACAATGATAAACCTACGCTGAAATTGAAACCGCTGGCCAGGCTTTGCCGCCAGTCGAGAGCGATTTCCCAGCCGGTTGTCTGCATTTGGCCATAATTTCTTCTCGGCGGTGTTGCCCCGAAGCTGCTGGGGAGCACGATGCCGCCCGTGATCATATCACTTGTGGTGCGCTGATACCAGTCGTAAGTAACGGCAAGTCTGTTATTAAATAGGCTCGCGTCGAGACCGAGATCCAGCGTGCTGATTTTCTCCCAGGTGAGCGATGGCGGCACAAGCGAGGGCGTTGCTACGGTCACCATATTGCTCGTCCCGATCCACCAGTTGGAAGCGGAAGAGGCCATAGTCGGCCGGAATGTGGTGCTACCCACGTCCGTATTGCCCAGCGATCCCCACGATCCGCGGATTTTCAGATTGTCGAGAACAGGCTTGCTGAATGACATAAATGGCTCGGCAGTAAGCACATAGCCAGCTGAAACAGAGGGGAAAAATGCCCACTGGCTGTTGTTTGGGAAAAATGACGAACCGTCATACCGACCGTTTACTTCCAAGAGAATTTTATCATTGAATGTATAGTTGACCCGGCCAAAATAACCTTGCGTAGCCCAATGTCCCCTGAAACCATCCACATATTGGTCGCCCGTCGCAAGCGGCAGTTCTCCATGCGTTTGATCCAGTAACCCGCGTCTTTCGGAAGATTGGCCCCATCTCTTGAACAAATCGAGATCCATCCCCGCCAGGAATTTGAGCGAATGCTTTTCTACATCTTTCGAATAAGTTGCAAATGCCTTGAAGGTGTGCATCTCATTCCAGTTTGAATTGTATTTAACACGGTCGTAAGTGGCGCTCGTATAATTTTCATATTTCAAAGGCACACCGTTCCACTGGTTCCAGGCCGTAACGCTTCCTCCGACTTCGCGCACGTGATCGTTGGTGTTAGAATAAGTGTAATTGGCGTCAACAGTCAGGTCTTTTGCCAGCTTAAACTGACCACCCACCGTTGCCCGGATGAAATTGGACGAATAATTAAGCATATTAGCCTGCTGAACCTCCGTAACCACATTCCTGAACGGCTTGCCTTCGTAAGTCCCATACGGGTAGACCGAATGCCACCGATACAGATAGTAAAGCGGGTCATAAGTCGTTCCGCCAAAAGAAAATGGACTTTCCGCAACATTCTTTGAGAGTAATAGCTTGGCATTCAGGCTAAACCATTTGTTCAGATCAGAATTAATGCTGAATGTGCCGCTGTAACGCTTGAAAAGGTCTGTTTTTTCTTTCAAAACACCTTCCTGGCCCATATAACCTAAGCTGACGTTATAGCTGGTTTTGTCATTTCCGCCTGTAAAGCCCAGATTATGATTGCTTTGCGGCGCCCACTTACGCATATACATATCGCCCGCGTCCCACGGCCTGTAAAAGTAAAGGCGACCATCCTTAATGTCGAAATCGCGGCCCAGGACCATTTCATTACCCAAATCCTGACCGCCGTATTGCGCTTCCCAATCCCGGATTTTCTGGATGCTTTCGTCTGTGAAATACATGCCCACCGTCCCGAATGTGGTGGCGGAAGGGTTGTTGCGTTTCGCAGCCAGCAATGCATATTCCGGCCCATCAGCTGCGGGAGCGAGTTTGGGCGTGTTTGTAGGTGTGCTTTGTGAAAAATTGGCGGAGTAGGAGATTTGATTGCGTGTATTTTTCTTTCCGGATTTTGAAGTGATCAAAACTACACCCCAGGCTGCGCGGCTTCCGTAAATAGAGGTCGATGCAGCATCTTTAAGCACAGAAATGGATTGAATGTCGTCTGGATTGACAAGCAGCAAGCTTTGTATCTCAACATTATCCAGCAAAATAAGCGGTTGCGCGCCGTTGCCCGCATTCAGCGAGCCAACCATTCCCCGTAGGCGGATCTGCGGGCTGCTGCCCAGATCACCGGTCGTTGTCGTGATCGTCAGGCCCGGAACGGCACCCTGCAAGGCCCGGCCCACGTCTGTTACCGGTCTGGATTGCATGGTTTTATCCACGTCTACAGTGCTCACGGCGCCGGTTAAGTTGGCTTTTTTCTGCGTTCCATATCCCACCACGACGACCTCACTCAGACTTTTTGTATCTTCTTTTAATGCAATGGTCAGACTTGTGTTATTGCCGACGGGCACTTCCCTGGTTTGAAAACCAATGTAAGAAAAAATCAAAACGTCTGATTCTGAGTCTACACTGATCTTGAAATTACCATTTTCATCCGTCAAAGAACCTTCCGACGTTCCTTTCACGAGCACGCTAACACCGGGTAACGGACTGTTTTCTGAATCCGTAACCTGCCCTTTAATGACAATGTCCTTTTTTATATTTAAAGAAGACGCCTGACCTGTTATAAGTGGACGGTTTGACAGGCTTTCCATTGCTGCCGGCTGGTCTTTGGTTTTGAAAACCACAATGCTTTCATCCGTTTCCCTGAAAGAGTAGGGGGTTTCCGCCAAAACCGATTCCAGCACTTCTTTTACACTGGTTTCCTGGAAGTTACTGCTATGGACCTTTATCTTTCTGGCTTCTTTATTGTTGTAGGAAAAGTCGATCTGACTTGCCTTACTGATTTTTTCAATGGCTTTTTCGAGCGAAACGTCACTGAAACTGACCGTGACCTTCTTGCCCATGAGACGCTGGCTGTAACCATTTTCCGCCAGCAAAGTCCCCGCCGTAGTAATCAACACTCCAAACACGATCAATCCGGCCCTCATGACTCTGATTAGTTTAGTAGTTCTTCTTTTCATAAATTACCTAGGTTTAGTAAACACTTGTTAAACACGGCAAAAGCCGGGGAGTGGATCCGTCAAAATCAGCCCCCGGAATTGTATTTATTCTTTGCTGGGCCTGTTGGCGCAGGTCCAGCATTTCATGTTACTGACAGCCCTCTCCGCTTACGATCACCTTTTTTCCTTTTATTTCGTAGCGGATCCCCTGGATGTCACGCACAAGGTCCATCACACTTTCGAGGCTCTGATGGGTACTAAACCGAATGCTGTTCTCACATTCTTTAAATTTTTGCCTATCAAAGTGAATGCTCACCTGATAGGCATTTTCCACAGCTAATATCAAATCTTCAAAGCGCACTGACTTTAATATCACATTCCCCGATTTCCAGTCGACCGATTCGGCCGCTTCCACCAGCATTTCTTTTTCATTTCCACTGTTTTTGTCAAAAATCACTTCCTGGTCTTTTTCCAGAAGCGCCAGCGGTTCGGCACCCCGTGAAACGGCCACTTTTCCGCTCACCACAGTTACGATTTCGTGGGATAATTCTTTGTACGCCTTCACCCGGAATGATGTCCCGAGCACTCTTGTATCGAGGTGGGAGCTGTGAACTGTGAATGGCGCCGTTGTGTCCCTTTTAACCTGAAAAAAGCCTTCGCCTTCTTCAAGAAAGACTTCCCGTGTTTTGCCAAAGCTGGCCGGATATCGTAAAACGCTTGCTGCATTCAGCCACACCCGGGAGCCATCAGGCAGGATCACTTCACGGGTTCCGCCGGACGGTGCTGTGATGGTGATCATATTCCCGGACCCAGAATTGTGAACAGTATAATTATAAATGCCTGCTGCTGATATGATCAGGAAAGCCAGCGACGCCGCAATCGCATACCATTTGCGCCAAAATATATTGCGGGTTTTGTCAAAATTTAATGTCTGGTCAATCCTGGCTTTAATGTGGTCTCCATCGGGTTGATGCTTATTTTCACCATCCGAAGGTCGTTCCAGTCCAAGGCTTTTATAGAGGTCGTCGATATCCATTGAGTACGATTTTTTGATGACCCTTTAATTTGGATCCCAATTGGTGCTTACAATGACATGACGAATGGGAAATGCAGTGGTACTATGCCAAAAAGAAAATGTTAAAAAAATTTTTGCAATGTTGCTTTTTGCGCGTCGATACATCCCTCGCGGGATTTCAAAAATTGAAATTAACCTGATGCTATCTACAAAGATGTCATGCCTCCGGCATTTGCAGTCCTAAGTCGCAGCGCGACGTTACATTATTAGAAATGATTAGCAGCCACGGTGTTGAAAATGCCGGAGGCATGCAACAACATGCAATCCGCCAAAATTCAGAGATGCAGCTCTTTCAACCGGAGGCGCCGGATCGCATTACTGATCTGATTTTTGACAGTTTGCGGAGATAGGGAGAGTTTTTGCGCTATTTCAATCGTAGATAAATGCTCCTGACGGCTTAGTAAAAAGATCTTTTTCATATCCGAAGGCAGGTTTTCCACTTCGGCCATCAACTGCTTTTCAATGTCGTCGGATGCAACGGCATCGAAAAACTGGTTTTCGTTCGCCGAAGTTCGTTCTAAAATGTCTTGCTGCACTTGAAGTTGAAAAGCATTTTTCCGGCTCTGGTCAATGAGCCGGTTTTTCAGCATTGTATGGAAATAGCCTATGAATGTGCTGTGAATGGTAATCTCCTGCCTCTTGTTCCAGATATCTACAAACAAGTCGTGAACAAGATCTTCTGCAAGTGGTGCATTGTGCAGTTTTTTGAAACCTATATCATAAATAACCTTCCAATAGCGGACATAAAGCTCATTGAAGGCATTCCTGTCATCCCCATCCTTCAACAGATTCATTAACGCTATGTCTGATAAATCCTTCAAGTTATTGTGGCAGATGATGACGAAGTAAGTATTCAGGAAAAGAGGCCTCTAACTTATACAAAATGATCGCATGTTACAAACTGTCTTTTACCGAAAATATGTATTTTTATCGCATTCACTCACCTTAAACATTGGCTGTACGCCTGTTGGTACATTGCCTTGCAAAATCTTAGTTCAAGCAATTGCCTGAGCATGGCATAAGCAAGCGTGTCAGAAACACGCCCGTTATCCGTCAATAAGAAGCAACGTTTTTATTCTGGAATTATCAGTTCCTGCAGATATGAAGCGATTTGATCTGCTGCCTGATTGTGTCCATAACAGGTCCAGTGGTGGTCATAAACGAAAGTCCAGTTGTCCTGTCCGTCGGAGTCGAGGGAGATTGTTTTAAACCCGGCAGCCTTCACCTCATTTTTTATTGCATCGGGAAGTTTTGGATGGAAGACTATAATTTCCATGGCCTCAATAAAGGAGACACCAGACCGGCCAGCTTCAACGAAATTCATTTTAGGGACCTTGGATTTAAGAAGCACATCCTGGTGGCAGTCACTGGGATTCATGAAATTCTCAATGAATGAATCCCCGATAATTGTCACAAGGCTATCATAGCTTACTGGTAATGTGCCTGTCCAGCCGAGTTCGTTCGTTGCCCAGCTATGATTTCCTCCTTTCCAACTGCCTTGTTGATCCGGATTATATCGCTGGATACCGTTGTCGTCTAAATATCTTTTAGGCACCTCACTTGTTAAATGGTAAGCCCTGACAATCGCTTCTCCTATGACAAACCCGCCCAGAAGGAAAATAAAAAATTTCAATAGTAATTTACCCATCTAAAACTGGAAATAAATGAATTGTTGCTGTTTTCCTGTGTAAACGAAGAGTGCAATAACCAAGCAATAATAGAATCCCCACTTAACCGTTTTTGGCCAGTTAAAACCAATTCGTGCGATGGCATAAGGATGCTCACGACCTATCCATTCCACGATAATGAATGCTGCGATGAGAAGCAAAAGCTCTTTCCTGAGCAAGTCAGGAACTGTAAAAAGACTTTTGGAGAAAATCTTACCAATGTATTCAGCAGCATGGCGAATGTTCTCTGCCCGGAATAAAATCCACGCAAAGACGGTCAGGGAAAATGTAGCCAGCATACGGAGCAGATCGCTAACTGTGGGAAATAAACGTCCCTTCGCGACGATCTCAATATGCTCCCGATTGCTTTTTGAAATTAACAATGGAAGAAAATAAATGGCATTGAGTGCGCCCCAGGCCAGGAACGTCCAGTTGGCTCCATGCCAGAATCCACTGAGTAAAAATATGATAAAGGTGTTCCTGATCTTCAATAACAAGCTTCCCCGGCTTCCACCCAGAGGAAAATATACATAGTCCCTGAACCAGGAAGAAAGGGATATGTGCCACCGCCGCCAGAATTCTGCAATGTCCCTTGAAAAATAGGGATACGAGAAATTGCGCAGCAGTTCAATGCCCATAATCCGGGCGACGCCCAGAGCAATGTCGGAATAGCCTGAGAAATCGCCATAAATCTGCATGGTGAAGAAGAATGCGCCTAAAAGTAATGTGCTTCCGGAGTGGTCTTCATGGTTATTGAAGGCCAGGTTGGCCAGCTCGGCGCAATTGTCGGCTATGACGATCTTTTTGAAAAGGCCCCAGAGAATCTGTCTTAGCCCATCGGTGGCCTGGGCATAGCTAAACACTCTTTTTCGCTGAATTTGGGGCAAAAGGTGGGTAGCCCTTTCTATGGGACCAGCAACAGGAAGCGGAAAGAAACTGACGAAAACGGCATAATCAATGAGGTCTTTTTCCGGCTTGATCTGATTTTTGTAGATATCAATGACATACGACAAACCAGGACGAGCCAGAGTTTCCTCACACGCGGATCTGTCGCATTCCCCATTTTCAGGCCCGTGAAATAGTCGAGCGCGATCGAGAAAATTAGCAGGAATACGAATCGATAATCCCAGCAAGCATAAAAAAATAAGCTAAAAACTAATATAATAATGTTCTGCAGTCTTAGACTATTTCGCGCAAGGATCTCAAACCTAAACCTTCGCCCGAACATTCTCGCTGCTTTTTCTGCGGTCAGTTTCACGCGTTGCTGCCGTGTTTCTGGCCTTTTGGCATCTGAGATCCAGGTTAAAATAAGGCGCTTGGCTGATGGTGGGAAAGCAAGGAAGTTTTTAAGCGCGACCTCATTTTGATCGAGTAATTCCTGCAAATCAGCGGGAATAACGTTGTTTTCCGCGTCCACGAGGGCGTCCCAGGTTCCTGTTTTTTTCGCGAGGTCAATGAGTGCCTGCCCTTTTGGTGTCATCAGCCCGGCTGCTGTTAACTGCTCGACACGTTCCTTGTTCACAGCGCTCCATTTGCCCGCTGCTTTTCGCGGCGTGTACATTTGGTATGTGCTCTCTTTGTCGCGCTTCACGGATTTGGAGTCGATCCAGCCGAAACACAATGCTTCTTCAACAGACTCTGCATAGTATACGCTTGGCGTTTTGCTCGATTTGTGATAAATGATAAGCCAAACGGATTGCGCCGTTTGACCATTTTTTTGCAGCCATTCACGCCACTCCTCTCTCGTAGGTGCGTAGAAGGCATTGATGTCATTTTTCGTTTCCATGATAGGCAAATGGGCTTGATCAGACATTTTTCTTCTCGTTTGAGGTTAACTATTATTTCCTTACAAAAATAAGAGCGGCCTGTGACAGCCTTATGTCAGGGGTGTTATGTTATTTCAAGAATTCTGTAAATATTCTTGCGAACAACACGTTCCGACTTTCTATTATGATCATCCAATGCCTAAGACGACTAAGTTAATGACTGTCAGCCAAACTTAGCCGTCTTAGTGATCAGGAATTAGGAGATTGCCATGCGAATCGCTCTTTGCACCGGACTGTTTCCGCTGATATGCAGCTCATTTCGGGTCAGTAACGGCGGCTGCGCCATAAACTTCGGGTTTTGACCGCGATGCGGTTGAGCCGCATGGGCGATAAATGGATGGCAGAGGTAAACTGTTCCCGCCTTACCCGTTGCCAGCACCTCGTCGCGGACCGGAAATTTATCCAACTCATTTGCCAGATCCATAAACCCAAGGCCTTCTTCGCCTTTTGTGGCCAGTAACCGGGCAACATCCATATGCGAACCAACACGGATGCGTGTAGGCGCATCATTCTGACCAACATCTGAATACAGGAAAAGCATCAGCAACGCGCGGCCTCTTGAATTCACATTGACCCGCCATTCGAAAAAGTTAGCCGGATCGCTGCCCGGAAAACTGGCGTCCACGTGCCAACCCGTGTCGCCCGGATCTTCATCAGATGGAAAACGAACCGGAAAAGTGCCCATACTCATGCACGGGAGCCAATTACCGGCACCAACCAATTGATCAAAAGCGCTATGTAACACCGGCGTGTTGGCGGATTGGACAAAGGGCTCCTGCGAATACATGCCCAGCCGCACCACCGGCTTCGTCCAGCTCGCCGGATCCTGCCGGTTAAAGCCCAAATCGGCCCACAAAACATCCCTGGCAGCCTTGGCTAACTCGTCAGAAAAAGCATTGTTTATGCGGACAAAGCCTTTATTTATAAAATCATAAATTTGATTATCATCTAATATCTCTCCCATAACATTGTTTAAAATTGGATCAAAAAGCAGGACAAGCCGCCCGCATTCAGATCCGGTTTTTGGAAATTGTAAATGCACAATGAAATATTCCCTTCAAAAAAGGGAGCGCGCCGGGGTTGACGCTTGGAGAAATATCAGAGTGTTGGAGTCATCCTCATAGTGACAAATCTAAAAATCTACCCGAAATTTCACAAGAAAAAAGGGGTTGAAATTCAGGCATGATTTGTTTGACATTTCTATTAATCGACCAAATTAGATTTTAATAAAACATTTATGGAAGCTGATACGCAAGGGAAAAAGGCCATTAAATTCGGAGCAAGCGGCTTCGTCGGCAATTATATATTGGAAGGACTTTTGAATGATCCCGACTACGACCAGGTAACCGTTGTAGTACGCAAAAATTTAAATCTGTCCCATCCAAAGCTCGTAACATTGATAGGAGATTATCATTCTCTTCCCAGTCTGAAAGACCAGATCGTTGCAGACGAAGTATTTATTTCGCTCGGAACCACGAAAAAGAATACACCTGACCAGAAAATCTATTATGAGGTCGATCACGATTACCCGGTCCTGGCAACACAGATTGCGAAAGGAAAAGGAGCGAAATCTGTTTTTCTGGTATCAGCTGTCGGGCCGGATGCAGGTTCGAGCATTTTTTACGTCCGGACGAAAGGAGAGACAGAACGTGACGTCGTTGCCCAGGATCTGCTCCATACCCACATCTTCCGCCCGTCCATGATCATGGGAGACCGTCAGGAAAGTCGCCCAATGGAAAAAATATTCATCAAATTATTCTCCCTGCTCAACCCCCTCCTTATCGGCCCTGCCCAGAAATACAGAGGAATCAAAGCAAAAGACATCTCCAAAGCAATGCTATTAGCCGCCAAAAAGCCTGCGGGAAAAGTGAAGGTTTACGAATGGAAAGAGATGAATGAATTGCTGTAATTTTTGCTGAGAAGAAGGTGGAGAGGTCGTCCGTATAACAGCATTCGTGATCACTTTGGCAAACAAGGAATCCATGCTGGAAGATGCGGTCAGCCACAAACATGCCAAATCCGCCTGTCTCTTCGTACAGGATTTTTTTCAATCCCAGCGGGATAAAATATTGGTAGCATAGCATTACGACCCGCAATGAACTAATCCCGGAGGGATGCAACGACTTGTAAGACGTTGCATCCCTCCGGGATTAACAAAAGGATTTGTATTCTTTTTGCTACCAATATGGTATCCCTCCGGGATTTTCAGGTAACCAACATCGCATCTCGCCAAGATCATTCAATCCCAGCGGGATAAAATATTGGTAGCATGGCATTACAACCCACAATGAATTAATCCCGGAGGGATGTAACGTCTTGCAAGTCGTTGCATCCCTCCGGGATTAACAAAAGGATCTGTATTCTTTTCGCTACCAATATGGTATCCCTCCGGGATTATAACAGGCTCTGGATTTTTTTTGCTACCGATATGGTATCCCGCTGGGATTTTCAGTTAACCAGCATCGCATTTCGCCAAGATCATTCAATCCCAGCGGGATAAAATATTGGTAGCATGGCATTTCAACCCACAATGAATAAATCCCGGCGGGATGCAACGACGGGTAAGACGTTACATCCCTCCGGGATTAACAAAAAGGTTTGTATTCTTTTTTGCTACCGATATGGTATCCCTCCGGGATTAATAAAGGCTCTGGATTTTTTGCTACCGATATAATATCCCTCCGGGATTTTCAGGTAACCAACATTGCATCTTGCTAGCATCATTTCAGTTCCAGCAGCGTTTCGTGGCCGTTGATGGCTACCCAGGTGCCTTTTCTTTTGATGTAGACATCTGAATAGACGTTTTTTCCTTTGAGGATTTTTTCTTTGTCCCTTAATACGAAGCTGGTGTAGGCGGTTAGTAGGCCAACATTGTTGACGATTTGTAGATCCATGCTGTCGATGGCGACGTTGATGATCTGGCGGTCTGGTGTCAGGAGGTCTTTGATGACGTCGTTTTTAGAGAGCTTTTTGCCGGTTTGTGAGATCATGATGAAATCGTCGGCTAAAATTTTGCTTACTGCGGCGGTGTCGCGTTTTGGGTATGATTGCAGCCATTGGGTGTTCAGCTGCTTGATGAGCGCGCTGTCGTCGCCCTGCGCAAAAACAGTTGTTGCGGAAAGCAGCGAAAGGCACAGGATGATGTTCAGGGATTTTTTCATTGTGGTTTTAAGTTGGTTTTAGCGAATGTAGCACATCTAAATGTAGCACATCTATCTGTATCTGCGCTGCCAAATTTTATACCAGTTCTTATTCTTGGGATAATGCCGGTGCGCGGCGCGGTTGTTAACGAAGAGTGCAACCAGAAGCAAAACCAACACGCCGGTCAAAACGGGACTGAAAACGTATTTATATCCCAGACTCGTAATCTTTTCAGAACCAATGTTTGCGATCAACGCCGTAGCACCTCCCGGCGGGTGCAGAGTTTTGGTGATTTGCATAAAAACAATGGATAGCGAAACGGCAAATGCAGAGGCGAGCCATATCTGGCCAGGCATGATCTTGTGGACTGTGACGCCAACGATGGCGCAGATTAAATGTCCGCCGATCAGATTTCGCGGCTGTGCTAGCGGGCTATTAATAATGCCATAAATTAACACAGAAGATGCGCCGAAGGAACCGATCAGGAACACATTGTCGGCTTGGGTGAACTGGCTGTTGTTGATATAACCAATGAGTGCAATGCCTAAGAACGACCCGACAAATGTCCAGAAATGATCATTGAAATCAATGAGGGTTTCCTTGTAAATCACATATCGCGCCATGCGGACATGCTTTCTGAATCGCTTTCTCAAATTTTACTGATTAATTGCTCCCTTAAAAATGCAAATATAACGCCTGGTTGCGCATTCGTTTATGCTTTACCTGGTTGTATGTAGTGAATATTTGGTTAAAAAAGCAAAGGGTCCCGAAGCCGGAACCCTTTGAAAGCACTATTTATGTTTAACTATTGAGATTTTATCCTTATTCCGGAATGGAAGTTAATGCAGGAACATTGTTCTGAAAACCATTGTAACCTTTGTTCTGGTTGATCCGTCCCTGGACATTACCATCGATAGCAGACTGAGGCACAGGCCATAGCACGTGATATGGGCTCATGGTGTATTCATCTGCGTGGCGCGTTTTCACGCCTTTGTTGTAAAAATCGCTTTTCTCCATGACGCGGTCATAGTAATAGTTGTTGTCAGAGAAGCTTTCCATGTTGTAGGTCTTGCCGTTCGGTGCGGGTTTCCCGGTCATGGCGAAAATGTAGGCTACGCGGGTCAGTTCGGTTTTACGCGGTTCTTCGAAATACAGTTCACGCGCACGCTCGTCCAGGATCGTGCCAATGTTGATTTTCGTGGGTGCAAGCGGGCTGCAATTGGCACGCGTGCGTACGGCATTCACATCTGCTGCTGCTTTTACCAAATCACCTTTCCAAGCATAGGCTTCTGCCCTTAGCAAGTAAGTTTCGGCCAGGCGGAAAACGTACCAATCGGTGTTTCCGCCTTGTGGCTGAATGCGTTGCGGATCTTCGACGAACAATTTGTAATTCGGCCAGTCGAACCAGCAGCGGATCGTGTCAATGGTTAGTACTGCACCAGATGCATTGCGGAATTGCAGGTTTTTGCCATAAAAAGGATCATTAGCCTTGATAGCCGGGTTATTGTAAATGATGTCTTCCATACGCGTCCAGTTTCCCGGCGCGTGGCGCAAATCTTTTTTATCATCCCAAACACCGTCCTGCGAATAATAAGTAGGACGCACACGTCCGATCCCGCGACCAATTGTCGTGATCTGGTCGATTTCGATGCCATACGTGTCAATGGTGCCCCGGTTACCAGCCGGTGTATTAATGTTATTATGCCAAAACGGAACGGTGTTGCGCATGATCTGAATGCCCTCCGGAACATTTCCATCCATGTTAATGCGGTCAATCACAAGCATTAAGCCTTCGGTATTGGCGCCTAAGGCCTTGTTCGCGGGGCGGTGCAAATCCCAGATCACATTGCGGTTTGCTTTGCTCGCGTCCACTCCAAAACGGCTGGTCATCAGCTTGTGCGTGCCCCCGTCGATCACGTTACTGGCGGACTTGATGGCATCATCAAACAAGCCCAATGCCAGGTTGATCTTGGTCAGCAAATGGCTTACGGAACCTCTGTTAACCGATCCTTTGTCGGTCACGACCGGAACCCATTTTTCGGCAAATTCCAGATCTTCCTTCATTTTCTTCAAAATCACTTCCCGCTTCGTCGATTGGAAGTCGAGCTTAGGACCAATGACTTCGTCCAGAATCAATGGTACATCACCAAACTGCTGGGTAAGCCGGTAATAGCGTGCGGCGCGGTGGAAATATGCGGCACCAAGAATCTCATTTTTCTCCTGTTCGCTCTTGTAAGTGGGCTGATCAATGCGGGATATGGCCACATTTGCATATTTGATCCCCTTAAAGCCTTCAATCCAGTACCAGCCGATACGGTTGTAGTCGATATGGTTGAGCTGCGCATCGGGGGTAATCAGCAGGTTCAGGTTTTGAGCCGGGCCCGATTTGTCTGTTGTTCCTTCTACGGCAATGTCCGAAAACACAGCTTCGGTCACCATCGGGGGTGCATCGCCATACCATTCAAGTCGCATATTCCGCTCGCAGGCAACCAATGTTGCGCGTAAGCCAGCCGGATCATTAAATGTAATGTCGGGATTGTAAAAAGAGAGCGGCTCGGGTGCAAGCCAGTCTTTTTGGCAGGCGACCATTGTCATGCAGCTGGCAATCAGCGCAGGTGCAAATATTTGTTTTGATCTGTTATATATCGTTTTCATTTCGTCAATTTTTGTAAGAGAATATTACAGGGTTATATCCAGACCCAATGTGAAAATGCGCGGACTCGGCACGGAAATGTCGAGGTTCGTGTTCTTGTCGTTATCCGTTCCGTTTTCCGGATCCCAGAAACTCCAGCTCGATAAGTAACCCAGGTTACGCACGTTGCCATAGATGCGCAGGTTCTGAATGTTAACCTTCTGCACAATATTCTTCGGGATCGTATAAGCCAGTGCTAAGCTTTCAAAACGGAGGAATGATTTGCTGCGGTAAACGGCGTAACCGGTTGCCGATCCTTCGCTTGAATACAGGCGTGCCCATTCGTTATTGCGGTTTTCAGCGGTCCAGTAAGGGAATACATACGAGCTCGAACGGTCAGGAAATCCGGGACGGTTCTTCATTTGGTTGAACTCACCTTTTTGTCCCAGATATGAATACATCATAAATGACGCATCGAAGTTTTTGAAGAGTTTGAACTCGTTACGGAATGTTAGCCTTACCCTTGGGGATTTGTAACCCTGGAAAACCTTGTCATCATTGGTATATTTTCCATCATTATTTACATCCAGGATCTTATGGTCTCCGGGTTTAACTCCGTATTTGGCAGCCGCATCCGCTTCTTCGGTTTGCCATACACCCAGCACTTTGTAGTTCCAAAGCTCGTCCACCGCATGGCCGATAAACCATTTGTTAGTGATATCGTCGGCTTCTTTTTGTCCCGTTACATTTCCTGAGGCATCTTTCACATCAACCATATTTCCATACAGCTTGGCGATCTTGTTGCGGTTCATCTGAACATTCAGTGTGGAGCGCCATGAGAAGTTTTCGCGCTTCATATTGTTCGAATTCAAGCTCAGTTCCAATCCTTTATTATCCACTTGCCCTAAGTTGTCCAATACAAAATCGAAACCCAGCACATTGGGAAGCGCTCTTTTTACGAGCAGATCTTTGGTTGAGGATTTGTAAAGTTCCAGGCTACCGTCAATGATGGTGTTAAACAGCGCAAAATCGAGACCCAAATTGAGTGAGTTGGTGCGCTCCCATTTCAGGTTAGGGTTTTGCATCCGGTCTACATACAGCTGGCTCACCTGAACCACCGTCCCGCCTGAATTTACGTGCAGATATTTGCCTGTCGCCAGGTTGGATAATGCATCGTAACGTCCGATGTCCCTGTTCCCGTTGCTTCCGTAGGAGACACGTAACTTACCATAATTCAGCCAGCTCACTTTAAAGAAGGGCTCATCCGTAAACACCCATCCCAATGCGGCTGAGGAGAAAAGTGCTCTCGGATTTTTTTGTCCGAATGCTGAGTAACCGTCCCTTCTGGTTGAAAGCGTCACCATGTAACGGTCTTTAAACGAATAGAATAAACGCGCCATTAACGCATCCGCAGTGCTGGTTTCATCATTGCTCCACATGATAGGCGCACTACCGCCGCCAATGTTGTGGTAACCCAAAATGTCCGTTGGTGCAAAGCCCTTGTTCGATGTGCTGTCGTCCCACCTTCTGAAACGTTCAGCATTAGCGAGCAGCGTTACATCGATGTTGTGCTTTTCGGCAATGGTCTTGTTCCACTTCAGGATGTTGTCGATTTGCCAGTTGATGGTTTTCGTGTTCCGGCGTGAAGCGCGGCCACCCTCTGCTGCCCATTCCGCGTGCTTGGAAGACTCCGCATTATAGCGGTGATAAAATTCAAATCTCGGCGTAAAATTCGCCTGATAAGTAATGCCGAATGGCAGGCCGACTTTCGCAAAAATTACATTGTTAATGGTCGTAGAACCTTTGTCGCGGTCGGTGAAGCTCGGGGCGTAGTAGGGGTGGTTTCCTCCGCTGGCCTCCTCATTGGGCCGCCATTTGTAAGTCCCGTCCGGATTAAACTCCGATCCCCAAGGTGAGAGGTTGGGAGCGAGGTTATAGTCAACAGGAACCTGGCTTTCGTCACGGTCTGCAAACTGAGTATTGATCCCGACGGTCAGAAATTTGTTCACTTTTCCTTCCAGGTTGATCCGGGCGCGGATCGTGCTGTACTTATCGCCTACAACAATCCCTTCATTATTAAGGTAACCCAATGACATATAGTAAGATACCTTGTCATTTTTGCCCGAAAGACTGATCGTATGATCCTGGCGCAAGGCTTTTTGATAGATCTTGTTATACCAGTCCACGCTGCGGCCTTCTTTGTAATTTTTTATTTCAACAGATTGTAAACCAAGTCGTTGCAGCCAGATGGTTTCCGGGTCACCGGCAGATCCGTCAAATGCGAGCCATTGGTCCACTGTTACGCCTGCGGGCAGGTTGTTGGGATTTGTAAAACGACTTGGCTGAGCGGCTGCATTAATGTTACGCATCACCTCGCCGCGCCAAGTGAGAAAACCGTCCGGACTCAGTACTTCTTGATTTTGAGCGACTTCGGCAAAACCAATGTTGGTGTTTACATTGATGATCGTTTTACCTTCTTTTCCTTTTTTGGTGGTCACAAGAATCACACCACTGGCTGCTTTTGCACCAAAAACAGCAGCCGAGCTGGCGTCCTTTAAAACGTCAACTGTCTCAATGTCATTAGGGTTAATGTCTTCCAGACCACCATAATAGATCGCTCCGTCCAGAACGACGAGTGGTGACGATCCCGCAGTCAGGGAGTTGGCACCACGCACACCTACATTACCACCGCCTTTTGCAGATGCCGAAAACCCAACGTTCATCCCAGGAATATTTCCTCTCAGAACATCCTGTACAGACTGCGGATTTTCGTTTTCAAGCTTCGTGGCGCTGATCTGCGAAACGGCGCCGGTAAGGTCGCGTTTCTTTTGTGTTCCGTAACCAACCACGACCACTTCTTCGAGCGTTTTCTGATCAGTTGATAAGGTAATGTCTACCACGCTGGCTGTTCCCACTTCTTTTTCTTGTGTGAGATAACCAACGGCGGAAAACACGAGTACGGAGCTGTTCGCAGGCACATTGATCTGGTACTTGCCGTCAACGTCGGTGGTGGTGCCGTTTGTTGTGCCTTTAACCACAACAGTCACGCCCGGGATGGGCGAGTTGTCTTCTTTTGACAAAATCCTCCCGGAAATTGCCTTGTCGATGGTGTGATGGGAACCGACTTTCCGGTTTTTAGGCACGTTGATGGCCATTGCAGGGGGCAGTAGCAGCGCTAGCAGCATACTTCCCGTCATCACAGGTCGAAGGAATACTGTATATCCTTTTCTCATTTGTTTGGGTTAGGAAATGTTTCACATTAGCTCGCATTCAGCTTCGCTATATCAATATTTCCAGACGAAATGCTACATTTCTACCCTTACATCCGAAGTTAACTAAGTATAAAGTAGTTTATTAAAACAAAAACCCCGGCAAGAGACGCGCTCTGGCCGGGGTTTTATACTTCATCTAAACTAAATCAGAATCAGTTCATTATCAAATCAGGATCAGTTTTTTGCTTCCTTAACAGCGGTGATCGGGAATTCGCCGTCCTGTGAAACAATGGTTCCTTTCAACGACTCGCCCTCCTGCATCAGGGTAACATTGAGCAAGCCGCCCTGAAAATCCAGTTTGAATGTTATTTTTCCCTGATCAACCACCAATTCTTTCATTTCCATTTTTTCCGTGGAACCAAGCGTGCCGCTTAGCTTACCATCTTTTTCCTCAAAAGTCATTACGCCGGTTTCATATTCAGGCGGAACATTGGTCACTGTGTATTTCCAGCTTCCCACAAGGTCATTGGCTTTTAAAGTGCCGTGGGCCTGCACTGAAAACATACTGATTGCGAAAATCGCAAGGAAGAAGAACTTTACTTTCAACATAGCATTAGGATTAAGTTGTTTAACATGACTAATATACAGCAAATCTGCACACGTCAAAATTAGGGAATCAATCCAGATTACTTCTACCCAATGTTCTATTTTTCCGCAAAATATTACTGAACGAGAGGCCTCACCAACAATGTAAACGGCATTTAATGCGCAAATGCCTCATTGATCAGCGATTGCATGAGCTGCTCCGCACTTCCAGGTTTTAGATTAACGGCATTCTGGCCCGACCAAAAAATACTGAGATCCGTTCGTCCCTGCGCCAGCGCTGCTTCCCGCAACGGTCCCATGAAGCGTGACTGCAACGGAAACGGAAGCACTTCGGTTGCGTAGGGAACTTCTTCGGTAACGCGGTTACGGATCATCCGTCCCATGCGGCCCGTGAGCGATTTGGAAAGAACAGTGTAACGCGACTCGTCCGAAAGAAGCATGGCCCTATGCGCGGGGGTAGCATTGGATTCGTCGGTCACCAGAAACGCAGTTCCGAGTTGAGCGGCGTTGGCACCCAGGGTCAATGCGGCCCTAATGCCGGCACCGTCCGCAATGCCACCTGCTGCTATAATGGGTGTTTTGATCTTGGCTTTCAAATGCTGAATAAGTGCAAATGTGCCTGTTAGTGACTCCGGGGCCGGTTTCAGAAACGAAGGCCTGTGGCCGCCAGCTTCGAAACCGGATGCAACTATGGCATCGACACCGGCTTGTTCCAGCGCCAATGCTTCGTCCAGCGTGGTCGCCGCGCCAACGGTTTTAATGCCCATTTTGCACGCCTCATCGAGTATATCTTTGGACGGAATGCCAAAAATGAAGCTGAAAACCGCAGGCCGCGCTTCGAAAACTGCTTCCACTTGTTTCAGGAATTTGGAAGGAATGTTCGTGTCTAAATCCGGAAGCGGAATACCCAGCGAATCGAAATAGGGCTTAAAAAGCTGCTTTACTTTTTCCAGCTTTTCTGCCGGAAAATTTTCCAGGCTTTGGTCCACATCCGAAACCCAAAGGTTGATATTGTAAGGCTTGTTGGTCTTTGATTTAATCTCCTTATCCACGGCCAAAATCTGTTCAGGAGTAAGCGTATAAGCGCCAAAACTACCCAGCCCGCCTGCATTTGACACTGCCGCCGTAAGCGCGGCATTTGAAAACCCGCCGCCCATCGGCCCTTGTAAAATCGGATATTGAATCCCCAGAAGCTCCGTTATTCTTGTTCGGTTTTCCATTTTTTCAGACACTTAATATTAAACGTTCCTTAACCCAAATGATGTCCCGCAACGTGACCGCCATCCAGATTGATGATTTCGCCCGTTACAAAGTTGCTTCCTGCCAGGTAAAGTGCCAGCTCCGCAACATCACTTTTCTCACCAATGCGATCAACCAAGTGCAGCCGGTCGTGACGGCCCAGTTCCTGATATGTTGCGTTCAAATTTACTTCGTTTGCGGCGTTAATGACAACATTATGCCCGCTTTCCAAAACAATGTGGCGATGATGACACAAAGTAAGTCTGCCGGAAGGCGCCTGTTACGTGACCTAGATCACAAAATGTAAGTTCCTATCTGTGATGGTTGTACAGGCGGCTGAGGGTCTCGCGCGAGACGCCGAGATATGCCGCGATGAGATGCTTGGGGACAAGATTGTAAAGTTGCGGATATAAGGAGAGCAGCTCCTCATAACGTGCTTTGGTATCATTGTTCATGAAGGAAAGCAGTCGTTTTTGCGAGGCTACATAACCTCGGTTTGTGCGCCACCGGAAGAAATGTTCGATTTGGTGCAGTTCGCTGCAAAGTCTTTCGCGGTCGTCACTGGAAAGGCAAAGGACTTCCGCGTCGGTAATGCAGTCTACTGTAATGGTGGCGTTTGTATGGTTGTACATGGCGGCGTAATCCGATGTCCACCAGGTGGGCATGGCAAATTGCAGAATGTATGTCTTGATGTCGTCGTTGACAAAAAATGCTTTCAGGCAGCCTGAGATCACAAAATATTCATGCACAACCGGTTTTCCGGCCTGAATCAACGCTTCGCCTTTTTTGCACGACAGGGATTTGAAATGGGAGAAGAAATAGTCGAACTGCTCGTCGGTGAGGCTGGCTGCCTGGGCGATATGTTTCCTTAAAATTTCTTTGGCTTCTATGTTTCCGCTCATAAATTGGTCTTTTTGCAGATCTCCCTTAAATTTAAATCCAAAAGTATTTTATATAATTAAACTGCGTTTTCCAAGCATGCATTCTTTGTTATTTTTAATAGGGCTCGCTTTTATCGGCATTTCGTGCGGCGGAGAGCGCGGGCCTTTGAAAAATAAGAAAGAAAAAACCGTTGAGACCATTGATGCGCTGGGGGCATTGCCCAAATACGTCACAGATCCGCCCGGAAACAAATCAACTCCCGAAAAGATACGGTTGGGCAAACTGTTATTTTTTGATCCCATCCTGTCGGGAAATAAAGATGTTTCCTGTGCAACCTGTCACCAGCCCGAGTTCAATTATGCGGAGTTTTTGGAGACGTCGATCGGCGTCAATGGCCACGGAACGGGCAGTAAGAGGAAGTTTTCGGAAAAGAACGACATACCATTTGTAAAGAGAAACTCGCAGAGCATAGTTAATACAGCGTTCAACGGCATTAAAAATGGAGAAAGTTATGATGCCGAGACTGCGCCGATGTTCTGGGATTTGCGGGCGAAGGGTCTGGAAGAGCAGGCGCTTATTCCGGTTCGTACATTGGAAGAAATGCGCGGACATTCCTACCCGGAAGATAAAGTGATCGACCAGATTGTGGCGCGGATCCAAAAAGTCCCGGCTTATAAAAGTCTCTTTCGCGAAGCATTCCGGGAGGACGCGAACCCTGTTAATGTCGTGAATTTGACCAAAGCCATTGCTTCCTACGAGCGTACGCTTATTGCCAATAACTCGCGGTTTGATCAGTATATGCGCGGAGATAGCAGCGCATTAACGACCGGCGAGAAGGAAGGGCTGAATCTTTTTCTGAAAACGGGCTGTGCCAAATGTCATTCCGGTCCCATGCTGTCGGACTACAAGCTGCATACCCTGGGCGTTCCGGATTCGCAAAACAGGAAAGAAACGGACGCAGGCGCCAATAATGATTACGCTTTCCGGACGCCTTCACTCCGTAACCTGCGTTACACCGGCCCCTATATGCACAGCGGAAAGTTCGCGACGCTTGAACAGGTTTTGCAGTTTTACGAAGACATTGCAGGCGGGAAAATCCCGAACCCGAATGTCAAGCCCAGCCAGATCGATACATTGGCGGCTGATATGGATGTTAATTTCAGGGATATTTCCCGGATCGTGGAGTTTCTGAATGCGCTGAATGACGATAATTTTGATAAATCCGTTCCGGAGCGCGTCCCCAGCGGTCTACCGGTGTCGGGGTTATGAGGTAGAACTTCGACGCGTGGCGCTTTACCATCATGTCAAACCAAAACTCAGATCCCATGAATTATATTGACAGAAAGACATTTCTGAAAGAGTTATCCCTGCTTGCGGGCGCGTCTGTCGTATACGGGCAAGCGGGCGCGGCGGAGTTCCGGAACAAAGCGAACTTCAAACTTGGATTTGTAACTTATCTGTGGGGAAAAGATTGGGACCTGCCTACATTGATCAAAAACTGCTCGGATACGAAAATAAACGGCGTTGAATTACGCGTCGAACACGCGCATAAAGTAATGCCAGATCTCACTAAGGCAGAACGTGCCGAAGTAAAGAAGAAGTTTGCCGACAGCCCTGTGGAGCTGATAGGGCTCGGTACAAACCAGCAATATGATTATCCGGACCAGGCCAAATTGAAAGCTTCCATAGAACGCACGAAGCAGTTTATCAGGTTGAGTGCTGATGTGGGTGGCTCGGGCGTGAAGGTGAAGCCCAATGCGCTTCATGCTGATGTTCCCGTTGAAAAAACACTGGCACAAATCGGTGCCGCATTGCATGAACTGGCTTCTTACGCGAAGGACTTCGGTCAGCAGATCAGGCTGGAAGTGCATGGCGAAAAAACACAGGAACTGCCAAATATCAAGCAGATCATGGAAGCTGCTGACCATCCCAATGCCAGGATTTGCTGGAACTGCAACAAGGAAGATCTGATCGGCGACGGCTTCCAGCATAATTTCGACCTTGTAAAAAAATGGTTCGGCGACACCATCCACGTCCGCGAACTGAATCGCACGGATTATCCTTATAAAGACCTGCTAAGCAATCTGGGAAAAATGAATTACAAAGGCTGGGTCCTGCTCGAATGTCACACGAATCCCGATGACAAAGTGAAAAGCATGATGGAACAGCGCGCCGTTTTTGACCGGATGGTGAAGGAAGTTTGATCATCAATGGTTTTGCAATAATTATACAAAGCACCGACTGAATTGTGTAAAACTTTACGGAGTGCGCTGTGATACATTTGTAAAAATGAAAACAGCGATGGCTACGATAGTTGAAAACAATATAAAAGAAACCTTTCCCGTGCTGGGCATGTCGTGTGCAGCCTGTGCGGTGAGTGTAGAAAGTATGCTCAAATCCGTCGAGGGTGTGCATGATGCAGGTGTGAATTATGCGACGCAGACGGCCTGGGCGGAATACGATGATACAGTTACACCCCTGGAACTTCAGAATGCGGTCCGCTCCGTGGGTTACGACCTTGTTGTGAATGTGGAAGACCCGCAGCAAGTGCAGCAGGAAGCACAATTAGCACATTATAATGGTTTGAAAAAGAGGACAATCTGGGCGGCTGTCTTATCGCTTCCGATTGTCGTTATTGGCATGTTCTTCATGGAAGGTTCTGCCAGGGCGTTGCCTTATGGGAACTGGATTATGATGGTGCTGGCTGCGCCCGTTGTGTTTATTTTGGGCCGGAGCTTTTTTGTTAATGCTTTCAAGCAAGCCCGTTACGGAAAGGCCAATATGGATACGCTCGTTGCGTTGAGCACGGGTATAGCATTCATTTTCAGCGCATTTAATACGATATATCCGGAGTTCTGGCATGCTCGTGGTTTGCATGCGCATGTGTATTTTGAAGCGGCTGCGGTTGTAATCGCATTTATTTCGCTGGGTAAACTAATGGAAGAAAAGGCCAAGTCCAACACGACTTCGGCCCTGAAAAAACTGATGGGTTTACAGCCTAAAACAGTTACCATCATCAGCGGCGGCACGGAAGCGGAAATTCCGGTTGCAGGAGTGAAGGTGGGCGACATCATTGTAATCAAACCTGGTGAAAAGATCCCGGTGGACGGCATCGCGACGGAAGGCAGCTCGTTTGTGGACGAAAGTATGATCAGTGGTGAACCGGTTGCGGTGGAGAAAAAGGCTGGCGAAAAGGTGTTTGCGGGCACAATTAATCAAAAAGGAAGCTTTCTGTTTGAAGCCACAAAAGTTGGTGGCGACACGATTCTGGCGCAGATCATCAAAATGGTGCAGCAAGCGCAGGGAAGTAAAGCACCGGTGCAAAAGCTGGTGGACAAGATCGCCGGGATTTTCGTGCCGGTGGTCATTGGTATCGCTATTCTGACATTCATCGTCTGGATGGTTTTGGGTGGAGAAGATGCATTTACGCATGCATTACTGACGTCGGTGACCGTTCTTGTCATCGCTTGCCCGTGTGCGCTCGGCCTCGCTACGCCCACTGCTATCATGGTTGGGGTAGGGAAGGGTGCGGAAAATAATATACTTATCAAAGACGCCGAAAGCCTGGAACTTGCACACAGGGTGAATGCCATTATCCTGGATAAAACGGGAACGATAACCGAAGGCAAGCCTGCTGTCACGAAACTGGTTTGGAGTGCAGCAGCGCGGAATAAAGCGTTGTCCGAACAAATTTTATTAGCCATGGAATCGCGCTCCGAACACCCGCTGGCCGATGCGGTTGTCAATCATTTGAAGAAGGAACACGTCGGGAAAGTGCCTTTGACATCTTTTGACAGCATTACCGGCCAGGGTGTTCGGGCTGTAAGTGACGGGGTGACGTATTTTATAGGGAACAAAAAACTGATGTCGGAAGGCGGCGTGGCGATTGGCGATGAGCTGGTAACATTGGCTGAAAAATGGCAGCAGGAAGCGCAAACGGTCATTTATTTTGCTGATAAGACACAGGTTCTGGCAATCATTGCCATTGCTGATAGGGTTAAGGCGACTTCAAAACAAGCCATTGAAAAATTGCAGAAAATGGGCATTGCGGTTTATATGCTCACCGGCGACAACAAGCAAACTGCCGCAGCCGTGGCTGAACAAATTGGTTTACAACATTATAAAGCCGAAGTAATGCCTTCGGACAAAGCAGATTTTGTAAAACAATTACAGGCAGAAGGAAAAATTGTGGCAATGGTGGGTGACGGCATCAATGACAGTCACGCACTGGCGCAGGCGGATGTGAGCATTGCGATGGGAAAAGGCTCGGACATTGCAATGGATGTGGCCAAAATGACATTGATTACCTCCGATCTTAACATGATCCCGAAAGCATTAAATCTGTCCGCCAGAACGGTTAAAACGATCAGACAGAACCTTTTCTGGGCGTTTATCTACAACCTGATTGGCATTCCCATTGCGGCTGGCGTGCTTTATGCCGTGAACGGGTTCCTGCTTGATCCGATGTTGGCAGGTGCCGCCATGGCGTTGAGTTCGGTTTCGGTTGTGGGGAACAGCTTGCGGTTGAAGGCGATGAAATTGTAAGTTTTAGTTGCCTGATGGTCGGGACAACAAGAACCAAAACTTGCGGTAACCCGTTGTAAAAATGTGCATTTGCTTCATTGCGGTGCACATTTTGAACGTTCAGTTACTCGCACCTTGATGAATTCATTCCTTAATAAGAAATACGACAAACCGGTTTTAAAGAAAAATCAGCCGGATGATTCCTATAAATTCCAGCCATTGCCGGCACCCACAGGAAACTATCCTTATCACCTTGATTTAGAGTCGGTTCAGGAATTAAATGACCGTAATAAGCTGGCATTTCACATGCTCGGTGACACGGGAAGCATTCGTAATCCGGATTTTCAAAAGCTCGTGGTTGCCGAAATGATCAAGCAATATCAGCAGACTGATGGCACGGGGAAGGAACCCATGTTCCTGTATCATTTGGGCGACATTGTCTATAATTTCGGAGAAGCAAGTCAGTACAAAAGGCAATTTTTTGATCCCTACCAAAAATATCCCGGCCCTATCTTCGCCATCCCGGGAAACCACGACAGTGATGTAAACCCAGACAGCCGAGTTTCCTACCGAAGCCTGGATCCGTTTAAGGCCGTTTTTTGTGATAAGCAACCGCAAACCGTAAGTTTTAGCGGCGGGGCGGAACGAAAAAGCATGACGCAGCCTAACGTTTTCTGGTCGCTCATGACACCGGTTGCGCGCATTATCGGCATGTATGGCAATGTTACCAAGTTCGGCGTAGTTACCCCGGACCAGCGTAAGTGGTTACTGGAAGAGCTTAGGAGTGCTGATGCTGATCGTCCTGAAAAGGCCATTATTCTCTGTATTCACCACGCGCCCTATTCTGCGGATATTAACCATGGATCGAGCCTTCCGATGATCCAGTTTTTTGACGGGGTTTTCGAGCAGACCGGTGTCCGCCCGGATGTTGTTTTCAGCGGGCATGTTCACAATTACCAGCGGTTTTCGAAGCGATATTTTGATGGCAAAACGGTTCCGTTTATCGTTGCCGGTGGTGGTGGTTATGATGAGCTGCATCCTGTTGCGACCACTTCGGACAGCCGTTTTACAGCCAATAATGCCGCTTTTAATCACGTAACCCTTGAAAATTATTGCGATAACAAGCATGGCTTTTTGAAAGTCTCGCTCGAAAGAACGGAAAAAGGGATCCGCATTACCAGCGAGTTTTACACGCTTCCGCATGAAAAAACGATCGAGCCAGGAATGAATGCCATCCTGGCCGACCGTTTTGTAATAGAAACCTAGGTTCTTACTGCTTGAAAGTGATCTTGGAAAGGGTCATCAATGGTTCGATGGGCTTCGCCGTTTCATTTTTAAACAATATATAAATGTCATGTTTGCCCGTGGTTGGCTTAATGTTAACCAGAACCGGCGCGCGGGTAGGGCGACGCGGCGGTTTTACGGTTTCACCCGGCTTTTTCTGGCTTTCCAATTCGGCCATCAGCTTGGCCATATCCACTTCCGGAGCAATTTCAACATTCTGTTCACCAACGAGCGTTCCGGTAGGTGAATCCAGCCGAATCTCGATCTTGCCGCCCATGGCGCCTTCCCGTTTCTGGGCCGCGGCATTCATTTCAAGTGCCTTTATATCAGTCAGATCAGTTTCTTTGAAAGCCAGAAAGCTGTTTGCAAAAGTCACCACGCTAAAACCAAGCCCGGCTGTTCCCAGTGCTTTCATATCTGCACCTTGCACAATCGGTGCTTCGGCCGCATTCAGTTCGGGGCTTCTCAGGACGATCATTTCTTCCGTTGTCTGGGCAGGGATAGCCTTGTTGCCGCTCATAGAGCGATCCGTAAATGCCGCCCTGATCAGTACGGAGCCTTTTCCATTATCCTGTGCAGGAATTTTCGGTGTAAATTCACCTTTGACAGGCAATGTACTCAATGTCTTGTCTGTGCTGTTGAGAATGTATTTTACAATGGTCTCGGCATCGGCCACAGGCAATGCGGGGTGTGCAGGCATAGCCACTTCACCCCAAACCCCGGCTCCGCCTTTGAGAATTTTCCCTACCAATGCTTCCGTTACGCCCGGCTTACCTTTGTATTTGTTAGAAATATCTGCAAATGAGGGTCCTACCGATTTTGCGTCCACCTGATGGCACACTTTGCAATCGCTCTTGCCGATCAGCACCTGGGCAACGGCAAACTGCGTGCTCGCATCCACACTGCGCTGGCTCTGAATGACTTCGGCATAATCAAAACCCTCTGAGGCATAGTCAATGCTCACCGCAATTTCCTCAGGTTTGATTTTTCCTTCAAGCAAACTACCGTCTTCCTTATCGGTGACGTCGATGGAATAGGGAATGGGTTTTCCGGCGAAAAAGAATGTTTTATTTCCGTCCACGTTCACCGAAACCTTTGGCGGCTCGTTACCGGCAATAATTCTCAGAGATTGCGAATTGGAAGCGCCTTTGGCGTCGGTTACCGTCAGGCTGGCTGTGTAAACGCCTGGTTTGTCAAATGTTACAGTTGGCTCAGCTGTGGCAAATGTTTTCGCAGCGCCGCCGTTACCCGTGATTTTCCAGCTGTATTTCAGTTTATCTCCGTCAAAATCTTTTGTTCCGGCCGAAGAAAGCTTCGCCTGAAACGGAACTGTTCCGCCTTTTTTATCCGTAGAAACCTGAACAATCGGCTTGCGGTTGCCACCATTGTATTCAATGCGGATCAACCTCGAATTTTCACTCTTTCTGAACCAGTTGCTGCCGTATTCAAGCACATACAAGTCACCATTCGGGCCGAATTTGATGTCGATAGGCTGCACCGGATGGTAAGCTGGCAACACGCGTTCCATGGACTCATAATCACCATTCGGGCTCATAGAAATGGCCATAATCCAGCCGCGGGAGAAGTCGGCCGCGATCCATTTGTTCTCATAATAAGCCGGCCATGGTCTTTTTGGTGATTTGAAATCCGCACGGTGATAAATGGGTCCGCCTGTTGCGCTCCTTGAACCGGAACCCACGGCCGGGAATTTTTCAGAAATGCCGTAAGGATAGTAAATAAAACTAGGGGCAGTTGGTAAAAGCTCTTTCAAGCCCGTGTTGTTTGGTGAATTGTTGACCAGATTTTTCGGGTCTTTTTTTGCCAAAGGCTTGTTGGCGGCATAATCATACACCGGGAATGCCTGATCATCGCCCACAAACCAGGGCCATCCAAAATTACCCGGCTTTCTGGCTTGGTTCAGCTCATCATAACCCCGCGGCCCGATCTCCGAATCTTCGCTGGCATCCGGCCCCACTTCACCCCAGTATAAAAAGCCCGTTTTGCTGTCAACGGCAATGCGCCACGGATTCCTGTGGCCCATTGAGTAAATCTCAGGACGCGTTTTTGCCGTTCCTTTGGGATAAAGATTGCCTTCCGGAATGGTGTACGAGCCGTCTGGTTCGGGATGGATTTTTAAGATTTTCCCTCTCAGGTCATTCGTATTTCCCGCATGTCCCTGATCATCCCAGCTGGCGCGTCCCTCGCGCTCGTCGGTTTGAGCGGCTTTCTGGTTTCCGGTGTTGTTACCAACCGTCAGATACAGGTTACCACCTTTATCCCAGGTCATCCCGCCGCCCGTGTGGCAGCACACCTCACGTTGTGTAACCACCTCGATCACATCCTTTTTTGAGCTTTCTATGAGTTTGTCATCCCGCAATTCGTAACGTGAAAGAATGTGTTTTTTCTCGGTCGGATGCGCGTAATAGAGATAGATCCAATGGTTCTTTTCAAAATTGGGGTCCATAGTAAAACCCATCAGTCCTTCCTCCGCTTCCCGGGAAACGCCTTCTGCGCTAACGTATTTGGTGTTGACGGGAATCATCGCGATCAGGTCGGTGGACTGGGTGGACGCATTGTATTTTTTCAAAGCGCCCTTTCTTTCAATAATGTAAGCCGAACCGTCGGGAAGCACTTCAAAAACCATGGGTTCGTCCAGGTTCTCCGCCACCACAATGGGCGTAAAGCGGCTTTCATCCGGCTTAGGCGGACTGTCTTGAATAGTGAATGCTGCAATCAGCAAAAAAGCGGGAATCTGGGCGGTGTTTTTCAGGACACGCGAAATTCGCCGTAAACGCGGGGAAAGGTTTGTCATAGGTAGTAAACAAGAGTTTACTGGAAATATAACAAATTATCGTTAAAAATTCTTATTCCTATTTTCCCATCCAATGTTTAAAATCACCCACTTTTTCACGGCTTACCAGCGCTTCCTTATTATGCGACGGTCGCAGGCTCAGCGCAAGACGGCTTCCAAAATATGGATCGATTTTGTCAACCGCTTTGTGCGTCACCATCATCCCGCGGTTAATCCGGAAAAAACGAGTGGGATCCAGCACGTCGGCGAGCTCATCCAGGGTATAATCCACCAGCAATTTCTGGTTGTTGTCCGTTATAAAGAAGCTGTAACGTTCTTCGGTGAAGAAATAGGCGATCTCGCTCACCTCGATGGACAGCATTTTCTGACCTTGTTTTACCAAAAACCGTTGCCGGTATTCTTTCTTGCTCGTTTTCTGAAATCCTTCCAGCAATTTCTTTATTCCTTCGAGTGAGTCTTCGGCTGGTAATGCACGCATGTTTTCATATTTCTGCAGGCTCCGCTGCAAATCGTCGCGGTGTACGGGTTTCAGCAGGTAGTCAATGCTGTTGAGTTTGAAAGCCTGTAATGCATATTCATCGTAGGAGGTTGTGAAAATGATGGTGCTGGTCACCTGCACGCGGTTGAATATTTCAAAGCTCTGCCCATCTGACAACTCAATGTCGAGAAAAATGAGGTCCGGATCGGCACGGCCTGCCTTCTGGTTGTTTCTCAGCCATTCCACGGTTTCCTCAATGCTGTCGGTCACGCCGCTGATGAGCAGGTCGGGCGCGGTTTCTGTCAATAATTTTCTTAATCTTCTGACCGACAGGTCTTCGTCTTCCACGATTAGTGCGTCCATAATTTAATTTTCAGGCTATTAATGGCAGTATTACGGTAAAGAATTCGTGATTACTCTCAACGACAGGCTGTGAAATGTCCTTTTGCTGTTCGTTGAGAAGCTTATATTTGGTAATGATATTGACGAGTCCCACGCCGGTCGATTCCAGGTTTTCGGCACCGGCGGTCAATGTTTTCTTCTGCAAATTGTTACGCACCATTAAATTCCCGTCCTGAGTGCTTAATATGAAAATGGTGAGCGGCCGGCTGGCGCGGATCACATTGTGCTTGACTGCATTCTCAACCAACAATTGCAATGTTAATGGCGGAATCCTGCGGTTCATCAAATGCTTCTCCACATGTACATACAGCTTCATTCCGTCACCATAGCGCGTTTTTAGTAAATGTCCGTATGATTCAATGAAGGAAAGTTCTTTCTGCAATGTGGTGAGCTGGCTGAAATCGCTGTCGTCCAGAGAAGCGTGATTGGTTTGCAGCAAGTAACGGTAAACGCGCGCCATTTCATCCACAAACTGCTCGGCCTTCCGTGGGTCTTCGGCAATTAATGTCGACAATGAATTTAATGTATTGAACAAAAAATGCGGGCTGACCTGTGCTTTCAAACTTTCCAGTTGTCCGTTAACATTTTCCTTCATCAGCCTTTCGCGGTTCACTTCATGGTGTTTCCATCTGCCGATGGCATTAAAAGATTCCTGAATGCCCATAACCAGCATAATTGCGCCCATATTGATCAGGTAAATGGTGAGGATCTTCTGGACGGTGAGCGTGGACCCGAACAGCCCGAAACCAATGTATAACCAGGCGATCAGCAACAAAAAAATCCCGGAAATTGCCGCGTGTGCGGCTATGGATACGAAAATGCGCCTGATGGTCTGGTCCAGTCGGGGATGGCGCTGCGCAATGTTGTCACTGATCTTAGATTGAATAAAAAACGTGAAGGTCAGTAGCGAACCATTCAGTAATGTGCTTCCCGCGAATGTTTTCCAATTGCTGTAAAAACCCGGCCCCACCATGAGATAATTGAAGAAAAGCAGGAAAACCGGCATCGTCAGCACGTACGACCAGCGCGTTTTGGGGCTCAATGCACCTGACATTCCAGCTATCAATTTTCCGTTGTTCATTGTGCGCCGGCCCGGGGACTTTGGCCGCGATTTCAGTTTGTTAATGAATTCAAAAGTATACCCGCAGTGCCAAACGCGGGAATGTATGTTGTATCAATTGAATGAACAAATACATGAATTGTACCGTTTCGCATCTGTACATCAAGCGCGCACCCGGGCGGAAAGCAATGGAACGGTGACTGTAAAATGCTCGTCCGTTTCGTCCACGCGCAGCTCGCGGTTACTAAGCGCATGATATTTTACGCGCAAGCCGGTCAGCCCGCCCTGCTCGGTCGCCATCGTCCTGACTTTGTTCTGAATGTTGTTCCGGACCATAAGTCGCTGACTAAATGCAATCCCTGTTTCGATAGTCAGCGGTTTCGCTTTGCTCATTGTATTAAATTTGATCGCATTATCAATCAAAACCTGCAACACCAGCGGCGGGACGAGCAATTCGCCCGCATAAGGTTCCGGCTCTATAATGTGCAAGCTCTCGCCATAGCGCGCACCCAGCAGCCGCGCGTAGGTGTGCAGGAAAGTGAATTCAGCCTGGACCGGAACGAGCTCTGTTTTGGACGCCTGCAAAATGTAGCGGTAAATTTTGGCCAGATCTTCGACAAATTCTTCCGCCTTATCCTGGTCGTCGCCGATCAGTGCGGAAAGTGTATTGAGGCTATTGAACAAAAAATGCGGGTTAACCTGTCCTTTGAGCGCATCAAACTGGTGTTGCAGCGATTCCCTTTCCAGCTTTTCACTCTCCGTCTGGTTTTTTTTCCATTGTTCCAAAGAGTAAAAAAGGCCTAGCATGGAACACAGAAAAATGTCGAAAAAGCCGCCCAGGATCATGATCGGCCAGATATTCTGCCAGGTAAACTGCACTTCGAGGCCAGGCGTAACGCTGTAAGCCCATACATCAAAAGCAGCAAGTCCCATTGTAAGCGTCCCTACTGCCAGTAACATGGCCAGCAAGCGCGGCCGTGTCTCATCCACATGCGGAAACCTGCTGATGATCCAGCGGACCACAAGGGTAAGCATCACGATCGAAAACCAGTAAAGCGCCAGCACAAGCAATGTCGCTTTCACGAAGACCGGAAATTCCCGGAAATAGACTGTTCCTATAAAGTAATAATTGCCGACAGCGCAGAACACAGGCATAATCGCCAGATGATACCACCATTCGTATTTCGAAAAAAAACGCGGCCTCACGATAATTCAGGAAGGGTTTTGCAAGATAAATTCAAAAATAGCGAACCCTAAATAATTACTTATCAGGCCGCCGATGTTTTTTGTGGGTCCATCGGTTTCTTTTTCAGCGCCAGCCCATGGCGAGCCCCACGCCGGCTTGGGAAGCGATTGGATTGGAAACTAACGGTGGCGTGTATCTGATCTTCAAAATGTAGATCCATCGGTCGGTTACCAGGTTAAAACGCAATCCTGCAATTCCCGATGGTGTTAATGCTGGCTGTCCGTTGACTCCCGAATGCAAGCCCCGGTCATAGCGGTCGACGAAAAAGGAGGCAATTCCTGCTTCAAGGTAGGTTTCGATGGCATAATGGTCGGGATGCGGCGTGCACGAGTTTCGTTTATAGGGATTTAAGATAAAACAATGCGTTAATGCTGCCGAAAATGCAGGACTGCGAAATTCCGGCTGGCTCACCGCACCAATTCCCGCCTGAACGTCCCAGAACGACCGCTTCGTATATCCAAATGCAGCCTCGGCAACGAAGGTGCCTTTGGGAGCAATGCCAAAAATTTCTGCGCCAAAAGCCCCGCGAATGCGCGTATAGTAAGGCTGCGCGGCAGCGCAGGATGCACAAAGGATGAAGATCAGTAATAGTCTGGCGAACACGGAGTAAGGCTTTGCCTTTCAACGGTTAAATGTGCTCTATAAGTATGTCAAAAGTTACATTTGGAAAGTTACATCTGAAATGTTACCTGGCTTAGCGTCACCGATTCGGCAGGATTTTGGAATTCGATCCTAAGTCCGGTTTTCAGGGATAATTCGTCTACGAGTTTCAATCCCAGACCTGAAAGGCCTTTTCCGGCATCTTTTTGGGCGAGGATACGCTGGTAATCTTCCTCACTGAATGCTTTTCCGCCGTTTTCGATGAAAAAGGTAAGCCGGTTTTCGTTGCCATTGATGCCAAGCCGGATCAAACCGTTTTCGTCAGATGCTTTCACTGCATTTTGAAGCAGGTTACGGATAATGGCCTGTAAGTAGTAAGGATCGGTTTGCGCCATTGTCCCGGATGGAACATTGTTTTCGACGCGCAGGTTTTTGGAATCAATGTTCAGTCGCAGCAACTTCAAGCTTTGTGAAGCGATGAGGGAAACGTCAACAGGCTGGATATCAGCCTTGAACTGGTTCATCTGAGTTTTGGACCAAAGCAGCAGATCTTCCATTGTTTCCAGTAAAGATCCTGTGGCGGTCTGGATTTTTTCGCTCAATTCGGCCTTTTGCAGGTCAGAAAGCAGTTTAGGGTTCAGTTGCTGCAATTTCAAAAACTGGTAAACCTGGCTGATCGGTGAACGCAGGTCGTGGCTGATAATGCTGAAAAGTTTGGCTTTCGTATGATTGGCCTCTTCCAACTCTGCGATCAGCTTGGCGAGTTCTTTGTTTTTTTGATCTAAAATTGCTGCATTTTTCCTTTTATTCCTGTAAATAATGCCTAGCAACACCAATGATAAGGCTAGCAATGCGAGCCCGGAAATAAGCCAGATCCGCTGCTTTTGCGCTTTATCGATCTGAATGTTTTTCATCTCGATCTGCTGCTGCTTGTCTTTGTTCTGGTATTGCGCTTCCGCGTCCGCAATGCTTTTCCTGGACGATTCCAGATACAGCGAATCACGGATGGGTGCATATTTATCATAATAGGCATACGCTTGCTGCCACTGACCGGTTGCAGCGTAACATCTGGCCAGGGATTGTAAAAGAAAAGCATGAATTTCGAGGCCGAGGCCGGTGCTGTTCGGTTCGGCTGCCTTTAACAATGGTAGGGCTTTCGCATACTGCTTTTGCGCCATATACAATTCCCCGGTCATATAGTTCACCTGCGACATTAGGAATTCACCTGCCCATTTGGGTGCGAGATCATTGGCACGTTTGATAAAAATCGCTGCGCTATCCAGCTGCTTGTTAGACATATAATAGTCTGCAAAAGTGAGGTCTGCTGCTATTTTATTGGAGCGTCGGCCCGAATTCTGGTTGTCGGGCGTGATCATTCCGGCCAGACTGTCGTAGTAAATTTTTGCCATACCCGGTTGTTTCAGCAGAATGTAAACATCCGTCATGTCTTTGTAATGGTGATTGAGATACGGTTTGTAAGCCACAATGTATTTTCGTGCTTCCTTGCCATAGTACAGACCTTTTTCACCCTGCGCCATTTGGATATAGATTTCCGAAAGGCTCATCAGATCTACTACCACATCTTCACGGTCTTTGGTCACACCTTGCTCTATCAGCTTCTTTTTAATGGCGATGCCTTTCAGCAAATACTGTATCTGCGTGTTGTATTGTCCCTTTACAGAATAATAATTCCCAATTGTGGCATACAGGGAGGCTTTGCTGTTCTCATTTTTGGTAGTATCAATACTGGCCAGCATTTCCCGGAGCGCATTGTCGCTTTTGTGGGTGTGCCCCGGCGTATTATAGTACGAAAATAAGAGCCGTTGCAGGACAGTGAGAATGCGGATCGGCAACTTTCCCCTGCGTGCGTCTGCGAGAGATTGCTCGTGGAAGTAAATGGAGCTGTCGGGATCGGCGCTTTCATAAGCGAAGCCCAGATTGTAATGGAATATGGAACGGTAATACCAATCGTTGCCGGGCGCCAGTTTTAATGCGTATTTGGAAACCACTTTTTCACGTTCAACATCCTCGGCGAGGGCCAGTGTATCGCAAAGGTCAGCCAGTGCTTCGAGCTTGTCTTTTGTGGTTTTGTAGCCAGACAAGTCGGGGAGCGACTGGGCGTAAATGTTTGAAAGTAAGGCGGTTGAAACTAATAGAATCAGTAGAAATTTTTTCATATTCAAAGTCTGAGCTTTGCAATGGCTGATCGATAAGTCTTTCCAACTGGGATAATGGTGTTGTTGCAGACCACTTCCGAATGCCGCAATTCTTTGATCTGATTTAATGAAACGGCATAACTCCGGTGCACGCGCATGAAGCGGTCGGAGGGAAGCTGCTCCATGAAGCAGGTGAGCGTGGATAATGTAATGTAGTTTTTTTGCGGTGTGATGATTTTGGTATAATCCTGCATGGCTTCCAGATAAATAATGTCCTTTTGCGACAATTTTACCTGGTTATGGCCTTCTTTGATCATGAGCACATCTTTCTCGAAAAGCACTTCGTAAGCCTCGGAACGGTGCTTCATCAGCGCGTATTCCCGGATTCTGCGCGCAGTTGCTTCGAACCGCCCCTGGGTAAGCGGTTTCAGAATGTAGTCCAGGGCGGACAGTTCATACCCGTCAATTGCAAATTCGGGATGTGACGTGATGAAAACGGCCATATCCACCTCGGCCCGGATCTTGCGCAATAATTCAAGCCCGGTGAACCCGGGCATTTCAATGTCCAGAAAAACCAGATCCGGCTTAATGTATTGCTGCGCTTCATAACCTTCCAACGCGCTCGAAAAAGCGCCGCAGTTTTGCAGGAACGGGAATGCTTTCGCGAATTCGGTAATAAAAAGAAGATCCAGTGGATTATCGTCGATTGCAATAAAACGTACATGCGGGACCGTACTGCCGTTCATAAAGGAATGAGTAAATATCGGCTCAATATATGCAAAAGGATCGGCCTGAAATATCCACAAAATAAAAAGGCAGGTTAGGTTTTTGCCCGTCATTCATGCCGCAAACTTTTCACAGGGTCGGCGAGCGCTGCTTTCATGCTTTGATAGCTAACTGTAATGATGGCAATGCTGATGGTGCCGAGGCCGCACAGGACGAAAATCCACTCGTTGATGCGCGTGTGGTAGGCGAATTTTTCCAGCCAGAGATTCATCATATACCAGGCCGGGTAGGCAGCCAGGAGCAGGGATAGCAACACAAGTCTGACGAAATCCTTGTTCATTAATACAAAAATTTCCGCGACCGAAGCGCCCGAAACTTTCCGGATGCCGATTTCTTTGGTCCGCCTTTCCGCTGAGAATGATGCAAGGCCAAAAAGTCCGAGGCACGAAATAATGATGGCGACAGCCGAAAACCAATTGGCCAACGTCCCCACCTGTATCTCGCTCTGATACATGCGCTCGTATTCCTGATCCACAAACTGGTAACTGAAAATAGCGCCGGGAAGCAGCGATTCGTATTTATCTTTAAGCTGTTCCAAAGTGGCAGCTCTGTCATTTTTATTAATCCTGGCAAAGAAAAAGCGGGTTTGGAATGGTCGGAACAAGATTACTGTGGGCTCGATCATCTGGTGAACGGACGCGATATGGAAGTTTTCAACTACGCCCGTAATGGTCATTTCCATTCCGTTTACCTGGATTTGCTTGCCAACCGGGTCTGCCAGGTTCATTCTGCGGGCTGCTTCCTGGTTAATGATCACGCCGGCACTGTCCGAAGCCAGCAACGGGGAAAATTCCCGGCCCGAATGGATTTTCATTTTCAGTGTTGATGTCAGATTATGATCCCCGCTGATGACTGCGAACATATTCCTTTCCCGCTGCTGGCCATTCATCCATTCCACATAGTTGCGCCCGAATGTTCCCTGAAAAGTGGCGCTCGCGCTGGAAAATGCTTCCACGCCCGGCACTTCGGATAATGTTGTCCGCGCCTGTCTGTAACGGTTTACTTGGGACAGTTCCCTGGCTTCTATCCGGACCAGATCGCGCTGGTCGTAGCCTGGATTACGGTTTTTGATAAATTCAATTTGCTGATATACAACGCCTGTGCCTACCATCAGAATGCTCGTAATAGTAAACTGCACTATGATAAGCGCCTTGCGCTGCCATGCGGGGCCTGCTGAATTTCCCAGACCAGCGCCTTTCAACACCAGAACCGGCTTGAACGCCGACAGCACGAACGACGGATAAAATCCAGCCAGTAAGCTGGTAAGCAACAGCACGCCGAGCAGGCTCACGGAGTAGGAGGGGTCCAGCCAGTTGATGGTGATTTTTTTGTCCAGAAAATCATTAAAAAATGGCAGTATGGCATATATCAAGCCTATGCTGATTAGCCCGGCCAGGAATGTGAGGATAAAAGACTCACCCAGAAACTGTGCGACCAATGCGGATTTTTTTGCGCCGATTGCTTTGCGTATACCCACTTCTTTGGAACGCCCGGTTGCCCGAGCAATAGATAGGTTTGTAAAATTGATGGCAGAGATAATCAGGACAAAAATGGCCACTACGACAAACAACCGCACGTAACTGATACGCCCGCCGCCTGTGTAAATGCCATTTTCGAAGTGGCTTCGCAGATGCCAATCGTTGAGGCTGTATGGGAAATAGCTCCATCCGGTGACAAATTCAGGCATATGGCGTTTGGTGATGGGTTTCATCTGATCCCGAAGCTTTTTCATGTTCACGCCCGGTTCCAGAAGCGCAAACACATGGGCTTTCACTTCCACCCAGGAGGCCGTGCTCATCGAATCGGGCATCGACCGGATGAAGTCGAATTGAAGCGATGAGTTGGAAGGCACATTTTCCAGGACGCCTTCGATATAACAATGTTCGGCATTCCCGATCCGGATCACTTTCCCGACAGGATCAGCCTGTCCAAAATATTTTTCAGCAAATTTTTGCGTGATCAAAATGACATTTGGCTTGCTCAGCGCAGTTTCTGCATTGCCGTTTAAAACGGGGAAGTTGAATATTTTCAAAAATGTCCGGTCCGCCATGAGACCGGTTTCTTCATTTGTTTTTTCTCCATATGTGAACACCGCTTTGTTTTGCCAGGAGCAAGTGGCATTTACCACGCCAGGGATTTCCCGTTTCATGGCCTCGGCAACGGGCGGCGCGGTAAGCTCATAGGTCTGGGTGGTCTGTGATTCGGTCGCAATGTTGAGCATAACCTTCACAATGCGGTCGTAATTGGGATGGAATTTGTTAAAACTCATTTCATCTTTGACCCAAAGCAAAACCAGCAGCGAGGTCGTCAGCCCGATGGCTAGTCCGCCAATGTTTAGAGACGTGTACAGGCGTTGTTTGAGCAAAACCCGGAGGGCGATCTTTAAGTAATTCTTTATCATGGCTTTTTAGATTTTGGGAATTGGATCAATATGATTTCTCAAATATAGAACTAACTTATACGTTTAAAAACTAAAAGCTTAGTTTTTAAATTTTTACGTGCATCTTTTTTTGTTCGTTTCTTAGTAAAATATACATCATATCCTCTATGAGACCGCTACTTTACCTGATCACCACGGCGCTGCTTTCCGTTGCGCACATCTCAACCATTTTTGCGCAGTCCGACAAACTTTCGCCCAAGCTTTCGGCCAGGGCTGATTCGCTGTTTTCGGAATGGAACAAGCCGGGCAGTCCCGGGGCGGCAGTGGGCGTGGTTCATCAGGGTAAACTGATATATGCCAAAGGTTTTGGAGAATCGGATGTAGAAACAGGCGCGAAAAACGGACCGCAGACCATATTTCACGTCGCATCTGTGTCCAAACAGTTTACAGCTTACGGCATTGTATTGCTGGCCCAGCAGGGGAAAATTTCGCTGGATGACGACATTCGGAAGCACATTCCGGAAGTCCCGGATTTTGGTAAAACCATTACAATCCGTCACCTGATCCACCACACAAGCGGACTGCGCGACCAATGGAACCTCCTGGTTATGGCGGGCTGGCAGCTTGATGATGTCATTACAAAGCAACACGTTTTTAATCTGATCAAAAGGCAAAAAGAGTTGAATTTTGAGCCAGGCTCTGCCTTTGCGTACTGCAACACCGGTTATACTTTGCTGGCTGAGGTGGTCAGCCGAGTTGGTAAAAAGCCGTTCGCCGAATGGATGCAGCAAGAGGTTTTCAAGCCGTTGGGAATGAAAAATACATTGTTTTACGATAACCAGGAGCAGATTGTAAAAGGGCGCGCCTATTCCTTTCATAAATCACAGGAAAAAGACGGCCGATTTGAGAAAGCCATTCTGAGCTATGGTAATGTAGGTGCAACGAGCTTGTTTACAACTGTTAATGATCTGTTGTTCTGGATGAACAACTTCCGCACTTCACAGCTGGGCGGACCCGCGGTGATGAAACAAATGCTCGAACGCGGCCGTATTACCAAGGGCGATACATTGCCTTACGCTTTCGGCCTGGCGCACGGAACATACAGAGGTTTGGCTTATTATGGCCATAATGGTGCGGATGCCGGTTTCAGGTCGTCTATCACATATTTCCCGAAAGAAGATTACGGCTTTATTGTGCTGAGTAACCAGGCGGAATTTGCGCCGGAAAAGAAGGCATTTGACGTGGCGGGAATTTATATGGGTTCTTTGTTTAAAGAAGATAAATCGGTGGCGAAAAAATCTGCTGAAAGTCCGAAAAACGAAAACTATAAATTTGACTCGACCCTTTTCCGGCAATATGCTGGCTCCTATGAGCTCACGGAAGCACCCGGATTTATATTGAATTTCAGGAAAGAGGGCGACCGTTACATGACCCAGGCCACGGGACAGCAAGCGGTTGAAATGTTCCCTTCTTCCGATTCCACTTTTTATCTGAAAGTTGTGGAGGCTTCGATCGTTTTTCACAAGCCGAAAGAGGGTAAGGTGACCAAAATCACCTTACGGCAAAATGGTGAACATCCGGGTAACCGCGTGGAGCCAAAGCAGGATAAGGATATCAGCAAAGCGGATTTTGCAGGACAATATTACAGTCCGGAACTTGAAACCCTTTACACCATCAGTTTCAAAGACGACAAGTTAAAGCTCGTCCATGTGCATCACGGCGAGGTGGATCTGAATGTGGTTAATAAGGACCGCCTGAATGCGCCCTGGTGGTTTGTCCAAAATATTGAAATGGTCCGCGGCAAAGCAGGGGAGATTACCGGGCTTCGCATGACAAACGGACGCGTGGCCAATTTATGGTTTAAAAAGCTGCCCGAGAATTTCGCAAAGGAATGATCCTGCTAGCTTCTACTTGCATTTATACTGCATAGCAAGCGCCCGCTGGTTCATGTAAAATCCATCTTTGGGATATCCGGCGGCATCGTAGTTGAACTTGTAATCGAGCACCGTAACCTTCCCGCTCATGGAATTGGTTGTGATGACTTTCGTCCTGTTATTGGTAGAAAGTAAATGTTCCTGATCGTCGAAAAACGCTGCCTGGATTTTGTATAGTCTGGCAAATGGGTTCGGATTATTGTCGTATTCGTATGCGTTGGTCGAAATGAGCTCATTTTTAGTGGAGTATCTTTTCAGTGTCGCCAGATTTCCTTTTGCATCGATTTCCAGTTCAATGTAATCGTGCGCCTTTTCCACATAGCTCTTCGGGTCGTCGGCGGCGCCGGTCCGCTCGAAAAGGCTTCTTTTAACCCGGGCGATCTTGCCGCCGGACCATTCCAGATTTATTCTCTGGCGGGGAATCGTTTTCTTTTCGTACCAGGTTTTTTGGGATAACAGTCCTTCATTATTGTATTCAAATCGAGTGACATTCTCGTTTTCAGAATTGCTGATGGACGACGGCTTGTCCTCATTGTAATAATAGCTGATGGTGCTCTTTATCTTCGTCGTATCCCCAAAATAGCCGGTATAGGCATATGTGGTTCCCGTTATGAGATTTTGTTTGTCATAATTGATCTCAAATTTTGCCCCGCTACCGGTTGTATCTGTTACATAGCTCAGAAGCATGCAGGGTTCATTTTCTAAGGATGTTTTGTCAACTTCCTTGTCCTTGCAGGCAATGAATGTGAATGTAAGAATGATCAGGAAGAGCGTTTTCATTTGCGGCAAAGTTGAACGGATGGAGTTAGCACACAATTAGTTAACAAAGACGTGAACCACATTGATATACCATTCCCACACTTCCGCATTTATGGGCAAGGCCGTTCAAATAGTATAATCCTGCGTTCAAAGCCTTAACACTATTGATAAAATGCATTCAGTAGAGAATCCCAAAGGCATGAAACCACAATTGGCGCAGGTAAGATGGTACCGGATCATTCCCGTTGTTTTCATTACATACAGTCTCGCTTACCTGGACAGGGCCAATTTCGGTTTTGCGGTTGCCGGCGGAATGGCCGACGACCTGAACATTACACCCAACACATCTACATTACTAAGCTCGCTGTTTTTCCTGGGCTATTTCTTTTTCCAGATTCCCGGGGCTCAATACGCGGCGCATAAGGCAGCTAAGAAGCTGATTTTCTTTTCATTGATCCTTTGGGGAGCATTAGCCGCAGCTACGGGTATCGTTAATGATACCACTACGCTCATCGTGATCCGTTTTATGCTCGGCGTTGTGGAAAGCGCGGTTATGCCTGCAATGCTGATCCTGTTGAGCCAATGGTTTACCAAAGAAGAGCGCTCCCGCGCAAACACTTTTCTGATCCTTGGAAATCCGGTAACGGTGCTTTGGATGTCCGTACTTTCGGGTTATCTGATTGATTCAATGGGCTGGCGGTGGATGTTTATCATTCAGGGGGTGCCGGGAATTCTGTGGGCTTTTATATGGTGGAAATTGATTGACGAACGTCCGATGGAAGCGAAGTGGCTTACGGACAGCGAGAAAATGGAACTGGAAAGACGATTGCAGGAAGAACAGGTGGGCATTAAGCCAGTCAAAAACTATGCAGAGGCGTTCCGTTCCAGGAAAGTCATTTTATTATCGCTGCAATATCTTTTGTGGAGCGTGGGCGTTTACGGATTTGTGATGTGGCTGCCCTCTATTATTAAGGCTGCGCCGGATATGAATATGGTTACCACGGGCTGGTTGTCGTCTGTTCCTTATTTGCTGGCGGTGATCGGGATGCTGAGTGCCTCTTATTTTTCTGATAAATCCGGCAACAGAAGTATTTTCATCTGGCCTTTTCTGCTGGTTGCAGCCATTTGTTTATTTGCGACGGTATGGCTAGGACCCGAGAAGTTTTGGCTGTCTTACGTATTGCTGGTGATTGCGGGCGGGGCGTTATACACACCTTACGGGCCTTTTTTCGCGGCTATTGCCGATGTTTTGCCCAAGAATGTGATCGGCGGGGCGATTGGGCTTATCAATAGTCTGGGTGCGCTGGGTTCGTTTGCCGGGTCCTATCTGGTTGGTTATCTCAATAGCGAAACAGGTAATTTCAATGCTTCCTATACATTAATGTCCGGGGCGCTGGTGCTTGCCACGATCATTACATTACTTGTTATTCCAAACCCTAAGAAACTAAACATTGCCCCGGCAAAGACATTTTAAGTAGTTATTTAAATGGTCAATGACTGCGATATAGCATCTCCTTCCCGGACGATGCCGGTTTCCAGTCCTATGACATTTTGCCCGAAAAATATATCCTTTCCCTCTTTTCGGTAACCCATTAGTGCTTTCAGTGTCTCGGGGCTCTTGATCCCTGTGTTGGGATCAATGTTGACCATAACACATCGTTCACAGGGTTTTGCAACCTCAAAGCGAGTATTTCCGATCGTTATGTTTTTCCAAAGATCTTCTTCAAAAGGTGCAGTGCCCGAAACGACGAAGTTGGGGCGGAAGCGCTTCATTTCTACGGATTGTGAAAGCCTGCCGTTCAGATCGTCCAGCGAAGCCTGGGATATGAGCAGAAACGGAAAGTCGTCTGCGAAGCTCACTGTACGCTCGGTTTCGGCATAAACTGAGCCCATTTTGCGATGTGTATCAGGCGTCATTTCCACGATCCTCACAGCCTTACCAAGCCTTTCGGATAACCATTCGTCGGCAAGTGTAGAAACTGTTCTTGCTGTAATAATGTCATCCCAGATCTTCACCTCCAAATCCTCGTCGTCTTCACGCAGAAATGGAATAAGCATTTGGTTAACAGGGTCATACCGGTGTGAAATGACCAGGCCTTCGTTTGTTATTGCCACGTCCAGCAGGGCCATTTGGGCGTTGGTGCGTTGGGTGAGAAAAGTGCCTTTTTCGTCGACGATCACCCATCGCCTGTCGTATTTCAATCCCCGTTCTTCAACAAGCGATTCTCTCAAACGGATCCCTCCCAGGGATTTAATGGGATATACCCATATTTCGGATAAATGCATTGACGAAGATCGGATGTATGAGCTGATATTTGATATAATTAAGTAATTCAGGTAAAAAACCATTCCCAGAATGTTACTGGTACAATTGTTTATTACATTGGAAAATAAGAGTCGGATTAATTACACCTAACGTTTTGTAAAGCATTGAAGACGCGTATCGCTATCCTCGGCGGAGGCCCAAGTGCATTGTTTGTTTTTAAAAGATTTGTAGAGGCAGGTCAGAAAGATCTTGAAATACACATTTTTGAAAGTAAAAAACTATTAGGCGCCGGGATGCCGTATAGTTACCAAGGCTCTAACCAGGAGCATGTTACCAATGTATCTGACAACGAAATTCCCGAAATTGTAACTTCCATCCAGGAATGGATCCAGACTGTCCCTGAGGACGAGCTCATCCGTTTTGGGGTTGACAGAGATCGTTTTAATGAATATAAAGTGCTTCCCCGTCTGTTGTTCGGGCAGTATTTATCAGCTCAATTTGATCTGCTCCTGAAAAAGGCCGAACGCATCGGATTACAGACACATGTCCATAAAGGTTGCCGGGTGATTGACATTATCGACGTACCCGGGGAGAAGAAAGTGGATGTCGATATCGAACGATCGGGCTTGTCACGTTTTAACCGTGTCATTATTTGCACCGGGCATAACTGGCCTGCCAAGCACGAAGGAACGACGCCCGGTTATTATGATTCCCCATATCCGCCTGCAAAGCTCAAACTGGTTCTAAATCATCCCATAGCGATCCGTGGATCATCATTGACTGCTATTGATGCCATGCGCACATTGGCCCGGAATAACGGATCATTTCATACGGATGAGGACGGAAAAGTTGTGTTCCAACCATCAGAGGAAAGTCCTGATTTCAGGCTGGTTATGCATTCCAGAAATGGACTTTTGCCTGCCATACGCTTCCATTTGGAAGATCCGCTGCTTTCTGAAGAAGCATTGCTGACCAAGGAAGAAATCGAGCAAAACCGGGAAGCAAACGATGGTTTTCTGGAACTGGACTATATTTTTGAAAAAGCCTTTAAAGACCTGTTCCGCGACAAGGATCCGAAGTTTTACGGAAGGATCCGGGAGATGAACATAGAGCAGTTTGTAGAGTCGATGATGGCTGTGCGGGAAAAAACGGAACCGTTCAAGCTTTTCAGGAAAGAATATGCAGAGGCGGAAAAGTCGATCCGGAACGAGGAGTCCATACATTGGAAGGAGATTCTGGCGGTTTTGAGTTATGCAATGAATTATCCTGCCAAATATTTGTCAGCGGAGGACCGTATGCGGCTGCAGAAAGTTCTAATGCCGCTCATATCGATTGTTATCGCATTTGTCCCGCAAAGTTCCGCCAAGGAAATGCTGGCGCTGGACGACGCAGGCAAGCTCGAAATCGTGTCGGTAGGGGATGATAGCAAGGTTGTTCCGGAAAGTAAAGGTGGTATAACTTACCATTATAAGGACGAGTCGGGTGAAGAGAAGGCCATTTATTACAACACCTTTGTGGATTGTATCGGTCAGCCGCATTTGCCTTTTGAAAGTTTTCCGTTCAAAAGCCTCATCGCCGATGGAACGGTGATGCCCGCACATTTAAAATTCAGGTCTTCGGCAGAAGGCGGTGCAGCCATTGCAGACGGCAACGAGAATGTGGAGCAAACGGCCAGAGAAGATTTTTACCTGAAAGTGCCGGGGATTGCCATTACAGATCATTTTCAGGTTTTGGAGCGTTCAGGTTCTACGAATCGCCGGATTTATGTTATGGCCGTTCCTTACATTGGAGGTTATAACCCGGATTATTCAGGCCTGGATTTCTGTGAACAAGCATCTTTGACGATTGTGGAGAGCATTTTAAAAGAGTAAGGTGTTTTTACAAAAGTTGCTATGCCAGATATTTTGTGAATAAATAAGTATTTTGCCTGAGTGACGCGCTTGTTCTCTAACAATAATCTTAGATCTGAAATGTTCAAACCCACCTTATTTGCTTTGCTTTTGAGTTTCGCCTATGTAAGCGCGCATTCACAAGCTCTTAACACGCTGTCTGCCACGGAAAAAAAGGACGGCTGGAAACTGTTGTTTGATGGAAAAGATTTTAAAGGCTGGCATGCCTATGGCGGCAAGCAGGTGGGGACAGCCTGGATAATCGAACAAGGTGCCATTAAATTGAATGTGCCTGAACGAGCTGGAAATAAAGCACAGAATGGCGGAGATATCGTTACAGATGAAGTTGTGACCGGTGATTTTGAATTTAAGGCAGAATGGAAAGTGAGCAAATATGCCAACAGCGGCATTTTCTTTTTTGTAACAGAAGCAGCCAAATACCCGAATATGCATACGACCGGCCTGGAATTACAGGTGATCGATGATAAAATTTATGAAGGTGCCAAAGAAAATACACATCGCGCCAGCGACTTTTTCGGAATTGCCAATGCCCGTCTACGCGAAGGAAATCCGGAAGGTGAATGGAATAAAATCCATTTTATAGTGAAGAAAGGAAAGCTTACGGTGTACCAAAATGAATTCATGGTCCAGGAACACGACCTCAAAAGCGCCGACTGGAAGCAAAAAGTAGCAAACAGCGGACTCAAAGCAGCACCCATCTCCAAAGGATCCTATGACGGACGGATCGGGTTGCAGGACTGGGGAAGCACGGTTTGGTATCGCAACATTAAATTAAGAAAGCTCTGATCAGCAGCATTTTGGCAATGCCTGCATTGATCAGAGCTTTATTCAGCCGCATCAGGCAATGCTCACTTTAACCCAAGGGTCTTGTTATAATATTGAACCGTCTGAATAACAGATTGCAGATTGCTCGGCTTTTCCTGGCGGTCGCGTTCGATAATAATGTGGCCGTTGAACCGTTGTCTTTCCAGCTCCTTGAACACCGCCGGAAAGTCGATGACCCCGGTTCCTACGACTACATCCACAAGTTTTGGATCATTATAAGCCGCAATGTCTTTTAGGTGGATTGCAATGATATGGCCTTCCAGCTTTTTCAATGCTTCCACCGGTTTAATGCCACTTTTGGGCATGTGTCCGAGATCGGCACATACACCAAAATTCGGGTGCCCTTTTAGCGCTGCCAACACAGAATCGGGATGCCAGTAAGCACTTGTTCCTTTCCAATGGTTATGAATGGCCAGTTTTACGCCGTAAACGCCGGCAAGGCTGTCGATGCTATCCCACATTTTCACTGGCGGTTCGGCAGTCACATATTTCACATTAAATTGTTTCGCTATCTCAAATTCCTTTTTCCAATCATTTACCGTCGGGCCGCCTACGAGGTAAATACTTTCCATTTTGAGGTCGGTTTTGCCAAGAATCGTTTTCAGTTTTGCTATGCCGGAAGGCGATAATTTCATCATGGCTGAATCCTTTAATTCCGGACCGGCCTTCGCAAATGTGAAACCTTCCACATATTTTAAGCCGGCGCTATCCGCTTTTGCCAATTGGCCTTCAAAGGAATAGGGGTTAAATGTATAAAGTGCTACGCCTAATTTCCAATCCCGCGGAGCCAAACGACTCATAGCCAGAAAAGTGAAACAAGTAACAATTAATAAGGAAGATTTTAGCAGAACAGATCGTGTCATAGGATTTGATTTTGAGAGAATAAGCACATTATCCGTTCTTTTTACTAGTCGGACTGTGTTTAAGTGGATAATGCCTGATCCAGCATAGAAGCTGTATTTTGACAATTAAGTCCATAAATCAGGCATAAAATCAGAAAATGTTTTGCGGTTATGAAAGTTAAATGGTACTTTTGGAATCATAAAATTGTTATCAATAATAACAATTACTCAACTTCCATCATGAACCAGACGACGCCAAAAAGCGATCTTGCTAAGCGGCTGCAAGACGAGATCCTTTCTTTGCAGGGCTTTAAGACCGCATCGGAGGGGGCAAAAAACTCGTTTGATTATGGAGCATTGGAAAAGGCATTTCCGAACCAGGTTTTCCCGACTGGTGCGGTTCATGAATTTTTGAGTGGTGCCAGGGAAGACGCAGCGGCAACCACCGGTTTTATGATGGGGCTGCTGGGTAAATTGTTGCAAAAGGGCGGGGCTTGTTTATGGATCAGCATGAACCGCACACTGTTTCCTCCGGCCATGAAGTTTTTCGGCATTGAGCCGGACAGGGTTATTTTTATAGATCTACTGAAAGAACAGGACGTGTTATGGGCTGTGGAGGAATCATTAAAATGTGAAGCGCTCACTGCCGTGGTAGGAGAGCTCAATGAAATCACATTAACCCAATCCCGCCGATTGCAACTTGCTGTGGAGCAAAGCCGTGTGACCGGTTTTTTGCATCGTTGCAATCCGCGGAGCCTGAACACATTAGCTTGCGTTTCGCGCTGGAAGGTGACACCTATTCCCAGTCAGCTGGAAGATGATATGCCTGGTGTAGGTTTTCCCCGCTGGCACGTACAGCTTCTGAAAGTGCGCAACGGGGAACCCGGTGAGTGGAAAATGGAATGGTCGGACGGGCGATTTAACTATCTGGAACAAGAAGTAAAAATGGCGACTCCTTTCCGCAAATCTACTTCGCCATCTGCCGCTTAAAGAATGCCCAGGTTTCTTCGAAAATGTCGAAATCGGTCAGGAATTCGTGTTTGCCGTTGATGACTTTTAATAAGGTTACTTCGGGTTTTCCCTTCTTCTGGTAGGTGTATTTTTCGACCGTAACATCGTTGGTTTTGTCGCCATCCGGCATCATTGATTTGACAGGCTCACCGCTGTAACCATCCAGTTTTGCCCAATATTGAAATGACTGATCTGTCGCGCGTACAGTGCCTAGCGTTACACCCGCAGTCTTCACTTCACCGCCATTATACGGGTTGGTTTCATCGGCCGTTCCGTTGGTAATCATGACCGGCAGCGGTTTGTTCATAGCCGCACAATCCATATTCTCATCCGTCGGAAGGTTGGCGACAATCGCCGAAATGGCCCGGATCTTATCAGGCATGGTCAGCGCCAGTTTGTACGACATATGCCCGCCACCCGAAAAACCGGTTGCAAAAACGTTTGCTTTGTTAATCTTGTATTTATCGGAAAAGAAGTCGATCATTCCGGAGAAAAATGCTTCTTCATTCAAATTTTCCTTGTTGGCAATTGCTGTTGAGGCTTTTCTGCATTCATTCCAATATCGCTTATAACCAGCCGGATAAACCAGCACAAGATTTTCAGCCTCGGCCCTGGCTTGCAGCTTAGCAGCTCTCGGCGCAAATCCCATCGGTTCACCACCCGAGCCATGCATCAGAAAAACAAGGCTTGCACCCGGCTTGACCTTCACGGATTTATCATAAACAAAAACGCGGTGATGGCCTTCAATGAGCAGGGAATCAGAAACCAACTGCGCATTTGCAGCCATGGAAATTGAAAGCAGCGAAGGAAGAATGAACTTCAACATATTGGAAATAGGGGCTAAAATGTTATGGCGCAAGTTACCTTTTAGCCGATGTTTTCTCTACAAATCCTTGAAATAAACTCAGCAGCCCTGTCTTATGCATTTTCAAGCGCAGCGATATCGAATTTACTCATCTGCATAAAAGCCTCGATCACCCTAGGCGCCTTTTCAGGATCTGACATTAATTTGGACAAAACACTTGGCACAACCTGCCACGACATCCCGAATTTATCATCCAGCCATCCGCACTGATTATATGATCCGCCTTCTCCTAATTTCTCCCAGTAATAATCGATTTCTTCCTGCGTATCGCATTCAACCACGAAAGAAGTTGCCGGAGAGAACTGGTAATGCGGACCGCCGTTCAGCCCCATAAATTTGAACCCGTTTAGCTCAAATGTCACCACCATCGGATTCTCAGAAGTGATCTTGGAACTTTTAAAAATAGAACAATAGTAATCCGCAGCTTCCTTCGCATTTCCATTATACCAAAGGCAAGGATAAAGTGGCTTGATCATGTTGTTGGGCGTTTTAATTTCAAATGGTCAGTATTTACCTTATTAAGATTAAAATTCCATTTGCTACTGATTGGGTGTTGGTAGATATGATTTCTGATCAGTTGTGAAAAGCTTAGTCAGTGGCCAGGAGTTATAATTTTTAGTAGAATAAAGATTTTGAATATCTTTGGTTTTTCAGAACACACTATAACTAAAATGAATATTGAAAGTTACACGACCGAGCTAGTCGGTGAAAGGGAGTTTAAGTTTTTCAGTGAAGGCAAGAACGGTCGTTTTGAAATGAGGATCCGTTTTGACTATCTAGATGATGACTTATATAATCTTGCTTTTGGGGTGTGGGATGAGGATGCTCAAAAGTTGGATGATTGTATCGAGGTTCGGAACGGTGATATGAACAAGATTCTGGGCACGGTAGCGAGTAAAGCACTGGATTTTTTGGAAAATAACCCAGAATCAAGCGTGTTTGCTACCGGAAGAACTCTTCCTGGTAAACTGGCCGTAAGGAACCGTAAATATCAAATGGGAATCAATATGTATTATGCTGAGCTGATAGACCGCTACCATATTTATGGTTTCAAGGCCGCTATTAACATTACCGGAAACAACCTTCGTTCACTAACTGAATGGGTAGGAGACTGGGAACCGTTCAGGAAAAATGCCAATTATGATGCATTCTTGATTAATTTCAAATGATTGGCTAACTTTGAATATAACAAAATTCGAACACACATATGCCAGCGATCGCAATTGAAAAAGATAATCTGAGTAGACCAGGTAAGTCAAACAAAGATTTATTTCATAATGAATCCTCGTTACCCATTGTGCCACTTTCCAAAACCGAAGAAGTAAAGATCTTCCTCAAAAACAATCCGATCCCAAAAGAATTTTTGAAAAAAAGAACCTGCTGAGATTTTAAGTCTAATAAAGATTTCTTGATTACTCAGCAGGGACATTGTACAATCTATTTCTTTACGCTTAACCTTGCACCTTCGCCAAATATGCATCCAACTGGTCGAATGTTCCGTTGAATCCTTGGTGCATGTTGTCCATGATTGAAAAGTAAGTTTCTTCCTGGGCGGGTGTTGCGTTGATGGGGTGGCCCTGGATGGTTAAGGTTGTTATGCCGTCATTTTCTTCCAATGTAATCTTGTTGAAAATTTCCAAAGGGAAATCCATCGGAAATGGTGAAGTGATGATGTTTCCTTCGGCATCGGCAAATGAGTTGATGAATTCCAGCAGATCGGCACGCTGAATGTTTTTATACTGAAATAACCCCCACATGACGTGGCCGTTCCCTTCCATTTTGTAATGCGTACTCCCACCTGTCCGGAAGTCAAAACGCTCCACGGATAGATTGCTGCCGGCGGGGCCCCACCATTCGCCAAATGCTTCGGGCGATGCAAATGCGTCGAATACAAGCGTTTTGGGTGCTTTAAATTCCCTGACAATTTTTAATCCGTCTTTTTTTTCTGTTTGCTGGTCCATATTATTGATTGTTTGATTGATTCGTATTTGATTCTTTGCCTGACTCGTCATTTGCTTGAATACGGCTTAAATAGCTTCCCAGAGAATCGAGTTTTTCATTCCAGAATTGTTTGTACTGATCTACCCAATCCGATACTTCACTTAGCGAATCGAGCTTCGCCTCGCAAAATCGCTCACGCCCTTCCTGCCTGACAACCACCATTCCGCACTCTGTCAGAATCTTAATGTGCTGGGATACAGCTGGTCTGCTGATCTCAAAATTTTCCGCAATGGCATTGAGATTCATGGATTTATGTGCGATCAGGCTGATAATCTGCCGCCGGGTAGGATCTGCTATGGCTTGAAAAACGTCACGTCTTGCTTCAATGGACATATATGTAAGTGTTTGCTTACACAATATTATATGTAAGTATTTACTTACGCAAATTTTATGTGATAGAAGTTAAAATATAATGTAGATCAATGTGAATAATTACCTTCCTGGTTGTCAAGCAAAGGTCCTCTGGCAGGGAAATTTATTACCACTTCAATGCAAAGCAGATGAAAGACATAGATCAGTGGCTGGAACAGTTTAAGAAGCTTTGGGAAGATCGATTTAACCAACTAGATGAAGTATTAATAACTTAAAACCAAATGATTATGAAAGCTAACCTGTTTTTGAATTTCACAGTTGACAAGGAAAATAAAAAAATAAACGTTGAACGGGAATTTGCTGCTACGGTAGCGAAAGTTTGGGCAGCCTGGACCGAAAAAGAACTTCTGGAACAATGGTGGGCGCCAAAACCCTGGAAAGCAAGGACCAAAGAAATGGATTTCCGTGAGGGTGGGCACTGGTTATATGCCATGGTCGGGCCGGAAGGAGAGGAGCATTGGGCGCGCATGGAATACAAATCTCTCACAACACAACAATCCTATTCAGCTGTGGATCATTTCTGTGATGAAAGTGGAAAGCCAAGCGATTTTCTTCCAGGCTCTCAATGGCTCATATCCTTTAATGAAAACAATGGCAATACGATCGTGGATGTTTTAATAACATTCAACGAACTTTCCGATCTGGAAAAACACCTTGAAATGGGTTTCAAAGAGGGCTTCCTGATGGCATTCGAAAACCTCGACGAAGTGTTGGAACAGCAGCAGTAATTTATTCTATATATCTCTTAAAAGCTCCTCAATCTCCGGCCTGGTTGAGGGGCTTTTTTGTTGGTGTCTGATAAAACAAAGTAAAGAAAATTCTTGCGACTAAACAAGAGATTTGATATCATTGTGACCAAATAATAGATATCAAAAATATCATTTATATATCAATTAATTAATAATCAAGTGTTTATGTGAAAAAATTACCATTATGCAACAGCGCTTTGCCAACATATGGTTCCGACATTTAATCACAGACTGGGTTGTGACTGAACGTCCTGAGCTTGCTAACGAGCAGTTTGTTTTGGCGGCTCCCGAGCGTGGAAGAATGGTCGTAAAAGCGGCCAGTCCAAAAGCGATTGAAAGCGGGATCATGGTAGGAATGGTGGCTGCTGATGCCCAGGCCCTTTTTCCGGCTTTAGAGGTGATAGATGACGACCCTGGTAAGGCAGCCGGGTTGCTGAACGAGCTGGCAGAATGGTGCATACGCTATACGCCCATTGTTGCAGTAGACTTGCCCGACTGTCTGATGCTTGACATCACAGGATGTGCACACCTGTGGGGAGGTGAGCGGGCTTACTTGAAAGACATCGTCATCAAACTCAGGCACAAGGGTTATGAGGTAAGCGCCGCCATAGCGGATACAGTGGGCAGTGCTTGGGCAGTTGCGCATTATGGCCAGGATAAGCGCATTATTCCGCCAAATGGCCTTTCCGGTGCATTGTTGCCTTTGCCACCGGCGGCCTTACGGCTGGAAGCAACAGTTCTGGAACGCATGCAGAAGCTGGGGTTGTATCAGATCCGGGATTTTATTGATATGCCGCGTTCGGTGCTTCGCAGGCGCTTCGGGCAGCAGCTTTTAGATCGGATGGACCAGGCTTTCGGACATGCCATAGAGATTATTCAATCGGTTAAACCGGCGGTGCCTTACCAGGAAAGGTTACCGTGCATGGAGCCGATTGTGACGGCCGTTGGTATTCAGATCGCTTTAAAACGGCTTTTAGAAATCATTTGCCGTCGCTTGGTGAAGGAAGGGAAAGGGTTGCGGACAGCCGTTTTTACAGGTTACCGCGTGGATGGAAAAGTGGTGCAGATCGACATTGTGACCAACCGGGGATCATTTAATGTAATGCACCTTTTCAAGCTTTTTGAACTAAAAATATCCACCCTCAGGCCAGGAATGGGTATTGAGCTATTTGTGATGGAAGCCCCTGTTACAGAAGATGTTACTGAGGTCCAGAAAAAGCTTTGGAATACGCAGGCAGACTCGGGAAATGTAAATCTGATCGAGCTGCTGGACAGGCTTGCAGGCAGGGCAGGCATGGAGACGATCCACCGGTATCTTCCGGATGAACATTACTGGCCGGAAAGATCTGTGAAAATCGCTGATTCCCTGTTAGAAACGCCCCAAACGGCATGGCGAATCGACAGGCCCAGGCCGATCATTTTATTGGCAAACCCGCAACTGATCGATGTGGCTGTGCCTGTGCCGGATTATCCGCCGGTGCTGTTCCGTTTTAAAGGAACGGTCCATTATATGAAACGCGCCGACGGCCCGGAGCGGATTGAAAGGGAATGGTGGCTGGAACAAGGCATGCATAGGGATTACTATTGTGTTGAAGATCAGGATGGTGCGCGATTCTGGATTTTCCGGCTCGGACATTATGATCATGATGATTCCAAATGGTTTATCCACGGTTTTTTTGCTTAAATAAATATGTGCTACACGGAATTACAGGTGACGACTAATTTCAGCTTCCTTCGTGGTGGATCGCACCCGGAGGAATTGGTGCAGCAGGCATTGTTATTTGGATACAAAAAAATCGCGATCACGGATCGGAACAGCCTGGCTGGAATTGTCCGGGGCCATGCGGCTGCAAAAGGAAAGGACATTCGTATCATTCCGGCTTGCCGCCTGGATTTGCTGGATGGGCCCAGTTTGCTGGCTTATCCTACCACGCAACAAGGTTATGCCCAGCTTTCTTCTCTGTTAACCGAAGGCAACCTGAGGGCGGAAAAAGGTCAGTGTCATTTATACAAAGTAGATGTTTTTCGGCATGCAGGTGAAATCAAGTTTATAGTGGTTCCTCCTGCCGCTTTGAACAGTCATTTTGATTTTGAACCTGATTTCAAACAAGCATTAAAAGAATACAAAAGGGCTTTTGGCAAGGACGTTTACATTGCTGCGGCCCGCTCGTACCAGGGCGATGATACGAAGAAGCTGCACCAGATTTCGCAGCTGGCCCATCAGCTGGACATTCCTATGGTGGCCACCAATGATGTGTATTATCATAATCCGGTGCGAAGGGAATTGCAGGATATTCTTACCTGTATCCGTGAAAAATGCACGATTCACAACGCAGGATTTAAGCTTTATCAGAATGGGGAAAGGTTCCTGAAACCGATTGATGAAATGCAGCGGCTGTTCAGGCAATATCCGGATGCGATCCAGCGCACACAGGAGATTGCGGACGCCTGCCAGTTTTCGCTGAATGAACTCAAATATGTTTATCCTGAGGAAATTACGAGCTCCGGAAATTCGGTAATGATCGAGCTGGAAACGCTAACCTGGAAAGGGGCCAGGGAGCGTTTTGGCGATTGTATTCCTCAAAAAGTTGAAGATGCGATTGCATATGAAATGAAATTCGTTGAGGAAATGGATTATGCGCCCTATTTCCTTACCGTTTATGACATTGTCCGGTTTGCGCGTGAACAAAAGATACTTTGTCAGGGCAGGGGATCAGCCGCTAACTCCACGATTTGCTATTGTCTTGGCATTACGTCGGTGGATCCTTTGGAAATTGATCTGCTTTTCGAGCGGTTTATATCTTCCGCACGCAATGAGCCACCCGACATTGATGTGGATTTTGAGCATGAGCGCAGGGAAGAAGTGATCCAGTATATCTATAAAAAATATGGACGTGACAGGGCCGGCATTGTGGCTACGGTAACACAAATGCATCAGCGAGGGGCCATCCGTGATGTTGCTAAGGCAATGGGCATGTCGCTGGACGCTATTAATCGCCTGGCCAATTCAATCTGGGAGTTTACAGATGAATGGTTTGAGGGCAAACGTGTTGCTGAACAGGGATTTAACCCTAATGATCCGCATTTGCTCAAAATCCTGGACCTGACCAGGCAGTACGTTGGATTTCCCCGGCAGCTAGGGCAGCATACCGGCGGTTTTGTGATTACGCAAGGCAAACTTTCCGACCTGTGCCCGATCATGAATGCGCGCATGGTGGACAGAACCTGCATTGAATGGAATAAGGATGACATTGATACCCTGGGATTTCTCAAAATCGACGTGCTTGCTTTGGGAATGCTCACCTGCATCCGGAAAGCTTTTGATCTGGCCAAAAAACATTACGACAAAGACTATACGCTGGCCAACATTCCCCAAAAGGACGAAGGTGTTTATGATATGATCTGCAAGGCGGATACGATCGGTGTGTTTCAGATCGAAAGTCGTGCACAGCAGTCCATGTTGCCCCGATTGAAACCAAGATGTTTTTATGACCTTGTTATTGAAGTTGCTATTGTACGTCCTGGCCCTATTCAAGGGGATATGGTGCATCCTTATTTACGCCGTAGAAATAAGGAAGAGGAAGTAATTTATCCTTCCAAAGAATTGGAAGACATTCTGGGTAAGACACTGGGCGTGCCGTTATTTCAGGAACAGGCTATGAAAATCGCGATTGTGGCAGCCGGTTTCACACCTTCGGAAGCGGACGAATTGCGGCGGAGCATGGCTACTTTCAAAGTGAAAGGAATGGTAACCCGGTTCGAGAAAAAGCTTGTGGCCGGTATGACGGCACGTGGTTACACCGAAGAATTTGCATTGCGCGTTTTCAGGCAGTTAGAGGGATTCGGGAGCTATGGTTTTCCCGAAAGCCATGCTGCAAGTTTTGCATTGCTGGTGTATGTTTCCTGTTATCTGAAATGTTATTATCCCGATGTGTTCGCCGCTGCATTATTAAACAGTATGCCGATGGGTTTTTATCAGCCGGCCCAGATTATCATTGATGCGAGGAAGCATGATGTGGAAGTAAGGCCTGTGGATATCAATTACTCCGATTGGGACAATTTATTGGAAGAGAAAATCGGGGTATACTGCCCGATCAGGCTGGGTTTCAGGCAGATTAAGGGAATGCGGGAGGAAGATATTGCTGCGTTGCTAACGGCAAGGCAACGGCCATTTACAAACATTCATGCCCTGCGTCATGCTGGTGTTTCGCAAGCTGCCCTGGAAAAACTGGCCGATGCCGATGCATTCAGGTCCATAGGGCTGGACCGGCGGCAGGCGCTCTGGGAAGTGTCCGCAATGAACGACAGGCCTATCGGATTGTTTGAAGGCCAGCCATCGGAAAGCGCGTCGGAAGCAGCCGTGAATTTGCCTCTCATGAGCGCTTCTGAGCATGTGGTTCAGGATTATGCTTCAACTTCTTTGTCCTTAAAGGCGCACCCGGTCAGTTTTGTGCGGGAAAAATTGGAAATGCTTAATGTTTTTTCAACTAGAAAACTGGATCAGATCGGAAATGCAATGAAGGTGAAAGTCGCAGGATTGGTGTTGGTAAGGCAGCGGCCCGGAACTGCCGGCGGGGTTTGTTTTATTACCATTGAAGACGAAACAGGCTTTGCAAATCTGGTCGTATTTCAAGGTCTTTTTGAAAAATACCGAAAGGAAATCCTGTATGCCAGACTGTTAATGGTTGAAGGGAAGTTGCAGCGGGAAGGAGATGTGACGCATGTAATTGTATCAAAATGCTACGACCTTTCTGTTTTACTCAAAAAACTGACAGCCGTTGAGGATGAAAAACCAAACATTCTGACCCTTTCACGAGCGGATGAAAAGGATGAGTATGCTACAATGGCCGTGAACAAAAGGACACAGGTCCGCAAGGATGTGCAAACAGAGATTTTTCCCAATGGTCGAAATTTCAGATAGCGCTTTTCCAACACATTACCGGCCGAACCTCAGACCTGCTGAAACACCCACCCGGTAAGGCTGATAATAAAACGGGTCGCCTGATCCGGTGAATTTCACCGGACTGAATTCTGCATAGGGGCCAATGTGCAGAGAAGTTTTTCTGTTAATCGGGAATTGCTTGCCGATGCCCGCATTCACCCAGCCAATGCTTTGCTTTCTGATCATTCCATACGAATATTCCAGTCCTGCGGACGCATAATATTTGCCCACCGAAGCATTTCCCCATTGCACCTGCTTGTTGACGCCAATCCCTAAAAGACTAAATTGATTCTCCTGACTAACCCGCGTTCCCTGGCGTATCACGACAAATTTACCCTGGTCCACCGTGTGTACAACGTAGTCATTACCAGCTATTTCGTATGAATAGGATTGCTGAAAACGGCTATAATGCAGCATAAACTGGAAACCTTTTTTCTCCGCACCCACACTGACTTTATATCCCAGGGAACGAAGAGAAAATGTAGAAGGGAATTCAAAATTCTGGAAACTCTGGCCACCAGCCGGCACTGTCAGGATCTGGTAAGATTGCAGCACAGCCGCATTCACAAGCCAGTTAAAATGGCCTCTTTGATAACGAACAACGGGTTTAACATCAGCCTTTGAAATATCAATATGCGGTAATCTGGAATGTCCAGCTGTAAAGTTATATGGTTGATTATCAAGTCTATCAGCGGTAATGTCAATGGCTTCACCAGGAGCCGGTTCCGCACCAGGCTGTGCTTTTTCAGAGTTGACAATAATGTCTGATTCAGCATCATTACTATCGCTTTCAATCAAGCTTGGCATTTCGTGTAGCTGGGATTTAAACGACTCATTCTTCAACTCACCTTTCGAACCAGCCAAACTGTTTTGATCAACATGATCTGAATTCTTAAACGTTGCCTTTGATAAATGAATAACCTGACTTGCCACAACCGACTTTTTGGAAATTTCCCGTTCCAAGAAATCGGACTCCTTAACCGATGATCCTGAGGCGGGCGATCCCGCGGCAGACGCTTCTGCGGCGGGCGATCCCAGACTGGAATTTTTTACGTCAGCTGCATGTACGGAAGTTAGTTTCTTAGCTCTGTTATTTAAGAAATGTTGGTCTGTAATGATGCCGGTAACGGCTATGCCTACGAACAACAGGCTGAAAAACAAATACTTCCACTGCGGAATAGGTTTGATATTGGCGCGAATTTTCTCAAATGCAGACGGGTCAGGCGTGTTTTCAAAATTGTCGAATTTGCGTTTAAGGGCTGACCGCAGTGCCTCATTGAGTTTGTTCTCAGTAGTTTTCATGATGCACGATCCCTTTAAGTTCTAATTTTTTTAACAGCAAATTACGCCCCCTCATAAACTGTGACCGTGAAGTCGCGTCGGGAATGGAGAGTAATTCGCCAATTTCAGCATGTGTATAGCCGTCGATCAGGTGCAGGTTTATAATGGTCCTGTATTTGTCGGGCAGCTCGTTGATGATAGCCAGCAAATCTTCTACATTCAACTGGTCAACAATTTTTTCATAATCGTCGGATTCCAACTGAATATCCATATTGTGAATAGAACCATTGAGGTCCTGTTGCTTCGTGGTGCGATGATAATAGTTAATCGCCGTCCTGACGACCGTTACTTTAACCCAGCTATCCACAGATTCCGGGTCTTTCAAATCCTGAATGTTATTGAAAATCTTGATAAATGCTTCCTGAAAAATATCTTCTGCTTCCATTTTTGTCCTCGCATAACGCTGGCAAACACCCGTTAACCGGCCTTTGTATCGCTCATAGAATGCAGTCTGCGCACCCGGATCCTGCTTTTGACAAGCTTTCACCAAGGAGGTCAGGTTACTGAATTTCTTTGAGAGAAAAAACTTCATAAAGTACGGAACATGAGCACGTTGTGAGTAAATCTGTTACGATATAGTCAATTTTATTGAAAATAAATAAAGTACATTTTGTTAACCAGTTTACCATCCTTGTCAAACTGCAAATCACAAAAATCAAAAGTGGTATTATTGAGATATCGGATCCAATAGCATTTCTCTCCGCGGTACTCTGCCATCCACTGCATGCCGGCGATCGGCTGGCTGGAAAATCCGGCTAATTCTTTCGAAGAGTCCAGATATTGCTGCATTGCCTCTGGCAATTTATCATAATTCGGCGGCCCATTAAGGTCTTCCGGCTCATTGAATGCCCTGCTAAACCATTGTAAATCACCTTCGTCGTTGAATATAAAAGTTGCGTAGGTTTTCACTCCCGCCTTGTCAAAACTGACCTGCACCTCGTAAGACTTTTTATAATTCACATCAACTTTCAGTTCCAAACCTTCGTATTTAATCTGTGGATCAGCATTAATGAAGTTTTGTGCTTTTTGCGGCAGCGTGCTCATGTCACGATATAAAATCCAGTAGAGCGTTTCCCCGAATGCCGCACCTGCAACCCGATTATCAACATACACCCAGTTAAAACTATAGTCACTTCCATGCAGGTTATATATCAGCCTGTTATATTCATTCGGAGCAACCGCTCCGATCATGTCCCGGTTCACACTAAACGTTCCTCCCCGGAAAGCACTTTTTTCCACCAGCGCCAGCATTTTTGGAGGTGCACTTTCTCCACTAAAACGATAGGTCTCCCAAATTTTCGTACTGTCGGCAAGCGACACATACTTATTGGCTCCCTCATCAAATTTCACTTCCCAAACCAGCTTTTCAACCAGCGGTTTAAACACCAGGTTTTCTGCATTCGGATACCACTGTTTTACTTGTGCGATCACTTTCGAAGGCACTGGTTCCGGTTCAAGTGGCTCTAACTGATTCACTTGGTTACAGGAAACAACGGAAAGCAAACAAATGACGCACAATAAAAAAACTCTCATACCAACTAAAATCTTATGTATTCAAACCCATAGACACCATATCAAAATCAAAGCGTTGCGTTAAATTGAAATATATTTTTTTAAATAAAATCTCAATAAACATGCAACGTATTAAAAGATGATTCGTGTCGTTAGTGTGAGCATTAATAATAGTTTTCCTTTCATCTTTATTACCACGTATATATTCATAGGTTAAGCTAAAATATAGCTTAATCAAGTCCTTTTTTTGTTGCTATTGTGATATGCACGGATGGTAACCATGAAACTATTGGCCATAGATAAAATTCCCTTCCGTTATGATCAATTATGTCAAATCAAAACCAAAAGTTATTTCATTTGTATCGGGCTATAATTTTATTCTTAAACAGAAAAAATTTTATAGACCATTTAAAAATGTAGCATCTTCCCATAATTTTAAAACTGTCGACAGTGCTAATTTTATCAATGTTTTAATCGGTCTGTCATTTATTTACCTGACATTACCAGTCATTATTTTTATAAATGGCTATTTAAAATTGGAGCTCGCTATTCCTTTGAATGCACTCATTTGTTTTTCTCTTTATAAATCTTTCGCGGAAACAGTTCAATTCAATCAAGTGTCGAAATCTTTCCGTCACGCTTATTACTATGCATTGAATCATCGCAATGCCTTGATTTTCCTGGCAACATTAACTTTTGTATGGCTTCTGTTTTCAAGCATTGGCGGCATCGGTTACCGGAATTTCGACTCGGGAATCAGGAGTTCGTTGCTGTGGCATTTGAGTGTGGATCCATGGCCGGTTTGGTTTTCGCCTGCGTACATGGGGGAGCGGTTCGGATTCACTACGGACAAGCCGTACGTTTATTATTTTGCTTATTATCTGCCTGCTGCACTTGTAGGGAAGGTTTTTGGATGGAAGGCCGCAAATTTTGCTTTGTTTGCCTTCTCCTATGCCGGCACTTTGCTTTCTCTGTCACTCGTCGCATTTTCACAAGTGCAGAAAAGCCTGCTCGGCATATTTTGCATCTTTATCAGCATTTGTTTCTTCGGTGGCTTCGACTATGTTGTGAACCTGCTTTTTCATATGACAGAAGACCGGGCTGAGACCTGGCTGACACCATTCTTTTATTTTTCAAATATGTGTAATTTATATTGGTCCCCGCAACATTGTATTCCTGCGTGGATTATGATTGGCATTTTATTAAATCGAAGATATATTAATCCCACTCTCAACAAGATTATGGCCATTGCTGTGGTGTCACTTATTCTTTGGTCGCCATTGTGCATGCTGGGATTACTGCCTTTTTTTATTCCTCATTTTATCAATCATTGGAAGCAGTATCTTTCTTTTTCGTTGATTAACATTTCTGCATTTATTTTATTCTGTGTGCTGATCTTGTTTATAGCATCTAATGACTTTTCATTTCCAATACATTTCTCTATTCTGGTTTTTAGTGATTTTTGGAAAAGATATCTGCTGTTTATTCTGGTAGAATTTATTTTTATTCTTCCAATCATACTTTACAAAATCAGTCATTTTAGCACTGACGAGATGCGATTTATTTTCACAGCTATATTTTCTTTAATTCTTATTCCATTTATTATTCTTGGCACCTGGAATGATTGGGCTATTAAAGTTTGCATGCCTTCGATATTTATCCTCAGTATTTTTGTAGGTAAGCAATTTATTTTATTGATAAAATCTAAAAGCACAATGCTTTATTACGCTGGCTTCTTGTTTTTCCTCGCTTCTTTAACCGCAGCCGAAGAGCTTATTTTTAGCGCGACGCACTACGAGATTAGTTTCAGGTTTCCGCCGGAACTTCGTGATTTCGGACCGGGATATATTGTGAGTCAGCAGTTGGGGAAGGGGGATAGTTACTTCTTTAAGTATCTTGCGAAAGCCCAGTAAATCAGCGCTTTATCTTATGCTGTTATGCACCCAGTGCATAGGTTCGTTCAGGCGGAATGGCTGGCTCTTTTTGCGCAAAAGAATGTGCAGCGAATCATTGCCGCTTTTCCCGTAAAGGAGCATGCGCGAGCTGTCCGGTTCTTTATAATGCAATGTTAAGTTGCGGGTTGAGTCTCTGTATTGCATTTCAAATGTCTTTTTCGCAGTGTCTGCTTTGTAAGTAAAATACTCCCGTCCGTAGCGCATCAGCGGGCTGTCCGCAGGCTGACGTTTGATGCTGCCGCCATTCCATTTTTCAAAAATCACATTATCCCAGCGGATTGTGTCCGCAAGAAGCGTTAGTGGCTTTTTGTTAACCTCAAATGCTTCCACATCGAAAAATCCCTCGGTAACAGTCGGTTTGTCCAGAGGCATATATCCACCTTTCCCGTACGCCGACATATTTCCGTAAAAAGAAATCAGGCAAAACACAGCGATGAATAAGGTTTTCAGCGCTATTCTGGTTGTCCGTTGCCATTTTTTAGTGAGGTTAATTACGGGAATGGATAACCTAACAGGTTGATTTTGAATGAAAAATGCCCATAGCTTTTGCATATGCGGCACCAGGAGGAAGATGGCCATGAGCAACAGCGCCGTGCTGAAAAGTTTCACCTGAATGTCAAAAAAGAAATTCAGCGCCACCACGTGCCCTATCACACCCACCAGGATCATCGCACCAAAAGCCGTGGTGCGCCGCGAGAGCATGAGCAATCCACCGAGCACTTCGCAAATGCCTGAGAATATCTCGTAGGAGGGAGAGGAGCCGATGAAAAGCCACGCAAAACGCATTGACGTGAATTCGCCAAGCGGCGTGGCAAGCTGACTAATGCTGGGTTCCGGCATCTGCATCGGGAAAATTTTGATAAACCCGTAAGTAAACATGCTCATTGCCAGCTGGTAACGTACAATCACTTGCAGCCACGTGTAAAGTGCATTATACTCCCGTCTTCGTGCATCCACAAGCGACCAGATCGCGGTCCCGATAGAGGAAATGAACAGCATGATCCCATTCCAGGTCCAGTCGTCTACCGTATCGCCGCTGCCGTTGGGCGTAATTTTGATATCGATGTGCAGGGTATGTTTTTTCACCAGCTGAATCAGCCAATCCGCCGCGCCCCAGTGCAGGTCGTTGAAGAAACTCAGCAAGTCCCCGGTGAAAGGCATGCTGGAAGGCCAGGTCCACGGAGCAATGTAGAGTATAAAAAATAGGAAGAAAAAGCGAAATGCAACTTTTTCTTCCCATTTCCAGGAGCGTTCTGTGAGTGTAGCGGAGGCGTCCATATAATTGATCGGGCATATTTTGACCAATTAATATAGAAAGAAATTCTCTTTATTTATCCATTATAGCGCACACCTGTAAAACGAAGCCCTGTAAACCCATCCCAGTTATAGACCCATTCCGTCCAGCTGCGTTCCAGATATTTGGCTTTTAATTTTTGGTGCAACGATTCAGGCTGTTCAACGCCGTTAACGATCAAAAACATGTTATGGAGCTTGTAGGAAAGGTTTTCACGGGTTGTGATGATGCCCTCAGCCAGCAAATCCTCGATAAGGTTTTCCTGCATTTGGACTTCCTGCGCCTTTCTGTTTTGGCGATTTTCTTCGGCCAGCGCTTCTATTTCTTTATGCAATTCATCAATCTCAGCATTTCGTTTGTCTAAAATTGCAGAAGAAGTGCTCACCACTTGCTCTTGAAAATTAGCAAGTGTCATGTTTTTCGATAATTGCTCCTTCCTTTTATCAAATGCATCAGCAAGCATCCTGGCTTCTAGCCTTTTGGAGTGAATGTCGCTTTTTTCCTGCCAGACTAATAAATAAGCCTTATAATGTATCTGCTCCGCTTTTTTCAGATCCTTGGCCTTGATAGCAGCTCTTAACTCAGCTAGTAATGCTGAAATGCTCGATGCTGAATCGTTTTCAAGTTTTTTCGGGTTTGTAATAATCCGCTTGCTTGTCATGGTTGGAGCCAAAACTTTTGGTTTGTCTAAGCCGGGAGTCGCTTTTTTAAGAGTAAATGCCTGCTGCCGAATTGCTGCAACGGGCTCTGTATCAATTGTTTTCACAGGTTCAAAATAAACTGCTGAAATGAACGCGACGGCGATCAGGCTGCTGGTTATTGAAAATGTCTCCATGGTCGTTAGCTGTTTGTTCTTGTTGTAAATAATCCTTTTAATGCGGTTCAGTAGATGGTTGCTGGTGCCGACAAACGATAATCCGCTGCTGGATAATCTCAGCTCCTGGAATGCTACAAGCGCCTGCACCAATATTCCGCGCTCCTTCATAACCCCGATCACCAGCTCGTCACAGCAATTTTCCCTCTCCAACCGAATCAATTTCGATAGCCATAGGAAAGCAGGGTTGAAGAAATAAATGTTTTCTGCCAGACTTTGAAGCAGATTGACCAGATAATCCTGTCGCTTTACATGCGCTATTTCGTGTAAGAGAATGGCTTCAACCTGTTCGTGGGGTAAACTCGTGAAAAAGCCCAGCGGGACGATGATTACCGGTCTCCAAAATCCTTGCAAAACCGGCACCTTTAAAATCCCGGATTCCAGCAGAAGAATCTTTTTATACAAACCCATCCGGGCGGCAGCCTGGCGAATTTGCCAGTTCCAGGCATCATTAACCGCCTGCACTTTCGTGTGCCTTATCCTGTGCAGGTGCATGAGGCCGCTAACTGTCCTTAATGATTTGAATAGAAAGATTGTTAGCCAGACCATTATAATTTGCATCTGGTAATCGTCTGTAAATCTGCTAACTCCGTTTGCAAATGATGTACTGAATTGCTGCGTTAAGAAGTGATCTCGTGCAAGAGCAATTTCACTATTATTGGCAATGCTGTGCGCAGCAAATGTCACATTCAAATCATTGATTTCATTTTGATAAATAATGAAAAAGGTGAAAGCATTACTTACGACAAAAAGCAAAAGCAGCCCCGCAAGCAAATTATAGCGGAGCGCTGGCCGCGATCTGCCGGTAGTGAGCAAAATTATCCCGGTTAGCATTGCAACAATCAGCCCTTGCCATAGCGAATGGATCAATGTCCAGCACAATGCTGTCGCCAAAGGTTGAAAATCATGTGGATTTAAAAAATCGATAGCCATAATTACAATGCGGTTAAGACCACTTTCACAACTTTTGATAAAGGTAGGAAATATTTCGTACGAACAAATGTTTATGGATATTTTTTAGAACCTCTCTTTAAAGGAGCCGCCCAAAACGGAGCTTTATCAATTTAATTTCACTTCATAGCCTGTTATGATGTCTTTGCCCGCCATTGATTTGAAATACAAAAAATAAGCGTAGCCGAAATCAGCCACGCTTATCACAACACATCTATTAGTCACACAAAGTTTCTGGCTTTGTACGATCAAGGGTGAAGTGAACTTTCGAACATTTTGGCCAGTACAACCGGATCGCTGATCTCACTTTCGGGCGAGTTGGCGAATACCGCAACTTGCACGCTGCCGAAGTCGATCACCATTGTTTCGCAGTTTTTACCATTGCCTCTTTTCCAGTAATAAGCGCCCTTAGATCCGTTCAGCTTGCCGTCAAATCCGAGGAGCTTGTTTTTCATCGCAAATACGGATTCCATTTTTATCACCTTAAATGTCTTAACCGCATATTGCAGCTTTGCAAATTGGGAAGCGCTGATATACAGGCCCGTAGCACCACCATTAATCAGGTTATCTTCCTTCAGCAAGCCTGGTTCTGAGCCGGATCTGGACGGATATCCCTTCGTTGCTTTTTCCGCGCTAAGTGGCCCTGTCGGAGACCAGGCTCGCCATTCTATTTTGTCTGCATGTTCCAGTCCGGCTGCGCCAAAAACATAGGTCCTTACAAAATTTCCATAAATCGTGGTCGCTACGTAATAGACACTCGAATTCGTTGGTTGAGAATTTAGTGTATTCAATAGTCCGCTATCGCCTTGTTTGGCTAACTCTTTCGCATGTACATACGGTAGGATCAATGCCAGCAACTCATAATTCGCATCAGAGAACTGGTAGGCCTTTTCATTAAAAACGGTTGTGTTTATCGGACCTTCAACTGTTTTTTCCAGGTCATTCAGATTGGCATAATCGATCAATCCAGTGCGGTGTGCAAGTAGCCGTTCAAATGTCAGCGCTTTAAAGCTTGCACTTGGCACCCAGCCCTTGGGCAAATAATTGTGAACAGTGTGTCCGAGCGTTAAGTTATATTTTTCCAAAACCCGCATGACGGCCACCGCTGTTACATATTGCGTAGCGGCAACAATTTCCTGCCTAGCGTTGGCGCCATGAAATTCGAAGTTTGACTCGATCTTCTTTCTGGCGTAGCCGTCCCCACCATTGTTCACGTAAAATTCTTTCCCGTCTTTAATGATGGAATAGCCAAATCCCGCAACCTTATTTTCCAGATACGTTTCAATGCGATTTGCAAATGCCACCTCGTCAAATTTGGTAGGCACACCTAGTTTAGCCGACTCGTCCGAACCGTCGAGCTCGACTTTTTCGTTTTCGGACAGGATTTCCTGATCCTTGCAACTTGTTGAGAATAAGACCGCGCCGAGCATTAAGCCACAGCTAACTGTTTTGAATAAGTGATTTTTCATTGGATTTGAGTAGTTACCTTTTTAAATGATTGATGTGAATATTTGATGGCAACAAAGGTATTGCAGCAGGGAAAGCCGAACTTTTAAGGGTTCGTTAAAAAGTATAAAAAAATATAAAATTGGTGACAGTAGTTTTTCCTCGAGAACAGGATCCTGGGAACGGTTATTTTACACTCCCGCTTTGAAACTGTGTGTGGAACGGATTACACTAAAATGAATAACAGCATATTACTTATCGACGATGATCCGGATGATCATGATATATTTGAATTTGCATTGGAAATGGCTTACCCAAAAGCCACTTGCGAGCATTCCTTCAACTGTCAGGATGCGGTTAACAAAATAAAGGACAGGCTTTTTCCTTTGCCAGATAATATTTTTCTTGACTTCAACATGCCGAAGATGGAGCTTCCAAAATGCCTGTTTGCAATCAATGAGGCACTGGGCGTAAACCATGTGGATATTGTTATTCTAACCGGCCTGAAAGTGAGTGATCTTCCCAACTATCAATCTTTCGGTGTGATGAAGGTTATTTCAAAGCCTAGCACCATTGAATTGTTGGCAGGTGAAATTAAAGATGTGATGGGTTACAAAGCGAGCGCGTAATGTTGCTGCCAATCCTTGAACTTTTATTTACAAAATATATTTGCAGAGTGATAATTTACATTTAATTTACGTAGAAATAGTTGTAAATTGAATGTGACCCTGCATGCATAAAACCTTTACGCTCCTCTTTTCTCTTCTTTACTTATTTACCCCTTCGTTCGCTCAGCATAAGCAAGCAATATTCCGACATTTAACTACCGGAAACGGCTTATCTCAAAACAATGTGACCTGCATTGTGAAAGACAGGCGCGGTTTTATGTGGTTTGGCACCCAGGACGGGCTGAATAAGTTTGATGGTTACAAATTCACAGTTTACCGGAATGATCCCCGTAACCCGCAGAGCATCAGCCACAATTATATTCATACGATATTCGAGGATAAACAGGGCAGGCTCTGGATCGGGACGGACGATGGAGGGCTGAGCCGGTTTGACAGTGAACAGGAGACCTTCACAAACTATCTGCACAAAGCTGGGGATAACAACACCGTCAGCCACAATAAGGTGCACGCCATTGATCAGGATAAGGCTGGAAATCTCTGGCTGGGCACCATAGGAGGAGGTGTCAGCGTCTTTAATCCGGAAAAGAACACATTTCAAAATTATTCAAATAGTCCTCGCGTTGCCGGCAGTTTGAGCCACAATGTGGTGAGCGACATTACGGTCGATCGGAAGGGGAAAGTCTGGATAACCACCAGCGGTGGCGGGCTAAACCGTTTCGATGCGGCTGCAAAAAAGTTTGTCATTTACAAAAACGATCCTCAAAATCCGGCATCCCTGAGCAGCAATGATCTGAATGAGGTTCTGGAAGATTCGCGCGGCAGAATTTGGGTGGCGAGTGAGGGCGGAGGCCTTAATCTTTTGAATGCGGACGGAAAAACATTTACCATTTTCCGGCACAATGATCAGCAACCGACGGGACTATCTCATAATGATGTTATCTCGCTGGAAGAGGACAAAAACCACAGACTTTGGGTAGGAACCAGGAACGGGGGGATCAACGTGTTGCAGGAAAACAACCAATTTGCCCATTACAAATATGACAAGGACGATGCGAGCGGGCTAAATAATGGATCGATATACAGCATGTTTTGCGATCCGCAGGGCACCATGTGGGTCGGCACTTATAGCGGCGGGATTAATGTAATGGACCGGGAACCATTGAAATTTGGCTTGTTGAAAACGAACATTAACGATCCGAAAAGCCTGAATAACGATAACGTACTCACTGTTATTGAAGACAATGAGGGAAAGATATGGGCCGGGACAGATGGAGGAGGAGTGAACGTGGTGAACCTTGAAACCAGCCAGACCACTTATTTTACACACAATCCTAAAAACGAAAGCAGCATCGCGAGTAATTACGCAATCGCTATTTGCGAGGACGCTGACGGAAACATATGGGTGGGAAATTACAAGGGCGGTTTGAGTTTGTATGATAAGAAAATCAATGCATTTAAGAACTTAAATCAAAGTGAAAATCCGGCTTCTACAATTTATGCCAACGTTCACGTGATGATCAATGATGAAAGCGAGCATTGCCTGTGGATCGGCACGTCGAGAGGTTTGCTGAAATACGATAGAACTTCGGGGAACTTGACGCAATTCCGGGCCGACGCCAATGTTCGGGGCTCTATCAGCAGCGACATGGTTCTCTCGTTATTGATGGATTCTGCTGGGAATCTCTGGGTAGGAACCGAGGGAAGCGGGCTGAACCGTTACAATAAGAAAACCAACCAGTTTACCAAATTCACATCGGATCCTGCACAAATCACAAGCTTGTCCAATAACCAGGTCAATGCTATTTATGAGGATAAAAACGGGCACATTTGGGTTGCGACCAGTGGCGGGCTCAATTTGTTAGACAAGAAAACCAATACTTTTAAGCATTATCAGCAATCGGATGGCTTGCCTAATAATGTCGTTCAGGCAATTACTGAGGACGACAGGGGCTTGCTCTGGATAAGTTCTAATAAGGGCCTTTCCAGGTTTAATCCAAAAACCGGTGAATTCCGCAACTTCGATTTCAGTGATGGCTTGCAGCAAGGTTCTTTTAACCGTCTTTCCCTGTTTAAAAACAAAAAGGGAGTCATATATGTCGGAGGGCAATATGGGCTCAATTTTTTCCATCCCGACAGCATTAAGTACAATGCATACGTCCCACCCGTCTTTATCACTGATTTTCAGATTTTCAATCAACCCATCAAAAACCAGGAGGAGGGATCGCCTTTAAAAAATCACATCAGCGTAGCCAAAGAAATTACCGTTTCCTACGCGCAGTCCATGCTTTCCTTTGAATTTACCGCGCTGAATTACACACTTTCTGAAAAGAACCAGTATGCATACCAACTCGTTGGTTTTGACAAGGACTGGATTTACAGCGGAACGAACAGAAAAGCAACTTACACCAATCTCGATCCTGGTAAATATGTTTTCAAAGTAAAAGCTTCCAATAATGATGGAGTATGGAACGACCAGGGAACAAGCATTGTCCTGCACGTTACGCCGCCATTCTGGAAAACGCTATGGTTCCGCACATTGGCGGTTTTGTTGGCAGCAGGCCTTATTTATTGGTTCTACCGCTGGCGGATCGGCGCTATGAAAAAGCAAAAGGATTTATTGCAAAAGCAGGTTGAAGAACGCACCGTTGAGGTGATCCGGCAAAAGCATGAACTTGAACTGCAATCCGCCGACCTGCAAACAATGAATTCCCGTTTGCAGAACCAGCACGAAAGAGAACTGGTGGCAAGGCAGGAAGCGGAAAAAGCGAACATGGCCAAAAGCGTGTTTCTGGCTACGATGAGCCATGAGATCCGCACGCCTATGAATGGGGTGATTGGTATGGCGTTGCTGCTGGCGCAAACGCCTATGAATGAGGAACAAACCGAGTATACAGACACCATTATCAAATGTGGTGACAGTTTGCTCATGGTAATTAATGATATCCTGGATTTCTCGAAGATTGAGTCGGGGAATATGGAGCTGGAACACATTAGTTTCAATCTTCGCGATTGTATTGAGGCGGTTTTGGATATATTTTCTTCCAAAGCGGCGGTAATTGGTCTGGATCTTGTTTACCAGATCAGTCCGCAGGTTCCTAACCAGATCATCGGCGACAGCCAGCGGTTGCGCCAGATCCTGATCAACCTTGTCGGGAATGCGATCAAGTTCACGCATGAGGGTGAAATTCTGGTGATTGTAAAACTGGTTAAGTATGTCAGTGATGACGAACTGGAAATCAGCTTTCAGGTTCAAGATACGGGCATAGGCATCCCGGCAGACAAGCTGGATCGCCTGTTTGTAGCCTTCTCACAGGTCGACTCGTCTCATACGCGCAAGTACGGAGGCACGGGACTCGGGCTGGTGATCAGTCAGCGGCTCGTGGAACTGATGGGCGGAACAATCAGTGTTGACAGCAAGCCTGGCAAGGGAACCAGCTTCCATTTTTCTATCCAGGCACAGGTCAGTCATGAATCCCAGCGGCAATATGTGCATTTCAATACATCTGAAAACGACGGCAAAGCAGTCCTGGTCGTTGATGATAATGAGACCAATCTGCGGATTTTCCATGCACAAATGGAGCAATGGAAACTGGTGCCCACGCTTGCGTCTTCGGGACAACAGGCGCTCGAAATTCTGGATAGCGGCATGAAATTCGACCTGATCATTACGGATCAGCAAATGCCTGAAATGGATGGCGTTACGCTGGCCGGGATCATTAAGCGGCGCTTCCCAACATTGCCTCTTTTCCTGCTTAGCTCGGTAGGCGACGAAAAACGGCATACTTTCAAAGATCTATTCGCCGCTATTCTCACCAAACCGGTTAAGCATCAGCAGCTTGGGCAGTTGATCCAGATGGAGCTGAAAAATCAGGGCGACTCGGCCAAGCTGGTTTTACCTGCGGTGCAATCGCCACTCTCGGGGGCATTTGCTATTCAGTATCCACTGCACATTCTGATTGCGGAGGACAATCAGATTAATGAGAAACTATTTGTCAAAATACTCGGAAAACTGGGTTACAGCCCGATCGTAACCCGCGACGGCGCTGAGGTGGTTGCCAAAACCTTTACCAGAAAGTTCGACGTTGTTTTCATGGACGTTCAAATGCCCGAAATCGACGGTCTGGAAGCCACGCGCCTGATCCGCAAACAGGAGATCGAGCAGCCTTACATCATTGCCATGACCGCCAACGCCATGAAGGAAGACCGCGAAGAATGCCTCGCCGCCGGCATGGACGATTACATTTCCAAACCCCTGCGCTACGACGACATTACATCGTCCTTAAAGAGGGCATATCTGGCTTGCATTTCGGCTGGGTAAAAGTGCTTGCAAGTATTCTGCTACGAACAGGCCGTGATCTTTTCGCCAAGGATTCTTAATGTACCGGCTAAACAAACTCAGCGTTTTCGGGAGCATTGCTAAACCACCGTTGGCGTTGAGGTTAGGATTTTTATTATCTTGCATTGCGTAGTTGCGCTTGCCCGAAATTTTTGAAAATGCTTGAAAATTTGACTGTATTCCTGATTGACGATGACATCGAAGATCAGGAAATTTTTTCTATTATGCTGGAAGACGCACTTCCTGATGCCAAATGCGTTTTTGCCAAAGACGGGATCCAGGCGCTCGAAAAACTGGAACAACCCGCATTCTCCCCAGATGTCATCTTCATAGACATCAATATGCCCAGAATGAATGGTATGGAATTTTTAGCAGAAATGAAAAAAAGGCCGTCGCTCATTCATATCCCTGCTGTTATGTATTCAACTTCCGATGAAAAGGCTATTGTTCAGCAATGCAAGGCACTCGGAGCATCAGGGCTTATTAAGAAACACGCCAACACGGATGAGGTAAAGGAAGAAATTAAAAGAATCGTAACGACCCTTTTCTAGTCATTTCATGGTAGACAATGAGTTAAAAAAGCTGGAATTCCTCGCAGGAGGAGGCGAAATGGGCGAACGCATCCGGCAATTTGATTGGGAAAAAACAAAACTCGGCATCCCCGAACGATGGCCGCAAAGCCTTAAAACCTGCGTGCGGATCATGCTCAGCTCGAAACAACCGATCTGGATAGGCTGGGGGGATGAATTGATTAAATTTTATAATGATGCATATATCGATATCGTTCGCGGGAAGCATCCCGTTGCATTAGGGCAGCCGGCTTCGGTGGTCTGGAAAGATATCTGGAAAGACATTGAACCGCTGCTTTCGCGGGCAATGAAAAAAGACGAAGGGACCTACGTGGAATCCCAGCTGCTGATCATGGAACGAAGCGGCTTTCCGGAAGAAACGTATTATACTTTTTCCTACACACCCGTGCTGGGCGCAGACGGATTTCCATCAGGCATAATCTGCTATAATACAGCTGATACAGACCGGATTATCAACGAGCGGGCATTGAGAACAATGCAGTTGCTCGATACAGTTGCGCAGAAGAAAAACGAACAGGAGGTGTACGCGCAGGCAACAAAAGCGCTTGCAGGGAATCCCCAGGATTTTCCTTTTTCTATGGTCTATAAGGTCAAAATGGATGGCAGCAGCGCCGAGATCGTCGCTTGCTCCGGCTTTGAGGAGGCTCCTGTGAGTGGGTTGATAGACCTGACCAACCCGGAACTAGCCGCTCCCGGCATTACAACGGCCATTCAGGAAAATCATATCGTGGAATCGGTCGTGGATGGTCAGTGGAAAGAGATCCCGAAAGGCGCCTGGGACATTGCGCCGCGGATTTTTGTGGATATTCCTATAAAATCCGCTAACCGCCAGTTTCCATTGGCAGTGCTTACCGTAGGGCTCAATCCATATCGCAAATTCGATGACGCATACCGGAATTTTATTCAACTGATTGCGGACCAGATTGCGCTGGGTGTGAACAATACGCTCGCGTACGAGGAAGAGCGGAAGCGCGCTGAGGCACTGGAAGCATTGGATAAGGCTAAGACACTATTTTTCACCAACATTAGCCACGAGTTCCGGACGCCACTGATGCTGATCCTTGGACCACTGGAAGAATTGCTGAACAAGCCTGCCGGCAACCTTAATAATGCGGAAAGGCAGAGTATTGAAGTAACACATCGGAATGCTTTGCGACTATTGAAGCTCGTCAATTCGCTGCTGGATTTTAGCCGCATTGAAAGTGGCCGCCATCAGGGAAATTTTGTATCGACAGATCTGGCAACATACACCCGTAACCTGGCGGCGAATTTCAGATCGGTGATAGAAAGCGCTGATCTTCAATATAATGTGGAAGTTGACGACAACCTTCCGCCGGTTTATATGGACCGTCAGATGTGGGAAAAAATTGTCTTCAATCTGTTGTCGAATGCTTTCAAATTTACACTGGAAGGCACTATAACAGTGAGACTTTTTGCCAATGGTGACCATGCCGTGCTTACAGTGACCGACACCGGCGTCGGGATTCCGGAGAACGAGCTGCCGCATATGTTTGAGCGTTTCCACCGGATCCAAAGTACGGCCGGCCGAACATATGAGGGGACGGGGATTGGGTTGTCGCTGATTAAGGAGCTCATTTTGCTGCATAATGGTAACATCGAAGTGGAAAGCGTTGCAGGTGAGGGAAGTTGCTTTACGGTTTCCATTCCTTTTGGCACTAAACATTTATCCCATACCCAGATTCTGGAAGATGACGGCGGCCTGGCGAATGCGGGCTCAAATGTATATGTACAGGAAGCAGCGGCGCTGGTGGACATGCAATCGTTATTGCCAGATGGTGGCAGCCCAGAGATTGAGGCAGGATCAGGAGAAGCAAATGAACTGGTGCTGATTGTAGATGATAATGCGGATATGCGCCAGCACATTGAGTCATTGGTCTCAACCAGATATGAAACTATTACGGCAACCAACGGCCTGGACGCACTCGATAAAATACAAAAATATAAGCCTACGCTTGTTTTGAGCGACATTATGATGCCGGAAATAGATGGTATCGAATTGCTCAGGCGCGTAAAAGCCAATCCGGAGACCAGCCAGCTTCCTGTGATCCTGATCACCGCCCGGGCCGGAGAAGAATCCAAAATTGAAGGTTATGAAATCGGCGCGGATGACTATCTGGTAAAACCATTTTCATCTAATGAAATGCTCGCCAGGATTACATCCCAGATCAAAATTCAACGGGCCCGCAAGCGGATCGAGGAAAGCCAGAAGTTATTTACAGAAGAGTTGGAGCAGCAGGTGCAGCAACGCACAAAGGATCTTTTATTAGCCAATAAGGAACTGGAATCGTTCAACTACATTGCCAGCCACGATTTACAGGAACCGTTGCGAAAAATCCAGACATTCATCCATTTAATCCAGAAAAATAAAGCCGACGAGAACGCCGCAGACATGTATTACCGGAAAATTTCATCGTCGGCACAGCGCATGAGCGAACTGATACAGTCGGTGCTGACATATAGCCGGCTGGCTAAGACAGGCGACGACCATACTGCGGTGGACCTTAATGAAATTGTAGCGAACATTGAAATCGATTTTGAATTGCTTATTGCTGAGAAACAAGCTGTTATCCTTTACGAGAATCTGCCCGTTATCAGGGCAAATGGTTTTCAGATCAACCAGCTCTTCTCTAATCTGATCAGCAATTCCATCAAATTTTCTACGGAAAAGCCCGTAATAACCATTAAAGCAGAAATCGTTGATGGGGCAGATGTGGTGGCGTATGCTGCCATTAATCACGATCAGCTGTTCCATCACATTACATTTTCAGACAACGGAATCGGGTTCGAACAGGAATTTAGCGAGAAGATTTTCAGCCTTTTCCAACGGCTGCACGGCAAGCACGAATATTCGGGAACCGGGATCGGGCTGAGCATTGTGAAGAAAATCGTGGAGCAGCACGGCGGTTACATTTCGGCACATTCAAGCCCGGGTAATGGTGCTGTGTTTAACATCTGGCTTCCTGTTTAGCATTTTTAATTTTAACTACATAAAAAAATCGCCTCCCAGATAAGGAAGGCGATTTTTTTTAGCTAATGGATCCTTGATCCGTGTTAATAAGTGAGCTTATACACTTTACTATTTCCAAGCGAAACGGCATAGTAAGTGTTTGTATAAACTTTTTCGATGTCCGTTGGCATGTTCAGTCCGGCCATAACAACAGCACCGTCTTCACTGGTAACTGTTCCTGTATTTTGCTCAAACATGAAAGCGGATGAGAAACTGGCGAAATGTACAGCCAATGGCTTATTGCTGTCTGTTAGTACAACATCCACCAGTGTTGTGAAACCTTTTTTATGATCCGATACATTGCCATGCTGGTCAACAGTTTTGATTTCAGCCAGGCCCTCATTGAAAGGGAAACCTGTTAAAGATGTAACGTAGAACTTGCTGCCGTCCCAAGCGATACCCGTAGGAACAAAATCCACTGTCGGGCCGCCCACAGGTTTTTTCGGATTGTCGAAATCCGGGAAAGTAGCAAATACGCTTTTCGAGCCGTCACTTTTTCTGCGAATGATCATGTTACCCGCTGCGTCTGTAATGAAAAGATCGCCCTCTGGCCCCCATGTCAGATTGTACAAATTGGATTCCGCAGTTGCCGGATCAGGAAGCTGTGATTTTACAAAACTGCCAAGATCTTCAAAACTAAGCTCACTTGCTTTCAATGGGGCGTCGCCAGGGTTCCAGGACGAAACATTTGCTTTGTAAAGCCTGCCTTCCACGCCGTGAAGAATGTACAGCATTCCATCTTTGTATAAAAGGTGCGTAAGGCCGCTAGGCATTTTTTCAACGCTGCTTTTAGATAAAAAGCCGGTGATTGCAGGATAAACCGTGCCATCAGGCCCGATCATGGAAACCCGGCCGTCATAAGTGTCGCCCTTGTCGGTAGCGCTGCCTTGTTCCGTTACCCAAAGTCTGTTATTATCGCCCTTGGTAATAGCGATTGGAGCAATTAGCGCACCTTTTGAAAACTCAGTGGAACTGAATTCGACAGGGTCCGGCGCGTGGTCGGTGCAACTGAGGGCAGAAGCAAAAAGGAAAAAGCTCAGGCCAAGTAAACGAATGGTTTTCATAGGAAAGAGATTAGAGAATTGTGAGTAAAATTAGAAGCGGCAATATTAATAAAACAAGCTGCAAACGGACTATTCCGATATAGAGTTCTTATTTAATGGTAAGGTCACCCAGATGATCAGGCAGTGGGCCAGTTGTATGTAGGGTATGAATGATAATGATTCGTCTTAATAATGAAACTTCTTAACTGATAAAATGAAACTCAAAAGAATACTCGTAGCAACTGTTGCCTTTGCATTGGGTGTCAACACGCTTTTTGCCCAAAAAACAAAACCCCTTTTCCCTGACATGCCGGGGATGGTTTCTTACACTTTCCGCAAGAGCCTGGCCAAAGACCCTGCGGCTACGTTGGATACATTGCAGCAGCTTGGCATTAAAGACATGGAATTTTCAAGTTTGTTCGGAAAAACGGCAGCTGAGCTGCGCAAGCTTCTGGATGAGCGGGGGATCAAATGTTCATCCTTTGGTGTGCAATATTCGGACGCATTGAATAAAACGAAAGAAGTGGGAGAGAATGCTAAAGCGCTGGGGGCGAAGTTCGTACGCGTTGCCTGGATTCCGCATAAAGGCCCTTTCACATTGGAAATGGCTCAGCAGACTGTTGCTGATTTTAACAAGATCGGTAAGCAATTGAAAGAGGAATTCGGCCTCACATTTTGCTACCATAATCATGGTTATGAGTTTGAAAAACATGAAGACGGCACTTTGATGGATTATCTGATCCAGAAAACAGACCCGAAATATGTCAGCTTTGAAATTGATCTGTTATGGACTTTTTTCCCAGGCGCCGACCCTGCTGCACTGATCGCAAAGTATCCTAAGCGCTTCAAATTAATGCACATGAAGGATTTGAAAAAGGGAGTGACCGGAAACATGTCCGGAGGAACGCCTGTTGAAAACGACGTGGCATTAGGAACCGGACAACTCGACATTCCAGCCATTCTGAAAGCCGCGAAAAAATCGTCTATTGAACATTACTATATAGAAGACGAGAGCCCGAGTTACGCTACGCAGGTGCCGCAGACCATTGCCTATCTGAAAAGTCTGACTTACTAAATTAAAACGAAACCGGGCCGCTTAGCAGTCCGGTTTCGTTTTTTAAATGCCTACAGGGCAGGGTTAGCAAGCGGTTTAAAGCTTATTCTTCCGGATCGGCAATGTCTATCCAGGTAGGCGCATGGTCACTCGATTTCTCCCAACCACGGACCTCCTTATCCACACCCGCCGCAAGCAGGCGCGCATCCACGTGCGGACTTAGCAAAAAGTGATCGATGCGAAGGCCGGCATTGCGGCCGTAAGCATTTCTGAAATAGTCCCAGAATGTGTATATCGTTTCATCGGGATGCAATTTCCGGATGGCATCCGTCCAGCCCTGGTCCACAACCTTCTTGAAAGCCTCCCGGACCTCGGGACGGAAAAGCGCATCGTCTACCCACCGTTCGGGTTTGTAAACGTCCAGCTCAGTGGGCATCACATTGTAGTCCCCCGCCAGGACGACCGGCACATCGTAAGCCAGCAATTCCGCAGCGTGTGCTGTAAAGTGTTCGAACCAGCGCAATTTGTATTCCAGCTTCGGCCCGGGCGCCGGGTTGCCATTTGGCAGGTAAAGACAGCCTACGAGCATTCCGTTCACAATGGCCTCAATGTATCGGCTATGCAGATCATCTTCATAGCCGGGAAGCGTTCTGCGCACTTCTTTCAGTTCCAAGCCCCGTGACAGGATCGCTACGCCATTCCAGCTTTTCTGACCATGCCAAATCGCATTGTAACCCGCGTCCAATAGGGCTTTTTCGGGAAATTTCTCCTGCGGCGCTTTTAATTCCTGCAAACAAACGACATCGGGTTTTGTCATTTCCAGCCAGCGCAGCAGCACTGGCAGCCGGCCATTGACTCCATTGACATTATAGGTGGCAATTCTCATAGCAGTCGATCAGTGATTTGATTAAAATATGAATATAAAAATCAGTCCTGGTGAAAGTGAAGTCTGGCCGTTTGCCAGGAGACATTATAAGCCTGGATTTATCAAAAATAGCCTGCTATCGGCCCTAAGCCGGTAGAATAGGGCGTGGGCAAGCCTTTTTTCAATAACATTTACAGTACACAAGAGATGAAAATCAAGTTTTATGCGCCGCAATGGGGCAACACCCTGCCTTTTGACGCTTTTTGCAGCCATGTAAAATCAGCAGGTTACGACGGCGTTGAGATGGCGCTGCCTTTTGACCGGGAGGAAACGGACGTAATCCTGGAAGCGCTGGCCAAGCATGGCCTCGAACTGATTGGTCAGTATTGGCAGTCATTTGAACGGGACATTGATGCGCATGCGGCTAGTTATGAAAAGTGTCTTCGAAATCTGATCGCAGCCAAGCCGGTCTTTATCAACTGCCAGACCGGAAAAGATTACTTTTCTTTTGATCATAACAAGCGGCTTTTTGATCTGGCTGCTTCGCTTGCAGCAGAATCCGGCATCCCCATTATCCATGAAACGCATCGTGGAAAAAGTTTATACGCCGCGCATGTTACGCACGGATATCTTTCACAAATCCCGGATCTGCGCATTACGCTGGACATTTCTCACTGGTGCAACGTGCACGAGTCGCTGCTGGAAGATCAGGTGGAAGAGGTCGCATTAGCAATAGCACATACAGACCACATTCACAGTAGGGTAGGCCACGCCGAAGGGCCGCAGGTAAATGACCCCCGCGCACCCGAATGGGCAGAAACGCTTGAAACACATTTGCAATGGTGGGACCAGGTGGTTGCTTCGCATCACGCAAAGCAGTCGCAGCTCACCGTCACTACCGAATTCGGCCCTTCACCTTACATGCCGTCGTTACCATACGCACAAACGCCCGTGGCGAGCCAGTGGGACATTAATGTATACATGATGAATCTTTTAAAGGAACGATATCGTCAGGAGACCGCCTCTGCGAGACATTGATTGCTATAACATTCAGGCAAATGCATCATATTTTCAGGAACCAAAATCGAGATGGGGCGCTTGTATAATGTAGCATGGACCAGAAATCTTATCACGTAAAGAAAAGCCAGAGAGTCGTCGGAGTGTTAATTGCCGCCGCATTTACAGGTGTAATATCCGCATTGATCGCAGATACGCTTAAAGTGATCACGGAACATTACGAGGAGAATTTGCTTGAAAAGATCCATGAAAACGCCTATCTCATTTTTGTTTTGCCACTGATCGGCATCACGACGATCCATGTGCTCAGGCGATTTCTTTTCAGGAATAAGGCCAATAAAGGCATCAAAGAGGTTTTGGACACGATCAATAAAAATGGAAATACGCTTCCCGCATACAAGGTCCCTTCCCATTACTTTAACGGATTCCTGACAGTCATTTTCGGCGGATCAACTGGCATCGAAGTTTCCACAGTCGTTGCTACGGCGTCGGTAGGCGCATTATCGAGTCGCAAAGTGAGTTATCTCAAAAAATACAGGACCGATCTCGTTTGTTCGGGCCTGGCTGCGGGCGTTACAGCATTGTTCAATGCGCCTATTGCGGGTTTTTTGTTTGCATTTGAGGTTTTTACCAAAAGAAAAAGCAAGCTGCATACAGCCAGCGTCATTACGGCCGTGCTGGTTTCTTACCTGTTAACCCGCTATTTCTTTTTCAAACAGATATTCAATTTCAATGTCTCCGTTTGGAATGGCTACGCCTTGCCTTACTTTGTATTGCTCGGGGTTATCGCTGGATTTAATTCGGTGTACCTGACCAAAAGTGTCCTCTTTTTCAAACGTTTTTTCAGCTCTTTGAACAATGACCTCACCAAAATCCTGGCTGGTTCGTTGCTGATTTCGTTGCTTGTTTTCTTCTTTCCCAGCTTATATGGCGAAGGCTACGCCGGGATCAATAACCTGTTGAAACTCACGCCGGACACTGCAATGTCAACCATTTTACCATTGTTGCTGATCTTGCTTTTGAAACCGCTGGCAACCTCCATAACATTAGGCGCCGGGGGCGATGGCGGGGTTTTCGCACCCAGCTTATTCATTGGCGCGTTCCTTGGATTGATCGTTTGTACGGTCTTAAACCATTTTTTCGGCCTTAATCTGATCGCTGTCAATTTTATGGTCATCGGCATGGCAGCAGTACTGAGCGGCAGCATTCACGCACCCTTCACAGCGATTTTCCTGGTTTGTGCCATCGCTGATAACTATATGCTTTTCGTCCCTATTGTAGTGGCCAGCCTTATTTCCAAGCTGGTTGCACATTACATTTTCCCTTACACCGTCTACACATACAAAGCACCTGCTTTGGCGAAAGTGCAGCAGTAAGCATTCGGGAGATATCATAATAAGGTAATTTGTCAGCACATATATTTGACTAATTTTATTGGTCAAATATATCCTAACCTTATGATCCTACGCAGCGCGCTGTTTTGGCTCTGGCTTTCAGTCAGCAGTCTTTTTTCCTCATTTTGTTTTTCCCAAAGTGTAACTGAAATCCGGTCGTTTCAGGTAACTGAAGCAAAGCAGGCTGTTGCCGTTGATGCAGATCATTTTTATGTTATCAACAACAACACCATAACCAAACATACCAAATCTGACGGCAAGCAAGTTGCTGTTTGGGACGGCTCAAAAGAAGGCATCAAACATTTAAACAGCGGCGTGGTCATTAAAGGAAAAATGTATTGCGCCAACACAAATTACCCTGAAATTCCGATGGCAAGCTCCATTGAAATCTTCGATGTGAAGTCAATGCAACACATTGGTAACCATAGCTTTGGCATCGCTCAGCACGGCTCTTTGACATGGATAAATCAGAGAGATGGCTTTTGGTGGTGCGGGTTTGCACATTATTCCGGAAAAGAAGCCAGCGAAGGCAGGGACACCCGATGGACGGCGGTAGTAAAATACGATCCCGAATGGCGCCAGCTTGAATCCTGGGTTTTTCCCAAGCATATTATAGCTCTTTTTACGCCGAAAAGTAATTCAGGCGGCGCCTGGGGCGAAGACGGATTGCTCTATTGCACAGGTCACGACGAGCAGGACCTTTACGTCATGCGCCTCCCGAAATCTGGATTCACGCTCGAACACGTCCGTACGCTACCCGCACCAATGCACGGTCAAGGCATCGCCATGGACCATTGGGTAAAGGGCAAGCAAATCATCTACGGCATCAACCGCGCCGAAAAAAAAGTGATTGCAGCTGAAATCAAGTGAGAGGCTTGCTCTGAAAGCGGGTGGGGATGGTAAGTGTTGAGTTTCTAACATTTATTCCAAATCCCTAAGCTCGCTTCGAGCGCATGGCTTTTACGGTTTTTAGCTTTTCGTCGGAGGAGAGTTTGTTATATTCTTTTGATTCGAGGCCGTATAACGCAACTTTTCCTTCGGCGTTGCTGTGGACGCCCCAGCCGTATCGCTTCGTGAGTGGTGAGGCTCTTAGGCAGGGCTGGCCCTTGGAAAAGAATTTTTCGCGCTCTGCTTCAAGCTCCGCCTCGTCCAGACCCTGGCGAACGGCGTAAGTCTGGAAGATCACGTCGTCGGATGTGTATTGATAGGGATGGGTGCTGATGATTTCAAACTGAATGGTGGCGACAGATTTTTCGCCCCCCTTTGTTGGCGGCACTTCGCTCGCTTTGGCCTGGCTGTCTTCTGCAACCTGGATAAATGTATCGAAGTAATTAGTTGTATGCGTCTTCATTTGTTCGGAATAGATGTTTTTGATACTAATGTAAACAATATAAAAAGTCGGGAAGTAATTACAAAAAGTTAACTTTGAACAAACAAACTGATATAAAATGAAAGCGACATTTGCATTCTTATTTTTACTGATTTCGGCTCCTCTATGGGCACAACTTCCTGCTGCCGATGATCTGTCTACGTCCAAAGGCCCCCTGAAAATACAGCCGCTCAACCACGCCACCATGTCGCTGACCTGGGCCGGAAAGACAATTTATGTGGATCCATATGGCGGCACGAAAACATTCAAAGGCATTGCTGCACCCGATCTTGTCCTGATTTCAGACATTCACGGCGACCATTTCGATCCCAAAACATTGGATTCTCTGGACCTGAGCAAAGCCATCATCGTAGCACCGAAAGCGGTCATTGATATGATGTCGGACAAGCTGAAAGCCAAAGCCGTTGCAGTTAATAACGGTCAGACAATCAGCAAACTGGATATCTCTATCATGGGTATTCCGATGTATAACCTTCCCGAATCAGCGGATGCAAAACATACCAAAGGCCGCGGCAATGGTTATGTATTGAAATTTGGTGACAAAACGGTCTATATCAGCGGTGACACAGCCGGAATCCCGGAAATGCGCGCGTTGAAGAACATTGATCTGGCATTCGTTTGCATGAACCTTCCCTACACCATGGACGTGCCCGAAGCTGCCTCCGCAGTCCTGGATTTCAAACCAAAAATCGTTTATCCTTACCACTACCGCGGCCAAAACGGCCTAAGCGACACCGAAGCTTTCAAAAAGCTGGTGAATGCCGGCGATAAGAAAATCGATGTGAGGCTTAGGGATTGGTATTCTATTAAGTAAACATCAACCACAATTGACTCTTGACCATAACTGTGTTATATTTGAAAAAAGCACAGCTATGGTCATCACACGTCAGGATCGAAATATTATTATTGAGGCTAGCGACTCCATCAATATGGGCGCAGTCCAAAAGGTAATTGACTACATTAACATTCTCGAGATAGTTGCCAAGAATCAAGGCTCAGAGGAACAGGCTTCTGATTTGGCTGAATTGGTTAATAAGAGTTGGTGGTCTGAAAACAAATCGCGTTTTCTTCCATGATCGTTGTCATCGATACAAACATCTTATTTAGCGCCTGCATATCTCCAAACAACCGAATTTCCGAAATTCTTTTCAGCCCTCTGCCAAACATAGAGCGGATAAGTTGTTACTATGCAATGGCAGAGTTGTTCAAGCATCAGGCCAAAATTGTTCAGCTCTCCAGGCAGCCGATAGAAGCGGTGAGCACGTTGCTGTATACGATTATGAAGCAGGTTGATTTCCTGAATGAGAAAATGATAGCAACTGAACATTTTGAGGAAGCGGATAGGTTGACTGCCGGTGTTGACTCAAACGACTTGGCTTTTGTGGCGCTCAGTTTACAGAAAAACGGAATGCTATGGACAGGTGATAAAAAACTCACTAACCACTTAAAAAGCCTCGGGTTCGATCGTGTAGTTAACACGAATGATCTCTATGAGCTGTTGGATATCAGCTGAACTGTAAGGGTCTCCCGCCATTATATATTAAACCAGAATTGTCGCAAAACACCCTGCGATTTGTCGTATAATCCCTGTTGCTTGTGGCGGCTGGGCGGTATTTTTGTTTAGGCACCGACTGGTTTGAAAATGGCGACGCGTATCTCTCCCTATCTGACATTCAATGGTAATTGCAAGGAAGCAATGCACTTTTATAAGGATTGCTTTGGCGGGAAACTCACGCTCGAAACGATCGGCGACACGCCTTATGCCATAGAGTTTCCGGATGACATGCAGCATCAGGTTATGCATGCAATGCTTACGACTGTGGAGTTTACTATCATGGCCACTGATTTCATGGGTGGGCACGTGTTTGTTGCTGATAATGATATTTCTATCGCATTGTTATTTGATGATCAGCAGGAGATCATCCGTTGCTTTTCGAAGCTTGCTGCTGACGGAAAGGTTATTTACGCATTAAATCCTGAACCCACCGAGGTGCTTTTCGGTGTGGTCCAGGATCAGTTTGACATCATCTGGATGTTTAATTATAATACCAACTGCTATAACAGCCCTTGCTAAGCAATTACGTTAGCCATACTACTTTTTGACTGGAAGCATGATCTGCGCCGATGACGTCGCTGTAAAGTTCGGGCCGGCGTGCCATTCTGTAACGGTGACCACCCGCCTGGGTCAGTTTCTCCGGTGTGCATGTGGCGATCGCGATGTCATCGCCAAGTGTTCTGCATTCTGCTATAATGTCGCCAAATGGGTCGAGGATCATAGAGCAGCCGTTTTTGAGCTGATCGTCGTCCATCCCGATCGGATTTGAGAATATGGCATAAATCCCATTGTCATAAGCTCTTGCCGGCAGCCATTTCATAAGCCAGGCACGCCCTTTCAAGCCGTCAAATTCCAGCCGGAGCGCGGTCGGATCTTCATGCCTTTTTTCCCATAAAGCCGGATCGGCAAAGCCAGCGCCGGGGCGGGTGGAGGGTGTCATCATGGTCACGTGCGGCATGAAGATAATGTCCGCGCCAAGCAATGCAGTAGCACGCACATTTTCGACAATGTTATTATCGTAGCAGATTAGTATCCCGCATTTCCAGCCATACAAATCGAACACAACGTATTCGCTGCCCGGCGTGAGGTTGCTGTTGATGAACGGATGCAGTTTTCTGAATTTGGCGATCAAACCTGTTTTGTCCACGCAAACGTATGCCTTGAAAAGATTTCCCGCTTCGTCTTTCTCAAAAAGTCCGGCCAGTACGGCAATGTTATGTCTGGCAGCAATGTCTACGAGTTTCGTTATGCTGGGCCCGTCGGGAATGGGCTCGGCAAGTTCGGTGAGTTGCTCGCGATCGAGCTTTCTGGCGAATGTGTAGCCAGTCACGGAACATTCGTGAAAAGCGATAACCTGCGCGCCGTCGGCTGCTGCTTTCTCCGCCAGCCTGTCGATAGCGAGCAGATTGTAGGCCTTGTCACCGCTTTTGTTTTCAAACTGGGCCGTAGCAATTTTTAGGTTCTGCATACAAATAAGATCTTTTTGTACAAAGCTATATGCTATGAGCATAACTGGAAATAGAAAGCGCCGAGAAGTTGCAACCGAGTTTCTGAACGGTAAATTCCCGGCAGTCTGCATTATTGGATTATTTTATTTAATAATTAGATAAAAAAGTTGCCAGGTAAGGTTTGGTTAATGTTTTATTAATCATTTCTTAATAAGCCTCGCTTTACTTTGACCCATGGTTTGGCCAACCTGCTACACTTGAATTGCTGTCACCGACTTTAAATGACTTTATGGAAAATCAACTTTTATTAAAACGGGAAGTATTGCGAAGCTTCCAGAAATACCTCTTGCAATGCTGCCTGGCATTCGCTGTCACACTGCTGGCGGGGCACATGGCGCTGGCGCAGGAAACCAACATTTCCGGTGAAATCAGGGATGAAAAAAACAGCGCGATCCCTGGCGCGAGCATTGTTTTGCAAGGCACCGCAAAAGGAACTACAACCGACGCAGATGGCCGTTTTTCATTGAGCGTTCCAAGATCAGGCTCCGTGCTCATCGTGAGCTTTCTGGGTTATAAGCGCCAGGAAATTGTGGTGGGAAGCCAAACGAATTTTCAGATCAGACTGGAACCTAGCACCGACGACTTACAGGAAGTGGTGGTTGTAGGATACGGAACGCAGCGTAAACAAACGCTCACCGGTGCGATCTCCAACATTGTTTCCGAAGACATTAAAACCACCACGCATACGAGTCTTGCGCAGAGCCTGCAGGGAAAAGTGGCTGGTGTGCAGATCCGTCAGAACTCGGGGGAACCGGGTTCATTCAGTACAAGCATTAACATCCGTGGGTTTGGCGAGCCGCTTTATGTGGTGGACGGCGTAGCGCGTGACGGCGGTTATGAATTTCAAAAGATCAATCCGGATGATATCGAAAGCATTTCTGTGTTAAAGGATGCTTCTGCTGCGATTTTCGGGATACGGGCAGGGAATGGTGTCGTGATCGTAACAACCAAGAAAGGCAGTAAGGGCAAGCCTAAGTTCAGCTATAACGCGGTTTACGGACGCCAGAGCCCTACGGATGTTCCGCAAATGACTTCTGCATTACAATGGGCTGAAATGCGGAATGATGCTGCCAGAAACCTGGGCGAAACGCCGGTATATACTGCCGATGAAATCGAAAAATTCAGAAAAGGAGCGCCTGGATATGAAGGAACAGACTGGTATAAGACAGTTTTGAACAAATCAGCTTCACAGCAGCAACATTTTCTTTCGGCTTCCGGTGGGGAAGGGGCTGTGTCGTATTTTACGAGTTTTGGTTTTCAAAATGAAAATGGCCTTTTGAAAAGCAAGGATATGGGTTACAAAAAGTACACTTTCCGGGCGAATGTGGGCATTGATCTTACCCAAAACCTGAAAGCAGACCTGATCCTTTCCGGGCTATTTGACAAAAGAGATCAGCCTGGGGACAACTTTTTCAATATTTACAAAGGAACAAGGATTGCACTGGCGACAGAGCGGCCTTATGCCAATGACAATCCAAAATATCCTTCGTTGCTGAGCGGTGGCTACAATCCCGTTGCGCTTGCAGATGGCGACCTGACCGGCTACAATGAAGAAGCGAACAAATTTTTCCAGTCGACCTTTGCATTAACGTATTCGGTTCCGTTTGTTCCGGGATTGAAATTGAAGGGATTGGTAGCTTACGACAGCAACAATTACCGGAATAAATCAGTCTCAAAAAGCTATAACCTGTACACTTACGATGCAGCGACGGATAAATACACGGCGCATTTGCAACGGAATCCTTCACGCATTGGCAATAATTTTTCGGATAACAATCGTGTCACATTTCAGGGACAGTTGTTTTACAACACAGTAATCGCCAAGAACCACAACTTAGGGGCAACATTGGTTTACGAACAACAGGAATCCAAAAACCGCTGGGCGGGATTGGGAAGGGAATATGCTTTTTATACCAATGACCAGATTGACCAGGCCGGGCTTAACAACCAGACAACCAGTGGCTCAGAAAGCGAATATGCGAGCCAATCGTTTGTAGGAAGATTGAACTACGATTTTAAAGAAAAATATCTGCTTGAAGTTGCGGCGCGCTATGACGGTTCTTACCGCTACCACCCGGATCGTCGCTGGGGACTGTTCCCGGTGGTCTCGGCCGGCTGGCGGGTTTCCGAAGAACAATTTATGGACAAGATTCCATTGATTTCAAATCTTAAACTGAGAGGTTCTTACGGGCTTGTAGGCGCCGATGCAGGCGCGCCCTTCCAGTATGTGCCCGGCTTCTCACTCACGGGCGGGGGCGGATATGAGTTTACCAACGGCAACTATACAACCGGTGCCGCTTCACCCGCCATTGTTAACGAACAACTAACCTGGTTCAAATCGAAAATCAAGGACGTCGGCATAGACATTGGGCTTTGGGACAACCGCATCGACCTGACTTTTGATGTATACCAACGCGACCGCAAAGGCTTGCTGGCCAGAAGGAATGTTTCATTGCCCAACACATTCGGCGGAACATTGCCGGACGAAAACCTGAACAGCGACCGGGTGCAAGGAATTGAATTTTCCGCTGCCTACAATGGTCAGATACGCGATTTCAAATATGGCATTTCGGGGAATTTCAACTTTGCCCGCACCATGAACCGCTACGTGGAAAGAGGTGATTTCCTGAACAGCATGGATAAATGGAAAACAGGAACAACCAACCGCTGGAACGACGTCGTATGGGCTTATCAGTTAGAAGGCCAGTTCCAAAACAAAGATGAGGTGATTTATGCGCCGATTCAGAATGGCGACCTGGGTAACACACGTGAGCTTCCCGGTGATTTTAAATACAAAGATGTGGACGGAAACGGCATGATCGATGGGAATGATGCATTGCCTTTGTTCTTTGGCGGCGATCCGAAAATGTATTACGGCGTGACATTGAATGCTTCCTGGAAGGGTTTTGACTTCACAGCATTGTTCCAGGGATCGGGAAAATACAGCGTGCGTTTCCGCGAAGTATATGCTGAGGTTTTTGCCTTCCGCGGCAACACGCCAGAATATTTTTATGACAGATGGCATCTGGATGGTGATAATGAGTGGATTCCAGGAAAATGGCCTGCTTCGCGTTTCAATTATAATGTCGGTGCGATGTATGCAGAAAGCTCGGCGTGGCGGAAAGATGCTTCGTATCTGCGGTTTAAAAGCGCGCAGCTGGGTTACACTTTCAATTTGGCATGGCTTAAAAAGATCGGTATTGATGACGTGCGGATCTACGGAAATGCGCACAACATTTTCACCTGGGCCGATCCGTTCGTGAAGCCATTTGACCCGGAAAAAATTGAAGGATTGTTTGGCGCAGGCCTTACTTATCCCGTAACCAGAAGCTACAACTTTGGTATTAATGTTACATTCTAACAGCTGAAATAATGAAATTGACCAAACATATATTCATGCTCCTTGTGCTGCTAACGGCCATTAGCTGCGACAATGTGCTCGATAAGCAGCCATTGGACAAATTGCAGGGAGAAAACCTCTTTTCCAATCCGGAAGGGGTCAAATTATACATGGCGAATTTGTATTATCAATTGCCTATCGAGGATTTTACGTTTTTCAGACAGGGTTTCAACTGGAATACAGGCGACCCCAACAATGGTGGATTCGCACCTGCCATGATCACCGACGAAGCGGTTCACACGGAGTTTGGGGATTTCATCGGTAATGATGATTTTCAATGGTGGGACCAGGGTTACAAGCTCATCCGCGACACCAATATCTTGATCGACATTATCCCTACATTGGATGTGAGCGAAGACGAGACCAAAGCACTTGTGGGCGAAAGTGCGTTTATTCGTGCATATGCCTATTTTGCATTGGTAAAAAGATACGGCGGCGTTCCGCTGATCACGGCTGTCCAAAAATATGAAGGCGATGTGGAAGCGCTGAAAGTGCCGCGCAGCACAGAAAAAGAGACGTGGGATTTTGTCTTAAAAGAATGTGACATCGCCATTGCAAACCTGGCCGATTCATGGCCTGGCGGTGAGAGGCGTGCTACAAAATGGGTGGCTTATGCACTCAAATCCAGGGCTGCATTGCATGCTGCTTCGCTGGCAAAATATGGAGACAGGGCACCAATTTCCGGCACTGCGGTGGATCAGAAACTGGTTGGATTAGAAAAATCGGCTGCTGCGGAGTACTATAAGGCTGCCATAGAAGCTTCTGAGGCGATTATCTCATCGGGCAAATTTGCGCTTTACAAGCCTTCACCTGCCAGTCCTGAGGAAGCTGCGGAAAACTATCGAAAGCTTTTCGAAGATCCGAACATTGCGCCTACGGAAGCTATTTTTATCAAAGGTTATGCACGTCCAGGTTCAGGAACGGGACATAATTACGGCATCTGGTTTCAGCCCAACCAGACCGCTAACGGATGGCCGCACCCAGGCCGCATGAATCCGACGCTGGACCTGATCGATGCTTATGAAAGTTATACAAATCCAGGACAAAGTGCACCGGTTACCACGACCGTTGCGGGCAATGATGTGAGCGATTACAATGGTTTTGATCCTGCCAAGAATTACAAGCGTTACGACGATCCTGCTGGAATTTATAAAGATAAGGATGCACGCTTATGGGCAACGGCAATCCTGCCGGGGACTGCCTGGAAGGGCCAGAAGATTATCATTCAGGCGGGTTTCATCAAACCGGACGGTAGCGCACAGCTGTTTGGCGGTGAACCAATCAAGGTTGGTAGCGCGACCATTTATCCATACGGTGCAGCCGACAGGACACAATATTCAGGCTTCGATACCTGGGGAGGAAATAACACCCGCACGGGCGTCAGCTTCAAGAAATTTTTGAATGAGGGCGTGAATGTTGCGCCGGGCTGGAACCAGACCGTTTCTGACTGGGCAGACTTCCGTTATGCCGAAATTCTTCTGAATTACGCCGAAGCCATCGTTGAAAGCGGCACCGGAACGGCGACAAAAGGGGCACAGGCATTGAATGACATTCGCCGCCGGGCAGGCCATACCAAAGACATTCCTTTAACGATCGATAATGTGATCCGGGAAAGAAGGGTTGAGCTGGCTTTTGAGAACAAACGTTTCTGGGATTTGATCAGAAGGCGTGAATATCATACGCTATTCAACAACCGCGTACGCCATGCGCTTGTTCCTGTGCTGGATCTGCGTGTTACGCCTGCAAAATACATTTTCATCCGTCAGAACATTGCAAGGCTAAACCCGGCAACATTCGATTACAAGAACTATTACCGCTATGTTCCGGGTATCGGTGCGAATGGATTGGTACAAAATCCGCAGTATTAGGCCGTTCAGCCAGTGATCTGATTAGAAATTAAAACATTGAACTAAAATCGCAAAAATTGTGAAATCACCGATATACGTAAGCGCGCTGGCATTAATGCTCTTTGCGGCGGGCTGTAAAATAGACAATTACCCTGCACCGGATGCGCAGCTTTACGGAACTTTCCTGGATGCGGAAACCAATGAGCCGGTGGAGCAGGACATTATCCGCGGGAGTACGATCGAATATATTGAGCATGGTTATGCATCTCAAACAAAGCAGGTTATGCTAGTCAAAAATGACGGAACATACCGTAACAACCTGATCTTCGCGAATCAATACACGATTACACCGGTAAGGGGAAATTTTGTTCCTACTGAGCCGCAGGAAGTGACCGTTGCTGGCGAAACCCAGCTTGATTTTAAAGTGCAGCCTTACATTCGTTTGAAAGATGCGAAAATTGAAAAGTCGGGCTCCAAGGTGATCGCGACGTTCAAAATCCAGCAGACCGTAATCAACAATGTGCGGAAAATTGGTCTTTATGCACATCCTGAACCATCCGTAGGGGAGCCTATGCGGACTGTTTTGTCAGAAACGGAGATCAATGGGGCGACGGATCCCAACAAGGTATACAAGCTGGAAATTGATATTCCTTCTAACAGCAATAACTTGAAAACAGGTAACCAATATTTTTTCCGGGTCGGAGCGATTATTGATGCCCCGGAATCCAAGTTTAACTATGCGAAGGCGGTGCGGATTGCTTTGTGACGGAGCGATGAGCTGTTAGGCTGTGAGGGATGAGCGCTGTCAGGTGTGGTGTCCCTGGATTAAAATCCAGGGTTAGGTGTCTTTCGAGCCTGACGGCTCTTTTGAGACGAAACCTGATTTGGGCAGAAAAGAGCCATCAGGCTCGACCATTTTCTTGCGATGGATTTCAATCCATCGAATGCAGTGATGTTTTTTAATCCCTGGATTAAAATCCAGGGTTAGGTGTCTTTCGAGCCTGACGGCTCTTTTGAGCAGAAACCTGCTTTGAGCAGAAAAGAGCCGTCAGGCTCGACCATTTACTTGCGATGGATTTCAATCCATCGAATTCAGTGATGATTTTTTAATCCCTGGATTGAAATCTAGGGTTAGGGTGTGTTTCGAGCCTGACGGCTCGTTTGGGCGAAAGCTGCTTCGGGCAGAAAAGAGCCGTCAGGCTCGACCATTTACTTGCGATGGATTTCAATCATCGGCTTGATGATTTTTTAAATCCTGGATTAAAATCTAGGGTTAGGGTGTGTTTCGAGCCCGACGGCTCTTTTGGGCGAAAGCTGCTCGAGCAGACAAGAGCCATCAGGCTCGACCATTTCTTGCGATGGATTTCAATCCATCGGCTTGATGTTTTTTTAATCCCTGGATTAAAATCCAGGGTTAGGGTGTCTTTCGAGCCTGACGGCTCTTTTGAGGAGAAACCTGCTTTGGGCAGAAAAGAGCCGTCAGGCTCGACCATTTACTTGCGATGGATTTCAATCCATCGGTTTGATAATATTTCAATTCATCCAAAACTAAGATTTTTAAACTAAACCTTTAACCATGAAGTTTTTTCGATTCCTTTTACTCTTGCCTTTTCTTTCATTCGGATGTAATGGTTCGGATGGTGTTAAGCAACCTGTTGATCCTAAACCAATTGAGGAAGTTAAGTATGATGAAACCGGTGTGCTTTTTAAGAGCTACAAAGGACTGGTAATGGCCGGTTACCAGGGCTGGTTTACTGCCGAAGGTGATGGTGCTGGCCGCGGCTGGCATCATTACCAAAAAGGTGGCAAGTTCGAGCCAGGTTCCACTTCTATCGACTTTTGGCCGGATGTAAGCGACTATCCTAAAACGTATAAGACCGCCTTTAAATACAAAAACGGTGAAACAGCGCCGATTTACAGCCCATACGATGAAGAGAGCGTCGACCTGCATTTCAAGTGGATGAAGGAGCATGGCATTGACGGCGTTTATATGCAGCGGTTTGTGTCGGAAGTGAAGGGCGAGAGCGGCAAAAAGCATTTTAATAAAGTGCTGGCCAATGCATTGAAAGCTTCCAAAAAATATGGCAGGGCGATCAGCATTATGTACGATCTGAGCGGCTCTACATCTGCGGATATGGATTTTATCGTAAAAGATTGGGAGGAGCTGCAAAGCACATTTAAGCTTTTTGATAACAAAGAAAATCCGCAATATCTGCGCCATAACGGCCGGCCTTTGCTGGCGATCTGGGGCGTGGGATTCAATGACGGGCGCAAGTACACCATTGCAGATATTCAAAAACTCGTTGAAAAAGTAAAAGGGCCGACCAAAAAGGCTTCAATCTTGCTGGGCGTGCCTTATTACTGGAGAAGTCTGGGCAAGGATACGGAAAATTCCACTTTGCTGCATACAGTTGTAAAAAGCGTGGATGTGGTGATGCCCTGGGCAGTTGGGCGCTACAATGCATCCACGTATACGAGCGTTGCGGGACCTAATTTACCGGCCGACATCGCCTGGTGCAAGGCCAACAATGTGGATTACGCGCCGCTCGTTTTTCCTGGTTTTAGCTGGGGTAATTTGAAGAACGACAAATCGCTCTATAACGAGATCCCCCGCGGAAAAGGGGACTTCTTATGGCAACAGATTGCAGGTGCAAAGCTTTCGGGCGCCGAGGCGTTGTACGTGGCAATGTTCGACGAGGTGGATGAAGGAACGGCGATTTTCAAATGCCGGCGTGAAGGTGAATTGCCCGAAAATGCAGGCGGGAAATTCGTAGGGATAGAGGCGGATCTGAAAACGGATCACTATCTGTGGCTCACCGGACAAGGCGCCAAATGGTTTCACGGAGAGCCGGGTTTCAGTGCTAAGAAACCTGAAAGACCGAATTAAGTTTGGAAACGGGCGGTCAGGAATGTAAAACTTCCGGCATGTCCTTTTGAAATTCTTCCCCGTAAATCCGGCTGTATTCTCTGGCGAAATTCTCAAAAGTCGTTTTCGCCAGAGAATGCTTGCCCAAAAGCGCCAGCGCCTTGCATTTGATGGTCATCGCTTCTTCATTAACCGGGTCAAAATAAAAGATATAATTGGCAACTTTAATCATAAATTCCGGATCATCCGTGATTTTTACGGAAGTAACATAACGCAAGTAAGCATCGACGATCTCGTTCGAAATTTCAGATTTAAAGCTGTCCAGCCACTCATATTCCAGGTCGGCGAGAAATGTGCCGCGTTTGCTGATCTGCGACAGGTCTACAATGTCCTGCTTCGAAAGCACGCGCTTATCGGACACCAGCTTCAAATATTCGGCATAATCGACGTGGATCTGCTCATAATCAATGTTGACGCGCCAATAACCGCTTTCCTTGGAAACATGGCACCATTTGAGTTTGTCCAAAATCCCTTTCAGCTTCGCAATGTTAACGGCGCGGTTGTTGCGGGCACTCTCAGACGATTTATCGGACCAAAGCAATTCCTTCAATCTTTCAGAACTAATCCCTTCCCGGCGCACGGAATGTAACAGGATTACCAGGAAAAGCTCCTTCAACAAAGGCGTGAATAACCTTGTAATCTCAGTCCCTTCATCATCAAACAATTGCAGGTTACCAAAGAGCATAATGCTGCTATGAAGCGGAAGGACCTTCGTTTCAATGCTTTTTTCAGGAATGTTAATGACAGGAACGGTTGCAAGGCCAGCCTCCATGTCCGGATGTTTTTCGGCAGGAATAGGAAGAGTTGTTTGAACCGTTTCAACGGGTTTACGCCTTTTGTAAAAATATATCCCTGCAATCACGGCCACCGCCGCTCCGATGATCCAGAACATATTTCCTGGCTTCGCAGAAGCCTGCGCAATAGTGGGAACTGTTGCTAATGGCGGGGAGAAGAGGGAGTAGATCGAGACTTTTGTCTGGTTTTTGTCTGTCCGGAATAGGGTTACTGCGACAAACCTGTCTGTCGATTCATCGAAAAACAGGTCTGCAAATGATTCCGTATCAATGAATTCGAAAGGGATCTTTGAGCCGACGGCCTTGTATTCTGGCTTCGAAAGCGATCCGGTGATGAGCTGTAACTCAGAGTTGAATTTGTCTTTTGGGGAAATCAGCGCATAATATGCGTTTTCTTTTTCCCGGACGATCATGGAGTTGGCAAATACAAAATCCTCCTGAGGAGCTTTCAGCTCATATATTTTTTTAAATGTCCCGGTTTTGGTATTAAAATAAATGAGATCGTACCAGTTTCTCGGGTTCAGAATTTGCCTGCCGGTAATGCTGCCATATCCGCCCATTATGTACGCACCGCCCGTTGCCTCGCCTGCGGCCGCCAGATAACGCGGCGAAAAAACACTGTCTTGCGGGCTCGCTTGCGACCATTGTCCGGTTGCCGGCTTATATTTTTGAATAATGTTTTTGTATTCAAGATGGCCGTAACCGCCTAGTATATAAATCGTTGAATCCGTTTTGGAGTAAAATTTATTGGCATGCAGGAAATGCGTTTTCAATTCGGCCTTTACATTGTTTTTGTCCCATTTGCGGCCGATCGTATCAAAACTGGCGACCTGTTTTTCGTTGATAAAAAGGTTATAGATCCGGTTTTTTGATTTCTCATAAAACACCTGATTGTCCATAAAAAGTGGCTGGTTCTCATGCGGAATGCGCTTTGTCAGGTTGTTAGAAATGTGGTAGGATGTCAATGTATCGGTTCCAGCCACGTAAACGATCCCGGTTGATTGGTCGCAGGTAACGCGGGCCGGGCCTTGCACCAGGAACGTTTGCAATGGCTGCCATTCGTGATGCATCTTTTTGATCCATAAGGGATTCGTAACGAGGCCATCTGTATTTTTTGTCGTTCCAATTGCTTTAACCCCGGCCATTTCATCCAGATTCCACCGGTATTTTTCACTGCCGTTTTCGCTGATGGCCACATTCCGGATTTTCATCGGCGGAACGTCCGTCGTATTGAAGTTTTTGTATTTGTTTGCCCCAAAGAGAATCTTGAAACAGCCATTTTTCTCCAAAGCAACTGCCTGCCTGAATTGTTGCGTCCGGCTGAAAACCGTAAGCGTGCCAGTGCTTTTATCAAACACCAGCCTTATTTTGTTCCAATGCTGGTAAAGCGCGTTTTCGCTGATATCAAAGGCAATCTTGGAAAATTTATCGCCTATAACCACCTTAAAGCGGTCTTTATTCAAAGAAGAGTTGTCATAGAGAATGTCAATGTTCTTCTGGTCGTTTTCGATAAGACGGACAATGTAGCCGAAGTAATTTTTTTTGTGTTTGAGAAAAGAAACCTCAAAGGACAGCTCGAAATTTTTATCAAAACATAATGTCCCGTCCGGCGAAAGATCCAGGCCGGTCCTTTTATCCTGCACCGATTCAAAACTTTCAAAACCAAGTCCGTAAGATTGGGCAAGGCACAAGTTGATCATCCCGTATCCAAACTGGAATGCAAGCAGGATGACAACGACTTTTAAACATTTACACATATTCAAACGACCACGATCTGGCAGGGTACTAATATTGGCTTAATAAGTAAATATTAAGATTTTTTTGTCTCTATTTTACTTTGCTCCCAATTTATTTGTTTCACCAACAATCCAGCCAGGTTGCCGGGAAGCAAAAAAGGCACCGGAATAATATCCCGATGCCTTTTCGATATGCAACTTTAAGATTCTATTTTACCGGTTTCTTGAAAACAGCTGAGTCCACAGGCGTGTTTACGGATACTTTGTTGGTAATGAACGACATTGTGCCCATTTGCGCGTTGGTAATGTCCATGATGTTGGGAAATTTAACGCCTTCCACTTCCTTGTAATCCGAAAGCTCGATCTCGCCGCTCTGCCCATTCATGTCCACTTTTACCTTACTAACCAGGAATGTTTCCGCGTCCAGATATTCGTCCATTGATGTGCCTTCCTTCGAAGTTACTTTCAGGTGATACACATCTTTCTTGTCCAGTTTTTCTTTGCCGACAAGCTCCACTTTGTTGCCCTTTTCCTTATAGTTAACAAGGCCGCCAAACGGATCCAGGGATGCAATCTGTTGTTTCAGCTGATCGGCAGGCATATCCTCAGGCTCGCCCGTTCCGCCCATTTGTGCCGGACGGATCATCCAGCCCTTGGAATCGTCCACAACCTGCACCATTGAATTGCCCATAATAGTCGATTCATTGCGAAGCGATTTGCCCACCACAAGAATCGTTTTCGTTGGGATTTCCATTCCCTGAACAGCCAGTGAACGTTCGGTGATAACCGTGTTAACGGCTTTAATTTTATCCATTCCGCCAAGCGCAGCCACATGCTTATCCACGATTTCATCGACAGTTTGCGCAAAGGTGCTTGCCGAGATCAATGCCGCTGCAACAGCGACGAACAATTTGGTTGTTTTCATATGTAGGTTTATTTGGAGTAAGTAGCTTTTTATCCTCTTAAAGTACTGATAGTTAAATTACTACCGGGGTGTTCCGCCACCTGCCGGAGCCGGACCGGATTGCTGTCCGCCGCCTTCGCTTTTCACATCGTCGTTGTTAACCGATTTCGCCTTGCGTTTTGGCGCATCCATGGTCATCTTTCCGATTTTGTATGTAAATGTCAGCCTTATGCCTCGGTTGTACATGTAAATGTCGTTCACCTGATTGAATTCCAGCGATTTCAGTTCGGTGTGCATTTTGAAACGTCTGCTCAGGAAGTTTTCGGCTGCAAGTCCAAGGCTAGCTTTTTTATCCGCAAATTCTTTTTTCACACCCACGGTATAAAATCCGAAACCACCCTGGTAACCCTGCAACTGGACCGTATTTCCCTGCATAAATCCGAACGCCTGTGCGCCCCAGCCATTTTTGAATGTTGCCTGAGAAAACAACCCGCCGCTCACCACAAAACCTGTATTCTCCAATTTCCGTGTAACACCTTTTTCCAGTGTCTGACCAGTCAGTGTGGCATAATACATGTTGGAGAAGATCCCGAAGCTGATCTTGGAAGTGGCAGCCACGTTTGCGAAAATGTTTACACCATAAGCGTGCTGTTTTCCAATATTCTCATAAGTGGTAATAATGGCTCCTTCAAGCGTATCCGATGGCTGGCGCACTTGCGAGATGGCATTGTTGGTGACGCGGCCAAAGAAAGTGGCATTCACGAACGTCTTTTTGATGTTTTTACTAACGCCTAACTCGAAGTTGTTTGTAAGCTCGGGTCTCAGTTCCGGGTTACCGATGGTAATGTTCTGCGGGTTGGCAGAGTTGAAGTTCGGGTTCAGTTGCTGTAATCCGGGACGTTGGATCCGGCGGTTATAACCCAGTTTCAATGTTGTTCCTTTAAAAGTTTTGGAAGCATTTACACTCGGCACAAGCACGCCATAATTTCCTACGCCCACAGTTCCTTCATTGGTGCTTGCATCGATAAATGTATGCTCGTAACGCAAACCTCCTTTGAAAGTATAACGCTTCTTGGTTGTATAAGTGTAGGAACTGTAACCAGCCGCAATGTTCTGGTGATAGGTCAGATCTCCCGCGGGCTGATTCAGTTCGGGACGGAAGTCGCCGGTTGGTTCAGCGATCAGGAAGTTGTATGCGCTGGTAACCTCTCTGAAAATAGCTTTTCCACCAAATTCGAGCAACTGGTTTTTCTTGATAGGTGTCTGATAATCAGATTGAAATGTAAACTCTTGGTTGATGCTTTTGTTCAGGTTGCGCTGACGGTTAACGAGCTCGCTGCTGCCATTCAGGATATCTGCGTCAAAGTCGTTGGTCAGGTCGTTTCGGCTGTAAAGCGTCGAAATGCTCCATTCCTGCTGTGGTTTGAAAGTATGCAGGTAATCAATGTTCGCATCAATCGTTCCCGAAAGATTCTTCGCATCCACATTGCGGGCGGTGTTGAAGTCCATTTCACCCGTTTTCATGATGCGTGTCATCAGGTCCTGCTGGCTGCGGAAATTCCGGACCCCATAACGCACACCGGCCGTAATGCTTTGATTTTTGGCCAGGTCATAATCAAATCCAAGGTTGTAATTTCCAAATAATCCACGGCTTGATCCGTCGCCCGTTTGGCGCGTTACCGTGGAAACGTTGTCGACAATGCTGGTCTGTTCGAGGTTTGTTTTCGTGATCGTATTGTACATGCCGCGTCCGAAACCGCCGATGGTGAAACCAGCTTTTCCTTTGCGGTAACCACCATTCAGCGAGAGAATAGATCCTCTGTTTCCAATGCCGGAGTCCACATTCAGGTTCAATCCCTGCAAGCTGTTTTTCTTGGTAATAATGTTAATGATCCCGCCTGAACCTTCGGCATCGTATTTGGCCGATGGGCTTGTGATCACTTCCACTGTTTTGATCTGATCGGCAGGAATTTGCTTCAACGCATCTGCAACGCTGTTGGCAATGATCGTGCTCGGTTTGTTGTTCACCAGCACGCGAATGTTCTGGCTTCCGCGCAAAGACACATTACCGTCCAGGTCGACTGTTAGTAACGGCACTTTTCTCAAAATATCCGTCGCATCTCCGCCTTTTGCCGTAATGTCCTTTTCTGCATTATAAACAAGCCTGTCAACTTTTTCTTCTATCAAAGCAGCTTGTCCGGTAACCGTAACTTCGTTCAAAGTTTTCGTATTGGATGACAAAGTAATTACGCCAAGATCCAGTTCCTGGCCTTTCCCGATTGCAATGTTATCTATTGTTTTATTTACAAATCCAATAAACGAAATCAAGACTTTGTAATCGCCCGCTGCGAGCTTGGATAATGTGAATTTTCCTTTTTCATCGGCTACTGTTCCGTCCACAGCCTGGCCGGTTGCTTTATTATAAAGTGCAATGCTTGCGAATTCAATGCCTTTTGCGGATGAAGAGTCAACGATTGCGCCGGATAGTTTTGCGTTTCCTTTCGGAGTTTGGTCGCCCGCAGTTCCGGGCAGTGCTTTGGGCTGGGCGGTTCCGCCGGCACCTGGAAATTGTGCAATTGCAGGAGAAACGAGGGTGGCCAGAATGATGATTGAAGCTAGAAAAAGTTTATTCATTTTTATAGGATTGTATTTGCACCATAAAAATGCAACAGAATAAAAAAACCTTATAGTAAATTATGATAAAGGCTTGATTAAACGGGATGGATGAAGCGCTGGGACAGATGGAAGTGTGGGATGATATGCATGCAGATGCATAGCCTGATTTAGACATCTGTATCGTATATATGGAGATTAGAGAAATAATTAGGATTAAACTTTGAATCCTATTTGTAAAATGACTAAAATCGGTATGACTATCTCGGTTAAAGCCATATTATTTGCGTCATGCGTCTTGGGAATGCTGGCTTGCGGACCCGAGCTGCCTCAGGATGTACAGCTTGCGTACGAGGAACTGCCGGAAAAGCTGGATTATAATCAGCATGTGAAACCGGTGCTGTCCGACAAATGCTTCGCCTGTCACGGACCGGATAAAGCCAAACAAAAGGCCGGGTTAAGGCTTGATTTACAGGAAGCTGCATATAGTGTTCTTCCGGAAAATAAAGGGAAAGTGGCGATTGACCCGGGCAGCCTGAAAAACAGCGAAGTATTCCACCGCATTCTTTCAGGCGATCCTAATTATATGATGCCGACGCCGGCATCGCATTTGAGTTTGAACGCCAGGGAAAAGGCAATTTTGATCAAATGGATCGAAGAAGGCGCTGCTTACAAACCACATTGGGCCTTTGTGAAGCCTGAAAAAGTGGAAATCCCAGACGTCAAAAATAATAACTGGATCAAAAACCAGATCGATCATTTTATCCTGGCCAAGCTGGAAACCGAAAATCTCAGACCTTCCGCCGAAGCAGATAAAGAACTTTTACTGCGTCGGTTATCATTCGATTTGACCGGATTGCCTCCATCCATTGCAGAAATGGATGGCTTCTTAAATGACAAGTCGGCCAATGCTTATGAAAAACAGGTTGACCGGCTCATGAACTCACCACATTATGGCGAAAAAATGGCTGTCGACTGGCTGGATCTGGCGCGTTTTGCGGATTCGCATGGCTATACTGTGGATCGTCTCCGTGACATGTCACCTTACCGCGACTGGGTTATCGGCGCATTCAACGGGAATTTGCCTTATGATAAATTCCTGCAATGGCAGCTCGCCGGCGACCTGATGCCAAAACCTACAAAAGAAATGCTGATCGCTACTGCATTCAACCGGAACCATCAGCAGAATATGGAGGGTGGGATCATTGAAGAAGAGTTTCAAACGGAGTATGTCGTAGACCGCACCAATACATTCGGCGATGCAATGCTTGGATTATCAGTAGGTTGTGCCAAATGTCACGACCATAAATACGATCCGATTTCCCAAAAAAACTACTACGAGCTGTTCAGCTTTTTCAATAATGTAAAAGAAGCTGGACAAATTTCATGGGACGACGCCCTTCCCACGCCAACGCTCATGCTACCGACCGATGCGGAGGAGACGATGCTGAAATTCCTGAAATCGCGGGAAATGGAGCAGCAAAAGGCTGTCGTGCAAATGAAAAACAGTGATCAGGCTGGTTTCGAGAAATGGCTCAGCAGTGCTGGTTTGCGGAAGTTGGCGGGTGAAAGAATTCCGTTGGCGGGTTTACAAGCACATTTTTCGTTTGATAAAAGCGCATTAAGCAGTAAAGGTTTATCCAATGAGGTCAATCAGGCTGAAAAGGCGGTGATGAAACGGGAGTCGGGCCAGCCGGGCGGAAAGCCGGTTTTTGTGACGAATCGAGATGGTTATGCCATGCGATTTGACGGTGATGTTTTTTTGGATTTAAACCAAACCGGTGTTTTCAGAAAGTCGGAACCTTTCAGCATTGGGATCTGGGTGAATGTTCCTGAGGAAATGAAAGAGGGGGTGATTTTGCATAAGAGTCAGGCGGAGCGGCTTTATAATTTTCGAGGCTATCATCTCTATCTGAAAAATAATAAGCTGGAACTGAATATGGCGCATACTTCGCCTTCAAATGCGATTACAAAAGTTTCGAAAGACAATGTGCCGAGAAATAAATGGATCCAGCTGACAATCACTTATGACGGATCGTCGAAAGCTGCTGGTTTTAAGCTGTTTATGAATGGCGCAGAAATGGCGATGGTTACGGAAACGGATCAGCTGACCAAAGATATTTTATTCAATTCTAATGTGCAGCCCGGCCTTCAAATAGGTGCCTGGTGGCGTGGCAATGGTTTCAAGAATGGTCTGGCAGACGATATAGTAGTGTACAAACGGGCGCTAACCCCGTTTGAAATCGGCATTTTGGCAGCAAAAAATGATTGGAAGTCGATTATTTCCTCAGATCAAACCGCATGGACGGACGAGCAGCGGAAGGTGTTGAAAGAATATTATTTATCAGCTGTTTCTCAATCGGTTACCAAAGCGGAAATGGATCTTCAAAAGACCCGGACTGCGCTGGCTGATTCTACGGAGCATATCAAGGAATTAATGGTAATGCAGGAAATGCCAAAACGGAAAAAGGCGCACATTTTGCTGCGCGGAAATTACGATTCTTTCGGGGAAGAGGTTTTCCCTAACACACCCGAATCAATATTGGCATTCCCTGAAAATTTACCCAAAAACAGATACGGACTCGCGCAGTGGTTGACGAGTAAGGACAATCCGCTGACGGCCCGAGTCGCGGTGAACCGGTTCTGGCAGAACTTCTTTGGCACCGGGTTGGTGAAAACAACGGAAGATTTTGGTAACCAGGGAGAAATGCCCAGCCACCTTGAATTGCTGGATTGGCTGGCGATTCGTTTTCAGGAATCGGAATGGAATGTGAAAGAGCTTAATAAGCTGATTGTCATGTCGGCCACTTACCGGCAGCGCTCGGACGTTTCGAAGGAAGTGCGCGAAAGAGACCCGGAAAACCGGTTACTTTCGCACAGTCCTGCCAACCGGCTTACCGCCGAAATGATCCGGGATAATGCATTGGCAGCGAGCGGATTGATCAATAAAAAAATTGGTGGAAAGAGCGTCAAGCCTTATCAGCCGGATGGGCTTTGGGAGATTAATAATACAAGTTATCAACGGGATTCAGGCGACGCAATCTACCGGCGGAGCTTATATGTGATCACCAAAAGATCCGTCCCAAATCCTACGCTCGCCACATTCGATGCTACGTCGCGTAGTTTTTGCGTGGTAAGGCGGCAAAAAACCAACACCCCACTGCAAGCGCTTGTCACATTGAATGATCCGACGTTCAACGAAGCCATGAAAGTGATGGGGCAGCAAATGGCTTCAATGAAGAATACAAATGATGCCATTATAATGGCTTACCGCAGATTGACAGGCAGAAAGCCTTCGCCGAAGGAAGTTGTGCTTTTGATGGATCTGCAAAGAAAGCAGGTCGAAAAGTTTAGCAAAGAACCCGGAAAAGCGTTGGGCTGGCTTGCGCAAGGGCAGTTTGTTATTGACAAAAGAATGGATATGACCCAAATAGCGGCTAATGCAGTTGTAGCAAGCACGATATTGAATTCGGATGCATCCCTAACCAAGCGATGAACCATGGAAGACCATCATAAAGAACCGTTCAGGATCAATAGCCCTGAATTTGATATACTAAATAAAAAGCTGGAAAGGCGGAATTTCCTGGTTAAAACCTCGCTGGGACTGGGCGCGCTGGCGATGGGATCGCTATTTGGTTCGCAAAAGCTCTTTGGTTCCAATGCGGCCGCCACCACCGAAGGGGCGGCCGCATTGGAAGAAAAAGTCCTGAAAGCGCTGCCACACATTGCACCGAAGGCAAAACGGGTGGTTTACCTGTTCATGGCGGGCGGCCCTTCACAGTTTGAAACATTCGATTACAAACCAAAACTGGTTAATATGGCTGGCCAGAACTTGCCGGATTCAGTCAGGAAAGGGCAGAGGCTTACGGGCATGAGCGCGAACCAGAGTTCTCTGCCGGTGGTCCCGTCGGTTTATGGATTTAACCAGCATGGTAAAAGCGGCACTTGGGTGAGTGAGTTGATGCCGCATACTGCTAAGGTTGTGGATGAGTTGTGTATGATCAAATCCGTTTATTCCGAGGCCATTAACCACGATCCGGCGATCACTTTTTTCCAAACTGGCAATCAGCTCCCGGGCAGGCCGTCTATCGGTTCGTGGGTTAGTTATGGGTTAGGGACGGATAATCAGAATCTGCCATCATTCATTGTTTTGGTTTCTAAAAATGGTGCAAAAGATCAGCCTTTGTACGCCAGGCTCTGGGGAAACGGCTTTTTGCCTTCCAAACACCAGGGCGTTCAGTTCAGGTCGGGGAAAGATCCGGTGCTTTTCCTGAATAATCCCGAAGGCTATGACGGCGCCGACCGGAAGGAAATGCTGGATTATCTGGCAAAGCTGAATCAACTCCAAAATGAGCCCTACGGCGATCCCGAAGTGGACGCGCGCATTGCGCAGTATGAAATGGCTTTCCGGATGCAGACATCCGTGCCGGAAGTGATGGATACCGCCGGTGAACCGGATGAAGTTTTCGATTTGTATGGGCCGGACAGCCGTGATGCAGGGACTTATGCAGCCAATTGCATTCTCGCCCGCAAGCTTTTGGAAAAGGATGTCAAGTTTGTGCAGCTCTACCATCAAGGCTGGGACAACCACGGCGGACTGCCCAAAAGCATCGCCGAACAATGTAAAAACACAGATCAGGCGACGGCTGCATTGATCATGGATCTGAAACGCAGGGGTCTGCTGGACGATACATTGGTTGTTTGGGGTGGAGAATTCGGGCGCACCGTTTATTCACAAGGCAAGCTTACCGCCGATGATTACGGCCGCGACCATCACCCACGCTGCTTTACTATGTGGATGGCCGGGGCGGGAGTGAAGCCGGGAATCAGTTTCGGTGAGACGGACGATTTTAGCTATAATATTGTAAAAGATCCTGTCCATGTGCATGATTTTCAGGCAACATTAATGCACTTGATGGGCGTTGACCATGAGCAGTTGACTTATAAATTTCAAGGTAGGAGGTTCCGGCTCACGGATGTGCATGGCCATGTGGTAAAAAGTATCCTTACTTAGGCAATGTGCAGTGCAACCGTTTTAAGGGATTTTGTGTCAAAAGTTATGATGTACAAAATTTGCTTTCTGCTTGTAATGATTATTGGCGTTGCACTAACGGGCTGCAAAACTGCTGAATCAACACTTTCGATCCGGCAGGTCAGAAATTTCGACCCTAATGCTGCAAACCACATCCTTTTCCTGGATATCAAGATTAGTAAAGGGAAAGGGAAAATGGAAACGGTTGAGCTGGTTAATGCAGTTTCAGGAAAGGGGAAGCTGAAAAATTTGACTGCGCCTATTCATAGTCCGTATCGGATCCATGTAATCCCGCGCTATCTGGTTGATGATATGGAAAACGCATTGGTTTTCGAGCATCCGCTTTACAAGTCCGTAGAGGTTGCCAGCGAGGACGGACGTTTGACCAAACAGAATTTAAATGCAAAAGAGGCCATGCTTTCTGTTCGCATTCAAAACGATAATGGCCTGAAAAAGATCGAATTATACAGCATAACGCCTGGAAAAGAAAACATTAAAATCTACACACTTAACTTAGAATAGATGGCCAGATTTTTTACCCTCGTATTATTTTTAATTTCATCTTTTGCCTGCTTCTCTCAAACTTTTGAGGTCGATACTATCTATAAACAGGGCTCCATCGATAACAGGGTTAATGTTGTTATTCTGGGGGACGGTTTTACGCAGGCCGAACTTCCCAAGTTTACGGAAGAGGCCAGGAAATTTGCGGATTTCTTTCTCAACTACGCGCCGTACAATGTTTACCGCAACTATTTCAACTTTTTCTCTATTGCAACACCGTCCAGGGAGAGTGGCGTAAGCAATCCGGGCAATGCACCTGACGCGTATCCCGATCAGCCTGGCGGTAAGAAGGACACTTATTATGGAACGACATTCGGCGAATACATTCATCGCCTCGTTGTTGTCCAAAACTATCAGAATCTCACGAATGTGCTGGCTTTCAACTTTCCGACGGCCGATCTGGTCGTTATGCTGGTTAACACACCCTTCTATGGCGGTTCGGGCGGCGGCATTGCAGTCCATACATTGCATTCTGCTGCGAACACCATTGGCGTTCATGAAATCGGACATACTTTTTCTTTTCTGAATGATGAATACTGGGCTGGGCCGCAATATGGCTGGGAGGCGCCTAATATGACAGCCATTACCGATCCGGCAACAATAAAATGGAGGAACTGGCTGGATGAAACGAACATTGGTATATTCCCACACGGCGAAGGTGAGGCCGCTAAATGGTTTAAGCCAACGCACGCCAACTGCCTGATGGAATATCTCGACCGACCATTTTGTGCAGTTTGTAAGGAGGCCACAGCTGAGCGGATTTTGCAATATGTAAGTCCGATTGACCAGGTTTTCCCTAAGCCATCGCAGGGAATCGTGCTTTCGGAACAACCCAAAACATTTAAATTAACCCTGGTCGAGCCCGAGCCCAACAGCTTGAAAGTAGCATGGACCCTGGACGGAAAGTTGATCAGGACCGGAAGCGAAATAAGCTTAAATGTGACTGATATGGAGGAAAATTCGGGCACTTTAGTTGCCTCGGTATTTGACTCAACATTGCTAAGCAGACGGGATAACAGGGCGAATGAGCGTACTAAAACGGTTCAATGGACTTTGGTTAAAAGCAATGCGCCGCTTGTCTTTAAGGTAAAAATTTCTCATCCGGGCATTTGTCCGGATGCGTTTAGCCTGCTCACGGCATCGGGCTGTGCCGGAAATGTTTCCTGGTCCACGGGTGAAGCTGGCTTGTCCATTAATGTAAGCCCAAAGGCAACAACCGACTACACTGTAACATGCAAAACGCCCGGCCAGCCTGATTCAACATTAAAAGCAAAAGTCATCGTCTTTGATCAGCCAAAAGCCACTGCAACCAATACAGGCCCTTACTTTGAAAAAGAGACCATTGAACTTTCGGCCAACGGAGGCATCAATTATTCCTGGCAAGGACCGGAAAATTTCAAATCCCAAACCCAGACGGCACGGATCGAAAATGCAACTGTCAAAAATTCCGGCGTTTATGAAGTTCGGGTGGTAGACGGAAATGGCTGTGCAGACACCGCGACAACGGAAGTAAAAGTGGCGCCGATATTAGCTGTTGAAAATCCAGCCAATGCACTTGTACAGGTTTCACCTAATCCGGCAAGAGGTTTTGTGAAAGTCACTACGAAGCTGGCAGGAACGTCCCTGTTCACGCTGTTCGACATTCAGGGTAGAAAAGTAATGGAAAAGCAGTTCGAGCAGCAAACAGAACTGAATCTGAATAGAACGACGGGATTGTATTTATACAAATTCAGCAATGGTGGAAAAGAGGTTTCCGGGAAGCTGCTGATTGAATAAAGTTTACAACCCCTGTCACACTGAGCGGAGCCGAAGTGCGCCTCTGCTAGCAGCAACGCACTTCGGCTCCGCTCAGTGTGACAGGGGTTGTGTGTGACAGGGGATGTAACACATCTTACTCACTAACCGACTTTGGCTTGCGGCCTACTTTTGTGCGGTTTCTAATTTTGTCTGGTCTTGGGCGGATTTCTTTGTCCTGAAAATACAGCTTTAAGGATTCAAGAATGATATCTTTTTGCGTCAGGCCTTCCCAGTAACCGTAATCTTTCATGTTTTCCATTAAAATGTAGTCACAATCAAATGTTACTTTGGTGGGCGCTCCGTCTGCAACCTCATTGGTTTTGTTGTTATCAACCTCCTCCTGAATGTCAGCAACCCGCGGAAGCGGCGCAAAATCGAATTTCCTTTCCTTAGCCATCGTGTCAGTTATTAATTCGTTCTAAAATTTCTCGTGTCAGTTTGTAATAATCTTCGGCACCATTGCTATTCGGTGCGTAATCAAATATGGTCGTTCCGTTTGCCTGCGCTTCGGAAAGCGCAATATTGTCCCGGATATAAGATGCCATGAAAACATCACCCAATTGTTCTTTCGTCGCGTTGATCAGTTCATGGCTGATCTTCTTTCTGATTTTCGGGTTATATCTTGTTGCAAAAACGCCACCCAGGTTGGTGTTAGGGCTAATCTTTTTGATCTCCGCAGAATAAACCAGAAAATTCCGAAGACCCTCATAACTCAAAAACTCAGCCTGCAACGGGACATAATACTGGTGGCACGAAACCAGGGCCAACCGCGTATTCCCATACAACGCAGGCGGGCAGTCGATGATCACGAAATCGTAACGGTCCTTGATTTTTTCCAATGCAATTTTCAGGTTGAATGGAAATACGGGAGCCGCCTTAATGGTGTCTTCGCGGTGTATCAATTCTGCCGATCCAGGCAACACATCAATATCACCAACCCGCTTTACGATCTCATCAAATTCATATTCGCCGGTGATGAACGAGCCACTGTCTTTTTTAAGTCCTGCATGCTGAATGCCGAAACTTTTGGTAAGACTAGCCTGCGCATCCAGATCAATTACCAGCACCCTTGCATTGGCAAATTTGCTGAGACCGGCAGCAATACTCTGAGCCGAAGTGGTCTTTCCCACACCGCCTTTGTTGTTGACAATACTAATGATTTTCATTTAAAAGTATTATAAGTATAAAAAGATAATAGTTTATTTCCAGTTTGATACGTAAATAAACGTAAAATAATTTTATACCTAATCCTTATAATAGAAAGTCTCAAAAGTTTTTTGTGTTGTAAATGTATAGATCTTTTTAAAAGAATGATAAGTATTATATGAATTTATTTTTAGGGAGATCGTAAGTGGCTGATTTACAGGTTTAAAGCGTGTCAGCCTGATCGGGCCCGGATAGGGCCTTGGTGGTCCCCTGTCAGCCTGAGCGGAGCCGAAGGCGCGCTACTGCTAGGTGGACGCGCCTTCGGCTCCGCTCAGGCTGACAGGGATATCACATAATCATTTTCAAACAGAAGGCTTCACAACATCATGCGCCGAGCTCGCCAGCACCTTCGCTGTAACATACCGATGAATCCGATACATCAATAATGCGGTCACTACAACAGCAACAACCACCACGTTGCCTAATGTTGGGTAATGTTCAATAAATCCGGTGCTGGTTTCTGAGACGATGAACCCGGCGAGGAGGGAGGCGAGGCCGCCTGCGATTTGCTGGATGGATGAGTTGATTCCCATAAATGCACCGCGGTCCTGAGGCTCGGGAACTGCGGTCATCAGCGCCGATGCGGAGATCATTCGGCCGGTTATTCCTAGGAACAGGAGCACATTCAAAATGATAATAATCCAAAGTGGTGTCACACTGAGGTTGCAATAAATGAGGGTCATTACACAAGTGATTGCAGAGCCCGCGAGGAAGACTTTGTACTTCCCGATCTTATCACTAAGCTTCCCGATGAATGGACTGAAGACCAGCATGCAAAGTCCGGTGATCATATATAAAGTCGGAAGTTGTGCTTCCTGAATGCCGAGGTTGTTCACTCCATAAGCTGTCCCGAACGGCATCAGCATGAAACCTCCGGTGGCTAGTAATGTGGTCGCTGCAAAACCCTGAAGATATTCGGGACGTGATAATGTTTTTCCCAAATGCTGGAATGCATTGCTCTGCGTCTGGATTTTCAAATGTGCATTAATGGGTTTCATGTAAGTCACAATAAGGAAACCTACAACAAGGCTTAATCCCACGATCATCAGGAACGGGGCATGCCAGCTGAATTCCTTTGCAAGGTAAAGTCCGATGGGAATGCCCAGAACCTGGCTGCTTGCAAAAGCCATTTGCACAAATCCCATTACACGCCCGCGCGCATTGATCGGGAATAAATCTGTGATAATCGCAAAACTGATGGATCCGATCACGCCGCCGAAAAGGCCGGTAAAAACGCGCGCCATGAGCAAAAAGTGATAAGTAGGAGCGATGCCGCATAAAAACGTGCCGATAATGAAGCCCGTATAGAAGAACAAGAGCATCTTTTTGCGATCAAACTTATCAGCAAATCCCGCCGTAAGTAGGCCGGCCGCGCCCGCGCTGAACGCATAGGCCGATACCACGAGCCCGAACTGGCTCGTAGTGATGTCGAGCTTGTCGAGTAAAATGTATCCCAATGGCGAAAGCACCATGAAATCCAGTACGATCGTGAATTGTAATGTGGCTAAAATGGCTATAATAAACTTTTCATAGCCCGAAAATGTGCTTGGTTTAGATTCTGTCATAAGGTGTGGTTGGTTTCTAGTCTGTTAATTCTTCGCAGTTGAACCCCGCAGTGGTCACCAGGTGAATGACCGGTTCATGATGCGGATGCGTCGCTTCAATGCGCAGGACATTGTCACAATCCGATAGGTCAATGTTCCATTTGATGATTTCCGAGCAGCCGTTGAGAAGCGGAGTCAGGGACTTAACATGTTTTTTGCGGTTTATGTTGGTGCGGAATACCAAGATAAATTCCTGTTTGTTGAGATTATTTTTCATGTGAGCTAATTTAAAGACAGCCAAAACTCGCTGTTTCAAGGTTTTAAAGCTTTGATAACCAGGCCTAGCGTCAGATTTATCTTCTCTTCATCCAAAACAAATAGCGGCCGACCCGGCATACTTGATTTTGCAATGTGAAATTTCACTAATTGATACAGTGGGGCGAAAGCGATCGACCAGTAAATTTCAACCGGCAACGGAATGATTTCATTTCTTTCAATGGCCCGATTTACAAACCGGTGCATCGCATTCAGGAACCGCGTGTCAATATTGGACCGGTCGACCAAGGGCGAATGCTTGACTTGCTCCGTAAAAAACATGCTGTATGGATTCTCGAAACAATAATTCATCCTGTTAAGCCACTGCACTTTCAAGCCATCATCGAAGTGGGATTCGGGATCAAAATTGCGTAAAGTGGCCTCCACCATTTTTTGCATTTCCTCGGCATACAGCTGCTGGATCAGGTCTTCGCGGTCTTTGAAGTAAATGTAAATTGTCGCCACCGAAACGCCTGCCGCTTTCGCTAACTTATGCATGCTTAAACCTTCAAATCCTTGATCAACGATCATTTCAATCGCCTTTTCCCGAATGACCGTTTCTTTGTTAATGTCTCTGGTTCTCAATTCATAAAGTATCAAATTTCACCACAAATATAAATGAACGTTCGTTTATTTATTGGTTCTTTTACATTAAATAAATTCAATAAAATTCACTGTTTTAAGCTATTCAGTTAAGGTTATGATAAAATTCTCGATGATCTTTTTGTTATAACCTTTATAACCGCCCTGAAAATCTCGACCCGCTACATCGATAAATTCGGCCATTCGTGGGGAGTTTAGTTGGGTCAGCAGCGCTTCATAATCGCCATCATATTTTATAAAATATCCCGAATAAATAGTCACCTCCGGATTTTCATAAAGCACGAAATTCGGAGCGCGGTTCATTGGCGAAAACACGATTTTTTTACCAAATGTGCTGTCTAATCCCTGTGCACGGCCAAATGCATACCATGCAACTGCATTGACCTTCCCATTATCACGACGATCCAGGGCAGGTTTTACTTTAAGAAAATAGGAATAAGTTTGAGGAAATTGGTCTTGAAGGACATTTTCAGGTATAATGCGCTGTTTGCCAGCGGCATCTTTTTGATAAGGGAACAAAATATATTCTGTCACCGGATCCGCCGAAGATTTCAATTTAGAAGCTTTAATGATGGGTCGGAGGATGTCTTTTTCCAAAACAACCTGCATTCCGTTCTTGTTTTGGGCGTAAATAAGATTTGAGTCCTCCCCAATGATCGTAAACAAGTAGTATGCATCAGCTAATGTGGTAAGGCCCACGGAAATCTGGCATATGTCGCCTAATCGTTGCCCATTAATGTGCTCAGAACGCTTCACCGACAACTGCCAAGGCTTCGATGCAGCTAGTTCAGAAAAGTGGATATCTCTTTTTTTGTATTGTAAATTAGCGCTTTCACATTGTTCAAATGTGAATTGTACTTGATCCAAATTTCCAAAGATCACGATCGCCGAATAAGTTGCTGTATTGCCGAAAATGGGAACCGATCCGTAATTGGTAATTTGCTTTACATTTCGTTCCTGCTGAAAATAGGAGCGAAGCGGTTTCCCCGTTTCGGAGGTTAAGAAGCCATTGGGCGTGATAAATCCACAGATCCCGCCCGGAGAAAGCAGTTTTACAGAAAGCTCGAAAAACGCCAAATATGCATCCGTAGAGCCTTTTTTACAAAAGGCGTAGTGGAATTGGATAAATATTCTTTGCGCAATTGGAAGATGCTGGATGCGAATGTAGGGCGGATTCCCCAAAATGAAATCAAACTTCATACGCTTTCGAAATTGTTTGAGCGCATCGCAAAGTTTTAGATTCCAGTTGATACTAAGACCCAATGGATCGGTCAGCGCATCCAAATTTTTCCTGCAACTTTCCAAAGCATCCGGATCAATGTCCCAGCCATAAATCTGGTTTAGACGATCAGTAAGTTGGTGCGAAGGAGTCGTCTTGATAATGTGTTCAACGATAGGAACCAGAAATCTTCCATCGCCGCAAGCAGGGTCCAGGATTTTTTTGTGGGCCAGATCAGCATCATAAAACCCGGAATCTTGAAGGATTTTTTTAACAATATGAAGCGGCGTATAAACCTGGCCGAGGAGTTTTTTCTTTCCGTAAGTGCGTGTTTGAGAAGCCATTAAAAGTCGATGCCTTCCTTTGCGCCTATGACATTGGCTACAAAATCTCTTGGAGAAAAAATCTGGCTGGCGTCTTTGGCGAAAGGCTTAAAATCAGAAATATTAGAAGTGATGAGATGATCGCACCCATCTTTTAAAGCATTCATATATTGATAGGAGTCTTCAAGGTCTTTGAATGAAGAGTTCAAACCATCCATAAAGACTTGTTTATCCGTTTTACAGATGTGGAACATCGTAAGATATTGCTCAATTTGCATCTTTAATCTTTCTCCCCTAATGCCTTGTCTGTGCAAAACATAGGTAAATGTATAAATGGAGCCGGAGGATATTACGATCTGAACATCGTTTTGCAACGCCCAAAAAATAATGTAAGAGATCTCGACAGGCTGTCCAGTCTGGCGCATAAGGGCATGATCTAGCAGGACATTTGTATCAAAAAACAGCCTCATAAGCCGTAACGGTCTTTCATGCGAATGTCCTTGATTTCATCATCGGTCATGTTGTCCAGCGGCCCGCCTTTCGCACATCCCATAAGCTGATAGGCTAGGGAATTTTTAAAATCGGATTGGTTCTCAGCCTTATTTGATTTTGAGTATTCAACCAAATAGTCCTCTACAATGCTGGAAAGCGATGAACCATCCAACTGCGCATACTTTTTGGCATTATCGATGGCCGATTTTTTGACACTTAGCGTCAACTTAACCTTTGGTTCTTTTGTAGTTTTCATTTTACACGTGTGTTCTTGAATAAAACTATTTAAATATACGTATAAAAATCATTATTTCAACGTACAGATCCGGAAGCCGGGCAACTTCCTGATGTGGTTTGTCATAACGGGCGGATCAATATCGCGGAACAAAACTTCATATGTACTTTCATAAAATGTAAACGAAGTTCCGTCAGATCGGATGCGTTTTGTGCCGCTTTTATACAACGCTCCAATTTCTCCTTTTTCTAATGCAACCTTATCAATGAAACCAAGTAGGGAGGCGATGGTGCCTTCGGTGGGACATTGGTGAAATGAGATGCAGAAGTAATATGAAGTTTTGGAATTTGCTTTGTGCAGTTGCGACGAAGGAATGTTCAGGACATAGTCGGAGCCTAGCACGCCGGTGCGGCGCTTCATGGATTTGATATCGACGGAAAAGGAATGTTCCTCGGATTTGATTAAAAAGTCCTGTCCCCAATCCTGCCCGTCTGTTGCGCCGAAGGATTTGGTCGGCTGCGGTAAATGATAGCAATCTGCAAAAACGATTTCACCCAAGCTTCCGGTAAAACGCATCATCCTGGTTTGTGAAAGTTTGTCGTTGTGCTTATCCCAAATATTGGCAACGTGATGGTGGCGCAAAGAATGCTCCACGAGCTCGCGAGCAAAAATCCGCTGATTTTCGCTGATTGAGATTTGAATATACGAGCCCTTGGTCAGAACAATTTGCTCCATGCAAACCTAATCGCTAGTAAAGTAAGTACAAAACCGATCAAAATGGCACTAAACGGAACGTAAGTCCATGCTACTAAGTGGATTCTGTCGACAAACCACATTACACCGATGAGTGCAAAAATCAATGTCAGAAATCCGGAAATTTTGCCAAATCCGGGAATTAACGAAAATGGGATCTTGCTTTTGATCAACATGAGTGTCAAGCCCATTGAAATGATCGGTAGAAACTGCATGATAATGTTTGCCTGCCAAACACTCTGCCTTTCAAAAAGAAAAAGATAAATGTTGAGTGTAACAGCAAAAATACCTGGGATGCAAACTGCATAGACGAGCACGGCATAGACGTAACTCCAAAGTTTAACATTCTTGCTGCCGTCTGCCGACATTCCAATGAGCCAGGCGAGAATGGGTAACAACATGAAATAAATGGCCAGCGGCCAGGGATTTTCCGAAATGGAGTTAAAGAGTTGGGATAGTGTCATGTAGTAGATTGCAATAAAAGGGAAAGATAACAAAAGAGGAGGGGAATTTTACATTTGTAAATTTCCCCTCCTCCAAAAAATGAATCAGCTCGTCTCAACTCATAATCCTAACAAGAAGCCGATTGTAAAGTTTGCATCCCAGTCGAATACAAATTGCTGACAGCCAGTTGCATCTGTTACTGCTTTGTAAATGTTCACACCCGCTTTCGATTTCGCGTTCGTCAATTTCGAATAAGCGAGCGGCGCGCTCAGTGTGGTGAAGCGCTCTTTTCCTTTGCGCGATTCTTTGGCCATTTCGAAGGGAACGCCGCCAATGATGAAGCAGGTCTTTCTCAAATCCTCAGGAATTTGTTTGGCCTTCGCGCTTACTTCCTGGTACACTTTGGAATCGTCTGTTCCTTCCTGGAAATATTTGGCTCCGTATGATTCAAGCGCAGAAACTTTTCCATTCTCAATCCATGAGATTTTTGTGTTTCCGGAGCCAATGTCAACCACGAATGCTTTGCCAGCATAGTCAGCTGGTAATACTGATTTCAAAGCCAGCTGCCCTTCCTGCTCGGCGGTAACCTGGTTCACCACGTATCCGAGCGATTTCAAAACACGCGTTATTTTTACAGTAACATCTGCTTTCGCAGCACCTGAACTCACTACGAAGTGAATGTCTTTGCTGGCCACGCCGTAATCCAGCATTCCGCCAATGTACTTTTTCAGGCCAATTCTGACGTCTTCGTCCGTTGCCATATTTTCGGTCACAAGACTGTTTCCGAATTCTGATTTTTCAAGAGACCAGCGTTTTTCTTTGTCAACCTTAATAATGAATGAGTTGAAACCGCTTGCTCCCAGCTCAACAACACCGCGTAATTTGCCATCCACTGGCGCTGGCGGTGTGTAACTGAATGCTGAAACTTCTGTGGAAGTTGCTTCTGAATTTTCCGCAGGCGTCTCGGCCGAAGGCATATCTGGGTTGGTGTTACTCGCTTCCGTTTGCGGACTTTGCGCACGATCTTCGGCCATTTGGTTCAGGGCTTTTTCGCCGCCGAGATATTTATAACCTAAGAATATGGCCCCAATAATGATAGCGGTAATGATCAACCGGCCTGCAACTGTTAGTCTTTTCATTGATATTTTGTGTAAAATGAATAATGTAAATTGAAGTAAGGAAGAATTCTAGTCCAGTAACCCTTTGTAGCTCGAATCTTTCGGAGTTCCTGCCGAACGGTTCACCGGCTGCGGATTATCGAGCTGGATGAGTTTGAATTGTCCGGAGTTGTAAGCTTCCAGCATGGCTTGTCCTTTGTCTGAAAGCAGCCCGTTCTGAACGTCCACGCCGTTGATAAAGTCCAGTGACAAGTCCATCGCGCGCTTCATTTCTCCCAGTTTCTGGCTCATGTCGTCCTGAATGTATTCCATCGACTCATCGAAATAGAACTTTTTGTCCGGATTTCCTTTGAAAATGCTGATCGCCGTTCGCAATGCATTCGAGCTTTCCTTCACAATTCTATATTCCGCTTCTTTAAGTTTGACCTTGATTTCTGTTTCTTTAATAATGTAGTCAGCGCTTTTGTTGACTTTTTCCATAAATTCCAACACGGTTTTCATGTTTCGCTGCAACGGAAATAGCTTTTCATTCATCTCCTGTAAACCGGCTCCTTCAATGGTTGCCAAAGATGCTGTTTCCTTCATTCCCGGCCGGTCGAGCATGGTGCTTGCTTTGTTTGCTTCCGCAAATTTCTGCTTGATCTGCTCATTATTCTCGTTAATGTTCTTGTTCAATTTCACGAGCTGGCCAGCGAGCGTATTGATCTGACCCTGCATTTTTTCCCTTTTCTCTTTCAGGTCATCAATATAGATCTTCATGATCGCGATCGGATCCAGCTTGATAATCAGGCCGGTAATGTTGCGCATGAGTGTTTTGAAAAGGAAGAAAACCGCCGTCCTTACATCTTTGCTGGTGAACAGAAAGATAAGCAGCGCGAGTACAGCCATTAAAAAGCCAAGATAGAGTGTGTTTTTAGTTACTTCTATCAGGAAAGCTGCGATTTTATTCCAAAAATAAAGGGTTATGGCCCCGGCTCCCCCGATAAAAAGGAGTGAGGTTATGCCTTCGGGTTTGCTCCAGTATGATCGCTTCGATGGGTCTTCCTGCGAGCCTCCGATTTGTGTAAAATCTGGTGTAGCCATTGTTGATCGAAATGTTAGGTTATTTAAGATATTGATTGATTTTATTTAAATCCGACTTGATCTGATCTACGAAACTCAGATAGGTGATTTCAAAACTATCCTTGTTTGCATTGATCTTCGCACTTTGTTCTGCCACTTCTCCCGAGATTTGTCCGAGTCGGTTCTTGTTATCGTCCATCTTTTTTTGCAGATCCGCAATCTGCTGGGCAATGGCCTTATTGGAATCTTCCAGCCGCTTTTCCTCATCCTGCAGTGCGCCCACGCGATCATTGATCGCCCTTTCGACATCTTTCAAAAACGAAGCCCGGTCCTTATCCAAAATCCCCAGGTATTGATTGGCAGAAGTGTTCAAAACCGTTGTTTCCTTCACACCACCCATCGCCTTGAAACTTGCCCAGGCCGCCTGGAACTGCTTTTCCTCTCCTAATCCCAGGTCTTCCATACTCTGAAGTGCCTGCTTGTATTCGAAATAATCAGGTCCCGGAAGGTTGGCTTTTTCGAGCAGGCTCACGAAATGTTCTGTGAATTTCTTGTCGATGTTGCCCGTGCCCGCAGCATTCGGGGCGGTATTCGCGATGACTGGTTTGGGAGCTTCCGGTGCTGCCTGAGCTGCCGTTGTTGGCGCTGCTGCTGGCCTGATCGGTTCCTCACCCTCCTTGATAAAAAAGCTGAGTATCTTCTTTCCGATACCCGGTTCTGAATCTGCCATATGCGTCTAAAGTGTTGATTTTGTTAGATCAATATTACTAAAATTAAAAGGATTTCGTACCGTACGATAATTACCAATGGTGCCCTGAATTGATGAAGCCTCGTAAAATTTGGATAGAATTGACGGTGATTCTTGAATGCCGCCGGTTTTTTAATGAAGTTTGCCTCAAAAACTAAATCCTTATGCTTAAACTAGGTTTTAACAGCGCCATTCTGGGCGATTTTGGCTTCGAACACGTGGTTCAGTTTGCGGGTAATCACGGTTTTTCTTGTGTAGAAATGATGTGCTGGCCGTCGGATAATGCGGATAGCAGAAGATACGCCGGCGTCACGCACATTGACGTAAACAACCTCACACCCGAGCGGATTGCAGGGATCAGGCATACATTGAAGGAAGCAAATATTACCATTTCGGCGCTGGGTTATTATCCCAATCCGCTTGATCCGGACGAGGAGCGTTCCGGTTATTATATTGAACACATTAAGAAGGTGATCCGTGGAGCAGCGAAGCTTGGTATTCCTGTTGTTACGACATTCATTGGCCGTAATCCGGCGAAGAGCATTAAAGAGAATCTGGCCAAATTTGCGGATGTATGGCCGGCAATCGTAAAGGTTGCAGAGGAAAACAATGTCAAGATAGGGATCGAGAACTGCCCGATGTTCTTTACAGACGATGAATGGCCGGGTGGAAAAAACCTGGCTATTAGCCCTGCAGTTTGGGACAGGATGTTTGAGATCATACCAAGCCCGATTTTTGGTTTGAACTATGACCCTTCTCACATGATCTGGCAAATGATGAGTGAAACGAAGCCAATTTATGATTACAAAGACCGCCTGCACCACATTCATTTAAAGGATGCAAAAATTTACAAAGACAAGCTGGATAGGGTAGGCATTATGGCAAATCCGCTGGAATATCACTCCCCCAAATTACCCGGCTTGGGTGATGTAAATTGGCGCGCCTTATTCGCGGCTTTAACGGACGTGCGTTACCGGGGTCCGGTTGTCATCGAAGTAGAAGATAAGGCTTATGAGGGAAGCATTACAGATGTCCAAAGCGCAATCCTGACAAGCAGAAATTACCTCCGCCAGTTTCTCGGGTGAAACTAATAGCTCGTCAAACAGCCAGAATATGCATTCCGCCTGGGCAAATTTTAAAACATCAAATAAAGCAAAAAGGATAGCCTCTCGACTATCCTTTTTGCTTTATTTGATAACCCTTAATTATTGGATCAACTTGGCTTTTGCAGACAGGAATGCTGTTAGGGAAGCGAGTATGCCCACAATCCCGAATGACATTCTCAAATCGGCAAACTGAGCGACAATCCCGATCAACGGAGGTCCGATAAGGAAGCCAATAAAGCTGATCGACGAAACCGCAGCAAGCGCCATTCCCGCTGACATAGTGGTTGATTTTCCTGCCGCGCTGTAAACCAATGGCACAACGGATGAAACACCAAATCCTACTAAAAGGAAACCGAATGTTGCCGGAACCAGGAATGGGAAAAACACAGCAATAGCAAGTCCTGATCCCATCAAAGCGCCGCTAATCTGCAACATTTTCTTGCGTCCGATGCGGTTAGCAAGCCAGTCGCCAGCAAAGCGACCGCCAGTCATCGTGCCCATAAAGGCTACATAACCAAGTGTTGTCAATGAGGCAGGTACGTGAACGGCTTCCTGGAAGTAAACACCGCTCCAATCGAACATTGCGCCTTCGCAAACCATGGCACAGAATCCGATCAAACCTAGCATTAGCAAATCACGGTCGGGCTTTACAAACATGGGTTGCGCTTCACCTTCGTTCTTCTCGCTATCCGGCATTGTATGCTTGTAAGCCGTGAAGATAATGATGAATGCCGCCAGCGCGATCACGCTAAAATGAATATGAGGAGGGATACTAACCGAAATAAAGAAAGAGCCAATCATCGCGCTCACAAAGCCAGCCAAACTCCAAAGTCCGTGAAATGAGGCCATGATGGATTTTCCGTAGACCTGTTCCACTGCAACAGCCTGTGTATTTACAGCAATGTTGGTCAGGTTTCCCCAGAGCCCAAATGCGAACAGCGCAATGACAAGCTGCTCGGTCCTGGTTACAAAACCTATAAAAGACAATGTGACCGCATACAAAATGGCTCCGATAAGCACCATTTTTTTACTTCCGTAATGTGTCACCATCCAGCCTGAGATGGGTAAGCTGGCCATTAAGCCGATGGGAAGTGCCAAAAGAACTGTCCCCAAACCGCCTTCGGTCAGGTGCAGCATGTTTTTGATATCCGGGATCCGGCTCGCCCAGGCCGCAAAACTGAGGCCCTGAACGAAGAAGAAAGCAGCCACGGCCAGGCGCAGATACTTTCGGGAGTCGGAGGGAGCAAAAATTGAATAATTCATAGGAGAGAAAAATTAATGACAGATGTGTGCAGCACTATCAATTCGTATTTATTTGTTATGATTTTTTTAAGATGCCAAATTTTTAAGATAGTGAAAAACAAAGATTGCTTTTATTGTGAATCACTCTCCGATGCAAAAATAACGGATTATCAAACATTTTAATTCACCATTGTTGTACTTTTTAAATAATATTAAAAAGTATGTGTTGCACAAAAGTAAGAAATAGCATTTTCTGATTCAGCTTTTTTCAAATAGCGTAATCCATTTTGTAAATTGACCTTTCAGCCATCATAAAAATCATTGGATTAATGAAATTTGCCTTTACATCACTCCTTAATTTTCTGTTATTCATAAGTGCTTTTGGCCAGGAAAACAGCGGCGACCGGGTCGCCAGGATCAAAGCCACATTGCCTGTGATCGAGAAGATGTACAATGAATATGCTGAAAAGAACCATTTTCCTGCTGTGGCGTTCGGCATAGTGGCGGACGGTGAGCTTGTAATGTCCGGCGCGACCGGTTTCTCAGAAATCGCCACGGAGACCAAAGCGTCGCCTGGCTCTCTGTTCCGGATTGCCTCCATGTCCAAGAGCGTCACGGCGATGGGCATCCTGGCCCTTCGGAAGGAGGGAAAGTTGAAACTCGATGATCGCGCCTTTCTATACATCCCCGAGTTGAAAGATATGCCGTCGCTGACCAGTGATGCCCCGGCTATCACCATCAGGCACTTGCTAACCCACCAAGCGGGCTTCCCGGAAGATAATCCCTGGGGCGACAGGCAGCTGGACACAAAGGATGAGCAGCTTATTGAATTGATTAAAAAAGGAATTTCATTCTCAAATGTCCCCGGCGTGACTTACGAATATAGCAATCTGGGGTTCGCTATGCTGGGCAAGATCATTAGCAATGTTTCGGGGCAGCCTTATCAGGACTACATTAATGAGGTTGTTTTTAAGAAGTTAGGGATGACTAACACCATTTGGGAGTATACTAAGGCCCCTGCAAACCTGTTAGCACACGGATATCGCTTCGAGGACGAATTGTGGAAGGAAGAAGAATTGGAGCATGACGGCACTTATGGTGCGATGGGCGGTTTGATCACTTCTATCGATGATTTTAGTAAATATGTTTCTTTTCATTTGTCGGCCTGGCCGCCGAGCAATGATCCGGAAATGGGCCCGGTTTCGAGAAGTGACGTGAGGGAAATGCAGATGCCGTGGAATTTCAGCTATTTGAATGCACAATATAAATATCCCAATGGTCGTCCCTGTGCGATGGCTTCCGCTTATGGTTATGGATTGCGTTGGAGCCGCGATTGCGAAGGACGGACTGGAATCGGGCATACAGGAGGCTTGCCGGGGTTTGGGAGCCAGTGGCAAATCCTGCCTGAATACGGCATTGGAATCCTTGCGCATGCCAACCGCACCTACGCAGGCATGGCCAACATTAACACCGCCGTGCTTGACACGATTATTACATTAGCAGGTCTCAAACCGCTTCCTGTGGAAGTTTCTGCCATTTTAAGACAAAGAAAAGATGCATTACTAAAACTATTACCGCATTGGGAAGGCGCAGAACAGAGTGGGATATTTGCAGAGAACTTCTTTCCCGACAGGTCTGTAAATCACAGAAAGCAGGAGCTGGACGCCATTCTCACGCAAACCGGAAATGTGACCGGCTCAACGGAAATAAAGGCTGAAAACCAGTTAAGAGGAAGTTTTCTTTTAAATTGTTCTAACGGCAATGTGCGCGTTTTCTTCACCTTATCACCTGAAAACCCGGCATTGATACAGCAACTTGATTTTTCACTTGCCAAATAATTTTCTTAAAAATTTCATGACTAAATAGGGGAGTCGATTTTCTGGATTGTCTGAGAAGAAACAAAATCAGAAAATGATGAAAAAGATACTCTTATTAGCCATCTGCTTAATCGGTATTTCCGCCACAGACATCCTGGCGCAGGAAAACGAAACAATTTTCAAAAGCTCGGGTGTTCGGCGCTCCGGCGGATATGCGGCGATCTCCAATAAGTTTACAAAAATCAATGGCAGCTATGCCAATATGCCCGGCATTTACGGCGGCTGGTTTATCAATCGCCGCTTCATGCTAGGTTTGGGCTTTGCCGCCACAACCAATCACATCCCCGTCCCTTTGCAGGACCAGCAGTTCCCTGCGAGAAAAATGACCTATCAATACGGGCAAGCAGGCTTAATGACGGAATATGTAGTTGCTTCGACCAAATGGGTGCATTTCAATTTCAACTTGTTAACCGGGACCGGATTCACCATGCAATACGATCGCCGGGAAGTGGATGACTGGGATTTCGATTTTGACGATCACGATGGCGAAGATCCTAAGTTTTTCTTCCTCATGGAGCCGGGTGTACAGGTAGAATTCAATGTCTTAAAATGGATGCGGTTCAGCCCGGGTGTGTCGTACCGGCAGGCGTTTGGTGCAAAAGGAAACGGCCTTACCGATTCCGATCTGAGCAACATTACCTATAACCTCACATTGAAATTCGGCAAATTTTGACCGTTTTTTATGGATTTCCGGGATTGGGTAATAATGCTCCATTCAGTCCCCACATTACCCTATGAAAAATTGTCAGCGGCGTGTAGGACTGTCATATCGCTGATTATCTTTATGGAAGGCAATAGGAACAATAGTTTAGAGTTATATTAGCAACACACTATTTCGACAGCAAAAAGACATAAAATGAGAGTTTCAGGGTATTTGGTTTTCGGAATGTTATTTCTTTCGGCTTCAATGGTCCGGGCGCAAAATGTATACGACGTGATCGTTGCAGGACGCACCATCGGATCTTTAAAGGTCTTCGATGACCAGGGCAAGGATAATTTGGAGCAGCATCGCATTGAATCGGATTTCAAGGTGATGTTCTACAAGGGTAAATATTCGACCCAGGCGAATTATTCAGGAGGAAAGCTGGTGTCAGCAACCTGCGCGCATCATGTGAATGGAGATTTGAAGGAAAAGACACTTACTAAAAGTGCAGCAAAGAGTTCTTACGAAGTGTTGTTTTCGGGTGAAGACGGCGATGATAAGCCAAAGCTATCACTGAATATACCGATTAGCAGCACGATAACCGGCCTCTACTATAAGGAGCCGATCAATATCAATGAAGTTTACTCTGAGCGATATGGGAAAATGTGCAGCGTCAAAAAACTTTCAGAAGGAAAGTATGGCGTAACACTTCCCGATGGCAAACAAGGAATCTATTCTTATAAAGATGGGCTCTGCCGGGAAGTTAAAACGGACCTGGCTGGATTTAAGCTGCGAATAGTCCTTAACGAGAAAAAGCAAGTCAGTAGCTTATAACCCAAAAAAAAGCCGGTCCATTTGGACCGGCTTTTTTTTTGGGTTATAAACGCTTAGTCAACCGTAGGATAAGCTGTACTATCCTGTTTATTGTAGTAATCAGCCACTTGCGTGTTGTTGCTGGTCGTTATGTTCGTTGGCGTTTTGTAGTTCCGCGGTGAAATCAATGGGTTAATATCGACTCCTTCCGGCGTATAACGCTTGGTAACTACCAGCGTCACCGGGCGCGGTGCATACTTGGGCGTATTGCTCACGTAGCGGCTGCGTTGCTGCTTGCTGTAACTTTCAACTGTATTCAAATTATAAACGACAGCATCATTGCCGCGGTTAGCCTTGGCTTTTGCAGCTTTATTTGGGTGTTTATAATTGTGAACAGAAACTCCCGGATCAACAATAGACTGTGCCTGCGCACCGAACGTAACCAATCCTGTAAGCAATAATATAGATACTAAAAAAGATGACTTATTCATGATATTATCCGTTTAATCGAGTAACAAAACCTCCCGTTGTACGGGATTTCCATGAATATAAAAAATTTCTTGCCATCCTGCTAGGCGCTAAAATGCAGCCAAAAAGCTTGAAATGCGGATTTTGAGGTAACTTTCGGTGATTGAATTGTCAAATTATTGTTGGTATGACAATCTTAGGTTTTTAAATGATGGTGATTATTGAAAAATTTTTCCAAAATCACGAAAACAGGATAAAATTCGATTGAAGAAAATTTTTGAAAAAATCATCAATTTTAATCAAACTCTTACGGTTTTCTAATTTCTTCCTAATAATTGTGCCATTCCTGACATTATTGCAGCAATGCACGTGTGGAAGTCTGTATACCATTGCAAATGCGCTCCATAGGCAGATCATTGCTGTCTACCCCAAAAGGATCCTCGATCTCTTCGGCGATAACTTCAAGACTGGCAAGAATGTAAAACACAAACATTACGAATGGAACAACCAAAAAGTGCAGACTAAAAACGTAGCCGATTGGGAGAGTCAGGCAGTAAATGAAAATGAATTTTTTAATAAAAGAGCTGTAAGAGAGAGGAATAGGCGTGTTCTTGATCCGCTCACACGCTCCGCAAATGTTAGTAAAAGCTTCCAGTTCGTGATTTAGCAGAATCGTATGCTCGGGTAGCAAAACGCCTCTTTTTTGTAGTTCAATCACTTTGCTAAAGATCGCAGCGGCAATCTGGTTGGGAATATGATCGTGCACGCGAAGCGTTGCTTTTTTATACAATTCTGAATCCTCAAACTCCTCCGACCTGTAACCGCCCTGCAGATGATTTTTCAGAGCAAAAGCATAATTAGGAATCATCTTCATAAAAAATGCCCGCTCCAATTCATGTTCATTTCCAAGTAATGCATTGATTTTCAGAGCAAGGTTGCGGCTGATGTTCATTAATGAGCCCCACTGTTTGCGTCCTTCCCACCAGCGGTCATAAGCCGTATTGGTCCGGAATACGAGCAGCATCGAAATGACAAATCCTAATAGCGAGTGCATCAGGGAAATGTTTTTCAGATCCGTGTTTTCCTTTAATTTGAAATGAATCAATAAGAGATAGGCAATGGCTGTTGAATACACCGCAATGGTCAGAATCAGCGGCATGAGCTTGCGGACCGTGTCTCCTTTTTGGAAATAAAATATGTAGCGAAACCACTCCTTAGGATTGTAATCGATCATTTGAGTGTGAGATTGTCAATTAATTTGAAGAATTCTTTCAGGCACTTAGCGGTCAGTCGGGCGTCTTCCAATGCATTATGGGTTTCTTCTTCCCGCTCAAAACCAAAATAGGTGGCCACTGAACCCAGGCTCAGCGAGCGGGGAACCGTTTTGCCATTCTTCTCTAAAATTTGAAAAAACAAATAAGATACAGTGTGAAGATCAATCAGCTTATTGGAGAATCCCCACTTCATTTTCTCATTTCGGTATGCATAGCGAAGGAAATTAATGTCGTTAATGACACTTTGACCGCAAATGATGACATTGGTAAGGTTTGGTTTACCGGCATTTAACTTTTTAAGCCATTTTTCAAACTCCGGCAAGACATCGTAAATCATAGGCGCATCTTCCAGATCGGCCATTGACAGTCCATGCACTTCTTCCGATTTAACAGAAAAAGCCTCTTCGTTTTCGGGATAGACGTTTTGTAGGTAAGTGCCCAGCGACCGCCAGTTGTCGTCGAAAAACTCTGCTCCAATTTGTATGATCTCATTCCAGCCCGGCTCGGGGCCCGTCATTTCAATGTCTAATACGAGGAACGCCATGCCGTGGTTTTGATTGGTAACATAAAATTGGGACTCTTTTGAAACTCAAACTTATACTTTTGTGTACAAAAATAGAGAAACCTTACATTTTAGCTGATTCATTCATTATTCATTTATATAAAATGCCCATCGATTACAACGAAATCCCGTCGCCTTGTTTTGTTCTGGACGAAACGCTCTTACGCCAGAACCTGAGCCTGATCGATTCGGTGCAGCAGGCGGCCGGTTGCAAAATCATCCTGGCCTTGAAAGGTTTTTCTATGTTCAGCGCATTTCCGATCGTGAAAGAATATTTGAGCGGCGCAACGGCAAGCTCGCTGAATGAGGTGAAGCTGATCAATGATTTCATGGGTTACCAGGCGCATACATACATGCCGGCGTATCTGGATAATGAGTTTGCAGAGATCATGGAGCGCAGCAGCCACATCACATTTAACTCCCTGAGCCAATGGGAGCGGTTCAAAGATAGGGTAGAGGCATTCAAAGCTGCGAACCCAGACCATGAGCTTTCCTGCGGCATCCGCGTAAACCCGCAATATTCGGAAGTCGCGACGGATATGTATAATCCTTGCGTGCCTGGCTCGCGCCTGGGCATTACGCGGGACAAAATGCCGAACACCTTGCCGGATGGGATAGACGGCATCCACTTCCATACACTTTGTGAGAATGGTTCGGATACATTGGAGCGGACCTTGGAAGCATTGGAATCACGCTTCGGAGATTTGCTGCATCAGGCCAAGTGGTTGAATATGGGAGGCGGTCATTTGATGACAAGAGAAGGATACGATATTGAAAAACTAAAAAAATTAGTTAGTAATATAAGGGCTAAATATAACCTGGATGTGATACTGGAACCGGGTTCAGCCATAGCCTGGCGGACGGGTGTTCTGGTCACAAGCGTACTGGATGTGATGGATAGTCAAGGCATCGATGTCGCGATCCTGGACACGTCATTTGCGGCGCATATGCCGGATACATTAGAGATGCCTTATAAGCCTGTCATCGCAGGTGCCAGCATGGAAGCAGTCGCAGGAAAACCAACTTACAGAATGGGCGGTATGACATGCCTCGCAGGCGACTTCATTGGTGACTATTCGTTTAATCAACCATTAACGTCTGGAGATAAAATCATATTTGAAGACATGATACACTACACCATGGTTAAAACGACAACATTTAACGGCGTTAACTTGCCTTCCATTGGTATGGTGTCAGCTGGTGGCGATTTTAGATTGATCAAGTCTTTCGGTTACGAGAGTTTCAAAGACCGGTTATCATAGTAAATGCCTGATTTTGCTTAACATTCTCTCTTAAATCGAAAAGCCTCGTTCGAATAATCGTTATAAACACGACAGACCGAACGAGGCTTTTTCTATATTTCTTTTCGAAGAAATTTGAATCCTATTAACGTTAATTTCCCTGTGGAAGCATTGGAAACAGTCGCCTGATCTCTTCTGGTGACGGTTGTTTTCCATACTCAGTTATCTCAAAAACTTCCACAAATTTTATCTTCTCAGATTGCTCTTTTCCGTACCATTTTTCAACGGTCAGCTTAATCTCCGGGGTGATAGAAGAACGTTTTTCCGTAGCTGCCAATAGCCACTTTTTTCGCTCTTCAAGACCTTTCGGAACATTAGCAAGATCCTGATTTGTCCAAGGCAACCATTCGTAGAATTGGGAGACATGCGCGTCCAATCCATCGACTTTTTTAGTAATTGCTGTGGTGATGTCAATAGCAATGTCCGGACGGAAAGGGTTAGGACGCTGAAAACGATCCCGGAAGTAAAGAAAAACAGGGTTTTTAACCAGCGGAGGCACACTACTAAGAATATTAGGCACTATTACCAGGTAGGATGCATCCTGCACAATTACCCCAGTATTGCGGTGATCGGGATGATAATCGTTTGTTCTGGGTGCGATCACCACATCTGCATTCCATTCGCGGATTTTGCGGATCACTGCCAGCCGGTTTTCTAATGTGGGGAAAAGCTCGCCGTCGTGGTTGTCAAGCACGTCGTATTCGATGCCTAGTCGCTTCGCCACTTCCCTTGTTTCATTAAGCCGACGTTTAGCCAGTTCTCCGCCGCCAATATCCTGGTGGCCTGCGTCGCCATTGGTAAGGGAAACGAATTTAACCTTATGTCCCATGGAGGAGTAAATGGATGCGACGCCTCCGGCGCCAAGGTCGCAGTCGTCGGGATGTGCGCCAAACACAATGATTTTGAGCGGTGTTTTGGCAGCGTCCTTTGCGCTTTGTGAAAATGCGGGCGTTAGCCATATCAGCAGAAATGGCAGAAATAAAATTTTTCTCATATTGGTTAAAATGATTTAGGTTGGGATTGATGCAAAATAGGAATTAAAATTTGTAGTTTTTTTTATTCAAAATTTTATGCATTTTATGAAGTCACAAACGCACTTAAAACCTGTGCAAAAGCTTGTTTGGAGAAAATGGGGGCAGAAAAATTTACGCCTGCTAACCTTCCAGAGTAACAAGTGTTTAATGATTTTACGGTAATATTTAAAAAGCCCCCGCTTAGATTCTTCTAATATTCCTGTATCTTTGTATCCCGTAATCATAGAAAAAAAGCAACGTCTTATGGCTTCCAAAGCACGAAAGACCGCGAAGTACATTTTCGTTACGGGCGGTGTAACATCTTCACTTGGCAAAGGAATCATTGCCTCTTCATTAGCAAAACTACTGCAAGCCCGAGGGCTTTCTGTTACGATTCAAAAATTCGATCCATATCTTAATATTGATCCGGGAACCATGAATCCTTACGAGCACGGCGAGTGCTATGTAACGGACGACGGTGCTGAAACGGATCTTGATCTGGGCCATTACGAGCGTTTCCTGAATGTTCGCACATCCCAGGCCAACAATGTTACTACGGGACGCATCTACCACAATGTCATTACAGCTGAGCGCCGGGGGGATTTTCTGGGCAAAACTGTTCAGGTTGTCCCGCACATTACGGACGAGCTGAAAAGGAATATGCTCCTGCTCGGTCAAACCGGCGATTATGATATCGTTATTACGGAAATCGGCGGTTGCGTAGGGGATATTGAGTCACTTCCGTTCCTGGAAGCGGTTCGTCAGGTTAAGTTTGAGATGGAAGAACATAATACGCTTGTGATCCATCTGACCCTGATCCCTTATTTGAATTCTGCCGGAGAGCTGAAAACCAAACCGACGCAACATTCGGTAAGAATGCTGCAAGAAGCGGGGATCCAGCCGGATATCCTTGTTTGCCGCACGGAACATCCGCTTCCTTACGATATTCGCAAAAAGATCGCGCTTTTCTGCAATGTTCAGGTGAATTCTGTTATCGAGGCCATGGACGCGGATACGATTTACGCCGTTCCTTTGCTGATGCTGAAAGAAAGACTGGATCAGCGCGCGCTGTATATGCTCGATATTTACAACGATAAAGACGTCGATCTGGATTCGTGGAAGACGTTTTTGTCCCGCTATAAAAATCCGGTTGATTCCATCCGCATTGGTCTGGTAGGAAAATATGTTGAATTGCATGACGCTTACAAATCCATCGTTGAATCATTCATTCACGCCGGAGCAGCCAACGAGTGCAAAGTGAACATTGAATGGATCCATTCGGAAAGCCTTACAGCAGAAAATGCCGTGGAAAAATTGGAAAGCCTGGATGGTGTTCTGGTTGCGCCTGGTTTTGGTGAAAGAGGGATCGAAGGAAAAATCGCTGCGATCCAGTATGTGCGTGAAAACAACATTCCTTTCTTCGGAATCTGTTTAGGCATGCAAATGGCGGTTATTGAATATGCAAGAAATGTAATAGGCTGGGATGGAGCACATTCTGTTGAAATGGACGCGAACACCGATCATCCGGTTATCCACCTGATGAAAGATCAGAAGGACGTTTCCAACAAAGGCGGCACCATGCGTCTGGGAGCTTATCCATGCAAGATCAAGAAAGACACGCTGGCGAGCCGGATCTATGGTAAAACGAACATTAGCGAGCGCCACCGCCACCGTTACGAGTTCAATAATAAGTATCTCAAAGACTTCGAGGAAAAAGGACTGGTTGCAACCGGAATCAATCCTGACAACAACCTCGTTGAAATGGTTGAGCTGCCCGGGCATCCGTTCTACATTGGCGTGCAATTCCACCCTGAGCTGAAAAGCACGGTGATGAACCCGCATCCGATTTTTGTGAACTTCGTGAGTGCTGCACTTACTTATTCGCTGCAAAAGAGATCTGTTGAATCGCTTAACACCACAATCCACTGATCACAAAAAAGGCCGATAAGCAAAAAACTTATTACCTTTGCCGTCCCCTCGCGGGTTTACTATTTCAATCATTTCAAGTAAATAATGGATAAAAATTTTATCATCGGCTTAGTATTAATCATGCTAATGCTGATTGGCTACCAGATACTGGTTCCAAAACCTGTGGAACCTGCACCTGTGGAGCAAGTAAAACAAGTTACTACAAAACCCTCTGTTCAATCACCAACAGTCTCGGATTCAACCAACTTATCTGCTCAATCCACTGATTCAAATGCGGTAGCGCAAGTCGCTCCGAAAGACCTGGTTATCGAGACGAACGACACGCGTGTTGTTTTCTCTAACAAAGGAGGGGTCATGAAAGAGGTAATGTTGAAAAAATACAAAACCTACGATCAGAAGCCGCTTTACCTGATTGCGGAAAATCATAACAGTTTCCGGATCAACTTCCCGACCACAACAGGTGACGTGCGCTTGACGGACCTGTTCTTCACTACTGAGGCGCAAAATCAGAAAGTAGGGGAAAAAGACTCAGTAATAGTAACTTACCGCGCTCCGTTGAAAGGCAATCAGTTTGTTGAACAAACGTATGTTGTGCATGGAAGCGGTTATGTGATCGATTACGGCATCAAATCAAATGCTACCGGATCAAGTGACAAACTGGTTCAGCTGGACTGGAACAATGATCTGCTGCAATTGGAAAATGATATGCACAAAAACCGTGAGGTGGTCACGATCAACTATTATACCGATGATCTGCAAAGCCTTGCGACGAGCCCGACAGCAACAGAAGAGGATAAAACGGCCGAACCTGTCAAGTGGTTTACAATCAAACATAAATACTTCCTTGCCGGTCTGATCGCGGATAAGCATCCGTTTGGTAATGTAGCTGTAAGGGCTGACGTGAACCCTGCGGATTCTAACATCGTAAAGACAATGCATGTTTCGGCCGGAATTCCGATGTCTGCCATACAGAAAGGGGAGGCCAATTATCAGTTCTTCCTTGGACCAAACGATTATCACCTGGTCGATAAGGTTAAAGCCGAGAATTTCGACCAGAATGTTTATCTGGGATATGCGTTTTTAAAGCCTATCAACAAGTTTTTCCTTGTTCCGCTTTTCAACTTTTTGGAAAAATTTGTGAGCAATTATGGTCTTTTAATCATACTGCTGGTAATTTTTGTAAAAACAATCCTTACACCGCTGACTTACAAGTCATATATCAGCATGGCCAAGATGCGTCTGCTGGCACCCGAGCTGGAACAGATACGCAGCCAGAACCCGGATGATATGGCAAAGCAACAGCAAGATCAGATGAAGCTTTATCAGGAAGTAGGCGTAAGCCCGCTGAGCGGCTGTATCCCCGTGCTGGCGACCATGCCAATCCTGTTTTCGCTGTTCTTCCTGTTCCCCAACCTGATTGAGCTGCGGCAGCAACCCTTCCTGTGGGCGAGCGACCTTTCTACTTATGATTCGTTTATCAAGCTGCCCTTTACCATTCCTTTTGGTGTAGGAAACCACATCAGCTTGTTCACCGTGTTGATGACGGCGTCCAGCATTGGTTATGCTTATTATAACAATCAGATCACGCCAACGCAGCCTGGCCCGGTAAACATGAAAGTGTTGGGTTACATTATGCCGTTGATGTTCATGTTTGTTCTTAACTCGTTTCCGGCCGGTTTGACATTCTATTATTTTGTATCAAACGTGGTGACGATCGCGCAGCAGCTTTTGATCAAGCGTTTTGTGAATGAAGACAAGATCCGGAACATTCTGGAAGAAAACAGAAAGAAAAACGCGAATGGCGAGAAGAAGCAGACGAAGTTCCAGAAATATCTGGAAAAGTCGCTTCAAGCCGCAGAAGAGGCCAAAAAGAAGCAGGCTGAGCTTGAAAAGCGTTCGAAAAAGAAATAAAAGATTTAATATATCGTAATGTATAGGGCAATGTTTCCAACCGGAAATATTGCCCGTTTTTTTCTCTTAGACCGGATTTTGTAATTTGTCCGCCGTTACTCAATTTTCACCCACTGTTACGATGAAATCAATTATTGTAGTCATCTTCATACTTGCCGGTTTGAGCGATGCAGCATTTGCCCAGAATATTGCACAAACGGAAAGCAGATATAAAGCGGCGCTTGGAGATTATAAACAAGGACGTTATGCCGCAGCAATGGAGAAACTTTCGCCATTGACAAGTGTCAATTCAAAAACCACCTTCTCAGCTTACGCACATTACTATTATGCACTTTCCGCTTACCAATTGAAGCGTTTCAGGGAGAGCAAGCAAATGTTACTGCAATTGCAAAGCCGCTATCCGGGGTGGAACCGTATTGCCGATGCGCAATATTTGCTTGGTGCCATTGCGCTGGAAGAGGGCAAAACGGATGAAGGACTGGCACATTTGGCCAAAATCAAGGATTCTTCTTTGGCTAAGGATGTATTTTCTTTAAAACAACATTATTTCGGCTCGATTACGGATCTAGCTAAACTGAAAAGACTGCAAAAGCAATATGCGGATGATCGGGACATTGCATTGACCCTGGTCCACTTTATAGAGACTTCCCCAAGCTCAACACAAACTGACTTCCAGATCGCGGAGCAGCTTCAAAAGCAGTTTAAATTTAGTAAAAAAGAAAAAGTTGCCGTAGCAGAAGAAGCGCCAAAGCGCAGCATTCCAAAATCCGAAGGGCAGTGGACAAAAGGTTACTATGATGTTTCTGTGCTCCTTCCTTTTCGTTTGGATGAATTCAGCACGGGCAGGCGCCGTTCGAACCAGTTTGCTTACGACTATTACCAGGGCCTTATAATGGCCAAAGAACAGCTTGCCGCTGAGGGAATAAGCGTAAACCTCTGGGCATATGACGTGGGAGCTGATGCCAAAACGGTCGAGCCGATCGTTGAAAATAAGAATTTTCAGCAATCTGATATGGTGATCGGGCCGTTGTATCCTGCCACATTCGATGTCACTTCCAGCTATGTTGCCAATGGAAGGGCTATCATGCTTAATCCGCTTTCAACCGATGGCAACCTCTTGAAATCCGGCTCTAATATTTACCTGGCGCATCCATCTATCGCTTTTCAAATGCAAAAAGCGGCGCAATGGATGAAAACGCAGGCGATGGGATTGTCCGCTGCGATCTACTACGGTGGAACGTCAAAGGACTCTGCAATGGCATTTTCATATGCCAACGAATGGAAGAGTAAGGGAGGGAAAGTGCTGGAAATGCTTAAAATCCAAACGTCCCGCGAGTGGCTGGAAAACAATCTTTCCACCTTTGAAACTACAAAACCATCTCACATCGCCCTCTTCTCTACCGACGGATCTTCCGGCGCAATGTTGATGGAGGTGTTGAACGGACGTAAACTGACCACAACTCCGGTCCTGAGCACATCTACAAGTTTCAGCGCGCAGCAGTCCAGACTTAACCGGTATGCGTCCCGGCTTTACCTGATTGATACGGATTATGTAGACCGTGAAAAGGAGAACATTCGTGAGTTTCAAAAGAATTACTGGAACAAAACGAACACTTTCCCATCCGTTTACTCTTACCAGGGATTCGACCAGCTATTGTTTTTTATGCGTATGCTTGCCAAGCATAAAGATAGGTTTCAGGACGGCTTGCAATCCGCACGGCCGGCGGGTGATGAATATCTTTTGTCAGGATTTAATTTTACAAAAGCAAACGAGAACCAGATTACACCTGTTTTGAAACATAACGGCTCCAAATGGACGCCAGTAGACAGGTAACCCAAATTAGCGTATCCAATGAACATTGCAACGAGTCAGCATCTTTTTGAAAAAGCACAACATTTCATTCCTGGTGGCGTAAATTCTCCCGTCCGCGCGTTTCGTGCAGTAGGCGGTTCGCCCGTTTTTATCAAGTCAGCCAAGGGGCCTTATGTTTACGACGAGGATGATAATGAGTATATAGAATTAATCAATTCCTGGGGCCCAATGATCCTGGGACATGCTAACGAATTGATACAAAAGGCAGTTTACGATGCCATTCAGCATTCATTCTCTTTCGGTGCGCCAACGCGCCGGGAGGTGGAGATGGCTGAGCTTATCGTAAGTATGGTGCCTTCGATCGAAAAGGTAAGAATGGTAAATTCGGGCACTGAGGCTACAATGTCTGCGATCCGGGTGGCCAGAGGTTTTACAGGAAGAGATAAGATTATCAAATTTGAAGGCTGCTATCATGGCCACGGCGACAGCTTTTTAATAGCTGCGGGCAGCGGTGCCGTCACTTTCGGCACACCGGATAGCCCGGGCGTTACAAAAGGTGTGGCAAATGACACATTAACAGCACCATTTAATGATCTTGAAGCAGTTCAAACGCTCGTAAATGCCAACAAGAATGCAATTGCAGCATTGATCCTTGAACCTGTGGTTGGTAACATGGGCTGCGTCCTTCCTGCCGAAGGTTTTTTGCAGGGTTTGCGTACAATATGTGATGAGGAAGGAATCGTCCTGATCCTGGACGAAGTAATGACAGGCTTCCGTTTGGCAAAGGGCGGAGCACAGGAAAGATTCGGAATTACACCCGATCTAACAACGTTAGGAAAAATTATAGGTGGAGGAATGCCCGTAGGAGCTTACGGAGGCAGGGCTGACATTATGAACAAGGTGTCGCCAGCCGGTCCGGTTTACCAGGCAGGGACGCTGTCTGGCAACCCGATTGCGATGGCAGCGGGGCTAACCATGCTGAATTATCTGAACGATCATCCGGAAGTTTATACGCAACTGGAAGCATCGGGAGAGAAGTTATCAACAGGTTTCAAGGCATCCATGCAGAAGTTGGGTTTAAACTATACATTAAACCACATCGGCTCCATGTATACGCTCTTCTTCACGGATCAGCCCGTAACAGACTTTCCATCTGCAAAGTCGTCAGACCTTCCATTATTTGGCAGATATTTCCACGCTATGCTAGACCGGGGCATCTACATGGGCCCATCCCAATTCGAAAGCATGTTCCTATCCACTGCATTGGAAGACAAACACTTAGATAAAATCATAACGGCTAATGAAGAATCACTAAAAGAGATTCTAGATCTATAAAAATCGGCGACCATTCATTCATCGCATCCGCGACTGCTCATTCACTCATTCATCGCAGCGGCGACCGCTCATTCATTCATTCAAAATTAATTAATGCGCCAATACTCCATCATCATCCCTGTCTACAACCGTCCCGACGAGTTGCAGGAATTGCTGGAATGTCTTGTGCACCAGACTATTAAGCATTTTGAGGTGATCATTGTGGAAGATGGCTCAAAAATCATGGCGGATGCGGTTGTAAAATCTTTTGAAGATAAACTGAACATTAAATACTTCTTCAAAGAAAACGGTGGGCAGGGCTTTGCCAGAAACCACGGTTTCGAGCGTGCTTCGGGAGACTATTTTATTCTGCTGGATTCAGATGCGCTGGTTGAACCTGACTATCTGGCTGTTGTCGAGCAAAAGCTAAATACGCACTACGTCGATCTGTACGGTGGCCCCGACACAGATCATCCTTCTTTTACGCCTATACAAAAAGCGATCAGCTATTCCATGACCTCCGTTTTCACGACGGGTGGGATCAGGGGAAAGAAAAATAACATGGGCGGAACATTCCATCCCAGAAGCTTTAATATGGGCCTTTCCAGGCAGGTTTGGGAAAAAACAGGAGGATTTTTAACAAGCCGGATGGGAGAGGACATTTTGTTCAGCATTGCTGCTCTACGGCTCGGATTTCGCTCTGCATTGATCCCGGAAGCATTCATTTACCACAAGCGCCGCACGCAATTCATACCATTTTTCAGACAACTGAAATTTTTTGGAAGAGCCAGGATCAACATTGCCCGGTTTTACCCGGATGAACTGAAACTCGTGCACACATTCCCGCTGCTTTTTACCTTGGCAGTTTGCAGCATCCCCCTCTGGTTTTTGATCTTCAAGCCATTCTTCTATTTGGGCCTGATTGGATTAGCCACATACATTGCACTTCTTTTTATAGATGCATTCAGAAAAACAGGCAGCGCTGAGGTTGCATTTCTGGGCATAGGAGCCGCTTTTGTCCAGCTCTTCGGCTACGGAATCGGCTTTATGGAAGAAGGATGGAAACGGCTTTTCGAAAAAAAATCGCACCGGGAAACCGGCGCGACCATCGAATATCCATCATAACATTGGCTTCCAAATTACCGGGATCCCGGGGTTGAAACCCCGGGCTAAAGTATCTATCATATCTGACGATATTATCTTGGTTTCGATTGTGATTATATCATAATCACCAGATATCACAACCTGGGGTTTCAACCCCAGGGCCGCCTACAACGCCTTTTCGCAAAAGAACCAGGAAACCAGGGGTTAAAACCCCTGGCCAAAATATGGAACAGGGGTAAACCCCTTTAAGGTGAAGATATTATAACCTGGCGTTTCAACCCCAGGCCGCTTGCTGGCTAGCAGGATGGTCTGCTGGTGGCTAGCAGGATGGTCTGCTGCTGTCTAGCAGGATGGTCTGCTACTGTCTAGTCGCATGATCCGCCATCTGCTCAGACGCATGATCCGCTAGCGACCCGGCAGCCTCCATCACAACGCCTTCTGGCAAAAATAAACGATCTCCTCACCAGGCAAAGCATACCGGCTAACCTCCGCTTTGGTCAGCTCATCCATCACAAATCGGTCCTCCTTAACAGTAAAACCACCTTTCTCCAACTCGCGACCATAATTTCGTCCAAATAACCGCAAATGGTCATTTTGTAAAAAGTACTTTTCCCTTTCCTTGGGATCTGTAATGGTGGCATCTTCATAAGTCACTTCATACTTCATGTCCTGTGGCGATTGGATCAATGCCCAGCCGCCAGGTTTTAGAACACGGTGCAGCTCGCTCATCGCCAGAATATAATCGTCCACGTGCTCCATTACGTGATTACAAAAGGCAACGTCAAATGTATTTTCTGGGAACGGAATCGAATGAATATCCATCTTCACCTTTGCCAATGGTGACTCAATGTCAGCTGTAATATAATCCAGGTTTTTCATCTGCTCGAAGCGATCTATGAAGCAATATTCTGGTGCTACGTGCAGGACTTTGAGGTTGGCGGTAAAGAAATTGGTTTTTCTTTTAAGATATAGACCCATTAGCCTATGTCGCTCTAAGGAAAGGCAACTCGGGCAAAGTGCGTTCTCACGGCTGGAAGTGTTGCGGCCGTAAGGCAGGAATTTCCGGTAACGGCTTTCGCAAACAGGACATTCAACCTGATTACCAATGTAAAAAATGCTGAGAAAACGGGCAACCCAATGTCCGACCAGTTGCAGATAGGGCCGGGGAATATACCTTAATACTAAACTAATGATGGATTTCATTAAATCAATTAACTAAAAATTAATAATTTTAGGATCATAATAAGGAAAAAAGTAATAAATGATTCCATCAATCGATCCGAAACCACCTGGCAAAAGGCTAATTAAACGAATGTCAACGCGTACGAAATGGATGATATTGGCTCCATTCGGCTTGTTGATTTTCAGTTTTGGCCTGACCGTCCTGAGCGAGGCAGCACACCAGCGCCGGACAGGAGTTCCTACGCAGGTTTGGGTTGTTTTGGGATTGTATAGTCTTGCGCTGATCAATGGCGGCCTCATCATGTTTGGCGAAGCCCTCCGGTTCCGGATACTACTGGACGTCCGCAGGGAAACCCGGCGCAGCATGCGTCAGCTTGTTCGGAAAATCAACATTAAGTCTGCCAGCAAGCATAAACCGGGTAAAAAAGCAAAAAGCCCTACCAAAACAGATTGACAGGGACTAGTTGAATTCCTTTTCGTAGATGCTAAATTATTTTTTATTAGCTTCAAACTGAGCCTTTATTGCTTCAACATCAACGTTGCGTACTTCTGGCTTGCGTAAAAGATCTTTGATTTTCGCTGTGCGGTTATTAGCTACTGCTTTGTTTCTGCGACTCTTACGTTTTAATTCCGTAACTCCCATTGTAAAATATTGTTTTGTGAAAGAGCCGCAAAATTAATCATTTTCATGTAAATAATGCAGACAATAGTCACAAATATTGCCTAACCTGCCCTAACTTTACGGTTAAATTGGCCTACAAGCCAAATTAATTACAAATACTGACACCAATTGACGTTCGATAGCCGGCAAACTTCACTTGCCGGTTCATCGCTTTCAGGTTCCGGTGCGCAGTACATTTACCGAATGAATTCAATGAGTAAACCATCCCTTGCCCGCGGAACCCGAGACTTCGGTCCCGAACAAATGGCAAAACGTACTTTTATTTTTGACACCATCCGCCGCTCTTTCCAACGATATGGATTTTTGCCTTTGGAAACACCAGCCTTCGAAAACCTCTCGGTTCTAATGGGCAAATATGGCGATGAAGGCGATCAGCTTTTGTTCAAAATACTGAACTCCGGAGATTTTAGCGGAAAGCTTACTGATGCGGACTGGCAGGAAGGTTCAAAACCATTAACTTCGAAAATTTCTGAAAAAGGACTGCGTTACGACCTTACGGTTCCCTTCGCCCGTTATGTGGTGATGAACCGGGGAACATTGGTGATGCCTTTTAAAAGATATCAGATCCAGCCTGTCTGGCGTGCAGACCGTCCGCAAAAAGGCCGTTACCGTGAATTTTATCAATGTGATGCAGATGTTGTAGGAACCGATTCGCTGCTTTGCGAAGCGGAGATCGTTTTGCTTCTGCACGAGATCTTACCTGCATTAGGGATCAATGATTTTACCGTGAAGATCAATAACCGGAAAATCCTCACAGGCATTGCGGACATGATCGGTGCCCATGGGATGGAAGGCCCGCTTTGCGTTGCGATTGATAAATTGGATAAAATAGGAAAAGATAAAGTCGTTGAAGAGCTCGTTGAACGTGGCTTTTCCAGCGACAGTGTTACGCAACTTGACCCAGTTTTTAGTCTTTCCGATGGTGACGAACCTTTTACGGCTTTGAAAAACTGGCTGGGGAGTTCGGAAATTGCAATGAAGGGCGTGCAGGAGTTGGAAGAAGTTTGGGATCTCGTAAAAACCCTCGGGCTGGAAAATCCTAAGATCCAATTTGATGTAACATTGGCGCGCGGCCTTTCCTATTATACAGGGGCTATTTTCGAAGTGAAAGCGAACAATGTTCAAATTGGCAGCATTTCCGGCGGTGGTCGTTATGATAATTTGACGGGCACTTTTGGCGTTCCAGGCATTTCCGGCGTAGGCATTTCGCTCGGCGTCGACCGGATTTATGATGTCATGGAAGAACTCAATCTCTTTCCTGAAAACCAAAAGACGGCAACTAAGGTTATGATTTCAAACTTTGACCAGCCAGCATTCCGTTTCGGGTTGTCTATCTTGCCAAAGCTGAGAGCAGCGGGCATTAATGCTGAAATTTACCCTGATTCGGTAAAACTTAAAAAGCAGCTGGATTATGCCGACAGGAAGAACATTCCGTTCGTTATTTTGATAGGGTCGGATGAAATGGAAACGGGTCAGCTGACTTTGAGAAATATGAAAACAGGCGAGCAGCAGAAGCTAAATATTAACGACATCATTGCGTCACTCGCCGAAAAAAATAACTAAACTTAACTTACAGACCAAACCGTTGCTTAGCGGAAGCCCACAACACGATGAATGACAACATATTAAGAATTGCAATACAAAAATCCGGAAGGTTGAGTGAAGACTCTTTAAAATTGATCAAAGAGTGTGGGATCAGGTTTGATAATGGTGCCGGAAAGTTGAAAACCGACGCTACAAATTTTCCTGCTCAAATCCTTTTCTTGCGGGACGATGATATTCCTGGATATGTTGAGGACGGCGTGGCGCATTTGGGTATCGTAGGTGAGAATGTTTCTGAAGAGTCAAATCGGGACGTGGATACGGTTCACAAGCTGGGTTTCTCGAAATGCAGATTGTCAATCGGCGTTCTACGCGAGCACGATTACAACAACGTATCTGACCTTGAAGGAAAGAGCATTGCTACGACTTATCCGCGTTTGTTGGAGAAATATCTGAGTTCGAATAATGTGAAAGCCCAAATCCACGAAATTAGCGGATCGGTTGAAATTGCGCCCAGCATTGGTTTGGCAGACGCTGTTTGTGACATTGTAAGTTCCGGCAGCACACTTTTGAGCAACGGCTTGAAAGAGGTGGAAACCATTTTCCGCTCAGAGGCGGTCATGATTGCAAGCAAGCATCTTTCGGAGGTGCAAAAGGATCTTTTGGATCAATTGCTTTTCCGGATCAAGTCTGTTCAGGTTGCGAAGAATAACAAATATATTTTGCTCAACTGCCCCACCAGCGCTGTGGAGAGCATTACGAAGTTTCTGCCCGGAATGCGTGCCCCAACGATCCTGCCGCTGGCCACAGAAGGTTGGTGTTCCTTGCATTCGGTGATCAATGAAAATGAGTTTTGGGAAAATATCGAGAAAATCAGACAGGCTGGTGCAGAGGGGATTCTGGTTATTCCAATTGAAAAAATGATCTTATAATTGTATGAATATTGTTCCATTTCCTGAAAGAGATCAATGGCCCGCATTGCTGGCCCGCCCCGTTCAGGAAGCACAGGATATCGAAGCAAAAGTAAATCCGATCCTCGATAAGGTAAGGAAAGAAGGTGACGAAGGCATTAAGGAACTGGCGCTGAAATTCGATAAAACAGTGCTGGATAACATTGCTTTCACAGAAGCAGAATTGAGTGGCGCTGCTGACAAGTTGGATGAGACTTTAAAGGAAGCGATCGGACAGGCTTATCAGAACATTTACAAATTTCACGAAGCCCAGCTCCAACCGGCCGAAAAGATTGAAACCATGCCGGGCGTAACTTGCTGGCGTAAAAGTGTTGGGATTGAGAAAGTTGGAATATACATTCCCGGCGGTTCCGCGCCATTGTTCAGCACTGTATTAATGCTTGGAATCCCTGCCAAAATTGCGGGTTGTAAGGAAGTTGTGTTATGCACGCCTTCGGATCATCCGGCGATTTTATATGCAGCGCAGTTAGTGGGCGTTACCAAAGCATTTCGGATAGGAGGGGCGCAGGCGATTGCGGCAATGGCTTATGGAACGGAATCTGTTCCAAAGGTTTACAAGATTTTTGGACCTGGTAATCAGTATGTTACCACTGCTAAAATGCTGGTCAGCAAGGAAGGCATCGCCATTGACATGCCTGCCGGACCATCGGAAGTTGCCGTTTATGCGGATGATAGCGCCATTCCTGCATTTGTAGCCGCTGATCTTTTATCCCAGGCCGAGCACGGTCCGGACAGCCAGGTGTTGCTTGTTTCGACCAGCAAAAAGCTCTTATCAGCTGTCAATCTCACATTATCCTCACAAATGGACAAGCTCCCCAGACGCGATCTGGCTGCTCAATCCATTGCCAACAGCAAAGCCATTCTGCTCGACAACGAGGAGGATGCCATTGATCTGCTAAACCAATATGCAGCCGAACATTTAATATTAAGTGTTGAGAATGCAGAAGCGGTTTCAGAACAAATAGTCAATGCGGGCTCAATATTCCTGGGCAATTATACACCTGAATCATGCGGTGATTACGCCTCAGGCACCAATCACACATTACCCACCAATGGCTACGCACGTGCATATAGCGGCGTCTCTGTTGATAGTTTTGTAAAAAAAATCACCATTCAGAACATTACTAAGGAAGGAATCCGGCAAATTGGCCCCGTTGTGGAAGCCATGGCAGCAGCCGAGTCACTGGATGCACATAAGAAAGCAGTTAGCATCAGGCTGAAAAGTCTTTTGTAGGAAGGAATTTTTAATGCTGGAAAAATGTCTTAAATTTGGGGACATTTTTCAACTCAATCAAAAGAGCGATGACAGCATACATGGTTAATGAACGGCTCGGAGGTTATGGCATTCTGAAGCATGCTGTAAAGAATGATTTCGATCTTGCTTACCTTGCAGCAAATGGCGTGCCGAAAGCATCCATTCAGCATCTTGCGGATTCCGTAGGCATGGATGTGAAAGATATCATTGCATTATTGCCTGTAACATCCCGCAACCTGCAACGTTACAATGATGTGGATCTGCTTAGCAATGTTGTTTCAGATCATCTCATTTCGCTTGCAGATCTCTTTTCAATAGGAGTTCGGGTGCTAGGTAAAGAATATTTTCTGGATTGGCTCAACAATGAAATTCCTGCTTTGGGGCAGGAGAAACCCATCAGTTTTCTGCGTACACACGCAGGCATAGAACTGATTAAAACAGAGTTGGGACGAATCGAACACGGTATTTTTGCTTAATGGAGCTATTTAGGATTACACGCACTATTTATAAAGACGATTTGACTGGGATTGGCGCTTTTCACCATGGTGGAAGGTGGAACTCGCCCGGCAGACCAATGCTCTATGCGTCCTCACACAGGTCGCTTGCTATGCTGGAAGTGCTGGTTCATGCCAGCCGGTCCACGCCGCCTCCAGACTATGTTGTTGCGGTGCTTTTTGTGCCTGATGACATTAAATCACTCGCTGCATACACTGTGGAAGACTGGAAACAGGATCCGCAATGGAGCAAGTCGGTGGGTGACGATTGGCTGGAAGACAGCAAGTCGTTGCTATTGAGAGTTCCGTCGGTGGTGGTGAATTCGGAGTATAATTATTTAATCAATCCGTCGCATCCTGCTGCCAGTGAAGTGAAAGTGATTCATATTGAGCCATTTGAATTTGACAAACGACTATTCTTTTTTTCAAAAAAGTAAATAACCGCATCCGAGCGATATAAAACGGACCGCATGAAAAATACATTTGACCTTACTAAAATTCTTCGTCCGCATATACTTTCACTAGCGCCCTATTCGTCGGCAAGGGATGAATACACAGGACATTCAGGTATTTTCCTGGATGCGAATGAAAACCCTTACGGCTCGGTGACGGAAGAAAATTACAACCGTTATCCCGATCCTTACCAGTCTGAAATCAAACAGAAGCTTGCGCCAATCAAGAACATTGATATCGACCGTATTTTCTTGGGAAATGGAAGCGATGAGCCGATAGATCTGCTGACAAGAGCAACCTGCACACCTGGTCAGGACCACGTGATTATCTTGCCGCCCACTTATGGAATGTATGAAGTAAGTGCTTCCATTCACGACGTCATCATTGATAAAGTGTCATTAACGACAGATTATCAGATTGATGTGGAAGCGGTGCTTAATGCAGTGACGCCGAAAACCAAGATTATCTGGATCTGCTCACCAAACAATCCAACCGGCAATGTTATGCAGGCCGACGCCATCTCGGCTATCCTCGAAAGTTTCGACGGGCTGGTGGTTGTGGACGAAGCTTACATTGATTTTACAGACACACCTTCATGGATACAACACCTGGATCAATACCCGAATCTGGTGGTGCTCCAGACATTCTCTAAGGCGTGGGGATTAGCCGGGATCCGCGTGGGAATGTGCTTCGCCAGCCCGGAGCTGATCCGCATTTTGAACAAGATCAAACCGCCTTATAATATCAGCCTGCCAGCTCAGAAAGCGCTATTGGAAGGTTTGGAAGGAATTGATAAAAAAGATAAAATGATCGCAGAAATTCTCAAAGAAAGGACTTCTCTGTGTAACATGTTAACGGATTTATCGTTGGTGATAAAAGTGCATGCAACTGATGCCAATTTTCTACTGGTGCAATTCGATGAAGCAAAGGCAATCATGGATTATCTGATCAGCGAAGAGATCATTGTCAGGGACAGGTCTCGGATTCATCTTTGTGACGGTTGTTTGAGAATTACAGTTGGCACGCAGGAAGAAAATGAAGCATTAATCGACTCTTTGAAGAAATATCAAGCAAAAAGCGTGACGGTGTAGCACGCTTTTTTAGAAGAGCACAAAAATTCAATATCCCCGATAAAAACTCATTATGAAGAAATTAGCCTTAACGTTTGCCTTTATCCTCAGCTTTGGTTTTGCACATGCTCAATATGACAACTGGGCAGTTGGTTTTAAATTGGGCGAGCCAACAGGGATCAATATCCGTAAGTATTTCAACAACATTCATGCGCTGGACGTAACGATAGGGACTTATGGCGGAATCTTGTCCAACGACCGTAAGTACAGAGGAGACGAAGGAATTTACAAAAACGCCGGCGTTTCCCTGCAAGTGCATTACTTATGGCATACGCCGCTTTTCAATTCTGAAGCCGTGCACGTTTATTACGGATTAGGTGGACAGGTAAATAGCCGCAGATCATACCCAAAACGCTTGAATGGCAATTATGAAAAAGATATTTCATTAGGCGGATCGGTTCTGGGTGGAATTGAATACTACATTCCTGACAACCGCATTTCTGTTTTTCTGGAAGGGGGAACATATCTTGAACTGCTTCCAAGACCATTTTATTTGAGCCCTAACATTTCGGGAGGCATTCGCTTCAACCTGTAAGGTGTTTAAGGTTTATAGTTCATCGGCAGGGTCGGGGAAGACGTATACGCTTACCAAGGAGTATCTTAAACTTGCCCTGCACTCCAATTCAGAGACTTATTTCAGGCATATATTAGCTGTCACATTCACGAATGCGGCAGCTAATGAAATGAAAGACCGCATCCTGCTTATGCTGCGGATCTTTTCAGATTTCTTCAATTCGGATGCCGATCCACATCCCATGCTCCGTGATGTGGTAACGGAAATGTATCCCGATACGCTTCAAGATCAAGAACTTTTCCAAGGTGCGTGCCAGCTGATCGCCGGTCGCGCGCAACTCGTTTTCAGACAGATCCTGCATCGCTATTCCGATTTTTCGGTCATGACGATCGATAAGTTTACACAACGGCTTATCAGCAGTTTTACCGATGAACTTGGGATCCCGTTTATTTTTGAAACACAGCTGGACAGTGATTTGCTGGACGACGCCGTAGACCGCCTGCTCGCACGTATCGGGCAGGATGGCGAAGAGGTGCTCACAGAGATCGTTGAAAGATATTATCGCGAAAATGCCGAGGAAGGGAAAAGCTGGGGCACACTACCCATGCAAATCCGCGGGACTGCTGGCACTTTGCTGAGTGAGCAAAGTTACATGCAGATGAAGCGGGTGGAGGATCTTAAAATGCAGGATTGGATCGCCATACGCAACCAGATGCGCGCATTCGTTCGCGAGCGTGAGGCGCATTTGGCGAAACTTTCGAAGCATGCATTTGAATTGATACAATCCACTTTTCTTACTGAAAAAGATTTTCACCAGAGCGGGAGAGGCATTTATGGTTACTTCCGGGACAGGGCCGAAGGGAAGAAAATTTGGGCAGAACCAAATTCCTACGTTTACAAAACCATCGGAGAAGGGGTTTGGTATGGCGCCAAGGCCCCAGTCTTAATTAAAGACGAAATTGAGAAGGTTAGGACAGACCTGGAAAATTATTTTCACCAGATCGAGAACATCCGGACTTCCGAAACGCAGAAAATTACGCTTTACGGACAGCTGGACAGGCACATTTATAACCTGTCGCTGCTGGGTGAGATCAGGAAGGAATTTGATGCGCTTTTGAAACAAAATAACCAGGTTCACATTTCAGACTTCAATCGAAAGATCGTCGAAATCGTTGCCAGGGAGCCTGTCCCATTTATTTTCGAGCGGTTAGGAGAGCGCTATAACCATATTTTGGTCGATGAGTTTCAGGACACATCCAAGCTGCAATTCGCCAATTTGCTTCCGCTGATTGAGAATGCATTATCAGGCGGTTTTTTCAATCTGATCGTAGGAGATGCCAAGCAATCAATTTACAGGTTCCGGGGCGGTGATATGGACCTTATTTTACATCTCGCCACCAGCCAGGTGATGGCGCTGGCGAATGTGTTGGGGAACAGTTCGTATAATGCCGAGCGGTTACTCAGCCTGGATAATTATCTGGATGTAAATCATTTGAAAGTCAACCGGCGCAGCCGTCGGGAGATTACGGATTTCAATAACAACTTCTTTGCCTTCGTTGCCGAAACGGTCGGCGCGGAGAATGTGCTTATCCAGGATGTCTATGATCAGAATTTCCAGCAGGAAATTCCAGATAATGTGCCGAATGGCGGCCATGTTGAAATTGAGTTTCTCGAACTGCATGAGGAAAACGACGAGACGGAAGAGATCGGAGCCACCGACAGCATTGTCAGGCGTTCTTTGGAACTGGTGAATGAGTTGAAAATGCAAGGTTACGACTGGCGTGACATGGCTATTTTGTGCAGAAAAAAAAGGGAAGCAACTGCCCTGGCCAGCACACTTAAAGAAGCAGGATTACCCTTGATATCGGACGATGCGCTTTCCTTAGGCTATTCCAGATCGGTGCATTTTATCATTTCCTTTATGAAAGTGCTGCTTAGCTCCGACCACCGGTTGGCGCGTTACGAGGCAGCTTATTTATTTCATCACGTCGTCAGGAGAGAGAATCCGGCAGCGAGTGAATACGAGCAGATACGCATTTTGTGCGAAGAGAGTGGTTTGGATACATTTTTGGAATATTTTAAAAAATGGAACATTAACCTGAGTTCATTCAGAATGCGGCAATTGTCCGTGTTCGAATTGAGCGAGCAGCTGATGCAGCGTTTCGGATTGTTTGCAAACCATTTCGAGAACGAATATCTGTTCCGTTTTCTGGATGTGGTGATGGATTTTGGAAACAGAAAAAGCAATCACCTCGGCGATTTCCTTACTTATTGGGAATCGGCAAGGCATAAGCTTTCTATAACAATCCCAGACGAAACCAATGCCATCCGCATTACAACCATTCATAAATCGAAAGGTTTGGAGTATCCTGTGGTGATCGTGCCCTATGCACATTGGAAAGTGACGCCTAATGCCAAGCTCGACCGCCTATGGCTCGATCTGGATGATGTCGATTATGATGAACTTGCATTGGCCAATCAGCCCGAAAAAAAGCTGAGGAGCTCAATGGTCTCAGTCGTGAAAGACCTTGAAAACACCGTCGTTGCCACGCAGTATACAGATGAGCGTACACGCACATTGGTTGAAAATCTGAATTTGTTATATGTCGCTTTCACGCGTCCCGTGCAGCGATTGTATATCCTGGCCAAACGCGAAAGAAAGTGGGAATCGGGACAGCAGGTTAGCAACTGGCTGCAAAGTTATCTGGCGCAGGAGGGTGTTGAGCCTGCCTGGAATGAAAGTGAGTCCAGATACGTCATCGCTAATGGCCATAGCGAACCCATGCACGCGCATAGGAAGTCTGATGCACAGCCATTTGTATTGAATCACATTCTTAGTAATGATCGTACGGAATCCTTGCGCCTCAGAAGAATGGCAGACAGGATCTTCGATGTGGAAACATTCGAACCCAAACATGACCGTTTACAAAAAATACGTTACCTCTTAACCCGCCTCAAAACCATTTCCGACCTGCCACTTGCCTTGGACCGGCTGGTAGGCGAGGGGATTTTTACCAAAGCAGAAACAGCAGCGATTGAGGCACAAACCAGGGATTTATTGAGCGATCCCGAGCTGTCAAATCTTTATCAGGATACTGGTAAGGTGCAGACAAACAGAGAGTTATTAATACCAGGAGGCAAGTTGCTGCACATTGACCGGGTTGTAGAGCAAACGAACGGCGAGTTCATTTTCATGTCGTTCGTGGGGGGAAGCAATGCCGACGAGCCGCGCAGGCATTTGCGGAAGCTGATCAAAACATACGATGGCGCGGGCAAGAAGTCTCGCGGTGTGCTGATCACGCTGGAAAATGAACTGGTTGAATGGGTTACCGCAAAATCGAGCGAATAGGACAGTTCGAAGTAGAAGTAGTTTATATTTAATATCCGCTGAAATTCTATAAAATAGTTAGGGGAAACGCTTCATATCAAGAGGGGTTTCCGTTTTTTTCCTGATATTTAGCGGAAATTCCTCAGCAAGTCCATTCCGCTATTTGTCGTTTATGCGCCTATCTTTCCAACAACAGATTTTAATTGGTATAATCTTCTCTATTGTTTTAGTTGTTGTAGTAGGGCTTACGTCTTACAATGCGATAAAGATGCAGCAGGAAAATACCGGCTGGGTGAACCATACCCGGGAAGTAATGGCCATTTCAACGAATGTCCGTAACAAGCTGCTTACTGCGGAATCCAATGTCCGGGGATATGCGCTCACCAATAATGTACAGTTCGAAAACAATTACCGCCAGGCCGCTGACAATGTATGGCAGCAATTGGATGCCATGCGGAAGTTGGTAAGGGATAATAGAATACAAATAAGCCGGTTGGACTCACTCATGCCGATCATGCAAGTGCGGCTGGACCTGATGGATCAGCAATATGAGCTGCTCAAAGCCGGAAATGTCAAGCCCGACACCATTAAAGCGATCGTCTTAAAAGGAAAAGTCCTTTCTTCACAGATCGATTTTGTTTTTAAACGCATTGAAAACCAGGAAGAAGGCTTGCTTGCAGAGCGTGAGCAACTTGCTGCCGACAGCTCATCCGAGGCGACACAATACATTGTTTTTGGAACGCTCGTGTTCCTTTGCGTCGTTTTCCTGCTATACTATTTTATCAGAAGAACCTATAATGCACAGATCGCTTCCGAAAATGAGACGATTAATGCTAATAAGCAGCTCGAAAAGTTGTCGATTGAGGATCAGGAAAAAAATTGGATATTAAACAATGCAGTTAAACTTGCAGAGGCCATTCGCGGAGAGCCCACACATCGCGAACTGGCGCGCAAATTTTTAAATAAGCTTGTAGAGGTCACCGGCTCGCCGGTAGGGACCATGTATCTGGTCAACCGCTCGGGAGATCTTTTACAGCTCGCCAGCACTTATGGAATTGAAAACGCTGCGTCAGTTCCGGATGAAATCAAATTTGGTCAGGGTATGCTGGGGCAAATGGCATCTGACCAGGTAGGACTAAGGAAAGTGGAAGTCCCCGCCGCATATTTTAAAATTGCGAGCACGACGGGAAGTACCAACCCTGCCATGGTATATATCAAAACTGTTTCATTTGAAGGTGCGGTGACGGCGGTTATAGAAGTGGGTTATCTCAATGATCCCGGCGATAAGGTTTCCAAATTGTTGGAAATGGTTTCGGACAATGTTGCCGTTGCCATCGTGGCTGCACATGCGCGTGAGACCACCAATGAGCTGCTCGAAAAAACCCAGCTGCAAGCGGAAGAACTCGAAAGCCAGCAGGAAGAACTGCGGGTTACGAACGAGGAACTCATGCGCCAGACGCAGCTTTTGCAGGTTTCGGAAGAAGAATTGCGGGTGCAGCAGGAAGAGTTGAAACAAATTAATACTGAGCTGGAAGAAAAAGCTTTTATGCTGGAAGAGCAAAAAAGCACCATTGAGGAAGCGCGTGATCAGATACAGATCAAAGCCGACGAACTCGAAAAAAGCGGCAGGTTCAAAAGCGAATTTCTGGCGAATATGAGCCATGAGCTCAGGACCCCATTGAACAGTATTCTCATCCTTTCCAGAATCCTGGGCGAAAACAAAGGAGCGAGGCTCAACGAAGAAGAACAGCGCTATGCTTCTGTAATTTTCAATTCTGGCAATGATCTGCTGACATTGATCAATGACATTCTCGATCTTGCAAAAGTAGAATCGGGTAAGATAGAGCTGATGCACGAGCATGTAAGCACCGAACTTTTGTTATCCGAGGTCAGGAACACATTTCAGAAAATAGCGGAGAACAAAGGACTGGAACTGAAAATTGAAAAATCTGAGTCTTGCCCTGACACACTGTTTTTGGATCAGGTCAGATTGTTGCAGATCATTCGGAACCTTGTTTCCAATGCTGTAAAATTCACCTCGGCGCCGGGCACAGTTTCGTTGAATATCAGACAAGAAGCGTCACATTTGTTTTTCGAAGTTTCGGACACCGGCATCGGGATCGCGCCTGAAAAGCAGCAGTCCATTTTCGAAGCTTTCCAGCAGGCCGACGGCTCTACCAGCCGGAAATATGGCGGAACGGGACTGGGACTTTCCATCAGCCGTGAGCTCGCTAATTTATTCAAAGGCTCCATTTCTCTAAGAAGTGAAGCAGGAGTAGGATCAACATTCACATTAAAAATACCCGTACAAGATCAGGAGCCGACTTCGGAAGCCGCAGTGATGCCTCTTGAAATGGTTGAAATCCAGAAGCCGGTGGCAAAAGTGCCGGAGCATGAGAACGGCAAAGAATACCGGTTGCTACTGGTTGAAGATGATGAGATTTTTGCGGCGGATATGTCGTCCAAAGCACGGGATAGCGGATTTGAAGTAGTAGTAGCCGACACGGGCAGGAAAGCCATGGAGCTGGTGCAGAGTTTCCGGCCCACGGCCATCATTCTGGATATGCACTTGCCCGATATGTCCGGGGATGAAGTTTTGAAAGAACTGAAAGCAGACCCAAAAACAAGTCTCATTCCTGTTCACACGGTTTCTTCGGGTTCCTATCTGGACATGGATATGGTCAAGGAAGGAGCAATCGGATTTATGCAAAAGCCCGTGGACGAGAAATCGGCGGAGCATATATTTACTTTGCTGAAACTGGAATCCGGCAAGACCGAAAAGCAAAAGATCCTGCTCGTTGAAGACGATCAGTATCAGAGCAAGTATCTGGGAGATTTCCTGACTGCGAACAACATTTTTGTGCTATATGCATTTTCAGCAGCCGAAGCATTAGAGATACTTAATACAAAAACGGTCGACGGCATCATTCTGGATATCCGGCTTTCGGACATGAATGGCCTCGATTTGCTGGACGAGATCAAGAAGCATTCAGTTTGGAGCGCAGTGCCTGTTGTGATTAACACAGCGGAGGATCTGGACCAGGCGGACCTAACACGTGTAATGAAATACGCGCATCCGGTCGTGATGAAAACCAAGAAGTCGAATGAGCGGTTGTTGGATGAAGTAAAATTATTCCTGAAAAACATTCAGCCCAAAACATTCAAAGGACCTGAGAAACGGGATGCATTCAGCAATCCGGTAGTCCATTCCGAGAATGTTTTCGTAGGTAAAAAAATACTGGTCGCTGACGACGATATGCGCAATATATTCGCTTTGAGCGCGGTGCTCGAAGAGTCGGGTTTCAAGATCGAAATCGCTACGAACGGCCGGGAAGCCATTGAGAAACTGGAAGATACACCCGAAATTGATCTCGTTCTGATGGACGTAATGATGCCGGAAATGGATGGGATAGAGGCGACGAGAAAGATCAGGGAAGTGCCCAGATGGGCCAACCTGCCCATCATTGCGGTAACGGCCAAGGCGATGCAGGGCGATAGGGAACAATGTCTTGCGGCAGGTGCCAATGACTATATTTCCAAACCTGTGGACGTGGATAAGTTGCTGTCATTAATTAAAGTGTGGCTGCATTCAGCCTGACATATGGTTGTTTTAGAATATTCACAGCTCGAAGAATTGATCGTCCGCATCCGCGAGATTTCCGGTTTCGACTTTTCCGGTTATGCGCGACCATCGCTGCTGAGAAGAGCGGGCCGTTACCTGGCTAAATACGGCATGGACCTGGACGAGCTCATACAGCACATCGAGCCCGGCGGAAGCATTGTATACGACCTGATCCAGGAACTGACGGTCAATTATTCTGAAATGTTCCGCGATCCCGAATATTTCAAACGGGTAAGGACGGAAGTATTTGGTTACCTGGAATCTTACCCGTCATTGCGGTTCTGGGTGGCCGGATGTGCATCGGGCGAAGAGGCGTTTTCAATGGCAATCCTGCTTAAAGAGGCCCAACTCATGAGCCGTTCGCTGATCTATGCAACTGATCTGAGCAATAAGGTGCTTACTTCGGCCAGGGAAGGGGTTTTTACTTTGGGAAACGCAAGATCATTTTCCGAAAATTATCTCCTGGCGGGGGGGAATGGCTCATTATCGGATTATTATCATGTCGCTTACAATAAAGCCGTTATATCCCCGGAATTGCGGAAAAATATTGTTTTTTCATTGCATGACCTTACCGGTGACGGGGTTTTCAATGAGTTTCAATTTATAAGCTGTCGCAATGTAATGATCTATTTTACGCTTGAACTGAGGCAGCAGGTTTTCAAGCTTCTTTATGATAGTTTGAGCATGTTAGGGTTTCTTTGTTTGGGAAAACGAGAAACATTGCGTTATTCGGGGCTTGAAGCCCATTTCAAAATAATTGACAGTGCACTGAACATTTATCAGAAAATCAAATGAACAGCGCGAAAGATGAATCGCTGAGTCTTGTACTAATGGGCGGCTCGTCGGGAAGCTTTGTGATCCTGGAAGACATTATTAAACTTTTAAAGGGACCGATCTCGTTTGCCGTTATTTTCGTATTGCATAGGGGAAGATACAGTTCATCGGTGTTGCCTGATTTATTTAAAACAAAAACCGATGTTCACATGAGCGAACCGCATCATCTTGATCCGATTACCTCGAACACGATTTACTTTGCATTGCCGGATTATCATCTTCTGGTCGGAGAGGATCATCGGTTCTACTACGATCACACAGAGCCGGACTTTTTTTCACGACCGTCCATTGACGCGACATTTATGTCTGCGGCAATGTCAGGCATTCCCCTGAAAGCCGCTATGCTGTTTTCAGGGTCAAGCCAGGATGGAGCCGCGGGATTAAAACTCCTGGCCGAAAAGGGCTGTCCGACCTATGTGCAAAGTCCGGCGTTTGCGGAATTTCCGCGCATGCCGGAAGAAGCATTATTAAAATATCAAAAACACAAGCTGTTAGAGGAGAATGGGTTTTACGAAACGATCAGCGATCTACTTTCATAGAATAAATTAAGATGGAAAACACAAAAATTCTGCTGCTCGACGACCGTGAAGAAAACCTCATTTCGTTGAAAGCGATTCTAAGCAGGGATGATATCGAGATTTACTCCACAACTTCTGCCAACGAAGCATTGCGCATAGTATGGGAAAATGAGATTGCGGTGGCACTTGTCGACGTCCAGATGCCTGGTATGGATGGTTTTGAATTTGCAGAAACCTTGCTTTCCAATCCGAAGACCAAAGAAATTCTGATCGTTTTTGTGACCGCCATTTCGAAAGAAACAACCTATGCGGTGCGCGGGCTCAAAACCGGCGCGATCGATTATCTGTACAAACCGCTGGACCCTTATATAACCAATGCAAAGGTCGACTCGCTGATCAGGCTGGCCAGGAGCCAGAAAGAGATTCGTGACAAGAACAAATTACTTGAAAATTACGCAACGATCATTCTCAATTCCCCCGACATTATTGCAACCGTTGAACCGGAAACGGGCAACATTATATCTATTAACCCATCAGTTGAAAAAATTCTTGGAATATCTCCCAGTCACCTGGTAGGAACCACAATCCTGGATCTGCTGGTAGAACCTGGAAATGCTTCTTTACGTGAGGTTTTGGTTAGGAAGAGCTACGTAGGTGGGGAAACCATCGTTGTGGAAGACCGGTTCTTCGGGCGGTTAAGACAACCTGTCTGGCTCGAATTGCGCATTATGTATAAAAACAGGCTCCTGTTTGTAAACCTGCATGATGTAGAAAAAAGGAAAGAGCATGAAAGAGCATTAATCGACGCACAAAGTCTTGCCGAGAAAGCCCGGAAGGCGAAGGAATCATTTCTTGCAAACATGAGCCACGAAATACGTACACCGCTTAACGGTATCATCGGGCTGGGGAATCTGCTCAGCGCAACACCCCTCGACGCATCCCAGCGCGACCTGATCGACATGCTGCGCCAGTCGTCCGGATCCCTGCTCAACATTCTCAATGACATTCTGGATATATCCAAAATTGACGAAGGGAAATTCTCTATTATCCCGACGTCCACTGACCTCCGTGTGCTCGGTAAAGGGATTATTGACCTGATGCGCTTTAAAGCAGATGAGAAAAAGCTGAACCTCAGCCTGGCTATCGATCAAAATCTTCCGGAATGCGTCATGGCCGACGGAATGCGCCTGAACCAGATTTTGCTGAACCTGGTGGGCAATGCATTAAAGTTCACACAGGAAGGCGGAGTCGTTTGCCGTGTGGATCTGATCTCAGAAACGCAGTTTGGCCACAAGATTAAATTCAGCGTCGACGATACGGGCATAGGCATGTCTGAGGAGCACCTTGCCAATATTTTCTCGGAGTACGGACAAGCTTCTGAAAACACGTCGCATCAATACGGAGGAACGGGCCTTGGACTGACAATTTCTCAAAAGCTCGTGCGGCTGATGGGCAGCGAGCTGGAAGTGAACAGCAAATCCAATAAGGGAAGCCAGTTCTTCTTCACCTTAATCCTGCCGGATGCCAATGAAAAAAGCGTTGAGCCAAAACCTTCGGTAGCATTCCAGGATTTGCCGCCATTTACGGGGAAGACAGTCCTGGTAGCCGAGGATAATCCGATCAACGCATTGCTTTTGAAAAAATACCTGAAAACCTGGTTATTGGATGCGACCATGGTTTTGAATGGCCGGGAAGCCATTGATGCATTGAGGGAAAAAAAATATGACCTGATCATTATGGATACAAGAATGCCCGAAATGGATGGCTTTCAGGCCGCAAGCTTTGCCCGGAAGCAGCTGATGATTCAAACGCCGATTCTTTCGCTTTCGGCCACGGTGTTGCCTGAGGAAATTCAGCAGGCCCTGGCATCGGGTATGAATGATACATTATCCAAGCCATTTGAGCCGGAAAAATTGCACCGGAAGATTGCCGCCTTGCTGGGAGAGGAATAGCGTTAGCAGACAATCAGCCGGAAACATATTTCCCAAATGTGGAAAGTCTTATTCATCGCGACGATTTCATCGCGACGATTTCATCGCGACGATTTCATCGCGACGATTTATTTCCGTTTGCAGTAATGATTGGTTGAAGGATTTCGTTTATTAATTATTCATAATCGTTACGCTTAGTTAAAATGAAAATCATAAAAAACAGTTGGTGTTTATTACTGCTGGCTGCCCTCGCTGGATGTAGTTCCTCAAAAACCATGACATATGAGTCGAAATGGAACGCGCCTTTTTCATATGTGGATGAAGTCAAACCAGATCAGCAGGATCAGAAATCAAGGCTCAGATACGGAATCATTAATGATGAACATTACGTTTATCTGACCCTGAAAACCAAGGATCCGACCACCATTCAAAACATCCTTTCCAGCGGCCTGAAAATCTCTTTCAGCCCCGACGGACAGAAAAAAGATCAATACTCACTGCTGTTTCCGGTTGTAATGAAAGAAGACCGGAAAGCGTTAAAACGCGTGGATACTGATCTTCCCAACAGCCTCGGACTCGACCTGCTTCTGGATTCGTATAACAAAGAGGCCGTTTGGAAAGACAAACAAGGCCAGCATTTCATCAATCTGGTGGCACAGGACGGCAGCATTAAGTCCAAGATCCTGATGGACCAGAATGGAGAGCTTACAGAACAGATTGCAATCCCGTTCAGCCTCATGGGCGTGAACGCCAGAGAAACCGCAATGCTTGGTGTTAACATTAAAGTGGATGGACAGTCGTCACAATCCGGATTCAGCCCACGCATTGGCATAGGTTTAGGGGGAGGAATCGGAATGGGAGGCGGAATGGGTGTAGGCATCGGATCGGGCGGCTATAACTCGCGTTATAACGGCAACGACCGTAATGTGGACATCAAGCTTGAAGTTCAGCTTGCCCGTGCTAACTAGCATTGAAAATGAAGTCCGCCGGCACAACGGCGTCCCGGCATTCCGGCGGACCAAAACGGTAAATTGTGAACAAGAGCAACATTAAGAGAGCATTCGGTTATTTAAAGTTCAGAAGAAACTTCATCAGATACAGCCTCAATAAAGCGCGCAGTTACGAAATCGTGCTTTTCTGGTTGAAAAGTGTGCTCACAAGATCTCAGTTTTTGATCCTGTCGGGTATCCTGGTCGGCATCACGTGCGGCCTTGCGGGCGTGATCCTCAAATCGCTTGTACATTACATTCACTATGTAATTACCTACAAGGTCTACTTCGAGCAGCAGGTTTTCTTTTATATTTTGTTTCCCTTTCTGGGCATCGTCATCACGACGCTGGTTGTGATTTTTATATTCAAAGGGCAGGACAAAAAAGGCATCCCCGTAATCCTGTACGAGATCGCGCAGAATTCAAGTGTGGTCTCTTCGGTCAAAATGTACTCACAGATCGTTCAAAGTGCGATCACCGTGGGGTTGGGAGGGTCGGCTGGTTTGGAGAGCCCTATCGCAGTTACAGGGGCTGCAATCGGGTCTAATTTTGCTCAGACATACAAGCTGGATTATCGCGAACGGACATTGCTGCTCGCAGCAGGCGCAACGGCTGGTATTGCCTCGGCTTTTAACGCGCCTATCGCAGGGATGATGTTCGCCTTTGAGATCCTGCTGGTAGGCGTCGTGTTTTCTGATTTTATCCCCTTGGTCGTTGCGGCAGTTTGCGGCAGTCTTATCTCAAAGATCTTGCTGCAGGAAAATGTTTTATTCCAATTCAAGACGCGTAACCCGTTCGATTATCACAACATTCCGTTCTATTTAATTCTCGGCGTTCTGTGCGGACTTTACGCCCGGTATTTCGTTTTAATAGCCAAATACATTGATGAGTTTTTTCACGGGCTGAAACTCACGCGGATCAGAAAAGCCATGCTCGGAGGCGCTATCCTGTCGGTCTTGTGCGTGCTCTATCCGCCGCTCTTTGGCGAAGGTTATGACACCATTAAAGCCATCACCAATGGGCAGATGCAGTCGGTAATTGAGAACAGTTTGTTCCGCTTCATCGGCTACCGCGAATGGGTCGTTGTGGTCTTCGTTGCGCTCATCTGTTTGCTCAAAGCATTCTCCGCTTCGATCACCATTTTCAGTGGTGGGAACGGTGGAAATTTTGCGCCGTCTCTTTTTGCGGGCGGCTCGCTTGGCTACGTGTTTGCGCTCATCTGCGTGCAGGTCGGCGCCACCGATGTGCCCATCAATAATCTTGTGATCGTCGGCATGGCGGGTGTCATGAGCGGCGTACTTTATGCGCCCTTAACCGCGATATTTCTGATCGCCGAATCTACTTCCGGTTATGATCTTTTTATCCCCTTAATGATCGTTTCGGTCATCTCATATTTAATGGCGAAATGGTTTTCGCCCATCTCGCCCGACCTCAGAAAACTCGCAGAGCAAGGCAAGATTTTCACCCGCGAACACGACCGGAATTTACTCTCGCTGCTGCACATTCTGGACCTCATCGATAAGGACATTCAGACGGTAAGCCAGTACGCAACACGCGAGGAGCTGGCTGAGCTGGTGCGGGTGGGAAGGCGCAATATGATCTCGGTCGTGGACGAGGATAAGAACCTGGTTGGTACAATTTCTCTGGACGACATCCGGCCGCTGCTTTTCAATCCGCAGCTGTATGATATGCTCACGATATCAAACCTCATGAAAGTCCCGTCCGTAGTCATCAGCGACTTCGACAGCATTGTAAGTGTTGTCAAAAAGTTCGATGAAACGGGTGCCTGGAACTTGCCCGTAGTGAAAGTGTCCGGGGAGTTTGTAGGGTTCATTTCCAAGTCCGCCATCCTGAACAGTTACCGCCAGTTGCTGCGCGCACATTCGGGATAAATATTCACGCATAAGCGCTTCATAAACTACCTTATTACGCATTGAAATCCAGCGCTTAACAGGGCAGGTTATGCCATTGCTTAACGATCCACGTGAAACATTTCCGAAATCCCGCTCAGAGGCATCAAAAATCCACTTTTTCATTCATAATGATGCAAAGCATTGTTTGACAATGTGTTAAACTTGCTATATATTTGCATAATACTTGAATGCTCAACTATATGTCAACAATTAAACAAATATAACTCAATCATATGTCAACCATCACGCCGTCATTAAAATTGTTCCTGAACCTCACCACAGTGCAGGCCTTGATTACCAAGCGATTCGATGCAAAACTGAGCAGTCATGGCATTAGTCTCAATGAATTTCTGATCTTGTTTCACCTGGGAGAAGCGCCCGAAGAGAAGATGCGCCGCGTTGATCTGGCTGAAAAAATCGGCCTGACAGCCTCAGGAATTACCCGGATGCTGTCGCCCCTGGAGAAGCTGGGAATGGTGAAACGCGAAGCCAATAGCCGCGACGCGCGGGTGTCGTATGTGAAGCTGGCAAACGCTGGTAAGCGGATCCTTACCGACGCAACTGCCACATCGGAGCTTTTGTCAGAACAGATTCTTTCAACCCTGAGAACAAAAAAACTGGACGACCTTTCAAAAATGCTCGTCGAAATGGGCGGCACAATTGAATAGACGCAGGCCATAATGCATGCATATTCGTACATCAAAAAGAAAACCCGCCGCATTGCTTTTCAGCATCGGTGGGTTTCTGCTTATAGGGCTTTTAAAGGCGGTTTTACTTCGCTTTTCGCACGTAAATATTGCCATTCATATTCTTCATCATAATTTCGCTTCCGCCGCCATTGATCTTGCCTTTTACCCAGTCATCGATCGAAACCTTATACATTCCGTCCTTGCCCGAGCGCGTGGCCTGCGGAGCGCTTTTGTCCACGTCCACATCGAAGTCGCTGAATATTTCGCCCCGGTCTGATTTCAGTTTTACATCGAATTTTGCAGTCGCCGGAATGGTCACATCCACGTTGCCGTTCAATGTCGAGAATGCCATGGGCGAGGTGTTGTCGATGGTCTTAAAGTTAGCTTTCAATGTTCCGTTAATGGTGTTCGCAACGGCCGATCCGGCAATGTTCGTAAGCGTGATGTCGCCGTTCACATTCTGGATTTCCATCTCGCCGGATACGTTCTCAATGACAATGTCTCCGTTGTTTACAGTACCAACTTTGAGGCCAAATTTCTGGGGCACTTTGATCTCCAGAAGCATCGTTGTGTTCACCATTCTGGTCGTCAATTTGACAACATTATGCTCTTCGGTTGCGGTCAGTTCGAGGCCTCCGTTTCGGGTGATCCGCTTCATGCCACCGGCTGCTTCGTCTTTGGGTTTGTCCGGCTTTTCGGAGCTCTTAACGACCGCGTCAATGATAACCTGGTTGCCCGAATAACCCGTCACTTTGATGGTCCCGTTTATCAGGTTGACTTGTAAAGATCCGGGTTTTGCAGGGTCTGTAAGCGGCACCACGAGTTGTTCTTTCGTTCCCGTCTGCGCCTGGGAAGGACTCGTGAAACAGGCTATCAACGCGGCAATCGAGAGGGTCAATAATGGGTTGGTTTTCATTTTTGTTATGATTGTTTTTTAATATAAATATTCCCGTTGAATGTTTCAAACTTATAGGTAGGGCCGCCTTTACCAATGCGGATCCTGGTTTCTGTGCTGAGTTTGTAGACAGTTTTATTGGGCTTGTTTTCTTCATTTTTCACCACTTTTACCGGCAGTGATTCTGTGTTTGGAAAGTCTGTATAAAATTCCCCGTTAAAGCTTTTGAACTGACAGTCGGCGGAAAAATCCGACGGATAGCTGATCTTGATATCACCATTCAATGTCTTAAAATCCGATTCGCCCGGAGGAAGTGAAACATAGTTGGCGACAACATTCCCGTTAATGGTCCGCGCGATAGCCGCACCTTTTGCATTCACCAGCGTAATGGCGCCATTGACATTGCTGACGCCTAATCGACCCGTAACATCCTTCACATCCACATCGCCACCGTTTACCGTCGACATATGCAGGTTCATGGCATAGGGGACTTTTACAGTGAAATCCAGCTCAAAATCGTACTCGATCCTGGGGCCGTCATTGTTACGCCTGCCGTGGTTGGGGCGCGAGTCAAATGGTTCGGAAATGTAAGCCGTAATGCTGTCCGCTTTCTGCTCAAAATTCAGTTTAAACTCCTGCTTTCCCTCGTCTACGATGGCGTTGGTTTTGCCCGTAATTTTCTTGTCCACTTCAATCAAAACCTTACTTCCGTTATAGCCCTCCACCTTTATGGAGCCATTAATGTTGTAAATGGCCAGCACATTGGCCGATGCATTCTGAGATAGAGTAAACTCTTTACTCACGCGCTCCTTGAATTCAAGCTTTTGTGCGGGCGACTGGGTACAACAAAGCACCGCTCCCGCTAATAAGGGGATTGCAAAAAATTTCATAGCTAATAGTTGGATTATGGTTGTAATTTAAGATAAGTCCTTGATTGACTGCTCGATCTTGTTCTTCACCAGGTCATTGAGCCCCTCTCTGTTCAGCAGCTTACGCAGTTCTTTCACAGAGCCTTTTTCCTGCAATTTTACCATCACATCGGCCAGCGCAACCTGAACCATTGGTGAATCCTGCACAGCCAGCGATTTCACCAGGCCTTCCCGCACCACCGCATTCGTGGCAAATTGCGTAAGCGCTTCCAGTGCCACCAGGCGCACATTCACATTTGCATCGTTGTTCAATGTTGAAAAAAGTGCGTCGATCACCTTCTCGTCGGCGTGGGTAATGTCGCTTGTATAGCTCACTGCACGTAGCCTTTCTGTTGCCGAAGGGTTGTCGATCAGCGCCAGCATCATGGTGCTTTTCATCTGTTCCACCTGCGTTGCGAGCGTTTCGATTTGTTCCTGATATGCGCTCGCAGACACATTATTTTTGCTTGTTTTATGGCCGATAACCCAGCCTAAACCCACCAGCAGCAAGCTGAATGCGACCTGAACTGACCATTGCGGAAGTACAAAATCCCTGAGTTTTTGGATAAATGTTTGCCTAGAAAACGGCGTGCTGGTTTCCTCCGTGGCTTTAAAATTATCAAGCATGGCGTAAAAGTTGACCCGTATTTCCTCGCTTGGCTCCGGGACTTTCATCTTGCCCAGACTTTCCCAAAGTTGCTTGTCAGACGCGAATTCCTCCTGGCAATGCACACATTCGGCAAGGTGCCGCTCCACATTTAGTCTGTCCACCTTGTCCAGATCGTTGTGAAGCCAGTCTTCCAATTTATCCTTTGCATGTTCGCAACGCATGTCCTTATCGTCTTTCATTAGTAAAAAACTTTTTTTTCAATTCACCCAAAGCTCTGTGCACCCGCACCTTCACCGTCCCTTCGTTAATGTTCAGAACTTTCGCAATCTCATCGTATTTCATTTCCTGGAACCGGCTCAATACGAGCACTTCGCGGTAATCGTCACTCAATCCGGCCATTGCTTTATGCAGGAAATCGGCATTTTCTTTTTTCTCAAATCCTTCGTCTGCCAATGTGCCTCCACCGATCTTATCAGCCATTTCATTCACATCATAATGATCTTTGGAGCGGTTTTGCCTCGCGGAGTCATTCAGGATATTCCTGGCCAGATGATACATCCATGTCCTGAATTCACCTTCACCCGTAAACGTATGCTTGTATTTGAGCATCCTGTAAAACACATTCTGCACGAGATCTTCGCTCATGTCCCTTTTATGCGTCATATGATAGAAAAACGCAAACAAAGGGCGGTTGTACCGTTCAAAAAGCAGGCCCATCTTGTCCAGATCCCCGGCCTTAACCCTCAGCATGAGTGAATTATCTGTCAGCGTATTCAAACGGTTCGTCTTTTGTGGTGATCCTGATGTGGAAACCGGGCGTGCGGGAAAAGGTTACAGGAATTTATAAAAATAAATTTGAAAAATCCGTATCCGTCTCTTTACTAATGCATTATATACAAACAAGGCCGGTTTCCCGGCCTCCTTAAGATCAGTGTTAATGTCGTCTTGCACCCGATGAAGTTTATTCCGACCGCAGCGATTTTACCGGGTTCATTAATGCTGCCCTAACCGATTGAAACGACACCGTAAGCAGTGCAACCGCCACCGAAACCAGGCTTACCAGTGCTAAGGCCCACCATGAAACGTCGATTTTATATTCAAAATCTTCCAGCCAGCGGCTCATCAGCCACCAGGAAGTGGGCAGTGCAATCACGATTGCTACCACAACGAGTTGGAGAAAATCCTTCGACAGCAGCGCAACAATGCCCGCTACCGACGCGCCCAGCACTTTGCGAACGCCAATCTCTTTGGTCCGTTGCTCCGCCGTAAAAATCGCCAGCCCGAACAGTCCCATGCAAGCGACCAGTATGGTTAATCCGGCAAAAATCGCTAATATTTTACCTGTTTTCTGTTCAGTTTTGTAGGTCTCATTAAATCTTTCATCCAGGAATGAATAGGTGAAAGGCATATCAGGTTTAAAGCTTTCCCACTGGTTTTTCATTTTGGCAAGCAGGCCAGAAACCTCCTTGTTTTTTGTCTTAATGATCATCCATCCTCGGTCCTGGCTCAATGTCATCACCAGCGGTGAAATTTTCTCGTGCAATGATTTGAAATGGAAGTCTTTTACGATGCCGATCACGTGGTAAGCGCTGCCTTTGCCCTCATTGTTCCGCCGCGAAAGCGTTTTCCCGATTGCATTATGCTGCCATCCCAGCGCTTTTGCGGCTGTTTCGTTCAGGATAACGGCGGTTGAATCCAAGCCATAAGCTTTTGAAAAATTGCGTCCCTGTGCCATTTCCATGCCCAATGTGGCCAGGTAATCGTAGTCCACTTCGTAACGGAGCGTTTTGAGAAGTTGCGAGGGATTGTCCTCCGGCGTGATCATATAATTGTTGTTATCGGAAGGCCCGGCAGGCACAAAGCCGGACAAGCTGACGTTGCTTACACGCGAATCCCGCATCAGCTCATCCTTGAAAACCGGCATATTTTTGCCCAGCGCCCAGGCCGGAACAACCAAAACCTGGTCTTTTTCATAACCCAGTTTTTTGTTTTGGATAAATTTCAATTGCTGATATACGACCGTTGCACCGACCATTAATGTGATAGAAACGAAGAATTGAAAAACCACCAAGCCACTTCTCAGGCCAACATTTTTACCGGAAGAATTAAGTTTAACAGCCGCGTTGCCGCCTTTGAGAACGGCAATAGGCTTGAATGACGAAAGGAAAAAAGCAGGATAGCTTCCTGCAAAAATGCCGACAAACAGACCGAAGATCAGCAAAGCGGGAATCAGCGCGGGAAGTGCTTCCAGGCTGAAACCGAGATTTTTACCCGAAAGACTATTCAGCAACGGCAAACCGGCCAGACAAATAAGCCCTCCAAACACCAATGCAATGCCCGTCAGTAAAATGGATTCCATCAAAAACTGCGCGACCAGCTCGATCTTTTCCGATCCCATCACTTTCCGCACACCCACTTCCCGGGCACGCTTGGAAGAACCGGCCGTGGATAAATTCATGAAGTTAATGCACGCAATGAGCAGCATAATCACTGCAATGGCACCAAAAATGTACACATATTTCAAATCCCCATTGGTGCCCAGATCATACTGAAAATCTGAATGCAGGTGAATTTCGGTTAGGGGTTGCAGATAAAGGCCGAGGTTATTTCCTTTCTTTTTGAATTCAGCAAAGGTAAGGCCAAGGGCTGTTTTGAGCTGGGGGCCCATGTATTTCTCCACGGTTTGCGGGAGTTTCGCATTCAGCTGGTTGTAATCGTAGCCCTCAGGCAAAAGGAGATAAGTGTAAAACTCGGAGATCATCCAGGAGGTCGATTTGGCATCTTCCAGGGAAGACATGGATGCCAGCATATCAAATTGAATATGCGAATGTGCAGGCATTTCCTCCATTACGCCAGTTACCTTATAAGGCGTTTTCCAGTCCTTAAATGTGATTATCTGACCGACAGCATCTTGTTTTCCAAAATACTTCTCAGCCAGTTTGGTTGAAATAACAATTGTATTAGGCTGTATGAGCGCCGATTTTACATTCCCTTCTACGAGCGGAAATGTGAAAACTTGCAGGAAATTAGAGTCGACGAATGCAAGCTCATCGTCGGTATAAATTTGTTGGTTGCGTAACACCATCGGAGCGCCTCCGCGCCTTAACCTGGTGGCTTCCAAAACCTCGGGATAATCGGCTTTGAGGGCAGCGGCGGTGGGAGGCATTACATGCGCTTCCTTCATCTCACCGCCTTGCATTACTGCTTTGAAAACCACCCGCACGATCCGGTCGCCGTTCTCATGAAAGCGATCGAAACTGAGCTCGTCCAGCACATAAAGGCTGATCAGCAGGCAGGAAGCCAGCCCAATGGCCAGGCCCGTAATGTTGATAGCAGAAAAGGCGCGGTTGCGGAGCAGGTTGCGCCAGGCGATTTTGAAATAGTTTTTTAACATAACAGCAGGAGAATGAGAGCGGATTGTATTTTATTTTTATGGCTAACAGATCGGTACATTGTATAACATAGTTCTTTGTATAAAATATATGCCAATTTACTTAACGGCTCTTAACAAGCCGTTTACACGCATCTCCATCTTTCAAAATGTCCGCATTCGGACACTTTTCGTACGAAAATGATCAGCATCACAAAGGCTCGCGCGTCACGGTGCTTGGCGGTTCGAAGGAGCGTTGTTACATTTGATATAAAGCAAATCACCCATGACAGACCTGGAAAACTATCTGCAATCTTATTTTAAGTTCGAGCCGGGCGATCTGACCACCGTCGCTTCCTTTTTTAAGCCGGAGTTTGTCAAAAAAGGTGATTATTATCTCAAAATCGGGAAAAGTTGCGATAAATTAAGCTTTCTCCAATCGGGCCTACTGCGGGTTTATGTGGATTTGGAAGATAGGGAGGTAACGCAGTGGATTTCTTCAAAGGGTTATTTCATCACCGATCTTTCCAGCCTTGTTTTCGGCAAACCTTCCCGCTGGAACATTCAGGCGCTTACAGATACGACATTATACACCATCGATAAAGCCGATTATGACCGGATAGGGGACTTCGTTCCAAAATGGCACCAGACCGAAAAGTTGTTCATTGCGCACTGCTTCGTCATGCTGGAAGAACGCGTGTTCTCATTCCTGTCCATGACCGCCGAGCAGCGTTATAATGTCCTTTTCGAAAGCAGCAGAGAGATTTTCAATCAGGTGCCGCTGCAATACATTGCCTCTATGCTAGGCATGACGCCCGAAACGATCAGCCGCATCCGTCGAAAGCAGCTCATTTGATTTCTTGACATAGGTCAAGTGGCGTTGATTGTGCCGATTATACTTTTGTAAAGTCATTAATCAACCAGCCATTTGTATGTTTATAGGTCATTATGGATTAGCATTCGGAGTTAAGAAAGCAGCTCCCCAAATATCGCTTCTGACATTGTTCGTCGCCGTCGAATTTGTCGACATTCTCTGGCCATTCCTGCTGTTGTTGGATGTTGAGCAGGTGAAGGTTACGCCGGGCATTACGGTTGTTACGCCATTTGATTTCGTACATTACCCTTACACACACAGTTTGCTGATGGGCATTGTGTGGGGAGCATTGGCAGCATTGGTTTATTGGTTTTTCAAAAAAGATATCAAAAGCGCTGTGATTGTAGGCCTGGCGGTGCTGAGCCACTGGTTCCTGGATGCCGTAGTGCACATTGCCGATTTGCCGCTGACTCCTTTTTCAGATACGAAAGTCGGGATGGGGCTTTGGAATTCGCTGGAAGGGACGCTCGTTGTGGAAAGCATCATCTTTATAATAGGCGTCGCGCTTTATTACAGGGGTACAAAGGCTATTAATAGCAAAGGAAAATGGCTTTTCTGGCTGCTCGTTGCCTTCTTTATCATTATTGACATCTTCAACATGTTTGGCCCGGCACCGGAAGATTCGATTCCTGCATTGTTTGTTTCCTTCGCAGTGTTGCAGTTAATCGTCCTTTCATTGGCGCATTTCGTGGATAAGAACCGTGCTTCCTTATAATTTGCAAGCGACGTATTGCCGCCAACATTGCTTGCTACCAATATTACATGCCTCCGGCATTTTTCAAACCGCGTCCTTCGTTTTTTTTTCCTACCAATATTACATGCCTCCGGCATTTTTTGAACTGTGTGCTTCGTTTTTTTTCTACCAATATTGCATGCCTCCGGCATTTTATGAACCGCGTCCTTCGTCTTTTTTTCTACCGATATCGCATGCCTCCGGCATTTTATGAACCGCGTCCTTCGTTTTTTCCTACCGATATTGCATGCCTCCGGCATTTTATGAACCGTGACCCTCGTTTTTTTTCCTACCAATATTGCATGCCTCCGGCATTTTATGAACTGTGTGCTTCGTTTTTTTCCTACCAATATTGCATGCCTCCGGCATTTTATGAACCGCGTCCTTCGTTTTTTTTCCTACCAATATTGCATGCCTCCGGCATTTTATGAACCGCGTCCTTCGTTTTTTCCTACCGATATTGCATGCCCCCGGCATTTATGAACCGCGTCCTTCGTTTTTTTTTCTACCGATATTACATGCCTCCGGCATTTTATGAACCGTGTCCTTCGTTTTTTTTTTCTACCGATATTGCATGCCTCCGGCATTTTCAAACCGCCTCCGTCGTCTTTTTTCTACCGATATTTCATGCCTCCGGCATTTTATGAACCGCGTCCTTCGTCGTTTTTCTACCGATATTACATGCCTCTGGCATTTCTGGAACCGCGCGTTTTGTTTTTTGCCGCCAATATTGCATGCCTCCGGCATTGCCTTAAAATCGCGGAGCGATGCAATATTGGTAGCAAAAAATTGAACGGGAGAAAGCCGGAATGCCGGAGGCATGTAACGACCAGCACTCCGTACCATGCTATTTCGTTTTGAAAATGTATTCCTTTCCGGCTTCGGTTGGAAAATCAAATGCCAATCTTCCGGCTTTTACAAGGTTTGAGCTTGCTGGCACTGTTTGAATGTTTTTATAAAATGCATTTGAATTTTCGCCTTTTGCAGCCTTTAACGCAACCTTCGAAGCAGCCTTCACAGCCACAGGAACGCCTATACGGCAGTTTCCTCCCAACTTGGAGCGAATGATGAGCTGAGTGATTTTACCATTGGCCCAGGCGATGTCGAGCTCGAAACCGCCCCTGGCTTTCATGCCTTTTACTTCGCCGCTTGTCCAGTTGTCGGGGATGGCAGGAAGGATGTTGATGAGGCCGTCGTGGCTTTGGAGCAGCATTTCGGTGATGCCGGAAGTGCCGCCAAAGTTACCGTCGATCTGGAATGGTGGGTGAGCGTCCAGCAGGTTAGGGTAGGTTCCTCCGCCTTTTGCATAGTCGGTTCCTTCGACGCCTGTCAGTTTCAATTGCTCGCGGATCAGCTTGTAAGCGTGATTTCCATCGAGTAGCCTCGCCCATACATTGATTTTCCAGCCTTTACTCCATCCTGTACCGCCGTCGCCGCGCAACTCCATGGTTTTTCTGGATGCTTCTGCAAAATTTGGCGTCGTTATCGGTGAGATCTGGCGGCCGGGGAACAAGCCGAATAAATGTGAAATGTGGCGGTGTTCCGGTTCTACATCCTCCCAGTCTTTGTACCATTCCTGCAAATTTCCCTTTTTACCGATTTGCATGGGGAACAACTTGCTGCGCTTTTCAATAAGCATTTGTCTGTATTCCGCGTCGATTCCTAACCTTTCGGAGGCTTCGATTAAATTCGTGAAAAGGTCCCAGATAATGGCCATGTCCATGGTGGTGGCAACCGAAACTGAACCTTTAAAGCCTTTCTCTGTTAAGAAAATGTTTTCAGGTGTGGTGGATGGTGCGGTTACCAGCTTGCCGTTTTTATCCTCGATCAGCCAATCCAGACAAAACTCTCCGGCTGATTTCATCAAGGGATATGCTGTTTTGGACAAATATTCTTTATCACCGCTAAACTGGTAATGTTCCCACAAATGCTGGCATAACCAAGCGCCGCCCACCGGCCAGTTGGCCCAGGAAGGGCTTCCGCTGACCGGATTTGTCGTTGCCCAGATGTCCGAATTGTGATGGAGCGTCCAGCCTTTTGCGCCGTAAAAATTTTTGGCTGTTTCCTTTCCGGTCACGGCAATGTCGCCAATCAGGTTTATTAATGGTGTATGCAGCTCCGATAGATTGGCCGTTTCTACCATCCAGTAATTCATTTGTGTATTAATGTTGGTTGTGAAATTGCTGCTCCATGGCGGGCGCACTTCGCGGTTCCATATGCCCTGCAGGTTGGCAGGAATGCCGCCGGGACGGGAACTTGAAATGAGTAAATAACGGCCAAACTGAAAATAAAGCGATTCCAAACCCGCATCTTTCGCACCCTCGGCATATGCTTTCAGGCGTTCGTCCATAGGAAGCTCCGTCTGTGGATTGCCATTGATAACAAGGCTTACGCGGTCGAAAAACTTTTGATAATCGGTGATATGGTCGCTTTTCAGGGCATCGTAGCTCTTCGTTTGTGCTGCTGTCAGGAATTTTTCTGCGATTTGCGACTCGTCTTTTCCTTCTTTGTCAGGACATTTATCAAAACCATTGAAGCTGGTTGCTGCCGACAAAATCAGAACAACTTCGGTCGCGCCCGTGATGTGCAATCCCTGCGCATCGGCAACCGTTTTGCCATCCGACTCCTTTACTTTCATACGCAGCTCAAACCGCATTCCCCGGCATTTGGAAGGATCATTATAGATCACCGGCTGCTCCATGGTTTGCATGTAACTGGGATCCGTATGCGCAGGCGCCTGTCCCTTCATCGCCACCTGATCTTGCCCGATCGCCACATTATTATATACAAGCTGGCTTTGTGTACTTGCAGTGAAATTCAATGCGCCCTTTTTGCTCGCCTTCAGTTTCACGATCATTACCTGATCCGGCGCTGAAATGAAGATTTCACGCGTGTAATCGACGCCGTTTATCGTAAAAGAAGTGGAAGACAATGCATTGGAAATGTCCAGGTCACGCTTGTAGGCGGTAGGCTGGCCTTCAAAATCGTGCTTAATGATCAGATCACCCAGCGGCTCGTACGATTCTGTGAAAATGCCTTGCAGTTTTTGGGTCAGCTCCTCGGCCAGTTTGTAATCTTCGTTAGCCAGTGCCGTCCGGATTTGCGGGAGATAGTTCTTCGCATTTGGATTGGGATTCGTGTTCACCGGCCCGCCCGACCAGAGCGTTTCCTCGTTTAGCTGGATGATTTCTTCATTAACCCTTCCAAAAACCATCGCACCAATGCGGCCATTCCCGATGGGCAATGCTTCATTCCAGTTTTTGGCAGGTTGTTTATACCAAAATTTCAGATCGGATTGCGCGAAGGCAATGTTGCAGGTATGAAGGTAAATGAATGTACAAATAGAAAAGCGGAGCGCCCTTCCCGCACCGGAAAGTCGGATTTTGGTTAATCTCATAAATGGTTTTTAAAGTATTTCAATTGGGACAGGTTAACAAGATTGTATCGTTTGTATTCTACTATTCTATTTGAATTTTGTAACTTCGCTTCATGGCAAATTCAGAAACACTCGAAGAATTTTATCAGCACAAGTTTAACTGGCTGCCCGATAACCTCCAACAGGACATCGGGCATTTCAATGTATTTCGTTTGGAAGACTGTATGGGCCCGAATTCGGCACCTATCCAGTATAGCCGTAAGGATTTTTACAAAATTACCCTTATCCGTGGAAAGAACATTTACCATTACGCGGATAAAAGCCTCGAAACGGACGGTGCAACATTGATTTTCTTCAATCCGCAGGTACCATACACCTGGGAAGGGGGCCCTGACAGCATTTCAGGTTATTTCTGCATTTTCACAGAGGGCTTCTTTTCCGGTCGGATCAGGGACGGATTGGGTGATCTGCCGATGTTTACACCTGGTGGAAAACCAGCTTTCCTGCTTAATGAAGCTCAGGAAGCACATATAGAAGGGATATTCAAGAAAATGCTGGAAGAAATTGATTCGGATTATCAATATAAATATGATCTGCTGCGCAACTATGTGACCGAAACAGTGCATTATGCAATGAAAATGCAACCCTCCGAGTCGCTATATCAGCATCCGAATGCCAATTCCAGGATCACAGCTGTATTTACTGAGCTCTTGGAAAGGCAATTTCCCATTGAATCCCCGTCTCAGCGTTTTACTTACAGATCGGCCAATGATTTTGCACAGCAGTTATCGGTTCATGTGAACCATCTGAACCGTGCCATCCGCGAAACGACGGGAAAAACAACCACTACGCACATTGCAGAACGCATTGCCAGTGAGGCCATTGCACTTTTGAAGCATACCAACTGGAACATTTCCGAGATCAGTTATAGTCTCGGATTTGAGGAACCTGCGCATTTCAACAACTTTTTCAAAAAGCAAACCAGTCAGACGCCCACTTCTTACCGCGTTGTTTGAATTTTGCAATCATCTGTTTGAACCGCGCAATGCAGGATTTTACCCGGTGACCTAATTTTGTTTCATCAAATTAAAACAAACAAAAAAATGGAAACTGCTAAAATTTGGTTCGTAACAGGTGCTTCAAAAGGATTGGGGCTGACATTGGTTCAAAAACTCCTGGCTAATGGCTACAAAGTGGCTGCTACTTCGCGGAGCCGGGAAGATTTGCAAAAAGCGGTAGGCAATGACAGCCCGCAGTTTCTGGCGCTGGCAACTGACCTGAAAAGCGAGGCGAGCGTGCAGGAATCGATCGAAAAAACCGTTGCACATTTTGGCCGCATTGATGTGGTTGTGAACAATGCAGGTTATGGTTTGGTAGGAAGCGTGGAAGAGCTTACCGACAGCGAAGTGCGCGATAACTTTGAAATCAATGTATTCGGGGTGTTTACAGTCATTCGTAAAGCGATGCCTTACCTGCGTGCGCAGCGCTCCGGCCACATTCTGAACATTTCATCCATAGGAGGTTTTATGGGCGGTTTCCCTGGGTTCGGTGCTTATTGTGCCACAAAATTTGCGGTTAATGGCATGTCTGAGTCGCTGGCGGAAGAAGTAAGGTCGTTCGGCGTGCATGTGACGGTTGTGGAGCCGGGCTATTTCAGGACCAACTTCCTGACCGATTCATCCATTGGCCTTCCCAAAATTCAGATTGAGGATTACAAAGAAGTGCGTGATTCTCAAAATGCACATCAAAACGAAATTAACGGAAAACAGCCTGGCGATCCGGAAAAAGCAGCTGGCGCTATGATCCGCATCGTGGCAGAAGCCAATCCACCTATGAACCTCTTCCTGGGCAGCGACGCATTTGCCATCGCAAACGGGAAAATCGCTGCCGTTCAAAAAGAACTGTCAGACTGGAAAGATCTGACAGTTTCTACGGACTTTTAACATTAGAAGCTGAGAACATATTTTAATAAAGGGCAGACTGCTTTGCGGTTTGCCCTTTTAGCATTATCCCCAATATTGAACGGGCAACTGGTGTGAAACGGCTGCCTGATTAGTAAATTGGCAGAAAATAATTACTTTGCTGTTAAATTGGCATTCTTCAAAACGCAAAAAACAGCACCGTAAAACCTGCATGGATTATTTTCTCGTTTCGTTTTTCCTGATCCAGTACGTCCGGTCTTCATTGCAGACAGCCACAAGCCTTCCGGAATGGGACCGCAAATTGCTGATCGGCCGTTACACCAGTATCGCGTTACTTGTTACGTATTATGTGACGGACACGCCGGACTGGTTTTCCTGGCTCTGGCATCTATTTATGATTATAGTCCTGCTCATTCTTTTAACTAAGGATGAGTTTCTGCAGATGAAATCGGTTTCGCAGTCGGTTGTCCCGTTTGTGGTCATTTCTATTATAAATGACGTCGTAGATCTGGTTGCTCCGAAATTCCACGATCAATATCACGATTTTCTGGACATTGCGGTCGCTTTCGCATTCATACTCTGCTTTGTGATCTGGTTCTATGCCCGCAAGCAGCAGAAAGTATTGTTGAAAGAACGGGAGGATCGTTTGCGTGAGGAACTGGCCAGTAAAGCACAAAAGGAATCATTGGAATATCTCGTTGCCGAGCGCACAATGGAGCTTACGGCGCAGAAAGAGGAACTGCAAAAGGCAATTGAAGACCTGAAATCTACGCAAAACCAGCTGATACAGAGCGAAAAAATGGCTTCGCTGGGTGAGCTTACTGCAGGGATTGCCCACGAGATCCAAAACCCGTTGAATTTCGTCAATAACTTTTCCGAAGTGTCGGTGGAGCTTTGCCAGGAATTGGAAGAAGAAGTGGATAAAACTTCAATTGCGGACGAGGATAAGGATTATATCAAAGGCATTATCGCCGATTTGAGTCAAAACCAACAGAAAATAACGCATCACGGCAAACGCGCCGACTCTATTGTAAAAGGGATGCTGCAACATTCCCGCGCATCGTCAGGGGAGAAAGAAATGGTGGAAATCAATGCGTTGGCTGACGAATATATGCGCCTCGCTTACCATGGTCTGCGCGCCAAGGACAAAGAATTCAATGCAGCGCTGGTTACGGATTTCGACCCTACTATTGGTAAAGTGCTGGTCATGCCGCAGGATCTGGGAAGGGTTTTTCTGAATCTTTTTACCAATGCATTTTACGCCGTTGCGGAGAAAAAACGACTGCTTACAGAGGCTGGCAAGCTGGACGATTACAGACCGGAAGTCAAAGTTTCCACGAAAATGTTTGCCGGTAAGCTTTATATAAGGGTGTCAGATAACGGCACCGGCATGCCGGATCATGTGAAAGCGAAGATATTCCAGCCTTTTTTCACAACCAAACCAACAGGCCAGGGAACCGGATTGGGCCTTTCGATGAGCTACGATATCATTACCAGTGGGCATAACGGAACGCTGGATGTGGAGACCATTCCGGGGCAAAAGACAGAGTTTAAAATTACAATTCCTGTTGCCTGATTACGCGACAGTTTCACGCGACAGTTTATAGATTTGATATGAAAATACTTGTAGTGGACGACGAGGAAGACGTAAAGTCCCTTTTTGAACAAAAATTCAGGAAGGAAATCCGCAGCGCGCAGTTTGAATTTTCATTCGCGTTTTCGGGCGAGCAGGCTTTGGCTTTTCTTGCCGACCATCCTTCTGAGGTCGTTATGATCTTGTCGGACATTAACATGCCCGGCATGAGCGGCATTGAGTTGTTGAAGACCATCCGGAAAGATTTCCCCGCTGCGCCGCCGCAGGTAATGATGATCACGGCTTATGGCGACAGCAACAACCACGATCAGGCGATGCAGCTCGGAGCGGACGATTTCCTGACGAAGCCGGTCAATTTTGTTGAATTAAAAGAGAAATTGCTTAAATCCTTATGAAAGCCAAGATACTGGTAGTGGATGATGAGGCTGACCTGCAGTTACTGATCAAACAAAAATTCCGTAGACAGATCCGCGAGCAGGAATACGAATTTATCTTCGCCGAAAACGGCTTCAAAGCCCTCGAAGCACTCGTGCTGCATCCGGACACGGACATGGTGTTAAGCGACATTAACATGCCCGAGATGGATGGTTTGACGCTGCTCATCCGGCTGGGCGAAGTGAGCCCGATCCTCAAATCGGTCATCGTGTCGGCGTATGGGGATATGGACAACATTCGTACAGCCATGAACCGCGGCGCGTTTGATTTCCTGACCAAACCCATTGATTTCAAGGATCTTGAAGTCACCATGGAAAAGACGCTCACCTATGTGGCACAACTCCGGGAAACCCTGCGCGCCGTTCGGGAAAATGATATTTTAAGAATGTATGTCGACTCGTCCGTGCTGCAATTTATGACGCAGGACGCATTCGAAAAGTCATTGATGACCAGCGAGAACATTGAGGCGACGGTCGTTTTCATGGATATGTGCGGTTTTACCTCCATTTCTGAAAAAGAGCCCGCCGATCTGGTCGTGAAGCTCATTAACAAGTATTTTGATGTGATGGTGAAAGAGATCATCGCGCAGGGTGGTCTGGTCGATAAGTTTATGGGAGATGCTGTGATGGCGGTTTTCCGGGGTGAATATCATTTGGACCGCGCCATTGAATCTTCACTGGCCGTAAGAAACCAGATCAACAATTTTAAAGAGGAACCAGAAGGGCATACGGGCTATTTTCCAAAGGTTTCCATCGGGATTAATTCGGGAGAAATGGTTTCGGGGAACATTGGTTCCGCGGCCCTGAAACGGCTGGATTATACTGTCATCGGCGATGCCGTTAATGTAGCTCAGCGCCTGCAGAATGCGGCAAAGCCCGGCCAGGTTCTACTTCCGGAGTCTGCTTATCTTGCTGTAAAGGAGGCATTTAATTGTAATCTGGTAGGGGAGGTTGTTTTGAAAAATAAGGCAAATCCTGTTAAGATTTACGAAGTTTTGGAATAGCCATGAATGTTCAGGAAGCAGAAATTTACATCGTTGACCAGTTTCGCCGGAAATTACCCGACACATTGTATTATCACGGCCTGCACCACACGCTGGACGTCACGAATGCAGCATTGCACCTCGCCAGGCTTGAAGGCATAACCGATCCCGAAGCACTTGACCTGCTCAGAACAGCAGCTTTGTACCACGATTCAGGATTTATGGTCACCTACCACGGCCATGAGGAGGCCGGATGTGACATTGTGCACCAGTCGCTGACCCGCTTCGGTTACAATGCGGATCAAATCGAAGTCATTTGTGGCATGATCATGGCCACCCGGATCCCGCAGAGCCCGAAAACACATTTAGAAAAGATCATTTGTGACGCGGACCTGGATTATCTCGGCCGCGCAGACTTCGAGCAGATCGCCGAAACATTGTATCGGGAGCTCAAAGTCCGTGATATGGTTTCCGACATGGAATCATGGAATGCTTTACAAAAAACATTCATTAGCGGTCATGCTTACTGGACAGAATCGGCACGGCGCCTTCGGGACATTCCCAAGCAGGAGCGCTTGAAAACCTTGTTATAGCAGCCGCATTTTCTCGTTCTGCACGCGGATCCGCTGGCAAAGGATACGCAGCACATTTCTCAGGATCTCATCACGCTCTTCCATCAGTTCAAAGAAATCTTCCTGATCAATGCGGAAAACGAGTGTGTCCGTTTCAGCAATTGTTGTCGCAGATCTGGGCTCCGTATCGAGCAACGCGAGCTCGCCGAAAATCTCTCCCTTATCAAATAATGCAAGCTGCTTCTTGCCGTCGTAAATCCCGATTTGCCCCGTATATATAATGTACATGGAATCGCCGGGATCTCCTTTTGCAAAAATTTGCTGCCCGTCGCTGTAAGTGATTTCCTTCATGATCGGCGCAATGGAGCTCAGGACATTCTCGGGGGTCTGGGCGAAAAGTTGGGTGTTTTTTAAAACAATCACTCGCTCCATTTCCGAAATTTGCTGTGAAGTTTCTGCGTGTTTCATGGTTGTTGTTGTGAGATTAAGGCCTGTGGCTTGTGTATTCGATACGCCCAATTTCAACCGCGCCGCATCCCTGATGAGCCGGGAAGTGTGGCTGGTGAAGCTTCCGATGAGCGCGATTTCGTTGTCCGTATGGCTCTTGTTAATCGCCAGCGCAATGGTCCATTCGGTAAATAATTTTTCTTTCTGGGTAAGAATGTAAGGTACTAATGATACGTCAGATTCCTGGTTGCCCATGTACTGGCGCAAAGCTTCCCGTTTCTTTTGAATAGGGATATTTTCAAACAATGCGTGCAGCGATGGATACAGCATGCGCGGCAAAAGGCTCTCGATCATTTCGAGAGAATTGGCCCGCTTCTCGCGGGACGCATGCCGGATTCCCTTCCAGGCATTTTGCACAGCGTCCTTATCGTACTGCATCATGAAAAGGTAAAAAAGGCGCTGGCTTGTCAGTTCCAGTTCGTAATCCAGGGTGTTATTCCAGCGTTCATCCGCTTCCTGCTCATCCATCCCGTTCAGGAGCATGGAGGCGTGAAATAGTTCTTTTTCTACAAATTCAGAAATAATGTGCTTATAATCAGCCATTAACGAATAATTTGTCAATGCTTTCAATGCGTCCCGGTGAATATAAGTATCTAAATAATTAGAATGTATTGAACTTTCTGAATTAAATAAATTTATATTATGGTAAATATTTTTAATAAGTTTAAAAAGTATTTGAAGTATAAATTCGTGTTTCGTTTTTTCGGCCACCTTAATGAGCGTTTGCATACGCTCGCGGGAAGGATCATTTTGCAGCCATTCCTCCACAATACCAATGCCCGAGTCGCCGGATTTGATAAGCGACGCAACGGTTTGCCGGTTGAGAGAGCCAGTAAGCGATGGCTTCAATTCACGTAAAAGTTGCGGGGAACCCACAGTTGCAGCTACTTCCAAAGCATAGTTCCGAACCTTTTCCGACCCACTCCGCAGGCACATTTTGACATACTCTTCATGTGCTTTCAGACCCGTAATTTTGACACAGTCCAACGCCACCAGTTGTGCGTGTTCATCCTCCGAAAGAAACAGTCGACGCAATGTGCCATGGATCAGCGGCAATGCTTTTCCGGCCTCCCAGCTTCCCAGGATCGACCCCTTCACAATGTCCAGATCTTCATGCGCCAGGAAGCGCGCCAGCTGCTCTTCGGTAAGCTGCGATTTGGATGCTGCAATCCTGACGGCCAGTGTCTGGCAAGCTGTGTCAGGTTCAGTCTCAATGTATTTTAAAAACGTCTCCGAGAGCTCCGGTTTTTCAAGTCCGGCAAGCGTTTGTAATGTTTTCAGGCGAACAGCAGTAAACGGATTTTTCAATAGGGAATCTACATTCTTACGGAAGACAGATTCCTTGTTCCGGGCAAGCCAGTCAATCGCATTTAGCACTTCCTCTTTCCTGTCGCTCTTTAAGTTTTCAGTAATAATGGGCAATGCTTCCGACGGTGAAGCCATTTCGCCGCTGCGGATGAAACGCTTGCTGATCGCGCTTTTCAACTCCTGAATGTAATGCCCATAAGCTTTGCGGAATATGATCAGCGCCGCCACCGCGAATAGGAGGGAAAGGTCGAATGTGAGGCTGATATTGCTAAGCTTCTGCGTGTAAATGATCCATAGCAATGCGCCGGCAATGAGCATACCCAATGGCTCAAACAGCCCCTTCGCCAATGTATGTCCCTTCAAGCGGGTCTTGGTGGAAAGCGGCTGAAACAACACCAGGAAAACAGGGTCGAAAATGGTTCTTCGCACCAGTTCAAACAACAGGTAAGCGGCACAATAATACACCAGCAGCGAAGGCTCGTCCTTTCTGAAATATGACGATATGAGCAGGCCGAGCGAGATAACAATGGTCGTCAGCGGCAACAGGAACAGCGTAAGCCTAACCCCGAACCGTTCCACCGTTTTACCCGAGAAAATCAATTTTACAAATGTAGCAATGATATAAGTGGCTGCGAGCAGCGTTCCCACGAACACGATCACATCGTGCTGGCTGTGGAATTTATATTTGACATTCACAAAGAAATGATACTCAATCCAGGTCGCGGCTGCCGCAACGAACACCATACCCAGACAAAGTGACGTAAGGAGCTTATTTCCGCCAAAGTATTTTTCAATGATCCTGGAGTCCGAGGCGGTGATTTGTCTTGGCCTCGCGTGGTGCGGATTCGGGATTTCGGTGAACCGGAAAGTCAGGATCTGGGTGTAAAATGCGAGGGCAAAAAATACGAGCGAAATGACCAGCAGGATCATTAAAACAGACGGAGAATGGATCAGAACGGCCAGAACAGCACCCAGCGCCTTAGCAGGCATATCGCCCGATCCGATGACGCTGAACAGCCTTTTGCTTTGGCGTACATCAAAAACCAATGCAGATAAGCCCCAGAATTCCAGGTTAATGAGCAGGTAAATGATCCGGTAACCCACCATAATGGCAATTGCGGTAGCAATGCCATGACCCGCCCAGAGCAGGCCCATTACCACCAGGACCATCAACAGTGACGACAGCATCGTACCCAGGCTCAACCTTTTCAGAAGCAAATGGTGCTCAAAGTATTCGTACACTTTCCCCGCCGCCATAACCGCAAGTGCTGCTGCTACATAGGCGATGGGCAGGGAATATTCGGGATGATTTTCGAGCAGAAGAACGTTGGCCGAAACGTAAACCAGCGTTGTTCCAACATTGATAAAGAAATTGTGAAAGAAGAAAAGGATCGTCTGGGGATTGATGGAACTGAAAATCTTGCTATTTTTAATCTGGGATATCATATGTTCGGAATGCTGTCGTCGCTTATGTAAATTAAACACTTATCCCCGCACGATCAAAACGGATGGGCAGTGCGATAACCAAAGGCTATGCGACTCAACGGCCTTTTTCCAGCTTTCCAGACTGATAATCATCACGTCTTTTTCAAGCAGGAAATCCTTTTCCAGGACATTCTCGTTATACAGCGTAACCCGGTCGTTACCAAGTCCGTTTATGGCATCCAGCTCAGCCTGGATATCAGGCGATTGGCTGGCAGCATTGGTGGGATCCATGATGGTAAGCTTCACATTTTCGTGCAACACAAGCTTTCTTACATATTGGAACAAAACCTTGTCATCCGGTGAGAAGATCGGCACAAATATATTGTCAGCCCTTTCGAGCTTATTCTCGATGAAAATGCCGACCGGAATCTTCACGGACTTGATAATGTGCGTCGTGCGTTCGTCAAAAACACCCGAGTGGAAGAGTTTTTCCTTGCCCGTAATGGTGTCAAAAAGCCTTTCCCTATTGATCATCCTGGAAGTGAAACCCAGGATTTTACCTAAAAATGTGCCTTCGAAAACATTGCGTCCGATTCCGATCATCAGCATGTCATAGTCTCCGCCATTGGCAGTTTCGATAATGTCGTGCTCGATGTCCTGCGATGGTTTCAGCACCGTTGCTAATGTTGCACCCAGACTGGCCGCTTCTTCGGTAATGGGCCGGAATGTTTCCCGCTGATATTCTTCTGTGTTCACCTGGTTCAGGTAACTGCTCGGTGAAAGGTGCAATGCTGTTATGTGGTGTGATTGAAGTTGTTTTTGAATAAAATGATAGGCAATGCGCATCATTTTTCGTCCTCCCTGGGGACTTGCAAATGCGATCAGAATGGAAAATCTGGATTCTTCGATGGCTGTTTCCAACGCCTCTGATTTATTTTCAGGCAGGAAACGGTCGATCAGGTCCAGGGCAGGACCGGTCATACAAGTAGTTGCAAGAGCCATAATGACCATCATCGCAAAGATTTCTGGCGACAGCACGCCGATATCATAGCCAATGTTCAGTACAACAAGCTCCATAAGCCCGCGGGTGTTCATGAGGGAACCGATAATTAAGCTGTCACGCCAGGATTGGTTTACAAAACGCGCCGCAACAGCACTTCCGATAAACTTTCCGGTTGTCGCCAGGAGGATGATCAATCCCGTGATTTGCCAGAGGTAAGGATCATTCAGCAGGCCGATCTGCGTCCGCAAACCCGTAAAAACGAAGAATAACGGCAACAGCAAGACCAGGGAAACGTCCTCCACTTTTTCGATGAACAGATTCCGGAAGCTCTGGTTCGCAGGCATGATCACCCCAGCCATAAATGCTCCGAACAAGGCGTGAATGCCGATGACCTCGGTGCAGTAGGAAGAAAATATTAATACAAGAAAAAACAAACCGACCACCGGTTTCGTCAATCCTTCGCGGTAGGAGTAATGGTCACCCAAGCGTTTCAGAATGGGTTTCAGCACTTTCAGCATGAAAAGGACATAGGCAGCCGCCAGAAGAATTGTATATATGGAGCTCACAAAATCACCTGCTTTGACAATAGCGATTACGGCGGCCAGAATACACCATGCGGTAATGTCGTCGGTGGCAGCGCAAGTGATTACCATCATGCCGAGCTTCGTACGTGAAAGCCCACGCTCCTGAACAATTCTGGCCAGAACCGGAAAGGCCGTGACACTGAGCGCTATACCAATAAAAAGGGAGAAGGATAGGAAGCTGATGCCGTCCGGGGCAAATTGTTGATATAAATAAAATGCAAGCCCTACACCGAGCGCAAATGGCAGGATTATGCTCGCATGACTGATCACGACCGCTTCCTGTGCCTTGGTTTTGAGGACTTTAAGGTCCAGCTCCATGCCAATGATAAACATGAAAAGGATCAGCCCCACCTGGCTCAGGAACTGCAAGTTACCCAGCGATTGCGTAGGAAACAGAAATGTAGAGAACTCGGGAAAATACATGCCGAGCAACGACGGGCCGAGGAAAATACCAGCGGCTATTTCACCAATAACAGTAGGTTGCCCGATGGATTTACAGATCCAGCCAAAAATCCGCGCGACCAGGATGATCGTAATGATCTGCAAAAGCAGGGTAGCGAGCGGGTGTGTCAGGTTATGACTGAAAGTGTCTGTAAACTGGTCCCAGGACGACGCTGTGGAGGCTGGGTTGTTGGCTAGTAAGTCTGCTTTTTCCAGGGTTTGGCCTTGCCGGATAAAGAAGTAAAGCAAAGCGGAAAAGGCACCAATTGTAATTGTGTAGAAAAGTATATTGCGAATGCTCTTCATTGTCAGTAATGAGTGTAAAGCACGCAAAATAGCGAATAAATGCTGAATGCGGGTTTCCAGACTGTTAAGAATGGAAACCCGTATTTAGATTTTCAGCTCCATAAGCGGTCGTGAGAGCGCTTGTCGTTCCAGTCCGGCGTAGGGGCGAAGAAGCTTTTGTCCTTCGGATTCAGGTGTTTTTTAACTTCTTCTTCGTTCAGTTCAATACCAAGTCCGGGCGCTTCCAGCGGCACAGGTGCATAGCCTTTGTCAATCAGTTTGCGACCGTCCGTTGTCTTCACCAGGCTTTCCCACCAGGGCACATCCACCGAATGGTGTTCCAGTGCCAGGAAGTTCTGCGTGGCGGCTGCACAATGCACATTGGCCATGAAGCTCACCGGTGTGCCCGCAAAGTGCATGGCCATTGCAATGCCATTGTCTTCGGCATAGTCTCCGATGCGCTTGGTTTCCAGCAAACCGCCCGACGAAGCCAGGTCCGGGTGCACAATGTCCACGGCCCGTTTTTCGATCAATGCTTTGAAACCTTCTTTCAGGTAAATGTCTTCGCCGGTTAATGTCGGGGTTTCCAAAGCGTCGGAAATGGTTTTCCACTGGTCCGTATATTCCCAGGGCACCATATCTTCCAGCCAGGCAAGGCGGTATTTGTCCAGCGCCTTACCCAGCCGAATGCCGTTATTGAGGTCAAAATGGCCATAATGGTCTGTGGAGAGCGGGATTTCGTAACCTACAACGCTACGCACATCTTCCACGACCCTGGCCATTTCATCCAGGCCTTTCGGCGTGATCTGGATCGCTGTAAACGGGTGTTTTGTGTTGGCATAGGAATGATAATCGCCTGCCCACTGGGAAAATCCGCCGCCCCACACCTTATTGTTCACAACGCTGTTTTCACTGTTCCGCAACATGCCGATGGAAACGTCCATTTTCAGCCAGGTATAGCCCTGATCCTGCGTTCTGAATTTGATCTTTTCTTTGAATTCATTGATGTCATTGGATTCCGGAGTATCTGCGTAAAGCCGCACCTTATCCCGGTAACGACCGCCCAGGAGCTGCCAGCAGGGCACATTATAAGCCTTTCCGCAAAGGTCCCAGAGCGCCATTTCAACGCCGCAGACGCCGCCTGCCTGGCGACCATGGTAACCAAACTGTTTGATCGATTTGAAAAGCTGCTCTACATTGCAGGGATTCTGACCTAACAAATGACTTTTCAAAAACAATGCATAACGCTCGTCCGCACCGTCGCGCACTTCTCCCAAACCATAAATTCCCTGATTCGTATCAATGCGGATAATGGGTGTGCGGCCAACATTCTGAACAATGCAGTAGCGTAAATCGGTTATTTTCAGTTCGGATGGTTTCGAAGCGCGATTGACCTTTGAAGTGGCCTGTGCAATGGTGTCTTCGGTTGACATGGACATAAAGCCGCCCAAGGCTATCCCCCCAACGGCTGTTTTCCTCAGAAAATTCCGGCGGCTGTCTTTGGTGGTGGGATTACTGATCTCGGCAGCTGCGGCGACTTTTTCAGCTTGTTCAACTTTTTTGTTAGAAGCAATAATGTCTGTTAAAATGCTTTTCATAAGTATTGGTTTAGAAGTTAGCAATTTGGCAATCGCCCTTAGTAATTCCTTTCTTTGAGATAATCGTCCAATTCCTTCTTGGTCATAGGCAGTTTGCCCGGATAGTTGTTGACCCAGTTCAAAAAGTCCTTCTGGATTGCAGCAGACCATTTTGTGTCAATTTCACCAGGCGTATATTTTCCTTCTTTGAGCCTTAAATGTCCAAATTCATCACGCAGCGCAGTAACCTCGGAGGTTAGCACGAGCTCCTCCGCCAGGTGGGCCGGAATGAAGATCGTCCCATACTTTCTAGCTAAAACCACATCACCAGGCAGTACAATAGCACGACCGATGCGGATGGGCGTATTAATGTTAGTAAGCATCATTTGCTGAATATAAGACGGGTCCTGGCCCTTCATCCAGGCATTGAAGCCTTTAATCTCACTCAATCCTTCCACGTCACGCACCGAGCCGTAGAAAATGACGCCGCGTTTGGACTTAGCATAAATGGAATTCCCCAGATTATCACCGATCAATGTTCCGTCAGCGATTTTGCCATAGCCGTCCGCTACGTAAACGTCACCGTCTTTGAGCACATCAATAGGCCAGGAATTGGTGCCGCCCGTTTGTACGCGGCCTTCCTTTTTGCCCGTTTCCTTTACTAAGGCCTCCAAATCGGGGCGGGAGGGAACATATTGGGCGGTTACGACGCGGCCGGTCATGGCGCTGTCGGGATAGATCAGCTGCCATTCGCCTTCAAACTGGTTGTGATAACCTTTGTTACGTAACACGCCCCAGGCTTCTTCCATGGAAATGTTTTTCAATCTGGCCAGGATCGCATCGGACACTTTTGGGCGGCCGTCCGGGGATCGCTCGCCCTTCCACGCCGACGTGTAGGCTTTGATCTGATCGGGAGTGGGTGAGATAGCTTGCGCCGTGGCTGTAAGACCAAACAGCACAAGCGCTCCCGCAAGCAGGTTTTGTTTTAGCATAAGTAAAAAAATTAAGGGTTAGTAATTTTATTTGTCCCAAAAAATTGGCGTTCCAAGCTCGTCAGGGCCCATTCTTGCTACTGCTTCTTTGTAGTTAGCTTCATTCACCGAACGTTCGCGCACCGGGTAAACCAGTCTTTTGATAAAGTCTTTTACCGATGGATCTTTGCCAGGGTACATATTGATGGGCAAGACAGGAAAACCGCTTCTGCGGAAATTAGCCCACGCCTCTGAGCCATTCAGGAAAGAGGAAACCCAATATTGCGAATTGATCTGCTCCAAAGCTTTTGCCGGAACGAATGGGTTGGCAGTCAGATACGCGGTCTGGGCAGCCTCGGGAATTGTTGCGGACACATCATAAGTTGCCATTTGCGCCATGTGAGCCTTTACACCAGCCTCATAAAGTGCTTTTACATTGCCCGTTGCCCAGCCACGCTGCACAGCTTCCGCTAAGAGAAGCGAAGTTTGGGAACAGGTGATAAAGAACTCGGGTGCGTCAATTTTCCCGACCGTTCTGCGATTAATCTGTGAGTATTTAAATGCAGAGCCGATTTTCCCCGGAAATCCGGCCACGCTTGTGATGGTTGATTCGTTGTAACCATACGGCATTCCTTCCTGGTTGGCTGGGTTGGTATCTTCTGCGCCAGCAGTAGCGATCGGGTTGCCGGGCGCTTCGTACTTCACGGCGATCACTTTGAGGCGTGGGTCGGCAGTTGTTTTGAGATAATCGATAAATGCCTTGCCCATATACACATTACCACGCTCGGTTCCCTGAAAATAGCCGGCAAGCGGATGATTGAATGTGCTGTTAAACGCGATATAGGCATTATCTGCATTAGAATCTTGCAAGCCTCCGTTGGCCGGATCAACGGCGATGGCAACAAATTGCTTCGCTTTGGCAGGATCCAGTTTTGTGTAACGCATGGCAGCACGAAGCAATAGCGAATTGCCAAGTTTTTTCCATTGTGCAATGTTGCCTTTAAAGAACAGGTCTCCGCTTTCGATGGGTTTTGTAGCGTCGAGCGCCTTTGTTCCCTCTGTCAGTTCTTTTAGGATATCTTCGTAAATCAGTTTTTGATCATCATATTTCGGCAAATTGATACCTTCCAGAAATGCTTTTCCCGCTTGGAAATAGGGTACGTCGCCGTATGTATCAACCAAAACCATAAATACATACGCCTTCCAGATTCGGGACATGTTGTACAAATTACTCCTGGCCGCATCGTCCTTGGTTTGCGAAATAACTGTCGTCAACAGGTTTACAGGGCCATTTTGCAGGTATAGCGAATTGAAATTGGCGTTCGAATTGGGATCAGAAACGACATTATGATTTCCGCCTTCAACGACACCGGTAAAGGGCGTATTGATCTGCTGAACAATTTGCATTTGATAGTTATGCGTTGCAATGGCAGAAGAAAATTCAGCATTGGAGAAAAAATAGATCGGGTCGAGGCTGGTAGCCTGCACCGGATTTACGTTAACCTCTTCAAAACCCTTGTCGCAGGAAGTTGCAAGGAGGGTGAGGATGATTAGATATTTGGGTAGATGTTTCATATTAATTTTGAATGAGTGACCGGGTCGCCGGGCGATGAGTGAATGAGTGAATGGTCGGTTTGTTAGCATTCCTTTACAATTTCAAGTTTAAGTTGAGACCGTAGCTTCTGGTGGTTGGAAGCGTGTGGGTTTCAATGCCTTGTAAATTGTCAGAGGAAGACACCTGGGCCTCAGGATCGAGGTTGTCAATGTATTTTTTGATCATCAGCACATTGTTACACATGGCAGAAATCGTCAGTCCTTTTATGAAAGTTTTTTCTTTCACAAATCGTGACAGATCGTAGCCGATCGTGATAGACCTCCACCGCACAAACGCGCCATTGTAAACAAATGGTGATGCCAGGTTGGTACTCCTGTATGCCGTGTAAAACTGCTCTGCTTCCACTTTCGTATCATTCGGGGCACCATCTGCTTTTACGCTTTCAAGCAATACACCGCCTTCACGTCCGGCTAAGGATGATTTGGACAAACCTTCACGCAGGAAATTAAGGTTGGAGTTGGAAAGGATTTTATTACCCGCCTTGAAATCGATCTGCGTGCCTATCCGTAATCCTTTCACATTGATTGTGTTCACCCAGGCGCCAACCCATGTCGGTATAGCGCTTCCGAATGTGGTGAGGTTGCCTTGCTGGGGCAGACCGCCCGATGTGATAATTCTGCCTTGCGCGTCCCTTTTGTAGTCAAATCCGCGAAGCGAAGCCAATGGCTTGCCTACTTCGTGCGAAACAATTCCAAAAAATTCGCCGGTTCCTACATCAAATCGCTGCTGACCAGCTGCCAGCTCAATCACTTTGCTAATGTTATAGCTTCCGTTGAAACCGGTTTCCCAGGTAATAGCATCGGTTTTCACAGGAACAATCGTCAACAAAAATTCAACTCCCTGGTTACGCAGCTTACCCACGTTCACTTTGGTCTGGCTGAATCCGGAAGTATTTGAAATGTCTACATTCAGAATTTCGTCAACCGTGTTTTTTCGGTATAATGAAAGATCAATGTTCAGCCGGTTATCGAAAGTTTTCATTTCAAGACCGACCTCCGTCTCTTTCACTTTTAGTGGTCTCAAATTCGCATTCGGGCTCACCGTCGACGGGAAAGTGCCTAACGCTGTCCCGTTGAACGGGTTTGCATTAATACCATAATAGAGGTTATTTGAATAGGGATCGGTATCCCCACCTACTTCGGCATAAGCTGCGCGCAACTTTCCATAATTCAGCCAGTTAGGTGCATTGGCAAACGCCTGGCTGAAAACGAAACTCGCGCTGACAGATGGATATAAGTAACTGTTTGACTCCGGGTTCAGCGTAGAAAACCAGTCGTTACGCCCGGTGACATTCACGTAAAGGAAGTTTTTGAACGAGAATTCGGCAGCGCCGTAAATGGAGTTTACTTTCTTTTTGCTGTATCCATAATTTGGCGTTTTAACCTGACCGTTGGCAATGGTATACAGATCCCGCACGTAGAAGTTCGTAACCGCAGTGGAGATGTTGTCGCTGACTTGTAGCATCTGGTTGCCACCGAGGGTGATATCTATACCAAAATCACCGAAAGTACGGTTTGCACCGATCAGAACGTCCAGGTTGCGCTCACGGAATGTGGCTACATCCTGGTAATAGTAACCATTAAATCCAGTCGTAACGGCACTGATCGAGCGCGTTCCCGTTGGACGGTTGTAGTTGTATGGACGGGTGTAATAGTCCTGCCCAACGCGTCCCTGCACAAACAGCCAGCTTGTAAAATCATATCGCACGGATGTGTTTCCAAAAATCCGGTCGCGGCGCACATTCTCAAAGCGGTCGTATGCGACCCAGTACGGATTATTCCGGTTTGTAAAACGCGCCAGTGGCATTTCATTTCCGTTTGCATCCTTGCGGTTTTTCAGCCAGTCGGAATTAATGCTCGTTGCCATCGTGTAAATGGTCGTATTCGCATTCATATCCTGGATCCCGATCTGGGGCGGATTCTTGTTATGCTCATTCGAATAGTTCGCATTCAATTGCGCCGAGAGCTTATCCGAGAATTTGTAATTCAAACCCAGGTTAAAAATCTTTTTATGGTAGTCAGAATTTGGCATGATTGCGTTTGCGTCCGTGTTGGCAAATGACAATCTGAAATTTCCCTTCTCATTCCCACCCGAAAGGGCAACCGAATTCGTGAAGCTGGTTCCGGTGCGGTAAAAGTTTTTGATACGGTCTTTATTGGGCGAGTAGGGCTGTGTGCTACCGTCGAATTGCGGGGTAGGCGCGCCGTCCATTCTTTCTCCGAATGCAAATACGCCTGAGCTTTGTGCCTCTGCGGTTGATGTGGGCCGTTTTCCAAATTCGCCCTGACCATATTCGTATTGGAAATCGGTGTAGTCCAGTGCTTGTTGTGCCTGGAAATTGGAATTCACCTCAACGCCGATTCCAGTTGTCTTGCTTCCGCTCTTTGTGGTGATAATGATCGCTCCATCCTTAGCCCGGAAGCCGTAAAGCGCAGCGGCCGCAGCACCTTTCAAGACGGTCATGGATTCGATATCATCCTGGTTAATGCTCTGCAAACCGTCGCCGGCATCTGACGAACCGCCAGTGGGATTGCCCGTTCCGTTTCCGTTCGATCCGCCCGCAGAAACGCTGCTATTATTAATGGGAATGCCGTTTACAATGATCAGCGGCGAGTTATTTCCACCAAAAGATGACTGACCACGGATACGGATCTTTGTTGATCCGCCCGGTCCGCTTGCTGGCGGCGTTACATTCAAGCCGGCCACTTTTCCCTGCAAGCTGTTTCCCAGGTTTGTCGTGCGGTTTGTTGTAAGTTCCTCTGTATTAACGGTTGCAGTGGAATAACCCAGCTTTTTTGCATCCCTTTTTATACCCAAAGCCGTAACGACAACCATTTCCAGATTGCGTTCGTCGGGTTTCATGGAGAGATCATAAGTGGTCTGATTTCCAATGGTCACTTCTTCTGGCGCGTAGCCCACATACGAGAACACCAAAACGCCGCCCGCATCCGGAACGCTTAGTTGATAAGTCCCTTCTGTATTGGTAGCAGTGCCCACTTTCGTTGACTTTACCACAACGCTCACACCTGGAAGCGGCTGGCCTTTTTCGTCAGACACTTTTCCCGTAATGGTCCGGTCAATGGAAGTACGATTGTCTGTGATGCCTGGAATCACACTGCCAGGTTCCGCATTGCCTTTGGTCAGCACAATCTGCTTACCTTCAATCTTATAGGCAATATTAACGGGCTTGAAAAGCTGGTCGAGCACGTCCGCCAGCGTTTTATCAACTACATTGATCGAAACCTTTTGCTGTGAGCGGATTAGCGCCGAATTATACGTAAACCGGACCTGCGTGAGCTTATTCAACTTGTTGAGCACCATCTTAATCTCCTGGTTGTTCACCTGGATCGTGACCTTCTGGTTCAGCATATCCTGTGCGCCCACAACCCTCGCAAGCGAGAGGTGTGCGAAGATAAAGGCAATTAATAATTGGTAAAGTGACATTCGCATCGCGCTGCAAACCAGCCGGGACAAGAGTCGATGTTTTTTCATACGTGTAATGGTTAGTTTGGTACTTGAAAAATTGGCACTACAAATTCACTGAGGGCGCAGGATGCCACAGGCTATGGCATCAGCAATGTTTGTTTAGTTGCACCCTTTGCTGGTGATGACAACTTTGCCGTTCACCATTTCATAACCAGCGTCAATTGCTTGGCAAATCGCACTGAGTCTCTGTTTAAGGTTTTCATCATTGAACTGGGCACTAATGCTGCAATTCGCGAGCATATCATGATCATAATCAATCACAATACCGTACATGTCCTGTAAAGCTTTAAAGACCTGGGACACAGGCATATCATCGAAAATCAGCTCCTTCTGGACCGAAAGCTCGGATAGCAGCTGCCGGTTGATTACCATTCCTTTTAGCAGCTTATTATCTTTCCGGTTGAACACAGCCTGTTGATTGGGATCGAGCACAATCATTGAAACCTTCTTATCCGGCTTCTTTTGCAGCGTCTCATATTCTGTTTTTGGGTAAACAGACACCCGACCGGTCCTGACCAGCACCATTACCGTATTTTCCCGATCCAAAGCCTTCACCCGAAAGCTTGTTCCCAACACTTTCGTAACGGTTTCATTGGTATAAACTAAAAATGGACGATCAGGATTTTTAGCCACATCAAAGAATGCTTCGCCGGTTAAAACGACTTTTCTTTCTCCGTGTGCAAATGTGACGGGGTAACATATCGTGCTTCCCGGCGACAATGTTGCCACGCTATTATCACTCAGAAAAACCGTCATTTCCGTTTCAGTGGCATTTTTTTGCACGATTATAGAGTCAACCGCGCTGCTTTTCGAGCTTACCAGAACAGGACTATCCGGGCGATTATGCGTTTTATAAAACCACAGACCCACTGCCGACACGAACACAAAAATGGCAGCGACACGCCAGAGTGGTTCTGCGAGTAAGTGATAAATGCTTTTGTGCTTGTGTGTATTTTTTTGAAGCTCGGCCAATCTGCAAATTTCTCCGATTTCATGTTGCAGCATTTCATCGCTCAGGTTATCCTGATACATGTCGGATACAGTCAGCACGAGTTCTTTCGCCATGCCGATTTCTGCGGCCTTATCCGGATTTTCAGCGATCCATTTAAGCCAGAATGCAGTGATTTCCGGAGTAGGGGCTATCACCCATTTCCGGAACCTTTCATCTCTGGCGAAGTCTTCAACCGTATGATGGCGGTAACCCATAAATAAAGCGTAAGGTCTTTAAATATGTATGTCCGTTTTTTGGGTTGATATAACCAAAAAAATGAAAATATTTTTTGAAATAGTGATAAAATAGCTTTCAGAAGCGTGAATGCGCGGTTTAAAGAAGGGATGCTAAAACAAATAAAGCCCATACAAATTGCGCGGGTGCCCATATCTGCCGGATATCTTTCAATGTGCGGTGCAAAAGATTGGAAACGCTTTGACGTCCCAAACCCATAATGTGGGCAATGTCTTCGTTGTCAAGGTTTTGGTAAAAGCGCAGGTAAATGATTTCCTGCTGCCTTTTGGAGAGCAGCGTAATAATGCGTTGCAGGTGACTGGACTGGGAGTGAGCGCTTTCATCCGCAATGATCTGCGACTCGACAGGCGCATCATCCTGCACAATATCAAAATATTCCTGACCCGGTTCCTGAAAGCGTTTCAGACGAATGCCTTCCTTGATCAGCTTGTGTCTCAGTGCTTTGAGCAGATAGGATTTTACAAATGCGGTTTCTGAAAGATGCTCGCGGCGTTCCCATAATTCGAGATATAGTTCCTGGATGGAATCGCGGATGAAGTCGGGATCAGATGAAAATTTGGTGGAGTAGTTGTAAAGAGCGCGGTAATGCACCTGAGCTAGCTGCCCCAATGCGGCAGAGTCTCCAGCCTTGAAACGCTGCCAGAGCTGGATATTAATGTCAGAAAGGTTTGATATGTTTGCTTCGTTATTCAAAACTTTGGACCATTAACATTGTTTTAAAATTTCAATGAATTATGCTATTGAAAGCCGCACGTAGTTTTATTCTCTTTTAATATTTCAGGAAGTGTGATTTTAGTAAAAAATGAGAGGAAGAACTTGGAAAAAGATGGCTGTGCTGAACAGGAATCTGTGCAACACAGCCATTTACGCGGGATTTGAATCTTACTTGGTCACTTTCAATTTACCCTGCATTAATGTGTAATGTCCTGGGAATGTGCATACATACTGGTAAGTGCCAGTCTGTTTCGGCGCAACAAAATAGATGCTTTCGGATTTTTCAGGCTCCACAATGTTGCTATGGAACAGAACGTCGCTTGTTCTGGGAACGTAGTTCAATTCCGAGCCTTTCAAGCCCAGATTAAGTCCTGCCTCACCAACCGCATTGGCAGTTCCAGGCTTGGTAATCACCAGGTTATGGAGCATATCGTCGTTGTTATTAAACACAATTCTAACACGGCTCCCAGCTTTCACTTGAATTTCAGAAATATCGAATTTCAATCCCGGAACGGTGCCGATCGTAATCGTCTGATCCGGGCCGTTGGTCCAGCTGGCAGGCATTTCCACCACACGCTTTGCGGACGGTGCCGAATTAGCCGGTTCTGCGGATGCACTGGCAGCAGTGTGGGCACTGTGGTCAACCGCAGCCGCCTTAACCGTTGTTGTAAATGCCGATGCATTCACCGGATTGCCCGACGCAATTTCATTTAATGTATAATAACCGGTTGCATGCAGCAATGAATTGCCATCCGCACCTTTCACGCCTTCCGCCTTGATTTCATGAATATAACCCTTGCGAAGCAGGGCCGGATCAAGCACCAAACGCACTTTCAAGCCATCTTCTGAAACTACAATTCCCTTCAAAGGCACTTCCTGCGTGTTAACGATCGGGCTGCCGTAGGTTTGGTGGTATTTGTAAGTGAAGCTGTTGAGCTTGTAAGCATCCTGGTCCGCAGCCGCTTTTTTGTCGACCGGGCTTGTGAATGTAATTTCAAAACCATCCGGCATAGAACGCACGTTTTTCATTTCAAATGGCATCTTACCTGTCCATACCAGTCGCTGAATGCCGAATTCCTGCTTACCGGTTGCTGACCAGCCACGGCTCGTCTGGCCTACAAACATAGAGCCATCCAATCCCCATTCCATCCGTAAAATTCCGGACATAAACCCTTCACGGAAAGGGAAAACGGTTCCCTGCCATACGCCATTCACTTTTTCCAGATCCACGCGTGTAATAATGCTGTGTCCCTGATCCCCCACGAACATTTGTCCGGCAAAAGGACCGAAAGCGCCGTTGGTAACATCTTCTTTGAAATCCGAAGTGGAGATTCCCACGAGTGTATGCGGGAACCAAACAGCCGGCGCCTTCAAGCCAGGCAGTTTTTTGGCAACATCATAAAGTGGCTCGCCCGTGTTCGGGACGTCGGAAGGAGTCAGTTTCACAGGTGAACCTTCTTCCTTGCTCCAGCGCAAACCAGCCGGGTTTCCTGCAAAATCGCCCTTTTCCAGATGCGTCATACGGCCGGAGCCAACCCAGTCGCCCTGGTTTTCAGTATAAAAAATATCGCCTTTGTACGAGCCGAAGCCGGAAGGGGAGCGCAGGCCTGTTGCATAGGGGGTCAATTTGCCATCTTCTCCCAATTTTAGCATCCAACCTCTCCATTTAGACTGGCTCGCACCGCGTCCTACCCAGTCGAGGTTCAATGTTACCAGCAGCTCACCATTAGGCATGGGCACAGGGCCGTAGGAATATTGGTGATAATTGCCTGATAATGGCCATTTTGCAAAAGAATCATAAACGTCGGCAATGCCATCATTGTCCGTATCCACCAGACGCGTAACTTCTCCGCGTTGGGAAATCAAAAAGTCTTTTCCACGATATAAAAGCCCCAACGGCTCGTGCAAGCCCGATGCGAAACGGTGGAACGATGGCTGTCCGTCGCCTTTCAGATAGGGGTTACCGATCATCCAGACTTCACCGCGGCGCGTAGAAGTGGCAAGGCGGCCATCGGGAAGCACTTGCATGCCGCCAACTTCCATTTTAATGTTCTCGGGAATTGGAATGGTGATGATCCGGTAAAAATCATCCTCTTTATTTTGCTTGGATTGCGCATACGCCGAGACACATCCCAGTGAAATCAGCGTCGTTAATAGTATATTTTTCATTGATTGAGATCTAAGAATATGGTTACCAGAACATCGTATATGTTGTCGAATCGGACACTGGCAACACCAGCTCCTGATTATCTCCCGCAGGCCTCACCATAGCCTGTGCCTTCTGGTTTACCTGAACATAATAGCGGTTATCGATCTGGAAAAGGCCGTTTTTGAGGTCGGTAATCTGCTTTCCTGAACCCAGCAGTGAGTAAATGGCTCCGTTTGGCTTGCCTTCCACAGTGAATGTGCGGGACATTCCTTTGTCATTGGATATGATCTGATCACTTACGGTTGCAGAACCAATCGCGTAGCGGAACACCGGAAATCCTTCCGCGTTGATTTTATAGCCCAGGAAGTTAATGTTTGAAGAATCCGGCCAGGTCGTTGCTTTATCGGCCAAAACGGCCAGACTGCTTCTGCCTGAAACATGCACAGCTAGTCCAGCAGGGGTCAGCAATTGCGGCTCGCCTCTTTCGTACCACATTTCGGTAACATTGGCAAAATTCCCACGCCAAGCCTGCAACATGGCGCCGCGGTTCAAGTCGATCGTGTAGCTCCATCCCTGCGGACTTCCTACTGAAATGCAATGTGTGCGTTTGTATTTCTCGCCGTCGATCTGGATAAATGAACGCACCATTTCGGGTTGTTTGTCGGGCGTGACGCTGATATAAGGCTTTGGCTCGGGTTCAGGAAGCGACGAAAGCACATGCAGGTCGTAAGGACGAATGCCCGCCTTCTCCACGCGAAGTCCCAAAGCAGGCTGTCTCCACGGAAAACGTGAGTAATGTATTTTAAACTTATGTGCTCCCTGCGTCAAGTTAGCAGAACCTGTATGCGTTTCCTGTGAAGTGCTTTCGCCCAGGCTCATCACACTTTTACCGTCCACCTCAAAATCGAACATCGGTCCTGAGTAAACGCTTGTGAAAATGTATTCGCCAGCTTCCTGCACATCCATATCGCCCTCGTAAACAAGGTGAAACTCACGCATCCCGTTCGTTACTTCCTGCGTTAATGCGGGTGACTTGCCTTCATGTGAAAGCTTGCTGTATTCCTTCGCATCCCACTTGTCGGAGTAAACTTTGTAGGCGAGATTGTTCAACGTCAATGTCTTACGGCTTGCCAGCAACTGGTAACCCAGGTTTTTGAAAGCAATCGTTCCTTTGTTTACTTCAAATGAAAGCGGCTTGCCTTCGGCAGTGGCTTGAGAATTCGGGAGGTAAACTGTTTCAAGGACCGTCACGCCATTCAGCGAAAGCAGGTTCAAACGTGCCGAATTGGCAACGCCCGGAACAGCTGCATCATAAACGAGTTCAAGTGTTTGCCAGAGCCCGGGTGCTTTTGAAGCGTTTTGTGTTGGAAATTGTCCGATAAAACCGGAGGTGGATGCATTGGCATCCCGCTGCTGGCTGCTATCCGAGATTCTTACTTTCTGTCCGCCGGGGAGTACGATGTAACCTTCTGCGCCTGGCGAAACCATGAATTCGGTTGAAAGGCGCATATCGCCCGCTTTCAGCTTGGTTGTAAGGGATTTACCCGGACTGCCGATCAGGATGCCTTCGCCTGATTTGGTTTTGGGTTTTGCGTTCCCCGTCGGGTGAATTGCCACGTCGCTTTGCACGGACCAGTTGGGGCTGGCGCTTTCAAATGAGCTGAGGTCTTTTAAGGGAAGCAGGGAGTAATTTCCTTTCGCTGTCTGGCCCATAACCATTATGGGACAAGTCAGAAAAAGCATGGAAACTTTCTGAATCAAATGACGCATTGGATATATTAAGTGTATTGTTCACAATTAAAAAGCGAAGTTCGCATTTTGCTACTAATATATCCCGTTAAATTGTAATTAATTTTTAAATAAATAGGGTTTTCTTCATAGGGCTAAAACCTCAGGTTTGCCGTAAATAGCAATGCCAATCACTTCCGTTGCATTTTTATTAAAATAGTTGGTTGGTAACTTGGCTTTCAGCGCATTGAAGTCTTCATTTTTGACTATGAATTCGACGCTTTGTCCGGTCGCAGGATCATTGAGGATCAGCGCCGAGCGCAGGAACAACACTTCATATTTCCCCGACTTTAAATCAGGCGATTTTGCCTCTTTTTTCTGAAAAATTTTAATGTTTTTCGGGCTTGCGGCCGCATTATGAAGCGTAATCGACAGTTCCCGCTGGTCCTCCACATCTTTCGCAGCAACGTCAACCTGGCCAGCTTTTGTATAAAATCCATTGTGTTGGTTTGCAAGGTTTGCAGCGTCATACAGGAACGTTTGCTGTGCAACGTCCCTGGTTGCTCTGTTGCAAGAGAACATGGCCAGAATAACAAATAAAAGCATTAATGCACGGATTGGGGACGGATTTTTCATGGTTTCAGATTTGAAGTTAGCTTACCTGTTTGCAATGGAATGCATGATAGGAGGAAATAACTGCTAATCAGCATTCTGATTTTTTAACGGCTGGTATGCCTTATCCTGCGTAGTGGATTTACGGTTTGCGGGAAAACAAAAAGACCGCTTTTTCAGGGCGGTCTTTTTTGTTAACAGGAGTGAAAACAGGATTATAGTATCATTTGTCCCACCAAACCTTGGTGTTGTAGTTATCGGCGCCTTGTCTTGATACGGCTTCGGCCAGGCTGGTGGGGTTTAATGTTTGTTCGCTTCTTGGGTAGGCGAAGCGGACGGGGACTTTACCGCTGTTTACGTTGTCGACGCCCGGGGTGATGGTTGGGATGCCGGTCCTTCTCCAATCGAACCAGGCTTCCAGGCCTGTGAAGAAGAGCGCGATCCATTTTTGAGTGCCGATCAATGTTAATGCATCGGTTTCGGAATAGGCCGAGCCGGGAGTTGTGAGGTAATTGGCTGGCATTGTGACATTTGCATAGCCAAATGCAGCTTTAACGCCTTCTTCGTAGTGAATCTTTGCCGTCTTCGGCGATTTTACCAGACCTTTCTTCACAGCCTCAGCTAAAATGAATTGCAGTTCCGGATAACCCATAATGTAGCCCTTGGCAACATTCAAGCCTCTTTCTGTGATCGAACCTTTGTAGAATAATGATCCGGCACGCGACACATTGTTGGGGCCGCCGTTGTAGTCCAGGGCTGCCACTTCATTCAGGCCGTTGGGGACGCCTACGTATTTGGGCGCGTTGGCAGCAACGGATGCGTCGGTGGGCTGTGCAAAAATGGCGATGCGCGGATCGGCCAATGCGGTGAGCTTGTCGCCGAGATTTTTACTTAAACGAAATTCATCAAAAGACCCCTGGCGCGCCGTATACAAGGGAAATTGGTTAGGAGCGGATGTAAGATAACGCAAAACTCCGTTGTCTTCGTTCTTGTTGGCATCGCTGAAAACGGGGTTTGCAGTCGGGTTGTCAATGATCGCCTGCATATCCGCTTTCACATCCTTTACATTGGAAATCCGCATCAGGTAACGCAGGCGCAGGCTGTTTGCCAGTTTTTTCCATTTGCTTACATCACCATTATAAATCAAGTCTCCCACAACGACTTCTCCCGGTCCAAGTATTTCGTTGGCGGTTTTCAAATCGGCCAGAATGCCGTTATATACTGCTTCCTGCGTTTCGTATTTGGGTTGCAAAATGCCTGTAACACCTTTTGTTGCTTCTGAATAGGGAATGTCTCCGTAAGCGTCTGTCAGCAAAGAGTACATCCAGGCGCGCATAATGAGCGAAATTCCTTTGTAATTATTGGCTTTGTTGCGGTCACTGATCTCGATGAGCAGCTGCACATTCCGCAGGTTGTTATACATATTCTCCCAAAGTCCGTCGCGGTCGCCCCAGGTGTAACGGTCTTCTGATACGAACTGTATTTTGGCAGTATGCTGGATCACAATGTTGCCTATGGACCAGCTTTGGTCGACCATCTGGTTCACAGCTGTGCGGATAATGCCCGGCAGCAGCAGATCCGGCGTTACGGCCGTGATGGCGTTGGGATCTGTATTTTTCTCAACAAAATTGTCTGTACAAGCCGGCAGAAAGAAGGCGGCGGCCAGGATCATTAATGTATATTGTCTTATCTTTTTCATATCCTTAAATGTTTGCCTCAGTTAAAAAGTAAATCCAAGATTGAAGCCCCAGCTGCGTGTGGTAGGCATTCCAACTGATTCAATACCAGGAACGATGGTGCCGCCGCTCAGCGAAGAAGTTTCCGGATCCACGTGCGGCACTTTGCTCCAAACTGCAAGATTTCGTCCCACAACGGAAACATTAAGTCCCTTAATCTTTGCGCGTGACAGATATCTCGCTGGAATAGCATATCCCAAACGAACCTCTCTCAATTTGGCATAGGAAGCGTTGAAAATCCCGCCTTGCGGAATGTCGCGATTACCCGTGCGTGACTGGTGATATTCCCTGGCAGTGAGTTTCACATCATTCACGCGATAGCTTCCGTCCGCATTTTCGATCACACCTTTACCAATTACGCCGTTGCCAGCCTTGGTAATGTCGTAGCCATCGGCACGTCCTTCGAGTGTCTCTTCCAGCTGTCCGGCTTCCAGACCTACTACAAATGTTTCGGAGAAGATCTGACCGCCGTGACGGATGTCAAGCAATCCGCTCAGGCTGACGTTCTTATAGGTGAATGTGTTCCTGATTCCGGCCATCCAGTCGGCGTTGTAGTTTCCTACTTTTACCAGCTTGCTGGTGCCCATGAAACGTCCCGATTCGTTAAAGATCTGCTGTCCGAAGTAAGGGCTGTTCTTGTCTTCCACTTTCTTGAAACCAATGGCATACATATCACCCATGCGCTCACCTACTTGGGCACGAATGGATACGCCATGGCGCTCTGCCATTTGATAATCAGTCACTTCGCCGTCAAATTTGACAACCTTGCTTCTGTTTGCCGACCAGTTTACATTGACATCCCATTTGAAATCCGAAGTCTGGATAGGAGTGCCTGTAAGCATTACTTCATACCCGTAATTCCTGATCTCACCCGCATTGACGATCCTGTCGCCAAAACCGGAGGTAATGGAAACCGGAACGGATGGCAGGATCTGGTTTTTTGTATTGATATTATAAAAAGTGAAATCAAGTCCGGCGCGGCCTTTCAGAAAACGCCATTCTGTCCCGATTTCAAATGAGGTGCTGATCTCCGGTTTCAAATTGTAGTTAACAAGCCTGTTGGTAGAGTTGTAAATCGGATAGTCTCCCCATGGATTATCGCGGCTGTAACCGGAAGTAAAGCGATAAGGGTCCGTATCATTACCAACCTGTGCCAAACTCGTGCGGACTTTACCAAACGAAACCCATTCCGGCATCGTAACCACGTCGCTCACCACTGCGCTCAATGATGCCGATGGATAGAAATAGGAATTGATCGTTTGCCCTAGTGAATCGGCTGCCACAGGAAGCGTTAATGCCGTTGACCAGTCGTTACGCGCTGTTACGTCGAGGAAAAGGAAGTTCTTATAACCAAACTGCACCGATCCGTAAACGCTGTTAATGACCTTGTTAATGTCGTCAATGGAGCTTACAAGTGGGATTCTCGTGTTATTGAAACTAAAAATACCGGGGATAAGCAACTGAGGAGCAGTTACTTCCAGGTTATTCGTGTTGCTGATCTGGCGGTTAGCGCCAAGGTTTGCACCGAATGTAAAATCCTCGCTGAACTCCTTATTAGCACTTAATAAGAAGTCAAAGTTGGATTCACCGTTCCGAACGCGCTCTTCACGATAGCTTCCGAAAGGGAAACGCTGCGTACTGAATGCCCTGCGACGTTTTCTGAGCTCGTTATTAAAGTCCGTTCCGCCGCGTAATTGCAGGCTCAACCAGCTTGTGAAATCATATTTAAGAGAAATATTTCCGAAGATGCGGTTGGCATTCTGGCTGTTTGTATTCTCGTAAAGGTTGAAATACGGGTTGTCGTGATAGTTATAGTTGAAGTTATATTGCTGTCTGTTTTCCATTCCGGGAATCCAGTAATCCTTCAAACTATTCAGATCCACGTGCTGACCCATCCAGCAATGCAGAAGATAAATGATGCTTTCTGTTCCGTAAGTCAGGTTAGGGCGGTTGTCGCTTTGGCTGTGCACATAGTTTGCTGAAATACGCACGCTTAATTTCGGGGACAGGTTATAGCCCGAGTTCAATGCAAATGTATTGCGCTTGATATCGGTGTTGGGAATGATTCCTTTTTGGTCCAAAAGTGTGTAAGAAAGACGGAAATCGCCCTTTTCGTTCGAGCCGGTCACCGAAACGTTGGTGTTGTTGGTAATCCCTGTCTCGTAAAAGTCTTTCAAATTATTTCCCGGCACGAAAGGTGTTGGTGTAATGGTGCCGCGTGCTGCCAGGTCTGCAGGGGAGCCCAAAATGCCGTCATCGACCAGTGAAATGTCGCCGCCGCGGTAACCGTTGGAAGTAGGAGAGTTGGCCTGTGCAATCAGGCGGCCGTCCATTTGCGGTCCCCAGCTTTCGTCTACGCCGTCACGGGTCCCACCGCCGCTTCCGTCTACAAACGAAAATTCACCATTATTTCCCTGGCCATATTTACGTTGGAATTTCGGCAGGATCAATGGGTTTTCAAAAGTCACGCCCGCATTCACCGAAACGCCCAGCCCTTTGCTATTTTTACCGGATTTCGTTGTGATCACGATCACACCATTTGCACCTCGTGATCCGTAGAGCGCCGATGCATTCGCACCTTTCAGCACAGTCATGGATTCCACATCGTCCGGATTAATCAGCGATGCACCGTTTCCGTAATCCAGTTCCTGAAAATCGCGGCCGCTCGACCCCGTCAAGGCATTGGTGATAGGCACCCCGTCGATCACGAACAAGGGTTGATTTTTATTGATATCAAGTGACTTGTCACCCCTGATGGTTATACGTGCTGATCCGCCGATGCCGCTTGGGCTGCTCATGACCTGCACACCTGCCACTTTTCCGGCCAGCCCGCTGACGAAGTTCGTCTCGCGCGCCTTATCCAGGTCGCCGCCCTTTATTTCCTGGACGGCATAGCCCAATCTTTTCGTTTCCTGCTTGATACCCAGGGCCGTAACCACCACTTCGTTCAGGTTCCTGGCGTCGGGTTTCATAAGAATATCGATAACCGACTCGCTGCCGATGGCCACTTCCTGGGATAAATAGCCCACATAAGAGTAAATCAATGTGACTGCATTGTCGGGCACAGTAACGGTATAGCGCCCTTCTGAATCGGAGATTGTGCCGGATGTTGTTCCTTTGAGCACGACGCTAACGCCCGGCAGTCCCAGGCTGTTTTCGTCAGTGATCTTTCCGGTGATGGTTCGGTCGGGTTTGGCTGCATTGGCCATTGTTGCTGCGAAAGTGGCCAGGAAAATGAGCAGCATTGCTAATCCTTGCTGGCAGAGCCGCGGAATTTTCCGGCTTTCAATTAGTGGTAAAAGTTTGTTTCGCATAAAAATGAATTTTAACGGTTGTTGAACTAAAATTCTGCACCCTATATACTGCCATTTGCGCGTGTCGGGCTAGTAAGGTATCGGGTGCTCCATTTCGGGTGCAAAAATCGGGAGATTCGGATCGTGCGTTGTGAAGTATTTGTAAACAAATTGTTATCTGTTAAAACATAAAAAAGCCGTCTGCACCAGGAATTGTGCAGACGGCTTTTACTACGACTCAGGTCGATTTTAATGTGCTTCGAGCCAGTTGGCGCCGATGCCGATCCCGGTTTCCATTTTTACAGGCAGCGGAATGGCGATGCGCATGAGCTCATCCACTCTTTCTTTCAGCAGATCGATTTCGTCCCGGTGCGCATCAAAAACCAATTCATCATGCACTTGCAGGATCATGCGAGATTTGAGTTTCTCCTTTGCGATAAAATCATGAATGTTGATCATCGCCACCTTGATCATATCGGCTGCTGAGCCTTGTATGGGCGCATTAATGGCATTTCGTTCGGCATAACCGCGGTTGGTCTGGTTCCTGGAATTAATGTCCGGCACGTAGCGGCGCCTTCCCAGGATGGTTTCCACAAATTCCTTTTCCCGCGCATCATTCACCACTTTGTCCATATAACCTTTCACGGCAGGGAATTCTTCAAAATATGCCCGGATGATTTCGCCGGCTTCACCCCGTGGAATAGCCAGTCTTTGAGCGAGCCCGAATGCTGAAATCCCGTAAATGATACCAAAATTGACCATTTTCGATTTCCTCCGCATGTCCGAGGTCACTTCCTCCAATGGCACTTTGAAAACCTTACTGGCCGTAGTTGCGTGAATGTCACGCCCCTGATTGAATGCTTCGATCATACTTTCATCCCCGCTGAACGCCGCCATAATGCGCAGCTCGATTTGGGAATAATCCGCAGAAAGAATCTGAAATTCCTCATTATCAGGCACAAACGCTTTTCTGATCTCCCGCCCGCGCGGTGTGCGGATCGGAATGTTTTGGAGGTTAGGATTCGTTGAGCTCAACCGACCGGTTGCCGCAACTGCCTGATTGTAAGATGTATGAATGCGCCCGGTGCGACTACTTACCAGCAAAGGCAGTGCGTCCACATAAGTTGATTTCAGCTTTTGCAGTTCCCTGTAATCCAAGATTTTACGTGCAATTTCATGACTGTTTTCGAGCTCCGAGAGAATGTCCTCGCCCGTTGCATACTGCCCGGTTTTGGTTTTTTTCGGCTTCTCAATCAGTTTCATTTTATCGAAAAGGACCTCACCCAGCTGCTTCGGCGAGCTGATATTGAATGATTGCCCTGCTGATGCGTAAATTTCACTTTCTGTTTGCCTCAGATCCAGTTCAAGCACATTGGACATCTCTTTCAATGCGCCTATGTCGAGCCTTACGCCTTTGCTTTCCATGGAAGCGAGCACTTTCAAAAGTGGCATCTCAACTTGCTCGAACAGTTTGAATGCATTCACCTTCGGCAGCTCGCGCGAGAAGATCGTGTTCAGCTGCAATGTAATATCGGCGTCCTCGCCTGCATATTGCGTTATCTCAGAAATGGAAACATCGCGCATAGTGCCTTGTTTTACCCCTTTTTTGCCAATCAGCGAAGTAATGGAAACCGGTTCGTAATTGAGATAGGAAGCGGCCAGAATGTCCATACCGTGGCGCTTGTCCGGTTCCAGCAGGTAATGTGCCAGCATGGTGTCGCTGAGTTTGCCATGGATTTCAATTCCGTAACTTCTCAGCACCAGCAGGTCATATTTTATATTTTGCCCGATTTTTTCAATGGATTCATTTTCAAATACTTCCCTGAAATTTTCCAAAATTTCAATGGCTTTCTCGCGATCGGCAGGGACCGGGATGTAGAACGCTTCTCCGGGCAGATAGGCGAATGAAAGTCCTACAAGTTCAGCATCAATGGTGTCCAGCGATGTGGTTTCCGTATCAAAACAAAACGATTCCTGTAATGAGAGATAGTAAGCCAGGCTTTTCAGCAATTCCGGCGTATCCACGGTATGGTAACGGTGGAATGTGTTGTCGATGGTCGACTTCGTTGTCGGGATATGCAAATCCTCGTATGACTGCTCCGGGGCGTCGTCGTCTGCGATCCCTTCGCTGATGATGGCGGGCTGTTTACCCAGTTCCTCGGTTGGATTTCCAAAAATATCGAGCTGTCCGCCTTTTCCCGGCCCCGGCTTTAAAGCCGGGGTAATTGTTTGAGTTGATGAGCCCAAAATCCTGGTTTTAAGCGTTTTGAATTCCAGCTCGTCAAACAGCTCGATGATTTTATCAGCATTGGCTGCACAAACGGTAAGGTCTTCGGGATCAAACGGGACCGGAACTTTAATGTCGATCGTTGCGAGCTGCTTGCTCAGCACCGCCTTATCGATGTTCTCACGCAGCTTTTCACCTAACTTGCCTTTTACTTCGTCGGCGTGCGTGATGAGGTTTTCAATGGTGTCGTATTCCGCGATCAGTTTCTGGGCCGTCTTTTCACCCACACCCGGCACACCCGGAATGTTGTCCACCGCGTCGCCCATCAATCCCAGAATGTCAATCACCTGATCGATACGCTGGATCTGCCAGCGGTCGAGGATCTGCTGAACACCGAGCACTTCTGCACCTTTGCCCAGGAAAGCGGGCTTATATATGTACACATGCTCTTCCACAAGCTGACCGTAATCTTTGTCCGGCGTCATCATAAAAACTTCAAAACCCGCCGCAGAAGCTTCCTTGGCAATGGTCCCGATAATGTCATCCGCCTCATAACCGTCCAGAACGAGGATCGGGATACACATTGCTTCCAGGAGTCGCTTTACCAGTGGAATGGCCACTGTAATATCCTCCGGCTGGGCTTCGCGCTGCGCCTTATAGGCCTCATATTGTATGTGCCTGAATGTAGGTGCGGATGTGTCGAATGCAACGCCGATGTGTGTAGGTTTTTCCTTTTGCAAAACTTCAAGCAATGTATTGGTAAAGCCAAATACAGCACTTGTATTCAATCCCTTTGACGTGATCCTGGGCGCTTTGATAAATGCAAAATGCGCACGGTAGATCAACGCCATCGCGTCCAGCAGGAAAAGTTTATGAACGGGTTTATCCATGAGGTCTTTTATTTACGAAACTCAAATATAATGTAAGTGTGCCGATGAAATGGATTGCTGACGGTTTTTTGTAGATTTAAGGCAGCCATTGCTGCGTATCGACAGCATGCTTTCCCTTTATGTACATTTTTATATTATAATACTTTTTATATTAATAATAAAAATAAAATGTATAAATATAATTGTACTTTATAAACTTTAATATCTTTTTATAAATATTATATTAAACCTAATCAACGTGCCTGATGCGAATCATTTTACCTTTTTTAGCTGTTATCATTTTTTCCTGTAACCAAAATAAAGACGTGAACGAAGCATATCAATGGCCGGAAGCAACGCCTCCCGTAGCAGAAATGAAAGACCATGAAACCGGAATGCATGGCGACAAACGAAATGATGAGTATTACTGGATGGCCGATTTTTTCAGGAAAGGCCCGGACAGCAACAGCGTTGTGGATTACCTGAAAGCGGAAAATGCTTACACGGACACGATGATGGCGGCCACAAAGAAATTCCAGGAAGATCTTTTCACCGAAATGAAAGGACGTATCAAGGAGAAAGACGAGTCGGTGCCGGTGTTCAGCAATGGATATTGGTATTATACAAGAAGCGAAGAAGGCCAGCAATATTTCAAATACTGCCGCAAAAAAGGATCGCTGGACGCGCCGGAAGAGATGCTTCTGGACGTGGACAAAATGGCGGAAGGGCATCCGTATTATTCCGCGGTTGGTTTTAATGTAAGCCCTGACAATAAATTACTGGCTTATGGCGTGGACACTGTCTCGCGGCGCCAGTATACAATTTATATAAAGAACCTGGAAACGGGCGAATTGTTCAAAGACAAGATCTTCCCGGCAAGCGGCGGATCGGAGTGGGGGAATGATAACAAGACATTGTTTTACACAGCAACGAATCCCAAAACGCTGCTGAGCGAAAAGATCAAGCGGCATACATTAGGGGCCGATAGTAAAAAGGATGCGGTAGTTTATGCGGAGAAGGATAACAGCAATTACATTGGTGTTGGCAAAACCAAATCCGAAAAATACATCATCATCGCATCTTCGGCGACGATGTCATCGGAGTACAGGATCCTGGATGCGGACAAGCCGGAAGGCGATTTTGAGGTTTTTCAGCCAAGGATGAAAAATGTCCTTTACGACATCGATCATCAAAATGATAAATTCCTCATCGTTACCAATAAGGATGCGCTGAACTTCAAGCTGATGGAAACGCCGCTGAATAAGACTGGCGTGGAGAACTGGAAGGAGGTTATCCCGACCAGAAAAGATGTTCTTTTGGAAGGAATCGACGTCTTCAAGGATTTCCTGGTCATTACTGAGCGTAAAAACGGACTATTACAATTGCGTATCCGCAACATTAAAACCAATGCGGAACATTATGTGGATTTTGGCGAGCCTGCTTATATGGCTTATGCCAGTTCTAATCCTGAGTTTGATAGCAAAAATCTGCGTTATGTTTACACCTCGCTCACAACGCCCAATTCCGTGTATGATTACAACATGGAAACAAAAGGGAAGGAGCTGAAAAAGCGCCAGGAAGTGATTGGCGGATATGATCCGGAGGAATATGTGACGGAGCGCTTGTATGCAGAAGCACGCGACGGAGTAAAGGTCCCGATCTCGCTGGTTTATAAAAAAGGCACTGTGAAGAGCGAAAAGACGCCATTATTACTATATGCATATGGCTCGTACGGCAACAGCATTGACGCGGCATTCAGCAGCACCAGGCTCAGCTTGCTCGACAGGGGCTTTATATACGCAATCGCGCACATACGCGGCGGTCAGGAAATGGGGCGGCAGTGGTATGAAGACGGTAAGTTGCTGAAAAAGAAAAACACATTCTACGACTTCATCGACTGCGCGGAATATTTGATCAAGGGCAAATTTACATCACCTGCACACCTATACGCAGAAGGTGGCAGCGCGGGAGGCTTGTTAATGGGCGCCATTTCCAACCTCCGTCCGGACCTATGGCGAGGCATCATCGCCGACGTGCCATTCGTAGACGTGGTCACAACCATGCTCGACGAAAGCATCCCATTAACCACCAACGAGTTCGACGAATGGGGTAACCCGAAGGAAAAGGAATATTATACATTCATGAAAACATATTCCCCTTATGACAATGTCGAGAAAAAAGACTATCCCAACATGCTCGTAACCACCGGCCTGCACGATAGCCAAGTCCAATACTTCGAGCCCGCCAAATGGGTCGCAAGGCTCAGAACCCATAAAACCGATAAGAATGTGCTGCTGCTAAAAACAAACATGGAAGCCGGCCACGGAGGAGCGTCGGGGAGGTTTGAATATTTGAAAGAAGTGGCGCTGCAATTTGCGTTTATGTTCGCATTGGAGGGGATTCGGGAGTAACCTGGCCTGTTGGCCTGAGCAATGTTAACAACCAAGCCCTGTCAGCCTGAGCGGAGACGAAGGCGCGCTACCCAGGAGTAGCGCGCCTTCGTCTCCGCTCAGGCTGACAGGGCTTGCTAACATTGTCTCCGCTCAGGCTGACAGGGCTGGTTAGCTCACCTACAACACCCCGAACGCTGCCTCTATATCTGCTATAATATCATCGATATGCTCAATCCCTACCGAAACCCTTAACTGGGTTGGGTGTACACCTGCTGAAACCTGTTCGATTTCGTTTAGTTGCGAGTGGGTGGTGGAGGCTGGGTGGATGATCAGGGTTTTGGCGTCGCCTACGTTGGCCAGGTTGCTGATCAGTTTCAGGTTGTCTACGAATTTTTCTGCTTGTGACCTGTCCCCTTTGATGGCGAATGATAACACCCCTCCGAAACCTCTTGTAAGATATTTCTTTGCCAGTGTGTGGTATTTGCTGCTTTCAAGGCCGATGTAATTTACGCTTTCAACTTGTGGTTGAGCTTCCAGCCATTGCGCCAGTTTCAATGCGTTTTCTCCAATCCTTTCGACGCGTAATGAAAGCGTTTCCAGACCTTGCAGGAACAGGAAGCCGTTGAACGGAGAGAGGGCAGGGCCCCAGTCGCGCAGACCTTCCACGCGGGCGCGGATGATGAACTGAATGTTGCCGAATGGTCCGCCGATGCCAAAAACATCGTTCATAACCAGGCCATGGTAACTGGGTGATGGCTCGGTGAACTGCTTGAATTTACCATTACCCCAGTTGTACGTTCCCGCGTCTACAATCACGCCACCGATGGATGTACCGTGACCGCCGATCCATTTTGTTGCCGACTGCACCACAATGTGCGCTCCGTGCTTAATAGGCTGAAATATAGCGCCGGCTGCTCCAAATGTATTGTCAACCATTAAAGGCAGATCATATTTGTTGGCCAACGCTGCAAATGCCTCAAAATCCGGAACGCTGTAGCTCGGGTTGCCGATCGTTTCCAGATAAATGAATTTGGTGTTTTCGTCGATCAGCTTTTCAAAGCTGCTTACGTCGTCCCCATCTGCAAAACGCGCTTCGACGCCTATGTTTTTGAAAGAATTCTTAAACTGGTTGTGCGAACCGCCGTATAGGAACGATGTGGTAACAAAATTGTCGCCAACTGTCGTGATGTTATTGATTGCTATAAATTGGGCCGAATGTCCGGATGCAGTAGCCAGTGCCGCAACGCCGCCTTCCAAAGCAGCCACTCTTTTCTCAAAAACATCATTGGTAGGATTCATGATCCTCGAATAAATGTTTCCGAACTCCTTCAATGCGAACAAGTTGGCTGCATGCTCGGCATTATTGAACACGTAAGATGTGGTCTGATAGATGGGAACCGCACGTGAATTGGTTACGGGGTCTGGCTGTTGTCCGGCGTGGAGTTGTAGGGTCTCAAATTTCATCTTTTTGAACGTTGTTTAAGGTGGATAGAATTCAAATGTATTAAATAAACATATAGTAGATAGAAATTATAGTCTTTTATTTCAGACACAATTTTTATCATTTTACCAATAAAAATACTTTTTTCATATATGTCAACGGGTCAGCTTCTCCGAAATCTGAGCCAGCAATGCCCTGACTTTGTCTTTCAGGCTCTCCGGTTCAAGAATGCACGCGCTTGTGGCGAGCATCAGATACCATAGTGCGAAAGCGTCCAGCGAGGCGGACAGGAAGCTCATTTCAATGCCATCGTCGGTCACGGTCTCGGAAACGAAACCGTAATAATACTTTTGATTACGAATGTAATGTGATTTGTTTTTGTCGATTTTGATCCGGATCAGCCGCAGGTTTTTGGTGTCCCACGACTGCGAAAGAAAATCCTTTAACGGCGCGTGCTTATGCTGGAAATCTTTGTCGGTCAGTTCAATTTTAAGGATACGGTCGGAGCGGAAGTTGCGGTAATTGTTGCGTAAATGGCAAAACGCAATGGTGTACCAATACTCATTTTCATGATAAATCCCGACCGGCTCGATAACGCGTTCCGTCAGGTCCTGAAAGCCGAGCGAGTTGTAATTGATTTTGGTAATCTTCCTTTCAGTAATGCTTTTAAGCAGAATGTCCAGCGTATTGCTGTCCTCCCCATAAAACGGCTTGGCCGATTGCCTGACCTCAATATGGTTTTCAAGCGTTTCCACCATTGACTTTTCACTGCTCCGCAACACAGATTTGATCTTGAACATTGCCGACTGATATTGCGACTGCGTCGAAAGGTCCGTGAATTTTTCCATCAGCTTTTCGGCCGTGATGAATGTCCGCGCTTCCTCTTTCGTGAACATGACGGGAGGCAGGCGGTAACCATCCATGATAGAATAGCCCACGCCTGCCTCCCCGATAATAGGCACGCCTGCCTCTGCCAACGAGCTGATATCCCGGTATACGGTCCGCAAACTAATTTCAAACCGCTCTGCGAGATCCTGCGCCTTTACAATTTTGCGGGATTGGAGCTGAATAAGTATGGCAGTAATGCGGTCGAAACGGTTCATTTTGTGGCTGGCTAACGGATTTGCCACAAAAATAAACTTATTGGACCGGTTCTCTCAAATTAAATGCCTCAGAAATTAACTCAAATGACCTTATGCGGTTTTCATTGCTGTCGGCCATGGTGGAAATGATAATTTCATCCACATCAAAGTCGTTGGCAAGCTTGGTAAGATGCTCTTTGACGTCATCTTTTGTGCCAGATACGATCCTTCCGCTGTTGTAACGGAGGCGTTCAAGCTCGCCCTCGGTAAACCTGTATTTTTTCACCGTTTCCACATCTGGGAAAGGCCCGAATTTTCCTTTCTCAAATTCGATCAGAATGTAATCCATCATTTTGCGCATTTCAAGCGCCTTTTCCTCTGTTTCGCCGCAAAGGACAAATACTGAAAGCAGGGCATGCGGCTGCGCATATTGATCCGACGGACGGAAGTTTTTGCGATATGTTTCAATCACATCCGGCTTAACGAACCCATTGATAAATTTAGCGACAGCCAATCCCATCCCAAATCGCGCAGCAATGTTGCTGCTGCCCCCGCTGGAACTCAGGATCCATTGCATAGGAATGGTAGGGGACTGTGGGGCTGCGTAAATGAAACCACGTTCCGTCCCTGCCGTATCCCGGAAGAAATGCTGTAAATGCTCCAACTGACGCAAATAACTGCTTTCACTGAAATCGTTGGAGGGATTCAAGAGTGAGGATGTGATCCTGTCCGTGCCAGGCGCGCGGCCCATTCCCAGGTCGATGCGGCCCGGGAAGAGTGTTTCGAGCATCCGGAAATTCTCGGCCACTTTCAATGCACTGTGATTGGGAAGCATAATGCCTCCTGAACCGATTCGGATGTGGTTTGTCGAATCCGCCAGTTTTACCATCAGCACTTCTGGTGTGGATCCTGCTATAAATGTTGAGTTATGATGTTCGGAAACCCAGAAACGGCTGTATCCGAGTTCTTCGGCAAGTTTTGCAGTGGCAATGGTCTCATTGATGGCATCCTGGACCGTAGCGCCCTGTCTCACAACAGATTGGTCCAATATCCCTAATTTTATATGCTTCATAAGCGTGATGGCTATTTAGTAGAGAACATCGGGTTTACCTTTTGTATTCCCTCAGAACACATTAGCGATGCTTTCCTTGCGGATAGCAACGCACCTGTGAAGATTAAATATCCATGCCATTGCTGCTTACAGCACGCGTTCCCAATATGTGGAACGGCCCAGCAGCGGAATTCCTACGTAGCCGCGGATTTCCAGTTTTTCAGTTCTGAGTTTCATCAGGCAGCTGTATGTTTTCCCGCTTTTGGGATCATACATTTTCCCCTCATCCCATATTCCTTCGCTGTATATGAAGTCGTGTAAGAGATCAATATTCAGAACACTTCTCGTCCGGAGTTTTTCATTGGTATTATTGACATCCTTGCGTTGCGTTTGACCGTCAGATTCCATTAATTTTTGCGCCCAAATAAGTTTCCCGGAGTAAGAATTTCCGTTTTTATAGATCTCAATGCGCGTGTCTTTTTCTTCATTCACCCATTCCCCCAAAATTTTATCACCTGGCGCAGATTGACCAAAAGCAAAAGATACGACAAGCGCAAAAAATATTGTAAAAGTAATTTTATACATTGGAATGCTGATCAGTCTCTAAATGGTTCGTTGATGTCAGAAGTCTTAAAATTATACTAAATGCCTCAAAAGTAAAATTTTTGTAACTAAAAGAGGTTTTTTGTTTATAATGCCTTTCCTGGCTTATTTTGGCACACTTCGATTAACGGTAATTATTCTAACATTGTTAAATATGTGGGTTAACGATGTTAGATTTTTATTTCTATTTTTATGACTAGAATAAATCACATTACTCTTACCCAGAGCCAGGCACAATATACAACACTTCATCCATATGTAAAACTGAATTATTCCAAGACATAACAAACTGGTTTAAGGCCAGTGACATTGTAGCTGTATCTTATCAGCGGGTTAATTGGGTGATTGCAGGTTATGGATATAAAAGTCGTGCTTGACAACTTCTGTGTTATGAGCTTAGTATTAATACTAGTCAACTCACGTTTTGTAACTATATTCGAAGCAGTAAACCAGCCTAATATTTATTCATGGAAAATCGACCTCCTGTTCCGGAAAACGAAATGGAAAGGTTATTCAGCCTTTCAGATTTTGACCTTGATTATTCGGATCACCAAGACACATTTAAAGACCTGGCCAAGCTTGCGGCTAAAGTGACGGGAACATCTATTTCGCTGGTTAACCTCATCGATTCATTGACACAATGGACCATTTCCAACTATGGTTTGGATTTGGATCAGATGCTTCGTGAGGATTCGGTTTGTCAGTATACCATCATGGAAACCGAGCAGTTTGAAGTTGCGGATCTTTCTCAGGACGACCGGTTCAAGGACAAATTTTATGTAACGGGAGGTCCGAGTGTGCGTTATTATTACGGCGTCCCGCTCAAAACCAGCAAAGGACTGCAAATTGGCGCATTATGCGTACTGGATACAGAACGGAGAGCGCTTGATCCAGAAAAAGTTGAACTCATGAAGATCATTGCTGATGAGATTGTGAGCCGGCTGAAAACGCATAAGGTGCTGGAAGACCTTCGTGCAAAGCTCACCGAGGCGAAACAAACCCAGAAAAAAGTCGCACACGACATTCGCGGGCCGCTGGGCGGGATCGTTGGACTGGCTCAGATCATTAAGGACCAGGGGGACGAAAATCAGATGGACGAAGTGCTGGAATTTGTAAATCTGATCCATAAAAGCGGAAATTCGATCCTCGATCTGGCCGAAGAGATCCTGGATTCACATAAAGAGAAGAAGACGGCTGTTCCCGAAGGCGCTGTCCTGGATAGCAACCGTTTTAATCTGGTTCTTTTTAAAGAAAAGCTTCTGAAATTATATGAGCCCCAGGCTAAGCATAAAAAGGTGTTTTTGAATGTTGAAACTAGCAGCCTTACCGAAAATGTAGCATTCTCTAAAAATAAATTGCTGCAAATAACTGGTAACCTGATCTCAAATGCCATCAAATTCACGCCGGTTGGCGGCACCATCACGGTGGATCTGAAACTCGCTATAACATTAGAAATGCCCACCTTGCTCATATCCGTAAGTGATACAGGCGTAGGTATGACCGCTGCCAGCGTCGAGAGTATCATGACCGGCAATGCATCCTCTACGGGAGGCACCAGTGGCGAGCAGGGCTTCGGATTCGGATTAGCATTGGTGAAACACCTCATCGACAGCCTGGAAGGCGAGATGGAGATTCATTCCATCGTCGGAAAAGGCACCACGTTCGATGTTAGATTGCCTCAAAACATCTATTAGTTATAGTTGTGATGTTGGACAGCATTAAACTGATTTCGAAAACTTCTTTTCGAGACTCGACATGACGTGTGTTGCAGTTAATCCGTGCATCGCGACCGAGAGCAACACGATGAACGATACGGTTGACCATAGTTCCTTATCCATTAAAAACGGCTCTTTACTTAAAGCAAAAGCAAGATAGTAAAACGAACCAACGCCGCGGATGCCGTAAAATCCTATGCCCATTCGTTCTTTAAAATGTAAATTCGTGCCAATCAACGCTATTAATGATGAAACGGGCCTGATGATCAATAAGAAAAACAAGGATAGCAATGCATATTGCCAGGTCAGATGATCCAAAATTCCGTGTACAAGGCTTCCTCCGAAAATGAGCAGCACAATAGCGACCAGGATTCGTTCCGTCTGGTCTGAGAAACTATGGAGGTCTTTGTGGAACTGGTGGTTCAGCTCGTAGTTACGCATCGTTACAGCAGCTACGAAAACGGCAATAAAGCCATACCCGCCCAGCAGCTCTACGATGCCAAATATCGCCAGCGCCGCAGCAACAGCAATAAAGCCATCATTGAGGTCAATCGACTTGCGCTTTTCGGAGAAATTAAAGATTATATAAGCCAGGATCCTGCCGAGTAGCAAGCCTAATCCGGTCCCAACAATGATTTTGAAAGCAAAGTCAACCCTAAACCATTCCCAGGTAAATTCACGAAAATCGCCCGTAGCAGACCCTGCGAGAAAAATAGCCAGCCAGGTGAATGGGAAGGCCATGCCATCATTCATTCCGGCTTCGGCGGTAAGCGAAAAACGCACCTCATCCCTGACTTGCTCCATAGGCGGCCCAACCTGCACATCGGCCGCCAGAACAGGGTCTGTGGGCGCTAAAACCGAACCCAACAGCAATGCGGAAGCAAGATCGAAACGCAAGAAATAGTATGCAATGAAGGTTACGGAAGCAATGCAAAGCACCATTGTGATGGTAAGCATGCGGAATGGAATGGCCCAGGATTTGAATGAGAAAGGCTTATCGATTTTCAAACCGGTACCCATAAGCGAGATCACGACGACCATTTCAGTCAAATGAATAGTCTGCACATTGAAAATCACCGGATTAGGGATGGGCAGAACATCGAGAAGCTGATAAACGATTACGCCCAGCACAACATAGACGACGGAATCCGAAATCCCTGTTTGCTTTGTGAAGGAAGGCATCCAGGCCATTCCAAGGACCGCAATCCCAATAACTGTGAGCGTAATGATATAGCTATCCATAAACAGAAGGGTTTAAAAACCATGCCTTTGCATTCAAATATTGTTTTGTACGCAAGACATTGCCAATTTTACCGCTTCAAACGTGCATTTGTTTAACCCGGATATTTTGAAACTATATAAAGGATTGGTTGCCGCAACGGTCGAAGCATTGCAGCACATATTTGTTAAAAACCGCCAGGCTGACCGCGTTGTGGAGCAGCTTTTGAAAACAAATAAGAAATGGGGTGCCCGGGACCGTGCTTTTATCGCCGGTAACACCTATGAAATCGTGCGCTGGTGGCGCCTTGTAAAATTTGCAGCGGACATTGAGAAGGTTTCTGAACCCGAGGAATTCTGGAAAATTGTGGGCGTTTGGCAAATTATAAAACCCCTGCACCTTCACACGGAAGATGACGGCCAATTGCCGGAATGGCCCGAATTTGAGGATATTAATGCTGAAAATGTATTAGTGCGATATGAAGAGGGACTCACCGTACGAAAAATTGCGCAGTCTGTTCCCGACTGGATCGATGCCATTGGCGAGGCGGAACTGGGAGACGACTGGGATGCAGAACTGGCTGCACTGAACCAGCAGGCGCCTGTCGTAATCCGGGTAAATACGCTAAAAAGTAATGTTGCTGCCGTCAAGGAAGTTTTCGGTGAGGACGGAGCGACGGAAATTACAGGCATTCCGGACGCGCTGGTTTTGAAAAAACGCCAGAACATCTTGAATCACGATGCATTTAAGCAAGGGTTTTTTGAAGTTCAGGACGCTGGATCACAATTAATTGCGCCTTATCTGGACATTCATCCAGGCCTTAGCGTTATTGATGCTTGCGCAGGTGCCGGCGGGAAAACGTTGCACATTGCGTCGCTGCTGCAAAATGAAGGTTCTATCCTTGCGATGGACATTGAGCATCATAAGCTGCTCGAACTCGAAAAAAGAGCGGGTCGGAATGGCGTCCAAAACCTGCAAACCATGATGATCTCTTCTGACAAGCTGTTTGAGGCGCTTGCGGGAACGGCAGACAGGCTTTTGCTGGACGTTCCGTGCTCCGGCCTGGGTGTATTAAGAAGAAACCCCGACTCTAAATGGAAGCTGAAACCGCAATTTTTGGAAGAGATAAAAAAAGTGCAGTGGCACATTTTGAAACACTACAGTCAAATGGTAAAGCCTGGTGGCAAGATGGTCTACGCTACCTGCAGCGTGCTTCCTTCGGAGTCCGAAGATCAGGTGAAACGGTTTATGAAAGCCAATAAGCGGGAGTGGAAGTTCATCTCCGCGCACCGCACATCCGTTGCTAAGGACGGAACGGATGGATTTTATATGGCCCTTATGCAAAAGAAGTAAACATCACGCGGTAAGGCACGGTTTTTTGCAATGTCAAAGCAAATTAAACTGATCATTATGAAATCCCAGACAGACAAACGGGAAGAGAAGCTCGACGATGAAACGGTCGACAGACAACCCAGGCAGCAACCGGTGCCCAGTTACGGTGAACCAGGTCAAATGGGCCCTATGAATCCAACACCGGACGTGCCCGGCGCTGATGCCCCCGAGGTGAGCACAGGCAATAGATTTGATACCGACGAGCCTGCCGAGGAAACGGACGAGCGGGAAGTAGGGGAGATCGAATCCGAAAATCCCTGATATCCACTTCTTTCTACCAGCTTTTTAATTCCTGCAGGAATGGGGTTTTTACCTTAACCATTGTTGCAGGAATTATTTTAATGTATAAGCGTTAATTTCCATGCTTTTTGTTCTTCTGCCCCAGCCATAGTATGCTGTTCAATATCAATTGGTTCTGAATGGGATTGTCAAAAGTAAACGAGAGTTCTTTGTTTGTTTTGTTCTCGTAGTCAATGTCATTGTGCCCCATATTCATATACACCATCTTATATTTTTTATTTGTCCAGACCACTGGATAATAGCCGCTATGCCAGATTTCATGCTGCTTGGGACCGGTTCCGAGCGGAAAACTGGCAGGGTCAATCGATAGCAGGATCTGAATGTCCGGGTTGGCCTTCAGATCTTTTTCCCAACGATACCATTCGTTTGGCGATGCTTTAAATGTTCCAGGCAGCCTATTTGTGACAGTGCTTTTGGCATCCTCAACTTTTAAAATAGCAGAAGTAGGCCGCCAGGTGTTGCTTTTGTACTGTCCGGAACCAAGGAATTCGTTGTGATACCAATCCCAGTTCTGAGGATAAGCCGATGGCGTCAATGCGAAAGCCGAGAAGTGAAAACCCAACCAGCCACCTCCTTTTTCCATGTATTTTTGAAATGCTTCCCGCTGTTCGTGCGTCTCCGGCCTTGTGTCTAAAAACAAAACAACCTGGTAATCAACCAGAAATGATGCATTTAAATTGTTCCAATTACTGGTTGTATCATAAGTAAAATGATTCTCCCGCCCCATTTCAGGAAAGCGCCTGTTAGCCTCTCCAACAAAACTAATATGCGCCTTATCATTCTTTCCGGTGAAGAATGCGATTACTTTGAAATCAGCTTGTGCCTTGGAAAAAAATGGCGCTAATGTAAGGAGCAGCAAAAGTGAGCTGGCACCATTTCGGCGTAGGAATTCCATGAAAACGGGCATAGGGTAGGAAAGTTAAAGTCACTAAATCTACGAATATCTGCTTTATTTGCGGAAAGAATCTTCGAAAATCGATTTCACAAAAAGCGTATTTCAATCCAATGAATTTCCCCTATATAGCCCAGCAGACGTCCATTTCTGAGAAACAGGTCAAGAATACCATTCAACTTTTTGAAGAAGGGGCGACGTTGCCATTTATTTCGCGTTACCGGAAAGAGGCTACGGGTGGGCTGGATGAAGTGCAGATCGGTGCGATCAAAGATGCCTGGCAAAAGCAGCTGGAAGTTGAAAAACGGCGTGAAGCGATTTTAAAAAGCATCGAGGAGCAGGGAAAACTAACCCCGGAGCTTCGCAAGCAGCTGGCCGGTGTGTTTACAATGGTCGAACTGGAAGACATTTATTTACCCTACAAGCAAAAACGAAAGACACGGGCGGGCATTGCCATCGAACGTGGTCTGGAACCGCTTGCGCAGTTGATTTTTACGGGTAAAGAGTCGGATCCTGAGCGGAAGGCAGCTTCGTTCCGGAATGACCAGGTGCCGACAGCAGATGATGCCTTGCAGGGCGCTAGGGATATCATAGCGGAATGGATCAATGAAAACCCGGATTCGCGGACCCGTATTCGTAATCTTTTCCAGCGCGGTGGCGTCATTACTTCCAAGGTTAAAAAGAAAAAAGAAGAAGAAGGCGTCAAATACCGCGACTATTTCGATTTTTCCGAGCCCTTGTCGCGAATTCCTTCGCATAGGTTACTGGCAATCCGCCGCGGCGAAGAAGAGGGGATTTTGAATGTGACGATCTCGCCGGACGAGGATCAGGCCATTGAATTGTTGGACCGCCTTTTCCGCAAAGGCCCGCCAGCTGTTTTGACGCAAATGGAGCTGGCGATTTCAGATAGTTACAAGCGACTTTTGAAACCATCCATTGAAACAGAATTCGCCAATCTTTCAAAAGAGAAGGCGGACATTGCTGCTATACAAGTGTTTACCGAAAACCTGCGACAATTGTTGCTGGCGTCACCGCTGGGACAAAAAAGCGTTTTGGCGATTGATCCGGGTTACCGTACGGGCTGCAAAGTCGTGGTGCTGGATAGCCAGGGAAATCTGGTTGCAGACCTGGTGATTTATCCTTTTGACAAACCCGCAGATGCAAACGGGAAACTCTCGGACCTGATCCAGAAATGGAAGGTCGAGGCGATTGCAGTCGGCAACGGAACGGCCGGGAGGGAAACGGAGGATTTCGTGCGCAAGCTTTTGACAAATGCAGGCAAGTCGGATGAGGTTGGTTTGTTCATGGTAAGCGAGCAGGGTGCTTCTATTTATTCAGCATCGGATGTGGCACGCGAAGAGTTTCCGGACAAAGATGTAACCGTTCGGGGCTCTGTCTCGATTGGCCGGCGGCTGATGGACCCGCTGGCGGAGTTGGTTAAAATTGATCCTAAATCGATCGGGGTTGGTCAGTATCAGCACGATGTAGACCAGAATTCATTGCGAAATGCTTTGGATACAGTCGTGGAAAGCTGCGTAAATTCCGTAGGCGTAAATCTCAACACGGCAAGTAAGCATCTTTTGCGATACGTTTCTGGCCTGGGAACGTCCCTGGCGCAGAATATCGTAGATTTCAGGGCTAAAAACGGTGACTTTAAATCGAGGCAGCAATTATTGAAAGTGCCGCGCCTCGGAGCAAAAGCATTTGAGCAGGCTGCCGGCTTTCTTAGGATCGAGAATGGTGCTAATCCATTGGATAACAGTGCAGTACATCCCGAACGTTATGACGTTGTGGGTCAAATGGCTAAGGATGTCGGTGCCAATGTGAAGGATCTTATGCAAAAGCCTGAATTAAGGAAGCAGATCAAACCTGAAAAATATATTTCTGATTCAGTAGGGCTGCCGACACTAAAAGACATTCTGCTGGAATTGGAAAAACCATCACGCGATCCGCGCGAAGGCATGAAGCAATTTGAATTTGATAGCTCAGTCCGCAAGCCGGAAGATTTGAAAGTAGGAATGGTCTTACCTGGCATTGTTACCAACATTACTGCGTTCGGTGCGTTTGTCGATGTCGGTGTGAAGCAGGACGGGCTTGTTCACGTCTCGCAGATGGCGGATAAATTTATTAAAGATCCTAACGAAGTGGTGAAGTTACAGCAGATTGTGAGTGTGAAGGTAACTGAGGTGGATTTAGCAAGAAAGCGCATTGCTCTCAGCATGAAGTTATAGAAATGCTAAGCCAATCCGGTTTGGATCAAGCCGGACTGGCTTTTTGCTAATGCTTTATAGGACGTGTTTCCGTTCGCCTTCGAGGATTCGTTTGATCTCTCCGACTACTTTCATCCAGTTGCCCTCAGCTGCAACCACTGCTTCTTCGGTTTCCAGATTATCCTGTGTAATGGTAAGCGTCGTTTCGTCGTCGTATTCTGAAATGTGATACGTTACATGCGCGTAGTTGTCCTCAAAATCATCGGTTCCGGAGAGCGGGCTCCAATATGAGAAGCTTAAAACGCGCTCGGGAATAATTTCCAGGATCGTACCTTTATCTTCATAAGGTGTGCCGTCCCACACGCCCCGGTAAACGATCGGGCTTCCAACGTGCCAGTCAGAGTACACTTCCGCGCCGTACATATATTGTTTAACAATCTCGGGATCTATTAAAGCCTTCCAAACAGCCGAAGGACTGGCATAGATGGATGTGGATGTAGTTGCAATCTGTTTTCTGTTCATAATTTCGGAATTAGGTCATGCCAAAACACAGAGAAAATCATGCCAACAAACCTTTTTTTGGTCTGATACGCGTATTTTAGCGTATGTAGTTTTGGATAAATTAGATTAGACGTGCAAGAATTATATTTCAAACAAAATCTTCCCATTTCACTCGACGAAGCCTGGTCGTTTTTTTCAAACCCGGCTAACTTGAAAGAGATAACTCCCGCCAAAATGGGCTTTGTAGTAACTTCAAGGCATCATGGCGGCGAAATGTATGCGGGTCAGATCATTCGTTACATTGTAAAGCCCGTGCTTGGTATTCCTTTAAAATGGTGCACAGAGATAACGCATGTAGCTGATAAACAGTACTTTGTGGACGAACAGCGTTTTGGCCCCTATGCATTCTGGCACCATCAGCACCGTTTTACAGCCATTCCCGGCGGTGTAATGATGGAAGATATTCTGAATTACAAGGTTCCTTTTGGTTTCCTGGGAGATTGGGTTAATTCGCTTTTTGTGAGAAATGAAGTCAATCAAATCTTCGAATATCGTCGGAAAGTGCTTACAGAGCGCTTTGGAAGCTAGAAATTATACTGCACCCGGCAGGTGAAAAGATCATCTGAGACATCCGTTTCAAAACCTTTTAACGCAGATTTTTCGTTTCTTACAAAATCGTAATAGAAGGTAAATTTAAGCGATTCGTTGGCGGTGTATACATAACCCATACCAATCGTATCGTAGCGGAGATCAGACTTACTAAAACCCCTGGCGTCTGTTATGTCGGCGCCCGAAACGCGCTTATTAGGGTCATACCAGTCATATTTCATCACAAACTGATGTTCCAGACTACCCAGATGCTGTAAAAAGTAAAAGTAAGCGCCGTCAAAATTTCGGGTATAAAGCGGGTCTTTTATTCCGTTCGTTACCGGATAAACGCCGGGTGTTTCGCTGCTGGCAAGTGTGGCCGTCTGATCACCGCGAATGTATTCCAGCCGGAACTCCGTTTCGCCTTTTCTGTTCGGGAAAGAGATCTGAAAATCGGCGCCGGCATAGTTTCGCGGCGCAAGCTTATTGAGATTCCTGTCTGATGAGTCGCGTACCATCGCGTATTCGCCCGCATTCGCCTTCGTACGATATAATATGGCAGACTGACTGGTAATCCCACCTGCATAGCCGGAAACTGCTCCGGAAACAATCGCGCCGCCCAAGCCGCTCACCTTCGAAGGTTTGACGCTGAGCCGGCCGATGACATCTTTATGGCTGTCGTAATCCACCGGCCCCGACATTCCCTGGCCGTTAAACACGCCCAGGTCTAGTTTGAGTCTCTGCTGCCAGGTCACCGAATTGCGGCTTGTCACGGTCAGCATGGCACCGATGTCCCGCTCCGTCCGCATGAGTATCTGGGACATTCTTCCGCGCTCCGGCGTTTCCCGGGTGGCAGACGAAAGATTCACCTCATAGCCGAATGGCCTGGCGAACATGCCCGTGGTTAGCGCGAATATTTTGAATTTGTTCTCATAAAATCTTCCCCAAAAATCCCGGATCGCCACGCCGCGCTCCGTGCCGTCAAACTGGAAAACGAAGTATGAAGTCGGTTCATTCTTTTTATTCAGGTGCGCATAATCTACCCGGAGCCTGCCCCGCCGAAGCATAAATCGATTGTTGGATTGGCCCGAAAAATTACCACCGCCATAAGTTTCCGCACCCTTTTTTGAGATGTATTGAAACTGCGGCTGAATGTATCCGCTGATCCGCACGCGATTGTAGCGCTCGTAAATGGACAGCATTCCTCTTCCCATTTGGTTGGTCGTGTCCACGAGGTCCATCAAGAACCGTTGTGAGTAGGCCTGCGAGTTGCTTAATAGGGCAATAACAAATAGTAAACCGGTAATGCGGTATTTCATTGGAACGAAGTTGGTGTCAGCAAATGGGGTACAAAGAACTTTATTTTCCACTAATATTCTTGCCCAAGTGCCCTAACTTTTCTTCAAAACCAATGCTTGTTCGTTCGCATTATTGCACGAGAATATGTGAGATTAGTCGTAAGATTTGCCCGCTGGTAAACTGGATATTTTTAAGGCACATTAGGAAAGGAAGCGTAAATAAATGTATTATGAGGTTAGATCTTTCAGAAAGGATGTAATGTATTGGGTAAATAGAAAAGTACGATTGTTATTAGTTTTAATTAAATGCATTAAAAGGTTAGTTTGTTTAATACTTTTAATTTTATTTGAATTGTATTGAATGTATAGATAGAATTAAATGCTATTTACATATGGTTAATACGAAACATTTTAAACTATCTATACATTATAATTGCTAGTATTCAGATTATGAGCTAATAAGCAACTGTAAACCTTTGCTTGATATGCTTTGGCGTTTCGATCTCATCTACAATGGCAACTGATAGATCTTCTACTGAAATGATACTTCTTCCTTTTTCATTCAAGACGGGTGTGTCCAGAGATGTCCTGTATGTGCCTGTTCTTTTGCCCGATGTGCCGGGATGCATTTCAATAGCGGGGCTTAGGTAAGTCCAATCTAATTCGTTTTCCGACTTAATCTCACCCTGGTATTTGCGCGCTGCTCCTGCACCCGCTTTGTATTCTTCCGGGAAATCAGGTGTGTCGATCAACTGCAATCCTGGTGCTACTTCCAGGCTTCCTGCGCCGCCAATAACCAGAAATCTTTTTACGCCTGCCTGCTTTACGCCGGTCTGAATGGAAGCTGCTCCTTCGAGATATTCAGCATAAATGTTGGGGTTGGTCCAGCCCGGATTGTATGCGCTTATAACGGCGTCAACGCCCGCAACGGCTTGCGATACTGCCTCGGTGTCGAGCACGTCAGCCTGTTTGGGGACGATCAGCTCGCTGTCGGTTGGAATCTTTTCGATGTTTCGGGCAATGGCGACAACTTCATGGCCACGGGAAATCAATTCCTGTAAAAGCGGTGCGCCTACGAATCCTGTTGCGCCGATTAATGCTACTTTCATGCTTGGGTTTGAGTTTAAATGTTAATTGTTTTCAATAAAAAAGGAGGACGGTTTTCTGCATTGGTAAACGACTAAATGATCAGCTTTTCGGCTCGAAATTTAGGCAGAAATGTGCCAGTGATTTCTTTGCCAGATTGGTCCTCAATGCGAGCTCAGCTTCGGTGTAAAGTGCGTCCAGATATACATTGATTTGCCGCCCTACATGGCACTCCGGATTGGGCGCATTAATGCCTCTTCCGAGCAAATCATTCTGCCGTATTGCATCATAAATCTCGGATAGAAATATAGACTCAGCCGGCCTAGCAAGCTTGCTGCCGCCTGCCTTGCCTTCCTTGCTAACGACGAGCCCATGGGTGCGAAGGTTGCCTAACTCCTTCCGGATAAGCACAGGATTTATATTAACACTGCCTGCCAAATACTCAGAAGAAATCCATTCGTCAGCTTCAAAAGCGAGTAAGGAAAGGATATGCACCGAAATACCGAACCGTCCGTTATTCATTTACTGTAATGTTTATTATTACAGTATAAAGGTTGTGAGTTTTAATTTAGAATGCAAGAAATATTAGTTTAATCGGCATTAATGTGAACCGTTATCTTGTAATTGTCTGATTATCAATGATAATGTAATTATACATTTAATTCAATTTCGTATTTTATAAATGTATAAAAAGTATTGAATGTAATGTATGTTAGAATATTATATATTGTTCAAAATGTATTTTATTAAATATTAGCGGTTATAAATTAAGCATTATTTAATGTATGAAAAGTTTAATATCTTTAAAAAATATAAAAAGTATTAAACTAATTAAATTATTGTAGAGTATAGTTAATATATAATGTAACCAACATTCCTTACTAGTCGATATGCCTGAATGTATCAGCCATATCGAATGTTCGTTACTTACAGAATGTTTGCAGCCTCTATTTAAGAATGGTTAGCCCGCCTTTGAAAGACTTTTTTGTATACTGCACGACGTAGTAATAGTAGCCTTGGGAGATGCTGGCAGGGCACCAGTTTTTGCGGATTTTTGAATAATAAACCTGCTTTCCCCAACGGTTAAAAATCGTTACATCTTTGAACTGATTGACACAGTTATCGGCAGGTAAATCCTCTAAGACAAAGCAGTCATTTTTGCCGTCATTGTTGGGTGTGATCACGTTTGGAAATTCGGGAACAACGTCCGAAGTGTCGTCCTTCACAATGACCTTGACCGTCGTTGTGTCGCTTGCTGCAGCGCAGCTTTTGTCTTGGGTGATGAAGTCGATCATGAAGGCTTTTTCGGACTGCCCATCGAGCATGGAACACTCGGGTGACCAGGCGTAGGGAGAGCTTACTTCTTTGACACCGGTTTTGTTGGCGAACTTCATTCCGGCATCCCCAATGCTGAATCCGCGCCCGGCGGCGGCCAGGCTGATTGTATTGGTGTCGGGATCTGTGGCCATTACGTCGAAGACGATCTCGCTGCTGCTTCCGATGGTGTAGGTGATCTCTGGTGTTGCCAGCGATGTTTCTACCAGCGGCGGGGTGTTGGGCGATTCATCAACGACAAAATACACCGGCTTCGAAACCGCCAGCGGATTGCCGACACAGCGCATGTCTTCCACCTTGAAATCCACAGCGAGCGTATCACCTTTTTTTGCATTACACGGTGGCGTCCATTTGAATGTTTGCTGAATCTGCGCCTTGCCGCTGATGGCTTTGAAATCCATAGCCATATCGACCATATTGAAATCCTGTCCGCGACCGGAAAGGGCAATGCTGTCTTTGTCGATGTCCTTGCCATATACCGTGAAAACGACCGGCACACCCGCTGTCACGTGGACATACTGGCCGGGCAGAGAAGTGGTCACCTCGGGCGATTTGTTGCTGCTGCTTTCACGACGGATCAGAATGCTGAGCGTGTCCATCAGCGGAACCGGGCAGCTTTCGTCTTCTGCAATCAGCTCGATCTTGATCGGGCGTTCGTCGTAGGTTACAAAGCATTCATCCAGGCAAACTTCAAATTTGAGCGTGTCGTTGGCAATTTTAGTCTTGAATTCGGCTGGCAGAATGGTGAAATAGTTTTTCGTATTATTAACTGCCCGGCCATTGATCCGGATGATCTGGTTGACCGTGGGATCGGTAACCATTACTTCAAAGCAATTCGGATCGCCTTTTTTGACGGTAATAATTTCGTTTTCCGTGTAGTAAGTGTTTTTGCCTTTGGGTTTAAACAACAATTTCGGAGCGTCCATTTTAGGGCAATCCACGACTTTAAGTTGAAAATCCCGGGTTAGCGTCCCGATTTTCACCCCATTCCTGAACTCATCCACCTGCACGGCGAACACATAAAGGCCGACATTACCCGGCGTCACGGACAACATTCCTGTTCTTGGATTAACAGTCAAAGGTTTTGGCCCTGGAATAATATTGGCCTCCGATATGCCTGGAAGCCACGTAAGGCGCGGGTAATTGGACGAACCGCGAGCTTCAACACTAGGATTAGCTTTGTCTGAAAATCCCTGCATAGGCGTGATCAGCTTGTAAGTAAGGCTGTCGCCGTCGGCGTCCTTTCCACCAAAATCAAAGAAAAACGGAGAATTCACGCAGGCATAGTCGCCTTTTATCGCCGGGAAGATGGGGGAGGAGTTCCTGAAATTTGCATTGTTCTTGAAAAGCGGGGGAAATTCAAGATAAAAGAGGCTGCCGGCGTCACCCGGTGCCTGAATGTTCGTGATCGTTCCGTTCCGGCAGCATCGGTCCCAAACCATATAATAACCCTGCGGATCACTGAAATCGGTGGGTTCCAGCCGTAACGACGAGCTGTAAGTGATCATATATGTTTCGAGCGACGATATTCCGCACTGCGGATTAGCATAGGTGACCGATTTTCGTTCTATTTTTGGGGCTTGAAGATAGCCGATGGGCTGGTTGTCGCGTTTTCGGAAGACGTAAATGTTCACAGCCGGGTCCTCAGCACCGGGATTGCCATTCAGCGCATCAAAGTACATCGTTAAGCCGATGTTATAGTTGTAATAATTGTCTTTGTTTTCCGTAATAAAGAGCTGCCCGCCAACAATGTGTGTTGCATAGGTTTTGGTAAAGGCAAACAGCATCAGCATGAACAAGATGTACCGTTTTTTCATGGCTTGACAAGGGAGTAGAAATTGTCCTATAGGATTTGGAATTTGAAATTTAAAAAAGAAATATGGTTAAGAATATCAAGTATGAGTACGTTGAAATTACCGATTTTGCAGCAGAAGGCAAATGTATATTTAAATCAGATGACGGCGTAATATTTGTAGAAGGAAATGTGGCTCCCGGTGACATAGTTGATTTGCAAGTAGTAAAAACCAAGAAAAAACTCAAAGAGGCGATCGTTACGAAGATCCATTCAAAGTCGCCTCTCAGGAAAGACCCATATTGCCTGCATAACGTTGTATGCGGCGGTTGCAAATGGCAACATATTGCGTATGAGCATCAGTTGAAATTTAAAAGGCAACAGGTTGTAGACCATTTCCAGCGGATCGGGCACATTAAGAATGTAAGCATCAACGAAATTCTTGCCGCTCCGAAAACGGAGTATTATCGCAACAAGCTTGAATTCACTTTCTCCAACTGGCGCTGGCTTACAAAGGAGCAGATGGATTCCGGTGCGACATTTACCAAGCATGCGCTCGGCTTTCACGTTCCCAAGCGTTTTGACAAAATATTTACCGTAGACCATTGTCACCTGCAACCGGACCCGTCCAACACGATCCGCAATTCGTTGCATCATTTCGGTGAGCTGCACAACATTCCTTATTACGACGTCCGCTTCAACAGGGGAACGCTCAGGAACCTGGTGGTGAGAACCGCCAATTCAGGTGATGTAATGGTGATTGTGCAGTTTGGTGAGCAGAATGACGAGGCCATTGAGCAGGTGATGCAGTATTTGCATAAAACACACAGCGAAATTACTTCCCTGAATTACATTGTAAACCTGAAAGGAAATGACTCTTACCAGGATCAGGAAGTGATCCATTATGCTGGCGACACCACGATTCGTGAGACGATGGAAGATCTCATCTTCCTTGTTGGTCCGAAATCTTTTTATCAGACCAATTCAGAACAGGCTTATCAGCTTTTCAGCGTAGCGCGTGAGTTTGCGGGTTTGACGGGCAATGAGTCGGTCTATGACCTTTATACGGGAACAGGGACCATTGCCAATTTCGTAGCGCGCAGGGCAAAAAAGGTTGTGGGTGTTGAATATGTGGAAGCAGCAGTGCAGGACGCGAGAAAAAATTCGGAATTGAACGGCATTACCAACACAGCTTTTTTTGCGGGCGACATGCGGAGCATCATGAATGAAAGCTTCCTGCAGGAACACGGCAGGCCGGACGTAATCATCACCGATCCGCCACGCGCGGGAATGGACCAGCCTGTTGTGGAAACGATCCTGAAAGCAGCCCCGGACCGCATTGTGTATGTAAGTTGCAATACAGCCACGCAGGCAAGGGACTTGGCGCTAATGACGGAAGATTATGAGGTGACAAAGGTGCAGCCGGTAGATATGTTCCCGAACACGCACCATGTGGAGAATGTGGCTTTGCTGGTACGGCGGGCCGGACTTCGGCTCCGCTCAGCCTGACAGGGGCTTTGGGCTGGGACTTCGGCTCCGCTCAGTCTGACAGTGGCTTTGGGTTAGCTTTGGCTCCGCTTAGTGTGACAGTGGCTTTGGGCTTGGACTTCGGCTCCGCTCAGTCTGACAGCGGCTTTGGCTATGCTCGTTTAGACCGGACTTTGGCTGTGCGCAATATGATAATAGCAATACGTTACTGTCAGACTGAGCGGAGCCGAAGTCAGAACGGCGGTTCGCTATCGGGGCCTTTGTAATCGAAATTACTCAGATCATTTGCTCTGCTCCTGAGCGTTCCGCCTGCGGGGGCGGGCTTGCTTTGGCTTTCGAATGATGCGATGGGGTTTGTGGTTGGGATGGGCCGGTCTACCGAGAATGGTGCCGGGGTGAATTGTGAGTCGAGGTCGGTGAATTTGGTGTATTTTCCAATGAACCTTAACTGAACCGTATCCAGTGATCCTGCACGGTTTTTCGCAACGATGACTTCACCGATCCCGGCAACAGAATTTCCTGATTCGTCTTCTGTAATACCATAATATTCAGGACGATATAAGAAAAGAACCATATCCGCATCCTGCTCGATGGATCCTGATTCCCTTAAATCCGAGAGCTGAGGCCTTTTTTCACCGCCACGCGTTTCAACGGCCCGGCTAAGCTGAGAAAGTGCGATTACCGGCACATCGAGCTCTTTCGCCAGGTTTTTAAGCGAACGCGAGATCATGGCAATTTCCTGTTCCCTGTTTCCTGCGCCTTTGCCACCCGTATCTCCCGTCATCAACTGGAGATAGTCAATCACGATCATTTGAATGTCGTGCTGGGCTTTCAGACGGCGGCATTTTGCACGCAGTTCGAGAATGGAGAGGGCAGGGGTATCGTCAATGTAAATCGGCGCATTGGTAAGCCGGTGAATGCGGTGGTGCAATTGCTCCCATTCGTGCGGCGCAAGGCTTCCTTTCCTGATTTTTTCGCTGTCAATCTCTGCCTCAGCCGAAATCAGACGGTTAACCAGCTGAACCGAGGACATTTCGAGGGAGAAAATGGCAACGGGCATATTGAAATCCACGGCAGCGTTACGGAGCGAAGAAACCACGAACGCCGTTTTTCCCATACCCGGACGAGCCGCAAGGATCATCAATTCCGTCTTCTGCCAGCCTGACGTAAGCCTGTCAAGGGCGCTGAAACCGGATGGAACACCGGTAAGACCATCCTTATTATTCTTTTTCTGATCGAGTTCTGCTAATGCCTGTCGCATCAGCGCGCCCATATCAGCGTAATTTTTCTTAATGTTTGATTCGGAGATCTGGAAAAGGCTCTGCTCGGTTTTGTCCAAAAGCCTGAAAACGTCTGTGGTGTCTTCAAAAGCCTCGCGCTGGATTTCCGAAGCCACTTTGATCAGCTCGCGCTTGATAAAAGCCTGGGAAATAATGCGCGCATGAAATTCAATGTTGGCGGCGGAGTTCACTTTTGAAGTCAGCTCCATGATATACGGCGCACCGCCTACCAGTTCGAGCTCTCCGGTGCTGCGCAATTTGGAAGTCACCGTCAGCATGTCAATAGGCTCCGAATCAGCAAATAGCGTGATGATGGCGGTGTAGATCCGGACGTGTGCTTCCTTATAAAAACTGTCTGGGCGGAGAATGTCCGCAACAGCTGTCAGCGCATCCTTTTCAATCATTAATGCACCCAGAACTGCCTCTTCCAAGTCTACCGCCTGAGGAGGTAACTTGCTGAAAGTCTGATCGGTACCGGGCGTTCTTGCGCCCATTGGCTTGCGTCCCTGATTGTTCTGTTTAAAGCCTGATTTCGAGAAATTGCCGGATGCCTTGTCGTTTTCCATGTTACTACAAAGTTAAGGAAAGCATGACCCGTAAGAAAGCAGGAAAGGTTAAGTTCAGGCAAAAATTTTTTTTCAGGAATTGATCCATTTTGTCCGGCTCTGATAATGAAAGAGTTGATTAAAATAAGGTCATTTTTCGTTTTCAAATATCGAATCATAATTGTATTTCTCATGTTTTGTATTACAATTGTTCGTTATTATTACTAAATTTTAGAACAAATAGAAAAACACTAAACTTTAATTCATTTGCTGGAAAAAATCATCACGCTCGAGGACGTTTCAATGGTTGATTTTTTAGGTATTCACAATGCGAATATCAAGGAAGTTGCAGCCGCTTTCCCTGGAAGCAAAATTATTTCACGCGGAAACGAGATCCGCATTCAGGGCACCGCTCCTGAAATTATCCGTATCACTGATGTAATGGATTCATTAATAGCCCATTACCAAAAATACGGCAAGGTTACCAATGACAATGTGAAAGGTTATTTAAATGGCGTTGTTAAATCGCCCGTTGCCAGTGCAGAAGATGATGCGGATGTGATCATTTATGGCAATAAGGGGCTGGTTGTAAAGGCCAAAACGCCAAACCAAAAACTGCTGGTGGAGCAGGCGGAGAAATTCGACCTGGTATTTGCAGTAGGACCGGCCGGAACAGGAAAAACATACACCGCGGTGGCCATTGCCGTGCGGGCTTTGAAAAATAAGGAAGTCAGAAAAATCATTATAACACGTCCAGCCGTTGAGGCGGGCGAAAACCTGGGTTTTTTGCCGGGTGATTTGAAAGAAAAAATTGATCCTTACCTGCGCCCGATCTACGACGCCCTGGATGATATGATTGCACCGGAAAAGCTGAAATTGTATCTGGAAAGTCGCACTATTGAGATCGCGCCGCTGGCTTACATGCGCGGACGGACATTAAACAATGCATTTATTTTGCTGGACGAAGCACAAAACACGACGCCCATGCAAATGAAAATGTTCCTGACCAGGATGGGCCCCAGTTCCAAAGCCATCATTACCGGTGATAAATCTCAGATTGATTTACCTAAAAACCTGAAATCAGGGTTAATTGATTCATTAGCAGTCCTGAAAGGGATCAAAGGGATCAGTTTTGTTGAGCTGGATGGGTCCGATGTGGTGAGACACCGTTTGGTAAAAGATATCCTTGCAGCTTATGATAAAGCCGAGCAGTAAGCTTCTGCTGACCTTTTTACTGTTAATTATCTCCAAAGCGTTCGTGCTGGCGCAGGACAGCGATTCGTTGCTGAAACGCTGTGCCAGCACAGAACTGGACGCTTTGACCATTTCCAGATTTCCTGCTTTACAGCAACTCAGGATCAAGTCTGAACAAGCCATCCAGAAAAGAATCCAGGCCAACCGAACTTCGCTCAGGACGAATGCGGACGAGATCATAACGATTCCGGTCGTGGTGCATGTTGTTCATAGTGAAGAGGATATGAGCATCGGCGGGGCGAACAATGAAAACATTACAGATGCCCAGATCCAGAGCCAGATCGATGTTTTGAACGAAGATTATGGCAACGCTTCCGGTTACAAAGGTTTTTACACTGATTCCCTGGGGGTTGATACGCGCATCCGCTTCAAACTGGTAACAGTATTACGGACTTACAATGAAAAGAACCAATTCAGTCCCATTACCGAAGCGGACGATCTGGCTGAAATTTCGCCTGCTTGGGCAACCAGCCGTTATCTCAATATATGGGTCTGCCGCCTGGCTGACCGCTATTTGGGCACTTCCCAATTTCCGGTTGTTACTGAGTTGAATGATCTTACCACAGGACTTTCTACTTCCGAAGATGAGGCAGTAAGGGCATTAACAGACGGCGTAATTATTGATTTCCGCTACTTTGGCAGAAACTCACCAGCCATCACCAGCTCCGTTTACAATCTGGGCCGCACCACCACGCATGAAGTGGGACATTGGCTGGGATTGATCCACATCTGGGGAGACCGGAACTGCGGGACCGACCACTGTGATGATACGCCAACTGCTTTTACCAAAAATGAAACAACCGATATTTCCTGCACACCCGTATTTTCCGAATGCCGGGGTGTTACAACCCGCAATATGATTGAGAATTACATGGATTATTCTCCTGACGGGTGCATGAGTGTGTTTACCAATGATCAGAAAGAGCGGATGCATGCCGTCCTCGAACTAAGTCCCAGGAGGGCCAAACTGGTGGAATTTTCAAAAATCAGCGGTGAAGATCTCCTGGTTGAATTGTCTCCAAATCCGGTGAGTGAGACACTAACGGCCAGCGTTTTTACGCCGAATTTTCAACTTTTCACGGTTGAAGTTTTCAATCAGCGGGGCCAGCTCGTTACTTCCGGTGCCACTAATCTCAGTTATCTCGACGTTCAAAAATTCCCAAGCGGACTCTATTATTACCGGGTTTCATCCGGCGGACAAACAGTCACCAAACGGTTTGTAGTTCGTTAATATGCTGACACGGTCGCCATTCGTCGGGATTGTATTGTCTTACATTACCGGCATTTTGCTGAACGAAATCATTCCTCAGTATGCAGGGACACCGACGTTTCTGCTGCCGCTGGCGCTTTTCTTTCTAGCCGTCTGTTTTATTTTTTATATCAAAATCCTGAAAACAGCATTCGGGATTGCATTCGCATTGTTTTTTGTTTCGCTGGGCGCATGGACGATGCAGAATTTCGAGCAACATAATGAAGCGAACATTAAAGTGCTCGCAAATGCTGGATATGATGCTTATGAAGCGGAAATTAAGAGCTTACCAGAGAAACGCACGAAAACACTTCGCTATGAAGCACATATCACGCGCATAAAGGTGCGGGAGAAGTGGAGTAAGGTTGATTTGAAAGCATTGATTAACATCAGCCACGACGCGAGCAACATTCCCGAACCCGGCAACACAATAATAGTCCACGGCACATTAGAACGCCCGATGGAAGCCGGAAATCCAATGCAGTTTGATTACCGGCAATATCTGCGAAACAAAGGAATTGTATGGACCGATTATCTGACGGAGCGTTCGTTTCAAATCATGCCGATTGCTGACCATTCCTTTTTTCTTAACCATTGGAGCAACGGCATTTCGAAATGGGCTGCGCAAACGTTCAGGAAAAATGTGGACGACGACGAAGCCTACGGGTTGATTAAAGCCATGTTATTAGGCAGGAGAGACGATCTCCGCTCTGATCAGATCAGCGACTACACCACATCCGGGACCGTTCACATTCTTTCGGTTTCGGGCATGCATGTTGCGATTATTTTCCTGGTTATCAGTCATTTGTTGGGTTGGATGAAGCGCTGGCGTCTTGGAAAGATTGGTTATTTAGCGCTGATGATCGGGTTGCTAGGCTTTTATGCATTGGTAACAGGCTTGCCGCCGTCGGTGCAGCGGGCAACGCTCATGTGTATTGTGTTTGTTGTTGCGGAGGTTTTTGGCCGGAAACAAAATGCCATGAATACGCTTGCATTGTCTGCATTGTTGATCCTGCTCATTGATCCGGCTGCCCTTTACGATGTAGGGTTTCAGCTTTCTTACATGGCCATGAGCGGAATATTCCTGCTTTATGAGCCTTTAAATGCCATTTTTACACCGCAGAACAGGATCTTAAAATTTGTCTGGCAGATTTCTGCATTGTCATTCGCGGCACAGTTGGCCACATTCCCGCTCAGCTTGTTTTACTTTCATCAATTCCCGACTTATTTCTGGCTGGTTAATCCATTCGTGATCGCCTTTACAAACGTTCTGTTGCCGGCCGCGCTGATGCTCCTGCTGGTGTCGCCATTGAATGTCATTTGGCTGCAAGTGGTTATCAATAAAATAGTTTGGCTGTCGGCTTTTCTGACCAACATTGCTGTTTCCGTGCCCAAATCCTTGCCCGGATATTTGTTGGAAAACCTTAATCTGGATAAAATTGAAGTGGTTTTGTTATATGCGCTCCTGTTCACAATCTGGTATGCGTATCACATACGATCTTATCAATATTTAAAACTTTCCTACCTGCTGGTCATGCTTTTTACAACCTATTCTGTTCCTAAAAGCATTCAGACTCGCGATTCGGACCGAATGGCCGTGCATCAGATTCCCAGGCATGAGGTTGTGAGCATTAAGCAGGGGAAATCGCTTTATATAGTGAGTGACCGGGCTTTTGCGAAGGATTTGGACGCATATAATTTTTACGTTAAAAATTACGCGACGAGCCAGGAAGTGGAAGAAACGGTGTTTATTACTGCGCAGTAATATCCTATTGAACGGCGTAAACCGCCGAAATCTCGCCAGCTATTTTGCGGTCCCATGCTGCTTGCGCCCCGGCATTGAGGCCGTGCCCGGTTTCACCATCATAACGTTCCTGATCGGTGTTCATTTCGCGAAATGCTTCCAGGAATTGATATTGGATCTCGCTGTCGTAATCTTCAATGGTGAGGTCGGCTTTGAGCAGTCGGGCTTTAAATTTCTCAACTACGAGCCTGGTAATGTCGAAATGGATTTGTTCGTGGCGTAATGTGCTCGCATTCCTGGACTCCGGCCGGCCCCATGACATGCTTTTTACCATGAATGTTTTCAGCCCGATTTCCACCACCAGATCATCGTCCTTGGGATAGGAGCGTCCTTCGTAGCCAAAACTGGTAAATACCGCCGCCGCATACCGGCTGCCCGGCTTTGCATTCCGGACTTTGAAATCGTCCCATATCAGCGGCCTTTTCGGAGAATAAAATACCGTATCAGGGTCACTATTACTGATTTCCTTAAAAACCAACTGAATGTTCCTGGCCAGTGCGGGATTTTTTCCGGCATTCAGCGTCATCCACTTTTGAAAGTGCGCAATGGATTGGTCTAGCAACTGCTTCACGAGCTTCTCATAAACAAAATCCCTTTCCGGTCGGGTATAGTTTGCTGCGGTTTGATAATTTGTGAGCTCCACAGGCTGCATGTTCCGGTACCAGCGGAATTTTACAGAGAGCTTCACTTCGCCGGTCACCTTGTTGGGGCCAACGCGCTTTTCGTTTAGCGAAAGCTCTTTGATGCTGATGTAAAGCGGAAGGTAAGTCTGCTGGTTTTTGGGTGCTGCGAAGGACCAATAATTGAACAGTTCTTTATCCACCTTACCCGGCAACGCAACAGGCGTTTCCTTACCCAGCACAATCACCTTTCCCAGTCCAGAACCAGGAATAATGCGCTGATCTTCAACTTCCTGGACAAAAAATTTATAGCTCTTGACTAATGATGCCTGATCCATTGCGAGTTTCAACACAACCTTTTCCTGTTGTGAAAAACCAGGCAGGCATGTGAAAAACAGTGAAAGGACAAGCAAAAAACTTCTGATCATACTTCGAAATCTTGTGTTGAATCCCGTTTTCAATTCGATAAGTTTGTATAAAAATTATTGAAGAAACGAATGACATTATCTACAACGAAATTGCGCCCGGAATTTGATGATATCTACATGGAATTAGCAAAAAATCTGGCGTTGCGTTCACATTGTATCAAAGCACAGGTGGGTGCGGTATTAACGAAAGACACCCGCATCATTTCAATCGGTTACAATGGTCCTCCTGCCGGCACGCACAACTGTGATGAAGAATTTCCGGAAGTGGGTTGCCCGAGAGATGCGAAAGGAAGCTGCTCACTCGCATTACATGCAGAACAGAACGCTATCTTATTTGCAGTAAAAAATGGCTCAAATATCGAGGGTTCGACGCTTTTCGTAACATTAGCGCCGTGCATTGCCTGCGCCAGGGTTATTTATACAATGAAAATCAAAAAAGTAATTTTCCTGCATTCATACGCCGCTTACAAAGGAATCGCAGTGGAGGAAGGGGTGGAGTTTCTGAAGCGTTTCGGCGTGGAGGTGGAGCAGTATGTTATTAATGAATAAAGACCGGGCTTACAAGCCCGGTCTTTATTCATTAATGGTGATGCACCCCGCCGGCACCATGCACATGCCCGTGGCTGATTTCTTCTGCTGTGGCTGGACGGATTGAGATTATCTGTCCTTTAAAATGCATTTCTTTTCCTGCCAATGGGTGATTGAAGTTCATGACAACGATGTCGTCTTTGATCTCAACAACCTGACCATGCATTCTTTCGCCGTCTTCGTTGGTCATCGGAATAATGTTACCGATTTGCAATAATTCGTCCTGGTTAACGTCTTCCATCTGGAAAACTGCTTTTGGCAATTCGACAATGGCTTCTTCGTCAAACTCGCCGTAACCTTCTTCCGGGGCCACCGTGAATTCGAATATATCACCCGCAACAAGTCCCTCGATCTGGTTTTCAAAACCCTCGGGAAGGCCGCTGATGCCTTGTATGAAGTACATTGGATCTTCTTCCGTAACCACTTCAACGACATCTGTTTCGCCGTCTGTGTCAGGAATTCTCAGGCTGTATGTTAACGCTATCACGTTATTTTTTTCGACTTTCATTTGCTAGTTTGATTAAAATAATTGTTGTTGTAAAAAATTGTTCCAAGTAGAGCAGGGAAAACAAACGTACGGCAAATTTGCCAAAATGCCATTTGATGAATTTTTTAGCACACATTTTGCTATCAGGAAATAAGGAAGGCGTGGTGATGGGCAATTATGTGGGCGATTTCATAAAGGGCCGTCTGACCGACGAAAAGACAGCCGAATGGGACCCGGATTTTGTGACCGGATTGAAGCTGCACCGGCACATTGATTTTTTCACAGACCAGCACGAGATTGTCCGCGAAGCCACGCACAAGGCTGCATTGTCGCAGGGAAAGCTGGCAGGAATTGTGATGGATATCTATTTTGATTATTTTCTTGCCCAGCATTTCGATCAGTTTCAGGCTGAGCCGCTATTTACCTACACCCGCAACATTTATGCGCTGATCAGGAAGAATGAGCACTTTATTCCCGAGCATATGACGCGTATGGTGCAGGCCATGATCCGTGAGGACTGGCTTACAAGCTACGCCACGCTGGAAGGCGTGGAGCTTACCTTTCACAGGATGTCCAGGCGGGCTACTTATCTTGCGCCGCTTCGGAATGCCATGCTGGAGTTGCGCGAGAATGAGGAGTTTTACAGGGATAAATTTTTACGCTTCTTTCCGGAACTTCAAAAACAGTCTGAGGAGTTTATATTAACACATTAACATTATTGCCTACCGGCACACCCTATGGCCCAAACACCGGACATTGTCCTGAAAGAGATCAGAAGTAAGAAGTTCAGGCCTATTTATTTTCTGCACGGCGATGAGCCTTACCACATCGATTCCATTGCCGAAGAACTGGAAAAACGTGTTGTTCCTGAATCTGAAAAGGGTTTTAATCAATTCGTTCTGTATGGAAAGGATACGGATGTGGCTGGTGTGCTTAGCTATGCCCGGCGGTTTCCTTTCATGGCCGAAAGGCAGCTGATCCTCGTGAAAGATGCAAATAAGCTGGGCGGGATCGAGCAGAAGGAACAGCAGGCCAGGTTAGAGGATTATGCACTCAATCCGCTGAACAGCACGGTGCTGGTTTTTTGTTTTCATGCCAATGCTGATGAGCGTAAGACATTCATCAAATCAATCAATACGAATGGAGTTGTGGTGCAGTCTAAGAAGATGTACGACAACAAGTTACCCGAATGGGTAGCTTCATTTTGTCAGCATGAGGGCGTCAAAATAAGTCCTAAGGCTGTGCAGATGCTGGTCGATAACATTGGGAACGATCTGAAACGGTTGTCGAACGAGATCCGGAAAATCCTGGTTAACCTGCGCGTAGATGAGGGAATTGACGCCGCAGCCATTGAACGGTTTGTAGGCATCAGTAAAGAATATAATGTGTTTGAATTCCAAAAGGCATTGATGACGCGCGATGTCATGAAGGCCAACCAGATTGCCACTTATTTTTCCCAAAATTCGAAGGATAATCCGCTGGCTCCCATCCTGATCATTTTGTTTGGTTTTTACACAAAAGTGCTGCTCGCACACGCCAGCAAAGATAAATCAGAGAAAGGGCTTGCTACCGAATTGGGTGTTAACCCTTATTTTGTAAAAGATTACCTGCTGGCTATCCGCAATTATCCGCTTCCCAAAGTGGCCAACATTATACATTATCTTCGCGAATGTGATGCACGGCTGAAAGGGCTCGACGGCGTGAGCATTCCGGAAGGTGAACTGCTTAAAGAATTGGTTTTCAAAATTGTACATTAATGTCATCAAGCAGCAAGAAACAGGTTTTGGCTTGTTTGCAGTTGCGGTATATTTGGTAAATGAATAGTGAGCATAAGGTCTTAATCCCCGTTCCGGCGCTTTTTAGTTTTGAAGAATGTTTGTGGTTTCTTAACAGGAATTACGATGATTGCCTGCATATCATTAAAGGCGATACCATCTTTAAGGCACTGGAAGTGGGAGCGGAAATGCTGCTGGTGTCCATTCGCGAGCATTCGGGTTTCCTGGAACTGGAAATTGTCAAAGGAGAAGCAACGCAGGAAAATAAGTCCTATCTCATTGATTATGTGCGTGAATGGTTTGATATGGATACGAACATTCAGCCGTTTTACGACTTGCTGAAAGTTGATGGACGCATTGCCTACATGGCCGAAGATTATAAAGGCCTGCGGGTGATTGGCATTTCCAATCTTTTCGAAGCCATTTGCTGGTGCATTATCGGTCAGCAGATTAATTTGTCCTTTGCCTATAAAGTGAAGCGGCGGCTGGTGGAACATTATGGCAAGCGAATCGACCATGAAAATGAATCCTACTACGTTTTTCCCGAGCCCGAAGTGCTGGCAGCAGCTGATCCGGACCTTTTGAAGGAAATGCAGTTTTCGAAGCAAAAATCGGATTACGTGATTGGCATCGCCAGGGCTTTTGCAAACGGGAGCTTGGATAAAGAAACAATTCGCGCATTACCCGACTTTGCAGCACGTAAAAAAGCATTGACGGATCACAAGGGAATCGGTGTATGGACGGCTAATTATGTTTTAATGAAGTCGTTGCAGGAACCTGGCGGTATTCCGCACGGTGATATTGGTCTGTTGAATGCACTTTCCAATCACAACATTATCCAGGACAGAAGTGAAACAGGCAAGATCGATGCACTTTTTCAGCAGTTTGCAGGCTGGGAGAGTTACCTGGTCTTTTATCTATGGCGGAGCCTTACTTTCAAGGTTTTAGTGTAATGTGCTGTTTTGGTTTCCACCTTAAATAAGCTTCCCGCATACAATGTCCGCATGGTCGGAAACCTTGCGACATTGCCTCTTTCTCTGAATTGAAAAACACCCGGTTTCTCATTTTCATGCGCTTGCCCGAATTACATTGCAATGTTCCGAAAATTTTGAGACGAGCATTGCCGCCATAACAAATTACGTGATCGTCAATTAGTTTCTTCAACCTTCTGCTCGTTTGAAACGACGGAGGTCCGAGGTCCGAGTGCCTGATCATGGCTTTCAGCTTAATGCGTCGTGGAAAATGATCCCCAGCGTGAAGCGGTTCCCGGACGTCACTTCGGAAACGCCATGCTTCATATTGACGCGATAATAACCTTTGGTTCCTTTCACGGGTTTGAAATTGGTTGTGAAGACCAGTATGTCTCCTTTCCTGGGTTTCAAAACGATGGCTTTCGACTGAGCGCGCGGTGTTTGTTGGGTCAACACAAATTCTCCTCCTGTATAATCCTTTTCGGGGTCGCTAAGGAAAATAACCAGCTGAATAGGAAAGAACAGATCTCCGTACAAGTCCTGATGCAACGTATTATGCCCGCCTTCGCCGTATTTCAGGATCAGCACGGTTGGCTTTGTTTGCTGCTTTTCGTGACACTTCGTCTGAAAGTCCTGGAAATTAGCAGGGTAATGTTGGTCAATGTTGAGGACTTGCATCCATTTATTAGCAACCGGGGCTAATTTTGCATAAAAGCTTTGTCGTAAATGCTGGATCAGGTCTGGCAGGGGATATTGAAAATATCTATATTCTCCTAACCCAAACCGGTAGCGCTCCATCACGATCGTCTTACGATAATGTGCTGGTTCATGGTAAGATGCAACCAGTTCATCACATTCCGAAGGCGAAAGGACCTGTTCCATTAATCCGTATCCTTTCCTGTGCAGATCGTCCGCAATGTAACTCCAATCCAATGTTTCAATGTTTTTCATTCGTCTTATTTCTGTTTGATCCAATCTAATATTGACAGGACAAAAATAGGCGCCGAAGGACCGCTGAAAAACCTGAATCTTGCTAGCTTTTAGTCATCATATACATTAAGAAGAAAGCACCGACTCGTCCTTCCGCTCACCGATCTGCTGGCGCCACATGGCATAATACAAGCCTTTTTCGTCAAGCAAAGCATGATGGCTTCCCGTTTCCACTACATGCCCTTTTTCCAGGACATAAATCCGGTCTGCATGCATAATGGTAGACAGCCTGTGCGCGATCATTACCGTAATATGCTGACGCTGATCGGTAATGTTGCGTATCGTGTTGGAAATCTCTTCTTCTGTCAGCGAATCCAATGCAGAGGTTGCCTCATCGAAAATCAGCAAATGCGGCTCACGCAGCAGCGCACGGGCAATGGATAAACGCTGCCGCTCACCACCCGAAAGTTTCAACCCGCCTTCGCCGATCACCGTATCAATCCCGCTTTCAGCTCTCGACAGCAAGTTATAACAAGCCGCTTTCAGCAACACATCGTTAATCATTTCATCCGTTGCACCGGGGTTTACAAAAAGCAGGTTTTCTTTTATTGTGCCTGAAAAGAGTTGCGTATCCTGCGTTACAAAGCCGATTTTATTCCTGATTTCATCAAAATCAATGTTATTACCATCTATGCCATTGTAATATACAGCTCCCGAAATGGGATGATAAAGGCCCACAAGAAGCTTAACCAATGTCGTCTTTCCCGAGCCGGACGGTCCAACGAATGCAATGGTCTCGCCCCGTTTTACGTCAAAAGAAATATCTTCCAAAGCGGGCCGGTTAGCTGATTGATGCTGGAACCTGACCTGTTCAAATCGCAGCTCTTCAATGTCTGTAATCACCTCGGGATTTGCGGGCTTGCGTTCGACGGGCCTGGCCAGCAATGTTTGCAGATTGTTCAGCGACGCTTCGGCCTCGCGATAGGAGAGGATCACATTGCCCAGTTCCTGTAAAGGCCCGAAAATGAAGAATGAATAAAACTGCATCATCATCATTTGCCCGACGGTAATGCGGTCCCGGAAGACGAAGAACAACAAGGCGAACATAATACATTGTTGAAGGAAGTTCACGAATGTGCCCTGAATAAAGCTTATCGAGCGGATACTCTTGACCTTTCTGAGTTCCAGTTTTAGGATTTTGAATGTAGTTGTGTTCAGGCGGGTTATTTCCTGATTCGTCAGGCCTAGGCTTTTGACCAGTTCAATGTTCCGCAGCGATTCGGTCGTGGACCCAGCCAGCGCCGTAGTTTCTTTGACAATGTTCTTCTGGATTGACTTGATTTTTTTGCTCAAAACACTCGTCAGAACTGCCAGTATCACCGAGCCAACCAGGTAAATAAGCGGCAATGAAGGACTGAGCTTAAAGGCAACGACAACCACGAACACAATTCCTACCAATGTGGCAAAGAGCACGTTAACGAAGCTGGTAATGAATTTTTCACAATCCGCCCTAACCTTTTGCAGCACCGAGAGTGTTTCGCCGCTGCGCTGGTCTTCAAAATCCTGGAAAGGGAGGCGTAATGCATGGCGTAACCCATCTGTGTAAAGGTTTGCACCAAACTTCTGGATCACAACATTGACGACATAATCCTGAAATGCTTTGGCGATCCGTGAAACCATGGCCACGCCGATGATCATGAGCAGGCCGATAAGGATGCCCTTGAAAAAAGCGTCGTCCAGGCCATTGTCGCGGTAATATTGTGCTTTGTTGGCGTAAGGGTCGATGAGGTAATTACCGAGAATGTAGGGGTTCAGGAGCGAAAAGACCTGATTGATGGCTGCGAGTACAAGCGCCAGAAAAATGAGGGCTTTGTACCGGCTAAGGTATTGTATTAATAATTTCATGGTGAATGAGAGGCGAACCAGCGTTAGACTATTATGGGAAACCGAAAATCCGGTAATTTAATTCTCGCAGAACGCAGAAGAATGCAGACAGGGCAATAAAAAAGACATCCGTTCGGGATGTCTGATCTTTGGTAGCGGGGAGCAGAATCGAACTGCCGACCTTAGGGTTATGAATCCTACGCTCTAACCATCTGAGCTACCCCGCCGTGTTATTGTGGTGCAAAAGTATGTTAAAAAAAATTAAAGTCCAATGCGTTTCTTCAATTTTCGCCCTAAATTTTCGTTTGCATAAAAGAGCAAAAATTAACTTTGATGACATTTATTGTTGAATTATGCTATATTACAGCTTTTAAAATCAGCATATAAGGCGGTACTGTTGTGGTTAACCCTTTTTAATTTTAGTTCATATGGAAAAATATAAATTTGTTACTGAATTTGAATTGCGATCCTCTCCAAAAGTACTCTTTCCATATATATCGACGCCCTCGGGACTGGAACAATGGTTTGCTGAAAAAGTCACTGTATTGCCCGATCACCGGTTTGATTTCCAGTGGGACGGCGACAGCCACATTGCCAGACAGACCGGTTTGCGTATCAATAAAGCAGTAAGATTTGATTTTGAAAATACAAGCGATGATAATCTGGACAACAATCACGTGGAACTAAAACTTGAAGTTAGCGAGTTAACCCAGACAACATTCCTGCGCGTGACCGACTATTCGTCCAACCGCGATGAGCGCGAGATGGCTTCGCTTTGGGATGGCTTTATTGATAATTTGAAAGATATCGTTGGTAGTTGATGAAAAAGCTTGATAAGCTTATATTAATGTCCTTTTGGGGGCCTTTTGTAATAACAATGTCCGTCGTGGTTTTCGTCTTTCTGATGCGGATCATGATTTTCTACATAGATGATTTCGTTTCCAAAGATCTTGGGATAACGGATTACGCGCAATTATTCTTCTTTTTCAGCTTGATAACGGTTCCTACCGCGCTTCCGCTGGCCATGCTGCTATCATCGCTGATGGCATTCGGTAACCTGGGTGAATTCTTCGAGCTGACGGCCATAAAAAGTGCAGGCATATCGGTTGTGCGTGCTATGGCGCCGCTTTTCATTGTCGCAGTTTCCGTCAGTGCATTCTCATTTTATTTCAATGATCGAATTTCTCCGTGGGCCAATTTGAAGGGTTACAGCCTTTTATATGATATTAAGACCACGAAAGCCACTTTGAAGATAAAGGAAGGGATTTTTTACAATGATCTCCCTGGGTTTAGCATTAAAGTGGATAAGAAGGAAGAGAATGGTAAGTTGAAGGGAATGGTGATCTATAAGCATAGCAACCGTTCGTATGAAGTGGGAAACACCGAAATCATACTGGCGGACTCGGGCCGGATGTATTCCATCAATGATAACCGTTACCTGGTGATCGAGCTTTATAACGGAACGCGTTACACGGATGAGGTGAGTTCCGGCACTGCGCGGCCTGCGTATATATCTTCACCGATAGGTGGCGGCAGCATGCCGAATTACTCCAATTTCAGTCGCAATTCGTTCAAGCACTTCCGTTTGACGGAAAGCCTTTCGTCGTTTGGTATGAAGCGCACGGATGAAGGACAGTTCAAATACCACGAGTTTATGAAGAACATCAGCGACCTGACTTCAACGGCAGATTCGCTCCGTAACTCCTATAATGAGACGCGGAAAAACCTCGTGGCCGGCAGCCAGCAATATTATTCCTACAATTACCGCGAAGGAACCGATAAAACGCTGAAAAAAGGCCCCTGGATTGATTCTTTGCTGAATAAACCTGTGTCGGACAGCTTGAAAAAGGAGATTTTAATGAATACAAAAAGCGCTGCGAACAGTATGCTGAGCTACACCAAATCTCAGAAGGATTACTTGCAAACGAAGCTGAAAGATGCAACCAAGTATGAATTGGAAAAACACCATAAATATACCAATGCATTATCCTGCCTGATCATGTTCCTGATTGGCGCGCCGCTGGGTGCCATCATTAAAAAAGGCGGGTTTGGGGTGCCTGTCCTGGTATCCATTATTTTCTTTATCCTGCTTTATGTCCTCACTAACCAGGGCGACAAATGGGTAAGGGAAGGAATGCTCGCTGTGCCCGTAGGCGCGTGGATGGCTAATACGGTGCTGCTTTTGACCGGATTATACTTCATCGACCGGGCCCGGAGTGACTCGCGGTTGTTTGAAAAAGATGTCTATTTGATGTTTGTCAAAAGAATAAAAGAAAGATGGGCAAGTAGATTTGGCAAAAGGGCGCTTATTCAATCATAGTAAAATTATATTTTTATTTCAGGCCGAAAATCGTAATTTTGCGTCCTTATTTACAGCAGGGTGCTGTGAAAAGTCCAAAAATAATTAATCTGTTGTTACAATTATGTATTTAACCGCGGAAAAGAAGACCGAGATCTTCGAATCAAAAGGTTTCAAGAAAGAAGGCGGAGACACTGGATCTGCTGAATCACAAATTGCTTTATTTACGTATCGTATCAATTATTTGAACGAGCACTTAAAAACGCACAAAAAAGATAACGATACAAGACTTGGTCTACTTAAAATGGTAGGTAAGCGCCGTAGATTGTTGGATTATCTGTACAAAAAGGACATTAACCGCTACCGTGCGATTATTGCCGAACTGAACATACGTAAGTAATTTAGAATCAGGGAACTTCATCTACATGAAAGTTCCCTGATTTTTTGCGGAATTAACAAATTTGGAACGTCAGGATGGCGTTTCGCAGCTACAAAAAACAATATTTTATGCTCTTTAATATAGTTACCAAGACTATACCCTTGCCAGACGGAAGGGAAATCACCATTGAAACAGGGAAATTAGCAAAGCAGGCCGACGGTTCGGTTGTAGTTCGTTTGGGCAACACCATGTTGCTGGCGACAGTTGTAGCTAATAAAGATATTAAAGAAGGTCTTGACTTCTTGCCATTATCAGTTGACTATCAAGAAAAATTCGCATCTGCGGGACGTATTCCCGGAAGCTTCCAGCGTCGTGAAGGCAAGTTGTCTGATCCCGAGGTTTTGACAAGCCGCCTGGTGGACCGCGTTTTGCGTCCGTTGTTCCCGGATGATTACCACGCAGAAGTTCAGGTTAACCTTATGCTGATGTCGGCTGATGCAACTGCATTGCCTGATGCATTGGCAGCTTTGGCAGCTTCTGCTGCACTTGCCGCCTCCGATATTCCTTTCGGCGGACCGGTTTCAGAAGTTCGCGTTGCGAAAATTGATGGCCAGTATGTTGTTAACCCGGGTTCAGTGGAACTGGAACGTGCAACATTGGAGCTGATGGTAGGCGCAACCTACAATGACATCGCGATGGTGGAAGGTGAAATGAGCGAAGTGTCGGAGGAAGAGGTTGTGGAAGCATTGAAAGTAGCTCACGAGGTTATCAAGCAGCAATGTCTTGCTTTGAAAGAGTTCGAAGCGGCAGTTGGCAAAACAGAAAAGAGAGAATATGTAGGCGATGCAGCAGACGAAGCGCTTGAAGCTCGTTTGAGAACATTTGCATACGATAAAATATATAAGGTAACCCAGCTGGGCTCTACAAACAAAACTGTTAGAAAAGAAGGTTTCAAAGCAGTTTGGGAAGAGTTCATTGCTTCGGTTCCTGAGGATGAAGAAGGTTTTGACAAATCCCTGGCAAAACGTTATTTCAATGACCTGGTGTGGGAAGCATCACGCCGCCTGGTTTTGGATGAAAGGATCCGTCTTGACGGCCGTAAATTGGATGAAGTTCGTCCTATCGCTTCTGAAATCGACTTCTTGCCAAATGCTCACGGTTCTGCCTTGTTTACAAGAGGAGAAACGCAGTCATTGACAACGGTAACATTGGGTACGAAAAATGATGAGCAGATTGTTGATACGCCGATGAAATACGGTTACAGCAAGTTCATGCTGCATTACAACTTCCCTGGATTTTCAACCGGTGAAGTGAAACCAAACCGTGGTCCTGGCCGTCGTGAGGTAGGTCATGGTAACCTGGCTTTGCGTGCATTGAAAAAAGTATTGCCCGTTGCTGAGGACAATCCATACACAATCCGTATCGTATCCGATATTCTTGAATCAAATGGTTCGTCTTCGATGGCGACGGTTTGCGCTGGTTCTCTTGCGTTGATGGATTCAGGTTTGAAGATTAAAGCACCGGTTTCCGGAATTGCTATGGGTCTTATTTCAGACGAGAAAACAGGCAAATATGCGGTTCTTTCGGACATTTTAGGTGACGAAGATCACCTGGGCGATATGGACTTCAAGGTAACCGGAACTGAAAAAGGAATTACGGCTTGCCAGATGGATATGAAAGTAAACGGACTTTCGTATGAAGTTTTAACAGAGGCGCTGATGCAGGCAAAAGCAGGCAGATTGCACATTCTGGGTGAAATGAACAAGACGATGACGGAAAGCCGTGCCGATCTGAAACCACATACACCACGTGCTGTCGTGATCAAGATCGACCGTGAAATGATTGGTGCCGTAATCGGGCCTGGCGGTAAGGTTGTTCAGGATATCCAGAAAGAATCCGGCGCTACGGTTTCTATCGAGGAAAAAGATGGAGCAGGATTTGTAAGTATATTCTCTGCCGATAAGACTTCGATGGATAAGGCGGTTGCCCGTATCAAAGGAATTATCCTGGTGCCGGAAATCGGAGAGATTTATTCTGGTAAAGTGAAATCAATCATGCCGTTTGGTGCGTTTGTTGAATTCTTGCCAGGAAAAGACGGCTTGCTTCACATATCCGAAATCAAATGGGAACGTCTTGAAAAAATGGACGGTGTTCTTGAGGTAGGAGAGGAAGTTCAGGTTAAATTGGTAGAAATCGATAAGAAAACTGGTAAGTATCGTCTGTCACGGAAAGTATTGCTGCCGAAGCCAGAGAACAAAAATGATTAAAATAGTGTTTTTGGAAACAGGGGCAATATTTAATGTCGTTATATATAAAAATAATAAAAGATAGATGAGACAGCTAAAGATCAGTAAGCAAATTACCAACCGTGAGAGTCAGTCGTTAGACAAGTATTTGCAAGAAATCGGGAAGGTGGATTTGTTGACGCCGGACGAGGAAGTGACGTTAGCTCAGAAAATTAGGGATGGTGATCAGCTTGCATTGGAAAGACTTACCAAGGCGAATCTTCGCTTTGTAGTGTCTGTTGCCAAGCAATATCAAAATCAGGGCTTGTCATTGGGCGACTTGATTAATGAAGGTAACTTAGGTTTGATTAAAGCTGCTCAGCGTTTTGACGAAACAAGAGGTTTTAAATTCATTTCTTATGCAGTTTGGTGGATTCGCCAATCTATTCTGCAAGCGCTTGCTGAGCAGTCCAGGATTGTACGTTTACCCCTTAACCGTGTAGGTTCTTTAAATAAAATATCAAAGACTTTTTCAGAACTAGAGCAGCGTTTCGAGCGTGAGCCTTCTCCTGAGGAATTGGCAGAAGTGCTTGAAATTTCTTCTTCCGAGGTTGTTGATACGATGAAGATCTCTGGTCGTCACGTATCGATGGATGCTCCGTTCGTTCAAGGTGAAGAAAACAGCCTTCTGGATGTGTTGGAGAATGATCTGGAAGACAAGCCTGATTCCGGTTTGGTGAATGAATCATTGCGTAAGGAAGTTCAGCGTGCACTTTGCACATTGACACAGCGTGAGGCGGACGTTATTGCATTGTATTTCGGTTTGAATGGCGAGCACGCCATGACGCTGGAAGAGATCGGTGAGAAGTTCAACCTTACCCGTGAACGCGTTCGTCAGATCAAAGAAAAGGCGATCAGAAGATTGCGCCACGTATCGAGAAGCAAAGCATTGAAAACATACCTGGGTTAATCTCAGCAGATCATGTTGCAATTAACCAGTGATTTGATACAGTATTAATTAAATAGCCTCTTAACGAGGCTATTTTTATTTACAGATATGGCCATTTTACAACCTTTGGTGGATCTCGCCGCCATTTGCTATGCACAGGGAGTCCGGCACGTCATGGTCTCTCCCGGCTCACGCAGCGCTGCGCTTACGCTCGCATTTACGCGCTTTGGGCGCTTCACATTACACGTGTGCATGGATGAGCGCTCGGCGGGCTTCATAGGGCTGGGAATAGCGCAGCAAACAGGCGTCCCAGTGGTGTTAATATGCACATCCGGCAGTGCAGTGTACAACTTTGCGCCGGCTGTCTCTGAGGCGTTTTTCCAGCAAATTCCGCTGGTTGTTGTTTCCGCCGACCGGCCTAAGGAATGGTTGCATCAATACGATGGGCAGACGATCTATCAAAGCGAAATATTTGGCAAGCACATCAAGCGTTCCTTCGAATTCTCGGCTGATTATGCGCACGCAGATGTGCAATGGGCCATTAACAGGATGTCGAACGAAGCAGTAACGCTGGCAGCAACGGTTCCGGCCGGTCCGGTGCACATCAATGTTCCGATCAGAGAGCCATTCTATCCTGCGCCGGGTGATGAAATGATTCCGTCTCCGGATTTGAGGATTATCCAGCGCCAATCGGCGGAGAAAATCCTTGCCCAGGAGGAATGGAATGCATTGCTGGATGAGTTTGAAGACTGCCCGAAAATACTGATTGCTGCCGGTCAGCAAATGCCCGATCAGGAATTAATCGATGTGCTGAATAAGATCACGGAAGAGTGGGACATCCCGGTCCTGGCCGATCATATCGCAAACATTTCAGGAGCGAAGATTATCCGCAACCACGATCTATTTCTGGGAGGAAGTGATATCGAACAACTGGCGCCGGACCTGCTTATTACGTTCGGTTTGTCATTCATTTCAAAGGATTTCAAACAATTTATCAGGAAAAACCCGCCTAAGCTGCATTGGCACATCGGCGAAGACGCATTTCTGGCCGATCCAACGCAATCTTTGACAAGAACGATTCCCGTTTCTCCTCAATATTTTTTTAAAAATCTGTTCGAAAAGCTTGATTACCAGCTGTTTGTGCATAATTCGGACCCTGAAACGGACTCAGCCTACCTTAGGCGTTTTGCATCTAAGGATGCATTAGCAGCTAGTACAAGAGATAAATATTTGAAAAATCTATCTGTGATATCTGATCTAACATCGTTAGATAAACTTTTTAGATATATCAATAATAAGTTTCAGTTACATGTTGCGAACAGCATGTCTATCCGTTACGTCAATTTGCTCGACCTCGGCAGTAGTATCAATGGCGTGTTTTGCAATCGGGGAACGAGCGGAATTGATGGTTGTGTGAGCACTGCTATCGGTGCCGCGCTGGTCAACGGGCAGGACACATTATTAATTGTGGGAGACGTTGCGTTCATGTACGATCGCAACGGTTTCCTCATCAACTCGCTTCCGCAAAATCTTAAAATCGTGGTGATCAATAATGCCGGTGGAAATATATTCCGGATGATCGACGGGCCTTCCGGCTTGCCCGAGATTGAAACTTACTTCGAAACCAGACATGCATTTTCGGCTCGGCGCACTTGCGAAGATTCTGGCATTGCCTATTTTAGTTGTAATGAAACTGAAACGTTAGAGACTGCTATCAATGCGTTCTTAGCGGACAAAGGCATCAGCTTGTTGGAAATTTTTACTGATCCTTACGAGAATGAAAGGGTTTGGAAGGCATTGAAGAAGTTGGGTAAGGAATAATAGGTGAGAAGTATTTTACAAGTAAGATTAACGACAGTTATTCGCAGATTCAGCCATTGAAATAGAGTCCTTCAACACGACGCCTTGCTTCCAGATCCTGCAAGCTTCCGTAAGGTTCTTTTGCTGGAAGTAAGCCTGGCCCGCAAGTCCGTAAAGCATATCGACCGGCTCCGCAATATCGATGGCTTTTGTGAATGCTTCAATCGCCTTTTCGTGCGCGCCTGACTGCTGATAATAGATGCCGAGATTACGAAAAGCGTATCCATTTTTGGGGAGCCTTTCGAGCGATTTTTCGATGAGTTCTTTCGCTTGCTCAGGCGAACCTGTCTGCAACAGAACATAGCCTTTGTTGTTGAGCGAATAAGGATCGTTTGGCGTTGCTGCCAGAACCTTATCAAAATAGGAGAGGGCCATTTTCCAGTTCCTTTCTTTTGTCGCAATTAATCCCAGATTGTTGAGCGCTTCGGGTTGAACCGGATTCAAAGCCAGGGCATTTTCAAAATCTTCCTTGGCTGCTTTCCAGTTTTTAAGGCCGTAGTATATAGCTCCCCGGTTGACATACGCTTCAACATTCAGCTTCTGTAATTGGATCGAGCGATCGTAGTCGGCAACTGCAAGGGATGCATTGCCTTCCGCACCCAGCAGATTTCCACGCACGAGGAAAAACCGCGATGAATCCTTATAATCTTTTTCAATTTGCTGCAAGTCCTGCTTTGCTTCGCGCAAACGCCCCAAATCAAGCCCTGATTCTGCCCTGACGAGATTTGCCTGTGTGAGTGTAGGGTCGATTTTAATCGCTTCTGTCAAAATCTCATTGGCATCTTCCGGCCTGCCCATTTTCAATAAAGTTATCCCTTTATTGAGGTATGCGTCCGAAAAATCTGCATTTTTGGCAATTGCTTCGTCATATAGGCGTAATGCTTCGGCATAGTTCTTTTGACTAAGGGCTTTGTTTCCTTTCAGAAAGAAGTCAGCGGCATCTTTCTTATCCTGACCAGAACAAGCGGAAAGAATTAGCACTAATAAGATTAGTATTTTATTTAGTTTGATACTGATAACCATAGAGTTGCAACAATTTATAAAATGAGATATATTAAGGATATACCCAACGACAATTTTAAGATCGGCCTTTATCAATGGAACAATAAATACATTGTCAAAATTGAATCCGGCATGTATGAGCAAACTTACAAAATCGATGACTATGAAATCGAAAGTCCTGCAGAAATAGAACGCTGCATGGACGAATCATTTATTGCTGCAATTACCTCCCGTTTTGATGCAATGCATGATGATTTTTCAGAGTCTTTACGGCGTAACGAAGTGATCTTCTGAGGTTATAAATAATGCCTTTACTATCAACGTATACGGTTTTAGTACACTTTTCGTTAGATAGCAAACAATTTTAAGAGGTAAGAGCGCACCAAAATACTCTTTAAAAAGATATGGTTAATGACATTAATTCAAATCAAAAATTCACCAACTCAGTCTCTATGGTTTTTAAACACGGCGCCTCCACTTTCGGAATGCTTTTATATGTTGGCGCATCTTCGGTTTTTGCTCAGAATACGTTAAGCGTAACCGAACCGGAAGCCCATTTTCGAAATGGCCTGGAATATTATGAAAAGTCCAACTACGTGGCAGCCAGGCAGGAATTCAACGAGTTTTTAGGTACAGATGATAAGTTGCTGAGCACCACGGACTATAATAAAGTTACGGCGGAATATTATGTGGCAGTTACCGGCTTATATCTGAACTATCCCGAAGCGGAAGTGCAAGTGGACCGTTTCGTAAAGAACCATTCAGAACATCCCAAAGCACAGCAGATCTACGGTGATCTGGGCCGTTATTACTACGAGTCCGGGCAATATGAAAAGGCAATTACTTATCTGGATAAAGCTGTTAACGTAGGAGGAAGCGGCGCGAGTAAGCTGGAAAGCACTTATCAGCTGGCTATGTCTTATTACAACACGCAGCAACTGGATGCAGCGCTGCCATTGTTTAACCAGGTTAAAACGGAGACTTCTTTCGCAAATGCGGGCGATGCTTCGTTTTATGCCGGTGTGATCAATTACCAGAAGAACAAATTTGAAGAAGCTTATCAGGATTTTCAGCGGATCGAGGATCATCCTTACTATAAGAATGAAGCGCCCAACTGGATTATCTCATCATTATATCAATTGAAGCGTAACGATGAGCTGCTGACTTACGGCGAGAAGATCTTGAAATCGCAGAGAGGCAATACTAAACTGGATGACGTTGCTTTGTATGTAGCAGAAGTATACTACGAGAAAGGCGACTATGCTGCTGCTGTAACTTCTTACGAGCGTTACAAGCGAATGAAACCAGGCGTTGTGCCTCCGACAGTGGCATTACATTATGGTCATGCGCTGTTCAGAAGCGGTAACTATGAAGGTGCAATAACAAACTTGAAACCCATCGGACCGGGCAAAGATTCTGTTTCGCAGTACGCCTCATATATACTGGGAATCAGCTACTTAAAGACTTCTAAATTAACTTATGCTTTAACAGCATTTGACAATGCCGCTAAGCTTGACTTTAACCCTGTCGTTAAAGAAGAAGCCGCTTACAACCATGCAAAGGTTCAGTTGGAGTCGGGGAACAACAATGAGGCCGTAAAGGAGTTTAACGACTTCATGGCAAGATATCCTGAAAGCAAACATACCGAGGAAGCAACCGAATTAGTAGCAGAAGGATATGCCAGCGCAAGCAACTCGGTTGGGGCAATAAAGTACATTGAGGGCCTTTCCAAGCGGAATGCTAAAATAAATGGCACCTATCAGAGGCTTACTTATAACCAGGGAGTCCTCGATTTCAATGCGCAGAAGTTTGATAATGCTATTGTAATGTTTGATAAGTCCATCAAGTTTCCTATTGATGAGCAACTTTTCATTTCTGCAACATATTACAAGGCGGAGTCGACATATGGTTTGAACAAAGTGGATGAAGCTGCCAACCTGTACTCGCAGATCTCAAAAAATCCGAAGGCAGGCATTTATGCAAGAAAGAGCTTGTATGCTCTGGGATACATTTACTATAACCAGAAAAAATACGCTCAGGCTTTAACATACTTCAAGGAGTTTACGAACAACATTGAAGGCATTGAGCCGGCGATGATCGAAGATGGCTTTTCCCGACTGGCGGACTGCTACCTGGCTGCCAAGAATTACAATGAAGCGATCAAGACCTACGAGCAGGTTTCGTCCAAAGGTAAAGTGGATAAGGATTACGCTCTGTTCCAGAAGGCCCGTGCTTATGTATACATGAACCGGGAGCAGGAAGCGCGCAGACAGTTTAATCTGCTGATCAGCCAATATCCGCAGTCGAGATATCTGGATGATGCCTATTTCCAGCTGGCCGACATTGATTTCCAAAAACAGAGCTATTCTGCTGCTGTGAAAGGTTTCACGAGAATGATCAACGAGAAACCGAAGAGCAACGCGATCCCCGCAGCATTGCTTCGCCGCGCGCAGTCATACTATAACTTGCAGGTGTACGAACAAGCGATCGTCGATTTCCGTAAGATCTTGACTGAATATGCTGACTCTCCATCCGCAAACAGCGCTTTGGAAGGGATTCAGGAAGCCTATACAGCTGTTGGACGTCCGGAAGAGTTTACGCAGGTGCTTGGCGTTGTAAGGAAAAACAATCCGGGTAACGAGAAGCTCGAAGAAGTGGAGTTCGATAATGTGCGTAACCTTTATTACGCAGAGAAATATGAGAACGCGATTAATGCATTGCAGGGCTTCATTCAGAGTTACCCGGCGAGCAAGCATCAGTATGACGCAAACTATTTCATTGCTTCTTCTTACGACAAGAGTGGCAAGGTGAACGAGGCATTGCAATATTTCAGTAAAGTGGTTCAGCAAAACAAATCAACATTTGTTGCCGCAGCTGCACAACGCTCCGCAGAACTGGAAATCGCCCGGGGCAATTACAACAATGCGGTTTCAAACTTCCGGGTGCTGCTCCGCAATTCGGAAAGCAAGAAAGAACAGGCGCAGGCCTGGGTTGGCTTGATGGACACTTATTATACATTGAAAAGCTACGACTCCACATTGTATTATGCCAAAGAAGTCATCAATAGTGGCAACCTGATCCCGGGTGCAGTTGGAAAAGCCCAGCTTTATGCGGGTAAAGTGCCCTACGACCGCGGGGATCTGACAAAGGCAGCCGAAGAGTTTAAGAAGATCGCTGCAACGTCAAAAGATGAATACGGCGCTGAGGCCAGTTACTGGGCAGCAACGATTCTTTTCAAAAATAAGAAATTCAAAGAGGCTGAGACGGCGATCATTGAGATGGGCAAGAATTTCGAGGGATATGATTACTGGCGTGTAAGGTCGTTTATACTGCTTGCTGAGGTGTACGTAGGATTGAACGAAATGGGACAGGCTAAGGCCACATTAACCTCCATTATCGATAATTCCGACGATAAAGAAGCAGTTGAGCTTGCTAAGGAAAAATTGGCTCAGATCAGTAAATAAAAAGATTCATTCCTGCGGGACTAACAGAAAATATTAAGACTCATGACGAAATCCACCGCGATACGTTCTTCCTTATTTCTATTGACACTTGGCTTTTCTTCCCAGTTCGCTATGGCGCAACGGGGCGAGATTGAGAGCCAGACCTACGAGATTGTAAAAGAAAAAAGCATTGAATTCGCACCTGCAAACCGGGTTTATGATAAAGTTGATCCGATAAAAGGTGAAACGGGCAAGAAAAAAGTTGACTACCAGATCATTGATCCGCAAATCGACCTATCGTCGCCGAAGCTGACGCCGAGCGTAGCAGCATCATCGGACGAACAAAAACGCAAGGACGAACCGGATGTGCTGAATAATTATGTTAAGCTTGGTGCTGGTAACTACGGCCGTTTTCTGGGTGAAGCATTCGTAGGCGGCCGTCCTTCCGAAGATCTGGTTTTTACCACGCAGTTGAAACATTTATCCGCCGCCAATGGTCCGGTTGATAATAAGAACTCGGCTAATGCGTCAACCAATTTCAGGATAGGCGGTAAATACATTCGCAGCAAATACAAGGTTGAGGCAGCGCTGGACTATGATCGTAAGAACTACTATTTCTACGGTTATCAGCCACAGCCCGAAACTGTTCAGGTGAACAGGGACAGCATCCGCCAGACAATTAACAGGTTCGGTGTAGCATTGGGTTTTGAAAATACAGATGCTTCTGTACTTGTTGATTATTCAGTAAAAACGAGCCTGCATACATTGCGAGACCGTTATGAAGCTTCGGAATTGGATTGGGGAACCAAGTTAATGGCTTCCGTGCCGTTATCCGAATCGTTTCATGCGTTACTGGAAGCGGACGCATTTATAACGCAGCGTGTTGACCGCTTCACTTATAACAGAAATCTGTTCCGGGTAAAACCTACATTCAAATACACATCTGACCTGTTCTCGGTAACCGCGGGGATTAATGTAGCCAATGAAACAGACAGCGAATTAGAGATCAACCGAACGAAAGCATTCCCGGTTCTGAATATTGACGTTGCACCTTTTGACGGGCTGCACGTATTCGCTGGCTGGAATGGAGATATGGTGAGGAATACGCTGAAAAGTATGCTGGGCGAGAACATGTGGCTGGGTCCCAATGTTCAAATACTTAACACTGATAAGGACTCTGAAATCAGTGCGGGCGTAAAAGGTGAGGGACTTGCCGGTTTCAATTATGAAGGTAAAGTTGCTTACACGCAATACAGAAATTTTTATTATTTCAACAATTCCCTGGCCGACACATCGCAGTTCTCGATCATTTATGATCCGGGCAAGACAAAAGTGCTGAGCATTTCCGGTCAGGCGGGTTACAACTTTAATGATCTGTTCAAAACGTCTGTTAAAGTAAACTTCTTTGATTACTCAGTTGCAGACCTTGAAGAGCCCTGGCACCGTCCTGATCTTACGTTAAACTGGTTTAATGCGCTTGCAATCAGTAAAAAATTGTTCGTAACAGCGGATTTTTATATGCTGAGAGGAATAAAAGCAAAAAATTTCCAGAGCGGCGAAGTGACCAAACTGCCTGTGATTGCGGACCTGAATTTCAAGATTGATTATCTGTTAACCAGGAACTTCTCTGCATTTGTGGCCCTCAACAATGTGTTAGGTAAGCAGTATCAGCGTTACCAGTATTACCCGCAGCAAGGACTAAACTTTATTGGAGGATTATCGTTTTCTTTTTAACTTCGCTGAGTTAACTGAAAAAACATTCATGATAGCAGTCGAAACAGTCATCCGAAAACTTGTAGGTGAATATGAATTTGTAATCATTCCAGGATTCGGAGCATTGCTTTCGCACCAGATCCCGGCTGCTTATGATTCGATGTCGCAGACTTTTTCTCCTCCTGCTAAGAAGCTGGCATTCAATGAGTTTCTTAAACTGGACGATGGACTTTTAGCCAATTACATTTCGCGTCATGAAAGCTTGTCGCATCTGGAAGCGGTTGAATATGTAAAAGGTTATACGGATGAACTTCGCCATAACCTCGAACAACACGGCCGGGCGCAGATCATGGGGATTGGGGATTTCAGCAAGAATATCGAGGGTAAGCTGGTTTTCGAGCCGAACACTGAGAAATATTTCAAGGATGAATGGTATGGTTTTGAGAAGATCAGGGCCAAGCAGGTTGATAAAAAGATAGTTCCGATCGCGGTTGCAGACAATTACATTGCTGAGGAACAGGTTGAAGTCATTGAATCAGAAGAGGATAGAACAGGCACATTTAAGTGGGTAAGATGGGCCGCTGCGGCAGCCATAGCCACATTGATCTGCGGTTTAAGTGTGTTTTTGGTCAATTCAAGAAACGGAGACATTCAAAGCACATTGAACCCATTCACCGAGTTGTTTGCCAAAGCAGAAGCAACGAATGAGGAAAAATCGGAAACGACGGTTGTTGAACCGGAAACTGTTAAACCAACCACACAACCGGTATTAATCACTGATTCTGTTGCTGTAACCAATTTGCCGGTTGAAACTGCGAAACCTTTAAAGGATGATTCAGTTAAAGCAAAAATGGCAATCCTGGCGGTTAAGCCAGAGCCGGCTGCAACCATCGAGCCAGCATCGTCTTCTAAGTTCTATGTGATTGCAGGAACATTTAAAGGGATCAAGCAAGCAAAAGTGCTCCTGGCCCAGTTAAAGGAAAAAGGATTTGAGGACGCCAGCATTTTGCCTCCCGACCGGTTTGGTAAGAAGGTGAAGGTGGCAACGAACGGCTACGGCACCGAGACCGATGCTTACCGCGCCTCTAACAAGCTAAAAGGAGTGATCGGAGAAGCGGGCTGGGTTTACAAGAAAAAATAATCTAAATAAGCATAGAGAAGGAAGCATTAAAGTGCTTCCTTTTTTCGTAACACACGATTTTTTTTAAATTTACGTTGTTGAAACAGTAAAATAATAGCAAATACAATGATTGTATTACAAGCCGAAGATCGTCAGAGAATTGCAGTGTCCTGGGCTATGTCCATCGGGATCACCATCGCAATGCTTGGCATATTTTTCTTCATCAGGCTGAACAGCTCAATACCCAAAGTGGCTCCTATGGAGCTTTTTGTGGAAGTGAACTACGGAACTGACAAGGTGGGCCGCGGCGACGTGCAGACGTTTAACAAGCCTAATGACAGCAAGGTCGCTGAAAATATGCGGGCAGATGCAGATGAGGTGAAAAAAGTTAAGTCTGTTGCGACACCTAAACCAACACCGCCAACTCCTCCGAAGATTGAGCCGGTGAAACCCACAAAAACGGTTGCTGAGAAGCCTGTAATTACGTCCAAGGCTGAGAGCCCGGTGGAAGCGCCTGAGAAGAATGAGAGCAAGAAATCGACCGGTTCCGAAGCTTCATCAGCCCCGGCTGCCAAGCCGACTCCTGAAAAGGCAGTTAATAAGGATGCATTGTTTACAAAATCATCCGGAAGCAAGTCGGGAAGCAATGGCACAAACGGCACAAAAAGCGGCGTGGGTGGTAATAACAATGGCGATGATGCAGACGGCGTTGGTGACAAGGGTTCTAAAACAGGAAGCTTATTTGCCAAGACATACAAAGGTGAAGGCGGCGGTGGCGGAACGGCAGTAGGGTTGAGCTTATCCGGTTGGAGCTGGTCGAGAAGACCGGTTGTGGACGATAATTCGGATGCTACGGGCGATATTACATTCAAAATTACCGTAGATAAGAATGGCCGTGTGAAGAGCATTATCACGCAAAACACAACAGTTACCGATTATTCAGTTGTTAATAAATACAAAAGCGCAGTGCGCGATTTGACCTTTATCCCAAAGTCATCAAACGTGCCAGACGAATCGGTAGGAACGATCACATTTAAAATCCGTTCCCAATAGTCTTCAGAATGAATTACCAGGAAACATTGGATTATCTGTATAGCCGCCTGCCGGTTTTTCAGAACATCGGGGCCCGTGCTTTCAAGCCGGGCCTTCATACTACCCGGGAGCTTTGTAACTTTCTCGGAGATCCCCAGAATCATTACCCAACCATCCATATTGGCGGGACAAACGGCAAAGGGAGCACATCTCATATGCTTGCTGCTGTGTTGCAACAAGCCGGTTATAAGGTTGGACTTTACACATCACCCCATTTAAAGGATTTTCGGGAGAGAATCCGGGTTAATGGGCAGTTTGTAACAGAAGAGTTCATTATCGACTTTATCAGCGAAAATAAATCTAACATTGAAAGATTATCGCCTTCATTCTTCGAAGCGACTGTTGCCATGGCATTTTCGTATTTTTCTAAAATGGAGGTGGATGTTGCGGTAATCGAGGTTGGAATGGGCGGAAGGCTGGATTCGACAAACATTATAACACCAGAACTGTCCATAATCACCAACATCAGCCTGGATCACACGCAGTATTTAGGCGAGACGCTGGAAGAAATAGCCGCTGAAAAGGCTGGCATAATCAAACCGAACATCCCAGTCATAGTCAGTGAAAAGCAGTCCGATTCTATCAGTGGTGTGCTTTCGAATGCAGCTCTGAATGCGGATGCACCGATTATCTATGCGTCCGACCAGTATAACATGCAGAAAAAAGGCCTTAGGGATGGCTTGTTGGAAGTAGATGTAGTTGAAAAAGAAACGCTTACGAGCATCTTTGAAGGGTTGCGTTTAGACCTTACCGGTGCTTATCAGTTAAAGAACATTGCGGGCGTTGTAGCAGCAATTGAGACGTTAAGAAGAAAGGGTTGGACGCTTTCTGACTCGCAAGTAAGGGAGGCTCTCTCGGCTGTCACCAAAATCACGGGCTTAAAAGGACGTTGGCAAAAACTCCGTGAAAAGCCGGATGTTTATTGCGATACCGGCCACAACACCGCAGGATTAGCGTCCGCGTTGGAGCAATTTAAAAGCGTCGCGACCGGCGCACAGCGATTTGTTGTTGGCTTTGTCGGCGATAAAGACATCACTTCCATGCTACAATTATTTCCGTCAGATGGGATATTTTACTTTTGTCAGCCCTCCAATTTGCGCGCACTGGATGCCAGGGAGCTGACACAGCTGGCCGCGTCGTTTGGCTTAGAAGGAAAGGCCTTTTTGAATGTAAATGATGCATTGGATGCTGCAATCGGCGAGTCCGATCCACAGGACACTATTTACGTGGGCGGAAGCACTTTTGTAGTGGCCGACATTGAAGATTTGTAATAGATTATTGAATAGAATGACCAGAAGAAAGTTAGAACACTACAAGTTTAGCGCCGACGCCGCGAATGTTATTGAAGCAGGAAAACCCTTATACACCCAAATCAAAGGCCATTGGAATAGTTTATACTTTGAAAATGATCATCCGGTTGTCGTTGAGCTTGCCTGTGGGAAGGGTGAATACACCATTGGGTTAGGCAAGCAGTTCCCGGAAAAGAACTTCATCGGGATGGATATCAAAGGAGACCGCATCGCAAGGGGCAGTCTGATCGCGACTGAGAACAAACTTAATAATGTTGCCTTTTTGCGGGCAGGCATCCAGTATGCAGATGAATTTTTTGAAGACGATGAGCTCAGTGAGATCTGGCTTATTCATCCGGATCCGCAGGTTAGGGACCGGGACGAGAATAAAAGGCTGACTAACCCTCAATTCCTCGCGCGCTATGCCAGATACTTAAAGCCGGGAGGCATGTTTTACCTGAAAACTGACAGCACCTTCCTATACGAATACAGTCTTGAAAAGCTGAGCGAATCGGAAAGCTTTACGATCATCGAACATACGGCTGATCTTTACGAGTCGCATCTGCACGACGAGCATTATGGGGTCAAGACACATTATGAAAGCATATTTGTATCGAAAGGATATACGATCAAATACATTAAAGCAGTTGTCTCTTAAACAAAACGGCCTTTTTATCGATTGATAAAAAGGCCGTTTTCATTTATACTTATCAGTTTATTACTTGCCGATCAGGCTGGCGAAGTAGTAAACTGTTCTTACCAATTGAGATACGTAAGACATTTCATTGTCGTACCAAGCCACAGTTCTAACGATCTGTGTATCACCAACTTTCTGAACTCTTGTCTGTGTAGCGTCGAAAAGCGATCCGTAGTTAATACCGATGATGTCGCTGCTAACGATTTCGTCTTCCGTGTAACCGAAGCTTTCGTTGGATGCGTCTTTCATAGCAGCATTGATCTCTTCAACCGATGTTTCTTTTCCAAGAATAACAGTTAATTCAGTCAATGAACCGGTCAATGTTGGTACACGTTGTGCAGAACCGTCCAGTTTTCCTTTCAATGCAGGAAGAACAAGTCCGATCGCTTTGGCAGCACCGGTGCTGTTAGGAACGATATTCTGTGCAGCTGCACGAGCTCTTCTCAAATCACCTTTTGGATGCGGTGCATCTTGTGTGTTCTGATCATTTGTATATGCGTGAATCGTGGTCATCAAACCGTTCACGATGCCGAATTTCTCTTCCAACACCTGTGCCATTGGCGCAAGGCAGTTGGTTGTACAAGAAGCACCGCTAATGATAGTTTCAGAACCGTCCAGAATGTCATGGTTAACATTGAAAACGATTGTTTTCAAGTCGCCGGTAGCAGGAGCGGAGATAACCACTTTTTTCGCGCCAGCTTTAATGTGCGCACTTGCAGACTCCTGGCTTGTAAAGAAACCTGTACATTCCAGAACAACGTCTACTTCGTGTGATGCCCAGGGAATTTGAGCAGGGTCACGTTGTGCATATATTGCGATATTTTCTCCATTGACAACAACTGAATTGTCAGTAGATTTTACATCAGCATCAAAACGGCCATGGGCAGTGTCATATTTAAGCAGGTGGGCCAGTACTTTTGGGCTGGTAAGGTCATTGATAGCAACTATATCGATGCCTTCCATATTATAAATCTGACGGTAAACCAGACGGCCGATCCGGCCAAATCCATTGATAGCAACTTTTACTTTAGACATGTCTTTCTAGTGATTGTTTATTACTGACGCGAAATTAACAAAAATGTGCCCTTATTTAAAGGATTTGCATAAAAAAGTCGGTCAAAGATCAATTCTTCGACCGCTAATAATATTAGTAAAATCGCGAGAACACTAATCTTTTTAGTAATATTCGATTTTTACTAAATATGTTAGTATATATTTTGTTGAGTTTATTTACTCCTTTGATTTATGTCTTTATATTTGTCTGGGAGGGTAGGGTAGCTGGCTTCACTACGTCGATACGGCTCCCTAGCAGATTTTGAAGTGAAATATTGTCTATTTTAAAGATTTGGCGATAACAGGGTTTTTAAGGGTTTAATTTTACAACATCTCATAACTAATTATAATACAGTACTTTAAAACAATTTAACTAATCCATTACTTGAACATGTTTGTTGCAGAAAAGATTGAGTCTTATTGGTCAGACCGGGAATTATTAAAGGATCCTGCTGCCGTGAATTACATCAAAGAAGTTATTGAAGAAGTCGATAAAGGCAGACTGCGGGTGGCCGAACCGCAGGAAGACGGATCATGGAAGGTAAATGAAGCGCTGAAAAAAGCCATCATTCTATATTTTCCTATTCAGCAGATGTCTGTTAGCGAGGTTGGCATCTTCGAATATCATGATAAAATGAAATTGAAGACAGGATATGACAAGCTAGGCGTTCGGGTTGTACCACCAGCCGTTGCGCGCTACGGTGCATACATATCAAAAGGTGTTGTACTGATGCCGTCGTACGTTAACATTGGCGCATACATTGACGAAGGCACAATGGTCGACACCTGGGCAACTGTCGGCAGCTGCGCGCAGATCGGCAAGAATGTTCACCTGAGTGGTGGCGTAGGAATTGGCGGCGTGCTGGAACCTGTACAAGCTGCACCTGTTATTATAGAAGACGGTGCGTTCATTGGTTCACGCTGCATTGTAGTGGAAGGCGCGCACATTGGTAAAAGGGCGGTTTTGGGAGCAGGCGTAACAATCACCGGGAGCTCGAAGATCATAGATGTAACAGGCTCTGAGCCCGTAGAATACAAAGGTTTTGTTCCGGCAGACTCAGTGGTTATCCCCGGCACGCTTCCAAAGGAATTTGCCTCCGGAACCTATCATGTTCCCTGTGCATTGATCATCGGGAAACGCAAAGCCAGCACTGATCTTAAAACATCTTTAAATGATGCATTGCGTGAAAACAATGTGACAGTTTAAGTTGATAAACTTATGTTGAAAAAGAGCGTTATCCAGGATAACGCTCTTTTTTTGCGCCCCAAATGTTTGAATGCTCATAAGAGGCTATGAATGAAGCTATTTATTAATGTGAATTGGCTATTGTTTACATTAATAAATAGCCCTAATAACTTTATGTTACATTAATAAACTGAATACTTGTAAATATAAATTGCATTTAATAACTTGCATGTAACATTGTAAACTGAGCATTACGTGGATTTAAATGATAAAATCAAACAAATTTTGGCTGACAAAAATATGTCGCCGTCCATATTTGCTGATGAGATCGGCATCCAGCGATCCAGCATGTCCCACATTCTTGCAGGACGTAACAAACCAAGCCTGGATATCGTACAGAAGATTGTCAAGCGCTTCCCTGAACTGGGAACGAATTGGATATTAGATGGTGAAGAGCTTCCCAACAGCTCTTCTGAATTTTTATCGGACGGTCAATCTAGCCATTTAGAAACCCCTACAACAGACAAAAGTCCGGCTGCACGGGATGTAAACCTTCCTCTAAAACCAGGTGCAGGCAATAAGAATTTTAATAGAACATTACCGGTCTCAACAAACAACTTTTCCGACACCCGCCGGATTGAAAAAATTCTAATATTTTACTCAGATGGGACGTTTGAGGAAGTAAAATAGAAGTATCTAACAATGTTAGCTTTTCTGCCACCAATGTTGCAGATTTTATTTAAGGAGGAGAATAGTCCCGGTGAGGCTCGTTTCGGCGGTTTTTATCATATACGGATAGCTTCCTGCCGGGACTGGCGTGTTGTCTTTGTATTTTCCGTTCCATGGATCCTGATATCCCTGAGAGGCATAAATTACCTGGCCCCATCGATTATAAATTCGCATTTCAAGGATCTGATCTTTGGCATTAAATATCTCAAAACGATCATTATGCCCATCGTCGTTTGGTGTAAACGAGGTAGGGATGTGCATTTTAGCTATCACATAAACTTCCGTAGATGCTTCTGCCTTACATCCGTTTTCAGATTCTACAACAATAGTATAACGGGTATCAACAAGCGGGCCAACCACAGCATCACGTTCGTCATTTGCTGAAACCAGGCCATCCGGCGGTGACCACAGATATTTGTATGTGGTCGGTTCGGAAGGTTCAACCTTGGGCTGCAATGTCACTTTGGACCCTTCCACTACGCCCTTTCTTGCAGGGAGCGTTACGGAAACAGATTCTTTTGCTACCAATATCGTATCCGAGCCGGTGCATCCGGTTGCTTCATCTGAAATCAAAAGAGAGTAAGATCCGGAATCTTTCGTTTCCAGTTTGCTCTGCTTCTCATTCAGGACCGCGTTGTTTCTGCTCCATGAAAGTGCCAGTCCATTCTTTACACTTCCTCCGTTCGCAACCAATTTTGCTACCTCACCCTCACAAATGATATTTTTATCCGCCGAAATAGTTGCCTCAATAGGTGGAGCAAGGGTAACATTGACCATTAGTGACGATGTATCCCGCGAACATTTCTGAGTGTAGCTTTTTATCACCGAATAAACACCCGTGTCACTCACGGCGATGGCCGCTTCCGTAGCACCTGGAATATTCGACCCGTTGCGCTGCCATTGATACGACCAGTCGGCTGAACTTTCCGTTTGTAAGGTAACGGGCCGTTCAGGGCAAAAGGAAACCTCAGTAACAGGCGCGGTATTCAGCATAATCACCGGCTGCTCCGGCTGATCATCATTGCAATCGATCACAAGCAGCTGAAAGTCTCTCCGGATCACACCGATTTTCTTGCCATTTCTGTACTCTTCAACCTCCACTGCAAACACATACAAGCCCAGCCGGTTTGCGGTCACTGTAAGTTTCCCCGTCTTGTCGATAGCCAGCGGACGCGGGCCAGGAATAATATTGGATAAAGAAATGCCATTTTCCCAATCTACAAGCGGGTAGTCTGATTTTGGCGCGCTATTGCCATTAATCATATTAGGCGTTGTGTAACCCCGGTAAGGCGTTACCAATGCGTATCGAAGTTCGTCACCATCGGGGTCGGACGCTGACATGCTCATTGAAAAGTCGCGGTTACTACATATATATTGACCATTAGGAGCTGAAAACGTCGGAGAAGTATTTCGGGTACTAACAGGTGGAAATTCAAGATAAAACACCATTCCCATTTCCCCGGGATACTTAATGTTATTGACGTCCTTGTTACGGCAACATCTTTCCCACACAATGTAATAACCTTCCGGATCATTGTAGTCCTGCTCGGGCAATGCTGCTGTTCCTTTATATGTGCCAATCACCGTACTCAACGACCGGGCACTTGCGCATGCTTTGTTTTGATATTGAATGGTTTCAGAAGACAGGTAGCGCACGCGGACCTGCTGCATAAAATTGTTGTCACGCTTCCGATAGATGTAAACATCCGCTGCTGCGTCCCGGTTTCCGTTTCCGTCGGGGGATGGTTCGACCAGATTATTCTTGTCCCAGAACTGGATCAACGTAATTTCAAAATTGCCAGCATTTGCAAGCGGACGCATCAAAAGCTCGCCTCCGACGATATGATCGGCATATACTTGCAATGAAAGGAAAACTAACAGTGGTAGAAACCACAAAATCCTTCGTAAATATCTTGTCATCAACCCAACTGTTAAGTCCCCTACGTTCGCATAAAATTAATGATTGCCAAGCAAATGATATAACAGACAGCCAAAAAATTTGATAATGGGAATTTCAAATAAAATATTTCTCACGTCCAATTTTAATGCATTACCGGACAGTGCAGGACAGTATGAAATCGAATTACGCATACTATTGCGATTAATACAATTCGAATCATTTATTGCATTTATTATATAAAAGGATCATGTTCAGCAGCAGATCAACCGACCCTCCAATCAAGATTTCATAAGTCGTCTCATCTTTTCAATCCTTAAACACCTTAGCGTATGAATGAAATTCGACAATCAAGACTGGGCGTTTGTCTACGGCTATTTGGGAAAATCGCACTAAGCCAAATGCTGGTTGGTGCGGCCCTAACCAGCAGCTCAGAAGCAGGAACGGCCTCGAACCACTTAAATGGCCACTTTGCTATGATAGCAGACCGCTCCATTAAAGGGAAAGTGGCCGATGACAAAGGGCTGGGCCTGCCCGGAGTAAGTGTCATTCTCAAAGGTTCCAGTACCGGAACCGTAACCGATTCGGAGGGGAGTTATAGTCTGAACATTCCGGAAACCGGGGAAAATGTTTTGGTCTTTTCTTTTGTCGGGTACGTACCAAAAGAGGTTACAGTGGGAAATCAATCTGCTGTCGATGTGGAATTGCTGGTTGATACCAAGGCATTGGAAGAAGTGGTCGTGGTTGGTTATGGTACGCAGCGCAAGCGCGACATTACATCGGCGGTGTCAGTGATCAGTATGGAAGATATTGGCGAAGTGCCTAAGTCCAATGTTACGCGTATGCTGCAAGGACAAGCTCCGGGTGTTATTATTAAACAGAAAAGCGGAACGCCGGGGCAGCAATTTGAAGTGAAAGTGCGCGGGATCAGCTCGTTAGGCGCAGGAAGTGATCCGTTGTATGTGATTGACGGATTTCCCGTCGGCATATCAGCCGGGCAGAACCTGAACCCCAACGACATTGAAACCATATCCATCCTGAAAGATGCAGCTGCAACCGCCATTTACGGCGCACGCGGTTCCAATGGCGTGGTTTTGATCACCACTAAATCTGCCAAGGATGGAAAGACAAATCTCAACATATCAGTAGATTATGGCATCCAGAATGTTCCTGAAAGCCGCAAAACCAAAGTGTTGAACGGACAAGACTTTGCGCAGTTTAAGCGGGAAGTTTTCATAGGGCGATATGTATTGGCTAATAAAAAACAACCCGAAGAATCGCAGATCCCCATTGATTTCAGAAATCCCGCAGATACAAAATATTCGACCAACTGGTTTGACCTGATTTTGCACAACAATGCACCTTACAAAGACATTAACCTGACATTATCGTCCGGAAAAGGTCCGATCAAGTCTGTTGTTTCTGCCGGTTACTACAAGGAAGATGGTGCTTTGCAGTACACAGGATATGACCGCGCATCGTTACGCACCAACCTCGCCGGTGAAGTGAACAAGTTCATTACCATTGGGATGAACATTGCCGGAAGTTACTCCCGGTCCAGTTTGTCCAGCACCGACGGCCGTAATGCGCAGGTTGGCTTAACATTGATTGCCGATCCACGCTATCCTGCCTATAATGAAAAGGGTGATCTGATCCCTTATTACAATGGCGTTGGTGACATTTTCGGCTTTCCTAACCCGCTGTATATGCTCAAAAACATCAACCGGAACAGGAACATTGCAGATGTGCTGGCAAGCGGTTACGTAGAACTCAACATTGCCAAAGGACTGAAATTCAGGTCTTCTGTGAATGCCAAGATCAACTACAACACCTACAAGGAATACATTCCTTCGACAATCGGCTTGCCCGTGCAGACCGGAACAAATGGCGCACCTCCGCGTCTCGCGACCGAACGGGACGACTCGGAAGAGTTGAAGAACTATGCTACTGACCAAGTTTTGACCTACACACCAACCCTTGGCAAAGATCACAGCCTGGAAGCAACAGTGGGTTATTCGGCTCAGCAGGAAGTGGTCAAGGGCTTATATGGATCTGGAAATACATTCCCGGACGACCTGACGCCGTTTTTGGGTAGTGCCACCATTCGTTCTTCCAATTCTATGGAGCGCAAATGGACAATGCTGGCCTACATTGCGCGCTTAAACTATGCATTCAGGGACAAGTATCTGTTTTCCGCCACTTTCCGGCGCGAAGGCAGTTCCAGGTTTAGCGAAGGACATCAATTTGGCAATTTCCCGGCCGCTTCTGTGGGATGGAGAATTTCGGAAGAATCATTTATCCCAAAAACACCCTGGCTAACAGACCTGAAACTGCGCGCAAGCTGGGGTATGACGGGAAATAATACGTATCGTGTGAGCGCCAACAACAATTTTGGTGTCGGTCAGAATGCAGGTGATGACGGGAATTATGAAAGTTTGTCATTCCTCGGCGTGAACAACTACATTCTCGGCAACACTTTGGCCTCCGGCAAAACAGTGACGCGCTTCGCTAACCCCGAGCTTACCTGGGAAACATCCAACCAGCTGGACATCGGTTTGGATCTCGCAACATTCGATAACAAGCTGGTTTTCACTATTGAATATTATAAAAAGATCACAGATGATATGCTTCTCGGATACAGCATTCCAGCTGTTTCCGGATTCACGTCAACACTGAAAAATCTGGGTAAAGTGGAAAACCAGGGCATTGAAGTGGCTGCTAATTACCGCATTAAGGTAGGTCAGGTCAATCTGAGGACAAACGCGAACATTACATTCAACCGCAACAAAGTGCTGGCCATCCGCGGACAAAATGATTTTATCCTGCAAGGAAGCCAATATGGCGGTTACAACATTCAGCAGGTGGGCCGTCCGATCGGGATGATCTTTGGTTATCGTAAACTGGGCATCTTCAATACACAGGCGGAAATCGATGCGGCACCATTGCAGGAAGGTGCGGTGCCGGGCGCTATGATCTTTGCGGATCTGCATGGCGCAGCCGACGGCGGACCCGATGGCATTGTGTCGTATGATACAAAGGACATGACTGAAATTGGTAACCCAAACCCAAAATTCAACTGGGCCTGGACCGTGGGTGCTGATTACAAGCGTTTTGATGTGAGCGTTTTATTGACGGGCGCCTATAAGTATGACATTTACAGAAACATCGAGGCGTCTACCATGAATATGGATGGTGTTTTCAATGTTTTGGAAAAAGCCAAAGACAGATGGAGGTCTCCTGAAAACCCTGGCTCAAATCCGGGCGCTAAAAACTCACAGGGCGGAACGGACTATTTCAAATGGTCACGCGAGAGCAGCGAGCGCTATGTGTATGATGGAACGCATATGTGGATCAAAAACGTAACGATCGGCTATACACTTCCAAAATTGAACGGCATTCTTTCTGATGCACGGATATTCGTAAATGCGGCCAATTTGTTGTTGATAACCAAATATCCCGGCAACAACCCTGACGCGGGCGTAAGGGGCGGAACGGAGCTCAACAATGACGATGAGTCTTATCCCGTTCCCAGAACATTCTCCGCAGGCCTGAAAGTCAACTTCTAAATCCCATGAAAATGAAAAAAATTACAGCAATAGGTTTGGTCGTACTTCCGCTGCTTCTGGCTTCATGTGGCGAAGATTTCCTTAACCAGACGGACCCGACGAAGGTGAATGTAGACTTGTTCTATAAAAATGAGGCGCAGGCTAAGCAAGCATTAAATGGTGTTTACGCACAGTTGCAATCTATAACCAACACCGCTTATCTGGCGGGTGAATTTCAAACGGACAACACAACCATTGACCTCAACCCTTCCGATCGCGGCGGCGCAGGCGGTTGGGAAGCATTTGAGTTTTCAACCGTCAATTCGGGCAATGGTGAGATTGCGGCGATCTGGAACAATTACTACGCTACCTTATACAATGCGAACCTGACATTGGAGCGCATCGCAGATGCGGACATTCCGGAGACACCCAAAAAGGAAATTGAAGGCCAGTTGAAATTCCTGAGAGCTTATCTGTATTTCAATCTGGTCCAGTATTTCGGTGATGTGGTGATTGTAACAAGCACATTTGCGGTTCCTGAGCCCACTTTTGAACTCACACGGTCACCACAGGCAGATGTGTGGGCGCAGATAGAAAAAGACCTGAAAGAGGCAGTCGCCTTGCTGCCGGAGAAATATGCCTCATCCGGCGACAAAGGTCGGGCAACCAAGGGCGCAGCTTTGTCGCTCCTCGGCAAAGCATATCTGACTACTAAAAAATATCCGGACGCCATAAGCACGCTCAAAGAAGTCACTAAGCTTGGTTATACATTAAATGCTAACTATGCCGATAACTTTGATCCTGCGCCTGCCAAGAAAAACGGCCCGGAGTCGATATTTGAGATACAGTATCAGGGAGACAACGACCTCGGTGAGCAGAGCAACTTTCAGTATGTGTTCGCGCCCAGGGTTTCCAAAGGCGCGGTTACAGGCTTTTCAGCAGGTGCAAACGGAGGTCGGAATTCACCTACCAATGATATGATTGCGGCATATGAAGCGGGTGATCTGCGCAAGGACCTTTCGCTTAAAACCAGTTTTACGCTGGATGGCAAAGTTTATCCCGTTCCCTATGTGAGCAAATACAACTATCCCCACACCATTGTGCAACGGACCAACACAAACTGGCCGGTTCTGCGTTATTCGGATGTGTTACTAATGCTTGCAGAATCCATTAACGAACAAACCGGGCCCACAGCCGAAGCAGCGGATTATCTGAACCAGGTCAGAAAGCGTGCCGGACTAGCTGCATCGAAAGCCACCGGCAAGGCAGACTTCCGGGCCGCGGTGCTGAAAGAAAGGAGAGTTGAGCTTGCATTTGAAAATCACCGCTGGTTCGATTTGAAAAGAACAAAAACACCTGGTGAATGGGCCGCATTCATGAATGCGCATGGAGCAGCCGAAAGGGCAAAGCCAACCGTCGACAGGGGCAATGTGCCTTTCAATTCCACGGATTATGTTTTCACAGAAAATGAATACCTGCTGCCGGTCCCTGCACCTCAGATCCTCATCAATGCTAAGTTGACGCAAAATCCAGGATACTAAGGTGACTTATAACTTGTCTTACTAAATCAATAGGGAAAAGCGCTGATGACGAGTGGCTTCTCCTTATTGATTTAGTAAGAAAATCATTCATTTTTTCGTTGAGTAATAGGCTTCCAAGTTTCCTGCTATTGGAATTTTTCTAAAAAAACCCGGTAATTAAATATTTAAGCAAGACAGAACAGGATAGTCTGACAACCGATTCGTTCTAGTATTGTATAACATTACAGGCCGATGCCTGTACCAAATTCCTAATCCACTAATCTTCCGCATTGTGTTACTTGAAGCAACCGAAACTTTCTGGCTTTGGCAATTTTTAGGACGATTGCATCCCATGATGGTCCATTTTCCCATTGGATTGCTATTCGTCGCATTGATTCTGGAATTAATAGACTGGAAACGAAAATCAGCACGCCTGCGTGACGCGGTCAACATTATGACATGGATCGGCGTTGCAAGCGCCGCTTTATCCGTCACATTCGGTTTGTTACTGTCGGACGCAGAACAATCGCAGGGAGAGACATTTGAAATTCACCGCTGGGCCGGCTTCATCACATTGGGGCTGGCTATCCTGGCGACGATTTCGCTACGCAATGCCAACAGGAACATTTACCGCTCGCTGCTATTCGTGACCGTTTTTGGCGTTTCCCTGGCGGGCCACTATGGTGCCATGATCACGCATGGCGACGATTACCTTACCAGCGTCATGCCATCATCTGTGGAGCCTGAGCAGGAACAATCCAACGAAGATCCAGCCGACTTTGTGCTTACGAACAATGGAGCGCTTAACCCGCAGCAGGTTCAGGACCTGAATGTGGAAGTCAGGACGATTTTAGCTCACAACTGTTACAGCTGCCATGGCGAAGCAAAATCCAAAGGCGATCTGCGACTGGATAGCAAGGATGCTATCATGAAAGGGGGAGAGAATGGCGTTGTCGTTGTTCCTGATCACCCCGATAAAAGCGAAATAATCAGGCGCATTTCCCTTCCCAAAGGCGATAAGGAAGCCATGCCGACCAAGGGCAAGCGGCTTACTGAAAGAGAAATCAAAGTGCTTAAATATTGGGTTGAAAAAGGCGCATTATGGCCGGATGGTAAGCAAAAAAGCATCTACCGCGTCGCTGCCCTCGAACCGCGGACGCCCGTCCTTCCGGCCGCGAGCGGCGACATCGTACTTCCAGTTGACCGTTTGGTTAATGCATATTTTCAAAAAAACAAAATCGCCTGGAAACCGGCGGTCAACGACCGCATTTACATTCGCAGGGTTTACCTGGACATTATCGGTTTATTGCCGCCGCCTGAAAAGGTGGAAGCATTCGTTGCGGACGAACGGCCCGATAAAAGAGAACTGCTGGCAAAAGAACTCCTGAACCGTTCAGATGACTACGCTCAGCATTGGATGTCGTTCTGGAATGATGCCCTTCGGAACGACTATTCCGGAACGGGATACATTACGGGCGGCAGGTTTGACATTACCAAATGGCTCTACTCATCTTTGCAGGTTAATAAACCATACAATTGGTTTGTGAAAGAGCTGATTAGCCCGGTCAAAGGTTCGGAAGGTTTTATTAAGGGAATCAAATGGCGCGGGACGATCAATTCCAGTCAGCGCACCGAAATGCAGGCCGCGCAGAATGTGTCGCAGATTTTCCTGGGACTTAACCTTAAATGTGCGTCGTGCCACGACAGCTTCATCAGCGACTGGAAGCTCGCCGACTCTTACGCATTCGCAAACATCTTCGCCGATACATTACTTGAAATTAACCGCTGCGACAAACCGACCGGAACAATTGCCGGAACAAAAATGCTCTTCCCGGAACTGGGCGAAATCAGCGTAAATGCAAGCACCGAAAAAAGATTGCGCGAACTCGCCGACTTTCTGGTACAACCCAAAGACGGCCGGCTTTACCGCACCGCCGTTAACCGGGTCTGGGCGCAGCTGCTCGGCCGCGGCATTGTCGAACCCGTGGACATGATGGACAACATGCCATGGAGTGAAGACTTGCTCGACTGGCTTTCCTCGGATTTCGTTGCCAATGGTTACGACATGAAAAAATTGATCTACACCATTGTCACATCAAGGACATATCAGCTTCCTTCCTCATCCGTTAAAGAGGCAGCCGACATTATGGCCAACGACTACAAGTTCACCGGCATGGTGAGAAGAAGGCTCACCGCCGAGCAGTTCTCCGACGCCATCAGCACGGCATTCAATCCCATGTATGCCGATTCGGCAATCGTGTATAAACTGCTTCCAAAAGATATCAAGAAACGCCTGCCATTTGCCCGCGCTGCCTTCGTGAAAAACGACCCGTTCCAGACTTCACTCGGTCGTCCGAACCGGGAAACTGTGAGCACTTCACGGACTTCGCAAGCCAATTTATTGCAGGCATTGGAGCTAACAAATGGAAGCAAGTTCACGAACACATTGAAGGAAGGCTCGAAGATCTGGAAGGAGAAATATCCAACTTCTGATTCACTCGTCACGGCACTTTATCAGAATGCACTAGGACGGACACCACTCGCAAAAGAGCTGGCGGCAGCAAAACGAATCCTGGGTCCGGCACCAAATGAGGAGAGTATCCAGGATCTGGTTTGGGCGATAGCGCTCGTTCCCGAGTTTCAGTTAATTTATTAAGGTTTAAATGTTAAGTATTTTTCAAAAGCATAAATCAATTAGTACTTAGCATACATAGTATAATACATTACTTTATTTATTTTTAATACATAACATAAATACAAAAAGTATTATTAATATGTGATGTAAAAATGATAATGTGTTAATAGTGAGCTAATAAAAAATCATTAGAGATGAACACTACCTGGAATAGGAGAGAATTTTTGCAGAGAGCGAGTGCCGCCACAATGGCAGCGCTGGCCGCGGGAGCACCTGTATCAAACATTCTTTCATCTTGCAAAAGCATATCCGGACCAGAATCTTCGGCCGACACCGTCATTTTATTGTGGATGGCTGGCGGCATGGCGCACACAGAAACTTTCGACCCGAAGCTTTATACGCCGTTCGAAAAGGACATGGAAGGCAACCGCGTGCTCAGCACTTTCAAGTCAGTTCCTACTGTTTTGGATGGCATCCATTTTTCCGACGGATTACAGTCTATTGGAAAAGTGATGGATAAGGGCACATTGATCCGCTCATATGTGGCGGCGGATATGGGACACATTTTACATTCCCGGCATCAGTATCACTGGCACACTTGCTACGAGCCACCGCAGACAGTGGCAGCTCCGCATATGGGTTCCTGGATAGCCAAAGAACTGGGTCCAAAAAATCCGGTGATCCCCGCGTTTGTGGACATTGGACAGCGGTTCACTGTCGGGGAAGCAGAAGAATTAAAGGCCTTTCATACGGCAGGATTTCTGGGCAACGAGTTCGGTCCGTTCTTTATTCCGGACCCAAGCCAGGGCCTCGAAAGCGTGCGGCCGCCGGTGGGTATGGACGCAAAACGGTTTGAGCGCAGGAACCAGCTTTATAATGAGCTCATCAATAACAGCCCGGTAGGGGAATTCGGCAGCGATTACCAGCGTGAATCGTTGAAAAGGTCCATGGAGCAGGCATATGCATTGCTGAACTCACCCGAATCCAAAGCATTTGATCTTAGTACCGAACCAAAAGAGAGCTATAACATTTACAACACAGGCAAATTTGGCCTGGGATGCTTACTGGCCCGCCGTCTTACAGAGCAAGGAGCAAGGTTCATCAGCGTAACAACTGAATATGAGCCATTTAAAGGATGGGATACGCATGAGAACGGCCATACGAGATTGCAGGAGATGAAAAAGCAAATCGACGGGCCGATTGCGCAATTGATCAAAGACCTCGATAAACAGGGCTTGCTTGACCGGACAATGGTGGTACTGGCCAGTGAATTCAGCCGTGATATGATGGTGGAAGGCAAGCCAGACGCCAAAGTACTGGAACAGGTGCAGCAGCCCGACATTCTTTCAGACCTGAAATTCTACGGAATGCACCGTCATTTTACAGACGGCGGCTCCATGTTAATGTTCGGCGGCGGGATCAAGAAAGGGTTTGTTTATGGAAAGACCGCAGACGAACGTCCGTGCAAAACCATCGAAAATCCGATCAAGATAGACGGCGTTCACCAGACCATTTATCACGCCCTCGGCATTGCGGAAGACACGCAGTATGAAGTAGAAAAACGACCGTTTTACACTACACCCGACGGGAAAGGAAAAGCAGTGATGGAGTTATTGTCATAATAGTTAAACTGAGTCAAAATCGCCGGGTGGTATCTGCCTGGCGATTTTTTTATGAGTTATATCCAAAAAAGTCCTGCTAATTAAATATTAATTAAAACCAGACAGAGCAGGATAGTCCGTTGTATCAATCCTCCTAGTATTGCAATATATTACTATAAGAATTAATTATTGTCCTATACAAATATGACAATCCGGTTCTTTCAATCCGCCTTACCAATTCCTAAACCCTTACAAGCTATTCACCTAACCCATATTCGTATGAAAACATGAACAAACCTCCGCGCCGTCAACAAAGAGAGAACGGTCCAGCCCCTGCTAGTCACTAAACCTAAAATTTCTTTTTATGAATCAATCTCGACAATCATCCTATTGTGCCCGGTTGAATTCCCTGATCAAGCTTTCACTGAGTCAAGTGCTCATTGGGACTGCTTGCGGAATTTCGGCTGTTGCAACTCCGCTTTTTACGCCTAATCCTGTATTTAATAACAAAAACATTTCCGTTGACAAAACCATTAAAGGTAAGGTTAGCGATGAAGCCGGCGAAAAAGTCCCTGGCGTAAGCATTGTACTCAAAGGATCTACGACCGGTACCGTTACCGACGCCGAAGGATCCTACACGATTAATGTGCCTGATGCAGGCGGAACATTGATTTTTTCTTCGGTAGGCTTTCTGTCTCAGGAAGTTGCGATTGGTTCCGGTGCAACCATCGACGTAACCCTTGCAACAGACTCCAAAGCACTCACCGAAGTGGTTGTTGTAGGTTATGGTAGCCAGTTAAAGAGAGAAATTACAGGGGCTGTTCAGACAGTTAGCGCGGCAGACATTAAGGACGTGCCCGTTTCCCAGATCACGCAAAAACTGCAAGGACGCCTTGCTGGTGTGCAGATCAACCAAACCACCGGTAAGCCAGGGCAGGGAATGTCGGTTCGTGTTCGTGGTCAGGTTTCGGTTTCTGCGGGTAGCGACCCGTTATATGTTATTGACGGTTTCCCGATCACTGGTAACATTGGTGCATTGAACCCGGATGAGATTGAAGATATTTCTGTATTGAAAGACGCAGCCTCGACCTCTCTTTACGGTTCGCGTGCAGCCAACGGCGTTGTGCTTATCACAACGAAACGCGGCAAGCCAGGTGAAACCAATGTGGGATTTACCGCTTACTACGGTATCCAGAATGTACCTAAAAAAGGCCGCGTGGAAATGCTGACAGCTCAGGAATTTGCTCAGTTCAAAAAGGAGCTTTTCGAGGACGAGAACAAAGCCGTTCCGGAAGCATTTAAGAATCCAGAGCAATATGCAAACAAAGATAACGACTGGTATGATGCAGTTTTGCGCAATGCACCGATCCAGAGTTACAACCTTACAATCACTTCCAATAAGGACAAATTAAAAACGTCGTTGGTTGCGGGGATATTCAATCAAAAAGGTGTCGTTGTAAATAACGATTACAAAAGATATTCACTACGGATGAATTCTGAGTACGACGTTTCCGATAAGATACAGATCGGCTTCAACATTGCTCCTCAGTATATTTTTGATAACACCCCGAGAACCGATGGCGACCGCGGGACAGGTATCCTTTTCAATGCATTGCATACATGGCCGGTTATGCCGATTCGTGATGAAAATGGTCAATTGACTAAGGTAAACACCTTTCCAGAGGGAACCGGAAACATTTTCCAGTATCCAAACTGGGTGCGGGCAGCAGAAGAGTTAACTAACGAAAACAAGAACACCAAATTACTAGGTAATACATATCTTGTTTACAGTCCGATTAAGGGACTGAAATTGAGGGCTACATTGAATATTGAATACGAGAATAACAAATTTTTCTTTTTCAACCCTTCAACGGCAACCAGTAATATTAACGTAGCAATCCCGACAACGGCTGTTTCTATCCGCCAAAGTCTGGAAAACGTGGGCTGGCTGAATGAGAACACGGCTGTTTACAACCGCAGCTTCGGAGATCATAACTTTGAATTACTGGCGGGATATACCCAGCAGCGTTACCGTCAGGATTTTACGCGTATCCAGGCTGATACTTACACGGATGACAGACTTCCAACTGTTCAGGGAGCGATCAACATCAACCGCGGCGGAACACAAACCGGTGCAAACGAGTGGGCATTGACGTCTTATCTATCCCGTCTTTCCTACAATTACAAAGGCAAATATCTGTTCACTGCCGCTGTGCGTGCGGACGGTTCGTCGCGTTTCGGATCAGATAACCTTTGGGGAACATTCCCGTCTGCATCTGCGGGTTGGGTCGTATCTGACGAAGAATTTCTTAAAAATGTAAGACAAGTTTCCTTTGCGAAAGTACGTGGTAGCTTTGGTGTGATTGGTAACAACAACATTGGTAACTACACACAATATGCGCTTGTGAACAACACTACCAATGCTGTTTTCGGTGGAAATGTGGCTACTGGTGCTGTTGTATCATCTTTGGCAAACAGAAACCTGGGCTGGGAAACAACCAAGCAATTTGACATTGGACTTGACTTGGGTTTATTCAACGACCGGATTCAGTTCATTTATGACTTCTACACGAAGCGGACTACTAATTTGCTTTATGCTGTACAGGTTCCGCAGGAATCGGGTTTCCCATTCTACAATGACAACATTGGTGAGATCAAATTCTGGGGCCATGAATTTTCTTTGACAACCAGAAACCTGGATGGAAAGCTGAAATGGACAACCAATGCCAACATTTCTTTCAATAGAAATAAGGTAATGGAACTTGCACCAGGCATCGATCGTGTTTACGGATCATTCCACATCACACAGGTTGGTCAACCGTTTGGTCAGTTTTACGGAATGGTGAAAGAAGGGTTTTACAGGAGCGCAGAAGATTTGGCTAACTCGCCGATCATTCCCGGACGTTCAGCAATCGGAACAATCAAACTAAAAGATGTGAATGGCGATGGCACCATTACATACGGCGGCGACGCAGATGACCGTACCATTATCGGTAACCCATTTCCTAAATTTACTTACGGAATCGTTAACGATCTGAAATATGGCAACTGGGATTTCTCTATTGCAGGATCGGGCTCGTATGGCAACGAACTTTGGGTGCGTCACCTTTACAGCACGGCCAACCTCGACGGTGTATTCAACATGGTGGCGGGCGTAAAAGATCGTTTCCGTGTTAAAAACACAACAGTTAATGGAATCGGTGTTGCGACTACGGTGATCAGCGAGGGTAATGGAATGTACGGAGCAACTAACAATGGCGGTAACTACACGGGTATCGAGAGAGACTGGAACAGCTCGCACTTTGTAGCGGACGCTTCTTATTTCACGATCAAGAACATTACAATCGGCTACAACATTGGTAAGGTGAATAAGTTTTTCAAGAATGCCCGTGTTTACGGTTCAATCCAGCAGGTTTATGTTTTCACCAAATACTGGGGCGGACCTAACCCTGAAACCAGTGCACAAGGTGATGGTAATGGTGACGGTGGTAACCTGAGCCAGGGTGTGGATTTCTCGAATTATCCGGTTCCACGTACATGGACATTGGGTGTGAACATGAATTTCTAAGCCAGCCAACATTCAATTCAATATTAATTATCAGAAGATGAAAAAAAGATATATAGCGACCTGGTTCCTGACATTTGCGTTAGCAGGATGCCGCGAAGAATTCCTGACTGTTATCCCGGAAACGGCATTGAGCTACGGAATATTTTTCAAAACGGAATCGGATTTTCAACAGGCTGTCAATGCTGCCTATGTTCCGTTCCGCCAGATGTACAACGAACGTGCCTGGGTGTTGGAGGAAATGCATTCGGATAATACGTATTATGCAAGAAACACCCTCTACGGTGCGGTGGACGCAACTGAAAACGTTGCCGACTTCGCGGTTCCGACTGCGGGAGGTGTTACTGCAAATGACAACGTACTGGTTCAGTATCGTCTTAATTATCAGATTATTGCAAGAGCGAACCAAATTCTCGCACTGATTGACGGTGTGGATTTCGCAGAAGATCGCAAGAAAAACCTGAAAGGTCAGGCGTTGTTCCTAAGGGCATTTGCATACTTTGACCTTGTGCGGCTGTTCGGAAAAGTGCCGCTTCACCTTGTGCCTGTTGTCGGACGTGAAGATGCTGCATCGCCGCTGGCCAGCACCGAAGAGATTTATGCACAAATAGAAAAGGACGCAAAAGAAGCGGGTGGCCTGTTGCTGAATAAAGCAAAACAGGAAGCAGGCCGTGCCACTTCGGGTGCTGCGAAAACATTGTTGGCCAACCTTTACATTACCCAGAAAAAATGGGCTTTGGCCGAACCGGTGTTAAAGGATGTGATCACAAACGACGGCTATTCGCTGATGCCGGATTATACCAATGCATTCTCGACAACGACTGCAAACAAGAACAATGCAGAATCGGTGTTTGAGATCCAGTATATGGAAGGATCGGCCGGGTACAATGGTAATCAGATTTATCGTTTTATCCCTTCGCCAATTTCCGCAACTGAAATCGCGCCGCTTACGGGCACGTCAAACCCTCAGGCCACTTCGCAGGAAAGTAACAACATTCCTACGCCGGATCTGATCGCAGCTTATGAAACAGGTGACAAGCGGAAAGACATTTCCATTGGTTATGTGACTTTGAGCGGAAGTCTTGCAGAAAATAAGACTTATCCGTATATCAAAAAATATGCAAAGCCGCACTCACTGCATAACAACACTGGTCAGAACTGGCCCGTTTACCGTTATTCAGAGGTGTTGCTCTTCATGGCAGAAACGCTTAACGAATTAGGAAAACCAGCCGAAGCAGCCACCTACCTCAACCAGGTTCGTACCCGCGCAGGCCTTGCCGCAACAAAAGCGACATCGCAAGCAACCATGCGTGAAGCGATCTTCAAGGAAAGACGTGTTGAGCTTGCATTCGAAAACAAGCGCTGGTTCGACCTCACCCGCACCGGTCGTGTGAAGGAGATCATCGGCGCTTATGGGGCAAAAGTAAAAGCCAATCCACAAGCTTACTACTTCCCCAAAGGAGCCGTTCCTCCGCCAAACGCATTCACAGTCCTGGACGACTATTACGGTCTGCCGGCAGTAGAAGCAGCGTTAACGCCGCATTTTTAATGATTGAATGAGTCAATGTTGAATGAGTGAATGAGTGAATGAGTGAATATTTGAATTGCGATTCAATGATTTCATCATTCACTCATTTTTCATTTAAATGCATTCACTCATTCACTCATTGAGTCATTCACTAATTGACTCATTCACTCATTGAACTTCCCCGACACAACAGGATAGTCAAAATAGCGTTTCGTCTTAATATTGTATCTATCAGATTATTTGAAGTTTAAATTTGCTTTATTAAAGAATGTAAAATTCCAGTTTCACCCTGAACGAATGCTTTTTTCATATTTACTTAACTCTTAGCTGTAAAATGTACACTAAAAAACAATGGTCTAAACTTCCTATGACACTCGCCGTGCTGCTTGCAGTAGGCGTTTTCTGCGGGGTTATGCTCAGTAACCGAACTGCCAAACACCGTCCGCCGGGTTCAAAGGTGGATAAAATCAAACTGCCCGAAGGCTTTAAAGCAGAACATTTATATAGTCCTTCCGAGGAAAAAAATGGTTCGTGGGTTTCCATGACATTTGATGACAAAGGACGGATGATCACATCTGATCAGTATGGCGGTTTGTTCCGGCTTGTATTGCCTCCAATCGGCTCTACTGAAAAACCAAAGGTGGAAGCTTTGAAAGTGGAAGGCGATACTGCGAAGGTGGCAATGGGTTATGCGCATGGTCTGTTATATGCGTTTAACAGCCTTTATGTAATGATCAACAACCGCGAAAGCACCAAATTTCCGAAAGGAAGCGGTTTTTACCGGTTGCAGGATACAGACGGTAATGATCAATATGACAAGATCACATTGATTAAGCCATTGAAAGGCGAAGGAGAGCACGGACCGCACAGCATTGTGCTTTCACCAGACAAAAAATCGCTTTATGTGGTTGCCGGTAACTTCACCGATCTTCCGAAAATGGACAGCTATCGGCTGATGCCTAATTGGAAAAATGACAATCTTTTCCCATTCATCAAAGACCCTCGCGGACACGCAGCTGATAGACATGCGCCAGGCGGCTGGATCGCGAAAACGGATCCGGAAGGAAAATCCTGGGAACTTGTAAGTGCAGGTTACCGTAACTCGTATGACATTGCTTTCAATGAAGCAGGTGATCTTTTCATCTATGATTCGGATATGGAATGGGATTTCGGTACACCATGGTATCGCCCAACCCGCGTTTGTCACGCAACCAGCGGTGGTGATTATGGATGGAGAACAGGCTCAGCCAACACGTCGCCAGCATTCGCGGACTTCCTTTCACCGATCATGAACATTGGCCAGGGATCGCCTACAAACCTCATTTACCTGAACGAGGCAAGGTTCCCGGCGAAATACAAAAACACGCTCCTGGCATTTGACTGGAGTTTTGGTATCGTTCACGGTTTGCATTTGAAACCAAACGGTTCAACATACTCGGCAGATCACGAAGAGTTTCTGTCAGGAGCACCACTTCCTCTTACAGACGGAGCAATCGGTCCGGATGGCGCATTGTATTTCCTAACCGGTGGCCGCCGCCTGGAATCTGACCTTTACCGGGTGTATTATGGAGACTACAAAAATATCCCGGCTGGTGCAAATACAGTAAAGCCTGTGCTTACGGCAGAACACAAGCAACGCACAGATCTGGAAAAATTCCATGCAGTAAAAGATCCAAAAGCAGTAGAAACTTCATGGCCATATTTGAAAAGTCCTGATCGTTTCCTGCGCTTTGCAGCACGCTTAGCAATTGAACATCAGCCTGTTGCAGAATGGGAACAAAAAGTTTATGCTGAAAAAGACCCGCAAACATTGATTTATGCATCCATAGCGTTGGCGCGCGAAGGAGATTCTACAAAAGTAGGAGGGCCTATTTTAAACGGACTTACCAAGATCGACTATGCGAAGCTGAATGATCTTCAAAAACAAGCACTGCTTCGCGCTGTCGAAGTGACGCTTTACCGCACAGGACAGCCGGATGCGGCAACAAAGCAAGCAGTAATCGCTTACTTGAATCCAAAATATCCATCTCCGAGTGCTTTGCAGAACCGTTTTTTAAGCAAAATCCTGATCACTCTCGAAGCGCCGAAAGCCGTTGAAAAAACGCTTGCGCTGATCCAGAAGAATGAGAAATTTGATGATAAGGACAATGAAATGGTGACAGCTTCTGCCGACCTTATTTTGAGAAACCCTCAATATGGTCTTGATTTGGCTGGTCTTCTGGAAAAAATGCCGCCACAACAGCAGATGTTCTACGCAATCATGTTGAGCAGCGCCAAAACAGGCTGGACGCCACAATTGAGTGAACAATATTTCAAATGGTTCGCCAAGGCATTCAGCTATCAGGGTGGTCGCAGCTACATTGGATTTATAGACAAGGCGCGACAACTGGCATTGAAAAACGTTCCGAAGGATAAGGTTGCTTATTATAACAAACTGTCTGGTGCTGAGTTACTTACCGGCACCGGTAACGATCTGGTAAAAATGTACTCGCCAAAAGGACCCGGACGTGCCTGGAAGCTGGATGAAGCCGTTGCGCTTGTTCAGGACAGCCTTGCTAACCGCGATTTCGATAAAGGCAAGATGATTTTTTCGGCTGTACTTTGCAACCGTTGCCACGTAATTCAGGGCGAAGGCAATGATGTAGGACCAGATTTGACACAACTCGGAACACGTTTCTCGGCCAAAGACATGCTGGAATCAATTATTGATCCGAACAAAACGATTTCGGACCAGTTTGGATCAGTCGCTTATACAATGAAATCGGGAGAGTCAATTGTAGGTCGTCAGATCAATGAAGATGCTAACGCTTATTACATTGCCCAGAACCCGTTTGATTCTAAAACGATCCGCAAGATCAGCAAAAAAGAGGTTGCATCTACTAAAATGTCAACCGTTTCTGTCATGCTTCCAGGCTTGATCAACGGTTTGAATCCGAATGAATTAAGAGATCTGGTTGCTTACCTGATGTCAGGAGGCAATAAAAATAACCCGATTTATACCGAAGCTTCGGCTCCGAAAGGCGGGAAATAGATCATTGATTTTTTGAGTAGATTATGTTTTATTAAGCTTAATATAGTGGTGCAGGGAATCCCTTGCACCACTACTTTTTTATCCAGTTCCACAATTTTCTGCATGCAAATGAAACGTATCGAAAGACGTTCTGTTTTAAAAAATATTGCCACCAGCGCGGGATTAATGACTTTACCGGTTTCTTTGGCAGAAGCATTTGCCGCATCGGAAAAAGCATTAGGTCCGAAACTCAATGGCAAGATCAATCACTCCGTTTGTAAATGGTGCTATGGGAAGATCCCTCTGGAAACTTTCGCACAGGACTGCAAGAAAATCGGCATAACTTCCATAGAGCTTCTGGGGCCTGCCGAATGGCCGATCATTAAAAAGCACGGACTAACCTGCGCGTTGCCATGGGGCGAGGGCCTGACCAGAAATATTGAAAAAGGCTTTAACGATCCAGCTAACCATGAGGAGCTAATCAAAGGTTTTGAAGATGTGATCCCAAAAGTTCGGGCGGCAGGTTATGACAAAATTATTTGCTTTTCGGGAAACCGCCGGGGCATGTCTGACACAGACGGCTTGCGTAACTGCGCGGTCGGACTCAAAAAACTAATCCCAACTGCGGAAAAGCACAATGTAACTTTGGTAATGGAATTGCTCAACAGCAAGGTGAACCACCGGGATTACCAGTGCGACCGGACAGAGTGGGGGGCAGCCCTTTGCGATATGGTTGGCTCGGAGAAATTCAAGCTTCTTTACGACATCTATCACATGCAAATTCAGGAAGGTGACGTGATTGCGACAATCAAAAAATACCACAAATACATTGCCCATTATCACACAGGCGGCGTTCCCGGACGGAATGAAATTGACGAAACGCAGGAATTGTATTACCCTACGATCATGAAAGCAATCGTCGAAACCGGTTACAAAGGCTTTGTAGGTCAGGAGTTTATTCCAAGCCGTAAAGATGACATCGCATCGTTGAAACAGGGTGTAACCATTTGTGACATCGCCTGATATTTATTTTAAAATACTTACTTATATGTCTACGAGACGATCTGTATTAAAGAGTTTAGCCGCAGGCATCGGCGTGCTTTCACTGTCCGAAGTTTTTGCTGCAAATGAAAAAGCCTTAGGTTCAAAACTAAATGGCAAGATTAATCATTCGGTTTGTAAATGGTGTTATGGCAAAATTCCGCTGGACACCTTTGCAAAAGAATGTAAGGAAATGGGCATAACGTCCATCGAATTACTAGGTCCAGAAGATTGGCCAACACTTAAAAAATATGGCCTGACCTGTGCATTGCCAAACGGCGCCGGGATGGGAATTGAAAAAGGCTTTAATGATCTTGCATTACATGACGAGCTTGTAAAAAGCTACGAAGATCTTTTTCCCAAATTAAAGGAAGCGGGATATTCAACAGTCATTTGTTTTTCGGGCAACCGACGTGGCATGTCCGACATTGACGGTATGCGTAACTGTGCAATCGGATTAAGAAGGTTAATGCCCTCGGCCGAAAAGCATGGAATTACTATGATCATGGAATTGCTGAACAGTAAGGTGAACCACAAAGATTACATGTGCGATCATACTTCATGGGGTGCAGGCTTGTGCGAAATGGTTGGCTCTGAAAACTTTAAGTTGCTCTACGACATTTATCACATGTCCATTATGGAGGGCGATGTCATAGCAACGATCAAAAAATATCACAAATACATCGGTCATTATCACACTGGGGGAGTTCCTGGCAGAAATGAAATTGACGAAGGGCAAGAGTTGTATTACCCGGCTATCATGAAGGCCATTGTCGACACCGGCTATAAAGGTTTTGTCGCGCAGGAATTTATTCCAAAACGTGAACCGCTGGCTTCCCTAAAACAATGTGTACAGATCTGTGACATTGCCTGATTGAAAACTTAATGAAATCGAGATCGTCATTTAAACACGATCTCGATTTCATTTCAATATTCTTTACCAAAAGCCCGTTTCTTGACTTTTAGCAGCATAAATCAAAATGACGATTGTCATTTTACCGATCTAAAAATGCCTCTATTAATGCTCAATATCAGTCAAATAAGCTTCAAATAGCCGAAATCGATCGCCCTTAGAATTGAATAGAACAACCCATCCCGCATCTTAGACTGATATAACGAATTCTAATTGACATATACCTGAACTAAAATTCAGGACCCATTTGTTGTATAATTTATATTATGTTAAATAGACTTTGCTAAATGAAACAAGCGCCTATTCAGCGCTTGTTTCATTTATTATATCAATAAACTTCTTACTCTTCAACGCAAGCAACTTGTTTTGCAGCGAACTGCTCAAGAACTCCGTTTACAGTAGTCAAGTTATCTTTTGCCTCAGCTTCGTCTTTCGCTTGGATAGCTTTTTCAAAATATGGCTTCGCCTTTTTGAACTTACCACAAACACGACCTTCGATTTCTTTGCCGCGTTGCTGATACTCAGTCATGTTCATATTGTCAACTTCGCCTTTCAATTGTACAGCTTCGTTGAAATAGAAAACACCAAGGTTATACAAAGCGTCATAATTTGCACCGTCGATCTCCAATGCTTTCTTGTAGTTCGCAATAGCTTTCTCGCTCGCGTCTTTTTGCTTCGCTTTCAAGTCTGCCAATTGTTTTTCAGATCCTGACGATGCACTGCTTTGTGCAGCTTCCGTCGCAGATTTCACTTCGCCTTCCATTGTTGCAATGGTTGCGATCGTTTCTTTTTTCTTAGCATTTACATCTGCGAGCTGACGTTTCAGATCCGCATTTTTTGGCTGCTTCTTAATCAACGCACCAATACGTTTCACCTCGCCGTCATAAACTTCGATCTTGCTTTTTTCTGCTTCCAGGTTTTTAGTCAGACTTGCAGCTGATTTACTTCCTGAACCCATCTTAGCACTCAACTGCTTCACGCTGTCCGCAGCAGTGCGCTGCATGTTATCGTAAAGAATTGCAAGGTTAACCACGTTCTGAATATTTTTAGGATCAGCTTGTGCCAATGCTTCCAGTTCGCTGATCGCCTTAGACTCATTACCTGACGCCAAAAGAATGTTAACAACTTCTGCTTTCAGGTCTTTGTTGTTTGGCGACTGCGCTAATCCTTTGTTCAAAGCTTCAATCGCTTTGTCGAAGTTTTTCTCTTCACGATATAGCTGTGCCAATCCGTAGAATACGCTTGGATCTTTACCGCCATTTGCAGCATATTTTTCGAATTGCTCTCTTGCAACGTCTTTCTTATCAAGCTGTTGCGCAGCAATTCCGCCGTAAAGCGAAGCCAGCGTATCTTTCTTATTGATTTCCTGAGCAGCTGTGAACATTTCAAGAGCACCGTTCAGGTTTTTGGCCTGGTATTTTTCAGCACCCTGCTTTACAAATGCATTGAAAAGTTGAGATCCCTCTCCGCCTGCAAGCACATTTTCAGCTTCCTTCGCAGACTTACCAGGTTCACCTTTTTTAGTTTTGTCAAGCTCCACAACCTTTTTGTAAGCTTCTAAAGACGTTTTGGCTGCACTTGAATCTACTTCTGATCCCTGCAAAGCAATGTTTTCATACAATTTTGCTCTTTCCATCCAGAATGAAGCCTTTGCACTAGCCTTTGCATCAGTCAGGTCTTTATCGCTTTTCTCTTTATCCTTACGAAACTGGTCTACAACAGCCTTGTTTACAGCATCGTCCTGCGCAAACGCTGACATACTGAAAAGGCTAAGTGCAGACACAAAAAACAATTTTTTCATAAATATTAAACTTTGGTTGTGATTGATTGTTCGAATTCTAAATATAGATCAATTAAAATAATTTTTACAAAAATCATGCCTCTGGCTCGTCAGAAGGATCATTTTCATCTTCTTCGTCGTCTTCATCTTCAATCACATCTTCTTCATCATCCAACTCTTCTGCCTGCTCATCCGCCGAGACGATGATCATGTCCGAAGTTCCTTCTATCGCTGCCGACGGGATTACGTTTCCGTTCTCATCCAGTTCTTCCGCTTTTTCGTCCGGATCTTTCAGGATTCGTGTAACCGAAGTAATTTCGTCCGAATTGTTCAGACGGATCAACTTAACCCCCTGCGTGTTACGGCCGGCCAGACGAATGTCCAATACGCTCATTCTGATCGCAATTCCATTTCTGGTAATGATCATCAGATCATCCTGCTCAGTAACTTCACGGATTGCTACCAATTTACCCACTTTGTCGGTGGCATTCATGGTCGAAACCCCTTTCCCACCACGCTTGGTAATGCGGTAACTATCTATTGCAGAACGTTTTCCAAAACCATTTTCAGAAACAACAAGCAGCTGGGCATCTTCGCGGTTGATACAAACCATTCCGATTACTTTGTTATCCGCATCGTTCAGATTGATACCACGAACACCTGCGGCAGTTCTGCCCATTGGTCGAACTCCTTTTTCATTGAAACGAACAGCACGTCCTGCACTCGATGCGATAACGATGTCATTGTCGCCATTGGTAAGCGCAACATTCAACAGTCTGTCGCCTTCGTTAATTGAGATTGCAATAATTCCGTTTGTTCTCGGACGAGAGTATGCTTCCAGCAAAGTTTTCTTGATTGTGCCCTGCTGCGTACACATAATGAGGTAATTATTGTTGATATAATCCGCATCCGACAATGTGCGAACGTTGATCACTGAACGAATGGAATCTCCATTTTCCAGGCTGATCAAATTCTGGATCGGGCGGCCTTTGGATTGCTTGCTTCCTTCGGGAACTTCATAAACCTTCATCCAGAACAATTTACCATATTCGGTAAATATCAGCAGGTAATTCAGCATCGTTGCCGAGAACAAATGTTCGGTAAAGTCTGTATCCTTGGTTTTTACTCCGCGGGACCCTACTCCACCCCTTGTCTGCGTGCGATACTCTGCTAATGGTGTTCTTTTGATATAACCTTCATTCGAGATTGTGATCAGCATTTCGTCATCCGGGATCATATCCTCGTCGCTGAATTCTTCCGCTGAAAACTCGATCTTAGTACGGCGCTCGTCGCCGTAACGATCTTTAATCTCTCCTAATTCCGTTCTGATAATGTCATACTTGCGTGATTCATTTGCAAGAATGTCTTTCAAATCCGTAATCAAAACCATGATCTCTTCGTATTCCTTCACGATTTTGTCTCTTTCAAGACCTGTTAACCGTTGCAGACGAAGTTCAAGAATCGCTTTGGCCTGAATCTCGCTCAGTTCAAACGACTCCATCAAACCTGTTTTTGCGATTTCCGGATCACGTGCGTTACGGATCAATGTAATAACGGCATCCAGGTTATCCAGCGCAATCAGCAAACCTTGCAAGATATGCGCTCTCTTTTCTGCTTCGCGAAGTTCATACTCGGTACGACGTGTGATAACCACAATCCGGTGATCAACATAATGCTTGATCAGGTCTTTCAGATTAAGCGTTACCGGACGTCCTTTGACCAACGCCACATTGTTCACACCAAAGCTCGATTGCAGCGGCGTGTATTTGAACAAGTGGTTCAATACAATATTAGGAACTGCATCTTTTTTCAAATCAAAAACAATGCGCATCCCGTCCCGGTCAGATTCATCGCGGATGTCCGAAATGCCGTCCAGTTTTTTATCATTAATAAGGCCTGCAATGCGTTCGATCATCGCGGCTTTATTGGTCATGTAAGGAATCTCCGTAATGATGATTTGCTCCCTACCTGTTTTTGAAACCTCAAATGACGCCTTGGAACGCATAATAATGCTTCCGCGGCCAGTTTCAAAAGCAGACCTAACGCCCTGGTAACCATATATAATCCCTCCCGTTGGAAAATCAGGCGCCTTCACGTGCTCCATCAATTCGGGAATGGTAATCTCGTTATTGTCAATGTAAGCCAGGACTCCATCGATAACTTCCGATAAGTTATGAGGTGCCATATTGGTGGCCATACCCACGGCAATACCGGAGGAACCATTGACCAATAAATTCGGAAATTTAGCGGGAAGAACCGACGGCTCGGATAAGGAATCGTCGAAGTTAGGCTGGAAATCAACCGTGTCTTTACCCAGGTCATTCAGCAGCTCGTCGGCAAGGCGTTTCAGTCTTGCTTCGGTGTAACGCATTGCCGCCGGATTATCTCCATCCACCGAACCGAAGTTACCCTGGCCGTCAACCAGCGGGTAGCGCAACGACCACGGCTGGGCCATACGCACCATTGTATTATAAACAGACGAGTCACCATGCGGGTGATACTTACCCAAAACCTCCCCTACTATACGAGCCGACTTTTTATGCGAGCGATTGTAATTCACACCCAAATCCGACATCCCGTATAACACACGCCTGTGAACCGGTTTCAAACCATCGCGAACGTCGGGCAAAGCGCGGGAAATAATAACTGACATCGAGTAATCGATGTATGCTCCACGCATTTCATCCTCAATATTAATGGGGATAATGTTTTCACCAGAAGATTCTGCCATAAAGAATTAGAAAAGAATCGAAAATTTAAACGAGCAGCTGAAAAGTCCAACTACCCAATGAATTAATACTATAATGTAAGTTCTAAAAAGTCAAATTTCGCTATTTTAAAGCATTCTAACAAACTATCTTTTGTGCTATTTCAGCATTCCTTTCGTATATCGGTGATCCTTCGGATTTTAAGGAAAGAATGTGCTTTCAAAACTTAATTGGCTTCTATCATTAAATTTTAGTTTCTTCCAGCTTATTACCTAAATGCTTACTTTTCTCCCAATTCCATTATGCCTTTATTACTGACATTTATTGCCATACTCGCCCTCATTGCCCTCATTGCCTGGCTCAAAATCGACACTTTCATCTCCTTCCTGCTCGTCTCCATCGGACTTGGCCTGGCTAGCGGGCTGGATGTGGAGACGGTTAGCAAAGCCATCCAAAAAGGCGTTGGCGGAACACTAGGCGACCTTGTTTTGATTGTCGGTTTCGGTGCAATGTTGGGGAAAATGGTTGCGGACAGCGGAGCGGCACAAAGGATCACAGATGCGCTAATCGGGCTTTTCGGGAAAAAATACATTCAATGGGGCATGGCGCTGGCCGGGTTTGTGATAGGCATTCCCTTGTTCTATAATGCTGGTTTTGTGATCGTCATTCCTTTGATATTCATGATCAGCGCCACTGCGCGCCTTCCTTTATTATATGTGGGTGTGCCAATGCTTTCCGCTTTGTCGGTTGCGCACGGCTATCTTCCGCCCCACCCCTCGCCTGCCGCCATTGCCAGCCAGCTTAATGCGGATCTCGGACAAACATTATTATACGGGATCATGGTCTCCATTCCTGCAATCGCCGTAGCCGGGCCGCTTTTCGGCAGCACCCTGAAACGTTTCCAACCAAAACCAGACGAAGATCTTTTCAATGTAAAACCACGGCCAACAGCCGAGTTACCCGGATTGGGAATCAGTGTGGTAACCGCTCTGTTACCTGTATTTTTGCTGACGAGTATGTCGGGCGTAAAACGCATTTATCCTGACAATAAGATCATTGGCCTGCTTGCCGAACCCTATTTCGGAATGTTAATCTCTGTATTGTTTGCTGCTTATGTGCTTGGGATCCGTCGCGGAATGAATATGAAGCATGTCAGCAAATCCATGGAAGAAGCATTTAAGGGCGTATCCGTAATCCTGCTGATCATTGCCGGAGCTGGGGTTTTCAAAGAAATCATGACAGCGAGCGGCGTAAGCACTTATATAGCCGAAAGCCTGAAAGGCGTCGACATTTCGCCCCTGATATTAAGCTGGGGGATTGCTGCGATCATCCGCATTTGCGTAGGGTCAGCAACCGTTGCCGGACTCACCACGGTGGGCATACTTTCGCCGTTGCTGGTAACTTCAGATGTTTCTCCCGAACTGCTCGTATTGTCCATTGGTTCAGGTAGTTTAATGTTCTCCCACCTGAACGATGGCGGCTTTTGGCTGTTCAAAGAATATTTCAATTTAAGCATCAAAGACACTCTGCTTACCTGGTCAGTTATGGAAACAATTGTGTCTATAATGGGATTGCTGGGCGTTTTAGTACTAAATTTGTTTGTTTAGAAGTTTAATTTTGAATGAGTGAATGAGAAAAACATTCAGTCATTCACTCATTCGCTCATTCACTCAATAAAAATGAACAACACCCCTGAATCCAACTTCGCTGCTCTTGGCCTTAGTCTTCCTCCAGCTCCAAAGCCACTTGGCGTTTACAAGCCTCTTCTGATCGTCGACAAACGCTGGGTTTACGTTTCAGGACACGGAACGGTCCAGGATGACGGAACATTAATCAAAGGACGGATCGGTAAGGATATGGACGCAGACGCAGGAAAGCTGGCAGCGCGCCAGGTTGGATTGACGATCCTGTCGACTTTAAAAGCAAACCTGGGAAGCCTGAACCGGATCAAGCGCGTAATCAAAATTTTAGGCATGGTCAATTGCACACCCGACTTTGAAAAACACCCCTTCATCATCAACGGATGCAGCGAACTTTTTGCTAAAATCTGGGGCGAAGAAAACGGAATCGGCGTTAGAAGCGCGGTGGGAATGGGAAGCCTTCCTGATAACATTCCGGTGGAGATTGAGGTGATGTTTGAGCTTGAAGAAAAATAATATGTGGTTCAAACTTAACAACCCCGACGAAGTCATTTCCCCTTCCCTGCTATTCTATAAGGATCGGATCGAAAACAATATCCGCGGCATGATAAGCATTGCCGGTGACGCCGACAGGCTTATTCCCCACGTAAAGACGCATAAATCCGGAGAAATCGTAAAAATGCAGCTGGAACAGGGCATCAGTAAGTTCAAATGCGCCACGATCGCAGAAGCCGAAATGCTTGCCGATGCCGGTGCAAAATGGATTTTGCTTGCTTACCAGATGGTTGGCCCGAACATTACCCGACTGTCGGCTCTGCGTGAAAAATTCCAGGATGTGAGTTTCGCTTCCCTCGTCGACAACGAGAAGTCGACGGACGACCTCAATAAACTGGGCATTGCCAGTGATGTTATTTTCAATGTATATATTGATGTAAATAATGGCATGAACCGTTCGGGACACGTTACCGACGTCACATTGCTTTCCTTATATCGTTACATTTCCGGACTGTCCAACGTTTCCTTCGGCGGCGTTCATGTGTATGATGGTCATCTGCGTCATCCCGAATTTTCGGATCGTAAACTGGCTGTGGATGAAGCATTCGAAACTGTCCTTCCACTCTTTGACCTGATCAAAAACCATACGGGCAATGCGCCCATGATCATCGCCGGCGGCTCTCCGTCATTTACCGTACACGCCATGCGCCCGGATGTGTATCTGAGCCCGGGCACAAATGTGCTTTGGGACTGGGGTTATGGCGACCGGTTTGATAGTCAGCCATTCGAGCACGCAGCACTGGTCCTGACCCGCGTTGTGTCCAAACCCACGGCTGGCATTGTCACCATTGATCTGGGTCATAAAGCCATTGCGCCCGAAAGTCCGATTGAAAACAGGTTTAAACTGCTCAACCTGCCGAGCTATACATTGATGGGACAGAGCGAGGAACATGGCGTTTTGCAGGTTACGCAAGACGTTTGGGATGCTACGGAGATCGGCGATGTGCTCTATGCCCTGCCCTATCACGTCTGCCCGACGGTTGCATTGCATGACTTTGCCTCCGTCATTGAAGACGGAGCAGTGACCGACGAGTGGAAAATCGTGGCCCGTAACAGACGCCTGACCATTTAATTCAATTCCTAAACAAAATAAAATGTTTCTTTTCGACGCCCATCTCGACCTTTCCATGAATGCGGTGGAATGGAACCGGGACCTTACCCAGGATTTAAATGCGATCCGACAACGTGAAGCAAACCTGACCGATAAACCAGACCGCGGCAAAGGCGTTGTCAGTTTTCCCGAAATGCGTAAAGGCAACATTGGCATGTGCGTAGCAACACAGATCGCCCGTTTAGTGAAACCCGACAGCAAAATTCCAGGCTGGCATTCGCAGGCACAGGCATGGGCGCAAACGCAGGCGCAAATCGCTTGGTACAAAGCAATGGAAGAAGCCGGTGAAATGGTGCAGATTGTCGATCTTCCCGGCTTACATCAACATTTAGATCTCTGGAAAAATGCGGCGTCGACCGAAAACCTGCCGATTGGCTATATCCTGAGTCTCGAAGGGGCCGATTCCTTTATCAGCCTCAAAAACCTGGAAATCGCCTACCAATACGGCCTGCGGGCGATCGGACCGGCACATTATGGTCCGGGCGTGTACGCTTACGGGACAGATTCCGACCAGCCATTATCGCAAAAAGGGAAAGATCTGCTGCGTGAAATGGAAAAGCTGAATATTATTTTGGACGCGACACACTTGTGCGATACGGCGTTCTGGGAGGCGCTGGATATTTTCAAGGGTCCTGTGTGGGCCAGTCATAACCTGGTTCGGAAGATTACGCCGCATAACAGGCAGTTTTCGGACGAAATGATCAGGGAGCTGCTCGAAAGAAAAGCAGTTATCGGCATGGCGTTCGATGCGTGGATGATGATTCCGGGCTGGATCCGCGGAAAATCGACCCCGGAAAATATGGGCTTGAAGATCGAGCATGTGGCCGAACATATCGACCATATCTGCCAGCTTGCAGGAAATGCATTGCAAGTCGGGATCGGCTCCGATCTGGATGGTGCATATGGAAAAGAACAATCGCCAATGGACCTGGATTCCATTGCCGACCTGCAATCGATAACCGGGATTTTATCTGGAAGAGGTTACTCGGCTGCGGATATTGAACAAATCATGTGGCGCAACTGGGTTGATTTTCTGGATCGTAGCTGGAAATGATTTACTTCGGAAAAATCTAATAAAATCTTAATATTCCAATAATATTATTTAGAGAAAAGCTTCGCAACTTGCATAAGAGTTGTGAAGCTTTTTTTTGTAATGCATTTTAAGATAAATTAACAATTACTTATTTGTAATTATTATAAATAAGCGCCATCTTTGATAAACGTTAGTAGGCCAATATTCCAATGCTTGACCAGGCTTCATTCCGGACTATCCCTTCATAAATTTCGACTAACATGCGTAATACATATAAAATATCATTTCGAACCAAAATAAAGAACAACAAGTCCTTCCAGCGATTGCACGACTGCCTTAAACAACTGAATGTGAAGCACTGGGCTTACGATTTTCAGGATTTGTTATTGACCCTAACCTCAGAGTTATCTGATTTTTCAAAGATCCAGGCGGTCTTACGTTCAGCGGGATACGTTTGTCATTTTGTAAAGCTGGAAAATCTGAGCGAACCGAAGGGACTGTCGCTTACCTAGCCAATTTTTGCCGCTTTTGCGCCCATCAAATTCCGTTTTGCCTGTTGCATATGCCGCTCATTGTGGGCAATCAGAAACTGAAACACATCTCCAAGCCGAAGCCTGATCAGCTTGGAGATGGATATGGGAATGTTAATTTCACCAAGATCCTTATTACGGGCCTTCCTGATATAGTCCATTAATGCTTCCTGTTGCCTCAAAAATTCCCCCACAACTTTCGGGCCGTTCAGATCCGAGGCAGGAATATGACCTGTCATTGCCTTATATTTCTTTTTACCAGTTTCCGGATCCATCATGTTGGTAAAATATGCGCCAAACCAGGAGCTTTTGAACTCCGAAGTATTTCCATCTGCTGCGTGCAGTAAATTTTTTTCAATGTGTGGTAAATAAAAGTCTCCATAACTATTGAGATGGTCCAGACATTGTGCTATGCTCCAGCCACCAGTTGGGGACGGCTTGTTCAGATCGGCATTGCTTAGGTTCTGAAAGAGGGCAATGGCTTCGGAAATGTGCTCCTCTACCCTATCTTCCAGGTTTCGGAGCAGTTCTGCTTTGTTTACAGGTTTCATTTTGCTATTGTTTTATAATGCAAAAATGAGAACCGCGGCGGGATAATTTTTTGGTAAAAACCAACATTTCAAATCCTGACCTTATTTATCAACTTACTAAAATTCGTTGCGTCTATGCCCAGGTAATTGGCCAGATACTTGTGTGGCACGAGCTGTAATATGTGCGGGCTGCGGCGAAGCAAGTTCCGGAATTTATCTTCCGAAGAAAAGCACTGCACTTCCACCAGTCTTTCCAGGATGCCGGAAAGCGTTTGGGTTACGCCAAGCCGGACCATATCGGCAATTGCCGGGTGCTTAGCCATCATTGCTTGCAAGTCGTTGACGGGAGCTCGCAGAAATTCTGATGGGGTAAGTGTTTCGTAATAATACCGCGAAGGCTGGCCCAGGAGCAATGAATCCACAACGCCACCAAACGAAGGCGGGTACATGAAAGCCAGTGTTGCCTCGCGGTGCTGATCGTCCAGATAATAAACCCGCTGAATGCCTTTGACGACGAAATACAAATAATTTTCGGTTTGGCCAGCCGTCGTAACGACTTCCTTACGACCGGCTGTATACGGTTTCCATATTCCCGAAAATGCATCCCAGTCTTCGTCATTCAGCGGCCTGACTGATTCTATAAGTTTTCGCAGCAGCCGAAGCTCTTCTTGCATGTCTTTTTTATTCCGCGATGGATGAAACCATAAAGTTAAGAAAATGGAAAACTTCTTCCTGGCTTTTAATGTGGTTTCTGGCTGCGGACAAATCGTCGCCGATCTTGATCGTGAAAGCAGTTTCGGGAAGCGCTTCGAACATATCCTCGTCCGTAGTGTCATCCCCGATGGCCAGTACAAAGTCATAGTTCCCATTTTCAACAAAGCTCCGGGCTGCGGTTCCTTTGTTAAATGCGGTCTTTTTAACTTCGACAACTTTGCTACCATCGATAACCTGCAAATTCAGCTCCGGTTGAATGTAATTTTTGAGTTGCCAGAGCAGCTCCTGCGCACGTCTCTGTGCATATTCCTTATCATCGGCTGTCCGGTAGTGCCATGCTAGCGAAGTTTCTTTTTCCTCAACAAATGCACCCGGGCACCGTTTGGCATAAATATCCATGATCGGACGGATGCTCTCCTTCCAGTTTTCTTCATAGCTCTCGTTCAAATCCCACTGGTCGCTTCCCTTGGTGCGTATTAGCGCCCCATGTTCGGCAATGATATGAACAGGAAGGTCCTTAAAGAGATTATCCAGAAAATGACGATCACGTCCGCTGATGATAATGACCGTATCCCTTTTCGCAATTTCCAGGATCAGCTTCTTAACATCCTCCGATACAATGGCTTTGGAAGGATCCGGCACGATTGGTGCCAGGGTGCCATCGTAGTCAAAGAAAAGGATACGATTGGTCGCAGATGTATACGCATGACGAATGGCGTCGATGCCTTTATTGGTAAGAAAAACCTGTCTCAGGCGCTCGTGTTCTTGTTCTAACATGGTCATTTGGGTAAAAAAGTCTTCTGTCCAGGCAAATACGTCGTACGCTTTGATACGCTCACGCATGGCATCCATCCGCTTTGTCTGTTCCTCTTCGGGCATTTCAAAAGCTATTTTAATGGCGTCCGCAATGTCCTGGACATCAAGTGGATTAATAATTAATGCCTCTCCGAGTTCCGCAGCCGCGCCGGCCATTTCACTCAGGATCAGCACACCTTTCCGGTCCTTGCGGCTTGCCACATATTCCTTGCAAACAAGATTCATACCGTCGCGGACAGGTGTGATCAATGCAACATCGCTTGCCGTGTACATGCCTACCAGTTCATGGTAAGGCATTGAGCGATACTGATATATGATCGGTTGCCAGTAAATGTTTCCATAATCCGCATTAATGCGGCCCACCGTCTGGTCGATCTCCGATTTCATCTGCTGATACTGCTCGATGGTGTCCCTGGAAGGAACCACGACCATAACGAACGAAACTTTTTCGTGCCATTGCGGATATCTTTCCAAAAAACGCTGAAAACCGCGCAGCCGGTGGATTATGCCTTTGGAATAATCCAGCCTGTCCACCGAAAATATGATCTTCTGATTCAGAGATTGCCTTACTTCGTTGCGCGCCTCTGCAACCATAGGTTCGTCGTACGCATCATTGAATTTATCAAAATCTACGCTGATGGGGAATGAATCCACTTTCACGATCCGGTTGCTCATGTTAATGTAATGCAGCTTATTTCCATAGCCCGACACAAGCCGCGCTGCTTTCAGGAAATATTCAACATAGTCATTTGTATGAAAACCAACCACGTCCGCGCCCAAAATTCCATTCACAATGGCCTTACGCCAGGTAACGGGCAGCAAGCGGAACAGTTCGAACGACGGGAAAGGAATATGGAAAAAGAATCCTATCTTATTATCGGGGAATTTACTGCGGATCATTTCGGGCAGCAGCATCAGCTGATAATCCTGTACCCAAACCACGTCACCCGGTTGGATGATTTCCTGAATTTTATCAAAAAACAGCTTATTAGCAATTTGATAAGCCTCAAAATATTCATCATTGAACCGCGCGAGGGAAGGAAAATAATGGCATAGCGGCCAGATCAGATTGTTGCAGAAACCCTCGTAGTAATTTTCATTCACATCATCCGGAATAAAAACCGGGTGCGCCTGAAAGTCATCATTAGTAAGCGATTGGCCTTCCAATTCTTCCCTGGTGTTCTCCGAGAAACCAACCCACTGGATCTTTTCACCCTCGTTGAATACAGGCCCATTTTTATCTTTAACCAGGGAGAGTACAGCCGATACAAGGCCCCCTGAATTTTGGAATAATTGCACCTGATCGTTTTCCTTAATGATTTTAAATGGCAATCGATAGGCTACAATGATTAATCTTCCTTCGTTTTTCTGTTGTTTTAAATTTTCCATAGAACTCTAATAAAATTATAAAACTTATGCCAAGTCTCATTTTAGCAACTGAAATGAAAAATTTGATGTGGTCGGGATTTGTATTAGCTTAGCACCTGCAACCTCTTTCATCATTTTATCGGAACCGATTTATCGTGGCACCATCTGTTTACAGTTGAGTTGCAAGCAATTAATTTTGCTGTTTTCCATAAATTAAAGTGATGGCTGAACACAAATACAGGTTTTCAAAACCTAAGATTAGTCAAGGACTACAATTGTGTAACCGCAGATTAATACTGTGCCACTCTTTTGTTGTGGGTTGCGGGCGGTCAGAAATGGCCGCCATTTTTTAAACACATTTGCCTTCGGTGGCAAACAGGCTCAACAACCCAAACCTAACCCTCCCGAACATTAATGAAACGCATTTTTAGTAAATGTTTCATTTTATTATGCCTTCTATTTTCAGCATTTGTTGCTGATGCTCAATTCGATAACATTGTAAATAAGCCCCCCATCGAGCGCTATACGGCGCTCCGGCGATTTATTGACCTTCACATCAATAACGGTGATAGCGCAGCCGGTTACAAATCACTGGAAACGCTCAAACAAGTCGCTGCGAAGAACAACGATGACGATTTGGTCCTGGAAGCAGAATTTATGAAGATCATGCTGAATCGGGAAGTTGATAAGAAAGCTTCCAAGCGGCATATTCTGGATCTTAAAGCCTTAGTAGCAAAATCTTACGATGCCGGGAACATGCAGATCCATCTCCGGGCGAGAAGGTTCCTGGCGCATTTGTATTGGTATGACACAAAAAATTATGAGCGCGCATTTGAGGAATATTTGACCATACACCCGCTGCTAACAAAGATCTCAGATAAGCAATTTCCAGAAAAAGCATACTTCCTTACCCAGATCGGCGAAGCTTACTATTATTTCGGCGATTACAAAAATGCCATCAGTTTTTCACGGGAAGCGTTGACGGCCAATGTTATTCAGGAACATCGTGGCGTGCATAACACCGCATTGAACACTATCGGCCTGAGCTACATTAAAACCGGATTTATAGAATCTGCTGATTATTATTTCAAAAGGATCCTGCAAAATGTGGGCATTGACGACTACAATGTCTGGAAAGGCATCGCGCTTGGAGACCTGGGCCATACGGCTTATCTGCGTGGAAAATACGTGGAGGCGATCCCACTTTTGGAAGCAAATGTCGATCAGGCTGTGCTTATTTCGGATTACAGTCAGGTTGCCAGATCACGCGCAATGCTTGCCGACATTCACTTTCGGCAGAACAATATTGCGAAGGCTGAAAAAGAGATGCACCTGGCGCGGGAAGCTGTGGCACGTTGCGGGAATGACAAGCCGCTCGAACTGCTTTACCAGGTTTACGGCAAAGTCCACGCCGCAAGGGGCCGCTTCGCCTTAACCAATGTTTATCTCGACTCTGCGGCGCGCATCAGGAACATTTTTGAACAGGATTTCAATTCGATCCAGATGCTCCGGGCCGGAGAAAAGGCACAGATACAGGCACACCGGTCCGCTATGGAGCGAATCGCCACTGAAAAGCAGATCAAAACATTGGAGCGGAATATCCTGCTCATTCTGGTGCTGCTGCTGGTTGTAGTCGCATTGTATTTTTATAAAACCCATTATTACAAAAACCGTGAAAAACAGCGTGCTATCAACGATCAGCTCGCCAAAGCGGAACAGGAACTAAACTTTGCTTCCATACAGCTGGAAGAGTTTACGCGAAGCATTTCGGAAAAAACCCAGCTTGTGGAAGAGCTCAGCGCGCGGTACGGCATGAACCAGAGCGAGGAAACCGTTCAGGAATTGCAGAACATTACGATCCTGACCGACGAACAATGGGAGTATTTCAGAAGTCTGTTTGAAAAAATACACGTTGGTTACCTCTCGCGGTTAAGGGAAAAGCTTCCCGGTCTTACGCCTGCCGAAACCCGGTTCATGGCGCTTGCCAAACTGAATCTTACCTATAAAGAAATGGCCAGCACGCTCGGAATTTCCGTGCAAAGTGTCCGCGTAATCCGCCACAGGATCCGCAAAAAACTGAACCTCCCGGAAGAATCGGATTTGAGAGATGTGGTTACTACAATCTGAGGGAGTAACCGAAAACTGAATCGAAAAGATAACCCGCAAGCTATCAGTGCATTTCAAATTGGAATGTTTTTGGAATGCTCCAATTTCAGGTCTGCAAGGGGGTTATTCCTACATTTGAAGTGTTAGACATCTTCTCAGTGAAATCCATGCGACTGGTCAAGTACAAGTATTTCTTTCTGCAATCCTTCCTGCTTATCCTCTTATTAATTCTCTCGGTCTGCCGATGGCACAGCGGACAAGTGGGGAACGCACAAAAGAAGACTCGGATGCACCAGGAAATGTCTGACCAACTTAGTGCACGTTAATCCCTCCTCGTCATATGTTATTACCGGCACCAGCAATAGAACCGCGTTACTCTTGCTGGTGCCGTTTTTTGGATTCTACCAATGACCTGGGCCGACAATTTTAAAACTGAGGTTCCAGGATCGCTTCTTCCTTAGCGACATGCTCGATCGACGGCGGAAGAAGTTTGTACATCACCGGCGTAACAAGCCGCGAAAGCAATGTAGAACTGATCAATCCGCCGATTAACACCAGCGCCAGGGGCGAATAAAGCGCGCTGTATTCGAACACAAGCGGCAGCAAACCACCAATCGCGGTCATCGAAGTAAGCAGGATCGGCACAAACCGGATTTCCCCGGCTTCAATAATGGCTTCTTCAATCCCCATTCCCTGTGCACGCAGCTGGTTGGTAAAGTCCACAACCAGCAGTGAGTTTTTCACCTCAATGCCTACTAATGCTATAAAACCGATCGTTGCCGTGAAAGAAAGCGTCTCACCGGTCAGGAAAAGCATTGCCAGGCCGCCTACTATGCCCAAAGGGATCACGGAAAGCACGATCACAATGCTCTTGAATGTCTTGAATTCCAAAATTAATACACCCAAAAAACCGAATATGGTAACCAGAATGATTAAGCCTAAACCGCCAAAGCTTTCTTGCTGGCTTTCTTTTTCACCTGCCACAGTAAAGGTCTGGCCATCTGCAAATTTGAACTGCCCGAGCTTGGCTGTAATGTCCTCGTTGATGCGCTGCACATTGTAACCCGGCTTCACAAAGGACGAAACCGTGACATAGCGGTCCTTATCATAATGCCGGATCTGGTTTGGTGAGCTTTCAAATTCAATGTTGGCCACATTCTTCAAGGGAATGTTCGCGCCGGATGCGGACGTGACATATAATTTGTCAAAAACACTATAATCCTGGATAGTCGCATTCCGGGAAACAGACACATTCACATTATAATTATCTGCTTTTCCAACATCCTCGCGATACGTGGCTACATTCAGTCCCGCCGTGCCGAGCCGCACAGTGCGGTCAATGTCGGCCGATGAAATGCCCAGCGTTCCTGCTTTCTCCTTATTGATGTTCACTTTTAAGTCTGTGGGCTGCACTTGCAGGGGATTGTTCACATAGATCGTTCCTTCCACCTTGCTCAGCATATCAGCCACGCGGAATGCGGTTTTTCGCAGATCGTCAAGATTTTCGCCATAAATGCGGTAAGCAAGCGGCGCCTCAATCAGCGGGCCTTGCTCAAAATCCTTCACCTTGATTTCCGCACCCGGGTAACGTTCCAGCTTTTTTCTTAACCGCTCGATAACCTCCACTTTTTCCTCCGTTTCGAGTCCTTCCACCTGCACAAAAATCTCTGCAAAATTCTCACTTTCATTTCGCTGGATAACATTGTAATAGACTCTTGGATTTCCTTTTCCCACATTGGTCGCAAACGAAGTGATCTGGGGTTCCTGTTTTAAAATCCCTTCGACATAGCGTGTCACCTGGTTCGTCTTTTTCAAATTGGTGCCCTGCGGTGTTTCAATGTCGATAAGGAACATTGGTTTTTCTGATTTTGGAAACAAACTATTCCCGATCAGTGGGACAAGTGCGAGTGAACCTGCGAAGATCAACCCGGCCAGCACCAATGTAACAGCAGGCCATTTCAATGCTTTATCCAAAAGACTTCCGTAAGTTTTGTGAATGCCTTTCTTCATGCCGCGCAGCAAAAAGTTACCTTCCGCGCTCGCATGCTTTTTCAAAATAATGCTGGACAAAAACGGAACGATCGTAAGCGACACCAGCATGGATGCGAAAACCGTGGTAATTACAGAAAGCGGCAGACTTCTGATAAAATCGCCCGCGCCTTCCGGCAGGAAAACAAGTGGTAAGAAGGCAAAAATCAATAAAATCGTACAACCCACAACCGCCATACCGATCTGCGAGGATGCTTTCACGGCTGCCTCGACGCGGCCATAACCCATCCGCAAATAACGCTCAATGTTCTCGACCACCACTATGCTGTCGTCCACCAGGATCCCTAAGGCCACAATCATCCCTACAATGCTCAGTTGGTTGATATTATAACCCAGCAAGTTCATCATTGTAAGCCCGATACTGAGTGAAAGCGGAATGGAAATCATCACCACCACCGAAGCCCGAGAACCCAGCGGCAGCAAAGTCAGCAACACAAGCAGTATGGCAATGCCAAAATCCCTTGCGAAATGAGATAAACGAATGTCAACGCTTTTGGCCTGATCAAAAACTTTAACCAGATCAATGTTCGACGGGAGCTCCTTTTCAAAGCTCGCAACAATGGGTGAAACCTGGTCCTGGACTGCTATAATGTTCTCACCTTCTTTCTGGCTTACATTCACGAAGCTGCACCGGAAACCGTTCAAGCGTGTAATGTGCGTTTCGTCTTCATAGCCCAGCTTCACATCCGCAACGTCTTTCAGGTAAACGATCTTCCCGCCGGACGTAGATACAACTGTGTTTGCGACCTCTTCCAGCGTCCGGTAATTTCCGCTGGTCTTAATGTTCAGCTTTTTGGTCGCCATACTGATGCTGCCCCCCGGAATGTTCACATTCTCGCTCTGTAAGGCACTGATGATCTGGTTCTGCGTAAGCTTTTGCTGGGCAATTTTTTCCAAATTGAGGCTAACCTTCACCTGGCGTTCCGGAAAGCCGGCATACTCGACCTTTTTCAACGATTTGACCTTTTCAAGTCGCTCCTTAAATTCTTTGGAATACTTTTTCAGCTGCGCATAGGAAGCATTTTCGCTGATCAATGCATATTGGTAAATGCTCACGTCCGACGGGATCTGCTTATTGATCCGAATGTCGTTAATGTCCGCAGGCAAGCTGTTTCTCAGACTATTGATCTCGCGAACCAGCTCCTGGTATTTGTCATCAGGATCGGAACTGTATTTGTACTGCACCTGCATCACGGCCAGCCCGTCGTTGATGTCCGTAATCACGTGCTTCATATCGTCCAGCTCGTTGATCTTTTTTTCCATCGGGTCCACCACCAGCTGCTCCATATCTTTCGGACTGGCACCGGGGTAAACAATGACGACGGTGAACTGAGGCGGATGAATGTCGGGATCTTCGCTGCGCGGCATCGTGAAGAGCGAATAAACGCCCAGCGCCAGCACGGCCAGGAAAATCACCAATGTAAACTGGTAATTCTTAACGGCAAATTCAGGTAATTTCATGACGTAGGGGTTTGAATGTTACTGAACTATTTTGATTGCCGAGCCATCTGCCAGATAAGCTGAACCTTCCCGGATGATCTGCGCACCGGCATCAATCCCCGAAAGAATAAACGCCTTCTCCCCTTCCAGAAACGCTACTTTAACCTGCTTTTTCAATGCTTTCCCATTCGCTGCCACAAACACAAAAGCGCTGTCGCTTTCGCCCTCTATCAAGGCATCCACCGGGACGGATATCATCTCTGTCTTTTGTTTCGGATAAATGCTAACCTTAGCAAAAAGACCGTTTGCGAGCTTAGCGGGCTGCTTATCCAGCCGGATTTCGGCCTGATATAAACCTGAACCCGCATCGCTGCCTTGTGAGAGTGTTGCAATGCTTCCTGAAAAAGTTTGCGGATAAGCGTCAAAGACGATTTCTGCTTTTTCGCCGCCTTTCAAGCGCGTCCAATCCTTATCCGTTAAGCCGCACTTGATCACCCAATCCTTGTTATTTGTGCTGCTGATATACAACACCGGCGAACCGCCCGCCACTTGCTCGCCGGGATTCTTCAACTTTTGAATCACCACGCCGTCCGTTGTCGCGTAAATTTTAGCCTGCGAGAGGTTGAAGCGGACAATGTCCAGTTGCTTTTCGGCCACATGCAAGGTGGTAAGGCTGTTTTCCAGCTGTTCTTTTGTATTTACGCTGTCGCGAAACAGGTTCTGGGTGCGTTGGGCGTCACGCTTGGCTTTCATAAAATTCTCCTCTGCCTGTGCCATTTGCGCTGCAAATTCTGTGGCATTAAGTGTTGCCAAAAGCTGTCCTTTACGCACTTTGTCGCCTTCTTTTACCAGGATAGTATTAATAATTCCACCTACTTTAAAGGACAGGTTTGCCTCATTTTCAGTGCCAAGCAAGCCCGAAGTCTGCACGGGTTGCGACTGGGTTAATGCTGCTGAACTGATGATTTTTACGGGAATAGTCGGGTCCGTTTCTTCCACTTTCTTTTCTTCCTTGCACGCAAGCAGCGTGGCTGACAGGATGAGCATCATCATGCCCGTCTTGATCGTATTTTTCATGGCATATTTTAAGTTTAGAATGAATAACTGGCTTGCGCACGCTCCAACTCTGCGGAACGTGTCTGCATGATCATATAGGAAATACTTTGCTGCAACTGGTCACTGATGAGCCTGTTTTGCGCATCAAGTAACTCAATGTAAAGCAATTGGCCTTCGCGGTAAAGCTTCTGCTGATCCTGGTAATATTGCTGGGAAAGTGCCGTTTGACTTTTGGATGCCTGGTATATTTTGATGGCTGCATTCAGTTTGTTAGCAGCCGTCTGCGCTTCCAGTTCCAGCTGCTGCTCCGCCTGACTGATGCGCTCGCCCGTCACTTTACCATCCAGTAGTGCCTGCTTGGTTCGGTATTGCGTGCGGTTACCCGCAAAAACGCGCCAGTCGAGCGTAAGCCCGAACAGATAATAACGCGTATCATTGTTAAAATTGAGGAAATCACCTTGTGAACCCAGGTCTATAAACGTTGCTAACCTTGGCAGGGCAGTCCCTTTTTCCAGCTGGGCGGAAAGCGTGTTGATCCTGCCCAGCGATTCCAGTTTCAACAATTCCTCGCGTTTGGCCAATGTGCCTGCTCCCGCCGCCAGCTCGGTCTGGATGTTGTCGCCGGTTTCTATTTTAGAGTCCAGCGGCGTGTTCAGCAGGAAGTTGAAATAAGCCGCTGCGCTTTTGGATTGATACCTGGCTTCTTCCAATTTTGCTTCCAACCCGATCAGTTCATTCTCCGAGCGGCTCACAACTGTCCTTATTGCCTTATCATTACTCACGAGCACGCGATTGAAGCGCAGGTTTTCCCGGGCCAGGGTTACGGCGCTTTCCAGGATGCGGATCGCTTCTTCGGATTGCAGGTAAGCATAGTAACCAAGCTTGATTTCCTTGACCAATTCGCGCTTATACACATCATAATCAGCCTGTTGGAAATGGATTTGTTCCTTTCGGATTTTGGTATTAACCCCTATTTCCGGATTGTAGAGCGGCAGCGAGGTGCGGAATTTGGCGTCATAGTAATTGTTGGGATTAAATGTCTGGTTTACATTCTCGACCTGCGGAAATGCCGACGAGCTCGTCAGCTGGTTTAATGATGTGTAAACCGGATTCAGCAGATCACCGATCGGAATGCTGATCTTCCTTCCTCCGCGTGAGTCCAGATAGGATGTGTTGAAATTGACTTCCGGCAGGAAATAACTTTTGGCTTCTTTCAGTGCATACAGGCTCTTTTGCAGCAAAAAATCCTGTTGTTTCAATCCCTGGTTATTCTTCAATCCCTGGCTTATGTAAGCATCCAGTACGCGGTTTTGCGCAAAAAGCGTTTGGGTAATAAAAGTCATTACTGCGAAAAGGAGCAGTTTTTGACGTAGACGGTCAGGCCACTTACTGAGATGTAAATGACGTTTATTTAGTGAACACTGTTTACTCATGGCTAAATTTTTTTACACTCTCAGGTTTTCTAAAAAAAAGTTGACGGAGCTTTCCATCATGTGAAGCATTACATCGTTAGGCATATCCATAATGGACAATCTTTCACGCACATACAGGGAGACCAACCCGTGCCCAAAGCACCACACGGATATCGCAAGGACGTATTTGTCCATCGGTTTGATAAGATTCGCTTCCAGGCAGGCGGCGATCGTATCCACCACATATTCAAATGCACATTCACCGGCATCCCATTTTTCCTCAGATTTGATCTGCGAGAGCGGTGCGCGCATGATAAACATCAGATCGTAGTAGTCGGGATTGTCCATCGCGAACTTGACATAAGTTTTGCATACAGCGATCAATCGGTCAAAAGCGTTTTCGATTCCATCGTGCTTGCGGAACTGCTTGTCCAGTAATGCGAATGCATTTTCGTGGATGACGTAAAAAATTTCATCCTTGTCTTTAAAATACAAATAAATGGTAGCCGGGCTGTATTCAATGTCCTCCGCAATGGTCCGGATGGAGGTTTTGTCATAACCCTGCTTTAAAAACAGCTGCGTGGCGGAATCAATGATCAGATTGCGCATATCCTGCCTCTCCCGCTCTTTTCTCTCCTTGATCGCCATATTTCAGTGTTTTCGTCGTAAATATAATAAACAGTGTTTAGTAAAATCATTTTACCAAAAAAAAATATTTTTCACACTCAAAAACCTGCTGACATACTGCTGTCATAAGGCCATGTTTCCTTTGTATTGTTCAAACAAAAAATCACTAAAAACCTTTGACAATGGAAACCAACAACACCTTCACCAATGAAACCGCTGTTTCACCAGCACTATTCACAACCGAAGCACTGCTCAATCACTGGCAGGGACACCGCGCGCTGACGCGCAGGGTAATCGAAGCATTTCCTGAGGATGCGTTTTACAATTTCTCCATCGGCGGCATGCGTCCATTCTCTTTGCTGACGATGGAAATGATCGGCCTGGCAGCACCCGGAATTCGCGGCGTTGCATTCGGTGACTGGACTTTTGGTGATCCCGTTCTGGATCACTCAACGCCTCCACCGCCAACAAAACAGGAAGTGCTGAACCTTTGGGACCTGGTAACTGAATACATTAACACGCTCTGGCCACAGATCCGTCCTGAGCGATTTGAGGAAAGTGAAGCTGCGTTCGGAATGTATGAGAACACAATCCTGAACACAATTATTTATCTGATCGATAACGAGATCCATCACCGCGGACAAGGATATGTGTATCTGCGAGCACTGGGTGTTGAGCCGCCTGCTTTCTGGGATCGGTAGAACAACATTCAGCCACATCATCAGCATCTATTAGCCACGAATTGAACCGGAACAGCCTGCGTTTTAATAGCGCAGTGCTGTTTTCGTTGGAATGGTTTTGGTAAGATTGTGAATAGGATTACATTTATCATTCAATCTATCCAACACTATATGAAGATTCTGACCGTAACATTATTTTCTGCAATGGTTTTAGCAGAAGCATTTTTTGTTGAATCACACGCACAAAAAATCGGGTCCCGGCCCGCTCCTACCGGCAAAATTCCAAGCTCAGGCCCGGGACAACCCGCCAGGCCATACAGCGAATATCAGCCAAAACCGACTGGACAGATTCAGGGGGCGACCCAAGCTGCGGATCCCAGCGTAGTATCAGATCCGGTGCCTGTGGTGCAGCAAGGGCAGGTTCCTAAGGTAAACACATCGCAGGACCCGGCCACAATGCCTGAAAGATACATGCCTGCAACGACACAGCCAGTTGAGCAAGTAACTGAGATTGAACAAACTACAACTGCAACACCACAAACAGGATCTAACGGGCAAACCCAGACGAATGTGCAGACACAGAATGGCACTACAACCACACAAACAACGCCCGGTGTAATGCAACCTGCGACATCAACAACCACAACGACGACCAACAGAACAACGACCGTTCCGGCAACCAGACAGAATGTTCAGCAAACGCAGCCCGCCCGGCAGTCGCAGCCGGTGCAGCAAACCCAACCTGTACAGAAAACGCAGCCTGTGCAGCAGACGGTGCCCGTTCGCAGCGTTCCCTGATGAAAGTTACCACAAACGGCATGCGGAGAATGGCACAATTCCACCCTGAAATTGTCTTATAACACCTCTCTGCATGATGGCTTGATGTAGTAATTTTGTAATGTCGGAATTGGATCCATTTCAGCACGACACATCTACTTACTATTAGCCATGAAAACGTTTTATTCCATTTTAGCTAATTCCCTGGCCGCGACCCTGACGAACACGTTCGTCTGGTTCGCGGTTACTTTTTGGGCATATCTGGAAACCAAATCCGTCATTGCCACCTCGGTCATGGCCGGGATTTACTTCGCAACCGTTGCACTATCCGGCTTTTTCCTGGGCTCCATTGTGGACCGTTATAAGAAAAAAACCTCGATGACCATTTCCGGCATTGCAACATTGATCCTATATATTCTGGCGTTGCTTACCTATGTGTTAACACCCGAAGCCGATTTCAAGAATCCAGGCAGCATCGGACTCTGGGTTTTGATTGTCCTTTGCCTACTGGGCGCATTGGTCGGCAATATCCGGGCCATCGCCATTTCAACTGTTGTTACCATTCTGATCGAGGAAGACGAACGTGACAAGGCAAATGGTCTGGTTGGGACCGTTAATGGTGTTTCCTTTTTAGTAGCATCTATTTTCAGTGGTCTTGTAATCGGGTTTCTGGGCATGACCTGGATGCTGGCACTGGCCGTTGGGTTAACCATCGCAGTGCTGCTGCATTTATTCACAATCCATATTCCTGAAAAGGAGATCGTTCAGACGGGTTCGCACCTGGAAAGCATTGATATCAAGGGTACTATCGCCGTTGTAGGATTAGTACCGGGCCTCTTCGGGCTGATTTTCTTCAATACATTTAATAATTTCCTCGGCGGTGTGTTCATGTCGCTCATGGACGCTTACGGCCTTTCGCTGGTTTCGGTTCAGGCCTGGGGAATATTGTGGGGTGTGTTAAGCCTTGGATTTATTGTCGGCGGGCTTGTTGTTGCCAAAAAAGGCCTGGGAAAGAAGCCGTTGCGTACATTGTTTGTTGCCAACATTATCATGTGGACGATCTGTATATTCTTCACAATTCAGGCATCCATCATATTGCTGGGCATTGGCATGTTTATTTATCTCTGCCTGATCCCCGTCGTGGAAGCAACGGAACAAACGATCCTGCAAAAAGTAATTCCGCATGAGAGACAGGGACGCGTTTTTGGCTTTGCACAAAGCATTGAGCAAGCAGCATCGCCTATCACTGCCTTTATGATAGGACCTATGGCCAAATTTGTCTTCATACCATTTATGACAACCGGCGCCGGTGTGGACCTTATCGGCTCTTGGTTCGGGACAGGCACTGCACGTGGGCTGGCACTTTTATTTACTGTAACCGGCATTCTGGGACTTATTGTAACATTAATTGCAATGCGATCGAAGGCGTATCATCAGTTATCTCAGATCTATAAGAAACCGGAACCTGCATTTACAGAAGCCGACGCAATTCAAGCAGAGGGAGAAATCTAGTCATCAATAAAATTTGAAAATCATGTTTAGAGAAACAAAAGCATTCAGTGGATTTTCCGTGGACGATCTGCAAAAAGCAAAGGCTTTTTACGGAAATGTCCTGAGCATTGACCTCTCCGAAGTGGAAGAAATGGGCTTGCTGCAACTGCACATTGCGGGAAGCAGCGACGTGATCCTGTATGAAAAACCAAATCATACGCCTGCCACATTCACGGTTCTCAACTTCCCGGTCGACGACATTGACACAGCTGTAAAAGACCTGAAAGCACTGGGTGTAACATTTGAAAGCTACGATTTCCCGGGGCTAAAGACGGACGAAAACAACATTAGCCGAGGAAAACCTTCCGTAGCCTGGTTCAAGGATCCTGCCGGAAATATCCTGTCGGTTTTACAGGGGTAAGGTTCGAAACCCGTGCTAGCTGCCCGGCTGGGTGGGAAAGAAATCAGGTAATTTATGCATGATTTAAAAGTGTTATCTTGAAGCGTTTTCGGGTCAGTCCGAAATCTGCCTGATAACATTCTTTTTTTCATGAAAACAGCCCCTGACAGACTGAGAAATTTGCTGATTTTGATTGGCTTTTGCTCCATTTTCTTTCTAGAATGCTCGAAAAGTGATCGTAGCGCGCAGAATCTGCAAAGTGTGGTCAGCGATACGGAGAACATTCGGGGCAAAAGTATTTATCTCAAAACGCCTTACATTACTGCGGGCGATCGCGTTTACATGGTGGGCCATCAAAACGGGACATTTCCTGATCTTGGCTGGCATGTTACCGGCGAAATGGGCGGCATCTGGAACCATCCGATCAAGCTGATGGATGGCTTCACGGCTTCTGTGACGGTTGCTAATCAGTCTGCTTGTCTCACGAAGGCGGATACATTCGTTAATTACCCTTTTGCCAATAAACACGTTTTTACGACCGGCCTTCCGGGGTTGAAAGTAGAGCGTTTCCAGTTCGTGCCAGATGGCAAAGAGGCTGTGGTGGTGGAATACACTTTTATCAATGAAGGAAAAGACAAGCTCAACATTCAGTTTGATTTCAATGGTTATACCGATCTCCGCCCGGTTTGGCTGGGTGAAAGAACCAATATGGTTGATGGCCCGGATGTGACGACCTGGGACGAGGCGTCGCACAGCTGGATCGCTAAGGATAGTTTGAATGATTGGTATGTGATGTTTGGCGCTGCCATGTCGCCCAAATCGCATCAGCAGAAGGCCATCACTTGCGATTACAAACCCCAGGGAAAGGGCGTTTCCGCTTCGCTGCAATATGAGCTTGCTATTGACGGAAACAGTGCCATAAGCCTTTCTATAACCATCTCCGGTTCCTACAAATCAAAAAAAGACGCGCGAAAAACATTTACAGAAACACAGGCGAATGCCGCTAAATTACTGCTCGCAAAGAAAGAGCGATATAAATCCATTGATTCTAAAACCAAACTGACAATTCCCGACAAAAACCTGGAACAAGCCTTTCGGTGGACCAAGTACAACACCGACTGGCTCATCCGCGATGTGCCTGAAATTGGCCGCGGATTGTCTGCCGGCGCTCCGGATTATCCCTGGTGGTTTGGTGCGGACAGCGAGTATGCGCTCAAAGGGCTCATTGCCACAGGTCAGCCTGAGTTGGTGAAAAATGCAGTTGAAGTGGTTCACAAACTCTCGGAAAAAGTGAATGGAAATGGCCGCATTATGCATGAAACCTCCACGAACGGCGCTGTTTACAATCCTGGCAACATTAACGAAACGCCGCAATTCACCTCGCTGGTGGCGCAGGTTTATCGCTGGACCGGTGACAAGGAATTTCTTAAAAAATATTTCCCTACCCTTAAAAAAGGATTGAACTGGCTGCTCAAAGAGAATGACAAAGATGGCAACCTGCTGCCTGACGGATTTGGCATGATGGAAATCCACGGCATGAACAGCGAAATGACCGACGTCGCTGCGTACACCCAAAAAGCCTTCGCCGACGCCGCTGAACTTGCCACGGAAATGGGGGACAAAAAGTTGGCTCAACATTATTCCAGCATTGCGGACAAGCTTCGCATCAAGATCAATCGGGAGTTCTGGGTTCCTGAAAGCAACTCCTATGCGGATTTTATCGGCACACCAAGGCAGGCGATCAGCCTCATTGATGATGCCATCATCCGTGCCGACACATTGAAAAAGCCCTGGGCAGTGGAAGAGCTTAAAGCAGCGAAGGCCAAAATAACGAGCTCGAAATCAAACAATAAGCGCGGATTTGTGGTGCACCACAATTGGGTTGTGAACACGCCCATGGAAACCGGCATTGCTGATACTGCAAAAGCGCTGTCCGCGTTGCAGACAGCCTCCCAGTTTGTAAACCCCTTCGGCGCCTTTGTGACAGGCATCGACCGGGATGAGTCGGCCGGGAAAGATGAGCGTTCTGTTGCTGGCAACAACAAAGTTTTTACTTACACAGGTGCAGTAATGACACTTCCAACGGGCGTACTGGCCATTTCCGAAAATAATTATGGACGTCCGGATGCCGCATTGGGTTATTTGAAAAGAATGACAAAATCATTCAGCTTCGCGCTTCCTGGTTCTATCTATGAGGTTTCACCGGATTACGGCATGATGGCGCAGGCCTGGAATGTATACAGTTACGCTTACCCGATCGTTCAGCAATTCTTTGGCATACAACCATTTGCATCTAAAAAATTGATTCGCATTCAACCGCAGATGCCATCGTCCTGGAATGATGCAAGTCTGGAAAACGTGATCATAGGCGACAATGCGCTGGATTATACATTTAAAAGGAATGGAAAAAGCATCCGCCTGAACCTTTCACAGTCGCAGGAAAGCTGGAAGCTGGAAATCGCGCTGCCGACTGCGAAATTCAAAAATTATCAGGTCAATGGGAAAGCAGTGGCTACGAAGTCCAATGGCACATTTGACACAATAGAAGTAAATGGTAAAATCAATGTGGTCAGCGCTGAATTGAAATAGCAATCAGGCGCTGATCTGGCTTTTGTTGTATTTGTTTCTGTATTCAACCGGGGATAAGCCTGTGATTTTCCTGAATGTACTGCGGAAGGCTTTGGTGTCGGTATAACCCACTTCGTACATCAGTTCGGTCACATTTTTCCGGCTCACTTCAAAGCTTTTCTTGGCCGCCTCGATCTTCACACGCTGAATGTATTCCACAATCGAATTGGAAGTGGCTTTCTTAAATCTGCGTTCAAAACTGCGGCGGCCGATTGCGAACATTTCGGAAAGCTGATCCACTGTAATTTTATCCTGAAAACTCCTTTCTATAAATTCCTGCGCCTTCCTGACTTCGACATCTTCGTGCTCTTTCTGGCCCGTGAACATAATGAAAGGCGACTGCGTATTGCGGTCAATTTCGATCATGAAAAATTTGGTCGTGTAAATCGCCATCTGCCGGTCCACGTATTTTTCGACGAGATAAACGAGCAGATTCCAGAACGTATTTGCGCCGCCGCTGGTATACACGCCGTTTTCGTCGGTGATAATGCGGTTGTCCATCAGGTTCACCTCGGGAAACATATTTTTGAAATCCGAAGCTGACATCCAGTGCGTTGTGCAGCTTTTACCGTTCAACATGCCGGTGGCCGCGAGCAGAAACGCGCCTACACAAAGGCTGGCCACTTCCGCACCGTTCTCATGCTGCTCAATGATCCACGGAAAAAAAACCTTATTCATCTCAATCACACTTTCACGATCACCATTAACAGCAGGAATGATGACCAGATCAGTTTTTTTCAGATCATGAATCGTCACATCCGGAACCACTGTAAAAACGCCGCTATACTTCTGAGGATCAGCGGTCATGCCCACCAGCTGGACATTAAAGGCCGGCTCGCGGCCCATAGCAGCCAGGAAGTCGTTTACGAAATTAAAAAACTTGAAAGGCCCCTCAATGGTCCCGAGCGCAGCATCGCCCTGTGGAACAAGAACTGATATATGCTTCATATTTTCAAAAATAACAAAATACGCTGTCGCATTCAATAGGTATGCGGCTTCCAGTCAGTAGTCTAAGGATGAAAGCAACTTATGGTGATAACTTAACCATTCAATCCAATCTTCATGCCGACTATTATTTACGACGAAAAACAAAAAAAAGCGATCAACCTCGATAATGTTGACACCTTCAAGCTAGACCGCAGCGGCGCCGAGTTCCACATCGTATTCCAAAAACAAATCACCGTAAAAGACAGCTACATGTCCACCACCCTCGACAGATGGGTCTACACGAGCGAACACGAGCGGAATAGCGTATTCAGGACGATCGTGGATAGCTACGGGTTTCGGGTTTGAGGAAGCCATTCAATCGGATTCCTTCATTAGCAAAATGAAATCGTGGTTGTTGATGGAGGAAGCCCTTTTGAAATCAACTCGTCCTTAAAGTCCAAAAGTGCTTCTTTGAGCGTTTCCCGCTTCGAGTAAGTTTCCGGAACGAACATTGTAATGCACATGATGTCGCTGCCGTCCGGAGAAGGAATTGTCAGTCTGAATTTTCCGACAAAGTTGTGGTCCTCACAAAAGTCTTTATACCAGGTATCGAATATGATCTTTCTGTTTCTTTTCCTATTATCCGTATTTTGGTACATCACCAAAACAACTCTTTCCGGATAATTTTCAAGCGATTGCCTTAGAATGGAGAGTACTGTAAGTTTTGTCTTAGGGTCGTGCTTATGAAAATACCCTTTGGGTGTGTAAGGCTTGCAACCGAAGCCAAATGTTACTATGCTATCCCTGATCTGCGGGTAGTCTTTAAAATGCCCTGAGCCGTCAACGAACCAGCAATTATAGGTTAGCCCCGAATCTGTCTTAAATTCATACTGAAAGGAACCATTGATCTCAACCTCTTGATAATTATAAGGCCCTAACGAATTTGATTCCCCTGTCATGCAATTCTTTCTCAGAAACTTCGCCGTTAAAATACCTTCCAATTACTTCCTTTTCCTCCATCAAATCATTGATGAAGTCAAATATCGTCTTTTGTTTCACCTCGTCAACATCGTGAGGGGGCGTCTTGGCTGTTTTGATCATTTTAATGAAGATTAGCCAGTATCTGGCACTTAATACTTAACCTGCGTTCTTACCAAATCTCTCCTTACGACATATTTAAGGTTATTTACAAAGATATAAATTTCTACGTTAATCTTTGTCGCGTTCGGCCCCTGCATTTGACATATTCACCCCCCGGGGGATTGGGAAAAGACTTGTAGGTTTGTTACATCTTATTGCTGACCTGAACTTTAACCTATTACCCGATGAAAATTATCCTAACAATTCTTGCAGTGGTCGTTGGCCTCGTTGTCCTGCTGCTGGTGGTGGCGTTATTTGTTAAAAATGAATACGAGGTGCGGCGGGAGATATCGATTAACAGACCGAAGGGCCGGGTTTATGATTATATCAAATTCTTGAAAAACCAGGACAATTACAGCAAGTGGGTGATGGCGGATCCGGGTATGAAGAAGACTTACGCCGGCGTCGACGGGACGGTTGGCTTTAAATATGCCTGGGATAGTAAGGATAAGAATGTCGGTGCCGGTGAACAGGAAATTATGAAGCTTGCGGAAGGCGAGCTTGTGAATATTGAAGTCCGTTTTGTACGGCCATTTGAAGGAGTCGGGCTGGCGACGATGACGACCACGCCGGTTGCTGATGATCAAACCCGAGTAAGCTGGGGCATGACCGGGAAAAGTAAATATCCCATGAACATTACCAACCTTTTTATCGATGGAATCCTTGGCAAAGACCTGGAATCCAGTTTGAAAAACCTGAAAACTATCCTTGAAAAATAGTCTGTAAAGCAACATCATTCAACAAATAAACTCAGGAACCATGGAAACTATGCTCATTAAGAAGTCGATTGAAGTGAATGCGCCTAAGGAAAGCGTTTGGGAAACCATTATTTCAAATAATAAAAACAAAATCTGGTTCAACGCATTCAGCGATGGAACGCAGGCCCAAACGGATTGGCAGACTGGCAGTAAAGTCATTTTTGCGGATGCGTCTGAAAATGGAATTATAGGCGTGATTAAGGTTAATAAGCCTGCCGAAGAGCTGGTTATCGAATACAATGGCGTTCTCAACGACGGCGTGGAAAATTATGAGACCGAGGAGGCACAAGGCATGAACGGATTTCAGGAAATTTACCGGCTCAGAGAAGAAAATGGCCTCACGCGCATGGATATGCAATGTGATATGGGCGCCGATTATTTTGAAATGATGTCCGATGCCTGGGACCATGCGCTGGTCATTATCAAGGAATTGTCAGAAACAGGCACAAGCGCAACTGCACTGCTGGATGATTTAGATAGGACAACTAAAAAATTCAGGGACGCCATCGAATCATTCGACGAAGAAGAAATTAATGAAGTGCCTTTTGAAGGAAGCTGGACGGCCGGGCAGGTTGTAGAGCACATTCTAAAATCAGAAAGCGGCTTGCCTGGTGTATTATTGGGCGATATAACGGATACGAACAGGCCGGTCGATGCTAATATTCCAGAAATTGAAAACATCTTTCTGGACTTTTCAACGAAACTAAAAGCACCGGACTTTAATGTTCCCTCGGACGGGCCGCATAACAAGGCCGAGCTGATCGAAGCATTTGCAAAAGAGCGGGATGAAATCAGGAAAGTGGCTGCAGAACAGGATCTCCGGCTTACAGCCAGTGCATTTGAGTTCCCGGGAATTGGCACATTCACCCGCTGGGAATGGCTGAATTTTGTGGTTTGTCATTCGAAAAGACATATTCATCAGCTAACCAATATTCGCAAAAAACTTAGCGAAAAGGTAGCGGGATAAAACAGCAAACATTAATAACTTGCGGATTCTTCATTCAAAAAGAATTCAGTTTTATGTTCCGGAAAATAATTCCCGTCATTCTCTTCGTTTTTGCGAGCAGTTTCGCTTTTTCACAGTCTGTCCTGGCCGATAAGAAGATCGCGCCTTTCCAGATAAAATTAACCAACGGGCAGCAGTATACTGCATCGCAGCTTGCCGCGGGCCCGGTGGTTCTGATCTACTTTTCACCTGATTGCGAACATTGCCAGGATTTTACGAAAGACATGCTTAAAAATTACAGCGTGTTTGCCAACAAGCAGGTTGTGATGGTCACTTTCCAGTCGATGGAAATGCTGAAACCTTTTGTGGCGCAGCATAAGCTGGGCACCTATCCTAACATTAAGGTTGGCACGGAGGGATATTCGTACACGGTTCAGCGCTATTACCAGATCAAGTCGTTCCCTTACATTGCTATCTATAACAAAGCAGGTAAGCTTGTGCAGACGTTTGAGGGTGAGCAGCCGCATCAGAACATCTTTAATGCATTAAAAAAAATCTGATTTCATTGCACTGACCGGGTAATCTTGCAGAATCGCCGTCTTTATTCAGGATAGCAGCACAACGTTGCAGGCGAAACACTTTCAGCATGAAACAAGATTACCTAACATACTGGCCCGGTGGTTGTTACCGGGCCGCCATATTGCTTCTGCTCGCAGCTACGGGCGCATTTGCACAGCAGGCCAATGTGAACCTGGACTGGAATCCCCAAAAGAACACCCAGCAACTGAACCCGTACGGCGGAAATGTGATTTCTCCCGATGTTGCAGACGATCACACCATAACATTCCGGGTAAAAGCGCCTGATGCGCATAAGGTTGAACTGACAGGCGGCCCTATTCTCCTTGCACTGAAAGCAAAAGGCCCTGTGCCGTTCATAAAAGGCAGCGACAGCACCTGGACACTGAAAGTCGGGCCGGTTAAGCCTGATATTTATGTTTACAGGTTACTTATCGATGGCGTTCCGGTTGCTGATCCGAACAATAAATTCACAGGAACTTCCAACCAGCCCGGTTACAGCAATGTGATCGTTCACGACAACAAGCCCGCCTATTACGATGCGAAAAACGTCCCGCATGGCAACATTACGCGGCATATTTACCATTCCGATGTACTGAACGGCGAACGTGAAATGTATGTGTACACGCCGCCGGGATACGATTCCGGAAAGAAATATCCGGTGCTCTATCTCATGGGCGGCAGCGGCGAGCTGGCATCCGGCTGGATGTTTGACGGCCGTGCCAATTTCATCGCCGATAACCTGCTGGCGGAAGGCAAAATTGTGCCGATGATCATTGCCATGCCCAACAACCAGGTCCTTCACCGGAGCGACCCAAAGCACCTCGAAAAAACTTATGTGCTTTTTGAAGAAGAATTAAGGAAGCATATCGTTCCGTATGTGGACAAAGCATACAGCACCATAGCCGACCGGAAATCACGTGCAATCTCGGGCTTATCCATGGGTGGGCGTCACACGCAGGCAGTGGGTTTCAAGGCGTTGGACTTGTTCAGTTCATTTGGCATTATGAGCGCTGGTGACTTGGAGCCGGAGAAGTTGAACCCGGCATTTTTCAGTGATCCTAAAATAAAGGATAAGGTGGACTACTTGCTGGTAGGCCTGGGAAGCGGTGAGTTGGATTTTGTTGGAAAACGCTCGGAAGCAACGCATAAGGCTCTGGAAAAAGCAGGCATTCAGCACGATTATTACATTGGCGGCGACGGCGCGCACGACTGGGGAACCTGGCGAATGCTGTTGAATGACAAATTGCTGCCGAATCTATGGCGCAAATCTTCGCCTAAGACCAAATAAAAAGCATTCAGATATTTTACGAATATGTCAAATTTCAATATCGATTCGGTTAAGCAGCGGACCTTCGATGCCATTGTAGTGGGAACGGGGATTAGTGGCGGATGGGCGGCTAAGGAGCTTACGGAGAAAGGCTTAAAGACATTGATCCTCGATCGCGGGAAGGATGTAAAACACATTGTGGACTACCCTACTGCCAATATGCAGCCCTGGGAATTCGAGCACCGCGGCCAGCCTTCCCTCGCGATCAGGCAGGCAAACCCGATGGCCAGCAAGCATTATATTTTTAAGGAAGATGCCATGCATTTCGTAGTGAAAGACGCGGAACATCCTTACGTGCAGGACAAACCCTTCGACTGGATGCGCGGATATCAGGTGGGCGGCAGGTCACTTTTGTGGGCTAGGCAAACGCAGCGCTGGTCTGACTTCGATTTTGAAGGACCGGCAAGGGACGGTTTCGGTGTTGACTGGCCGATCCGCTATGCGGACATTGCACCCTGGTATAGTTACGTTGAGAAGTTTGCAGGGATTTCCGGCAACAAAGATAATTTACCCCAACTGCCTGACGGTGAATTTCTTAAACCCCATGAAATGTCTTGTGTGGAAAAACATTTCAGCGATCAGACAGCCAAAAATTACAACAATACGCGTCCCATCATTATCGGTCGCGTGGCGCATATCAGCGATCCGCAGCCCATTCACACCGAGCAGGGCCGTGCCAAATGTCAGCACAGGACCATGTGCCAGCGCGGATGTCCGTTCGGCGGGTATTTCAGTTCGAATTCGTCCACATTGCCATGGGCTGAAAAGACGGGGAACCTTACATTGCAACCGCATTCCGTTGTGCATTCCATTATCTATGATGAAAAGAAGAAGCGGGCGACAGGCGTGCGTGTGGTGGATGCATTGACCAAAGAAATGACGGAATATTATGCCAAAATCATTTTCGTAAATGCATCAGCGATCAACTCGAACCTGATCCTGCTTAATTCTATTTCCAATCGCTTCCCTAATGGATTTGGCAATGACAATGGTCTGCTGGGAAAATTCATCGGTTTCCACAATTACAGGGGCCGCGTGAGCGCAGAATTTGACGGTTACCACGACCGGACAGTGGAAGGACGTCGACCTAATGGCGCTTATATCCCGCGTTTCAGGAATGTTTTCAAACAGGAAACGGATTTCCTCCGCGGTTACGCAACCTCTTTTTCCGCTTCCAAAATGGGCGCTAAATCCAATGAACTGGGTGAATCTTTAAAAGAAAGCCTCTTCAAGCCGGACGACAGCGGATGGAGCCTGGGTGCGCAAATGATGGGAGAAACGCTGCCTAAGGAGACAAATTTTGTAAGTCTTCACAAAACTTTAAAGGACGATTGGGGCATTCCGCAGCTTAGAATGCATGTCGAATTCGATGATAATGACATGAAAATGGTCAAAGATTTTTACAACGAGCTCAGCGAAATGCTTGAAAAATCTGGTTTTTCAAATATTAAGACTTCTGATACAAATCGAAATCCAGGCAGTGAAAACCACGAAATGGGTGGCGTAAGGATGGGTAATGATCCAAAAACTTCCATGCTTAATAAATGGAACCAGATGCACGCATGCCCTAATGTGATCGTCACCGACGGCGCGTGTATGACGTCCACATCCACACAAAATCCGTCACTGACTTATATGGCATTAACAGCAAGGGCGGTAGACCACGCGGTGAGCGAAATGAAAAAAGGGAACATTTGATACATTATATTTGCCCCTTGAACATAAAGTAAACGATGGCGGTACAAAAATTTTTTGATGGCACACGTGTCAAAATCAAGGGCAGTAAGGACATTTGGGTGATCATCAACCACGAGTCGATACAGAAGGGTGCTACGGTGAAAATAACCGGTAAAGTGAAGTGCAGAAATGAAAAAACGGGAGAAGTGAAGTTTTGCAACGAGAAGAATTGCGAGGTCCCGTGACATTCTCAGACTAACTGTAAACGTAAACTATCAGTCGTTTATCTTTTCAAATTCATAATTGTTTTTGATATGATTGTTTAAAAATGTCCCTTTGGATCCTGAGTTCTTCATAGCCTGGTACACTTCCAAAGGAACATTTTTATAATCATACACCATCCCCGAAACATACACAATCCGCAACGTTTCGGTATCTCCGTCGTATATCATTTTTGCGACAACAGAAGATGGCATGGCAAATCAATGTTAGTTTAAATCATCAAGCTTGTCTTTCAGATCTGCAACCGGTTTTGAAGAGATCCTGGATGACGTGAAAATCGTGTTGGCGCTGTCCGTATTTCCGTAAAAAGCATTGTTTGCTTTGGCATCCACAGACAGTGCTGCGCCATTGATCGTCACACCTGCGAATAATCCCTTGCTTCTCGAATAAGAATAAACTTCCGCTTCCAGCTTGTAATCCGTACTAGCCGAAGAACTTCTTCCCATCGGACCGGCGGCAACAGAAAGGTCGCCGCCTAATGTAAAGCTTCCCTTGCCGATCTCAGTTAATGTTTTGCTGTTCTTGAAAATCAGAACAAGGTCAACAGCCTGAACGCCGATCTGCGCGCCTACACTGCCGCCTGTGATGGTGACAAATACCGGGTCACTCCATTCGCCTTTCGCATTTTTTACCATTGCAATGCCCTTACCATGCTTCCCGCCCACCATCAGGCCGGCATTGATCAGTTTCGGGACGATAATGATCCCTTTTGAAATGTCCAGCAATTGCGCCGGAATACTTTCCTCCATGCTGCTGAAATCATCCAGCACGGTAACTGCCGCCCTGATCTTGTCCTCCTCCTTTCCCTGTGCCTGAACGCTTGAAATACTTCCCGACAATGTGAAAACCAGGGCCAGAACGCTGAGCAATTTGAAATTTTTAGTAATCATATTTGTAATTAAATTGTGGACTATAAAACGGAGATGCCCGTCTGACGCGTATTGAACGAGCAACTTTCAACTATCGTGCCTGCAAGTGAAAAAAACACCGAAATTGGCCACCCTTCCCCATTTTTTAAACATAAACCGTCTTTTACGTATATATGTGAAACTAAATGATGGTGGTATGGTTTTGTTATAAATCAGAATCAACATTAATCCAAAAAAATCATGAATGCCGAAGCGATAAGCCTGAATGAGAAAGAAGTAAAACCTGTGGTAGACCTTCTGAACGATTACCTGGCCAATTACCACATTCACTATCAGAAATTGAGAGGGTGCCACTGGAATATCAAAGGCCAGAACTTCTTCACCCTTCACGTAAAATTCGAAGAACTTTATACCAACGCACAGCTGACCATCGACGAGATCGCCGAGCGCGTGCTCACATTAGGCAAGCCGCCACACAGCCGTTTTGCGGATTATATCAAAGAATCTACGATCCAGGAGATCGACACTATCGGCATGTCTGACCTGGATATGGTTGAAGCATTGCTGGACGATATGGCAAAGCTGATCGAATTGGAGCGCTACCTGCTGATTGCCAGCGATGAAGCGGGCGACGACGGGACCAATGATATGGTGAATCGTTTCATGCAGTTCAAAGAAAAAAATACCTGGATGCTGCGCTCTTTCGCGGGCAAAAAGTAAGCAGGACAAGCTGTTTCAAGCGAATGTTACGAAACCATCCTCAATAAGGATGGTTTTTTTATGCCTTAATGACTTATTTGCATAAATTCTCTTTTGATTCCAGCCATGCGTAACATTCCCGTTTACAAGCTTGGAAGGCTGGGCATTATGGCCCCTTTCAAGTTTGCCAAAAACCCTTTGCATTTCCTCCACCAGGGATTCGACGCCTGTGGCGATACATTTAAGATGAAGCTGTTCCGTGAATTTGTCGTGACCCGTGACCCGGGCTTTTTCAGGCACGTTTTGCAGCAGCATAACCGTAATTTCAAAAAGGGAAGTTCTTCAAAAATGTTACGTCCGGTGCTGGGAAACGGGCTGGTTACCAGTGATGGCGATTTTTGGTTAAGGCAAAGAAGGCTGGTGCAACCTGCATTCCATCGCGAAAGATTGCAGGAGTTATTCCTTGCTATGGGCGTTCTAACCGCTTCTTTTCTGGATGAAATGGAAGCTGCTCGCGGGAAAGATGCCGTAGACATTGATGCCAAAATGATGGGCATAACCTCCGATATCGCGCTCAAAACGCTTTTTGGAAATATGACCACCGAGGACAAAGCCCGGATTTACCAGCAGGTCAACCGGACACAAAAATACCTGGTAACCAGGGTCCGCAAGCCATACCGCGTGCCCATTATGGCTATTAATGGTGAAAACCGCCGCTTTGAAACCGATCTGTCTTATTTCAATAAACTGGTTTTTGAATTCATCCACCAACGGCGCATTTCGGGCGAAAGGCCAAATGACCTGCTCCAACTTTTACTAGACAGCATTGACGAAGAAACCGGCGAGCAGATGAATGATCAGCAGATCCGGGACGAGGCGATCACCATGTTTGCGGCCGGCCACGAAACGTCCGCAACGGGGTTAAGCTGGCTATTGCTCGAATTAGCAAAGCAACCTGAAATTGTGGCGAAGATCAGGCTCGAAAGTGTCATTTTTGATAATGTGCCCACTTTTAACCAGCTCATGCAAATGCCTTATACCAGGCAGGTTGTGGAGGAAGGCCTGCGACTTTACCCGCCCGCATGGACCATGACGCGTGAAGCAACGGTGGATCAGGAGATTGAAGGTTTTGATGTGAAATCCGGCACTTCCGTTTTCCTGTCAGTCTTCGAGCTCCACCGGAATCCGAACCTCTGGAAAGATCCCTTGACATTCGACCCAGACAACTTTAACGCCGACAATGTGAAGGACAGGCCGAAATTCAATTACCTGCCTTTCGGAGCCGGGCCGAGGATCTGTATCGGGCAGCAGTTTGCCATGATGGAAATGCAGCTGATCCTGGCTTCCTTGCTCAAACGATTTGATTTTGAAGCTGATCCATCCCACCCGGTCGGTATGCATCCGCAGATTGTTTTGAAGTCTACAAACGGAATCAAATTATTCGTAAGATAAAAAGCACCACCTTAATCCTTTATGTCTGAACAAATTATACTATACATTTCGCTGATTGTCATCATTTTGTTCCTTGTGATGCTGGCGCAGCGGATCAGAGTCTCCTACCCTATTGTCCTGGTGCTCGGCGGGCTGGCGATCAGCTTCATCCCCGGGTTACCGACCATTTCCATTGACCCGCAGCTGATCTTCCTTATATTTCTGCCGCCGCTGCTGTATGATGCCGCGTGGCAAACCTCCTGGAAAGATTTTTATAAATGGCGGCGTGTGATCGGTTCCTTCGCATTCATTGTCGTAATCCTAACTTCCTGCGTCATCGCTTATGTTTCCAATTCGATCATTCCGGGTTTTACATTGCCTCTGGGATTTTTGTTGGGCGGCATTATTTCGCCTCCGGATGCCGTCGCCGCGACGTCTATTTTAAAGGATGTGAAAGTTACCAAGCGTCTGGTGACGATTCTGGAAGGCGAAAGCTTGCTCAATGATGCATCCAGTTTGATCGTCTTCCGGTTTGCCGTTGCGGCGGTGGTTTCAGGAACATTCGTGTTACAGGAAGCGGTCAGCAGCTTTTTCGTTGTGATCATTATGGGTGTTGTCGTCGGACTCACCATCGCATTGATCTTCTACGCTATTCACCGCTGGCTTCCCACCACCCCTAGCATTGATACGATCCTTACCTTTGTGGCACCTTATGCCATGTACATTGCCGCGGAAGAATTCCATTTTTCCGGCGTCATCGCGGTGGTAAGCGGCGGCCTGTTTCTTTCTTACCACAGCCACACCATTATGGGACATTTGAGCCGGATACAGGGTGTAAATGTCTGGTCAACAGTCGGTTTTGTATTGAATGGCATTGTCTTTATGCTTATCGGCCTCGAATTGCCTGTAATTGTAAAAGAAATGGGACCGGACGCATTGCCGGACGCTATCAAATACGGACTGATTATTTCGCTGGTGGTGATCCTGACTCGACTGGCATCTGCCATCGGTGCTTCGCTATTTACCGTTGTGGTCAGCCGGTACATTCGTACGGCCGATAGCAGACCGGGACTACGTGCGCCATTCATGTTCGGGTGGGCGGGCATGCGCGGTGTGGTTTCGCTGGCATCCGCATTGTCGATCCCGCTGCTGCTAACCAACGGTCAGCCGTTCCCGCAGCGCAATATGATCTTGTTCATTACATTTGTGGTAATTCTGGTAACGCTTGTTTTCCAGGGACTTACATTGCCATTGGTTATCAAATGGATGGATGTGGGGGAGCTGGACTACGAAATCAGCGCACAGGATCAGGACATTAAAATCAGGAGAAAGCTGGCGGAAGAATCGCTGCTGCTCATTAATGAGCGGCACGCGGATGAACTGCCGAAAAATGAGTTGTTACAGAGTTTAAAAACGAAGATTGAAAGTGACCTCGGCTTCCTCGAACACGTAAGCCATCCCGAAACCACAAACGAAGGCTACGACTATATTAAAGAATTTCAGCACATTACGAAAGAACTATTGGACCATAAGCGCGCTGTTCTGAACAAATTCAATAAGAAAGAAACCTTTGAAGAGGAAGTGATCCGTCAGCACCTTGCCCAGCTGGACCTGGAAGAAGAGAAAATCAGGCAACAGTTTCTGCATATGGAATAATTGACCGGCTGCTTATACAAGCCCATGCCCATGCACCGGATAAACGGCCGAAACCATTTTCTTACTTTTCGATTCCCTGTCAAAATAATAATCCAGGCGACCGAGGTTAATGCCCGCAAAGCCGACCTGATTAATGGTCGTAACCTTGCCGTCCAGGTTCATTACATCTTCGGGAAGTTTCATGAATGTGTGCGTGTGTCCGCCAATGATGAGGTCAATGTTCCGGGTGGACTTGGCCAGGATCTGGTCGGAAACTTTGTTGTCCTTGTATTTATAACCCAGGTGCGAAAGGCATATGACCAGGTCGCAATCCTTGTCGTTTTTCAGCAATGACGCCGTTTCATTGGCTTTGCTGATTGGATCCAGATATTCGGTGTCGCCGTAGTTTTTTTTATTTACCAAACCATTTAATTCAATCCCTAACCCGAAAACCCCGATTTTCAAACCTTGTTTTCCAAATATTTTGTAAGGCTGCGTTTTACCTTGGAGCTCTGTGTTGTCAAAATTATAATTGCTGACCAGGATAGGGAATTTGGCATGCGGAAGTTGTTTTACAAAGCCAGCAACGCCGTTATCAAAATCATGGTTTCCCATAGTGGCGGCATCATAACCCATATCGCTCATGATCTGCAATTCCAGCTCGCCTCCGTACAAATTGAAATAAGGTGTGCCCTGAAAAATGTCGCCAGCATCGAGTAAGAGGACATTTCCCTGCTCCTGCCGGATTTTTTTCACCAAAGCAGCCCGGCGCGCAACGCCTCCTAACCCCTGGTTCCGCGAGCCGTCCATTGGAAATGGTTCTATGCGGCTATGCACATCATTGGTATGCAAGATGGTAAGCCGCACCGAAGCACCGCGGGCGAAAGATTCAAATGGATTTCCCAGCGCAAATAGAGCCGCTGTGCCTGCACTTTTTTTCAGGAAATCCCTGCGGCTATTCTTTGATAATGACAATTCTTCCATCGAGCTGAGCGGTTATTTTCTTCCCCTGACGGGTCAGGTCATTGATGTTATCCAAAAGCGCTTCACGCACTTTTTTGTTAATTTCCTTTCTTTCAATCGGGTGACGCAGACATTCCAGGTCATCGCCGCCGTCTGCCAGATAATCGTAGGTGAGCAGGTTATAGGTTTTGGTTTTATCAAAAGGCTCCCCGGCAATGGTCACGTCGTAAGCCACGCCATTCCTGATCTTCATCCGCATTCCTGAAATCGGCTCACCTTCCTTTTTTACAATAAAATCAATGACTTGCTGCACATTTTCACCGGATAATTTTAAAGTAACCATTTCATTTTCAAACGGCATCAGTTCAAATACATTTGAAACCGTAATGTCGCCTTCCGGAAAAGTGGTTCGTAATCCGCCCTTAGTTGATAATGTGAATTGAATGGTCGGATCTTTTTTTAATCCCTCGGTAAGCATGGCATCGGCAAAATAGTTGCCCATGAGGGTTTCGGGATCAGACGGTTTGGTAAGCGCCTGAGCGGTTTGCCCGATGACCTTGCTCATTTCTGCCTGCATTTTAGCCTTATAAGGAAGATAATATTTTACAATGGAAGAATCCTCACCTGTCTGATTATCAACCGCGTATTGCTTGTATTCATTTTTGGTAACAGCTAAATGTTGCTGGCAGGACGAGAAGAAGGCAAAGGCAATAGTCCAGGCCAGGGATGTAATGTGTCGCGGAGACAGGGTCATAATGCTATTTGTTGCGTTTACAAAAATAGCGAGGAAATTACGAAAAGAGACTTCCCGGCGAACCAGAAAGTCTCTTAAATTTAGTTGGCCTTATGAAATCTTACCAGCCGTCGTTCTGTCGCAAATTCGGATTCGCATCAATTTGCGACTGCGGAACCGGATACAATTCAAGTCTTGGCGAATACGGGATCAGCACATTATCCACGATCTGATCTTCTGACATTGCCGCAATTTCCTGCTGCAATGTGCCCCACCTGCGAATGTCGAAAACGGTTGTCATTTCGCCAGTAAGCTCTAACCGGCGTTCGGTCCGGATAGCAGTGCGAAGAGCCGCGGCCGCCGTTGCTTTTGAAGGCGTAGCCTTAGCGCGGTCGCGAACGCGGTTCAGGATCGGCAATGCCTGTGCCGTTTTGCCTGTTTCGACCAATGCTTCTGCATAGCACAGCAACACATCCGAAAAACGCAATTCGATCAGGTCAGCGCTGTATCCCTGTATTGCGGCGCCGGCAGGGCGGGCAACCCTTGCCAGCTTACCATAGGCTATACCATATTTGAAGTCGTCATGTGCCAGGGAAGCTTTGGTACGCTTGTTCACGTAGTTACCGATCTCAGGATTATAGATAATGCTATCCCCCTCTTCCGCCCCTGCCCTGGCGCCGCCTTTGAAAATATATCTGTCCACAAGCGTGAATGGCCTGCGCGTATCTGTTTTTTCAAATAATTTATAAAAATCATAAGTCAAACCGTAGTTCGTCTGCTCGTCACCATTAACCAGCCCTGAGGGGAAAAGATTGAAAGGAAGAATGTTCCCGTTTGGATTCGACGAATTAACAAAATAGCCGAAAGAAAGCACGATTTCCCGGTTGCGTTCATTGTCCAGCGAAAACACCTCAGCAAAATCGGGAATGAGTTCAAAATCAAACTTTTCCTCATTCGCCGGACCTACTATCTCGCTGAACTTGTCAACCGCCTTCTGGTAATTTTCCGTCTTGTTCAGCGGTTTACCCGCCATTGTCAGATACACTTTGCCTAACATGGCCTTAGCAGTTCCCGCAGACACGCGTCCCAGCTCGGCACCACCACGCGAATCGGGCAGGTTTGCCTCAGCAAAGGTTAAATCAGCTATAATAGCTTCATAGACAGCCACATCCGTTTCTCTTGGGGCAAAAATCAAATCTTCATCTGATAAAGAATTGATTTCTTTCAACAGTAAAGGCACACCGCCAAACAGCCTTACCAGGTTAAAATAAGCGTAAGCCCTCAGGAACCGCGCCTCGGCAATGTACGGATCGGCTTCTTCTTCTTCACCCGGCACGGCCCTGGCCGCATTGTCGATAACCGTATTTGCCCTGAAAATAATCTTATAAAACCGTGACCAAACCGCCTCGAAAGCACCGGAAGTGGAAACATGCCCGAACCGATAATAAGGGTCTGAACCAGAGCCCAAAATGCCAGCAGTCGCATAGCGATGCCCCGATTCTGTGAGGATAAACCGGCTCGATATATCCGAAAAATCGGGCGCCGTCCAGGCCTGGTAAACCCCAATGGTTGCCTGATTGAGGCCATCTTCGTCTTTAAATACAACCTCTTTGCTTAACGACGAATATGGAGATTCTTCCAGGTTGTCTTTGCAGGAAACAATGCCCAGCGCAAGGCCAAGCATTGCCGTAATTTTTATATGGTATTTCATATTGATAATGCTTTGATCTGAATTAAAAATTGCAGGAAATGCCAATGGTGTACGAACGTTGTGACGGATAAGCGCCATAGTCAATGCCCTGTTGCAGCAGCGACTGCGCGTAGGAACTCACCTCAGGATCAAAACCGGTATATTTTGTTGCCGTCCAGATATTGGTCCCAGTCACAAATAAGCGCGGATTTTGCACCGGCCCTAACCTTGGGAAAGTGTACGAAAGGCTGAGCATTTTTAATCTGATAAAACTGCCATCTTCCAGCATCGTGGAGTTAATGTCCCCCGAAGCAATCCCGCGCTGGATACCCGGATATTTTACATTGTTATGCGGGTTTGATTCGGTATAGCGGTTGTTGTACCAATCCTCAGACTGATTAAATCCTACGCCGCCGTAATCGACCACACCATTATTAATGTAAAAATTGGTAAGATTCAGAACATCATTCCCAACAGAACCCGTAAAGAGTGCATTCACTGAGAAGTTGCGCCACGTCAGATCATTGCTCCAACCGAACGTAAAGTCGGGTGTTGATTTGCCCAACACGATCCGGTCATCGGCAGTGATAATGTTATCGCCGTTTATATCTTCGTAAATCCAGGCACCGTAAAGCGGTGTGCCTTTTGAACCCGCAGGACGCGGTCCTTCAAATGTCGGGAAAGTAGGATTTCCGTTGCTGTCGAAGGAGGAAGTCTGCGTCAGACCCGACACGCGGAAGCCGAAAAAGCGCCCTACTTCCTCACCCGGCGTGAGTATACCCGAAACGCCTCCAAGCAAGTTTCCATTGATGCTCACATAATCAGGCTGTGTACGTTCTCCCAGGTCGACCAATGTGTTTATATTGCGCGAAAGATTCAAACGGGAAGAGAATGTTATATTTTTCTTCTGAATAATGTTTGCCTGAATGCTAAGCTCCACCCCGCGGTTACGCATTGTCCCGTAGTTATCGATAATTGTCCCCACACCCGATTGCGTAGGCACTTTCCTGGGTTGCAGCAGATCTGACGTTACTTTATTGTAATAATCAAAACTGAAAACCAGTCTGTCGCGCGCTGCATTAAAGTCAGCTCCGATGTTAAACTGGCGCGTGCGTTCCCAGGTTAGGTTTGGATTGGCGATGGAGTTCGGATAAATGCCCGTATTGATCACGCTGCCGTCGCCGCCAGGTCCCATTTCATAAAATCCGCTGGTGTATTGGGATAATGAAGAATAAGGGCCGATGGCCTGGCTTCCCGTTTCACCGAAAGAAGCCCGAAGCTTTGTGTTGGACACAAATGTTACACGCTTCATAAACTCTTCCTGTTCCAGGTTCCACGCAAGCGCTACGGATGGAAACACGCCATATTTATTGTTGGCGGCAAAAGCCGAAGCACCATCGATCCTTACGGAAGTGTTTAACACATACTTTCCTTTATAAGTATAATTGGCGCGGAGAAAGCCTGACTGTAATATCCGCTGCTCTTTAAAGGAACCGATGCCCTGCGATTGCGCACTTCCAATGTTGTCGACCCCGAAAAACGGAACATCAAAACCGGAATAGTTAGTGCTGACGAATTCAACAGTCTGGTCGTTATATTCCACACCCAATGTCGAATTCAGGTAGTGATCTTTCTTGAATGTCTTTTCGTACTGGAAATACGCATTGACATTATAACTATACGTATTGGATGTATTGTTGCTACCGCGACCTTTAACCTGGTTTCCATCGGCTGTGCTGGGCGGCAGAAATACATTTCTCCGGGTCAGATTCTGGTTACCACCGAGGCTGACCACAAGCTGCAAGCCATCCGCGAGCTTGAAATAATTCTCAATGTTAAGCACCGAATAATCGTTCTGCGTAACATCGTGCTTGGCCATTAGCTCATTTACAGGATTGGCAAAATAGTAACCCTGATAGTTCGGGATTCCCAGGCTGTTGTTTCCCAGATAGTCTACCGCAAGCGTCGGAGCGGCACGAAGGCCGTCCATTAAACCACCCGAGTTTGGCCATGCGCGCGAGGCTGTCACGGCGCGGTTCGACTTCTGCCTGGTGAAAGCAACCTGGCCTTTTACATTGTACCAATCGTTGATCTCATTATTGAGGTTAACCCTCAAACTGGCCCTGTTGTTATTGGAATTAATGATCGTTCCTTTTTCTCTCAGATAGTTTCCGGATATATAATAGGAAGATTTCGGGCTGCCGCCGGAAAGGCTTAACGTAATGTCTTCACGGAAGCTGGGCTGCGTTACTGCCTCTACCCAATCGGTGTTTGTAAGTGCGCTATCCAGATTTTCAAATGGTGCCTGGCGTCCGGAAATGATATAGCTTTCATTGATGGTTTCTGCATATTGCCGCGAATTCATCATTTTGATCGGATTAGCGATCGTCCCGAAAGAAGTTTTATTCACCAGTTCCACACGGCCTTCGCCACGCTTACCCGATTTTGTAGTGATCAAAACAACCCCGTTAGCACCTCTGGAACCGTAAATGGCCGTTGCCGATGCATCTTTCAGGATCTCCATGCTTTCAATGTCATTGGGGTTAATGCCGTACAATCCATTTTGAGAATAAGCGCCCGTAAAGTTTGCGCCCGCTTCCCGGTAGGGAGGCATAGGAAAACCATCGATCACATATAATGGCTCGTTATTGCCGCTCAATGAGTTATTTCCCCGTATCCTCACCACAGTGGACGCTCCCGGTTCACCAGAAGATTCGACCACAGAAACTCCCGTGGTGCGACCTTGCAATGCCTGATCCACTGTATTCACGACAGCCGATTTATATTCCTGGGACGAAACCCGGGAAGTTGAACTCGCCAGATCGCGCTTGCTTTGGGCTCCATAGCCTACCACAACCACTTCATTCAGGGCTTTGGCTTCGGGAACCAGCTGCACATTAAACTTCGCCTGGTTTCCTACCGGGACCTCTTTCGTTGCAAAACCGATAAAAGTGAAGACAAGAATGGCTCCCTTAGCAGGCACCTTCATCTCAAATGTCCCTTCCGGACTCGTTTCGGAAACGATTTCCGTTCCTTTTACGAGGACCCTGACACCGGGCAATCCAAGGCCTTTCTCATCAACAACCTTCCCTGAAACGGGCTTGGCATCTGCGCCTAACTGCGGCCCGGCCTGTGGATTAGCATTCAGGTTCAACGAATCCGGCTGAGTTGAGATTGGTTGTCCGGCGGCGGGTTGCGCGGTGGTTGGCTGCGCAGCTGCGGGTTGTGCCGGCTGCGTTGCCGATTGCTGTGCAGGAACATTGCCAACCGGCGTCTGCTGTTTCGTACTGTCGGGCTTTGCAGCTCCTGTGGCTGGCGTAGCTTGTGGTTGGGCCGCACCCGGTTGGGCTGCACTCGGCTGGGCCGCACCCGGCTGGGCGGTAGAATCCGGCTTCGCTGCTGGTTTTACCAGAGGATCAAAATTCTGGGTTGGCTTTACGAGCGGGGCTGCGGAACTTGTATCAGTAGATGTTTTTGTCTTTGGGAGGGTATCTGTTGCGGGTTTTGTCGGCGCTGCCGGTGTTGCTTGTGCTGGTGCCGCCGGAGTGGCGGCTGGCGCTTGCGCCGGAATGGGTTGTGCTGCGGGCTTGGGCAGGGAATCTTTTTTAGCGGAATCGGGTGTTACCTGCTGCGCGTAGGTGCTTGTAACTGCGAGCAGGCAAAACAAAAGCAAGACCCGACCCCTCTGAAAAATGAGATTGCCCGTGCCAGGCTCTACCTCACATAATCGTTGAGTTGTTTGCATATATTTATCGTTTGGCTAAGTGATAGGACTGAGTCCTGAAATGAATACGTATAGTGCACGACAAAAATCATACCGCTATGTTTCCAGTGGTGATAACAGCGATTCGCACGTGCTAACCTTCACAAGTATATGTCAGCAGCGGTTACAAAAAACGGGGCAGATTTGCGGCTAGAATAATTTTTTTATTTCCAAATTAATTCGCGATCGGAAGCGATTATTTTTGGAAACATGCACGTTAAGATTACATTTGTCAAAATGCCCATAACTCCTGGGATTGAGATTTGCTTTATAAAAAGGAGTGCAAGAAACTAAATACAACCATGAGCCAGGAACAACTGCTGACCGCCGATTATATTGATTCTCAGATAGGAAATGTAATCGAATATTATATCCGCTGGGATTTTGAAGAAGATCCTTTTTTCGGGAAAGCAAGGATAAAAGGCTTGGTAGATGATGACTTTGGCAAGTTGAAAATAATCTGTGACGTGATTGAAGGAAGCGATCTGGAACTGGCCTACGAGGAAGAAGAAGTGTTCATGTTTTCCGACAACCACCCGATCTATGCCGGAACATTGCCCGAAATATATTCTGCCAACTGGGTAAGTACCGATGGCAAGAAGAAAAAACAGATCTTCATTTCCCCGCCCAACGAGAATGCAAAAGAGTTTGCGATCGCGCAGACGAACAGCAAAGTTGTTGTAAAGAGGATTTATTAATTATTTAAAATAAAAATCGGCTTAACCTGTCTGTAACAAGCGGTTAAGCCGATTTTTTTATGCCTTTGAATGTAAATTTCAATGACCCGTTTTTAGTTTTTGACAATCTTCTTCGTGAGCACGCGATCTGTAAACTCTGCTTTAACAATGTACAACCCACTGGCATAGTTCGTCAGGTCGAAGTCGTACACATTGCTGCTCACTTCCCCGGCTATCCGCTGTTCAGCGATTTTTTGTCCCGAAACATTATAAATGGAAACAGACCTTAATCCTTCGGGGCGCGGATAGAACTGTACTGAGACTTTTCCACTCGTCGGGTTTGGCGTTACCAGGAACCCGGCTTCTTTCAGATTCGGATTAATGGTCACCGTCCGGATATTGATATCATCCAGAAATATATCATTCTCATTTCCATTGGAGTTTACAAATGCAATAAGCACTTCGCCCTGGTTGATGAAACTGGTAATGTTGATCTCCTCACTGCGCCATTCATTGGCAGCGGGCCTGAATGCAGTTCGCGTGGCGGCGGTCCTGGTCACCAGCGAAGGTCCCCATTTCTTATAAACGCTGGTGTAAGTCTGCCCGCAATCGGTGCTGACCATTACTTGCAATGTATCCCAGACATTGCCTTCCACCGTTGAATTGGTATAAGTCGCCGCCGCCAGCTGGAATGACACATAGGCCGAATCTGTGCCCGCAATGTTGACGGTTGGAGATCTCAGGTAATCGCGCTCGCCAATGGCCTCGTTGCCAAAGTTGGAGATCTTTACAGATGCAGCGCCGGTTTTGGCAGCGGTTGTGGTTTTCTCCCAGGTTGTGCCTGCGTCTTCATTCACAATATCCCAGCCTTGCGGCGGGAATAAGCTTTCGAAGCTTTCCACAACCGGTGCAGCGAACGGTTCATAATATATAAAGGTCAGAGTTTGCTCGTCATTTGCCGTATTCTCATCCGCAGCGCCGTTCGGGTTGGAAGTGGTGATTGTGAGGATATGGTTTCCTTCCACGGTGGAAAGTGCACCCAGATTTACAGTTGTTTCTTCAAATGTCGCTAATGAACCCGTCCACCTGAAAGTCTGCACAGTGCCGTTGTCAATTACTGCATTAAAATTCACAGAAGTAAGTGTTTCTTTTCCCCGGTTTTCCAGCACAACCTGAGGTGTTAATGAATTGGCACAAATCCGCTGGTCAGGCCTTGTGATGGCTTTAAGGGAAGCGTCTTTGTTTTTCAGGTTCAAGGGCGTGCACGCATCCGAGCTTGCCAGGGACAACCGGGACAGATTAAATGATTCATCCATCCGCACTACTTGCCCTTTGGTGAACATTATCAGGCAGTTGTCGGAAGTATAGTCCATGTAATTCTGATACATGATGCCCGGGGCGGTCTGGGTACAATTGTCTGTCTGGATTCCTGTTGGACATGCGCCTGTGCTGTTGCCCTGGTTTGGCGTGTCGTCCACCTGGTCTGTTCCGTTGCAGCTGCCATTGTCGTCGCCCCAGATGTGATATAGATTGAAAAAGTGTCCCAGTTCGTGTGTCAGGGTTTTTCCGGCATTATAACCGGCCACATTTCCACCTGGCAAGCTGCCAAAGTCAATCACCACGCCTTGCTCATCGGGCACGCCGTCATCCGGGAATGTCGCATATCCCAATGTCCCGCCCGACAGGTCGCAGATCCAGATATTCAGGTAACGATCTGTGTCCCAAGCCGTAGCGCCGCCCGTTTCAGCATGTTTTACCAAATTCGTGGTATAGTCAAAATTCGCGCGGGAAGTTGGGTAACGCTCGATCCCGGTTGTAGGTGTTTCATTAGGTGTACGCTGCGCCAGACAGAACTGGATTCCCGACTGCCCGAACAGTGCCCTGAAATGCGACGGAACGCGGCTCGCGCTTCCGTTAATACCCGCATAGTCTGCATTAATCGTGTCAAGCTGCGCCAGGATCTGTTCATCGGTGATGAGCGACTGCCTGTTTGATACAACATGAAAAACCACAGGAATAGTAACATTCGCTGTGGTTTTTAAAGACTTTCCTGTCACATTCCGCTGCCGGATCGCTTGTTTGAGGCGCAGCTCCCGCTGGTCAAACATGATTTTGAGTGCCGGCTGCCTCGTAAAGCGCATATTAAGTAAATCCATGGTGCTGCATCTATCCTGCGCGCGTACGTAAGCGCTTTGGGTCAGTAAAAATGCAATCAGCAGGCTGGTAACAATGTATTTTAATCGCAGTAAAAAGTATCGCATCGGGAAAATTCCGGGAATCAGATTGATATAAAAAAACTGGTTTGTAATTAAAGCAACACCGGTTCATGAATACTTACGTAAAAAAACCAGCAAGTGATGCGAATTCTTAGTTATTTAATTTGTTTTACCTAAAATCATACCCGCTAATCTGATCATGTCAGAACCTGCTGTTTTACCGGTACGCAAGATAATCCATATTGATATGGATGCCTTTTACGCGTCCGTTGAGCAGCGCGATTTTCCGGAATATCGGGGTAAGCCGCTTGCTGTCGGGGGCTCGCCTACGGGCCGCGGTGTGGTGGCCACTGCCAGTTATGAGGCCCGGAAATTCGGAGTAAGGTCGGCTATGTCCTCGCGCAAGGCCATCCAGCTGTGTCCCGGCATCATCTTCGTCCGGCCGCGTTTTGAGGTTTACAAGGCCGTTTCCACGCATATCAGAGAGATTTTCTCGCGCTATACCGATCTGATCGAACCACTTTCGCTGGATGAGGCATTTCTGGACGTTACAGAGGACAAGCTGGGCATCGGCTCAGCCCTGGATATTGCGGAACAGATCAAAACAGCGATTAAAACGGAGCTCAACTTAACTGCTTCTGCCGGGATCTCGGTCAATAAATTCGTGGCAAAAATCGCGTCGGACATTAATAAACCCGACGGTCTGACATTCATAGGGCCCTCCAAAGTGGAAGCATTTATCAATGCGCTGCCGGTCGAAAAATTTTTCGGAGTAGGCAAAGTCACAGCCGATAAAATGAAGCGGATGCAGCTTTTCACTGGTGGTGATCTCAAAAAATTACCTGAAAACGAGCTGGTCCGGCATTTCGGAAAAACAGGACATTTCTTTTACAAGATCGTGCGGGGAATTGATAACCGGGAAGTGCAAACGGAACGGGAAACCAAGTCGCTGGGTGCGGAAGATACATTCATGTACGACCTCTCCACCATTGACGAAATGCATAAGGAGCTGGATAAGATCGGTGTTACGGTTTTCAACCGGCTGCGCAAAAAACAGCTCAAAGGCCGCACCATTACATTAAAAATAAAGTATAGCGACTTCACCCAGATCACCCGGAACCATTCATTCGGCTCGCCCGTGGACGACCTGGACATTATCCTTGAAACGGCGAAAGATCTTCTGGCGAAAGTAGACCTGGAAGAAAAATCCGTGCGCCTGCTGGGCATTTCGCTGTCCAACTTCGGGGAGCTGGAAATCCGGTCGCGAAGAGCAAAAGACTCAGGCCAGCTCGAATTGTTCGGCTGACCTGCATTGTATTATAGCAGCAATGCGTCGACCCGGTGCGCCTGCACTTTTCCTTCACAGGGAGCCCAGGAAAAAATTGTAAAGCGTCCGTCCTGCGACGCAACGAGCGCAATAGCATCGCGCTGATCGTACACAAATTGTGCTGCCGACAAGTGCCTTGTGCCTCCATGCTGCACCGGGTGCATAACCTGGCCCACGTTCCCTATAACGGGCTCCGTTACCAGCATTTCCTCCACCGGCCGACCTTCCGCAGTCCGCCCGATCTTGGCCCCGAAAGCCAGCAATTCATATTTATCATTGATGATCGTCGCGCCGTCCACGGCGGTCAACCCGGCCAGGCCGTTAATAGCCGAGCTCAATTGTGACTGCCAGCCGATCGGGTTGGGATCTTCTATGTATTTTCTGTTCAGTTCTGCCAGCTCGGAAAATGAAGGTTGAACATGATAGGTAATCGGGTGAATGATGGATTTTCTCCAATCGTCCTTTCCGTTGGGCACAACCAGTAAGATGCCTCCCCGCTCGTGGGCGCGCATAGAAACCGCCAGCTGAACCAGCAGGTTAAGCGAATCGCTCCACAATGTCGAAGAAGTAAATCCGATCATGGAATTAATGACCGAAGGGCAATCACGCGCCCTGCCGCTGTTCTCGTCCACAATTTTCACCTGATCTCCCTTCAAAACAGCGACATTGACAAACTTACCGAAGCCATCCACCCGCCTGTGCTTGATCACGAGCATCCCCGGTTCCACCACTTCGAGCACAAAACACAGCCCGGGGATGACCCTTGTGGTTCCCCAGATGCACAGCTCATTGCCTTCCATCCAGACACCCAGATGTATCCCAGAACGTTCCACTGCAGGAGCAAGCTTGGTAAGCGTATTGGCTGATAATGTGAGCCTTTCACTGAAAATCAGGGGGCTTTCGGCATCCTCGGGCGGCAGGAATGCTATGGAAACTTTGGGGGAACGCCCCTCTTCCCTCCGCAGGCTCGCCCAGAAAGTTGTATCAATAATGGTTTCAATGGTCCGGGCGTCGGGCTTAGGCGCCAGTTCCTGATCGTAATGGCTCCTTACAGATACGTGGTGGCGCTCGAAATGGCTTTCGACCAGACTGGCCACGCCCCGTGCCGGCTTATACGTTGTGGCGGGAACAGGATCGCCTGCAATCATGTTAGTTCCAGGGTTATTCATCTTCATGCACGGTCACTTAAAATTTTTTGCTGCTGCCAGCGTTCTCATGGCAGTTGCTTCCTGGCAACAGAACGCAGAGTTAAGATAGCAACAAAGAGAAGTGATAAAAAGTTGGATGCTCAATAAGTGCGTATTTTTTTTCACATACTAATAAATTTTTTTCGCCAAAATGCGGCATAGTTAAAGGTGAGTATGAGGCTCTTTCGGCCGCTTGATAATTAGCGATTATGTTTTTTTGACAAATTCTTGCAATTCGATTCCAACCATTTTTAAACTTCTTACGTCGTATAAAACGAAGCTTGAAAGGTAAAAAACGATATTTCGGCTATGAAAATAAAAACAATGGAATCGATGAATGATCTTGGAAAAAACATATCTTGCCTGCATCAAATTAACCAAAATACGTGTATAGATACACGAAATGATAATAATCACATTAACTCTAAGCATAATGCCTGGAAAAGCTAAGTAAAAGACATTTATTTCCACCAGCATCTGCAGTTACTATTCCCTCTTCACCCTTATAAAATTCGGAAACAAAGAACATAGGACCCGGAGTCCTCTAATGACTCTGTGCGCTTGCCAAAAAAAGCCGGACCGTTTTCCGGTGGCCAACGCAGGTTCCTGAAAGTAAGTAAGTGGTTCAATAATTGATGATTGATGCCAGTAAATCTGAAACTAAGGATTTTAATTAAATAGACAACTATCGGGTAAACCATATACTCTACACTTAAATTGTAAGATTGATGAAAAGCATCTCGGTAGTAATTCCGAATTACAACGGAAAGCATTTATTCGAAAAATATTTCGAGAATAATTACAAAATTCTCAATACCCTAGGCACAAAGGTCCAGATCATAATCGTTGATGACGCTTCCAGTGACGATTCAGTAGCATATCTGGAAGAACATTACGGGAATAACATTACCATTATCCGGAAGGAAAAGAACTCGGGATTTTCCCACACCTGCAACCTGGGCATTCAGAAGGCCACCAACGATCTCATTTTCCTGCTTAATACAGACGTTACGCTCGAAGAAGGTTATTTTGAAAAACTTTATAAATACTTCGAACTGGAAGACACTTTCGGTGTAATGGGACGCATTATCGGCATGGAAGACGACAACATCCTGGATGCTGCACGTTCGCCGAAGATTCTGGGAAGGAAGATCAAACCAAGCAACTTCTTCTATCTGAAAGATTCCGATACGCTGACACCAACATTCTATCTCTCCGGCGCCATTGCTTTAATGGACACCAGGAAGCTGAAAGCGATCAATGGTTTCAATGAAATGTTCAACCCTTATTACGGCGAAGACCAGGAAATGTCGATCCGTGCGTGGAGACTGGGCTGGAAATGCTATTATGAGCACAATGCAGTTTGCCGCCACGAGGTTTCTGCGAGCACCAAGGGCCATAAGGACAATTATTCTGTCAAAAGGATCTATTTCAGGAACCGTTACTACATGCATCACCTGCATTTGCACGGCATTGACCTGAATCTGTATCATATGCAGGTCATTCTCAGCGACGTGCTCCCCAGCATCATTACACTTCAATTCTATAAAGCACAGGCCTATCTTGACTTCCTGCGTAATATGAACGAACTTTCGGTGAAGAAAACCGCGTTCAAAACCCAGATGAAACATCATAAATCCAACATCGGGATCAATGACGTCATTGAAAACATTAAAATGATGCTTAAATACAAGCAGGTCGTAAAATTATAGTTATTGTCAGCGATTTAAAGCGATAAGCATTAATTTGCACCCTCAACCGGAAATTCTAGGATTTTCGGCTGTTTTACTTTCAGGCGTATGCTAAATATGCCATTTCCACATAATGAAAACATACTTCCGATTACTATCATTTGCCCAGCCCATTGCCAAATTTGCAGTCCCCTATATCTTTTTCACAGTCCTCGGGGTCATTTTCAATACGCTTAACCTTGCACTGCTTGCTCCATTGATGAGCACCCTGTTCAATAACAATAAGGACGGGGCCGAAGTGATACCAAAACCCGATGCCTGGGATATTACGGGCATGCTTAACTATTACGCACAACAAGCCAACGACGCTTACGGTCCGCATGGCGCATTGCAGCTGGTCTGCGCGGTGATCGTTACATCAATCTTACTTTCCAATATTTTTAAATATTTCTCGCAGCGGGTCATGGAAAATCTCCGGATCCACACCTTGCTTAATTTGCGGAAAACTGTTTTTAATAATGTTATGAACCTGCACGCGGGCTATTTCAGCAATCAGCGTAAAGGGGACATTATTTCAAAGATCGCGTCCGATGTGCAGGTTGTCCAGTTTTCGGTGACGGGAACATTGCAGGTTGTTTTTAAGGAGCCCTTGCAGTTGCTGGCTTACATATTCATGCTTTTTGCAACATCCGCCAAGCTTACATTCTTCGCCATCCTCGTTATCCCGATCTCCGCTTTTATCATTTCAAAAATTGTAAAAAGGCTGAAAGAGCAGGCGAAGGAAGCACAGCACCTGTTCGGTTTAATGATCAGCTATCTGGACGAAGCGCTTTCGGGGATCAAGATCATTAAAGCATTCAATGCGACGGAGGACATTAAGGATAAGTTCCACAAAGAAAACATTCGCTATTCCGACCTGGGACGCAAAATGGCGCGCCGGCAGCAGTTGAGCGGGCCCGTTTCTGAATTTTTGGGCGTTACAATGGTGGCGATCATCGTGCTTTATGGCGGCTCGCTGATTCTGGATAACCAGTCTGACCTGAGCGTGTCCAAATTCGTCGCCTATATCGCATTGTTTTCGCAGGTAATGCGTCCTGCCAAGGCGTTAACGGATTCTTTCAGCACCATTCATGCGGGTATAGCAGCCGGCGAAAGGGTTCTGGATCTGATCGATGAAAAACCAGAGATCCAGGACGCACCTGACGCCGTCGACCTGAAAGAATTTAATCATGCACTTACATTAAAGAACGTTTCCTTTGCTTATCAGGCAAAACCGGTTCTCAAATCCGTTAACCTGACCATTCCGAAGGGAAAAACCATTGCACTGGTAGGGCCCTCCGGTGGCGGCAAATCCACACTCATGGACCTGCTCCCGCGCTTTATTGACGCGCAGGAAGGCAGCGTTTCCATCGACGACTGGAATGTAAAACAAGTAAAAATGGAATCCCTATGGGCACTTTTCGGGGTTGTAAACCAGGAATCGATGCTTTTTAATGATACGATCTATAATAACATTGCCTTTGGAAATCCCAATGCAACGCCTGAAAAAGTGGCGGCTGCGGCGAAGGTGGCCAATGCCCACGATTTCATCATGGAGACCGAAGATGGATATGATAGCAACATCGGCGACCGGGGGATGAAATTGTCGGGCGGACAGAAACAACGTATTTGCATTGCCAGGGCTGTTTTGAAGAACCCGCCGATCATGCTGCTGGATGAGGCAACTTCTGCATTGGATACGGAATCAGAAAAACTCGTGCAGCAAGCATTGAATAATCTGATGCAAAACAGGACTTCGCTGGTGATCGCGCACAGGCTGAGCACCATTCAGAAAGCAGATTCGATTGTGGTTTTGGAGGATGGTCAGATTGTAGAGCAAGGCAATCATTCGGAGCTCATCGCACGCGAGGGGCTTTATAAGCGACTGATTGATATGCAGCAATTCAGCGATATTTGATGGAAAACAAGCCGCTCATTTCGATAGCATTGTGCACCTACAATGGCAGTGATTTCCTGTCAGAACAGTTGGACTCCATCCTTTTCCAAAGCCTTCAGGACTGGGAGCTGGTAATCGTAGACGACTTTTCGCAAGACGAAACATTGACTATACTAAGCAGCTATGCAGCGCGCGACAACCGTTTTAAGATCCATCGCAATCACCAGAACCTGGGATACAACAAGAATTTCGAAAAGGCGCTGCAACTTTGTGAAGGCGACTTTATAGCCATCTGCGACCAGGACGATATCTGGCATCCGGATAAGCTGAAATTACAACTCGACGCGATCAGGAACAACCTGCTGGTTTATCACGATTCGGAGTTTATCGATGAATCCGGAAAGTCTATGGACGCCAAAATATCCGACAAATTTGCGTTTTACCGCGGCGACCGGCCCGAGGTTTTTTTGTATTTCAATTGCGTTTCCGGCCACAGTATCTTCATGAAAAGATCGCTGCTTGCCTATGCGCTCCCATTTCCTGAGGGCTTCCATTATGATCAATGGCTTGCATACATTGCCACCAGCAATGGGTCCATTGATTTTGTAGATAAATGTCTGGTCCGTTACAGGCAGCACAAGAAAAATAATACAGACATACTTGCCTTGCGCACGACTTCAAGGTCCACCGGGCAAAAGATTACTGAACTCAAAAGAGAAAGTGAGTGGCTTAAAATTTGCGCAGCCAAAGCTGCCGACAAGTCTGCTTACCTGATTACCAGATTATACAAGCTAAGTCTTGACCGGAATGCTTCCTTTATGAGCATTGCTTATGGCCAGGCTATATGGAAAGACAGGAATTATTTACTGAGGCTTTTGAAAAAAAACAGTTCGAGTAAATTTTTCTTTACCCTAAGAAAAATCTGGGGGCCATTAGCAAAAACGTTCCTTTAATGCATATGACACTCAATTCACCTCCTCATCGGGGCAGTACATCTCCACTTGTATCCATCGCGCTTTGCGTTTATAATGGAGAGAAGTTCCTGAAGGAGCAACTCGATACTCTGGTTAATCAGCGATATCCGAATCTTGAAATCATAGCCGTGGACGATTGCAGCAGCGATGCTTCGCGGGCGATTTTAAAGGATTACCAGCAGCGATATCCTTATTTAAAGGTTTATGAAAATGAGGTGAATCTGGGATATGTAAAGAATTTCGAGAAAGCCATCACGCTCTGCAACGGAGAATTTATTGCGTTATCGGATCAGGACGACACCTGGAATCTCGACAAGATCCAGATTATGCTGGACAATATAGGAACGCATAAGCTGGTTTACCACGATTCCCGGTTTATGGAAGACGGCGGAAAGCCGCTGGACCTGAAAATGTCGAGCATCATCAATTTGTATAGCGGCGATCAACCCGAAGTGTTTTATTTTTTCAATTGCGTTTCCGGTCACAGCTTATTTTTTAAGCGCGAGCTCGTCGCTGATATTCTGCCCTTCGACGCGGATCACTTTCATGACCATTGGATCGCATATGTCGCTGTTAATCTGGGTACAATCCAGTATGTCGACATTCCGCTTGTGAATTACCGGCAGCACCCGAAAACCTCGACCGATATCCTTAACAAGCGGAAAAAGATCAGGAAGAAATACCACGAGAACCGCGATATCAAGAAATTGAGACGCGATTTGAAATGGATCAAATACTGCGCAACATTTAAAAAGAACAGAAATCCGGAATTCCTCAACCGACTGGTCGAATTGTTTGAAAGGCGGCTTGATACCTGGATATCATTCGGTTACGCGCGACTCATCGGCAGGCATTTCGACATTTTATACTTTATTCAAAAATACCGCAAAGCCAGCAAGCGCGCATTTGTTTACCGCCAGATCTGGGGATTGAAAGCGAAATTGTTCTGGGCCAGATATTTCAGCTTTTTTGGGAAAGAGGACGAAGACCAAGCTTCAACCTGAGCAAATGCTGATAGGATTTAAAAAAAAGCTTTTTCCGGATACGAGACTTTCTCATACTCATCAGCATTTTATGGATCTGATAGAAAGAATAGTCCCAGTGGATCATCTTTTCAATCACCGTTTCAAAGCACCGTCTCTCCGTGAGATAAAGCTCCCTGTCGCTAATGTTAGCCGTGGTAAGCGGCAGGATTTTTGACCATTTCCGGTGTAATTTCAGGATTTGATCAAACCATTTTTTATCAAAATTCCCCTCAGAAGCATGTTTCATTAAGATTTCAAAGGTGACCAGCACTTTGTATTCGGGATACACGCTGAGACAAAAGTCCAGATCATATCCATGAAACCCCGGCAAAAGCTTAGCGTCGAAGGGAAAGCGCAATGCAATGTCTTTACGCGTGCAAAACCACAAGCCATCCACACAAACGACCTGGCTTAATTTCTCCTGCCCTGGATTGTGATATGCATGAATTTCTTCTTTGCTGTTGAATTTAAATCCCTGCAAAACGTTCTGAAATGCGCGCTCCTCATAGTGAAAATCCACCTGATACCAGCCCGAAGGAGCCAGTGACTTATAGCCGCCACCAGCTACACCAAGAACGCCCGCTTCGGGATCATTGGAGAAAATATCAATCACCGTTTGCCCCCACCCGTGCGTCCTGATCTCCACATCTTCATGCATATAGCAAATGATGTCATATCTGGCCTGCTGCGTGCCCCAATTGTAGACTTCGCAAATGCCTTTTTTCTCAAAACGATTATCAAAAGCAATGATCTCATGCGCAATGCCGACTGTTTGCGCGATGTTTTCTTTCACAATGGACAGATCCTCCGCGTTGGCTGAACAGATAACGATGGATAACATGTATTAGATTCTGAATAAGTTATGGCTAACATCCATGCAATGCAGAAACAATGCATCTGTAAAGTTAGGGCTTTAAGTAGAAAGTGCACCCCGGAGGTGTTTTAAAGGGGTTACAAACTTTTTCGAACATTGATGAAACACATTTTCCTTTTTCTTTTCCTGCTGCTGAACACGTCCGTTTTTGCGCAGGTGAAATTCGCCCGTCTGTTTTCTGATCACGTTGTTTTACAAAGACAAAAGCCCATTCCGGTCTGGGGCTGGGCGAAGCCGGGAGAAAAGGTAAAAGTGACGCTGGCGCAGCAGACATTGCAAGGCAAAGCGGACGCATCCGGCAAATGGATGGTTAAATTTAATCCTATGGAAGCAGGCGGCCCGCATACGCTCAATGTGTCAGCAAAATCGGGTCAAGCGGCTGTTAATGATATACTTATCGGTGAAGTGTGGCTTTTATCAGGGCAATCGAATATAGAATGGCCTGTGTCTGCTGCAAAGGATTTTGAAATAGAAAAACAGAATGCCGATTTCCCGCAAATCCGTCATTTCCGGGTCGAACACAACGTAACATTGCAACCTGAAACCGATCTGACTTCCGGTGAATGGAAAATCTCATCTTCTGAAACCGTCGGTGGATTTTCGGCGATCGGATTTTTCTTTGCCAGGGAAGTATTTCAAAAACTCAACATTCCGATTGGTCTGCTGCATTCTTCCTGGGGCGGCTCGCAAGTGGAGGGCTGGATCAGTAAGGAAGGCATGCTCGGCGACGATGAGCTGAAAACTTACGCGCAGAATCTGCCCAAAACATGGCAGGAAGCAGACCTGATGATGGATGCCAAGCTCAGAAAAACGCTTTTCAAAAGTGATTCATTTACGCCCAATGCGGCAGATGAGCAAAAATACACCAGCGGAAATGCGGACTTTTCAATCTGGATAAAAACGGCAGATCCGGTGGGACAATGGGACTGGAAAGGTGTGATGGGTTATCGTGGAAAGGCCTACATGGGCAAAGAAGTAACAATGCCCGCTGATATGATTGGGAAAGAAACCTCATTATCCCTGGCGGAGAACGACAGTCCGAACAAGATCTATATCAATGGAAAATTGGTGGGCGAAACCCAATCCATAGGTGTACGCAAAATCAATGTCCCTGCCAATACATGGAAAGAAGGCAAAAATCAGCTCGTTATTGCCCATGGAAGCATGGTGGGAACGCCCTGGTTTGGGCCGGGTATGATGGGCAAAGCGACGGATATTTTTGTCGAAGACGGGACGAACAAGATACCGCTAGCCAAAGATTGGTTTTTAATGCCTTCTTTCGCTGAAAAACACGAGTATGCGCATTTGATGAACAATGTCGGCACGAGCATCTACAATGCAATGATCGTCCCGCTGATCCCTTTTGCCATCCGCGGCTCGCTTTGGTATCAGGGCGAGGCAAACACAATGCGCGCTTACCAATATCGTAAATCGTTCCCTTTGCTGATCAACGACTGGCGTAAACTTTGGAATGATGATTTTTCATTTTACTGGGTGCAGCTTTCAAGCTTTGGAAAGGATGAAGACAGCAATAAAGGAAGTTACTGGGCCGAATTGCGCGAGGCACAAAATATGACATTGAGCCTGCCAAAAACAGGAATGGCCGTGAGTACCGACGTTGGAAATCCAAACGACATTCACCCTACTAATAAGCAGGATGTCGCACACCGGCTTGCAACACAAGCATTGAAAAACGATTACGGACAAAACATCCCCTACGCTTCCCCGCTTTACGACAAAGTACAATTCTCTGATGGTAAAGCAGTTGTAACATTCAAGCATGCGGAAAACGGGCTAATGGTTAAAAACCGGTATGGTTATCTCAAAGGATTCGAAATCGCCGGAGACGACAAGGTTTTCTATTATGCAAAAGCGGAGATCAAAGGAAATACAGTGGAAATTTCCCATCCAAAAGTCCCCCAGCCGGCTTCTGTGAGATATGCCTGGTCGGACGCCCCGGAAGAGGCAAACTTATTCAGCACCGATGGATTTCCTGCCAGTAGTTTCCGGACAGATGACTGGACGGGCCGCTCGGTAAATGGCAAATTTCAATAGTCAGCACCTCATTAAGCCCTTATATGTTAAAGCCACTTTCAATTTGCATTGCTGCGTCGGCACTGTTCCTGGTTGCCACGCAGCAGCAAAAATTTGAAACAAAACCCGCACAAAGCACCGAATGGCCCGAATACCTGGGCGGCCCGGATCGTAACCATTACTCGCCGCTCACGCAGATCAACCGCCAGAATGTTTCAAAATTGAAAGTAGCCTGGACTTACGCCATGCCCGATTCGGGACAAACGCAGGTGAATCCGATCATTGTCGACGGCGTTTTGTACGGGGTTACCAACATGGTCCAGGCATTTGCTCTGGACGCAGCTACCGGGAAGCAGATCTGGATTTTTGGGGATAAATCAAAAAATGGCTCCAACACAAGCCGCGGGCTTACTTATTGGAGCGACGGCGAGGACAAGCGCATAATGCACGCCATGGGCCCGTTCCTTTACGCGCTGGATGCGAAAACGGGAAAGCCGGTTGAAAGTTTTGGCGACAAAGGAAAAATAGACCTGCGCGCAGGGTTACCCGACATTGCAAAAGACAAATACATGGTTTCCAACACCCCTGGAACCATTTTTGAAGACCTGATCGTCATGCCGGTCCGTCTTTCCGAGGATTCGGATGCAGCACCTGGCGACTTGCGCGCATTCAATGTGCGTACTGGCAAGCTTGTGTGGACCTTTCACACCATCCCTTACCCGGGAGAATTCGGTTACGAAACATTCCCGCCGGATGCTTACAAAAATACATTCACAGGAGCCGCCAACAACTGGGCCGGAACGGCCATCGATCGGGAACGCGGGATCTTGTATGTGCCCACGGGTTCAGCGGGATACGATTTTTATGGTGGTAAAAGAAAAGGTGCAAACCTGTTCGCAAACTGCCTTATCGCACTCGACGCAAGGACCGGGAAGCGCTTGTGGCACTACCAGACCATGCACCACGATATTTGGGACCGCGACCTGCCTGCGCCTCCTAACCTGATCACCGTCACAAAGAAAGGCCCGGACGGACAACCCATGAAAATCGACGCCGTCGCACAAGTCAGCAAGCAGGGATATGTTTTCATTTTTGACCGTGTTACAGGAAAACCATTGTTTCCGATACGCGAAGTAACCGCACCCAAAGACGCATTACCGGGCGAATTCCCATGGCCGACACAGCCCGTTCCTACCAAACCAGCCTCCTATGCAAGGCAAGCTTACACATTGACAGAGAAGGACATAAGCCCTTACGCGCCGGATCGGGATTCTTTGGTTATCAAATTTAAAAGTTACAAAAAAGCATTGTTTGCCGCGCCCAGCAAGGAAGGGACCATCATTCTCCCAGGCTTTGACGGCGGCGCGGAATGGGGCGGTGCGGCAGCTGATCCCGAAGATGGCATCATGTATGTCAACAGCAACGAAATGGCCTGGATACTCACGATGAAAGACACGCCGAAAGCGAGCGAAATGACCAATCTGAGTCCCGGAGAGAAAGTTTACACCACCAATTGTGTAACCTGCCACGGGCCGCAGCGCAAAGGCAACGCCAAAAGCGGTTACCCCTCGCTGGTCAACATCGGCGCCCGCCGCGACCGTGCATTCGTAAGCCAGATCATTACTTCCGGGAAGGGAATGATGCCGGGTTTTACAACGCTTTCTGCTGATGAAAAACAGGCACTTGTTGCCTTTTTATTCGACGAAGAGAAAGTGGAAGCCACTTCTGTTACGACAGCTTCCAATAAAGTGTATTTGCCTTACCAAAGCACGGGTTATAACAAATTCCTCGATGCCAACGGCCTTCCTGCGATTTCGCCGCCCTGGGGAACATTGAATGCCATTAATCTCAACACCGGGGAATTCCTGTGGCGCATTCCTTTTGGCGAAGTGGAATCGCTGAAAAAGCAGGGATATCCCACAACCGGAACAGAAAATTACGGCGGACCGGTCGTGACAGCGAGCGGCTTATTGTTCATAGCAGCGACAAAAGACGGGAAATTTAGGGTGTTTGATAAGAAAAATGGCAAGCTGCTTTGGGAAACACTGCTTCCGGCAGCCGGCTTCGCAACGCCTTCCACTTACGCAGTCAATGGCAGGCAGTTCATAGTAATCGCCTGCGGCGGAACCAAGCTGGGAACGAGGAAGGGCAATCAATATGTAGCTTTTGCATTGGAATGATAAAAATTTCCACTTCCGGTTTCGGAAGCTTAATGTTTGAAATTATCCGGTTCACCGCATTGCATGTCTGCTTTTTGACCTAAAATTGAAACCTTAGTGCTTGTTAACAACACCTTTCTATTAAACTGAATGTATACCGCCCGAGAAATTAAACTGGGGATCGTTATGTCCTTCGCATGGAGGCCGATCCTGATCTTTTTTGCTTACGCCACATTACTCTGCACGTTGAGTTATATTTCCGGCATTACACTCGGCATCTCCTTCGTTCCGATCGGACTGATTGGTACGGCTGTGGCATTTTATGTGGGTTTTAAAAACAACTCTTCTTATGAAAGGCTTTGGGAAGCGAGGCGCATCTGGGGTGCCATTGTTAACGCCAGCCGGAGCTGGGGGACATTCTCAGCCACTTACATTCAGCCCTTGCCCGATGATCCTGAGCATAATGTGAAGGAAATAAGTACTACGCTCATTCACCGGCACATTGCTTACATCAATGCAGTACGGTTGCAGTTGCGCGCAAAAAGTGTTTGGGATGACAAACATTCCATCGCGCACCACGTGGTGGCCGACCAGCGTGATCCGGATGAATTTCCACTTTTGCATACATTAAACGGCCTTTTGCCCGGCGATGAAGTAGCGTATTATTTATCCAAAAAAAATCCCGCAACGCACATCCTCAAAGCACAGGCGAAGCAGCTGGATGCTGTTTTCCGTAAAGGCGCGATCAATGAGCTGTTTTACTTTCATATGATGAATGTGATTCAGGAATTTTACAACCAGCAGGGCGCTGCCGAAAGGATCAAAAACTTCCCGTTTCCACGCCAGTATGCCTTTTTCTCCAAAGTTTTTGTCTGGCTTTTTCTCGCCATTTTACCTTTCGGACTCATCGGCGAATTCGCTAAACTGGGCGAAAATCTGGTATGGCTTGCGATCCCGAGCTATATCATCATCGGCTGGGTGTTTTACACCATGGAAGTCGTGGGTGACACGAGCGAAAACCCATTCGAGAATGCGATCAACGATGTTCCAATGACAGCGATTTGCCGCACCATTGAAATTGATCTCCGCGAAATGCTGAATGAGGAAAACATTCCGGCGCCCATCAAGGCTGTTAATAACATATTAATGTAGGAGGAATGAGCTGGAAACGCGCCAGGCTATTGCCTAAGCGCTGTTTCGTTCATCTACCTGATGCTTCACGCCTTCAAGATCCATCACTGGCTTTTCATTCCCCATCAGGAAAGCCAGTGATTTGGTATGAGGCAAATATTGAAATGCGACCCGCAAAATCCCTGTGATCGGAATGGCGATTATAGCTCCCGCAACGCCCCATAGCACCCCGAAAGCAACAACCGAAGTAATGGTCATGAACGGGTTGAGATCCACTTCTTTCCCTACGACATAAGGCTGGGTGATGTAATTATCGATCATCTGGGCAGCAAACATGACTATGACCACAACTAAAACGCTCGACGGACCGCCTGAAACCAAGGCTAACAAAGCTGCCAATCCACCGCCTATCGCATTTCCTACGTAAGGAATAAATGAGAAAACCGCCGCAATCAGCGCCAGCAAAAATGCATATTTAACGCCTCCGATCATAAAACCGGTTCCGTAAAGGATGGCGAGGATGATCATTGCCTTTAACATTCCGTAGAAATAACCGCCGGATGTTTTGCGAATATCTTTCAATGCTTTACGCACGCGCACATGGTCCTGTTTAGGGAAATTAATCAAGATAAACTCCTTAAAACGCTCCCGCTGCGAAAGTAACAGCACTACATAGACAATAATGAGGATCACATTGGCAATGGCACCTCCTACCGAACCGATGGCCGCCGGACTGCCGCTTCCCAGCTTGGACACCATTGTTTTCGCCTGAGCAAGCTGCTCGTCGGGATCCAGCCCTGTCTTGTCTTCTATAAATTTTTGTCCGTCTTCCAGATACTGCACTGACTTTTTCTCAATTTCCGGCCAGTCCTTGGATATCATTTTAACCTGAATGGTAATCAGCGATCCCAGAAAAACCAGGAACAGCAGCAATGTTACCGTGCTTCCGGCAACTGCCCAGCCCTTGGCAAGGCCTTTCGACATCAGCCAGTCCATTATCGGAATGAGCATCATGGAGAGAACGGCGCCGATAGCAAGTGGCGCGAGAAAGGTTTTGCCGAAATACAAACCGGCTGGAATCGCAATCAGTAATAATACCCAAACGAGGATCTTGGAGACGTTTTCCTTCATAGAGAATAAGTTTTCAGGGAAACCTAAAAAATCATTCCAAGCCTCCGATCCACATTATACGTCTCAAAAATCGCTCAATTCAAGGTTATTCGAGACTGCTGGCAAATTCCAGCACTTTTTTCAGATTCGCTTCTTTCTCGAAACTGGTCTCGTTCTCACGGAGATATTCGTTAAGCTTTCTTTTGTTTTTGGGATAAATTTTGAGAAGATTGGGCCGCGTGGCAAACATAACACGTTCATTCTTATCGATTAAAAAGAAAATGGATCTTCGCTTTAAGATCACTTTGACATTACTCTCCAAATTTTGCAAGTTGCCATTTTGATTTACAAATGAGGAATAACTGGAAATCGCAGAAGTAGCCGAATACTGCTCATAGGAAGCATATTTCTCGTTGCCCATCCGGACCAGAAACTGCTTCTTACCCAATCTCACACCACTATAATCCCGGATTGCATGCACATGACCATGCCCTTTGGCGTAAAAATAAAGATTATCCCCCACGAAGATTTTGCTGATAAACGAATTATCGTTGAACATCAGCGTATCTTTTTTGGCGTCTACAAACAACACCTCGCCATGAACCAGACTGTAATTCATTTGCGCTTTGGAGGTTTTTCCATTGCGAAACAGCACGTGTCCGTCCTGAAACTTTTCAAACTGGTAACGTTCTGTGAAAGGGATAACCTTCGTGACGTCAGAGCCGTTCTTGACCCGATAAATATCGTTGATCTGCCCGCGTACTAGATTTCCAGAAAACAGCAGTACGAAAAGCAGAGACCAGGTTTTCATGAAGATCCGGGGAAAGGTTTATTTCAATATTTCATTATAAATTTAGACAATTCGGACAAATATTTCTTTGTTTGTTCAATTTAAACCTACTCTTCCCAGCCGGAGAGATATGAACCTTCCTCTGTTTTCACAGAACTCTCCACAGCAGCGTTAATCGTCTGCAATTCCTCAGCTGTCAGGTTTCGCCATTTCCCGGTGGGCAAATCATCCAGTGTAACATTCATGATCCTGACCCGTTTCAGTTTCGTCACGCGATAGCCCAGATATTCGCACATGCGCCGGATCTGTCGGTTCAGGCCCTGGGTCAGGATAATGGTGAAAACATGGCTGCCTTCCTTTTTGACGTAACACTTTTTGGTAATCGTGCCCAGGACGGGAACGCCGGCCGACATTTTAGCGACAAATTCTGGCGTTATCTGCTTATCGACGGTTACCACATATTCCTTTTCGTGGTTGTTTCCGGCCCTTAATATCTTGTTCACAATGTCGCCATCGCTGGTCAGGAAAATAAGCCCTTCGGAAGGTTTGTCCAGTCGGCCAATCGGGAAAATGCGTTCGGGATGCCGGATGTAATCAATGATGTTTCCCTTCACATCGCGCTCCGTTGTGCACGTTATGCCCACAGGTTTGTTAAATGCAATATAAACCGATGCTTTCCTGACTTTCAGCGGCTTACCATCAATTTTTACTTCATCCTCGGCCGAAGCCTTATCACCCAGAACAGCCGTTCTGCCGTTCAGCATAACGCGGCCTTGTTCCACCAGCTTATCCGCTTCCCGCCTTGAACAAAAACCTGTTTCGCTGATGTATTTATTAATCCTGATCAAAATCTGCTTTTTAAAATATTACTGATCCAGCCCCGAAGGCCGTAATTAAAGAGAAGCAAATTACTGCAATTCGCAAAAATTATCCTGTTTTTATTAAAGATTCCGGCAGCGTGTCACTTTTACGTTACAAGCTGAAATCATTTTAACTCAATTGACGAAATCTGTCCACTTATGAAAAATCGTTTTTTACCATTAGCCGCGCTTTTCTGGCTCTCATTATTAACTGCTATCGCACAGCCCGCAAGGCGCCCTGTGGAAGTGATCGTTACCATGGACCGGGATGACTGGACTTACAAAACCGGCGACAAAGTGCAATTCCTGGTGACTGTGATGAGAAATGGAAATATGGTAAAAAATGCTTCTGTACGCTACGAGATCGGTTTGGAAAAATTGGATCCAACCATTAAGGAAACCAAAACAGCCGCTGACGGCAAACTGACCATTGACGGCGGAACACTCAAGACGCCTGGCTTCCTGAGATGCATTGCATGGGTTACCGTGGACGGAAACGAATATCGCGGCCTGGCCACAGCTGGTTTTGACCCTCAAAAAATTGAACCGACCGTTGCTAACCCACAGGATTTCGACACATTCTGGGCGACGGCTAAACAAGAACTTGCCGCCGTTCCCATGGACGCAAAAATGACGCTCCTGCCCGAACGTTGTACTGAAAAGGTGAATGTGTATCACCTTAACCTGCAAAACAACCGGAAAGGCGTCCGCGTTTATGGTATTCTGAGCATTCCAAAAAAAGAAGGAAAATATCCTGCATTACTGAGGGTTCCCGGCGCAGGCGTGAGAGCTTACTATGGCGATGTAGCCACTGCCGAGAACAACATTATTACACTGGAAATCGGCATTCACGGCATTCCCGTGACAATGGATCCTTCGGTGTATTTGGATATGGGCCAGGGATTTTTGAATGGTTATCCTGCTTATAATATGGATGATCGCGATAAGTTTTATTATAAAAGGGTTTACCTCGGCTGCGTGCGTGCCAACGATTTCCTGACCAGCCTGCCGCAATATGACGGGACCAACCTCGCTGTAACCGGCGGAAGCCAAGGAGGCGCATTATCCATCATCACAGCCGGGCTCGATCCGCGCGTGAAATGGCTGGGCGCATTTTACCCTGCATTGAGCGACGTGACAGGTTACCTGCACGGACGCGCGGGCGGCTGGCCGCATTATTTTGATAAGAACGGTGTAAAATGGAATAATACGAAAGAAAAAGTGGCGACGGTGGCTTACTATGATGTGGTGAATTTCGCCAGAAGGGTTAAAGTGCCGGGATTTTATATCTGGGGATATAATGATGAAACCTGCCCTCCTACTTCCATGTACGCGGCCTATAATGTTACCACTGCGCCAAAAGAGCTGAAACTTTTCCTGGACACCGGGCACTGGACCTACCAGGAAGAAAAGGATATCATGAACAACTGGCTGATTGAAAAACTCACGAAAAAATAGTTTAAGAACATTAAAATGGATCGTAGAAACTTTATAGAGAAGTCGGCCCTTGCAGGTGCCGCACTTTCGAGTGCCGCACTATCCAGTGCTGCCTTTTCAACGCTGCCACTCCTAAGCGCCATTAGCCGCGCCGCGCCTTACCGCACGGCGCTGATCGGAACGGGATGGTGGGGAACCAATATCCTGCGCTGCGCGCTGCAATCGGGAGAAAACAAACTGGTTGCGCTTTGTGATGTGGATGATAACCAGCTCAAAGTCTGCGCTGCGGAAATGTCCAAGCTAACGCCGGACAAACCAAAAATATATAAGGATTACCGCGAACTGCTGGCGAAGGAAAAGCCGGAAGTGGTGATCGTTGCGACGCCGGATCACTGGCATGCGTTGTGCTGCATTGCAGCCATCGAGTCGGGTGCGCACGTGTATGTGGAGAAGCCCATTTCGCATACGATCAAGGAAGGACGGGCAATGGTGAATGCGACGCGTAAGCATGGGAAAATCGTCCAGGTAGGAACGCACAGGCGTGTTTCGCCTCACAATGTTTCCGGCATGGAGTTCCTGAAATCAGGTAAAGCAGGAAAAATAGGCATGGCGCGGGCATTTGTACATTATGGCGGCGGCCCGGGACAGAAAACGCCTGATTCGGAACCGCCGCAGGGACTCGACTGGGATTTTTACTGCGGTCCGGCGCAATTACAGCCTTATAACAAAACCATGCACCCGCGCGGTTTCCGGAACTATCTCAATTTTGCCAACGGAACATTAGGCGACTGGGGCATTCACTGGCTCGACCAGGTTTTGTGGTGGTCCGAACAAAAATATCCGAAGAAAATTTATTCAACTGGTGGGCGGGCCATCCGCCAGGACAGTACGGATGCACCCGACCATCAGGTGGCGGTTTATGATTTTGATGGTTTTACGCTGGAATGGGAACACCGGAATTTTGCCGCAAACAATGCAGAGAAAACACATCCGCAGCAGGCAGTAGGCGTTTATTTCTACGGAACGGAAGGCACCTTCCATATGGGCTGGCTGGACGGGTGGACATTTTACCCGACAGATCCAAAGAAACCTATCATTCACGAGGATGCCAGGCTTAACAAGCCGGACGACCAGAATATTAAGGAACTTTGGGCCAATTTCATTGAATCCATCAAGACGAATAAGCCGCCAATTTGTGAAATTGAGATCGGGCAGCGTTCAACCAATGTGGCGCTGCTGGGCATGCTCTCGCTAAAATTAGGCAGAAGCATCGTCTGGGACGGGGAAAAAGAGACGATTGAAGGTGATCCCGAAGCGAATAAGCTTTTGAGCAGGGAATACCGGGGAGAATGGAAATATCCGCAGGCATAAAAACGAAAAAGGGATTGTTGAAGCTAACAATCCCTTTTTTATTTTAATCGATCTTCACAACTTCCGCCGGAATGTTGTACTGATCTATGATTTCGCGTGTGAACCTGACATGCCCTCTTGGCGCCATCAGATATAATTTAGCACCTTTCATGCCTGCAAGCTCGCTGAGCAGTTTCCATTTCGAGATACTTCCCCGAAGCTGGTCTGTTTTCATTGAGACTTCCAGATAGTGCCTGTTGAACATATTTACGCCTGTAACATCCGGGGTAAATTTGGCATTATCGGCGGCCCGTTCGTAGGACTTCGGTGTTTCAAATCCTTCCATATTGGCCTGGATATCCTTGAACCCATGCGCCTGTGCCCACTTTACCACAAGTGGAATAAATAATTCCTTTTCCATAATATTAAATGAATAATTTTTTCTATCCCGTAAATCAAGGGAACTCCTTAAAAATCAAACTAAACTGAGCAGAGGAAGTAATTACCGAAAGCAGTCTGGATTGTAGTACTCTTACTAATCATGAAAGGTACGGCATTTTACGTCAATGAGCAAATTTTTGCTGCAATCAGTTAGTCGTCCATTTCGTCCAGAAAGTTGTTATAAGCCCTTACAAGCTCCTGGTGTGCCTTGGTATTTTTTTGTAAAAGCGCCAGGGCCACCCCTTTGCGATAAATTTCCTCAGCCTTTTCCACATCTTCATTATCAGCAAAAAATGAACCAGCGTGATAGTATGTGGCCAGGTAATCAGGATGCTCATTTAGAAGGATATCAAAGAAATGCGCAGCTTTCGCCGGATCAAACTTGGCATACTCGATGGCAAGGGCATAAACATTGAACGGATCGGCGGGATCCTCCTCATAAAAGCTGATCAGATTGTTGAGTAAAGTGGTGTTCATTATGGATTATTATGCTTGCATACTATTTAAGATTTCCCTTTATTTGCCCGGACAAAGTTATATTCATACCAGGCAATAATTCTAAATAAAAGCTCATGAAAATACTCGTTTGTATATCCAATGTGCCCGATACAACCGCTAAGATAACATTTACGGACAACGACACCAGACTTAATAAAAACGGGATCCAATACATTATCGGCCCGTACGACGATTACGCGCTGGCCAGGGGCGTTGAATTAAAAGAACAATCCGGAGGGACATTAACCGTGCTGCACGTAGGCGAAGCCGACGCCGACCCACAGATCCGCAAAGCACTCGCGATCGGCGCCGACGATGCGATCCGGGTGAATGCCGATCCCCTCGACTCCTACTTCGTGGCCGTTCAGATCGCCGATGTTGCTAAGCAAAACAACTATGACCTGATCCTGATGGGTCGCGAATCGATTGACTATAACAGTGGTGTAGTGCATGGCTTGGTGGGCGAAATGCTGGGAATCGCTTCCTACTCCCCTGTTATGAAACTGGACATTGCAGACGGTTCGGCTACGATAAGCCGCGAAATCGATGGAGGGAAAGAAGTCCTGAAAGCGCCTCTGCCCCTAGTTCTCGGCTGTCAGGAACCGATTGCAGAGTGGAAAATCCCGAATATGCGTGGCATTATGACGGCCCGTACCAAGCCGCTAACCGTGGTTGAACCTGTGTCCGTGGACGAGATGACCGTGCCGGAAAAATACTTCCTGCCTGCCCCGAAAGGTGCATGCAAAATGATCCCGGCCAGCGAAGCCGGAACATTGATCCGTCTTTTGCAGACAGAGGCAAAAGTGTTGTGATCTTTTGAAACAATCATTAATTAAAACAGAAAGAAAATGTCAGTCCTTATATATGTAGAACTGGACAATGGTTCTATCAAAAAAACGTCGCTGGAAGCAGTGGCTTACGGCGCAAAAGTGGCGGAGAAAACGGGTGATAAGGCGGTAGTGCTGGCCATTGGCAAAGCGGATGCGTCTGCACTGGAAATTGCTGGAAACTATGGCGCCGTCAAAGTCCTGCATGCCTCGGATGAAAAACTATCGCACGAAAACAGCCTTGCCTATGCGGATGCATTGGCGCAGGCGGCCGGGCAGGAAGGCAGCAAAATCATCATTCTTTCCAAATCCGGCTTAGGTGATGCCATGGCGGCCCGTGCTGCGGCCAAGTTGAAAGCGGGAGTCGTCTCCGGCGTTACAGCTTTGCCTGAGATTAATGGTTCATTTAAAGTAACACGCGGGATTTTTACCGGAAAAGCGTTTGCTACAACCGAATTGAAATCAGATGTAAAAATCCTTGTAATCAAGAAGAATGTCATCGAGATCAATGAGGATGATGTTGCTTTTGCCAATGCGGTTGTGGAAACATTCTCCCCGCAATTGCGTGATGCTGACTTCAAGGCGTCCGTTGTGAATGTTGAGAAAGCCAATTCTGAACTATCTCTTACCGAAGCGCAGATTATTGTTTCCGGCGGTCGCGGTATGAAGGGGCCTGAGCATTGGCAGCCGCTGGTTGATCTCGCTCATGCACTGGGTGCAGCAACGGGATGTTCAAAGCCCGTTTCGGACCTCGACTGGCGGCCGCATCATGAGCACATAGGCCAAACAGGGATTAAAGTTGCGCCGAACCTTTACATTGCCTGCGGGATTTCCGGTGCCATCCAGCATCTGGCCGGCGTGAACGGTTCCAAATGCATTGTGGTCATTAATAAGGATCCCGAAGCCCCGTTCTTCAAGGCAGCTGATTATGGAATCGTCGGCGATGTTTTCGAAATTCTGCCAAAACTGACAGAAGCTGCGAAAAATCTCTAAAAATGCGATTTCTGCGCATATTGAAATTAATTGTAATAAATACTGACTGGCCGCATTTGAAAAAATAGCTTAAAAATCAGATAATTAAGCCGCTTTATTTCCATCCGGCTGTCAATGAGCACATTCTTAACCCGTACTTCATTTTTTTATGCAGTACGGGTTAATTATTTTTGCAACTTCGAATACATTTTCAGGCATATTCACCACAACTGTTAACCAAACTTGCGCATTTAGTTTAAACGTGAAAAAAATCAAGTTAGAAATACTCGGGCTGTCTCCAAGCCAATCACAGGCAGGTTCCTTCGCACTGGTTCTGGGCGAAGAGCTGGGTAACCGTCGCCTGCCCATCATTATTGGTGTGTTCGAAGCACAGGCCATTGCCGTTCAGATAGAAAATATTGTCCCAAACCGTCCGATGACGCACGATCTCTTTAGATCGTTTGCGGATGGAATGAATTATACATTAAAAGAAATCGTCATCTCGGACCTGAAAGAAGGCATATTCTATGCCAAGATCGTCTGCACGGATAATCTTCGGGAAGTGGAAATCGATGCGCGTCCTTCCGACGCCATCGCCATCGGCTTACGGTTCGACATTCCTATTTTCACTTACGAGGCCATTCTTTCCGAAGCAGGCATCGTGTCGAGCTCATTAACAGAGGATGAAGAAGATGAGGAAGATGGTGTGAAAGAAACGTTGGGAACAACGGGATCATCCAAAGACCAGCTGCGTGACCTTACATTCGACGAGTTGCAGCGCATGCTCGACGATGCACTTTCCAAAGAGGATTACGAAAAAGCTGCCAGCATCCGCGACGAAATGGGCCGGAGAAACTAGCCTGCGCCGTTTTGTTAAAGTTAAAAATAGTTAACAAACCGGCTGTTTCTGTCCATATGCCATTATAATGCTTATTTTTGCCATCGTTCATTCCTGAGTCTGAACCAACTGCTAAGCGAAACCTTACGCTCTTATGCCTAAAAAAAAGAAGATTGGAAGTTACCCCAATGCAATGATTGTAATGAGCCTCACGGCTGCATTGTTCCTGATCGGTTTTTGCGGGCTGCTGGTGATCCAATCCAAAAAACTGGTTTCCATTATCCGTGAAAACATTGAGGTCCGCGTATTCCTGAATAAAGAAGAAACCCAGGCGGGCCAGGATTCCATATTAAAAGTAATTCAGGCGAAACCATTTGTCCTTGCGTCATCGGAAGTAAAGCCGATCACCTTTGTTTCCAAAGAAGAAGCTGCCAAAGAATTTATTGAAGGGACGAAGGAAGATTTTGTTACTTTCTTGGGCGAAAACCCTTTGCGTGACAGTTACCGTGTAAAAATCCAGGAAGATTATTTCGAAGAAGCCAAATTGCAGGCGATCAAGAAAGAGCTGGAAAAGATCAAAGGCGTTTACGAGGTCGTTTATCAGGAAGATCTGGCAGATAACATTAACCGTAACGTCACCAAAATTTACGTGGTCCTGGCCAGCTTTGCATTGATCATGCTGATTATCATCGTGTTGCTCGTCAACAACACCATCCGCCTTGCCATCTATTCCCAGCGTTTCCTGATCCGTAGTATGCAGCTTGTAGGAGCCACCAATGGCTTTATCCAGCGTCCTTACGTAATGCGTGGCGCCATTCAGGGACTGATCGGCGGCGTTCTGGCCGGTGCATTGCTGGTTGGTTTGCAACAGCTTGCAGTTCGGAATGTGGAAGGTTTGGGCATGTTGCAGGAGTATGACAAGATCATTATCCTGGTTGGAACAGTCCTTATTCTTGGCATTTTAATCGGCATAGCCAGCACTTACCAATCGCTTACGCGCTATCTGAGAATGGCCCTGGATGACCTTTACTGAGGCATTCTTTTCAAAAAACATTACCGTTCAGATCATAGTAAATCGCAAACTGATGAACAACACAAAAAACAAACTTCCATTTTCGACATCGAACTACACGACGATGTTAATCGGCATTGCATTGATCCTTGCCGGATTCCTGATCATGACATTCGACAGCACGGAATTCGGTTTCGGCTTTCTGGGATTGACATTGGGCCCGCTGGTGACCATTAGCGGCTTTATCATCGAGTTTTGGGCGATTCTACGTAAACCTCGTAATTCATGAGCATTTGGCAAGCCATTATTTTAGCAATTGTTGAAGGAATTACCGAATTTTTGCCCGTTTCCTCTACCGGCCATATGATCATCGCCTCTTCTTTCATGGGGATCAGTCATTTGGAATTCACTAAAATGTTCACGGTTAATATCCAGTTTGGTGCGATATTATCCGTTCTGGTGCTTTACTGGAAGCGATTTTTCCAGACCACAGATTTCTATTTCAAATTATTTGTAGCGTTTCTTCCGGCCGCTGTCATCGGGTTTTTGCTCAATGATTTTATTGATGCGATGCTGGAAAACGTTGTGGTGGTTGCCGTTTCACTGCTTGTAGGCGGTATCATTTTGATCTTCATCGACCGCATTGCCAACGATAACACCCGCGAAAGAGAGATTTCTTACTTTGATGCGCTTAAAATCGGTTTTTTTCAATGCATAGCTATGATTCCGGGCGTTTCGAGATCAGCTTCCACCATTATCGGCGGAATGTTGCAGGGGCTTTCGCGCAAGCAGGCAGCAGAATTCAGCTTCTTTCTGGCAGTGCCAACCATGGCAGCAGCAGGCGGCTATAAGTTGCTGAAAACCTACGACACCATTCAAGCGGAAGACATTAAAGTGCTTTTGATCGGGAATGCAGTTGCATTTGTGGTGGCTATGCTGGCCATCAAGTTCTTTATCAGCTTTTTGACCAAGTATGGTTTCAAAGTTTTCGGTTATTACCGCATCATTCTCGGGCTGATCCTTTTAGGGCTGCTTGCCTCAGGCTACAAGCTGGACGTTGTCTAAGCGCTTCATTTAATACGCATTCCAAAATTTGAATAACGAAAATAACATACCGGACGAAGGCGAAGTCATTCTCATTGACAAGCCTTTGACCTGGACTTCATTTGACGTGGCCAATAAGCTCAAAAGAGCTTGCAAATTCAAGAAAATCGGTCATGCCGGCACATTGGATCCGCTGGCTACGGGCTTGCTTATATTGTGCACCGGCAAGAAAACAAAGCAGATCGACACCTATCAGGCGCAGGAAAAGGAATACACAGGGACATTGGTTCTGGGCAAAACAACGCCTTCTATCGACCTGGAAACCGAATTCGATGCCGAATATCCAACAAATCACATCACCGCAGAAATTCTGGAAAGTGCCCGGCTGGCATTAACAGGCAGCATCGCACAGACACCCCCGATTTACTCGGCATTGCGTGTCGATGGCGAACGGCTTTACAAGAAGGCGCGGCGCGGCGAAGAAATCGAGATTAAGAAACGCAATGTTGAAATTTCGCTTTTTGAAATTGACGCCACGCATTTTCCCTCGGTTGATTTTAGGATCATTTGTTCAAAAGGTACTTATATTCGCAGTATGGTTCGCGATTTCGGTCAGCTGGCGGGCAGTGGCGCTTATATGAGCGCTTTATGCAGGACCCGGATCGGAGCGTTTGAATTGAAGGATGCGTGGAATCTTACCGATTTCATTCAGCAAAAAAGACTTGAATTGAAGTTAGAAGTGGACGAATGAATATTTATCACAGCCTGGATTCCTTTGAAAAACTGGAATATGGCGTCGTAACAAGTGGCACATTCGACGGTGTGCATCTTGGACATAAAAAAATACTTTCCCGGCTTCGGGAAATCAGTGAACAGTCTGGCGGAGAAACCGTTGTGCTTACTTTCTGGCCGCACCCGCGTATGGTTGTTTCAGATGACAGCCAGGGTTTGCAACTCCTTTCGACCATTGATGAAAAAATTGAGCTGTTCTCTGAATTGGGCATTCACCATTTGCTGATCGTCCCTTTTACCCGGGCTTTCTCAGAGCTGTCATGCCACGAGTATATTAAGGAAATCCTTGTTGAAAAGATCGGGACCAAAAAATTGGTAATTGGCTACGACCATCGTTTCGGACGCAACCGCGAGGGAAGCTTTGAGTTTTTGCAGGAAAATTGTGCTTCCTATGGTTTCGAGGTGGAAGAGATTCCGCGCGAAGACATTGAGGATCTTGCCATCAGTTCTTCCAGGATTCGTAAAGCCTTGGTTACCGGGCATATAGGCGAATCGAATGGCTTATTAGGCAGACCCTACACGCTTTCGGGCACTGTGGTCAAAGGCAAGCAACTGGGCCGCACCATCGGCTTCCCGACAGCGAATGTGCATTTGCACGAGTCGTATAAGCTGATCCCGATGAACGGCGTTTACGTCATTCAAGCAACTTACGACGGTGAAAAATTCAAGGGCATGCTGAACATTGGCGTACGGCCGACCGTGGACGGAACCATGCGGACGATCGAAGCCAACTTATTCGAATTTGATAAAGAAATTTACGGCGAAGATCTAAAACTGGAACTGCTGCATTACCTGCGTCCGGAGCAAAAATTCGAAAGCCTGGATATGCTGGTTCGACAGATCAATATTGATAAGGAAAATTCCCGGGCTTACTTTTCTTAAAATCTGACGGAATATATTGCAAAAGGCGTGTCCCGACGGCACGCTTTTGTTGTTATTTGGTGTAATTGCATTTTCAAATCTTACATCCCATTAACACACCGCCTCTATGCAACATTACGATGCCATAGCAATCGGTTCCGGACAAGCCGGAACGCCCCTTTCCAGAAAATTAGCCGAGTCTGGCTTAAAAACAGCATTAATAGAAAAAAGATGGGTCGGCGGGACTTGCGTGAACGATGGGTGCTCCCCTACCAAAGCAATGATCGCTTCTGCAAAAGCAGCTTGGTCTGTCTATCACAATAAAAGCTTAGGCGTTATTACCGATCATTTTTATGTTGATTTTTCAGCTATCATAAAGCGTAAGGACGACATTGTGCACCGCATGCGCAGCAGTTCCGAGAAAAGCATTCAGGAAACAAAAAACCTGGACCTGTTTTATGGAACCGCAACGTTTTCAGGCAATAAGGAAATTACTGTAACATTGAATGATGGCGGAACAGCTGTTTTTACTGCAGATAAATTCTTCATCAATACAGGGGAAAAACCTTCTGTTCCAAAGATAGATGGCATTGAAAGTGTTGATTACCTGACTTCCACCAGCATCATGGAACTCGACAGCATTCCCGAACATTTACTCGTGCTCGGCAGTGGCTATATCGGACTGGAATTCGGACAAATGTTCAAGCGATTCGGAAGCAAAGTGACCATCATAGAGCCATCAGGGCGGATCCTTAAAAAGGAAGATGCAGACATTGCGGAGGAAGTTACCAAGGTTTTGAAAGAGGAAGACATTCCGGTTCTTACAAACACCAAAGCGAAATCAGTTACCGAAAATGGAGATCATATTGCCGTGACGGTTGATGAAAACGGCAAGGAAACCGTGCTGGAATGCTCGCATATCCTTGTTGCAACGGGCAGAAGGCCGCAAACAAAAGAGCTTGGCCTCGACAAAACCGGTGTGGACGTCGATGAAAAGGGTTATATAAAAGTGAATGATAAGCTGGAAACGTCTGCGGCAGGCATTTATGCATTGGGGGACGTGAAAGGTGGCCCGGCATTCACGCACATTTCATACGACGACTACCGCATTATCAGCGAGAATGTTATCAGCAAAGGAAATGCATCCACAAAAGACAGGCTCGTCCCCTACTGCATGTTCATCGATCCGCAGTTAGGCCGCGTGGGTATCACGGAACAGGAAGCGCGCGAGCAAGGGCTCGACATACTTGTAGCGACGATAAAAAATGACAGCGTAGCACGCTCCATTGAAACCGGCGACGAACGCGGGATGATGAAAGCGGTAATCGACGCCAAAACGAAACAGATCCTGGGCGCCTCGGTCCTGGCCGAACAAGGCGGAGAGATCGTGACTATTCTGCAAATGGCCATGATGGGAAATGTTACGTACGACCGCCTGATGAACGGCGTCTTCGCGCACCCGACTTACGCGGAATCGCTGAACAATCTTTTCATGACGCTGGAACAGTAAACTCATGATCATTGCCGAACGCATTAGCAAAGTTTTTAATGATATCCGGGTAGTTGATGACATTTCTTTTGAAGTAAAAGAAGGTGAAACCATGGTTTTGCTGGGCACCAGCGGATGTGGAAAGACCACAACATTGAAGATGCTTAACCGCCTGATCGATGCGTCGGGCGGTTTTATTTCCATCAATGGCCAGAATATTTTTGATCAGCAACCGGAATTGCTCAGACGTACAATCGGTTACGTTTCCCAGAGCAATGGTCTTTTCCCGCATTATTCTGTTGAGGAAAATGTATCGGTTGTTCCTAAATTATTGAAATGGGATAAGGCCAAAACCCGCAAAAGAGCGCAGGAGTTACTGAACCAGTTGAAGCTTCCGCTGGAAACGTTCGGCCACAAATATCCGGATGAACTGAGCGGCGGCCAGCAGCAGCGTGTCGCCATTGCGCGTGCGCTCATTTCTGACCCGCCCGTTTTATTAATGGACGAACCTTTCGGCGCGCTGGACCCGATTACGCGCGCTGGGGTGCGGAAGGAGTTTCTGGAATTGCCTGAATTGAAACAAAAAACCATTGTGCTCGTAACGCACGATGTACAGGAAGCATTTGAGCTCGGAGACAGCATTTGTTTAATGGACAAAGGCAAAATCGTCCAGACCGGAACCGCAAAAGAGCTGATTCTGAAACCCGCGAATACATTTGCCCGAACATTCTTTGATCACCAGCGCTTGTTTCTCGAACTGAGCGCGATCACCTTTGAGGACATTTGGGATGTGGTTACTACTACCGATTTTGCTTCGCATAACAGCGTGCATAATACGCCTAATGCCGAGGTGAGTGCTGGCACGAGCTTATGGTCGGGGATGGAGCTCCTTTCAAAATCCGGAAATGAAGCATTGGCTGTTCGTAATCAGGCTGCCAATACATTAAAGTTATTCACGACTTCCAACATTCAGGAAGCTTACCAAAAGTTAAAACAGCAGATTTAATGGAGGTGCAGCAAAGTTTGTGGGAATTCATGGCGCAGCAATCCGATAAACTTTGGAGCCAGACGCTTGCGCACATCGGGTTGACATGTATTTCTTTGCTGATCGCCGTCGTGATAGGACTCCCGCTGGGAATCTGGATCGCGCAGCGAAATAAGGCAGCATGGCTCGTCCTGGGCATTGCGGGCGTGTTGCAGACCATTCCGAGCATCGCATTGCTTGGCTTTATGATCCCGCTGCTCGGCATCGGCGCGCTTCCGGCGATCACTGCGTTGTTTTTGTATGCGTTGCTCCCCATCATCAGGAACACTTATACGGGCATTCGCGGCGTGAATCCGGCGGTGACGGAAGCCGCCCGTGGGATGGGCATGAGTAGCTGGCAGGTTTTGTTTAATGTGGAACTTCCGCTTGCTATGCCGGTGATCCTGGCTGGGATTCGCACGGCGACGGTCATTAATGTGGGCGTTGCGACACTTGCAGCATACATTGCAGCGGGCGGTTTGGGCGAATTTATTTTCGGAGGCATTGCGTTGAACAATTCCAACATGATCCTGGCCGGCGCAATCCCGGCCGCATTGCTCGCCATATTTTTTGATATGCTGCTGTCTTTGGTTCAAAGAGCGAATGTCAGGAAGATGCGTAAAGTGTCCTCTATTCTGCCTGTTTTACTGCTTTTACTTTCCTCATTTTACATATTTCCTTATGCTGATGCGAAAATTCTGGGTGGCTTTACACCGGAGTTCATGGTGCGTGAAGATGGTTATCTGGGTTTAAAATCAAAATACAAACTGGATATGCCGACCGTTGTGATCAGCGATGCGGTGATGTATAAAGCGGCATATGAAAAGAAAATCGATGTCATCAGCGGTTATAGCACGGACGGAAGGCTTAAAGCATACAACCTTATTACACTCGAAGACGACAAACGCATTTTTCCGCCCTATTACGCCTCTCCATTGGTTAGAAAAGAGGTTTTGCTTCAATATCCGGAACTGGAAAACGCATTGAATCTCTTGTCCGGAAAGATCAACGATTCCACTATGACCGATCTGAATTACCGGGTTGATTATCTGAAACAAAGTCCCGAAAAAGTGGCTCACGACTTTATTTTGACCAATAACCTATACAAGAAGCCCCGAAACGGAAACAAAGGCACGATCCGGCTGGGCTCCAAAATCTTTGCCGAGCAATACATTCTGATCAACATATACAAAGCGCTCATCGAAGGGAATACGGATTTAAAAGTTGAAACAAAAACGGGACTTGGCGGAACGAAGATCTGTTTTGATGCATTAACCAATAACGAGATCGATATGTATCCTGAATACACAGGAACGGGGCTTTTGGTAATCCTGAAACCTTCGAAAAACGACCTGGCAGCACTTGCAGGCAGTCGTGAGAAGGTTTTTAGTTACGTTCAAAAAGGCTTTGACGAGCAGTATAACCTGCAATGGCTCAAACCGATCGGTTTCAATAATGCCTATGCTTTGATGATGCGCAAAGAACAGGCACAATCATTGAATATAAGAACTATTACAGATTTAAAAGAATATGTATCCGCTGACAACCACCGCCATAAGTGAAGCATACAATCGTGTTAGGCAACATTCGGAAACGATTTGTGAGCCTCTTGAAACCGAAGATTATGTCCCGCAGCCTGTTCCGTTTGTAAGTCCGCCGAAGTGGCACCTGGCGCATTCAACATGGTTTTTTGAAACATTCATCCTCAAACCTTTCCACCCCGGATACCAGGTTTTTGATAACGACTACAACTATCTTTTCAATAGTTATTATAACAATGTAGGCGAACGCACCCTGCGCACCGACAGGGGAAATGTTACACGCCCGACGACCAAAAATGTGTATGCTTACCGGCAACATGTGGATCGTCATATGTCCGACCTGCTCGAAACATTAACAGATCCCGAAGCATTAACGCTGGTAGAACTCGGCCTGCACCACGAGCAGCAACATCAGGAACTGCTCGTTACCGACATTAAATATATCCTGGGTCATAATCCCTTGTTTCCGGTTTACAAATCGGGCCACAATCTGGTGAATGACGCTAATGAAGAATCCGGATTTGCACAGATTTCGGAGGGCGTTTACGAGATAGGGTTCAATGGTTCCGGCTTTTGCTTTGATAATGAACTGGGCAGGCATAAAGTGTATCTGCACGATTTTGAAATTTCCAAAGCACTGGTTACCAACGCCGAATATATTGAATTTATGGAAGCGGGCGGTTATCAGGATTTTAACCTGTGGCTGGATGCAGGCTGGTCTTGGGTCAACGACCATGCGATCAATGCTCCCATGTATTGGCACAAAATAAAAGGAGCGTGGCATTACTATACGCTGGACGGGTTACAGCCAGTGAACCCGGAAGCGATCCTGAGCCACATTAACCTATACGAGGCTTCTGCCTACGCGCAATGGAGAGGCATGCGGTTGCCAACAGAAGCGGAGTGGGAAATTGCATCGGATCAGTTCCAATGGGGCAAGCGCTGGGAATGGACAAATAGCGCCTACTTGCCTTATCCTGGCTTTTCGAAGGCGCCGGGCGCTGTGGGCGAATACAACGGCAAATTTATGATTAACCAAATGGTGCTCCGTGGAGCATCTGTTGCTACCTCACCTGAGCATAGCCGCAAAACTTACCGAAACTTTTTTCAAGCACACGAACGCTGGCAATACACGGGCATCAGGCTGGTGAAGTAATTGAATCAACACAACATTATGTCGGACAATACATTCGCAAAAGATATACACAAAGGCCTTTCGGCGCCATTGAAGCACATTTCTTCCAAATATTTTTATGATGATATAGGCAGCGTCATCTTTCAGGATATCATGAAAATGCCTGAATACTACCCTACGGCCTGTGAATTCGAAATCCTGTCTTTGCAGGGAAATCAGATCCTTGATCGGCTAAACTTTGATCAGCCTTTTAACATTGTGGAGTTCGGGGCTGGTGATGGCATCAAGACGCGCCAATTGCTTAAAACGCTGGTTGAGAACGGGGTGCAATTTTCTTATGTGCCAATTGATATTTCCGCAAAAGCCATAGAAGAGCTCGAAGCTAATATGCTCAACCATCTGCCTGATTTACAGATCAAACCGATGATCGGGAATTACTTTTCAATGATTGAGGAGCTGGCTTCTTCCGAAACGCCCAGCTTGTTTCTTTTTCTGGGAGGCAACATTGGGAATTATGAAAAAGATGAGGTGAACGATCTGCTCACCAGCTTCAAGCAAAGCATGAAGCCAGGAGACAAATTGCTGACAGGCTTCGATTTACAGAAAAACCCGGCTACAATCCGCAACGCTTATGATGATCCGCAAGGAATTACCAAAGCATTCAATATGAATCTCCTTACGCGGATCAATCGCGAACTGGGCGGGAACATCAAAACCAATCAATTTGACTTCTATTCCCATTATAACCCTATCAACGGCGAAGTGAGGAGTTATCTGGTAAGTCTGGCGGCGCAGAAAATACATTTGCAACGCATCGACAAATGCTACGACTTCGCGCAGAACGAGCTGATCCGTACAGAATTGTCTAAAAAATATACATTAAAAGAAATCGAAGAAACGGCAGAAAATAATGGCTTCAAAGTGATCGAACACTTCCTGGATTGCAAACACTATTTCACGGATAGTCTTTGGGTGAAATAGACGCCTCGCATTGAATGCTGCTTGCGCTATACGTAATTATTCGGGTGCAGGCAGCTTTGCCAATATTCGAAAATGATCCTGATCCGTTTTTTCAGATCTTCAAAACTATTCTCTTTTTTGAAAAATCCCTGGATCGTGGCCTCGTAGGCAACGGATATGATGTGGGGATTGTCGGCCGTGCTCAAAAACACGAATGGGATCGACTTTTTCTTTAAATACTCATTCTGCTCAATACGCTGGCGGAGTTCCAGCCCGTTCATAACCGGCATGTTAATATCACAAAAAATGATGAACGGCTGCTCTGTGGTCGTTTCCAGGAAAAGCAATGCTTCCAGACCATTTGAAAAGAAAATAATCGGGTTTGGTATCTGCAATTCCTCCACGATGCTTTTAAGCAGAAACTGGTCATCGGAATCGTCTTCAATCAATATTATAGGCCCTTTTACTGACATTACAGGGGATTTAGTTCTGGTTCCTCCCTGTAAATATCACATTTATTCAAACGAATACCTATTCCAAGATCAATTACGGATAATTCGTCTTGCGTAGGTTTTACTCCGTTTTGCGTAGGCGCTTCCGTGCGTGCACGTCTTAGTTTTGCATCATAAATCAAAGCCATGATCAAGCAAGCAAAACAAAAACAACAATGAAAAAGCAACTTTGTAGTCTATTAGCCTCAATTTCAATTGCATTCGGTTGCGCAGATCACGATGTGCAATCAACAAATTTCAAGCTCGATGAATCCGTCTCCGTTGCAGAATGGAAGGGATATCTCAGAAATGAGTATTTCAATGAAGGTTCCATTGCCATCAAAAGTGAAAGCCTGGTCATTCGTGAAGGACAGGTCAAGAGCGGTTCTTTCACCATTCCGATAGCCTCTATCGTCAACTTTAACCTGCCGACAGAGGAATTGAAGCATGCGCTGGTGCACCATTTGCAAAGCCCGGACTTCTTTAACATGGCGCTTCACCCGGAAGTAAAGTTCAACATTACAGGCGTCGCCTCTTACAACGGAAGTGGTGAGAATGTAATTGCAGGCGCGAATCAACTGGTGACCGGAAATTTAACGATGCTGGGAATCACGCATTCCATCTCATTTCCTGCGAAAATTGACTTGAACGGAGATAATCTCAAAGTAGAAGCTAAATTAAAAATAGACAGGACCAAATGGGGTATCACTTACGCCACCGATCCTGCCTTGCCAGACGATGCAGTCATCAAGAACGATATTGACCTGCATTTGAAACTCGCCGGTAAGAAGATTTAACATCAAAGGTTCATCCCACCCGAGGCCTCGATCCGCTGGGCATTGATCCAGCGGGCGCCTTCGGTGCAAAGGAACGCAACCACCGCGCCAATGTCCTGCGGCTCTCCTACCCGGCCCAATGCAGTGATGGAATTAATCTGCGCTTCCAATCCCTCGTGCGCCTTGAATGCTCGTTCAGTGAAGTCGGTGTGAATGATCCCGGGTGCCACGATATTCACGGTAATGCCTCTGTGTCCCAGTTCTTTCGCCAAATATTTGGTTAACACTTCAATAGCGCCTTTCATAGATGCATATGCTGCATAACCCGGGGTTGCAAAACGGGTTAGCCCAGTGGAAAGGTTGATAATGCGGCCATTGTCTGCAATGTAAGGCAATGCTTTCTGGGTCAGAAAGTAAACGCCTTTGAAATGCACATTCATTAAAGCGTCGAAATCCTCCTCTGTTGTATCAGTAAATTTAGAATTGGCATCAATGCCGGCATTATTGATCAGAAAATCAAAAGTTTTCCGGTTCCAGGTAGTTTCCAGAACGGATTGAAGATCCGTAAAAAATGTATCAAAAAGCTTTGTGTTCGCCGTATCGAGCTGCATAGCGACGGCTTTTCTGCCCATGGCTTCGATCGTCTTCACAACTTCAATCGCTTCCTGTTCCTTGCTGCGATATATGACAATAATGTCGGTTCCTTGCTGAGCGAGATTGAGCGCCATATTTTTCCCCAATCCTCTGCTGGCGCCTGTTACCAGCGCTATTTTATTTCCTTGTTCCATCTTTTTGTTAGTTTGATTTTTTGATGGAACAAAGTTATGCCATGCAGCAAAGGGAAGCTTGCCGGTTTCAAATCAAAACTTACAAAAATCAAATCTCACATGCGAAACGCACGCGGACTTAATGTTGTGTGTTTTTTGAAGAGGTTGTTAAAGTGTGAAGGTTCCTCGAATCCGAGGCTGTACGCGATCTCGGAAATGTTCCAGTCTGTGTGTTTCAGCAAGATCTTGGATTCTTTGATAATGCGCTCAATGATGAGTTCCGTCGTGGTTTTGCCCGTTACCAGCTTTAAAACCTTATTGAGATAATTGACATGGATCGCCAGCTGATCCGCATAATCCTTTGCCGAACGGAACATGAGTTTCTGGTGCGGCGGTTCGATAGGAAACTGGCGTTCGAGCAGCTCAATAAAAAGGGAAGAAACGCGCTTATGCGCATTGGTTTCATTAAACAGACCTGTTGCCGGCTGTAACTTCTGCCCGCTATGGATCAGTTCAAGCACATAATTACGCAGCAGATCATATTTGAATGCATAATCGGAAGAAACCTCTTTGAACATTTTACTGAAAATGTGCTTTACGTCCGCAAGCTGCTCATCATTGAGAAAGAAAATGGGAACATTTCCCGGCTTGAAAACAGGCAGATCCTTTAACAAGATCCCGCTGTTGTTTTGGGTAAGAAAATCTTCCGAGAAAATACAGAACATTCCGGACTGCTTATCGTCCAAGGGCTGCCAGTTATAAGGAATTTGCGGCGTAGCAAAAAATAATGCATTATGCTCAATATCAATAACTTTATCCGCGTACTCAGCCCGGTTCCTGCCCAGGATGAGGCTGATCTTATAGTAAGCCCGCCGGTTGTAAGGAACTGCTTTCGGCTTGGAATCCCTGAAAAGATCCTCCGTCCGGAAAATGTTAAAATGGCCTATCTCCTTCTGGACTGGCTCCGGGATCAGCTGTGAAGTGTCTTTATAAAACTCCGGGATTGAAGTCGGTTTTTCCATAAACGAAGTTACAAAATTCAATCCCGAAATTTCAATGCTTAATTGTATTCGACAAATGATTCATCCTTGTAACACCAAAGCCATTGTTCGCCGGGCTCCGCCGAGCTGGCAACTGGGTGGCCGGTTTGGTGATAATGCTGCGTCATGTGTTTGGCCGGCGAGCTGTCACAGCATAATGTTGCGCCGCAGGTCTGGCAGGTCCGCAGGTGCAGCCATCTGCCGTCCACTTTCACGCATTCCTCGCATACGTGAGCAGCCTCTTTTTTGATTTCGGTGATTTCCTTAATGTGTTGACAAACCTGATCCATTATACTTCACTTAAATATTGGTGAACAAAACTAATCGACATAGAACCTTCTCCGACTGCCGAAGTGACACGGTTCATGGCACCGGCACGTACGTCGCCTGCGGCAAAAATGCCGGGCGAGCTGGTTTCGAGCAAATAAGGGTCACGCTGCATTTTCCAGACCTGCTTGAAATTCTCGTGACTCTTCATATCGCGGCCGGTCTCTATAAATCCTTTGTTGTTTTTAATGATCTGTAAACCAACCCAATCCGTATAAGGTCTGGCCCCGATGAAGATGAACAGCGCATCGGCCGGAACCTCACGCTCTTCCGAGGAATTGAGGTCAACCAATCTTAAAGCCTCCAAATGCTCGTCCCCTTTTGCTTCCACAATTTCCGTACAACCCAGGATCGAGACATTATCTGTGTTTTTGATCTGGTCGATAAGATAGGACGACATTGAAGAAGTGAGATCGTTCTTACGGACGATAATGTAAACGTTTTTGGCGAATTTGGATAAATACATGGCTGCCTGGCCCGCCGAGTTACCTCCGCCAAGGACGTAAACATCCTTATTACCGCAGGAACTGGCTTCTGTGCTGGCAGCGCCATAGTAAATGCCTTTGCCCGTAAACTCCGCTATTCCTTTGGTTTCCAGCTTGCGATAGTCAACGCCGGTTGTTATTACGACCGCTCTCGCATTGATTTCCGTATCGTCTTCCAGCACAATGGTTTTGTACTGATCCTTCAATTTGATCTCCTTCACCGACTGTGGCGAAAGGAATTCTGTTCCAAAACGTGTGGCTTGCGTAATGGCCCTCCTGGTCAATTCTGACCCGCTCAAACCTGCTGGAAAACCAAGGTAATTTTCAATCCTTGAACTTGTACCAGCCTGGCCACCAGGCGCTTTGCGCTCGATCAATAAAGTACTTAAACCTTCCGATGCGCCGTATACGGATGCCGCCAACCCTGCCGGGCCCGCACCGATAATGACCACATCATAAACTTGCAGCTTCACCTTTGCATTCAATCCGATATGCGAAGCAACATCCAGCAAAGACGGCGTTCTCAGAAGTGTCCCGTCTTCGAAAATTACTGTTGGAAAGTCCGTCGGGCAAAGTCCGTTGGTTTTGATGATCTGCTTGCCTATATCACTCGAACTGGCATCCATCCATTGATACGGAACAAGATTACCTGCAAGAAAGTCCTTGATTTCATGTGACTTAGGAGAAAACTGATAACCTATCACTTTAATGCCCGTAAAGTCAGGACGGTAATTAGCCTGCCAGTCGTGCAGTAATTCGTCGATGGCGGGATACAGCTTTTCTTCGGGCGGATCCCAGGGTTTCATCAGGTAATAATCCAGCTGTACATCATTGATCGCCTTAATGGCCGCATCTGTATCTGAGTAAGCGGTGAGTAAAACCCTTTTGGCGAACGGAAAAATAGCCATTGCTTTTTCCAGGAAATCAACGCCCTGCATCTCCGGCATGCGCTGATCGGAAACAAATATGGCCACTTCTTCGCCTTTATTTTGAAGTTCGACCAGGCTTTCCATGGCTTCGCTAACGGAAGAAGTGCTCAGTACGCGGTATTTGTCCCTATATTGGGCTTTCAGGTCGCGGCTGATGGCCCGCAAAACCTGTGGATCGTCGTCAATTGAAAATATAATGGGCAAACCCATAGTAGACTGCTGTTAAAGGGTAAAAAGAAATCTAAATTAATTATTGATAGGAAAACAAACTAAAAATTCCGTCTTACCCGGCGCACTGTGCAATGTTACCGAGCCGTGGTGCTGCTTTATAATGCGGATGACCACGTCCAGCCCCAATCCCGTCCCTTTTCCAACAGACTTTGTTGTAAAAAACGGATCGAAGATTTTGTTCTTGATCTCAGCCGGAACGCCGGGACCATTGTCACAAATGGAGACTTTTACAAACTCCTTATCGCGGTGTGTAATGATCCGCAATTCGGGATTAGGCTGGTTTTCCAGCGCATCTATTGCATTGTCAATCAGGTTCGTCCAGACCTGATTAAGCTCGCCTACCATCACCTTAACATGCGGCAGGCTGAGATCAAACTCTTCTGTAACTTTAATATTAGCTTTTTTCAATTTATAATTCAGCATCGTGAGCGTATTTTTGATGCCGACGTGAATGTCTATCACTTCTTTTTCCCCGCCCCTGTCCATGTGCGTGAATGTCTTCACCGATCCCACCAGATCAGCGATCCTTTTGGAGGCTTCCTGAATGTCGGCTACCATCCGCTCGGTGGTCAGGTTGTTGTTGATCCAAAGCAGGATCGGGGAAAAATCATCTTTGTTGATTTTGCTTTTGAGCTCTTCCAGATCATCCTCGGTGATGCCAAATTCTACAATATTTTCGGCAATATCGTCGCATTCCCCAATGCTGTTCATGTCAAGCCAATCGAGGATCTGGTCCTCACGCTCGGAACGCTGCATCATGCTCATCACCGGCCTGTCCTTCGTCGCCATGATTTGAAGCATTTTCTCATTGATGAGCTCTATTTCTTCGGGAGAAAGGTGGATAGAGATCAGCTTTTTGAATGCTCCCGGCTGCAACAAAAGGTGTTTTTTCAAAGAAACAGAACCTCTTACAATCGCTGCAGCGGGATTATTAAGCTCATGGGCGAGGCCAGCTGACAATTTCCCAAGCGCCATCATTTTCTCATTCTGCTGCTCCAACTCCGTGAATTCGCGCACGCGTGACGTCATTACGATCACCAGCGCCTGGGTAAGCTCATAATGCGAAATGATCAATTCGCGCATCAGCTCAACCGGGAATGTCATGATCTGCGTCAATTCTGTACATTGCCCATAAGCCACGCCTACTTTTCCTCTCGAAAACGGAAGGGACCCGGTTATAGTGCCGGGAAGCAGCTCTGCAATGAAGAGTTTTGCATTGTTTTGAATGCGGTATAACTCAATCCGGCCGGAAAAAATTACATGGGTGCCGGTCAGCGGTTCGCCTGGCGAGGTCATAAATTCGCCTTCCGGCAATTCGTAATGCTTGCTTCTGTCGATCATCCATTGCAGCTGATCGTCAGGCACATCCTGAAAAACCTTGATGGCTTTCAGATCTCCAACGGTGATATCCTTCATAAAATAACGGCTTGGCGTAACTCAATGTCCCAATTTCGAAATAATTGAGGATTTGACGGACATTTTTTTACGCAAACCTGCCGAATTCGGCTGTGAAGCTATGCGGCCCCTCCTGAAACAACGCGGTTATAAAGTTTGTATTCAGGAAACCCGCTTATATGCTCAGCAAGACTGATCTCAACCCAATCGCGGTTTGCCTGATGCACAAAAACACCATTGCAAGCGGGGAATAACGCTTTCAGAATCTCCATTGACGCTTCTTCCATATTTACTTCCTCATGGCCCAACTCACCGGAATGGTAATAACCCCTGCACAGTCCCATGGAAGTTTCAAATTCTATTTTAACCAAACTCCCTGAAAGCTCCTCTTGCAAACTTTCGACAATGATCTCTTCACGAAGGTCTTCCGCAGTTCCCAATGTTTCCTCCTGTTCGCCCAGAATATCAATAACGCTCATCATAAATTGATTTGGTAAGCAACCAACAACGAAAAAACCATTCCTGCCAGCGCTCAGGGTCAAGTCGGTATGATTATTTTATTCAATCGTTCCCACATCATCACGTTATGAAAGCAACGGATCGCATACATATTGGGACTTCCGGGTGGAGCTATAAGCATTGGAAAGGGATCTTTTATCCAAATGAAATGAAGCCGAGCGATTACATTTCTTTCTACGCAAACCACTTTTCAGTTTCCGAGCTGAATGGTAGCTTTTACAAACTGCCCACCCAGGAAACAGTCCTGAAATGGATCACGATGGTGCCTGAAGATTTTCTGTTTTGTCCTAAAATGAGCCGTTATCTGAGTCATATGAAGAAGCTCCATGACCCGGAAGAACCCTTACAGCGCTTTTTCAACATTTTTGAACCCGTCAAACAACACCTGGGCCCTGTGCTGATCCAAATGCCTGATAATGTAAAGTTTAACGACGTGGTTGTCAGGCCATTTTATGAATTACTTCAAAGCAATTACAGTGAATACCGCTTTGCCATGGAGGTAAGGGATGAATCCTGGTTCTCCGACGAAAGCCTCAAACTGATGAAAAAACATAAGGTAACCCTCGTTTTCGCGCAATCGGAGAAGTTTCCTTATTATGAAGAAATCACTGCCAAAGACATCTTTATCCGCTTTCACGGCCCGGAATCGCTATATAGCTCTGCTTATTCCGATGAGACCTTGCAAGAATATGCACTGAAATTCGGCGAGTGGATTAAGCAGGGCCACGAGGTTTGGGCCTTTTTTAATAACGACGTCGGCGGTCATGCACTCCGTAACGGTGCGAAACTAAAAGAGCTTGTCGCCGAGCTGACAGACTAACGTTCATTAAACCAATAAAATCATGAGCCTGACCAAATACAACGAGAAACGTTCATTTGAAAAAACACCTGAACCAAAAGGCGGTAAAGCTGATTCGGAAGAACTCATTTTTGTCATCCAGAAACATCATGCGTCCAGGCTCCATTATGATTTCAGGCTGGAAATGGATGGTGTGCTGAAAAGCTGGGCGGTCCCCAAAGGCCCGTCGCTGGACCCCGCAACGAAGCGGCTGGCCATGATGGTTGAGGACCATCCTTATGATTATAAAGATTTTGAAGGCATAATCCCGAAAGGCAACTACGGCGCAGGAACTGTAATGGTTTGGGATGAAGGCACTTATGAGCCATTGGAAGAAGCAAAGACAAAGAAAGAGAAAGAAAAAATACTACTCAAAGAACTTGCCTCCGGCTCCGTGAAGATCAGGATGAAAGGCAAGAAACTGAAAGGTGAATTTGCATTGGTCAAAACAAAAGGAATGTCAGAGAACTCCTGGCTGCTCATTAAGCACAGGGATAAATTTGCATCAGACGCGGACATTACGAAAAAAGACAAATCGGTTATCTCAAACAAAACACTGGAAGGAATAAAAGCGACCACAGACAACGTTTACGGAGAATCGAAAGCGGACAAAAAGAAGGCTGACAAAGCCGAAAAAAAGAAAGATAAGGAAGACGAAGCCGCTCCGATCGACGAATATTTAGCAAATGAAAAGGATGATAAATCCGACGAAAAAAGCGCCGCAGCGCTTCTAAAGAAAGGTAAAAAAGCGCCATTCCCTGAGGACATTGTGCCCATGCTCGCTACGCTCGTGGACGGGCCTTTCGATGATCCCGGTTGGGAATACGAGGTCAAATGGGATGGTTACCGCGCCATTGCCTACATGAATAAAGGCGTTACAGAGCTGAAGTCACGCAATAAAAAATCTTTCAATGACAAGTTCTATCCCATCCATGAAGGCCTTTGCGATTGGAAAATCAATGCTGTGCTGGATGGTGAGGTTGTTGTGATCAATGAAAAGGGCCATTCGGATTTTGGCGCTCTGCAAAACTGGCGGAGCGAGGCGGACGGAGAATTGATTTACTATGTGTTCGATATTCTTTGGTATGAAGGTAAAAGCCTGATGCATTTGCCTCTGACCGAGCGGAAAGCCATTCTGCAAAGCATTGTTACAGAGGACAGTCCGGTCCGGATTGGTTACAGCATTGCTTCGGAGGGAACTGCTTTTTTTGAGGCAGCACGGGAAATGGGCCTGGAAGGCATTATCGCTAAACGATCCGACAGCCCTTATCTTGCCGGGCTGCGTACGAATGACTGGCTTAAAATCAAGGTTAACAAACGGCAGGAAGTAATCATTGCGGGCTATACCCGCAACGCAGGCACGTCGAAGCATTTCAGTGCGCTACTACTTGCTGCGTATGACCAGGGCGTTCTTCAGTATGTGGGGAAGGTTGGGACTGGTTTTAAGGATAAGCAGCAAAAGGAAATGCTGGAACTCTTCAAACCGCTGGAAACAGAAAACAGTCCATTCAAGGAAACGCCGGATTATAACAAACCTTCCCGTTTCCGGCCCAATCCGCCGAAGGCAAATGCAACCTGGCTTAAACCGGAGCTTGTTTGTGAAGTAAGTTTTACAGAAGTGACTTCGGACGGCGTATTCAGGCATCCGTCATTTGAGGGAATCCGGGAAGATAAAAAGGCGAAAGACGTGGTCCGTGAGATCGAGCAGCCTACCGAGCAAGTGGTTGACGAGGAGAAGAAACCGGAAGCTAAGTCTGCCAAAAAGTCGGAGAAAAAAGATGAAATTATTCCAAAGCCTGCAAAATCGAAACGTAAAACGCTGCTTAATCCAACCGACGAGACGCAGGTTAGGAAAATCAATGGTAATGAGGTGAAGTTTTCAAACCTGAGCAAGATTTTCTGGCATCAGGAAAAAATCACCAAGCGGGATCTCATCAACTACTACTATCAGATAGCCCCTTTCATATTGCCCTACCTGGAAAAAAGACCGTTGTCTTTGAACCGCTATCCGAATGGGATCGACGGCAAAAGTTTTTATCAAAAGGATGTTACAGGTAAAGTGCCGGCCTGGGTAGAAACATTCCCTTACACTTCCAATGACGAAGAACAGGAAAAGAATTTCATGATATGCAATGATGAAGCTGCATTGCTCTATATGGCGAATCTGGGTTGCATTGATATGAACCCCTGGAACAGCCGCACCAATAAACCCGACAACCCCGACTGGTGCCTGCTCGACCTTGATCCGGACACAACCAACACATTCGAACAAGTGATAGAAACGGCACTCGTTATCAAGCAGTTGCTGGATTCGCTGGACATTAAAAGTTATTGCAAAACCTCAGGTTCCACAGGCCTGCACATTTATATTCCGCTGGGCGCAAAATATTCGTACGATCAATGCCAGCTCTTTGCGCAATGGGTCGCCAGCCAGGTGCAACAGGAATTGCCAAGCTTCACCAGCATCGAGCGGATGACTAAAAACCGGAAGGGGAAGTTGTACATCGATTATCTCCAGAACAGGCCCAAGGCAACACTTGCCGCTCCCTATTCAGTGCGGCCCAAGCCAGGCGCAACGGTATCGATGCCGCTGCATTGGGAAGAAGTAAAAATTGGTTTGCAACTGCGCCATTTTACGATTCTGAATGCCATGGACCGGTTGGAAAATGAAGGAGATCTGTTTAAACCCGTGCTCGGCGAAGGCATTGACCTGGAAGCGGCGATAGGAAAAATTGAGGCGGGAAAATAAAAATTGACACGGGTATTTTTTGCCCGTGTTAACGATCACACCTCCCGAACCGGAGATATCTGTTAAAAATCAGTTCACCGAAAGCATGATTTATTGATTTTTTGAATATATATTGTGATTATACTCTGCTTTTACCTCCACGATGTGCCCGAATAACAAAATTCAGAAATATGGATTTGAGCTTGGTTAATGGAAAGGTCCTTGACAAGACCTGGAATGCTACGAAACCTGCTGCACGTGTTGGTAATTGGGAGGACCGGTTCGAGTCCCTGGTGCAGACCGTCGATGGAATTGTTTGGGAAGCCGATGTGGCAACATTGGAGTTCTCCTTTGTAAGCGACCAGGCAGTCCGAATTCTTGGCTACGCACCGGAAGTTTGGATAAACACGAAAAATTTCTGGCAGGACCGCATTCATCCCGACGACCGTGAGCAGGCGATCGGCTATTGCCACCGCCAGCTCCGGGAGGGGAAAAATCATATTTTTGACTACCGGATGATTTCCGCAACCGGCGACATTGTGTGGCTGAAAGACATTGTCTCAGTCATTAAAACCAATGGTGTGCCTACCCTTTTGCGCGGTGTAATGGTGGACGTTACTGAAAACAAGCGCTTTGAAATCCTCGAACAATTAGAAAAAAAGATCCTCGATTTAAATTCCGATAGAGAAATTTCGCTTCAAAAAGTGCTTTCTGAGTATCTATTGGGCATTGAGCAGATTTATCCGCGGATGAAGTGCTCCATAACGGGCATCGTGGATGGTAAACTGGACAACTGGTCATCCCCAAGTTTGCCGGTCGCTTATATTCAAGCATTGAACGGGCTTGATATCGGGAATAATCACGGGTCATGCGGGACTGCGGCTTACCTGAAAGAAAAGGTGATTTCCAGTGATATCGCGAATGACGCGCGCTGGGAAAATTACAGGCAGCTGGCCCTTCCACATCAACTGCTTTCGTGCTGGTCGCACCCTATTCTGGATTCTGAGGGCAATGTTGCCGCAACTTTCGCCATTTATTACGACCACATTAAAACACCGGATGAAGATGAGCTGAATGTGATAGACCGGGCCGTTGCGATTTTAAAAATGATCCTTGAAAACAGGAAGAATTCCGAAATAATCACGTCAAGCAAGTCGCGGCTCAGGAATTATGTGGAAGAAATCGCCTTCCTGCAATCGCACGTAGTGCGCGCCCCGCTGGCTAGGCTCATGGGCATTGTGGACCTCATCAAAAACTATGAGCATACCGACATTGAAAAACAGGAACTTCTGGACCATCTGCTGATGTCGGCCAAAGAGCTGGATGATGTGATCCGCGACATTGCCCGAAAAGCAGATGAGAAAAGTGTTTAAAAACCAAATCTCACACCAAGTGCCAGGTTCACAATGTCCGACGGACGCAGGTAACCCGTGTTCTGGACATAACTGATCAGTAACAAATCATAGGTTCCCAACTCATAATACACTTCCACTGACCGCTGGCGATTCTTGATCGACACATCCTTTCCTATTTTTCCGCCGATATATGCGCCCGGCCGGAAAGATGTTGCCCACCAGTAATAACCAACGGGATAATGTTCGGGAAGTTTCGTATTAAACTGTGTCCCGAATGTGTAGCTCAGATAAAAACCAAGTGAAAACGGTTTGGTATAATAGTCGCTTTTCAGTGGAATACTCCATGGCGAGTAAGTGGTTTTGAGCGTAGTGCTTACCAGACCATCGCCGCCAAACTTCTGGGGCAGAAAACCAAACAGCAAGTCGGTTTCCAATGTTTTGTTCCGGGAAATGTAACCTGGGCCGCCGGATAAAAAACCAATGTTCCCGGCGAATTGCAATTTGATATGGTCCGGCATAAACCACTTCCGTTTCGCATCCACATCATCGCGGATCTGTGCAGAGGTTGTTAGTGGCGTAAGGAGGATAAGTAGTAAAATTATTTTTTTCATGGCATTCAGTATTCAATTCTTTCTGCCTTATAACCACCTTTCCAGGTTGTCAAAAGCCAATATCCACGTTCTCCCATGGCGGTTGTGAGGTAATAATGCACACCGTCGTTGTAAAACGTTCCGTCCTTGAAAGTGTGCTGGTGACCGTAGAGTGTAAACTTTACATTCTTGTCATTCGCAAGCAGGCCGGAGTAATCATCCGCCAATGCCGGGTCAAAATCTCCGTCGAAAGGTGGGATATGCGCCACGACGATTGCATTCTTATTGTCCGGATTATCGGCCAGTTGGGATTGCAGCCAGTTAATGTCGGGAACCGAGCCGTTGAAAATGTATTCCCTTGAATTTGTGTTGATAAAAATAAACTTGTTGTGCCCGTACTCGAACGAGTAATTCATAGGGCCGTAGATTTTCTTGTAGGCCGCGGGACCATTGGCAACAAGATCGTGATTCCCGATAACGGTCAGGTAAGGGCAATTAAGCTTGACCATAATCTTATTCACCCATTTGAATTCCTGCGAAAGCCCAAAGTCCGAAATGTCACCGGCATGCACGACAAAGGCAACGTCCTTTTGACTGTTGGCACTTTTCACAAAATCATCTGTCTCATCATACCAGCGCTGTGTGTCTCCCATCAGGATAAACCGCAGCGTGTCCTTTACAGGAATGGCATGGATGCGGTCGATGTTTTTTTGATTTAAATTGGTCTCGTTTTCCTTAAAAATGACCTGATTGGGATTGTACTGAAATACGCCTTCGCAAGCTGTTAAAGTCATTCCCCAAATGAGTAGCAGAGCTTTTGGAAAATTTTTCAAAGTATGGCTAGTAATAATTGAGTGGATAAAACAGGCCGTTAAGCCTGTTAGGTAACCGAGAACCACCGCTTATAATTCCACAAAAAGCCGCTATTCCAATCCTGTCAGGCATTTATTTGCGGCACGATTATTGCAATTCTGTTTTGACCTTACAATATATCAATATGAAAATCAAGACCATCCAGACACTAGCGCTGCTAGGACTCCTCTCTGTTGCCATGCCTCTGACCGCACAAGTTGTGTCACGGGATTCCCTCAATACATTAAAAGAACAAAAAGAGAGTATTGAGCTGAATAAAAAATTGAATGAGCGCAAAACCGAGCTCGCAAAACTGGAAAATGAACTGGACGGCGCCACCCGTGATGTTGAAAAAACAGCGGAACAAGCGCAGCGATCGGCCGATGATAATCAGAAAAATGCGGAACGACTGGGCGGTGACCCACAAGACAAGAAGCTGGCACGCCGTGCAGGAAATAGCGCAAGCGGCGCCAGAAAAGATGCTAAGCGCGCCAGAAAAGCGTCGGATCATCTGGATGATCTAAGAAAAGACATTGAATCATTGAAGAGAAAGATAGCTGATGATGAAGCTAAATTAGCCAACATGCCTGGCGGATCTTCTTCAAGGTAATCACATGATCCTCTTCTTTTTAGCGGGTGCATCCAAAATATTGGATGCACCCTTTTTTTATCATTCCGCGGCATGCTTTTTTAATAAAAGGCGTATATCAACAAACAATAATCATGGCTACTACAACAGCAAAATCTGATACTAAAAAGGCGGCAACAAAAACCGCAACAAAGGCAGCTCCAAAAGCTGCCGCCAAATCAGAACCGAAAAAATCGACGACTTCGGCTGCCAAGTCCACAGCAGATAATGCGACAACAAAAACGGCTGCTAAGAGCGATTCGAAAAAGTCGGCAACTTCGGCTTCTAAAAGTTCCGCAGACAAAGGTGAAACAAAGGCCGCATCCAAGACGGGCTCAAAAACAGCGTCTAAAACGGCTCCCAAGAGCAGCGCGAAGAAGGACAGTGACTCAGATTCCAAGTCCAACACCACAACCGACCATGAAGAGATTCGTGCCTGGGTGGAACAGCGGGGCGGAAAACCAGCAATGGTGAAAGGTACGAATAAGAAAAAATCAGAAGCAGGCATACTGAGAATTGACTTCCCTGGCTACACTGGAAAAGACACGCTTGAAGAAATTGGCTGGGACGAATTCTTTGAAAAGTTCGACGAGGGAGATCTCCAGTTCCTATATCAGAGCGAAACTGCCGATGGAAAAGAGAGCAGATTCAATAAGTTTATTTCAAAGTAAGGTTATATTACTTTGAAAGAGGGAATTAATATTTCAATTGTCCGCTATACGAAGCAATGAGGCTATGAGTGTTCATGGCCTCTTTTTTTATGCTTACTATTAATACTATTTGTAATTAGCATACATTATATAATATTAAAAGTAATTTACATTAGCTATAAGCGGCTGTAAAAAGATGGTTATCTGAATGCCATTAATTCTGTGGAAACATTATTTTTGATGCGACAACTCTGCCAACCGCTATTTTGAATGACTTCGGAATTTCTTCAAAAGCACAAACCAACCATTCTTTACGGGATATCGCTGGCTATGCTGCTGTTCCTTTTGAAGTGGCTGGAACTGCGGTTTATCATCATTAATCATATCTTCGAAATCTACGCGGGCGCCATCGCCTTGCTTTTCACAGGCCTGGGCATCTGGATCGCCATGAAACTGACTAAGCCCAAAGTTGAGACGGTTGTGATAGAGAAGAAGGTTTTTGTTGAAAGCAAAAGTTTTCAGTTCAATGAGCAGCAACAGGCATTACTGGGACTGAGCAAAAGAGAGCTCGAAGTGCTTAACCTGATCGCGGAAGGACTGAGTAATCAGGAAATTGCCGGGCAGCTTTTTGTTTCCCTTAACACGGTTAAAACCCACTCTTCCAAATTGTTCGAAAAAATGGAAGTCAAGAGCCGCACCCAGGCCGTAGAAAAAGCCAAACGCCTGAACCTCATCCCTTAGCAGCCAATCATACTTTGGTATGAAAAAGTCCCTTCAAAGGTAAAATCACCCAAAAGTATGAGTTAATTTAGCGATCGACTTGCCAATTTTGCTGCCTAACCAAACCAAACGATCGCGTTATGAGAAAAATAGTCCTTGTCTGCGGCATCATTGCCGGGATCATTGTGTCGGTGTTCATGGTGTCGTCCATCGCCGTCTGTTATTCCAGCAATAATTTTGAGGGGAACATGCTGCTGGGCTATGCGGCCATGCTCCTCTCCTTTTCATTAATTTTCGTAGGTGTCCGGAATTTCAGGGATAAATACAATGGCGGTTTTGTTTCATTCGGCAAGGCATTTCAGATAGGTCTTTATATTTCTTTAATTGCCTCGACCATTTACGTGACTGTCTGGCTGGTAGATTACTATTTATTTGTTCCGGAATTTATGGAACGTTACGCCACGCACGTTATGCGGGAATTACAGCAGGAAGGCGCAAGTGCGCAGGAGTTGCAGGCCGAATCTGTCAAAATGGATGGATACCGCGAAATGTATAGAAATCCATTGATGGTCATTTTATTCACCTACTTTGAAATATTACCCGTAGGCCTTATCGTATCATTGATTTGTGCACTGATCCTGAAAAGGAAACCCGCACAATCGCTTCCCACTGCCTGATTTCAAATTCTAAACCTTAAAAATTCACGCAAATGAAAATCATTGTAACCAGCGTAATGGTCAACGACCAGGAAAAAGCAAAACAATTTTATACCGAAAAACTGGGGTTTGTTGTAAAAAATGAGATTCCCATTGGAGAGCATAAATGGCTGACCGTTGTATCACCGGAAGACGGTCACCAGGTGGAACTGCTGCTGGAACCGATTGCTTTCGGGCCTGCGAAGGTGTATCAGAAAGAATTGTTTGATGCGCATATCCCTGCCACCATGTTTGGTGTCGATGATATCAGAGAAAGTTATGGAAAGCTGGTGAAACTGGGGGTAATGTTCACCGGAGAGCCCAAAACGATGGGTAATGTTACGATTGCATTGTTCGATGACACTTGCGGAAACCTGATCCAGATCGCCGAGCAACATTAGATCAATTGCTTCCGGCGTTGCGACAGATTGGGATAGCCTGTATGTTTTTGTATCCCAAAATAAAATATAGTGTGCGTATAGGTTAAAGCATAGTGTGTGTACCAGAACTTTATTAAGCCGTCACAAATAAACGTTAATAGCGTTTTGTTCTCAAAGCCGTTGATTGACTGGTGAGGTTGAGTTAGTAATCGGTAAATTGAGGGTCAAATGTCCAGCACTGGTGTTTGGAACAGATAGTAAAACTTCGGCAACAACGCCTTTACAGAAGAAGTTAGGAAACTCACTTAACGTTAAACTTTCCTCTTTTTTGTAAAACAATCATTACTATGAAAATTATTATTATCGGCGCTACCGGTACTATTGGTAAGCACGTCGTAAAAGCATTGGAAAACGGCCATGAGATTATTCAGGTCGGTTCAAAAAGCGGCGATTTCCAGGTGGACATCGCGGATGCAGCTTCTATCAAAGCCCTGTTCGAAAAAGTAGGCCCGTTCGACGCGGTGGTAAGCACTGCCGGATACGGCCATTTCGGCCCGCTCGCAGACATGACTGAAAACGAGTTCCGCGCCGGAGTAGACAGCAAGCTAATGGGTCAGGTGAACCTTGTGCTGATCGGCCAGAAGTACATTAATCCAAACGGCTCATTCACATTAACATCGGGAACCATGGGAGACGATCCGATTATTTTGGGTGCTGCTGTGAGTGCAATAAATGGTGCAATTGACGCTTTTGTGAGGGCCGCTGCTATCGAGCTCAAAAATGGTGTTCGGATCAATGCAGTCGGACCGGATGTGGTGGAAGAATCGCCTGGATATTTCCCATTTTTCCCTGGCCACGTGCCTGTTTCAATGCATCGCGTGGCGCAGGCTTATGTCAAAAGCGTAGCAGGCGGGCAAACCGGGCAGAATTATAAGGTTTTGTAAACAACTTGGTCAACGAAATGGCCGTAGGTTATGATTAAGAAAAGAGGTTGCGTGTTCGCAACCTCTTTTTGTTAGTACGCCTTTATCTGCTTAAAACCTAGTTGAAGGGCCGCCTTGATTTCTTCAAGCCGCAGCGGGCTTGTTTTCTTCCTTTGCCTTTGTAATCTTTCCAAAAAAGCGAAAGGAGATGGAGGGGATTTTTGGCGGTCAGTCATTAAGCATTTATCTGCAGGTGTGCGGGTTTTGTCGGATTGACAATGGCCCGCCTTTCGCTTGGTGAACCCGGGAACTAAGCCAGAATTACCGTTTAATAATTCGTAAAGAAACCCTAACAATATTGTTCTAATTTAGACGGACACTTCTAATACTAAACTGAGTTCTTAGCGTATTCAGTTTTTACTACTCAACGCGACATAATATCCCGAAAATTCCCAGGTGATATAGTCATTTTATTGCAATCAATTATTCGTTCATATAACTCAACACCATGATGAAAATAGTCAAGATCTGTAAATCAAAAATATGCTTTTCAATTCAATTCACTTTGCTCTGTTTTTACCCATTGTATTCTTCCTACATTGGTTTCTAGCGAAAAAAAATCTCAAACTCCAAAACATTGTATTGCTATTTTCCAGCTACTTTTTCTACTCATGCTGGGACTGGCGATTCATGCTGCTACTGGTATTCTCTACCCTGCTGGATTATATTACCGGAATTAAGATACATGAAAGCCCTAACCATAGAAGTAAAAAGTTCTGGCTATGGTTAAGCATTGGTATCAATCTCGGGTTTCTTGGTATTTTTAAATATTACAACTTCTTTGCCGATTCGTTTGCCAGTGGATTAGCGTTATTGGGATTTCAAGCCAATCTTCAAACATTGCAGGTTATATTACCAATAGGCATATCCTTCTACACCTTTCACGGACTGTCCTATGTTATTGACATTTACAAGGAAAGACTTCAACCGGAACGAGACTTCATTTCCTACTCGCTGTTTGTTAGCTTTTTCCCTTTGCTCGTAGCCGGGCCTATTGAGAGAGGAACGCATCTGCTACCTCAGTTGGTTAAGGTAAGGACATTCAATTCGTCAAAAGCCATTGACGGGCTTCGGCAAATTTTATGGGGTTTGTTCAAGAAAATAGTTATAGCCGACAATTCTGCTGAATATGCAAATACGATTTTCAATAATTCTGACGCACATTCAGGAAGCACGCTGGTAATAGGCGCCCTTTTCTTTACGTTTCAGATTTACTGCGACTTTTCAGGATATTCGGATATCGCACTAGGCACAGCCAGATTGTTTGGTATTGAGCTTTTGAGAAATTTCGCATACCCTTACTTCTCACGGGATATCGCCGAATTCTGGCGACGGTGGCACATTTCACTCTCATCCTGGTTTAAGGATTATCTATACATTCCTTTGGGAGGCAGCAAAGGAGGTGTATGGATGAAAATACGCAATACATTTATCATCTTTATCGTAAGTGGCTTTTGGCATGGGGCAAATTGGACATTTATAATTTGGGGAGTCTTAAATGCCGTATATATACTACCGTCAATTATTTCCAATACGAACAGAAACAATCTCGAAATTGTAGCAAAAGGAAGGTTGTTTCCAACAGTAAGCGATTTTTTTGCAATTATATCGACATTTGGATTAACGGTATTCGCCTGGATCTTCTTTCGAGCCAACAATGTATCGCATGCCTTTAATTATATAGCTGAGATATTTTCAGCTTCATTATTCACAATTCCCAGTTTCGAAGGAGATACAAAATCTTTGGTGACGGCTATTCTTATCGGGCTGTTTGTTTTAATCGAGTGGCTTGGGAGGGAAGATAAATATGCCATCGAGAAATTGGGAATGAGCTGGAACAAGCCTATTCGATGGGGTTTTTACTATTCGGTGGTTATATTAATATTCTTATTTACAGGCGAAAATCAAACATTTATTTATTTTCAGTTTTAATATAAATGAAAAAGTTTCTAAACAACATTACTGGTTTTACTACATTGTTAGTCATTCTATTCTCCGTTTTTATTGTTGGCAGCATCGTCAGTAACGAATCACTTAGAGCGAAAACCCAATATAAAGTAAGTGCCAATATTGATAAAATTCTTATTGGTCATTCGCACCCGGAATGCGCATATAATGATACAATAATAAAAAATTGCAAAAATATGGCGTCCTCAGGAACCTCCTATTTTTACAATTATTATACCTTGAAACCATTATTAAATAGGAATGAAAACATAAAATCTGTTTTTATTGAACTTACAAACAATCAGGTTGATTCGATCATGACAGGCTGGATTTGGGGTAACGAATATTTACCGTTTAAGTATCAACTCTACGGCCCATTTATAGATTCAGATGGGGTAAGTCTATTATTTGACAAAAACCCGATGGGCCTTGTCAACGGCATTAAAAAGAGTTTGCGTCAAAACATCAAACTGATAGTTACTTCCAATTATTCATTTGTAGAAAACAGAGGAGCATACCGGTACTTAGTTAAAAGCAACGTGGAAAATGAAATTAAAAAGTTAGAAACGAATAAAATCAAGGCTACTAACGATATGCATACATCTGAATACAATTTAGGTTATTTAGAAAAAATAATTAACTATTGTCAATCCAGGAATGTAAATGTGTATTTAATGCGAAGCCCGATTCACAAAAAGCATCCAATGGTATCTAATGAGAAACTATTTCAAAAAGTAGTTAAAACGAGATTTGCCCATGTCGACTTTTTAGATTTCAAAGACTTTCCGATAGAAAATTCAGAATTCGGCGACCTTGGACACCTAAATTTTTTAGGAGCAAAACGATTCTCTCACTGGTTTAACGGCCTTATAGACAACGGCTTGTTACTTCAATCAAACAAACAGAAATTCATTAATGATAATATGAACATTTAACTTCTCCCTAAAAAATTCTCAACAGCAACTATCACCACCACAATTGCTAAAGTCTGACAACTTCAACACGGCGGTTATTTGCCTTTCCTGACGTCGTATCATTCGAATCTGCTGGCTGCGATTCTCCTTTTCCATCTGTTTCAACGCGTGAAGCGTCCACTTTGAAAACTGTAATAAGCGATTCTTTAATTGCAGCGGCACGACGCTTCGACAAGTCGAGATTTGCGTCATCATTTCCATCGGAATCTGTATGCCCAACGATTTGAACGCGCATAGAAGCATTTTCCTGCAAAACTTTCGCAATGTCTTTGAGGCTTCCATAGGATTGCGGCAAAATACTTGCACTATTAACATCGAAAAGGATCCCTCGCGTGGTGAATTTGCCTTCACTAATTAACTTATTACGGGTATCAGCAGCGCCAACGGCGAGTTGAATGTTCCCCAGGAAAAAGGCGCCGCCTTTCTGGTTAAAATCGGGCGAGATAGCTGTGAAGGCCAATGTATTCAAAGCTGCCGCCGCATCCAGCGCTCTTGAAATCCTTTTCACTCGGATGTGTTAAAATGGTTTCAAAACTATGGCAACGAGCCGGTTGTGAATGCATTGAATGCCGCGCTTGCAAATGCAGACAATTAACCATTCACTGAAAATGGACGCTTATGCATTTGAATTTCACAATGAAAAGATAGTTCAAAGCCCTGTTTATGACCGCACTGGCTTTTCGAATGCCAATCATTTGAGAGAATACATCCCTGGGTTACAGCAATTTGCAGCGAAAACGAACTTCGCAGATTTCTACATGCAGCATAAACCATTTTATGATAGCCTTATCGTCAGCTACAGAGACTCGGTTGGCGTTCCAGAAATGCAGAAATGGCTGACTAAAAACTTTCCTTCTATCAAATATGATTCGTTTAAGATCATTTTTTCACCATTGGTTAGCAGCAATCAATCTGCAACCAGGTTCGGATTCGATGGCTTTAAGGAAGCACAAGCGCATGTTAACTTTCCTTTCAGAGACAAAGGCGATTTGAAATCAATGTCAAAAGAAGCCTTGCTGGTTCGCGACGGCTCCATTCTTTTCACCGAGCTCAACCACGCATTCGTCAATCCCGAGTCCGAAAAGCCACAATACGCAGCAAGAATCACGAACGCACTTTCAAACTTTTCGATGTAGCTCATAGGTTTCGCAAATAGGTCCATTGAGATAAAATAAATAGAATTTCCATTCCTCACACAGGACTATTCTCGATATACCATTGGAGACGACGCTGAGATTTGGATAGGGTCAATACAAGCGACCCAATTTGCTACGCGAAGCCGGTGGTTCTTTTTGCACTTTCTTTTAATTTATTCATTGTGTAAAAATTCGTTCGTTTTTATTACACTATGATGGGCATAGAATCAGATCTCCGGTGTATAAATAGTAGTAATTGTTAAACACACCCGATCTTTTGTTTTCTTCCCCATAAAGTGCCAATTAATCTTTCCCTTTGGATTATCGATACTATATATTTCTTATAGAAATCTACTATTGCCGAATACTTATTATCTTTTATTAATGCCTGTTTTATAATTAGTTGGAGGGAGATATCCATAGAACGGCTGTGACACACCTAGGCCAATATAGTTTTATTTTTCTCTCTATTACTTTCTTATTGATATCTGCATTTCCAACTGCATTTAGTTACTTATTCAGAGAACAAAAAATGGTATAGATGGAAACCTTGCTTGGCTGTCTTCAATGCGTAGCCTCAGTATTAGATAGAATGGAGATCAAAAAATAGGGTCGGGCCAAATCATTTGTTTTCAGCATATTCAGTAGCTTTTTTGCGAGTCGATGAAAATAAATGATACGATACGGACTGACTGTCGTTTAGTATTTCCCGATTTTTCCAGAGCATGGCAAAGACATCGATAACAATTTCATATGCTATGTCGCAATCCTTTGTAAGACACAAAGCCATCCGGAAAAGATGACGGTAATATTTTCGAAAAAGGCTCGTGAGTGCATTTCTGTCCCCCCTGCGGATCGAAGCGAATAAATAATCATCTTCGTTATGGCCGTTTCATGGAAGATTTGTGGATCTGCCGCTTTGGAATTGTATTCATCTGGTGGGACATTTTTGGCGCAACCAAAGACAAACAAAATACATAGCAGGGAGGGTAAACTAATTTTCATTGTGTATGCAATCGGTGATGATCTGATTAGATAGCAGCGCAAAGTTCAGATACTTGATAAACAAAACTAGAGTATTGCGAACCTCCAAGCAAGTACCTACCAAATGGTAAGCCACCTACTTTTTGGTAAGAAATGTATGAATCTGTGCCTTGGCAAAAAGCATCTTTCAACAAAAAGAGCCGTCCGGTGATACAGGGCGGCTCAGTTCTATTTTAACATTCCTAATCTGCCTGACTTAGATCTTGGCATTTATTGAATGTAGATGCTCATCGTTTTAGATGGACTACCTCTCCATCCTGTGGGATGATCAATTTTGTCATTTCAATATTCATTTCGTTTGCTTTTTGAATTAGCTTAGCGCGGCTCGTGCGGCAATGGTCCAGCGCATCCATATGAACAGCTATCACTTTGGCTTTCCCACTCTCGCGAATCAGTGCCATTGTTTGCACTTCATCCATCAGTATTGGGCTTGTTTCAAACCCAGGAATAAATGCCCCGCCAGAGTTAACAACAATGTAATCAGGATTGAACTTTTTGATATTCTTAACAATATCCTCTGTAAGGATACCATCCCCCACAATGTAAATGGTAGGTTCATTTTTGGCTGTTAATATGAAACCCGAAGTCTTGCCCATCATTTCGAGGACCTTACCGCTGCCATGTTGCGCATCCACTCTCTGAATGCGGATACCATCCCAATCCGTGCTACTATCCAAAACATTTGCTTTGGTAAATCCTTCCTTGGTAAAAAACGCCTTGTCAGCAGGTTGATTGAGCACCTGAACAGATTTAACAAGCGCATTGCTGGCAGCCGGATCAAAATGGTCTACATGGGTGTGTGTTACCAAAACCAGATCCACTCCTTCAACAATCTCTTTGACAGGCATTTTTAATTCAACTGTTGGATTTTTTTCAACCCCGGCAAAGGATTCAAATGCCCCCTTGGAAGACAGCATGGGATCAACTAAAATCTTCTTGCCTGCGTACTCAATTACTAATGTAGCGTTCCTGATCAACCGAAGGGACGGGGTCTTACTTGTTTTGGGCTGTGCAAACGATGCGATCGATACAAGCAATGCAGCGCCTAAAAATAGTGTTTTCATATACTATGAGTCATTTTGAAAAGGTTCACATTCCACACTGGAAGAAACTATAACTTGCTACAAAGATCGGTTTCTACCGCAGGGGATGCCCTATCAAAAAGCAACTAGTTACTACCATTTTGATAATCTGATCGAAGTTCACGTACTTAGCTTGCAATTAATCCCTTTGTGCTTTTTCGATGCTTTGGTAGCTAAATTTTAGATTGGAATTCAGAAATGAATGGAGGGTTTTAATATGAGGACAATTAATTTTAACAAGACTGAATGCGGGGTTGATTTTCTTCTGAATGTATTGCCCGGTGATCAGGTCAAAGATTCTTATACCCACACTGATATTTACAATACGGACTATTTTGAAATCCTTTTCTTCAAAAAGGCAGAAGGCAGTGTTATTTTGAACAGCCAAAAGATGGAGATCAGCAATAATTCTATTGTATTCATATCTGCATTTCAGAAAAGGCAATGGAATTTAAGTGCCGGACACATCGAATTTACTTCGCTTGTCTTTCAGGAGGACTTCCTAAACGAGTTTTTTGCAGACAAGCTTTTTACCTACCGCCTCCTGTATTTTTATCAGCTACAACATCCGTTAAAAATGGCAGTAACAAGCCAGCAGATGTCAAAGTCCTGTGAAATTTTAACTGAAATAAAGACCGAGCTGGTATCAGTCAGACCTGATAGTGCCCACATCATCCGGTCCCAATTGTACTACCTTTTGCAAACTCTAAACCGGCAGTATTCCAGCCAGAACAACCTGTCCACCGGACAGGCCGACACTAACTATGCATATCAATTCAAAAGGCTTCTGGAAACACATATCCGTCAAAAACAACGTATCAATGACTATACAGAAATGTTAGGCATAAGTAGAATATCGCTCAATAAGGGTGTAAAAGCAGCATTTAATGTGACTGCTACACAGCTTATCAAGCGCCGGCTGCTTTCCGAAATACAATCACAGCTTATTTATACCGACAAAACCACCAGCGAAATAGCCTACGAATATGGCTTTTCTGAGCCTAATCACTTGATGCGCTTTTTTAAGACGCTTACCAATGAAACCATTTCTGAATTTTTAAGCAATCATCCCCGAAACATGAAAGCGGTGATAGACGAATAATTTTATATTATAGCTCAAAGCGAGCTGTCCAGAAGCGCGCGAAAATCCTTCTCTTCCATCATCCCGTTCTTTCTGGTAACAAGTTTGCCATCTTTCCCGGAAGATGACCATTTTAGGTATCCACCCTTCAACTCGTAAACCGGACCAAACCCATTTTCTACAAGGGCTTTTGAAGCCAATGCGCTGCGGGCCCCTGACAAACAGTATACATAAACTGGTTTGGTTTTATCAAACCCCTTTATTTGCTCCTTGAAGTCTGGCGATTTGTAGTCTACGTTTTTTGAGCTCTTCAAGTGCCCATCCTGGTATTCAGCAGCAGTACGGACATCGATCAATTGCACTTGCTGGGAACCAGATACCTTACTTTCGAATTCATCAGCAGTCAGCTGGGTCTGCGCCGTTACACTTAGAGCGGACAGGGCCAGCAAGATGATTACAATACAAGATTTTTTAATGGACATAACTTAAAAATTGATAGTTAAACATATAAAACGTACTGGCCTAGGCAGCATCACACTAAATTTTGAAGACCAAACTCCACGAGTTTGTCGATAATAGGCAGTGTCTTTAAGCCTAAATCGGTCAACCGGTACTCCACCCTGGGCGGGATCTCCGGAAAAGCTTTTTTACTGACCAGTTTGTTTTCAACAAGCATATTCAGCTCCTGGATGAGCATTTTCTCACTTATGCTCGGGATAGCCCTTTTCAGCTCTCCGTAACGCATCACATCGTCATTGATCTGAAAGATGATCATCAGCGTCCATTTACCTCCCAGGATTTTCAGCGAAGCTTTTACAGGGCAACCTTCGTCGCAAGGCAGAATTTGTTTTTCTTTTTTTTCCATTGATAATCAATAATTCTAACCTGTAAGTAGGCACCCTACAACATCGTAAGTACTTGTACAAAAGTAGGTTATGAATCAATTTTGTGCAAGTCTTACTTAAAAATAGAAAGCAAAATGAGGATATTAGTATTCGGGGCCACCGGCTCTCAACAGTTCCACGTCATAGCAGAATCAAAGAAAAAAGGGGCAGATGTAATTGCTGCAACCAGTACTGATAAGAACTTCGAAAAATTACAGCAGGCAGGCGCTGAGCCGGTTTTAGGCGACATCAGTAATGCCGCCCAAATGGTAGAAATCACCAAAGGTATAGATGCCATTGCCTTTATGATCCCGGTCTCTTTGCCAAATCCTTTTGATGGCCTGCAATTTTCAAAAAATGTCATTGATGCTGCCAATCAAAACGGCGTTAAAAAAATTGTCTGGAATACCAGCGGCTGGCTCGAAGATCAGAAAACGGGTATGCCTACCGATGATGTTAAATTGGACGTCAAAGATTATTTGATAGCTAGTGGGCTCGAATATGTGATCATTGAGCCTACGATCTATATGGAGAACATGATGGGTGGATTTTGCGCCCCGTTCGTCACCAATGAAAAGAAGCTGGCATACCCTACCCCGCAGGCAATGCCCATAGGCTGGTTAGCATCGCGCGATGTGAGCGCCTTAATGGTCGAAGCTATTTACAACCCAAACTTAACAGCGGACTCTTTCAGGGTAAGTGGTTTAGAGAACCTGAAAGGCGATGAGCTAGCAGACCGTTTCTCAAAAGGCGTTGGTGAAAAAATTACTTACTATACCCAGCCCCCCGCAGAGTTCAGGGACATCCTTTCCCCATTTGTTGGCCAAGCCGCAGCAGCAGCTGTTGCCTCCTATTATCAGGGTCTTCAAAACGCTACGCATTATCCCTCCAAATTCAACCCCAACATGCAAGAGATTTTGGAAAAATTGCCCGTTGAAATGACTTCTTTGGAAGCGTGGGCAAGCGAGAACAAAGGGTTTTTTATCAATTAAAATAATAAGCATATGGAAGCGAAAGAAATCGTAGCATCATACTTTGACGCATTAGCAAAAGGCGATATGCAAAATGCACTTTCATCATTTACGCCGGAAACGAAGTGGAGCCAACCGGGAAACAACAAGTTTTCCGGCTTGAAAAAAAATCTTGATGAGATCATCAAAATGTTTGAAGGCATCATGGGCGATACAGCCGGAAACATGACTGTCAGGCCCAACGGAGAGATGAAAGAAAGTGGCAGCTTCGTAGCAGTTCCTGTCTGGTTTACAGCAAAAAAGGGGTCGATCAGTTTTGATCTGGGCGGAATGGATCTCTTTGAAGTGAAGTCAGGAAAGATCATGCACGTGTGGACATTTTCAGATGACCAGCAAGTGGATGATGAATTCTGGGGAAGGTAGATAAAGAGGGATAGTGGATCCAGATAGAATCAGAAGCCGGGCTACACAGGACTAAATACAGTCACTGGACGCCCGGCTTTTTATTTTTTGACCAGAAAACAAACAAGCTTGACTTAATTGCTTTCCGGATCCAGCAATAAAATGTGCATCCAACCAGATTAAGATTTGCATTAACTTTACATTTTGAAGTTTGATGTCTACATTTACTGCACCTTCGAGTGACAAATTCTTATCTACCTCACATTGAATAGCTTAACCAGACAGTGGATCGGCTTGGGCCTTTTGACGCTAATGCTTGTAAAAGCATGGTTGATCCCGCTTGTTTGTCTGGACTATGAGCTGCGAAAGGAATATATCGCAAAAACACTCTGCGTGAACAGGAATCAGCCCATCACAGTGTGTTATGGAAAATGTTATCTGGCCAATAAGCTCGCTGCTGCTAGTCAGCAGCAGGAACGCCAGGCCGAGCAGGATTATATCGCCAGTCTGATTTATCAGGTGATGGATATCAACAGCTTTAAGTCATTTGATTATTCCCCTACTTCCTTCCTTTTACTTGATAAGGCTGACTATTCCTACCAATCTTCATTTATCGACCGCCTTTTCATCGGCAGCATCTTCCGCCCACCACTCGTTTAGTAACCTGTCTTTATTTTCCTACAGAGTTTACTAAAACATTCATTGTTTCGACATTAAGTTGTTGAGATACAATCTCATATTGCATGAAAAGTATTAATCAATACTTTGCGACGGCGCTGGCTGTCTGCGCAGTCTTTCTATTATTCTCCTGTTCTACGCCTGTAAGTCCCAGCCCAGAACCCGACGCCCCTGCCGGTGGAAAGCTCCGCCTGGAATTTGACAATGTTGTTGGGGATAAAAATCTGGTGCTTGGCAGTGTCACTTACAAAAATGCTTCAAATGAGGATTTTGTAGTTACCAAGTTCAATTACTTTATTTCCAACGTCAAACTCACCAAAGCTGACGGAAGTATATTTGTCGTGCCCCAGGATTCAAGTTATTTCCTGGTGAAGGAGGACACAAAAACCTCCCAGTTTGTGACGCTTAACAATGTGCCGTTTGCGGATTACACAGCAGCCGAATTCATGGTGGGCGTAGACAGCACCCGCAACACAGCACCAATCGAAAAACGCCAGGGCGTTCTGGATCCATCAGGTTCAATGATGGACGATGGTATGTACTGGGCCTGGAACTCGGGGTATATTTTTGTCAAACTGGAAGGAACTTCTTCCAAAGGTAACCCGGTCAATGGCAAATTTTACTATCACATTGGCTTGTTTGGCGGATATAACGAAAGGACCGTTAACAATACGCGTGTAGTAAAAATGAGCTTCGGCCAGCTGAAAGCCAGTGTGACAGAAAGCGCTGTGCCGGAAGTGCATTTGCTGGTTGATGTGCTCAAAGTCTTTGACGGACCTTCGACCAATATCAGTATTGCTGCCTACAATAGCATTATGGGTGGCCAGCCTGACAAATCCCAGCAGATTGCCAGCAACTACGTCAATATGTTCAGCTTAGATCATATCCACTGAATCATCTGACAATCCGCTTTTGCTATGAACAGACTTATTTTTCTGTTAACGCTTTCGCTTATCTGTTGCAGTACAGCCGAGCAGAAAGCACCCCTGCCAGTCAAGACGGGGCCTACGCCCATGACATGGACCAAACCGGCTGGCTTTCCTGATCCGGTTTACGACCTGTCGCGCAACCCGCTTACCGAGGAAGGCGTGCAGCTGGGCAAGTTTCTGTTTTATGACGGCATCTTGTCCAGGACCAACCTGGTAGGCTGCGGCACCTGCCACCAGCAGGCGGCTGCCTTCACGCATCATGGTCACGAACTCAGTCACGGCGTAGACGACCGGCTGGGTGTACGCAATTCTCCCGCCATTCAGAATATGGCCTGGAACACGTCCTTTTTCTGGGACGGCGGCGTGCATGATATGGACCTGGTGCCATTCAATCCGATTGAAAATCCGGTGGAAATGGATCAGAAAGTAGTTAATGTGCTCGATAAGCTGCGCAATACGCCCTCGCCTACTGCCAAGATCCCGGTGAATTATCCCCAAATGTTCAAAGCTGCATTCGGGACGGATGAGATCAATTCGGAAAGGATGATGAAGGCGCTCTCGCAGTTTATGATGACGATGATCTCGGCCACTTCCAGGTACGATTATTACCGCGCAGGCGACGCAAATGCACTTACGGCGCAGGAGAAGCAGGGTTTGGTATTATTCCAAAAAAATTGCAGCTCCTGTCACCAGGGCGTGCTTTTCACGGATCATTCCTTCCGCAACAATGGACTGTTGCCGATGCGTAACAATGACCAGGGCAGGTTTGCGATCACCGGAAAGCCGGGCGACGTATACAAGTTCAAAGTCCCCAGCCTGCGCAATGTGGGCCTGACTGCGCCTTACATGCACGACGGGCGATACCATACCCTGGAAGAAGTGCTCGATCATTACACCGACAGCGTTCAGAAAACCCCGACGCTCGACACGCTTCTAATCCAGTCCAGCGGCACGCCGGGCATTGCATTATCCGGAACAGAAAAACAGTCGCTGATTGCTTTCCTGAAAACACTTTCCGATGAGCAGTTTATCCGCGACTCCAAATTTGCCGATCCGGGGATCGGAACTGCATTTTAAAACAGCATCATTATGAAAATCAAACATTTAGTATTTCTCATTTCCCTGCTGACAGCTCAGGTTTCGCAGGCCTGCGATATCTGCGGCTGTGCTAATAGCGGCTCCTACTTTGGGCTAATGCCACAATCGCACAAGTCGGTGATCGGTCTGCGTTACCAGCGGCTGCATTTTGTGACGCATGCTGATAGCAAGGTTTTGAAGACGGAAGAGCAATTCAATGTCGGCGAAGTGTATGCCCGCTTATTTCCCATCAAACGCGTGCAGGTCATGGCTTTTCTTCCCTACCGCATCGACAAGCAGGTAACTTCCGCCGATGTAAAAAAGCAGAACGGGTTGGGCGATATCACGGTTTTGGCCAACTACAATATCCTGAACACATTCATGGATAAGGAAACCTCCGGCGCATTTAACCATACGCTGATGGTCGGGGGCGGCGTGAAGCTCCCCACGGGTGATTTCAAATTCGACGAGAATAATACGCTCGAAGTCGCCAATGCCAATTTTCAGTTGGGCACCGGCAGCACGGATTTGATGGTCAATGCTTTTTACACCATTAACAAAGACCAGTGGGGCCTGGCTACCAATGTTTCCCGCAAGTTCAATACGACCAATTCACAGGGTTACCGCTTTGGTGATCAGGTTTTTGGAACTGTTGAGCTTTACCGCTCTTTCAACATTGGAAGCATTTCACTAACGCCCAGCATTGGCGTTTACGGCGAGCATGCAGATCACGGAAAGCAGCACGGAAAAGAGCTGGATATTACAGGAGGCAGATTACTTAATGGCACAGCCGGGGTAACCTTTTTTTCCAACAAATGGACCCTGGGTGTGAATGCCCAGAAACCCATCGCCCAGAAAAGCGCCTCGGGTCACGTGGTTGCCAGGGAAAGGCTTATGGTGCAGGTTGGGTTTCTATTTTAAACAACTATTTCATTCTATCTAAACAAAAAACAGATGATACGTATAATCATATTCGCGTTGCTTTCCGCACTTTTTTCTGCCTGTTCTGATGATGCACCCTCGCCGCTTGTCACGCCAGCTGCTGCCGGTGAGCTCACCCTTACGTTCGATGCCAGGGTAGGCAATGCCGACTTTGCCCTTAACAAGGACTTTACCTTTGGCAGCCAGGCACTCAATTTTACCAAGCTCCGTTACTGGGTCAGCAACATGGTTTTAGTTGATACCAAAGGCGCTGAATTTATCGTACCGGACTCTTATTTTCTAATGGAGGAAGTCGGCGAGCTGGACCTTTCGGGGACAATCAATGACAAACTGATCTATCCGGCCAATAAGCGTGAAACGATTACTTTGAAGGGTATTCCGGCGGGTGAGTACAAATCCGTCAAATTCTCCATCGGTGTGGATTCCCGCCATAACGACAACCTGAGCCTTCACGCCGGTGAGCTTTCAATTGCCAATGGAATGAGCAGCATTGTCTGGATGTGGCATTCGAGCTATATTTTCAGCTCACTTGCCGGATCCGTAAAACAGGGCAGCGAAACAAAGGCATTCAAAGTAGAAACGGGCCTGAATGCAAATTACAAAACGATGGCCATTGATTTTGCTGCGCCGGTTAACTCGGCCGCAGCCAAAGGGGTTGTCTTGCAAGTGGATGTGGCAAAAATGCTGGACGGCGTTGATCTAGTCAAAAATCCTACGATTAATGCGGCCACGGCTCCGTTAATGTCGACCGTTGCGACCAACCAGGCGACAAAGGCAATCATGTTTGGCTCAGCAGGTCAATGATGGTTTGTATCAGAAAAATAGCGGTCCTGCTGCTGGCACTCGCGCTCAATGCGTGTGATAAACCCGGCTTTGCGCCCAAAAATGAGCCTTACCGATTTGAGGTCCCGGCGCACTTTCCCGAGCCCGTTTTCGACACCGAAAATCCGGCGAGCCTGGCGGGCGTGCAGCTGGGCAGGATGCTGTTTTATGATACAAGGCTTTCGGCCAATAACCAGGTTTCGTGCGCGAGTTGCCATGATCCCAAACTGGCTTTCAGCGACGGGGTAAAGCTCAGCAATGCAGGTGTTTCGGCAACTTCATTGCTGCGGCACTCCCCTGCCCTTTTCAATCTGGCCTGGGCCAATAACGGTCTCTTTTGGGACGGCGGGGCAACAAACCTGGAATCTCAGGCATTCGCGCCCCTGACTGCTCATGACGAAATGGCGCAGGATTTGGATCAGCTGATTCGGGAGCTTAATGCGGTTCCCGCGTATGTTTCGGGTTTTCGGCAAGCATTCAATGAACCTGCAAGCTCGCAGAATTTATCAAAAGCACTGGCGCAATTCCAGCGTTCACTGGTGTCTGCTAATTCAAAATACGACCGTTACCGGCTAAATGTCAACGGAGCATCACTGACAGCAGACGAGCTGAAAGGCCAGGTGCTTGTCCGGCAAAAATGCCAGAGCTGTCACGCAGGAGAGCTTTTCACAGATCAAAGTTTCCATAACAATGGCATTGATGCAGATTTCTCAAATGTGGAGCATGAAGGCATTTTTCAGGGGCGCTACCGGATCACTTACGAGCCGGCAGATCTTGGAAACTTTAAAACGCCATCGCTCAGGAACCTGGCATTCACAGCGCCTTACATGCATGACGGGCGCTTGGCAACGCTGGCCGAAGTGATCCAGCATTACGCAAATGGCATAAAGGGCTCAGCTACGCTTTCAACCCAGATTCCCAAAGACGGTTTTGGATTTTCCGAGCAGGAAAAAAAGCAAATCATCGCATTCCTGAATACGCTCAACGACTATTCATTTATCGAAAATCCGGATCACCGAAAGCCACCCAATTTTTAACAATGAACCCATTACTGCATTCAGATGAAGTCCAGCTCCTGCTGGATGGAACAGGCGTAAGCCTGCCGGTCAATCGCCTTAAAATGCAACCATCTGCAATCATCCTTACCAGCATACAAATACTGGTTGCGATAGCTATTGCCGGGATGGTGCTCGAACTAATTGAAATAATGTCTTATGAAAAAATATTTGATTTTAATCCTTGTAACACTTGGCGTGTCTGCATGTGACAGCACTCAGAAAAGCGATAGTACCGATGCGCATCACAAAATGACAGATAGCCATCACGCCAACCCCAAAGCCAAAGCGCTGATGGACCTGCACGACAACGCCATGCCAAAGATGGAAGAAATAATGACTATCAAGAAGCGACTGACAAGCGTTGAAAATCAGCTCGATAGCTTGAATGGGGCCAAACCCAGCCCCCAGCTGCAAAAGCAAAAACAGCAGGCCAGAGACTTAATTCAACAGCTCGTCCAGGCAGATAAATCCATGATGGATTGGATGCACCAGTATAGGGCAGATACACTTGAAACCCTTGATGAGCATCAACAGGAAGCTTATATCGCAAGCCAGACCGCTAAGATGGACCTGGTTAACATCCAGATGCAGGATGCAATTTCAAAATCAAAAGAATTTATTAAAAACAACATCCAATGACAACTTTGATGGCGTGTCTGCTGCTGCTAACAATTGTTGCATGCAAACAAAAAAAATTGCCGATCCTGGGCGAGCCCGATACTGTTACAAAGGTGGTTGATGGCAAGAAGACCCAGGTGACAGAATATCCCAGGATTCCCGACTATGCTTTCGTGAACCATAAAAACCAGCCGTTCACCCAGAAGCAAATGGAAGGCAAGGTCTATGTCGCCGATTTCTTTTTCACAACCTGCCCGACGATCTGCCCGATCATGAAATCCAACATGCTCACAGTTCTGGAACGCTTCAAGGATAACCCGCAAGTCGGCATTCTTTCACATACAATTGATCCCGAACACGACACGCCTGCTGTCCTGGGAAAATATGCTGATGATCTGGGCTTGAAAGGCGATATGTGGCAATTCGTAACTGGCGACCGGGAGAAAATTTATGACATAGGCCAAAAGCACTACATGGTCAGTGCGATGGCCGATCCCGATGAGCCAGGAGGGTTTATTCACAGTGGCTCATTCGTGCTGGTCGATAAAAACAGGTATGTGCGGGGTATTTATGATGGGACTTCCAAGGAAAGTACGGCAAAGCTCATAGAGGATATGACTGTGCTTTTAAAGGAATAGCGCACGGTCAATAAAAGCTTCACAATTGGTAAACATCTAAAATCTTGATATCGAATGAAAATCATAATAAGTCTAATCTTGGCCTACCTATCGTTTATGGCAATGTCAGCCCGTGCCCAACAGCAAGTAAAAATACCCGAAGATATCTCCAAGCTACTTACGCAATATGCATGCCTGGCTTGTCATAAAGCTGACGCTAAGGTAATTGGGCCTGCATATGTGGATGTTGCAAAAAAGAAATACACAAACGCTCAGATCGTCGCTTTGATCTACAATCCCAAGCCTGCAAATTGGCCTGGGTACCCGCCTATGTCACCAATGAAAAACGTACCTGAGAAGGACGCTTTAAAAATTGCTGCCTGGATCAATTCATTGGCAAAAAAGCGCTCCTAATCCGACTGTACAGATCATAGTCACAGATAGTATCCAAACATGCGTGCTTTGGATACTATCCAATATCTGAAATCCATTCAGCGTGTCACATCCCAGGACCCTGTTTTACCTGCTGCAAATCTTGGCATGGTAAACAGCTTTGATGGTATGGTTGGGAAGCCAGGATTTGTCTATCAGGGCTATGCCCAAGTATTTCAAACCAGGAAAGTAGTCGTAGGCCAAGGACAAGCTGTTTCCCCGGATTTGAAAGTGAATTCCCTTTTACAGTTGAACCAGTTTATATATCTGACACCCCTCAAATTGCTTGGTGGAAATCTGGCGTTTACGTTGTATGTCCATGAAATGCTTTGAATGAACACAAGCGTATCGATTAGTCTATTTTGATAATGTTGTACCCTTGCTTTTTTAGTGTTTTTAAAATTTGAGCTGAACTCACCTGATTACTTTGAAAGGTTGCCTTTACAGAGTGTCCATTGATCTTTACAGATGTGGGTTTAACGCCTTTGATAGAAGTGATATCTTCTTTGAGCCGCTCGCTATTGTATTTACCTGAAACAGACAACTGAATTTGCCGGTGGGTCCGAAATAATTCAAACTGCTGTTGTGCCAGCACTTGCTGCTCTGTCCGGAAGGGCTCGAATACGCCAAGAATCATTCCAGCTATCGCGATCCCGAAAGCAATATGATAAGACCAATTCTCAAACTGGCTATGAAAGAGGCGTTTGCCTAAATAGAACCTTACTAGTGTTACACCAAGGTAAACCAAAAGCAATACCTGCAACCCGAAAAAGAATGGTTTATACCTTGTCAGCTCCTCAAAACGTGCCGCAGAGCCCACTGCAATACTTATCAAAGGAAAAATGCAGCAGCCTACGTGTAACAGGGAAACGAAAATGGAAATCGGTAGTGAAAGAGCAGACTTTTTAAGCATAACGGCAAAAATGACTGAAATCAATAAATTTTACTGATATTTGCAACGTTGTTGCAAATAATAAAGTTCGTTGTCATGAAAACAATTATTTATGCCATCCCGCTGGCATTCGCATTCAGTTGCGGGGGATCTGACCAAAAGAGCCAAATGCTAATCGAGGCCAATCAGCTCCACCTGGAATCTGTCAGCATAGCTGGCAAACTGGAAATGTCGCTGGATAGTCTTGCTCAGCATGCCAGTGCTGCTGAGAAAGTCAGGTTAGACAGCTTGGCCCATCTGGTAGAACTTTGGGAAGAATCCGTTATTGAAGTTCCCGGTTTTGAGCATGCACATGAACATGCCGAAGGCCACACGCATAAGCCTGCACCGCAAATGACAGATGAATCCATGCTGGAATACCAGCGTAATGCGAAAGATGCTATCGAGTCCATCAGCGCACAGCTGCGTAAAAACAGCCAGCATTAAAAATCGGAAAAATGAAGATCTACATATTCACAGCTATGCTATTATGCTCAGTGTTAAGCTTTGCTGATGAGCGCTCAAAGTCCATAAACTGGAAACACCTTTCTGATGTACGGTTCAGCCGCAAATTCAATAAGGCGCTCGACATGTATTTTTTATACCCTGATTTTGGTAGGTTAGTCAAAGATCTTGAAGGAAAGAAAGTTGCAATTAAAGGTCACATGATACCTGTTGATCCGGATGGCAACATTTACGTCATTTCTGCACAGCCAATGTCGATGTGCTTTTTCTGTGGTGGTGCAGGTCCTGAGTCTATCGTAGAATTGCAGTTTCGTGACAAAAAGCAGCGATTTAAAACCGATGCTGTTAAAACAGTAACCGGTACATTAAAGCTCAATAGCCAGGACGTCGAGCATCTGAACTACATTCTAGAAGATGCTTCTGTATCAGGGCAGTAAGTATGGTCTGTACTTAACGTGCGCTACTATAACCTGATGATATCTGCGCATTCACGACAAACACCTTCCAACAGCAGCCGCGATTGTTGAAGCTGGCCAATCAAGGCTATTTGCTGGATGTAATTGTCCGGAAGGGTCGGAAGCACTGCGCCCGCAATTCAGGTCGGGCATTGTCTTTCTTACATCCTGCAATGATAAACACATGCATTTGGCGGTTCACTAGGATAAATTTATCCCTATGTGAATCGTAAGTCCGTACTTGTCGGCGCGTAGCATTGTGTTGAAATTTGTCCTACACAAATCGATAAGGACATGGATTTCAATTTTGAAAACGAACTAAAAGATTAATTGCCCTGGTAACCGGCGGCAGCAAAGGTGCGGGAAAAGCAATCGGCGACCGGTTTTCACAAGCAGGTGCAACGGTGATCAACACAGCCAGAAACAAGCCGGAAGAAGAAAATAAAAACATCCATTTCATTCCCGCAGATTTAAGCAAACCGGAAGGAACGTATAAAGTGGTGGACGAGGTCACCGCAAAATTCGGCCAACTAGATATTCTGATCAACAATATGGGAGGCTCGGAAACACCTGCGGGTGGATTTGCAGTGCTTTCGGACAAAGATTGGGAATCCTCATTTCCAACCAATCTGCTGGCACCGGTGCGGCTGAACCGTGGATTTTTACGCGGCATGATCAACCGTCACGGTGGCGTCATCATTCACATTGCATCCATTCAGGCGAAACTTCCTTTGAACGACTCCACCTTGCCTTATACGGCGGCAAAAGCAGCTTTGGCCAATTATAGCAAAAGTTTGTCCAATGCAGTGGCTCACAAAGGCGTGCGCCTGTTGACCGTTTCGCCTGGCTGGATCATGACTACGTCATCCGTCCGGATGATGGAGCGCATTGCCAAAAGCACTGGCGGCACAGATGGAAAAAGCTGAGAAAAGCGCCATGGACACCTTAGGCGGCATTCCATTTGGCAGACCGGCGTGGCCACATGAAGTTGCCGAACTGGTCGGCTTCCTGGTTTCTACGAGAGCCACTTACCTTACAGGCACCGAATATGTGATCGATGGCGGGACCATTCCCACATTATAACTCAGGTTTATTCAAGATTTCATTCAATAAGAAAACCATTTTAAATCAACATAAACATTCAAAATCATGAAACTTCCAGAAAATATCGCAGGCTTTAGTAAAGCACAAAACGATCAAGACAGCACAGCACTTGCCAATTACTTTACAGAACACGCAACCGTTTCCGACGAAGGTTCGTCCTACTCGGGTAGGCAAGAAATTGAAGGGTGGATACAAGAAGCGACGGAAAAGTATAATATGCAGCTAACTCCCATTGATTATATTCAAACCGGCTCAAAAGCAAAACTGACTCTGGAAGTAAGCGGCAGATTTCTCGGCAGTCCACTTGTTATGAAGTATCATCTTGAATTGGATGCTTCTTTGATCTGTTCGTTACAGATTACTGATTAAATATCACCTCAGCATCAATTCGAAGAAAACAACGGGGTCGATTGATGGATTGCCGGTTCTGCCAGACAGCTCGCGAGTGTCCCTGTATAAAAAATGCAAATCGAGCGTTTCGCTGAGCCTGTGATAGAAATTTTCCTTGGGAACCCTATCTGAAAGTTGGAAGCATATGAAAAGTTTTTCTGAATAATTTTTCTTTCCTTGCATTGCTGAAGTTACGAAATTGCAGTGATAAAAAAAGTATTAAATCGTTATTGATAGTGCATAACATCCAGATTTTTATCACTGACTGATGTTTTATTTTGTCAAGTAAAGTATAGCTCTACATGATTTCAAGCAAGCGAACATTTATCTGGACATCGCCTTATGTCTTATGCTGGTTAAGCATACCCATTTTTATACTACTAGCATTGTTATTTGGGCAGGATATAATGGATTTTCAGCTGTATGATACTTATTATGTAATCACTGTAGGCCAATATGCTGTCGCATTAGCCATACTTTCTTTGTCTTTTGGAATGATATATTGGTTACTTGAAAAGGCAGGCAAAAAGCCTAATTACATATTCTGCCTTTTACATCTTTCAACAACAATATTGATTCTCACTATTGTCGCAGTGCCGTCATTCTGGATTATTAATCCTTTTACGCTCCTTGTCATATTCGCAGTAGCTCAACTCGCTTTTATAGCCAACATTTTCTTCTCAATACCAAGGAAGTAATAGACATTTGGATTCTCGGCAGGCAGTTCGATCATCGAGGACTGCAACAACAGAGAAAAGAGTTGCAACACTCCCGGACGTTTCGTGAGAATGGTATGCGATTAGAAAATGGATCGCTACTATCTGAGCTTCGCGGAAGTGACTACAAAAGGCAAAGGTGTTAAATTCATTTTTTCCAATGTCTCAGATGTCAACAATAACCTGTCACGTAGACTTATAAGTAAACTCATAATGAGGAACTTATATCTTAATTTTTATTTGCAAGGCGCCCGAGGTAGAATCATTCAAAGGTACATACCTGACATACAGCTTTTTACCGTAGTAATCTCCTCGAACATCGGCAATGTTTACCTTTCCTTTTGGCAATGAAATTTCATTGGGATTTATAAAAACCGAATCGGCTCCGGGTGCTCTATCTGACCAGACCAGCTTAGCATCATGACTTAGCTGTCCTTCAATAGTAAAGTAAACAAATGCTGGCTGCTTCTTATTTTCAATAACAAAGTCCTCGTCTTTTTTAACATTTGATACCTGATGGGTAGATTCTTCATCTTTCAAACCCAATTTTTCACAGCCCATCAGGCTGGCAGCGATCAAAAATAGAAATAATGTGTGTTTCATAGCTTGTATGGAGATATGGTAATTTGCGAAGGTAAGATCCACTCTTGTACAAAAAAATACCTGAGGTTATTTACGACAATTTGAAAGAGAATAAGTAAGTAAATCTCGGTGCTGCAACTATTTGATTAAAAACTGTTTCTTCACAAAAAACCATAAAACCAGACGTTATGAAAACCATTGTATTTCTGACAATTTGTTGCCTAATGCTGGCCTGCAATAAGGAAGAACCAAGAAGCGAATGGAAAACATTTGATTTCGGCACATTCACACTTGAAGCACCTTCAAAATGGAAAGAATTCAGCGCCCAAGGCTACGATTCTAAGGTGGGAGGTGTTACCGATGGCAAGGATACTCTGACATACGATTATGGTATGTACTCTTATCGATTTACTGCTGAAACATCAAAAACGCATATCGTTACAGAAAGTAATCGGGATGGTTACCCAACAAAGATGGTGAAGCCAAGAAAACCTGGCGAAGGTTTGATCGGTATCTATTATAATTTAGGGGTAATCCAATTGACACTTTTGGGCAGAAGCCGTAATGAAAATACGTTCATGCAGATAATAGAATCGGTTAAAATTAAGTAGAGCTCCATTAACTTACATTACGAGACGCTTCACTTGTATCATCTGCTCCGGAACGCAATGGGTAAAGCCCCGTGTCTAGCACTAATAAGTAGGTTTAGGAAATTGTATTTCCATATTTCCTTTTGACTTCATCGTCAGAAAAGTTATCAAAATGCAAAATTTTTTCTGTACTTATGAAAATTAATCCGTTTGTTCGAAATACAATTAATTTAGGTAATCCAGCGCATGCGTAAGCAATTAGTATTAATTTTTTGCATTGTTTCTATAAATTCCTCCTTCGCCCAATTCGGCGTAAGCATTCACCAATCTAATTTGCCTTTCATTGGCTTTAATTATGAAGTGGCAGACCGGTTTGTTCCGGAACTCCGCTTGGGAGTAGACACAAATCTGGAAAATATGTCGGTAGAAGCAGTGGCAACATACCAGTTTATTAATAAAAAAGACGTGGAAGTATATGTTGGATTAGGAGGTCGAGCTAACAATATTGCAGGACTCGTTGTGCCTATCGGGGCTCATTTCTTCCCTTTTTCTTCAAAAAATTTCGGATTTCATATAGAATTGGCACCTATCGTCTATGAAGGTTCAACGATCGTTAGGGGAAGTTGGGGGATACGCTACAGGTTCAAGGAGAATGGAAATAGGTAGTTTAGGTCACCTAAATATGAGAAGGTTTGTTTATTGCTCACGTTCATAGCCAAACGTTTGGTCAAAAGCTTTTACGCACCGATCTTTGAAATCAAGCCGGTCCCACATATTATGTTGTCAATGCGATTTGTCATTTTTTGTTCATAATTCTCTTAGCTGATTGCTGAACAATCCGGAAAACTCCTCTGAGGCGCAGGGGCAACTCTGAGGGATTCGTTAATGGCAGAGAACATTGTAAATGAATTGAAACCTGGCGATAAGATTAGATTCTAGCTCATATTGGTCATGTACAAAGAACCTCAAATGTATAGCACTTAATACATCCACTGGATTTTATACAGCTTTTTCGCCAATAATATGCTTTGTAAAAGATTTGGCAGTTCCGACTTGATCCTAGACTAATAAAAATATGACAGAAGAAAACGACCTTACAACACCAAGCTTTAACCAGGAAAATACAGTTAAAATTTACTCAAAAAGAGCAAGTTGGCGTTTCTCAGTGTTTTTCTCCCCGGTGTTCGGAGGATTTTTATTACGGCAAAACCTAATAAACAGCGGTAGGAAGAAAGAAGCCAATCTTATTTTGCTGATTTCAATTGTCTTTACTGTGGCAACAATACTGATTGTAAACAACTTCCACACAAAAGGTGGCTCTTTTTCGTATCTTTTCAATATGGTATGGGGGGCGATCTTATCTGAGTATTTTTTTAAAAAATATTTCCCTTCCGACAATTACGAATATAAGAAAATTTGGAAGGCGCTTATAATATCAATCGCTATAACCGCTCCATTTTTGTTGGCCATGATTTTTGCACCCGCAGGATAATGTTGGGTACGGACTATAAGCACTGCGTCAAAAATCCACAGTCTTACAAAGTGCGCTCTCCTTGCAATATTCAAAGAACTTTAATATAACCCTGTCTGCCCTTGTTCTATGTTTCCTTATTTAGCCTGAAATATGTTATACAAACTCTGGAAGGAAATTCTCGGATTTGCCATTTTCCATAATAAACAACGAGATATTTTGATTGTGCTATTTAAATTTTACTCTTAACTGTCCGATTTTCCCCTTTGGTTGTCTCATATGCCTAGCAAGCTTGGATATCAATTGTCAATTTTGTATTTCTATTAACAAGTCATGAAAAATGGAAAAAATGAGCACATCAATTACATTAAATCACCCATTGCGGATATTTACAAAGCAATAACAACCCAAGAAGGCCTGAGCGCTGTCTGGACAGTAGAATTGATTGTTAAGCCGGAACTAGGTTTTGTAAATGAGTTTGACTTTGGGGATAATTATGCCACAAAAATGAAGACGTTGGAATTGTCTGAAAACAAAAAAATACTTTGGGAATGCGTCTCATCAGACCCGGAGTGGATTGTAATCGGCATTTCATTTGACTTAACAGAGAAGGATGCGGCACGCTCCATTGCTGTTCCATTCGGCATCACCTTCCAATATTTGAAGGTTTCGCTAATCTCAGTTTCATAACCAAACGTTTACTCAAAAGCTTTCTGGCAGCACTCTGTGAAATTCTGCCGGTCAAAATGCCCGAATTTCTGGCTTTGCCTGCGTTGCTTCCTCGGTGACAATACAGTGCTAATCTATAATAAAATAAACCTTCATATAAATGGTAAGGATGATTTAGTGAAAAGGGTTTGGTATTACATTGCTATTATTATAAAATAAGTACTTGAATCAGGTTTTCATCTAAGCGCTCAGAAATAAACCGAAATTGCTCATAATTACTTGAGCTTACAATAGACCAAGATCTTGAAAAGAACCAAGCCGACATACTGCACCTGGACAATGAGAATAATTTAGAAAAGTCCAGTTTGTTAAGTAGAGGTTCTCCGGAAGAGTTTCCTGGCGCGACCATAAGATTGATTTAATCTCGACGAGCTCGCAAACGGAGATGTCATTCTATTGAGTGAATTTTCTAGGGTCTTAGAAATAGACAGCCGCAATATCAATTTTCAACAGCATGCGTACAACTGTCCCGCCGAGACAGCTTCTCCTTGAAAGAAACTATTGCAACTTTTATTGCAAGTAAAGCAAAAAGCACTTAGCAAATTAATGCTAAGTGCTTGATTTTCAAGAGCCCCCAGTCGGGATCGAACCAACGACCTACTGATTACAAGTCAGTTGCTCTACCAGCTGAGCTATGGAGGCCTCTTTTTACTTTCTGATACCGTTTGTTATTCCGTTATCATGGTGCAAAAGTAGTAGGAAAGGCTATACAGCGCAACATTTAGCGCTAAAATTTTTCAACTTTTTTTCGAAAATTATATAGCTTCCTGAATGATAGATAGTTGGTGTTTCAAGTCATTCAGCTGACTCAGCGCACTATTTATCTTCCTTTCGAATTCTGCTTTCAACCGGTCCGACGTTTTTGACTTCGCAAAGAACTCAATATTGTTTTGCCAAAGCGCAATGTCGTTTTCAAGCTGCGTAATCTTGCGTCGGATATCGCTTTCTTTTCTGTAAAGGTTACGGCTGCTATCGCCATCCCTTACCAGTTCCACTTCACTCTCCAAAACCGCCTGCTCCTTTTCCTTGCTCGACAGCTGGCCGATAGCGCTTACATAGGTGTTGATCGCCGCAATGTATCGTTTCTGAATCGCCTGCATGTCCTTTTTAGGAACAAAACCAATAGACGACCACTCGCCCTTGAACGCACTTAGCAAGTTCAATGTTGACTCGTCCTTGTTATTGGCAGCCGCCTCGATTCTTTCGATCAGATCGACTTTCTTTTTCAGGTTGCTTTCAAATTCTTCTTCAACCTCCTTATTCTTGGCGCGTTTCTGATCAAAATAGGCGTCACAGGCCTTTTTGAAACGCTCGTAAATAGTGTCTTTGAATTTTTCAGGCACTTGTCCGATCCCTTTCCAGCGCTTTTGCAGCTCAATGATCTTCTGAGTCGTTGAAGGGTTATCCTCACCCGTCTCCAGAATAGCTTCTGCTTCCGCGCAAAGCTGGTTTTTCAATTCCAGGTTTTGCTCACGCTTAGATTCCAGCTGGCGGAAAAACTCTCCTTTGTTATTGAAGAAAGTTTTCAATGCTGCCCAGAATTTCTTGCTCAGATCCTTGCCCTCTTCACGCGGCATAATGCCTTTCAACGCAACCCACTGATCCTGGAACGCCATTATCTCCTTTGTCTTGGCATTCCATTCCTTAATGCTGCCCGAATTATAAGTCGTGAAGGGTGTTATTGCTTCGTAGATTTTAAGCTTCTGCTCGTAATTTTCCTGCATCGACTTCTTCTGCTCTGCAAACTGACCGCGTTGCGCATTATAAAGCACGTCCAGTGCTTCTTTAAACCGCTGCCACAACTTTTCCTGGTCCTCTTTTGGTGCCGGGCCAAGGTGTTTATAGTCTTCAAAAATGTGATTGGCCTCGTTCAGGATTTCACGCGTCATAGGACGGGTTTCCAGCGACTTGCCCAATTCCTCCACCTTTTCGCAAAGCTCTGCTTTCAATTCAGCATTGCGGCGACGATCCAGTTCTTTCAGCTCGAAGTAAATGTTCCGGTTACTGAAATAACGATCGATCAGCGCGTTATAGGTTGCCCAGAGCGTTCCGTTGTGCGGAGAAGCAATGTTACCGGCCAGTTTCCATTCTTCCTGGATCTTCTTAAATTCCTCCCAGCTCGATTTCAACCCGGAAGCATCGGTTTCTTTGCTGCCTTCGTCTTCTAATAATGTACGCAGACGTTGCAGCAGAGCCGTTTTTACATTAAAATTCTTCTCTTTTTCTTTTTCCTGCCCTTGATAGTAGCTGTTTTTTAAACCCCGGATCTCGCGGCTCAAAGCATCTATTTTCTGGGTTTCCGCGTCATATTTGTATTCAAACCCCTCTTCACCGCCATTTTCTGCAACAAATGCTGCCAGGGCCGTTTCTTTCTCCTTTTGTTTGATCGAATCAAGGACCGGACGGATTTCTCTCGCAACGGATTCCGCTTTTTTCAATGCAGCTGGTTTTGAACCTTCCGCATTGATAGACGCCAACTCATTTTCCAAAATATTTACAAGCTGTTCCTTAGACAACTGGCTGTAATCCACGTCTGGCACTTCCTCCTCATGTTCTTCCGTCAACTCATTGTTAAGATCAATTTCAAGGGTGTCGATAGTCTTTTGTGTCAGGTCTTCCTGCTCATCGCTTTTGACCCTTTCTTGTTGTTCTTGTGCCATCGTGATTCTGGTTTCGTACGTACGTCTCTTATGGATTACAAATCTAATAATCTTTCCTCTGAAATGGCTACTTTTGGGTTCTTAACATTGAACATATTAGCATCCAATGGACCATAATATTGCCAAATTACGACAGGATTATAATTTGAAGGGTTTAGATGAACAGGATTTGGACCCTAATCCCTTCACACAGTTTAAATTATGGTTTGACGAAGCACTTTCAGCAGGCGTTGTGGAGCCCAATGCAATGGTCCTCAGCACGGTTTCAGACGGTCGTCCCTCGGCAAGAGTTGTGCTTCTGAAAGACCTGGATCAGGCCGGTTTTACATTCTTCACGAACTACGAAAGCAAAAAAGCAAAGGAAATGGAATCGGACCCGTTTGTGGCGGTTACGTTTTTCTGGAAAGAGCTGGAAAGGCAGGTCCGGATCGAAGGAAAGGTTGAGAAAACGACGCATCAGGAATCAGCCGAATACTTTGCCGTGCGGCCGCGCGGCAGCCAGATCGGCGCGTGGGCATCCACACAAAGCGAGCATCTGGCAAGCCGCGCTGAGCTGGAAGAACGGACACTACTTTTGGAACAAAAATTCGAAGGTGCCGAGGTGCCGCGCCCGCCACATTGGGGCGGTTACCGGGTGATCCCGCATTACTTCGAATTCTGGCAGGGACGGAGCAGCCGCCTTCACGACCGGCTTGTTTATAAAAAAACGGATGAAGGCAGCTGGGAAATCGAGAGATTATATCCCTGATCCTTTCTGAGGCTTTTCAGGAAGTGATTTCAAAACATATTCGCCGAGCGGCGACAGCGTATAACCTGGTTCGTGACTAATCGTCAGACCCAGGTTTTTTAGTTTTCTGACATTGGTCTTTAACCATTCCTTTTCCTTGTTCACCTTTGCTGCCAGCGCAACTGCCGGTAGTTTTGGATTATCCTGAATCGCTTTTAACACTTTGGTCGTCCATTTTCCCTGGTTGCTGAACTTGTCCAGGTTAAGGAGCTTTTCTTTCAGTGCTTCCAGCTCTTCGTTCGTAATTTCCTTTTGTTCTCTCTGACCAATGCGCGGATCAGGGCTTTCGTAGCCAAGTTCGATCCGGTAAATGGCGCCGTTCGTGACTTTTTCGAGTTCGCTCGTTACCGCTTGTGCGTTTTCATAACCGGCAAGCCTGGCATCCTCATCCGTTATTTTGGATAGTTCAGTTTCTGCAAGGTCCGTAATCTTCACTACCCCAATGCTCGTCTGGAGCAGGCTGCCTTTCCTGATCGAAAGCTTTTTCCATTTGCGGAAAGCAAGGGAAACGTTTCCGGACATGATGCCTTCGAGGTGTTTTTGTTTTATCAGCATTGTATTTTATTTAACAAAAAAGAGACTGCTATTTACAAGCAATCTCTTGATATTGAAAGTGTTATTTCTAAATTGATCAGCGTTCGTTCATCGGAACAAAATCCCTTTTCGGAGCGCCTGTGTAGATCTGACGCGGACGGCCGATCGGCTCTTTGTTCGCACGCATTTCTTTCCACTGCGCTATCCATCCCGGAAGACGGCCGATAGCGAACATTACTGTGAACATATTCGTAGGAATGCCCAATGCACGATAAATGATACCCGAATAGAAATCGACGTTTGGATAAAGTTTTCTTGATACGAAATACTCATCCTCCAAAGCCGCTTTTTCCAGTTTCTGAGCAATTTCCAGAACCGGATCATTGATGCCCAATTTATTCAAAACATCATCCGCTGCTTTCTTGATAATGCGTGCGCGCGGGTCGAAGTTTTTGTAAACCCGGTGTCCAAAACCAAACAAACGGAAGCCGCTCGATTTGTCTTTGGCCATATTGATGTATTTCTGCACGTCACCGCCATCGTTTTTAATGGCTTCCAGCATTTCAATTACTTCCTGATTTGCACCACCGTGAAGCGGGCCCCAAAGTGCGCTGATACCGGAAGATATAGAAGAATAAATGTTCGCATGCGAAGAACCAACCAGCCTAACCGTCGACGTAGAGCAGTTTTGCTCATGGTCTGCGTGCAGGATCAGCAATTTGTTCAACGCTGCCGAAACAACGGGATCCACATTGTATTTCGCTACGGGCAGCGAAAACATCATATTCAGGAAATTGGAACAATAATCCAGGTCATTCTGCGGATAATTCACCGGATGACCCTGCGATTTTTTGTAAGACCAGGTTGCTATCGTCGGCAATTTAGACAGCAAACGAATAATATGCAGCTGGGTGATCTCTTCTGAATTGGTATCAAAAGTTTCAGGATAAAAAGCACTCATCGCGCTCACCAGCGACGAAAGTACGCCCATAGGATGCGCATTTACCGGAAATCCTTCAAATATCTTGCGCATATCCTCATTCACGAGGGTGTGCGTCCTGATCGCGTGCTCGAATTCCTCAAACTCCTTCGCCGTAGGAAGCTCTCCGTAAATAAGCAGGTAAGCCACCTCCAGAAATGACGACTTTTCAGCCAGATCCTCTATCGAATAACCCCTGTAATTTAGTATCCCTTCTTCTCCATCCAGAAACGTTATAGCGCTTTTTGTTGCACCTGTATTTTTATAACCTGCATCAATTGTAATATACCCTGTCTGGTCACGTAATTTGGCAATATCTATCGCTTTCTCCTGTTCACTTCCTTCTATAATGGGGAACTCGTACTTCTTACCTTCAAGGGTTAATTCAGCTATTTGGGACATATTAATGGGAATAAAATTAAAAAGGTTAATGACAAGATATAGGTAAATCGGGTCAATTCAATCCAAAGATTTTCCGTGCTCCTGATTTACTTATCCAACAAATTAATTTTGTGTTAATTGAACGCAAGAGTAACCATTTCCTGATCCGACACAAGCCGCAATATCCTAAAAAACTGTGTACTTTCTATTATTATCCATGTTTTATTTGTGCAAAATCGGGACTGGGGCAATAATATTTCACAATTTAAAGTAAATATGATATTATTCTATTGAAGACATATATAGGCGAAAATAATGCAATTCGCAGCCGTCAAGCTTCCTTATCCTTTGTCCATTTCAGAGTCGGATCCGTCTCTACATACCTGGGCTTGCTCAGTATCTGCTTGATCAGGTAACGCCCGAACAACCCGGCCAGAATAACCGGCAGCAGGTGAGCGCCATAGATAAATGCTTTGCCTGTAATGCGATAGGAAAAGGTTGAGAACGTGAGATAAACGTAACCAAACCAAAACACCGCAATGCCCAATAACCAGCTGTAATAAATGGTAGCCGGCTTCCGGTCTGCAAACCTTCTTATCAATTCACAAAGAGCCAGCGAAATGCCCACAACGAGCAGAACCGTCAGCAAAGCCCTCGGAAAATTCCGGATGTAAACGTGCTTATAAACCATCACACCGAGCTTTCCGATCAGGTTGGGATGTGCAAGCAAGTAGGCATCGGTTACGCTCAGGACCAACAGCAGCAAAAGGCTGCTCACTTTCTTATTCATTTTATATGACGTCTTTTAGGGTAAACTACTCTTATTTCAATGCTGAATATTGCTGATAAAGCGAAGCTACGGTTGCTGCCTGCTCGTCCGCACTGCGTTCACTATCAAGCCAGTGGATATTAATGCCGTCTTTTTCCATCTTCCTGAAAAAAGTCATCTGTCGCTTTGCAAAACGGTGGATCTCCGTTTCCAGGCGCACCACCATTTCCTCGTATTGCAGTTCGCCGGTCAGATATAATGTGATCCATTTGTATTCCAATCCATAATAGATCAGCTGCTCTGCTGTTAAGCCTCGTTCCAGCAATGCCTTAACCTCTTCAATCAAACCATGCTCCAACCTCGTCCGCAATCTTTTAGAGATTCGATCCCGCCTGATTTCCACCGGAGGATTTAAACCAAAAACAATGTAACCATAAGCAGGCTTCTCTGTAAATGCTTTCTCAGCATGGTTATGCGTCAGAAACTCGGATATTTCAATGGCCCGGATCAATCGCTTTCTGGTCGAAGTGTCCGCAAGTTGCTGATAAGCAGTTTTATAATGCTCAAATCGTGCTAGTAGCAGTTCTTTCGGCAATGCTTCCAATTCTGTCCGGAGTGCCTCATTCACCGGAATGGAGGCATATGCATGACCTTTGAGCAACGACAGTATGTAAAAACCAGTTCCGCCGCATAGGATTGGCACATGGCCGTTGGAAAGAACCGTTTCATATGCCGTTTCAAAATCCTTTTGAAACGCATTGACATTATACTGCTCGCCAGCATCCATAATGTCGATCAAATGATAGGGGATTTCTTCACCATTCAGCTGATATTCAGCAAGATCCTTTCCGGTTCCTATGTCCATATCCTTGTAAACCTGCCTGGAATCCGCGCTGATTACTTCACCACGCAACATAGCGGCAACTTTCACGGACAAATGTGTTTTGCCGGAAGCAGTTGGCCCCAATATCACGAGCAGCGGAACGGCGGTTTGGTTTTCAGACATTTAATCGGGCAATTTATAAGTCTTAACAAACTTAATGCTGCCAGCATTACAGATCGCAATGGCGCCCAGACTTGACTTTGCAGTCCTCGTCATATCTTCGGATGATAAATAAAATTGCATTGGCTGCGTTTCAGAAATTCTTTCAAATCCAATCTTCTCATAACCAGCCCCTTCCGACCATTCCCGGTCGGCATAGGTCATGATGTCATCCGGATTTTTTTCCCTGACAAAAGCCATAAGCAGCTTGTCCAATCCACCCGAAATATTTGTCCCCAGCAAGCTTGCAAACCGCAACAGCTCAAAAGACCTGAACGGACCATCTTCTCGGGCAAAAACACGCGGCGCACTGAATGTTGCAACCGCTACAAGCAATTCCTCTGATTCTCGATCACATTCAAAATCGCTTTTTAAAATCCGGAAGTAACGTTTGGGCAGGAATAAGCCAAATCTGGTCTTAGCGCTAACCGAAGCATTCAGGTGATTTTTTTCTAAAAAATGAGAAGCCGTTTCCTGGTCAATTCTTCGGACCTGCGTGAGCCGGGCGGCAATTTTCTGAGAAATTCCCAACATTGCGCTTATCCGGGATTTCACAACCTGCGGCTCTGTAAGCCAGTAATCCTCCCAGATCAGAACACTCTTTTCACCGGTTTTCCGCCTATTTATCAAGTCACAAAATTCAAGCTGCCAATTGTCGGGGGAGCCGCTTTTTTGCCAATCTTCGAGATTAACGAGCACAAGGCTTAGCAACCGCCCGTTGTCATTCCTGATCTCAATATGTGTCGCAAATGCTGTTTCCAGATTTATCTCATACCGCAAATGCATTTTATTCAGCCATTTGCAGACTTGTTCGCTGAAAGATTGCGTGATGATCGGTGATGACGGGACTGGCATAGGCCGGCAAGTTAGCCGCAGATTTAATCAGTAACAAAAAAACGCGCTCAGTGAGCGCGTTTTGCAACTTATTCGATTGATTAGGAAATTACTGTCCACCCAATCCGAAGATCACACCCACATTAACCCCACCGAAATTGGAAGTCGATTCGAAATCAATGTTATTAGCCGATCCCGTTGTTGATCCGTGGTTTTTATTACCAAAAACGAAATGGTAAATTCCTTCAACCTGAATACCGACGTTGCCGAAAGCAAAAATCAAACCTGCGCGCGGCGCGGCACCGAAGTTGCTGTGTTTTGAAGATTCAACGATTGTATTTCCGTTGAACTTGGCGTCGTATTTTGAGAAGTAAATACCGGCATCACCGCCAACATATGGCCTGATCACGCCTTCTGTAAAAAAGTAGTCAATCGTTCCGGTTACCGGCATCAACCGGCCCGTTGAGCTGAGCGTTTGCCCTGCCACCGTATAATCGCTTCCATCTGCGTAAATTTTACCTGCAACACCAAACGCAAAGTTGGGCGAAGTAAAAACACGAAGGTTCACCCCACCACCAGCAACGGTTTTGGAGTCTTCCACATTGGATTTGGCAAGTCCGCCTTGCAGTCCAAGTGAGAACTGGGCATAACTAACAGAGCTGATGGTCAGGAAAAATGCCGCCACAGCCAACGAACGAAATAATTGCTTTTTCATAACTGATATAGATTACTGATTGTTAATGCGAAGGACATTACGAATATCAGTCCATATCAGAAAAATCTCATTGCGAATAAGCGTGAATGCTTAGCAGACAATGCCTTACAACATTGGCAAATCACAATTATGCTATTCCACTTACAATAATTGCTGTGCAAATTATTCCTCAGCAGGCCATTTTCCTGGGAAATTTGGCGTCAACGATGATCCGTTATGCTGAGCGCGCCGCCTCCCACCCGATCAATGCCTTCTTGCGAAGGCTGCCCCAACGGTATTCTCCCAGCATTCCCTCCTTGCGGATCACGCGATGGCAGGGAATCAGGTAAGCGATCGGGTTGTCGCCGACTGCGGTTCCTACCGCCCTCACTGCTGCCGGATGGCCGATACTTTGGGCGATCTGTTGGTACGTGGTCACCGCGCCTTTGGGAATGCTCAATAAAGCTTCCCAGACTTTAAGCTGAAAGTTGGTCCCCTGAATCAGCACGGGCAGCTTTTCCAGCGACCCCGTTGCCGGTTGGAAGATACGGTCAATAAAACTTTTTGTAGAATCCTGGTCATGCTGAATGTTGGCATAGTGCCACTTTTTGGCCAATGCGATCAGTTCCGCTTCGCGGCTAGCCTCATCTACGAACGCCATTGCGCAGATTCCGCGGTCCGTTACTGCGATAAAACAATCGCCAAACGGTGTAGGGTGAATGCCGTAACGAATGGCCAGCCCCTTGCCCGAAGTTTTGAATTCCTGTGGAGTCACCGCTTCAATGCTGATGAAATGGTCGTAAACCCGGCTCTGGCTGGAAAGACCGGCTTGTTCCGCGAGCTCAACGAGGTTGGATGTTTCCCGGATCTTTTCTTTAAGATATGATGCAGTGATGAATTGAAGGAATTTTTTAGGGCTCACACCTGCCCATTCTGTGAAAACACGCTGAAAATGAAATTGACTAATGCTCACTTCCTCAGCCACTTCGAATAATGAAGGCTGTTCTTTTGCGTTGGCGACGATGAACTCGATGGCTTTGGCAATTTTGTCGTAATTATAATTTTCCTGGTTCATGGGATTAATAATTTGTTATACAAAATTGGCCTCGAATCTACGGTTACCCAACCTGAAACTTGCTCAAAAAGCCACCATTCACACATTTCAATTTTTAAATTAAGTCCCTTAACCCTTATATTCACGATGTTATTTAAACGCAACATTCCTACTAACGACCACTAATCATGAGGTTTTTCGCAATAGCAATCTTCGCTTTTTTCGTCGGCATGCACCAGGCACAAGCCCAGAATTTCAAAGCCGAACTGAAAAAACTCGATTCGGAAATTAAGGCAGCCTATAAAAATAAGAAATTAACCGAGCTTGAATATTCCAAATTACAGCGCGAACAGGATGTAATCCTGGCAGCAATAGAAAAGGCTCAGGCTGATGACATTGTGACACCGGACGAGAAAAATAAGATTCATTCAAAAATCGTCCGGTCCAAAAAAAGGCTCGCCAAATACAAGACGAACCGGGAAGTTTATTAAGCCAAAGCCAATGTCAGACTGAGCGTACTTCGGCTCCGCTCAGTCTGACATTGGCTTTGGCTTTGCTTAGTGCGACATTGTCGCTAAGTGGTTTTTTAGTAGTCTTTTTTGCCGTCTTTTTTCGCTTTTTTCTCTGCGCGCTTTTCTTTCAGGTTCTTCTCAGGCTCTTTTTTCGTGCTTCCCTTGTCGAGATTTTTACCCTTTGCCATGACTATTGAATTTTTGAGGTTATGATGATTGAATAACTGTAAAACTATAAAAAAATTACTTTTTCGTAATCCAATCCATGATATGGTTCGCCCTTGCTCCTGTTTCTCCTGTGCTGGGGCAAGTCCCTTCGCCTCGTAAGGTTTTCACAATCGAATCAATCAAAGGCTGTTGGACGTGCGGCGGATACGGAATGTTAATGACCTCCGTTCCGGATTCTGTTTCGACTATAATGTCAAATTTTTCAAAAAACGAAAAGGTGATCCTGCCTGCGGAACCAATGATTTGTGCCTGATCCTCGCGCTGTTCCTTGTTGATGGTATAGCACCAGCTTCCATGGCCCAGCACACCGGATTCAAACTCATAATTGGCGACGACGATGTCATCCGCTTCATATAAACCCGCCTGGTTGCGCGCAATCCCGGAAGCATACTTAACCGGTCCAAACACAAATCCCAGGAAATCAAACTGGTGCGAAGCAAGGTCATGAAAATGCCCGCCACCCGATATTTTTGGGTCAACACGCCAGCGCGGTTTCCGGTCGGCACCGACTTCTTCCTCATAAGGCTGCCATTGCAGGCAAATGCTGACAAATCTTACATCACCGATTATCTTGCTGTCAATCAACTCTTTAACCTTTAAAAAATAATCAAGCGAACGCCTGTAAAATGCCACAAAAACAGGCACGCCGCTTTCTTTACTGAATGCATTGATCCGGTCGCATTCAGCGCCATTTAACGCCATCGGCTTTTCAATGTAGACAGGCTTACCTACCTTCATAGCCTTTATCGCCAGTTCTTCGTGCGCATCCGGTGGCGTGGCAATGTATATCGCGTTGATTTCGGGGTCGTTAATGAGCTCGTCGGCATCCGCATACCATTTGGGAACATTGTGCCGGGACGCATAGTCGGCTGCTTTTTCGGCATCGCGCCGCATAACAGCGACAAGGCTGGAATTGGCAACTTTGTTAAAAGCCGGGCCGCTTTTGACTTCGGTAACATTACCACACCCGATAATGCCCCATTTTATCTGATCCATAAGCAGGATTTTTGTTTGAAATTATCGCGATTCAGCTTTGAACTAATCGTTAAGCATAATAATTATTTAATTGGATAAATCTACTTTAAAACGAAGGCAACATTCTATTACAAAACATGGAAATACAACCCAATAACCCGCTTCACGGAAAGACCCTGGAAGCAATTTTGAACGAACTGGTTGAATATTATGGCTGGGAACAAATGGGTTATCACATTAATATTAATAGCTTTCAGTTTGAGCCGAGTGTTAAATCCAGTTTGAAGTTTTTAAGGAAAACGCCGTGGGCAAGGAAAAAAGTAGAAGACCTGTATTTGAAAATGCTCGAACGCAAATGACGTGAGCGCAATTTTTTTGATATGAATAACAAACCTGAATCGATCTAAACTTTTTTAATTATGCCATTCGTAGATTATTACCAGATCCTTGGCGTAGATAAAAACGCGCAGGACAAGGACATAAAGAACGCTTACCGCAAACTGGCCCGGAAATATCATCCCGATGTAAATCCGGACGATAAAGAAGCTGAAAAGAAGTTCCAGGAGCTAAATGAAGCCAACGAAGTGCTCAGCGATCCTGAAAAAAGAAAAAAATACGACCAGTATGGTAAAGACTGGCAGCATAGTGATGAGTTTGAAAGGGCGCGCCAGTCCCGGGCCCATTCGTCACGCCAGCAAGGCCAGTGGCAGACAGGCGGCAATGATTTTTCGGATTTTTTTGAATCCATGTTCGGTTCTTCAAGCGGCTTTGGCGGCGGCAGGCAGCGCACTTTGCGCGGCCAGGATTACCAGGCCGAGCTGCACCTGACATTACAGGAAGCATATCATACGCAAAAGAAGACGATCACGGTTAACGGCAAAAACATCCGCATTACCGTTCCCGCAGGCATTCAAAACGGCCAGACGATCAAGATCGCAGGCCACGGCGGTCCGGGTGCCAGCGGCGGCCAGAATGGAGATCTTTTCATCACATTCAACATTGCTGCCGACGATAAGCTCCGAAGGACCGGCGACGACATTCATCAGAAAGTGGAGCTCGACCTTAAAACTGCATTGCTGGGCGGTGAACTGATCATCGAAACCCTAAGCGGAAAAGTAAAGCTTCCCGTTAAGCCCGAAACGCAGAATGGAAGTGTCGTCAGATTAAAAGGAAAAGGTTTTCCTGTTTACAAAAAAGCGGACAGTTTCGGGGACCTTTATGTAACATTTGATATAAAAATTCCCGAAAACCTGAACGAGCGCCAAAAAGAACTGATTGCCGAAGCCTTCAACAATTAATCGTGCGGTCTTGGATAACAGCGTATCTTTGGGCAGTTTTTAGAAGGCGGCGAACCAGAAAAGCCGCCTTACAATCCTTATTTTATGAAATTCGAAGATTACCACATTGCCTCCGAGATCAAGCGCAGCCTCGATACAGCCGGGTTTAAAAAGCCCACAGACATTCAGTTCAAGGCTATTCCGGCGATTATGAAGGGCGAGGATGTATTGGCCATTGCGCAAACGGGAACGGGTAAAACCGCCGCCTTTGCGATTCCGGTCATTGATAAATTACACAAACAAAAAGTTTCCAGCCGCTCAGAAGGGATCAAATGCGTAGTGATGGTCCCCACTCGGGAACTTGCGATCCAGATCACCGAAGTTTTTGCGAAACTGGCGCAGCATACGAGGGTTAAGGCATTCAGCGTTTTTGGCGGCGTAGAACAAGGTCCGCAAATCGCACAATTGGAAAAAGGCATTGATGTGCTCGTTTCCACACCCGGGAGAATGTTCGATCTGGTAAGTCAGGGCCACATTAAGCTCGACCGCATCGAGATCCTGATCCTCGACGAAGCCGATCATATGCTCGACCTGGGTTTTATTAAAGACATTCAGGATCTGATCAAATTTCTTCCTAAGAGCAGGCAAACGCTCTTTTTCTCGGCCACGATCAATGAGAAGATCAAGAAACTCGCCTATTCGCTTGTAAAGAATGCCATACGCATCCAGATTTCCCCTAATGACCGGGTTGCTAAGAACATTACCCATTCGGTTGCTTTTGTCGAAATGGATGACAAGCGATTTTTCCTGGAACGCGTCATCAAAGAAAATCCGGATAGCAAAATCCTCGTTTTTGTTCGCACAAAAGTGCGTGCCGAAAGGGTTTTCAATGCGCTGGAAAGAATGGAGATCAAGAGCTTAACCATTCACGGCGATAAGGAACAAGCCGACCGGCTTACAGCATTGAACGAATTCAAGAAAGGCAATACCAAAGTGCTGATCGCCACCGACGTCAGCGCCAGGGGAATAGACATTGCCAATGTTGATTATGTGGTGAATTACGATCTTCCTGAACAGGCCGAAAACTATGTGCACCGGGTAGGCCGCACAGGACGCGGAACGCAAAAGGGCCGCGCCGTGTCATTTTGCAGCCCTGAGGAAAAACCGATGCTTGAAGAAATTCAAACCTATCTCGACAAACCCATCGATGTCCTGAACATCAGCGCCACGGATTATTCCCAAACCATCGACTTCACCGCCGACACAACCGACGATCTGAAATCGCTTATGAAAGAAGTTGAAGCGTACGAAACGGCCAAGAAGAAGAAAAAGAAGAACTAATGTTCGGATTACGGCACGAAAAAAGGCTTGCAGGTTCGCTGCAAGCCTTTTTTATAAGGTTAAAAACTCCTAAAAGATCTTATTCTTCGATTTTATCAGCAAGGATCTGTCCGCGAATTTCACCGTAAATGTTGTTTACGCTCGGGATGTTAACATACATCATTCCCAGGATCAATTGTGTTTGTTGCTCAGTATTCAGCTTCTGTGTTCCCTGAACCTGGCTGCCTGTAGGCTTATCAGCCAATGTGAACACCAACGGACCTGCCTCCCATGATGGGCTTGCTGTGTGGATGTTTACAGAGGTCGGTGTAACGTTCTGATAATTAATGTTGTATTTCAACTCCATGGTGGCTTTGTTGTATTCAAAAACACCTGTGCCTTGTCCAGCGGAAGTAGCTTTTGGAACAGTAGCACTACTATTTATAACTGCGGAGAACTTCACAATGTCATCTTTGTGAGGACCTTCCTCTTTGCAAGACGACACAAACCCTAACATTACAACTCCTGCGATCAATAGTAAAAAACGTTTCATTGGCTTTTTCATACATCGTTAATTTAAAAAAAAATTTGTCCTAAATATATATAAACTTATCTCGTTACAAAAATGATACCCGCACTGCACTCAAATATTCCAAAGGTCACTTTTACGTATATACACGATCCGGTTGTTCCATATAACCCGGTTCCAGTGGTCCACAGAGCCCACAATTGTCAGCTTATGCCCCTTTCCTACCCGATCGATAACCGGGGCCGCCGATGACGGCTCATCTCTCAGGAACGTATTTTCGTTAATGATAATGCAAGTCCGGTAAAGCGACGGCACGTTGAGAATACCCAGTAACACAAGCAGATACACGACAATTGACACCTTGTGTATTTGCATTATCGGCTCGCCTCTCCGAACTTTTGTAACCATTATTACCACTATGTACGTCCCCAAAGTTAGAAGCAATATTGGAATGTAATCACCATATCTTCTATAAAAAATTATAAAATAGTTGTAATCGTCGAATTCATAGCCGGTTAGATTCTGTTCAGCCGCCAGCTTATCCATTTTTTCAAAAAGGCGCCGCGACGGGTTTGTGAGGGCGAGTTTGCTTAGATAAAAAAGGCAATCGGTGTAGTTATTTGTCTTTTCGGCCAGAAAAGCCAGTTTGAGAAGCAGGCTTTGGTTGTTTTTTTCGTCTTCGCTAAAATTTTTTTTATAGAGTACAAGTGACTCGGGGTATCTTGCCATAGCAAACAGAGAATCAGCCGTTTTTAGCTCTTTTTTATTGGCTGAAAAGGCTGTTTCAGGGGCTATGACAGTTCCCAAAAAAATCCAAATTAACAGGTATTTCTTACTCAGGGCTTGCATTATACTTTTTTGAATTCTACTTTTGCATCGCAATTACGGAAACGCCCCGTGCAAATCCAATTAATAAAGAAAGTTGCAAGCTCAGCCGATCAGAGCAAAAGAAATAGGATTCCGTAGCTCAGCTGGTAGAGCAATACACTGGGCAACATTTGCCGCGCGGCGTCCGCTTTTAATGTATGGGTCCTGGGCCCTTCTACAAGGAAAGCAAAAAGCTGAAAGTGAACAGTTAAAATCACTAATAGGATTCCGTAGCTCAGCTGGTAGAGCAATACACTTTTAATGTATGGGTCCTGGGTTCGAATCCCAGCGGGATCACTTGAAGAAATAACAAAAAGCATCAAAAGCCTGCAAATCAATAGATTAGCGGGCTTTTTTCTTTTCCGGATATACCAAAATATTCAATTTCTTACAAATTTTTGGTGAGTAATTCGGTGAGTTCAACAATCTGCAAGTTTTACTCACCAGAATCACTGTAACTTATTGTTTGTGAAGATGTTTACCTCGTAAACATCTTGTGCTGATTAGGCTTGCAAGACTACTTTTGTTCAACTTTTAACCTGAAAAGGGTATGAAAACAAAGATCAGTCTGCTTTTCTATTTGAAGAAGCCGAAGAATTATCAAAAAGGGCCTGTACCAATTTACTTGCGGATTACGGTTGAAAGTAAAAGGGTGGAATTTACCACCGGACGAGAATGTGAGCCCAGCCGCTGGAATGCGGTTGCTGGCAGAGTGACTGGCGCAAAAGAGGCCGTGAAGTCTGTTAATGCCTATCTCGGTAATCTCGAACAGCAATTGTTAGATGCCCACGCCGCCCTGGTTCGTGACGATGCTTTGATAACCGCGGAGACAATCAAAAACAAATTTCTTGGCGTGGGTCCTAAGCAGCGGTTACTGATGACAGTGATCGCTGACCATAACGAGCGAATGAAGGCGTTGGTCGGTCAAGAATATGCGATAGGCACATTCAACCGCTATAAAGTGCTCGAACGCCATACAATGGCATTCTTAAAAAGTCACTTCAACATAAGCGACTTTGACATTAGCCGCATCGATTTGGCCTTCATCGCCGACTATGAATTCTACCTACGCTCGGTTCGCAAGATGGGAAACAATGCCGTGGTTAAGCACATGAAAATGTTCCGCAAGATTGTCAATATCTGCCTGGGCAACCGCTGGATGAATCTTGATCCGTATTTGAACTTCAAAGGCAAGTACAAGAAAGTCGATAAGGCGATCCTGACCAGAGCCGAGCTAGATTTAATGGCCACTAAGGAATTCGCGAGCGATCGGCTCACTCAGGTTCGAGACACTTTTCTCTTTTGTTGTTTCACCGGCCTGGCTTATTCGGATGTTCAGAAACTCGAAAAAGGTCAGATAGTAAGAGGAATTGATGGTGAGCAATGGATTTTCTGCCAGCGAACAAAAACGAATGTTAAATCGCATATTCCGTTGCTGCCGGAGGCGCTTCAAATTCTTGACAGGTACAAAGATCATCCGTATTGTGAATCGCGCGGGCTAGTGCTGCCTGTGCCGAGTAATCAGAAGATGAATGACTATCTGAAAGAGATCGCTGTGATCTGCGGCATCAATAAGATTCTTACTTCACACGTAGCCAGGCATACGTTCGCGACTACCGTTACGCTGCAAAACGGGGTTCCAATTGAAAGCGTTTCTAAAATGCTAGGACATAAGAACATTCGTACGACCCAGATTTATGCAAAGATCCTGGACACGAAGGTTAGCGAAGATATGCAGGCTTTGAAAGGGCGGCTTTCCAAGAGATCTGGTACGGAAGGTTAGCGCTGCACCTTCTCTCTCACGACCCCTCCTGTTTGTGAGAGGGGATCGCGAGAGAGAAGGTGAAAACGAGCATTTGTTTCTGACTATTTGTATTTAAAAATAAAGCGGTTGCAAATTTCGGCAAAAAGATTTGGATCGCTCATCCAGGGATCGTGGCAGGCTCCTTTGATAGTATGTAATCTGGCATTTGGGAAAACATTCATGTACTCGTCCGCGCAATCAATCTGACACGTCCTGCTACCATTGAAAATAAGAACAGGAAGAAGAATCTTACTAAGACTGTCTATCACCGGTGCCGAGATAAAGCTTCGTCTGGTTTCCAAGGCAGGTGCCTCCATGTACATTTCAGTTTCTTTATAAATAGAAATAGTCTCCTCGCTAAGTGACTTGTCAACATTTTGGCGAATTAAGATCCCAGTTTCTTTCAAAATTTGCTTGTGAGATAGAACACGTCTTGAATAGGTTCTTTTTCTATACGGTTTGTTATATCCTTCCCATTTAACTGTACCAGTAAGAATAATGCCTTTCACATCTTCTGGATGCTTGTAGGCATAAATCATAGCTAACATACTTCCCCATGAAGAACCGACAAGGAAAACCTTGTTTTTTTTCGAGAAGGTTTTTATTACTCTTCTTAAATCCTTCACGTGTTCCTCCCATATGTATGTGCTGTCTTGCTCGCTAAGTCCACAACCACGCTGGTCATAGTACACAATCGAAGTATATTTAGTAAGAAGATCAAATTCGGGACGTAGATAATCGTGCCGGACAGCTGGGCCACCATGCAGAGCAATAATTATCTGAGGTTTATCGCTCAGTTTCCAATATGCTAATTTTGGAGAGCCCTTCACAAAGCCATCCTGGCCATAACCTGGGAAGACAAAACCAAAAAAAATTGTGAAAATTGACATTGTCTTCATGTCTAACAACCTATGTTACTGGTGTACAATTTATTAAAAAAACAATAGGAATATTAATTGAACCTTGGCGATTTCATCTGGCCACCCGAGCAACAACCGCCTTGTTTCCAAAAACATCACAAATCATTTTTCTTCTATTTCGTTCACTAGCCAATCATTTTCATTTTCGTTTACGATTGCCTCTTAACCGCAATCGGCCAGATGTACAATTGTCATACAATTGAATCTGGCCCGCCCAAACGCTCCGAAGTCGCTGGCGGGAGATTTTTATTAATTTTCCTATATTTGAGCTAATCGTAAGCCAGTCGCCGCAATCTGGTGAGTGACAAGGTGAGTACAAGACTTAGCAGGATATAAGTATTTGATTAACAATTTGTTACTTGAAAAAATGTGATCCCAGCGGGATCACAAAGGCGCCTCGAAAGGGCGCTATTTTTGTTTAATTGCAATTCCATACCTCAGTTGGAAGAGCAATACACCGGAACGCCGGCCGCTTTTAATGTATGGGTCCTGGCGGTGCCGCGATCGGCTTCGAATCCCAGCGGGATCACTTGAAAAAATAATAAAGCCTGCTAATCAATAGATTTGCAGGCTTTTTCTTTTCGAGATTACCCCAAATATTCAATTTCCCAGACATTTTTGGTGAGTAATTCGGTGAGTTCACAAATCTGCAAATTTTACTCACCAGGATCGAGTTCTAAATCTGGAAATAACCTGGAAGCCTACTATTCTCACTTTAACGCTGTTAAACGAATGCTATCACGTAAACGAAGCCCTGAAATCCATTGGAGATTGATTGGTTTTGTTTTTGAATAGCTTGCTGAAACTTTGCGAATGCTCAAAACCGAGCTCATAGGCAATTTCGGACATGCTTAACTGCGTCGTGGTCAGCCGCTCTTTTGCTTTCTCGATTAATTTTTCATGGATGTACTGCTGCGCGTTCTGTCCGATCAGCGAACGGAGCATATCGCTCAGGTAACCTGGCGAGAGGTTCAGTTTTTCGGAAAGAAACTGAACGGTAGGAACTCCGTCATGCAAGGATTGCTGGGTGTTCAAATAATTATCCAGTATGGCTTCTGTTTTCGACAGTATATCATGGTTGACCACTTTGCGTGTAATGAACTGCCGCTTGTAGTAGCGGTTAACATAGCTCAGCAGCAGTTCGATATGTGCGATCATGACCTCCTGACTGAATTCATCTACACGGCTATTGAGCTCCTGTTCCATATTCCTGTAAATTGAAAGGATATTTTCCTTTTCGGTGTCGGACAAATGAAGTGCTTCATTAGCTGAATATGCGAAATAGCCATATTGCCTGATCTTACTTGCCAACGGGTGGCCCAATAAAAAATCAGGGTGTATGAGCAGAATGTAACAGTAGGTCCTGCTATTATAATCCGTGCTGCCCACTAATTGGTTAGGCGCCAGGAACAGCATGCTTCCTTCATCGTAATCATAATAGTCCCTTCCATACTTTAGCCTTCCGTTGTTATCGGTGATGAAAGTGATCTTATAGAAGCTAAGCAAGTCGTAGATCGGCGCCATGCTTGTATTAAAGGGGTTGCGCTCGTTGAAATGGACAAGGCTGATCAACGGATGCTGGGGTTTGGGCAAGCCGAAGGCCTCATGCGTTTCCGATATGGTTATGAACCGAATCAATTTGTCTTCCTTATTTTTCATTATATAAATATATCAAAATCCCGTAACTATTTCCAGCCACGGGATTTTGACCTTTTTACTGTCACCACGGAACAATGTTGTCTGCTCCCGCATAGGCAGCCGGTCCTGTAAAGCTTCCTGTGGGAAGGTCCTCTGCCAGGGCTACCCTTATTGGCTCCCTGGACCCTTCCTCTACCGTATCGGTTCCCTGGAAATTATTAAGAGCCGTTGCCGTAAAACCCGGACTTACCAGGTGTACTTTGATATTTGCACTCTCTAAATCGATCGCCAGTGAAAGGAATATACCATTGAGTGCAGTTTTGGATGCGCCATAAGCGGCGTCGAACGCAGAGCGGAAGGGGTTGGCCGGATTGGCATTCAAAGTAAGGGAACCCAGTGCGCTCGACACTGTGACAATCCGTGCTGAGTCTGCTTTCCTTAATAGAGGTAAAAAGGCTTGTGTCACGGCAAGTGTACCAAACACATTCGTTTCCCAGACCTTTTTCATTTCATCGATAGGCGCAATACTGGCGCGCTGAGCTCCGAGGACCTCTTCCATGGTGCGTCCCGGCTTTCCTGCATTTGAGATTGCTGCGTTATTGACCAGCAGCGTCAGGTATCCCGCTTCGCTTTGAATTTGCCTTACTGCTGCGTCGATGGACTGGGAATCGGTAATGTCCAATTGAATCGCTTTTGACTGTTTGCCTATCCCGGTAACGGCAGCGTCCCCTTTGTCCTTGTTTCTGGCACCGACGTAAACGGTGTAGCCTTCATCAGCAAGTGATTTAGCGATCTGGTATCCCACGCCTGTATTTGCTCCTGTAACCAGTGCTACTTTCTTTTTTTCTGTCTGCATATCATTTGAATTTTTATAAAACAAAATTCGGTGATCGTAACACAGCGCTTGTAGCCGAAACAGGAAATGTTGTATCCAAATTGAGGGTGCATTCCGTATATGAATCCATCTATTGGCAAGACCATTTCGGCTACAACAATCTCCACATCCACTACGAGCGCCAGCCGCAAGCCACGGAAATTTGTCTCTCGAAAAAAACAAGCAAGACAAATGACAAAGACGATTTTTATTACCGGTGCTTCAACGGGTATCGGAAGGGCTACGGCCAAATTGTTTGCGGCCAAAGGCTGGAAGGTGATCGCGACCATGCGCAAGCCTGAAAATGAAACAGAACTCCATGCGCTGAATAATGTAACCGTGTTGCCCCTCGATGTGACCAACACGCGACAAATCCATGAAATCACGCAGCAGGCGCTGGCTTTGGGTGATATTGATGTGGTATTTAATAATGCAGGTTATGGATTGTTTGGCGCATTGGAAGCGATGACCGACGAGCAGCTGGTTCAACAGATGGAAACCAATTTTTTTGGTGTAGTGCGGGTGACGCAGGCATTTCTCCCCTATTTCCGCGAGCGGAAAGCGGGACTTTTTATCACTACCGGCTTATGAAAAGGGAACATCTCAAACCGCGCGTGTACCACTCCATTTCTGAAATGCAGCGCGCATTCGGCCTGCCACAACCATTGCACCCGCTGATCAGCTTGCTCGATTTCAATAAGGTGCGGATCACAGCCGAAATGCTGGCCGAAACTTTTTCAATGGATTTCTATAATATCACCTACAACGAATCGGCGGGCTGCCGGATGCGCTATGGGCAAACAACCTACGACTTTCAGGAAGGCGGCATGTTTTTCTCCTCGCCGGGCCAGCCGCTGACGGGCATTCAGGTGGCCGAAGAAACCCTGGGATTTACATTGCTGGTACATCCTGATTTTCTTCGAAACTATCCGTTGGACGCCAAAATGAAACATTATGGCTTTTTCTCCTACTCGGTGACCGAGTCGCTGCATTTATCGGACAAAGAAAAGTTGATCATCGAAGGCATTGCCAGCAACATCGGCGATGAGCTCGAAACGGCGATCGACGACCTGAGCCAGGATGTGCTGATTTCGCAGTTGGAGCTGATGCTGAATTACAGTCAGCGGTTTTACAAACGCCAGTTCATTACCCGCAAACCGATCAACAATGCATTGCTGGAAAAGCTGGATCAATTGCTGAATAATTATTTCGACGACGAAACCGCCCTCCTAAAAGGGCTTCCGAGCGTCCAGTATCTTTCCGACGAACTACACGTTTCGCCCCGCTACCTGGGCGACATGCTCCGCGCGCTGACCGGCCAGAATACGCAGCAGCACATTCACAACAAGCTGATTGAAAAAGCAAAGGAGGTGTTGACATTCAGTGATCTGACAGTTGGTGAAATCGCCTACCAGCTCGGTTTTGAGCATCCGCAGTCTTTCAATAAGTTATTTAAATCAAAGACAAACTTTTCCCCTCTGGAATTCAGGGCGAGCTTTAACTGAGGTGCCAAGCATTGTCAAAGTTTGGCGTTATTTACCCCCTATATTGTCGCATTTGCACAGTGTCGGGGCCAGGACTTAGTTTCACCTTTGTGATGCCTATATCTGCTTTATTGCAGTAATATAGCAAACAGCTTCTCTGCCAACCGTACGAGAACAAATGCTGGTAAGCACAAGAATCAACTAAAAATTCAACCAAATTATGAGAACAATCAATCCCTGGATCAACTTCAATGGAAATGCGGAAGAAGCATTTAATTTCTACAAATCCGTTTTTGGCGGTGATTTCACGAAGATCGTCCGTTTCAAAGACCTGGCAAGCGATGAATTTCCTATACCAGAAAACGAGGCAAATAAAATAATGACCATTGTTCTACCCATAGGAAAACACAATGTATTGATCGCCAATGACGTGCCGGAGTTTATGGGACGGGTAAGCGAAAGTGAAAACAGGTCCAAAATATCCATCAGCGCAGAAAGCCGCGAAGAAGCAGAGCAAATTTTCAACGGACTGTCAGCAGGCGGAACTATCGAAGGACCAATCGACGAAAGTCCCTGGGGAACCTACGCTGGCATGTTCAGAGACAAATATGGAATAGAATGGATCGTGGAATTTGATCCAAGCTATCACGCGTAATACCAGCGCAAGAAAAACGCCGTTCCGGGTCACCGGAGCGGCGTTTTTTTATTCATTTCAGCGTGCCTATTAATCTCACCCCTACCGCAACTCCAAACTAGCCATAGTAGTCAACTCAACCCTGGCTTGTTTCGGCAAACCTGCTACGGCTATGCAAGTGCGGGTTGGGAAACGGTCGGTGAAGTAAGTTTGATATACGGCGTTGAGTTCGTCGAAATAGCGCATATCGGTCAGGTATACGGTCACGCTGACGATGTGGCTGAATGTTAGATTGTGCTCGTTGAGTATGGTTTCTATATTCGTAAACACCTGCCTGACCTCGTCCTGGAAAGATGTTGTCACCAGCTGCCCGCCTGCCGAGCCGATCTGACCGGAAATGAACAGGAATCCGTTGGAAACCAAAGCTTTTGAAATCGGAACTGCCGGTGCTGCGGCATTTTCATTTGTACTCATGTGATTATATTTTATTGATATGTTTGTATCTCAGCACCAAGTTATGCCCTTTGCATGAAAGTATCGATCCCCTTGGGCGTAAAAGTCAAATGTGATTGACGCAGTCTGAAAACCCTGGAAGTACATTATCAGTATATTCTGCCGGGTGCTTCCTCTCTACAACATTACGAAAGACGCGATGCTCATTTTGCATCGGAAAGCGATACATTATCAATCAGAAATCTTTGTTATGCCAAAATTATGTCTGTTGCTCCTTACATGCCTATGCGCTCTTATTTCATTTGCTCAAACAAAAAAATCCACTACGTTCCCCGATGGCACCAAAATACCGGATTGGTTTTCAGACAGTTCCAAAATTGAGCTTTCGGATTTGGGTAAACAGTTTGTCATTACAAAACACGGGGTGTCAGCGGATAGCAATGCAGTACAAACGGCGGCTATCCAGAAAGTAATTGATTTGGCGCATCAGCAAGGCGGCGGCGTGATCATCGTTCCAAAAGGTACGTTTCTGAGCGGTGCATTATTTTTTAAGCCAAAAACACATTTGTATGTTTCCGAAGGCGCGGTGTTGAAAGGTTCAGATAAGATTGCGGATTACCCGATGATGCCATCCCGGATGGAAGGTCAAACGCTGGATTATTTCCCGGCATTGGTGAATGCGTATGGCGTGAATGGCTTTACAATCTCAGGAAAGGGCACTATCGACGGAAACGGGCTGAATTATTGGAAGGCATTCTGGCAAAGACGAAAGGAAAATCCGAATTGTACAAACCTGGAAGTGTCGCGCCCGAGGCTGGTTTTTATCTGGAAAAGCAATGATGTGCAGGTTCAGGATGTGCGGCTGCAAAATTCCGGTTTCTGGACGAGCCACTATTATCAATGCAATAACATCAAGATCTTGAATGTTCGGATTACGGCTCCTCACGAGCCCATTAAGGCGCCCAGCACGGATGCAATCGATCTCGACGTTTGTAATAATGTGTTGATCAAGGGGTGCTATCTGGCTGTAAATGATGATGCTATCGCATTGAAAGGTGGAAAAGGCCCTTATGCCGACAAGGATGCGGGGAATGGTGCGAACACAAATGTGATTATAGAAGACTCAGAATTTGGGTTCTGCCACGCGGCGCTCACGTGTGGCAGCGAAGCCATTCATAATAAGAACATTGTGATGCGCAACTGCCACATTACCAACGCTATGCGTGTGTTATGGCTTAAAATGAGGCCAGATACACCGCAAAAATACGAGTTTGTGAGCGTTGAGAACATTACAGGTTACGCTTACAGTCTGATCTATGTTAAGCCCTGGAAGCAGTTTTTTGACTTGAAAGGACGGAAAGACGTACCCCTATCCTACTGCGACAATATCAGCCTGAAGAACATTGATCTGAAATGCGAAGTCTTTTTTGATGTCAGCCCCGGCGACTATGATAAGTTGTCCAGATTCAAATTCGAGAACCTGAATATTTCCGCAAAAAATGGAGCTTATGACAAAACCGTCGTTCAGGATTTCAGGCTGACCAATGTAAAAGTGAATGGTAAAATGATTGACTAAACGGATATAAGAAGCGAGACTGCCGGTGGGACAGTCTCGCTTTCATTTTTATTTGTAATCCAACCACGTTGTAGCCACACAGTCTTTGTCGGTTTTGAACCTGACCCATCTGGCTCCGAAGTCTTTTGGAAAATCAAATGTGAATGTTTCTCCTGCCTTCACCGTGAACTGCCTGGCTTCCATCCAGGGTCCGTTTCCAACCGGATCCACTTCCATCGTGAACGTGACATCATTGTTGGCTTTGTGAGAAAGCTTCAATGATTTTTTGTCATAAAAACCAATCAGATAAGGATCCGATGCAGCATTTGCTTTCACAGCAGCATCTTTCCACGGACCGCCATGCCCGGTGGGTTTGCCGAGTTTCCAGAGATCATCGATCGCCCCTGCCCAAACCGCCGCCTTGTTATCACTTGAAGCAACAATGTGCTTGTTTCCTTTCAGATTTTTAGCGTCCACGCCGGTCATTACCAGCAAACCGCGATAAGATGCATAATCGTTAATACGCAGATTATGAGATGAAACCGGGCGGATTTTGGCATAACCATCCGCATTCTCAGCCGGCAGTTCATAAAAAGTACCATGGCAGTTGAAAAGATCCCGCTCCGTTGACACTTCGCGGCATACGCGTAGCGCGCCATCATTGGTAAGGCCCGTAAAAGCATTATCGCCAAGCGGCAACCTCCATCTTCGTCCTTTATCGTCCACAACCAGGACGGATGATTCGTCAACAGTCACCACTTTTTGCGGGATAGCAAATTTATTTTGAATAAAAGAAAGCGTTTTGGCATCTTCCTTTCGTACCAGATTCATGTCCGCATCAAGCTCATAATAACCTGATAATGTTGGTTTTCCTGCCGAATAATCCATTGCTGCAACACCCAGCGCACGGCGGTTATCGCCCAGGCCGTATAGCAACCCGCCTGAGCTGGCCGGTGCCGTGACATCGCTCAAACCTGCAAAAATCGCATCGGGAGCCGTCTTACGCGGGTCATTGGCAATGTACGAAAAGTGCGCCGATGCATTCGTCGGTTTGTCCGCCTTGATCCTGATCCATTCTCCTCCGTCATTCGCGGCAAATTGAATGTTAGCAGCCTTTTTTGCCCCTACTTTTAATGTTTTAAGATTTGTCCAAAGTCCATTTCCATTTTTGTCCACTTCGAATGTAAAAGTCACCTCAGCGTCGCCATTGTTCTGGATCCAGGCGGAACGGTTGGCCCATCCGCTGAACAGAAACGGCTCGGAAGTAGCATTTGCCGCGATTTTCTCATTCAACCAAACGGCTCCCTCGGCTGTATTCGGGCCTAGCTGATCCGGCTGGTTCAGAGAAGTGAACCACAAGTTGGAATTGGATTGACCCGGGCCCTCAATGTTGCCTTTGGCTTTTCTTTTGTTCAAAAATTCCCTCTGCGCCGAATCGTCACAACCAAAAACCAGCTGATCTTTCCAGCGCGTAAAGTCACCAATCACTTTCAGGTATGAAGTCCGCGGCCGGATCCCCGCCGTATTTTTAGATGAAAAATGGCCTGGAAATTCCCAGAACATGCCGTGCATCGTCATCAGATAATCCGGTTTTGTTTCTGTTCCTACATCTCGGATTCGCGGCCATTCTGTGTTCCAGCCGTGGGCGCCGTCGTAGCTATGGCTTGCTTTGGGCAGCCGGAAAAACGTCCACTTACCATTATCCCGCACGCCCAGCAGCACCGATTTGTGGTCCCAGCCTGTTGCCCAGATCGGATCCGTTGCCGGATTTTTGTTGCCCAGAATGCCGCCCGGCCCTGTCACTTCCACAAATTGGTTGCGGCGAACCACTTTCCAATCCTTACCGTCCCATTCCGACAATGAACCCGACTCGATATCAAATTGCTTCTCTGCAAGCTTTCCGGGCTCACCATTGTTGGAATAAACTGTCACACCCTGACCAGAATAGTAACCTTTGCCGTGTGTTCCCGGAAGCAATCCATTGTACTGATAAGTCTGCTTATCCGTGGTTCTTTTATTGTTTTTGACATTACCATCTTCATACAAAGTCTTCACGGCCAATGTTTTGACGTCTACTTCATAAAAACCTTCTTCCATGGTGCCAAAGTAAATTTTGTTGGCAGGATCGGTCAGATGGCGCGCATTGCCGGTGTGCCGGCCCGGCATTGTTGTGTACGAAATCGTCTTCACATTTCCCTTGCCGTCTATGGCGTAAGGACCGATAAAAAGCTGGTTACTTTCCTGGTGGATCATGCGGTTGGCTGGCGTTCCGCCGATGCTTTCCGGGCGGACCGTTTGCGTCAGGTCCGTACCGATTTCATACAGCTTATCCGAAGAGCCAAAGGGCAAATGCGGCGCATACGTGATCGCCCAGAGCTTTCCGGCCCAGCCCACAACGGCACCCGTTCCACACTCGCCCTCGTTGTTATACATGGCAAGATGCGGATAGATGCCGCTGAATGAGGGTTTAGGTTTGGTCTTAGGCTGAGCAATAACGGAAAGGCTAAGCAATGCCAGCAATGCTGCAAAGCAATGGTTAAATTTTTTCATTAAAATAAAATGGTTTAAAACGAGTGTGATTACACCAAGTTTCTGATTATTAGATATAAAATGGTATGATTAGTAACCTGTATTTTGGGTAATTCCCGGATTTACGCGGCGCTCAACGGCAGGAATCGGCCAGAAATATTGTCTTGTTTTATCAAAATTGCGTTGGGCAATGACTTTTACATCTGTTCCAAAGCCGCTATAATCCGCAATGCCATCCGCATCAATCGGCGTCACTCCTGGAAACGGCCATTTTGCACGGTTCTGTGCAGCCGGATCAGGCAGGCCTATCACAGGTTTGACAAGCACTTTTTCTGCCAACTTCCACCGGATCAGATCCATGTAGCGTAAGCCTTCCCGGGGAAACTCCACGCGGCGCTCGCGGCGGAGTATCTGCCGTAAAGCGGCGGCATTGGAGAGCTTAATAGCCGGGTAAGCGGTTGTTTTGTCCACCGTAACGCCATAGGCCCGCGCCCGCACCTGGTTGATCGCATTCACGACCGTTTCGTCAATTTCGCCCAGTTCAATTTTCGCTTCCGCGTAGCTCAGCAGCATTTCTGCATAGCGGATTATGATGGCATCATTGTCTTCAACGAGCCGCTCCGGCCAGGTTTGATCAATGCCTTTTTTCCAAAGAAAACCCGTAAAACTTGCAAATGCAGCCACTGCGCGTGTGTCCTTGTTTGGGACTTTTTTGTTTTCTTTCACACTAAAAATCGTCAGTGAGTCGGGATGCGGCGTGTAGTTATAACCCAGCCATTGCGTGTTAAACTCTACGATGGTCGCATTCAATCTCGGGTCCCGGTTTTTGAAGGGCATTTTAGGGTCGTAGAGCGGCGATTCGTCAATCAGCTTTCCGTCCACACATTCATAGGCGTCCATCAAATCACGCGTCGGTAATTGTGCGCCATAGCCGCCCGCGTTGCGCGAAATGTTGTCCTGAACATAAGCTGTATTGCCAAAAACCTGCTGTTTTTCATCTCTGGGAATGCTGATGATCAGCTCCTTACTGCTTTCGCCTGCTTTTACAAAAAGCTGAGAATAGGAATCGTGCAATGAATAAGTGGCCAATTTCATCACCGCTTCGGAAGCTTCTTTCGCGATCTGCCATTTACCCAAATGCAAAGCTGTGCGCGCCTTAACAGCCAATGCTGGGCCTTTTGTCAGCCGTTTCACTTCGGCAGCTCCATACGTTACCGGCAAATTCGCGACGGCAAAATCGAGCTCTGCGAAAACAAATGCCAGCACTTCCTCCTGGCTTGTGCGAGCAATGCCGTAAGATTCATCCAATGTTACAGGCTCGGTCATCAGCGGAACGTCCCCGAAATGCGTGATCAGGCGTGCATACTGATAGGCCCGGATCAGCCGCATTTCTGCTTCCAGTCTTAAAAGGATAGCTGCAGGCGTGCTGGCAGCTGCTTTGTCTTTGTTGGCGAGAAACGAATTGGCGCGGGCAATGGCTTTGTAGCTGTTGAGCCAGTAAGTTTGCACGGGCACGTCATCAGCGTTCATCGTTCCGCCGATCACGGCGTTGGTCAGCTGGGCGCGGTGCCATTCGTTATCGCTGAAAAGTTCATTATCATTGCCCCAGAATGTGATTCTGTACAAGTCATTCACAGCCAGTTCCAGCTCGGTCTGATTGGAATAGAATGTAGCAGTGGACGCCTCCGACAGCGGGTTGAGGTCGAGAGTATGACAGGCCGAAACCGATGTCATGAGCAGGATATATATTAATTTTTTCATGATCAATGATTTTGATTTTTTATAAAACCGGAAGCCTTAAAACCGGATCGTTGCACCTGCCATCAGCGTTGTCACGATCGGGTAAGCATAGCTTGCCGATTCCGGATCCAGGTATTTCGGAAATTTGCTAAGCGAAAAAACATCATTGGCCGACACATAAAACCGCAGCGACTGTATGCCGACCTTCTTCACGCCCGGTTGCTGCAAGGTGTATCCCAATGTGACGTTTTTCAGCCTGAAATAGCCGCCATTAATCAGCCAGTAATCCGAGAGCGCGTAATTGGCTGCGTTGGAAGTCCGCGAAAGGCGTGGATATGTGGCTTGCTGGTTTTGTTCAGCAGTATTGTTCACGCTCCAGAACTTTCCGATCATATCCGCAGGCATATTCCCGAAAGCCTCTGCAAATGGCTGCACAGCCTCGCTGTTCAGCCTCGAAAGCTTTTTGGCCACGCCCTGAAAACTAACACCAAAATCAAATCCGGCATAGTCGGCGCGCAGGTTTCCGCCGTACAAATAGCGCGGTAATGCGCCTCCGAGGAGCACTTTATCATCCGTTGTAATCTTGCCATCCTTGTTAATGTCAACGTAACGGACGTCGCCGGGCTTGGTAGTAACATTCAGCACAGGCGCGCCATTGATTTCGTCCTGCGTCTGGAACAAACCATTAGAGATATACCCAAACCACTCGTTATACTCGCTCCCGTTCCGAATGATCTGGTCTTCCCGGAACTCCGTGCCTTTGAGATCGCCGACTGTTGATTTGGCGTCCGAAAGATTGGCGGAAACCGAGTAAGTCAGTTTGTCTATCCGGTCGCGCCACGCCATTTCAAGTTCCCATCCTTTTACTTTCAGGACACCTGCATTCTGGTTCGGTTTGTCGTATCCGAGATAAAGCGGAATGTCGAGCGGCAGCAGAATGTCCGTTGTTTTCTTCATATAATAGTCTGCTCCCAAGGTGAGCCTGTCGTTCAAAAACGCAGCATCCAGACCGATATCCGTGGTGCGGCTGGTCTCCCAGCTGATATTTTCAACTGCGTAAACCTGCTGCCCGCCGCCTGTTAAGGGAACCACGCCGCCATTCTGGTAAAACAATGCAGTTGAAAAATCAATGGTTGCCAGATAAGGATAATAGGCCGGATTGCCGTCCTTGTTAAGCAAGCGCTCGTTGCCCGCCTTTCCCCACGAACCTCTCAGTTTCAGAAAAGACAACCAGCGTATATCCTTCATGAATTGCTCCTCCGAAATAGTCCATCCAGCTGAAAGCGAGGGATATACTGCTCTGCGGTAAGCATTCGCAAAACGCGACGACAGGTCTGAACGCAGGTTTCCTTGTAAAGAATATTTGCTTTTATAGCTGTATTGCAATCTCCCAAAAAAGGAATGCAGGCCCGACTCATTTGCGCTTCCTGAGTTATCCCGCAGCTCGGTTGAGCCGGAATTGAGATAAGGGTAATCTGTTAATGCAAAGCCACTTCTGATCGCGCCCAGATTTTCCAGCGAGCGGTAATTTTCCTCAAAACCGCCCAGCACATCAATGCTATGCCCGCTTTTGAATTCTTTGACATAATTGGCCAGCACCTGCCCGTTGATCGCAATGCCTTCCGACCTTCCTTCGGTTAAAACAGTCCTGGCCTGGTTCACAACTGTGCTGTTGGAGCCGTCCGGATTGGTGAATCGGACCTGTTTTGAGAAAAATTTATTTTTATCCAAATCAAAAACCGGCGCAACCAGCGCCGTTAACGTCAGTCCGTCGATGGGTTTGTAATTTAAAGACATTCTCCCGCCGATCTGGTTATTCAAAGTTTTGGTAAAACCACCTTCACGCAACTGGGCCAGCGGATTACGGCCGTCTTTTCCAAGGGCAAGTTTACCATTGGCATACACATCATCATAAATCGGCGGCATTACGCGTGCTTCGTATATCGGATTGTACGCGCCGGTGGTAAGCAGCTCGTTACCATTGCCCTGATTGGCTGTTCTTTTATAAAACACATCCAGATTAATGCCCAGCTTCTTGCTCACTTGCAGGTCGTTGTTAATGCGGAACAAATAGCGGTTATAATTGCGGTTATCATAAAATGCACCCGCACTGGCATATCCCAGCGAAGCTTTTGTGCTGATTTTCCCCATGCCCATCGTGAACACAATGTCGTGGCGTTGCCGGGGTGCAGAGGACCTGTTAATGATCGATTTCTGCCAGTCGGTGTTTGGAAAAAGGTCCGGATTAACACGGTTACTATCTAAATATGAATCAATTAGCGCCTGTGCAAACGGGCCCTGGCTTGCTCCATCATTCGTTGCCTGCTCATTGAAGTAGCGCATATAATCCTGAACGCCCGCATACGAAGGCTTGGCCGTAGCGCGCTGGACGCCGTATTCGTAGGTATATTCCAAACTGCTCTGTCCTGATTTTGCCCGTTTAGTTGTCACGAGGATAACCCCGGCTGCACCCCTGGAACCATAAATGGCAGCCGAAGAAGCGTCTTTTAAAACCGTAACGCTCTCCACGTCGCCTGGATTAACATTATCAATGCTGGCCACGGGCACACCGTCAACGACAACGAGCGGGTTGTTCGTGCCAATGGTGGTTATGCCTCGGATCAGAATGTTGGAGCCGGAGCCGGGCGCGCCGCCTGTACGCGTCACCGAAACGCCGGCCACACTTCCCTGCAATGCGTCCGAAACCTGCAATGTCTGCCGCCCCGCCACGTCTTTGGAACTGATCGTGGAAATGGCACCCGTCAGGTCTTTTTTCTTCTGCGTTCCGTAACCTACCACCACAACTTCCGCCAGCGACTGATCGTTGGGTGCGAGGGTAACGTCAAGGGTTGTACGTCCGTTCAGGGGAACGTCCTGCGCATGGTAACCCACGAAGGAGAATGTCAATGTCGCCGAGCCGGATTCCGGAACGGCTAGTTGATACAGCCCGTTCACATCCGTAACCGTCCCCTGCTGCGTGCCTTTGATCACAATGCTGACGCCGGGAAGTTCTTTGGCCTGCTCGTCAACGACCTTGCCGGACAGTTGCCGGGTTTGCGCGAGCAAAGGCGCAAGCCAGCCAAATAAGAGAAAGCAACTCAGTAGAATTTTTTGTCTCATAAGTTTTAATAGGTTAGCGTTTAGGGTTGATTTTCAATGGTAAGACGGAGGGATATGTTATTTGATTATGCAAATATAATTTTGGATAATTTGGTTAAGCCAAGCCGATCCTGACCATTTGCTTGATCAAAAGAATGGACAACCTAAACAATTGATTTTTAGTAGATTATTGCTTTCAAAATATGGAGAATGGACAAGCCAGGGCAAGCTCTTTGGATCATCTGGATCACTGCTGCCGGCTGGTGAGTGAAATGTATGGCAAGTCTGATATTGGCTCCTGGACCAACAGCGACTATGTGCGGCTGGGGTATATTCTTTACAAAAAAACAAATGTCCAGATCAGCCCGAATACACTGAAAAGGATCTTTGGGAAAATCAAAACCGACGTCCGTTACTATCCGCAGAAAGCCACCCGCGACGCACTGGCCGGTTACGTCGGCTACGGCGATTGGGAAAAGTTTGTATCCGCAGCTCCCCGCCACGCCGTTGTTACCAAGGATCCTGTACGAACAGCGCAGCCTTATTTTGAAGCCATTTTACCCGACGAGCCCAAACTGGCGCCAGTCAGAAAGCGGCGGAAAATGAGTCCAGCTTACATAGGCATGATGCTGGCCGCGCTCATTGCTGCTGTTGCATTTGCAGGTTACAAGCTGTTTTTCTCGCCGTCCGCACCGGTTGATGCTGCGCTTGTTTGCCAGAATCCAGTTGGCGAAAATCCACACTCAGCAGCGTTTGTTGTGCGTGCGATTCCCGAAAGTTATGATGTAAACAAAGAACATTACACCATTGATTTTGGCGATGGCAGACGCATTTCGCTGATCGAGGGCGACAGTCTCTATTCGCATTACTATGAAGTTCCGGGTCGCTATTCAGCCATTTTAAAGCGGAATGGCGTGACCTTGGACACAGCATCGGTTTATCTCAAAACGAACGGCTGGACGGCGACGGCCAAAATGATGTACGACACAACAAGGGTTTACCCGATCGACATTCAAAATCTGCTGACCAGAGACAAAAAAAGCGTAAGTGCGCTGGAAGTTTCGCGCGCGGGCATTGACACAAACCGCACCTTTTTTGTAGACTTCATCAATACGCAACGCACAGACATTGACGCAGATAATTTCGAGCTCTTCATCAAACTCAACACTTCCGCTCCCCGCGCCGGCGTACGCTGCTCTCAGGTGCGGGTGACCGTTTTTGGAGAATCATCCAAGCATGTGTTCGATGTAATGAAGCCCGGTTGCACGCATTGGACGAACCTGCAATTTTCCGAAGTGACCAAGCCCGGCGAGCTCAACCAGCTCAATTTCCTTGGTGTGGACCTCCACACAGGCGGCACCGTAACATTAAAAGTTGTAGACAAGCATGTCCGCCTTTTTATCAATGCAAAAGAAGTTTTTGAAACAAATTATAAAAAGCCGCTGAAACAGGTCTATGGACTCGGCATTTCATTTTCAGGCATCGGGGCCATTGATTCTGTTATGCTGAAAGATTTGAAAACGGGGAAAAGCTTTGCCGGCAATTTTTGATGGACACACTTTTTTATATATAAATTTCTTGTATATTAAATAAAAATTAGCATACTTACATTCCGTGCCTAAACCACTAATTGTAAGCTATAAACCATATGCTAAACCTCGACGTCCTTCGCAATCATTTAAGAAATTCCTGGCGCTATCTGTTGAAGGATAAGCAATTTACTTTGCTCAATCTGCTTGGGCTGTCCACGGGTCTGGCCTGCGCATTACTCATTTCTCTATGGGTCAGAAGCGAGCTGAATTTTGACAAGTTTCATGAGAACGACGATCAACTTTATGAGGTGATGATCCATGAAAAAGCAGGAAACCGCATTGCTACTTCCAACGCAACCGGTGATCAGATGGGCGAAACACTTTTGAGGGACCTACCGGAAGTGGAAACGGCCGTGACGACAACGCCCGCTTCGTGGTTTCAAACATTCAGTTTAACGGCGGACAGCAACACCATCAGCGCGGGAGGAAACTTTGTAAGCAGTGACTATTTCCATGCATTTTCCGTCCCGCTCATACAGGGACGGGCGAGTGAGGTGGTTAATAATAAAAACTCCATTGCAATCTCTCAAACACTGGCTGTTAAGCTGTTTCGGAAACCCGTACTGGCCATGGGGAAAATTATGGAATGGAAATGGCAGGCATTTTCAGGTAAATGCATGGTGACCGGCGTCTTCGCCGATTTCCCCGCAAACTCATCCCAGCAGCACGATTTCCTGCTATCCATGGATGCCTGGAACCAGATTGTGCCCAAAGGCGACAAACGCACAAGCAGCGGTCCGTTTGATAATTTTGTTGTGCTAAAAAAGGGCACGGACATAGATCATATCAATCAAAAGCTGGCTGGCCTGACAAAAACCACCTTCAACGATTCAACTTCCACATTATTCCTCCGCAAATATTCCGACGCATATCTCTTTGGTAACTATAAGAATGGCGTACAAACGGGCGGAAAGATCACCTATGTCAGACTTTTTTCATGCATAGCCATCATTATCCTGCTCGTTGCGTGCATTAATTTTATGAATCTTTCGACGGCCAAAGCTTCTATGCGCATGAAGGAAGTGGGTGTTAAGAAAGCGCTGGGCGCAAGGCGTGGCACATTGGTCTTGCAGTTCCTCAGCGAGTCAATGGTTATGAGCTTCCTTGCATTATCTATTGCGATTTTCATCACCTGGGCGCTTCTGCCGCAATTCAGTCACATGACCGGCAAGGCACTTTCCCTGCATTTTGATGCAGGGACCATCCTGATCATGTGCGGCGCAGCAGTCGGAACCGGATTATTGGCAGGCAGTTATCCAGCGTTTCATTTGTCCCGTTTTAATCCTTCTCTTACGTTGAAAGGTGGGTTAGCAAGCTCATGGGGAGAGGTTTTGGTGCGGAAAGGATTGGTTGTTTTTCAGTTCAGCATATCCATTGTTTTCATCGTTTCTGTAATGGTCGTTTACCGGCAAATCAATTATGTTCAGGAGAAAAGTCCCGGTTACGATAAGGATAATGTTGTTTATTTTGAAATGAATGGTCGTGTTGCGGAACAAGCGGAATCGTTCCTTGCGCAATTGAAATCAGTTCCTGGGGTGATTAATGCTTCCAGCATCCAGCAAAAGATGATACTGCCTGCCATGCTGCCGGGCAATGGCGCAGGCGTTCGTTGGGAAGGGAAAAATGCTGACGACAAGATCCGGTTCTTCCGCATGCCTGTCAACTACGACCTGATCGAAACAATGAACATTCAAATAGCGGAAGGACGCAGTTTCTCAAAACGCTATGGTAATGAAGCATCCAACATCATTCTGAATGAGGCAGCTGTAAAGGCCATGGAACTTCGCGACCCGATCGGTAAAATGGTGATGATAAGCGGGCAGAAAATGCAGGTTGTGGGAGTAGCCAAGAACTTCCATTTCAACTCCTTACACGAAGCGGTCCGGCCATTTATCCTCTACATTTCCCCGGCGGAAACAATGCTGGTAATGGCCAGGATCACCGCTGGGAATCAAAAACAAACATTACAAAATATCCAGGCATTTCATAAAAGTTTCAATCCCGGCTACGCCTTTAACTACCAGTTCCTGGACTACGATTTTCAGCACCAGTACGCGTCGGAGCAACTTGTAGCACAACTGGCCAAATATTTCGCTGCCTTGGCAATCATCATTTCTTGCCTCGGCTTATACGGCCTCGCAGCATTCACGGCCAATCGCCGACGACGGGAAATCGGCGTCCGGAAAGTGCTCGGCGCAACCGCTGGCAATGTTGTGACGATGTTAACTAAGGACTTTATGATCCTGATGATCATAGCCATAACCATTGCATTCCCGCTGGGCTGGTGGCTGACTAACCAATGGCTGCAAAACTTCGCATATCACATCCATATCAACGCAGGCATCTTCATTATCACAACCCTTTTAATGCTTATAATCACCCTAACCACCATCGGCTTCCAATCCCTAAAAGCCGCACGGATGAATCCGACGGATGCGTTGAAAGTGCAGTAATGTTAGCACCTAAAATACAGTATGAGCTTAGCTGTTATTCTACACCAAATCCCACTCCTTCCTCGGCTTGCGGGAGAGTAGCTTGTTTGCTTCTTTGTCTCCTACGAACTTTTCTTTGTCGGCATTCCAGGTTAGTTCTCTTTTAAGGCGGTAGGAAATGAGGCCCAGGTGCATGGGGATGGTGAGATCGCGGGCGTAAGCGAGGTTGGATTCGGGTTGTGTTCTGGCTTTAACTGCGTCGACGAAGTTTTGCTGGTGACCCGGTGACCTTGGGTTTGTGATGGGAACGGTGGCTATATCGGTCATTGTTTCGCCGTTAATGTTGATCTTCCGGGTGTTGTAATCGCACATGAGCGTTCCTTTATCCCCATCAAAAAATGCCCCTATCCCCTGCTCTGCCGCACCGGGAATGTTGGGAGGCAATGTGGTCCAGAAAATTTTCAATCCGTCAAATTCATAATCGACATCTAATGTCTTTGGCGCATCGGCAATGCCGGTGTAGGCTTGCCCTCTTGCATTAATTTTTTTCAAACCTTTTGGCTGAATGGCGGAATACACGACATCCGCAATGTGGCACCAGAAATCGGCAAATTCCCCTCCCGAGTAATCCAGAAAATAGCGATATGTAAAATGACATTTTTCCGGTATGTATTCCGTAAATGGCGCCGGCCCGAGCCACATATCCCAATTCAGCGTTTTTGGCACGGGCTGAACAGTGGGCGAGCCCAGCTCTTTGGTGGTCGACTGCTTCCATAAGCGCACCGTGTGCACATTCCCGATGGCTCCCGATTTGATGATTTCAACCACCCTGTGAAAGTTATCGCCTGCATGGATCTGGTTGCCCATCTGGAAAATGCGATTGTTCTTTTCCATGTGTTTCAGCATCATTTTGCCTTCGCGCTGACAGTAAGAGAGCGGTTTCTCGCCATACACATCCTTCCCGGCCTGAAATGCCAGCGTAGCAATCTGCGCATGCCAGTGATCCGGTGTGGCGACGGTGATGGCGTCAATGTCTTTGCGATCAAGTATCCTCCGGAAATCGCCATAAGTATCCACTTTAATGCCAGGCTTCATGGCTTCCAGCTTTGTTTTTGTTTCACCCAGATGCAGCTCATCCACATCGCAAAGCGCCACAATTTCGACTTCCGGCAGATCGGCAAACCATTTCATGTGATTATTTCCCATTCCACCCACGCCAATGTGTGCAATACGCAGCCGGTCGCTGGCGGCAGCTTTGCCATAAAGAGATGGCAAAATCGTGAAGCCAAGCGCGCCGAGCCCGGCCATTTTAACAAAATCTCTCCTGTTGGTATGCACACTCATGGTTTTGGGATTAAGGTTTTCGGTGATTTGTATTTGATTTAAAGGCCATTGAAAGGTAAAAATTACTCTAAGAAGCACATGGGGTTAAGCTTAAATTCTCCGGTTTTTTACCTATTTTTCAAACCAAAGCAATCCTAACCCCACTTTGGTAACGTATCGCATATGAAACATTCTCCTTTTCTGATTTTTTGTTTTTGTCTTATCCTCACCCAAATCAATGCGCAGAGCAATGCCGACAAAAAGCTTCCCCGCGTGGCCATTGCGGGACTGGGCATAGAGTCGAGCACGTTCTCCCCTGCCCTGACCACCGAGGAAGCTTTTAAAGCAAAATATGGCGCCGATATTTTTACTTCATACCCATTTCTCGCCAAAGACTCGGCCAACCGCGGCCGTGCCGACTGGGTTCCTGCTTTGATGGGAAAATCGCTTCCTGGCGGTGCGGTGACGCGTGAGGCCTATGAATCGCTTGTAAAGCAAACCTTGGCATTGCTAAAAAAAGGCGCTCCCTATGACGGACTTTTCTTCGACATTCACGGCGCTATGAGCGTGGTGGGACTGGATGATCCGGAAGGTGATTTCATTGTGCGGATCCGCGAAGTGATCGGCATGAAAACCGTTATCTCAACTTCCATGGACTTGCATGGCAATGTATCCTGGCGGCTGGCGCAAAATACAGACCTTATCACTTGCTACCGGATGGCCCCGCACGAAGATGCCATGCAATCCAAAAAACGCGCGGTTGACAATCTGCTCTCACGGCTTGAAAGCGGCAAAGGAAAACCTGCATTTAAGGCCTGGATCCCGGTTCCGATCCTTTTGCCGGGTGAAAAAACGAGTACCCGGATTGAGCCTGGTAAAACATTATATTCCAAAGTGGCTCCCGCTGCGGCCCAGCCTGGCGTGATCGATGCGGCGATATGGATTGGTTATGCCTGGGCAGACGAGCCTCGTAACCACGCTGTTGTGATGGTAACCGGCGATGATAAAGCTGTTGTATCCAAAACGGCGGAGGAACTGGCCGCCAGCTTCTGGAAAGTAAGGTCAGAATTCGAATTCGTTGCACCGACGGGCACATTAAAAGAAGCCCTGGACAAAGCTGTAAAAAGCCAGAAACACCCATTCTTTATCAGCGATTCGGGAGATAACCCGACGGCTGGCGGCGCAGGAGATGTAACCTGGACATTGCAGGAAATTTTGGCCCGTCCTGAGTTTAAAAAGGACAATGGCCCGGCACTCATTTACGCCTCCATTCCTGGTCCGGATCTCGTCAAAGCAGCCATAGCAGCCGGTGTGGGCAATAAAGTCGATGGCTATGCGGGTGCAAAAGTGGATTCCCGCCTGGCACCGCCGCTCCATCTTGTAGGCACTGTGGAGGCCATAGAGCACGGTGACCACAATGCAGAAACCGAGGTCGTTGTAAAGGTAGGAAGCGTGCGAATCATTGTAACCGCTAAACGCAAACCCTACCATAAGGAAGCGGATTTTACAAGATTAGGTCTGAACCCAAGGAAAGCGGACATTGTGGTGGTTAAAATCGGTTACCTCGAACCCGAGCTTTACAACATGCGCGCCGACTGGATATTGGCATTAACGCCCGGCGGAGTGGATCAAAATTTGGAAACGCTGGGCTACAAACGCATTAAAAGACCTATGTTTCCACTGGACAAGGATATGAAAGATCCTGATTTGAAAGCGCAGTTCGTGCCAGCTTCCGGCGCCAAATAATTTGTGCAAATGGCATTCAACAGAAAAGCGATCTCACATAAAGTGAGATCGCTGCCTATTTGTGTGTGTTTGCCTTAAATGTGTGTGATTAGTTATTATTTCTTCTTTTCTTCTTTTGTGAATTATCTACCAATGCACCGGTTCCGGCTCCTACACCAGCACCGATCAATGTCCCTACCAATGCACCTTCACCACGTTTTTTGTTAACAAGTGCTCCTGTAATTGCGCCCGTTCCCGCCCCTACTACGGCTCCTTTTGCCGTGTGGTTCCATCCTTTTTTACGTCGTTCTGCTGGCGCTGCTGTGCTTGTCGCAACAGCCTCGGTATTTTTTGCTTCCGCAACACGTGCTTCCTCAGCCTTTTTCTCTGCTTCGCGATTGGCCATCACTGTATTCATTGAATCCACAATCGCTTTTTTCTCCATCACATGCTTCATAGAATCGATCGCGAACTGTTTTTCTTTCAGTAAAGCAGCCTCTTTATTAGTGCCGCTGTTGCACGATGCCATGAAAATTGCCGCACTGATGATCGAAATGGGTAACTTGTTCATTTTGATGTTAGGTTGGTTAACATCACGGATTAGTCCTAAAACCGTGCCAAAGTAATTAAACCCATTCCCCGCATCCGGCTTCCAGAGCCCGATACGGGGAAACGCCATCCTTCGATTGTACAAAGTGGTGAGGTTGTCTACAATTTCTGAGGTGTTTTGAGGTGATGGCGAGGTCAAGCACTACTTTTCTTATTTTATTTACGCTTATGAGAATTAAAATCATCAGTGACGTCACGCCGGGTTAAAACCCGGCGTTCGGATATCGGTCGAGCCTACGGCTCTGAATCTGATAAGCTAGTTCACAGCCGCCTGTGCCTAAAACCTACACGTTGTGGTGGCTTACGCGGATGATTCAATGGTGCAGAAACCTGAATCTGTTCTTTTGCCGCATAAACGCCGCAACAAAACCGCAACAAAACGCTAAATTCAAGCTCTAAATTTGCTTCAAAACAACTTCACTATGAGCAAACTAACCATATCTGAACAAATCCGTGTTTTGCGGAAGAGCAAGGGGCTTTCACAGGAGGCTTTGGCGGAAAATGCAGGCATTAACCTGCGAACTCTGCAACGCATTGAAACAGGAAACGCTATTCCGCGTGGCGAAACATTGCGGTTGCTGGCACGGGCACTGGATGTGTCTGTACAGGAACTTTCAGTTTTCGTTGACGAGTCGCCGTTTGTCATGGACGAAGATCCCGGCTTTTTGAAATTGATGAACCTTTCGGCACTGACAATGTGGTTTATTCCTTTTGGGAATATCCTGGTGCCACTTGTGTTTTGGATTTTAAAGAGAAATAAAATCAATGGTGTCGCTGAACTTGGCAAACGCATTATAAACACGCAGATCATCTGGTCCGTCTTCACTTTTGGTAGTGCAGCACTAATTATCCTCTCGCTATTTTTCGGCGATATTTTTATCGATCCCTTTTTCATGATGCCGGTAATGCTGCTGTTTTATGTGGCCAACACCATTTACATCATTGTTACCACCAAGAAAATTACAGGAGTCGGGCGGCAGGAGTTTGCGCGGGTTTAGAAGTGCCGAATCTTGCGTGGTGGGTTGTTTTTGCATAGGCTCGCTGCTGGCAGGCTTTTTGTCGAAAGGCCGGAAACTTCTTTGCTATGCTTCATCAGAAAACCATTGACGACCTGCTTACAATCCATGAAATTTATATGGAACCGGACGTGCCTGCCTATGAACGCGGACAGGAGATTTTAGCCAAATATCCTGATGCAAGGCGCATTGAAGTGGATTCGCATTGGAAAATCCCGGAGCTTTTTGGCTTCGAAGGCTCAGTCGATGATTGGCTTTGGAACAAAAAGAATGTTCTGATCCTGGGGACGAAGAAAGGCCTGACCTGTCGGGCCAATACGCGCAGCTCGCATTGGGTGGCGCCTTCGCAGTCCAACGGCTGCACCATGTCGTGCTCCTATTGCTACGTGCCGCGGCGCAAGGGTTATGCCAATCCGATTTCAATTTTTGTTAACATTGAGCAGATCATGAAATATCTCCGCGGTCACGCAGGGCGACAAGGAATCAAAACCGAGCCGGACGCCATTGACCCGGAATATTGGGTGTATGAAATCGGGGAAAACGGCGATTGCTCTGCCGATGCGGCCATTTGTGACAATGTCAAAAACCTGATAGATCTGTACAAAGATCTTCCTAATGCCAAGCTTACATTCGCTACGAAACTTGTAAACCGGGAAATGCTCAGTTATGATCCGCAGCGCAAAACCCGCATCCGTTTCAGCCTGATGCCGCACCAGATGTCCAAGCTAGTCGACGTCCGCACGACGCCCATCAGCGAGCGTATTGCAGTCATGAATGAGTTTCGCGAGGCTGGTTATGAGGTAAATGTGAGTTTTGCACCCGTCATTTACTACGAAGGCTGGTTCGACGACTGGTATGCGCTCTTTGACGAAATGAACGACGTCCTGGACGAAGCCACCAAAGCGCAGCTCTCGACCGAGATCATTTTCCTGACCCACAACGACCGGCTCCACGAAGTGAACATGGGCTGGCATCCCAAAGCCGAAGAAGTGCTTTGGAAGCCAGACATTCAGCAAGTCAAATACAGCCAGACCGGCCAGAAGAATGTTCGTTACAAAAACAACATTAAGCGCGAGATCGTAAGTGAGCTGGTGAATGCAGTGAAAGAACAGTTACCGTATTGCCAGATCCGTTACGCATTCTAGTTCGATCGTTCAATCGTCCGCAGCATTACCGACCGGCACTTCACCATTGAAGTCAAACGAGGCGCAGACCACACCCGTGGAAGACACCGCGTGCTTGGTCATTTTGAGGCCGCTCGGTAATGTTCCTCCGGCAAAAAGCCTCTTCCCTTTACCCAGCACCACCGGATAAATCCAGACATTCATCTGGTCGACAAGGCCATTTTGAAACAGTGTCTGAATAAAATCAGCGCTACCCCACATGTGCAAATCAGGCCCGTCACTGGCTTTCAGCTCCTTGATCTGCTCAACCGTGTCACCATCAAGCAAAACAGTGCCCTCCCAACTCGTTTCCGAAAGCGTTTTGGTAGCAACATATTTTTTAATCCCATTAAATTTCTCCGCAATCGGCCCTTCCTGCTTCGGCCAATACGGTTCCCAGATATCGAATGTAACCCGCCCCAAAAGCAGATCGTAGTCCGCATTCAGCACAGCAAAAAGCGACTCCCTGGTAACCTCATCCGCATAATTCGCAGACCAGCCACCCAGCTCAAAACCACCCGACGTATCTTCATGCGGCCCACCAGGCCCCTGAATAACCCCGTCCAAACTCAAATGTTCATTGATGATGATCCTTCTCATGATGTTTGCAGTTAATGTTGAAGATTTGTTTGATGGGTGCAAGTTCAGCAAACGTATGGGAACAAACGCGGTGTGAATGCGGCGATTCGGAGGGGCGAATGCGACAGCGGGTGCGGGGAATAACCTGCCAGAGCCTGGCTCAGAAAGAAGCAAAAATAAAAAGCCCTATGAAAGCACCACCCGGCGCGAAGCCCGCCGTTTCTTATTCAGCTCAGGTTCCGGCTCCGGCACCGGACTAAGCGTAATCTCCAATTTATTTCCAAAACACCGCACCGTCACCTCATCCCTACATTCAAACCCCGCATCCAGCAACCACCTGCCGCGGAGCCTGATTTCAGGCATTATCACGTACTGATGCCAAGCTCTCGGAACGTGTTTGATGTAAACTTTTAGGTGCCGCTCGGTGGGTGATGGGGATTTTTTTTCGTGTGTCATAGTTTGTGATTTTTACTAGGCAATATTAAGACAGAAAAGATTAGCAATTACAATTTTGTTATTTGTAAGCAGCTGTTTTTCAGGTGTTTGAAAATGAGAAGTGTGATGTAATATGCTAATTGTTTTACATGAGATGCTAAACAATTATAGTTTTGTGTATATTTTAAGGAGGTAAAAAAATTTTAAAACTTTGCAAAAACGGCATATCGCTATTCCATATTTGAATAACATATTGCGCAAACTCACAGTTTAGCATTACCGTTAGATAATCGGCTTAAATCAAACTAGTAACTCTAAGTCTAATTCAACTTTCAGTAGCAAAACCTTCAACCAGCTACTGAATGCCAAAAATCACAGACGAAAACTATCAGGTTAAAACTGTCCACGCCACTGAGTGGCACAACGTTTTTGCAAGTGGGACGACGGAACCAATGCTGATTTGGGCAATGGACGCCGAAAGCGGAAACCGCAACAGCTACGTAATCAAACCATTCGGTCATCCCAGAATTTACCCGCAGGCTGTCATGAAAGAGTGCCTTGGCGCGTGGATTGTCCTAGAACTCCAACTGAATGCATTCGAACCGGTGTACGTTGAAGTGAGTACGGATTTTGTGGAAACGCTTCGCGGAAATAAATACCATCAACGATTTATTGAGAGCGTCGGCGTCAACTTCGGCACACGATATGTTCCTGGTACAACCCAAATCATTGGTAAAAACTGCCTTACAAACATTCAATCATCACAAGCAGAAAACGTTACATCTTTCGATTTGTTTATTTCAAATGGCGACCGAAGATTGGAAAAGCCAAACCTCGTATTGGCCGATAACAATCTATTTGTCTTCGATCATGAGCTTGCATTTGACTTTCTGATGATGTTATCCTTTACCCGAAATCCTAGACCTTGGGAGTTGGGAGATTGGGAACTGAAAATGCTGCGAAACCACTTTCTTTATGCGAAACTGAAAGGAACACAAATTGATATCACAGATTTCGTAGAACGCTTCACGCAGCTGGACGATCATTTTTGGACAAAAGCCGATGAGCTGCTGCCTGCAAACTGGCGTTCGGACGACCTGACAACAATCAAAAACCATCTTGCATTGATAGTTGAGAATAGAACTATCTTTGCGCAACAACTGGCACAGGCAATTTTAGCATGAAAAAGTATCAATATCAAATCATCAGATATCTTCACGACCGTGTCACAGGCGAGTTCATCAACGTCGGTGTGATCGTCTATGCGGCTGAAGATCAATATCTAAATTGCAAGGTGATCACCAAATATGGTAGAATCACATCATTCTTCCCCGGCGCGAATGGGAAAGCAATTCTAAAATCCCTCCGCCACTTCGAAAAGGAAATAGCCCGAGCAAAACTGCAATTCTCAGGACTCTTTCCCACGCCAGAAGACTTAGCAGAAATTACAAGAGCAATCCTCCCAAACGACGACAGTTCGCTCACATTAACTGAGGTTAAAAAAGGCATCGACCTGGACTTCAACAAATCACTGGCAGACCTTTACAGATTGTTAGTGACCAAATGGCAAAGTGAAACTGACGAGTCAGCAACCAGCGACGCAGATGTTTGGAAAAAGAAATACAAAAAGTATTTCGACGAATATGGCATCACGGCTAAGCTAACTGAATACGAAGTCGAAACTAAGTACGACAGTTTTCAGTTTGACAAAGCCTGGAAGAATGAGATCTGGCATTGTTATCTGCCAGTTTCATTTGATTTGCAGAATGTTGAGAATATAAGGAGTAAAGTTTATAAATGGTCTGGGAAGCTAGCGGAATTGGCTACTGCTGAGGAGAAGATTGATGTTACTTTGCTTACCTCGATTCCAAGAAAACATAGAGAGTTGAATGAATTTATTCAGGATAAGTTATCCATTGACTCAGATGATATTAAAGTAAAGCTGATCTCAGAACGAGATGCTGAGAATTTTGCAAAGAATTTGGTAAGCTATATGAAAACCAGCAACATTTGAAAATTACTCAAAAAGTCCAAGTTGGGATTTTGCAGCTTTTCGGTGCTTTCCCTTTTTTGTTTCGATAATTAGCCCGCCTTGAATAAGCTCAATTATATTTGATACATTCACACTTGTGACTTTAACTTCACCATGCTGATCCATTTGGCGCTCAAATTCAATATCGCACCTAATAACGGAGCCATTTGCAAAGCTCACTTCGCGGTTAATGACCGATTGCCTGAATTCAGCATCGTGAAGATTAAAATTAATAGTTTCTGAGTCATAGATACCCTTCCATTTGATTTTGCCGGTTTTCAATACCGGTGACACAATCTCGACATAAACATCTTTGTAAATCAGCGGCGCCAATACTATCTGATCCACCAGGTATTTGTTAAAATCACTTCTCGTCACTAGAAGCTCAGGAAAAATTTCCCGATAATTGCTATCGAGTACGACAGCTCCAATCTTTGTCACCTTATTCTCAATAAGAAGTGACGAGTAAAAATTAGACTTGTATCTCCTTATCTTATCGGTTTGGGATATCAAAACTACTATATCATCAATTCTACTATTAATTTCTTCTGGCGAATCCTCCATCAGTTCGATCTCCTTTTGCAACTTTCTGATTTCAAGCTCAGTTTTTTTCACCGTAAGCTCTTCTATGTGCGAATTGCTCCGCAATCCACTTACAGCTAAGTCCACAATTATGCCACTTATTATAGCTGCTAAAAAGCCTTGAATCGCGCTGCTAATCTTTGCATTTTTCTTTTTCCTTACAAATCTAAATATCTCCTTTATACCGCCCGGCTCCAGTGCAGCAACCTCTAAATCTATGTCTAATTCAAGTATTTTCGCGGTCTCCTTGAATATCCTTATTATTTCAGCCTCAGCTCTGTTCTTGACAGCGGCATCCATTGAGTGAGACTCATTTTCCAAATAGTAGTGAAGTTGAAGAAAATCCAAGTAGCCAAGTAATTTTAAGTGTTTTAAAACTAGAACCGAGTTCATTTCAGCATTTGCATACAGCAACTAATAGTCTAAGTCAATATCTAATTCATCACCCTCTGTCATATCTTCTAAACCACCAAACAAGTCCTGTAAAGTCGAGTAATCCCATTCTGACACTGAGTGACTCGAATTAGGGAGTTTGAGAGCTTGTGCATGCGCATCATCTGCATTCTTTTAGCTACCATATTCAACCCCCTGATCAGGTTCGACTATCTGCTTTTTGAGAAAATCAATAACTTCTATTTGACTGTCTTCATTATAAAACGAAACCTTAGCTTTACGCAATTGTTTAAAATACGGATTCTTATCTATATATGAAAATTCATTTCCGATCCATTTTTTCAAAGAAATCTCATAAGTGAAGATCCAGTTTTCATCCGTCAAATACTCTACATTTAGCTTTTCAAGAAATCGAGTCAAATCTAAATCCGCATGATTTATAAGTTTAAGATTTAAAAGATGTAGTATCAGTAAACCATTTATAGGATCATCGATTTTCGATAACACTGCTACGATTTCAGCTGGAATTACGATTTCAAAACTTCTAGCAATCCAAAGAGCCCAAGATAGCTCATACTCATTTCTTCTCTGGCAATGATACTCTATAAAGCTCGAAAGTACCGTCTCTAATTTAGACACACGAACTTTCGATTTGTGGGAATAGAAAATCCTAAAAACTTCTTTGATTGTTGATGGCTCCGCGATGATAGTTTTTAATAGCATTGTCTCTAAGAGAGCAAAGTTTGCATCTGACAACAAAACCAGCCTTTTGACCCTTTCAACTGCATACGTAAGCACAAAGTCTTTCGGAAGCTTAATTGCCAGATCAAATGCAAGACTAAAAAAACTAATGATATCATTGTTTTGCTTGAATTCTGTATCCCGAAACTCAAAAGAACGTAATTGTATAACCCAGTCAGCTTCAATGCCTCTTGGAATTTGTCTTATGATAGTTTTATCTGCATTTATTTGCAGTTCATATACTTTGAGCGTTTGCTGCAATTTAAGTAGAGCGTCCTCTGCCTCTGCTTCACTATGAAAAAAGAAGTACATATCGTCGACATACCGGCACCCTCTCAAACTAGGAAATTTGTTAGCTATTTCTTCATCAATTTTACACCCGATAATTTCGGAGATAATGTGCGATGTATCTGGCCCCATCGGAATTCCAACAGTTTGGCCATACATTGTATTTCTCACGCTCGTATCAAGCTTGTCACCAAGAAGATCTGACTTGCCCTTCGTTGTCTTTGAGAGGTTTTTTCCATGGATAGCCCAAGGAATGCTATGAGTGTAGATAGATGGGTAATATTTCGAAATATCAGTTTTCAATTCATATGAGTAGGGATAAGATTCTAAAAACACCCTTCTCATAAAATTTTTGAATTTTCCTATGTTTGATGCGCGATCACCTTTCAGTTTTGGTCGGCTAAAAGAAAATTTTGACAGCTTATATATTGATTCAATTTGCTCCCAATTCTCTACAATAATCTCACATAATCTAGTTTGGTGAACTGGGTTTGGTATTTTAATTGTCTTCCTTACAAGACCAACTTTCGCCACTGAAAAGTCGATACATCTTGTCGGTTCTTTTGTGATACATCCTGCTAGACTAGGCTTCAATTGACCATATTTTGATGCAAAATCAACAGTATTGAACGGAGGTGGCAATTCTTTGGGAAAATACCCTTTTGCAAGCAAATCTTCAATTTTCATCATCAATATTTATTCAAATTAGATAGTGGAAGGGTGGCATAAGTTTGTCTTTTCTAAGAAGCAGGTTTGTCTTTTCTTTTACTTTCATTACAGATTTCGGCTATGCTTATTACCCGAACATCGTATTGTGTTTTCTAATATTGTTACTGCCTCTTTCTATTTCTGGTTTCCATCTTCAAGCCATACAACCCTTGCAACAAAGAATTGCATTATTCCACCAAACACCTTCAACATCAGAAGAACTTCCACCTCCACACCAATTCTTCTAAACTATTGACACACAACCTGCGTTTATAACTTTGAGCGACCAATACAGCCGTCTCGAAACTTTAAACATCTCCGTTCATTTATAACTTTTACAACAAACAAATGAACAGCATACGGAACGGAGATACAAACACAGAAATCATGATAAGATTAAAAAACTCCCACAGAGACAATAAGAAGCAAGCGCAAGGAAACGTATTGACAAGAAACCGTTACTCGGTGCTTTACACACTAAAAGGCCAGTATCAGCATGTTGGATGTTCGTCGGAGGAAGAGGCGCAGCAGGTGCTGGGGATGTTGATGACGGATGGCAACCGAATTCCGGTTGGGATTTATGATGCTCACGAGGATTCTTTTGAGTGGGAGATCATTGGCCAGTATTTGCATAGCCAGGATTTGATGAGCGATCCGGAAAAACGCTTGCAAGAAGTCCTGACGGTTTCGCGTTCACTCCGCAGAAGAGATTCTAGCTGGGAGCCTGGTTACCTGCAAAAACCTAGCTTTTTTGCTTGAACGAAATATCATAACGTGCGGCGTAATTGTTTACGCCCACGTTAAAACCATTATAGCACACAAGGATTAGTTATTTTAGCTGTCTGCTAGGCATTCCGCGGAAACCAATTTTCTATTTTTAAACCATCCAAGCGCACAAAATCTTTTCCGTTATCGGTGATCAAAACCAATTTGTATTGAATAGCGGTGACGCCAATTAATAGATCAAACTCGTCATTGATAGGCTTACCTATTTTTCTGAGCCGGACTTTCTCTTTTGCGTAAAGGCGAATTGAACCAAAGATTGGAATAATGGAAAGGCCAGCGACAAAGGCATCTACGGCCTTGTGGGATTTTGTAGGATTCGCACTATTTTCCGCGCCAAAACGGAGTTCAAGGATTGTGATTTCTGAGATAAAACAGTTTTCTCTGCCTTTCGACCGTATAATTTCGTCAAGGTTAAGCTTACCTCGGAGGAAGAAAATGCAGATATTTGTGTCCAGCAGATATTGCATCAGAAACCCAGATCCTTCTTTCTAAATTTTCGGCTGGCTTTGATTTCAGCTGCAATTTCTTCCGGAGATTTTTCTGCCGAAAAGGCTCCAAAGGATTTGAAAAACTTTTCATCCTTTTCATTACTTTCCGTACCGAGCGACTTTGTAAGTGACTCAATCAGTTCCCTTTTGCCAGAAGAACTAAGTCCTTCGAACAAGCCTGAATAGGTTTTCACAATATGTCTGTCTGTATAGCTCATCATAACGCAAGTTATGAAATTTGACTATCAAGAGGGAACATTCGAAGCAAAAAGTGTCTGCCTAATGTAATTCGTATAAAATTAAAAGTGCAACACCACCAAAGCCACAATCGCTGGTAAAGCCTGCACGAAAAAGATTTTCTTGCTAGCAGTTACAGCTCCATAAATTCCCGCCGCGATTACACAAGTCAAAAAGAAAACGGCAATGTAAAAGGCCCATTGGCGGTCTTCTATGAAGAATGTCCAGATCAGGCCTGCTGCCAGGAAACCGTTGTAAAGTCCCTGGTTGGCGGCTAGCGTTTTGGTGGGTTTGAACATTTCGGGAGCGAGCGATCCTTTGAATGTTTCCTTCCCTTTGGTTTCCCAGGCAAACATTTCAATATAGAGAATGTACAGATGTTCGAGCGCCACGAGGCCGACGAGGATTTTGCCTAGGATTTCCATGAAGGATTGGGTTAGATTTATGACTTTTTATTCTCAATATTAACAAAAAAAGAGCTGACCATTCTAATGTAGGAATTGGCCAGCTCTTTTCTTATTTCAATGTTTGATTGCTATTTCAACCCCTTCCCGGTCGCGGCCCAGTAAATACCGCCGTATAGGTGGTCCAGAAACGATTGATCTGAGTAAACCAAACCAATGTGGCCCAGGCCGGTGTAGAATGCGCGGCCGCCGTCGTAGTTGTGATACCAGGACATAGGGTGTTCGGCGCCCATGCCGGTGCCTTGGTTGGTTTTTGGATCGTAAGATTTTTCGTCCAGGGTGATCAGGATTTTAAGGTCGTCGGCGTTGTATGGTTTTTTGTATTCATACCATTCGTCGGTCCAAAGCAGGCGTTTTGGGAAGCGTTCCAGGCCTGGGAAATTGCTGTCTTTTACGTCCAGAAATGCCGTTTGCTGTGCAGGGTGGGTTTTGAAATACATCCCTACCAACTTGCCGTACCAGGCCCAATCATACTCTGTATCAGCTGCGGAGTGGATCCCTACATAGCCTTTTCCGCTTTTAATGTATTTTTCAAATGCCGCTTGCTGCGCGTCATTAAGCACGTCGCCGGTGGTGTTCAGGAAGATAACGGCTGCGTAGTTGGCCAGGCTTTTGTCGTTGAAAACATCTGCGTTTTCCTGCCAGTCGACAGAAAAATTGTGGCGGGAAGCCAGATTGCGGATTCCGGATACGCCTTCGTGGATGGAAACGTGGTGAAAACCAGCGGTTTTGGTAAATAATAAAACTTTAAACTGCTGCGCCTGGGCGTATGCCGCGCTCACGATGACAAGAAGCAGTGGCAGTAATTTTTTGAACATAATGTTTTGAGATTCGTTGTTTAAACGGGGAATTTGTAATTACTATTAAAACAAAAAGCGCACAGAATATACTTTCAGCGAGCGGTCAAATCTTTCCAGACAATGCGCGTGTCGTAATCCGTATAGTGCACATATTTCCGGTTTTGCATCCATAAAAGCACATTTTTGTCGCCTTTCTTTTTATAGCGCGGGATAACAGGACGAACATTGTCCAGCTCCGAATTTCGGGTAACGGGCGTTATTTTCCAGGTTTTACCAAGATCGCGTGTTTCGCCTTTTGAGATCTCAAACACATTACCGACCTCGTGCGAAAAATAAACAATTGAAGGATCCAGCGGATCAATTGTCAGGCCGCCGGAGTAGTTTTCTTCGCGCTCCTTTTTGCCTTCGGGCGTTTGTGGAAACCACTTTCCGGAGGCGATCAGATGATGGTCGTTCCATTTTTTACCATCAAAAACGGTGTAGTAATATTGATGATTTTCATTGGTAGGATAGCGCGTGTAAGCGACTACGGGCCTTCCTTTTGGATCAATCACGATGTCGAATATCCAGGCTTTACCCGTTTCGGGTGTGGCTTTGTAAACAACTGTGGCATCAGACGGATGAAAGGGCAGCTGATCAATGTTCGCAATCTTCGTGCCGTCTGCGCGCCAGAATGCGTCTTTTTCGTAATAACAATAGTAAACCGAATTCAGCGGCTCAGCATTAGGATGACCGTCTGTGAAAAGCAGATGGATTTTTGATTTGCCATCGGAATAATATTTGACGTAAGGCCGGTTGTTGGTGTCCAAAGCCTTGGAAGTGATCACAACCTTGGGGTCAGACCAGGTTTTACCATTGTCAGTTGATGTGATAAAATTGGGCTTAAAGCCTATCCAACGGCCAAAACTATAAATCTTATTGTTTTCTGCACTTAAGAGGAACGGATTGGCATATGTGTAAGTCTCGCGCTTGAATTTGGCGAGTAATTCGGGCGTTTGCGGTTTGAAAATAACTGAATCAGAGAATGTTCTGATATCCAGCGGCTCCAATGTCGTGTTCTGAATCACACCCATGCCGTCTTTGCTTCCGCCGTGCCAGGTGTACTGGGTCAAAATGCGGTTGTCGGGGAGTTGCAGGAATGCTGGATTGTCGTGATCGTCTACTTCCAGTTTGGTGTAAAGCGTTTTTTGAGCGGTTTTTCCGGATTTCAGATCCAGTGACGCCGCAACAATATCTCCCGACTTCGTGACCCAGCCTGTGACAATCTGGCCGTTTTTATCATTTGTATAAATGGCCCGCGGATCGCTGAACCAGCACCAGGCACCGTCTTCGGTCAATATGGACACGTTCTGCGCATTGAGCTTGACCGACAAGCACACAAATGCCAGTAATAGGAGGCGGATTTTCATCTTTTATTTTTAATAAACAACTTAAACAAACGCTTGTCTCTTCATATCCTTAAAAGCCCATTCTGCCATGGCCTGGATCACGGGTTGGAGGTCCCGGCCAGAATCCGTGAGCGTGTAAGTTACAAAAGGAGGCACAACCGGCCGTGCTTCGCGGATAAGTAATTTGTCATTTTCGAGCTGTTTGAGATGCTGGATGAGCATTTTCTCTGTAATGTGCGGCATCTCCTTCTTGATCTCCGAATAGCGCTTGCTGCCCGCCAGTAAGTGATACAATATAATGGGTTTCCAATGTCCACCAATCTTGTTCATCACATAAGTGACCGGGCATTCCTGCATCACGATTTCCCGGTTGGCATTGTACGTCGAGCTTTCTTTAACCTTTGTCATGGATACATACTTTGGGGTAAGTACTTGTAGAAAAGTAAGTACAAATATAGCTTTGCAACATCATTAAACAAAAAACAACATGAAATATATCATCACAGGATCACTCGGAAATATCAGCAGACCCGTTACAAAAAACCTGGTTGCAGCCGGACACGACGTAACGGTTATCAGCAGCAGCGCAGACAAAAAATCAGAAATCGAATCCCTCGGCGCAACAGCCGCCATTGGTTCTTTAACCGACTCAGCATTTTTGAAAGACACATTTCAAAATGCAGAAGTGGCTTACCTGATGATCCCAAGCGATTTCGCCCTTACTGATTATGCCAAATTCCAGCTAGAAGTAGCTGACAAATATGTAGAAGTACTAAAAGGCAGCAACATTAAGCGCATCGTGCTCCTCAGCAGCCTGGGTGCACAATTGCGGAAAGGTGCAGGTCCGATCGATGCATTGGGTTATCTTGAAGAGAAATTGCTGGCACTGCCCGGCCTGCATGTAAATTTCCTCCGCCCCTCCTACTTCTTCTCCAACCTGTTCAGCCTCGCAGGCATGATCAAGCACGCGGGCATTGCAGGAAATAATTTCGGAGACACGGATGAAAAGCTGGTTCTGACCCATACCGACCACATTGCTGAGGTTGCAACGGCAGCATTACTAAACCCTACCGAAGGGAAAACCGTCACCAACATTGCCAATGACGAGCGCCATCCAAGCGAAATTGCTGCAATCCTGGGCAACGCAGTCGGTAAAGAAAACACACCCTGGATCACATTCTCAGACGAAGACGCCTACAACGGAATGCTCGGTGCGGGCCTAAACGAAAGCTTCGCAAAACTATATAAGGAGATGGGCCAGGCTCTAAGAAGCGGGCAAATGCAGGAAGAATACTGGAAAAACCGCCCCGAGCAGCTGGGCAGCTACAAACTGGAAGACTTTGCTAAGGAGTTTGCCGGGGCGTATGCAGGAGCTTAGTAAATGTTAAAAAAGCGCCTGAAATTCTGGAAGCAGTAACATAAAAAGCGACCCTGAATATCCAGGGTCGCTTTTGACTTTTACACTAAATATCACTTTCCTATCATTTCCCCATCCGCAACCGCGTCTGTGCTCCGGCATCTGCGTCCTTTAATGCTATTTTCAAACCTACATCTTTTACCGCGCTCCGGTCGATGACCAGCGTAACTTGCTGGATGCCCGGGGTTAGGTTGGTGGTAATGTTGTCGCCCGACATTTTTACGGGTTTGCCGGCGATATAGGCGGTGATTCCGTTTGAAATGTTTGAGGTTAATGTTACGCTGCCTTTTGTTAAGACCTCAATTTCAAAACGGACAACGCTGAATGATTTGCCGGCCGTGGTTTCCACAACGGGCACTTCGTCGAGGGGCAGCTCACCTGAGACTTTGCTGTAAACGGGAGCGTAAATGACTTTTGAGCTCTTTGTTACGGTAAATGCGCCTTCGCTCATTCTGTTTGCCGTTTGTTTATCAGCGGTAACAGTTTCCCAGCGTCTTACAAACCTGGTGTTGGGCACGCGGAAGTCTCCGGATTCTCCCATTTTTGTTAAGAAGCCGACTAAATTGATAAACTCAGTCTGGTCGAGGCTGGCAGTGAGGCCGGGAGGCATGAGGGACCCCGGGACTTTTTCCATCACTTGCAGCTGGCTCTTTGCAATGGAAACCTCCTTGCCCGTCACGTCACGTATAATCACCTCCGATGCGCCGTCACTGGCCAGGTAACCCAACATTTCGGAGCCATCTTTCTTCACAACACGTTTCAGGTCATAACCTTCTTTAATCGATAAATTTGGATAAAGAATGGAGCGGATAATGGTTTCAGGAGGTGAGCTGGTTCCCAAGCTGCTCAAATCCGGCCCGATCAGACCACCTGCGCCGCCAATGGCGTGGCAAGTTGTGCAGCTTGCCTCAGCCCTGCGGAAAATTTGTTCCCCTTTTGCAGGATCTGCCTTTTCCCTTACAAGTTTGGCGAGGCCGGCGATTTGGTCATCATTCAGGTCCTGCGGCATTTTCTGTGTCGGCATTGAGCCGCCTGAGGCTTCCAGTGCTTTTTTGAGTGCAAGCATCTCATCAATGTTCTGACGCGTCCATCCGGCGCGCGTTTGTACAAGGCGGCGACCGGCTTTGGCCGTGGCTTCCGGGATTTTTTTGGCAGCGATGGCGTCAGCTAATGCGGCAGCGCCGGGGTTGGTTGAGATAAATGCCATGAAAAGATCGCTCATATCGGTGTCGGCTGGCAATGTCCGCATCAGTTCTGATCCGATGCGTGCTGCCTCTTTGGGATCCAGTTTGGCCAATTGCGCCGCGGCGATCATACGCACTTCCGGCGCATTCTTTGCACCAGTCATATCCACCGTTAGTTTGGTCGCCTTTTCCTTATCAATGGCTGTTAATGAGGCCAATGCTGCTTTTTTCGTACTTGGCGTGCCTGACTGTATCAAGCCCGTCAGGCGCTCGTTCAGTTGCGTCAATTTCCAAAGACCGATCAACCGGATCGCGCTCAGGCTTACGGCTTCGTCGTCATTACCAATAAAATCCGCGATTCGCTCGGGTGATTTGTCAGGTTTCACATTCCGCTGGCCAGCAGCATCTTCCAATGCGGCCAGCTGGGCAGCAGCGTTTTTATCCTTGCTGGTCAGTGCCAGATCCAGCAGCATATTAAGGTCAGATGGCTGCCCCAGCCTTGCAATGCTGGTGAGCACATCTTTCTGATATTCCTCCGGAACCTGGCCTTTTTGATAAAGCTGCACAAGCAGCGACGCTGCCTCAGGACTTGTTGCCGACTTCAGTGCATAAGCCGTTTTCCTGGCATCGCCCAACAAATTCGGTTCCGTCTTCATTTTAGCAAGCCACATCGGCTCCAATTCTCTCACCGTTTGCCATAATGCAAAATCCAGGAATTCATCCATTTGCCCGTCCAGAACAGATAAAGCATTTTTTGCGGCATCAGCCGTTTTGGTCTTACGCAACGCAATCACCGCTTCCATTCTCACCTGTGCATGTTCATCTTTTACTGCCTTAGCAAGCAATGCAGGCACATTCTGCACTTTTGGAAACCATAATTCCAACGCACGCAATGCTGCTGCACGCGCGTTATGACTTTTTGCATTCAGCAATTCAAGTAAAATCGGCTGGTTAAAGGTTTCGAGCGTCTGATAAACCCAAAGCGCTTCAAGCAGATTGTGCTCGTAATTCGCATCATTTTTATCCAAACCTTGCACCCATTTTTCCAAAGCGGGCACCACTTCTTTGGCGCCTTTTGCCTTCAAAACCTGCTTAGCCTGCAAGCGTGTCCATTCTTCGGGTAATTTTAATGATTCCAGCAGCTCCGTGGTGCTTGCTTTTGTTAATTGCGGCTTGGTAACCAGCGGACGGTTTTTTGCGACGATCCGCCAGATGCGGCCATGCTGCTGATCGCGGCGCGGGTCGTGGAAATCTACTTCTCCATGCTGAATGATCGGGTTATACCAGTCGGCCACGTATATCGCGCCATCGGGACCCACATTGATATCCACCGGACGGAACGCCACATTGTCGGTCCACATGAGGTCGTCTGCCTGTTTTGAAGCGTAACCTGCTCCTTGTTCTTCGAGTTTGAAGCTATTGATCCGGTTGGCGCGGAAGTCGTTGGTGATCATTCTGCCTTGCCATGCGTCGGGCAAATGTTTTCCTGAAACCACATCCAGACCACTGTGTTTGGGCTGACCGGGATTAAGGCCCCGCATGATGCGTGCTGCGCCCGGTGCTGTCACAAATGTTGCTCCCGGAAATCCGTAGTTAATGCCCTCGCCGCCTGCTCCATCCGTAAGAAACGATTGTCCCCAACGGTCAAATTGCAGTCCCCAGGGGTTAACCAGCCCTCTCGCATACACTTCCATGTCCAGGTTACGTGTATTAAGTGCCCATACACCGCCGCCTTCAAGACGTTTTATACCAAAGGGCGTTTCTACGTGGCTATAAATGTAGATCGACTGGTTGAAATACATTCTTCCTTCCGGTCCCCAGCGGAATGTATGGATCAAATGGTGCGTATCACCCGTTCCGAAACCGTTCAGCACGCGGCGCTTCTTGTCTGCTTTGCCATCGCCGTCCGTATCCGAGAAATGCAGGATCTCGGTTGAATTGGCCACATATGCACCGCCGTCACCCGGCAAAATTCCGGTGGGCTGGATAAGTCCTTCGGCAAAAACGGTTGACTTGTCAGCCTTGCCATCGCCGTCCGTATCTTCCAGAACAAAAATCTTGTCATTAGCAGACTCGCCCGTTTTCAAATGCGGGTAAACCGTGCTGCTCACCACCCATAGGCGCCCTTCCGCGTCCCAGTTCATCTGAATAGGCTTGGCCACCATCGGGTCGGAGGCAAATAATGTGACCTCAAAGCCATCCGCAACCTTGAAGGAAGCGAGTTCTTTCTGAACATCCGGATCGGGATCTTCTTTAATGTTCTGAACCTTGTTGGAAGAGGTCGTCAGCAGGATCGTCGCCATAAGCGTCGCTCCATATAGTAACTTGGTTGCTTTCATATTTTTGTAGGCAGCTAGCACCACCCTATATCTTTGTAAGTATATCTAATAGTTTGTCAGCCCGAGCGGAGCCGGGGGCTAATCCATTTTTCTCAACTCATACACCACTTCCTTCGGCTCGCTGTTGAGTATGATCTGGCCTTCGAGCCATTTGATCAGGATGTTCTGCTCTTCGAGACCTTTCACATGACGGCCCTGCTCATAACGGCGGAAACCAATGATGTAAGTCTGGTTCAAAGGACGATATTGAAAGAAGTGTAATTCGTTCTTTTTCAATATCATATTACGGATTTCAGCAACCTTGGCAAATTGAGGGCCTTGCTTTATTTCAACACCTTTTTCCCAATCCTTCGCTGACGCCGATGCTACCTGATCGTTTTCTGAAAACAATGCGTAATAGCCCTTTTTCAAACCTGATATCCTGACTGTCCGGGCGTTATCTGTGATCCAGTCAGCGGATCTGGGTGAAGGCAATGGCAGGTATTTGTTGTCAACCGCAAATCTGGCTAAGACGCCCTCCTTATCCGGTGTTAATGATCGACCATTCGAAACGTCCGCTTTATTGTTAGCGATACTGACGGCTGTTGAGGCTTTTGCAGCATGCAGGCCCAGCGCTTTTTCAAGCGTTGTGGCCAGATGGTAGTAACCCAGCTCATTCAGATGCACTGTATTTTCAATGATAGAATCCTTTTTACTAACGTTCAGGATCGGGTTGTAAATGTCGATAAACTGCTTTTTGCGCTGCGCTGCTACTTCCGAAATGGCTTTGGAATACAATTCCAGATCTGCATTGCGCTGGCCGATGCGTTGCGCCGTGTCGCTGGAAACGACCGGGATCGTGGATAGCAAAATAGCCTCTGCACCAAGCGCTTCGATCTTGTCCAGAAGCTTGTTCAAACCTTCCTTGAAATGCGGCAAGCCTGCCTGTCCGTCCTGCGCTTCCACGCCGCCGTAACCCAGGAAAACAACCGTTGGCTGGGCCTTGGTAATGTCCTCCATCAAATGTTCGTAAGGCGTGGGCGGGTTGGTATAAGTGCTTCTTCCCTCTCCCCAAACATTGTCCCCCGTCCAGCCCAGGTTCCTGAAAGTCACGCCCTTATCTGCAAAACGGGTGGTCAGGGCGAGTTCCAGATAACCATACTGAAAATCGTTTTCAAAAATGGAACTGCCCAGGAATACGACCCTGTCGCCGTCTTTCAATGTAAAGGCTGTTGCAGGTTTTGTCTGGGCGTAAAGGGAAGGGATTGGTAATGTACTGAACAGGAATAAAATATAGCCAAATACAGCGGCTATCCGGGTCTTTCTCATGCATTCTGGGTTTAGGATTATTATTTTATAATCTATAAAGTAGAATGCGGAGATAAGTTAACCGTTGAGGGGCATAAATATATGCCCGCACAGCTTTACAACGACCGTCGAAAGTCTGGCTATGCGGGCATTGCATTGAGGATCAGTTGAATGACTGCCTGAATTCCAGCGGAGAAAGCGCCGTTTTGCGTTTGAAGATTTTGTTAAAAGACTGCGGATGCTCGAAACCCAGCTGATAGGCGATCTCGGCAATAGAAAGATTGGTGGTGCTCAAAATGCCTTTTGCCTTCTCAATAAGCTTGTTATGAATGTGTTGCTGCGTATTAAGTCCTGTGTAAGTGCGCAGCATATCGCTCAGGTAATCGGGCGAGACATTCAGTTTTAAGGCTACATCTTTCACGGTCGGCAATGCCAGGTTTGCGTTGTTGCTGAAATGTTCGTCCAGCAATTCTTCGAGCTTAACAAGCATGTCGTTATGCGCGGCTTTACGCGTGATGAACTGCCTGTGATAGAAACGATCCGCATAGTTAAGCAGCACTTCTATTTGCGAAATGATAACGCGCTGGCTAAAATTATCAATGTTGGCTTTATATTCCTGTTCAATATTTTCCAGAATGTTATAAATCACATTCTCCTCTTTTTTGGATAAATAAAGCGCCTCATTGACGGCATAGGAGAAGTATTTGTAATTTTTGATCTCCTTAGCAAGCGGGTAACCCAGGAGGAAATCCGCATGGAACATCAGCATAAACCCCGAGCAAGGCCTGTCGTTCCGTTCCTCCCAGCAAAGCTGGCCGGGCGAAATAAAGGACAAAACGCCCTCATCAAAATCATAATAACTCTGCCCGTAACGGACCTTGCCCTGAAAATCTCTCTTCACCGCGATCATGTAAAAATCGAGCACACAGCCGTCGCTAAGATCGATGGGAGAATTGTAGATCTCGTCAAACCGCACAACGCTCACCATCGGATGCTCTATTTCCTTGATGCCATACATGCGATGGAGTTCACCAATCGAGCTGATTACCAGCGGAGTATTCCTTTGCTTTTTCATATGTTATTCGTCAATCCAGCCCATTCCGGCTTCGTCGTAACGTGCGCCGGTAACACCCAGCGGCACAATGCTTTCCAGGTTTGTCACTTCCGCTTCTGTTAATACAATGTTTGAGGCCGCAATGTTCTCTTCAATGTATTTCACGCGCTTCGTTCCAGGAATCGGAAGATGCCCTTTTGCAATGACCCATGCAATGGCAAGCTGCGACGCCGTAACGCCTTTTTCCAAAGCCATTTTTTCGATCGCATCGGCGAGTTCGAGGTTTTTGTAAAATTGCTCTCCCTGAAAACGCGGGATCGAACGTCTGAAATCATTGGCAGGGAAATCGTCCGGGCTTTTGATCCTTTCACCAGAAATAAATCCACGTCCCAGCGGCGAATAAGCGACGAAACCAATGCCTAACTCCTGCAAAGTATCCAAAATTCCGGCTTCTTCCACCGTTCTTTCAAACAAAGAATATTCTGTTTGCAGTGCTGTGATCGGATGCGTAGCATTTGCTTTCCGAAGCGTTTGAGAAGAGACCTCAGAAAGGCCCAGATAACCCACTTTTCCTTCCTTAACCAGCTCTGCCATAGCGCCAACTGTGTCTTCGATAGGCACTTCGGGATCCAGGCGGTGCAGGTAATACAGGTCAATGTAATCCGTTCCCAGATTTTTCAACGAACGCTCAACGGCTTTCCTTACATAATCCGGCTTTCCATTGAATTTCCAGGTAAGCTGCTCATTATCATCAATTTCAAAACCAAATTTCGTGGCGATAATGTAACTGTCCCGGCTGCCATGAATCGCTTTTGCAATGAGCCTTTCGTTCAATAGCGGGCCATAAAGATCGGCTGTGTCCAGGAAATTCCCGCCCAGTTCCAGCGAGCGGTGAATGCTTCTGATCGCCTCACCTTCGTCTGCTTTTCCGTAAATATCAGCGCCCGCAATCTGCGTCATGCCCATGCAACCCAGTCCTATATTGGGCACTACCAGGCCCTGGCTTCCTAAATTTACTGTTTTAATGTTCATCTTTTTTTGCTTTTAGTACAATACAAAACTACCGTAAACTAAAAATCGGGCTGTATCCAAATCAGGGAAGGTTGTATCCAAAAGCCGGGACGCCATTTTTAAATGAATTTTCCGACATTCGTCCCTTGTCAACCGATACACTGCATACATTATACAGCATGAGATACTGCTATGTTTTCCTGATCATTCTCGTTATGAAATCCACTGCCGCACACGCCCAAACGGAAGCGCCCATCCAATCGCTGAACCATTATGTGACCTTCCTGGACAAATCGTCCGAATCGCTCATCGCACGTTTCAAAATGCTGGCCGGTTACCAGGACGCGGTAAACCGGTATAGCAAAAGGCCCGTTTCGGAGCTGAGATTATCCTCTTCGGGACCATTGGAAGATTATTATTTCAAAAAAGCAATGACCGTAAATGGCTTGCCGGCCGCGGAAATGGATCATTTGAACAAAAAAGCAAAGGAGATCTGGGATTTGCTTAATGAGGTAGACGTTGCTTTCAAGGAGCTGGAAACGCATGTGCGCCTGAAAGCCTATCAAAAAGATAATCTCAAACAATCCGCTGAATATGTAGCTAAAATCCAACCTTTGTTTGAACGCTTCGCCCAGGAGAAAGATGCCCTTTACCAGCAAGTGCAGCACATTTATCAAAATCACCAATCCTCCTCCGCGACGGACCCGTATTTGGTTACCGAAAAAGCAATGGAGCAAGTGATCCTCAGTCAACGTGCACTACTCGATTCATTACCCTACCATTTAAAAGAAGAAACACCTGCCGACTGGCCGGTAGAAACGATCCGGCAAAGCATGCTTGCCGACGAAAAATATCTCGAAACCATTTATAGCACCTTGCACATGCTCGAGTATCCGGCTGATGATATGTTAATCGCATTCAAAGCGGCCATCCTTTCAATGCAATCATTAAAAGGCAGGGCAGTTGATGACTACACGTTTGCGGCAAAGCAATCGGCCGAGCATGGAAATCGCTATTATGTGCTGCTGATGAACCAGTTTAATCAGGACCTGCTGGCATTTCACAAATCTTTCGTCACTTACAGCCAAACCAAACGCAGGCTGCTTTACTATCCGGCGTTCAGCCCGGCATTTGCAAAACATCGCCCGGATGATCGATTTGTTACAATCGGATAGGGATACAGACGGCAATGAGGCAAGCGGCTTGCTACTGAGTGACCCGCCGCTGAACCGCAATTTGAGTTTGTGAACATTTACTCATTACCGAGCGCCTCCACCGGATTGCCAGTTGCCGCCTTGTAAGTTCTGGTGCTGATAATCAGCCCGCCTAGCAACAAAAGGACGCCAAAGCAAAGGCCTAATGTTTCGAAGCCAATGCTGACATGGTAGGCAAAGTTGAATAAAAATGCATACCCAGCCAGATATCCGAGTGGCAATGCAATGGCGCCTGCAATGGTGAGCAATTTTACGAAATCGCGGGACAAAAGCCAGATGATCTGTGCGACTTCTGCGCCCATCACTTTTCGGACGCCCACCTCCTTAATGCGGGTTTGGGTGTTATAGGTAACCATTCCGAGAAGTCCGAGGCAGGCGATCGAGAAAGAAATGCCAAGCAGTAAAGCCATGAAGCTGATGTCGTCCATGTGCGCGTGGCGCTCGTACAGGAAGTCGTCAAACCATTTTCCCTCGAAAGTTTCGTAGGGTTTCAGTTGCTTAAAGATGCGCTTTGTTTCTTCCAAAACCCTATCCTTCGAACCGGGCGTCACAGCCACGTGCATGTAACGCAAGCTGGACATTTGCGGGCGAATGATCAGCGGCCGGATCTGCCAATTGAAGCTGGTAAACCGGAAATCTTTAACCACACCGGCAATCTGAACTTCTGTGCTGTCATTGAGCCAGATCGATTTGCCAATGGCCGATCTGTTATCTAAAAGATTAAACTTTTTGACCGCTTCTTCATTGATCAGTATGTGCCTGCCGGATGCTGATTTTTTCGATAAATCCTGTCCTGATACCAATGTTAATTGCAGTGTTTTGGTAAAATCGGGTGCCACGTCGCAGATAAACGACGGGATCGTCTGCTCATCTCCACGTTTCATTTTAATTCGCTCCGTGGCGCCGTGATGGCCGAATGGTTCTGATATGCCCGAAACGTGTTCCACGCCGGCCAGCTTGCTTACTTCGTTGGATAATCTTTCATATGAAATGCTGTTCAACGGAATGTTCAGCACGTTTTTTGTCCGGAATCCGTAGTCGCCGGTTGCCATGTAATATTGCTGTCGCATCATGGTCACGAGCGCGATCATTGCGAGTAACGAAATACTGAACTGCAAGACAATCAAAGTCTTACGGAGTGAAATTCCACGAATCACTTTCAGGCCGTTGCGGCTGCGGAGCACTTCGGCAGGCTGGAAATTGGAAAGGACTTTGGCGGGGATCATGCCTGCCAATAACCCGGCTGCAATGCTGAAAGTGATAAAGGCAGCCCAAAGTTTCCAGTCCCAGACCACGCCTCCGATCAGCCATTGCTGTACAAATGCCATCGGCTTCACGAGTTCGAGCATCATATAAGCAAGCATGAGCGCGAGCAAGGAAAGGATCACCGACTCCGCCATGAACTGGCCCAAAAGCTGCCAGCGAAGCGCGCCCGAAGTTTTCCGGATCCCAACCTCACGCGCGCGACTCATGGACCGGGCTAATGTAAGGTTAATGTAATTGAATGCAGCCATCAGCAATGTTACCAGGCCGACGGCCATTTCGAGCATCAGTCCGCTGATCTGAGGCTCATAAGTGCTGTTCATTAACTCCTCCATAGCCGGAGAAATATCGGTGAGTGGTTGTGCACGAAAATCAAGAGACTTTACACTACCGGGGGCCAGGTTAGCACTTTCCCGCTTGCCGACGGACGGCAGCGTTTCTTCCAGCTGGCCTTCTGCAATGCCCTCTTTTAACAAGATATAGGTGTAACTTTTGCCGAAATCATTCCAGCCTTTTCCCTCATCGAAAAGGCCCATTTTGTCTGCCGGCAGCGCAAAGAGGATATCAAATTTGAGATGGCTGCGAAAAGCGGTGTCGGGAACTACGGCCGTAATCACGGATGGTGCGATCCCCTCCTGCTCCAAAACCTGCCCAACCGGATCCTGTGTGCCAAAAATCTTTTCCGCCGTCGCCTGACTAATCACAGCCGTACCCGGCGCAGCTGGGAATTGTCCTTTCAAAACGGGATAGCCAAACATTTGAAAAAACGATACATCAACAGCGAAAGTGAGAAAATCCAGCCGCTTATCGTTGCCTTGCACTTCGGCATAAGTCCTGACAACGCGTGCGGCGTTCTCTACGGAACCGTAATCCTTTTTTAGCGTTTCTGCCAGCGGCAATGGTGTTGTTGCGAAGGCCGTCTTGTCGTTTTCATTGCTGATCACATCTGTGATAATCCGGTAAATGCGTTCCCCTTTCGGATGAAAATGATCGTAGTCCAGCGCTCCTTTGATATGGGCAATGGCAAGAAAACAGACCATCAGTCCCGAAGCCAGGCCGAATATATTGATGAAGGAAAAAAGCCGGTGTTTCCAGATGTTTCTTACCGCAATTTTGAAGTAGTTCTGTAACATATGATCGGTTTAGGTCAAGGATGTTATTTGTTTGCAAAACATTTGTTCCATTGCCAGAAGGTGCCTTTTTCAGCTTCTAATGCTATATTTTGCTATGCTAAACTGTACGCTTTCGGACGGAAGATGTTCGTTTTATGGTAACACGGTAAATAATTGAAACCAGCCGGTGACACATTCGTTTTGCTTTTTGATAGCCTAAATTCCTTGTTGTGGCATTATTAATGCTAAGGTCAATGAGGCGCGCTTCCTTTTACATTGTTTACTTTCTGATCCTGTTCATTTTCACAGAGCTTATATTGAGATCCGCTCTGGCGTTTTTGGGCTATCCTTTTTTAAGGCCCTCTGATTTTCTCTACAAAAAGTTCTATACGAATATGGACGTTTTGAATTCCATGAAGATCAGAAATGATGATGCAATCAAAGATGTGCTGATTCTCGGGGGCTCCGTGATCAGCACGGGATATCTTAATCTGGAACCCAGGCTTGACTCACTTTTGAAACAAAAATATGGAAGCCATGCAAAATTCGCATTTTACAACATAGCAGCTCCTGCCCACACCGCGCTGGATAATCGGATCAAGTACGATCTGCTGGACAAGCAAAAGTTTGATCTCGTCATTTATTACGAAGCCATTAACGACACCCACGCGAACAACATTCCGCCTGTAAATTTCAAAGACGATTACGCGCACATTAAATGGTATGACGACATTTACCTGCTTTTAGCACACCCCGAGATCAATGTAACCGTTATTCCCTACTTGTGTGATAAGGTGATACATTATATAAATGATAAGGTCAGCCATAAGATATATCTGAGTCAATATGGTGTGGATCCGGCGTTTGCAAAGTTTGGAGCCCGGGTCCGGAGCGGGCGGGTGTATGAGCATAACCTCAACAGGATTATCGGGAAAGCGCGCAGCAAGGGAGAGAAACTGGTTCTGCTGAGTTATGCCTCTCATTTTCCTGCCAAATATCCGCTTAAAGGCGATACAAGCGATGTGAAGCACTTTGCCAAATGCAACTTCGCAACCCCTGTTACCATGTGGGGAAGTCCTGAAAATGTTAGAAAGGGAGTGGACAGGCACAATCAGATACTCAGGAAATTAGCCCAAACTTACTCTGTAACACTCATGGACATGGAAAAGCGCCCGCCCGCCGACTCTTCGTTATTTTGCGATGTCTGTCATTTGAGCGAAGCCGGTGCGACGCGCTTCGCGCAGGAACTTGCCGCATTTATGATTAAGGAGAAATTACTTGAATAGCCGGGGATAATATTCTAAACCCTGAGCGAACCGCGGAAACCCCTTGCTGCATAATAAGAATCGGCGCCATTATGGTAAATAAAAACGCGGTCGAAACGTCGGTCACCGAAGATTGCGCCTCCCAATTTTCTGACGTTAGCAGGCGTTTTCAACCAGCTGGATGTTTTCAGATCGAACTTGCCTAATGCCTGCAATTGCTGATATTCTTCTTCGGTCAGCAGTTCCACACCCATTTCGGAAGCCATGTCCATCGCGGTGTTTTCGGGTTTGTTGGCTTTTCTTGACTCCCAGGCTGCCCGGTCGTAACACAGGCTTCTCCGGTCTTTGGGGGTTTCAGGCGAACAATCAAAGAAAATGAATTCGTCTGACTTTTTATCGTAACCTACTACATCCGGCTCACCGCCAGTCACTTCCATTTCGTCCAGCACCCAGAGCTTCTCAGGATCGGCTTCCAGTTTTGCCTTGATTTTATTCCAGTCCAGACCTTCGTGGCGGCTTTTATTCTTTTCAAAACGGGCTTTCAATGTTTCCAGTAATTCGCTGGTCTGTTGCTCGGATAACTGTTTTTTATCTTTCATAGTAGTTTTAAATGCCACGGATGCACGGATGCACACGAATTTTTGAATATTAAAGTGATAATAATTTGTATTCTAATTTCGGTTGGGAGAAATAACTTAGCTGATGATACGTCTTAATTTATTGCCGGCAGCTTCCGCGACGCTGGCCTGAAATACCAGGAAACAACTGTCAGGACAATTAATAATATGGGTCCGAAAAATTCCTTGGCACCGTCGCCAGCCGCCATGTGAGAAAAGACAGCACCGGACATGGTGAAGAAGAAGCCTGCATATGCCCATTCTTTGACCAATGGCAGCCTGGGAAGCAGCACTACAACCACACCAAGCATTTTCCAGACACCAATGATCGTCAGAAAATAAAGCGGATAACCCAGATGCGTCATCATGTCCACTTCCTCTTTGAGTTTGATGATTTGCACAGCACCGCTGGATACCATGCCTAATGAGAGCCATACAGTTGCAATCCAGTAAATGATCTTGTTTCTCTTTGTCATGATAGGCTTATTTTAACTGATATACAACTTCCTGCAATCTGTTGTGCGCCATGTTAATGCCTTGTGCGAATGGCATTTTCAAGGTTTGGTCGCGCAGCGCTACTGTTTTATAGACCAGATGCATGGTCAGCTTGCTGGTTTCATCTGTCATCTTTTCGAATTCCAGGAATTCGAGCTGAACGGCAAACTGGAACGGAGAGCCCGGCGTATTTTCCATTTCAAATGTCCGGGTAATTCTTTGGTTGGGAATATATTCCGGAAACACACCATTGGCCCTGAATACAACATTGCCCTGCGCATCGGATGTCTCGAACTCGTAGGCGCCATGTTTCCTGTTCTCCATTTTCACCACTTTTGTTCCCATCCATTGCGCTACGATCTCCGGCTCCGTGTAAGCTTTGAAAAGTAAATCCAGCGGCAGATCAAACTCCCTGGTGATGAAAATTTCTTGCTTGCCATCTTCGGCGTGAACCTTGGTTTTGCGTTCCATATCATTTATTTGATTGATAATTTTTCATAATCGCTTCCAGCTTGTTAAACCGGTCGTCCCACATATTGCGGAACGGTTCGATGAAATCGGCCACTTCTTTCATCTTCTTTGCATTAATGTGATAGTAAATCTCCCGCCCGTTCTGGTGCTGTTCGAGCAACTCACATTCGGTAAGAATTGCCAAATGTTTGGAAACCGTAGGTCTGGCCGTATCGAAATTGGCAGCAATGGCGCCAGCTGTCATGGTCTGCGTCGCAACCAAAAGAAGGATGGCCCTTCTCGTCGGATCTGCTATGGCCTGGAAAACATCTCGTCTTAAATTCATTGTGTAGCTATTTGGCTACGAATTTAAGCGTAGTCATTTAACTACGCAAATTTTTCATTAAATTTTTTTTAGCTAGCCTGCTTTGTTGTTAGCTTCCGTCGCTCAAACTATCACTCTATTAATGATGGATTACTTCTATCAGCTTACTTTTTTGAACAAATACAACATTATTCTTGCCGGGCTTCTGCTAATTCTTGGTTTTTCAGGGTGCAAAACATCAACAAAAGGGGATCATGAACAAGTTATGGACGCATGGATTGATAGCCTGGACCGCGATTCTCGCAAGATTGGGATTAAAAAATGCATCGTGACATTTGACTCGCTAATGGCCACAATTGACGATCAGACGTTAAGTGACCGCATGCGCTACTACAAATTCATGAAGGTCCTCAGCCACAGGGATTCAACATTGACGGAAAATGCGCTGAGTTACACGGATAGCTTACTACAACTGTTTCCTACTGCGCAGATCCGCCAGCAATTTCCCGCTGAATACTCCAAAGCATTGCTTTTGAAAGGGGATGATTTGTTAAAACAGAAAAGATTTTACCAGGCCTACCGCAACTATTATCACGGCAAATCCTTTTTGACCAGTCTCGGCGAAACGTGTGAATGTGCCCGATATAGCAGCCGGATCGCCAGCATTTCCTTTAAAGAAGAAAACTATTACCAGGCCATAGAATATTGGAAACATGAACTGAAAGAGTTGGCTGAATGTAAGCAGTCTGGCAATTTCCAGCTCGAATTTATTGAGATGCAAGGCAGCCTGAGGAACATTGGGATAGCACATCTTTACCTTAATGAGCCGGATATTGCCTTGCAATATTTTCAGCAAGCCAGTGATTTTATTAATAAACACTCGTCAGAGTTTCCAAAAGAACAGAACTACATCCGGTTCGCGCGGATTGTGATGGTAAGGAACGAGGCGGAGGCCTATTTCTTGAAGGGCGATATGGAAACTGCTGAAAAGCTCATCAAAAAATGCCTGATGCATGACCCGGAAATTGACTGGTCATTAGAAGTAGAACAGGAATCGCGGCAGTTGCTTACCAGAATTTTTATTAAGACAAAAAAATTTGACAAAGCCGCAGAGGAGCTTACAATACTGAAAAAGTTGCCGGGCGCATTGAATCATCCTGCTAATGTGATTCTTTATCAAAAAATGGAAGCCTCTATCTTGTTCGGACAAGGAAAATTTGAAGATGCAGGAAAGATGCTCATCGCCGGTATGGAAGCCGACCGGGTGATGAAATTGAAAAAGAATGTGGAAAACAGAAGCGATGTAGGGCAGCTGCTGCAACAAATCCAGAATCAACACGAAGAAGAGCTCGTCGAGGAACAGGATACGCGTAAGGCTTTGCTGCTCGTATTCAGCATTTTGCTATCTGTCACCCTGGCGGTGATCGCCTACCTGATATGGCGCATTGCCCGGAAAAGTTTAAATAATTTGCGCGCTGTTACTGATTTGAACAAAGTAATCACGCAAAGCAACATTGTATTGCAAGACACCGTAAATGCGCTGGAACAAGCTGAGATTGAGAATGAACACGTTTTGAAGATCGTCGCACACGATTTGCGCAACCCGATCGCGGCCATTACTTCCGCTTCTCAACTTGTGTTTTGGGATGAAAAGCCAACAGAAGAACAAACAGAACTCATCACTAGCATTCAACAATCGGCCGGGAAGGCCAATACGCTGATCAGTCAGATTCTCCAATCCAGCTCTGATCGCAAACGTGTTGCCAAAAGTGAGGTCGCATTACAGGAGATCGTCCAGTCATGTATTGATATGCTCAGCCACAAAGCCATTGAAAAACAGCAAAGGCTGGACTATCATTATGAGCAAGTTATGGTGCCGGTTGACAGGGAAAAGATCTGGCGCGTATTCTGCAATCTTCTTAGTAATGCCATCAAATTTTCACAAAAAGGTGGGACGATCCGTATTAATCTTAAAAAACAGGATGAAAAGGTCCTGTTAACCATCGAAGACAATGGGATAGGCATACCGGAAAGCCTGAAAGACGAAGTATTTTTGCCTTTGGGCAGTGCTAACAGATCCGGGACGGCTGGTGAGCAATCGTATGGAATCGGACTTTCCATATGCAAGCAAATTGTGGAAGCGCACGATGGCCGGATCTGGTTTGAATCCGGGAAAGAGCGGGGAACTACGTTTTTTGTGGAATTGCCAATTTGATTTACAAAACATAAAATAAATAAAAAGGGTCGTCCCGGCTAACCGGCACGACCCTACCTTTATAAAAAGCTAGCTGGATAATAACCAGACTGGCTTACTTGGCCAGATCAAATCTGTCAAGATTCATCACTTTTGCCCATGCCGCCACAAAATCCTTTGCGAATTTGGCACCTGCGTCGGCACTTGCATATACTTCTGCAACAGCCCTTAACTCAGAATTGGAACCGAAAACAAGATCCGCGCGGGTTGCCGTCCATTTAGGCTGCCCTGTGGAGCGATCGCTTCCGAGATACACTTCCTTATCCTCTCCCATGGCTTTCCAGGAAGTGTTCATATCCAAGAGGTTTACAAAAAAGTCGTTGGTTAACTTACCCGGACGTTCTGTAAACACACCATTTTTGGAACCGTCGAAGTTGATGCTCAATGCGCGCAATCCACCCACCAGAACGGTCAGCTCCGGTGCTGTCAATGTCAGCAGTTGTGCTTTGTCGATCAGCAATTCTTCTGTTGAAACCGCATAAGTTGTGCCCCGGTAATTACGGAAACCATCCGCAGCAGGTTCAAGATAACTTACTGATTCAATGTCTGTTTGCTCCTGAGAAGCATCCATGCGGCCGGGTGTGAAAGGAACCGTTACGGCATGACCCGCTTCCTGAGCCGCCTTTTCCACGGCTGCGGATCCGGCCAAAACGATCAGGTCCGCCAGGGACACTTTCTTGCCGCCCGTCTGCGTGCTGTTAAACTCGCCTTGAATGCTTTCCAAAACGCTAAGCACTTTCTGCAATTGTACGGGATTGTTCACTCTCCAGTCTTTTTGCGGAGCCAAACGAACGCGTGCACCATTGGCACCGCCGCGCTTGTCGGAACCGCGGAATGTAGAAGCCGAGGCCCAGGCTGTGGAAACAAGTTCAGAAACCGTCAGACCAGATGCAAGGATATTCGATTTCAGAGCGGAAATGTCGCCGGCATCAACCAATGTATGGTCCACCGCCGGAATAGGATCTTGCCAGATCAGCACTTCCTCAGGCACTTCCGGTCCCAGGTAACGCGCACGCGGACCCATATCACGGTGCGTAAGCTTGAACCACGCACGGGCAAATGCATCTGCAAATGCGTCCGGATTTTCCAGGAAATGTCTTGATATTTTTTCGTACTCGGGATCCAGCTTTAATGCCAGGTCGGTGGTCAGCATCGTCGGAGCGTGCTTTTTGCTGCTGTCATAAGCATCCGGGATAATGTCGCCCGCGTTTTTGGCAACCCACTGGTGCGCGCCTCCGGGGCTTTTTGTTAATTCCCATTCGAATGCAAACAGGTTTTCAAAGAAATTGTTGCTCCACTGCGTCGGTGTGGTTGTCCAGGTTACTTCCAATCCGCTGGTAATCGTATCCGCGCCACGGCCCGAACGGAAGCTGTTGCTCCATCCTAATCCCTGTGCATCTACATCCGCCGCCTCAGGCTCATTGCCCACGTGATCCGAGGACGCGGCGCCGTGGGTTTTACCAAAACTGTGTCCACCAGCGATCAGTGCAACCGTTTCCTCGTCGTTCATTGCCATGCGGCCGAATGTGTCGCGAATATCTTTTGCTGCTGCAATAGGGTCTGGATTTCCATCCGGCCCTTCCGGGTTTACATAAATAAGGCCCATATGCGCGGCGCCAAGCGGTTTTTCGAGCGTACGCGAGTGGATTCCTTCTCCTGGATTTTCGTCGGATGACACAACACCATGTCCTGCAACGCCTGCTACACCTTTTGCATAACGGTGATCATTGCCCAGCCAGGTAGTTTCCGCTCCCCAGTAAACGTCTTCATCAGGCTCCCAAACGTCTGCACGACCGCCTGCAAAGCCAAATGTTTTAAAGCCCATGGATTCCAGGGCAACATTACCCGTAAGAATGAGCAAATCCGCCCAGGAAAGCTTCTGTCCGTATTTTTGTTTGATAGGCCAAAGCAAACGACGCGCTTTATCCAGACTGACATTGTCCGGCCAGCTGTTCAGCGGCGCAAAACGTTGCTGTCCAGAACCACCGCCTCCGCGGCCATCAAACACGCGGTAAGTTCCTGCACTGTGCCAGGCCATCCGGATAAAAAGCGGCCCGTAATGTCCGAAATCCGCTGGCCACCAGTCCTGTGAATCCGTCATAAGCGCTGTCAGGTCCGCCTTTACAGCTTGCAGATCAAGACTTTTGAATGCTTCTGCATAGTCAAAGTCCGACTCTAGCGGGTTAGTCTTGGATGAATGCTGGCGCAGTATACTCAGCTTCAACTGGTTAGGCCACCAGTCGCGGTTTCTGGTGCCACCGCCGGCAGCATGACTGTCCATAGAGCCGTTCAGAAACGGGCATTTGTCAATGTTATTAAGGTCCTTATCCATTTTATGAGGTTATAGTTGAAAAAATCTCACGCATCTTAACTTGTGATTGGCAAGTTATGCTTTTGGAAAGGATAATCACAATCGATTAATTCTATAAATTAATAGGAAAAATCTATTCTTCGATTTAGTCTTCAAGCAGGAAAACAATTTCTGTCTGCCATTTTTCAGGATTCGGTTCCAACTCCGGATCGACCAAATAGAATTCCGTACGTCCACCCCACTCCGTTCTGCCGCCCTCTGTTGCCGACTTCTCAACAAGTCCCTGCTCCTTAATGTAATTTTCCAGCGCGATATGCGCCTGCATCATATCCTTAAAGTCTCCCGTATAAATGATGCTTGCATAATTTCCCTCCGGAAAAGCACCAGCGCGAATGTAACCATCGCCCTCAACAGCCTCGTTTACAGGAAAACCAGCCTCACAATCCATCTCGCCGGATCGGGCCATTGATTTATAAAGAAAAAAATCCGGCCCGCCTGCTTTAATGCCGCGATCCTCCATGTATTGCTTGACCACAGGAATCAACGGCGGCAGCACATCCGGGATCTGCTGCATTTGAATGGTTTCTGCAATGGCCAGGTAATGCAGTTCACCGCGGCGCTGAATGGTAGGTTCTGAAAGCATAATGGTTTTTATCGTTTGTTTATCTTACAAATTTACCTATCCATGTATGACCACGAAGGGCTAATCACGACAAATAAAAGGGCAAATCGCGACAAAAACCCTGTTCGCCAGCGGCTTACTTTACGCATTCTAGATTTAGGACACTCGTCGCCGACATTCAACTCCTGATAACGTCTCAGTTAAAAGACTGCCGGAATTCCATTGGAGAAAAATTGGTTTTTGTTTTGAAGAGTTTACTGAAAGATTGAAGATGTTCAAACCCCAACTCGTAAGCGATCTCACTGACAGACAGGTTAGTAGTGGAAAGCTTCTGCTTTGCCAGTTCGATCAGTTTGTTGTGAAGATGCTGTTGCGTATTCTGGCCGGTCAGCGATTTAAGCAAACTGCTCAGGTAACCTGGCGAAATGTTGAGGTTTTCAGCAATATAAGTAACGCTCGGCAGGCCTTTCTCAACTAGCGCACCACTGGTGAAATAATGGGTAAGCAAGTCTTCGAGCTTGGACAAGATCTCGTGGCTGGTAACCTTTCGCGTGATGAACTGGCGCTGGTAGAACCTTTCCGAATAGGTCAGCAATAATTCCAGCTGCGCAATGATCACACTTTGACTGAACCGGTCAATATTGCCCTGATACTCCTGTTCAATGCTCTGCGCGATGGTGTTAAGCATTGTTTCTTCCTTGTCTGATAAAAACAATGCTTCGTAAACCGAGTAGTTAAAAAACTCGTATTGCTTGATGGTTTTGGCCAGGGGGGTGTTCCATAAAAAGTCCGGGTGGATCAGGATCATCCATCCTTCGCGCTTATGGCTCCCGTTTCCTTTCTCAATTTCCACCCCAAAAACCTGGCCTGGCGACATAAAGAAAAGCACACCCTCATCAAAATCCTGAACCTGCTGGCCGTATTTGAACTTAGTATTTGTCACCCTTTTCATGGCTATGGAATAAAAGTCATAGATCATACTAAATGCATCTTCGGCCATCGGCTTGCTCAAATCCTCCATGTGCACCAGGCTGATCAGCGGGTGAGTCGGCTTGGGCAGGCCCGCGGCACGGTGGTATTCAGTAATCGTATGAAAATGAAAAAGCTGTTTACTATTCATAGTACTGATAAAGTTCGCGATTATTTGAGTTGCAAACCGCCTGTAACTTAGTTTTTCGTATAAATTCCGCTTTCAATATCAGCAAGCAAGGTCGAATGCGTCGGATGCCAGTTCAATTGTTCCTGCGTGCGCTTGCTTGATGTCGGGCAATCGATAGCCGCCATATGAGCGAACCAGCCAAAATGTTCGGCCGCTGTCTCATGGGCAACCGACACGACGGGTATATTCAGCTGTTTGCCAATTGCTTCCGCTATGCTTTTAACCGGAATCGCCTCTTCCGCAACGCCATGAAACCGAGCAGCAGCAGATGTGCCATGCTCCAAAGCAAGTCTGTACAGCGTAGCCGCATCAAACCTGTGGACCGCATTCCATCGGTTCAGCCCGTCGCCAACATAAGCAGAGACTCCTTTTTCACGCGCTATATTTACCAAAAAGGATACAAAACCATGATTATCATCTTCGCCATGTACCGAAGGCGATAAGCGGATAACCGCAGCATTAACGCCCGATGCCGCTACGGCATCTGCCGCTTGTTCGGACGCCCGCGGCCAGGCCGGATCGACCGGCGCGATGATATCTTCGGTGGCTACCCTTCCCGGACTTACCAGTGCAGAACCGGACGTTATGATAAAAGGCCTGTCGGAACCCGCCAATACATTACCAATCGTTTCAATCGCCACACTATCCGCCCGACAAACTTCCGCAAGCCGCGTAAAGTCGTGGATAAAACCCGCATGTATTACGCCGTCGGCCAGCGCCGCACCGCTGCGAAGGCTATCTAGATCTTCCAAATCGCCCCGGTGAACTTCTGCACCTGCATTAATAAGCTTTTGAGACGAAGCCTCCGAACGGGCCAGTCCCAAAACCTGATGCCCCGCTCCTATTAATTCCCGCACAATGGCTGTGCCAATGAAGCCCGTGGCTCCCGTAACAAATACACGCATAACTGATCTTTTTTTGTTTATGCAAAGATCGCTGCCGCCAGTCGCCCACATTTAGCCAAATCTGCTTTTGATTTAGCCAAAAAGCGGGCATTTAATTCAAGAAACCCGTGCGCGCTCAATTGCTTCCGCCGTTAAAGGCGTAAAGAAGTTCACCAAATTACTGTCAGCGTCGCGGAATAGCAGGGATCGATTCCCCCAGGGCATGGTCGTCGGGGATTGAACAAGTCTGTCTCCAAGGTAACTGGCTAGCCGCTGATAATGGGAATCGACATCTTCGACCTGAAACTCGATGATCACAGAGCGGTTCGAACCGGGTGTGGCAGCATGGTCACCACCGAAAAGCTGCAACGTCCGAACACTTCTGATCGCCAATGCAACCGTTTCTGTTCTCAGTTCAGCAAAATCGTCCCTGTACTGTTTTAAGGCCATCTCTGCAACTGTCTGGTAAAACGCTACTAATGGTTGAATGTCTGCAGTAATAATCCGCGCTGATGCAAGTCACAACTGTATGTCAACATGAAGCTGCAGGAAGTCCATTTATAAATACAGCCCATTTCTTACGCATTCCTAAGTTCCCAAAACTTATACGGAAGCTAAGCTAACGCTAGTTTATACTAACAAATCTCACGAACGGCGCATTTTATGAGATTTTGAGGAAAGCATGTATCTTAGGAAAAATTCATAAATCAAAACCACGGCGTCAACAATGAGACCAGAATCAATATTTGTTCAGATAAGAAATTTCTTGATCGATGCATTCAATGGTAGGATCAAAATTGATGTTTCTTGAATAGAGGTGAAATTACGTATAGATCGTGCTTATTCGGCTGAGACTTATCTTTTTGGTAGGCAAAATATCTTTTCAATTTGGGATTTGATGCATGGTCGGCAACGGAGCGTTTTTAAGAACGGCAATCATTCAAATCAATTCGGAGCTGGCCTATGAGAATTTCAATAACCATCATTGTGTACATCTTTCTCCTGACAGCAATCGGTTGCAAAGAGGATGAAGAGCCTAAAAAAAATGAATGTGGTTGTGAGAGTGAAAAAGAAGCTGATATAAACAACGTCAAAGGTAAGATTGAGTTTAATACCTCGGAACAGCCCGTTTCCTACACGCTTTATGGATATGGAACAGCATTAGTCGTATGTAAGGACTCAATATTTGAAAGACTTTTGGAACAGAATAATTTGATTGATGGGGATAGCATTGTGTTCAGTGGAGATGCGAAACACTATTGTACGGATTGTGAATTCTGCGGTTTAATTAAAATTACCAGCTTGTCAAAATAGTGATCTTCGCTGAAAGGAAAGCCAGGTTGCAGATTGATGAAGCCACCGAATAACTCACCAAAAATTTGTGGCAAAATGAACATTTGGCCCAGCCCGCAAAAGAAAAAAGCCTGCTAATCTGTTGATTAGCAGGCTTTTGATGCTTTTTGTTATTTCTTCAAGTGATCCCGCTGGGATTCGAAGCCGATCGCGGCACCGCCAGGACCCATACATTAAAAGCGGCCGGCGTTCCGGTGTATTGCTCTTCCAACTGAGCTACAGAATTGCAATTAAACAAAAATAGCGCCCTTTCGAGGCGCTTTTGTGATCCCGCTGGGATTCGAAGCCGATCGCGGCACCGCCAGGACTCATACATTAAAAGCGGCCGGCGTTCCGGTGTATTGCTCTTCCAACTGAGCTATGGAATTGCAATTAAACAAAAATAGCGCCCTTTCGAGGCGCCTTTGTGATCCCGCTGGGATCATACTTTTTGAGATAACAAATTATTTATCAATTACTTACGTCCTGTCAAATCTGGTACTCACCTTGTCACTCACCAAATTCTGGTGTCTGGCTTGCAATAAGGTCAAATATATGAAAATTTACAAAAAATCTCCTGCCAGCGACTTCGGAGCATTTGGGCGGGCCAGATTCAATTGTATTACAATTGTACATCTGGCCGATTGCGGTTTAGAGGCAATCCCGTAAGGACTATCAAAAAGCTTAGTCCGAGAGCATGCAAGAAAAAGTCAGATGGACATAAAGACATTGGTTGCAAACTGCCCATGAGCGCTTAGGCAGTTGTTTTGTCCATGATTTTGCTTTGTGATAGCAAGTATAAAAAGAAGATGTTTGCAGCACACAGACTGAATTCCTAAATTGTCACCAGTAATGTGTTCCAACCATGGCATCCCCAGGCTTTGAAAATAATTTATAAGATTACTTATCCGAATGGGAAAATCTACATTGGCAAGGACTTGACAAACTCCATAAACTATTTTGGGAGTGCGGACAATATTTACGTCGCTGCCGACTTTACGATTGAGCAACGGAAAAACTTCACAATTATACGAGAGATCCTATGGGAATCGGAAACGGCATCCTTGCAGGAGGTCAACAAAATCGAGATTCAGTATATTCGAGAATATCAATCGAACAATCCCAAAATTGGATACAACAAATTTCCAAAGTTTAAGCCATCGACACTGACTGAGGATTTTTTAACCGAATAAGCGATTTAAAATTATTTTTCACCTTCTCTCTCGCGATCCCCTTTCACAAATAGGAGGGGTCGTGAGAGAGAAGGTGCAGCGCTAACCTTCCGTACCAGATCTTCGTGAGAGCCTGCCTTTCAAAGCCTGCATATCTTCACTAACCTTCGTATCAAGAATCTTCGCATAAATCTGAGTAGTGCGAATATTTGTATGCCCTAGCATTTTAGATACGCTCTCAATCGGCACACCATTTTGCAGAGTAATGGTCGTCGCAAAAGTATGCCTGGCAACGTGTGAAGTAAGAACCTTGTTAATCCCGCAGATCACGGCGATCTCTTTCAGATAGTCATTCATCTTCTGATTGCTCGGCACAGGCAACACGAGGCCGCGCGATTCGCAAAGCGGATGATCTTTATATCTGTCAATAATTTGAAGCGCTTCTGGTAGCAGCGGAATATGAGATTTAACATTCGTCTTTGTTCGCTGGCTGAATATCCATTGCTCACCGTCAATTCCCCTTGCTATCTGGCTTTTTTCAAGCTTCTGGACGTCGGAGTAAGCTAGGCCAGTGAAACAACAAAAAAGAAAGGTGTCGCGCACCTGTGCGAGACGATCACTGGCAAATTCTTTGCTCGCCATCAAGTCCAGCTCAGCTTTGGTAAGAATCGCTTTTTCAACCTTTTTAAACTTGCCTTTAAAATTCAAATATGGATCAAGATTCATCCAGCCATTACCCAGGCAAATGTTTACGATCTTACGAAACATTTTCATGTGCTTCACCACCGCATTATTGCCCATCTTACGAACAGAGCGCAGATAGAACTCATAGTCGGCGATGAAAGCGAAATCGATCCGGCTAATGTCAAAGTCAGTTGTGTTGAAGGTCACTTTCAGGAATGCCAATGTATGGCGTTCGAGCACTTTATAGCGGTTGAATGTGCCTATCGCATATTCTTGGCCGACCAACGCCTTCATTCGCTCGTTATGGTCAGCGATCACTGTCATCAGTAACCGCTGCTTAGGACCCACACCAAGAAATTTGTTTTTGATTGTCTCCGCCGTTATCAAAGCATCGTCACGAACCAGGGCGGCGTGAGCATCTAACAATTGCTGCTCCAAGTTGCCGAGATAAGAATTAATAGACTTGACTGCCTCCCTCGCACCAGTAGCTCTACCAGCCACCGCATTCCACCGGCTAGGCTCACATTCTCGTCCGGTGGTAAATTCCACCCTCTTACTTTCAACCGTAATGCGCAAGTAAATCGGCACCGGGCCTTTTCGATAGTTTTTCGGCTTCTTCAAATAGAAAAGCAGACTGATCTTTGTTTTCATACCTTTTTCAGGTTAAAAAGTTGAACAAAAGTAGTCTTGCAAGCCTATTCAGTACAAGATGTTTACGTGATAAACAGGTTGTTATACAATGAGTTGTAGCGATTCTGGTGAGTAAAATTTGCAGATTCTTGAACTCACCGAATTAATCACCAAAAATTTGTAGAAAATTGAATGTTTTGGCATAATCGGAAAAGAAAAAAGCCTGCTAATCGTTTGATTTGCAGGCTTTTTGATGCTTTTTGTTATTTCTTCAAGTGATCCCGCTGGGATTCGAACCCAGGACCCATACATTAAAAGTGTATTGCTCTACCAGCTGAGCTACGGAATCGGTTGGTTATGTTTTGCTGCTAAACCTCAGCTTCTTTCCTCGTGTCCTGTTCCTCAATCGTGGTGCAAAGGTACACTTTAAAAATATCCTTCCAAATCACAGACAAAAGTTTTTGTTCCACACAAATTTTAAGAGGAACTAACGGTCTGTTTACAAGACAAATGACAGCTTAAAAATTTTTTTCTGAGCCGTTCTAAATTTGTAATAACAGGAAAAATAGGCTCCCGGGCTGCCAGTGCAGATTACTGGCAAAAATAATACGTAGCTGAGCTGGAACTTTTTATTTAAAGGTTGTTATAACTTCTTAATATTTTAGTTTTCCCTCTTGCTACTAACAAAATAATTACTACATTTCGACAGATTATACTTCTACAAACGTATTCTATTCGTCATATTAATTATTTCCAAAAGTCATTAACTACTCTTTTTCAACTAGTTGCACCCTCCAACCACAAGATTTTCAATATTGGGTTCGCCCCTTCAACTGAAAACGCCAAAACTCCATTTCCCGGAGTCCTCTCTTGTGCTTTTTTTAACTAACCCATTCATTTAATTCTTCAAACATTTACTTTTTAAACATTGATGAAACTTTTACAGAAGTTAATTTTCGCGAGTGGGTTGCTCGGCCTCATGGCGGCGACCTCGGATGATGCGTTACGGAAAAATCAATTGGCTGTAGCATCACAGGTTTATTGCGGTATCAAACCCGGGACAAATGAGCCTTTAAAGTGGACGCACGACGAATTCCTGGGTAATGTGGGTGGAAAGCCGGTTTACACGATTATCCATCAAAACAGGATTTACATCAGATGGGACGGTAACCCGGACCAAAGCCGTAAGAATGAGGCTTTTGAAAATACGGCCATTCTGCTGCACATGGACAACAACAAGTTCCCTAATAACACGGAGGGAAACCGGGTTGTTAACGCTTGTATCAACTCCATTGACCCTAGTACGATGGGTAACAACTATCTGGGCACGCAGCAGGGAAATATGATTCCTTGTAACAATAAGCCTATCACAGATGGCTTAATGCTGGGAACGTATAAGGGTGGTGATGGTGTAAGAACATTTCAATATGCGATCATCAAGGATGGTTTGCTGCGTGTGAACTTTCACCGTGAAACAAACGGATACAGCAGGGATGCAATTTCAATGGGCTTGATCCGTCAGACGCTCGAAGGTGAGAACGGAAGTTTTATGAACCCTAATATGGGATTTTCATTGAACTATAACGAGGTCCTCAGCTGCTTCTGGAACGAACTTCCTAAAAACCCTGACTCGGTAGTAAACCCTGAGCCTAACTGTCCCGGCGGTCCTACTTTGGGAACGATCACCAACATTTCGCAAACTGCTTTACGCTTTTCGTACTCAGGCAACGGCATTCCAAATATCGACTGGAGAATAAAATCTGGTAATAATGTTCTGAGATCTGGTAAAACAGGAAATCTGTCTTCTACAAATGTTGATATTTCATTCGGCTCAATGGCAGCCGGAAATTATACTTTGGAAATTGAAGGTGGTGATTGCGCATCATCAGTTAGCTCGCAGGCATTTACGATAAACCAGGCTAATTGCCCAAGCGGACCATCGATCTCAAATGTCAGAAACGTCTCTCCTACCGGCATTACAGTTGATTTCAATGGTTCAGGCGTTCCTAACCTGACATGGCGCGTGAAACAAAGCGGTAATGTTGTTAGAAACGGAAAAACAGGTAATCTAAGCTCAAATTCAGCATCGATCTCTTTTAACAGTCTGGGTGCAGGCACTTACTCGATTGAAATCGAGGGTGGTGATTGCCTTTCTTCTGTTAGTACTTCTAATTTCACTGTCGTTCCCGGAAGCTGCCCTGGCGGTCCTTCATTGGGCACGATCAGCAACATTTCGGCATCTGGTCTTCGTTTCCAATTTGACGGTAACGGCGTTCCTAACATTACCTGGAGAATCAAATCCGGTGCGGATGTAGTTCGTAATGGTAAGACTCCTGGTTTGACTTCTTCCTTGGTTGACATTTCTTTCGCAACACTTGGCGGCGGAACTTATACTTTGGAAATTGAAGGTGGTGACTGTATCTCGACTGTTAGCTCGAAAACATTCTCTATCGGCTCGACAAATTGCGCAAGCGGCCCATCGATCTCTGGCATTACAAATGTCTCAGCTACCGGCTTAACATTCAACTTCAACGGCGTAGGCGTTTCAACCGTAACATGGCGCGTGAAACAAAATGGCAACACGGTGGCAAGCGGAAAAACGGGCACTTTGAGCTCCAATTCAGCAGCTATCACATTCGGAAGCCTTGGAGCTGGTGGTTACACACTGGAGATTGAAGGCGGCAACTGTACTTCTGCTGTTAGTTCATCTAACTTCACGGTGTCAACACCAAACTGCGCAAGCGGCCCGGCAATTTCAGGTCTCAGGAACGTTTCGGCATCTGGCCTGACTGTTGATTTTAATGCCGTGGGCGTTTCAAATATCACATGGCGTGTTAAGCAAAGCGGTAATGTGATCAGAAACGGAAAGACGGGTAATTTGGGATCAAACTCTGCTGCTTTGTCGTTTGCTACATTAGGTGCAGGCACTTATTCTCTTGAAATTGAAGGTGGTGACTGCGTATCTTCGGTAAGCTCTTCAAACTTTACGATTAACCCAGGCACTTGCCCTGGCGGTCCTACATTGGGCACGATCAGCAACATTTCGGCATCTGGTCTGCGCTTCCAATTTGATGGTAACGGCGTTCCTAACATTACCTGGAGAATCAAATCCGGTGCGGATGTGGTTCGCAATGGCAAAACGCCTGGCTTGACTTCTTCACTGGTTGACATTTCATTTGCAACGCTTGCAGGCGGAAATTATACTCTGGAAATTGAAGGCGGTGACTGTATCTCAACAGTAAGTTCTAGAACGTTCTCAGTAGGCTCGACAAACTGCGCAAGCGGACCATCGATCTCTGGCATCACTGGTGTTTCTGCTACTGGTTTGACATTCAATTTCAACGGTGTGGGCGTTTCTACGGTAACATGGCGCGTGAAGCTAAACGGCAACACAGTGGCTAACGGAAAAACGGGAACTTTGAGCTCCAATTCAGCAGCTATCACATTCGCAAGCCTTGCAGCGGGTAACTACTCTCTGGAAATCGAAGGTGGTAACTGTACTTCTGCGGTAAGTGCTTCAAACTTTACGATTGCTATACCAAACTGCGCGAGCGGCCCGGCAATTTCAGGTCTCAGGAATGTTTCGGCATCTGGCCTGACTGTTGATTTTAATGCCGTGGGCGTTTCAAATATCACATGGCGCGTGAAGCAAAGCGGAAACATTATCAGAAATGGTAAAACAGGTAATTTAACCTCAAATTCTGCTGCATTATCATTTGCCACATTGGGTGCAGGCACTTACTCTCTTGAAATTGAAGGTGGTAACTGCATATCTTCGGTAAGCTCTTCGAACTTTACTATCAATGCAGGAACTTGCCCTGGCGGTCCTACATTGGGCACGATCAGCAACATTTCGGCATCTGGTCTGCGTTTCCAATTTGACGGCAACGGCGTTCCTAACATTACATGGAGAATCAAATCCGGTGCAGATGTAGTTCGTAATGGTAAGACTCCTGGCCTGACTTCCTCACTCGTTGACATCTCATTCGCGACACTAGGCGGCGGAACTTATACTTTGGAAATTGAAGGTGGTGACTGCGTATCGACTGTCAGCTCTAAAACATTCTCCATCGGCTCGACCAACTGCGCAAGCGGACCATCGATCTCCGGCATCACGAACGTTTCTGCTACTAGTTTGACATTCAATTTCAACGGCGTGGGCGTTTCTACAGTAACATGGCGCGTGAAGCTTAGCGGCAATGTAGTAGCAAGCGGAAAAACGGGCACTTTGAGCTCCAATTCAGCAGCTATCACGTTTGCCAGCCTTGCAGCGGGTAACTATTCTCTGGAAATTGAAGGCGGCAACTGTACTTCTACGGTTAGCACTTCAAACTTCACGGTTGCAACACCTAACTGCGCTAGCGGGCCTTCAATTTCGGGTCTTAGAAATGTTTCGGCATCTGGCTTGACTGTTGATTTCAATGGTGTAGGTGTTCCAAATATCACATGGCGCGTGAAGCAAAGCGGTAATGTGATCAGAAATGGTAAAACAGGTAATTTAACCTCAAACTCTGCGGCGTTAACATTTGCTACACTAGGCGCAGGCACTTATTCGCTCGAAATCCAAGGTGGTGACTGCGTATCTACGGTGAGCACTTCAAACTTTACTATCAATGCAGGAACTTGCCCAGGCGGTCCTACATTGGGCACGATCAGCAACATTTCGGCATCCGGCCTGCGTTTCCAATTTGACGGTAACGGCGTTCCTAACATTACCTGGAGAATCAAATCCGGTGCAGATGTAGTTCGCAATGGTAAGACTCCTGGTTTGACTTCCTCGCTGGTTGACATCTCTTTTGCAGCACTGGGCGGCGGAACTTATACTTTGGAAATTGAAGGTGGTGACTGTATTTCGACTGTTAGCTCGAAAACATTCTCTATCGGCTCGACAAATTGCGCAAGCGGCCCGACGATCTCAGGCATTGCTAATGTCTCAGCTACCGGTTTGACGGTTAACTTTAATGGTGTAGGCGTTTCATCTGTTACATGGCGGATCAAGCAAGGCGGAGCGATAGTAGCAAACGGAACAACTGGAAATCTTTCCAGCAACTCTGCTGCGATCACCTTTGCAGCGCTTAATGCAGGCTCTTACTCACTTGAAATTCAAGGTGGCAATTGCGTATCAACGGTTAGTTCAAGCACATTCAATGTAACCACGGTTGATAACCGCCTACCATGCGAGTACGGACCGATTTTGAAATCTGTCTACAACCAAACTGAGACTGGCCTTATATTTAACTTCCATGGTAACAATGTTTCCAGCATCGACTGGAAGATCATGCAAGGAAATACGGTAATGCGTTCTGCACGGGTTAATCTGACCAGTGACCGTCCGCAGATCAGCTTCGCTGCGCTTGAAAGAGGTGACTACACGCTTCAAATTGAAGGCGGTTCCTGCAAATCAACTGTTCAGACGATGGCATTCAAAATCGATGCAGTGCTTCCGATCTACATTGCCAGGTTTGCTGCTGCACCAGCGGAAGAAGGCGTTGAGCTTTCATGGAATGTGACTGACGAGCAAAATGGTAAAGGTTTTGAAGTGATCCGTTACGACAACCAAGTGAAGGTTCCGAATGTGATCGGCGAGTTGCCTTTGTCTGACAAGCGTGTTGGAGAATACAAATTCGTTGATAAATCACCGGTTTACGGCAATAACTATTACCAGCTGAAAATGGTCGACCGGGATGGTAAATTCCTATCCAGTCGCATTGTTACAGTTCGTTATGAAGCTATTACGGGAGCATTTGTATCGCCTAACCCGGTTAGAGACGTTGTTAATGTTGAGTTTATTTCAAAATCTGCCGGAAAAGGAAGAGTTGAAACTTACAACATCAGCGGTATCAAACTGAATTCGGCTGAGCAGGATGTGGTTGAAGGAAAAAATACTTTGCCGCTGAATGTAACAGGCTTGAATGAAGGTCATTACTTCCTGAAAGTCTACTATGGCAATCAGGAAATGAACATGCGGTTCTTCAAGGTTCGCTAGTAATTTAATATTTTGAGAAAAAGGGATGTGGCTCGCTGCCACATCCCTTTTTTGTTTGGTAAATAATTAAAAAAATACTTGCAGCAATGTCCTGTTCGTCCATACTCATTTGTAATGGGGATGTAAATTATTTATCATTAACCATAAATTGAGAACAACATGGAAGAGTACATTGTAATTATGCGGTTGGATTTGTTGACCAAGGAAGCGCAGCCCTCGCCCGAACAAATGGAAGGCTACATGAAGCAATATCATGACTGGGTTGGCGGCATTGCAGCCCAGAACAAATTCAGCGGCGGAAAGGGCTTAGCTGTCGAAGGGAAGGTGCTTAAACCAAACAATGTAATGACGGACGGGCCGTTTGTCGAAATAAAAGAATCGGTTGCGGGCTTCATCATCATTAAAGCAGCCAGCCTCGACGAGGCCGTTGAAATGGCACAAGCCTGCCCGATCCTGCATGGTGAAGGCAATAGTGTTGAAGTCCGGAAAATCATTTCTGTGCACGAAAGCTAAAACAATGCCCGACCACGGACCCGTCATCCCACATTTGTTCAGGACCGAATACCGGAAAATCGTATCCGTGCTTTGCCGGCATTTCGGGTTTCGGGAGATTGAGGTGGCCGAAGACATTGCGAGTGAAACGTTCCAGGCAGCCATGCAAGCCTGGGGCATAGAAGGCCTCCCGCCTAATCCGGCGGGATGGCTTTATAACACCGCTAAGAACAAAGCCAAAAACCACCTCCATCGGGAGTCCATTTTCCGGGACAAGATCGCGCCGGAACTGCAAAAGACCGCGCAACAATCGGACAGCGCCGACATAGACCTTTCATTTCAAAACATTACAGACAGCCAGCTGCAAATGATGTTTGCGGTTTGTCATCCTTCCATCTCCCACGAATCGCAGATCTGCCTCTCGCTCCGCATTCTTTGCGGGTTTGGAATCGACGAAATAGCGAGCGCTTTCATGACAAATAAAGAAGTCATCAGCAAACGCATTTTCAGGGCAAAGGAAAAGTTGCGCGAAGCTAAAGTGGCTATCGAAATGCCGCCTTTACCGGAAATTGAAGCCAGGCTGGAACCGGTTTTGAAAACCGTTTACCTGTTATTTAATGAAGGTTACTATTCAGTTAATCAAAACAATACATTAAGAAAGGACTTGTGTCTTGAAGCAATCCGCCTGTGCACCATGCTGATCGAGCATCCCGAAACCAACAAACCGAAAGTAAATGCACTGCTGGCGCTGATGTGTTTTCATGCTTCGCGCTTCGATGCGAGAATGAATGACAACGGTTCCCTGATTCTTTATGACGATCAGGATTCAAACCTTTGGAACACAGACCTGATCAGTAAGGGTGCTTATTTCCTTAAAATGGCCGGAAAAGGAAATGATTTGTCCAAATATCACCTGGAAGCCGGCATCGCTGCATGGCATACGCAACAGGCAGACAGCCGTGAAAAGTGGGACGGGATTTTGCATCTATACAATCAGTTATTACAGCGCGAGTACTCCCCTGTCACGGCGCTCAACCGCACCTACGCTGTTGCAAAAGTCAGGGGAAAAGCGGCCGCAATCGCAGAAGCAGAAAAATTGCAGATGCCTGAAAACCACTTCTATTTTGCCCTGCTGGGAACGCTTTATACGGGTCTGGATGATCACAAAGCAATGATGCACTGGCAAACCGCATTGTCCCTTGCAAAAACAGAAAGCGACAAAGAAGCAATCCGCAAAAAGCTGGTTGATTAAGCGAAGAGTCCTTGATTGCCCAGTGGAATTGCGCAATCGAATTGCCTCAATGGAATTGCAGCAATCGAATTGCGCAATCGAATTGTCGCATTGTACCCTCTAATTCGTCGTATTTACACTGCGTCCGTCGGCTGGATGTGCGGTAGATTTGTATCAACAAAAACAAACTCAATCATCAAACATTTACTGTCATGAAAACGACCCGCATTATTTTTTGGATTTCAACAACATTGATCTTTTTGTTTGAAGGCGTCATGCCCGCGCTCACTTCCCATACTGAAATGGCCCGCGAAGGAATCCGGCATCTGGGTTACCCGGATTATTTTGGCCCGATGATCACAGCCTTCAAAATTGCCGGCACAATAGCATTAATGCTGCCGCAAGTTCCGCCGCGCCTAAAAGAATGGGCTTACGCCGGCTTCGTCTTCGACTTCCTCTGTGCAAGCATTAGCATCACCGTCGTAGACGGATTCGGCTTCAACTCCATATTCCCGCTGATCGTACTAGCCGTTCTCATGGTGTCATATTACACTTATCACAAACTTCAAGCCCAGCAACACGGCACGCATGCCTTTTGATGCGCTGCATTTGTCTATAAACTAGAAAGGAACATTCCTTTCTAGTTTGCCTTATAAAAAGAAATCAATGTAAATACAAAGGCTGCAAATGCGCAGAAAGTGCGGACGGTATGACGATTATTCCATGGCTGTTCGAACAATATGCGGTGTCTGGCAATCTCGCCACTAGTTGCTGTACTAATATCAAAGTTAGCCAGTGCGTCGTTCAGTGGCACATTTCCGAAAATAGTAATTCCTAAAACGCCTACGATGTAAATGCCAGTTGCGGTTAACAGCATTTTGACTTGAAAAGCATGTTGCAAGGAGTAGCTAAGCCAGCTCGCCAGGATAAGCACCAGAACTGAACCCATGAACGAAGCGAAAAATGCAGGATTCAGGATCGCTTTGTTAATCTGCTGCATTGCACGCAAATATTCCGCATCAGGCAATTTATCCAAGCCTAAATTGACCGAGCAGGAATAGGAATAGAATAAACCAGCAGATAACCCCGTCAATAACGCAGAAATAACCAGGCTAGGGAAGTAAATGAAGTTCATGTGTTAATGAAATAGCAAGATGTGGTCATCATTTTTTAAAGATGGGCAAAGTTAGCATCCTCATTCTCATTACAATAGAACAACCTCCACATTGATCGACGAATGTCTCCATAAAAAACACTCAAAAAACATTCCCGGAGCCTTGCGGCATATTATTTAAATAGTACTTTTGCAAAATCCTCGGCCAGGTGGTGAAATTGGTAGACACGCTACTTTGAGGGGGTAGTGCCTTCGGGTATGGGAGTTCGACTCTCCTCCTGGTCACAACCTGCGCTGCATTCCGGCGCAGGTTTTTTTATGCCATTCCTTTTTAAAAAATTAGCATATATTTACTATCAATTGGACGACCCCTGATTTTTCTTAATAGTTTGAAGGACTACTACCACATGAAGGTGATTGCGCTGCTTGGCGTTATTGGGCTGGTTTTTGCTTCCCAGTCTGTCTGCTACGCTCAGTGCCTGACCAAAGTGAGCCGATCCACGAACAAAACGGAATATTATCAAGTTGTTCAGCTGGTGGATAAAAAGGAATATCTGAGCTTGTCGCGCACTGGAGAAGAGAAGATTTTTACCTATCACAATGAAGAAGTAGAGCTCATTTTTCACGTGCAAATGTTCACGGAAATAAGGTTTACAACCAAGAGTGGCACTTTTTCACTTTTTACAACCACTTCCGACCGTAATTTCTGGAACAAGTCATTTATGCTTTCCTCGCCGGTTACGCCGCAAGAACTGGAGAAAATGAAAGGCACATCCAAGATTGAAATCATCCTTCCCGAGGAGCGCAAGATTTATACATTCAGCCCCAAAAGCAATCAGATCCTCAACAAGGCATTAGCGTGCGTGCTTTAATCAGCATTAATTAATGACATGATTTTCAGATGTAGAACAACTCTTTGTTTAACCTGGAAACGATGTAGTTGAAATCGTCCGGATTCGAAGCAAAGTCCATTTGGTTCACATCAATTTCGATGATTTTGCCATGATCGTAATTTTTGACAAAATCATCATAATAATGGTTAAGTGCTGTCAGGTAATCGGTTGAAATGTCGGCTTCGAAGTCCCTGCCCCGCTTTTTGATCTGCGAAACCAGCTTGGGAATGTCTGCTTTGAGGTAAATCAACAGATCCGGTTGCGAAACAGTCCGGATAATGGATTCAAAAAGCAAAAGATAAGTCTGGTAATCCCGCTCGGTCATCACGCCGGACTCATGCAGATTTCTTGCAAAAATAAATGCATCCTCGTAAATGGTCCTGTCCTGGATAATGGTCGAGTAAGTGGTTTCCCGTATTTTCTGGACCTGTGCGAAGCGGTTATTGAGGAAAAAAATTTGCAGGTTAAATGCCCAGCGATCCATATCCTGGTAAAAATCAGCGAGATAGGGATTGCCTTCTACGGCTTCGTACATCACGTCCCATTTGAAATATTCGCCCAGCATCTGGGTTAATGTCGTCTTGCCTGCGCCGATGTTGCCGATGATTGCAATGTGCATAATGTGAACGGAATAATGCCTGGGAATGCGTTGGTTTCGGTAAAAATATAGAAATCATTTCAATAGTTTGCTTCGTGCAAAAGTCCAATTCGCGCATTTTCGTTAAAGTGCGTTTCTTCGTATATTTGCAGCTGATTTGGGGGAAAGCGCTGCGTGGACATAACCCTTTCCTCTTTGGAATACATCAACTAATGCAACAATGAAGCCTTTCAAGGTAATTTTATATTATTTCTATGCGCCCATCGAAGACACGGAAACCTATCGCGATGAGCATCATTTGTTCTGCGTGCAGCACAATCTTCTGGGCAGGATCATCATTGCGCCGGAAGGTTTGAACGGAACCGTTTCAGGCACACCGGAAGACTGTGAGGCATATATGAATTACGTGCGTTCCGACAGCCGGTTTAAGGATGTGCAGTTTAAGGTGGAAGAGCATGATAGAGTGGCTTTTCAAAAATTGCATGTTCGCGTGAAAGACGAAATTGTCAATTCCGATCTGGGTGTTGATCCGCTGGTCCGCACGGGTAAGCATTTGGAGCCGTCTGAATTTAAGGAAATCCTTAATGATCCGAATGTGGTGCTTGTGGATATGCGCTCGGATTATGAGCATGAATTGGGCAAATTCAAGGGTGCGATCACCTTTGATATGCATAACCTCCGCGAGCTGCCCGATCACATTCACGAGATCGAACATTTGAAAGATAAGAAGATCGTAACCTATTGCACGGGCGGCATTAAATGCGAGAAAGCAAGTGCTTACCTGCTCGAACAGGGTTTTCAGGACGTATATCAGTTACATGGCGGCATTATCCGTTACGGGCTGGAAGAAGGCGGGGAAAATTTTGATGGTAAATGCTATGTTTTTGACAACCGCATTGCCGTTGAGGTTAACAAAGTCAACCCAACTGTTATCTCCCGCTGCTACATCTGCGACGAACCTTGCGACCGCATGATCAACTGCGCCAATGCAGAATGTAACACGCACGTGCCGGTTTGTCACAAATGCGGTGAAGAAATGGAGGGTGCATGCTCACCTGAATGTAAGGCGCACCCAGACAAACGCACGTATGACGGAACGGGATATTATGTGAGCAACAGCAACCATTACCACCCGCTGCAAGGCCTTAAAAGTCAGAAGAAGAACATAAAAAAAATGAAACTGGCCCACAGAACTGAACCGGCTCAATAAGTCAGTTCAGTTCTTTTTCCAAAACATAATCGTTCATCCAGTAAGGACCAATGGGAATATCCTCCTGGCCTGTCACCGCAAAGCCCATTTTTTCATAAAATCCCTTTGCCTTATTGTACCGGTTGACATTTAAACCTAATTTTTTCCCACCAGCCGACTTTACATAATTTTCAACCGCAGCCAGGAGATATTTTCCGGCACCCGTTCCCTGCGTGGAAGGAAGTACATATATTTTATGTAACTTAAACTTTTCCCGTCCTTCTTCGGAAGCGGATGCAAAACCTTCCGGCTTGCCGTCGTTTAACAAGATCAGGAAGGAATGCTGCTCAACGGTAAACTGACGCTCGAGAGACTCGGGGGAATATATTTTTTCGAACATAAAGTCAATCTGTTCTCTCGTAAGTATTTCACTATAAGTTGCTTCCCAGGTCTGTTCCTGGATTGCGATAATGGTCGGGATGTCGGCTGTGGTTGCAGGCTTTATTGAGAATGATGGCATAATGCTTAATTTTGGCTCATAGCAGTTACAAATAAATCTTTTTTCAACCTAAAAACCGCATTACTTCATTCGCCAGTCAGGACTTTTCAACCCCTTAATGTGACCGGCGATAAGTAGAATTATATGAGACCCCTTATTTTAGTTACAAATGACGACGGCATAACGTCCAAAGGAATCCGGACATTGGTGGAGGTGATGCAAACCATTGGAGAAGTGATCGTTGTTGCGCCAAACAGCCCGCAATCCGGGATGGGCCATGCTATCACGATTGGCGAACCGCTAAGACTTTATTCCACCCATATTTTTGAAGGCGTTGTTGAATATGAATGTTCCGGAACACCTGCCGACTGCGTAAAACTGGCTAAAAATTACGTTCTGCAGGATCGCAAACCCGACCTGGTCGTTAGTGGGATCAACCACGGAAGCAACAGTTCGATCAGCGTGCTTTATTCCGGGACCATGTCCGCAGCCATCGAAGCTGCAATAGAAGGCATTCCGGCGATTGGATTTTCATTAACGGATTACCGGGAGGATGCGGATTTTGATCATGCTATTCCATTTATCAAATCCATTACTGAGGAGGCGCTCAAAAACGGCATACCGAACGGCATTGCACTGAACGTTAACATTCCTGAGAAAACAGACCTGCCTTTAAAAGGTGTAAAAGTTTGCAGACAGGCGCACGCAAAATGGCAGGAAAAATTTGATTATCGCGTAGACCCGAACGGAAGAGGTTACCTGTGGATGGCAGGAGAATTCGTGAATTTTGACACCGAAAAGGAGGATACCGATGTCTGGGCGCTGGATAACAACTACATTTCTGTTGTGCCGTGCCAATATGATCTGACAGCGTATGAGGCAGTAAAACAGCTTTCGACCTGGGATTTATAATTTTAAAATTCAGCTATGGCATTAGTAGGGAGTTTATTAAAAAAAGGAATTCATATCAGCAACATTGTTGCTAACCGCAGAAAAGCAAGTCTTCACATTCAGCAAAAAAAGACGCTGGCGAAATTGCTGGCCAAGGCGCGCTACACAGAGTTTGGAGAAAAATACAATTTTGACGAGCTGCTTTCATCTATATTGTTCAGTGAAAAAGGCGCTTATTACGACTTATACAAGAAAACAGTTCCGGTTTACGATTACAACAAGATCTTCAACGAATGGTGGCACCGTTCGCTTGAAGGAGAAAAAGACATTTGCTGGCCTGGGCAGATCAAATATTATGCATTAAGTTCAGGAACTTCCGAGGCCGCTACGAAGCACATTCCGGTCACAAAGGCCATGTCGCGCGCGATCCAGAAGACCAGCATCCGCCAGATCCTTTCGCTCGGACATTACAAGGATCTTCCCAATGATCTGTATGAAAAAGGCTTCCTGATGCTCGGCGGCAGTACAAATCTGAATAATCAGGACAAACATTTTGAAGGCGATTTGAGCGGCATCACGGCCAAGCAGATTCCCTATTGGTTCAGACCTTACTATAAACCCGGGGAAAAAATCGCGGCGCAAAAAGATTGGGGTTTGAAATTGGAAGAAATTACAAAGCAGGCGCACGAATGGGACATTGGGTTCATTGTAGGCGTTCCCGCGTGGATCCAGCTTTTGATGGAAAAGATCATTGCGCATTATAATGTCAAGACCATTCACGATATATGGCCCAATTTGCAGGTTTTCGCGCATGGTGGTGTCTCGTTTGAGCCTTACAGAAAGGGTTTCGAAAAGCTGCTGGCAAGGCCATTGATCTACATTAACACGTATCTTGCCTCCGAAGGATTTATCGCCTACCAAACCCGCCCGGGCGCACAAGGCATGGAGCTGGTTTGTGACAATGGGATTTTCTTCGAGTTTATTCCTTTCAACGAAAAAAACTTTGACTCAGAAGGCACCTTAATGTCTGATCCTGAGACATTAATGATCGATCAGGTTGAAGAAGGCAAAGAATATGCATTGCTGCTCTCGACATGCGCAGGATCATGGCGTTACCTGATCGGTGACACAGTGAAATTTGTGGACAAAGCGAAAGGTGAAATTGTTATTACAGGACGCACGAAGCATTATCTAAGTCTTTGCGGGGAACACCTTTCGGTCGACAATATGAACAAGGCCGTCGATCTGGTTTCGGATGAGATGGGGTTAACGGTTAAAGAATTCACAGTTTGCGGCATTGAATACGGTTCTATGTTTGCGCACCATTGGTATATCGGCGTAGAAGAAACGGATGTGAATGCAGAAGAGCTCAAAACCAGACTGGACGCCAAATTAGCAGATCTTAATGATGACTATGCCGTGGAAAGGCGTCATGCATTGAAGGAAGTGTTTGTTACTGTGCTGCCGAACAAAGCTTTTTACGACTGGATGAATTCCAAAGGCAAAATGGGCGGCCAGCATAAGTTTCCGCGTGTTTTCAAGAATTTCCTGATGGACGATTGGAAGGGATTTTTGCAAAAGAACGGCTACATAACGGAACCTCCCTCGCATTAACTCAGGAAATTGACATAAGCAATCTGGCAGGCGATCAGGATAAAAACGACGCCTGTCACTTTGTTAAATATCGTGACCACTTTTGGCGTAAAAACGCGTTTCAACTTGTGTGCAAAGATCGCAATGCCACATTCCACGAGGAATACAGCAACTACACTCGCCGCAAAAAAAACAAGCACCTGGTGATAATTATAATGCAGATTGGTGCGGATATAGGAAGCAATGGTGACCCAGCTGATGAAATTCACCGGATTCAGCCCGTTCAAGAAAAAACCAGTCGTAAAATAGTAAAGCAAATTGCCGAACCGGGTTGTCGGATAGGCAATTTTTGGCTGACCTTTAATCAAATTTGTCAGCCCGAGCGTGATCAGGAAAAATACGCCCGCGCCAGCCATCCACTTCTTGAAATCGGGAATATCGGGCAGTAACGCAGTTCCGTAAATAGCGAAGAAAACAAAAATAATGTCGCAAACGAAAACGCCCAGTGCGATCTTCACGCCGGTTTTATAACCATTATCAACACTGTTTTGGACCAATGAGAAAAACACGGTCCCAAACGTGAGGCATAATCCTATTCCAGTAAGCGTTCCATAGAAAAGCGATTCGAGCATATCAGATTCCCCTCAGTCTGGCGGTCATTAAAATGGCGCATACAGACAGCGAATCAGTAATTTCGGAACGCATGCACATATCGATCGCTTCCTGCAAAGACACTTTCCGCACTTGCAGATCTTCGGTGTCCTCAGGTTCTGCTTCCTGTTGCGTCAGTTCTTCGGCGATGAACAGGAAACCTTCTTCATTGGTGGCGGAATTGGAAGTATGAATGCGGGCAAGCTTGGTCCATTTTTCAGCCAGCAAACCGGTTTCTTCTTTCAGCTCCCGCTTGGCCGCGTCCAGCGGATCTGCATTTAAAGCGCCGCCGCCTTCCGGAATTTCCCAGGAATATTCATCGATTGCATAGCGATATTGGCCTACCAGATAAATGTTGCCCTCGGCATCCAGTGGAATAACGCCAATGGCTTGATTCTTAAATTTTACCAGCCCATAAATGCCCTTATTTCCCGACGGGTTGATCACATCGCGATGGCTCAGTTCGAGCCACGCATTTTCGTAGACAGTTTCGGTTGAAAGTGTTTTCCAATTATTTTCTGTGGTTATAACCCGCATTTTCTTAGTATTTTTGGCCTCTGAATTTCAAATCGCAAATGCAAATAAACCAAAATAAGCTTAAACAACGTCTCATACTGCTGTCTTTTATAGCCAGCATCATCCTGACGGGTTTGAAATTCTTCGCTTATTATCTTACCTCCTCCAACGCCATCCTGAGCGACGCGCTGGAATCGATCATTAATGTTATAGCAAGCGGATTTGCGTTTTACAGCATTTATCTTTCGGCGCAGCCGAAAGACAGGAACCATCCATACGGGCACGGCAAAATAGAGTTTTTCTCCGCCGGTTTTGAAGGTGCATTGATCATGATCGCTTCGCTTTTTATCATCATCGAAGCGGTGAACAGGATCCTGGATCCCGCTCCTATTCAAAACCTGCTTCAGGGTTCCGGGTTTATACTTTTTACCATCATTGTCAACACTGCTATCGGTTATAAGCTGTTAACCGAAGGCAGGAAAATGAATTCGCTGGCACTTACCGCCGATGGACGCCATTTGATGACGGACAGCATCAGCAGTCTGGTCCTGATCGTGAGCGTCGGACTCATTATGCTCACGGGCTACGTCTGGATTGATAGCGCTGCTTCCCTCCTGTTTGGTTTATTTCTTGCTTATAACGGCTTCCTGCTTGTTAGTAAATCCGTAGCCGGGCTTATGGACGCTGTGGATGACGCGTTGCTGGAAAAAGTAGTGCAGACATTAAAGGATAACAAAAAAACAGAATGGATCGACGTGCACAACCTGCGCGTGCAGCAATACGGCTCTGACCTGCACATTGATTGCCATTTGACATTACCATATTATTGGGAACTGCAGAAAGTGCATGAAACAATTCATAATTTTGAAAACATACTGAAAGACAGCCATACGGGTGAAACCGAGATTTTCGTTCATGCAGACCCGTGCTTATATCAATGCTGTTACTTTTGCCGCGTCGAAAACTGTCCCGTTCGCGCGCATGCATTTATCAAGGACATTGACTGGGACGCAGCGAGTCTGGTGAAAAATGAGAAGCTGTATAATGAAGCAAGAATTCACATTCCATAATAAATATAAATCTAAATTCTAACCAAAATGTACGTTTCTCGTCGCGATTTCCTTAAAAAAGCCGGTGCTACGGCCTTCGCAGCAACCGCTTTTTCCGACTTACTAATGGCAGATCCTGCCAAAAAACTATGGTTTGATATTTCACTCGCAGAATGGTCTTTGCACAAAGCACTTTTCAAAAAAGAACTGACTAACCTCGATTTCCCGGCATTGGCGAAGAAAGAGTTTGGCATTTCCATCGTGGAATATGTAAACCAGTTCTTCAAAGACAAAGCGGAAGACAAAACATATCTGAATGATTTGATCCAAAGACAAAAAGACAACGGCGTAACAGCTCACCTCATCATGATCGACGGCGAAGGCGGCCTGGGAGAATTGGACGCTGCGGTTCGTAACAAGGCCGTTGAAAACCATTATCGCTGGGTGGAAGCCGCGAAATATCTAGGTTGCAAAACCATCCGCGTTAATGCATTCGGAAAAGGAAGCTTTGAAGAAATAGCAAAATCCGCCGTAGACGGGCTTGGTAAGCTAGGTGAGTTCGCTGCGAAAACAGGCATTAACGTAATCGTCGAAAACCACGGAGGGTCATCATCCAACGGACAATGGTTGTCAGGCGTAATGAAGCAGGTTAACCTAAAAAATGTAGGAACATTGCCGGACTTCGGTAACTTCTGCATCACCAGAAAAGACGGCGGCTGCGCAGAATCATACGACAGATATCAGGGAACGAAAGAGTTGATGCCCTACGCAAAAGGCGTAAGCGCAAAAACATATGACTTCGACGAAAAAGGAAACTGCATTGAAACGGATTACACAAAAATCCTGAAAATCGTTAAAGACGCAGGCTTCAAAGGAATCGCTGGGATCGAATATGAAGGAAGCAAGCTTTCTGAGTATGATGGGATTAAAGCGACTAAGGCGTTGCTTGAGAGAGTTGGACCAACGGTTTAGTAGGAGGTTTTGAGTCGACTGACTTTGTCATCGTGAATGGACCAACCCTGTCACCCTGAGCGGAGCCGAAGGGACGTGTAGGATGCTTGCTGGCATGCTGCATGTCCCTTCGGCTCCGCTCAGGGTGACAGTTGGCTTAGGTTGACCATATTGATCAGGTCACCGGGTGAACTTCAAGCCCCTCCCAGAACCTATGCAGATCACATCCCCAAATAACTCAAAAACTCCTTCTTAGTACTCTCCTCCTGAAACTTCCCGCCATAAAACGCGGTGACAGTGGAGCTTCCTGAATCTCTTATTCCCCGGGATTGAACGCACATGTGCTGCGCATCGATTACAACTGCCACATCTTCCGTTTCCAACGCTAATTTCAGCTCAGTAGCAATCTGCACGGTGAGGCGTTCCTGAACTTGCGGACGTTTTGCAAAGTATTCTACAATGCGGTTCAGTTTGGAAAGTCCGATCACTTTACCGCTTGAAATGTACGCAACGTGCGCTTTTCCGTAAATGGGGACGAAATGGTGTTCGCAGTTGGAGAACACCGATATATCTTTTTCGACCAGCATCTGGTCATACTTATATTTGTTTTCGAACAAAGTGACCGCCGGCTTATTCTTCGGATCAAGGCCGCTGAAAACCTCTGTGATAAACATTTTAGCAACCCGTTTCGGTGTGCCTTTCAGGCTGTCATCGGTCAGGTCCAGGCCCATGATTTCCATAATGTGACGGAAATGCTTTTCAATCAGCTCCATCTTCATGTCGTCCTCCATTGCAAAGGCATCTTTACGCAAAGGTGTGTCGATCGAAGAAAATACATGATCGTTTCCAACTTCCTCAACCTCAACCATTTCAGTCGACGGGATATTCGACAAAGTTCCGTTCTGTTTCATATAATCTAACTTTCAGGTCAAGGCCTGAGTCAATTTTTGATCTTAATATGGTATAAATAACGATCGCGATATTTTCCGCGGAAGGGTTGAGTGATTTGAATTCTTCGACGTCAAGATTAAGGTTTTTATGGTCAAAACGATCAAGCACAAATTCCTTTAAAACAGAACTGAGTACTTTCATATCCAGCACATAACCGGTTTCAGGATCAACTTCCCCCGTCACCTGAACGATCAGCTCATAATTGTGCCCGTGAAAATTGGGATTATTGCATTTACCAAACACGCTCTCATTCTTTTCAGCCGACCATTCCGGATTATGAAGACGATGAGCCGCATTGAAATGTTCCTTCCGGAACACCGCCACCTTTTGAGCCATATGATGATTTACATAAAATAAAATTCGCTTTAAATGTCGTTACAAAGTATGTGTCCAACACACTTAAAGCCTTCGAGCCTGGACGTAATGCTCTTTCTGAGGTCACTTGTGTTGGGTTAACGCTTTGCAATTCCAATTTGTTCATTTTTTAAAATAATCATCACCACTTGCAGGAATTTCCATTTCATCTGAATTAATAAAAAAAATTAAAAAATACGGTTATTGAATGTAAATTGCGATCTTGGAAACCATTGTGCCGATGGCAGGCCAACCCCATCCTGAACCTTTAAATGGACAACGTCATGAATAGACGCGACTTTATTCAACAAGCCTCAATGGCCGGACCCGCCATCGGGATAATGCCGTCATTGTATTCCAACGAAGCGAAAGCGGCTGACAAAGTGCGGCTGGGGTTTATCGGTGTAGGTCTTCGCGGCCGCAGTCACCTTGAACAGGCACTTTTTCGTCAGGATGTGGAAGTGAATGCAATCTGCGACATTGATCCGGCTGCCATCAACGCTTCCCTGGCACAAATCAAGAAATCGGGAAGAAAAGCGCCGGCGGTTTATGGTAAAGGTGACGAGGACTTTCTGAATATGGTTAAGCGCGATGACCTGGATGGGATCCTGATCGCAACGCCGTGGCAATGGCACGTTCCTATGACGCTGTCTGCCATGAAAGCTGGAAAATATGCAGCGGTTGAAGTTTCTGCTACGGTCACTTTACAGGAGTCGTGGAACCTGGTGGACACATTTGAAAAAACCGGCTCGCACTGCATGATCCTCGAAAACGTGTGTTACCGCCGGGATGTCATGGCGATATTGAACATGGTCCGCAAGGGAATGTTTGGCGAAATGACCTATGCGCATTGCGGTTACCAGCACGATCTGCGGTCTGTTAAGCTGAATGATGGCAAAAGCAATGGCGGTGTAGGCGTTGAATTTGGTGAAAAAGGATTTTCAGAAGCCAAATGGCGCACCCAACATTCCGTTGACCGCAACGGCGACATTTATCCAACGCACGGCCTGGGCCCGGTGGCGCACTGGATGGACATTAACCGCGGCAACAAATTCTCTTACCTGACTTCCACGGCCACCAAATCGAGAGGTTTACACAAATATATCGTTGATCATGGCGGTAAAGATCATCCTAATGCCAAAGTCAATTTCAAGCTCGGCGACATTGTTACGACCGTAATCCAATGCCACAACGGCGAAAACATCGTGCTCGTTCATGACACCAACTCGCCACGCCCCTACTCGCTCGCTTTCCGTGCGCAGGGGACCAACGGCATCTGGATGAACGACGGACACAGCATATATATAGAAGGTGTTTCGCCAAAGGAACACACCGCCGAACCTGACAAGGCCTATCTCGACAAGAACGACCATCCGTTATGGGCAAAATATGCGAAAGATGCAGAAAGCGCAGGCCACGGCGGCATCGATTATTTCGTATTAAGAGGCTTTATTGAATCTATTAAAAGAAAAACCGCACCGCCCATTGACGTGTACGATGCGGCCACATGGAGCGCCATCAGCCCATTATCAGAAATGTCCATTGCAAAAGGAAGCGCGCCCATTGAAATTCCGGATTTCACCCGGGGCAAATGGAAAACCAACAAGCGCATTTTCGGACTGAATGACGAGTATTAACAGCTATTTTTCATTTTTAAACTGCATAACCCTTACCAATTAATTTAAACCTAAATGGACAACAAAAAAAGCTACCTTGGCCCTCTCTTTATGATTGGCGTTATATTCTTTGTGATGGGTTTCATCACCTGGGTAAACGGCACATTAATTACCTTTTTCAAAAAAGCATTTTCCCTTGATAACACCAGTTCCTACCTGGTAACATTCGCCTTTTTCATTTCCTACACGATCATGGCGATCCCCTGTTCTTATGTTGTAAAAAAGACGGGTTTCAAAAACGGAATGTCGCTGGCCCTGCTTGTGATGGCGGCGGGAACGCTGATCTTCATTCCAGCCGCTGAAATGGCTTCCTATCCGGTATTCTTGGTGGGACTTTTCACGATCGGGATCGGTCTGACGGTTTTGCAAACATCTTCCAATCCTTATGCAACGATCCTGGGACCACGCGAAAGTGCTGCTCAGCGGATCAGTATCATGGGAATTGCAAACAAATCGGCAGGGATCCTGAGCCAGGTGATCATCGGTAAATTGCTCTTATCCGGTGCAAGTTCAACAGACCCACAGGAAGAGCTTGACAAAGTGGTTGTTCCTTATCTCGTTTTGACCGCGATTCTGGTCGGTTTGGCGATTTTGATCCGCATGTCCAAAGGCTTGGTGGAAGTAAGTGAGGAAGAGGAAGCGCCGGTTGGATCAGCACCGGTTGTAGAAAAAACGAGCGTTTTCCAGTTTCCTAACCTTGTGTTGGGCGTGATCGCATTGTTTTGTTATGTAGGTGTTGAAGTAATTGCGGGGGATACGATCATTAATTACGGTGTTTCGCTCGGTTTCGCAGAAGAGGAAGCGAGGCTTTTTGGAACATATACATTGGGTGGGATGATGTTTGGCTATGTTTTGGGCATTGTTTTGATTCCTAAATATGTATCTCAGCAGGCATATCTGATGTTTTCGGCCGTTCTCGGAATGGTAGTAACCATTGCTGCAATCTTTACAACCGGCTTTGCATCAGTGCTTTGCATTGCAATTTTAGGTTTTGCCAATGCGGTGATATGGCCTGCACTATGGCCTTTGGCATTGAGCGGACTGGGTAAGTTTACCAAAATAGCGTCTGCATTACTGGTAATGGGGATTTCCGGAGGTGCGGTGATGCCATTGGTTTACGGCGGCATTGCCGATTCAATCAAAAGCACACAGCAGGCTTACTGGATCATGGTTCCGTTGTATATTTTTATCCTTTATTTCGGTCTCGTAGGCCATAAAAAGAAAAGCTGGTAGTTCATGAAGATTTCGACTCCGGGCCGTATATGTTTATTTGGTGAACATCAGGATTATCTTGGATTGCCTGTCATTGCAGCGGCCATTTCCCGCCGGATCAGCATCGACGGGCGCTATCGGGATGATGACAAAATCATCCTGCATTTGCCCGATCTTGGGCTGAAAGAGGAGTTTTCTCTAAACGATACATTTCCATACGTGGTGCAGCGGGACTATTTCCGCAGCACCATTAATGTTTTAAAACGAAAGGGTTTAACTTTTTCAAAAGGTTTTGAATGTGTCATACACGGCAACATTCCGATCAATTCCGGAACGTCGAGCTCATCGGCATTGATCGTTTCCTGGGCGCATTTTCTGGATAAAATGAGCGATAAGCCGGTTGGTTTTTCTCAAAAAGAATTGGGAGAAATTGCCAATGCAGCCGAAGTGCTAGAATTTGGCGAACCCGGCGGCATGATGGACCATTATTCTACGGCCATCGGCAATGTGATTTACCTGGAATCAACGCCAATCATTCATGTTGAAGCGCTAACACCGACTTTGGGAACATTCGTTTTGGGTGATTCTATGGAGGCAAAAGACACATTAGGCATCCTCGCGCGCTGCCGTTATGGAATGGAAGATGTGATCAAAAAAGTCACGAACTACGACCCTGAATTTTCCATTTTTAGCACGCCTTTTGAAAAAGCTGCTGAATACCAATCAAAGCTGACCGACGATGAGCTGAGCCTTTTAAAAGCCAATCTCGAAGACCGCGACATACTTCTGGAAGGTAAAGTGCTGTTAACACAAAGCATTAATAGTCCTGTTAATGAGGAGTTTGACAAACATTTTGGCGGACTTTTATATAAACATTACAAAAACCTGCGCGACCATAAAAGGACATCAACGCCCAAGATAGAACGCATGATGAATGCAGCTTTATCGGCGGGTGCATTAGGCGGCAAGATCAATGGCTCGGGCGGTGGTGGCTGCATGTTTGTATATGCGCCCACGCAAGCCGAGGAGGTGGCCGAAGCCATCGAAAAACAAGGCGGAAAAAGTTACATCATCACAGTTGATTCAGGAACGCGGATCGAAAACTGAGGCATTAAAATGCACGATTGTAATTCCAATTGTGTTTTTGTTTTAAGACCTTTGCCAATATCATAACAACTCCATGGCAGTAGTTACAGCTTCTGAAAAAACGACAAATCTTTACTGTCCTTCTCTGACAGCATATAAAAGACGCGAAACGATCACCATTAATATCGGCGACCTGCCTATGGGTTCCGACTATCCCATTCGCGTTCAGTCAATGACGACGGTGGATACAATGGATACGCAAGGATCTATTGATGAGGTGATCAGAATGGTGGATTCGGGCTGCGAATATGTGCGTATTACGGCGCCCAGTGTGAAGGAAGCGCAAAATCTTGAAAACATCCGGAACGGCCTGCGCAAGCTTGGTATCAATGTTCCGCTCATTGCCGACATACATTTCACACCCAATGCAGCCGAACTGGCAGCAAGGATTGTAGAAAAAGTAAGGATCAATCCTGGAAATTACGCCGATCGCAAGCGTTTTGAAGTCATTGACTACACCGATGCTTCCTATGCCGCTGAATTGGAACGGATCCGTGAAAAATTCATCCCGCTGGTGCGCATATGCAAGGAATATGGCACAGCGATGCGCATTGGCACAAATCACGGCTCACTTTCAGACCGGATACTGAGCCGTTATGGCGACACACCACTGGGTATGGTGGAATCGGCGTTGGAATTTCTACGGATCTGTGAAGAATTCAATTATTTCAACATTGCGCTTTCCATGAAATCCAGCAACACGCAAGTGATGGTGGAAGCATATCGGTTGCTTGTGCAGCGTTTGGACGAAGAAGGCTTAAAGCCTTATCCGTTGCACCTTGGCGTAACAGAAGCAGGCGAAGCAGAAGATGGCCGGATTAAGTCGGCTGTTGGAATTGGCACATTACTGGAAGATGGCTTGGGAGATACGGTCCGTGTTTCATTAACCGAAGCGCCTGAAAAAGAAGCGCCTGTGGCTCGTGCATTAATCCAGCGCTATGCTAACAGAACACCTCACGATTTCATAGAGCCGGTTGAATCTTGCCCTATCAATCCATTTCAATACACAAGAAGGGATACAAGAGAGGTTTATAATTTCGGTCATTTGAATGTGCCGCGTGTGATTGCGGATTATTCCAATATCGAAGTTACCCAGCTCGAAAACCTGAAAAGCATCGGACATTTCTTTTTGCCAGTGCCGGATAAATGGGCAATGAACGATCAGGGAGCTGATTTTATATATTCCGGAAAAAACCCTATTCCGTTCATGCTACCAAACGGCTTGCGTGAGATCCTGGATTTTGAGCAATGGCAACAACATGAAAATGCTGCAAACAAATTTCCGCTTTTCGACGCAGAACATTGGCTTGAAACCGATAAGACACTCGTTTCAACGCAGTTGAATTTTATCAAAGGCACCATACATTCACTGAATGATGCGCTGCTGGAAAATATCAGAGAGGCGACCAACATTGTCCTGCTGATACACACCGGCAACGCACATGCAATGCCGGAACTGCGCCGGTTCTTTTATAAGCTGGTTGAAAAGGGAATTAAAATCCCGGTAGTCGTCCAGCGCGAGTACGCAACCGATTCGGGCGATGAGCTTACATTATATTCAGCTACGGACGTTGGTGGTTTCCTCGTTGATGGTTTTGGCGATGGCGTGTTGTTACAGCCGTCTTTCCCAATGCACATCAATCACACAGATAAGCTGAAAGTAGCCGCCTCATTCAACAGCATAGCATTCGGCATTTTGCAAGCCGCCAGAACCCGGATGTCGAAAACAGAATACATTTCCTGCCCATCCTGCGGACGAACGCTGTTTGACTTACAGGAAACAACAGCCATGATCCGCAAGCACACCGAACATTTGAAAGGCGTGAAAATCGGCATTATGGGCTGCATTGTAAACGGACCAGGTGAAATGGCCGATGCGGATTACGGATACGTGGGTATGGGAAAAGATAAAATTGCTTTGTATCGTGGTCAGGAAGTTATCAAAAGATCAGTAACTGCGGCGAAAGCAGTAGAAGAATTGATCGGGTTAATTCGGGAAGACGGTCGCTGGATCGAGCCGGACGAGCGTGAAATATTGGTTTAGCAGGGTTGATAAAGATAGAAACAGCAAAATTTATGAAAAGATACTTTCAATTAGGCGACGTGTTTGGTTACTTCTTTCGCGTCTTCAAAAAAAGGGATCCCAATGCCCCCGATTCCTTTAACCTCCGCATGATGCATGGCATTAACCGCATCTCCATCGTCATGTTTTTAATTTGCGTTATCATTATGATCGTTAGAGCATTAACAAGATGAACCTGGAATCGCTGAGAGACTTTTGCCTGCAACTCCCAGGCGTAACAGAGGAACTGCCCTTCGGCCCGGATACACTCGTATTCAAGGTAAAAGGCAAAGTATTCCTCCTTACCCCCATAGACTCAGCGTCCCACCAGTTCAACGCCAAATGCGATCCCGAAAAAGCAGAAGAGCTAAGAGAAAAATATCCGGACGTAAAGCCCGGATATCATATGAATAAGAAGCACTGGAACACGGTCTACGTCACCGGTAACATTCCTAGTGAGACGTTGTTTGGCTGGGTGAAGGACTCTTATGATTTGATAGTTAAGAGTTTGCCGAAGAAGGATCAGGCCACGTTAAATGGTGAGTGAGCGCCCTTCGGCCGCCGGGCGGCCCGGTCCGCTCAGGGTGACAGGGGTGGTTGCCTTTGGGCTCCGCTCGCAGGTGCCGTTGTGCTTGCCCTTCGGCTCCGCTCAGGGTGACAGGGCAATTGCGAACTGCGAAGCCACTTTGTAAGTCTAGCGAATCGGACGACCGAAGACACATGCACAACGCCCTGTCAGTCTGAGCGGAGCCGAAGACACAACCACCAAGCCTGAGCGAACCACAACGCCCTGTCAGTCTGAGCGGACCGGGCCGCCGGGCGGCCGAAGACACGACCACCAAACCCGAGCGAACCGGGCGGTCGAAGACACGACCGCAAACGCCCTACTTAGCAGCCTTCATCTCCTCATCGAGTTTCTTGCTCAATGTCTCACAAACCCCTTCAATCGCATCTGCCATTACATTGTCATTTGTCGCAGTCAGCAACGTATCCGCGATGCCGCTCATGAGTTCGATGTAGAAGCGTTTCATTTCGAAAACTTCCATATCCTTGGTCCAAAGGTCGATTTTTAATGTGCCTCTGTGGTAATGATCCCAAACGGCGATGGCGATGGCGCGGGTGTCATTGATGCCTTCGTTGGGGTTGTCTGTCGCATTCCAAAAAATCTTTTCCGGTATGTTCTTGTCGTCGAGTTCAACACTAAAATGTATTTCCGATTTTTTCATATGAGGTGTTAATATTTAGACAAAAGTAACCAATTGAGGAAATTTATAGTTCTGAAAGATTACTTTGCTGCCTGCTTGAACACCTTTTTCAAAAGATCAGTAACACGTGCCTTCGGGTCTTCGCGGATTTTCTTCTCTTCCTGTGCGATCAAAATGTATAACCCGTCGATAGTCTTTTGCGTAGCATAACCTTTCAAATCCGGATTCACTTTCTTCACCAAGGGAATTTTGTTATAAGTGTCAACGATTTCCTTGTAATAGTCCGTCGCCTTGTTCAGATTGAGCGTAGAGTCTACAACAGGAAAGAAGGTTTTATACAAATCTTCATTCGTCGTCTTCTTCAAATATTGCGTTGCCGCATCGTCCTGGCCTTTTAATATGCCCAGTGCATCAGGAACGGTCATGGACGTAATGGCCTTTACAAAAATAGGTTTTGATTTCTTTGCGGCATCTTCTGCTGCGCGATTGAGTGATAATGTGAATTTATCCACCTGATCTCCCAGTCCCATCTTCCTTAATGTCTCTGCCACTTTCTGCGCTTCCGGAGGAACGGCAATTTTGATCAGCTCATTTTTGAAAAAACCATCCACTTTGGAAGCTTCCGCAGAACCATTACTAATCCCGACATTCAAGGCCTCTTTCAAACCCGATACGATTTCATTTTCACCAAGTCCATCCGATTTCCCGCTCACCTTATCCAGCACTTTTCCTAAGTTGAACTGGGCCTGCGAATTAGTCGCTGCCAGGAGTGAAAATATTAATATTGCTAAGATTTTGTGATTCATTACGATTGTGTTTGTTAAATTCTGACTACGCTCTAAACGTACTCAATAACGATTAATTTTACTTATTTTTGGGAAAATAACGGTCTTAATCAACCAATTTCAAACTATGGCTCCCATAATCCGGGCTGAAATTTTAACGATCGGTGATGAAATCCTTTTTGGACAAATTACGGATACGAATACGCAATGGATTGGCTCTCAACTGACTGATATAGGCATTCGGCCGGTTAGAAAGACTTCGGTTGGAGATAACAAAGCCGACATACTGGATGCCTTTTCGGCAGCCAGCCAGCGGGTGAACGTTATTATTGTGACGGGAGGCCTCGGCCCTACCCGCGATGACATTACCAAGCATACATTTTGCGAATATTTTGGGACTGAACTTGAAATCAACCAGGAGGCACTGGAACTGATCACGGCGTTTTTCGCAAAACGCGGACGCGCCATGACTGAGCTGAACATCCAGCAGGCTGCACTTCCCAAAAATTGTACCTACGTTCCAAATCTCTGGGGAACCGCGCCGGGAATGTGGTTTGAAAAAGACGATGTAATTTACGTTTCGCTGCCCGGCGTGCCATACGAGATGAAGAGCCTGATGGAGTTTGAGATCCTCCCCAGACTGAAATCAAGATTTGTTTCAAACATTATTCAACATAAATCGGTGCGGACGATCGGCATAGGAGAATCTTTTCTGGCCGAAACGATCGCACCTTGGGAGGACGCCCTTCCTGAACATATAAAACTGGCATATCTGCCTCACTTCGGGCAGGTTAAGCTGCGCCTGACGGGCACCGGAACAGACCAGGCCCAGCTGGATGCCGACCTGGCGGAGCAGGTTGCGTTACTGATGCCGTATATTGAAGAATGGGTTTTCGGATTTGATACGGATGAACTGGAAACAGTGATCGGATCGTTACTTGTTCAGCACAACGCGACAGTAGGAACGGCGGAAAGCTGCACGGGCGGTTTTGTTGCCAACCAAATCACGAGTGTGCCGGGCGCTTCGCAATATTTTCTGGGTTCGGTGGTGAGTTACAGCAATGAGGTCAAAATGAATGTGCTCGGCGTTTCACCTCAGACATTGGAAGCATTCGGGGCGGTAAGTGAGCAGACAGCGCGAGAAATGGCCGAGGGCGCCCGCAAAGTGCTAAACACCACATTCGCGATTTCCACAACGGGCATTGCCGGACCGGATGGAGGCACGGCCGAGAAGCCGGTTGGAACCGTCTGGATTGCCTGCGCGACACCGGAGGAAACATTCACCCAATTACTTACCTTGCGCAACAACCGGAAGATCAACATTGAGCTTACCGCTTCTTATGCACTGAATTTGTTGCGCAAAACCATTTTGAAAACCAATCTTGCCGTCAAAGGCTGAGAAGAACATTAATATACATTCGGCAACAAAATAAGCTGCCGCGAATGAAAGATACCAGTTATGAAAATAGTTGAAATGGTAATGCCTCCAATGGGCGAAAGTATTATGGAATGCACTGTCCTTCATTTACTTGCAAAAGCAGGTGATAAGGTTTCGGTGGATGATTCGATATTGGAGGTTGCCACGGACAAAGTGGATACGGAAGTCCCCTGCCCTTTTTCCGGCGTGCTTACGGAATGGCTTGTTGCTGAAAACGACGTTGTGCCCATAGGAAGCCCGGTTGCAAAGATTGAAGTGGAGAATGATGTGGATGAAAGCGATCAGCAGCCAGTGGATCAACCTGTCCATGAGCCCTTTAGCGCCGCATCAGAGGTGGAAGCAACGGCGGCTGTATTGGAAAAGGAATATGAGGAAGTGCTTACCAGAAAGGCACAGCCTACGCTGGAATATGCCAAAAATAGCCCGGAAAACAATGCATTCTATTCCCCCCTGGTTCTGAGCATTGCGCGTGAAGAGCACATCACGGAAACGGAGCTGGCCACCATTCCGGGAACGGGCATGGAAAACCGGGTCACCAAAAACGATATTATTTCCTTTCTGGATAACCGCAAAAAGCCTGCTGCAACGGCAATGCCAATTGCAACTTCACTGAACGGCAGCAACGAGATCATTGAAATGGACCGGATGCGGAAGATGATCTCGCAGCGGATGGTTGAGTCGAAGCGAATTTCGGCGCATGTTACTTCCTTTATTGAGACCGATATGACGCCGGTGGTTCAATGGCGGGAGCATACAAAGGCTGAGTATAGAAAGAAAACGGGCGACAGCATCACCTTTACCCCTATTTTGATTGAAGCTGTCGTAAAGGCGATCAAAGATTATCCGATGATCAATATTTCAGTGGATGGCGACCGGATCATTAAAAAGAAGGAAATTAACATTGGCATGGCCGTAGCTCTGCCGGATGGAAACCTCATTGTCCCGGTTATCCATCGCGCAGACCAGTATGATCTGCCTGGATTGGCAAGAAAAGTAAATGATCTCGCCAAGAGAGCGCGGGAGAACAAGTTGAAGGCCGACGATCTCGCTGGCGGGACTTACACGATTTCCAATATTGGCGCATTCGCCAATCTGATGGGCACGCCGATTATCGTTCAGCCGCAGGTTGCGATCATGGCTTTTGGTGCAATAAAAAAGAAACCGGCCGTGATTGAAACGCCGCAAGGCGATTTGCTCGGCATTCGCAGCCTGATGTTCATCTCACATTCGTATGACCACCGCGTTGTGGACGGCTCGCTGGGCGGACTTTTCCTGAAACGCGTGCACGATTATCTTGAAAATTTCGATACGCACAGAACTATAATGTAATGCTCAGACTCACCTTGGACATGGATGATGTGATGGCGAACACCCACAAGAAACTCGCCAACATTGTTCACAATGATTTTTCAACGGTATATAATGAAGAACAGCTGAGAAAAAGCGCTTTCAGAGATATTTTACACCCCAAGCAACTTGCAAAGCTGCATAAGATCATTGATACGCCTGGCTTTTTTGCCGATATTGAAGTGATGAACGGGGCAGTTGAAACAGTCTACAAGCTGTCCAAGTTTTACGAAATATTTGTGGCCACCGCATGCATGGAATTTCCGACGTCGTTCAATGATAAATTTGCCTGGCTAAAAAAGCATTTCCCGTTCATTCCGTGGACGAATGTTGTGTTTTGCGGTTATAAAAGCATTATCCAGTCCGATTACCTGATTGACGATCACGTGCGAAACCTGAATGCGTTCAAAGGCACGGGCATCCTGTTTACAGCGCCGCATAATGTTAAAGAAACCTCATATAAGCGTGTTTCCAATTGGAAGGATGTTTCTGAATTATTCCTACCCATCGCATGAAGCTACTACTTATTGAAGACGAACCGAAAACGCTGCAATCCATTAAGCAAGGGCTGGAAGAAAACGGATATGAAGTGGACATTGCCTATGACGGACTGATCGGCAGGCAGCTGGCAAAAAACAACACCTATCAACTGATTATCAGTGACATTATCATTCCCGGGATCAACGGTATCGAGCTTTGCCGGGAGATCAGGACGTGGGGTGATGAAACGCCTATTTTAATGTTAACTGCGTTGGGCACGACAGATGATAAAGTCACGGGTCTGGATGCCGGCGCGGACGATTACCTGGTCAAACCGTTCGAATTTAAAGAACTTCTTGCCCGTGTGAGGGCATTAACGAAGCGTGGTACAACCGTTTCTCATACCGCGCAGCTTCTGAAATTTGCCGATTTGGAAATATCGTTGGACGCGAAAACGGTTCATAGGTCAGGAAATAAGATCAATCTCACGGCAAGGGAATTTAACCTCCTCGTTTACCTGATCCGTAACCAGGGCCGGGTTATTTCCAAAGTGGAGATTGCGGAGCAGGTTTGGGATATTGGCTTTGATACTGGCACCAATGTCATTGAAGTTTATGTAAATTATCTTCGTAAAAAAATCGATAAGGATTATCCCGTCAAGCTGATCCACACCCAGTTTGGTATGGGCTATGTGCTTAAAGTAGAGTAAATTATGCAGATCCGCACCAGACTTACAGTTCAGTTTTCCCTGCTGGTGAGCGGAATCCTTCTGATCACTTTTCTGGCTATCTATTTTTTTTCCTATTACAATGTTAATGAGGACTTTTACGATCGGTTAAGGTCCAAAGCCAAGTCGCAAGCTGAACTTTTGCTGAAAGTCCCGCAAGTAAATACCGAGGTTCTGAAAGCGCTGGATGAAACCAACCGCGATTTGATCTACGACGAAAATACATTCATTTTCGACGAAAAGAACCGCCTCATTTACAGCAACCCAACCAGCCCTCAGTCCAAATCCATTCACGTATCCAACTTCTGGCTGGACGAGATCCGGAAGGCCGGACAGATCCGCTATACGGATGGCGATTATAAAGTTGTAGGGTTGTATTATAAATATCCGTTCAATCGGGCCGTGGTTTTGTTAGGGGCAAAAGATTTGTACGGACAGGCCAATTTATCCAATTTAAGCACCCTGCTCACGGTTTTGTTCTTTATCGTGACCATTATCGTGGCACTCGTTGGCTGGATTTTCTCGAAACGTGCATTAAGGCCAATTTCCAAGGTGATGAATGCGGTCGAAAGGATTTTACCTCAAAAACTCGACACCAGACTGGACGTTCCAAACCAGAAAGACGAAATTGGCCGCTTAACGACAACATTCAACAATCTGCTCGACCGGATTGAAACTGCATTTCAAATGCAAAAGATATTTGTGGCCAATGTTTCGCACGAGCTAAAAAATCCTTTGACCAAGATTCGTTCGCAGCTGGAAGTCAGCATGCTAAAAGAACGAAATACAGCTGATTACCAGCTTACTATTCAATCCGTTTTGGAAGACATTCAGGAGCTGGCGCAGCTATCGAATACATTGTTAGAACTTGCGAAAGTGAGCGAGGATCAAAAAGATCTGCTCACAGAAATCATTCGCGTTGACGATCTTTTACTGGATTGCCGACTGGGCCTCGCACAAGCAAACCCCTCCTACAACATTCAGCTCAATTTCGACGAGTTGCCTGAAGACGACACCTGGCTTGAACTGACCGGAAACTCGACATTATTGAAAACCGCATTCCTGAACCTGATGGACAATGCGTGCAAGTTTTCGGAGAACAATACAGTAAATGTGAATCTTAAAACGTCTGCCAGGAGGTTGACGTTAAGCTTTTCAGATAATGGGAAGGGAATTCCGAAAGAAGATCAGAGTCTGGTTTTCCAACCGTTTTACCGAAGTGACAACACGGCAAACATTAAAGGATATGGAATCGGGTTGTCACTGGTGGAGCGGATTGTGAAGCTGCATTCGGGCAATGTCAACATTTACTCTAATCAACCGAAGGGCACGACATTCGTTGTAACATTTTCGAAGCTCTAAGCAAATTCTAACTTTTTATTAACGCCCTTTTAAGTATTATATGATTTATTTGTATTGTCTCAATAAGACATGCCGATAAAACGGCAGTTCAAAAGGATTTCATTTTTTGTGGTGTTAATAAGCAAACTTGGCAGGTGTATCTCACACCTGCCAAAGTTTTTTTGTGGCCCTCCGGCCGCCCGGTCTGTTCGGTCTACCTGCGGAGCAAGCGTTAGGAATTTCACTTCGACTCCGCTCAGTGTGACAGGAAAAAAAATCCGCTCAGTGTGACAGGAAAAAAACTCCGCTCAATGTGACAGAAAAAAAACTCCGCTCACTGTGACAAACATCTGTCACAGTGAGCGGAGCCGAAGTGAAAGTAGCAAGATACTTACCTAGTTCTTCTTTCGTATCTCAATAATCTTCAACTTATTCAGCATCTTGATCACCGGATACGTCGGATCAACTTCATACCATCTTGATCCGAAGTTAATCGAATTAGGTCTTTTATGATGATTATTCTGGAACAGCTCGCCCATCATCAAGAAATCGAAGATTAGAGAATTCTTTGATTTGTCCTCGTTATCGAAGTTCTGGTAACCGTATTTATGACCACTCCAGTTTACGATTGCGCCGTGGATAGGGCCCATCAGGAAGTGGATCGGCAATAGGAAGAAAAACGCCCAGTGCATATCCAGGTAAATGTAAGCCAAAATGTAAAATGCGGTATACAACAACGCCCAGCCAGAACGTGACAGCCACGAATCTCCTAACTTCTCAATAAAGCGCCATTCCGGATAATTCCTTTCGAATTGGGATTCAATTGCACGCTTGCGGCTTAATACTGCATTATAAATATTCTTCGTTTCCCACATCATCGTAAACACGTTTTTCGTATGGTGCGGCGAGTGCGGATCTTTTTCTGTGTCACTGAAAGCATGGTGCATGCGGTGAAGAATCGCGTAAGCTCTCGGACTTAAATAGGAAGACCCCTGGGAAAGATAAGTCAGTAAATAGAAGAACCGCTCCCATGGCTTGCTCATAATGAACATTTTATGCGCAGAGTAACGGTGTAGGAAAAAGGTTTGACAAAAAAGGGATAAATACCAATGTACAACAAAAACGATAAGGACTATATACATGGAACGAGATGAAATGATATTATTTTAAACTTTGTACAAAAGTAAGGCTAAGCGCTTACAAAACCGAAATTCAGAAAACTAATTTAGAATTATTTTATATTACCTGCGCCCGTATTTAGAGAATCATGAAAGCATAACTAAGCAGGTTAGCGCCCATTTGCAGCGCCTTTCTTCGCATTTCCTCAGGATCATTGTAAACACTCTGGTCTTCCCAGCCATTGCCCAGATCTGTTTCGTAACTGTAATAGCAAACCAAGCGTCCTTGCCAGATAAGGCCGTAACCTTGCGGCTGCTTGCCATCGTGCTCATGAACTTTCGGCAGCCCTTCCGGAAACAGATATTTGATCCGGTAAACCTGGTGGTCAAAAGGCAGTTCGACAAATGAAAGCTCAGGAAAAACCTTTTTCATTTCCCGTCTCACAAACCGATCGAGGCCATAGTTGTCATCGATGTGCAGAAATCCGCCCGAGAGCAGATAATTGCGAAGGTTTTGAGCCTCAGCATCGTTGAAAACAACATTGCCGTGGCCCGTCATATGCACAAACGGATAAGTGAAAATGTCCGCGCTACCCACTTCCACCACGTCTTCTGTGGGATTAATGTTCATTTTTAGCTCCGTATTGCAGAATTTGATCAGATTCGGAAGAGACGTTTTATTGGCATACCAGTCGCCACCGCCGCCGTATTTAAGTTTTGCAATCTTTAATGATGATTGCGCCAATGTTACCGTGCTTATCAGAACGAATGTGACCAGCCCTAAAAACTTTCCAAAACGCACTACTGATCGGTTCATATGCATTAATGCTTTTATAATATGTTCTGTGCCAGGTTAATGGCATGGCAGCCCGCTACGGCCGCTGTTTCTGTTCTTAAACGGGTCGGGCCTAGAGAAACCGTTGAAAATCCGTGATCAAGTGCCAGTGAAACTTCCTTTTCACTGAAATCTCCTTCCGGACCTATTAATAAAGTGGTTCCCTGGCCTTTTTTTACTTTACTAAAAACGTGCTCAACCCTATTATGATCTGGCACATAGGCAATTAATTTTACAGAATCTTTCACATCCTTCACAAACGCTTCATATTTATTGCCCACCGTGATGATCGGCAGATAATGTTGCTGTGACTGTTTCATCGCAGCGGCAGCAATCCGGTTTAGCCTTGTGAGGTTTACGACGCGGTTGATCGTGTCTGTATTGGTATGTTCGGTGATTACAAAATCAATGCGCTCAACGCCTATCTCGGTCATCTTCTCCACCATCCACTCATTGCGCTCGGCCTTGCGCGTGGGCGCGATCACCATATTTACGGCAAAGGGTCGTCTTTCGATCTGCTGTGATTCCAAAACTTCGTAACCCGCCTTTCTGCCCTGAACATTCAACACGCATTTCTGCAATGTGCCTTTGCCATTGGTAACATATATAATGTCGCCGGAGCCGAGCCTCAGCACTTTGGAACTGTGCCTGGCCTCTTCTTCATCCAATTCAAAAATTTTCGAGTCGGGCTGGTAAAATAGATGCATTTGAAAAGTAAATAGGAATTAAGATAAGAGAACCGTCGAACATTATCAAAGCGACGCTCAAATTTACGTGTATGATGCACAAAACCATCAAGGCAGCCTTATATTATTCCGCGAATGCAGAAAAACATGATTTTTGCATTTTGGCAACATTTTGACATGAACTATGTCCGATTGACACGTGAATTTAGTGTTTTTGCGAAAATATTCTCCGGATGCATCCATTTATAATTTCACCCATTTTATGAGAATAGTACATCTTTTACTGACAATACTACCACAAACCCAATAATATTCTGTGTATGGTTAATTTTTCTTAGTTTTTATTTTTTGGAAATACATTTTTGCATTAATATTGTGCCGTTATAATAATTCGTCACCACTTTATCTAGTACTATTATGTCAAAATCCAAGCTGGAATATATTTGGTTGGATGGCTACAAGCCGACCCAAAGTTTACGTAGCAAAACCAAAATTGAAAGCGATTTCAGTGGAAAATTGGAAGATTGCAGCAACTGGTCATTTGATGGTTCATCTACTGAACAGGCGCTTGGCGGTTCTTCTGACTGTTTGTTAAAACCAGTTTACATTTGCCCGGATCCATTGCGCAGAGATGCTTATCTGGTTATGTGCGAAGTGCTTAACGCAGATGGAACTGCTCACGTATCCAATGGCCGTGCGACAATTGAGGATGATGACAACGATTTCTGGTTCGGTTTCGAGCAAGAATATTTCCTTTGGGATGTTGATACAAACAAACCATTGGGCTTCCCGGCAAATGGTTATCCTGCACCACAAGGACCATACTATTGCTCAGTAGGCGCGCAGAATGCATTTGGCCGTGAGATCATTGAGGAGCACCTTGACGCCTGTCTTGATGCAGGCCTTAATGTTGAAGGTATCAATGCAGAGGTTGCAGCAGGACAGTGGGAATTCCAGATTTTCGCAAAGGGCGCGAAAGAAGCTGGTGACCAGATCTGGCTTGGCCGTTATTTGCTTGAAAGAATTGGTGAAAAATATGGTGTTGCTATCAACTGGCATTGCAAGCCCCTGGGCGAGCTTGACTGGAACGGAAGCGGAATGCACGCTAACTTCTCAAACTCTGCTTTGAGAACGGCCGGCAGCAAAGAAGTTTTCGATAAGGTTTGCGAATCTTTCCGTCCTGTTGTGAAAGAACACATTGACGTTTACGGTGCTGACAACCACCTTCGTTTGACTGGAAAGCACGAAACTGCTTCTATCCACGATTTCAGCTACGGTGTCTCTGACCGCGGTGCATCCATTCGTATCCCTGTTCTTGTTCCTCAAAAAGGATGGAGCGGATATTTGGAAGATCGTCGTCCAAACTCAGCTGCTGATCCTTACAAAGTAGCAGCACGTATTATCAAGACTGTTAAATCTGCGCTATAATATTTGCAGAACCCATATAATGTTAAATGTAGCCGCAACGCGGCGTCAACGGCGATTGCATGGTTAATGCAAAAATCCCGGAGGGATGTAATATTGGTAGCCAAAAACGCGGCACCAATGGCGATTGCATGGTTAACGCAAAATCCCGGAGGGATGTAATATCGGTAGCCGCAACGCGGCGTCAATGGCGATTGCATGGTTAACGCAAAATCCCGGAGGGATGTAACGTCTTGCATGATGTTACATCCCTCCGGGATTTTTTGTATTCGGTTGAACTTTGTTTGCTACCGATATTATATCCCTCTGGGATTTTTTATTCGGTTGAACTTTGTTTGCTACCGATATTACATCCCTCTGGGATTTTGTATTCGGTTGAACTTTGTTTGCTACCGATGTTATATCCCTCTGGGATTTTTTCATTCGGTCACCTATTTGCTACCGATGTTACATCCCTCTGGGATTTTTTTATCCGGTAACATTATTGCTGCCAATATTGCGTTGCCTGCGGCTAATCAATCCTGCTCTTCGCTTCCGGAGAAGGAATAAAGTGTTGGATCTAGCTGGATGCGGCCGGCGTTGAAGCGGAGGATGAAATCGTTGATGGTTTTATCATTGATCTCTGTTTTGTTCAATCCCACTTCCAGACCGATTCCATAGTCAAACGTTTCGTCCGTTTCGATGTGCTCGCGGACGGTTATTTCCTCATTTTCTTCGATCTCCTCGATGAATTCGGTCAGCATTAATTCTGCCTCCTCGTCTTGCTCATCGTCACAAACGTAATCGTCCGGGCGCTCGTCAAGGGAAACGTAATTGGGCATCACTTTTTTCAGCCTTTCCAAAGCAGCATCGTAAACCAATGTCGAATGGTGCAATCTCAATGTATAGATCAGCGCGTCGTAGATGACTTCTTTTTCATTATACATTCCAACGAACTGAACGTGCGCGTGTTCGTTGTTGTCTTCTTCATCATCTTCCAGCTCGTCCTCAACATGTATAAAGCTTGATCGCTCTGCCTTACATTCTTGTTTCAGCACTTCAATTTCTTCTGGATCAAATCCCGGATTCATAGTCTCGATAGTTTATTGAATAAAGCGTTTGCTTTAAAATTATTCCAAAAATAACATTTCACGGTATTTTGCCAAAGGCCAGTCTTCATCGTCGATTAATAATTCCAGTTTATCCACGTGATATCTGATCTCTTCAAAGAAACCTTTTACTTCCGAGCCATACATTTTAGCCCTTTCAAAAAGGTCGTCAATGTTGTTGGCTGTCTTGCGCTGATCCGTCATTTCCTGCACCAGCTTTTTGATAACGACAATGTGCGTTGAAATGTCCTTGATGATCTCCTTGATAGGCGCAGCCTCTTCCAGCATTTCCAGATCCGTCAGCGACCGTGCCGTTTGCGCAAGTTTGAATTGATATTTTACAACCGTGGAAACAATGTGATTCAATGCAAGGTCGCCGATCACACGCGATTCGATCTGCAATTTTTTGACATAATTTTCCAATTCGATTTCATAGCGTGCATGCAATTCACGCGAGGTCAGCACGCCCATTCTTTCAAATGCGGCTATAGTGCGTTCGGTTTTATACGCATGCAATGCCTCGTAAGTCTCACGGATATTGGTAAGCCCTCTGTTTTTGGCCTCTTCCACCCATTCCTCAGAATAACCGTTTCCTTCGAAAAGAATGTTCTTGGATTCTGTAAAATAGCGTTTCAGGATCTCTACCGTTGCTACTTTCTTTTCCTCTCCTGCCGCAAGGCGTTCATCCATTTCTTTTTTGAATTCCAGCAACTGGTTTGCTACGATGGTGTTCAAAACGATCATTGGCGACGCGCTGTTTTGCGAGCTTCCTACTGCCCGGTATTCAAATTTATTTCCTGTAAAACAGAATGGCGAAGTGCGGTTACGGTCCGTGTTATCGCGCTGCAAATTTGGAATGCGGGTGATTCCCAGTTTGTAATAAAAATTTTCCCCTTTTTCCAGCGTAATCTCGCCTTTATTCACCAGTTCTTCAAGCATATTCGTCAGCTCGTTTCCTAAGAAAACAGACACAATCGATGGCGGCGCTTCGTTGGCACCCAGCCTGTGTTCATTACCGGCAGAAGAAATAGAAGCACGGAGCAAATCGGCGTGATCGTGAACAGCTTTAACCACATTCATCAGGAATGTCAGGAAGCGCAGGTTTTCCTTTGGCTTGGAAGTCGGTGCGAGCAAATTAATGCCTGTGTCCGTAGACAGCGACCAGTTGTTATGCTTCCCGCTTCCGTTGATACCGGCAAAAGGTTTTTCATGAAAAAGAACCTGGAAATTATGCTTGTCGCCAACTTTCTGCATTAAATCCATCAATAATGCATTGTGGTCGATGGCAAGGTTTACTTCTTCAAATGTTGGGGCACATTCAAACTGGCCGGGTGCGACCTCATTGTGACGCGTCCGAACGGGAATGCCCAGTTTCAATGCTTCAAATTCGAAATCCACCATAAATGCATTTACCCGAGGCGATATGGAACCAAAATAATGGTCGTCCAGCTGCTGGCCACGTGCGGGGCTGTGTCCAAAAACGGTCCTGCCGGCCATTAACAGGTCGGGACGGGCATAGTATAGTGCTTTATCAACCAAAAAATATTCCTGCTCGATGCCCAAAGTTGGCGTTACCTTATCCACGTCGCGGTTGAAAAACTGGCAAACCGAAGTGGCAGCTTTGTCCAACATTACGAGCGATTTCAGCAATGGCGCCTTGTAATCCAGCGCTTCCCCCGTGTATGAGATAAAAACTGACGGGATACATAACGTCTTCCCTCCCGCCCCATTATCCATCAAAAACGCTGGCGAGCTTGGGTCCCAGCCTGTGTAACCGCGTGCTTCGAATGTTGCACGTAAGCCGCCGCTCGGGAAAGACGATGCGTCCGGTTCCTGCTGCACCAATGCGCTGCCTTTGAACTTTTCGACGGCTTTTCCGTCTATCGTCAGGTCAAAAAATGAATCGTGCTTTTCTGCCGTCGTTCCGGTAAGTGGCTGGAACCAGTGCGTATAGTGCGTTGCTCCTTTGGAAACTGCCCATGATTTCATTGCCGCCGAAACCTCATCTGCAACCTCCCGGTCAATCGTCGAGCCGGAGCGTATTGCATTGGAAATCTTGGTGTAAGCCTCAGCGGAGAGCAGTGTTTTCATTACATCATCGCTGAATGTGTTACTACCATACAAGTCGGTAATTTTTTCTGATGGAGGGGAAAGTGAGGGGGCAACCCGGCCTTGAGCAATTTCAAACGCTTTGGAACGAAAAGTCATTTTATTTCTTGATTTATATTAATTCTGCCCAAAATTATTTATTTAAAAGTACGAACAACAATTCCGGGCGACATTTTCACATTTAACCTCATTCCATACGGCAGGTTGGCGCATTTTTCAGAACTTTGCAGATTCTCTCGAACACAATGCGCAAAAGATTAGAATTTATTGCCCTTTACGGGATCACCTGGATCATACTCTTCCAGTTTTTCCGGATCATATTTCTCGCTTATCATTTTAAGAAAACCCTTGAACTGCCTCCTTCTCTTTGGGTCAGCAGTGCCGCGCACGGTCTACAAATGGACATTTCCTTTGCCGGCTATATATTGCTTATTCCCACATTACTGGTCATGTTTACGGCCAGGAAATGGCGCTGGTTTGCCAAAACCCTCTCTATATACAGCTTCATTGTCTCATTTGCAATCGTTTTGCTCGTTGTTACCGATCTGGAATTGTTCAGGGCATGGGGATTCCGCATTGACGGCACATCCTTACATTACCTGAAAACGCCTACGGAAGCCATGGCATCCATGGGTGCCGCGCCGGTTGTACCGCTGCTGATGCTGTTTGTATTACTCTTGATATTGGTCTGGAAGCTGTTGCAAACAATCGTTAAGCGAAGCACTTCGGCCTTTCAGCAAACTGGTTTCGTTTATACCATTCCGGTTTTTCTGGTTTTAACTGCCAGCCTGATCATTCCTATTCGCGGCGGTCTTCAGCTGGCGCCTATGAACGAAAGCGCTGTATTTTTCAGTGATAAAAGTTTTGCAAATTATGCCGCCGTGAATGTTCCCTGGAACTACATGAGCTCGCTGATCAATGCGACTTATGAAAAGAAAAACCCTTTCAAATACTACGAAGAAAAGCAAGCCGACGACATGGTGAAAACGCTGTATCACACCGACAGCACTTCGGAAAAGGTTGTTAAGGAGGGAAAAATCAATGTCGTGGTGATCATTTGGGAAAGTCAGACAGCCAAGATCGTTGGCAGCTTGAATGGTATTAAAAATGTGACGCCGCAGTTTGATCAGCTTGCGAAGGAAGGACTGCTCTTTACAAAAATGTACGCAAGCGGAAACCGCAGCGACAAAGGAATGGTCGCGATTTTGAGCGGCTATCCGGCCCAGCCAACCACGTCCATCATTAAGATTCCGAAAAAAACGGCAACACTGCCGTCATTGCCTAAAATGTTTCATAAAAACGGCTGGTCCACTTCCTTTTATTATGGAGGAGAAACCGAATTTGCCAATATGAAATCCTATTTTCTGCAACAGGAATTCGACCGGATCATTGATAAAAATGATTTTGACAAAAAGGACATGAATTCCAAATGGGGCGCACACGACCACATTGTTTTGAACCGCTTACTGGACGACCTGGACAAGCAGAAAGAGCCTTTTTTCTCCACGCTTTTCACATTAAGCAGCCACGAGCCGTTTGAAGTTCCGGTCAAAACCGCCATCCCTGGCAATGATCCCGAGCATTTGTTTTTAAATGCGCATCATTATACGGATGCCTCCATCGGGGATTTTATAAAAAAAGCAAAAACGAAATCCTGGTGGGATCACACGCTGGTGATCATTATCGCCGACCATGGTCACCCGCTTCCGGAATCAGACAAATCAAAACCCGCCGAATTTCACATTCCCATGCTCTGGCTGGGCGGGGCGCTGGAAAAACAAAGTGCAAAAGTGGATTCGCTCTGCTCGCAAACGGACCTCGCCGCGACGTTATTGAACCAGTTGCATATGCCTTCGGGTTCTTTCAACTGGAGCAACGATATTTTTGCTAAAAACCGCACGCCTTTTGCCTACTTCGCATTTAATAATGGTTTAGGGTGGATGAAACCGGGCGGGTTTTTGGTGCGGGACAATATTGGTGGCAACATTACCGAGAAGTCAGGCGCGCTGACGCCGGAAGAAGAAAAATTTGGAAAAGCATATTTACAGTCTTCTTTCAACGATTATTTAAAGCGTTGAAACTAAAAGGTGTAATTTTGCAGAATATTTGAAAACAATGAAAAAAGTCGCTTTCTATACATTAGGCTGTAAACTGAATTATTCCGAAACGTCGTCCATAGGAAGGATGTTCGAGCAAAAGGGATATCAAAAGGTTGAGTTTAATGAAACACCTGATATTTTCATCATCAACACATGCTCCGTTACAGAGAACGCGGATAAAAAATGCCGCAAGATTGTCAGGGAAGCCCAGAAGATCAATGCGGATGGTTATGTGGCTATCATCGGTTGCTATGCGCAATTGAAACCAAGGGAAATATCTGAAATTCCGGGTGTAGACGCTGTCTTGGGTGCAGCAGAAAAATTTCGCCTGGTCGAACTTATTGACACATTTGAAAAGACGCCATTAGGCCAGCCTGCTCAGGTGATTGCGTCTACCATCGACCATGCCATTGAATATCACACGTCCTATTCCCTGAATGACAGAACGCGGACATTCCTCAAAGTGCAGGATGGCTGCGATTACCCTTGCTCCTACTGCACCATTCCATTGGCCAGAGGCAAAAGCCGTTCCGACGGTATAGCGAACATTGTGAATGCTGCGCGGGAGATTGCTGCCAGGGACGTGAAGGAAATTGTTTTGACGGGGGTCAATATTGGTGATTTTGGTATACAAAATGGCGAACGGAAAGAGACATTTCTGGATCTGGTGAAAGCATTGGACGAAGTGGAAGGCATTTTGCGTTTCCGCATTTCCTCTATCGAACCAAACCTGCTTACGGATGAGGTCATTGAATTTGTGGCTCGCTCTAAGCGTTTTGCGCATCACTTTCATATTCCGTTGCAATCGGGTTCCAACACCATTTTGGGGTTAATGAAGCGTCGCTACAAACGCGAGCTTTATGCAGAGCGCGTTGCGAAAATCAAATCGCTTATGCCTGAATGCTGCATTGGCGTGGACGTTATAGTAGGCCATCCTGGCGAAACGCAACAGCTATTTGAAGAAAGTTATCAGTTTTTGAATGAGCTGGATGTTTCCTATTTACATGTATTCACCTATTCGGAAAGAGAAAATACGGCGGCTTTAAGCATCAGGCCGGTTGTTGCCAAGAATGTAAGAGCGGATCGCTCGAAAATGCTGCATATCCTGTCAGAAAAGAAAAAGCGCTTCTTTTACGAGCAGCAAGTCGATAAACAGGGATTGGTTTTATTTGAAGACGAGATTCAGAACGGTCAGATGCTTGGTTTTACAGACAACTATGTGCGGGTCGCAGTGAAATATGATCCGTTACTCATTAATGAAACAAAAGCCGTGCGATACGACCACATTAATGATGCAGGCTTAATGGAAGTGACGGAATCGGAAGAAGAAGTTTTGATCCATTCCTGAATATTAGGTCATAACAAAATCATATATAACAACAAAAGCCCGGAACATTCCGGGCTTTTGTTGTTATATAACGTTGAGAAAAATTATGCTTCTACAAGAAACTCGTCATGCTGACTTACATCCAATCCAGCTTTTTCGTCTGATTCAGATACACGTAGCGGCAAGATAAGGTCTGTGATTTTAAGCAACAGCAGGGAACCTCCGAATGCGAATACAGATACACCTACCAAAGCAATCACGTGGTTGATGAACAATGTTGTTTCACCGAAAGCAAGACCCTGATCCGTAACCAGTGAGTTAACACCGCTTGTTGCGAACACGCCTGTCATCAGCATACCAACCATACCGCCTACACCGTGGCAAGGAAACACGTCCAATGTATCATCCAAAGTAGAACGGGTGCGCAGGTGAGCAACGTAGTTACTGATTACCGCAGCAATTGTTCCGATGAAAAGAGAAGCAGGAACCGTTACGAAACCAGCAGCAGGCGTGATAGCCACAAGACCTACAACCGCACCGATACAGAAACCAAGCGCTGACACTTTTTTACCTCTTGCAACATCAAACAAAACCCATGAAAGACCAGCGGCACCAGCAGCAGTGTTAGTAGTAGCGAAAGCAGAAACGGCCAATGGAGAAGCTGAAAGCGCAGAACCTGCATTGAAACCGAACCAGCCGAACCAAAGCAAACCTGTTCCCAAAAGAACGAAAGGAATGTTAGCAGGAGGCAAAACATGATCTTCCAATAATGACTTACGTCTTTTCAGATAAAGTGCGCCAGCCAAAGCAGCCCAGCCAGCAGACATGTGAACAACAGTTCCACCCGCGAAGTCAAGCACGCCCATTTTGAAAAGGATGCCATCTGCATGCCAGGTCATGTGTGCCAATGGAGAATAAATAAAGATGCAGAACAAGATGATAAACAACACATAAGAACGGAAGTTTACGCGCTCAGCCATAGAACCAGTTACCAGTGCAGGCGTGATAACCGCGAACTTCATCTGGAACATTGCGAACAAAGCGAAAGGAATTGTGCCCCAAACCGGACCATCCAATACGCCTTTGAACATGAAGTGCGTCATTGGGTTACCAATAAACCCGCCGATGTCGTCACCGAATGCAAGACTGAAACCAATAACAACCCAAAGGACACTGATAACGCCCATTGCGATGAAGCTTTGAAGCATTGTCGAGATAACGTTCTTGTTATTCACCATTCCGCCGTAGAAGTAAGCCAGACCAGGGGTCATGAGCAATACAAGCGCAGCAGACACAAGTAACCAGGCGGTGTCACCGGAGTTGATCCCCTCAGTAACGATCTGAGTCGGAACGTTGGGAATGAAGGCACCGAGAATGCTGATGGCCAGCAGGATAATCAGCGGAATGAAATTACGTTTTTCCATTTTAGTAAATTGTTATTATGGGTAGATTAAGAAGGTATGTGATTGAATTAGAATTTGTAAATGAATGCTAGCCCGAAGGTAGTCTGACTGTTTTTTGTAAATGAGCCGTTTTCGTCTTCAAACTGCTGTAATTCGTTTGCACCGCTAACTTTTGGATAAGCATCCAGACGGAACTCAGGTTTTACAAGGATATGTCCGTCAGCCAGGCTGATGTTTCCTGTTAAAGTAATGGAGTTGACACTTGTTCCCATGCCGGCAGGTGTAAGCAAGCCGCGCACGCCGCTGTCATTGTTGAAGTATTCGTAACGCGCACCGATTCCGAAGTTGTCAGTTAATGCAGTGTTGGCATAAACAGCTACACCACCCCAGGTTTCTGTGTCGGCAGGTCCGCCTGCACCCTGGTAATCTCCTTTTTGGCTTCCGTATGCAGCATTTAGTCCAAGCAAGAATTTCTCAGTGATCTGGAAACTTGTAGTAAGGTCAAAAACCTGGTAGAAAGCAGATGGCTCTTTGAATGTAACCGAATCAGGATTAGCCTCGTTGCTTCCGATGTAGTTCACATATACGTTCCAGTTTGCGACAGGCTGGAAGTAAAACTGACTGATGATCCCTTTTTTACGGTTGTTATCTCCTAGTCCGTCCACATTGTTCACAACCCCTACCATTAAAGATGCCTTGTCTGAAAAAGCATAAGTTGCTTTCAAACCGGCGTGGTAGAATGGTCCGTTGTTGAAAAGGTTAGACAGTGAGTAGTTGAAGTTGGCCGGTGCGTCGATCACTTCATATCCGATGTTGGTCCCGAATTGTCCGGCCGTCATCGAAAATTTGTCTGTGAATTTGTAAGTAAAATAAGCCTGCTTGATAGCTAGTGCGGTGCTGAACAAAGCATTTCCATAATTACCCATGTTTGCATTAGGGCCGAATGTCAGGTCAACAACGGCTTCTGATTTTGCATTGGTGTAAGCAACTCTTGTTTGTACAAGTCCCAAAGAAAACTGACCTGAACGCTGATCAAAAACCCGTGCATTGCTTCCTCCCATGTTAGAACGTGAAGCGGGTTTATTGAAATTGGCCATGTAATAGGAATCAAGATATCCCGAAAACGCAAACGCGCCCTTCGCATCCTCCTCATCCTTCGCCTCTGTAACCATTAATGTATCAGCCTTGGCAGCTTTCTTGTCTTCATTTGACTTTGCAAAACCCAAAAATGATACCATCAAAGATAATACTGTACAATAGACTTTTCTCATAATTATATTCTGTTTAAGTTAATATTACTATCCGGCTCGATTGATGAATCAAATATTATATATAAATTGTATTAATCAAATAACAGAACTAAAATTTATCTAAAAAAACACAATTATCACATTTTTCTACCCAAAATTCTTGTTTTATGAACATAAAACAGGGCGTTTCACAAAATTTGTTTAAATATTTTAATTCTGTAAAAATATAGATATACAGAATTTTATAAATTACACTACACCGGATGAACATTGATTTTTTATGATAAAAGTGCCATTTTCATTTGGTCAGGGCACAAAAAAGCCCCGCTGTGGGCGGGGCTTCAAAATCTTATTTGGTTAGCAGTTGCTACTCACCATGCATCCATGCCTTTTTGGCAAGTAATGTGTCTTCTTCCTCTTCGTTGTCAGGATCCGGAACGCAGCAATCGACAGGGCAAACCGCTGCACATTGTGGCTCTTCATGGAAACCTACGCATTCCGTACATTTATCTGAAACTATATAATAGAATTCGTCAGAAACCGGCGACTGCTTTTCCTTACCGCTTACAATGGTTCCATCGCCGAAATCCACCTCGTCCAGACTTGTCCCATCACCCCAGGTCCACTCCACACCTCCTTCATAAATTGCTGTGTTAGGGCACTCTGGCTCGCACGCCCCACAATTTATGCATTCATCGGTTATCATTATAGCCATATCGCCGGATTGTTTATATTTGTTGCTATTTCTTCTGTTTAGAGTAACAAATATAACTATTTATAGTTTCCCAACAATCAGAAAAATAAAAACGAATACCTAATTTAACTTTTCAGCGTTCAGTCAGAATGATATCGAGAGCCCAGCGGATCAATGCATTTATAAATCTTGGAAAATTCATCACAAACCCTCAAAACGAATCGGTAATTGAAGAGTGGATCGCCCGCGCCAACAGCAGGAACAACTGGTTCACCCCCGAAAACGTAGCACGCTCCCTTAATGCGATCGCCCACCAATTTCTGAATCCGGATAAGCTGAATGTCTGGACCGCACAATATCCGGAGCCCGTATCTTTTCAAAAAATAGGCGTTGTAATGGCCGGTAACATTCCGGCAGTAGGATTTCATGACGCATTATCCGTCATCATCAGCGGACATATATTAATGGCGAAACCGAGCTCAGACGATCAGATGCTTATTCATGCCCTGCTGGATAAGCTTATGGAGATTGAACCGGGACTTAAAGAGCACATTCAATTTGTAGAGCGGCTCAATGATGCAGATGCTTACATTGCCACCGGAAGCGACAACACAGCGCGTTATTTCCATTATTATTTTGCCAAAAAACCCAACATTATCCGCCGAAACCGGACATCCGTAGCCATCCTGACCGGTAAGGAAAGTACAGAGGAACTGGCGGCGCTCGGCCGTGATGTGCTGCAATATTTTGGCCTGGGATGCCGCAATGTTTCCAAGCTTTTTGTTCCCGTCGGATATGATTTTACCAAGTTTTACGAATCCATTCAAGACCTGGATAAAACCTATTTGCATCACCACAAATACTTCAACAACTACGAGTACAACAAGTCGATCTTCCTGGTGAACCGGGTGCCGCATTACGATAACGGTTTCCTGCTGCTGACGGAAAGCAAAGCGCTCGTTTCCGCTATCAGCGTGTTGCATTACGAAACATATGAATCAGTTACGGATATTGAGGCGCCATTGAATGACCAGGCGGAAAAGATCCAGTGCGTGGTGACCAATGCCGATATCGCACTGCCAGGACTGATCCCATTTGGCAAAACGCAGGAGCCGGGTTTGTACGATTATGCGGATGCCGTCGACACCATGGCGTTTTTAGCAGAATTCTAATTTTCTGTTTTCTTATTAAAGCAAGCGATTCTTCTCCGAAGCCCACCTCAGAAAACCGGGGAGCGCTTCGGACCAGGTTTTGAGGTTATGCTCGCCAAAAGCGATCTCCGTGTAAAATACATCGCGGTTCCAGGCGTAACCTTTCTTTTCCAGCTCGGCAATACATTCCAGCGTATCCTGAATCGAATCAATGACGCCGTCACCATCCCGATCGTCGTATTCATCCAGCGAACCACATTGAAACCAGAATTTCAGATCCGGTTTAACGCTGGCATTACGAAGCTGCGCGTGCATGATGCGGTCGGAATCGCTGTAATCGTCATTCAACGCTCTTCTTCGCCACCACAATGCACCTGAAAATATGCCCGCTTTGGCAAAAATCTGCGGACTGTTCCAGACAATGTCCAAAGCCATCAACCCGCCCAGCGAAAACCCGCCATAAACAATGCGTTCTTGCGAAATGTTGTACTCCGCATGTAAATGCGGGATTAATTCTCTGACTACAAAGTCCGAAGTCGCATTTGCCCTGCCTCCCCGCCCTGCATAGTCCGCCTCAGCTGCAACACCATATTCAAAAATGCGATTTTCATTGACATGGACACCCACAACCAGAACTGGATTGAATTCCCCGCTCGACTGCAAATCTGTCAGGATCGATGCCATCCCAAGTCCTTCAAAATCCTGGCCATCATTGAATAAGACCAGCGGATAATGCTTCGAGCGATCATAATCTGCGGGCAGAATGATAGTAATCACCACCTCTCTTTCCAGAAAGACAGAAAATACATTTTTGACAATGGTATGAACAGGATTGGTGTCGAAACTCAAATCAGCGCGATTAAAATAGTTGTAATAAGAGCGCGCAAGTTAATAAATGCCCATAATTTGCTTCCGTTAATTTGTTTTGTATATTTCAATATCAATGGTTTTACCTAAATAACCTCCTTTTGGAAGAGAAGCATATCACCTATTATTCGCATCATCTGGACAGGAATGTGGACATGCTCGTCTATGGTAACTGGGGCTATCCGCTGCTGCTCTTCCCTACTACGCTCGGGCGCTATTACCAGGCCAAAGACATGGGCCTGATCGAAGCTGTAAGCGGATTGGTGGAATCTGGAAAGTACAAAATCTACTGTGTGGACTCCATTGATGCAGATTCCTGGTATGCCAAACATTTAAATCCGCAATACCGGGTGCTGAACCACATTCAGTATGACAAATTCCTGCATAACGAACTAGTTCCCTATATAATGAGTGAGTGCCATGTCGGCAAAATCGGTGTGGCCGGATGCAGCTTTGGCGGGTTTCATGCTGCAAATTTTGCATTCAAACATCCCGACCAGGTTGCCTATATGATCAGCATGAGCGGCGCATTCGACATCCGAAGCTTTACCGATGGCTTTTACGACGACACGGTTTACTTCAACAACCCCGTTGATTTCATGCCTAACGAACAGGGATGGCGTTACGGCCATATGAAAATCGTTTTGGGGACTTCGGACTGGGATATTTGTCTGGATAGTAATTTAAAGATGTCCAAAATCCTCAATGACCAGGGCATTGAACATTGGCTCGATATTAGAGGGTGGGAAAAACACGATTGGCCACTGTGGAACAAAATGTTCCCTGACTACCTTTCGCGGATTATGTAAATACAAAACAAAAACCGGATATGAAAAAAATTGGCATTTTGTTTGGAATGGAAAACACTTTCCCGAACGCATTTATTGAAAGAGTGAATAGCAAAGACAGCGGCTTCATCGCAGAAGCCGTGACGATTGATAAAGTGGTACAAGCCGATCCGACCGAGTACGCGGTGATCATTGACCGGATCTCACAGGATGTGCCTTTTTATCGTGCATATCTGAAAAATGCCGCGTTATCCGGCACGGCAGTCATTAATAACCCTTTTTGGTGGAGCGCCGACGAGAAATTCTTCAATAACGCACTGGCCGAGAAGATCGGAGTTCCCGTGCCGAAGACGGTGCTGATCCCTTCCAAACAGCGCCCTGAGAACACAACCGAAACATCCTTCCGCAACCTGGCTTTTCCGATGGCTTGGGAAGAAATATTTGAATATATCGGGTTTCCAGCCTATATGAAACCGCACGACGGTGGAGGATGGAAGAGTGTTTATAAAGTGGTTAATCCGCATGATATGTGGCATAAGCACGAGGAAACCGGCCAGTTGGTGATGATGTTGCAGGAAGAAATCGAGTTTACCGACTATTTCCGTTGCTACTGCATTGGCCAGAAAGACGTGCTGATCATGCCTTACGAACCGAGAAACCCACATCATTTGCGCTACGCAGCCGAAATGAAGGCATCCGGGGAAGAAGGGGAAAAATTATTGGAAACAATTAAAGACTATACATTAAGATTAAACATTGCGCTGGGCTACGATTTCAACACCGTAGAATTTGCCGTGCGGGATGGCATCCCCATCGCCATCGACTTCTGCAACCCGGCCCCGGATGCCGACATTTATTCCGTAGGCCGCGATAATTTTGAATGGGTGGTAGAAGCTGCTGCCAACCTGGCCATTGAAAAGGCCAAAGCGCATGTGCCCGGCCAAACCAACCTGACCTGGGGAACATTTATTAAGGATGCAATAGGTGCTCCCGCAAGCACAGGTGCTGCTGAGAACAGAGGCGCTTCTGCAATCAATGACGCTCCTGCGGACAGCATTCCGGTAAGAGATACTGCATCCGCAGAGACTCCGCTGGCAGCCCCGGCTTCTGCCAAAGAAGTGAAGGTGAAAGCCATTACGCCGAAGAAATCACCAAAGCTTGTGGAGGACAAAGGCAACCAGCCCGTTCCGAGCGAGCCGACCCCGAAAATCCCAACCAAAAAAGCGGCTGCTACCAAAGCACCCGCCGCCAATTCTAAATTGAAAAAACCTTAAACTAACCGCATACGCACGCTTTATGGCCACTTTCACGCTGGGAATTGAAGAAGAATTTCAGACCATAGATCCTGTCACGAGGAATCTCAGGTCACATATGTCAAAGCTTGTTGAGGACGGAAAAATTACGCTGAAAGAGCGTGTGAAAGCCGAAATGCACCAGGCTGTTGTGGAAGTAGGCACCAACATTTGTCATAACATTCAGGAGGCGCGTGAGGAAGTTACCTATCTGAGGAAGATGATCCTGGACCTGGCCGACAAGCAGAATCTGCAGGTGGCCGCCGCCGGAACACATCCGTTTGCAGACTGGGTTGAACAGCTCATCACGCCCGACCCCCGTTATGACGAAATCATCGATGAAATGCGCGACGTAGCACGCGGCAACCTGATTTTCGGGTTGCACGTGCACGTTGGGATTGAAAATCGGGACGAAGCCATTCAGATTATGAATGCGGTGCGATATTTCTTGCCGCATATTTATGCATTGTCAACCAACTCGCCGTTCTGGTGCGGTCGTAATACAGGTTTCAAGTCTTACCGGTCCAAGGTTTTTGATAAATTCCCCCGAACCGGCATTCCGGATTCGTTTTCAAGCGCTGCCGAATACGATGAATATGTCAATCTGCTGATCAAGACCAAATGCATTGATAATGGTAAAAAGATCTGGTGGGATATTCGCGTCCATCCGTTTTTCGACACCATTGAATTCCGCATGTGCGATGTGCCTATGCGTACGGATGAGACCATTTGCCTGGCTGCCATTATGCAGGCTCTCGTTGCTAAAATTCATAAATTGCATCGAATGAACCTGACATTCAGACCCTATCACCGCATGTTGATCAATGAAAACAAGTGGCGGGCCGCCCGCTACGGCATCCACGGCAAGCTCATCGACTTTGGTAAGCAAGAGGAGGTGGAATACAAGATGCTGGTCGTTGAGCTGCTGGAATTTATAGACGATGTTGTGGATGAGCTGGGAAGCCGGAAAGAGATCAACTATATCCATCAAATAATGGCCATGGGAACGGGTGCTGACCGCCAATTGGCTGTGTTCGAGCAAACTGGAAGCATGAATGCCGTGGTGGATTACATCGTTTCTGAAACCAGAATCGGGTTAGATTGACGTATCTTTTTTCTGCTCGCGGCGAACTATTAGCGGGTCAGGTTGTTTACCATATTTACCCTATTTATCAAAAATAATGCTAACGGCTGACGTTAAATAAGCAGCTTTTGTAAGATGAACGATAACAAAAAACATTTCCGGATTGCCATTCTGGATATGTACGATGGCTTCGAAAATGAAGGAATGCGTTGTATTAAAAAAATTATAACTGCATTCGGTGAGCAGGAATCTTTGGACGTTGCCTACACTGTTTTCGACGTCCGACAAAGATTGGAGATTCCCGGAATGGATTTCGACGCATACATTTCAACTGGCGGCCCCGGTAACCCTTCGCCGGTCGGCGCGGCTTGGGAGAAGAAATTTTTTGGATTTTTGGATCAAATGCTGCGGTTCAATGCCAGCCGGCATAACAAGGTCAAAAAACACCTCTTCCTGATTTGTCACTCATTCCAGATGGCCTGCATTCACTGGCAATTGGCGAGCGTGAGCAAGAGACGGAAAACTTCCTTCGGCACATTTCCTGTATACAAATCTGCTGCTGGGCGCAAGGATCCTCTTTTATCAGCGTTGGCAGATCCGTTCTGGATCGTTGATTCACGCGATTATCAGGTTACACAACCTAACCAATTCGCTTTTGATGATGTGGGCGCTAAGCTGCTTTGTTTAGAAAAAATCAGGCCGCATGTGCCGCTGGAACGTGCTATAATGGCCATCCGTTTCTCGAAAGAGATCGTAGGAACACAGTTTCATCCGGAGGCCGACGCCGAAGGCATGCTCCGATACTTTTTACGTGAAGACAAAAAAGCCGCCATCATTGCTAATCATGGTGAAGCTAAATACAATGATATGATCATGCACTTGAATGATCCCGATAAGATTATGATGACTGAATCTGTGATCATACCCGCGTTTCTTAAGAATGCTTTGAACAAAACTTTTCAGCCTGCCTATGCATAAGCAAGCGCGCAAAGCATTCAATGACTCTTTCACGGAGGATAAATATGAAAAATTCGTAAAGTCGTTCGAGCTCGATTTTCCCGGCCAACTTGATTTTCGCGTTGCCGAAACCCCGATTTTTGTTCCGAAAGATTTGCTCGAAAAGATCAACATTGCTTCGGAGCAAATTATCAAAACTTTGCGTTCGCCCGAATTTATAAGTCAAACAGAAAGGGCCGTTCCGGCCGATCAAGCCGTGCCTAATGAGAATGAGCACACATCTTTTCTGGCGATCGACTTTGCGATTTGTAAAGATGAGAAAGGAAACCTCGTTCCGCAATTAATTGAATTACAAGGCTTTCCTTCCCTATTCGGCTATCAGGCTTACTTGTCCGAGAACTTCAAAAAGCATTTTGACATTCCTGAAAATTTCGGCTACTGCTTCGGCGCCGATTCGTATGCAGCTTATGTGGAGAAATTGAAAGAGCTGATCCTGGCTGGTGAAAAACCTGAAAATGTCATTCTCTTAGAGATCTTTCCGGAAAAGCAAAAGACGCGCGTCGATTTTGCGGTAACAGAAGCAATGCTGGGCATCAAGGCTGTTTGTTATACCAAATTGGTTAAAGAAGGAAAAGATCTATTTTACGAAGACAATGGCAGAAAAATCCAGGCCAAAAGGATCTATAACCGCCTCATATTCGATGATTTGCTCAACTATCCCGACCTGCAAACGAGTTACCGTCTTTCGGACGATGTAAATGTAAGCTGGGTGGGTCATCCCAACTGGTTTTTCAGGATCAGCAAATTTTCAATTCCCTTTCTCCAAAGTCCATACATTCCCGAAACACGTTTTGTAAGTGATTATAACGGTAATTTTCCTGCTGATCTGGAAAATTACGTTTTAAAGCCGCTTTTTTCATTTGCTGGATCAGGCGTACAATTGCACATTACAGAAGCAGACTTAGCATCATTGCCAGATCCGGAAAACTATATCTTGCAAAGAAAAGTGACCTACGAACCAGTCATTCAAGCGCCGGATGGATTGGTGAAATGTGAAGTCCGCATGATGTACGGCTGGAATGACAGTGCGGAAAAACCGGAATTGTTCATCGCGTTAAGCCGGCTGAGCCGGGGCGAAATGATCGGGGTCCGCTATAATAAGGATTTTACGTGGGTTGGCGGAAGCGCAGCCTTTTTCGAAAAGTAAATTAAGTTTTATAAAATAATTAATAAAATACTTTTCAAAAGTATTGAACATTTAGAATGCATATATCCCACCGTCAACACTTCTTCGATCATCTCGCCCAGACGTCCGATTACCCGCTTGCCCTGGAAATTGTGAAAGCCGAGGGCGTCTATATGTACGGCCCGGACGGCAGGAAATACATGGACCTGATTTCCGGAATCGCGGTCAGCAATGTTGGCCACAGGCATCCGAAGGTGTTAGCAGCTGTCCATGAGCAACTTGAAAAGCATATGCACTTGCTTGTGTACGGAGAATATGTACAAAGCACGCAAGTGCAGCTCGCAAAGGCACTCACTGAAACATTACAGTTATCGAGCGCAAATCCTTCGCCATATGGCATGATGGATAATGTATACTTTACAAATTCCGGGACGGAAGCAGTCGAAGGCGCGATGAAACTGGCCAAACGATTTACCGGTCGTGATGAATTTGTTTCTTGCTTTAATGCTTATCACGGGGCTACGCAAGGTGCATTAAGTCTGGCCGGAGCGGAGTTTTTCAAGAGAAATTTCCGCCCGCTGCTTCCCGGCGTCACGCACATTCAGCACGGTTTCTTGCCGGATATTGAAAAAATAACAAATAAAACGGCCGCAGTTATCATTGAAGTCATTGGAGGAGAATCCGGGGTGCGTGTACCGGGTGATGACTATTTTCCTGCACTTCGAAAAAAATGCACTGAGACAGGCGCGCTTTTAATTTTTGATGAAATTCAGTCAGGATATGGCCGTACGGGATCGTTCTGGGCCTTTAAGCAGTTTAATGTTTACCCCGACATATTGCTCAGTGCCAAAGGAATGGGCGGCGGAATGCCGATTGGTGCCTTTATGGCTTCGCAGGAAATCATGCGTGTTTTCAAAAACAATCCAATACTTGGCCACATTACCACATTTGGCGGGCATCCGGTAAGCTGCGCGTCTTCGCTGGCGGCACTGCAAGTAACATTAGAGGAAGGCCTGGCGGCGTCTGCCATCGAAAAAGGAGCACTTTTCAAAGCATTGCTGGTCCATCCGGCCATTAAGGAAGTAAGAGGAAGAGGCTTGATGCTCGCGGCGGAAATGGAATCATTCGCAAAGTTGAAGGACACCATTGATCGCTGCATTGAACGCGGCGTAGTTACCGACTGGTTTTTGTTTTGCGACAACTCCATGCGCATTGCCCCGCCGCTTACCATTACCGAAGACCAGATCCGCGAAGCTTGCGACGTAATATTATCCGTTTTGAACGATAGCAACATATGAACTACTCAATCGAAAACCATTTTCTAAAAATTTCCGTGCAGGAAAAAGGCGCGGAACTTTGCCAGATCCAGTCAGCCATTACAGGGAAAGGCTTTTTGTGGGACGCCGATCCGGAGGTTTGGGCGAGTTATGCACCGGTACTTTTCCCCGTGATTGGAGCGATTAAGGATGGTTTTGTAAACTACAAAGGCAAGCAATATGCAGTCCCGCGACACGGTTTTATCCGAAATAATGCGGACGTAAAACTTGTCGACCAAACGAACGACAGCCTCACATTCGGACTTAAATTCAGTGAAAAAACATTAGAAATTTACCCATTCGAATTTGAATTCCGCATTACTTACGGCCTGCAAGAAAAGCGGATCATTGTCAATCATGAAGTGATCAATCACGGAAATGACGAAATGTTATTCTCGCTGGGTGGACATCCCGCATTTAAATGTCCTATGCATGACAATGAGGTTTACGAGGATTACTATCTTGAATTCTACGCTGTTGAAAATGACGCAACCTGGCTGTTAGAGAAAGACGGCCTGGTAGGGAATACCACAAAGCCTGTTTTCGAAAACACCAATATCCTTCACTTAAACAGACATTTGTTTGACAACGATGCGCTGATTTTCAAACATTTGGTTTCAAAACAAGTAAGTCTCCGAAGCACAAAATCTCCACAAGTTATCACCCTGCATTACGACGACTTCAAATATCTTGGCATCTGGGCAAAACCCGGCGGCAACTTTGTTTGCATCGAACCCTGGCTAGGGATAGCCGACAGCGCCGACTCGGACCAGAACTTTGAAACCAAAGAGGGCATTTTGAAGCTGGCTGCCGGCAACAAGTTCGAAGCGAAGTTCGAGATCGAAATTAGCGAATAGACTGATCGCTACAATTTCAACGCCAGAAGCTCACTGCCCAGTTGGTGCAGTGCAGCTTCAATCTTTTTCGCTTGCGCGGGACGGGGCTTTTTCAAACCGGAAGCATAGTGGTTTAAGAGCTTTTCATTGATTCCAGTCAAGCGCGCAATGCCCGTTTGGCTAAAAATACCTTTGTAATATTGCAAAAAGCTGCCTACATCCAGCCGCCACTCAATTTCATACTCGCCTTTTAAGGCAGCTGGGATATTTTTGTCATCAAAAGTCTTGATGATCTCAATGCATTCCATCACTGACTTTTTAACTTCTTCGATAGTCTCCCCGCCACCATTGATGCCTTTTACATTCATAGAATGCGCACCGTAAAAATCTTTACTTCGCCCTATGAGCACCTTAATGATTTTCATCTTTTTTGTATGTCTAAGCCCATAATTTTGATCGCCGCCAAACGCGTAGGCTCCGCCATCTCTTTGGAACCGTGATTGGCCACAGCATAAGTAACGCCGTCTTTCTTATAAAGACAATGACTGCCTCGCGTCCTGACAAGCAACCAGCCATTACGCCGTATGATACGGTGAAACTCTGAATATTTCATTGATAGTGTGAGCAAAGTGTTGAATTCAAAGGTATATAATTATATACCATTTCCAAACTAGTGCTCACAAAAAAAAGCTTCCGGATGGAAGCTTTTAGTCTTTCTACAAAACGCTTACTACAAAACAGTAGCCTCGATTTGTGCGTTTAATTTATCTTCCAAAGTTGTTTTTGGCACAACACCTACAACTTTATCTACTAATTGTCCGCCTTTAAAAATCATCAATGTTGGGATACTGCGAATACCGAATTTAGCTGGTATCGAAGAGTTCATATCCACATCCATTTTACCAATAACTGCCTTGCCCTCATATTCACCGGCCAATTGTTCTACAACCGGTCCGATCATTTTACAAGGACCGCACCATTCAGCCCAAAAGTCAACAAGTACTGGTTTATCTCCCTGGATGAGATCTTCAAAGGTGCTATCGGTAATTTCAAGTGCTTTTCCCATGTCGAAAAAATGTCTAATGTTTTTTTATAAATCTGATATAATAAGGATTATAAGTCACTAAAAGTTCCTGATTCTCCCTGCATCAGGTTAGTTTAAAAAGAATTTTACCCCATGAAATCCATTGAGCACTTTGAACAGTTCATTCGTAGGCGCAACCCGGTAACCGCGCGACACCATTTCCACTTCCAAATGCGTTTCAGGATCTACAACGGTCATATTTACCGCGCACGCACCGGGGTGATTACCAAAGGTTTCGTTAAGCAAATGAATAAACTGCGCGTCAATCTGATCCAAAGTCAGGTTTATACGGATCTTGCGGCACATCTTCTCACGGATTTCGGTCAGCAGCTGGATCTGAGAAATTTTAAACTCAAACTGATCTTCCTGTTTCCAGCGGTTCTGCACCTTGCCTTTAATGTACAGGAACTGACCAACCTGTAAGTAATTTTTGAAACGAATGTAATCCTCACCACCCAAAAGCATTTCCATCGAGCCGCGGTAATCCTCGATTTTGAAGATCATAAACAAGCTGCCATTCCGCGACATGCGTTCCTGCGCACTCGTTACGATTCCGCCCACATTGATTTCCTTGCCAAAATATTTGGGTGCCCGTTCGTTTTCACCGATCTCCATCACCTTGTCTACCGTGCAGTTACAGAAGTTGTCAAGCTCTACCCTGAATGTATCCAGTGGATGCCCGGAAATATAAAAACCAACCACATCCTGCTCATAACGCAGCTTCGCCAGATCATCCCAAGGCATAACCTCGGCTGCCTTCGGCTTAGACATCAATATTTCATTTCCACCAAATGCACCAAAAAGCGACGACTGTGCCGAGGCCTTTTCTGCATGATAATTATTGGCGTAACGGATCAATTTTTCAATAAATGTTCCTGACTCTCCCGGCTCGGTTGCAAAATACTGCGCACGGTGATATTCCGGAAAACAGTCGAATCCACCTGCATAAGCCAGACTTTCTATCGTCTTCTTATTAACGGTTCGCAGGTTGACGCGAATGATAAAATCAAATATATCTTTAAACGGCCCGTTCTGATTCCTCTCCTCGATGATGGATTCCACGGCCGCGTCGCCGCTTCCCTTCACACCTGCCAGTCCAAAACGGATCTCACTTTTCTTATTTGCATTGAACTGCCTGTCAGACTCATTAATATCCGGCCCTAAAACCTTCAATCCCTGCGCTTTACATTCCTCCATGAAGAATGTGATCTTTTCAATGTTGCCCAGCGAGCTCGTCAATACAGCAGACATGTATTCTGCGGTATAATGCGCTTTCAGATAGGCTGTCTGGTAAGCAACGAAGGCGTAGCATGTCGAGTGGGATTTGTTAAATGCATAAGATGCAAAAGCCTCCCAGTCCGTCCAGATCTTTTCGAGCTTTTTGGTATCCAGGCCTTTCTCCGCGCCGCCTTTCATGAAGTCGCCCTTCATTTTGTTCAGCGTTTCTATCTGCTTCTTACCCATTGCTTTACGCAATGTATCAGCTTGTCCTTTGGTGAATCCGCCCAGCTTTTGGGACAGAAGCATTACTTGCTCCTGGTAAACCGTAATCCCGTATGTATCCGCCAGATACTCTTCCAGTTCCGGTAAATCATATGTTACTTCCTCTAATCCATTTTTACGGCGGATGAAGTTCGGAATGTAGGCGATCGGACCCGGGCGGTATAATGCGTTCATGGCGATCAAGTGCTCGAAACGATCGGGGATCAGGTCGCGCATATATTTTTTCATCCCATCGGATTCAAACTGGAAAATCGCGTTGGTTTCACCTCTCTGGAACAATTCAAACACTTTGGGATCGTCCAGCGGAATGTCGTCGATCACTATATCGACATTATGGTTCTGCTTGATCAGCCGCAATGCTTCCTTAATGATCGTCAGGTTTCGCAGACCCAAAAAGTCCATCTTAATAACCCCCGCATCTTCAATAATCTTCCCCTGATATTGCGTAATCAGGAAGTCGGAATCTTTGGATGTGCTTACGGGAATGATTTCAGTTAAATCACTTGGAGCGATAATGATCCCTGCTGCGTGAATTCCCGTGTTTCGCACAGTTCCTTCCAGCCTTCTTGCTTCTTGTAAAACGCTTGCCTGCAAGTCGTTGCCTAGTGCAATAGCGCGCATTTTCTTCACATTATCCAACTCCTCAGGCGCAATTCCTTCTTTCTTCGTCAAACTCCCCTCTCCTTCCAGCGGCGCTGTAAAGATCCGGTTAAGCGTCATATTATAGGTGGGCTTGTCCGGAACAAGTTTCGCGAGCATATTAGCATCTGCAAGCGGCAGGTCCATCACGCGCGCTACGTCCTTGATCGCCGATTTGGCGGCCATCGTGCCGTATGTTACAATTTGCGCAACCTGGTTATAGCCATATTTTTTAACAACATAATCGATCACTTTCTGACGGCCTTCATCATCGAAATCCGTATCAATATCAGGAAGTGAAATACGGTCAGGATTCAGGAAACGCTCGAAAAGCAGGTCGTACTTGATCGGGTCAATGTTGGTGATCCCGGTGCAATAGGCCACCACGGAGCCGGCTGCCGAACCACGTCCTGGACCAATGAAAACGCCCATTTTGCGGCCTGCGTCAATAAAATCGGCCACGATCAGGAAGTAACCCGGAAAACCCATGTTCCGGATCGTTTGCAGCTCAAAGTTCAGACGGTCCTCTATCTCAGGCGTTATCGTTCCATATTTGAACTTCGCCCCTTCGAATGTAAGGTGTTTGAGATATTCCCACTGGTTTAACACATCGGCCGTAAGCTCCTTTTTACCAAACATTTCCGACAAAGTATGCGTCTTAAATTCTTCGGGAATCGGGAAATTAGGCAGCAGAATATCTTTCCGCAGATCCAGGGCTTTTATTTTATCTACAATTTCATTCGTATTGTCCAGCGACTCGGGCAAGTCGTTGAACAGCTTCATCATTTCGCTGGTGTTTTTGAAATAAAACTGATCATTGAAAAACGCGAAACGCGAGCCTTTCGGAATGCCTTTATCATCGTCAAAATCCTTTGCCGAAGGCGTGCTTTGCTTATCGCCCGTATTGATACACAGCAAGATATCATGCGCATTCCAGTCTTCCTGATCCACATAATGCGAGTCATTGGAGGCGATAATCTTAACATTGTATTTCCTGGCAAATTTGACAAGAACCTGGTTCACAATTAATTGATCGCGGATCTCATGGCGTTGCAATTCCACATAGAAATCTTCTCCGAACAGATCCAGCCACCATTTAAATTCCCTCTCCGCTTCCTCTTCACTCTTTCTTAAAATGGTCTTCGGAATAATAGCTCCAATGCAGCAAGTCGTGGCAATTAATCCCTTATGATACTTGACAATCAGCTCTTTATCAATCCGGGGATACTTGCCATACATTCCCTCTATAAAGCCGAGCGAACACATTTTAACCAGGTTTTTGTATCCCTGTTCGTCTTTTGCCAGCAGCAACTGGTGATGCCGGACGTCCTTTTTATCTTTTGTAAACTGTCGGATATGCCGGTCTTCCACCACATAAAATTCGCATCCTACAATCGGCTTAATTCCCTGCTTATTGCCTTCCGCTACAAATTCGAACACGCCAAACATGTTTCCATGATCCGTGATGGCAACGGCAGGCATATTGTCTTCCTTGGCCTTTTTGAAAAGCTTTTTTATATCCGCCGCACCGTCGAGAAGTGAAAATTGGGTGTGGCAGTGCAAGTGTGAAAATTGCATACGCTAAAATGTAATTTGGAATTGTGGACTAATCAGAAAGGCAGGCACTCAGATTCAGGACTCCGCAGGCTGTTCATATATAACATAATTCATATAATCCGTAAAAGGTTTAAGGATCGAAATGCCTTTTACGACCATTTTTCCAAAGTCCTTGGAAGCCACTTCTTTATCTGTGAAAGTGTGAGAGAAAAAAAGTTGCTTCTGTTTCAGGAGCTCAATCTCAGGATGATCTTTGGCGTAACCTTTTGGCGTCGTTTTCAAAGCCTCGCCTTCGATGTTCGGGTAATAGGCATGAAATTCTTTGTCATGGATAATCTGCTTCAACTCATCCGCATTGTAATCGATCTCCTGACGAAATCTGGCCAGTTGCTCGGGTGTGGTTTCCCACATGCCGCCGCCCAGAAACGTCTTGTTACCTGGCTGTATTTGAAGATAATAGTCGATTTTCCCGGAGCCCTTGCCACCCGGGCCGATGCCCGCACTCAGGTTATTTTTGTAGGGTGCTTTATTTTTTGAAAACCGGATATCGCGGTTGATCCTGAAAATACATTCTTTGACTTGCAAATTGCCCAGATCCTGAAACTTGCCCACTTCCTGGATCAGGTAAGCGACCAGTTGCTCCAAATCCGCCTTTGCTGCATCGTAATCCTTTCTATTTTGCTGGAACCAATCCCTGTTATTATTTTCGGCTAGTTGACTTAAAAAGTGAAGTGTTTTGGATTCCATCGTATCTTGGTGAAGCTATAAAATTCAAATTTACTACGTTTTGTGATTCAATTTAACGAATTTTGACAAATTAGAAATTGGAAAATCTCTTAAAAACTGATAATCAGGAGAAAGCTATGAACCGTCCATTTTTATTGAAGGAGTATACTAAAAAAACCGCTGTCGTTGTTCCAAATGAAGAATGGGAGCAATTACAAGCTAAGTTGAGGAAGCAAAAGATACTTGATTCGCTAGCCCGGGGATTGAAAGAAGTGAAACTTATGAAGGAAGGGAAATTACCAAAACCTCACATCAACGATTTATTCAAAGATTAGCACATTTATCAATGATTGAAATCACTTACACACACGAATTTAGACGAGAATACAAAAGGCTAGCAAAAAAATATCCGTCTCTATACACAGACATTCAAAAACTTATCATAAATCTGACGGAAAACCCAACTACCGGAAAGCCGCTTGGTTCTGAAATTTTCAAAATCAGATGGCCAGTAAAAAGTAAAGGGAAAGGCAAAAGTGGAGGAATTAGGATAATTACACATTTCATGTTCACTGACAACGAGTTAGTGTTAATTACCATTTACGATAAGTCCGAAAAAGAAACTATTCCTATTAAGGAAATTCGTTCTATAATTGATTCAACAAAATAATACCAGTAACAAACTATAAATGGCCAGAATCCTAACAGGCATTCAAAGTAGTGGAAGGCCCCATTTGGGGAATATTTTGGGGGCGATCGTTCCCGCTATTGAACTTTCAAGAAACCCTGACAATGAATCCTTCTTTTTTATCGCGGACCTTCATTCGCTTGTTTCTATTAAAGATGGGAAATTAAGACATGAATATGCACGTGCTATTGCGGCAACCTGGATAGCGTTCGGTTTCGATTTTGAGAAAAACGTTTTTTGGAGACAGTCCAGAATTCAGGAACATACTGAACTGGCTTGGTATCTCAATTGTTTTACACCGTTTCCAATGCTGGCGAATGCGACGTCTTTCAAAGAAAAATCAGAGAAGCTGGCGGATGTGAATGCTGGCTTGTTTACTTACCCGGTTTTGCAGGCTGCGGATATCTTGCTTTATAATGCGAACATTATCCCGGTAGGAAAAGACCAGAAGCAGCATCTGGAGATGACAAAGGACATTGCCACACGCTTCAATCAAATCGCCGGAGAGGAAATGCTGGTGTTGCCCGAACCGCAAATTGACGAGCGCATCATGACGATTCCGGGCGTCGACGGCCAGAAAATGAGTAAGTCTTACCACAACTACATTGATATATTCGTTCCGGAAAACGAGTTGAAAAAATCGATTAAAAAGATTGTTTCTGACTCCACGCCCTTGGAAGAACCAAAGGATCCCGAAACAGACATTACATTTAAGCTGTACAGCCTCATCGCCTCTGAAAGCGACGTTGCTACCATGCGTCAGAACTATCTGAATGGCGGTTACGGCTACGGGCACGCCAAACAAGCATTATTGGAATGTATGCTGGAAAAATTCGCTGAGCCGCGCCGCATTTTCAACTATTATATGGAAAATGAGCAAGAGCTGGAAGCCATCCTTGTAGCAGGCGAGACGAAAGCGCGCGCTATTGCGCAGGAAACGATTGCGAAAGTCCGTAAAGTTCTCGGTTTCAGCTCATGACAGAAAGCGTTGACATGCTGATCAATTCCGACCAGGATCTTTTTCTCTGGTTAAACGGTCAGCATGTGCCCTGGCTCGACACCTTAATGTATTGGATCACATACAAATACACGTGGATTCCCATGTACATTGTCCTGATCGCAGTCCATTTAAGAAAGGATTGGAAAAAAGGACTGGCAGAGCTCGCCGTTGTGCTGATTGCAGTGATCATTGCTGATAAGATCACATCCGGACTTATGAAGCCTTATTTCGTTCGGTACAGGCCTTGTCACGAACCCGAATTGCAGGGTTTGGTGCATCAGGTCACGGGTTGCGGCGGACTTTATGGTTTTGCATCATCGCATGCTTCCACAAGTTTTGCTGTGGCAATGACCTGGTTTGCTTTTTTACGGACAAAATTGCCGTACATGTGGTTCCTGTTCATCTGGGCCGCTATTTATTCGTATAGCAGGGTCTATGTAGGCGTACATTATCCCGCAGATATTGTGATCGGCTGCATGATCGGCCTGACGGTCGGGTGGCTTTGTTTGAAACTTTACCATACTTTTTTGACCAGATATTACCGTATCTGATCGATTTTATTTAATTTTGCGCAAATTTCAGTTTGGCCAATGGGTTCATTTAATACAGTAAAAATATTTTCGGGAAGTCAATCCGAATATTTGGCCAAAGACATTGCCAGGTATTATGGCAAAGAGCTGGGAGGTTATACATTAAGGAAATTCAGTGACGGAGAGCTTTCGCCCAGCTTCGAAGAATCGGTTAGAGGGTGCGACGTTTTCCTGATCCAGTCCACTTTTCCTCCGGCTGACAATCTGATGGAATTGCTTTTAATGGTGGATGCCGCACGTCGCGCTTCTGCTCATTATGTGACTGTAGTAATTCCTTACTTTGGTTACGCTAGGCAGGACCGTAAAGATAAGCCACGTGTGGCGATTGCTGCGAAAGTGGTTGCTAACCTGCTTACTTCTGTCGGCGTGGATCGTCTGATGACAGTTGATTTGCACGCAGGACAGATCCAGGGCTTTTTTGACCTTCCTGTTGACCATTTGGAAGGAACGTCTATTTTCGTTCCCTACATTAAATCCCTGAACCTCAAAAACCTGCTGATTGCGTCGCCGGATATGGGTGGAGCAGCGAGGGCGCGTAATTTTGCGAAGTTTTTGAATGTTGATATGATCCTTTGCGATAAGCACCGGAAACGGGCAAATGAAATCGCGAGTATGCAGGTGATCGGGGATGTGGAAGGCATGGATGTTGTACTGGTGGATGATTTGATTGACACCGGTGGCACACTTTGCAAAGCTGCTGAATTGATTATCGAAAAAGGGGCCAATTCTGTGCGGGCCATTAGTACCCACGCGATTATGTCGGGTAAAGCGCACGAAAATATTGCCAATTCTGTTTTGGAAGAGCTGATTATCACTGATACGATTCCTTTGAAGCAACAGAATGATAAAATACGCGTATTGTCGGTTGCAGAATTATTCGCAAAAGCCATCGGGCGTATCCGTGATCATGAATCTATTAGTTCTTTGTTTATAAATTATCAGTAAATTTTTTTATTTTTTATCTTCTTAATTAAATATTCTTATGAAAACGCATGAGATTGTAGGGTTTAAAAGAGCGAATCTCGGCAAGACGGAAGCGACCGAACTACGTTCACAAGGTTATGTTCCGTCTGTGCTGTATGGTGGAGCTGAGCAGGTTCATTTTTATGCACCGGCTATGTTGTTCCGCGAGTTGCTTTTCACACCGGATATTTTTAATGTTACGCTCAATATCGAGGGTACTCTATATAATGCCATCTTGCAGGAAAGACAATTTCACCCTGTTAACGACTCATTGATCCACGCGGATTTCTTGCAGATCGTTGACGGCAAAGAAATTAAAGTTGACGTTCCCGTTAAATTGACTGGTACATCATCTGGTGTTATGAAAGGTGGTAAAATGAACCAAAAATTGCGTAAATTGCGTGTACAAGGTTTGGCTGAGAACATTCCAGACTACGTAGATGTTGATGTAACTGAGCTGGATTTAGGAAAATCTGTTAAGGTTGGTGCAGTTAAGGCTGAAAATTTCGTTATATTAACAGCCGCAAGCAACCCGATTGCTTCAGTTGAGATCCCACGTGCACTGAGAGGTACACTTGGTAAGTAAGTATTTTATTTTTCATGGCTAATAGATGCAAACGTGCCGACCTTTGGTCGGCATATTTGTTTATAGCCGGTTCCGTTTTGACTGTGACAGTCACTGTTTGGTTTGTTGAAAGTCGATGTTTTGGTCAGATCCAGCTCCGTATCTGTTCAATCAACACTTCATTGATACGTACGTAACTCTCATGTGTCCAGCCTGCAATGTGCGGGGTGAGCACTACATTATCCGAGGCCCGCAGGTAATCGAATGTCTCCTGTTGCCCGTCCGTCAGTTTGCTGATCTTTTCATTTTCCAACACATCCAGACAAGCACCCAGGATCTTACCGGACTTTAATCCATTGACAACTGCGTCAAGGCTCACAGTTTCGCCCCGTGAAAGGTTTACTAAGTAAAAAGGCTTGGAAAAATTGTTTACAAAATCATCATTGACGATATAACGCGTAATCTCCGTCAATGGAATGTGCAGGCTTATAACGTCCGCTTGCTGCATAATCTCTTCCAGACTGGATTCAGTGGCGTAGGCGTCGCTGTAATTGTCACGGTATTTGTCATACGCAAGCACGCGGCAGCCAAATCCGCTCAGTCGCCGGGCAGTGGCAGAACCATTGTTTCCGTAGCCAATAATGCCCACGGTTTTTTTCAAAAGCTCCACGCCTCTATTTCCTTCCCGGTCCCATGTTCCGCTGCGAACCTGGCGGTCGGCCCGTAATATGTTGTTAAAAAGGGCAAGCAGCATTCCAACTGCGTGTTCAGCCACGGCATCGCGGTTCCCAGTTCCAGCGTGGAAAACTTCTATGTCGCGTTTTGCAGCGGCTTCCAGATCGATGAGGTCGAGCCCTGCTCCTGCCCTGGCTATAAATCGCAGATCGGTTGCCGCAGCAAGCATTTCTTCGTCAACATTCGTTTTGCTGCGGATCATGAGCCCTGCGTAACCCGCAATGTTGTCTAATATATCTTCCCGGCGGAATTCCGGGTGATAGGAATAATCCCAGCCTTCATCCCGTAACATTTCAAAAAGCGAGGGATGCATAGAGTCTGCGATCAGGATTTTCATAGGAGCACGGGATTTTTTGTAACTTGCCGGTCAGACATTGCGCAAAAGTAATACAGAATTACTCAGAAGAACAGTTACAACAGCATTAAACCTACATGAGCGATCAAATCAGCGATAAACCTGTTATAGGAATTACATTAGGCGATTACAACGGAATCGGGCCGGAAGTTATACTCAAAGCACTAGAAGGGAATCAGTTAGCAAAATTGTGCACACCCATCATTTACGGATCGTTGCGCGTGCTTAACCAGTATCGCAATCTGTTTGAAATGAAAGAATGGACTTTACACGGCATTCAAAAAGCAGATCAGGCCAATCCGAAGCTTACCAACGTCATCACTTGCTGGCACGACCATCAAACCGAAATCCAGCCAGGAAAGATAACCCCGGAGGCAGGACAAGGATCTTTTGCATCATTGAAAAGAGCCGTCGAAGACCTGAAAGAAGGAAAAATACAGGCGCTGGTAACAGGGCCGATCAATAAGGACAACATTCAGAGTGAAGATTTCAAATTTCCGGGTCATACGGAGTTTCTGGCGCAGTCTTTCGGCAAAGAAGATGCGTTAATGTTTATGGTCTCCGGCGAACTTCGCGTTGGCGTTCTGTCTGGGCACATTCCGCTTGACAAGGTCAGCACCAATGTTACAACCGAGAAGCTGACGGCTAAAATTGAGCAGATGTTGCAATCGTTGAAAGGGGATTTTGGCATAAAAAAACCCAAACTGGCCTTACTGGGGCTTAACCCGCACGCCGGGGAAAACGGTTTGCTTGGAAACGAAGAAATAGATGTCATTACGCCCGTAATCAAGAATTTTAAGGAAAAAGGCAACCTTGTATTCGGTCCTTTTCCGGCAGATGGCTTCTTTGCTGCCGCTACTTACAAGCAGTACGACGCTGTCTTAGCCATGTATCACGACCAGGGTTTGATTCCTTTTAAAACCCTTGCATTCAACGAAGGTGTGAACTTCACAGCCGGACTTTCGGCGGTAAGAACTTCCCCTGATCACGGAACGGCCTACAACATTGCAGGCAAAAATATAGCAGAACCCGGCTCCTTGCTTCAAGCCATTTACCTGGCATGCGACGTTTCCAGGTTCCGGGTGGTGAACGAGGATATTAATAAGCATGCATTAATTTCAAAACCACAACAATCTGAAAGCCAGCATCCTGCCAAGTCCGGGGGAAAGCAGCGGTTTAATAACTAACACTCGGCGGCTGGCTTACGGGGCGGTGCTTTACATCCATTTTACCTAGATCAAAAACCAATGTTAAAATCAATGACCGGATACGGTGTATCCAACATCGAATCCGATTCCATAAATGTTACGGTTGAAATAAAAACGCTGAATTCTAAGTTTCTGGACATTTACTGCCGCATTCCAAGGCAGTTTTCTGAACGCGAAATCGAGATCCGCAACTTGCTCACTCAGTCGCTTGAACGCGGTAAAGTTGAGTTTACATTGACAGTTCAGCCGGTTGGAAAAACAGTTGCTTCAACTTCTGTTAACAGAGCGCTGGTAAATGCCTACTATACAGACCTTTCTGATACTGCGTCAGCCATTGGGTTCAGCCCGGATTTTACGGAATTGTTCCGCATTGCGCTGCAAATGCCTAACGCTTATAATAACGAAACGGTTGATGATTCCAGCAAAGAAAATGACTGGACGCAGATTAAAGTGGCTGTGATGGAAGCGATCCGCAAATGCTCGGTTTTCAGGGAGCAGGAAGGCAAAATGACCTCTGACAAGTTCACAGAGTATATTAACACCATTCAAACTTTGCTGAACAGCGTTTCCGAGCAAGACAAATTAAGAATTCCGGCTGTTCGCGAGCGGCTTGAAAAGCAGATCAGGGAGCTTCTTGCGGATGATAACTTCGATACCAACCGATTTGAGCAGGAACTGATCTATTACGTAGAGAAATTTGACATTTCGGAAGAGAAAATTAGGCTTGCCAACCACCTTACCTATTTCACAGAAACATTGCAATCGCCTGAAAGCAACGGTAAAAAGCTGAACTTCATAGCACAGGAAATCGGCCGTGAGATCAATACAATCGGCTCGAAAGCGAATGATGCAACGATCCAGCATTTGGTTGTTCAAATGAAGGATGAGCTTGAAAAGATCAAGGAACAAACTATGAACATTATCTAACCGGTGCCGGATAGCATACTGCCATTATCTTTTTACGCTGCTTATGACACGCGCTCGCTGGCGGAGAAATTACTGGGCTGCGAGCTCGTTCATGAGAGTCCGGATGGCGTTACCAGCGGTATTATCGTTGAAACCGAAGCTTATCTTTCCGATGATCCTGCCTGTCACGCATACAACAGGCGCACAGCGCGTACGGAACCCATGTATGGGATTGCGGGCACGAGCTACGTATATCTGATCTACGGTATGTACGAATGTTTTAATGTGGTCAGCAACCACGAAGGCATCGGCGAGGCAGTGCTGATCCGCGCGTTGCAGCCCGTAAAAGGCATTGAGTTGATGGAATTGCGCCGGTCGCTGATCCCCGGCAAGACGGCCCCGAAAATCCGCACGAAGCAGTTGAAAGTAAATGAGTTGTGCAAAGGTCCGGGAAATCTGGCAAGGGCCATGGGCATAGAAAGATCGTTGCACAACAACATATTATTGACTGGCGGGCCCCTGTACATTCATGATCGGGAAGTGCAGGATCTTGAAATCGGATCGTCTGTACGCATTGGAATTAATGTCGGTAAAGAGTTGCTTTACCGGTTTTATATAAAAGACAACCCTTTTGTAAGTAAATTGTAATTTTTTGCGGGAAATATACCACATCCCTCACTTTTAAGGCCCGATAGTCCTGCGCTTTTATAATTACTTTTTATCTTTGGATCTCTAATCTACACTCGACGACCTATATGAAAACCTACACTTGCTGCTTCTGGTGGCCCATTTTACCCGTAGCGGCAGTTTAGTCTATGGGTAATTTGTACAGACTTTTAACGATCTTGTCTTTGGCAACGCTGGTAAGCGGGAGTCGTTGTACTTCTGTTTCTGACCATAATGATAGTGTTGGTGCAAAGAAAGAGGTCGTTGAAGCTGTCCCCGTCGAGGGTTTTGCAGAAGACACCGTCCTGATCTTAAAATATCACCAGTTCGCGAAAGAATATTTGTTTCAGGATGCTGAAAAGGCCATGTTTTATTCCAAACATGTGTTGAGACTTTCACAGAAACACCGGTGGAGCAAAGGTAAAATACTCGCTTACAATTTATTAAGCACTTACTATCTGATGGATGGCAGTTATGACGTGCTCCGGGAGCTCTCTAACGAAACCATGTCGCTGTCCAAAGACCTGCCCTTTTACACAGCTTACTCAAAGTATTTCCTTGCCGAAAGCTATTCTGAATACCGGCAGTGGGATTCCGCACAGATAAATTACCGGCAGGCCATCGCCATTTTTGAAGAGCTTGGCGAGGACAGCTCGGCTGCGACTTGCATCAATGCCCTGGGAAATTCTTACCGGGAAAAAAGCTTGTTTGCAGAGGCGATCCCCTATTATGAGCAGGCTTATGCGCGTTTTGACAAGATGAACTCGGATTGGGGCCGGGCTACGGTGCTCCAAAACCGGGGTTACCTGCACGTCATCCGGAAAGAACGCGAACAAGCGGAGGATTTGCTGAAACGCTCGCTTGTGCTGTTTCAGAAAATAAACAACCGTTACGGAGAGCTTAATGTACTGAATGATCTGGCCAACATTTATTGCCTGAGCAATCAGAACGAGCTGGCGATCACGACTGCCGCACGCGCGCTGGATTATTCAACAATATTCCACTCTTCGCAGCAGACCAACTGGGCGTTACTATCGCTCGCGCGGGCCTATAAGAACAAGAAAATGTTCCGGGAAGCGCTCGATTACATGGAAAAGGTGATCTTCAACCGGCGTATGCTTCACACGGAATATGTTCAGAGACAATACACCATGTTTCAGCTGAGCTATGACAATCAGATCATGGACTCGCAAATTCAGAATAAGATCATTGCCGAGCAGCGCACTGTGCAGCGGTTTCTGATTGGTTTTTCATGTCTGATCATTGCATTTGCTGCATTTCTCTGGTTTAACAACAAGAAACTGCGCAGGAAGAATGCGGAGATCAGCGAAGCGATGGCGCGTGGGCAAGCGATTGAGCGTAAACGTGTTGCAGCCGAACTCCATGACAACCTGGGCGGAACGCTTGCCTCATTGAACTGGTATTTGTTTGGTATTGATAAAAAAGTGCTTTCACCGGAGGAGCAAAAAATCTATGAAAGCGTACATCAGATGGTAGGCGCAGCTTACCGGGAAGTACGCAGCCTGTCACACAACCTGATGCCGCCCGAACTGGAAGAGCACGGGCTCGTGATGGCAATGCACCGGCTGATCGACAAGATGAACGAGAACAAGAATATCGAATTCAGTTTTAATGTTTCCGGCATGTCGCATCGTTTGAATAACAAGACGGAATTTGAGCTTTACAGCATTGTTCTGGAACTCACCAACAACATTATCAAGCATTCCGGCGCGAACAAGGCAAGCATTAACCTCACCGAAAACAAGAACATTCACCTGACGATCATTGACAATGGCAATGGCATGGTGGAGCCTTCGCGGCAAGGTGTAGGGCTTAAAAATGTGAAGAACCGAGTAGAAAGTCTGCGCGGGAAAGTGCAGATCATCAGTCAGCAGCCCAAGGGACTGAAAGTTGACATTGAAATCCCGAAGACCCTGATTTAACGAACAAGAGCATCCTTATCTATGAATATTTTGCCAAGAGTAGAAGAATTTATTAACGCATTTGAACAGAGTATTTCAAACAATTCCTTTATAAAGCTCTCCCTCGGGAATTATAAGGGATCTGAGGAGAACCTGAAAAACATTTATGTGAGAAGGGTTCTGATTAAAAAAGAAGAGAAGTTCAGTTTTACTTACCGATATAAGACAAGGGACATTGTCAAAAATTACAGTCTGGACGAAACCAGAACACTTTTTGAAGAGCTTATTGCAAAGGACTTCCACGTTGGCACACTCTTCACCGAAGCAGAAGAATTGCAATTCGAGATTCTGAAAAACAACAAAATTACCCTTAAAAAGAAGGTTACCGATACAAAAGAAGTGCCTCTTCCAGAACACGATCACAGCAAAAGCAGGCTGATCAGCAGCGAGAATAAAAGCTATTTGCATGAGCTGAACATTACCGACAAAGACGGGAATGTCTTCAAAAAGGCGCAGGATAAATTTCGGCAGATCAATCATTACATTGAAATTTTAAGCGCGCTGATTAAAGAAATACCTACCGATAAGCAGCTTAATGTGGCCGATATGGGCTCAGGAAAGGGTTATCTCACATTCGCCCTCTACGATTATCTGAAAAACGTCCTGCATGTCGACGCGCATGTTACGGGTGTGGAATTCCGGCAGGACCTTGTGGCATTATGCAACGAGATCGCGCAGCATTCAAACTTTGAAAATCTGCATTTTGAGGAAGGGACAATTGAAAATTTTGACAGCAAGAACGTCAATCTTCTCATTGCGCTTCATGCATGTGACACAGCCACGGACGATGCCATCTTCAAAGGCATTTCCGCCGGCGCAGACCTGATCGTCGTGGCGCCTTGTTGTCACAAACAGATCCGCCGGGAAATGGAAAAAAGCAAAACCGGGAACGATGTTCAGTTTCTTACCCGATACGGGATATTCCTCGAACGGCAGGCTGAGATGGTTACGGACGGGATCCGGGCAATGATCCTGGAATACTTCGGATATAAAACCAAAGTTTTTGAATTCATTTCTGACGCCCACACACCGAAAAACGTCATGATTGTTGGAACAAAAGACAAGCGCAACATGGCTGATCAGCCGGGAATACTTAAAAAGATTCAGGAGGCCAAGCAGTATTTTGGCATTGGTTACCATCATCTCGAAAAAATTGCCGGTTTGCAAAGTCTCTAAATGTCAATTGGATCGTCTTTTGTAAACATCTTCAAAGCCGGATATATCTCGTGAAAAGTCTCACTTTCGCTTCCCTGTCCGTATATTTGCACCTTTTTGTGGAACTGACTAATTTATTATGTGGAATAAAATAGCAACTTACATTATCCGCTACCGGCTTTTGTGGGTTGCACTGGTATTTGTTTCAACGGTTTTCATGGCATATCAGGCCAGCAAGATCGAACTCTCTTACAATTTTGCACGAATATTGCCTTCCAACGATCCGGTTGAAAAAGAATATCAGGATTTCAGGAAACTCTTCGGAGAAGATGGCAGCGTGATGGTGATCGGCTGGCAGGATCCGCAGCTTTTTGAGATCAATAAATTTCGCGACTGGTGCAAGCTTACCCAGCGCATTAAGAACACCGAGGGCATTAAAAATGTGCTTTCACTTGCAAATGTCTATAAGATCAACCGCAATGACAGCCTCCGAAAGTTTGACGTAGCGCCGGTTATCAAGCAAATTCCATCCACGCAGGCCGAGGCGGACAGCATTCAGAAAGAAATTGCCAACCTGCCGATTTACGAGGGACTGGTCCTCAATAGTAAAACCAATGCAACGCTCATCGTTGTAACATTCAACGACAAAGAACTGAATTCAAAGCGCAGGCTTACTATTGTCAGCGACATTGAAGCAATGGCCGAAGAATTCGGGACGAAATATCAGGCGGATCTGCATTATTCCGGGATGCCTTATATCCGCACAGTAAACATGAAAAAGATCTCCGGCGAAATGGAGCTATTCATGGGACTGGCAGTTTTTGTGACATTACTGATCCTTTGGGCGTTTTTCAGGTCGCTCAGACTAACATTGTTATCCATTGTTGTGGTGCTGATCGGCGTTGTGTTTTCTGTCGGGATTTTGCATCTTTTTAATTACAAAATCACTGCACTTACCGGCCTTCTTCCTCCGCTTTTGATCGTAATTGGTGTTCCTAACTGCGTCTTTTTAATCAATAAATACCAGGCAGAGCTCCGATCGCATAATAATAAGGACGAAGCTTTGCTTGAAATGATCCGGCAGATCGGCTTGTCGACCTTCCTGGCCAACATGACCACCGCGATTGGATTTGGCGTATTTTACTTTACAAACAGCATTTTACTTGTCGAATTCGGCGTTGTGGCGGCGATCAGTGTGATGGCTACTTATGTGCTCTGCCTGCTACTTTTGCCGATCACATTGCATTATATGAGCGTTCCAAAAGCGCGCCATCTGAAACATCTCGATGGTAGATGGGCCTCCGGTTTCCTTCGAAAAATCGATTACCTGGTGCACAATCGCCGTAAGGAAATTTATATGGCGATGGTTTTGCTGATCATCATCTCGGCTTTTGGAATGACCAAAATAAAGACCATCGGTTACGTTGTTGACGATCTTCCCAAGAAAGATGTCGTTTACACGGATTTGAGATTCTTTGAGAAAAACTTCAATGGTGTACTGCCGTTTGAGGTGATGATCGATACCAAACAGCCAAACGGGATTTTCGCTGACCAGGCCGAAGTGCTCTATAAAATAAAGGCTTTCCAGAATGAGATGGCCAAGTTCCCTGAGTTTTCCAAACCGCTTTCGGTGGTGGAAGCTTCAAGGTTTTTATACCAGTCTTACCGGGGCGGCAATGCTAAATATTATGCATTACCAGGCGTTTTAGAACTGAATAAGCTAACTGGTTACGTGCAGGACCAGCAGGGTGCGGCGAAGCAGTTGAATGCATTTTTGAGCAAAGACAAAAGCGTTACACGTGTCAGTTTTCAAATGGCCGACGTTGGTTCTGAGCGCATTAAGGAGCTTATGCAAAAAATCCGCCCCAAAGTGGATTCCATATTTAGTCCTGAAAAATACAAAGTGAGCCTAACAGGTCATAGCCTTGTTTTCCTTAAAAGCAATGATTATCTGCTTAGTAATCTGTATGAAAGCTTGCTGATCGCGATTGTTCTGATCGCCATTGTCGGCATGGTGCTTTTCAGGTCCATCCCGATCATTTTGCTTTCCAAGCTGCCTTGCTTGATCCCATTGGCCCTTACAGCCGGGATTATGGGTTATTTTGGCATTTATTTCAAGCCGACCACTATTTTGATTTTCAGCATTACATTCGGCATTGCGTCGGACGGAACTGTCTATTTCCTCACACGATATCGCGAGGAGTTGCACAAGAACGGCCTTACGCCTTCACAGGCTGTAACGCAATCCCTTTTCGGAACCGGGCTTAGCATGATTTACACGGCGGTGATCTTGTTCTGCGGATTTTCTATTTTCGCAGCATCAAGCTTCGGAGGAACGGCGGCGATGGGTGTGATGGTTTCCATTACCCTGCTGGTTGCCATGTGTACAAACCTTATTCTGCTGCCCGCATTACTGCTTTCAATCGCCAAGCGGCAAGGAAAGAATGTGAGGCCTACCTAATGTCCGGGTTTACAAATATCCCGTCTAGAAATTCACAATGACTTTATAAACAACAAAGGCTGCTCAAATGGGCAGCCTTTGTTGTTTATACTATTTTCTCGAAACTCTGATCCATCCATTCTTCGGGAATGTCGTCGAGCGCTTGTTTCAGCTTATCGGCCCAGATGTCTGAAATCTGTTCCAGATCTTTCTTTTCATAACGATGTTCAACAATTTTGAAGCTGTCCTTTTTGTAAAGGACCACGTCAATGGGAAAATCGACATCATTATTACTAACGCGCGTCGAGTCAAACGACAGGAAACCAGCTTTCAAGGCCTGCTTCATTGTGGATTCGCCGTTCAACACGCGGTTCAGGATGGCTTTTCCCTGGCCGGAGTTTCCGATGATCACATAGGGTGAACCTTCGTCGAGTTCCACCCAGTTCCCTTCGGAATAAAGCAGGAACAGTTTGTGATCCATATCGTCCTTCAATTGTCCACCAACGATGGTGTTCAGGTTGAATTTCAATCCTGCACGTTCCAGCGACGCCCTATCCTCTTCTGCAACACGCTTAATCTGCTCTCCGAACGCATTCACAGCTTTGTAAAGCTTATTATATACAACGCCTTCGCTAATCAGCTCTTCGAAATAATGCACCGCCTTATCCCGCACGGAACGCAGTCCGCTGGTCATGATAAAAAGCGAATAATTATCCTTTTGCGTTACATACATCTTCTTTTTTACAGTCGTATTGGTGCCAGCTGTAATGCGGGTGTCGGCCAATGCCACAAGCCCTTCTTTTACTTTTATCCCTAAACAATAAGTCATTATCTGCTAAAATTAAATCGCCCGAATCACCGTTCTGAAATGGTCATAAGCGGCTTCAACGAGATTAAATACGTTCAAAAGTACCAAAATGACCGATGGCACGGGCAAAAAACATACATTTAATGGTGATTTTTTTGAATTGGAACCACCGCAAAGCACTCCTGTAAACAAACAATCGAGATGAAGCTTCTTCAAATATTATTTTTATACACCGCGCTGCTTACCGGTTCCAGCAAAAAAGCGGATTCCGGTAATGCATATAATCCGGGCAGCACCGAACCTGGTGCAAAAATGCTTGCCTTAGGCGATTCCTATACGATCGGGCAGAGCGTTACGGAAGCCGAGCGCTGGCCGGTTCTATTGGTTAAAAGCTTGAAAGAGAATGGAATTCAGTTTCGTTCACCGGACATTATTGCCACCACAGGCTGGACGACGCGGGACCTTATTTTTTCAGTTGATAATGCCAAACCCGCGACGGGTTATGATCTGGTGTCGCTCATGATTGGCGTTAATAACCAGTTTCAGGGCAAAAGCATTGACGAATACAGAACCGAATTCCGCACTTTGCTAACCAAAAGCATCGCGCTAGCCAGCGGCAAAGTGGACCACGTTTTTGTGTTGTCGATTCCGGATTGGGGCACAACGCCCTACGGAGAAAGTGACCGTGCGAACATTACCAAAGAAATTGATGCGTTCAATCTGGTTGCAAAAGAAGAGTGTGATAAGTTGAAAGTCATTTTCATTGATATAACCCCCATTTCCAGGCAAGCATTAAAGGACCCTACCCTGCTGGCGCGTGATAACCTTCACTATTCGGGCAAAATGCACCAGCTTTGGGTTGATAAGGTTGTGCCGCTGATCAAGTCTAGGATATAAATACACTTCAAACTAAAAACCTCCGCTTTATGAAGGCGAAGGTTTATGCACTATATTCCAAAATTCTATAACCTTAAATTACGCTTCTTGCAAGGCTTTCAACCGGATCACCAGGCCGTTCATCTGATCATTGCAGCGGAGCTGGCAGGCCAGGCGGCTGTTTGATTCGGCGTCCGGCAAGGTGTCCAGCGTTTCCAGTTCATTGTCGTTCAGTTCGGGCAAACCTTCTCCTCCTTCCAGCACGGCAATGTGGCAGGTTGCACACAGTCCCATTCCGCCGCACGTCGCCTGAATGTCGTATTCATATGCTTTAAGCATTTCCATCAGGTTTAGCCCCATATCCACAGGCACTTCCAGCTCCTGACGGTCTCCGTTGTTATCTTCTACTTGAATATTTATCATGGCTAAAAAGCGTTAACTCCGTTGACAGTTGTGTATTTAAAACTTAATTTCTGATCCGGATACACATATTTAAATGCGCTCTGCATCATAGTGGCCGCCTCGTGGAAACCGCAGAGAATCAGTTTTAATTTGCCCGGATAAGTGTTAATGTCGCCTATGGCATATATACGCGGGACGTTGGTGGAGTAATCCAGTGTGTCGACTATAACGGCCGATTTTTCAACCCCCAAATTCCAGTCGGCAATCGGGCCGAGCTTGGGGCTTAATCCAAAAAGCGGGATAAAATGGTCGGTGGGAATGGTGGTTACGTTCTTATCATTGCCTGTAATCGAAATTTCTTTCAAAACACCATTTCCGCCCAGGCTGCTTACCTGGGATTGCAGGATTAAGTCGATCTTTCCTTTTTCGGCAAGCTCAAAAACCTTTTCGGCTGAATCCGGCGCGCCCCGGAATGTGTCTCCCCTGTGAACCAGTGTTACGCGTGAAGCAATGTCGGCAAGGAAAATGGTCCAGTCCAGTGCAGAGTCGCCGCCACCCGCCAGCACCACATTCTGGTTGCGGAACTGTTCAGGTTTTTTGACCATATAGTGCACGCCTTTGCCTTCGAAATATTCCAGTTTTTCAACGGCTGGTTTTCTGGGCTCAAAGCTTCCGAGGCCAGCTGCAATCACCACAACTTTGCAATGCACAGCAGTTCCCTCATTCGTACGGACAATGTAACTTTCATCTTCCTGCTTTTCGAGCGCTTCCACGCGCTCGCCCAATGTGAACCCAGGCTTGAACTCCTCGATCTGCAACATCAGGTTTTTAACAAGATCTTCGGCGATAATGCCCGGCGCACCGGGAATATCGTAAATAGGTTTTTGAGGGTAAATTTCGGCAAGCTGGCCTCCTACTACGGGAAGCGCATCAATTAAGTGGCAGCGCATTTTCAGCAAACCCGCTTCAAAAACTGCGAACAAACCGACAGGGCCGGCGCCTATAATGCAAATATCTGTGGTAATCATGAACGTGATGAGATTGAACTTTGGAATAATTTAATGTCCCAAAATTACCTCCTCACCGCATGCAATGCCAATCACCTTTGCTTATCCACCATAACCAAAAGTTATTGGTCTGTGCGTTTTGTTATCAGAAACTGCAACATGTTAGGTTGAATTTCAATGCGGACCTCAGCCGGGTTTTCGAGCTTGATGCGCTCATCATCAATATGCATATCCTTACCTTCCCAGCGCAGCGTAATATTCTTTGCCCTGACAGTCGTGAAGTCAAACTCCTTATCCTCGCCATTGATCAGCGCCAGAATGTATGTTTCCAACTTCTTCCTTTGCGTTTCCGGGATCATGACGATTTCCAGCTCTCCGTCTCCCGGATCTGCCGCAGGAGCCAGTACCAGATTGGGGCCGATAGACCTGATGTTCATGACTTCCACCATCAGGTATTTACCCGAGTATGAAACGCCATCTGCTTCCACCCTGCATTCCTTTGCATCGTAGTTCAGCACGACATCGTAGAGAACCGCCAGTGCCGCTTTCAGCTTTTCCTCCACCGTATCACCGATCTCATCTTCTATTTTCTCCATCACTTTCATCAGGCGCGGGAATACGCCGTAGCCAAAGCCTTCCAGGAAAAAACGGTCGTCCTTTAAGCCGTACACTTTACCAATGTCAAAGGGCTGCAAATGCACTTCGTGCCAGCGTTTGGCAATTTCTTTGGGTTTGCCGCTGATTTGCAAAGCCGTAGCAATGTTATTGGCCGTTCCATGCGGCAACAGGGCAAGCGGATATTGCTTGTCCAGCCGCTTCCGGGCCATAAGCGCTTTGGCAACGCGCCTTACAGTCCCGTCGCCGCCTGCAATGATAAGAAAATCTGTTTCTGTTTTGAACTGGTCCCAGCCTTCCTCTTTTACAGAGGAATATTCGCAATTAAAACCTTCCGCCTCAATCTGTTTCACTAGTTGCTTTTCGGAAAAATCATTATCCCCGGCTGTGGGGTTATGCAAAAGGTTTGCGTTTTTCATAGAAAGTATTTAGGATAACGTACCAGGCATAAAAAACATACCAGGCATAATTTTATTACCCTGAACCCTAAAAAAGATATCATTATGAAAATCCTGGTGACAAACGACGATGGAATATACAGTCCCGGACTCGCTGCCCTGGCAAAAATTGCGGCGCGGTTTGGAGAAGTTAAAGTGGTAGCCCCCGATGTGGAACAATCATCTATGGGCCACGCGATTACAGCTTCCCGGCCACTTTCTTACAAAAAATCCCCGATCGAATTTGACGGCATCGATGCCTGGCGCGTAAACGGCACGCCCGCAGACTGTGTGGCGCTGGGCCAGCACTTATGGGACAAGCCGGATGTGGTGCTTTCGGGCATCAACATGGGGCCAAACCTGGGAAACGCCATGTGGCATTCCGGAACGCTCGCCGCCGCCAAACAGGCCGTATTATTCGGCATGAAGGGAATTGCCCTTAGCACGCCAACCGATAAGGAGCCTGATTTCGACGCATTAGATCCTTTTGTTGAGAAAGCACTGGCCCTTTTATTTCAAAATGAACATTTGAACCTGGTAAATGTCAACTTCCCGCATGATCCGCAAGGTGTGCGCTGGACAAGGCAGTCGGTAAGGCTATACGACAACCAGATCGTGCCTGCGCTTGATCCTATGGGTCGGAAACATTACTGGTTTACGGTAATTCCAATGGAGCCAGCAGAGGAAGGAACGGACCGTTGGGCGATTGAAAACAATTTTGTTTCCATCACGCCGCTCCGCCTCGACCTCACCAACGAGGCCGACCTGGAAAAAGCACAAAAGGACTATCCTGTCAACTAGTTAAATGTTGAGATAAAGTTTCTGAAAAATACATTCTCCCGTCGCTACAAGCCAGCTTGTTAGTGGCGGGAGTCTTTTTTATTGGCCGCCGCGCAATGATTTTAAGGGGTAGAATGATGAAAAAACAGTCTTCTTTTCGAACAAACAGTTTTTACATCCTGAATCCGAAAAAATCGATTTACCTCTCACTATGGAAAAATCCAAAATTGGCAATTACCGTTGGGTCATTTGTGCATTGTTATTCTTCGCCACCACAATCAATTACATCGACAGACAAATCCTGGGCTTACTGAAACCCACGCTCGAAGTGGAGTTCAACTGGACCGAAACTGACTATGCGAATATTGTCATGGTATTTGCCGGATGTTATGCCCTGGGTTATATCATTTTTGGAAATTTCATCGACCGGATCGGTTCGAAATTAGGATATTCTATTTCCATCATCATTTGGAGCATTGCTGCCATTGCGCACGCATTTGTCAAAAGCACATTCGGTTTTGGAGCGGTTAGGGCACTTTTAGGCCTTGGGGAAGCCGGTAACTTTCCGGCTGCTGTAAAAGCGACAGCCGAATGGTTTCCCAAGCGCGAACGCGCATTGGCAACCGGTATATTCAACTCCGGAACGAGCATCGGCGCCGTTGCAGCGCCCATAATGGTTCCCTGGTTACTCGGCGCTTACGGCTGGCAGGAAGCATTTCTAATTACAGGTGCGCTGGGTTTCGTGTGGCTGATATTCTGGTGGTTGTTCTACGAAATTCCTTCCAGACATAAGAAAATCAAAACGCCTGAATTTGAATACATTCACAGCGATAGCGAAGACATTGCTACACCGGATCAAAAACCGATCAAGTGGGCTAAGTTGGTCCAACTTCCCCAGACATGGGTTTTTATCAGCGGAAAATTGCTCACCGATCCCATCTGGTGGTTTTTCCTCTTCTGGCTTCCCTCCTATTTTGCTACCACGTTCGCACTGGATCTTAAAAAACCAAGCTTGCATTTGGCGGTCGTATATACGGCAACAACATTCGGCAGCATTGGCGGCGGTTATCTTTCGTCTTATCTGATCAAAAAAATGGGCTGGGCACCATTGCGGGCGCGGAAAACGACATTGCTGGTCGTTGCAATCGCTGTCTTACCGATCATTCTGGCACAATTTGCGACTGATATCTGGGTGGCCGTGGGCATTATCAGCATTGCAGCAGCAGCGCACCAGGCTTGGAGCGCAAATATTTTTACGATTGTATCCGACATTTTCCCAAAGCGCGCGGTAAGTTCCGTCGTAGGAATCGGCGGCATGGCCGGGTCCATTGGCTCCACGCTGTTTCCATTGCTGGTGGGTTCTTTACTGGACTATTATAAAGCAGCGGGGAACATTGGTGCGGGGTACAATATTTTATTCATTATATGCGGCCTGGCCTATCTGGTAGCATGGCTCATCATTCATTTCCTTACCAAAAATATGAAACCGGTTGAAGAAGCGTTAAGAGATTGATTGTTTGGTTCTTCCAACCTGCTATATTTAATTTCACCATTACTGCAAAGAGGTTATTCATTGAAATGAAAAAGTCCCGATTCTATATTCTTTTCCTGACAATTTCGGTCACATTGTTTTATTGTAAATCCAATAAGCAAACCGGCTCACAACAGGTCGTTTCCGAGAAAGTGGAAAAAGAAGTGCCTGCCAAGGCTGAGGTTTCAGCATTGGCACCATTTATTTCACCCGAAAAGACCATTGCAAAAATGCAGGTGGAAGATGGTTTTAAAGTAAAACTGATCGCCGCCGAGCCGCTCGTAAGTGCGCCCGTTGCCATGCAGTTCGACGACAAGGCCAGAATGTGGGTCGTGGAAATGACGGGTTATATGCCCGACACCATCGGTACAGGCGAAGATATTCCGAACGGGAACATTGTGATTCTGGACGACAAAAACAAAGACGGCGTGTATGACGACCGCACAGTAGTGATCGATTCCCTTGTTCTTCCACGCGCGATCTGTCTTATTGAGAATGGCATACTGGTTGCAGAACCAACCAGCCTCTGGTTTTATGAGATTAAAAATGATAAGGTCGGAAAAAGAACATTAGTCGATCCGAAATACACCGAAGGCGGTAATGTTGAGCACCAGCCTAACGGGCTTTTCCGGGCGCTGGACAACTGGATTTACAACGCCAAATCAGACAAGCGTTACCGCAAGCGCGGCAACAAATGGGAAATTGAACATACGCATTTCCGCGGCCAGTGGGGCATCAGCCAGGATAATTACGGACGCCTTTATTATAACAACAATTCGCAAAACCTGATCGGCGACTATTTTCCGGCAGGACTTGGTGCTTCCAACAAAAACCAGAAGAATGTGGCAGGTTACAATGAAAAATGGGTGGCCAATAACCGCGTTTTCCCATTGCATCCTACACCCGGCGTGAACCGCGGCTACATGAAAAATGTCCTTGACGACAGCCTGCGCCTGACCAACTTCACTGCAGCAGCAGCGCCAGTAGTTTACCGCGGCGACCTGTTTGGCGACAGCTACGCATTCAACGCGTTCGTTCCCGAACCATCGGCAAACCTCATTAAAAGGAATGTGCTCAGCGAAAACGGCTATGTTGTTAAAGGAGAACAGGCATACAAAAACAAAGAATTTCTCGCCAGCACAGATGAGCGTTTTCGCCCGGTAAGCCTGTACAATGGACCGGATGGCGCCATGTATATTCTGGACATGTATCGCGGCATCATCCAGCACAAAACTTATCTGACGCCCTATCTGAAAGACCAGATTGGCAAGCGAAGCCTTACACAGCCACTTTCCAGCGGACGTATTTATAAAATTGTCCCAAAAAACGCAAAGGCTAAACCGGTAATGATTCCCTCGGGCGCCGATGACCTTGTAAAATTGCTGGGCCATGCCAATGGCTGGGTAAGAGACCGCGCACAACAGAAGCTGATCGATGGGAAATATAATCAGACCGTTCCTGCCCTGCGTGCCGCTATTAAGCAGACAACAAATCCGCTGCTTGCTATTCATGCATTATGGACATTGGAAGGCCTTAACTCCCTGAAAACAGAGGAAGCTTTGGCATGGCTTAGACAGGCTGACTGGAAGTTCCGTATGCAAGGCCTTGCCGTTTCGCCAGCATTGATGACGCCCGGTTCCTATCAGCAATTTGCTTCGGCATTCAATACTATGGTGGACGCTAATGACACATTAGCAGCCCCTTACATTGCGCTTGCAGCAAAAACCATCCAACCATTCGATACAACCGCTGCCCGCGGACTGCTTACCAAGCTGGCTGCGAAATATCCAAACAACCGTTACGTCAGCGACGCCATTATCAGCAACTTACAGGATCAGGAAGAAAGTTTCCAATCCGAAATTTCCGCTTCCCTATCCAATCCCGACTTTCTGTTGAACAAGCAATTGCAACGGGTTATCAGCACAGTCCAGAGCGCGCGCGGCAACCGGAATCCCGACATGCTGAAAAAGGAATTTCCCAAAGGCGAAGCATTGTTCACATCCATTTGCCAGACATGCCACGGCGCAGATGGCGCTGGGATCAAGTCGCTCGCTCCGCCATTGAACCAGTCGGAATGGGTTACGGGGAATAAGGACAAGCTCATTTCCATCATTCTTTATGGCTTAACCGGTCCTGTTAAAGTAAATGGCCGCGTGTACCAAACGCCCGAGGTAAGCGGCGATATGCCCGGCATTGGCTACGACAAGGATATGCCTAGCGAAGACATTGCCCAGCTGCTGAGTTTTATCAGAAAATCATGGCGTAATGATGCGGACAAAATCACTACTGAGGAAGTTGAAAAAACGCGCCAGAAGTTAACCGGGCGTGAAAAAGCATTTACAGAAAGTGAGCTGAACGGAATATAGGCGGTTAAGACAGAAAGCACTAAGTTTGTTCTTTTAAAATAAAACAAAAGAGCTGACCGCCGAAAGCTCAAATTCACGCATGTCATATTTCACAACACCTTCCCGCGTTATTATCACTTGTCATAAACGCCTTGCGCCCTATCTGGAACAAGAGGTTAAGGACCTTGGATTTGATATCGAGGAAGCATTTGTTACCGGATTACGGATCAAAGCATCTATCAATGAGTGCATTAAGCTAAACCTTAATCTCTATTGCGCAAGCCAGGTTTTGTATAGTCTGGGTTCATTCACAGCGCACCATCCCGATGACGTTTACCGGTTTCTGCTGCAAATGCCCTGGGAGGATATCATTGCCGGCGAAGGATATTTTTCCGTTACCAGCAATGTTCAGAACCCGACCATCAATAACAGCATGTTTGCAAACCTGCGTGTTAAGGATGCCATCGTAGACCGTTTCCGCGATAAAAAAGGCACGCGGCCAACCACAGGTTCGGACCTGATAGGCACAGTGATCCACTTATTTTGGAAAAATGATTCTGCTGAAATTTTTATAGACACATCGGGCGATTCGCTTGCGCGGCATAGTTACCGGAAAATTCCGGGCAGGGCGCCCATGCTCGAAGCGCTGGCCTCCGCCACAATTCTTGCCAGCCGCTGGGACCGAAATTCGACATTCATTAATCCAATGTGCGGGTCGGGAACATTGGCCATTGAAGCTGCTTTGATCGCTACTAACAGCCGCCCGGGCCTGTTCAGGGATAACTTCGCATTTATGCACGTGCTTGGCTACGACCAGGAAATATATTACGCTGAGCAAGACAAGCTGGAACAGCAGATCAGGGAACTGCCCGGCTTACGAATTATTGCAACAGATTACAGCAATGTGGCCATTGCCAATGCAAAGAAGAATGCCATCGCAGCCGGCGTAGCCGAACTCATAGAATTTGAATGCTGCGACTTTGCCGATACAGAAGTGCCGAAAGAAAATAAAGGTGTATTTTTTATCAATCCCGAGTACGGCGACCGGCTGGGCGAAATAGCAGAGCTGGAAGAAACATATGCGCGGATTGGCGATTTTATGAAACAAAAGTGTGGCGGATATTTCGGATATGTATTTACCGGAAACCTGGACCTTGCAAAAAAAATCGGATTGAAAGCCAAGCGCAGAATTGAGTTCTATACCAGCACAATAGACTGTCGCTTACTGGAATACGAACTTTATGAAGGAACTCGAAGAGAATTTAACAAGGAGCCCGCACCGCTGGCATAATTTTTAAAATGTAGTGTGCATAACCAAATAAAGATTGTCATGAAACAGTCACAAAATTCGGGATCGATGCAACAAACGCAGAGCAACCGCAAGCCTGACAATAAAGACAATATCGACAGCAGGCATAAGGAAGAGGAAATGGTTAAAGGAGACCACATTACAAATAATCACAAAGAGCAACATAGCAATTCAAAACAGCAAAAACAGCAGCAATAGCCGTTGTGAAAATGCAGTTTTGTGAAGGTAGGCCAGGATTCGTTCCTGGCCTTTTTTGCAATATATCAATTCAAATTTCACTAACAATATGATTGTTAATTATCAGGAAAATGGCTGGCAGATCATCTCACAGCGCGCGCACGGGCTGCTTTCCGGGCAAATCTGCTTTCACTGGAAACAGGACCTAAGGCCGGAAAGGTGGCTGGAAACGATCATTGCCACAACGGAGCATGACGACGCATTCAACGAATTTGTGAACGATAACACGCTCCTGAACGAGAATGGCGGGCCTGTGAACTTCAAGATGCGGAAATTTGATGAGGACAAATGTGAAGAGCTCCTGCAACTGGCGTTATCCAAAAGCAGATTCATCGCATTGCTCACATCGCAGCATTTGCAGTTTTTATACGAAAAAGAAAGCGACAAAAAGATCATCGCATATTGTGCCAAACTCAAAAAGTGGGATCAAAAATGGCTTAACGAAGCGCAGCTGGATGAGAAAGAGATCAAAACGGCTTATGCTATCCTCGAATGGTGCGATGCATTTTCCTTGTTGCTATGCCAAAATCTTGTCCCGCCCGAAGGCCGCAAAATAGAGATCAGCGCCGGGCCGGATCAGCAGAACTATGAGCTCTGGTCACCGGCCGAAAACGAACTCAGCGTTACTCCGTGGCCTTTTGATGTGGATAGTTTTCAGATTAATTTTGAATCAAAAACAATGACACAACTGCAATTCAGCAATGTGGAAGAGTTTCGGGAGAAATTGAAAGACGCGCCGCTCACATTCCATACTTACATGATTGCAAAACACTGATCACACACTTTGGATTTTATTCAATTTTAAGCTCAACCATTCGTTCATTAGCTGATTATCGGTTAAACTTTGCCGGTAATGCAGCACATTGTTATGAGAACATTCCTTTTTTGTGCCATTCTGCTGGTTGCCACCATATCCTGCGACTGGATTGGCAACACGCCTAGCTTCGGTGATGATTTTATCACTTACACCATTAAAGCCGGTGACCATGAGGTCGAGAAAAATGCTAATACGCCCTTCACAGCCAGCTCAATGCGTTTTCAGGTCGTTTTCGACAGCTCCTGCATTTATCAGACAGCCATTCCCGAAAACCAGTTTGACATCAATAAGCTCTATGGATTTTCTGATTGCAGCTCCCAACATCAAAACAACAGTGCAAGATTCGGCTGGAACTGGTTGGAGGGCAACATACACATCTATGCATATACCTACGCAAATGGCATCCGGGAAGTAAAAGACCTGGGCACTGCCGAACTGAACGAGACCAACAGCTTCAAAATAGCTTTGGAGGATAATGCTTACATATTTTCTTACCATGGGGTGGATACAAAAATGCCACGCCACTGTTCAGGCGGCGTGGGCATTGCTTATAAGCTCCTTCCCTATTTTGGCGGCGACGAAGTGGCGCCGCATGAGATGAAGATTAAAATACGGAATCTGTAAAAATAGCAAAGCTCTCCGGCGGCAGCATAATCAGTCGGTCAGCCGGCGGGTCGGTAACATTCCCCAATCCATTCCAAACTTGGTCCGAGGACGCGATCAGTTTCTTCCAGCCGCTTCCCTGCTCTGGTAACCACATTTCGCGTACCGTTTTAGAGAAATTCAGGACAGCGACAATCTGCTGTTCCGAAGTCCAGCGACGCAGGGTAATCGTTTCATTTACCGTGTTGGGCTCAACCTCCAATGCTTCGCGATCATTGCTGGTTAATGCCGGCTGTGATTTTCTCAGACGGATCAGCTCTTTGTAAAACTGCAACATCGTCTTATGCTGACCTTCTTCCGGCAGTGACCATTGGAGTTTGGAGTTATTGAAAGTTTCCTCAGACATCGGGTCCGGAGCTTCGCCATCCAAATGGAATGCTGCGAACTCCCGCTTCCTGCCTTTTCTGACAGCTTCCGCTAGTTCAGGATCGGTATGGCTCACAAAATACTGAAATGGATTGCTCTCGCTGTATTCTTCGCCCATGAAAAGCATCGGCAAATAAGGGCTCACAAAAACAGCACCGGCCAGCAATTTCTGCATTTCAAACGAGACAAGCTGACTTGTACGCTCACCCAGCATCCGGTTTCCTACATGATCGTGATTTTGAGAAAAAACCACAAATTGCTCTCCGGAATGTCCGTCCGCCTTCACACCGAACTTACGCTTGCGATGTTCAGAAAACCCTCCGTCATATACGTAGGCATCTTTATACGACTTAGCCAGGGATGTTATAGGCTCAAAATCAGAGTAGTAACCGCTTCGCTGCTGGCCTGAGGAAACGCGCAATGCATGGTGAAATTCATCTATCCACTGTCCGTCCATGCCGTAACCGCCATTTGCGATCGGCTTAATGTAACGTGTGTCATTCAGGTCCATCTCCACGATTAGGTAATGACTTTTCCCAGTCTGCTGAGCCAGCTCATCGACATGCGTCCTCATTTCCTGCAAGATATGCACGGGACTCATGTCCTTTATGGCATGAACCGCATCCATCCGCAACGCATCGATGTGGAAATCCCGGAACCACATCAGCACATTTTCGACAAAATATTCCCGGACGCCATCGCACCAGGGAGAGTCAAAATTGAGCGCGTCGCCCCAGGGTGTGTTGTATTTATCCGTAAAATAAGGGCCGTACTGCGGCAGCACATTGCCTTCCGGGCCGATGTGATTGTAAACGACATCCAAGATAACCGCGATTCCCTTCTTGTGACAGGCGTTTACAAGATGCTGTAACGCCTCCGGCCCGCCGTAAGAATCCTGGACACAATAAGGAAGAACCCCATCATAGCCCCAGTTACGCGCGCCCGCAAATTGCGAAACAGGCATAATTTCAATCGCATTAATACCGAGTTCAACCAGATAATCCAGCTTGCTTTCCATTGCTGCAAATGTGCCTTCCTCTGTAAAAGTCCCGGTATGGAGCTCATAGATAATGTAATCTTTCAGCGCCAGTTGCGGGAGGTCCTTATCGGTCCATTTGAAATTACGAACGTCGTAGGCAGCGGAAGGTCCGTGAACGCCCTGAGGCTGCCATAGGGATGCGGGATCCGGCTGTGGCTTATCTTTTACTACAAACTGGTATAGATCGCCCGGTTTCAGCGCATCGGTCCTCAGCAGCCAGTAACCCATTTCCTGCTTTTTTAGCGGACGCTGCTCCTGTGTGTTTTCCAGCAGCAATGCAATTTCTTCTAATTCGGGAGCCCATACGACCACCTGCGCCTCACCGAATTCGTTGAACCGTACACCCGGTATCAATTTTTCGTTATCTATCATATTTTCTGTTGTTCCAATGCATGTTTAAATACAATGATCGAACTGCTGTCCACCGTCACCGACGCATCTGGTCCGAACAGTTCGCCTTCTTCGTTCACTGTGCCTTCACTCGTATCAATTACTTTTCGCCATTCCGTCCCGTATTTTTTTGGAGGCAGCATGTATTCAACGGGTTCATAATGCGCATTGAAGATCATATAAAAGCTATCATCATAAATCGGTTCGCCCTTTTTATTCACGTGACGGATCCCCTTACCATTCAGGAAAACGGCCAGTGATTTGGCGTAGTCGTGGTTCCAGTTTTCTTCCGGCATCTCGCTTCCATCAGGCAGGAACCATGCAATATCCTCCAATCCTTTTCCCTTAATCGGTAAGCCCCGGAACCAGTCCCGTCTTCTGAACGAACGGTGCGCTTTACTGAAAGCAATCAGCTTTTGCGAGAATGTCAATAATTCGGTATCCGCCTTGTCCCAGTTGAGCCAGGATATCTCATTGTCCTGGCAGTAAGCATTGTTATTCCCGCCCTGCGTCCTGCCCCACTCGTCCCCGGCGACCAGCATAGGAACACCTTGTGATAAAAACAGGGTTGTCAGGAAATTACGTTTTTGTTTATTTCTCAATGCATTAACCTCCGGGTCATCCGATGGTCCTTCAACCCCGCAGTTCCATGAGCGGTTATGATCGTCTCCATCATTGTTATTTTCACCATTGGCAAAATTACGTTTATCATTATACGATACGAGGTCGTTCAATGTAAAGCCATCGTGTGCGGTGATGAAGTTAATGCTCGCCGTAGGCCTGCGGTATTCTCCTTTGTATAAATCCGAACTTCCTGTAAAGCGCTCTGCGAATTCGGCGAGCATACTATCGGCACCACGCCAGTAATCGCGCATACAATCGCGGTATTGCCCGTTCCACTCGGCCCATCCGATCGGAAACTTCCCTACCTGATAGCCATTGAAACCAATATCCCAGGGCTCGGCGATAAGTTTCACCTGCGAAATGATAGGATCCTGGTGAATAATATCGAAGAATGCGCTCAACCTGTCCACTTCATGCAACTCTCTGGCAAGCGTAGAAGCAAGGTCGAACCGGAAACCATCCACATGCATTTCGGTGATCCAGTAACGCAGGCTGTCCATGATCAGGCGCAGCACGCTCGGAAGCCGGGCATTCAGGGTGTTACCGGTTCCCGTGTAATCCATATAGTAACGACCTTCCATAAGCCGGTAATAAGACATATTGTCAATGCCCCTGAATGATAAAGTCGGCCCCATATGGTTACCTTCTCCTGTATGGTTATAAACCACATCCAGGATCACTTCAATGCCCGCCTTATGCAATTCCTTCACCATATTTTTGAACTCAACAACCTGCTCGCCCAGCGTTCCTGCACTGCTGTAACGCACGTCCGGCGCGAAGAAACCAATGGAATTATAACCCCAATAGTTGGTCAGTTCGCGCTCTTTCAAATGCCGGTCGGCAATAAAATGGTGAACCGGCATCAGCTCAACTGCGTTTACGCCGAGTTCTTTGAGATATTTAATGGTGGCCGGATGCCCCATAGCAGCATACGTTCCCCGTATTTCCTCAGGAATCTGCTCGTTCAACACCGTAAACCCTTTTACGTGCGTTTCGTAAATGATCGTATCATGATAAGGAATCTCGGGTGGCTGTACGCCCTCCCAGTCAAAACCCGAATCGATCACCACCGATTTAGGAATGTAAGGAGCGCTATCCAGCTCGCTGAAACTGAGATCTTCATTTTCATCACCAATCACATAGCCGAAAAGCGCATCATGCCATTGGATTGTCCCGGAAATGGACTTTGCATAAGGATCGATAAGAAGTTTATTGGGATTAAATCTGAACCCTGCTGTGGGGACGAAAGGCCCGTGGACACGGTAACCATATAATTGACCAGGCTTTAAACCAGGCACATACACATGCCACACATGATGCGACGCTTCCTGAATTTCAATCTTGATATGCTCCCGTTCACTTTCCTGGCTTTCGAACAGGCAAAGCTCAACACCAGTGGCATTCTCGGAATATAATGCGAAATTAACTCCTTCACCGTCATACGTTGCGCCCAATGGATAGGGTTCTCCGGGGTACACTATGACGTCACTATGTTCTGATTTCTTGACAACGGTATTATTGGATACTTTTTTCATTTTTAAAATTTTTGTTACAAATTCTCCTTCTTGCTCATGCGGAAAAAGCCGCCTGAACATATATTACACAGACCATTCTCGCCGGAATTTTTGTTTGAGAACACAATTTGCTATAAAATTATGCCAGTACGGCACCGATGGATTCGGGAAAATATTCCACAAGGGCTCTTATTTGACACATAACAACAAGGAGATGGACAAAAACATGCAGCCGGAAATGCTGGCATTTCTGCATAAAGTAAGCGAAATGAATGAGGATACGGTTTACGACTCTTCCGAGGAATATCTGGTACAAGCCATTGTCAAAATGGTCGACGAAAAGGGATATACTTCGATTTCAGAAGATTTTAATACACCCTTCATTCATCCCATGATTACCATTCAAAAGTGGTCGGAAGAACTTAAAGAAATTGTGCGTGAAGGCTAGGTCATAACATTGCGCGAATTCAACAAAAAGTGCCTTTTGATGCAAATTTGGTATGATTTTTATGTTAAATATATAATATCGATTACCTTACATTGAATTTTTTGACTTGTTGCTATCACTCTATCTTAACTAATTGAATTACAGCGTATACACATGCAGGTTTAATTTAAGGATACTAGATCACTTCACAGCTGACATTAGCAAGGATTTGAATGGATAGTTTTTTACCCATATTATGATTCTGATTGTCGACGACAGGCCCGAAAATATACTTCCACTTAAAAAAATCCTGGAACTGCACGATTTCAAAACGGATAGTGCAGAGTCAGGAGAAGAGGCGTTAAAAAAAATACTGAAAAACAGCTATTCTGTGATCATTATGGACGTCCAGATGCCCGGCATGGACGGCTTTGAGGTTGCCGAGGCAATTTCGGGTTTCGGGAAAGCTAAGGATACACCCATCATTTTCCTTTCTGCTGTTAACAAAGAGAAGAAATTTATTACCAAAGGTTATTCCTCCGGTGGTATTGATTATCTTACCAAGCCCGTGGATGCGGACATTTTGCTGCTTAAAGTAAAGACTTTCTACAAACTTTATGAACAGCAGCAGGAGCTGAAAGCAATTCAGCACTCACTTCAATATGAAATTGAAATAAGAAAAAAAGCCCAGGAAGAACTCGCCGGGAGAATGGAGGAGTTGCGGGTTATACTTGAATCGCTTCCGCAGATCGCATTCACCATTGGTGTGGATGGAAAAATAGAATTTGTAAATGAACACTGGTTTCAGGTTTCAGCGGATGCAAACGTATTTCCCGAATCGCATCCCGAGGACAACCTGTATGAGCGCTGGGAAACATCATTCAGGAACGGACAGGAATTTACCGGCGAAGCAAGGTTAAGACATTTAGAAACGCAGGAATACAAATATTTTCTGATCAAAATCATCCCGATTCTTCAAAACGGGATAACCATCCGCTGGGTAGGCACATTTACAGACATTCACCAGCAAAAAATGGCGAATGAGCTGCTTGAACACAAAGTAGAAGTCCGGACGAAGGAGCTGCTTGACAAAAATTCGGAACTCGAAACGACCAATCACGAGCTGCAACAATTTGCCTGGGTTGTTTCACATGACTTGAAAGAGCCATTGCGTAAAATACAGACTTTCAGCCATTTGGTAAAAGATAAGTATCTGAATGAAAATGCGGAGGCCGTTTCTTATCTCAACCGGTCCATCAGCTCGTCGGCCAGAATGTCCCGCCTGATCAGTGACCTGCTTGATTATTCCAGGCTTTCGGTTAAAGCCCACTTCCAGCCTACGGACCTCAATTCCTTACTGGACGATTTGCTTTCCGACTTCGACGAGATCATCCTGAACAAGCAAGCAGAGATAAGGATCAGCAAGCTGCCCATCATCGATACCATACCGAGCCAGATTCGGCAGGTTTTCCAAAACCTGATCAGTAATGCGCTCAAATTTTCCAAAGAAGGAATTCCGCCGGTCATAAACGTGACATCCACGATCATTGCCGACAAGCACGTGGACGCAGCTGAGCACTATGAAGGGCAATATTGTAAAATCGTGATCGAAGATAACGGCATCGGCTTCGACGAGAAATTTCTGGACAGGATATTCGTCATTTTCCAGCGGCTCAACAATATGAACAGCTATGAAGGGACGGGTATCGGGCTGGCGATTGCCAAAAAAATTATGGACAAGCACAATGGCGTCATCTCAGCAAGAAGTGCGGAGAACCGCGGCGCCCAATTTATTCTCATACTGCCCCTCGTCCAGGAGCAGGCACTAAACGAAATCAAAACTGAAAAATCAGCTATAAGCGCAGATGAAAAAAACCTCTAACTCGATAATTCAGCAATTACAAATTGTATTCTCCTTTTCCATTCTGCTGCTTATATTCAGCCTTTTGGCCTCCTATTACAGCACTCAGAAGCTTATCAATAATTCAGAACTGGTTAACCACACCAACCAGGTCCTCATAGAAGCCGAATCCATTATCTCTTTCGTTAAGGATGCGGAAACGGGCCAGCGAGGATATCTGATCACCTCAGACGCAACATTCCTGGACCCTTATAATGATGCGTATGCAAAAACAACCAACAGCTACAACAACCTTAGCGAGCTAACCGCCGACAACCCGGCGCAACAAAAAAACCTGCGGGAAATAAAAGCATTGTATGAAGCCAAATTCGGGCAAATGCAATACATTATTGACCAGACACGCCGGAATAGCAACTTTGCAGATGATCAGAGCGGTCGGCTGCGCGAAATGGTCAAAGGAAAAAAGATCATGGACGACCTGCGGCTGACCACAGAGCGCATTAAATCCGAAGAAAATAAAATTCTCCAGACCCGACTGGAACAACAGCAGATCTACATTCAATACACGCCTATCCTGCTCGTTGTGGCCGCATTGATCTCGATCCTGATCACGGTGTTTGCATACATGCGCATCAAGAACGATATGGACAAGAGACTTGCTCAGCAGCTTTTGGAAGAAGAAAAATACAGAACCACAGAACGCAGGATCAACCGGATCGAACAGATTACAAGGCAGGTTTCGGAAGGAGATTATGCTGTAAGATCTCAGGATGAAAGTGATGATGACATTGGCCGCATCTCAGCAGCGCTGAATAAAATGACCGCTTCCCTCGAACAGACATTCAATGATCTTAACACCAGGAACTGGATGCAAACCGGAATGGTGGAGATCAGCGATGCGATCCGCGGCGAGCGAATTTTGAAAAAACTGGCGGCGAACCTCATCGAAACCATTACGCGTTATTCCAAAGCACACCTCGGAACTATCTATATCCAGGATAACGACTGGAATTTCAAATTAGCAAGCAGTTATGCCACGGAGAATGCGCCGGAAACCATCACTCCCGGATCAGGGCTCGCCGGGCAGGTGATCCATAGTAAGAAGCCAATCGTGGTATATGATGTACCCGAAAATTACCTGAAAGTAACGTCAACGCTCGGCGAAACCAAGCCAGCTGCGCTTGCGATCCTGCCGCTTATTTACGCCTATGAATGCATTGGGGTGATAGAATTGGCCTTTCTTTCGAAACCGGACAAGCTTGAAATCCAGTTTTTGGAAGGCAGTTTGGAATCCATTGCTACGGGCGTCAACTCAGCATTGGATTACCTGAGATTGCAGAACTTCCTGGAAGAGACACAGGCCCAGTCCGAGGAATTGCAAACGCAGCATAATGAGCTGGAAAATCTGAATGCCGAGCTCGAAGCACAGTCGCAGAAATTGCAGGCATCCGAAGAAGAGCTGCGCGTGCAGCAGGAAGAACTGCAACAAACCAACGAAGAACTGGAAGAACGCAGCGGACTGCTGGAAGAAAAAAATGCAGAGATACAAAAGAAGGCCGAGGAACTGGAATTGACGACACGCTATAAGTCCGAATTCCTGGCCAATATGTCCCATGAGCTGCGCACACCGCTAAACTCTATTTTACTACTGAGCCGGTTATTGTCCGAAAATGACGAGAAAAACCTGAGCACTGAACAAGTGGAATACGCAACTGTGATCCAATCTTCCGGAAACGGATTGCTCGGGCTGATCGACGAGATCCTGGACCTTTCTAAAATTGAGGCTGGCAAAATGGAGCTGGACTATGTTAATGTTACGGTAAAGGAAATTGTGGACGATCTGAAAGGTTTGTTCGCCCCGGTTGCGCGGGAAAAAGGACTTGATTTCGTGGTTGACATTGAAAACGGTGTTCCCCTGGTGATCGAAACGGATAAGATGCGTTTGGAACAAATACTTAAAAATTTGATTTCCAATGCATTGAAATTCACTTCACAGGGTTCTGTCCGCATTGATATCAAGCGCAAATCCGGCTCGGAGAATATGCTCAGCTTTGCGGTAACAGATACGGGCATAGGCGTGGCGCCGGAGAAGCAACTGCACATCTTCGAAGCATTCCAGCAAGCCGACGGTTCTACAAAAAGAAAGTACGGCGGAACCGGACTGGGGCTGTCCATCAGTCGTGAGCTTGTTAAACTGCTGGGTGGTGAGATTGAACTATCAAGCAAATTAAATGAAGGCAGCGTTTTCACCCTCTCCATTCCTGTTGCAAAAGCTTTTGCCGGAAACAGCAGCGAGCCAAAAACGTATTTCCTGAACCACAGCGAAGAAGCATTAAAGACGAAGCCGGAAGGAAACGATGCACGTTTCATCAGCACGGTAATCCCGGCCAGCATTGCCGACGACCGCGACAACATTCAGGCCACCGACAAAACAATCTTGATCGTGGAAGATGACACCATGTTTGCCAAGTCGCTGCTCGATTATACCCGGAAGCAAGGCTATAAAGGAATCGTGGCCGTTCGCGGAGATGAGGGGCTGGAACTGGCACAAACCTTCAAACCGATGGGTATTTTGCTCGACATTCAGCTTCCTATCCTGAGCGGCTGGGAGGTCATGGACGAATTGAAATCCAAGCCGGAAACAAGGCACATCCCGGTGCACATTATGTCATCGCACCGCATGAAAAATGAAAGCCTGCTGAAAGGCGCCGTGGACTTCATTGACAAGCCGGTTGCCTTCGAGAAGATGGAAGAGATCTTTAAAAAGATTGAGTTTGTAGTCAGTAAGCGGAGCAAGAAAGTGCTTATCGTGGAAGATAATTCCATGCATGCGAAAGCGCTTGCTTATTATTTGTCCTCTTTCAACATTAATTCCCAACTGAAAAGCGACATTGACGAAGGGTTGCAGGCTTTGCAAAACAATGAGGTCGACTGCGTGATCCTGGATATGGGCATACCCGACAAGAAAGCTTACGAAATGCTGGAAATGGCGAAAATGAATCCAAGCTTCGAACATATCCCGATTATAGTTTTTACGGGAAAAAGCCTTTCGATGACCGAAGAGCTGCGTATCAAGCAATATGCGGATTCCATCGTGGTGAAGACTGCCCACTCCTACCAGCGGATGCTGGACGAAGTTTCGCTTTTCCTGCATGTGGTTGAAGAGAGTAAAAAAGCTCCGCAAAAAGCTTCGGACAGGCAGAAACTGGGCGGCCTCAGTGAAATCCTGCAAGGTAAAACGGTGCTTATTGCCGACGACGATGTGCGGAATATCTTCTCGCTTTCCAAATCTTTGGAAAACTATAAAATGAATGTGTTAACCGCACTTGACGGAAAAGAAGCATTGCAGCGGCTGGAAGAAAACCCGGACGTGGACGTGGTGCTGCTGGACATGATGATGCCGCAGATGGATGGCTATGAAACCGCCAGACGTATCCGGGAGAATTACCAGTGGCGCAACCTGCCGGTGATTGCCGTAACAGCCAAAGCAATGACAGGTGACCGCGAAAAATGCATTAATGCCGGCGCGTCCGACTACATTACCAAGCCTGTGGACATTGACCAGCTGATGTCACTGCTGCGCGTGTGGCTGTATGAAAAATCCTGAACCTGGAAAATGGCGTAAGATCCGGATCCAAAGAAAATGACCTTCCATATGAATAAGAAAAAAGTGCTGATTATCGATGATGATTCCAGGAACATATTCGCCCTGAAAGCCACATTGAAATCCAAATCCTACGATTGCATTTCCTGCACGGGCGCTGCCGAGGCATTAGAATTGCTTAGGACAAATGAACCTGTCGATGCGATCCTGATTGATATGATGATGCCCGAAATGGATGGTTATGAAGCTATCCCATTGATTAAGAACATAGAAAGCAGAAGAAATACGCCTGTGTACGCAGTGACCGCGCAAGCCATGGTAGGCGACCGCGAGAAATGCCTCAAAGCTGGTGCGGACGATTATATCTCCAAACCGATCAACGTCGACAGATTATTGCAGGTTTTAAAAGACATTTAGACGAAATGATTGAGGACGAGGAAGTTGAGATACTGCTGACAGACTTATTGGACATCTATGGCTACGACTTTACGAGCTATTCCAGGGCGTCCCTGAAAAGACGCATTGTGCGGCTTGTCTCAATTGACAAATTTCCGAGTTTCGCCGAATTTCGATACAAGGTCAGGACGGATGAAAACTACCTGAAAAGGTTTGTTGAAGAAATTACGGTGAATGTGACCGAGATGTTTCGCGACCCCACTTTCTACAAGTCGTTACGGGAAGACATTTTGCCGGTTCTGGGCACGAAGCCCTTCATAAGAGTGTGGCATGCAGGCTGTTCCACTGGTGAGGAAGTATTTTCAATGGCTATTTTGCTGAAAGAAGCCGGACTGTTGCGGAAATCGCTGCTATATGCGACCGATCTTAATCCCAGCGTGCTGGAAAAAGTGCGGAAAGGGATTTTCCCAATGCACCAGATGAAGCAATATTCGGAAAGTTACATTGAATCGGGCGGCCTGAAAGACTTTTCGGAATATTACACAGCCAATTACGGACAGGCGAAATTCGACAAAGAACTGTCTGAAAAAATCATTATTTCCACGCATAACCTGGTCTCCGACAGCTCTTTTAATGAGTTTGACCTGATATTATGCCGGAATGTGCTCATTTACTTTGACAAAGACCTGCAAGACAGGGTTTTGAAGCTCTTCGATGCCAGCCTGGGAACACTGGGTTATCTCGCATTGGGAACAAAGGAAACATTAAAATTTTCGGTGATACAAAACAAGTATAAGCAGCTTAACCGGGAAAAAATATGGAAGAAAGTGATGTAAAAAAACCTGTTAAGGCGCTGCTGATCGGAGGATCTGCCGGAAGCTTGCAGGTGCTCTTCCATCTGCTTCCGTTGTTGAACAAAACCCTTCCGTTCGCCATCATTGTGGTGCTCCACCGCCGCCATTCGGCAGACTCATCACTTTCTGAGTTGCTATCTACAAAAACTGCATTGCGTACCCATGAAGTAGACGACAAAGACGTGATCCTGCCAGGGCATATATACCTCGCGCCGGCGGATTACCATCTGCTGATCGAAAAGGGTGAGACTTTTTCACTGGACTATTCAGAAAAGGTCAATTTCAGTCGGCCCAGCATAGACGTTACATTTGAATCTGCGGCGGAAGTATATGGTTCTTCACTGGCTGCATTGTTACTGTCGGGTGCTAATGAGGATGGGACAAAAGGTCTCTTAGCTGTGAAGAAAACAGGGGGAATTACCCTCGTTCAAAACCCGGAAACAGCCCAGATGCCGTACATGCCGAACTATGCCTTGGCGCACGCCGTAATTGACCACGTGTGCGACATTGCACAAATGGCACATTTCATTAACACCTTGCACTGAGGTCGGCCGGGGTGTCCGGAAAAATTGGCACGGGTTTTATAGGCGATCGTTGATCTGTACCACAAAACATACCATCAGTCTTTCTTTCTGAGCTGATTTCTCGCGTAATTTGTGTTAATCCAAAACTTCAACACCATGGCAAAGCCAAATAAACTATATAGCGTCCTTTTCAATAAATGTCCTAGATGCGGTGTGGGCGATTTTTTTATTTCCAAAAGCGCCTATAACCTTAAAAACTTTGACAAAATGAATAAGCACTGCCCGCATTGTGGCGAAAACCTGGTTCCCGAGCCCGGCTTTTACCAGGGTGCGCTGTACATGAGCTACTCTTTTTACGTAGCCTTTATGGTGATCTATTTCCTGATCTTCGTCAACTTTTTCGAGGAGTATCTGGACTACTTTTTAATGTCGATCATTCCCGTATTGATCATCCTGACGCCCTATTTTTACCGGTTGGCGCGGCGTTCGTGGCTGGCTTTATTTATCAAGCCAGCGAATCAGGAAACCGTTAAGCGCTAAGGTTTAACGGAGTGGTTGGCAGACTCAGCCCGGAATGCTTCCGGGGTCATACCGGTTTCTTTTTTAAAAAAGCGGGAAAAATAAGAGTTGTCATTAAAATTAAGCTTGTAGGCAATCTCGGACACTGTAAAATCCAGATTGATCAATAATCGCTTCGCTTCCAGCGCAATGCGGTTCCGGATGACCGCCCCTGCTTGCAGGCTTAAATGTTCCTTGCTCAGCGCATTCAGGTGATTGGGCGTAACATGCAGCATTTCAGCATATTCACCCGGCTGCCTGATCTTGATGAAGTTTTTCTCAACAAGTTTTTGAAAGTTTTTGATCAAAGGATTCTGCTGGTTTTTGACCTCTTGCTTTTTCTCTTGCGCCTGGCCCTGTTCGAGCAGAAGGAAAATGTGCAGCAGTAAAACCCTGATGATATCTTCCCGGAATTTGGCCTTCTTTACCTGCAACAACAGGTCTTCAAATAGTCCCACAACATTCTTCTGAATATCATACGGAACGGTGATGACGCTATTGTTGCTGTCCCCGTCAAAAAACGAAAAAGATTCCAGATAATCAGGTTTTAGCAGGAACGAACGGAAAAAAGCCTCGGAAAAATTCACGACAAATCCTTCCATTTCGCCCTCAAAATGCCAGGAATGCACCTGACCCGGTGTCATGAAATAGATCTGTAACGGGTTTACTTCAAAGTGGTTGAAATCAATGGTATAAAAGCCCCCGCCCTTCGTAAAGAGGACCAGATGGTAAAAGCCATGCCGGTGCGGGAACACCAGGTTCTGGTGCTCTGCCAGGTAATCCTCAAACCGGCTGATCATTACATCATTCTCCTTATACTCAGATAGCGGGCCAATGTCAAGCCGCGGGAAAGTTGTCTGCATGCAAAAATAGATCGGACATTATCTTCCCGGCAATTTAACAATATAGTCTCTCACTGCCGACCAATCTTAACAACTTTCCTGTCCTGGTGAACGGATGACATATTATCGATCATATCGGCGCAGGTAAGATCCCAGGAGATTGTGCTCAAAAACTTGTCAACATTTCCTAGCCATTCCTTTTTATCCTGCATAGCAATCCAGTACGCAATCGCTTCCACGAACTCCTTGCTATTGTTACCAATAGACACCAGGTTTTTGGTTCCATATGGATTTACGACATCGCGGATGGGTGTGGATACAACCGGCTTTCCGGCGCACAGATATTCAGGTGTTTTTGTCGGGCTGATGAACTTCGTGGATTCGTTCAGCATGAATGGCACCAATGCGACGTCCCATCCGGATAGATAAGCGGGTAACTGCTCATAAGATCTCGCTCCCAGATAATGAATGTTAGCCTGACGCGGCAATGTAGCCGGGTCAATTTTCACTACGGGACCGATGAGGATAATGTTCCAGTCGGGCCGTTCTGCGGCGATGTCGCGAATGAGATCAATGTCAAAACGCTCGTCGATCACGCCATAGAAACCAATCTTTTTTCCTTTAATTTTCGCCTGATCGGCTGGCTCATAGTTTCGTTTTCTTGCCTGTCCGAAATGCTTTTTATCAATGCTGCTCGGGAACGGATAAATGTTTGCGTGCTGATGGCGTTTGGATTCAAACAGAGAATGACCTCCCGTGAAAACAACATCTGCCCGCGTCATCAGTTCCTTTTCCAGGCTTTTCAAGGATTCAGGCGCAAACTTGAATGCCGAAAGCTCGTCCATGCAATCGTATACGGTAAGCCCCGGAGACAGATGCGATGAAAATTCAAGCGCCATGGGTGTGTAATACCAGAAGATGAATTCGTCAAGCTTTTTATTGATGAAAAATACCCGGATCAGTTCCCGCAGCTGCGCGTTCACCTCGTCCTTGGTAAGACCGTCGGCCAGGTGCGGCACGCAGACCCAGAGTTCCGGAAGGCGCTGGGAAAAAGTTAGATATGGAACATCGGTTTTACCGAATATCGGCTCTTCCAAAAAGTAAACCGCAGCAATGTCTGAAAACCGCGTGAGCAAATGCTGTGGACGTTGGTAAACAAAATCCCATCTGAGATGAGAAAAGCAAAGCAGGTTCCTGGGGAGCGAATCCTGCTCCTCATCTCCCGCCAGGGTCAGGTGCTGCAACTGTTTTGCGGAAAAATCGTTGCTGATTGGGGTATCGATCATTATACAAATGTGAATGTTGATGAATGTGCGATCCGCTTTCTTTTTCTGTAAAAATCCAGATACTAAAACGAACCAGAATGTGCCCGTAACATAAATTACTATGCCAGAAGCTTTGCTGGAAAATCGCCCGGTCATAAAGCGGAACGTGTTCAACTATACGCAATACAGCCCGGGATAGCGGGAAAAACTGATTTTTTCTGTAATATTATATGAGCAAACTGAACCCGTTGCCGATGCCCAAAACCTTTACCCTCCTGCTTCTTGCGTCCCTTCTGATACTTGCTTTCAACCGAAGAACAGCGTCTGGTAAAATAGGTGTGGAGCAAAGCATTGCGCGGTTCAGGGTCGATTCCAAATCTTATGCATCAAGCCTGGCAGATCTCAAACAAGCTGTTGAGGATATGGTCCCCGGTGCGCCTGAAACAATTGCCAATGTCAAGACTAAATTGATATACAGCAGGTTGGCTTACAAACGGATCGAATATTTTCTCGAACATTTTTTCTACACTTCATCCCGGATTTACAACCGCGCACCCAAAAACGAAATTGAAGAACCCCATCTGGAATACATGGAACCGGCCGGTATGCAGTATATGGAGGCTATTTTATTTGACAGCATTACAACCGATTCCAAGAAAGAATTGCTGGTTCAGGCGGCGTTGCTGACCAATGCAGCGAATGACCTGCACGCATTACTATATAAATTTGAAACTACTGACAAGCAATTGCTTGCCGCCGTCCGGCTTGAACTAATCCGCATTATCGCACTCGGCATAACAGGTTTTGACGCACCCCAGTTGAAGAGCGGCATATGGGAATCTGCGTCTGCCATGGAAACAATTTCCCTCACATTGAAACCTTACCTGGACCACAGCAAGCAGGACAGCGTGAGGCATTATCTTGAAAGTTCGGTCCGCTTCCTCCGCGTTAATGAAGAATTCGATTCATTTGACCGGCTAAAATTCCTAACCGGGAATGCGCTGCCGCTCCAAAAGCATTTGAACCTGATGATCCGCGAAATGGGCCTGGACACGGCAGCGCCGGGGATGTTACGCTATGATGCGCCGCATATGTTGAGCCCCGGGGCGTTGCAACCGGCCGCTTCGGTGCGAGATGAAGGTTTATCTTCAAAGCGGGCTGCGCTTGGGAAAAAGCTGTTTTTTGAAACACGGCTGTCCGGCAACAGTTCCAAAAGCTGCGCATCCTGTCACAATCCTGCCAACTATTTTACAGATGGCCTTCCAAAAAGCATGGGCATTAAGGCGCATGCAGTCGTAAAAAGAAATGCCCCTTCACTATTTTATGCAGCAGCGCAGCATAACCAGTTCTGGGACGGACGCGCGAAAACACTGGAAGCGCAAATTGAAGCCGTAATGCGCGATTCTTCCGAAATGAATGCGAGTCCGGCGGGGAGCATGCGAATGTTGCTCAAAGACAAGTCGTACAAACTTGTGTTTAAAAAGGCTTTTCCAAACACAAGCAAAAAGAAGCAGGATGAGCAGCAGATTTTTTCAGCACTGGCGGAATTTATCAAAACATTAAATCCCTATGCATCTGATTTTGACCAATATATAGCAGGAAACCGGCAAGCCATGACCGACTCCCAGATCAGCGGATTCAATTTGTTTATGGGTAAGGCCCAATGCGGGACCTGCCACTTCGCGCCGCTGTTCAATGGCCTTATCCCACCATTCTACGCACTGACAGAATTCGAAATCATCGGCACAACAGCCACAGACGATTTTTTGAAGCCGAAAAAAGACCCGGATAATGGTCGCATGGATATCCGCGCGACTCCTTATTACGAAGCCGCATTTAAAACACCGACGGTCAGGAACGCTGCGGTAACCGGCCCCTACATGCACAATGGGGCATTTACATCGCTCGAAAAAGTAATTGATTTTTACGACCAAGGCGGCGGCGCAGGGCTCGGGCTGGACATTCCCAAGCAAACACTTTCAAAGCTTCCGCTCAATCTCACAGATCAGGAGAAACAAGACATTATCGCTTTTATGCATGCCCTAACCGACAAAATATGAAGAAATATTTACTCCTCATTGTACTCATTTACATAGTGCCATGTGTGCAGGCGCAGACCGCGTTGCTGCGTGGACCTTACCTGCAATCGGCCACGTCCACCAGCATGGTCATACGCTGGCGCACGGACATAGCGACCACGAGTACGGTTCGCTATGGCACCTCATATGCTGCATTGACCATGCTGGTTAACCTTGCCGCAAAAGAAACGGAGCACGAAGTAAAATTGTCGGAACTGGATCCGGCCACTCGCTATTATTATGCGATTGGTTCTGGGACCGAGACCCTCGAAGGCGGTGAAGACAACTATTTCGAAACTGCGCCAGAACCAGGTACAAAAGGAAAATACAGATTCGGGGTGCTGGGCGACTGCGGGACAAATTCAGCCACGCAGGACATGGTGCGTGAAAGGATTTCCAGTTATCTGGGGCAAAATTACATGAACGCGCTGCTGCTGCTCGGCGATAATGCATACGCTTTTGGAAAAGATGCCGAGTATCAATCCAATTTTTTTAATCATTACAAAAGCAACTTCCTGAAAAAGAACCCGGTTTTCCCCACTCCGGGAAACCACGATTACAACAACGACAATTCGGACCGCCAGAAGGATCATAATGTTCCCTATTACGACATTTTCACATTGCCCACACAAGGTGAAGCAGGCGGTGTAGCATCCGAAACGGAGGCTTTCTATTCCTACGATTACGGCAATGTGCATTTTCTGTCCCTCGATTCTTATGGAAAAGAAGACCAGGCGACGCGCTTGTATGACACACTCGGCAGGCAGGTCCAGTGGATTAAAAAGGACCTGGCGGCTAATCAGAACAAGGATTGGATCGTTGCATACTGGCATCACCCACCCTATTCCCAGGGCTCGCGCAATTCGGAAACCGAACTTGATATGATTAAAATCCGTGAAAATTTCATCGGCATCCTGGAAAGGAACGGCGTTGATCTTATCCTTTGCGGACATAGCCACGTATACGAGCGCTCGCGGCTTATGGAGGGACATTATGACAAAGCGGACACATTCGATCCGGCAAAACATAACGTCAGCAATTCCTCTGGCCGATACGACGGGTCACAAGAATCTTGTCCTTATTTAAAGAAATCGGGGATCAATAAGGGCACCGTATATGTGGTTTCGGGCTCGGCCGGACAGCTGGGATCGAAGGCCGCCGGTTTTCCCCACAAAGCCATGTATTATTCGGATGCAGAACGCTCGGGCGGCATGGTGCTGGAAGTGGAAGGAAACCGCCTCGACGCCAAGTGGATAGGCGTTGACGGAATAATTTATGACCAATTCACTATTGAGAAAGATGTAAACAATGAGACGACCATTGAAGTTGATGCCGGCGAAAGCATCGAATTAAAATCTTCTTTCATAGGCGAATACGTTTGGAACAACGGTGCCAAAACATCCTCCATAACCGTTACTCCGGATAAGACAACGGATTATAGTGTAAAGGATGCCCAGAATTGCATTACTGATGTATTTCATGTTAAAGTAACGCTTGCCGACCCCGTTAAGCTCATTAGTTTTTCACGCGAAGCGGACGCTGCGAACGTGGTTACCCTGTCCTGGGCGACCGAGTTTGAAAATGCGTTTTCACATTTTCTGATCGAGCGAGCACAGGATGATCTCAAATGGGCGGAAGTAGGCCGCGTGGCCGGCGGGCCTACTTCTACCACCATCAAGAATTATATTTTCAAAGACGAGCAAAGCCCAAAACTTGATCTGAACCAGTCGATTTATTACAGCCTTAAAATGGTGGCGCTCGATGGCCGGATTTCCTATTCACGCATTACGAGCATTCGTTTGCAAGAGATCATTCTTGCTGTAAATCCCAATGCAAAACCGTTCGACATAGAAGTGATTCCTAACCCTTCCTCGGCTCGGCAAATGCAGGTCAAGCTTTCCGAAAGAGCTTCATTGAAAGCCGAAATGCAATTGATGGACGTTTCCGGAAGGATCCTGGTTGAGAAAACAATTACCCTAACAGAATCGCCCGCGCCCTTCTTGCCGGATAATGTTGCTGCCGGGACCTATTTATTGAAGGTCACCGTGAATGGCCGGAGCGTTGTTCGCAAGCTGGCAGTTTACTAGTCTGGTTGTAGCAGAGAATGATAAGCTGCTTCCATTTCTTTGACTGCTATGGCAATGTCGGCGGAAGTGGTCCGGTAATTAACAAATGCTGCACGTACTGCGCTCTTGCCATCTAACATTGTCGGGGTCATAAAGACCTTACCATTCTGGTTCAGTTTTTCCAGGAAACCAGCCACCTCATTCGATTTTTTCAGGCGGAAACTGACCACATTAAGCCTTACGGGCGCTGCCAGCTCGAAAAGTTCGCTTCCTATAATGTAATTACCCAGCTCATTTGCGCGAGCAATGCTGTTTTCCACGATCCACTGAAATCCGTCCCGTCCGTAAGCCGTCAGCGAAAACCATGCGGGTAAAGCACGGAACCGGCGCGAGTTTTCGGGCAAACGATTCAGGTAAGAAAAATTCTCGAAAGTGTCTCCCAAATACGGTGCATTACTATTCTGGAAAGTCTCCACCTGCAATCGATCATGTTCTTTTCGCACAAGGATCACGGCACTGTCGTAAGGCACATTCATCCATTTGTGACAATCAATGGTAATGCTATCGGCCTGCTCCCAGCCTTTGAGCAAATGATTGTGCGCAGGAGAACAAGCCACGAAACCGCCAAAAGCAGCATCAATGTGCAGCCAGAAATCGTACTTTTTCTTCAATGCTACAATCGCATTAATGTCGTCAAAGTCGACGGTGTTAACGGTTCCGGCGCTGCAATTCAGGATGACCGGTTTTCCTTTATTCTCATTTAATTTCGCTTCCAGATCCGAAATGTCCATCGCCTCCCGGCCCGACAGTGCATTGACCTTCACCAGATTATTGCTGCCAAATCCCAGCATAGCAATCGATTTGATCACCGAAGAATGCGGCGTTGCGGCCATTACAACAAGGCCAGACGACATTCCTTCTTTGGAGATATCAATCCCCAATTTCTTACCAGCCCACTGCCTGCCCACAGCAAGGCCCGTGAAATTGGACATGGTCGCACCCGTGACAAAACCGCCGTTGAAATCCTCAGGCAAGTTGAACAGCTGGCATAACAAACGGATCGTTTGCTTTTCCACAATCGCAGAAACATCGCCTGTTCCGCTCGTGCTCTGTGTGTTTTGATCAAAAACAGATGTGAGCCAGTCACCCGCAATGGCAGCTGGGGTTGCACCTCCGGTAACGAAGCCCCAAAATCTCGGCCCCGAACTTGCTACCATCAGTTTCTGATATTTTTCTTTGAACCGTTCCAGGCTTTTCTCAACGCCTAACCCATTTATTCCCAAGGTGTCGGCATCGGCTTGCTGATCTTTAATATAGGTAGGAAGGTCATTGAGTTGCGTGAGAAAGTCCAGACTTCTATTCTTCACATTTTCCAAAATCTCTTCCAGATGCAACAGATCATTTTCTAATTGAATGTTCATTTTAGTCGTTATTATGCGCCTTTTCTAAACAAATTTTTCCCCCTTAACAAACTGCTTAAAGCGTCGAGATCCATCTTCGGTGATAATTGATCTGGCCCAAGTGGTATGATAAATGGGTTAATAAATGGGTAAGAACCAATGCAGTGGTTTGATTAGCAAACATATCCAGTACATTCCGGGGATATTCGGCACCGAGCTGCGCATCCGAAAGGCTCTCCACGGATTTCACTACGATGGGAAGCAGTTCATCCAACTCAACGAGCAATTCTGTTTGTGTAAAAAGTCGCTCAGTAAATTCCGCGTCGCGGTTCCTCACATAATGGACCTGGCCGAGTGCAAGCCCAACATAAGTCCTCAGATTCCCGATCAAATGCTGGCAAAGGTTGCCGCCCGTATTGATCGTCCCAGGCAACCGGACCCATAGTGAATCATCGGAAGGATATTGTTGAATTTCGTCCCGTAATTTTTTAAGGTCTCGTTCGAAAAGTTGGACAAGGATCTCAGTTTTCATAGCTAACAGTTTTATTAATGTGCAGCGTAATGTAACAAACATTCCGGATAAGGCACTTACGGAGGCCATTCGTGCCCGGCTATCGCGTGGGCTGGTGCATTCCGGGGAAATTTCGGGATCAAGTGCTCACCAATAAGATCACGCAAACCGTTTCCTCGGCAACCCCCACACACGCTGCTATTGGAAATTTCTTCGAAACAGGCCGTTTTGAAAGTCAGGCGAATAATGCTTTAAGTATATCCAGCACGCCTTCGGAAGTCTCGGCGTCCAGGATGCCGATCTTCTTGCTGAGCCTCACTTTATCAACGGTCCTGAGCTGATCCAAAGCGATCTGCCCGGCTTTGTTTGCTACGGAACAGGCAATGCGTGTAGGGTATTTTTTGATGGTGGATGTAAGCGGTGCTATGATGACCGTGTTGAGCGACCGGTTGACTTCGTCGGGAGAGATCACGACGCACGGCCGCGATTTCTTTATTTCACTTCCGACGGTAGGATCAAGAGAAACAAGATAAATTTCAAATCTTTTGATCACCATGTCCACTCGGCGTCATCGAATTCATTGGAAAACCCCTCCATCAAATCTTCCTCACTCCCTTTATTAGCCAACTCAAATTGCTGTTCCCAACCCGCGCGCGGACTCTGCGTGGCAGGTTCAATGACAATGGAATTTCCTTTGACCTCCACATTCACAAGGTCCTTGATATCGCACTGTTCCATCATGTTTTTTGAAAGGATAACACCCTGGGAGTTTCCGATCCTACGCACTCTGACCAACATATTCCAAAGTTATAATATTGTTATAACAAATCAAATTGTCAACTGAAATTCAGCCGGATGCAAAAAAATCCGGTGTTCTGCTGACCGGATCAAACGCAGCAATTCCACTGCAACAACATTGCAATTAGCTGATTTTCAGGACTTGTAACCCTGTTGCACGGTGTTAGCGCATATATTTGCTATGTCGTTATCGAATGCCGGTTACAAATGATTGCGATAACGCAAACACCTTTTGATTATAATGCAATGAAGATTGAGCCAGATAAAAAACATATACATCAGGATAGTAAGGATTGCTGTTCGGCAGATATGCCGGTTTTGATAAGCCATAAAAAAGAACATTCTCACGCAGCACATGACGGGCATGACCACGGGGATAACGATGACCACGATCATGATCATAGCCACGACCATGGCAGCGGCTCAGATGCGGGACTGCTGAAAAGCCGCTGGATGCTTTGGGTGAGTCTGGCGATCTTATTTGGTTTCCTTTTTGCCACGTTTATTTTAAAAATCGAGGTTGACAGGAATGCTGAGATCGTCCTCATGCTGACTGCATATGTGCTGGCTGGAAACAAAACCATTGCAACTGCCTTCCGTCGCGTGATGCGCGGCGACTTTTTCAATGAATTTACATTGATGACCATTGCGACCATCGGTGCTTTCTATATAGGCGAATTCAGTGAAGGCGTTGCGGTGATGATCTTTTACGAGATCGGAGAACTGTTTCAGGATCTGGCTGTTAGCAGGTCCAAGCGGTCAATTAAGGCGCTTCTGGACATCCGGCCCGAGCAGGTTACTGTCATCCGCGATGGTAAAGATATTCAGGTTGCTCCCGGTTCTGTGGCCGTTGGCGAGACGATTGTCGTGAAAGCGGGCGAAAAAGTGGCTTTGGATGGCACATTAAAATCGCTTAACGGCACATTCAACACAGCCGCTCTTACCGGCGAATCCGTTCCCGACCAGAAGAGTCAAAATGAAGCTGTTCTGGCTGGAATGATCAACACGGAGAAGTCGGTTGAAGTGGAGGTTACAGCGCTTTTTAAAGACTCAAAACTTTCGCGGATTCTGGAAATGGTGCAGGAAGCAACCGGGAGAAAAGCACCTACTCAATTGCTGATAAGCCGGTTAGCAAAGATTTATACGCCTATCGTTTTTCTCCTGGCATTGCTGATCATCCTCCTGCCCTACTTTTTTGTAAGTAATTATGTTTTTGACCAATGGCTTTATCGCGGCATGGTGTTCCTCGTGATCGCATGCCCTTGTGCGCTGACAATTTCAATTCCGCTGGGCTATTTCGGCGGGATCGGGCTGGCGTCCCGCAATGGGATTCTTGTAAAGGGAGCGAATTTCCTCGATGTCATTACTAAAATTGATACGCTGGTTTCGGACAAAACAGGCACATTGACCAAAGGAGTTTTCAAGGTGCAGAAAGTAGAGACCATACTAAATATCAATGACTTTCTTACCAAAACGGCTTCGCTGGAAAGCTATTCCACCCATCCTGTGGCAAAGGCCGTCGTTGCACATGCTTCCGGTCTCAGATTGATTAAACCAACCGACGTGCAAGAGATTTCGGGTCATGGTCTCAAAGGGAAGATCGGCGAAGACTTAATGCTGGCCGGAAACTTGAAATTGCTGGACAAATTCCAGGTCGCTTACCCCAGTGAGCTTGCCAGCATTGCCGAAACCATTGTCGCCGTAGCGATTAACAATGCCTATGCCGGCTACATTACCATTGCCGACGAGATCAAAGAGGATGCGTTGGAGGCGGTTTTAGAGCTGAAAAAGCTTGGAATTGAGACGATTATGCTTTCGGGAGATAAGGAAGCGGTTGTTTCGCATATCGCCGGACAGCTGCAAATCGGTCGAAGCTATGGAAATTTACTGCCCGAGGACAAGGTCCGGATTGTGGAGCAGCTGAAAGCGGAGGGCAGGCACATTGCCTTTGCGGGCGACGGCGTGAATGATGCGCCTGTGATTGCGCTGGCTGTTGTGGGCATTGCTATGGGCGCTTTGGGCTCAGATGTGGCAATTGAGACGGCCGACATTGTGATCCAGAACGATCAGCCTGTAAAAATTGCTTCCGCCATCAAAGTCGGGAAGATTACCAAAAGCATTGTATATCAAAACATTTCGGCCGCCATGGGCGTCAAAGTGCTCGTGATGATCCTCGGCGCCGGAGGAATTGCAACATTATGGGAAGCGGTTTTTGCAGATGTTGGCGTAGCTTTGCTGGCGATCCTGAACGCTTTCAGAATACAGGGAAAGAAAATTTAGGCAAAAAAAAACACATTCAATGAAGTTTCTGGCCATCCTGCTGTCTGCCTATATGCTCCTGCTGGCGCTGCTTCCCTGCGGCGACGAGGTGGAATGCATGGACGATGACCGGTATGAAACGGCTTTCAACAATAACACGCAGCAGGATCACGAAAATCACTCGGAAAATTGCTCACCATTCTGCATTTGTGCGTGCTGCGGGCAGGTTTTGAATGTGTTATCAACGCCTTATTTTGCATTGCAATCGCATGTTCGGGCTGCATTTCAAACCGCTTTTTACAAAGATCCCTATTTCGAAATAATCCCCATTGCCATCTGGCAGCCGCCCAAGCTGGTTTAAATCAGTAATAACAATCCTTTTTTTTTTACTTTGATTTAAATCTCACAATGCAGAAATTTTTCTTGCTTGTGCTGGTTGTGCTATATGCCGGCCGAATTCAGGCACAAGATAAAACCGATACAACGTCTGTTTACCAAACAGACAAAACCCAGGAAATGGAGGAAGTCACTATCTCCTCCACCCGCAGCTCTCGCACAATCCGCGACATTCCTACCCGCGTGGAATTCATTGCCGGCGAAGAACTGGACGAAAAAGCAAACATGAAACCAGGCGACATCCGCATGGTGCTCAGCGAAAGCACGGGCATTCAGGTGCAGACCACTTCGGCCACAAGCGCCAACGCCAGCATTCGTATCCAAGGCCTGGACGGCCGGTATACACAGATTTTGAAGGATGGCTTCCCGCTTTATTCGGGCGCTTCGAGCGGGTTGGGCTTGCTGCAAATTCCACCGCTGGATCTCAAACAAGTGGAGGTGATCAAAGGTGCCGCATCTACATTATACGGAGGCGGCGCGATTGCCGGTCTGGTCAACCTGATCTCGAAAACGCCCAGGGACGAGCAGGAACTGAGATTTCATTTGAATGGGACAAGCGCAGGCGGCTTTGACGCCAATGGTTTTTATTCCAAAAAATTTGGGAAAACGGGTGCCACCATCTTCGCTGCGCATAATCGCAATGCAGCCTATGACCCTTCCGGAAATGACCTCTCAGCCATTCCGAAATTTGAGCGTTTTACATTCAATCCACGTTTTTTTGTGTATCCCAATCAGAACACAACGATCAGTCTGAGCGTGAACACGGCATTTGAAAATCGGATTGGCGGGGATATGCATTTGATTAAAAACCAAAACGAGCCGGGTCACACCTATTTCGAAAAGAACAAAACGGAGCGCATCAGCACGCAGTTTTTGTTCGATCACATCTTTGGAAACCATGAGCACTTTATCGTGAAAAACAGCGTCAGCTATTTCAACAGAAAGCTTACGACGCCCGGGTACACATTTGACGGAACGCAATATTCGACATTCACGGAAGCGTCCTATGCCAATCATGGTGAAAAACTGGAATGGATCGCGGGAGCCAATTTGTGGACGGACCAGTTCAAGGAAAAGATGCCTGTTAATGCTCCAAAACGCGACTATAACCTCAACACATTCGGCGCATTCGCACAAAATACCTGGAAAGCAGCTGAATGGATGCATGTGGAAACCGGTTTGCGTGCCGATTATGTGATGGATTACGGCCTGGCTTTTCTGCCCAGGATTTCGGCATTACTGAAATTTTCGCCTGCCTTTACTTCCCGGATCGGTGGCGGCATGGGCTATAAAGCGCCCACAATTTTCACGGAAGAGAGCGAGCGGATTCAGTATCAGCGGGTTTCAGGAATTGATAAAGACAGAAACCGCCTCGAACACAGCTATGGCGGAAACTGGGATCTGAATTATCAGACCATGCTATTTAATGACCAACTGAGCCTGAGCGTTAACCAGTTGTTCTTTTATACTTACATCAACAAGCCCCTGATTCTGAAACCGGACCGCGACGGAGGATATCTGTTTCAGAACATTAACGGGCACATCGACACGCGTGGAACGGAAACCAATTTGAAACTGGGTTACAGCGACTTCAAACTATTTCTTGGCTACACTTATACGGATGCCAGAATTTCAGAAAACGGCCGTCATCAGCAGAATTTCCTGACGCCCAAACACAGGATTAACTCTGTGTTGTTTTATGAAGTAGAGGAAAAATGGAAGGCCGGATTGGAAGCTTATTATTTTAGTAAACAAAAACTAAGCGACGGCAAAACCGGCAAAGAATATGTTATCCTCGGTTTCATGGTGGAGCGACTGTGGGAGCGGTTTTCCATCTACATTAATTTTGAAAATTTCCTCGACGCACGGCAGACGCGCTTCGACAGCATCAACTCAGGTTCAATCACTAATCCCGTTTTCCGCGACATTTACGCACCATTAGACGGTTTTGTGTTCAACGGCGGCATCAAAATTAATTTGTAAAAAACCCAGGAAAAGAAGTTGGGAAGCCGCTCCTTTTCCTGGCTATTATCCAATGCTTTTTGCCTGATCCTACGACCTGAATTAGAGTAATTTTTTAACCAAAAACCCTTTTGTCAATTCCAAAAGAACATAAAAAGTCAATCAACGATAAACAAAACCGCGAGGAACGATGTCCAGAACCGATGCATTATCCCCTGAACAACTTCGGGAAGAACTAGTAGAAAACACGCAGAACCAAGCCGTTGGCGATACTTTGCTTTTTGAGAATGATAAAGTGAAAGTATGGCACATTAGCCTGCAACCTGGCGAGCGCATCCATTATCATCGTCATAACTACGATTATTTCTGGACGGTTTTACAGGACGGCCAGGGCGTTTCCAACCAGGAGGACGGCAGCCAGGTAAGTTTTACATTCAAAAAAGGGCAAACCTCCTTTCAAAATATCATTGAGCAGGGCAGCTCCATTCATGATCTAAAAAATACCGGCACCGGCGTTCTGGAATTCATTACTACGGAATTAAAGTAACGGTTAGGTTACACAACGTTAACCGGCTTAATGCCTGCAATTTTTTCGAGCGCAACAGTCACGCGCTCAATGCGGTCGACATTGCCGCGACTACTGTCTGACACTGCCTGGGCGACGGAGGTTAAATAATCTCCGCCCAGCTTGGTGTTAAAAAAGGGATCGCGGGAGGCTAACACGCCGCGCCAGTTTTTACCAACAACATTTCTTGACTTGATGAACCGGAGGAGCAGGCGCTCTTTGATTGTCATACAACCGTACTCTTTCACCCTGGTCTGGTGTTTTTCCATTTGATACAGCGATAATGTGTGAGAGTATACTTGCTTTTTTGTAATTTGTGCGTTACTGAAAGCGATATACAAAAGTACAATAAAAATATATTATTATCAAATTAACTGCACTAAATTCTAAATAAATGATTAGTATAGGCCAAAGAATAAAGCAGGGTCGCGAAAAATTAGGTTTGAGCCAGGAACAGCTGGCGCTAATTATGGCGAAAAAGGGAAAGGGAACGATTTCAAATTGGGAAACAAATAAGAACGAACCCTCCATTGCTGAATTCAAAAAACTGGCAGAACTATTCAGCACAACCGCAGCCTACCTCATCGGTGAAAGCCCGCAGTTTGAAGAGCCTCAGGAAAATTATGTGATGGTGAAAAAAGACGATCTGATCGAACTGCAAAAGAAGGCCCTGGAACGGGAAGCTGAGAAAAATAAAGAATTGCTCGACCTGTTGGAACAAGCACGGAAATCAGAAGAAAATGAGGCTTAACCGAGCCCCATTCTTTCTTGAAAAAGCGTTTTGAACCCTGCTGCGCACACGAGGCTGAGAAAAATCAATGCAATCCACAAAACATTATAGCCCCAATGTGCCGCAATGTAGGCACCGGCTGCCGGGCCGATAATCTGCGCAACCGACTGGGAAACGGAATAGGCGGCGGAGTATTTCCCTCTGTTAAATTCCGAAGCGCGGGCAAGCACGAAAGTGCTGATATAAGGCAATGCGAGCATTTCCCCGATCGTAAAAAACAGCACCGCAGCACCCGCCAGAATGATCGGCGTAACTACCGGAACAACCAGCATACTGAAAGCCAGTGCACTGAATAGTGTTCCAGCGATCATATAGTATGAATCCGGACGTCGGTTTGCCAGATTCTGGATCAGGACCATTTCAAAGAGCGCAATAACCAGCCCATTCATTCCCAGCAATATGCCGATCGTAGCTTCATGAATGTGCATCTGTTCTTTCCAATACACCGGCACCAGCCTGAATAACAGCACAAAGCAGATCATATACAACATTACAATCACCATAAAGCGGACAAACAGCATGTCTTTCCACGGCGATTGCCCCGATTTGGCATTGCTATCCTCACGACTAACAGACCGAACCAATTTTGCATTCGGGAGCAAAAACAGGATTAACACGCCAGCCATTGCATATACGATTCCGTCCACCCAAAACAGCAAGCTGTAATTAATGGCCGCCAGGATTCCGCCCACAGAAGTGCCGAAACCAAAGCCAATGTTGGTTGCAAGCCGGTTCAATGCATAAGACCGTGTAAGATTTTCCGGAGAGGAATAAGCGGCAACCGCCGTGCTGTTCGCAGGCTTGAAAGCCTCCACGAAGAAACTGAGCAACACAATCAGAAAACAAAGAGCAGTGAAATCGGTGACCATTCCGAAGAGAATGAAGAGTATTCCGCTGATAATGAGGCAAACTATTTGTACGGGCCGGAAACCCCAGATGTCCGTCAGGTAACCGCCCGCCATGCCGCCGAGAACGGAACCCGCACCAAATAAGGTGATGACCAAACCTGCGTCCGCAATGCTGCGATGCAGGCTTTGGGTAATGTACATACTCATAAAAGGCACCGCCATATAGCCGCAGCGGTTAACCAGAATGACCAGACTCAGCAACCAGGTTTCCCGGCTTAATCCGCTAAATGAGACGCGATAACTTTCAATGATCTTATTCAGCATACTTTATTTTCAAGGCTAATTGGCTCACAAATTTCCCAATAAATTCCTGATTATCTCAACACTTTCTTCCAATTCCTGTGCATTGGAAGAGGCAAAACCAAGCCGTATAGCGCTGCCCGGTGGCTCGTCGTAAGCATTTCCCGCCGGAATTCCGGATGTTCCACTGGACATATACAAATCTTTCTGCAGCGCTTTCTGCGCAAGTCTGACAAGGTTAATGTTAGGATCAAACTGCGTCCAGACCGCCATACCGCCATCGGGAACCTGGAACGTTACGTGATCGCCGAGCTGGCTCCGCAGCAGGTCACAGAATAAGTCCCTGCGCTGCTTGTATATCCGCACCGACTTGCGTAAATGCCTTTGAATGACGCCTGTATGCAGCAATTCTGCGATGGCATTTTCGAGCATCTGGTCCCCCTGCCGGTCGATGATCCGCCTCAATTTGGCCAGATAAGAGATCACATCCGCCGGCCCGACCAGATAACCGATGCGGAAAGCGGGTGAAATTGTTTTGGTAAAAGATCCGCAATACATGACCATTCCTGCCGGATCCGCCCCTGCAAGGGGCATGAGTGGCTTGCTTAAATAATGAAAATCGCAATCGTAATCGTCCTCAAATACGATAAAACCATATTGCTCGGCCAGTTTCAGCAGATTAAGACGTCGGTCGGCACGAAGCGCGACGGTGGTGGGATAATGGTGATGTGAAGTCACATAAACCAGCCTGATCTTCTGTTTCTGACACATTTGTTCCAATGCGGCCACATCTATCCCGTGTTCATCCGCAGGCAGCCGCAGCACATTCGCGCCGGCCTGCGTAAAATTCATATTAGCGCCAAACCACCCCGGTGCGGAAACCACCACATTATCCCCAGGTTCCAGCAGGGCCGTACTCACGAGATACAAACCCATGATCACTCCCCGGACGATCAATATGTTGCCGGGCGATGTTTTCATCCCGCGCGTCTCATTGAGGTAGGCAGAAAGCTCTTCCCTTAGCCAGGAAGCGCCTTTCGTGTCACCATAACCCAACCTTGCATATGGATTCGCACCCAATAACTGACTCCGGTATGCTCTCGACAAGTCGTCCAGCGGTGCAAGCCGGGGATCGGGAAAACCATCGTCTAAATGCAAGCGCGTGCTATTGCGAAGGACCGCCCGGTCGAGGTGCGGTGCCTGCTTGAAATGAAAACCTGCTTTCGAAGCAGGCATAATGGCCTTTTCCGCATGCATGTCCTTTTTGGCTGATTGGATTTCGGGCAAATGTTTGGCCACAAATGTTCCGTTCCCGGTGTGGCTTTCCAGCCAGCCCTGCGCCAGTAATTCGTCGTACGCCTGCACCACGGTTCGTCGATGCACCTTCAATAATGTCGCCAATTGCCTGGTACTAAGCAATCTGTATCCTGTTTGCAATGTTCCGTTACGGATAAGCGCCATGAGTTGGTTGGCAATTTGCAGATATACGGGCTGCTTGCTGCCCTTTTCAACATGCAGCAAAGTGGAGAGAACCTGCACCATAATTGGACCACTTAATTTCTAAATATTGGACTCTTTCGAGCAGCCAATTTCAGCATATTTTTGTAAAAAACAAAAACACATGAGCACTCCTCCATCCCATCTTTTACCCAGCAGATTACCCAAAAGATCCACTTCCGACAATGAGGTGATCTACACGATTCTTGATGAAGCGTTATTCTGTACGATCAGTTACGCCGTTGACAATCGCCCCTTTTCTATTCCAACTGCCTTTGTGCGCTATGAGGACAAAATCTACATTCACGGCTCAGTAGGCAGTCATTTTATCAGGGAGATCGAGAAAGGGATTCCGGTTTGCATTACCGTTATGCTCACCGATGCGCTTGTTGTGGCGAAGTCTGCGTTCAGTCATTCTGTCAACTACCGGTCGGTTATAATATTTTCGAATGCCGAAAAAGTGGAGGACTGGGATACGAAAAAGGCTGCATTTGAATGGCTTACGACCAAGATCGTTCCAAACAGCTGGGATTATCTCCGTCCGATGAAAGACAGCGAAGTCAGGAAAACAACTGCATTAGCATTCTCATTGGAAGAAGCCTGTGCCAAAACGCGGTCGGGCATGCCTAAGGACGAAGAGGAGGATTTGGAGCTTCCGATCTGGTCGGGCCTTATTCCCATCCAGACAAAATATCTGGCGCCGGTCGCGGACGAGCTGAGCCAGAACATCCCGTTGCCAAAACATTTGGCTTAACCCATGCAACCTTGGGCAAAATTTGCGCATCTTTCGGTCAGATTGATACCAGATGAACCCAAACATTGCAAACCATGACAGGAAAGGAAATTTTTGACCGTTGCCAGTTGGCTGCCCTAAAAAACGGACTAGGTTCCCAGGAATTTCATTACGGGAATGTTTTATACCAAGCGCTCCAACTGGAAGGAGAAGAAAAAGTCTTTCAACTACTAGAACAGGCTGAAAACACGGGAAAACGAGTTGGTTTGGGCTATTCTTCGGACACCTTTCAAAATTCGAACGATCCGGACATGGCAATTTTGGTTTGATTCGAGCATTTGTTCCCGCATATTAAGAACAGAAAGATCCTCCTGAACCCAGAAGGATTTTCTCTTCACATTCACCAAAAAAAACACTTATTTTTCAATTACTACTTTACGCGTACTCACGGAACCGTCAGCATGGGTGATCAATAAAATATAATTACCCGCCGCAAAATTCCGGACATCAATTTCCGTAACCGGAGCCAACGAGCGATAAACCGACCGGCCCGTGACCGTCAACATTTGAGTACTTTTTATCTTATCAAAATCATCCGACTTTAACATTAACCGATCAGATGCTGGATTAGGATATACGTTGACTAATTCTCCCTCCTTTTCCGCCATCGTCTCCCCGACCTTCCTCCTGACCGTCTCCGACATATCATCCACAACATTCTCCGGAACCGGCGCAGCGCTGTTACCCAAAAGGTAAGCAGGCAAATAACGCCACGGACCATACAGCTGGCCGGTTAATGCCAACGCCGGATCATATTTCACCCGCACACGCACCTTGGTTGAAGTCCCTTGCTTTCCAATCACACTTTTCATCTCAACCCCCGTCAACCCCAAACTCGCATAACCAATCCAAGAGCCCGAGGACATTGTGCTATTCGTAATCACATTATTAGCCCCCTTAGAAAACCCCTGGCCCTTAGCCTTTGTCTCCCAAACCAGCTTACCCTTGCTCCTCCCAAGAAAAGACTTTGCATAAAGGCTAATTCCAAAGTTGTTTTTGGCTTTTTGGGATTGGTTGATAGGGGTTGTGAGGTCGGAGTTGTAGAGGCGGAGGTTGTTTTGGAGGTTTTTGTTGGAGTTGCCATTGTATTGAAATACGCTTGCCTCAGTATTTTGACCATTGTTCCAATCAAGAGCACCAATGAGTACATCAGCATAACCATCACCATTGATATCGCCTGCGCCCGCTGTCCTTAAGCCGAAATAACTGCCGAGCATACCAGATGGATCTTTTAAATTGCAGTTTTGGGTAGAACCTGGCAAAATTCCAGAACTTGATCCGTAGTAAATAAACACATTGCCATTAGAAGTTTCGTCGGCGGGAGCTCCAACAATAATATCTCCATAACCATCGCCATTAATATCTCCGGCTGCACCGACATCATAGCCCATATATCCATTTATTTTATTACTCTCTAATATAACAGGTTGTTTGTTGGCGATCCCACTAATAGATCCGTAATATAGAAAAGCTGCCCCTTCATTAGTCTGTCCGTTTGTAAAATATCTCGCTCCAGCAATGATGTCGCCGTAACCATCTCCATTTACATCGCCTGCAGATGAGACGGAGGTTCCAATTTCAGCCAACGCTACATTGCCTTGTAAAATAGACGGTGTAGGATTTAGACCGGTTATAGAACCTGTATAAACATAAACTGCGCCTTCATTCTCCTCACCGTCATAATAATGGGGGTTACCTACTACAATATCTGAAAATCCATCACCATTTATATCACCTGCGCTACTTAGTGAACTTCCAAAATGCATTCCATTGTCAACCCCATCGATTCTTGTAGGGATTTGTATAATTCCATTCTGAGAACCGTAAAAAACCAAAAATCGACCTTCGTAGCCGTGGTCGAAGTCTCCCACGTCGGCGCCAAAGGCCCCAATAACTACATCGGCGAAGCCGTCACCATTTATGTCTCCTGCACCAGAAACAGAATAGCCCAACCACTCCTCTTCTTGTAAGCCAAAATATTGAAAATTTGGTACATTGCTTATTCCTTTCGAAGACCCATGGAATACAAAGAAAGCTCCAACATCTTCCTGAACCTTATCATAGAAATCGGCACCTATAATCACATCATCGAAGCCATCACCATTCACATCGCCGGCACTCGACACGGAACCGCCAAAACAAGCGCCCTCTTTATTAACCTCTAACATAACCGGAACCGGATTTGGGCCGGATGGCGATCCATAGTAAATGAAAGCGACACCTTCACGATCCTGGCCGTTATCATATGCGCTTGCTCCGATAACTATATCATCAAACCCATCTCCATTCAAATCGCCTGCGGAAGCAACAGAGGATCCAAACAAGGCATCTTTTTGAATAGCTTTTAATTCAAGAGCAGCAACATTCGGAACCCCACTTGCCATCCCCATCCAAACAAACGCCGCCCCTTCATCCACTTGCCCCTTATCAAAGCTATACGCCCCAATGACAATGTCGCTGTATCCGTCGCCATTTACGTCACCGGCGCTGGCTACTCCGGTGGCGCTTCCCAGGAAGGCTTCGGCTTGGTCGCCTTCGAAAGTGCTGGTGGGTGTGTTTTGGATTCCTGTTGGTGAACCCAGGTGCAGAAAGACGACGCCTTCATTGGTTTGGCCTTTATCATATCTTGATGCTGTTAATAGCAGGTCGCTAAAACCATCGCCATTTACGTCCCCGGCATTGGCAACGGCCGCGCCGAGTTGGGCAGCTCCTTGGTTGGAGTAAATGATAGATGCAGGAGCGGTAATGACGCCATTGGCTGAACCTTTATAAATGAAAGCAGCGCCCTCATCGCCAAAATTTTTGTCATAAGCACTTGCCCCGACTACCAGATCGCTGTAACCGTCGCCATTGATGTCTCCGGCGCCCGAGACCGATATGCCGAATTGGGCGTTGGCCTGGTTGCCTTCTAAAATTGTATTTGCATTGTTGCTAATGCCAAGGGCCGAGCCGTGATAGATAAATGCAACCCCTTCGTTTGTCTGGCCTTTATCATAGGCATAAGCGCCGATGACGATGTCACTGTATCCATCTCCATTTATATCCCCGGCCCCAGCCGTTGCATGGCCAAACTGCCCGCTGGCTTGGTTGCCTTCCAGGGTAATGGCTGCGATTGGGTTTATGCCGCTCGCCGAGCCGTGAAAGATAAAAGCAGCACCTTCATCTGCTTGTCCTCCGCTTTCGAATAATGGCGCTCCCACTAACAGGTCGCTGTAACCGTCCGCATTAACATCACCAGCAAGCGATACCGACTTTCCAAAATTGGCATCGGCCTGATTGCTTTGCAAAACAGTTGCATTTACGACGATGCCATTGGCTGAGCCGTGGTAGACAAAGGCCGCACCTTCATTGGTTTGCCCCTTGTCATAGAAACGGGCGCCGATTATGATGTCGCTGTAACCGTCCTTGTTCACATCGCCGGCAGTGGAGACGGCATAGCCATATTGCGCTTCGTTCTGGTTGCCTTCCAGGATCAACACCGGGTTCAGAATTGGGCCGCTTGCTGAACCATGATAAACAAATACAACGCCTTCGTTTGTATGGCCTTTGTCAAACATCGGCGCCCCAACCAGTAAGTCGCTGTACCCGTCGCTGTTTATATCCCCTGCGCTTGAAACGGCATAGCCCATCCACGCGCTAGTCTGGTTGCTTTCGAATGCGGCACTGGCATTCGCTGGATTCCCATTGATCACAATCGGGTCAATGGTGACCGGATAAGTGGCATCCTCTACTGCTACGCTCAGCATTACCAGGCCATTTTTGTAGCTTAATGTTGCGGGTAATGTATCCCCTTTCGCATCCCAGCATTTAATATCTTTATAAATCAAACTTCTGACCAACTCGCCTCTCTTATTTTCAGCATAAAATTGCAGCTGGTTATTTTGAAGATCTTTGACTTTTAGGCCTTTGGCGGATAGCCTTACTTGAAGTTCTCTGGTCGCTTTTGGTGCGGAACTGATGATGAAGTTCTGGCGTACGCCTTCCTCGTTGTTTATGAACTCTTCGGTAAAGCCGCGGTGCCTGATCTGCAATTTGTTATCTGCGTGGTGAAGTGCTGCATCAGTTTGAGGCCCTAGAATTTTTTGACCGTCTGCGTAAATGCCTTCGTTGATGAGTTTGAAGGAGAAGTTATGACCTGCCGAGTCAACGCGGTTGTTCACCGTCAGCTCGCCGGGTTTATAGTAGGCGCGCAGGCCCTGCTTGCGGTTCGGGCTTTGCAGCGATTTTTTTTCGTCGTCAAAAGAAATGTTGTATTCCCGTTTGGCCAGGCTTTGCTGAATGTTGCTGACGGTGCTGTCGTGGACGACACTGCTTTGTTGTTGATATTCATTCAGCCTAACCATTTTAGTTATATATGAAACGCTTTTGCTCAATGTTAGCCGCTGTGTGTTTAATATATAAGCGATTACCAACATTGAGAATAAAACGAAATAAAGGCCTTTTTTGTAGTGCTGTTTCATATTCTGAGTTTTCGTGTTTTTAAAAAATTTGTAGTAGACAGTACATATCCTGTTCTCAAGGGCAGGCGTAAAAAAATAAAAACCATGTATGGCTATTCACTAAGATATACATCACTTTTCAATCACTACTTTACGCGTACTCACGGAACCGTCAGCATGGGTGATCAATAAAATATAATTACCCGCCGCAAAATTCCGGACATCAATTTCCGTAAACGGAGCCGAAGAGCGATAAACCGACCGGCCCGTGACCGTCAACATTTGAATACTTTTTATCTTATCAAAATCATCCGACTTCAACATCAACCGATCAGATGCCGGATTAGGATATACGTAAACCAATTCTCCTTCCTTTTCCGCCATCGTCTCGCCGACCTTCCTCCTGACCGTCTCCGACATATCATCCACAACGCTCTCCGGAACCGGCGCAGCGCTGTTACCCAAAAGATAAGCAGGCAAATAGCGCCACGGACCATAAAGCTGGCCGGTCAACGCCAACGCCGGATCATATTTCACCCGCACACGCACCTTGGTTGAAGTCCCTTGCTTGGCAATCAAACTTTTCATCTCCACCCCCGTCAACCCCAAACTCGCATAACCAATCCAAGAGCCCGACGACATTGTGCTATTCGTAATCACATTATTCGCCCCCTTAGAAAACCCCTGGCCCTTAGCCTTTGTCTCCCAAACCAGCTTACCCTTGCTCCTCCCAAGAAAAGACTTTGCATAAAGGCTAATTCCGAAGTTGTTTTTGGCTTTTTGGGATTGGTTGATGGGGGTTGTGAGGTCAGAGTTGTAGAGGCGGAGGTTGTTTTGGAGATTGTTGTTGGAGTTGCCGTAAAAGGTTAGAGCAATACCTTCATCTGCTGAGCCATTAGAATACTTATAGGACCCTAAAATGATGTCGCTGTATCCGTCACCATTTATGTCGCCGGCTCCTGAAACAGCTTCCCCTGTGAAGCTAGCCGTTTGTAATTGAGGAGTTGTTAATATATTGCTTGGTAGTGATCCGTCAGGTATTCCATTTACACTACCGGAAAATATGAAAGCTGCTCCTTGATAGAGAATGCTTCCGGTATAATGAGGTGCTCCAATAATAATGTCGGTATAGCCATCGCCATTTATGTCACCCGCACTTCTTACACAAGCGCCGAAAAATGCCGTTTCATCAGCAATTTTCAATGAAGAATGATTGGCAGGACTGACTCCGGTTACCGAGCCGTAGTATATGTGAACTCTATCTTTGCTTACTTCCGTTGGCGAACCGATTATTATGTCTTCAAACCCATCACCATTCACATCGCCAGCTCCTGAAACAGACCAGCCGAATTGTGATTCATCTTGATCACTTTCGAGCAATACCTTGTTTAAGTCTGTCAAGCCGTTGGCTGAGCCATAATGTAGATAAGCGACACCTTCTCTAATTTGCCCGTTAGTATACCAAGGAATTCCAATGAGTACGTCACTATACCCATCTCCATTGACATCGCCAGCACTTGCTACTGAATATCCCATGTAAGCCGTTTCCTGATCGCTTTCCATGCGAATGTGATATTGCGAAATTATTCCGTTTTTTGAGCCATGATAAACAAATGCAGCCCCTTCATTAAATAAAGAATTATCAAATGCTTCAGCACCTATAATCACATCTCCATAACCGTCTCCATTTACGTCGCCAGCACTTGTAGCAGATCGTCCCATTAAGGCGTCTGCTTGGTTACTTTCTAAGATTACGGCTGAATTTTTGTCAATTCCCGTAGTTGACCCATAAAATATAAAGGCTGCCCCTTCATATGCCTCACCATTGGAATATCCAATTGCACCAACAATAACATCTCCATAACCATCTCCATTTATATCACCAGCGCTCGATACAGATTTCCCCAATAATGCATGGGTTCTATTACTTTCAAGTTGAGTGGTGGCGTTTATATTTATTCCAGTAGTTGATCCGTGAAAGATAAATGCTGCACCTTCATCACTTTGGCCATTGTCAAATCCGTCGGCCCCAATTATAATATCACTAAAACCGTCTCCATTAACATCTCCGGCATTAGAAACTGACCAGCCGAACAAAGCATGACCTTGGTTCATTTCAAGCAAAATTGGGGTGGCAGCTACCCCCTCGGCCATCCCCAGCCAAACAAACGCCACCCCCTCATCCGCCTGCCCCTTATCATACCCATTCGCTCCGATAATAATATCGCTATACCCGTCCCCATTCACATCACCAGCGCTCTTCGCTGCCCACCCTAGCCCTGCATCAGCCTGGTTGCTTTCGAGTGTCGATGCTGCTGTGGTGGTGATTCCGTTTGCAGAGCCATGGTGTACCACGACTGCACCTTCATTGCTTTCACCTTTGTCGTATTGCCAAATGCCGATCATAATGTCGCTATAACCGTCCCCGTTGACGTCCCCTGCGCATGCGACCGAAATGCCCAGTCGTGCTTCGGCCTGGTTGCTTTCCAGCCTGATCGCCCCTGTTTTAATGCCTTGGGCTGATCCTTGATAAATGAATGCCGCGCCTTCATTAGCCTGACCATAATCATAGAGATAACTGCCGATAATGATATCGGAGTAACCATCGCCGTTCACATCGCCGGCTGTTGCCACAGCCCAGCCAAACTGCGCATTGATCTGGTTGCTTTCGAAGAAGATAGCAGCGTTTTTAGCAATACCAATTGCCGATCCGTGATAGACAAACGCAGCTCCTTCGTTGGTTTGACCATTGTCATAGGCATAAGCACCGATGATTACATCATTATAACCATCTCCGTTAACGTCGCCTGCACCTGCCAGGCTGTAACCATATTGAGCACCGGCCTGGTCGGCTTCCAAAATCATAGCGGCTGCCAGGCCAATGCCGCCGGCCGAGCCGTGATAAATGAAACCTGCACCTTCGTCTGCCTGCCCTTTGTCGTACATGGGGGCGCCGACAATCACGTCACTATAACCATCTCCATTCACATCACCCAACCCTTCCACAGCCCTGCCAAACTTCGCATCAGGCTGGTTGACTTCCATAATAGTCCCGTTGCTTTTGATGCCTAGGGCTGAACCGTAAAAAACCATCGCCACGCCTTCTTTGTTTTCGCCTTTGCTATAAAAGGGCGCGCCTATAATAATGTCACTAAACCCATCTTTGTTAATGTCGCCCGCAGAGGCTGCACTTATGCCAAATTGGGCCTCGTTCTGGTTGCCTTCCAATGTTATGGCAGCACTCGATGCAATGCCCGAAGCCGAACCATGGTAAATAAACGCAGCCCCTTCATTGCTTTCACCCTTATCAAAGAAAGGCGCACCTACGATCACATCGCTGTAACCGTCCCCGTTGACATCTCCTGCAGAAGAAACTGCATAGCCTGCCTGGGCACCAGCCTGATTGCTTTCCAGCACTGAATTGGCATTGGCTGGGTTACCGTTCACGACAATCGGGTCAATGGTAACCGGATAACTGGCATCTTCCACTGCTACGCTCAGCATTACCAGGCCATTTTTGTAGCTTAATGTTGCGGGTAATGTATCCCCTTTCGCATCCCAGCATTTAATATCTTTATAAATCAAACTGCTGACCACCTCGCCTCTCTTGTTTTCGGCGTAAAATTGCAGCTGGTTATTTTGAAGATCTTTGACTTTTAAGCCTTTGGCGGATAGCCTTACTTGAAGTTCTATGGTCGCTTTTGGTGCGAAACTGACGATGAAGTTCTGGCGTACGCCTTCCTCGTTATTTATGAACTCTTCGGTAAAGCCGTGATGCCTGATCTGCAATTTGTTATCTGCGTGGTGAAGCGTTGCATCAGTTTGCGGCCCTAGAATTTTTTGACCGTCTGCGTAAATCCCTTCATTGATGAGTTTGAAAGAGAAGTTATGGCCTGCCGAGTCAACGCGGTTATTCACCATCAGCTCGCCTGGCTTATAGTAGGCGCGCAGGCCCTGCTTGCGGTTTGGGCTTTGCAGCGATTTTTTTTCGTCGTCAAAAGAAATGTTGTATTCCCGTTTGGCCAGGCTTTGCTGAATGTTGCTGACAGTGCTGTCGTGGACGACATTGCTTTGGTCCGGGATATCCTTTGCTTTGATTTGTGTGGGAAGGTCCGGGATATGTGTGCCTGTTACCAGCTCGCTCATTTTCAATATGTAAGCCGCGGCCCACAGCATAAATAATATGAGATAAAGGCCCTTTTTGTAGTGCTGTTTCATATTGTGAATTTTAGGGTTTACAAATTTGCAGGCGACATCAAGTCCCCATTTCGCAAATCTTAGTAAACCAAAATTTTCAGCAACAAACCAATGAATGAACGGTAAAGTCTATTGAGCAGAAGGTAGTGGCTTGGTTTTTTCAGCTCATTTTTAAACAATAAAAAACACTATGAATACGGAACAGGACATGAAGAGAGATCTGGAAGAACGAATTCTTTCAAAACGGCAGCAGATTGAATTTGAACGGAAAAATTTGAGTCTTGCAACCGAATTTTCACAGGAGAACAGGGAAAATCCGGAGGTGATGGAGGAATCAAAGAATTTTGACGATCCTGCCGAGAGCGTTTTGGATACTGATGAAGTAAAAGCGCTCAGAACAACGGAAAGGGACTTGAATGAATTAATTAAGCAGCTTCAAGAGCTTAATAAGGGTTAAAAAGATTCGAGTTTTTCTTCCAGGAATGTTTTGTTGCGAACAAGCTCTGAAACAACTTCGCTCCACTTTCCTGGATCGTTTTGAAAAGGATCGTAATTGACATGAAGGCGGCCAACCACGCCGAATAAATCGGAGGATTTAACACGCAATTTAGAAACCAAGCCGAGCACATTGAAAACATCCAGAATCTGGTGCGCAGTTGTATATGAATAACTGTGCGTGGTGCAAAAAACAAGTGCTCCGTCTTTGTAATGGCACTCAATATGATTTTTCATGGCTCTGTTCAAACGTTTGTACTAGATTCAAAATATCATACCACAAAGTCTGGAAACCGGTGCATAGTTGCATATTTGCCGATCTTAAAACTAGATGGACATGTTTTGTAGAATTTCTTAAAAGCTATGGAAAAATGATGGGCATGCTCATATCCCAGTTTATGGGCTACTTCTTCCACAGATAGCGAACAGTCCAGCAAAAGTTTGCGCGCATATTCCATTCGTTTTTCACGCAGATAATGAAAAATAGTCATCCCGAAAAGCAGTTTAAAGCCTTTTTTTAGCTTAAACTCATTTAGAATACAAATGCGGCTTAGCTGCGTCAGACTTAGTTCATCCAGGAAGTGAGCGTCGAGATATGCTCTCAGATGATACAGTTTTTCTGCTTCATCGGGCTTAATGTCTTCATGGACGGAATCGGAATTCCGGAACTGGCTGATCTGGTGACCAAGCAGTTCAAGCGTTTTTGATTGGATGAACAAATTTCGAAGCGGGCCTGCCGACTGGCAGTTCCTCACATCATTAACCAAAAGCTGCATGGTGGGCGTGAGATCCATCGTTCCATTCACGCCGGAAAAAGGCTTGTTCTGAGCCAGATTATTTAAAACTTTTTCACTCCATGCATCATCGCAGCCAATGATATCGGCGAAAAATGCTTTGTTAAAACTGATGTGAAACATTTCCAATTCTGCATGCGCCTCGACATGGTTGACATCGCCATCATTAGGCGAAAAAACCAGATTATGCGTTGACGGCCGCATTTTCAGTTCCTGGTTCAAACCCTTAAACTGAGTATTCAGCTTTCCCCGCATATGGAAATTGATGTTAACATTATCGCCTACATCATTCCCTTGAATGCAAATCTCCTTATTGGTGCTCCAACGCAGATCCATCACATGCATGTGCGGGAAAAGCGCATTCTTAAACCGGAGTGTTCCTACTTTTTCTTCCCGGAAACAAATGAAGCCGTCACCCTGCGAAGCATAATGATCTGCTCCGACATATTGCGGGTTGGGATAATTATTAAATTCAAGAATGTCAGTTGAGTTAAGGACATAAGCACCCATTTCGCGCGTTTTACAGATTTAGTTTGTTTCATTTTTTAATCAAAACAAAAATAACCCGTTTCGCTACACACGTTCATTTTGAGTTACTGAACGGAGGCAAAAAAGCGTCGTACCATACTGTTAAGCCTTTACAACCTAATTTCCAGTCGCCACAGGACGATCATTGCGCGACCATTCGCTCCATGATCCCACGTAAAGTGCGGCGCCATCCATACCTGCATCGGTGAGCGCCAGCAATGTATGACAAGCCGTCACACCGGAACCGCAATGCACGATTATATTCTTCGGATCCCGTGAACCCAATGCACTTTTATATTTTTCGGCCAATTCTTCGCTCGGCAAAAAGTTTCCGTCCTTATCCAGGTTTCCGGCAAAAGGAATGTTGACAGCACCGGGAATATGCCCGGCAACAAGATCAATCGGCTCACTTTCACCCACATACCGGTAATTTTCACGAACATCAATCACCATATAGTCAGGGTTTTCCGCTGCCTCGGCAACTTCATCGGCATCCGCGCGGCGCAATTGATAATCGACGAATGGATATTTTGGTGCAGCAACCGGGCTTGGAGCTTCGCCCTTTACCGTCTGTAAACCTGCTTTTTGCAGCGCTTCAATTCCGCCGCTTACTACAAATACTTTCTCATGCCCCGCAGCTTTCAGCATCCACCAAAACCGCGCAGCAGCATTTGCACCCTTTTTATCGTCGTAAACAATCACAACGGCATCCGGAGTAATGCCCAATTTCCCCAACGTTTCACCAAAGACTTCCGGCGCTGGCAAAGGATGCCGGCCACCATGCGCAGCATTGTCTGACTTATGCGAAAGATCCGTTTCCAGATTTACAAAAAGAGCGTTTTCAATGTGTGCAGAGCGAAAACGTTCCCACGCATCCGGACCGCCCCTGGCATCGACAATGACGGTTTTCTGATCTTTGATGAGCTGTCTGACATCTGCGGCTTTAATGATCTCCATAGGTTTCGGATTTGGAATTGATTGCTAAAAATATAAATATTTATGACCTGCCGTCAATTCCGAAAAGGATTTTTAACTATTTAGCAGCTCGAAAAAGTTATTAGCCAACCATGAAGAGTTCCGAATTTCTGCCTGCGGACTTAGCACAATTGTCTGCATTACAGCCTCCTGACTGGGGCAGTCTGATCCCCAGATTCGAATATTTTATCAGTTCACCACACTGCCATCCGATCAAAATTTCGGAACAGGGAGAACTTGTAGCCATCGGAACCTCTATTTTGCATGCGGATACGGCCTGGCTTGCCTGTGTTGTTGTGCATGCCGGGCATCGGAAAAAGGGCCTTGGAAACGCGATCACGGAAGACCTTATTGCCAACATTGACCGGACTAAATTCAAGACCATTTATCTGGATGCGACCGAATATGGATATCCTGTCTATCTGAAATTAGGGTTTGAAGTTGAAACCACTTATACGCATTTAAGAAGCACGAGCAATTTGCAAGCTGCTTCTTCATCCGAATCCATCGTGCCGTTTGAGGCACATTATCTTCCGCAGATTCTTGCAATCGATCAGCACATTTCAGGAGAAGACCGCAGCGGCGTGCTTTCCGATTTTATTGATTCAGCATTGTTATATGTTGCGGACAATCAGGTGCTGGGATTCTACATTCCGGGCTGGGGCGATGGACCGATCATGGCCATTTCCGAAGCGGCGGGAGCTGCATTGATTAAACGACGGGTGCAGGACGAAAGCGCGGCCGTATTACCGTCCGATCACATTTTTGCGATCAATTATTTAAATGAACTGTCATTTCAACATTACAAATTGTCGCGACGCATGTTTCTGGGAGAAAAAAGAAACTGGCAACCCACCGGGATTTATAACCGCATCAGTGGCCAATTGGGCTAAACACAATCAATGAACATCCACCATTTAAACCAAAAGTCATGAGAAAATCCTGGTACACCCTGTTACTTGTTTTAAGCTGTGTTACATTCTCAAATGCGCAAGGGAATGCTGAGTATAAGGCCAAATTGAAGCAAATGTTTGAAGCCTCTGGCTCAGAAAAATCCTACAAAGTTGCGATTGAGCAAATGTTCACAATGTTTAAACAGCAAAAAACCACCGTTCCGGACAGCATATGGAAGCAATTTGAAGGCGAATTCTTAAAAACATCACTGGATGATCTGGTGGAAATGCTGGAACCGGTCTACGTTAAAAGCCTGACGCAGGATGATTTACAGCAACTCATTGCCTTTTATGAGACGCCTGTTGGTAAGAAATACGCTTCCAAAACGCCCATTATCATGCAGGAATCCATGCAAGTCGGGCAGCAGTGGGGACGGAAAATTGCTATGGAATTTCAGGAAAAGCTGAAAGCCAAAGGTTACTGATCATCTGAGTACTAAATCGCTGATCGAGGAAAACTCCGTATGCGGAGCCATCGCTTTAATGTTTCCTTTTTTGTCTAATAAAATGAAAAAAGGCGTCTCACTGATTTTGTAACGCTGATTAAAACCATACGATTCCGGAACGGGAATGAAACCACAGTTCCGTTTCGGGATCGCATCCAAACATTCCTCTTCCGTGTTCAATGTAGTCCCAAGTGACACGATGTCAATCCCTTTCTTCTTGTTCTCATTAATAAAATCAGAGATCACTTTGGTGCTGGCGAACGTATAAAGAGGCTTTTCAAATTTGACCCAAAATCCGAGCAGCACATATTTTCCTTTCAGTTTCTCCGAATTATATTCCCTCCCGTCCAGGCCCTGCATAACAAACGGCGGCAGAGGCTCCCCTATCTCGGGCATCAGATCCGAATTTTGCATGACCGATCCATTGTCCTGGATCAGTAACTGGCTCTTTTTTACTATTTCAAAAGACGATGCTTTCCCGAATTTATCGAATATCGGCTGCGTCCGGTAAACGCCCGGATTTTTTCGCAGCATTTCGTCATACACAGCATAGCTGATCCGCTTGCCGGAGGCGTGATCGTAGATCGGAGAATCCCTGGTCATAACGATCTGCTGGCTCACTTTCCCGTTGTAACGGGTAACCTTTGGCTCCTGCGGCTGAGCATAAGCGATGGAGCAGACAGTGAAGAAAAAAATGTGTAAAAAAATCTCAGTACGACCGAAATTCATCTGGAACGTTTTTATTAATTAAGATTCTGTGAGTATCAAATATTTGATACTATATTGCACTATCAAAACGCAAATATCGTTGTTATAACTGGTTAGTGCTTCACAATATTTTAGAGGAAGTCCACTTATTCAAAAAAATATATGTTCGAGAGGATTCGTGAGAAGTTGGAAATTTTGGCGGATGCAGCTAAGTATGACGTATCTTGTTCATCCAGTGGCAGTAATAGAAAGAATGAAAATAAGGGACTAGGCGATGCGGAAGGAACGGGAATTTGTCACACCTACACTGAAGATGGGCGCTGCGTATCGCTGCTCAAAATCCTTCTCACCAATCACTGCATTTACGATTGCGCATTCTGCGTTTCAAGGCGCAGCAATGATATCAAACGAGCGGCATTTACGGTGGATGAAGTGGTGGAGCTGACGATGAATTTTTATCGCCGCAACTATATTGAAGGCCTTTTCCTGAGCTCCGGTATTTTCAAAAATGCCGATTATACCATGGAGAGGCTGGTAAGGATTGTAAAAAAGCTGCGGAACGAGCAGCGTTTCAATGGCTACATTCACCTGAAAACCATTCCCGGAGCAAGTGAAGAGTTATTGAAAGAGGCGGGCATGTATGCCGACAGGATGAGCATTAACCTGGAAATGCCCACCGAATCGGGATTGAAATTGCTGGCTCCGGAAAAATCGCATGAAGATGTGAAAAAGCCGCTGAATTACATTCAACAGACTATTACGCAATTTTCGAGCGAAAAAGGCCTTATTAAGGCTGTTCCCAAGTTTGTGCCGGCCGGTCAGAGCACGCAAATGGTGATTGGCGCAACGCCGGAATCCGACAAGGAGATTATGCATACGGCGAATACATTCTATAAAAATTTCTCGCTGAAAAGAGTCTATTATTCAGGCTATATCCCCATCAGCCAGGATGCCCGATTGCCTGTTATAGGATCGCAGCCGCCGCTGATCAGGGAAAACCGGTTATATCAGACAGACTGGCTGATGCGCTTTTATGGATTCGATGTCAAGGAAATCTTAAATGATGCCCATCCCAATCTCGATGTGGACATTGATCCAAAACTGAGCTGGGCATTAAGGCACCTCGAAGATTTCCCCGTTGACGTCAATACGGCCGATTATAAGATGATCATGCGTGTGCCGGGCATCGGCGTGGCTTCTGCTTTGAAAATTGTTCAGGCCAGAAAATTCGGCAGACTTCACCAGGACCAGCTTAAAAAGATCGGGATCTCATTCAATAAAGCCAAACATTTTATCCGCTATGCCGATAGTCCGCTGCAACTGCGGGACTATGAAGCAGGGCACATTAAGGCGGTGATCTTGTCGGAAAGTAGCAGTAAATACACGAAAGTCCCCAAGAACCAGCTTTCTATTTTCTGATGGAAATATTTGTGTTTGACGGGACGTTGGAGGGTTTGCTAACGGCAGTTTTTGAATGTTATCAGAAAAAATCTGAGGCCGTAAAGCTTGTCAGTCAAACGCATTACGTGCCTGATGTTTTCAAGGAAGCATTCGCTGTCATTAGTGAAGATGCGAAAGCAAAACGGGTGTGGAAGGGTTTGGCCAAAAAGCTGGATAGCAACTGGATGAAATCTATCTATAGAGCATTCCTTTCCGAGCAGCCCGCAACATTTCAGGATCTGTTTGAATTTATTCGTTACATTATCGACAGTCCGCCGGGCGCCGAGGCTAATTTCGGAAACAAATATGTTTTAGAAATCTCGAAGATGAGCCATAAAGTTCATCGGGAAAAGCATCGGATGGAAGCTTTTATTCGCTTTCAAAAAACGGCCGACCATATCTTCTACGCCCACATTGAACCCGATTTCAATGTGCTGCCCTTACTCATAGATCATTTCAAAAACCGCTACGCCGACCAGAAGTGGATCATCTACGATTTGAAACGGAAATACGGATTATTCTACGATCTCGAAAAAGTGGAAGAGATCACTTTTGATTTCACAGCGGAAATGTCTCCGGCCCTCAATGCGCTTCCAGTTAATGTGCTTGATTCGCAAGAAGAATTATATGCGCTGCTTTGGAAAGATTATTTCCGCAGTGTCAACATTCCCGCGCGGAAAAACATGAAACTGCACATCCGCCACGTGCCGAAGCGTTACTGGAAATATCTTTCAGAGAAACAAGGATGACGACTGCCATGCTCATTAGAGACAACATCTTTTTAGCAATATCTACAAAATTATTCTATCTCAACACAGGAATTTATTTGATAATATTTGGATTAACGGCTGGTTTTTGTAATTAAACGGTGGTTTTCAGTTATTATTCGGTAAGGTTGTAGCATGTAAATATATTAAGTTTGAAATGCACTATCCGAATATCGGTTAGCATTTTATACACAAAACTTAATATGATGAAAAACCTCTTTTACTTAACCTTATTATGGGTTGTCTCACTAGGTGCGCACGCCCAAATTCCCGCGGACAATTACAGGTTTTATGTAGACGAGGGGCGCAAAATGATTGTCTGTAACCAGGTTCCAACCGCGTCCCAGATAACAGGCTCTCCTATTCAAATGCAGTTCGCGGCGAAGGTCTTTACATTTTCCGGAAGTGTCACTAGCCTAACACATGGAGTGAAATACCTGGTGACAAACGGCGGACAGCAATATAGTTTATACTTCACGCAGCTCCCATTGGTGAACCTGGACGTGCCGGATCCCTCTCAGATCAACTTGGAAGAAGAGATTCCTGGCGGCATATCGATTGCGGAAGCCGCAAATTCTCCGCTCATTTCCAATATGGCGATCCGGATCCGTGGTAACAGCTCGTCATTTTTCCCGAAAAAGAATTACCGTGTCCAGTTCAAAGATGCACAGGGAAAGAACAAAGATGAATCCATTCTAGGGTTGAGAAGCGATAAGCGCTGGCTGTTTTTTGGCATGTGGAATGAGGAATTGCGCTCTACAAACAATGTTTCGCACAGCCTTTGGATTGATATGCACAAGCTGTATTACGCTGCTTCCGAGCCGTCAGCAGTGTCTTCAATCCGCACCAGATATGTGGAGGTTTTTATGAATAAATCCTACAAAGGTGTATATATGATCGGTGAGGATATGGACCGCAAGCAACTGCAATTGAAGAAGAATGATGGCGATGTGATCAGAGGCGAGTTGTTCAAAGCGGATGACTGGTCGCTTTCCGCCGCATGGGAAGGAATCGGAGTGGCCAGGCCTTCGCCCGGCGCGGAAGAATGGCAGAGCTGGGAATTGGAATATCCCGATTACAGCGACTGGAACAATCATCAGAATTTGTTGAAAGGCGTTATTGAATCATCAGACGATGAGTTCCGTGCTAACATCTGGACGCTTTTCAAGCAGGAAAATGTTATTGACTATTTCATTTTCCTAAACCTGTTGTCAGTGGAGGATAACATGGAAAAGAATTATTTTATCGGTCGCTACGACAAGGGACAGCCCTGGTTTTTTATTCCCTGGGATCTCGACGGGGCCTGGGGCTACTTTCCGGATGGGGTAAGAAGTAATAAAACGCAGGGTGACAGGCAAAACGGACTATTCAAAAAGCTCTTTCGTACCAATCCTGATGGCTTCAAAAACAAACTCGCCACCCGATATTTCGAGCTCAGGCAAAATATTCTCGCAGAAGCCAATCTTAAGAACCGTTTTCAGGCAAATTATAATTTGCTCAATTCGAATCTGATTTACGAACGCGACGCAGCCGTTTCACAAGACAATTACGGCGGCGCCAATCGTTCGGGAGGTTTGGCATACGTCAACAATTACATTACGCAAAGGCTCAGCTGGTTGGATGCTTATTTCTGCCCTATGAAAGATGGAGGCTGCAATGGTCAACCAACCTGCGCATTTGACGTCACAGCGAATGCTTCCAACACCAGTCCGGCTTGCTCTGCAAATGTATCATTATCAGCCAATTGCACAGGCCAAGATTGTTCCGGCGTAACGTACACCTGGACAGGAAATGGCATTAACCAAACGGGAAGCTCGATTAACATTACGGCTCCGGGCGCAAACGGGTCCTATGTTTACACTGTAAAAGCATCTAAAAGCGGCTGTGCGGACAAAACGGCGACAGTGACTTTGAACATTAGCAATTGCAACCCGCCAGTGGGCAACGATCCATTCAGTGCATGCCTGGAAGCAGAGAACCAAAGTGGAAATGGCCCTATAACCGGCGATCCGAATGCTTCAAATGGCAGCACGCGGGGTGATAAAGATAATTACAATCATTACGTGGACTACGCTATCAATGGTGTCAAAGCAACCGGGGCGCATCAGGTGAAAGTTCGTTATTATGCCAACGCATCAGCGCAGGCAAGTTTTTCTGTGAATGGAAATGTGGTTATACCATCGGCCAGTTTTCCTCCCACTTATTCCTGGAACATTGTCTGGCGCGAGGAAACATTCAATGTAACATTGAATCAGGGCAATAATACGCTCAGGATTCAGGGCTTGCCGGGAGCCAGTATTCGGCAGGATAAAATATGCGTGACCGGCCCGGGCGGACAAAACCCGCAACAACCGACTTGTGCATTTGACATTACTGCAAACGCTTCCAACACAAATCCTGCCTGCTCTGCCAATGTTACATTATCATCCGGTTGCACGGGTGCAGATTGCTCGGGCGTAACGTACACCTGGACAGGAAATGGCATTAACCAAACAGGAAGCTCGATCAACATTGCGGCCCCTGGCGCAAACGGTTCGTACGTTTACACCGTAAAAGCATCAAAAAATGGCTGTGCGGACAAGACCGCAACGGTAACATTGAACATTACCAATTGCGCCCCGCCGGTCGGTGGTGATCCATTCAGCGCATGTCTGGAAGCGGAAAACCAAAGTGGAAATGGGTCGATTACCGGCGACCCCAATGCCTCAAATGGCAGCACGCGGGGTGATAAGGATAACTACAATCATTACGTGGATTACGCCGTCAACGGGGTGAAAGCGACCGGTTCGCATCAGGTAAAAGTGCGCTATTATGCCAATGCTGCTGCTCAGGCGAGCATTTCAGTGAATGGCAGTGTGGTTTTATCTTCGGCCAGTTTCCCTCCTACCTATTCGTGGAACATTGTCTGGCGTGAGGAAACATTTAATGTAACATTGAATCAGGGCAATAATACGCTCAGGATCCAGGGACTGCCGGGAGCCAGCATTCGGCAGGACAAAATATGCGTGACCGGCCCGGGCGGACAAAACCCGCAACAACCGACTTGCGCATTTGACCTCACGGCAAACGCTTCCAACACAAATCCAGCCTGCTCTGCCAATGTTACATTATCATCCGGTTGCACGGGCGCAGATTGCTCCGGCGTGACTTACTCCTGGACAGGAAATGGCATCAACCAAACCGGAAGCTCGATCAACATTGCGGCGCCGGGCGCAAATGGTTCCTATACTTACACCGTGAAAGCATCGAAAAACGGCTGCGCAGATAAAACGGCAACGGTAACTTTGAACATTAGCAACTGCACGCCTCCGGTCGGCGGTGACTTTGCATTGTGCCTGGAATCGGAGTTACAGGCCGGTAACGGCGCGATTTCCGGCGATCCCAATGCTTCCGGCGGCAGCACACGGGGATTGAAGGAGAACTCCAACCATTATGTGGATTATGCAGTGAATGGCGTGCCGAGTGCCGGGACGTACCAACTGAAATTGCGCTATTCTGCGAGTTCAAATCCTAACATTTCAATTTCGGTAAACAATGCTACGGCAATTGCAGCGGCTAATCTGCCTGCGACCTATTCCTGGAACATTGTATTTCGTGAGGAGGTGTTCAATGTGACGCTTGCTGCAGGCAATAACACAGTGCGTATCCAAGGATTAAATGGCCCGAGTATCAGACAGGATAAGGCATGCTTCACCAGCAGCGGGCAGACCAATGCAAGGTTGGGCGCGCCGGAAACCATGTTCAATCCGGGCGGAGCTGACGAACGCCTGAATGTGTTCCCTAATCCGGCACCCGGAGAGTTTAATGCTAAATTCAACCTTTCCAGCCCGGATGGAGCAACCATTACCGTTACTGACATTCGCGGTCGCGTTTGGCATACTGCGAAAGTAATAGGAACTGGTAAGCAGGAAGCAAAAATTAAGTTGCCTGATGCGCCTGCGGGGGTTTATTTGCTTCAAATTAAAAATGGAGAAACAACGGAAACGAAAAAGTTGGTGATCACGCATTGATGAAACCGTTATCAACAGCAAAAGCCGGGCATAACCCGGCTTTTGCTGTTTTTTTCAACCACCAGGCAGTTATTTGATCTTGGTTCCAAGCCAGTCTTTGCGGAATTTTTTCATTTCTTCTGTCACTGGCATGCCGGCCGTTTCATTTAGTTCTACCACCCATTTCGGGTTCTCCATGAATGTGATCATGCCAAGTTTGACATCCTCACGGTGACGGTATTCAATGCCAATTTCCTCTCCCGGCTTGTGCGCATTAAGGATGACATTTAACTCAGCTTGCGTTGTCACAGTTTTTCCATCCACTTTTAATATCTGGTCGTCAATGTCCAGGCCTGCCTTGTAAAGGGGTGAATCAATGATCGTGTTGGATAAAATAGTAAGCTCCGTTCCTTCCTTATACCGCACATCTCCCATCCATGCTTTGCCAGCAAACTGTCTTTTCAAAGTCAAGCCAGCCATTTGAAGCAATGGCGCATAGTCGAAGGATTCGTGGCCATTGATATATTTTGCAAAAAAACCTTCTGCAAACGTTTTGTCCTTGCTGTAAGCCACAAGCACATCCGCCAGGTCACTCACCTGATAGGCTATTTCCGGTTTTCCCAGCTTTTGCCAAACGGCTTGCATATATCCGTCCAAAGTGAGCCCCCGCGCACGCAGTTGCAGATCAAGCGCTAATGCGATAGATGCGCCGTAAGGATAGTAGGAAGTGTAAATGTTGGGATAATTTGTCTTGTCAATAGAGACACCAGCATCCACAAAAACCGCATTGTTACTAGCCTGAACGGGTGAAATGCGCTTCGCACCAGCTGTATTTTCTTTGGTATTGACCAAAAAACTCAATGTTTGGCAATACTCCTCAGGTGAATCAAAGCCGGCACGTGCCAGAATAAGGTCGCCATAATATTGCGTAAAACCTTCGGCAAACCAAAGCTCGAAACTCATGTTGCTTTTCTCAAAATTGAATGGTTCGAGCGATTTCGGGCGGATGCGTTCGACATTCCAGGCATGAAAGAACTCGTGAGAAAATACGCCCAGCAAATTATTTGCCCCCGTGAAAGCAGTGGGAATCGAGATCATCGTGCTATTGCGGTGCTCCATGCCGTCACCCCGCACATAGGGATTAATGCTGGCAAGAAATGTATACTGGCCGAAATCGAAAGCCGGAAATTCGCCAAATATCATCTGGCTTTCTTGTGTGATGCGTTTGATTTTCGCTGCAAAACTGTCTGACAGTGAATCACTTCCGGTAATTTCTAGCGCAAGTCTGAATTTTACGGGCTTCTTATCCGGATTATTCAATGTCCACTCCTTCATGATCAGCTTCCCGATCTTGATCGGAGAATCCATCAAATATTGCAGATCGGCTGCGTCGAATGTGTTTGGTTGGGCGGCAGGTTTGAGCTGTGTGGCAATGGTCCATTTTCCTTCTTTGGGCAAATTGAATTTTACTTCAATCGGTGCATTCTGCAATTCCTTTACCCATAGAAAAGTGGCGGGTGCATTCAAGTGAATGCTGTTCTGGTCCAAACCGGCGTAAGTCCCGTCGGCATGATTGGCGTAAAGCGTGTATTGTACTTTTACAAAACCATTCAATCCTGAAACTTTATAAACATCACCGTCGACGCGTTGGATTGCCATGTCGCGGCCTGCTTTATCCATTGCTTTTACGTCGTACACATTCTTTCCGTACTCGTGTGTGGCATAGCGGCCGGGCGATGAGCGGCTCATGCGGAATGTCAGTTCTTTCTGAGGAGCATCGGTGACCGTTACGGCAATGCTGGCTTCGTGGTGGATGAGATTGGGGAAAGAAATGTCATAACTAATCTTTTGCGCAAAAGCGTTGCCCGCAAAGCATGTGAGCGAAAACAGGTAAATGAGTTTTTTCATAGCAGCTTTAAAATGAAAACGGAAGCGGCCAATTTAATCTTAATCTTCTACATTTAATACGGCGGTGATTGCACTGAGCGGATAATTGCTTAATTTTTCCGTTCTAAATGATATCCGAACCTGAAATAAGCTCATTGATGAAACAAATACTTTTGCCCTTCTGCATCCTTTTCTTTCTTAGCGTTTCCCACCAATCACAGAGCCAGACAAAAACACTTTTCAACGGCAAGGACTTAAAAGGCTGGCACATTGACGTGCCCGATATGGATAAAAATCCTGCGCTGAAAACACCGTTCCTTGTGCGTAATGGTCTGTTGGTAAGCCTTGGAACGCCGGGAGGACATTTGATTACGGATGATCAGTATGAGAATTTTCGTTTCACATTTCAATATCGCTTTGCTGGTAAGCCGGGCAATTGCGGCGCGCTTGTTTTCGTTTCTACGCCCAGGGCGCTTTATGAAATGTTTCCAAAATCCATCGAGGTGCAGCTGATGAATCAGAATGCCGGTGATTTCTGGTGTATTCAGGAAGATATTACGGTGCCTGATATGGAGAAAAGGCGGGGCCCCAAAGAAAAATGGGGCGTCAACGGCGATAAACTAAGAAGAGTCCCCAACCTGACGGACGGCACGGAAAAGCCGCTGGGTGAATGGAACTCCATGACGATCGAATGTGTAAAAAATTCGATCAAGGTGTGGCTGAATGGCGTGATGGTTAACTACGGTTATAATGCGACTGCACAGAAAGGACAGATTGCTTTGCAGTCGGAAGGATCGGAAGTTGAGTTTAAGGAAGTGAAAGTTGCATCTATTAAATCGTTCTCGAAATAAATGTTTGATATAAAATCGGACCGGCTGATCAGGAATATAGCTATTTTTTTAATCCTTATCTCCAACTTCGGCTGCGACCAGATTTCAAAGAATGTCGTGCGTAAAAATGTCGGTTTTTATCAAACGATAAGCGTTGTGGAAGACATTGTGACGATCACCTACGTCGAAAACACCGGTGCTTTCCTAAGCATTGGCGCGGGGCTTCCGCACACGATGAAGGTCATCTTACTCTCGGTTATTCCGCTAATCGTGCTCTTTTTTGGCGTTGCCTACATATTGTTGAAAAGAAACCTCACGCTTATGAGCGCGCTGGCGCTGAGCTTTGCCATTGGCGGCGGCATAGGAAATATTTATGACAGGCTCATGCACGGTTCGGTAACCGATTTTCTGCACATTAACCTTGGCTTCTTCCAAACCGGCATTTTTAACATGGCCGACGTGTCGATCATGATGGGCATGTTCATCTTTTTCATGCAATCCTACACCAGGCAAAAAGCCAGGATATTAAGGTAAATGTCAAAATCCCGGAGGGATAAAATATCTGTAGCAAAAAGGTCGGGGAGCGTCGAATCCCATAGGGATATAATATCGGTAGCAAAAGGTCGGGCAGCGTCAAATCCCAGAGGGATAAAATATCGGTAACCGCCTGCGGCGGCCGTCGCTGACGAATGTATAAATCCCGGAGGGATGCAATGATTTGCACATTGTTGCATCCCTCCGGGATTTATACATTAACCCAATCTTCTTTGCTACCGATATTATATCCCTCCGGGATTTATATATTCGTCAGCGACGGCCGCCGTAGGAGGTAACCGATAATGTATTTTAGTTCTGTATTCTTTTGGTGATTTCTCTTTATGCAAAAAGGCCTCCGTATGGAAGCCTTTTTTGCGTTTATACATCAATGTCAACAAGATTACGCAGCCGCAACTGATTTGCGAATAATGTTCAATGCAGAACCTGCTTTGAACCATTCGATCTGCTGCTCATTGTAAGTGTGGTTTACCGGAAACTCTTCGCTTGTGCCATCTGCATGGTGCAAAACGATGGTTAGCGGCTGACCTTCTGCAAAAGTTTGCAGTCCGACAATGTCAATCGTATCGTCTTCCTGGATTTTATCATAATCACCTGTATTAGCAAAGGTTAATGCGAGCATTCCCTGCTTTTTCAGGTTCGTTTCGTGGATACGGGCAAATGATTTTGTCAAAATAGCCCGGACGCCAAGGAAACGGGGTTCCATCGCTGCGTGTTCGCGGGATGAACCTTCTCCATAGTTTTCATCACCTACAACGATCGTTCCGATTCCGTGCGCTTTGTAATCACGCTGCACAGCGGGGACTTCCGAATATTCGTGGGTAAGCTGATTTTTGATGGTGTTGGTTTTTTCATTGTAATAATTTACCGCACCAATCAGCATGTTATTGGAAATATTATCGAGGTGACCACGGTATTTCAACCATGGGCCAGCCATTGAAATATGGTCTGTCGTACATTTTCCTTTTGCCTTGATAAGGAGTTTCAAACCTCTTAGATCTGTCCCCTCCCACTCAGCAAACGGTTCCAGCAATTGCAAGCGGTCAGAAGTTGGACTTACCAAAACCTGAACCTGACTTGGATCTTCCGCAGGAGCTTGGTAACCGGCGTCTTCTACGGCATACCCTCTTATCGGCTGCTCTAAACCGGTTGGCTCGTCCAGCATTACTTCAACACCTTCCGAGTTAACCAGCTTGTCTGTTCTCGGATCAAAAGTAAGTCTACCGGCGATGGCCAGTGCAGTTACGATCTCAGGCGAAGCTACGAATGAGTGCGTGTTGGGGTTACCATCCGCACGTTTCGAGAAATTACGGTTGAAGGAAGTGATAATGGAGTTTTTCTCTCCTTTTTCAGCCCCATGACGCGCCCACTGACCAATACAAGGTCCGCAAGCATTAGCCAGCACAACACCGCCGATTTTGGCAAATGTATCGAGGTAACCATCTCGTTCCACCGTATAGCGAACGAGTTCCGAACCTGGCGTAATGGTATATTCCGAGCTTACAGTCAGTTTCTTATCCACAGCCTGCTGCGCCAAAGACGCTGCACGGCTAACATCTTCATAACTTGAATTTGTACAGGATCCGATCAACCCAACCGAAAGCACTTCAGGCCAGCCATTTTCTTTCACCGCAGTGGCGAATTTAGACAAAGGCCAGGCCAAATCCGGTGTAAATGGTCCGTTTACGTGCGGTTCCAGTGTAGAAAGGTCCAGTTCGATCAACTGATCATAATAGGTCGCAGGATCTGCATAAACCTCGTCATCAGAGCGCAGATATGACTTAATGTTGTCCGCTGCATCTGCAATTTCAGCCCTTTCGGTTGCTCTCAGATAAGCAGCGCTTCTTTCATCATATGCGAAAATCGATGTAGTAGCACCGATTTCAGCTCCCATATTACAGATCGTCGCCTTACCTGTGGCTGAAATGCTTTCTGCACCATCACCGAAATACTCGACAATGTAGCCGGTTCCGCCTTTTACAGTCAGCTGGCCTGCAACCCAAAGAATAACGTCTTTCGCAGCAGTCCATCCGCTTAGCTTACCAGTTAGTTTAACACCGATCAAACGAGGCATTTTAAGCTCCCAAGCCAAACCGGACATGACGTCACTGGCATCCGCGCCGCCGACACCTATCGCGATCATACCCAAACCACCTGCATTAGGCGTGTGTGAGTCCGTCCCGATCATCATACCCCCCGGAAATGCATAGTTTTCAAGCACAACCTGGTGAATGATACCAGCGCCTGCGCGCCAGAAGCCTAAGCCGTATTTATTGGAAACCGAAGAAAGGAAGTCATAAACTTCTTTGTTTTTGTCAACCGCATTTTTCAAATCCTGCGTCGCCCCAACCTCTGCCTGGATCAAGTGATCACAATGCACGGTTGAAGGAACTGCAACCTGCGGCCGTCCAGCCTGCATGAACTGCAACAGCGCCATTTGGGCGGTGGCATCCTGCATAGCAACACGGTCGGGAGCAAAATCCACGTAGGACTTGCCGCGCTCGTAAACCTGTTTAGGGGTTCCTTCCCACAAATGGGAATATAAAATCTTTTCTGCAAGCGTTAAAGGCCGCCCCTCTATCTTACGAGCAGCTTCCACCCTTTCCTGCATACGGGCATAAACGCCCTTAATCATGTCTAAGTCAAAAGCCATAGTAATTATTATTTATGCTAATACATTCACACGCGTCAACAACTGTGCCAGTATCGATTATCTCGCCAATTGTTTAACTGGCGGTGCAAACTTCGTCAGGTCAATGCCAACCACTGCCGCTTTGTATTCCTCAATGTTCGGAATGCGTCCGAGGATTGCGGACAAAACGACCACCGGCGTAGATGCCAGCAATGACTCTCCTTTTTTACGATCCGAATCTTCAACAACCCTTCCCTGGAAAAGACGGGTAGAAGTAGCCAGAACTGTATCGCCTTTGGCGGCTTTTTCCTGGTTACCCATGCAAAGGTTGCAGCCCGGACGTTCCAGATACATCATGTTTTCATATTCCGTACGCGCCGCTACTTTCGGAGCGTTATCGTCGAATTCAAAGCCTGAGTATTTTTGCAAAACATCCCAGTCACCTTCTTTTTTCAGCTCTTCTATAATATTGTAAGTCGGCGCGGCCACAACCAGCGGAGCGAAGAATTCAACTTTGCCTTTTTGTTCTTCCAGATTACGGAGCATTTGAGAAACGATTTTCAAATCCCCTTTATGAACCATACAAGAGCCTACGAAACCAAGATCAACTTTTTTGTCCTCTCCATAAAAAGAAAGCGGACGGATTGTATCGTGGGTGTAACGCTTTGAAACCTCTTTATTATTTACATCCGGATCGGCAATCATCGGTTCAACGATCGCGTCGAGATCAATGACAACTTCTGCATAATATTTAGCATTTGCATCAGGAACCAAAGCAGGTTTTTCACCGGATTTGATTTCAGCAATGCGCTTATCTGCTTTGTTGATCAGTCCCTGAAGAACCTGCTTGTGGTTCTCCATGCCCTTATCAATCATAATCTGGATCCTGTTTTTAGCAATTTCCAGGGATTCGATCAACGTGTCATCTTCTGAAATACAAATGGAAGCTTTCGCCTTCATTTCCGCAGTCCAGTCGGTAAATGTAAATGCCTGGTCGGCGGGTAATGTTCCCAGATGCACTTCAATGATGCGGCCCTGGAAAACGTTTTCGCCGCCAAATTGCTGCAACATTTGCGCCTGTGTGGCGTGAACGACATCACGGAAATCCATGTGCCCTTTCATGTCACCTTTAAATGTTACCTTAACGGATTCGGGAATTGGCATGGAAACTTCACCGGTTGCAAGTGCAATGGCAACAGTTCCCGAGTCAGCACCAAAAGCAACGCCTTTGGACATTCTTGTATGTGAGTCGCCACCGATGATGATTGCCCATTCGTCAATAGTAATGTCGTTAAGGACTTTGTGGATCACATCGGTCATCGAGTGATATTCGCCCTTCGGGTCACGCGCTGTGATGAGGCCGAAATCATTCATAAACTTCATCAGTTTCGGAATGTTAGCCTGCGCTTTTTTATCCCAAACCGATGCGGTGTGGCAACCAGATTGATAAGCCCCGTCCACAATCGGCGAAATGGTTGTCGCAGCCATTGATTCCAGTTCCTGAGCGGTCATTAAACCCGTCGTATCTTGCGAACCGACAATGTTAACCTCAACACGAACATCAGAACCGGCGTGCAAAACTTTACCCGGCGTTGTCCCAACTGCATTTCTGTTGAAGATCTTTTCAACCGCAGTAAGGCCCTGGCCTTCATTTGAAATTTCTTTGGAAGGTGCGAAAACAAGCGTAGGTTCGATGCCTAAGATCTTTGCCGCGACCGTTTGTATTTTTTTACCAAAAACAATGGCATAGGAGCCGCCTGCTCTGATAAATTCCTTTTTCTGTGGCGTAAGCGCTTTGGAAATGTCAATCAGTTCCTTGTCGCCGTTGTACAGTTTTTTTGTTTTTGTATTAATGGTCAAAACAGTGCCCGTAGCAACTGAATAAACCTCTTCCAAAACAGGATCTCCGCTTTCGTTACGAACAACGTTTCCGTTCTCGTCCACTTTCTTAACCCAGTTTTTCAAATCTATTCCAATTCCCCCTGTAACATCAACAGTGGTTAGGAAAATGGGAGAAATGCCATTGGTTCCGCCCACAATAGGCGCAATGTTAACGTAAGGGATATACGGACTCGCCTGCTTGCCGGTCCAAAGCGCCACATTATTCACACCGGACATGCGCGAAGAGCCCACGCCCATCGTGCCTTTCTCAGCAATCAACATCACGCTTTTGTCAGGATGCTCTTCCTGTAATGCTTTGATTTGCTTCTGGGCAGTCGTTGTGATCATACATTGACCATGCAATTCGCGGTCAGAGCGCGAGTGCGCCTGATTACCCGGAGAGAGTAAATCGGTTGAGATATCCCCCTCTCCGGCAATGAATGTTACGATCTTAATTTCTTCCGGTATTTCAGGCAGCAATGTGAAGAAGTCCCCGCGGGCATAACTTTCAAGGATTTCCCGGGCGATTTCGTTGCCGCTTTTAAATGCTTCTTTCAGACGGTCTGTGTCTGCATCATATAAGTAAACCTGCGTTTTAAGCACCGCAGCCGCTTGTTTAGCAATCGAATAATTTTCGCCCAATGCAAGATCCAGCAATACGCCAATGGAAGGACCGCCCTTCATGTGCGACAGCAGTTCAAATGCAAAAGCGGGTGATATTTCTGAAACGATGGATTCGCCAAGAATGATTTCTTTGAGGAACCTGGCTTTCGCACCGGCAGCGCTTGTTGTTCCTGGTAATGTGTTGTAGATAAAAAACTTGAGAGAATCTTCGCGATACTCGTTTTCCGTATCCTTTATCTGTGCGATAATTTCTCCCAGCAACTCGGCGCCGTCTATTGGCTTAGGATGAAGTCCCTGGGCTGCTCTTTCTTCAATTTCCTTGATGTAATCCTTATAAATGTTCATAGTGAAAAATACAATATACGCCTCAATTAGGTGGAAGATTTTTGATCATTAAAACACGCGAAAGTACGAATTTACGGCATAAGCTGAGGCTTGCCTGCCGCTTTTCACTACTATTTAGCATCATTATATACTAAGGACGCATTTAAATAACCTCGCCCTTAAAGTTTTTGTTCTTACAGCCGGGATATTTGGGAAATTATTTCAAATACGCCCAACAGGGACTGCCGCATTATCGGCGATTTTAGATTACCTTTTCAGCAGCGCTTTGATTTTTTGCAGGATTGTACCCTATATTTGGACATTCAAAGTGCTACAAGATCCCTTAAATCCAAAGTTATGTCAAAAAATCTGGTGATCGTTGAGTCACCGGCGAAGGCCAAAACCATTGAAAGTTATTTAGGAGCAGATTTCACCGTCAAGTCAAGTTTCGGGCACGTTCGTGACCTTCCGGAGCATGATATGGGTGTGGATGTTGAGCATGGTTTCCAACCTTCTTATGAAATTTCCGCTGATAAAGTAAAGGTGATATCCGAGCTTAAAAAACTCGCCAAGGGCGCAGAAGTATGGCTCGCAACGGATGATGACCGCGAAGGAGAGGCGATTTCGTGGCACTTGAAAGAAGCCTTGGGGTTACCCGACGACACTAAAAGAATTGTGTTCAGGGAGATTACGAAAACTGCTTTACAAAATGCGATTTCCAAACCGCGTATAATAGATGTAGATCTGGTGGACGCGCAGCAGGCACGCCGGATCCTGGACAGGCTCGTAGGTTATGAGCTTTCCCCGGTGCTCTGGAAAAAAATAAGAATTGGTAAATCAAACCTTTCGGCCGGACGTGTGCAATCTGTTGCGGTCCGTATTATTGTTGAAAGGGAAAGGGAAATCGATGCGTTCAGAAGCAAAAGCAGCTTCAAAGTGACTGCGCATTTTGATCTTGGAAATGGCAAAGTCCTGAATGCAGAATTGGCGAAGAACTTTCCCCAGGAAGAAGATGCGATGAAATTTCTCGAAAAATGCATCGGCGCACAGTTCTCCATCAAAAGCCTTGAAGTTAAACCAGCCAAAAAAACACCAGCACCGCCATTCACAACTTCTACATTACAACAGGAAGCATCCCGTAAGCTGAGCTTTTCCGTAGCGCAAACCATGACCGTTGCACAACGGCTTTACGAAGCTGGTAAAATCTCCTACATGAGAACGGACTCCACGAATTTGTCGGAGGAAGCATTGGAAAAAGCCAGGGTGCAGATTACGAAGGAATACGGACAGGATTATTATAATAAAAGGATATTCAAGACCAAAAACGAGTCGGCGCAAGAAGCTCACGAAGCCATCAGGCCAACTGATTTTTCTACATTAAATGGCAGCAGCGACCGCAATGAGCAGCGCTTGTATGAGCTGATCTGGAAACGTGCCATCGCATCACAAATGTCGGATGCGCAACTGGAACGCACAACGGCAACCATTTCTATTTCAACTACTTCCGAAGAACTCGTTGCACAAGGCGAGGTGATCAAATTCGAAGGTTTCCTGAAAGTATATATGGAATCCAGCGACGATGAAGGCGATGAAGAGCAGAAAGGAATGCTGCCTCCGCTGAACATTAACCAGATCCTGAACCTGGCAGACATGAAAGCGACGGAACGCTTCACAAGAAACCCGCCCCGCTATACGGAAGCAAGTTTGGTTAAAAAGCTGGAAGAAATGGGCATCGGACGTCCATCCACATACGCACCTACAATTTCTACCATATTAAGGCGCGAATACATTGTAAAAGAAGACCGCCAGGGAACAGAACGTGATTTTAAAGAACTGACGCTGGCTAATAACCAGATCAACAGCAAGGTCAATAAAGAAATTTACGGCTCGGAAAAGGCAAAACTCTTTCCTACCAGCACCGGAATGGTCGTGAATGACTTTCTGGTAAGTCATTTTAATGACATTATTGATTACTCTTTTACGGCTAATGTTGAGAAGGATTTTGACCACATTGCCGAAGGCCAGCTCGAATGGCGCCAGATGATCAAGAACTTTTACACGCCATTTCAGAAGAAAGTAACCGAGGCAAACGAAGAAGCCATCGACCGCAGCCTCACGTCGCGCGATCTGGGCGAAGATCCTGCAACGGGCAAAAAAGTATCCGTAAGAATCGGTAAATACGGCCCTTATGTGCAGATCGGTGATGCGGAAGATGAGGAAAAACCAAAATTTGCGAGCTTGATGAAAGGTCAGCTGATGGAGAACATTACGCTGGAAGAAGCTTTTGAATTATTTAAACTGCCACGCGAAGTAGGTTTGTACGAGGAGAAAGAATTGATCGTCAACATCGGAAAATTCGGCCCATATGTAAAGCATGACGGCAAATATTATTCTCTGGCAAGAACAGACGATCCAATGGCTGTCACAGAAGACAGACTGATCGAAATTATCACTGAAAAACGCTTACAGGACAGCAACAGGACCATTAAAGAGTTCGCCGAAGATCCGGACGCGAAAGTGCTGAATGGTAAATACGGACCTTACATTGCTTTTGGAAAGAAGAATGTTAAGATTCCGAAAGGAACAGAACCGGCATCGCTTACCTACGAAGAAGTAGTGAAGCTGGCAGCAGAGACACCGGATAAGCCTGCGGGAAGATTTGGCAAGAAACCGGTGGCTAAGGCGGCTGTTGTAAAAGCACCGGCAGAGAAAAAGGTGGCGGAGAAAAAACCGGCAGCCAAAAAGCCAGCGGCGAAAAAAGCAGCAGCGAAACCGGCGGCTAAGAAGCCGGCAGCACCCAAAGCAGCGAAAAAGAGCTAATAATAAATCAGTTACACACTAGAAAATAAAGATCATGAAAAAACTTGTAGTGCTGTCCGGAGCGGGCATCAGTGCCGAAAGCGGGATCAGCACATTCCGCGACAATGGTGGATTGTGGGACAACTTCCGCATTGAGGATGTGGCCACCCCGGAAGCCTGGCAGCGTAACCAGGAACTTGTGCTGGACTTTTACAACCAGCGCAGAAAGCAGGCTGCGGACGTGAAGCCCAATGCTGCCCATTATGCGCTCGTGGAGTTGGAAAAGGATTTTGACGTAACCATCATTACCCAAAACGTCGATAACCTGCACGAGATCGCCGGTTCTTCAAACATAATCCATTTGCATGGCGAGCTTTTCAAATCCAGAAGCACGAAGAACCCTGACCTGGTTTATGAAATGTCATCCTGGGAGCTAAAAACGGGAGATCTCTGTGAACTTGGGAGCCAGCTGAGGCCGCACATTGTGTGGTTCGGCGAGGAAGTTCCGATGATGGAAATCGCGATGGATGTTACGGAACAGGCTGACATCTTTGTGGTTGTCGGCACGTCGCTGGCAGTTTATCCGGCAGCAGGACTCGTGCATTACGTCGGCGCGGACAAGCCTATTTATATTATCGATCCTGCAAAACCCGATATCAGTCTCAAACCCAACATGACATTCATTCAGGAAAAGGCGACTACGGGAATGGAAATTCTTATCAAAAATATTATCAGTCAATAATGCAGTTACTAGACGGGAAAGCGATTTCATCCCAAATTAAGTTTGAAATAAAAAACGAAGTGGAAGCGTGGGTGGCCGGTGGTGGCAAAAAGCCGCATTTGGCTGCCATACTCGTTGGTGCCAATGGCGCAAGCGAAACCTACGTAGCATCCAAGATCAGAAGCTGTGAAGAAATTGGTTTCACATCAACATTACTGAGATTCGGGCCTGAAATAAGCGAAAAAGAACTTCTGGACGCAGTGGAAGGATTAAATAACGATCCGGACGTGGACGGATTCATTGTGCAGCTTCCCCTACCCAAACATATTTCTGAAAACACCATTATGGAAGCCGTTAGTCCGGCTAAGGACGTGGATGGTTTTCATCCGGTGAACGTGGGCAAAATGTGCAAAGGCTTGCCTGCTTACATTTCGGCAACTCCGTTCGGGATATTAGAAATGCTGATTCGCGCCAAGATCGAAACCAGCGGAAAACATTGCGTAGTGATCGGCCGCAGCCAGATCGTGGGCTTGCCGATGAGCATATTAATGCAGCGTAATGAATATCCGGGCAATTGCACGGTAACCATTACACATTCAAAAACACAGAATCTGAAAGAAATCTGCCAAACCGCAGATATTTTGATCGTTGCCCTGGGCCGACCAGAATTTGTGACCGCTGATTACGTTAAAGAAGGAGCAGTAGTGATTGACGTGGGCATCACGAGAGTTGTGGACGAGACCAAGAAAAGCGGTTTTGCGATCAAGGGTGACGTTAACTTCAGTGACGTAGCGCCGAAAACGAGCTACATTACGCCCGTTCCGGGAGGCGTTGGCCTGATGACCATTTGTGGGTTGCTAACCAACACTTTCAAAGCTGCTAAGAAGGAAATTTACCAATAACCTGAAAGGCATTCATCATGAGCATCGTCAGCAATAATATAAAATATCTCAGGAGGCTTAATGGCCTGACTCAGGAGCAATTTGCAAGAAAGATCGCGATAAAACGCTCTCTGCTTGGCGCTTACGAAGAGGCCCGTGCCAATCCAAACCTGACCAATTTGAAAAATATGGCGGCGGCGTTTGGCATCACAGTGGATAACCTGCTCAAAAATGACCTCAGGAAATTAAGGGAAACGCCGGATATGTCCTTGCCCATGAATGCCGGTCGGCCTATGACGGTTTCGCATTCGGGCAATGCGCCTGTTCCTTCGCAGATCCGCATTCCGGCTTTTTCGGAACCGCAGCCTTTGTCAAAAATCATTGAAAAATATCAGCAGCCTGAACCGGAGATCCGAATGGTTTCCAAGCAGGTCAATTTCAAGCCTGTAAATGGCGAGCCACAGAACCAGCCAGCTATACAAAACCCGGCAGCTAGCGCTCTTCCTGATTCACAACTGCCTGTTTTTAACAACCAATTCCAGGGCAGCCAGTTTAATGCACCAGTTGAAGAAAAAGTAGTTAACTATCCTACCATTCAATGGGTTGCAAAAAATTTACAGCAGGAATATCTTGCTAACTTTCAAAATCCGGGCTACCTGAACCAACTTCCCGTTTTTCAGCTTCCTAACCTGCCTATGGGTTATTACCGGGCCTTTGAAAGCGGTGCAGACTTTGCCTATCCAGGTTCTATCCTGGTGGGAACATTCGTGAGGAACTGGTATGATATTAAGGATGGTATGCAATACATCTTTGTCCTGCGTGGCCACGGATTCGTTTACAGGACTGCATTTAATCAGGTAAAAACTTCGGGAATGTTGCTTCTGACGTCCGATATGGCCGAGTTTGAAGAATTAGAAGTTCCTTTGCAGGATGTGCAGGAAGTTTGGGAAGTGAAGGCATTTGTAAGTTTGCAACTGCCTACACCGCAGCCTTCACTGGAAAGGGTCAGCCTGCTGGTAGATGAATTGCAGCAGGAACTGAACCAGTACAGATCTTAATAATTTGAACAGCAATTACTTGGATAAAGAATTAAACAAAGCCTCAATTTTGTCCAAATCCCGGCTTTTTGAGGTTGTTTCCAGGATCGCAACGCCCATTTGATACCAAAGTCCGTCTCCGGCAGTAATGTATTTTCCCTTTTTTGAAGGCTTTTTGTCCGAAGCATTATCAGGAACGAACTCGGCCTTATAAACCGTGTCCATAACCTTTTGCAACTGCGACCATTCCAGTTTCCGGGCCGGCGCTTTATCCTTTACCAATGTGAACGATTTTTCTGCAAATGATGCGCGCAGGTCCAGCTGCTTCTGGTTATCGCCGTCAATTTCGAGGTAAGTTAGCTCAAATGGCATCTCTCTCCCGCCCGCTTCAAAAACTGCCTGCATAAACTCCTGTAAGAAGTACGACCAGCGTTCCTTATCGACCGGATAAATAGTAACCATTTTACCATTCTCGTCGAGCTCAATTTCTACAAAATCCTCAAATTCACTTTCCTCTCTCTTTCTGATGATTTTGGAAGAAGTCATAATGTCCTGAAACTGCGCGATCCAGATCGCGGGAACATTGCCTTTCCAGGCGTAATCATCATCCGGTGAAAAACCTTCGTCCAGCAAATCGTCCTCATCCAGCTCATCGCGATCCAGATATTTAATGTCAAAATCAACCGTAAGCCGGTCCTTCGCAGCGATATCGAGTTTTAATGTATAAAAATGCGAATAAGGGGCCGGAACGACGGAGGCTGTTTGAAAACGAATGATGTAGTAACCGGGGATCTGAATATTCTTATCCATTTTGAGATGCTAAAAGTTGTTGGACCGTGCGCCGCTTGTCGACCTTGTCCGTGGTTGTTTTATTAAAATGCTGCACAAAGTAAACATGTTTCGGCGTTTCATAGGCGGAAAGGCTTTTTCTAATTTCTTCAATCATGTCCTTTGCCTGAAAAGTGTTCCCGGTTCCTTCGACGACCAGGATCAGTTTCTGCCCCAGTTTTTCATCCGAAACGAACCAGTTAAAAAATGCATTCCCGATCTTTAAATCAAAAAACACTTTGCCTACGGTCGCGTCCACTTTGTCAAGAACGATCTTAACGCCTCCCGAATTGATCACATTATCAGCCCTTCCGATCCATTTGAATGTATTTCCGGCAATCTCAACCAGATCATTAGTTTGGACAACTTCACCATTCGTAACCGGTCCGGAAATGTGCAGGCAGCCGCGATCGTCTGTGCCAAAAACAATGTTGGGCAGGAATTGGTAATCTTCTGAAAAATTTCCTCCGTTCAACCTGCGCAACGCAATGTGCGAAACCGTTTCGGTCATCCCGTAACTTTGGTAAACCGGAACGCTCAATGATTCAATTTTTCTTTGCAGCGAAACATTGACCGGCGCTCCGCCCAAAAGCACTGTTCCTAATCTGTTCACCTGATTTTCTGTCTTTGAATTTTCGAGTATAGTGCCCAGTTGCAACGGCACCAAAGCAGTGAAATCGAATGTATCAAGCCTGTTAACGTCCAGCAAAGGATTGGCGGAAGGCTCAATGACCGTCATTTCCCAATCGAGCTCCATCCCGCGGACAAGCATCATCAGGCCCGCTATATAATGTACATTCAGACAAACAAGCGCGCGCGTTCCTGAACGAAGGCCCAGCGCCTTGCCCGTCATTTGTGCACTTGCGATCAACTGGCTCCGGTGAATTTGGATCGGTTTGGGCGCCCCGGTCGATCCGGAAGTCTGTAATGTGAATGTATGCTGGCCGTTCAACCAGGATTGCATGAAATCATATGCCTCGGCAAAGTAAAAATGCTCCGGCCTTTCCTGTGTTGCAATTGCGCTTATACTTGTGTTCCAGGGCATTGGAAAGTTATTCATTTGTTTTTGAAGGAAACCCAAACAATCTGTAATTTCGCAGATTGTTGCGAACGAGTTAACGGCCGTTATAGTTAACTTTTTAACGCCAGATTATTCATTTACATTCCGAATTTATGTCAAGCTCAATCCAGTGGGAAACCATTAAAGAATACGAGGAAATCCTTTTTACGCTTCACGAAGGCATTGCAAAAATAAGCATAAATCGCCCGCATAAACACAACGCATTCACGCCGCTCACCGTTACCGAAATGATCGACGCGATGCACATTTGCCGCGAAGACACGCGTATCGACGTCATTATTCTAACCGGCGAAGGCGGAAAAGCATTCTGTTCCGGCGGCGATCAGTCCGTTCGCGGCCACGGCGGTTACATTGGCGATGACCATGTGCCGCGTTTGAATGTGCTGGATCTGCAACGCATGATCCGGTCTATTCCTAAGGCAGTTATCGCCATGGTGGCAGGTTGGGCCATAGGCGGCGGACACGTGCTGCACGTGATCTGCGACCTTTCGATTGCGGCTGAAAATGCGCGTTTCGGACAAACAGGACCAAAGGTTGGGAGTTTCGACGGCGGCTTTGGCGCGTCTTATCTTGCACGGGTTGTGGGACAGAAAAAAGCGCGCGAAATCTGGTTCCTATGCGATCAATATGATGCGCAGGAAGCATTGCAAATGGGTTTGGTAAATAAAGTTGTTCCTTTGGAAGACCTGGAAACGACAACGGTTGAATGGTGTAAGAAAATCCAGGAAAAAAGTCCATTGTCTATCCGGATGCTGAAAAGCTCGTTCAATGCGGAACTGGATGGACAAGCCGGAATTCAGGAATTGGCTGGCAATGCAACATTGCTTTATTATCTGAGCGAGGAAGCAAAAGAAGGCCAGAAATCGTTTCTCGAAAAAAGAAAGCCCGATTTCAGCAAATACCCGAAATTTCCCTGATCGCAAGATCCATCTCTGAAACCAACAAATTTGTTTAAAACCTAACTGAAATCCATGAACCATTGGCTTGTAAAAAGTGAACCGAATAAATATTCCTGGGACCATCTTGTAGCAGAAAAGGAAGGCATGTGGGACGGTGTCCGGAATTTTGCCGCACGTAACAACCTGATGGCCATGAAGAAAGGCGATCTGGTGCTTTTTTATCATAGCAACATTGGTAAGGAGGTTGTGGGTCTGGCCAAAGTTTCAAAAGAACATTATCCCGATCCAACGATCGATACGGGTGACTGGGTGGTTGTTAACGTGGTCCCGGTGGAGCATTTTCCCAAAACGGTCACGCTCGAACAGATCAAGAAGCATGATATTCTCAAAAATATGGAACTGGTGCGCTTGTCCAGACTTTCGGTAGTGCCGGTTAAGCGTGAAGAATTCGACATTATTGTTGCATTGGCACATGAATCTTAATTCCATTTCTGCACTTCGTCAGATCTTGTTGCTTTTTAGCCTTGTTACAGCGTCATTATTTGCTGCTGCACAAGGTGTTAAGAGGATAGAGTTGCCTTTATCAGGTAATATGGCTTACCAGACGGTGCCGCTCGGCGCGCAAGGCGTCTTGCTCATTTCCAAACCGGAGAAAGGCACATTCAATGTTCAGAAATTTGATACAAACCTGGAACGCGTTTGGTCGATTGACGGGCCTATTGAATCCAATCTGGACTATATCACCTCCTCCTACGATGGCCAGGCTGTGTTTTTGCTTTTCAGTAAATACCGCAGTCCCTTATATCAGATCGTGAAAGTGAATGTCGGGCCGGGCTTTGTGGAAACATTTACGATCAACACACTCGATCGTTTCGAGATCACTGATTTCAAAACATTGGGTTACTCCGTCTTCATGGCCGGAATGGTTCGCAATGAGCCTGTATTAATTCTAACACAGCTCAGGACATCCCAAACGAAGGTTTTGCCATCGGCTATCAAAGGCTCTAATGCCATTCAGACCGTTGAAGTGGACACGGCGCATCATTTGGTGAATGTTTGTTTCGCAGTAAAAAAAGGCAGACAGACCCGCATTGTGGCTCGTTCGTATGAAGAAACCGGTGAGCTTTATGCGCAGGTTTCGGTGGATCCCGAGGATGATTATTCGTTGCTGAGCGGCAGGTTACAAGTGCTCAACGACTCTGTAAGGGTCGTAATCGGCACATATGGTTACCGGAACATGCAAAGCACGTCCAATGCGGCTTCGCAAGGACTTTATATCAGCAAGATCGTGGGGGATGAGCCCGTTTTCACGCGTTACCACAGCTTTACCGAGTTTAAGAATTTCTTCAATTTCATGAACGAGCGGCAGCAGGAAAAGATGGAAAAACGCATCCGCAAGAAGAAAGAAAGCGGCGACGATCTGAAACTGAATTACCGATTACTAGTTCATGACATTGTTCCGAAAAACGACAATTTCCTGTTGGTAGCAGAGGTTTTTTATCCTGAATACCGTTACCAGAACCCCATGATGATGGGCGGCCTGGGTTATGGCAGCATGATGGGTTATCCCTTTGGAATGGGCCTTTATAATCCTTACTTATGGAACCCGATGTACGGCGGACGCGGTGGGTATAACCAGCAGGTTTTCGATGGCTTCACTTACACGCATGCAGTAGTGGCCGATGTGGATGAAAACGGAAAATTGCTTTGGGATAACAGCATTAATTTTGATAATGTGAAAAGCATGGAGCTGCGCGAAAAGATCAAGGTGCAGACTTTTACCAATGGTAACTCCCGCCTGGTCTATAGCCATAATGGCGCCATCCGGAGCAAGATCATCAAAGGGAACCAGGTGGTGGACGGCGATCGCGTGATCCCGAACGAGACCAATGTCGAAGGTGATAAAGTAAGAAAAACCAGCACCGACGACATTGATTACTGGTATGAAAACTTCTATCTGGCATGGGGCGAGCAGCGCATTATCAATGCAGCCGGCGATCCACAGTCCAGAGGAAGACGCAATGTATTTTATTTAAACAAAATCGCATATTAAAACCATTGCCCCATTGCCCATTCCCGTAGGCTTAAGCCAACGGAAATTTTTTAAAAATTTATATTTTCATGATTCTATTATCTCCGGAGCAACATACAGATTACGAATTGATTGATACCGGCGGCTTTGAAAAGCTTGAACGGTTTGGTCCATACATTTTATCGCGCCCTGAGCCACAGGCGATTTGGGATAAAACCCTTTCTGAGGCTGAATGGGAAAAGCGTTCGAATGCGGTTTTCAAAAGGGATAAAAATTCGCAGGAAAAAGGTCAGTGGATTGCGAAGGACGGCATGCCGGACAAGTGGGTTTTTCAATATCGGACCAAAGAACTGCATCTGCGCTCGAAATTGGCATTATCCTCTTTTAAGCATGTCGGCGTGTTTCCTGAGCAGGCGACAAACTGGGACTACATTGCCAAAAAGCTGAAACAGATCCCGGAAACGAAGCCTTCTGTCCTTAATCTGTTTGCTTATACAGGCATTGCCTCACTTGCAGCAAAAGCTTCCGGCGCGGATGTTACCCACGTGGATTCGGTAAAACAGGTGATCAGCTGGTCGCGGGAAAACATGGATCTGAGCGGATTGGATAACATTCGCTGGGTTGTGGAAGACGCATTGAAATTTGTGCAGAGAGAAGTGCGCAGAGGCAATCAATACAATGGCATTATTCTGGATCCGCCCGCCTACGGTCGCGGTCCGGATGGCGAGAAATGGCTTTTGGAAGAAAGTCTGAATGAGATCCTGAAACTTTGCGCATTACTTTTAAAGAAGGAAAATTTCTTTTTTATTATCAATTTATATTCTTTGGGCTTCTCGGCGCTCATCGTGGAGAATTTGATCAAAGCACATTTCGGGACGCAGATTCACCATGAATTTGGCGAGTTGTTTATCCCGGATTCTTTTGGCAAAAACCTTCCGTTAGGCGTATTTTCAAGATTCTCGGACCAGAATGTCTAAAACTTTCGAACGCATATTACTGTTGCTTTGCATTGTGCTGGCCGGGCTTATTCAATCTTGCCAGAGCGACGCCAGGAATTCCACGCGCATTCCGCCCGTAGTGAAAAAATCACATGAGCAATGGCAAAATGACGCTTTACTTTCTCTTACCGAGCTCATTAACCGCAGCATTGATACGGATCAGAATTATTTCAAACGGGCCCGCATCTATTTTGAAAGAGAACAATATACGGAAGCGCTTGACGACATTAACGAATCTATTTACGAGCAGGAAAATGTGAGTGAATATTTTTTGCTACGCGGAAAAATCAACCGGGAGCTGGGTGAGATCGATAAGGCCTTAGAGGATGCACAGCGTGCGGAAGCGCTACAGCAAAGCAGTCCTGAGCTGTATGTGTTGCTGGCAGACGTCCTGCAAGCCAAGGGACGTTTCCGGGAAGCGGTTAATTATCTGAACCAAGCATTGAAAATGGCTCCTTATGATGGCTCTGCCTATTATGTCAAAGGCATGTTGCAGGCGCGGCAGGGAGATTCGCTGGCCAGTCTTTCCAGCTTCAAATACGCCATGAATGTGAATCCAAAGCTTTTCAGGGCTTATGAGCAGAGCATTATCATTTTAAGAAAACTAAAAAATCCCGCTGAGGCGCTTACCATAAACGATAGGGCGATAAAGCGTTTCCCTAATGTGCCCAGCCTTTATTTTGAACAGGGGGAAATTTTCAATGCCCTGGCGAGACCTGATACGGCATTACTTAGTTACCAGAAGGCAGTCGCACTGAAACCGACCTATGAGGAGGCACTGATGCGCGTCGCGACAGTTGGAACGCAACTGAAAGAATATTACAAGGCGATCCGGGCATTGGAGCAGCTTTTGAAAATAAAGCCTAAGTCCAAGGATATCAATAATATGCTGGGTTACGCATATGAAAAAGCAGGCGATTATACCAAAGCTGTGGACTATTATTCCACAGCGCTCGTGCTAAGCCCGGGTGACCAGAGTGCCCGAAATGGCCTTTGGCGCATCAGAAGAGAGGAGAATACAGACATTTACTCCACTTATGATCCCAATGAAAGCGCCAGCTCCGGCTATAAGCTGCTGGACACATCCCGGGTGAAAATTAACGTTATAAGGCCGAGAGGAACTACAAATATCCGTGTAGACTCGTCTCGAAAAGCTAAAATTGAATAGATTTGTACTTTGTGGCCCTCACAAGCCTTTGATTAATTGTCATTGAATTAAATTTTTGAATGGAAGACGCGTCTCAAGTAAAAATTACCCTGCCCGACGGAAGTGAACGGTTTTACCCAAAAGGTATAACTGCCATGGGCATTGCGCTCAGTATCAGTGAAGGTTTGGCCCGTAATGTAATTGCAGCCAAAGTGAACAATGAGGTTTGGGACCCTACGCGTGAGATCACGCAGGATTCCCTCGTGAAATTGCTCACCTGGAATGACGAAGACGGTAAATCAACATTCTGGCATTCTTCTGCCCACTTGCTGGCGGAAGCATTGGAAGCATTGTATCCGGGTGTAAAATTCGGGACGGGGCCGTCGATAGAAAAAGGTTTTTACTATGATGTTGATCTGGGCGATAAATCGATCTCACAGGATGATTTTCCAAAGATCGAAGCAAAGATGCTTGAACTGGCGCGTCAAAAAAATGAATATGTCAGAAAGCCCATCAGCAAGGCGGACGCTCTGGAACTATTCACCCAAAAAGGCGACGAATACAAACTTGAACTCATTGATGGCCTGGAAGATGGTTCCATCACATTATACGAACAAGGCGGCTTTACCGATCTTTGCCGCGGGCCGCACATTCCCAACACCGGCTTCATTAAAGCAGTTAAGCTAACCAACATAGCTGGTGCTTACTGGCGTAACAAGCAGGAAAACAAAATGTTAACCCGCATTTATGGGATTACTTTTCCGAAGCAAAAAGAATTGGAAGAGTATGTAACATTGATGGAGGAAGCAAAAAAACGTGATCACAGAAAACTGGGAAAAGAGCTTGAATTATTTGCTTTCTCCGAAAAGGTTGGTCAGGGACTTCCGTTGTGGCTGCCCAAAGGCGCTATGCTTCGCGAGCGTCTTCAGTCGTTTTTGAGCAAAGCGCAATCTCGTGCGGGTTACCTGCCGGTGATCACGCCCAACATTGGCAGCAAAGAACTTTACGTTACTTCCGGCCACTGGGACAAATATGGCAAGGATTCTTTCCAGCCGATTAAAACACCTAATGTGGGTGAGGAATATTTGTTGAAACCAATGAATTGCCCGCATCACTGCGAAATCTACAAAACCTCTCCCCGCTCCTACAAAGACCTGCCACTGCGGTTCTCGGAGTTTGGAACGGTTTACAGATACGAGCAAAGCGGTGAATTACACGGACTTACACGCGTTCGCGGATTTACACAGGACGACGCACACATTTTCTGCCGCCCGGATCAGGTGAAGGAAGAATTTGTTCGCGTAATTGATCTGGTATTATATGTTTTCAAATCACTTGGTTTCGAGGATTACAGCGCGCAAATCTCGCTCCGTGACCCAAACGATAAAGTGAAATATATAGGAAAAGACGAAGATTGGGAAAGAGCTGAAAATGCGATCATTGAAGCCGCTCAGGAACGGGGGTTAAGCACCGTAACTGAACTTGGCGAAGCAGCATTCTATGGCCCCAAACTCGATTTCATGGTGCGTGACGCATTGGGCAGAAAGTGGCAGCTGGGAACGATCCAGGTAGATTACCAGATGCCGAAACGTTTCGGCCTCGAATACACCGGTTCTGATAACCAGAAGCATCAGCCGGTTATGATTCACCGTGCACCGTTCGGTTCAATGGAGCGCTTCATTGCGATCCTGATCGAAAACACGGCCGGACAGTTCCCATTGTGGCTTTCACCGGATCAGATCGCTATTCTGCCGATCTCTGAGAAATTTGCGGATTATGCAGAAGACGTTTTCTTCCAGTTGCAGGATCACGACATTCGCGGTTTTGTGGATCACCGCGATGAGAAGATCGGTCGCAAGATCCGGGATGCGGAAGTTACCAAGGTTCCTTTTATGCTGATCGTCGGCGAGAAAGAGGCAGCAGAGGGCAAATTGTCAGTCCGCAGAAAAGGCGAAGGCGACCTGGGAAGCATGACAATAGCGGATTTTGCAAGCTTTTTCAAGAAAGAGGCTGCCATAATTTGATGATTTTCTAACTTTTTGTTATTATTCCGGCACTAAGGCACTATTTTTGTGACAGCAGTGTTAACTTTTTTGACTTTTACCAACAAAACCCAAAGTACACCAAACCAAGTTATATGGCATTAAGACCCCCGAGTGGACGGTTAAGAGTTCCCGAAGAACCTTATAAAATAAACGAACGGATTACAGCAAAAGAAGTACGTCTGGTTGGAGAAAATATTGAACCAGGTATAGTTGATATCAATACAGCCCGAGCTCTTGCAAAGGCGCAAAGCCTTGATTTAGTTGAAATTGCGCCAACGGCAGTTCCGCCAGTTTGCAAAGTGGTAGACTATTCAAAGTTTAAATACGAGCAGAAGAAAAAGCAGAAAGAGATCAAGGCGAAGGCAATGAAAGTTGTCATCAAAGAGATCCGCTTCGGCCCTAATACGGATGATCACGATTTTGATTTTAAATTGAAGCATGCGATAAATTTCCTTAAAGAGGGTTCGAAAGTAAAGGCTTATGTGCATTTCGTTGGCCGTACCATTGTATTTAAAGAGAGAGGTGTAAATCTGTTGAACAAATTCTCAGAAGCGCTTTCAGAATATGGTAAGGTTGAAATGGAGCCAAAACTGGAAGGAAAGAGAATGACCATCATTCTGGCACCTGCTCCTGCTAAAAAATAGATTTTTAAATTCGGTTACCGAACCGGTGTTTTGTTAACCCGGAAGGAATTTACTGATATATATAATGTTTGACTGGATCGTGTCTCTGACTTTGTCAGGGACACGATTTTCATTTATGAAACATTTTGGCTAATTTCGCGCGCTGTTTTATATTTTATCAATTAATAATTTTTTGAATCATGCCTAAAATGAAAAGCAACTCTGGTGCTAAAAAGCGTTTCGCGCTGACCGGCACTGGAAAAATCAAACGCAAACACGCGTTTCACAGCCACATCCTGACAAAGAAATCAAACAAGCGCAAGCGTGGATTGGTTAAAACTGGTCTGATCGATGTGTCTAATGTTAAGCAGGTGATGGCTATGCTCGCGAAATAATTCGCAGCCATTAATTAGAATACCAATTCTGGTTTTTTGTTCAACCCGATAGAAGGCATTTCAAGACTCATCAGAGCGCCGACCATCAAAAACAGTTAAATTATGCCACGTTCAGTAAATCACGTTGCGTCACGTGCAAGACGAAAAAAAGTATTAAAACTTGCGAAAGGCTATTTCGGCCGTCGTAAAAATGTATGGACAGTAGCTAAAAACGCAGTAGAGCGCGGTTTGGCATACGCATACAAAGGTCGTAAGCAAAAGAAACGTAATTTCCGTGCATTGTGGATCCAGCGTATCAACGCGGGAGCACGTCTTCACGGTTTATCATATTCTGCTTTCATCGGCAAGCTAAGTGCATCAGGCATCGAGCTGAACCGTAAAGTTCTCGCTGACTTGGCGATGAATCATCCGGAAGCATTCAAAGCGATCGTTGATCAGGTAAAATAAAACAGCATCCCGCCTTAACGGCGGGATTTTTTTTGCCCTTTCGGTCCGCTCTTAACATTAAAATAATTCTTCGAATCCAAATCGGTGGTACTTTAGCAGAAATAAGCGGTAATATAAAACGTTACCAAAACCTATTCCTGATAACACCATGGACTCTAGAAGAGAATTTATAAAAAAGGCAACCATGCTCACCGGAGCAGCTGGCATGTTCAGCGTGTTGCCGGCTTCCATACAAAGGGCACTCGCTATTGATCCCAAAAAAGGAAGCACTTACCTCGACGCCGAACACGTGGTGATCCTGATGCAGGAAAACCGTTCTTTTGACCATTGTTACGGGTCTTTGCGAGGTGTTCGCGGCTTTAATGATCCCCGCGCAATCACCCTTCCCAATAAAAATCTGGTCTGGATGCAAACCAATGCATTTGGCGAAACTTACGTTCCCTTCCGGCTGAACATGCGCGAATCGAATGCAACCTGGATGGGTTCCCTACCCCATTCCTGGCCCAACCAGGTGGACGCGCGCAATGATGGCAAATATGATAAATGGCTCATTGCGAAGCAGCCGGGCCATAAGGATTATGCCAAAATGCCGTTGACACAAGGTTTCTATAACCGGGAAGACATTCCATTTTACTATGCACTGGCGGATGCTTTCACCGTGTGCGACCAGAATTTCTGTTCGTCACTTACTGGCACGACGCCAAACCGGCTTTATCTGTGGTCGGGGACTGTACGTGAGAAATCGGGGCCGGAACATTATGCCAATGTCAGAAATGAAAATGTGACGGATGATAAGGAAGCATCATGGATGACATTTCCCGAACGCCTCGAAGACAATGGCGTTTCCTGGCGCATTTACCAGAACGAACTCAGTATAGATACAGGCCTGACGGGCGAGGAAGATTCGTGGCTGGCCAATTTTACGGATAATCCGATTGAATGGTTCAGCCAATATCAGATCCGTTATCACAAAGGTTATCAGAAATACCAAAAAGCAAGATTAGCTGCGCTTCCGAACGAAATTAAAGAAACGGAGGCGAAACTGGCGAAAGCTGAAAAGGGAACAAAAGCAGCGACGGATCTTGAAAAGTCCCTGACTGCAAAGCAAAAGGAGCTCACGTTTGCAAAAGAAGAACTTGAAAAGTGGACGCCTGAGAACTATGAAAAGCTCTCGCAACGCGCCAAGAACATTCACGAAAAAGCCTTTACAACCAACAAGAATGACCCAGATTATCGCAAGGTAACCACTGTAAAATATCACGACGGCGACATTGAACATGAAGCCAAGGCACCGCAAGGCGACATTCTGCACCAGTTTCGAAGCGATGTAAAAAGCGGAAAACTGCCAACCGTCTCCTGGCTCGTGGCACCCGAAAATTTCTCCGACCACCCCACCTCCCCCTGGTATGGAGCCTGGTATGTTTCGGAAGTAATGGATATCCTGACCGCTGATCCCGAAGTTTGGAAAAAAACCATTTTCATCCTTTGCTACGACGAAAACGACGGCTATTTCGATCACGTTCCGCCTTTCGTGGTTCCCAATCCTTATAAGGAAGATTCCGGCGCAGTTTCCGAAGGCATCGATTGCAAAACGGAATTTGTGACGATGGAGCAGGATATGACCCAAAAAGAGAAGAAGGAATGCCGCGAGAGTCCGATCGGACTCGGCTTCCGGGTTCCGCTGGTCGTGGCCTCACCCTGGAACCGTGGGGGCAATGTATGCTCAGAGGTTTTTGACCATACTTCCATTTTGCAGTTTTTGGAGAAATTCACGAGTCATAAGTCCGGCAAGAAGATCGAAGAAACCAACATTAGCGCATGGCGGAGGACGATTTGCGGCGACCTGACTTCAACATTTTCGCCTTATGAGGGTGAAAAAATTGCTTTGCCAAAATTCCTCGCCCGCAACGAATTCATGGAGGGCATTTATAATGCACAGTTCAAAAAGCTGCCCAGCACTTACAAAGCATTGTCCAGGGCAGACATCGAGAAGATCAACAAAAACCCGTTGAACTCGTCCCTGATGCCAAAACAGGAAAAAGGAACGCGTCCCTCCTGCCCGCTTCCATATGAACTGGCGGCTGATGGTAACTTCAACTCTGCCAAAAATGCATTTGAGATCAAGCTCGAAGCCAAAAATGGCATATTCCGCGACAAGGCTGCTGGCGCTCCTTTTATGATTTATGCGCCTGGAAAATACAAAAATGAAGATGTGAAGGTCTGGAATTATGCAGTAAAAGCCGGCGATGCGCTTACCGGGTCGTGGAAACCAGAGGATTTCGAGGGTGGAAAATATCACCTGCGCGTTTACGGCCCTAACGGCTTTTTCCGGGAATTTCAGGGCAATAAGGCCGCAGGCAATGTAAAAGTTGGATTCAACTATCAACTGGACAAAAACGGCAAACCAACCGGCAGCATCGAGCTAAAAATGGAAGGCGATAAGCAAACAGCGAAAAGTGCTTTCCTGATACAGGATAATGCTTATGGCGCTAATAATCAACTTGTAACATTAAGTAATGATGGCCTTGCAGGAATGTTTGAAAAAACTCTAGCCCTGAATCTGGATAAAAGCTTCCAATGGTATGACTTCTCCGTCACGCTGGAAGACCAGCCCGATTTCCTGGTGCGCCTTGCAGGCCACGTTGAAACCGGCCGCATCAGCACGAGCGATCCGCTTATGGGAGACCTAGCCTAAGCAACTTCAACCTTAGAAAGTGTCAGGCATTATTCAGCCTGACACTTTGTCACTCCCCTTTTATTCATTTGTTTCTGGTACGGGCTTTTTAGTAAAGCCTCTGAGCAACTGTTGCGGCAAGCGTCAAGCGATAACCGCGGCAGCGAATTAGTCAGAATCAAATTATACTTAACTTTAATATAGAACAATGGGAAAAATTATTGGCATAGACTTAGGAACAACGAACTCCTGTGTGGCTGTCATGGAGGGTAACGAGCCGGTTGTAATTGCAAACAGCGAAGGTGCCCGTACAACCCCTTCAGTGGTTGCATTCATGGATAATGGTGAACGCAAAATCGGTGCACCAGCCAAACGCCAGGCGATCACGAATCCCAAGCATACTATCAGCTCCATAAAAAGATTTATGGGCAAAAAATACGACGATGTAACAAGTGAGCAAAAAACTGTTGCATACACCGTTGATAAAGGTCCAAACAACACGCCTCGTATCCCCATCGGAGACAGGTTATATACGCCACAAGAAGTTTCTGCATTCATTTTGCAGAAAATGAGACAAACTGCCGAAGATTATCTTGGTCAGGAAGTGACAGAAGCGGTTATTACAGTTCCTGCTTACTTCAATGATGCAGAACGTCAGGCTACAAAAGAAGCAGGTCAGATTGCAGGTCTTGATGTGAAACGTATCATCAACGAGCCTACTGCTGCTGCACTTGCTTACGGTCTGGACAAGCAACACCTTGATATGAAAATCGCTGTGTTCGACTTAGGTGGTGGTACTTTCGACGTTTCGATCCTTGAATTGGGTGACGGCGTTTTTGAAGTAAAATCTACGGATGGCGATACACACCTTGGTGGTGACGACTTTGACCAGGTAATCATTAACTGGCTTGCAGACGAATTCCAAAAAGACGAAGCTGTTGATTTGAGAAGAGATGCAATGGCTTTGCAACGTTTGAAAGAAGCTGCGGAAAAAGCAAAAGTGGAATTGTCAAGCTCAACGCAAACTGAGATCAACCTTCCTTATATATTCCCGGTTGATGGCATTCCGAAACACCTTGTACGCACATTAACCCGTGCGAAATTCGAGCAGCTTGCCGATTCATTGTTCCTGAGAATGATGGAGCCTTGCAAGAAAGCAATGAAGAATGCAGGTTATACCAATAATGATATCAACGAAGTGATTCTGGTTGGTGGATCTACGCGTATTCCTCGTGTGCAGGAAGAAGTTGAAAAATTCTTCGGCAGAAAACCTTCAAAAGGCGTTAACCCGGATGAAGCTGTGGCAATTGGTGCTGCAATCCAGGGTGGTGTTTTGACAGGTGAAGTAAAAGATGTACTTCTTTTGGACGTTATTCCATTGTCATTGGGTATCGAAACATTGGGCGGTGTATTCACCAAACTGATCGAAGCCAACACGACAATTCCGTCTAAAAAGACAGAAACATTCTCTACTGCTGCTGATAATCAGCCTTCTGTTGAGATCCACGTGTTGCAAGGTGAGCGCCCGATGGCAAATCAGAACCGTACATTAGGACGTTTCCACTTATCTGACATTCCACCGGCACAACGCGGAACACCACAGATCGAAGTTACATTTGACGTGGATGCAAACGGTATCCTGCACGTTTCTGCCAAAGATAAAGGCACAAACAAAGAGCAGAAAATTCGTATCGAAGCTTCAAGTGGTTTGACAGATGCAGAAATCACCCGTATGCGTGAGGAAGCCAAAGCAAACGAAGCAGCGGATAAAGCTGAACGTGAAAAAATCGAGAAAATCAATGCTGCTGACAGCCTGATCTTCTCTACTGATAAACAACTGAAAGAATTTGGCGACAAGCTTTCTGTTGGGAATAAATCAGCGATTGAAGGAGCATTAGCCGAATTGAGAACTGCGCACCAAAGCCAGGATCTTGCAGGAATTGACTCTTCAATGGAGAAACTGAATGCCGCATGGCAAGCTGCTTCTCAGGAAATGTACGCACAAGGTGGTGAGCCTCAGCCGGGCGGACCGACTGGTGAACCGCAAGGTAACCCAGGCGCCGCAAACGGAAGCAGCGCAACCGACGATGTGACGGACGTTAATTTTGAGGAAGTCAAATAATAAGGCAACTTTAAAATCCCCGTCTTTAACCAGATGGGGATTTTTTTTACACGCAAATTTTTCAAAAGTGTGTAATTAAGGCCTGCTTGAAGAACAAAAAAGACCAGTCGTTTCTGGCATTAATTTTTACCCTATTCAATCAGCATATCGTCAGACTAAAAACCACTTGAACCTAAAATTCAACATTCCAATGGACAACAGAATCGCATTACCAGAGTTGATGTATTTGTCTCCTACGACCCGAGAAAAGGCGGTCACCATTGCTCAGGAGCTTTTAAGAACAAACAATATTTCTCCTCGTGAGGCGGTTGCAAAAGCAATTTTAATTGCTAAAAACTGGGCGGTCAAAAATGTGAACCGTCGGGTGTGGAAGAAACTGAAATCATTCGAAAATGAAATCATATGATAGGTTCAGATCTGAAATTCAAAGATCAGGTTGCGATCGTTACAGGTTCTAGTTCGGGAATTGGTAAAGCATGCGCCATTCATCTTGCCGAGCTTGGCGCGAAAGTGGTTGTTAATTACAGCTCTAACCTGGAAGAAGGCGAAAAGACGTTGAATGAGATTGTCTCAAAAGGCGGATCGGGGATCCTGGTTAAGGCTGATGTAAGCCGTGAAGAAGAAGTGAAAGCGCTGTTCAACGAGACCATCAGCAAGTATGGACGTCTGGACATTGTTGTCAGCAATGCCGGGCTTCAAAAAGACTCATCGTTTTTGGAAATGACATTGGAGCAATGGCAGAAAGTAATTGACGTGAATTTAACAGGTCAATTTCTCGTGTGCCGTGAAGCTTCGAGACAGTTCGTAGCGCAGGAGAAAGGAAAGACTGGTGTTGATCACAGCGAGCTGTCAATTGGTAAGATTATTCTGATGAGTTCTGTGCACGATGTGATTCCCTGGGCCGGACATGTTAATTACGCCGCCTCTAAGGGAGGAATCATGATGTTCATGAAATCCATTTCTCAGGAATTGGCACCCTATAAGATCCGTGTCAATTCGGTCAGTCCCGGCGCGATCAAAACGTCTATCAATAAGGAAGTTTGGTCCGATCCTGACAAGTACAAAGGACTTTTACAATTGATTCCATACAAGCGAATCGGAACCCCGCAGGATGTAGCTAAGGCTGTTGCCTGGCTGGCGTCAGACGATTCAGATTATGTCAATGGAGAAACGCTCTACATTGACGGTGGAATGACATTATACCCGGAATTTGCCGATAACGGTTGATATTCCAAGTTACACTTCATCATAACAGAAAAGCGCTGGGATTCACTTCCGGCGCTTTTCGTTTGTAGTCAGGCTTTCTGAAAGTAACTTGCGCGCTGATACAAAACATTCGATGATTGCAAAACTATTTAAAAACACAAGCGAGCTGCTCGCGAGAAACCAGTGGGTCGCATGGTTATGGACATTTCTGATTCTGCTGGCCTGCACATGGCCGGGAAAAGATATTCCTGCCGCGCCAATTGTCGGTTTTGATAAGATTGTTCATGCAGGCCTTTTTATCGTTTGGATTACATTGTGGACATTGGTTTATCCAAAAAAAGCAGCACTGTTCGTGCTGCTCGGAATGGCTTATGGCCTTGGTCTCGAATTTTACCAGCAACTCCTGCCCTTCGACCGCACATTTGACTGGTGGGACGCAGTGGCAGACGCTGCTGGCGTACTAATCGGGTTTGCGTTCAAAACAATCGTGATCGATCGTTACCGCCACCGTTTGTATTGATTGATCAGACCATTGGTTGAGCTGTCGTGGTTTGAAACCGGCCAGTCGTTTTGAAGTTCAGGATAAATTTTGTTTGCCAGCTGCTTACCAAGCTCCACGCCCCACTGGTCGAAACTGAAAATGTTCCAGATAATGCCTTGTACAAAAATCTTGTGCTCGTACATCGCTATCAGGCTTCCCAGTGTCTTAGGAGTGATTTTTTTGACCAAAATCGAGTTGGTAGGGCGATTACCGGAAAACACTTTGAATGGCGTCAGGAATTCTATTTCCTCTTTGGACTTCTTCGCAGCCACCAGTTCCGCTTTCACTTCTTCCTCTGTTTTCCCATTCATCAATGCTTCTGTCTGTGCAAAAAAGTTAGACAAAAGCATCTTGTGATGCTCGCCAAGCGGGTTATGGCTGGTTGCCGGCGCGATAAAATCGCACGGAATCAGCTTTGTTCCCTGGTGTATCAATTGGTAAAACGCATGCTGACCATTCGTGCCCGGCTCTCCCCAAATCACCGGTCCGGTCTGGTAACCAACCGGCTTACCGTCACGACCTGTGCTCTTCCCGTTGCTTTCCATATCGCCTTGTTGGAAATAAGCCGCAAAACGGTGTAAATATTGATCATAAGGCAGGATTGCCTGAGTCTGCGCATCAAAAAAGTCATTATACCAAACGCCCAGCAGCGCAAGAATGACCGGAATGTTCCGTTCAAACTTCGTTGTCCTGAAATGCTTGTCCATATCATGCGCGCCCGCAAGCAGCTGCTCGAAATTCTGGAAACCAACAAAACAAGCAATAGAAAGTCCGATCGCAGACCACAAAGAATAACGGCCTCCAACCCAATCCCAGAATCCAAACATGTTTTCCGGATCAATACCGAACTTCTCAACCTCAGCCTGATTCGTTGAAATCGCCACAAAGTGCTTTTTCACATGCTCCTTATTCCCGGCCGTTTCCAAAAACCAGGAACGCGCGCTATGCGCATTCGTCATTGTTTCCTGCGTCGTGAATGTTTTAGAGGCGATCATGAACAATGTCGTTTCCGGGTTCAGCGCCTTGATCGTTTCAGCGATGTGCGTTCCGTCCACATTGGAAACAAAATGTACATTCAATCCCGGCTTACCGTAAGCTTTCAATGCCTCGGTCACCATCACCGGGCCCAGGTCGCTTCCGCCGATGCCAATGTTCACGATGTCGGAAATCTCTTTCCCGGAATAACCCTTCCAGCTCCCCGACCTTACCTTTCCGGAAAACTCCTTCATTTTAGCCAAAACTGCATTCACGTCCGGCATTACATCTTTTCCGTCAGACAAAATAGGTTCGTTGGAACGGTTGCGCAAAGCAACATGCAGCACCGAGCGACCTTCCGTCGCATTGATCTTCTCGCCCGTAAACATCTGCTCAATTGCATCTGCCAGCCCTGCTTCTTCCGCAAGCTGAACAAGATAAGAGCGTGTCCGGGTGGTAATGCGGTTTTTTGAATAGTCTAAAAGAATGTCACCAAACCGGATTGAAAATTTCTTGTGACGGTCCGCATCTTCCTCGAAAAACGACTTTAAATGTTTCTGAGATATGGTTTTATGATGTGTTTTCAGCTTTTTATAAGCTGCCAGCTGGTCAAAGGGCACGGTTTTGAGCATTTCTTATGGCGTTTTGTTTATAAATCAGTTTTCAGGACCGCATAGGGCGGCCGCAACATTAACCTGATGCAAAAATATGATTTTACACCAGTAACAAGCCCACCCAATCCTTTTTTCACAAAAGGTTTTCGTGTAGCTATTGAAATAAATTAAGATTTGGGTTTAATGATGCAATATGGATTACAAAGCTCCTCCTCACCAGAAATATACTGACAGTGGGCATATGTTGGATTTTAAGCTCAGAACATATGGCCGTTCAATAACTACCACTCGCCGGAGAATCAACGAATTTTGATAATCGCCTACACCTTTGTTTTTTGTACAAAAAGCGAAAAGAATATTATTATTCGATAAAAACTGTAACCGTACTCAGTGCTTTGTAACTGGCAATATGATATCTTAGTATTGCAAAATCCCTTAAATCATCTGATATATGAAAAGAACATTTACCCTTATTCTGGTACTATTTTGCTTTAAGGCCATTGCGCAATGTCCGTCCACAGGAATAGTAAGCTTGGAGGATCAAGCCGACGTTGATAATTACTTTGCAAATGGCGGATGCAGCGTTGTCCAGCACTTAATAATTGGGGACGGATCTCCCAATATCCTGAATCTCAATGGTCTAAATGGAATTACAACGGTAACTGGATTTATGTTTGTCGGTTGGGGTCCACTTGTAGACTTTACCGGAATGGAGACATTAACCAGCGTCGATACACTGGCTATCGAGTGGAGCCCTTCACTCAAAAATTTCAAGGGACTGGAGAATGTTTTGACAATCAATCACTTGTCAATAAACGAATTGAGCAGTCTTGAAAGTTTCGACGGCCTGGGACAAGCAACTGTTACAGGCAGCATCTATATTGCTGGTTGTCATTCATTGACGAGTATAGATGATCTCAACATACCCGCATCGTTACCTGACGGTCTAATAATAGGCGATTGTCCATTACTTGATGATTTCAGCAGTTTTGCAAACTTGCAAAGCACATCAAGGCTCATAATAAGTAGGCTGGACAAGATGCAAGACTGTCAATGGTTGAATTCTCTTGAAGTAGCTACACAATTGAATATCGAGGCTAATGCCAACTTAACCAGCTTAAAAGGGCTTGAAAACCTGCACACTGTCGAACAAATTCAAATAACTTATAATCCCTTACTTACCTCTATCGATGGTATGGGAAACATTAAATCCCAACTTTCCCGATTTGTTGTTCTTTTCAATCCAGAACTATCAGATTGTGCAATAGATGCTGTTTGTTGGATGCTTTTGGACTCCGCGCCAGAAGAGATATTCTTATATCAAAATAAAGGAATTTGCTCGAATACCGATCTGCTCAAATCGGCGTGTAAAGAAAGTTTGCCGGTTACATTACTTTCATTTGATGCTGTTCTGGAAAATAAGGTCGTAAATTTAAACTGGACAACTTCCGAAGAAGAGAATAGTGAGAAATTTGAAGTGCAACATAGTACAAACGGAAAGCAATGGTCGGTTGTCGGGGAGGTAAAGTCCTCCGGAATCGGTGGTTTGGGAGCTGTCTATCAATTTATACATCTAACACCCAGCGATCGCAATAATTACTATCGATTGAAAATGATAGACTTCGATCAAACCTATGCATTAAGCACAATATCGCATGTGTATTTTAATGGCAACATTGAAACCGTATATCCCAATCCAACTTCTGGAAGCATCAATATCGTTTCAACTGACCCAAGCGAAATTGCGGCATTTGAATTAATCAATAGCAAAGGAAATATCGTGATGAAGCGCCGGGGAAACTTAGCTGATCGTATAAACCTGGAAAAATTCTCTTCCGGTTCTTACACATTAAGAATAATCAAGAATAACTCGACTTCTTCAAATCACAAGATAGTTGTCACAAAGTAAAATCCTTCCTGGGTGAACTTTTGGCAAAGACTTTCAGGCACCATCAGATCTTCAGCCTGATCCCGCCGCGATTAATGATCCCGGTTACAATGATGACCAGCAATGCAAAGCAGAATGATTTTATCAGCCCGATGATTCCGGTCCTCAGAAACTCGGGTAAGCTGAACCCGACCAGCGTTAGCACCGCGTACCAAATGTAAGGCACCAGGTAACAGGTTAATGTCGCGGTTCCGGCGGGTTTTATAATGGTTGCCCAGGTTTTGACTTTTTGCAAATCCACCAGCCAGAACAGCATCGCGAAAACGATGAAGGCGATCCCGCTGCAAATCCCAACCCAGGCCGGCGTAGCCCTGATCTTCGAAATTCCCCAAAACGGGCGCGTTCCGAAGCCATAAAGCAGGCAAACGATGCCAAGCACAACCAGGATGGCCAGGTATGTCGCGTTAACACCATTTTTCTTGCTATAAAGCCGATAAATGACCGATGCCACGACGCCCGCCATCGTAAATGCAGGCATTGCACCGCTCCCTACAATCCAGACGTAATCTCTCACCGGATCCAAAAAAGAGAGCATCCCCTCGAAATCTGCCAGATTAAATAAAATGAGAAAAAGCCAGCCGGCCACATTCAATGTGAGGTTGTCGCCAGCCAGAAAGTATATAACCGCGCAGACCAGATAAGCCCAACCGATCAGTCCGAGGATGCCGTACCAATGTGTTCCCATCCATGAAGGATTCGCCGCGTCACCACCTTTGTAAATAACTGCCAAACCCACCAGCAAAAGATAGCCCAGCACTTTCAGCCCTGTATATAAGGGCTTTTTCTCAGGCCGGTCAGGATACACATTCCAGATCAGGAAAAATGCGACCACCATGAGAATTTCCCAGACATACTTACTAACGATCATGCCCGAGCTCACTGCATTTTCATAATTCACAATGAAAATACCCATTAAAAGTAATGCAAAAGTGCGCTCGGCAATGTGGTAAAGAATTGTCCCGTTGCTGTCCCCTTTTGATTTTCTGTTGGCAATGGCGAACGGAATGGATAGGCCTACAATAAACAAGAAAACGGGAAAGACAACGTCTGAAAGTCCCATAGCGTCCTCTGGACCTTTGCTATGTTGCATCCATTCAGGAACCCCTTTCAAGGTCCAGAAATCATTCACAAAAATCATGATCAGCATCGTGACCGCGCGGAAAATATCGATGGAGTCCAGGCGCAGTGAGGCGGGCAGTAAAGGTTTCATCAAAGAATTCAAGAATGAAGGTTTAGGAACCCAATATACGGGAAATTAGCTATCTGCAAGCTGCTTTTTACTCACGCATACAGCTCAGCACCGCTTTTAGCTGTCTTACCGTTCGATTTTGCTGCTTAGCATATTCGGTTTCACCATATCTTATTTAAGTAATTAATTTTAATTGAAATATCCTACCTTACCCTCTTATCATTTTGAAACCGGATACACTTCTGTTTGAAATTGCCTGGGAAGTCTGTAACCAGATCGGTGGGATATACACGTACGTGAAGTCCAAAGCACCGGCGATGACGGACATTTACGGGGATAACTATTTCCTCGTCGGCCCCTATTTTCACGAAAAAGCAAAACTCGATTTCCGCCCGATCCGCGAGCTGGATAACTCCCCGCTTTCCCGGGCAATCCTATACATCAGAAGCCTCGGATACGACATACATTTGGGTTACTGGCTGTTGGAAGAAGCCCGCCCGAGAGTTATCCTGATCAACCCCATTATTCCTAACAAAGCGCTGAATGAAGTGAAAACTGCATTGTGGCAGCATCAGGAAATCTCCGCTTTGGAAAGCAATGTATTGCTGGATCAAGTCCTTGGTTTTGGGGAGGTTAGCAGGCTTTTCTTCACGAAACTCATTGAAGAAACGGATATTAACCAGGACATTATCGCTCATTTTCACGAGTGGATGTCGGCTGCCGCGCTGGCCGAATTAGCGCGTCAGCAAGTACGGATTGCAACGGTTTTTACCACACATGCCACATCGCTGGGCCGCTATCTTGCATCCAATGAAGATCAGTACTTTTGCAAAATCCCTACCTACAACTGGCAGCAAAAAGCGCGGGAATATGGCATAGAAGCACAGGCACAATTGGAGAGAAACGCCGCAAAGTATGCCAATGTGCTTGTTACAAACAGCGAATCTACGGCTGCGGAATGCGAGGTGTTTTTGGGGCGCAAGCCGGATAGTATAGTGCATAGCGGTATCCATCGTAAACCAGGTGTTGGTTACGAAGTTTTTGAGTGGCACCTGCAAAACCGGCAAAAGATCGATGCATTTGTCAAGGCGCTGTTTTCGCCCAGTTACCAACTCAGAAGTGACAAGACGCTCTATTTTTTTACATCCGGCCGTTATGAATTTTATAACAAAGGTTTCGACGTCACCTTGCAGGCCATTGCGCGGCTGAATGAGGAACTCGTGCGCAGGAAATCGGAAACGAATGTTGTTCTTTTTATTATTTCAAAACAGCCTTTTCATAACATTAAGCCGGATGTTCTGGAAGCACGCCAGCGTTTTCAGGAGTTGCAGCGGATCTGTAAAATGATCAGCGCCAAGCTCGGGCCCAGGATCTATGCCAATGTTACAGGCGCGGAAGGCCGCAAACTTCCTGATCTCAATCAGCTCATCGATGACGATCTGCAAATGACCTGGCGACAGGCATTGGCCAACTTCAAAAGAAAAAGCCTGCCGCCCACGACCACCCACCATCTAACCGGCCAGGACGACATTTTAGCATTTTGTCAGCAAGCAGGCTTAACCAATAACGAAGGAGATAATGTAAAAGTGATTTACCATCCCGATTTCATTGAAAGGGTGACATCGCTTTTTTCCATGGAGTATCTGGAATTTGTAAGAGGCTGTCATTTAGGCGTTTTTCCATCACTATATGAGCCGTGGGGATACGCGCCCATGGAAACTGTCCTGCACGGAACGCCGGTTGTGACCAGCGACGTTTCCGGTTTTGGACATTTCGCGAGACAAGCTGCGGAAATGGAAGGAAACAATGAAGTCAAAGTTGTAAAACGACGCGAACAATCCAGCGAGCAAGCAGTCATTCAGCTTACCGAAATCTTCCTCGAATTCATAGAAGATTTTGAAAGTCACCAATACATCCCCCGCGCCACCCTCCCCAAATCGGTTCTGGACTCCCTATGCTGGTCCGAGCTCCAAAAAAGATACGAAGAAAATTACAAGCTGGCACTGTTACGATACCAGCCTGTTGCGGGATTGTATTGAAAATAATCAATTCCCCATATACCGCAGCGAAAGCATGGTAATGTCATCGAATTGCGTTGCGGCTCCGATGAAATCTATCAGGCTTTCTAATGTTGATTCGTTCATTTCTTTGGCGGTTTCCTTGGTAGAGCCTTCGCCTGTTGTGAAGAAATCTTGCAGATAATGCAGGCCATACCGTGCGCCTGCCAGGTTATTGGCATCGGTGACGCCGTCGGTGTAGAGGACGAATTTGTCTCCCGGGTTCAATGTTAAAGTATGGGATTCGAATTCGAATGTCGGGTCGAAGCACAAGGCCATGCCTCCCTCCTTTTTGACCAGCTCGGTTTCACCATTGGCGCGAATGATTACGGGCGGTTCGTGGCCGGCATCTACATATTCAACAACGCCTGTCTTGACATTTAATATACAAACAAAGGCCGTAACGAACATATATGAAGAATTGTCCTCACTCAGAAACTCATTCACAATCTTTACTTTCTCCGTGATCGAATCACCATTGCGGTTGGAAAACTGGCTCTTAAAAATCGCCTTGCTGATCGCCATAAACAATGCTGCCGGCACGCCCTTATCCGAGACATCACCGATCATGAAAAACAGACGCTCGGAATCCATCATAAAGTAGTCGTACAAATCTCCGCCGACCACTTTTGCAGGATGAATAAATGCATGCAGATCCACCCCCGCTTTGCCAATGTTGGCCGGGACCGTTTTCGGCAACATGGACATTTGAATTTCCTTAGCAACGCTCAGATCGTTCTGGATAGCGATCAACTGCTCGCGGCCTTTTTCCAGGCTGGCCAGCATTTCAATGTGCTCCACGGTTTTGGAAATGGTAATTTCCAGATCTTCAAAATTCACTGGCTTGGTCACAAAGTCGAAAGCGCCGCGGTTCATAGCCGTCCGGATGTTGTCCATATCGCCGTAAGCAGAAACCATGATCGATTTCAGCAACGGATTTTGCTTCTCATTTACCTTCGACAGAAACGTAAGACCGTCCATGCCGGGCATGTTAATGTCGGATAGTATAAGTGCAATGTCATCAGATTCTTCCAGCCGCTCCAATGCTTCAATGCCGTTGTTAGCAAACACAAATTCGTATTTCTTATCCCGGATCTGCTTTCGGAACAATTGAAGAATCAGCATCTCCATATCCTGCTCGTCATCTACACTTAATATTCTGATAGCCATTATCTATAATTTTTTAAATTGATATCTGTTTTAAATAAATCTCAACCGGGAATCACAATTGTGAACTCCGTTTTTTCGCCGACCACAGAGGTTACATGAATGCTTCCTTTGTGCGTGTCCGTCACGCTGGTGTACGTGAGCGATAAGCCCAGTCCTGTCCCTTTTCCCTGCGGTTTTGTTGTAAAGAACGGCTTAAAAAGCTTGGCAACAATGTCTTCCGGAATGCCGATGCCGTTATCGCAAATTTTAATTTCCACTTCCTGGCCAATTCTGGATGTTGTAATCTCAATGACAGGTTCATAGCCTTCCGCCTGCCGCTTCGACTTTTCATTCACCGCATAGCACGCATTATTGACCAGGTTCACAATCACCCGACCAAACTCCCCTTTCGCCACTTTCACGCAGCCAATCTCAGGATCGAAGTTAAATTTGAGCATTACATTGAAGGCAATGTCCTCTGCCCGGACGCCCTGGTAAGCCAGCTTGCTGTATTCTTCAAGCAGCTGGTTGAGGTCTGTGGGTTCCAGGATAGCAGCGTCGGAGCGGGTTTGTGCGAGCATTCCCTGTATGATCCGCTCAATGCGTTTGCCGTTTTCGTTGATCTTGATGAGGTTTTGCGAAAGCGTTTCCAGCAGATCTTTTTCATCGGCGATGTCCGTCTCGGTCATTTCGGACAGCGGTCTTTGGCAAATGTCCAGTATCTCGCTCACCAATCCCTGCGAAAGTCGGGAAAAGTTATTGACAAAACTCACCGGATTTTTTATTTCATGTAAAATACCTGCACTCAGTTGTCCTATTTCAGCGAGCTTGTTGAGCTCAATGATCTTTTGCTGATACAGTTCAATGTCTTGTTCCGTCGTTCCGGCTCCCATAGTCATGGTAATTAAAAATTTGCAGCATTTAGCGTATTAAGCAACAACCGGCAGGAAAATTTCTATTTCGGTAAACACCCCTTCCAATGAATTTACCGACATGCGCCCTTTGTGATACTCAATAATGTCCTTACTCATATATAAGCCCAGCCCGGTTCCTTTGGACGTAGGTTTTGTTGTAAAAAATGGGTTAAACAGCTGCTCCTGCTCTTTGGCCGGAATGCCTTTCCCATTATCACGTACGGTAATGCAAACGCCGCTTTCTACCAGCTTAGACGAGATAATGATCTGAGGCTCAAATGTTTTATCGATCCTGGCCTTTTCCAGCAAGGCATAGCAGGCATTGCTGATCAGGTTCGTGATCACCTGTGCAAATTCATAAGGCAGCACACTGACTTTAACCGGATTGCCATTTAAAGCCAAATCCAGCTTTACGGATGCATCTTTATATTCGGCCAGCGCTTCCTGAATGGCGGTTTTGGCCTTTGCTTCCAGGAAAGGATTCAATTCTGTAATGATAAAATCGCTCGATTTTCCTTTCAGCAACTTTTGCATATCCTTTACGATACGCGTTGTGCTGTTGCCATGTTCATAAATCTTTTCCAGGTTTTTTTGAAGCATACTGAAACCACTGTCCAGATCATCCTTCTCATCTTCCGACAAGCCATCCTGGTGCTTGTCAGTGACTTCTGTAATTTCCTTTAAAAGCTTCCCGGACGATTGCGAGAAATTGTTAATGTAGTTCAGCGGGTTTAAAATCCTGTCCACAATCCCTTTGGTAAGGCTACCCACCGAGGCCAGCCGCTCCTGCCGGATCAGTTCTTCCTGCGTCGATTTCAGGTTGGACAATGTATTTTCAAGATTTTCAAGAATGTTTGTTTTAATATAAGCCCCAATCAAATGCTCTTTCAGGTTTTTAACGACATTGAAATCCCGCTCCGAAAATGCATTTTCACGGTCCGTATTTTCCAGCGTAATGTAGCTTTTCACCACACCGTCAACCCGTATCAAGATCGTAATGAGTGCCTTAGGAGAAAAAATCTCACTGATGGACGCATTGGCGTTTTGCTTTCGAAAATCATTTTTAAGGAAAATATCTTCTAAAATTTCTTCGCCATTTTCGATATACCGCTGCTCAGCTTCCTGAGCCGTCAGTCTGACATCTTCTACATTGGCAGTTTCTACAGCGCCCGCCAGCGCTATAAATTGATAATTGTCGGTCGCGGCGTTATAAACGAGTGCAGACGCTCCGTTGACGTTTTGAAATTCGCATAATTTGTTTAAAACCAGCTGGAACAGCCGCCCCGTATTTACCTCGCCATTAATTGATTTCACAAACTCATCGATCCTTTCAAGCTGATCGTTGGTTGCTGAGAGTTCTTCGGATTGCAATTCCAGTTCTTCTTTCTGGTTCACAACCTCTTCCGTACGTTCCAGGATCCGCGTTTCCAGTTCTTCCTTTTCTCTCAAAATTCTTCTCAACCGCCAGCGGACCACGTAGTAGATCATGGCCCCGAATAAGATCAGGTACAAGGCGATCATATACCACTGTCTGAACCAGGGCACGCGGATCTTAAAGGCCAATGATGTTTCCTTTGAAACGTGGTCATAAACATCCCTTGCCCGTACTTTGAAATTGTAACTTCCCGACGGCAAGCCGCTGTATTCCTTACGCGTCAGCGGTCCCCAGTCAGACCATTCTTTGTCATAATTTTCAAGAAAATATTGGTACTGAACCTCCTGATTCGTGTGATAACTCGGTAATGCAAACTCAAAAATCAGATTATTCTGACGGTGGCTGAGAGGCTTGCTAATCATTCCGTTTTGTGCAAATTGCAGCAGACTATCCTGCGTGGCAACACTCCTCAGCATGACCGGATATTCATAGACATATTGGTCCGGCACCCGCATGTCGAGCCGGAAGAGCCCCTGATCTCCGCCCAGCCAGGCGCTGCCATTTTCATCCGGAAAAATGATCTCAAACGGAACGTCCGCGATGGGCATCAATGGTGTTTCCAGCAGTTCGAAGTCGCCGGAAGGTTTTTTCTTGAAAAATGATGCTGATTTTTTGTCGCCGCGTGTGGTCCAGACATTGGCCTTGTCATCCCCTTGCACACGATCAAACCAGGTCTTTTCTGCATGCAGCCAAATCGCACGGGTAAAACGGTCCGACTGAGGCTGATACTCGAACAGGCCATCCTTATTGGAGACTATTAACTTGTCTTCATACAAAGACAGTTTGTTGTATAATGGGCTGGAAATGCCTTGGGCAGCAGAAAATCGTTTAATGGTTCCTGATTTCCCATCCAGCTTTATAACGCCATTGGAAAGTGTTTCGAGCCAGAAAGTCGATGGGGAGGATTCGGTAGCGCCTACTATTTGTTCGTTAACTGCCTTTACCCGCTCCGTCCGCCATTCGCTGCCTGCCCGCGTTAACTTTGTTAAGCCGTCTTGCAAGCCAACAAAGAGCTCATTACCAGTGCTTGAAGCCGTTACGCTCAGTGAAAAAACCGAATTTATTCTTGAAATTCCCGAGCCTTTGGTCCATTGAAAAAGCCCTTTGTTTGAAGCAATATATAGTGTGCCATTCGCTTCATCCAGGCCCAGACAGCTTCCGGAAAAGCCGTTGACGTGAATGATCTGGTTGTTTTCTACATAATATAATCCGTTCAATGTGCCTATCACAACCCGTCCCTGAAACCGCCGGATAGCAGTTACGGAACCTCTCAGACCATCCCTGCTGTCAAAAAGTGAGATCGGTGAAGGCAGGTCGAAGCGGGCGATACCGTCGTTGAGCGCAACCCAAAGATTGTGCTCACGGTCGGTGAACATGGCCGACACTTGCGTTTCCTGTAAATCCGTATCGGCTGCCACAGGATATTGCACATTTCCGTCCGCATTCGCCACCAGCATGCCGCCCGTTGCCATGCTGATCGCAATTGTTCCATCCTGTAATTTGGTTGCATAAGTTGCCTGATTGCGTACAATCACGGGATTCACATTGCCGCCAATGACCTCAATGCGGTTATTTTTTAATTTAAAAATGCCCTGACTTGTTGTTACCAGAAGCGCAGAACCATCCCCAAGCTGTACCACCGACGTAAGGTCCAGCAAAGCAGGCACGTCACTATTTTGCTCGATTTGGGAGATCTGATCACCATTGATCCGAATCATCCCTTTATTTTTTGCATAAACCAGCATTTCCTCTTTGAAGGAAAATGCCGCCTGGATTTTCAGGTTGTGCTTGAATGGCTTCACCGTTGTGCCATTCCAAAAAAAGTTGATCTGATCCGTTACAAACCAAGCGCCGGCTTTGGTAGGGATAATCTGAATAATTTGTCCAAAATTTTCTTTCAGTTTTACTGACAGATCCACAAACCGCTGAACACCGAAAGCGTCCTTGCCCAGATAACCGAATTCTCCGTTCGCTCCTACAAGCACCCGGCCTTTTGCGTCCGTTGCCAGGGCCGATACGCGTGTGATATTTGTTGTCTGGATCGTTTTCCACTCCACGCCGTCAAATTCAAGTACCCCCGCAAAATTGGCAAAATACATCATGCCTGCCCTGTCCTGGGCTATGGCGAAGTTTTGGTCGTGTGCACGATATTCGGCAGAAGAATAATAGCCCGACAATGGCCTTCCCACGTCCGGCTTTGCCACATTTGCAAGCTGTGCCCAAAGCTTTTCCGAGCCGGTCAGACAGATCAGAATGATTAGTAACTTAATGGATCTCAACACTTTCCTCCACATTTTGCCTGATATTAAGATCTTTTAAAAGAAAATTTTCAATGATATAGAACTCCGTGTCTTCCAGCACATTTGGGATCATAGCCACACCCATTGCCGTCAGTTCCGCCACATTGCGGATGTTACCGGCTTCCATTGCGCCGATTTTAGAGAAAAACAATTTACCATAAGTCACAAGGATGGAAACGTCGCCGTCGCTGAGTTGTTTCCGCAGATCTACCACTTCCCCGCTCTCTTCCTGGAAGTAGGCCGAAGTCAGCAGCACTTTTTGCAACTCCCCGCTTAGCAGTCCGCCTAATGCATGCGTTTCGCGCAGGCGGCGGAGCTTGGAAACAAGCAGATCTTCTTCGGTCGAAAGCCATTCAAGCGGCTTCATGATTTCAATGTGAAAAGCATCATTTTTCCTGGTCATTGCTTCCATTAAGGAGCGGAAACGGGCCGGATTTACAATTCGGAGGACGTAAAATGATGTTTCAGAAATAATCTTAGACCTGGAAACCGCATTGGCAACCAGCACAGGCGTCACAATTCCGGCATCAAAATGGCGCAACTCTTTGATCGCGACCGCCTTCGTCCAGCGCGAAATCCTGGTGTAATCCTTATTAATAATGTCGATCAGACGCTCTTCCACGGACAATGTTGCCAGCGGGTAAATTTCCGCATAGCGGCGGCGCATTTCGTCCAGCGAGTCGCTATCGAGATATGGCAGGACTTTGTTTTTAATGTTTTCGGGCAAAAGCAGGTCACAGATCTCGGTCAGGTAGTCGCGTGCATCGGTTGCCTGATCGCCTTTGAGCAATGTTACGGCGTGAAAACGGGAGCCATAAACGGCTTCCAGAACAATGAAAGCTTTACGCATGATCCGCATCCTCTCCCGCTCCAGATTCAGCATCAGCTGGCTTTCCGGCTCATAGGCATCCGAAAGATCGTGCTGCGCCGAGAGCAGCCAGGCGAACGTTTTCAGATGTTCGTCCAGCTCGTTCAGCATGAATGTTTGCTCCGTGGTGTTGCAGGTGTAACGCAGGTTCCGCAATGCTTCCAGCACCTTGTCTTTTACAAAACGGTTGGGATTTTCCAGGTTTCTGCGCAAAAACCGGATCGCTTCCGGACCACCGATCTGCTCCACGATTTTAAGCAAATGCAGCTGCCGGTAACGGTTATCCTCATTGCTTAAAAATGATTTTTCAATGTATTTCAACAAAGGCGGTCCCGACTTCACCAGCGCATCGAAAGCAACGGTAAAGTAACGATCGGTCTCCATTTGCTCCATTAAAAATGGCCACAGCTCTGCCCTTTTCAACTCGCCTGCCGTGTATATGGCCGCTTCACGCACCCGTTTGTTGGGATCCTGTAACAATGGAATGAGATATTTGTACGACAGGAACCGGTTCGTGGCGCCCAGTCCCAGCGCCGCTTCAATGCGGTCTTCTTCTTTGGGTGAAAATATCTGGTTAATAAGTTGTTCAAATGGCTTTTCAGAAATAGCCTGCCCTGGTGTATAGGAAGCGTTTTTCTTCGATTTTTCGGGGAAATTAAAAATCTTGTCGCGCACCATTTTTTTGTAAGAGTTCTCCCCTACGAATGCCACAAACGTCCAGCAAACTGCCACCACCAAAAACAAAATTGCAAGCTGCAAGGCGTCCATCCGCGAAATGTTGACCAGCACAAAAAGCAGAACACCAGCCGCCAAACCACCCATCGCCTTGGCCCGGCCTTCGATCCGGCCCTGGACATTCAGTCTGAAACGCGCCTGAATGGGCTGATATAAAACCTGGTATGCCGGCTCAGCAATGGCCTTGCGAACAGCACTCATGAAAAACCGGGAAAGCGCAATGCAGGCAAAAAAGATGGCCGCCGTGTCATAACCCAAACCATAGATCACAGAAACGGCAAAGCTGAAAACGAGGCTCAAAGGCAGGATCAGAATGCCTAGCTTCAAGCCATATTTGCTGATGAGCTTATTGTAGAAAAATGTTTTGATAAAAAATTCAAGAATGGCACTGATACCAAAGAAAAATCCAAGAAAGCTGGCCAGCGATTCTTTGTTCGGGAACACATTACGCGACTCAGTGAAGAAAATATATTCAACATAAAACAAAGCGAAAACGGGCAGCAATGCGAGCAGGAAAATGTTGCGAAAATATTTGGGATCCACAGCATCCGTCGCCAAATGCTCGGCTGGTTTCGGTTTTATTTCAATGCGTGTGTGGTCCGTTGTTACGTGACGTTTGTGAATTTTTCTCAATAAAACGGCGCAGACGATCAGGAAACCAACAGCCAGGATCAGTAGCGAGTCGATCGGCAAAATCTTGACCAGGGCCGGAACTGCCAGATACATAATGACAGAGGAAAAAACTTCTCCGCTGTTGATGAGCGAGGATAACCTTTTGGATTGCTGAAAATTAAACAGCTTCACAACCACTGCCCAGAACGTGACACCATTGACCAGAACAAAAATCCGGTTCCAGATAAAGAGAAAAAAGAAAACCCACTTACTGCCTGTAAGATGATAAATGACCAGGAAAACGGCGATGGAGACGATCAGGAAAAGCAATGCATTTTCGCCTAACCGATTAAAAGGAATGCGTTTTTGAATGCGGGTTAAGCCCAACCCTAGCAGGTAAACGAAAACGCCGCCGACCACGTAAACCTGTGGCAACATTAAGCGATCGAAACTCATCAGAAACGACGAAGCCACCACAGTGTAGAACAATGCCGTTGCTCCGCCCATAAAAAAAGAATAGGCCATCAGCAGGCTCACGAGGCTTTCCTCGTCCTTTCTGATGTTGAGCATCCGCGATATGTCCTTGATTTTTTTCACCAGTTAAACTCCTAATTCTTTAATCATAAAATAGATCTGACGTTCAGGCATTTGATATAATGGCCTGATTTTCCCCAGATAGAAAAATCCAAGATCTTCCAGCGGCTTAATGCGTGACGCAACGGGCTGGGCAATGATCAGCCTGGCGCCAAGGATGGCTGCATACTGAATGCGGGCTTCGTCGAGCAATGTTGAAAAGCCATTGCCGCGATATTCCGGCGCAACCACCAGCCTGTTCAGAGATGCATAAGGGCCATTTCCAAAACCTTCCAGGATGGACCCGTCGAACAAATCTGCGTGCGGGACCGATTTGTAATCCGTATGGAAAGTCATGCGCGCAGCGGCCACGATTGTCTTATTATGCAAGATAACCCAATGGTGCGCTAGCAGATCCTCATCATCCAGCCAGGCTTTATGTGAGAAAAAATCCTGGCTTATGCCCTGCTCGTCCTTCCAGGCCAGCACCCGGAGCGCCCCCATTTCGTCCAGGCGTTCGGGATGGTCCAGCTTGATGAGCAGGAACTCCGAATTTCTGATTTCAAACCTTGTTTCCATTAAGCGAGGAGGATTTATATGCATTAATTCCATTTCGAGAAGCCGGTTTTTATTTGCGGTTTGTGTCAAAAAGCAGCCCGACCGAGAACACGCGACCTTCCTGCGGGTAACGCGACGCGGACGTAACGCCCTCGGCCGCCCGAATGCCCGGTACAAAATATTCGTGATTAAACATATTGGAAACCTGAACCTGTAAGCTGAACACATTCAGAATGTTATGATAGGTCAATGTCGAGTTCAGCAAGTAAATCGGCTCAAAACGCGTGATCGGATTGCTGCTTCCCGAAGTTCCTACGCCAGATTTTCTTGCGCTCACATAATTGTTGGTGACACTGATGCTCAGGTTCTTAACCGGCTCATATACAGCTCCCAAATTAGCCGACCAGGGCGCAATGTCGCTGATAGGAATCTTCTGCCCCTCGACTTTACTAAGATCGCGCGGCTTACTGTAAGTGAAATTGCCCCAGACATTCAGTCTTTTCACATCATAACGCGCTTCCGACTGAATGCCCATAATGCGCTGCTTGCCCAGTGCCTGAAACTGCTGCGTAGGCAAGCCCGCCGGCGTCGTGGCAGCCGCAAGCCCTACGGCATTGCTGTAATTGGCTACATAACCTGCTACATTAAAGGACATTGCTTTATTGAACCGGACTGAAACGCTCCCTTCCACATTCTTCACGCGCTCGGGCTGCAAAGTGGGATTATTCAGCGCGCGCTCGCGGTTCGTGGCGTATTTTTGAAGATAGGAAGCATCCTTAAATGCCTCCGTGTAAATGCCTTTGAATACAAATTTACCTTTGGAATAAATCAAACTGACCCGCGGATTGAACACGAAGCCATAACCGCCCTTTGAACGGATCTGATTGTGATCGAGCCGGGAACCGAGCACCATTTTCAGGCTTTCGGTCCAGTTGTAAGTGGCTTGTGTGAATATACCAATGTCAAAAACACGGAAGTTATCGCCGCCTGCCAATGTGGAATCCGGGCGTCCGGTTTCGTCTGCGTTTTCGGTTTGCGAAGTAATGTAGTTGGCCTGGATAATACTGTTCCTGATCTCAATGCCGCTGTTAATGTCCAGCTTCGGCAACGGCGTGAGCAACACGCGGAATTCGTTACGCAGCTGGTTGGAAACACGATACCAGTAAGGGATCGAATAGGTTGGCTTGCGCTGGTTAAGCAGATCGATAATGCCGTAACTGCCATTGAAATAACCTCTGTAAGTGGGCAAATTGGTTGCACCATTCAGCTCATGGAGCCGGTAGGAAGTCAGGTTCAGGATCTGGACTTTTTCAGAAATGAATTTATTGTAGGTCAAAGAAAACGCCTTGTTGTTGGCGACCCAGCGCGAAACTTCGGGTGTTACGATGCGGGAGCGATTGGTATACCAAGGTGTTGCGCCTTCGTCCGTTTTCCAGCTCATGAGCGAGATCATGAAATCTTTAAATTCGATTTTTGCCCGGATAAAAAAGTTTTTTGAATCATCATTAAAACCCACCGGACTTCCGTTCACATTCGCCTGGAATAAATTAGCATTATCCAGTTCGGCCGCCTTTGCCTTTCCGGCATTAGTCAGGCTCAATGCATTGGCATTGCCGTTCGCATCATAGCCAACCTGATAAAGATCGTTGTTAGGGAAAAGCGTGTTGAGCTTGTTGGTAGTAATGTAAGTCTGCGCGGCGGCGCCGTTGATATTCTGCTGTGCAGGATAGTTATCAGCGGTTCTCGGATCGTAATTCCATTCGGGATACCGGCTGTAATCCAGCTCGTTAGAAGCGAAATAGCGCGACGTTAACGAAACCGCAACGTCCTTTGTCCGCATGGTCACCACACCATCAATGAGTTTTGTATTTAAAGATCCATAGCGCACCTGACCGTTCGTAGAAACGACCATTTTCTTACCTTCCGGCATTTCGCGATCCAGGAAACGCTTGGTAATGAGGTTAATAACGCCTACAAATGCATTTGCGCCATACATAGTCGAAGCCGGGCCATAGATTACTTCCACGCGCTCAATGTCGGACAAGGCATATTGCCGGGAAATGGGGATGTTGTCTGAATTCAGGTCGTTTTCCTCGACGCCGTCCACAAGGAGAATGGTGCGGTCGTTGGAAGTGGAGCGGTAACCGCGCTGGTAGAATGTGACATAAGAGGGCCCGTTCCCTCTGATGACGTCGAAGCCCGGAATGTCATTCAGCATTTGGGTCAGGTCTTTATAACCTCGTTTTACAATGTCAGTTTGGGTCAAAACGGTTACGGTGGCGGGCACTTGCAGAAGGTTTTCCGCTTTTTTGGAAACGGAAGTGATCTGAATGATGCGGTCCATGAGATCGCGCTGCTGGGCAACGAGGTCTTTGAATTGCGGCAATGCAGAGAATTCCGGCTCGTAATTTTGGTTGGCTATCAAAAGATTACGGACAGCCGTGGCCGCCTGTGGCAAAGAATCCAGCGCGAGATATGTTAATGCAATGATCTTATATGCCTGCACTTGCGCATTCGGCGAAAATCTGGTTTTAAGGCAAGGGTTCAGGATTTGAAAAACCTCATCGAAATTCCCGGTCCTGTATTTTCTGTCAGCCTCGGGAATGATCACCGTTGCATCGCAATCCTCTTGTGCATAGGCTGCTGTGCCTGCAAAAGCAACAGTTAGGAGGATCAAAATGGGTAAAATTCTTTTCATATTATCTGATGTTCCGGGACAGTTTTTCGTAAGGAATATCCTTTCCAATGTATTGGTCCCACTCTTCCTCGGTCAGTTCGCGTTTTACCTTTTTAGAAACTTCGGCAAACAATGCAGCCGAATTAATGTCCCATATCCGGACCGTTTTATCCGCACCGGCAGCCAGCAATTTGTTACCATCCCGGGTAAATTGAATATCCATCACCCAGTAATCGAAATCGCTCAATAATACAGGCTGTTGTTTGGAAATATCTTCTTTTGCATTCCAGATGCGTATTTTCCAGTCATAGCAAGCAGTGGCAATGCGGCTTCCGTCCGGCGCGAAAGCAATGCTGGTTATGCCCGAAGTGTGCGTTCCCTGTGTTCCGTTCATTGAGTTTGGAACGGGCTCGTTATTGTTCATGCGCACATTGTAAAGCATTCCCGAGCTGGTGCCGAAGTATAAATGCTTCTGATCAGGCGTGAATGCCATTGATAGCAGCCTGCCGCGGATGCCGGGGAGATTGTATTCTGCCGGTTTTGCATCCGGTTTGGTCAGGTCCACACGGATGAGCTTGCCCGTTCCGGTTGCCAGGAACATATACTGGCCGTCAGCCAGTATTTCAACTGAGGCGATCTCGGTGCCGACATTGATATTTCTCACGACATCCAGCTTTTTGTCGCTCACATCCCAAAGCCTCACCTGCCCGGAAGAACTTACAGAGAGCAGATGCGGCCTGTTATTAATGTTCTTCACCGTCAGCGAAAACACGATGCCGTCATGCCCTACGATGGTTTTAGCAGGCGGCACGCCCGGCATAAAATTGTCCCAGCGGACGATCTGACCATTGGACGAGCCCGTAAAAAACGTTTTTCCGTCAGGCGTAAACGCGACGGAACGAATGCTTTTGAAGGTTTGCTTCGGATTGCGCAGCAAAAGCGGCTTGGCCGCAGGCGTGAGATAATTCCAGAGGCTGACCACACCATCGTCCCCTGCCGTTGCGAAAACCGAATTGCCGGCTTGCGGCTCGGCGACGACGCGCACAATGTCATTATGTGCAATTAATGTTGCCTTCGCGCCCGCCGCTTTGGATAGTGCATTAAAAATATCCGGATTCTCGCGTTCCCCGCCATTTTTTATATTAAAATCATATGCTTTCAAAGCCAGTAATGCAGTCAGTTCATCCCCGGCCGGCATTTGAAAGGACTGGATCGCAATGAAGCGGGCCACTGCTTTGGAGCGCTGTTTCAATGCATCATTCCGGGAGCTTTCTGCTTCTTTCTGGGCCGATTGCGCATACACTTTTTGCCTGTCCGACTCTTTCTGTGCGCTTACCGCGTATTCTTTTTGAATTTCTGTTTGTTTCTGAGATTCGACCGCTGCTTTTCTGGCATTATCGGCCTGGATCTTTTGTTCCTCAGCGATTTGCTTGGCGATTTTTGCGGCAATGCTCTCTTTCACGGCTTTCTCCTGTTCCCTTACCGCAATGCCTTTTTGTTCTTCGGTTAATGTCTTCTGCAGCTCGGCAAATGTGCCTTGCTGCTCTGCGATTTTCTTTTGCGCAATGGCTTCACGTGTCTGATCCTCAGCCCGTTTCCGTTCCTCCAATGCCAGGCTTTCCTTTTCCAGGGCCGTTTTCTCACTCTGCTGTGCCTGCGTGCGCAACACAAGTGCAACAATCAAAAATAGTAATGATACTAATGAGCTGATCCCGAGCACCGAAGCGAATATTCTGGCTTTGCGCAGCTCGCGTTTCTGGCGGTCTTCTTTCTGACGAACTTCCAGTTCGTATTGTTTTTTACTGTAATCTAAAAAATTGGTCGCACGTTCGAAAAACGGATCATAGCGCTGCGCCCATTCCAAAGTCGGCTCGCTTTCTTTCAGCCATTTAAGTCCCAGTTGCAGCTCGGGATTAACCCAAAGTCCTGTACGGCCTTCCTGGTAAAGTGAAGCCGAGTAACTGAGCTGCTTGTAAAGCTTTGCAGATTCCAGCTCCTCTTCTATCCACTTTCTGCACCGCTCCCAGAATGTGAGTACTTTTTCAACCGAAACATCAATGATCGAGTCGTGATCGATCTTTACGCCTGGTTTTGGCGTCAGGATAGAGACACCATTTTCGCGGAAAACCATGATGACGTCGATCAGCAGATAATCGGGAATGCCGGTGATCTGGATGATCTCGCGCAAGACGGTCGGGTGCAGCGAGGAGGTGTCGCTGGGGCCCAGGACAATGAGGGATTTGAAAAGTTTGGCTGCTGCATTCCGCCTTTTTTCATCCAGCCGCTGCGTGTAAATTTCCTCCGCATGCATGGTGATCGACTCCTGCATGCCGCCAATGGCTTCATAATCAACACCCGAAACGGGAGACGAGAATGGTTTGGTCGATTTCCAGCGATCCCAGGTGCGCATCAATGCATGTTGCAGAATGGGCAGAAAATCCGGGTTATCCGCCAATTCTTTAAGCAAACCTGCAACAAGTTCAGGCTCAATGCTGGCGCCCACCGACTCAACAGGCCCCACAATGACTTGCTTTACTTCCTCCGGGTTCATTTTCGGAAGCAGATAATAGCCCTTGTTAATGATCTCGGTCAGGCCGTCGAATTCCGTGCAATGGTCCAAGTAGTCCGACCGCATCGTGATCACCGCGTGCACCGGAAGCTCACGCTGGTTAATGAGGGTCAACAGCAGTTTTACAAATGCATTGGTTCTGTTTTTACCCGAAAAATCTTCCGAAAGCTCATAGCGGAACAGCTCCTCAAACTGATCGATCACCAGCAGAATTTTCTGGTCACGGATCGCCGAAAGCAATGTTAAGGCAACTTTGGGATCTCTGCTAAGTTCTTTTTCCACAGCCAATGGATCGCGGCTGTCCCAAAGCGGATCGATGTCCCGCAGGGCCACTTTCAGGGCCTCTACGAAATTTCGCACGGGATTTCCCCCCGGCCGGAAAATGATCACTTTCCAGCGGCCTGCCGCCCAGCGGTCTGCCGCCCAGCGGTCTGCCGCCCAGCGGTCTGCCGCCTCGCCTTGTTCCAGCGATGGAATGAGGCCCGCTTTGATTAAAGAAGATTTACCACTTCCCGAGGATCCGATCAACGCAAGAAAACGCCCGTCCAGGAGTTTGTTTTTCAACTCCCGGATGTGCGCGTCCCTGCCGAAGAATAGAGCATGATCGTCATAATCATAACTTCTAAGGCCGGGAAATGGATTGGTAACAGTAGAATTCTCAACCATAGGACTCAGGTTGCGGCAATTTTCATTACAAATTTGTTACGGTTCTTTCCATCGGCATATTCATAGGAAAACTCATCTACACCATTGATTGTCAGGAAAATACCAAGACCTCCAATGCCGCGTTCTTCCAGCGAAAGCGTCAGGTCCTGCGCATTGGGCAGGTCTTTCGCGAGCGGGTCAAACGGCGCGGCAATGTCTTCCAGGATCACCACGAGCTTATCAGGCATGATTTCACTCACCACCTGAAAATCCGCTTCGATCCCTGGTTCCTGGTAACCATACAAAATGATGTTCGTAGCAATCTCATCAACCGCCAGTTTGAGACTGTAAGTTGGTTTTTTGGCCAAACCAGCCTTTTCCGAGAGCTCACCAATGTATTCCCGCAGCGAATCGAGAGAATCAACAGTGCCGGGAAAACTTTTCGATTCCATTATCAGGAGATGTTAAACTGGATATTGATCAACGATGGTAACGCTGTGCTGCAGACCCGTTTTGGTAAGCGTGTCCACGATCAGTTCCTGGGGTTTCACAATGTAAATGGATAATTTCGGCCCGATTTTTTGTTTTGAGTAAATCAAAACGCGGAGCCCGGCAGAGGACATAAACTTAAGGTCCTCCATATCAAGCACCAACGAATCGATCGGCTGATTTGCAATTTTCTCAATCTCGGTCTGAAACACCCGCGCCGAAAGCGAATCCAGCTCACCATGCAATGTAAACCGCGCCTCCTGATTCTCTATTAAGGATTCTATTTGAAATGCCATGATGTTGTTTTATAAGTTTTGAAACAATTATTTTAGGTTTAAATCTTACTTTTTGTGTTGCTGTCGTATCGCACTCATCGTGCTTGTGAGCCGCGTCGGGGACGTGCCTTCGTCTCCGCTCAGGCTGACAGGGCGTTCCGCTTTTGCTAACCAGTACCGTCGTACAACCAGCACTGTCACCCTGAGCGGAGCCGAAGGGGCGCTACTGCTAGCCCCACCGCCGAAGGGGCGCTACTTCCCAACCAACACCACCGTAGCTCTCCCGCCAACCAAAAACCTCCCCTGATCCTCCAATTTCGGCTCCTTGCCGATCTCGTAAATGTCTTCACCTGACGGCATGTCCGTATTCACGGCCAGGTGCCAGCTTTGTCCATTCGGGAGTGGTGGGAGTTCGTAGTACAGGCCATCCCAGTGGGAGTTCATCGCTACGTAGATGGAGTCGTCGACAATGGTTCCGCTTTTGGCGTGGGCGCCGTCCAGCATGAATGCCAGGCAGCGGCTGCTGGGTGAAAAATCGGGTTGCCAGGCTTGGGTTCCGTGGAATGTGATGTCCGCAAAACCGCTTCCTACGTAATCCCTGTGCTGGAAATGCGTCCTGCTCCTCAGTACCGGGTGGGCACGGCGGAAGCGCATGATGCGTTGCGCAAAGTGATAAATATCCGCGTTTTTTTCCATCAGGCTCCAGTCGAGCCAGTTGAGCTCGTTATCATGGCAATAGGTGTTGTTGTTCCCATTTTTGGTAACCCCAACTTCATCGCCCGAAAGGATCATTGGCACACCCTGACTCACCATCAGGATCGACAACGCATTCTTTATCTGCTTGTGACGGAGCTGATTAATGTACGCATCATCTGTTTCACCTTCGACGCCGCAATTCCATGAATGATTATCATTACCACCATCATTGTTATTCTCTCCATTCGCTTCGTTGTGTTTTTCATTGTAAGCGAAGAGGTCATAAAGCGTGAAACCGTCGTGGCAGGCGATGAAATTGATGCTCGCCGTCGGGCCGCGATAGTAATACAAATCTGGCCATCCCTGGATGCATTGTGCCATTTCTCCAACCAGGCCTTCGTCGCCTTTCAAGAATTTCCGGATCGAGTCGCGATATTTTCCGTTCCATTCGGCCCAGCGTCCGTAAGCCGGAAATGAGCCGACCTGATACAATCCGCCCGCGTCCCATGCTTCTGCTACGAGCTTGCATTTGGCAAGGATCGGGTCGTAAGCGAGCGATTCCAAAAGCGGCGGATTGCTTAATGGCGCGCCGTTCTGGTCGCGGCCGAGAATGGCGGCGAGGTCGAAGCGGAAGCCATCAATATGGTAATCGGCTGCCCAGTAACGCAGACAGTCCAAAACCATGTTCCGCACCACCGGATTGTTGCAGTTCAATGTGTTGCCAGTTCCTGAGAAATTGAAATAATAACCCTCAGGCGTCAGCATGTAATAAGTTTTGTTATCTATTCCCCTGAAAGAGATCGTATGACCGCGGTGATCGCCTTCGGCTGTGTGATTGAAAACCACGTCCAGCATTACTTCAATGCCGTTTTTATGGAGTTCTTTCACAAGCGTTTTCAGCTCGTCCACTTGCATGCCAAACTTCCCTGTTGCCGCATAACCTGCCTTTGGAGAGAAGAAATTAACCGTGCTATAACCCCAGAAATTGACGATCAGACCGCCTGTAACCGGGTTTTCCTTGCTGTTTTCCCATTCATCAAACTCATAAATCGGCATCAGCTCCACGCAATTGATGCCCAGATCTTTCAGGTAAGCCACTTTGCTACGGATGGCCGCAAATGTGCCTGGATTTTTAACATTCGATGACGGATGCTGCGTAAAGCCGCGCACGTGCATTTCATAAATGACCAGATCCTCAATAGGCGTTTCGAGCGGGTGGTCATTTTCCCAGTCAAAATCCTCGAAAACGAGGCGCGAGCGATACGGGTAAATGTTATCCCAATTCGGCTTGGCCAACCAGGAATCCCGTCCGCCAATGGCTTTGGCGTAGGGATCGCTGAGTATAATGCTTTTGTCGAAACGATGACCTTCTTCGGGCTTGAACGGGCCGTCCATGCGGTAACCATATTCCAGGCGCTCGTAATCCAGATCAAACACGATCATGGAATACACATTGCCCGTGCGGAATTCCTCAGGGAAACGGATTTCTGCAAATGGTTCGGCCTCGCCCCTTTCGAACAATACGAGTGTACAGTCGATAGCTTCGCTGGAATAAATGCTGAAATTGATTCCGTTAGGGACCATAGTCGCACCAAATGGCAATGCATGTCCCCTTCTGAATTTGATCCCCTGCTGCTCGTGCGTCGGGTAGTAATCAATCCTGATATCTGTTGCCATGGATTAGTCTTGTTTTAGGAATGCAACTCCGTCTTCCGGCTTTTCCACGATCGTAAAAAAGTTGATAAAACCCGTGGTTGACATGACGTCCTGGATTTCTTCGGAAACCCCCACCAGCACCACTTTCCCTTCCTGCGACCTGATATTCCTGTAAACCATCAGCAATACGCGCAGCCCGGCGCTGGACATGAAGCCCACTTCGGTGAGGTCAATCGCGATGTTCTTGCTTTTGTCCATGGCCACCTTTGCATTTCTTTCAAATTCGGGCGCCGTTTTGCTGTCTATATCGCCGGAGACCGCAACCACCGTAATTTCTTCCTGATCCGTAATGGTAACTTTCATCTGAATAGTTTCTTAATGTGGTTCAAATTACTTGGCCGAACTGATCTGTACTTTTACGCGGATACGTTCCTCTGTTTCAGGAAGTTTCACGGTAAGTCCGTAGGCATCGAAATCGCTGTAAGGCTGATCGTCAATAAAGACTTCGCTGATATACACGCTTCCAGGAGGCAAAATGTCCGGTGAAACACGCAGAATGTTGTCCTTCCAGCCGTTTGGATAAGGCTTAAAGTAGAAATAAGTCGGCTGCTTGGTGATCAGCAAATTGATATAAACAGCTGACAAATAGCATAGTTCTGTGCTGTGATATGCACTCATTGAGTGGCTTCCTTTGAAACGCTCTGTTCCCAAAAGATACGGCATACCATTGCCCAACACATTGAAATACACACCGCCATCATCATTATCCAGGAAGAATGCATTGTAGAATGCAGCCGCCTCACGCGCTTGTTTTTCATATTCTTCATCGCCCAATACCCCGTACATGATCAGGTAAGCAAGGATCGCTTGCTCCTGTTGCCACCATGCTTTGCGGTCGTGCCATACAAACTGGTGCTTGTCACCCGTTTTCTGCACGCGTTCCACAACGTCATACCAGCCACCACGCTGCTGATCAGAGCCAGCCGCAGGCATGAGTTCAGCAATTTTTTTGGCAAATGCCAGGTATTCTTCTTTCGGAGTAAGCGATTGCTGACGGATCAAATTCCACGCGATTTTAAGGTTGTGGCCTACTACTGCGCGATTTTGCTGCCATCCCCAGGTCTGGTCTTTGCTCCAATCCTCGAAAAATTTCTCCTGAACAAACGGGCTGTTTTCGTAGTCCGGGAAATGCCTGGTAATGGTGTCAAATGTATATTCCAAAAAGTCTGCATGCTTCTGCTCGCCGCTGGCCAGCCAGAGGTTGATCAGGTAAGCCGGTGCGTGGTCCCCTACTGAGTTCCAGTTTTTGCGGGCTTTATTGTGTGCCAAAGATTCCTCGTGCGCATCCAGTGTGATCGGGTGCAAGTGTGAGAAATAACCTTCGCCGTCGTGGTCTTTGAAGTATTTTTCAAAAAGATCAATGGTCTTGTCAATGTCATCACGGATGCGCTGATCGCCGGTGATCCGGTAAGTTTGCGTCGGGCCTGCCAATGCGTAGATCTGCTCATACATAGGAAGCGAATCCAGGTCGTCGCCAAATTCCGAAGTCAGCAATTTGGTTTCTTTCTGGCCTTCCACTTTCAAGCCGTGATACCAGTAAACGAGGTCATCGTCCTGGTCAAAAAAGCGCATATGGTCGCGCAGATATTCTGTTCCAAGCTCAGCACCTTCCAGGAATTCGTCTTTTCCGGTTAACAGATAAGCTGACGCAAATCCGTAAACCATTCTTGAAATCGTGTCCGTTTCCTGCAAGTAATCTCCTTTTTTGGAACCTCCCAAATGGAGCATTGTGCGGTAATTTTTGTAATTGATCTCCTCCTTTGGATAATCAAATTGCCATTTCAGATAGCTGGAAGCGATCGAGCTGATCTGCGTGATCCAGTAATTCTGCTCCTCGTGGCGATAGGCTTTCGGCTCCTTGCCCGGGAAAATCAGCTGCTGCGCTTCAAACGTGCTTTCATCTGCGCCAGCATTGGGATAAAATGTTCCGTAAGCGAAAACGTACTGGCCGTTCGTAGACAAAAACGGAGCGATATCGCCCGGATCCTGCCAGCCTTCTGTCAGGTTCTGCACACCGCGGGCATAGGTGGAAGCGATCAGGTTGATCTTAAAAGGACGCTTGTCCGATGTCTCCACGGTAAACCAGCGTTCCTCTGCATTATATCCCGTGATATACCCTGCAATGGTATCTGAAAAAGTGAAATTTATATTCATGCGTTAGTTGGTAAAGGTGTTTACTGAATGGTTTACGTTTTTGCTCCTTCCCTTCGACTCCGCTCAGGGTGACAGGACAAGGCCACTGTCACCCTGAGCGGAGCCGAAGGGAACTAGGCGACCAAGTCTTCCTGATCCTTATAGCCCTGGGTAATTTCTATGATGTTCCCTTCCGGATCTTTGAGCCAGACGGTTTTCCAGCCTTCAATTACGTCGTCGAAATGGAGCGGGCCTAGGGTGATGACGGCGTCTTCGCCCATGCTTTCTACTTTGGCATCAATGTCGTCCACGGAGAATGCAATGTGCCTTAATCCGGGATAATGCGGGCCGTCGGCTTCGGACATCGGGTAAGGGCGGTCTTCTTCGGGCGGGAAGATTTCGAAATAAATGTTGTCGTCGTTTTTGAGGAAAACCAGCTCGGCATCGTCGCCCAGACTGATGACCCTTGCCCGTCGAAAGCCAAAATATTTGGAATAAAACTCCTCGAACTTAGCGAGGTTCCGAACGGTTAGTGCCAGGTGAAAAAATGTCGCGCTCATGTTAATTCTGGTTAGCTGCTGACAATGTTTCAATGATCTTTTTCGCAAACAAATGCGCGTGCCCGCCCGAGCGTCCGGTGATCAGGTCGCCGTCCATAACCACATCTTCATTGGTATAAATGGCTCCGTAAGCTTTGGCATCGCCGATAAGGTTATTGTGGCACACCAGCTTGCGGCCGCGAACGAGCTCAGTTGCGGGTGCAGTAAGCCATAATCCGTGGCAGATGATGCCTTTCAAAATGCCTGGTTCCGCAAAAACGCGTTTCAGGAATTCGGTTGCGGGCGGGATTTTTTCTACGTCTTCCGTGTAACGCAGCCGGTCAGAGACCATGCCGGAAGGAACGATGATGGCATCGTAAGTGCGCAGTTCTTCGTCGCTCATGTTTTCGAACGATTCCCAGCAGTCCATCGGCGCACGATATTCGTGGCCAAGGAATGTTAGTTTATCCTGTCCCCATAACCTTGTCAGAAAATGCAGGTCAGCGCCTTCCTCGGGAAAGCGGAATTTGTAATAGAATATTTCATTTTCAAAATAATCGGCCTCCAAGAGCACGCCGATCTTTTTTCCTGCCAGTTTCATGAGGAAAGTGTTATGGGTTATGTTTTAATTAGGCTAATGTTCCGTCCGGATGCTGCACCATTCCGGCAAAATGGATGGCGATTTTTCCGTCCTGCAGCACCCAGCTGTCGGCGAAGCGCATTTCGCTTTTCTGGCCTCCTACTGTCATCGTGATCTGTTCGGTGATCATCAATGTTTCAGGATTTTCGGTTTCGGCCCAGAACACAATGTCTGTTTCCAATCCGTCGATCCCCAAAATGCCTTGCATATGCTCGTTCACCTGGTCGCGGCCTTTGTAGATAACCGGCGATTTGGAGAAGCTGCTGATCAATGTTGCGTCATCTGTGTATTGGTCCAAAAGCGCGTCAATGTTCTTATCTAGGATGTGCTGGATGTGTTCTCTGTACATCTTTCCCAGCTTGGTATCCGGAACGTTTTTCATGATTGTAAAAAATAGAGAAGGGTTAATAACCTGATTTATAGCGTAGCAGAGCCTTCATGATATTCGAGGCCGTCGACGATGTATTTGGTAATGATCACATTTCCGGCATCATTCAATTTCACTTCCCATGTTTGGAAAGCATCGCATTTGATGCGCTTGCTGAATGGCTCAGGGGCATTCCAGACGCTGGCTTCCCATTGCACCACCACCTTCACCACAGCCGTGTTGCCCGTAATGACCGGCTCCACCACTTTCACGGTGTGCACTTCGTCGAAGAAAATGCGGATCACGCGCTGAAACCAGCCTTCAAATCCTGCATAACCATAAACGGTTGCTTCCGGGAAAACCATTTCGAGTTCGGCATCCGCAAGCAGCGGCAAAACTTCAACCATAGGGACATGGACATCCAGCTTCTTATACCAGTCAAGAGCCAGTGCTTGTATTGCTTCCTGCGTTAGCATTGTGTTGTATTTTTTAAGTTAATTATAATTCAATCAATCGATTAGACTTTTTTTGAGATCGGCAACAGGATGTGCTGCCAGGATCATTTCGGCTGCCTTTTCACCAATCATGAAACAGGCCGCCACTGTATTCCCGCTCGTAACCGTAGGCATAACAGACGCATCGGCTACGCGCAGATTTTGAATGCCGTGAACCCTTAGTTCTGCGTCCACAACGGACATTGCGTCGGTGCCCATTTTACAAGTTCCTGCCGGATGCCAGATCGTGGTGCTTTGGCTTCTCACAAATGCTTCAATGTCCGCATCCGCACCAGGCACCATCTCCCCGCCGTTCAGTTCGAGGAATTTAGGAGTATTAGCAAGCTTTCTGACCAGTTCAACGGCCTTGGAAAGCACTTCCACATCCGCTTCCTGATCCAGGTAATTCGGATTAACCACAGGCTTGTCTGCCGGATTAGCGGAGCGCAATGTCACCTCTCCACGACTTTTAGGCTGCACCAGGATCGGAAGGAAAATGCAGACCGGTCCGCCCAGGTCGGGAAGCACAGGCGCCAGTGGTTCGGGTAAGCTTGGTGTAAAATTGATTTGCAGATCTACGACGCTGCTTTCTTCTCTTACTTTAACGAACAATGCATTACCCGTCAACAGCGTGGTGTTTGGCATCGCGATTTTAGAACGGTAAATCATGGGAAGCTGCAAATGATCCTGCAAATTTTTCCCAACACCGGGAAGGTCAGCAACCAGTGGAATGCCGTTTTGTTCCAACTCATTTGCCGGTCCTATGCCCGACAAAAGCAATATTTTCGGCGTATGCAATGCGCCCGCAGAAAGGATCACTTCTTTACTGCAAAAAACCTGCTCTGTATTCCCCGCGCTGGCAAGTAACTCAACACCGATTGCTTTTCTATCATCGATCAGCACATTGGAAACGAGCACATTAGTGTAGATCGTCAGATTCTTTCTTTCTGAAATATTATGCAGAAATGCAGACGCGCTGCTGTCACGATGGTTGTTCTTATCAATGTGAAATTGCAACAATCCGGCGCCATTTTCCTGGCGTGCACCATTGTAATCCCAGTTTGGGCCATCATAACCCAGCTGCGTGGCACCGATCAGGAAATGATCGGAACGCATCACATCGTCCGGACACTCGCGAATGCTCAGTTCACCGCCTGTTGCATGAAACTCCGAAGCACCGGTTGCAAAGTTTTCTGATTTTTTGAAATAAGGCAAAACAGATTGGTAACCCCATCCTGTTGCACCCATGGCTTCCCATTCATTGAAATTGGCGGGGTTGCCGCGAACATACATCATGGCATTGATCGCCGTTCCGCCACCTAGCACTTTGCCCTGGTTGATGGTAATAGCCCGGCCGCCCAGCCCGGGCTGATCCGTAGTAGACAAGTTCCAGTCGAGATCTGATCCCCATAGACTTACAAAGCCGCCCGGGTCGTGGATCGCAGGCTCCGTATCCTTGCTTCCTGCCTCAATAAGCAGCACCTGAATCTGCGGGTCAGCGCTTAGCCGGTTGGCTAAAACGCTGCCTGCGGCTCCGGCACCCACTATAATGTAGTCAAAACCAGGTTGTTCCATTTCAGAAATGGTGGAGAGTTTATGTATTACTGTGAACAGTTTGTCTTTACCCAGTCCGACTTGTGGCTGCCTTCCAGCACCAGGTCGATCAAAAAGGGCTTATCGTCGGCCAGCATTCTTTCGATAGCAGGCAAAATTTCTTCTTCTTTTTCCACTCTTACCGCCTCTACACCCATGGATTGCGCCAGGATGTCAAACCGGATGGCAGGATAAGAAAGGTCAAATGGCAGCGGATGATCGTGTTTTGGAATTTCGCGTTCCTGCCAGTATTGGTCAATGTTGAGTTGCAGCAGTTTGTAAGAACCATTGTTGCAAACCACAAACTTGGCTCCCGTATTATGCCGCACCGCAGACCATAATGTCTGGATGGTGTACATGCTGCCGCCGTCACCGGAAAAGCCGATCACGGTCTTTTCAGGATTAGCGATTTTTGCACCGATCGCACCCGGAAAACCAACGCCTAAGGAACCGCCTCTTGTGAAAAAGTACTGCTTGGCAAGCGTCGGTGGCAGGTAACGGCTCACGGCCGCTGAGCTGGTTAATGCTTCATCAAAAATAATCGTTTCATCCTGATTCAGCTTCTCAGCCAGCACTTTCGTGAACTGCGACATATGAAGCGGCGACTTGCCTTGCTGCTGATCGTCTGCCTCTTTTTCGGCTGCGATCCTTGCATTTTTAGCATTACCGATCTGCTCTATACGTTGCTGAGCCTTCGCCTTTTGCTCAGCTGACATTACAGCCTCAATTTCTTGCGCCAATGCAGCAAGCGAAAGTTTCGGATCGCTTACCACACCCAGATCGACGCGGTGATTTTTGGCAATCTCATAAGCATTGAGATCGAAATGGATCACTTTCGCTTCCGGCGCATAAATTTCTCCCAATTCAGGAAAAACTTCAGGCATCATATAAGTGCCTACAATGAGGTTTGCATCTCCTTTTGTTGTTATCGGGTGGCTGAACGAACCGAACATGTGGCCCGTAGTGCCCTGATACAATGGATGCGTATTGTCCATGACGAGATCCCCGAATTCGACACCGTAGACTTCCGCGCCCAAAAGCTCGGCAACATGTGTAAGCTCAGGGATTGCATCCGAATAGGCAATGCCGTCACCGACGAAAATTATCGGCTTTTCGGCTGCCAGCAACATTTCCGCTGACTGCCTGATCAGTTCCGGCGCAGGCGAAACCCGCGTCGAAGGAATGCAGCTTGGAAATACGGGCTCATCGTTGATCTCGTCGAGGACATCCATGGGCAGGCAAACGTAAACCGGTCCCATAGGCGGCGTCGACGCTATTTTTACAGCGCGGCGCAAAGTGCGAAGCAGCGATTTCGAAGAGGTGGCCATGGTCGAATATTTGGTCACCGGCGCCATCATCGCTACGAGGTCATTGGCCATTTGTGCATCCATATTCATGTATTGCACACCGGCATCCGAGCCAATTACCACTAAGGGCGCATGACCTCTTTTGGCCTGATACACAGCGCCTACCGCATTGCCAATGCCCGGCGAGCTGTGCAGCTGAACCAATGTCGGCTTTTGTGTGGCGCGGGCATAACCGTCTCCCATCATCACCGCAATGGTTTCCTGCAAGGTGAGGATGTATTTCATGTCGGGATACTCGGCCAGGGCGTCAAGGAAACCTTGTTCCACCGTGCCGGGATTGCCGAACATATAATCCATGCCATCCGCAAGGAACTGTTCAATGATCTTCTGATTCCCGGTTTTACCAGCCATAACGTGTGAGGCCTTTGTCCAAAACGTTCACAAACTGCTCTCCGAATTCGAATGAACATTGCAATGAACGGCCTGTGATAAATGGATAGTCAACGATAACGGAAGTTTCTTTACCAAAATTTCCATGATATTGTCCTTCCGGTCCTACGGCGTCGGAAAGAATGTATTCCAGCACATATGGTGGGGGCCCCATGTTCAGATCGGTGTGCAGGAAGCCGGTTCCGTCGTGGTAATCGTATTCAATGCAGTGACCCGTCACGTGTTTTCCTTTGATGATGGAATTGCGTTCGTTAAAATCTCTTGCAAAAACCAGTGGCGCAACGCCATAGCAGATTCCGGCAACAGGCATTTGTTTTTTGTAAAAAGCAAGGATTACATCATGCACACGCTGGTTGTTCACCATGTCGATGATCGGGCCGCTGCCGCCTACCAGGAAAACCGCGTCGTATTCTTCGGTCAGTTTGTCCTGTGCGATTTTGAGGTCGCTATAATATTTTTCAAATGCGCGAAGGAAATCCGGTGTTGAGAAGTATGGACGCTGTGGGATCACTTCCGACAGGTTCATTGTATTTTCCAAACGGTTTGTCGCTTCAAATGCATTTACTTTATCAGCTGCGAGCTGCGTGGTAACACACACGCCCAGAGGAGGATCTACATAAGTGGTATCATAGCTTGGCGGCAGCGCTTCTGCTTTTTTGCCGTTTGGCGTAATAAAATCTACGGTGTAACCGGCTGCTTCCAGTTTTTCGAGCGGGCCTACCAGCTCAATGCCCCAATATCCGTATTCCGATAAAATGGCGAGTACTTTTTTAGACATAAAATTCGGGTTTGAATAATTTTAAAAACAATGTCGAGGAGGATTTACGAGTATCATCAGTGTGCTCCCGGTGCCGCTCCGGAAGGAGGAGGAGGAACTACGCCTAGCTGTTGCAAAAGGCCCAGTTCATCCACATTGGCCCAGCGCTCAGCGATTTTGCCATCTTTCATGCGGGCTGTGGTTGTTCCTGTTAATGTGATGGATTTTCCGGATGGCGGCATGCCCATAACGCCGCCTGTGTCGGTGCCGTTGAGTCTCCATCTGTGCACTACTTTATCGGCTACATATATCTGATCTTCAATGCTAAGCTTTGCATCCGGCATAGCGCCGCGGAACATGCCCACGATGCCTTTAAAACTGGCCGAACCTGGCTCAGAAACCGTTTTACCGCCCACTTGTGAATGGTCTATCGCGTCGGATGCCAGTAAGTCTTCGCGTACAACACCTGTGTTCCAGGCTGTTTCGAAAAATTCAACACAAATCGCATTGTTTTGTTCTGCTGTAAGTGACATGCTTTCTTCTTTTAAGGGTTAAAATGCTGTTCAATTCACTGTATAAGGTCTTCCGCCCAAAAAGGCTTCTACTATTTCTGCTGTATTAACGTGGTTATGGATCGAAGCCACTTTTCCGTCTTCATTCACGACTACAATGTGCACAACGCTCGTATGAAAAGGCAATCCGCTTGCTTTGGAAACGCCCGGCTCATCGATTAAAACGGCCGCTACATTGTCCTGGTAAAGCATCCTGACTGCCTTAAAACGGTCAAAACGCATGGTTTCAATGATCTGCTTTGCCGATTCCACGGCCGCAATCGGTCCGATGCGCTCACCCGACCATGCAATGATGTCCCTCGGTCCGAACATATGCCACACTACACTAGGCGCAAATGCTTTACGGATGTCTTCGGGTTTGAATCCTTGTAGTGCGCCATACATGGCCCTGGCCGATTTTACCGTTGCCGGCGCATTGTCAAAAATCGCTTCGTCGAACACAATGCTGTCCGTTGTGCGCGGCGATGTGACCGATTTATTGGTATAATGTGCTGATCCAAAACCATTTGCTGCTATCGTGAACGGCCTCCCACCCTGCATGGCCTCGATGATCGGAAATGTATCGCGGTAACATTGCAGCTGGCTGATCCTGCCATTTTTTACAATAACCCAATGCACCACGCTGCCTGAAAAAGCTTTCCCGGTTCTGGCTTCACCGCTTCCTTCGAGCACGACGGCCACTGTATTTCCCTGCGCTACAAACCGGGTCGGATTCAGTTTTTCAAAAGCCAATCCTTCTTTTTGTAATTGGAAAAATTGCCTTACTCCTGCTTTTCCGTCCCAGGCACCTGCCCAGGGAATCAAATCCTGCGGGCCGCCCATTTCCCATAAGACATCCTCAGCTAGAAACGATAAAATTTCCTCTATATCATTCTCCTGCAACGCCTTATAGAGCTCTTTTAAAAACGGGAGCGGGTCCAGATCAATCGCATCCACATTTTCCAGCGAGGCGAGGATCATAAATGAATCTGCCAGTCTGACCAATGTATTGTCGCCGTCCTGCTCAAAAACCAGGTCTTTTCTGGAAAGCTCGGGCTCATCAATGATCAGCACGTCCGTATCCGCATCGAAGCCTGGAATAATTGTAGGCTTCACCGGAAGCTGCCCGCCTCTGTTAACATAATGACGGACAACTGCTTTTTCCATTTTATTGAATCACTTTCAATTGTTGCAACAAACCCAGACTATCCTGGGCAACCCACATTTCAACGATCTTGCCGTTCTCGATGCGGAATATGTCAATTCCCTGGTCCTGGACCCGGATGCTGGTCGTTTCGCGTCCGAGGAAATTGCCGGTATTGGTGGCTTCGTATGACCAGCGGCTTACCACTTTATCGCCTTCTGCCAGTTCGTCGTGCAAGGTAAAAAACACGTCGGGGAATGCTATCAGGGCAGTTTCGAACCACTTTCTTAATGTAGGTGGCTGATGTGCCTGGCCGGGAGGAAAGTGAAAAACCACATCTTCCACTGCGATTTCGTCCAGGACTGCTACATTCTTTTCATTCCAGAAATCGAACCAGTATCTGCGTACTATTGCTTTATTTTCTTCCAATGTCATGATGGGATTGCTCCAAGTTGCTGCATTAATCCGAAGTCGTTTTCATTTACATGAACCGAAAGGATTTTGCCGTTTTTGATTGTGAAAATGTCGATCCCGTAATCCTTCACGTGGTTACCCGTTGGCGCGGCGCCCAGGAATTCTCCCTGGTGTGTGCCTTCAATGTTCCAGCGTGTGGCGACTTTATTGCCTTCTGCGGTCTGGCGCATTACCGTGAATTTGATGTCAGGAAATGCATTGCGCAGATAGCCTACGAAATTTTTGAATGCGGGATATCCGGCGATCGGCTCGGGCTGGGTTGGGATGATGAACGCAAATTCAGGATCCAGGATCTCTTCGATCACTTCCAGTTTGCCCTGGCTCATGATCTCGTCGAAATATCTGGTCGCTAATGTTTGGTTGTGTTCCAGGTCCGCGGGTACAGGCTCGTTTTCGGAAGGCAGGACGCCCAGTTGCAGCATTAGTCCCAGTGTATCTTCGTGACCGATAGATTCGGTGATCTTGCCGTCCTTAATCGTGTGCCAGGTCATACCATCGATTTCGAAGAATTTTCCGGTTGCTTCCACATTTCCTTTTACGGTAAGCAGTGGTCCGCCTGTGTGCGTGCCGCCGCCTCTCCAGCGCGTCACAACCCAGTCGCCGCCGGCCACCATTTCTTGTGGGTTAATGTAAAAATCAGGAAACGAACCGTGCAGCATCTGGACCAGTCCGAAAAATCCGTCAGGGCCGTGAAATGGCTCGGGATGTGTAGGCAGTGTGAATACGAAATCTTCGGATAAGATCTCATGAGCAACCTGCTCATTCTTGCCATTCATGATTTGATAAAAATATCGTCGAGAGAGTAACTTATTAGCATTCATCTTTTTAAATGTTCGGTTTGAAGGGTTCGACTTTTCTTAAATCAATGTGAGCAGGGTAACAAAACAAAATTTCGCGTCTATGTCCCTTTTCTTCCATAAATATCCCAATAACACTCGCGAAGCATTTCGAATTTTAACTGAAACTGAAAAATGTAGAGGTGAACCTGTTGTTTCCCGACCTCAAACCGACGACGTTAAACCTGGATTTTTGGGGTACTATTTTTTCTGACCTTTAAGTTCGGAATGGTAGTATTGTTTCTACTTTAGTTTGTATAATTGCAATACTAAAAACGTTTATCTCATGAAACCCTTAAACCTCCTCATCGTTGCCATCCAAAAGGAATATCTCGCTCTGCTTGAAGATTCTCTTGGCTACGCTGGTTACAAATTTAGTATCCGGCAAGTTGCTTCCAAACAACTGGCTATTGAAGCCTTTTACGAATCCAAATACGATCTGCTGATTTCCAATTGCCTCCTTCCTGACGGTAAGATTACCGACCTCGCCAATGTGCTCGGCAGCCAGCTTCCCTGCCTGGTTATGACAGAAGGACATTGCCCGGTTACGGCTGAAAGAGTGCTGGCAGTGACAGAAACAAGTTATTATATCAATTGCTCTAACAAACTGGGCTGGATCCCTGCACTGGAAAACACGCTGGCCAAATGGAAAAACAACGCCCGCAAAAAGATCGACCAGCATAACCAAAACCACGAGTCGCTTTACAAGAAAGTGCTTGCGCGTTGCGAAGATGAGCTTGCTTCTGATTCGCTTTCCAATGCATTCTCGTTGCTATTGGAAGTGATGGACCTGAGCAGAATTTATTTGTATATCAAAAATCAGCCTGCATCCGGTGATGCGCAGGACCTGACATTAAAGATAGAGGTTACTGCACCCGGCGTGCCCGCTAAGCATTCAGGAAAGACCATCAAGATTCCGGGTTTCAATCGCTGGAATGCGTTATTTGACGCCAAAAAACCAGTTTTAGAACCGTCTGCAAATATGACAGGCGCTGAAATTCAATGGCTTAGTCAGCAGGATGCCCTGTCGTTGCTGGCCGTTCCGATTCAGGGAAATGTAGGCTGGCTGGGTTTCATAGGGCTGGAAGACACCCTGAACAGCCGGGAATGGACGCAGGCAGAAATCGGTCTTATCGAATCTGTGGCGTCGCTCATCCAAAAAAAGAATACTACTTCCGCAAAAACTTCAAGGAATAGCAAGCTTCTGACAAGCCTGGCATGAACCCCGACTTAAATTATCGGAATGGGATGTCATTAGGTTGGCGTCTCTGTTTCATCCTAAGCTTATTTGCCACAATTCCGCGCCTGATCTTCGTCTGGACATCATTATTTGACCCCGACACGATCGGCTCTGGGTTGCTGGATATTTGCATTCAATTTATAATAAGCTTCGAATTTTCGTGGATATTCGTCTATATCTGCCTTCAAAATACTTACAATATGCCCAGCTGGTTCAACAGCCAGAAAACCTGGGTGCAGATCGTCCTGTTGTTTGTCCTTTTTATGGGGATCAATGAGATCCTTTTTCAGCTTAAACTGGCCCTGGACGCTGATAACTCGGATATGCTGATCTTCCGGGTGGTGTATTACCTGTATCACATTCTGCTGCTGCTGGCCATTCTCGGCTTCCGGAATTTTCTACTGACGACGCAGGAAAACCACCAGATCGGACTTGAAAATGAGCAGCTCAAACGCGAGCAGCTCAAAGCGCAGCTCGAAGCATTGCAAAATCAGCTGAACCCTCATTTTTTGTTCAATGCATTAAACATCCTGAACATTTCGATCGCTACCAATCCGGATCAGGCTCAGCGCATTGTACTGGATCTGTCGGACATTCTGAGATACAATCTTAAAGTGCAAAACCAGAGTCTCATCCTCCTTAAAGACGAGCTAGACGCTGCGCGTGCATATCTTGACCTATATAAGGCGAGATTTGGTGAGAAACTCGCTTACTGCTTTCATGAAGTGGAAACGGCCAGGAGTTGGTACATCATTCCACTTTCCCTTCAAATCCTGATCGAGAACGCAATCAAGCATAATGTGATCACTTCCAGTCAGATACTGATGATCGAGCTCAGGCTGAGCGAGCAAGAGAAGCACATTACGGTTTCCAATTCCGTCAACAAAAAAAATTCACCCGGAACCGGGATCGGCCTGCAAAACCTGGACAAACGTTACAAGATCCAAACGGGCCAAAAACCATTGTTGCTGCAAGATGAGCAGCATTTTACAGTTAAAGTTCCATTGATTGAAGCTCCATGACCAAGATCCTTATCATTGAAGACGAACAGCCAGCGGGCGAGTATCTGACGCAATTAATACAAAAAATTGATCCCAAAACTGAGATCCTGAATGTGCTCGACAGCGTAGAAACCGCCGTTGATTGGCTCAGCGATAACCCTAGCCCGGATCTGATTTTCCTTGACGTACAGCTCGGGGACGGCACTTGCTTCCAGATTTTCGAACAAATTTCCATCGGCTGTCCGGTGATTTTCACCACTGCGCACGACGAGTATGCCATGCGTGCCTTCAAGCTCAACAGCATCGATTATCTGCTGAAACCCATCCGCCAGGAATCCCTGAAATTCAGTCTTGAAAAATACTATCAGCTCAATGAGGAGAATGCCATCAGCAAGGTGAAATATCTGGAAGAGCTGATGCATAACCAGATCCTGAACCGAAAAAGTCCCCGCAGGAGCTTCCTGGTGCCTTATCGTGACAAACTGATCCCGTTAAAGGATTCTGATTTCGGGTGGTTAACCATTAAAAACGGAGTTGTGGTGGCCACTTTGCATGATGACAGGAATTTTGTTGTCGACAAATCTTTGGAAGAGCTTGAAAATCAACTGGACCCTACGAATTTTTTCCGGGCCAACCGTCAATTTATCATATCGCGCGAATGCATTTCGGAGATCGAATTGTATTTCAATGGCAGGCTGCTCGTCCGCACGACGCCATCCTCGTCCAACCAGATCCTGATAAGCAAAGAGCGCGTGCCCGTTTTCAAAAAATGGTTTGAAGAATTGTCTTAAACTACTTTAACGTGGCGATTTAAAAAATCAGTAACAAACTCATCATCAATTAAATGTGCATATGCTTGCGTGACGCGCGTGATCTCCTCAGCTTGGCCGGGCGATAGCGTTTCATTTGGGTTTAATGTCCAGATCCCTTCCATAAGTCCCTGCCTTTTCAGCACTTCATGCACGCCTGTGATGCAGCCGTGAAAGTTGTGCGCCGGATCAAAAATGGCCGCGTTCATGTCAGTCACTTCAATATTCAAGCGTAAAACATCAGCTGCATTTGTATGTTTGTTTTTTACAAATTCCTTTGCCGCCGCGAGCACCTTCACTGCCTTTTCTGTCCACACTGCCCAATGTCCCAGTAAGCCGCCCACAAACGTCTTTTCAATCACCTCACCATCGACTTCAAACCGGTAGGGCGTGATCAGGTCGGCTACAATGTTATCGTCGTTACCCGTATAAAGTGCTATTTCATTCACCCTCGAACTGTTGCAAACCGCGCGGACAACATCCAGCGTCTGGTAACGGTTAAATGCGGCAATCTTGATCGCCAGCACATTCGGGATCTCGGCGAACTGCTGCCAGAACTGATACGAGTAAACCCTGCCACCAATGGCCGATTGCAGATAAAACCCAAAAACCGGGATGATCTTCGCAATCGTTCTGATATGTTCAATAATGTCATCTTCCGAATGATTTTTGAATGCTGCCATACTCACCAGCCCAAGATCATAACCGTATTTCAAAGCGATGTTTGCTTCCTTAACAGCCTGATCTGTAAGCCCGACAATGCCGGCCACCTTGATAAAAGGACGGTCCAGATGCGCATTAGTAATCTCCTCTGCCGCAATCCTGAGGACTGTTTCATAAAGGTTTACCTCGGGATCACGGATCTCGAATTGCGTGGTATGCACGCCGACGGCAACGCCTCCTGCCCCACTGGCCATATAATATTGCGTCAATCCGCGCTGCCTGGGCTCGTCCAGTTGCAAATTCTGTTGCAAAGCCAGCGGGTGGGCTGGAATTACGGTGCCCTCAAACAACAGTTTCCTCGTTTCTGTGTTAAGCATTTCTCCTGTTTTTTTTATTCCAAAATCTCTTAAAATTGCCCCTTACGCTCCTGAAAGTGAGTGGGTTTATTAATAGTCTTTCCACCTTCCTGCAACCACTGTGCGGTGATTCCAATCATTTGCTTCAATGTTGTGCGCGGATAGCCGAACAACCGGAAAGACTCAGCCGCATTGCTTAATAATGCCGTAGGCTGCTCCTCATTTACAAATTGCGGTTCGTTATTGAATATACGTCCGAACTCCGCTGCCAGCCAGCGAAGTGAGACCGTTTCGGGCCCGGTAATGTTCAGTATCTTCGATGGCGACTCGCAATGCAGTAGCGAACGGATAGCCATTTCATTGGCATCACCCTGCCAGATTACATTCACGTGGCCCGTCCGCAGATCCACCGGCTTGCCCGCCAGAACCGATTTTGCCACTTCCAGTAACACGCCGTATTTGAAATCAATGGCATAGTTGAGCCTGTAAATCAGGATCGGCGTGCTATGTACAGATGAAAAATATTGAAATAACCGCTCCCTACCCAGGCACGACTGGCCATATTCACCCACCGGATCAGCGCGCATTTCCTCCGTAGCACCACCGGATGCGACCGTCGTGAACGGATAAACATTGCCGGTTGAATAGACGACGATTTTTGAATTCTTAAATTTCTCAGCTACCCGTCCCGGCAGATACGTATTCATTGCCCAGGTGTAAGGTTCATTATTGGAAGTGCCAAACTTGGTCCCGGCCAGATAAAGCACGTTTTCCACTTCCGGCAGCGCCTGCAACTCAGCATCATTCAAGATGTTAGCAGCTATGGTTTCGATGCCTGCCGCATTCAGCTCTTCGGTCAATCCTTCCTCACTAAACCTGGAAACGCCGATCACACGCTTGTCCAGGCCGGCTCGTTCGACAGCCTGTTTTGCAAGTTTCGCAATGCTTGGCCCTATCTTACCACCGGCCCCCAGGATCAGGATATCGCCTTTTATTTGTTTTATATCGTCAATTAAAGCGTCCGATGGGCTCAGCCATTTTTCTTCCAGAAGTTCGAAACCAGTCATTATTTAAATAGCGGATTGTTGAAAAATAATTCTTTACTATTAATGATCGCAAGAGAGAAAATGATGACCAGCCCCACGCCCGCAACCACTTTCACGAGCGGACTGTTTACCTTGTCGCCCATCAGCTCCTTGTCATTACCGACCATATAGAGGGCAGTTCCAATAAACGGAACGATGAAAATGGTAACGCTTTGTGCAAATACGATCAGCTCCAATGGCAGCTTACCAAATTTAACAGCGATAGCCGCACCGACAACCATCACCAAGGCAACCAGGTAACGCACTGATTTAGAGCTAAAATTACTCCCTACTCCCAACGCATCGCCCAACAATGTGCCGCCAACAGATGCATTACCGATCAATGAAGAAAATGCTGCACCAAACAGGCCCACGAGGAAAAGTGTGGATGCATTGTTACCAAAAAGTGGTTCCAGTGCCTTGGCCATATCCGTTGCAGAATTGACCTTAATGCCTTTCGGCTGCAAGATGGCCGCCGCACAAATGATCACGATCGAGCACATGACACCGAGCACGATGATTCCCGTCGTACTGTCATTTTTGCCATTCCTGACCTCTGGCTTCACCCGGATGCGCTCCTGAATGAGGTAACATTGATATAATGCACCCACAATAGAAAAGCAGGAAGCCACAAAAGCAATGATCAATCCTTGTGAACCTGCCGGGATGACCGGTGTGGTAAAGCCCTTGACAATTTCGGAAGCATCAGGTCTCGCGTAAAAAAATGTGGTAATAAAGGAAAACAACATGACAAGAATCAGGAATATCATCGTCTTTTCCAGCACAGAATAGAAGCTCCTGAAAAATAGCAAGCTGATTCCCACCACATTAAAAATTATGATCCAGGGAACGGGCGACGTATGATAAAGCTCCCCAACAGAAATACCCACGCCAATGGAATTGCCTGCCTGGAATGATGTGCTCACCAAAAAAACGCCAATCCCCATGGCGACGGAAGCGGGCCTGCCCCATTTATGTTTTACCGACGCCAGCAACGATTGATTCGTAGCGAGGCCGATCCGCGTGGCCATAGCCGTGAAAACAGCCATGAAAAGGATCGCAGCAATCACGACCCAAAGGAGTGAATAACCGTAAACCGCCCCTAGTTTGGAAGTAATGGTCAGCTTGCTGGGCCCGAAAACCAATGCCGCGGTGATCATTCCCGGCCCTAACGAGCGAAGCCATTTAAAAATAGAATCTTTCAAAATGTGAATGTTTAAAGGGTCCGGGATGTCCCGTCAATGTACGATTAATATGTAACGGGCACGTGCCCGTAAATATAGAAAAGAAATATTTAACATTAGTAAAGGACGAGATAATAAAGTTGCAGAACTGTAATATGCCCGTTTAATAGAAATCAATTTTGATAAAACTCGTAATTTTCTTTTGTCACAATGTCAATGGGCATGTAGTTCAGTTTGGACACGTTTGCGTTCATGACCAGCGTTTGGTACAGTGCCATAATGCCCCGGTAAGCCTGGTCTTCCGGGCGGTGGCAGATCAGGAAATCGATAACATTACTTTCGAGATATTTCACATTGTCCTTCACAAAATCATAACCGATCAGCGACACCTCGGTGCGGTGGCTATTTTTAAGAAAAGAGGCCACGGTATGCACACGTGAATTCGTCACGAATGCAGCCCCGATGTCCTTATTAAGATGAAAAACATAGGTTAAATGCCGCGCAACAGATTGGTAATCCGTCTCACGAATGTCAATGCGGACGATCTCATTGGGATTCTGGTTGTCCGAAAAATAGGCGCGGAAACCTTCCTCGATAGTTTCGTAATTGAAGTTGTCGATTTCCTTTGAAATGTTGATAATCAACACTTTCTTTTCCGGTTGCAGCCTGTAAGTGAGCAACTTCGCCCCTACGTAGCCACTTTTATAAAGATGCGGGCCAATGTACGATAGGCTTTTCAGATCCGGAATGTCCGAATCAATGAAGACAAATGGGATTTTTCTTTCAGCACATTCTTTTGCAAATTCTTTTGTTTCTGCAATAAATGAGGGTGCTATTAAAATGCCGTGGACATCGAGCGCAAGGATTTCACGCGCTTTTTGAACATAGGAATCTTTATTATTAAGGTCAAAGAAAAACGTAAGTGTCTGAATGCCATATTGCCTGATTTCAGCTTCTGCCCTCCGCACGCCATTCAATGGTGCCTCCCAAAAATCAGTTTCCTCGGAAACCTCGGGAACCAGAATGGCCAGTGTAATGATCTTTTTGGAAGCGAGCCTGCTGGCCAGGATGTTAGGCTGATAATCGAGTTCCTTAATGATGTCGTTGATCCGCTTTTTGGTCTTTTCGGAAACCCCAGTCCGGTTATGCAGCACACGGTCCACCGTGGCCGTGGATACATTAGCCCTTCTCGCAATCTCCCGCACGCCAAACAAAGTATTCTCTTTTTCCATTAACGGATCAGGTTTGTATATCGGGGTAAATATATAACGCAATGACCGAATTGCCTGATTTTCTCAATAAACTGTCTGCCGGACCCGCAGTGCCTCCAAAGAGTGGTGGATTGAGATCAGGCCGGAAAACGAAGTGCTTGACCGGCCTGATCTTGCTAAACAATGATTATCCCAACTCTGGCTCAGGCCCGTGCAATGCAGCGTTGGTCTGGGTTGAGTTGATTTTCACAGGCTTACCTTCACGCGCAGACTTGTAAATGGCTTCCATAATAATATGATCCTGCAAACCTTCCTCACCCGGTGTGAATGGCTTTTTGTTGTTGATCACACAGTCGGAAAAGTGATCCATCTCTGTTGCAAACTGGTTTACTTCCGCCATACCAATGTTCTGGTGCAGTTCTAAGCGGCCATCGGCTTTGGCGCTGCTCAAATCTTGGCCTTTGTAAGCGTACGCTCTGTCCATATTCAGCCAGCCTTTTTCACACAGGACGCGATAGCGGCGGCTTTCGTGTACATTATAATGTGTGGTGCAATTTGCAATGATGCCATTTGAAAAGCGCATTTGCCATGATACAAATTCCTCAACCTCAGTGAATAGCGGGTTACCAGGGGTGCTGTACTGATATGCAAAAACCTCGGTTGGCTCTTCTCCCAGAATAAATCGGGTCGTGTTGAGGCAGTAAAGGCCTATGTCGGGGAGAACACCGCCGCCGGCGAGTTTTAGTTTGTGACGCCAGTGATCCGGGTTTGCGGTACTCTGGCAATTGGAAGCCTCAACCACTTTAACAGGCCCAAATTCCTTTTTCTGCAAAATTTCCCTCAGTTTACGGTTATGCGGCTGATATTGAATGCGGTATGCAATCATCAGCTTCACATTCGCTTTATTACAGGCAGCAATCATTTCCTTACATTCTTCGGCAGTGTTGGCCATCGGTTTTTCGCACAAAATATGCTTTCCTGCCTTAGCGCCACGCACCACATATTCCTTATGCAAGCCGTTTGGTAAAACAATGTAAATGACGTCCACCTCCTTGTTTTCTTTTAACTGATCGTACGTTTCATAGCTATAACAGCTCTCTGTTTTGACTCCGTATTGAGCGGCAACCTTTTTCATTTTTTCCGGACTTCCACTCACAAGTGCCGCCAGTTTCGATTTTTTGCACATTCCTAACGCTGGTAGAATCTCTTCCAGGGACAAGTGCCCCAATCCTACAACGGCATACCCCACGCGCTGATCAGGCGGAAGCGGCGTTGGCGTGGGCGCGCTTTGCTGGTCATATTCCGACTTCCACTTCTCCAATACGATAGGATCCTCCGGTTTGGCAGGCACGCGCGCTGGCGGTGAAGTGGCTTTAAGCGGCGCTTGTGCAAAAGCGTCTTTTGAGCTTTGGATTGCCAATCCGCTCATAGCTCCGATGGCCGCATATCTACCCGTTAATGTTAAGAAACCCTTGCGCGAAATCGGCGGCTGGGCTGTTAATGGCTCTCTCATTTTCAGTTTGTTGATTGTTTTTCGAAAGCCTGATGAAGGCAATTATCATACCGCAGAGCCACAAAATGCCTGCCGAATTACCGAAAAAGAAATAATGGCTTTATATTTAAATGATCCGTCAGGCACATCAGCTACTTAAAATGAAAAATCTTTTCCTCTCTTTTTTATTGCTTCCAGTCATTGTGATAACTGCTCTGTTACTGCGGTTCAATGCCTTTGAAGTTTTTAAAACCCAAATTCCGGAACAAAGCAACATTGCCGTTTGCGGCGCTGTTAGCAGTTCGGTGGTGCAGGCAGCGGCCAACGGAAAGTTCATTTCAGCAATGCCCGGGTGGGGCAAATACTCATATCCTATCTCGACCAGGAATGATAGTGTCCAGTTCTATTTCGATCAGGGACTGACCATGTATTATAGTTACCATATGAAGGAATCGCTGGCATCTTTCCAGGAGGCAGCCCGACTCGAACCGACGTGTGCAATGGCTTACTGGGGACAAGCGCTGGCGATGGGGCCATATTATAATGCTGCACATTTGTATAAAAAACCAGAGAGCATTCCGGCGGTTTTAAAGCAAATGAATCAGTTTGCAGCTAACACAACAAAGAAAGAGCAGGCACTGATCGCTGTCATGAACCAGCGCTATTCAGCGGATGCGTCTGATGCAGACAGAAAGGCCCTTAACATTGCCTATGCGCAAAAAACGCGCGGATTGATATCTCAATTTCCGGAGGATCAGGACATCAAAATGCTTTTCGTGGACGCGGTAATGCTCATACACGCGTGGGATTTTTGGAATAACGATGGCACACCCAAAGCCTGGACTAACGAGGTGATTGCGCTGAGCGAACAGGTTTTGCAGGCAAACCCCGATCATCCGGCAGCATTGCATTACCACATTCATCTAACAGAAGCTTCTCGGCACCCGGAAGTGGCGCTTCCCAACGCGGATAAATTGAGAGATCAGCTGCCCGGCGTGGCACATATGGTGCATATGTCGAGTCATGAATATGAGCGAAACGGTTACTTCCTGAAAGGCGTGGATGTGAATGATCGTGCGGATGCAGCCTTGCTTCAATATGATTCCCTTGCCAAAAACCTCAATCTCGTAAAACACAGTCCGCATTATTTTGCTGTGCAAACCTATTGCGCCATGAGCGCCGGCTTGTATAAAACGGGTATGCATGCGGCAAACAGGTTAAGGAAATCGGTATCGCCGACATACGAAAGTCCGTATGATCAATATCTTTTTATGCTCCCTGAACTGACATTGGTAAGGCTGGGAAAATGGGATGAAATCCTGAAAGATACCACCAAACTGGATCCTAAATGGACATACGCTGGTCTGCTCCGCAACTTCGCAAGAGGAATGGCCCTTGTAAATACCGGCGCTGCCGACAAGGCAAAATCGGAATTAAAGTCACTTCTGGAAAAAGCAAAAGATCCGATCCTGACCAAAAGACGTATTCCCTTTAACGCATTTACACCCATCGCAAACATTGCCGGAGAAATCCTGACAGCCGCCATTGCATTTGAAAACAAAAATTATGACGAAACGATCGCCAGCCTCGACAAGGCAATCGGGATCGAAGATGGCCTCATCTACACGGAGCCCAACGATTGGCCGATTCCAGCACGGCAGTTTTTAGGTGCTTATCTATTAAAAATGAACAAACCAGCCGTTGCTGAGAAAATTTACAGGGAAGATCTGATCTGGAATCCCGGAAACGGCTGGTCAGCCATCGGTTTATCCCAAAGCCTCAAAGCGCAAAAGAAAACGAAGGATCTGGCGAAAATCGAGAGTGGTTACAAGCAATCATTTTCGGCCGCCGAACAAGTGCCGACCGGCTCTGTGTTCTTGCGGTGAGCCATTTATTACGGCATCTTGTAATTTTTGGAAGCATCGTCTAGAACAAGAATCCAATCCTGCCCGTAACCCGAAGTCGGCGGCGTGTATTGCTTTACTGCCTTGCCATCCACTTTTCCAATGTCTTTGGTTTTGCCGTTTCGCGGATCGAACCAGAACGCATTGAGCTGACTGCCTGAGATTTTGCCGGGATTTACGGAGAATGATTTTCCTGTTGATGTATAAATGAAAATGAAGTCCGCACCGCGCGTGGCCTGGATTCTTTCGTAGGAAGCCAAATCATTTTCAACCACAACGGATTGATCCGGAACGCGATCCAGGATTGAGCGTGATTCCATGAGCTTGCGAACAAATTGCATTTCCTTCGCGCCTGGCAAGTCCATCGCTTGTTGCCAGTAAATGTGCGGGCCATTTACTGCTTCGCGGTTCGGTGCATACATTTGCCAAATGTCGTGGCAGCCATACGTATGGCCGAAAGCGCCTGAGAAAAGATCCAGATATGCTGCTTTTCTCACGTCATAAGCATTGGATGTGCCTAGCTCGGTGGCATTGAAACAAACGGGATGGTCTTCGTAAATCGGCTCCGCGTCCAGCACGGGTTTGGTAGGCTTGCGGTCGTACGCTCTTTTTATGTTTTCATAAACGGCCGCATCCCGGCAATGTCCATTCTGAAACATATTGAAATCCAACCATTGATCATCATGAAACCATTCGCCGGATCCTTCTTTATTAGGCTGCGGATGAAACGTCATCATCGCATTATCATTCCCTCCCACGCCCGCAACGACGCCTGCTGCCATAGCCCGCCAAACGCCTACATCATCCACGTCTTTTCTAGGCGTACGGTCGCCGCCCAGGACCCAAATGATGTTTTTGCGGTTTTTATATCGGTTACCCAGCCACTTACCATAAGCCTCAGCATTGGTTTTATTGAAAACTTCCGGCCCTTTTCCCCAAGTTGATTTAAAAACTTTATCGCCCCAGGTGGGCAAAAAAGCAATGGTTAAACCCAGCTCCGCGGCTTTGTCGATGATAAAATCAACATGCTTGAAATAAGCTTCATTGGGCTTGGTAGGATCATTATCGATCAATGGTTTGTCACCGTAAGTGTTAGGCACATTCAATCCGTCGAATTCTGCCAGCGCGACGGCCTGGATGACTGTAAATCCTTGTCCGGCACGTTTTTGCAGATAGTAGGTAGCATCCTCACGGTCGAGGCGGTGAAAGAGTTCCCATGCCGTATCGCCCATCCAGAAAAACGGCTTGCCGTCCTTTAATAAATAACGCTGGTTGGGGCTTAACGTAAACGACTGCGCCACAGCGCTAAAACCCGAAATCGTAAGCAAAAGGGCGTAACAAAGGCTGCGAAAACTCATGGATAGTTGAAACATTTTACATTTATAATGATACAAATGTAAAAAAACGAAGCAAACTAATTCCCCCGCAAAGCCAGACTAATCAACTCGGCGGTGTTTTTCACATTTGCCTTCTTCATAATGCTCGCGCGCTGGTTCGCAACGGTGTTGGAACTGATGTCGAACTTCTCGGCAATGTCTTTACTGCTCATGCCTTCGGTGAGGCATTTCAGGATCTGCTGCTCACGGGGCGTGATCATTTTCCAGATCGACTTATCATTGTCTGCTTCGAGCTCGACTTTGGGCTCCGGATTTCTGGCAATTTGTTTCAATAAATTTTTGATGATCACCGACGAAGCATAGGGAGGAAAGTAGAGCTCACCTTTGGCAATACTGCGGATCGCTTTGAGCATTTCGTCGCGGCTTGTGTCTTTTTGCAAATAGCCCGCAGCGCCGCTGGTGGCGGCTGAGATCATGTAATCCGCATTGTTGTGCATGCTGAAAACCAGGGTCCGGACATTCGAAAACGCAGGCGCGATCTGCTTAATGACTTCAATGCCTGACATTTTCGGCATGGTGAGGTCGAGCAAGATCACATCCGGGCTCACCTGCTCAATCATATCCCAAACCTCGTCCCCATCCGCCGCTTCACCCGCTATCAGCAGGTCCTCCTCGTCTTCCAGCAGGGTTATAATGCCTTGTCTTACAACTGAATGGTCGTCAACGACCAGGATCCGGATGGGCATGCAGGTGTGTTTTTTGGATTGATAATTTAAAGATCCACCCGCACGATGAGCTGTGTTCCGCTGTCGACTTCGGAGACGATCTCCATTTCGCCATTCAGCAGCTGGGTTCGGGTTCGGATATTTTCCATGCCGTTTCGGGTCAGGAAAATGCCGTCTTCTGATTTCAAATTACTAATTAAAAATCCTTTTCCGTCATCCGCGATTTCCAAAATAATCCGATTCTTATTTTGTTCCAATTTAATCTTGATCTTATCCGCATTGGCATGCTTAACCGCATTATTCAACGCTTCCTGCGCGATCCGATAGAGCCCTATTTCGGTGGGACGGCCCATTTCAACACGCTTTTGCGCATCGCCGTCAAACTCTATTTTGATCCCCGAGAGCTCGGCAGTTTGCTCGCATAACAGGCGCAATGCGGCGCTTAACCCAAAATCACTCAATACGGAAGGCATCAAATTGAATGAAATCTGCCGCGTAGTCTGGATAATGTCCTGGATCAATGTCACCAGCTGTTCGAAACGCTTTTGGTTTTTCTGGTCATGAAACTGGACGGATTTCAGCTTTTCGGCGTGCAGTTTCAGGCCGGTGAGCATCTGGCCGATGCCGTCGTGCAGTTCGAGTGCAAAACGCTTTCGTTCCTCCTCCTGCCCTTCGATCAAGGCGCTGGCGCGGATGCGATCTTCGGCCAGTTGCAGCTCGTATTTCTCCTCTTCCACACGCAGCAAATCGTTCTGCGCTTCCAGGAGCTGGTGATTCGCTTCTTTCAGTTTTTGGTTCGAAAGCTGCAATGCATTTTCTGATTCGGTCAGCATTCGCACGACGCGCCTGGTGGTGTTTACAACTGGCCTGAAAATCAGCAACCCTTCTGCAAAAAGCACGAGGATGGTCATAATGTCCAGAATCCATTCAATGCGTTCGAGGTTTTCGAGTCTTTGGAAGCTCTCTTTATCAAACTGAAAAACGATCTTATCCATTTTGGCAAGAAACAGTGGTTCCTTATCCAGAATGAGGTTCAATGCCTCAGCTTTTGCCGACGCGGCTACTTTTGAATCATTAACCAAAGAAAAATTGGTATAAATGCTGTCAAAAACGGGCATCAGATCCAGAAACATCGAGTCCAGTGCAGCGCTTTTCCAGGTTACCAGGCCATTTTCAACGGGTAATTTCTTGTTGGCGAGATTCTCGTGACTTTCTTTCCAAATCGTTAAAAGCGAGTCGAACTGAGCGGAGTCGCTGTGCTTTATCTGCCCGACATTCAGGATCGCAAGTTTGGTCAGCCGCTGGCTCAGCATCCGCTGCCTTCCGGCCACATTCACCATGCGGCTGTCATGGTTCAGGTTATTGATAGTCCTTCTGATCAGAAACAAACCGCTGATTGTCAGCATCGCCACCACGCACAATGCTACAATGTAAAACCGGGTCAGACTGCTTGCTACGCTCTTATCGAGTCTCTCCATTCGCTCATATTCCGATGTAAACGAGGTTTTCTTTCACCATCACCGGAAAGGTATTGATTTTATAGGAATCATCATTGAGACACTGCCCGCTTTGCAATGAAAAGGTTTTTTTGTGAAAAGGGCAGGCCACTTTCGGCTCCCCCTCATGGCTCCCGATCATCCCCCGCGACACGGCCATCTGCTGGCGGTGCGGACATTGGTTATCCGTTGCATACCATTCACCGCGACGGGCAAAGTTGAAAATCGCAATCTGTTTCCCATCAATCAGCGCGCACCCGCCGCCATCTTCCGGAATGTCGTTGACGTGGCAGGCAATGTGCCAGGTTACTTTCGTTTGTGTTGTTGTTTCCATTGGGGTTGTAAGTTAGCGTTGTGATCCCCGGGCTGAAGCCCGGGGTTAAATATGTACTGCCGGTGACCCGGCTTGGCATTTCTCTTTTATCAGCCCCGGGCTTCAGCCCGGGGCTGGGGATTGGCCGCCGCGATGCGGCTCACTAGCCAGATGCCAAGCCGGGTCACCGGCGATCCATACCCTCGCCAGGGATTTTAATCCCTGGGAAAAAAGCCAGAATTAGCCAAAGCTTTGTTTCATTTTATATTCTCTTTATTTTCTTTCTCTTTCTCTTTCTCTTTGGATCCCCGGGCTGAAGCCCGGGGCTAGGGATTGGACGCCGCGATGCGGCTCACTAGCAGGATGCCGAGCCGGGTCACCGGCGATCCATATCCTGGCCAGGGATTTCAATCCCTGGAAAAGAAAGCCGGAATTAGCCAAAGCCTTGTTTCATTTTTCATTCTCTCTATTCTCTTTCCCTTTGGATCCCCGGGCTGAAGCCCGGGGCGAGGAATTGGCCGCCGCGATGCGGCTCACTAGCCAGATGCCAAGCCGGGTCACCGGCGATCCATATCCTGGCCAGGGATTTCAATCCCTGGGAAAAAAGCCAGAATTAGCCAAAGCTTTGTTTCATTTTATATTCTCTTCATTTTCTATCTCTCTATTCTCTTTCTCTTTGGATCCCCGGGCTGAAGCCCGGGGCAAATAATTGGCCGCCGCGATGCGGCTCACTAGCCAGATGCCAAGCCGGGTCACCGGCGATCCATACCCTCGCCAGGGATTTCAATCCCTGGAAAAGAAAGCTAGAATTAGCCAAAGCTTTATTCTATTTTTCATTCTCTCTATTCTCTTTCTCTTTAAATCCCGGGCTGAAGCCCGGGGCAAATAATTGGCCGCCGCGATGTGGCTCACTAGCAAGATGCCAAGCCGGGTCACCGGCGATCCATACCCTCGCCAGGGATTTTAATCTCTGGAAAAAAAAGCCAGAGCTAGCCAAAGCTTTGTTCATTTTATATTCTCTCTATTCTCTTTCTCTTTGGATCCCCGGGCTGAAGCCCGGGGCAAATAATTGGCCGCCGCGATGTGGCTCACTAGCAAGATGCCAAGCCGGGTCACCGGCGATCCATACCCTCGCCAGGGATTTCAATCCCTGGAAAAAAAGCAAGTATAATCTAATCCCAGCCAACTAAGCCCATTCCTTAGCCCGTTTCTGGTCTCTCATGGTTTCAAAAGCAATCGAAGGATCTTTCACAGGTGCATTCACAAAGTGCGAGAAGCGTTTTCTCAGCTCTGGATTTTGAACCACTTCTTTCCACTCGCATTGATACACGTCGATGAGCTTTTGCATATCCGATTCCAGTTCCGCCGCGATGCCTAGAACGTCGTCCACCACCACCGCTTTGAGGTAAGACATGCCTCCTTCCATCTTATTCAGCCAAGTAGCAGTGCGGGTGAGTGGATCAGCCGTTTTGATGTAAAACATTAAGAACCGGTCGATTAACTTCAAACACGTTTCCTTATCCACATCCGTCGCGAGCAGTTGCGCGTGCTGCGGCTTGGAACCTCCGTTGCCGCAGACGTATAAATTCCAGCCTTTCTCTGTAGCGATGATGCCAAAATCCTTGCTCTGCGCCTCCGCACATTCCCGCACACAACCCGAAACCGCAGATTTTAGCTTATGCGGCGAACGCAAACCTTTGTATCGATCCTCCACCTCAATCGCAAATGTTACCGAATCCTGCACCCCAAACCGGCACCACGTCGATCCTACGCAACTTTTCACCGTTCGCAACGATTTGCCGTAAGCATGACCGCTCTCAAATCCGGCATCAATGAGCTGCTCCCAGATATCCGGCAGATCATTCAAATGCGCACCGAACAAATCAATCCGCTGCCCGCCCGTAATTTTTGTATATAAATTATATTGCTGCGCCACCTGGCCGATAATGATCAGTTTTTCTGGCGTGATTTCCCCGCCCGGAATCCGTGGCACGACCGAGTAAGTTCCTCCTTTTTGAATGTTGGCCAGGTAACGGTCATTCGAATCCTGGATCGTCGCGCGGTCTTTTTGCAAAATATTTTCATTCCAAAGGCTTGCTAAAAGAGAGGCCACAAGCGGCTTGCAAACCTCGCACCCATCCCCTTTTCCAAATTCATCCAACACCGCACCGTACGTTTTGGCACCATTCATTTTGACCAGATCCAGCAATTCCTGCCGCGAATAATCAAAATGCTCGCACACCACATTACGGACGTAAATGCCGTTCTGCTTCATCACGCCCGAAATGATGTCTTTCACCATCGGCACGCAGCCGCCGCAGCCCGTTCCGGCTTTGCACGATTTTTTCAAAGCGTCCATCGTATGGTTGCCTTTTTCGCTCACTTCATGGCAGATCATGCCTTTGGTAACCGCCTCGCAAGAGCACATAAGTGCGTCGTCAGGGAAGCCCATCACGCCTGCGCCCGCCTCTTCGCCCCCGCGCGAGCCCAGGATCAGATCTTCGGAATCTGGTGGCAGAATGGTCTTGCTTTTACAAGTTTGCAAAAGCATATTATATTGTTCGACATCGCCCACAAGGATGCCGCCAAGCAAGGTTTTACCGTCCGGACTCACATTAATGCGCTTGTAAATGCCCTTAGCCTTGTTCTCATAGCGAATGGTTTTGCAAGCCGGCTCTTCGATAAACGGGTCACCAAAACTCGCCACGTCCGTCCCGATCAGCTTCAATTTGGTAGACATATCATAGGGCAAAAACTCCTTTTCACCGCCCAGAAGCAATGTTGCCACCACTTCGGCCATTTCATAACCCGGTGCAATGAGCCCGTAAATCATATGGTGCGCCAATGCACATTCGCCTATGGCAAAAATATTCGGGTCAGAAGTTTGCAACTGGTTGTTCACCACGATGCCACCTCTTGGATGCGTTTCCAATCCTGCGATTTTTGCCAGCTCATCACGCGGCCGGATGCCCGCAGAAATGACCAGCATATCCACATCGAGCAAAGTGTTATCATTGAACTGCATCCCTTCTATGCAATCACCGCCCACAATTTCCTGCGTGCTTTTGGCTAGATGAATCTGTAATCCCAATGATTCAAGCTGGCTTTGCAAAATGCGCGAACCGGCGTCGTCGATCTGCCGGGGCATCAACCGCGATGCAAATTCCACCACATGCGCCTCCTCTAATCCTAAATCCAGCAACGCCTTCGCCGCTTCCAGTCCCAGCAATCCGCCGCCAAGCACGGCACCCTTTCTTGCTTTGCGGGCATACGACTGGATCAGTTCCAGATCTTCAATGGTCCGATACACAAACACGCCGTCTTTCTCCACACCCGGAATAGAAGGAACGAATGCGCCGGAGCCGGTGGCCATGATCAGATAGTCATAGTGCACTATATGTCCATGGTGTGATCTTACCAGCTTTTCGTCTCGGTCAATGTCCACCACCGGATCGGAAAGGAAGAGCCGGATCCCGTTGTCCGCATACCAATCTGCGCTTGCCAGGGTGAGATCGTCAGCTGTTTTACCAGCGAAATATTCACTCAAATGCACGCGATCGTACGCCACACGCGGTTCTTCACCAAAAACAGTGAGCGTAATCTGCTGATCACTTTTTTTTCTGGCGAGCAACTTTTCACAGAATTTGTAGCCTACCATACCATTGCCTATCACAACAATATGGGTGTTTGTTATTGCATTCATAGTAAATAGTAACTATTAATTTGTGAAAACATTATTATTATGTTGTATTATTACAATATTTAAGCCTGTTTCCTTCATATTTAACAGAACAAACATAAATCGCATTTTATGCATTTCCTAATTTTATATTCGCATTTATATCAAAAGAGAAACATAATTATTGGCAAATACATTGTTTTGTAAAATATTGCTCCTAATTTTGAACCAACAAACGGTATAGTTACAAAATACTATATATAGTACATTTCTAATATTCACTCTATTATATATATAAGAGATGGAAGCAAGACTAACACTTGTAGGCGCCGGCCCCGGCAACGGAGAACTGATCACATTGAAAGGGATCAGGGCGATTAAAGCAGCAGATGTGGTTCTTTATGATGAGCTGGCCAATGTGGAAATCCTCGACTTCGCTCCTGCTCACGCATTGAAAATGTATGTGGGAAAAAAAGTAGGTAACCCCTCTTTTTCCCAGGAAGAAATCAACGGCCTGATCGTGCGCCTCGCCCGCAAACGCGGACATGTCGTTCGGTTGAAAGGCGGCGACTCATTTGTATTCGGTCGCGGACATGAAGAAATGGAATATGCGCGGGAACATGGCGTGGCCTGCGAAGTGGTCCCCGGCGTTTCAAGCTGTATCGCGGTCCCGGCCTCGATGGAAATTCCGGTGACGCGGCGTGGTGTGAGCGAGAGCTTTTGGGTAATCACAGGCACTACACAAAATGGTGAACTATCAGAGGATCTGCGCCTTGCAGCCCAATCCAAAGCGACGGTGATCGTGCTGATGGGACTGAGCAAGGTGAATGAAATATGTGCACTATACAAACACTTCGGGCGAGGACATTTGCCGATGGCGGTGATCCAGAACGGCACGCGCTCCGACGAAAAGAGCGTGATGGGACAGGTTTGGGAAATCCCGCGCCTTGTGAAAGAAAATAACATCGGCACGCCCGCCATCATGATCCTGGGCGACGTGGTGGCTTTGCATCCGTCGTACGCGATGGAATATCTGCAAAGCATGCATTTGGTTTCCTGAAATAACGGCTTACGCAACTAACCTTTCACTCCATGAAAACAAATTTCTACTTCCTAATGCTCTTTGCAGCAGGTTTTTGCCTGCTCTGTTTGCCGCGTGCCCACGCGCAATTCAGCCTTTTGGGCCAGTTGCGGACGCGCTCGGAACTGCCGCACGGACAAGGCTCACCCCTGTCCAAAACGGATAAGCCCGCGTTTTTTACTTCGCAAAGAACCCGGCTGAATGCAGGCTACAAAGGTTACAGAAAGCAATTTTTCGTTGCCGTCCAGGATGTGCGTGTTTGGGGACAGGATGCTTCTACCAACAACCGCATCACCAATCCTGCGCTGAATGGATTAATGTTGCACGAAGCCTGGGGCGAAATCAGTTTGCTGGATACGAATCAGACTAGGCTGGGGAAAGAATTTGCGTTAAAGATCGGACGGCAGGAATTGCTATATGACGACAGCCGACTGCTAGGAAATCTGGATTGGCTACAACAGGCTCGCCGCCACGATGCAGCATTATTGAAATACGGATTCAATGGATTCACCGCGCACATCGGCGTTGCGTATAACCAAAACCGTGAGCTTCGTACAGGCACTTTGTATGATGGTGTTCCCAATGGTTATGCGGCCGGAACGAATGGAATCGGCACGATGTACAAATCCATGCAGTTCGCTTATTTGGGTAGAAAATTGAAACAAGGAAATGTCTCTTTCCTTATCCTGAAAGATGATTTTCAGAAATATGCATTGGATACGGCAGGCGTAAGAACGGTCAAGAACGGCACAAACAAACGCGTAACATTCGGTCCTTACCTGCAAACAAAACTCGGCAGAGCCTGGAATCTGACGGCCAGTGCGTATTACCAGGCCGGAAAAGACAAGGATTGCAAATCGCTGAATGCGTACATGTATTCCGTGCGCGGTTCATACGCTGCGAGTTCCATCTTTTCCATTGGTCCGGGCTTCGATTACACTTCCGGGACTACGAACGGTTCACGCAAAAACAGCACATTTGATCCACTATACGGCACGCCGCACAAGTTTTGGGGGCAAATGGATTACTTCTATGCGGCCAACGGTTTCGGCAAAGGCGGACTGGCCGATTTTTACATAAACAGTGTGATCAAGGCTTCTGAAAAGCTGTCTATTGCCATTGATTTGCACCAATTTTCGAGCGCTGCCAACATTCGCAATGCAAAAGACGAAAAGCTTTCGGCCAATTTCGGGGAAGAGCTCGACATCATTGCCACTTATAATCTCACCAAAACCATCAGCTTCCAGGGAGGTTACTGCACATTCCTGCCCACCAGCAGTTTAGCGCAGGTGAAAGCCGTAAAAGATCCGCAGAAAATGGCAAACTGGGCTTATCTGATGATCAATATCAAGCCTGAATTTTTGAAATAAGCATTCCAAAACAACTATTAAACTCCTATTAACTATGGAAACGACTAACAAGCCGCTTGAAAAGTTGCATATTTTCAGTTTCAAAGGCGTTCAGATGCGCACTTTCCACCTTACGTGGATGGCCTTTTTTCTTTGCTTTTTCGGCTGGTTCGGACTCGCGCCATTGATGACCGTGGTGAAAACGGACCTAAGCTTAACAAAAGGTCAGATCGGTAACATTATCATCGCATCCGTGGCCGCAACTGTCGTAGCACGTATTGCCATTGGAAAGCTGTGCGACACCTGGGGGCCGCGCAAAACGTACGCCGCATTAATGGGCATTTGCTCTATTCCCGTGATGACCGTAGGCCTGGTGCATTCCTATGAAGGATTTTTGTTGTTCCGGCTCGCGATCGGTGTAATTGGCGCGTCGTTTGTGATTACACAATATCACACGTCTGTCATGTTTGATAAAAAAATCGTCGGCACGGCCAATGCGGTGGCGGGCGGCTGGGGTAACCTGGGCGGCGGCATTACAAACATGGTGATGCCATTGGTTTTCGCAGGTTTTGTAAGCATGGGTTACCTGCCCGAATCGGCTTGGAGAATCGCCATGGTGATTCCGGGCGTGCTGCTGTTTGTTTTTGCTTTTGTCTATTACCGTTTTACCAAAGACACCCCTGCCGGTAACTTCGAAGATTTGGAGATAACTAATCCTAAGGCCGTTAAGACCAAAGGAACATTGAAACTGGCGATGAAAGATCCTAGAACCTGGGCGCTTTTCCTGGCATACGGAGCTTGTTTTGGCATAGAAATCACCTTTGACAATGTAGCTGCGCTTTACTTTTTTGAAAACTTTGAAACCTCACTGGCAACCGCCGGGATCCTGGCAGGAACATTCGGTTTTATGAACATTTTTGCGAGAGCGGTTGGTGGGATTGTGGCGGATAAAGTTGGAAATAAATACGGCATGATCGGCAAGGGAAAGCTGCTAGCGCTTTTGCTGGCCTGCGAAGGAATCGGCATAGCATTGTTTGCCCAAAGCGGCAGCATTGTAGCGGCGGTGGTTACCATGCTTTGTTTCGCCATGTTTTTGAAAATGGCCAATGGCGTTACTTATGCGATTGTGCCTTTTATTAATCAAAAAGCGATCGGTTCGGTGAGTGGCATCGTGGGTGCTGGCGGCAATGTGGGTGCTGTTTTAGCAGGATTTCTATTCAAATCCAGCGACATCAGTTACTCAGAAGCATTCATGTACATAGGCGTTGCGATTGCCTGCATCGCAGCTGTGGTGGCGCTCATTAATTTTGATAAAACGAGAAGCGTTGTGACGGAAGGCACGCTTGAACCTGTCGAGGCATAGTGGCAGTATGCCCCCAACCTCCTTAAGGAGGCTTTTTTTACTATTTTGGTAACTATAAGCCCCTTTAGGGGTTGAGGCCCCAAGGCACTACGCTCAAAATTCAACCACTATCTATCACCTATGAAAACATTCAAATCAACTTGCTGTTACTGCGGCGTGGGCTGTGGGGTTGTGGTTACGAAAGAGGGGAACGGGCAACTGAGCTTGGAGGGCGATAAGGAGCATCCGTCGAACAAGGGCATGTTGTGTTCCAAAGGCATGAACCTGCATTACACGGTAATGGACCAGTCGGACCGACTGCTGTATCCGCAAATGCGGCTTAACCGCTCGATGCCGATGCAGCGTGTGAGCTGGGACGATGCTTTGGAGCGCACTGCTGCGGTTTTCAAGACATTAATCAAAAAATTTGGGCCGGATTCAGTGGCGTTTTATGTGTCGGGGCAATGCCTTACGGAAGAATATTACCTGGTTAACAAGCTGATTAAGGGCTTCATAGGCTCGAACAATATTGATACCAACTCACGGCTTTGCATGAGCTCGGCCGTGGTGGGTTATAAGCTGGCACTGGGCGACGACAGCGTGCCGGTTTGCTATGACGACATCGAGGCGGCCGATGTCATCTATGTGACCGGCGCTAATCCAGCCTGGTGCCATCCCATTATCTGGCGCCGTGTAGAGGCGCATAAAGCCGCCAATCATGATGTAAAAATCATCTGCGTGGATCCCCGCAAAACCGACACTTCCCGCTCCTCCGACCTGCATTTGCAGATCGCTCCGGGAACCGACATTGTGCTTAATAATGCCATTGGCAGGATATTAATCGAGCAAAATTACATTGATCAGACGTTCATAGCCGAACATACGGACGGTTTTGCAGACTTCCGGGAAAAGGTCATGCAGCGCACGATCGCCGAAGCCGCCGAACTTTGCGGAATAAATGCAGGTGACATTTACACAGCCGCGGGATGGATTGGCCGGTCGAAAGGATTTTTATCGTTCTGGACAATGGGGCTGAACCAGTCTGTGATTGGGGTAAATAAAAATCTATCGCTCATTAACCTGCATCTGATCACGGGCAGAATTGGTAAACCCGGAAATGGCCCTTTTTCACTTACCGGTCAACCTAATGCCATGGGCGGACGCGAAACGGGCGGACTAGCTAACATTCTTCCGGGACATCGCGAAATTTTGAACGCCGAACATCGCGCCGAGATGGAGCAATTCTGGAATACACCGGTTAAAATCGCCAACAAACCCGGCCTGACAGCCACGGAAATGTTCGAAGCGTTGGCCGATGACAAGCTCAAAGCAATCTGGATCATTAACACGAACCCGCTGGTAAGCATGCCTGACATGAATGTTGCCGAAGCCGCGCTGAATAAGTCGCGTTTTGTGGTGGTGCAGGATGTTTCCAATCGTGCGGACACCGTGAAATTTGCCGATGTAGTGCTTCCCGCTGCTGCCTGGCTCGAAAAAGAAGGCACGATGACGAATGCAGAACGACGCATCACGCATTTGCCCAAAGCCATTGACGCACCCGGCGAAGCCTTGCCGGATGCCGAAATCATCTGGCGTTTTGCAGCAAAAATGGGCTTCGGCGATGCATTTAATTACAAAAACACGTCGGAAGTCTACGACGAATACACATCCTGCACCGCAGGAACGAGCATCGACGTGACCGGCGTAAACTACCAGCTTCTGAAAACCAACAGAAGCATCCAATGGCCACAAACCAAATCCCAAAACAACAACACTAACACACCAACAACCGGCACCAAAAGACTCTTCACCGACCACCAATTCCACACCAAAAACAAAAAAGCCCAAATCCACGCCGTCCCCGACGAAAACACCAGCGAACCCACAACAGAAGATTACCCGTTGGTTTTAACCAACGGCAGAATACGCGACCAATGGCATACCATGACCAAAACAGGCCGCGTGGCAAAATTAAACCAACACACCCCCCAACCTTTCCTGCAACTCCATCCCGAAGACGCAAAAAACCGAAACATTAAAGAAGGTCAATTAGCCGTAATCCAAAGCCGCCGGGGCGAAGTTCGGGTAAAGGTCAACATTACCGAAGACGTAAGGCCCGGCCTGTGCTTTTTACCTATGCATTGGGGCAAAATCCTGGGCAGCAACCTGGCTCGCGCGAATAACCTGACCAACAATCTGGTCGACCCGAAATCCAAAGAACCCGATTTCAAGTTTTCTGCTGTGCAGGTTTCTTTGTATAAAAAACCTCTTGAAAAGATCATTATCATCGGCGCTGGCTCAGCCGGGCTTGGGTTTATCAACTCCTATCGTGCTTTAAATCAAGAAGATGAGATCCACGTTTTTTCCAAAGAAATATATCCATTCTACAACCGCGTGATGCTGCCCGATTACATCAGCGGTGTGCAGCATTGGGAACAGTTGGTAAAATTGCGCGAGGATCAGTTTGAGGAAAACAACATTATCGTCCACAAAGGCATTTCCATTGCACACATTGACCGGAACAACAAAACCGTGGTCGATTCCAACGGCCACGAACACACTTACGACAAGCTGATCCTGGGCATGGGCAGCAAGGCATTTATGCCCAAAGGCGTCCCCGACCTGCCGGGTATTTTCAATATGCGTTCGCGGCTGGATGCAGATTCATTGCTCCCTTTTCTGAAACAGCCTGAGCCGCACGCGGTGATTGTCGGAGGGGGGATTTTGGGCCTTGAACTCGCTGCATCTTTTCGGGAAATGAATGTAAAAGTGAGCGTGATCCAGCGCAGCGGCCGTTTTATGGAACGCCAGCTCGATCCACTGGCGAGCGAATTGTTGTATCAGGAATTAGCGGAGCGCGGCATTGAAATTTACTTCAATGACGAGGTTGCGACATTCAGCGGTCAGGAAAAAGTAGATGGCATCCGCCTGAAATCGGGCCGGAAGATTGCTTGCGATGTCGTTGTGCTGGCGATTGGAACGGTGCCGGTGATCGCACTCGCGCAACAGGCCGGACTGGATTGCAAGCGCGGCGTGGTGGTGAATGATTATTTGCAAACTTCCGATCCTGACATTTACGCGGCGGGCGAAATCGCCGAATGGAACGGGCAAATGTGGGGCATTACGCTGGCGGCCGAGCAGCAGGCCGAGGTCATCGCCAAATACATGGCGGGCGACATTTCGCAGCCATACAAAGGCAGCACATCCATGAACATTCTGAAAATGGAAGGGTTACAGCTTTGCAGCATCGGCCTTACCGACGTCCCGAACAACGATCCGGCTTACGAGCAGATCGTTTTTATAGACAAATCCAAGCGTTATTATAAGAAATGCATCGTCCACCGCGACAAGCTGGTGGGAGCCATTCTGATCGGGGATAAAAATGAGTTTTTGGAATACAGGGATCTGATATCCAATTCGATAGAACTTTCTGATAAGCGTCTGCAACTATTGCGGGCGAGCCAGAAAGTGGAGCCTTTGGAAGGAAAGCTGGTGTGCTCCTGCAATAATGTGGGCCAGGGAAATCTGGAACGCGCGATTGCAGGCGGATGCAGTGATTTCCAGTCGCTATGCCAGCGCACAGGCGCTGGAACGGGCTGCGGCTCATGCCGGCCGGAAGTAAGGAGTATTTTAGAAAAAGCAGCGGAAGCAACATTGGTTTAAACTTTATGAGAGACTACTATAATGTAAAAGTCAACCTGCCAGGCGGGATTGCGTCGCCGGGTTATCTCAAAGATATCCTGACAGCAGCGTGGAATGCGAATGTGCGCAAAGTGCGCTTCGGTTCCCGGCAACAATTGCTGATGTCGGTGTTTTACGAGGATATGCGTTTTTTGGAAAAAGACCTGAAAAAGGGTGGCATTTTCTATGAAATGAACACCGACCGGCAACCCAACATTGTAAGCTCCTATTGCGGCGAAGAGGTTTTCCGGACAGGCCAATGGCTCAACGCGAACGAGTATCATTCCGTGCTGGACACATTCGATTACGATCCTGCGTTGAAGATAAATATTTCGGATTCCAACCAGAGTTTTACGCCGTTTTTTACGGGTAACCTCAACTTTATTTCCTCGCCTGAGCCGCATTTCTGGTATCTGTATGTGCGTAACAAACAGACGAATACGGTTTATAAATGGAATGACCTGGTCTACACCAACGAGATAGGCCGGCTGGCCAAAGTAATGGAAAATTGCATGCTTTCGGGCGATTGCTGCGGGGAGGAAAGCTTGTATGAAGCTGTGCAGAAAAAGATCCGTTATGTGTCGCAGCCCGCGTCCCAGGATCTTGAATTGCCTTCGTTCACACTTCCCTACTATGAAGGTTTTAACCGTTACGAATCGCGGACCTGGCTTGGTTTGTATCGCCGGGATGAGCAGTTTCCGATTGAATTTTTGCTGGATGCCTGTGCATTATGTCTCAAAACCCGTATCGGCGAAATATGCATTACGCCCTGGAAATCATTGGTTATTAAAGGAATTGAAGACCAATATCGTACCGATTGGAGCAACATTCTTGGCAAACACAACATTAACGTCCGTCACGCAGCGAATGAACTGGCCTGGCAAACGGAAGATCATAACGAAGACGGTGCAAGCCTGAAAAATGACCTGATCCATTATTTCGACAAGCACGATATGCGGACTTTCGGGCTTTGTTTTGGCATTCAGACCAAGGTGAAATCGGAAGTTTTTGGAAGTGTTTTGATCAAAAAACGGCCCTTGTTGCAGATCGGGCAGTTGGCGATGTTTCATGTGTACGACATTTATTACACCGAAAACTTCAACCCCAACAGCCGGACACAGCTGCTTTTTGAAAAAGGGTTATACAAAATTCACCTGGCCGCCCAGCTCGAAAAACTCTGCCGCCGCTTCAATAACCAGCGTTCACGAGAGAACTTCAAAGTAACCACACCCGAAGCAGATGAGGCAAAAATGACACTTAAAATCGTCGAGCTCATCTACCAATGCCCCGACTGCCTGACCGTCTACGACCCGGAATACGGAGACACAACTCAAAACATCGCCCCGGGCACCCCCTTCGACGAACTTCCCGAAACCTACTGCTGCGCCACCTGCGACGCCAGCAAGAGCGAAATGATTGTTACTGAAATGAATAAAATTGCATTACCTGATCAAGCGGCCTGATGAAGACACTTGAAATAAGCTCGTAGCGCAAGGTCAAAAGCTTTTTCGCGCTCGCCAGTCATAGCTCAGCGGTTTTGGCCGGCCAATGCGTTGTGCGGTGTAAATGCCGCGATGTCCCGAGAAAAAATAGGCGGTAATGCAAGCGAGCGCAACGTAAATCCCGCACGAACTGCCAAACAGCTCAATCGCCATGATGGTGCAGGCAAGGGGCGTGTTGGCTGCACCTGCAAAAACGGCCACGAAGCCCATTCCGGCTAGTAATGCGGTTGGTAAAGGAATAAAAGTAGAAAGAAAGCTTCCCAATGTAGCCCCGATAAAGAAAAGCGGCGTCACCTCCCCGCCCTTGAATGCGGCGCCCAGCGTTACCGCCGTGAATAGGATTTTTAAGACAAAATCATGAGCGGGCAGCTGCTCCGAAAACGATTGCAATATCACCGGAATCCCCAATCCAATGTAACGCGTCGTGTCCATTCCGAAAACTGCTAACGCCACAAGTGAGCCACCGATCAGTGGCCGCAGTGGCGCGAATCGCACTTTCGATTTAAAAATAGATCCTATATAATGTGTTAGCGAAGAAAAGGCAACGGAGCAAATGCCAAAAATACAGCCCGCCAGCACTGCATAAAGGATATGTACCAGCGAAATTTCCGGAACAAAAGGAATCTGATAATGCGTATGCCCCACCTGCCAGGCCCGCGTCATCATGTCGGCAACGACGGAGGCGATCAATGCAGGAACCAACGCATCATAACGCAATCTGCCAATGACCAAAACCTCAATCCCAAAGATCGCCCCGGCAAGCGGCGTCCCGAAAACCGACCCGAAACCTGCGGCAATGCCAGCAATGATAACCAGCTTCCGATCATTGGAATTCAGTTTAAAAATCCGGGTAAACTGGTCTGCAATCGAGCCACCCATTTGCAGCGCCGTGCCTTCCCTGCCTGCCGAGCCGCCGAACAAATGCGTCGCAACCGTGCCAATCAGCACGAAGGGAGCCATTTTTAATGGGATAATGGTTGCGGGCTGGTGAATGTTTTCTAGCAGCAGATTATTTCCTGCCTCCACATCTTTGCCCAGATAATGATACATACATCCGATCACGAAACCGGCAACGGGAAGCAATGCAATGATCCAGTGATGGCTTTCCCGAAATTGCGTGGCCCAATCCAGAGAAACCAGGAACAAAGCCGAAGCCGAGCCGGCAAAAACGCCGATCAGACAAGCTAGCAAGACCCATTTAATGGAGATAAAAAGGGTGGGAAAGTTTTTGAAAAGCTTTGCGTTCCCGCTCATTAAGGCCTAATTATTTTATATTTAGCGCAGCAATAACGCCACGCAGAAAAACAAAGCTATGAAAGACCGGGAAATAATAATTACGAATTACGTAACTGCTTACAACAACTTCGATGTAGACGGAATGGTCGCCGACTTCGACGAAAACATTGTTTTTGAAAATATGGTTAACGACGAGGTGACCATGGAGCTGAACGGCATCGAAGAATTCCGGAACCAAGCCGTCCAGGCCATCGATCTTTTTGCCTCCCGTCAGCAAACCATCACCAAGTTCATCCACAACGAAGACTGGTCAGAAATCGAAATCGAATACTTCGCCGTCCTGGCCATGGACCTCCCAAACGGCCTGAAAAAAGGCGACGAACTCGACATGACCGGCAAGTCCATCTTTGAATTTTCTGAGAATAAGATCGTGAGGTTGACGGATATTAGTTGAGATGACGATGTGGGTGCGGAGATAAGAAAAATATTTCGTTCGAAAAGTTGGCCATTTACCAACTTTTGTTTACGTTTGTATTGTCAACATGTTCCAATCACTATGAAAAATGATCAATTAAAAATGGAGCATGGTAATCATTCAGTTACGCAAAATATCCGATTTCGCCCGGAAACATTCTGACTCGGGGAAGAGCTTGTCTGTTTGGAAGACTGTTGTTGAAGAGGCAAATTGGCAGAGAAGCAGCGACGTTTACGAGACTTCCCGCGAGCGAAAATTTTGAGCAACAAGCGGGCGCGGTTTAAAATTGTTGGTAATAAATACCGTCTTATTGTTGAAGTCGATTTTGAAGATCAGATCGTTGAAGTCAGGTTCGTTGGAACGCATTCCGAATACGATCAGATTAATGCGGAAACAGTTTAATATCAAATACACAACTATTTATGAAAACACAATGGTTTTTAATCGAAAGTGATAGCGACTATGCGCTGGCGCTGGCGCGTTATCAGGAGGTGAAAAACGCGCCTAAGAATAGTGATGACCATAAGGAAAAGCTTCTGCTTGTTCACCTGATTTCGGAGTATGAAAAGATTGGAGCGAATTTGCCTGAGGTTGATCCGATTGAGCTGATTAAGATCCGGATGGATGATTTTGGATATAAATCAGCCGACTTGGCGAAAGAGTATGGAGATAAGGGCACTGTCAGTAAGGTGTTGAATTACAAACAGGCACTTTCGTTAACTATGATCCGCAAGTTCAGCAGGCTGCTGCGTATTCCTGTCGAGGCGTTGACGCATGAATATGAATTGCGCTGATTATTCAGGCTGTTCGGTTAGCAATACGGCACGGATTACATTGAATAACTGTGCAATATTTACTTCGCTAGTTCTGCCTCAATGGCATCCTCTAACTCCTTACCATGCAGATTCACCCCTACGATCGTTCCTTTTTTATCCAATAACACATTAAAAGGCAGAGCCTCAATTTCATAGGTTTTAGCCACCGGTGAAGTCCAGAATTTTAGGTCGCTTACCTGGATCCAGTTGATTTTGTATTTGCGGACGGTTTTTTCCCAGGCGGGTTTCTTGCTGTCGAGGGAGACGCCGAAGATTTCGAAGTTTTTGGTGTTATTGCCTGACTTGTTGAATTGGTTGTAGAGCTTGCGGAGTTCGGGCTGCTCTTCCACGCAGGGGGCGCACCAACTTGCCCAGAAGTCGACCAGGACGACTTTTCCCTTTTGTGCCGAGAGTGAAATGTTGTCTCCGGTTAAAGATGGAAGCGCTATTTCCGGCGCTTTTCTACCTATTTTAATTTGACTTTCCTGCGCAATGACATTTGCGCTAATGAACAATGCAAAAACTACAATTAATCTCCTCAAAACCAACGTCATTTACTTAATACTAATTAACAGGGTAACCCGGATCGATCCAGTTTGTCTTGATATTTTTGGGCACGTCCAACAACTTTGCTTTCGTAAAACCCTTTTCCTTGATCAGACTGAATGCAGGGCGAATGTTAGGGCATTTGTCGAAAGGGCAGCAGCCGCAGTAGAGTACTACTTCGCGATTTTTGTCTTCCTTGGAAAGCATTTTTTCCAGTTTCTTAATGTTGTCCTTTTCCTGTCCCGGGCCTACGTCTACGGAACCCTTGATAACCGCTTGCGGCCCAATGTTGATGATCAGCGGTTTCTTAGCAGCCGGATCGTTGATGAGTGCGGCCAGTTCGCTGGTTGGCATGAGTTGTGACGCTGTCCAGGGCTCGGCTTTTTCCTGCGCACGAAGGCCTGCCGAGAGCAGGATGAGGGAAAACAGCAGCAGATATTGTTTGATGTTTTTCATTTGTATTTGCAATTATTTGTTTAAAACTTAATCTCAAAAGCATTAATAGCCGGCTGCAAATCATCGCACTTCAATCAGCGGCCCATCACGTTTGTCTTCCAGCCAGCCGAAAGATATCAAGTTATTACCCAAAACAGCCATGGACATTTCGAAATCCTCGGCATGTTCTTCACTTACTGCAACGAGCAAACCGCCGCTGGTCTGCGGATCGGCGAGGATATATTTTTGAAGATCGGTTAATGGGCCGACTTTGTGGCCGTAACTCGCCAGATTCCGTTTTGTGCCTCCCGGAAAACATTGCTGTTCCAGATAGAAAGATAATGAGTCGATGACAGGCACTTTCTCAAACTCTATAACCGCCGACAATCCGCTTCCCTCACACATTTCGGATAGGTGGCCCAACAAGCCAAAACCAGTAACATCCGTCATGGCTTCAACGCCGTCCATTCGGGAGAAAGTTTCGCCGAGTATGTTGAGTTTTACCATGCTTTGCAATGCGATCTCGGCGTCTTCCGGCGCGAGAATGCCTTTTTTCTGTGCTGTGGAAAGGATTCCTACGCCTAGTGCTTTGGTTAGATATAGGCGGCAGCCAGGTTTTGCCGTGGAGTTTTGTTTAAGATGCTCAATACTTACCAACCCGCTGACAGCCAGCCCAAAAACGGGTTCAGGGCAATCGATGCTGTGGCCTCCTGCTAATGTGATGCCAGCTTCTGCGCAGATCGCCCGTGAACCTTCGAGCACGCGCTGCGCTACTTCGGGCGCAAGCTTGTCGATGGGCCAGCCAAGGATGGCGATGGCGAGCACGGGGTTTCCGCCCATGGCATAAACGTCGCTGATGGCGTTGGCGGAGGCAATGCGGCCGAAGTCATAGGCGTCGTCCACAATGGGCATGAAGAAGTCGGTTGTGGAAATTAATGCGGTTCCGTTTCCCAGGTCGAGTACAGCGGCATCATCACGTTTGTCGTTTCCTACCAGCAGGCGCGGATCGGCTTGTGCTATAACCGGACTATGCAGGATCTTGTCCAGAATGGCCGGGCTGATCTTACAGCCGCAGCCTGCTCCGTGAGAATATTGGGTTAATTTGACAGTGGTTGTTGTGTCCATTTGATTGACTATGCCAATGTTTTGGCCGAAATATTTTTGATAAAAATTAAAATCTGATTTGCATTTTCTGCGATTTCAGCGCTGGTTATGTTCATGCTAAACACGTTTTCAGCGTTTCTTTTTCCCAGGTCTTTGTGGTAAGTCTTATCATAGTAAACGAGCACGATACGGATAAATTCTTCCATATTTCCCTCATTAATGGCTGCTATGGCCTGTTTTGTTTGCACCGGCCCAAGCCTTTTGTGAATGCGGCTGGTGCAGGTTGTCAGGAATTCTTTGTCCAGCAGGCCGTATTCCAATGTTAATGCACGAACGCGTTGTTCCAGATCTACATGGATATCGATTAACATGGCCTGACTCATTTGATTAAAAACAGGCGTCGGAATGGTAAGTCGGCCGATGTTCCTGCTCTCGTCCTCTAACCATAACCGCTTTGTCCCGTCTACGTCTTTTAACTGGAAGGCCAGATTATTTTCAAACTGCTCCTGCGTAGGCTGGATCATTTTGTTCATAGTTCCATAAGACGATCCCTGATGCTGCGCAAGATCTTCCAGATCAATTACCTGCTCACCAAGCAATGCCAATTCTTGCAAAATCCTGGTCTTGCCCGAGCCCGTTCTCCCTCCTAAAACCACCACATTTGCCTGCTGCTGAAACTGATCGAGTGCCCACCTTCTGAAATTTTTATACCCACCCTGAATTAAATAAACCTCGAAACCATACAGATCCAATGCCCAGGCCATGGCACCGCTTCGCATGCCCCCGCGCCAGCAATGCACGGCAATTTTCTTATCCGGAGCCACTTCCAGCGCTTGTTTAATGAAGCCCGACCACTTAGGGCCGGTCAGATCGAATCCCAGCAGGATCGCCTCTTCCCTACCCACCTGCTTATAAGTCGTCCCCACCACGACCCGTTCCTCATTACTGAATAACGGCAGATTGAAGGCGCCGGGAATGTGCCCGTGCGCAAATTCGGCCGGTGTCCGCACATCAGCCAGCGGAGTACCGATGGGTAAGAGAAAAAATTCGTTGATCGTAATTGTTTTGATCATGTTGGCACAGGCTTTGCTTGGTTCAGTTCATATTATTCAAATTACCATCTCCATCATGACAAAGACATTGCAAATAGCGAATATACTGGCACTAATCGTGACAGTGATAATGAATTATCTTTCCAATACAGGCATTTTCAATGATAACACTATGGCCACAGTTTCGGCCGAATATCAGAATTTTTTCACGCCGGCAGGTTACGCTTTCTCTGTTTGGGGTGTGATCTACATTGGCCTTGCGGCTTTTGTGATCTATCAAAGCAGGGGATTGTTCAATGATAAAAAAGCTCCGGAAATCGTCGATAAGATCGGCTGGCTGTTTGTAATTTCCTGCATTGCCAACTGCCTTTGGATCGTTGCCTGGCTTTACGATTACACTGGCGCTTCGGTGCTGATTATGATCGTTTTACTGATTTCACTGCTCGGCATTGTGCTTCGTACCCGAATGGAACTGGATTTGATCACCATGAAAAAAATTGCTCTGGAATGGTGGCCTTTTGCACTGTATCTGGGATGGATCACAGTTGCATTAATTGCGAATATGGCGGCTTATCTGACCAAAATAGGCTGGGACGGTTTTGGAATTTCTCCTGATACATGGACGATCATTATGATTTGTGTAGCCGGATTTGTACAGCTATTCCTGACCTGGAACCGGAATTTACGCGAAGCTGCAATGGTTGGTGCGTGGGGGTTGGCAGCAGTTGCCGTTGCGAATTGGAATGAAAATCAAGCCATTGCGTACACTGCGGTGGCCGTGGTTGCCGTCATTCTCATCAGCAACGGCGCGCATGCCTATGTGAACAGAGGCAAACATTATCTGATCGATAAAAATGGCACAACGGTAGCTAAATAACTTTGTTCACGCCTGGGATTTTCACAACAATGTAACCCAGAAGGAAACTCAAAACGATGCCAAGCGGAGTTACAATGAGCAATTTGACGGCCGGATCAACGCCCCAGCTGCGAAGCAGAAGCGAAATGGAGATCAGGACAAAAGGGTGCAGAATGTAAACGGCAAACGCACAACGTGACATTTTGCTAAGAAATAAAGAAGGCGTATTTAATCTTTTTCTGCCATATACAAGCAGGGAGACCATAATACAGGCACCTGTGATCTGCTCCCAAAAAGCATAAAAAGCCGCTTCGCCGTGCAATCCGCCGCTAAACCATTCCAGCGGATTGTCGAAGACAATTTTAACAGCATATATAAGTGGAAAACCGATAAAGATCATGCACAAAGCAATGATCTTTATTGTTTTATAGCGTTCTGAATCCAGCTTTTCGAGCCAGTTGCTTTCTGCCGCAGCGATGCCAACCATAAAAACGGCTATGTATTGAGGAAAATGGCCCAGCTGAAAACCCACCGGATCCAAGGTCCACCCAACCGGAAAACCGAGTCGCACAATGAAACTAACCACACCAAGCGCTATCCCAAAACGTAAAACATTTTTCACGGCTGGCATAGGCCAGACATCGGGCTCCGATTTTGAAAAGCTCTTCCAGGCCGCATAAGCCAGACTAAAAAGCAGCAAGGCAACAACAAACCATAAAACGCCGACACTAATCCAGGAATCGTAGCCGGAAAGAAATTGCAGGAATGTAATGTGATGCACACCGGCGTGGTAGTAAACCATATAATTCATCACCGGCGCCAGAATAAAGGAATAAAAGAGCAGCGGGATTCCTAGCCGAATGAACCGGTCTTTGATAAAAACAGCCGCACCTTTCTTTTTGTACGACGAAGGAATGAATAGTGCCGAAAGGAAAAAGAAAAAGCCCATAAAAAAGGACTGGTTCACCGCCACAAACATGGTCATTGCCATTGTTGCGCCCAGCGAAGTCGTTTTTTCAGAATAATACCAACCGCCCGGCGCGCCATAAGTTACAAACGCATGGTGTGCAACCACAAGCGCTGTGAGCAGCACTTTCAGGTAATCAATGTAAACGATCTTGCCTTTGGGATGGTCGGGAATAAGGGCAGAAGAGGTAGTTTGCGGTGACATTTTTCATGGTTATGGCTAAAAGTTTAAATTAATAAAAGCTTGTGATCTTTCAGACATCCGCACTCACCGGGAGCTGATAAATCTTTTGATAAGCCCTTTTGAGCACTTCTTTGATCACATCCAGCTTCATCGGCTTAGCCATGTAATCGTCCATGCCATGATTGAGGCAGTTGTTGCGGTCTTCATTCATTGCATTGGCAGTCAATGCAACAATGTAAGGAACCGTGCTGTGATCCTTCCGGATAATCCTGGTGGCTTCCAAACCATCCATAACCGGCATTTGCAGGTCCATCAGAATCACGTCATAAGGCGTTAATGCTAACTTTTCAATGGCCTGCAAGCCATTCTCCGCCATGGCTATTTCATATCCCAGCTTTTTCAGCACATAATCGATAAACTTCTGATTTACCAGATTATCCTCGACAACTAATATTTTCAACGGAAAATCGGATGAAAATTCGGTTTCCAACATTCTTTTTTCGGTTTCTGGTTCGGATGGAAGGTTTCTTTGATGCGCTAATTTTGCATTATTTTCGGTATATCCCGTCGTAATGTGGAAATGAAAGGCCGACCCTTTGCCATATTCGCTTTCCACACGGATGCCCCCATTCATTAAGCGCACCAGCCGCTCGCAGATCACCAGACCAAGCCCGGTGCCGCCATACATGCGGTTTACGGACGAATCCACTTGTGAAAACGGTTTGAAAAGATTGTTCAGATTCTCTTCCTTAATGCCAATTCCTGTGTCACGGACTATGAAGCCGACTTCCATTTCACCATGTGCCGCCGGTGCATACGGATAAACTTGCAGGAAAACTTCTCCGCTGCTCGTAAATTTCAGCGCATTATTGATGAGGTTGGTCAGGATTTGCTTCAACCTCGAACTGTCACCGATCAGAAAATCCGGCACGCCTTGTTCAATATGATAACGGAGCGCAATTTGCTTTTTCGATGCCTGCAATGAAAACAGGTCCATCATCTCCTCTATCGAGTTCCGCAGCTCGAATTCGTGCGCTTCCAGGTCGATTTTACCAGATTCTATTTTTGAAAAATCCAGAATGTCATTGATCACATTCACCAATGTTTCACCGCAGGCCGCAATGGTTTTGGTATAATCCTGTTGTTCCTCAGTCAGTTCCGTTTCAGCAAGCAAGGCGGTCATGCCGATGACACCATTCATAGGCGTCCGGATCTCGTGGCTCATCGTGGCCAGGAAAATGCTCTTGGCCTGGTTCGCACGTTCGGCCTCTTCGCGTGCAAACTGCGCCTGCTCATGCTGCTCGTACAATTCTTCCGTCTGCACACGCAACTCCTCCGACTGCGATTGCAATTCCTCATTCAAAGCTTGCAAATGATCCGACTGCGCATGCAATTCCTCCGCCTGTTTCTGTACCATCGCAGTGCGCTCTTCCACCAGGTTTTCCAAGGTTGCTTTCTGCCTGATGATGGTGTTGACGCGGTAACGATAAAGCGCGTAAATAGTGCCTGCAACGGCAATTAATGCCAATATCCTGAACCACCAGGTCGCCCAGAACGGCGGTGTGACGATGATGGTCAGGTTGTTCTTTGCTGATATCCAGGCCCCTGAAATGTTCTGCGCTTTGAGCTTGAACGTGTAATTTCCGGGAGGCAAATTGGTGTAAATGGCTGTATTAGCGTCACCTACATAATTCCAGCCCTGATCAAATCCTTCCAGACAATAAGCGTAACTTTTTTGGGCAGAAGTAAAATCAAGGGCGGCATAATCCAGCGAAATAAATGACTGGTCATATGCCAGTGTGATCGTTCTGGCCTCGGAAATTTCTTTTGGTAAAACAAGCGCATAACCATCCGGCTTGGCAGCTGCTTCATCCCGGTTGAAAACTTTAAAATTGGTCACAATGATAGGGTAAGAACCACTCCGGGGACTGATTTGCCTGGGGTTAAATTGATTAAAACCATTTACTCCACCAAAATACAATGTGCCGTCCGCATCCTTATAAGCAGATTTTTGCTTAAATTCCCTTGCTTGAAGCCCGTATTCCAAAGTGTAATTCTCAAATCGCTCAGATTTCGGGTCAAACCTCGAAAGCCCGTTTACCGTACTGATCCATAACATCCCCAAATCATCCTCAATCAGCGCCTGAGTCACATTGTTTACCAGCCCGTTCGTCGTCGTATATTTTTTTGTCCTGCCTGTCCGTGGATCGAAGCGGATGAGCCCACGTAAGGTGGCCAGCCATAAAATTCCGTTTTTGTCCTCCACCATGCAATTGATCGCGCTGTTGAAAACGCGCTCGCTGTCACTTACTTTAAAACGTGTAAATGTATCGGACGCTTTATCATAGCGGTTCAACTGCCCCTCATCTGTCCCCAGCCAGAGGTTGCCGCTGCGATCGGTCAGAAAGCAGTTGACGGTGTTGTCGGAAAGCGTTTTGGGATTATCCGGTTCGCTCAGATAGTGCCTGAAAACTTTGGTTTGCGGGTCATAAGCGTCCAGTCCCTCGCCATAGGTGCTCAGCCACATCGTGTTGTCATGCGTCCTGGCTATGGCATATACATTATTGGAATATAAAGAGTTAACAGTGTTTTCCTGATGTTTCAATACGGTAAAGCGTTTGGTCGCCGGATCAAAAATATTCAGACCGCTCCCCCAGGTCCCTATCCACATTTTACCTGCCTCATCCGGAACGATCGCCAGCACATAATCACCGGAAATGTCCGAATTCTGATGTGTAAATGCACTGAACTGATGCGTGTTACGGTTCATCAAATTCAAGCCGCCGCCATCCGTGCCCACCCATATACTGCGATCGCTATCCTCGTAAAAACAGAGAACGAAGTCATTGGAAAGGCTATTTTTGAGTGAATTGTGCTGGTAATGTGCAAATCTGTTGTCACTTTTATAAATGCTCAGCCCTGCACTGTAAATCCCCAGCCACAAGTTATTCTGCCGGTCTTTGTAAATGCAATCCACCGAATTTCCGCCAACACTGCTCCTGTCCACCTCATCATGCACATAAGATCTGAATGTCCAGTTTTGTGTATTCAAAATATTCAGCCCGCCGTTTTCGGTGCCGATCCAGATCTCACTCTGGTTTTCATTAATGCTGGTAATGTTGTTGTTTGAAAGAGAGGCGGGATCCAGCGGATTATTTCTAAAACGCCGGAATGTGCCCTCACCAGGCTGATAAAGATTAAGGCCCGCACCATACGTGCCCACCCAAACCCTGGCTTTGCTATCCTGAAAAACGTAACGGATATCATTGCCCGACAAGCTGTTCACATTTTCGTCAGAAAGAAACCTCCGGAACAAGCCCGACTTTCTATCCAGCAAGCTAAGCCCGTTCCCGGTTCCGGCCCAAATGTTGTTTTGCGCATCACAATAAACCGTATTCACATTGTTATCAGCCAGGCTGCGGACATTCGTCGTGTCGGATTTATAATGTTTTACAATGCTTCTGCTGACCGGATCAAACACATCCAGACCGCCCGTGGTCGCGATCCATAATTTGTCATTTTTATCAAAAACAATCTTATTAACGTAAGCCCCGGAAATGGTTTTGGGATCGTGGTCAACGGCTGTATATTTTGCAAAAACACCTTTATTCTTATCGAAAACATTCACACCTCCGCCGCTCGTCGCGATCCAGATATTGCCTGATTTGTCTTCGGCCAGCGCCGTTACGAAATCATTGCTGATGCTGTTTTTATCCTGCTCATTATTTTTGTAAATTCTGAATTCATGGCCATCATAGCGATGCAATCCTCCGTTCGTACCAATCCAGATAAAACCTGTTTTGTCCTGTAAAACACAATTGACGTTATTATTGGCAAGGCCGTTTTCAGCGGAGATGTGTCGGAAGTGTAAGGGTTTGCTTTGCGGGAAGGCAGGTAATGCAATAAATTGCATTATTAAAATATAGATACAATAGTAAAAGTTTAACTTCATTATCCCGAAGGCGTAAAACTAATTTGTGATTTTTGTAGAAATATACATTTAAAATATAACTAACTAAAAATTTTGTGGATAGAAAAACAGAAACTTCGGAACCGCGGAAAGGCCTGTTAATCATTGACATGCAGAATGGTTCATTTACCGCTGATTCCAGACGTTACGATCCCGAAGGCGTTGTGGCGCGTATCAATGCACTTGCCGCCGCATTTCGTAAAAAAGGCCTGCCGGTGATTTTTATTCAGCACGACGGCACCAAGCTGGACGAGTACATTCCCAACACACACGATTGGCAATTACTAGCCGATCTGAACGTAGAAAAACAGGATCTGATCTTGGCAAAAGAAGCGCACGATGCCTTTTACAACACCGAACTGGAAACGAAACTGAACGAGCTGAATGTCGGCGAACTGGTCATTACCGGCAGTGCAACCGATTTTTGTGTAGAATCGACGGTGCAGGTGGCCTTGTCGAAAGATTATGATATTACCGTCGTTGAAGATGCCCATACGACGGGCGAAAAGCCGCATTTGTCTGCGGAGCAGATCATTACACACTATAATTTTATATGGGGCAATATGATCCCGACGAAAGGCAGGATCGAGCTTAAAACTAGCGAAGCGCTGATCGCTTCGCTAGTCTGATAGCTCATGATCAAGCTTTTTAGAATTTCATGACTTCGTCTACCATGCTCGATGATCCCAGGTAAATAGGTGAACGCTGGTGAAATGACGTAGGCACGATGTCGAGTATCGGGCCGAAACCATCGATAGCTTTTCCTCCGGACTTTTCGGCGATAAACGCGAGCGGATAACATTCATATAACAGCCTGAGCTTGCCCTCAGGCGTTTTTTTGGTGGATGGATACAGGTAAACGCCGCCCCGGAGCAGGTTGCGATGGAAATCCGCTACCAGTGAGCCGATGTATCTGGCTGTGCAGGATTGTGCCTTGCATTTGGTCAGATAATCCTGTACGAAAGCCGGGTAATCGTTGATATAACCATCATTCACGGAGTAAATGGTGCCATTCTCCGGGGAGCGGATGTTTTTGTGAGATAAAATAAATTCTCCCAATGAATGGTCATAAGTGAAGCCGTTCACGCCGTCGCCGGTGGAATAAACGAGCATGGTGGACGAACCATATAAAATGTATCCGGCTGCGACCTGCTTCCGGCCGCCTTGCAAAAAGTCCTCCCGCGTGGCTGGCCCATCAATGGGTGAAATGCGTCTGTAAATCGAGAAAATGGTGCCTATTGAAACATTGACATCAATGTTGGAAGAGCCGTCCAGCGGGTCCATGGCAACCACGTATTTGCCATGATCGTTACCCGTGTGAATGATATCCTCGTCCTCTTCCGAAAGAATCGCGCACACTTCTCCCCCATTTTTCAATGCCCTGATGAAACGGATATTGGCGATAATGTCGAGTTTTTGCTGATTTTCGCCCTGTACATTGTCCGTTCCGTTTCCGCCGGCAATGTCCACGAGGCCTGCGCGGTTGATTTCACGGTTAATGATCTTTCCGGCCAGCGCAATATCCCGGAGCAATTGGGACAGCTCACCCGTTGCGTACGGAAAAGCAGTTTGACTTAACATGATAAACCTGTCGAGCGTTACGCCTACGGGCAACGCCAGTTCCTGGGCAGTTTTCGGACTCATAATCTGATAAATTAGTAGATGGACTAATGTTGAGAACTTCTGCGGCAGGATTTAGAATTCAATCATTTTTAGAGCCTGACTTATCAATAATGACAGCGATCAGGATCACCAGGCCTTTTACAACTTGTTGCCAGAAAGGCGACACATTCAGCAGTACAAGGCCATTATTAAGCACACCAATGATGATGGCACCCTGAACCGTCCCCAGAATGCTGCCCCGGCCACCCGACAGCGAAGTGCCGCCAATCACCACCGCAGCAATGGAGTCCAGCTCATAGCTGATACCCGCATTAGGCTGTGCAGAATCAAGACGAGAAGTTACCATGATGCCCCCGACAGCAGCCAGCGCCCCTGCAATGGTGTAAACGATAATTTTGACCTTGTTAACCTGTATACCAGACAGTCGCGAAGCGCTTTCATTGCCGCCAATGGCATAAATGTAACGTCCGAGCCGGGTTTTATTCGTGACAAAAACCGCGATAGCCACAATGATCGCCGATATCCAGACCGGCACAGGAATGCCTAATAACCAGCCAGTTCCGAAATACAAAAATGTGTCCCCCAGCCCGCTGATCGGAAACCCTTGTGTCCAGAGCATAGTAAGTCCGCGCGCTACGGTGAGCATGGCCAATGTTGCAACGAACGGCGGCACATTGAATTTGGTGATCGTCCATCCGCTGAATGCGCCCAAGGCCGAGCCGGTAAGCATCCCGGCAAGGATGGCACCCAGAATCGTGAAGCCAATGTACAGATTGCTATCGGGCAATTCGATGCCGTTTTTCAGCAAACCGGCCGTGATGGCCCCACAAAGCGCTAATACAGAGCCTACTGACAAATCAATTCCGGCCGTCAGCACAATCAGCGTCATGCCCGTTGAGATACAAATATTCACCGAGATCTGCCGCATTACGTTCCAGAGGTTGGATACGCTGAGGAATTTGTCCGACAAAATACTCAGGCCCAGACAAAGCAGAAAGAGTGCGATAAGGGACTGGAAACGCAGTAATTTGGATCGGTCTAATGCTATGTTCATGCTTGTTTTTCAAAATTGGATTGCGGGATTGCGGCCCGCAAAATGGAATCTTCGGTGGCTTCCGCAATGGAGAAACCAGCTGTTAACGCACCTTCCGCCATCACGAGCACGCGGTCGGAAACAGCCAGGATTTCGGGCAGTTCAGAGGAAACGACTACGATACCGAGTCCTTCTTCGGCGAGTTTGATGATCAGCTTGTAAATTTCATTTTTGGCATTGATATCGATCCCGCGGGTCGGTTCATCGAGCAGGAGCAGCTTGGGTTTTGTGGCCAGCCATTTGGCAAGGACAATCTTTTGCTGGTTACCGCCGCTCAGGTTACTTGCTTTTTGTTTTTGGGAAGATGTTTTGATTTTGAGCTCGCTGATGTATTTATCCGCCAGCGCAGCTTCTTTCGCGTCGCTTAATGTGCCCAGTTTTTCAAGGTCTGCAAGCGTGGTGAGGCTGATGTTCGTTTTTACGTCCAGACCAAGCACTAACCCGTCCTTTTTTCGATCCTCTGGTACCAGGGCGAGTCCGGCCGCGATGGCTTCCGAGGGCGACGCGCATTTCAGTTCCGTCCCTTCCATCAGGATATGGCCACTGATGCCGCCGGCGTGCAGACCAAAAAATGTTTCCAACAACTCTGTCCTCCCCGCACCCATCAAACCAAAAATCCCTACAATCTCGCCTTTGCAGATTTCAAAGGAAATGTTCCTTAACAAATCCTCTTTCGGCCGGATGGGATGTTTCAATGTCAGATTTCGGACTTCCAGCAATTTCTCACATTTGGCCTCGCCCGTGCCTTTGCGCATGATCTCGATCTTCCGGCCCACCATTTTCGCAATGAGCTGATCCTGCGTGATGCCTGCCATAGACCCGGATTCGATGGATTTTCCGTCCCTTAACACCACATAGTTATCCGCGATCCGAAATAGTTCGTCCAGCTTGTGAGAAACATAAATGATCGCTTTGCCGTCTGCGCGGAGGTTGTCAATGATATCAAAAAGCAGGTCCACTTCGCTGCCTGTTATAGCGGAAGTTGGCTCATCCATGATGATTAGTTCCGCGTCTGTGAGCAGGGATTTCGCGATTTCTACGATTTGTTGTTGTCCCACTTTCAGTTTCACCACCTGCGTTTCGGGCTTTACTTTTAATTTCAGCCTGTCGAGCAATTCCTGCGTTTTTTTGCGCATCCGCGTTTTATCAATCGTTCCGAACTGCGTGAGCATTTCCCGGCCGAGAAAAATATTCTCTGTAATGGTCAGATACGGGATCAGGTTGAGTTCCTGGTGAATGATGGCAATGCCTTTTTGCTGTGCGTCTTTCGGGCCGGAGAATTTTGCAGGCGCGCCTTTGAAACAGATTTCCCCTTCAAAATCCTGGTAAACGCCGGAAAGGATTTTCATCAACGTGGATTTCCCCGCCCCATTCTCACCAATCAATGCGGTGACCTTGCCAGCTTCAATGGAAAGGCACACGTTTTCGAGCGCGATGACGCCGGGGAATCTCTTCGTTATGTTGTTAACTTCCAGCATAGGAAGATTGGATTGGTTTACAATTCCTTAATTGTCAAGCTGATGGGAATGATTTCAATGTTATTCAGCTTCAAATGTTCCTGATTCAGCTCTATCGCCCCGGCAAACTCGATGACATCGCCTTTCTTTACTTTGGATTTAAATGGCGGGATTACTTTTTCGCGGATGATCTTATTGATCTCCGCCGACACATTATTGAAATCCATGGAATTGGAAAATTCATTGATATCGATCGTCCCGGAAGCATCGCGCACAGCATTACCAAACACATATTCCGTTGCAAGGCGCATTTCGGGCTTTTCGTTTTCAGATTCCAACCTGATAAGCACCTGGTTCTCCTGCACATCCGTCACTTTTCCTGAGCCTTTAATAAGGAAATATTTAATGTTACCGATGCCCAAGGCATGCGCATGCTCTTTAAAAGCCTTGTCTTTATCGGTCCGTAAAAGCGACAAAAGCTGACCCGTGTCAGTGGACTTTGCAAGCGCTGGCGTCAGCTTTTTAGCCCAGAAATCCGCAGCATATTTTTTGGCATTGAAGGAAGCTGTTCCCGCTTTCACCTCATCCAGCTTTTTGAAATACACCGAATGATAAGCCAGGAAAGCCACAACCAGCAGGAACACACCATATCGGACCATTTTATTCATTGCTATTCCTTTTTGCCGTAGGCGGCGTAATTTTCAATGTTATCCTTCACAACCAGCTCCACAGCCACCGGCATCTTCCTGGGAAAATCGCGCTTACCTTTGAAATATTCATCGGCAAAATTGGCGGCCGTCTGAGCCATTACCTCGGGAAACTGCATGCCCGTCGCCAGTATTTTTCCATCCTTGATAGAATTGACAACATCTTCGGCACCATCAAACCCGAAAACTTTCACCTTATCCGCCTTCCCTGCAGCGACGAGGGCCTGATAAGCGCCCATAGCCATCGCATCGTTGCCACAAAAGACCGCATCAATGTCGGGATGAGCCTGTAAAATCGATTCGAGGACTTCCATCGCTTTGTTTCTGTCGAAATCGGCGCTTTGCTGCGCCACCATTTTTAAATCGGAATAATGGTCCACCACACTGTGAAAGCCCTTGGAGCGGTTCCAGGTGTTGTTATCGCCCACCATGCCAAGAATCTCGACGTATTTTCCTTTTTTATTCAATGTTTCCACAAAATAACGAGCGATCGCCACGCAGCCCGAATAGCTGTCGGACAGGATTTGCGAAGTTGCAGCCTCATTGGAATTCACTTCCCTGTCCATGCAAAAAACCGGAATGCCCGCTGCTGTGGCATTTTTGACATTGACAATTGAGCCGTCCGCGTCTGTCGGATTAAATAAAATTGCATCATAACCGCTCGCCATTGCATTTTCAAAATGATCTGTTTCGAGCGATGTATTGTTTTGAGAATCAAACACTTTTGATTCGTAACCCAATTCCTTTGCTTTGGCCTGCGCCCTTTCCGCCAGGAACACAAACCACGGGTTATTCAATGTTGAAACGACGATCGCCATTTTCTTGGGCTCGTCAGAACCGTCTTTGGACTGGCAGCCCGCCAGCGCAATGATGGCATAAAATAGAATGCTGAATGTTTTGATAAATCTCATAAACCGATCCGGTTACTCAGGATAAACTGTTACGATCACACGCTGATAACGCGTCAGCGCCGGAACGCCTTTGTCCGTTACAGCCAGGATAATGTGGATCGTCTCCGGTTTTTCAACCTTAGGAGCCGTAAAGAATGTGTTTTTAGCCTGCCAATTGTTGATTCCCAGCGGGTCTTTCTGGTTATAGGAGCCGGGCTCCGGATAGTAGATCCATTGGTAAGTAAGCTCGTTTCCATCCGGGTCCTCGGAACCCTCGGCGCTTAATGTTACTTTCTCGCCGGTTTTGGCTTTAATGGCGTTTGCATGCTTCAATGCTGCTTTGGGTGGATGATTTGCTTCTTTGTAAGGTTTGATCGTCCAATCCATACGCGCTGCAAAATCGTGCTGAAAGGCTTCCCGCCATCTCCATAATGTTGCCTTATTGCTGGTGTGAAACAAGCTGTCAGCGCCCTTCACTTCGTCCATGGCATCGGTGTAGATGGGGCGGGTTTCGGGCTCATAAAAATATTTCAGCGTATGCGGCGTGTAGAGTTCATACCGGCCGCCCCATCCTCCGTATTCAGGATGTTCGGGATCATTTAAACCGTTGTTGATCAGTCCTAAAAATGAGGGCGTGTCGCCTTCCATCAGGAACTTTGTGAACGGATATTCTGCGCCCAGCGGTCCGTGGTTCCGCACGTTTTCGTCGAGCCAGGGATTGTCTACAATGGTAAAATTGGCGCCAGCGAACCGGCCGTGAAACTTATCACCGCTAATGCCCGACCAGGTTGCAGAATGGTAAGCGCCAGCGGCATGGTAACCTGGACTGCCGACGTAGAATAGATCAGGAAAATTCTTACGGATCCATGGCCCGGTATCGTCCTGGTCCGAAATGGTATACATCCGGATTTTGGAGACAAACTTTTTAAGATCTTCCGGCGAGCGGGTCATTTTTACTTTCCAAAGCGCCTGTGCAAGACAATTGGCCCCGCCCCAAACGGGAATCCACACCGGCCGGTCATCTTTTTTATCAACCACTTTAATGATCCATTCCGAGCCCTCAGAGTCTTTTCCTTTGCCCACCGCATTCAGGCCAAATTCGGGAAAACTGCTTTTGGTAACGCTGAGGAGATATGCTGTTTCGGGAAAACCTTTCTCGTGCAGCAACAGGTTGTTCCTGACTTTGCCATAAGCGTTTATCAACTGTTTGATTTTTTCAGGAGCGATCCTTTTTTGCTGATGTATGGAAGTCGTCGCGATCAAACCCTCTACATCCCAGTGATTGGAATAAGTAAGAAAACGCACCATGGATTGTGTGTCATCAGGTTCATTTTCAATGTCTGTCAAAATCAAAACCCTGTGCTTTTGAGCAGCGGGCTGGGCTTTGGCGAATGAAAATCCAAGCATTAAGGCAGATATAGCAATGTATCTTGACAACTTCATAAAAAATTCGCGATTTAGCATATTTGAAAGAAGCGGCTTATTTCCTGACTTATCACGGAAAACTTTACCCCTACCTGATTTTATTTATTCCCCCAAAAGGGCAAGTGCAGCCTGCGTAATACCCTCCTTCGAAATCCCATAATGATTGAAGATCTCCTGCTGGGAGCCTGTAACCGTATATTCATCGGGTATACCCATGATTTTGAAAGGGTTACGAAAGTTATTCTGGAATAAAAATGAAGCGCAAGCCTCCCCTAAGCCGCCATACACACTGTGTTCTTCCACGGTAATGATGGGTTTTCCCGAAGCAGCGATCTCAGCTAACAGATTGTAATCCAAAGGCTTGATCGTGTGCATACTCACAATGGTCGTGGTAATGTTAAATTCCTGTTCGAGGTTTTGTGCTGCGGCGCAGGCATGTTCTACAGTTTCACCCGTGGCAACGATGGTCAGGTCGCTTCCCTCCCGGATTATGCGGCCTTTTCCAAATTCAAATGATTTTTCGGCAGACAGTAAAGGCATTGATTTTTTGCCGAAACGAATGTAAACCGGCAGGTCGGTTACTGCTGCGAGCTTCACGGCCTGTTCCGCTTCAAAATTATCGGCCGGGGCCACGATAATGAGGTTATGAATGGTCCTTAACACCGCAAAATCGTGCAAACTGTGGTGTGTAGAGCCTAATGCACCGTAACTCACACCGGCACTGATGCCCACGAGCGTTACGGGATTATTGGAATAAGCAACGTCATTTTTGATCTGTTCCAAAGCGCGGGCTGTGAGAAAACAAGCTGGCGAAACCGCAAAAACCTTTTTTCCAGTCGAGGCAATGCCGGCCGCAACTCCTACAAGATTTTGCTCCGCAATGCCAACTTCAATGATCTGCTCCGGAAATTTCTGGCCAAAAGGAACAAGCTTTCCCGACCCCCGCGAGTCGCTGGTTACGACGATAATGTCCTTGTCCGTCTCTGCCAGCAGCTGCAAAACGCCCGAAAAAACTTCCAGGTTGGTCTGTTGCGCAACCGCAATGTTTTCAATAGTCGCATCCACCGTGCTATCCATTTTGATTATCAATCTCTTATTTTAAGCCGAAGCCAGCGTTTCTCCATACAAATCGAGTTCCTGGACGGCATCTGCGTACTGCTTGGGGTCTGGAACGCCATGGTGCCATTTGAGCTGATTTTCCATGAAACTGATGCCCTTACCCTTTACCGTATGTGCAATAATGAGGCTGGGCTTGCCCTTCGCAAAAGGCAGTGCATCAAATGCCTCTGTCAATTGTTTGATATCATGCCCGTCCACATGCCGCACTTCCCAGCCAAAAGCCTCGAATTTTTTATCGACCGGGTCGGTATTCAGGACATCGGCCGTCGGCCCCGAGATTTGCAATGTATTTTTATCCAAAATCGCGCACAGGTTATCGAGCTTATAATGCGCCGCCGACAATGCTGCCTCCCAGTTTGAACCTTCGGGCAGTTCGCCGTCTCCCAAAACCGTGAAAACGCGGTAATCTTTTTTATCCAGTTTGCCCGCAATGGCAGTGCCTACACTCAGCGAAAGACCGTGGCCCAATGCGCCCGTATTCTGTTCAACACCATGCACTTTACGTGTCGGATGTCCGATGTAATGTGATTGATATTGACAAAGCGTTTCCAGATCGGTTTCCGGAAAAAATCCCCGGGAAGCCAGCACTACATATAATGCTTCCACCGTGTGCCCTTTGCTTTGAATGTACCGGTCGCGGTCGGGAGAAGTGAAATCGGTTGCGTCCACCTGCATCGTGTGGTTGTAAAGCACATTCAGGATATCAATACACGACAGGCTGCCGCCGGTGTGCCCGGCTTTGGCCTGGTAAATGTATTTGAGGATTTTCTTCCGGTACTCCACCGATTTCTGCGCTAACTCCTTTTCCGACATGGTTTTTCTTGACTACTAATTATCAAAAAGCTGCACTTCCCAGCCCATATAATTGCCTAATGCTTCTTTGAGAATGCCCGCTGTTTTGGATGCGTTCATTACCACATGGTGTTCAAAACCATTGCGACAGATGTATTGCATTAAATTTTGCAGGTTTGGGATTTCGGCCACGGCCCGGTTACCAAATGTTTTTAATGTATCATCCGTTAGCCTGCCCTCACCAATGTATGCCTTCATCACGCCGCGCGGATCGTCCGTGCTGATGCGGCCAAATGTAAGCGGCATAGCAGGCGTGCGCCCCGACAATGCGCCATATGTATTTTCCTCTCCCACAGACGTTCCTAAAATCGGCGCGGTGCTGATTTCAATGTCGGGCAGGAAGGATTTCGCCCAGTTTCCGCAGTGGAAAAGGACACATTTGTTATCGTCATCTGCGTAATTGTTATTCCAATCCACAAGTGCGCTCGGCGAGCCGGATGCAAGTTGCAAAGCGTACATGCTTAATGTTCCGGTTACATCCACTTCACAGCCGCTCGGGAGCATATTTTCGCTCATTATGCTCATGCTCGTACACACGTTGCAGCCATAATTCTTTTGCACGGAAGTCCAGCACTGGATGGCCGTTGCGTCCAGTGAATTTTCCTGCATAAAATCCGACAGCACCACATCGAGCTTTGCCATCTGGATCAACGCTTCATTGGGCGTCAGTCCCGTGGAAGCATAATCGCGGATTCGCTGCAAACGCTGCTGCACGCTTGCATCCTGGGCGGTGAGCTTGTTGGCATTGCCCAAAATCTCCGAGAGGTCGACCGTCACAACGGAAATACCGTTTCTTTGCAATATTTTCTCGCTGTAACGGACGGTGTTGAATCCTCCGGGACGTGCGCCGATAGCGCCGATACGAACATTGCGCAAACCTTTGGTAACACGGCAAACGGCCGTAAAATCCAATAGGTCCTTCACAAAAGTGGGATCGGACGGATGCACTACATGCTTAGTGGTCAGCGTATATTTGATGCCAAATTGGTATAAATTGTTACAAGCAGAAATCTTTCCGCACCAGGAGTCCCGTCGCCGGGCCACATCGAGCTTATCCAGGTCGTCGGGATAGCCCTGTACCAGCACCGGCACATTGAGTTCGGCCAGTTTTAATGTTTCTGCAATTCCTCTTTCGTCACCGAAATTGGGCAAAACGACGAGTACGCCAATGATTTCATCCCGGTGTCGCCGGAACAATGCTGCACATTTCTGTGCGTCCTGAAACGTTTCGACGCCGCCGAGTTTGGTATCCTCGGTATCGAGCATAATGCTGTTGACCTTCAATTTCGCCAGCAGGTCAATAATTTCCACACGCGCCTCGGCGACCAGCCTGTCCGGAAAAAAATCCCTGTTCCCTATGATCACTCCGATACTTTCTTTTTCGCTCATTTTGATTTTTTTATTTCCCGCCAGGTTGAAACCTGGGGCTAGGATATTTTATGCCCCTGATGGGGCTTTTTCTTTTGATCCCCGGGTTGAAACCCGGGGCCATTTTATTTATTAGCCCGATTGGCTTTTTTATTTACTACTGGCAACCAAAGCCCGTAGGGCTGAATCATATCATGGCCCCAGGTTTTAACCTGGGGATCTTATGAGCCAGGATTTTTTTTGCCCCTGGGGGGTCTTTTCTTTTTCTTATAATCCCCGGGTTGAAACCCGGGGCCATTTTGTTGATCAGCCCGATGGGCTTTTTTATTTACTACTGGCAACCAAAGCCCGTAGGGCTGAATCATATCTTGGCCCCAGGTCTCAACCTGGGGATCTTATGAGCCAGGATGTTTTTTGTCCCTGGGGGACTTTTTTTTCTTTTTCTTTTGATCCCCGGGTTAAAACCCGGAGCCATTTTAATGATCAGCCCGATGGGCTTTTTACTTACTACTGGCAACCAAAGCCCATAGGGCTGAATCATATCATGGCCCCAGGTTTCAACCTGGGGATCTTATGAGCCAGGATATTTTTTTGCCCGTGTTGGGCTTTTCTTTTTCTTTTGATCCCCGGGTTGAAACCCGGGGCCATTTTATTGATCAGCCCGATGGGCTTTTTACTTACTACTGGCAACCAAAGCCCATAGGGCTGAATCATATCATGGCCCCAGGTTTCAACCTGGGGATCTTATGAGCCAGGATTTTTTTTGTCCCTGTTGGGCTTTTCTTTTTCTTTTTCTTTTGATCCCCGGGTTAAAACCCGGGGCCATTTTATTGATTAGCCCGATGGGCTTTTTTATTTACTACTGGCAACAAAAGCCCACAGGGCTGAATCATATCATGGCCCCAGGTTTCAACCTGGGGATCTTATGAGCCAGGATATTTTTTTGCCTGTTGGGCTTTTCTTTTTCTTTTTCTCTTGATCCCCGGGTTAAAACCCGGGGCCATTTTATTGATCAGCCCGATGGGCTTTTTTATCTATAACTGGCAACCAAAGCCCATAGGGCTGAATCATATCATGGCCCCAGGTTTCAACCTGGGGACGTTTCGACGCCGCCGAGTTTGGTATCCTCGGTATCGAGCATAATGCTGTTGATCTTCAATTTCGCCAGCAGGTCAATAATCTCCACACGCGCTTCTGCGACCAGCCTGTCCGGGAAAAAATCCCTGTTCCCTATGATCACCCCTATACTTCCTTTTTCGCTCATTTTGATTTTTTTATTTCCCGCCAGGTTGAAACCTGGGCTAGGATATTTATGCCCCTGATGGGGCTTTTTCTTTATCTTATGATCCCCGGGTTAAAACCCGGGGCCATTTTATTTATTAGCCTGATGGGCTTTTTTATTTACTACTGGCAACAAAAGCCCATAGGGCTGAATCATATCATGGCCCCAGGTTTCAACCTGGGGATCTTATGAGCCAGGATATTTTTTTGCCCCTGGGGGGCTTTTCTTTTTCTTTTTCTTTTGATCCCCGGGTTGAAACCCGGGGCCATTTTATTGATTAGCCCGATGGGCTTTTTTATTTACTACTGGCAACAAAAGCCCACAGGGCTGAATCATATCTTGGCCCCAGGTTTCAACCTGGGGATCTTATGAGCCAGGATATTTTTTGCCCCTGGGGGGCTTTTTCTTTTTCTTTTGAGCCAGAATGTTCTTTATCCAGCTATGATTAATTCGATTTCATTATCGTGAAAAAGCTGTTTGTGTTTTTCTTCGATTCCTGCGTCGGTGATTACATAGTCTATCAGGGACAGGGCTCCTAAACTTGCGAAAGCGCTTTTGCCTACTTTGGTGGAATCTGCTACCAGGTAAGTTGTGTCAGCCGCGTCGATCATAGCCTTTTTTACTACTAAATCACTGATACTGGGGTAAGTAAGGCCCGATTTCAGCGATAAGCCGGCCGTGGCCAAAAACAACTTCTGCACATTAAGCCCTTTGAAAAAATCTGCGGCCTTCTGCCCTGTAAGCGACAATGTCGGCGGCTTGAACTCGCCTCCTGTCATGATCACTTCTATCCCCGTCTCTGCGCCGAGCAGCAATGCAATGTTCAATGCATTGGTAATCACGGTCAGATGCCGGTTGCTGCCTCTCAGCTTTTTGGCTATTTCCGTCGTTGTTGAGCCGGAATCAAGGATAATGGTGTCGCCATTGGCAATGTATTCCATGCACTTTGCCGCGATCGCTTCTTTTTTATCCAGATGTTCCTGGTTAGCCAGTGAAAAGTTGCGGACCTGGTCTTCTACATTCTTCAAAAAAGCACCGCCGTGTTCTTTGGTGACCAGCCCATCCTTTTCCAGCTTGTCCAGATCCTGCCGGATCGTCACTTCGGTTACTTTGAAAAGTTTGGCCAGGTCAATCACTTTCGCCGAGCCGTCCTCTTTAAGCAATTCCAGTATTTTGTCCCTTCTCTGATTTGCGAGCATTTATGTTATAGTTTGTAGTCCTTATGGTTTTTACCTAAAAATAGAAGGAAAACTATTAAGTAATCATATCGGAACAGAAAATAAACATAAAGACTGCACAAATAGATAGGTTTTACATATCAAAAGCAAATTTGCGAAAATAAAAGAAAATAAAAAATAATAACAGAAAATAAAATACTATAATTGTAATACTATTTCCTGGTAAGTGAATACAAGACTTCAATGATGCCTATCCCAATATTCGCCAAAAAGCTCCTGTCAGCGGTTTTGATTTTGTACGCACCGCTCGCCTTCGCGAAATCCGACATGCAAAGCCTTCCATTCGATACATTAAAGCTGGATAATCTGGAACAATTCGGCAGTCCGGATAACAAAACCTGGCATATCGCGGGCAATGTGTCCGCCGACCGGAAGCAAACGGGAAACCTTGACGAGACGAAGGGAAAGGGAATTTTGGTTTATAAACCTTTGAAACAGAATCATCCACTCACCAGCAAAGCACAGTTTGGTAATTCCGATATTGAGCTGGATTTCCTTTTGTCTAAGGGCGCATCTTTCCAAATTCTGCTCCATGATCGCTATGGCATCAAAATCACGGATGATTGGATGAAGGAAGTCAATCCCGGAGCCAAAGCGCCTGGTCTGTGGCAACATTTAGCGATCCAATTTCAAGCGCCGGTTTTAGATAAAGATGGAAAAGAAAAGCAACCGGCACGCTTCAAGAAGATCTTGCTGAATGGCCAGGAATTTGTTAATAGGGCTGAGAAACGAAGCATTAATACGCGTGGGAAAAATTCAAATTACTCATTGACATTTATAGGAAACGATCTGCCCTTTGCGATCAGGAACATTCGATATAAAACCTACAACGGGGATTTGATCCGCATATCCGATACGAAATTCAAGGTTTATCAGGGCCTGCACAAAAATCCTGACACACTGGTATCGCTGCAACCCAAACGCACCGGCGCGACGGACACCCTTTCGCATTTGGTTGGCGACCGTAAATCGCAGCTGGCGATGGAAGGCATAATGGACATTCCGCGCGACGGAGATTATCTGTTCAAAATGATCGCTGGTGGCGGCGCATGGTTTTACCTGGACGGAAAACGGATCATCGATAATAAAGGGACTCGGGATTTTGAGCGTGCGTTTTATGCCAAACATCCGCTCAAAAAGGGAAAATACCCATTCAAAATCATTTACTCCAATTCGGACGAATGCCTCGTTTTGCATTATGAAGGTCCGCAAATTCCCTGGCAATCGCTTACCACACCGGCTTCCATGCGTGTGAGCGAGCGCTTTGAACCGCTTGAATATGAAGTCAAAAACAGGCCTGCCATGCAACGCGGATTCATGATGCATCGCAATGAAATCAATCCTTACACGGCCTCCGTCGGCATTCCGGCCTCGACTTCCGCAAAGGAAAAGAGCGGGAACAATTATGCGTACGATATGAAGCGTTATAATTTGCTGTCGGCGTGGCACGGACGGTTTATTGATGTTTCCAATTTGTGGACGGAACGCGGTGAAAAGCAACTCGAAATCCCACTCGGCGCCAAACTCGAACTGGCCCAAAAGCCCCTGCTGGCCAATCTATCATCTCCGAAAGCGCCATGGCCAGATTCAGCGCAAACAGCGGAAGGCGTTTTCACAAACCGTGGTTATAAGCTGACTAACAGTGGATTACCCATTTATTTTTATACACTTAATGGGACTACTGTTGAAGATCTGATCCGCGCAGCCATTGATAATGCAGGATTAACCAGAGAAATCAAAACGGTTTCAAAACCTGGTTCAAACGCCTATCTCTTGCTGGCGGAAGGAAGGGTGATCGAGCAGACAAATGGCGGCGGATATGCCGTGGATGATAAGAGCTACTATATAGAAAATCTGGAAACGGGAGGTGTGAAGCCGATTCTCCGCCTCGATAATGGCCGCCAGCAACTCATTCTGCCGGTTCAAAAAGATACACTTACGATTAAGTATAATATAATATGGTAAGGTGCGCAATTGTTGCATTGTTGTTCATCTGCGCGGTGAATGCTCTTGCTCAGAATGTTTTAGAAAATGAAAGTAAATTTTACAAAATATCGACAGTGCCTGTGCCCGACAGCATTATGCTGGAAGTAGGCGGACTGGCATTCACCGATGATGACAAACTCGGCGTGGCCACGAGGCGCGGCGAGATCTGGGTGATTGACGATCCATATCAGAAAAGAAGCCGGACACCAGGTTATTCGCTCTTCGCCAGTGGGTTGCACGAACCGCTTTGGCTGGCTTACAAGAAGGGCGCTTTTTATACTACGCAGCGCTCCGAGCTCACCAAAATGTCGGACAGCAACGGCGATGGCCTGGCGGACCTGTTCCAAACCGTTTACTCCTGGCCGATCTCCGGAAACTATCACGAATACTCATACGGCCCGCTGATCCTGCCGAACGGCGAAATGTTGGTGACGCTTAATCTGAGTTGGGTGGGCCGCGGCGAAAGCCTTACCAAATGGCGCGGATGGATGCTTAAAATTACAGAGGATGGCAAAATGACGCCCTTTGCCACGGGTATGCGTTCGCCGGCAGCCTTTGGGCTGAATGCTTACGGAGACATTTTCGTGGCAGAAAACCAGGGCGACTGGATCGGCTCAGGGCGCATCACGCACCTGAACGCAGGCGATTTCGCAGGGCATCCGGCAGGGTTGAAATGGGCATCGGAACCAGGTTCACCTATTGATTTGGAACGCTCCTCTTTTACCGATTCCATTGGCATTATGTACGATTATGCAATGGGGAAACCGCATTTCAAAGTCCCGAGCATTTGGTTTCCACACACGGTGATGGGCATTTCCACTTCTGCGATCGTGTCCATGGATTCGGAAGAAGCCGGGCCTTTCAAAGGGCAGCTGCTCGTTGGTGATCAAGGGCATAGCAAAATTATGCGTGCATTTTTGGAAAAAGTGAATGGCCAGTATCAGGGCGCTTGTTTTCCATTTCGCGAGGGCTTTGCTTCTGGTATTTTGCGCATGGCCTGGGGAAGCGATCACTCCCTATTTGTTGGCATGACGAGCCGCGGCTGGGCGTCGACCGGGAAAGAGCTTTTTGGTTTACAAAGACTGATTTTTCCAGAACAATTCCCATTGGAAATCAAGGCAATGCGCATTACAACAACCGGTTTTGAACTTGAATTTACCAAACCCATAGACAAAGCGGTTGCTGGTGCCACAGAGAATTATAAAATGACCGGTTTTACTTACAGCTACCACAAAAAATACGGCAGCCCGGTTATCAATTCAGGAAATTGCCATGTGGAAAAAGCGGAAATTTCAGAAGATGGGACAAAGGTGAAACTGACTGTTAACGGGCTTCGTGCAGGCTACATTCATGAGTTAAAAATTGCAAACCTGGCGACACCGAAAGGCGAAAAGTTGCTTCATCCCGAGGCCTATTACACCATTAATTCATTCCCAGAAGGCACCAGCCATACGCACCATGCCATGGCACATTCGCAAGCACCCGCATCAGCGACAGGCTGCGGGACTGATCCTACCAAATCCATTCACGAGCAGCCCTCAGAATGGAAAACGGGAGCTGATGTGACGATCAATATGGCCACCAAGCCGGGGTTGAAATTTGACAAAGAAATTCTGGAAGTGAAGGCAGGCAGCAAGGTGAAGCTCGTGTTCGATAACAATGATGACATGCTTCATAATCTGGTGGTTATCACACCGGGAAAAGGCGAAGAAGTGGGTCAGCTGGCCATGGATATGGGCCTCAACGGCACCAATGCCGGCTACATCCCGGACACTAAATCCGTCCTCTTCCACACCTGCCTCATCCAACCCGAAACCTCCCAAACCATCTATTTCACCGCCCCAAAACCAGGCGACTACCCATTCATATGCAGCTTCCCCGGGCATTCGTTCGTGATGAAAGGGGTTATGAAGGTGCGGTGAAATGCTTTTCTCATCAAGTCGTGCCCCTTTTTGTAACACTAATATGAAACATCAGCAAATTTCTGCAATCCTAGTTTTAAATCTGCTGCTGAACGTGGTAGCGCCCGCCCAAACCCTCCCACCCGCTTCTGCCACGGAAGACTGGTCGGTGAAACCGCCGGTTGTGATGCCTGGGGAGCGGGATATGCCGCCTTCTGATGCAGTTGTGTTATTTGGCGGGAAGCAGGATTTGGGTCAGTGGGTGCACCTGGATGGGTCGGCCGTGAAATGGGAGGTTAATGCGGAGGGAATGACGATCGTTCCTAAGACGACGGACATTCAGACGAAGCGGAAATTTGGGAATGCGCAGGTTCATGTTGAATGGAAGACGCCCGATCCAAAAGAAGATAAAGGCATGAACCGGGGCAATAGCGGTGTGTTTCTGATGGGACTCTACGAATTACAGATCTACGAATCCTACAATTACGAAACACGGATCTACTACAACGGACAGGCCGGAAGCGTTTACAAACAACACGTTCCGCTGGTAAACGCGGCGCGCAAGCCGCAGGCCTGGCAAACCTTTGACATTGTTTTCACTGCGCCGGTTTTCAATGCCGACAAGACATTGAAAACACCGGCCTACATGACGGTCCTGCACAATAATGTGCTGATCCTCAATCACGTGGAACTGAAAGGACCAATGGTTTACCAGGGCTATCCCAAATACGAATATCACGAATCGAAGCTGCCATTGCGGTTGCAGGAACATGGCAGCCGCGTGAGTTTCCGCAACATTTGGATACGGGAATTTTAAGCAGCTAACTTGTCGCTAATATTATTCAAACAGCCAGTCCAATGTGGTTGAAGCGTTTGCTTTTGCGTCGTTCTGCATTGCTTTTAAATCCTGGTTTGCCTCAATGAATCCGAGTACAAGAACCCTTCCCTGGCCTAAAATAAGTGTATTTTCTCCTGCTGGAAACCGGTAACTGTGCACATTCACTTCCGGCAGGTCCGATAGCTTTACAGCATTGGCAATGCGGACCTCAGCTTCGCCGCGATCATTCGCGCTGGCGTCGGTTTCAAGGTTGGGCGCTGCCAAAAACTTTTTGTCCTTATCCTGGAAATATCCTACCAGCACGTCAACCGGCTTGTCATTCGTGAACGTAATCCGCGTCTGCTTACTTTCCCGATCCTGCGCTGAAAACTGAATTCCCTGCAACGGCTGCAAAGCTTGCGCTATTCCGGAAATTTTGGTGGCGCGATCTGAGAAGACTTTCTGGCCGGTTTCCCAGCTGATCCGTTTCAGACTTTTGTCTTTTAATGTAACGTCAGCGACTTGGAGCATTGCTTGTGCTGCCGCTGCGACATTTGCACCAGCGCGTAACTTTGAAACATTGCCCTTAAAATGTTCCAATTCCTGTTGGTAGTAGGGCAGCAATTCCACCCACGTTTTATTTTTGCCATCGTCCCCGCCCACCGGTACGCGTCGCTGGGCAGTTTGCATGCTGTTGGCATACAAATAGGTATTTTTAGTCAGATCAGCGAGCCGTTGGAAATGTACTACACTATTTTCCAGGTATGGAATCGCGTTTTCAAGATCATTAATATTATTGGAATTTTGATATTTCAAAACCGACGCTGCTGCTTTCACTTTTTCAGCAAAGAAATCGGCTAGCGCCTGATTACAATACATGTCATTTTGTACGCGTGCGAACTCTTCCTTGTTTTTACTCACATGCGGCGCTGCTTTTTCAATGGCCGCAACGGCTAACTTTCCGTGCTCCGCCACTTCGTCAATGATCTGCACCGGCGTTTCCCCCACGTGCTTTTCGCCACGCGATTCCTTTCGGACATATTCCGTAAGCGTTTCACCCTCAGGTCCGTCGGAATTATAAAGCTCCGCCCATACCCTGTATTTTTTGGGGTTAACCAGCTGGCTCATGGTCATGCCTAATGTGAGCGTCTGCCGGTTTCCGTTTGTGATCCCAAACCTCCGCAATAACTTTGGCGCGATTTCGCCTGCCTGCTCATAGGCTTCCAACACCTCTTTTCCGTGATTATTTATGCCAAAATCATCACCCAATTGTTTGGTCCAATAGACAATTTCCTCATTCCGGCCGCGGCGGCAATTCCATGCGTAACGTGCCCAGGCTTTGTACCAAACCCAATCACGATCCATTTGAAGCTGGCGTGGTGTAACATTGTCCGCTGAAAAAGGCCAGTCCCAATAGGATGCTTCGGGATACAAATGCAGTCCGTTGGCACCGTGAACGTCGTGCATCGCCTGGACACTTTTTTGAATAAAATCCGCAGAACCATACCGAAATGGCTCTAAATTGGCCAAAATGTGCACATTATCAATGTGTGTAGAACCCAGCTCGCTCATTTCCCGGTGCATTTTCGCCCATGGCCCGCGGGGCTGGTAAGTCGTTAAAGCCTCGCCGTTGTATTTATTCATCGTGTACAGATTTTTGTAAAGCGGCAGTGCGGCTTTCATCACGAGCTGCGGGTTCGTGTCATGCCCGCGAAGGACAATCGGTGGTTGGATTGCGTGCTGTGACAAACCTTCCTTTACACCTGGAATAATGGTTTTTGTAAACCATTCCACGTCCGTATCATCTCCGTCCATGGCCTCGCCAAGCGTAATGAGCAAGCCAACATTCGGATACTTTTCAACAAAAGCGGCGATGGATTTTCGGGTGTAGTCGGCGATTAGAGGGGTGATCGGACGCTTTCTGTCCTGCGTTTTGATCCCGTGCTTATCGGCAAATGGTTTCGAAACAATGATATTGTAAAACATCTGGATCACCCAAATCCCACGCTTGTCGGCCTCCTGGGTGAGAAAGCTGAAAATCTCTTCATTTTTACGAAATGTCTCGTCGTCCACCTCAACCGCGTAGGGATAATCTTTGAGCTTAACCAATGAAGCAAAAGGATGCCCATTCCAAAGATAAAGGGAGTTCATCCGGTTCTCGACGAGCATATCCAGATACTTGATCCATAGTGCCTTATCATAGAACCAGGGGAAATTCTCAGGCGTGTAAGGATATTCATACACCGTGCGACCAGGAAGATAAACGGGCTTTTGAATGCCGATGCAAGTCCCGCGCAGCACCATTTCGGGTTGGTCAGAAATCGCCAGGTTCTCCGGAATCTTGCCTTCATTTTTTATCCGCTCAGCCAGTTCCAGACAGGCATACAAAGCACCCGACGCGTCGGAACCAGAAAGGATCACTTTGCTGCCCGACGATAAAATTTGAAAGCCTTCCTTACCCGGACTTTTTGCGGGAGTCTTAGGCAAATCCTTCATGATCATTTCCATTAACTCATCGCTGGAAATGCCAATGAAAATAGTTTTCACTTTGCCCGAAGGCGGCATTTTGGGAGATTTCGGCAACATGGTCACTGCAAAGCCATTCTGTTTGAGCGCTTCGGATAGTTTCATGGCACCAAACGCTATGCGGTTGCTGACCGGACCGGCCAGATAAATGTTGATCTTTTTACTGCCTGCATCACCGGATTTGACTTGCGCCAGCGATGCAAATGCAAACAAAAACAACCCGAGCATTAAACTATACTTTTTCATTCCGTTTCAATTTTGAAGACATAAGCGAGGTCAGAGGGAATCCTGGTTTTTGCAGGGACAGTGAGTGTCAATCCGCTGGCAGATAGTGTGCTTTCGCATTTCACCAGATTTTTCAGGCCCAGCAGATGTACGCTTTTCAGTTTCCCGTTAACGCTTTGTGAGCTGAGGTTTTTGAGTTTGACAGCCACATTATCACCCGGCCAGTCCAGAAAAATGGCATAAATGGTCTTTCCTTTTTGAGTATAATAAACCTTTTGATTTGCGGCCGTGGTTTCGCCAAAAACACTGAATGGCCGGGTGTCATAAATTGCCTCGCCAAACGACCACATCCAGCGCCCTACCTTATAAACCACTTCTTTCTGGTCGTCCGGAAATGTGCCGTCAGCCTTAGGTGAGAGGTTCAAAAGCATTTGCCCATTCTTGCTGACCACTTCAATCAATGTATGAATAATCTCTTTGGGCTGGCGGATCTCCATGCCTTCGGTGTAGCCCCAGGAGTAAGAGAGGCCCGTTCCGATGGAATAATCGCATAGCCAGGGCTTTGCTATGATGTTTTTGGGATTTGAATTTTCATGGTCTTCCATGCCAACGCCGGCGGGAATATCTTCGCCCTTATATGTCACAATTACGTCCTGCTTGCGTTTTTCCGCTTCGTTAAAATAATGTGCAAGATACGTTTGCAGGTTTTTTTCAGGCACTTGTTCGAGCCAGGCGTCGTGGTAAATCACGTCGGGATGGTATTTGTCGATAAGCTCCTTGCATTTGTCCATCCACATCTGGTCCCATTCCTGCTTCTTCATGGTCGAACCATAGAGCTTCGCATACTTCAGATCCGAACCTGCCCAGCCGGGTTTCATTTTTACATTGGTGTAATTCAGTTCGTGGTGCAGGGAGGTGAAAAACTTCATCCCCCGCTGTCGGATCGCCTTTTCCAGCTCACCCACAACATCCCTTTTCGGCCCCATATCCTTCGCGTTGAAAGGCGTAAGGTCACTGTCCCACATCGCAAAACCATCGTGATGCTCGGCAACCGGGCCGGCAAACCGTGCACCGCCTTTCACAAACAGGTCCGCCCACTCATTCGCATTGAAATGCTCGCCCTTGAACATTGGAATGAAGTCGTGATAATCGAACTTTTCCAAAGGCCCGTAAAGGGCTAGATGCCGCTTATAAGTCCCCAGCTTCGAATAATCCGGGCTGTCGTTATGCATATGCTGAATGTAATGCTCATTATTATAAGCCGGCACCGCATACACGCCCCAATGACAATAAATCCCAAACTTCGCATCCCGCATCCAGTCCGGAACTTCATTATGATTTTCAAGTGACTGCCAGTCGGGCTGGAAAGTTTGCTGAGCCTGAACCCGATGGCAGAGCAAAACGATTAACAAGGAGTAAAATGGAAGCCTAATGTCCGATCCGAATAATTTCATATTTTGAAACAATGTTTTTATTTCGAAAACAATATTATAATTTTGGGAATATTTAATTTTGGCGTTTTGGTAATTGTTTCGCACAAGGCTATCAGGGAATTTTGCATCAAGAATCCGGCTTGGCAGCAGGCTCTGGAAAAGTGGTATAAAGAAACGGCCGCCTGCGATTGGTCAAATTTTAGCGATATCAAAAAGACATTTAACTCGGTTGATTCAGTTGGAAATGGGCTTTTTGTGTTCAACATTGCTGGTAACAATTGCCGGTTGGTAGCGAGGATATTTTTTAAGAAACGGACATTATTTATCCGGTTTGTTGGCACACACAAACAATATGATCACTTAGATATCTCAACATTATAAGCGTTATGAAAAAATTAAAAACCGAGCTTGAATATCAGCATGCTTTGCATGATCTTGATGTTCTGATGAAAAAAGGTGAAGACCATATCTCTGATCAGGAAGCCGAAATGATTGAGTCGCTTGCGCTGGCTATTCAAGCATTTGAAAAAACTTATTACCCTTTCCCTATTCCCAAAACCATCCCCGAAATGGTTGAATTAAAGCGCTTTCAGCTGAAATTGACACAGGCGGCGCTGGCGGATATGCTTGGGCTGGGGAAGCCTAAGCTTTCCCAGATCCTGAATGGCAAGCGCGAGCCGGACGTTCCTTTTTTGAAAGCCGTATACCAAAAACTGGGTGTTGACCCGGGCTTTCTGCTGGATAATGCCTAGCTGCTTTTACCGCGCCAGCGGCAGCCAGACCGACATATCATTGTGCCCGCGGTTGCCCCAGGCGTAATATGGGACCAGGCGGACGGGGATTGTTTTTGGTGTTTCTGTGGAAACTTCCCGGTATAGTTTTCTGGTCCAATCCGTTTTATCCACCAGCATGGCATCGCCTTGCAGGCTCATAACCGGGCTGTTTTCAATGGTTAATGGTGTCGGTTTTAAATTATTTTTTACACTGATGGCCACGTCGAAAATGGTTCTTCCTTTGGGCAAATCCACCGATTCCAGACAATACACAACCGGGCCGCGCTTCACGGCGATCTGGTTGCGTGTTTCCTCCACCAATGGGTTTGATTCGATCAGTTTTACAGGCATAGGAAGCATTATTTCGATCTTGTCGCCTGCTTTCCAATTGCCTTTGATTTCTGCGTAAGTTCCTGAAACCAGCCTGCTGTTGTGCGCTTTTCCGTTTACCAATATCTTCGCATTGCTGCACCAGCCGGGAATGCGGAAAGACATGGTAAACGGGTCTTTGGGTGCTGCTTGCAAAGTTATATTCACCTTTCCGTCCCAGGGATAATCCGTGGTCTGGGTCAGCTTTAATGCACCCGATTTGAGTTTTGTATCCAGATTATTGCCTCCATACAGATTAAAAAACACACCTGCATCCGACAGGCTGTAAGCATACTGGCTCACTTCTGAAACGGTGCGCACAACGTTAGGCGGGCAGCAATTGGATTTTGAGATATAACTCACCCGATCCTTCGACCAGCGTTGCGCAAAAGGAAGCGAATCGGAATAGCTTAATGGATTGGTATACAAAAATTTATCCCCCTTCAAATTAATGCCTGACAACACACTGTTGTATAAGGCGAGCTCTACAATGTCCGCGTATTTTGCATCGCCCGTGATTTGCAGCATCCGCCAGTTCCAGAGCACATTGCCAATGTTCGCGCAGGTTTCGTTGTGGGCGGTGTAGTTGGGAAGCTGGTAATCCCGGCCGTAAGCCTGATGCACTTTTTGAACCTCGTCGGGCTTATAGGAAGTTCCGTCCGGGGAGACGCCGTCGTAAAGCGAGCCACAGGCGCCGGTAACATACATTTTATGCTGGGTAACATCGTCCCACATGACGTGAAGCTGTTTCAGCAGCGCGGCGTCACCTGTCTCGGCATACACATCTGCTACGCCTGCATACAGGTAATTGGCACGCACGGCGTGACCCATGACTTTGGTTTGTTTCAAAAACGGGATCCGGTCCTGGTTGTCATCGGTGCCTTCGGTTGCGCCTTTGATGGAGATCAGATGCTTGACCAATGTCAGGTATTTTTCATCTCGCGTTGTGCGGTAGAGCTCCGATAAACCCATGTAATGTGACGGGCAAATGGCGTTTCTGGATTGCTCGGGCGTGGCCGTGTTATAAAAACCAATTAAAAAATCGGCTGCTTTTTTAGCAACATTCAACAATGACGTTTTTCCGGTTGCGCGGTAATGTACGCAGGCGGCGGTCATCAGGTGGCCAAAATTGTAGGCTTCAAAACTGAGCCTGTCGGCGAACATTTGAGCTTCGCCGCTCTTCTTTTGATCTATAATCGCTTTGGTATAAATATAGCCATCCTCACGCTGGGCCTTGGCCATAACGGCGATGGCCTTGTCCATCATTTCATCCAGCTTTTTGTCCTTTGTAGCCGCATACATGCTCGCGACGGCTTCAAATGTCTTGTAAAAGTCACCATCATGGAAAGAAGGCCCTTTGAAGTTCCCTTTTTCCAAGCCTGCCGCAATTTCAAAGTTGCGGAAAGAATGGCTGATAGTCGGATCGGTGTAGGTTTTCCAAAGTTCGGGGACCATGGTTTCGCGGCAAACTTTGAAGCGATCGGCCCAGAATCCTTGTGTCCATTGCACGGCGTTCAGGTCGGTGCCGTGGAGTTTGGCGAAGGAGCTTTTTGACGTGTTTACCAATGCATTATCCTGTGCGTAAAGCATTTGTGCAAGGAAAAATGCGGAAATCGTAGTGATTATTCTCTTATTTAAATTCATATCTCGTTCGTTGAGAAGTTATTCTGACTTGCTCGTTACATATCGGACGTTATAAGCCGCTTCCCGGTCTTTTCCGCCTGCATTGGGAAGGTCGTACATTTGATCTGTGGGCGTGTCGGCATTAGGGAATCGTCTGGTGTTTCCTGTCCGGAATGTGATGCGGCTCACGGATTCCAGCGGGGCAAAAAGAATGTTATTGCCTAGATTTTTGCCATTGACAGTCACGCTGTAAAGCCGCGTTTCCGTGTTGAGCCTTACCGTGATCTCGTATTTTTCACCCGGCTTATAGGTCATCAGATTTTTGTTCCTATAACCTGCTTTCGCCCTGAAATTACCCGTCGAATCAAAGGAAAGTCTGATCCCGGGTGTGCCTTTTGCATCCTGAAACTCAATACCCAGCAAACCGTGGTCATTTTGTTTTGGCTCAACAGCAATTTCAGCAGTCAGCTGTTTAGTAGCCGGTATTACGCGTTCTGCTTTGGCATAATCAAATGGATCTGAGTCTTTTAAGGACAGGAATTTGGTATTATCTGCACCTTTTTCAATGCCGACAGCGGCCCAAAGCGGACTATAAATGTTCCATTCCGAAAGTTCCTTTCCGTTTGGCAGCTCATTAAAGCGGTCTGTTGCGTGTTTCTCGGCCACGGACCTTACAGGCACAGGCACGGATGAGACCCAGATGTCTTCTTTGTTCATACTATAACTCACCCAAAGCTTTCCATCCGGCGGAATCCCGTTCGCTAGACCGCCGTCACCCTCACTGATGCCGCGCGGATATTGCGGGCCGTAAGATTTGTAATTGCCGCCATAACGCATGGACGTTATCTCGCCATTTACCAGGAGCAGATTTTTATAATTCAGTCCATCATCACTTACCGAAATGGCGAGCGGCCAGCGGAATTCGGATGGATTGTAAACCGTTGCATATTTGCCGTCGGAAGTTTTTTGCCCCCATATTTTAGCATTACTATTGACGAATCCTGGCGCACGCCTGGGCTTGTACAGCCAAGTGGCGCCATTGTCTTTGCTTATGCTGGTTAAGGCATTTTTCCAAAGGCCCACCACCCTGCCATCTGGCAAATGATAGGCACTAAGCGCTTTATACTCTCCTTTCAATGAGATCAAAGGATCATCGCGGTCGGCTTCCTCTACCCATTGCTGCGTTACGAGCTTATTAGCCAGCAACTCTTCGCATGCTTTGACAAACTCCTTATCCTTGCTTTCCGTATACAGCGGATAACCCGATTTTTGGTTCCAGGAAGCATTAGGCCGGATGAAGTAAATAGGCCCGAAACCGCTATCCTGCTTGATTTCCCGCACCACCCGGCCAATCCCGTTTCCATCATTGGGATCGTCCTTGGCATCCAGGGCAATGCCATAATAGGCAAGCGTCAGCAATTTTTTGCTTTTGGAAACATAAAAACCCATGCGCTGGTGCATGACTGCGTAAAGGTCTTTTGCCGTTCCGGGATGCGTCTTTTTCTTTGTCCCGTCGGGAATTTTATAGGGCGGAAAGAGCGTAACCGGTTTCGTCCAGATGAGGCCATCTTTTGAAGTCTGAAGTAATGTTTGCCCCGGCGGAATGTGCTCACCCACAGGATTGCTCAGGTAATTGAGATAAAATGTATTGTTCCAATAAACGAGATTGGGTGCATGATTATAAGTCCAGGTTATAGCCGTGTCCTTGCCCGGATCTTCGCGGTTAACCCGCAATGTCTGGTAGGAATGGACGCCGATCGCCGGCGTGAGCGCGCCATGGTGATAATCTACATTCACCAAAGTTTTACCCGTATAACGGACCGTGTCCTGCGCGTGCGAAAGCTGCACGCACAGGACTGCCACCAATGTTGTTATTTTCAGTTTAATATCCGGCATTCTGTGTTATTCTAGAGTTCTGATCGCGGACAATGTTCGGGATCGGCAATAGTAATTTAGGTTCGGAAACATTCTTTCCTTTGGCGGTCAGGACCGGAATCGCGCGGTTTGTTCTCTTTAAATCAAACCATCTGTGAAATTCGAAAGCAAGCTCCATTCTGCGCTCGTGTTCCAGTGCCAGCGCCACGGTGTTGTATTTGGCAGGATAACCCGCTGTTCCGTAAAGCGGTAATGCTGCCCTTTTACGAACTTCATTGAGATAGGAAACTTCCCCCGTTGCTTCTGTCAGCATCAACAGGACATCCGCATAACGCAGCACGATAAAGTTGTTGTTGGCTGCAATGTTCTGATTGATAAGCGGTGCCGTTTTATCTGTCCATTTTTTGGGAAATTTCGCAGCCGTAAAAGCACCTTTGGCATCCACAAAACCGGTATCAATGCTGGCTTCCCTGCGGGAATCGCCTTTTTCATATTCGTTCCAGATGTCGTCAACGACCTGGTTCATGCCCGCTCCGTAAAAGCCCAGTGCGATCGAATTGGGGAAGAATTCGAGATAGTAATTGCTGTAAGGGTTCGTCGCGCTGCCTCCCAGGAACTGGATTTCGAAGATGGATTCTTTGGTATTCTTATTTTTTACGTCCCAAAGCGAAGCATAGGAAGGCAACAGCTCATATTGTTTGCTGTCGTAAACCTCTTTCAGCTCTTTCGCCGCATTGGCCTTATCACCGGCTGTGAGGTATATTTTGCCTAAAAGCGTTTGCGCAGCGCCTTTGGTTGCCCTGCCCACAATGCTGGAAGTGGCGGGTAATTTTGTTTTGGCTTCGTTCAGGTCTTTGATGATCTGCGCATAAATTTCTGTCGATGGAGAACGCAAAATGCTGTAAGCTTCCGCAGCAGTTACCGGCTTGGTTACTAGCGGCACATCACCCCAGATCCGCACCATATTGAAATAGTATAGCGAACGCAGAAACAGCATCTCACCTTGCACCTGCGACTTGTAAGCGGCGTCAATATCGGCCGTAGCAATCTTGTCCAGGATAATGTTAATGTTGTAAAGCGACTTGTAGAAATCCTGCCAGAACTGATAAACCATTGTGTTCGCAGGAGCCAGTGAATAATCCCGGAACTGCCATTTGTCGGCCTGGTTGCCTGAAATGTTAAAGATCGTAACATTGTCGCCCATCAATTCACCGGCGTAGGAAACCGGACCCTGCGGATGATAAACGGTTACCAAAGTGTTGTAAGCCGCATTGGTAGCGAGGTCAAAATCGGTTCTGGTTTTATAGAAGATCTCGGCGTTCGGGTTTGAGATCGGTGCAAGTTCCAGGAAGGAGTCTTTGCATCCCCACGTGGTGGCCAATATGCTGGCGGCCAGGGCTATTTTTAGTATATTTTTCATTTTTGTTTCTAATGTTTTGGGTTTGCCACGAATGCGCCGCAACAGCAGCCGCGAATTGATTCGTTAGTTTCTGATGCTATGCTGCATTAGAAATCAGCTTTGATGCCTACAGTAATGGTTCTTGGCAATGGATAAGATCCGTAATCCACGCCCTGGAATGCTCCCGGAACAGGCGCATTTCCGCTGCTGTACGAGCCTGCTGTTTCCATGCTGCTGCTATATGACGTCGTTCCGTAAGTCGTATTTTCTGGGTCGTAACCTGTGTATTTGCTGAATAAATGCACGTTTTCGGCATTCACGTAGACCCTGGCACTGCCGATTTTGAGCTTGTTGGTCCATTTGGCAGGCAATGAATAGGAAACCCGCACATTGCGCAACCGTACGAAAGATGCATCTTCCACCCAGTAGGACGAGAATTGCTTTTGAAGACCCAGATAATTTACCGACGGCTTGAAATGTTTGCCATCGCCAGGCTGGGCTTCCGAACGCCAGTAATTGTACATGCTTTCAAAGAAATTACGGCCATTGTCCCAGGTGCCCAGATAGCGCACATTGTTGTTGGCAATCTCTCCGCCAAACGATCCCTGAAACAAAAACGAAAGCTCAAAACCCTTATAACCAACCGTATTGGTGATCCCGGCCGTGAAATCGGGCTGGTAGTTGCCCAATATCGTCCGGTCCGCATCTGAGATTTTCCCATCTCCGTTCACGTCGCGCACCCTTGGGTCGCCGGGTGTGGTGCTGGCGTGGTGCGGGTAAGCATCAATTTCGCCCTGGTTGTTGAAAACACCATCAAAAACATATCCGTAAAAATTCGAAACAGGCTGCCCTACTTCCGTGCGGACGGTTACCACATTATCCACATACTGGATCGGCGCATTGCCCGGGCCCAGTTGCAGCACTTTATTGCGGTTTCTGGACACGTTGAAATCGGTTGTCCAGGTAACGGCACCTGCCAGGTTTTTGGTGGAAATGTTTAGTTCAACACCCCGGTTGCGCATCTTGCCAATGTTTGTGAGCTGAGAAGAAAAGCCGGTAATGTCGGGAACAGGCACGAAAAGGAGCATATCACGGGTGATCGAATTGTAATATTCTGCCGATAGGTTTACCCGGTTGTTAAATATAGCCAGGTCGACGCCCACATTGAACTGGTTTGTCTTTTCCCAGCGCAGTCCGGAGTTGGCCAGGTTACTCACTTTCAAACCATTCGCAATCGTTGTGCCGTTCACATAAGGAGCCGATGCCAGCAAGCTGATCGATCCGTAATTAGGGATCTGGTTGTTACCGGTCACGCCGTAGCTGGCGCGGAGTTTCAGACTGTTGATCGCATTCACGCCTGATAAAAAGCTCTCGTCAGAAATGAGCCAACCTGCTGATACAGAAGGAAAGTAACCCCATTTATTGTCTTCTCCAAAACGCGACATACCATCGCGACGGATCGCACCTGTCAGGAAATATTTGTTCTTAAAATTATATTGCACCCGCGCGAGATACGAAAGCAACGACCATTCGCTCGCCGTGGTGTTCCCGGCTGTGACCGTTCCCGCATTGAGCGTGTGAACCAGGTCATTAGGGAAATTATTGGCAGCCACATACATGGTCTCGTCACGCTGTTTCTGGCTTGTATAACCCAGAAGTCCCGTTAATGCATGCTCTCCGATCTTTTTCTCATAGGTTAATGTGTTTTCGCTCAGCCAGTTGAACATATAAGCGTCTCCTGCATTGCCTTGCGCTGCCAGCACCGCCGAGTAACCGTATTTTTGTTTATCATTCCAATAAAATGCATTGCGCGAGTTGTAAAGGTTACCGCTAAGGCTCGTCCTGAATCTCAGATTATCCACGATCTCATATTCCAGAAAGCCCGTTGCCAGCGTATTGAACGACTTTCTGGACTTATCCACTTCCCTTGTAAGTGAGTAAGGATGCCATAAATTCATGTCACCGAATGAGGTGAACCGGAACCAGGCTGAATTGGGATCACGGAACCCCAGGTTGCCATTTTCATTGTAAACCGGAAAATGCGGGTTGCTTTGTAAACCCAGACTGATGACATCGCTTTTCCCCTGCGTGCCTTCCGTGCGGTCAAAAATAGAGGTGATACCCAGATTGAGTCCGACACTTAACCGCTTGTTGATCTGCGTTTTAACATTAGATCTTACGGACAGGCGTTTGTAATAGTTTGCATCCAAAACAGCCGTTTGATCCAGGTAAGCGGCCGAAAACATGTATTGCGTTTTTTCCGTGCCGCCGGAAATCGTCACTTGCGCATTATACGACGGCGCTGTGCGGAACATGACATCCTGCCAGTTGGTGCCCTTTCCGAATTGCTGCGGATTATTTGTAAAGTCTTCCGGTATTTTTAATGTTGCGGGACGCAAACTGTTCGGGTCGCTGGCCTTTCCGCCCTGCGCTATCCACGCATTGTTTTTTGCATCTTTATAGGTTTCAATGTATTGCTGTGCGTCCATCATTTTCACGCGACGGACTACTTTTTGCGATCCGTACTCCACGTTGGCGCTAACGCTTACTTTTCCCGGCTTGCCCATTTTGGTCGTAACCAAAATCACCCCGCTGGAACCTCTCGAACCATAAATCGCGGCCGAAGAAGCATCTTTCAAAACCTCGATCGACTCGATGTCCTGTGGGTTAATGAGGTTCAGATTGAAGTTTTCAAGCGGAACGCCGTCCACGACGATCAGCGGGTTTGTGCCGGCTGTAATAGAGCTGACCCCACGGATCTTGATCACCGGCGAAGCGCCCGGCGCGCCTTGCGATTGGGAAATGTTAACCCCCGGCAAGGTTCCGGCAAGCGACTGCGTCACATTGCTGAAAGAGCGGTCTTTGAATTTGTCGTAATTAATAGAAATCACTGCCCCGGTAACAGCGCGCTTGCTTTGCGATCCATAACCGACCACCACCATTTCTTCCAATGATTTGCTTTCTGAATTCAGCTTTACCGAAATCTCCGTGCGGCTTCCAACTGTCTCTTCAACAGACTGATAACCAACGAAACTGAAAACCAGCACTGTTTCCTGACTCGGCACCTCGATCTGGAATTTTCCATCCGCGCCCGTTGTCGTTCCCCGCTGCGTCCCCTTGATCACAACACTCACACCCGGTAAAGGGTCCGTGTCATTAACGCCTGTCACGCTGCCTTTTACAGCGAGACTCTGCGCATTCACCACCGGCACAGCCAGTATCAATGCCAGGATGATTGGTAAGGTTCTCTTCATATGTGGTTTTTCTTTTACTTTCTTTTTTATTCTATTTTTTACGAAAAATAGGAACATTTTCACATACAAAAAACAATTCGCTAATATTTATGTCTTATTTCGATAAAAAATTGTTTAAAACCGTCCCTATCACACATTTTGACTCTCAAAAGAGCGTGCAATCGAAATATAGTCTGGAAAAATAGAAGAAAAATAAAAGCCAGTGTGTTGCACACAGGCTTCATCGATTGATAAAATGCTGATATTAGTCAACCAATCGCTTCCTGCCAACCTTTATAGCCAGCCCGTGCGATCGCATTGTCAGGCGAGGGAAGCAGCATTGTGTGGTTGGTGTTCAAATTTTCGAGAAAAGCAATGTCCCTATATACACCCGCTTGCAGGCCAGCCAGATAGGCGGCACCCAAGGCTGAAACCTCCGGAAAGCCAAGATTCACCACCGGCTTTTCCAGCAGATCCGCCAGGAACTGAACGACGAATGTGTTGGCGGTGAGGCCGCCATCAACTTTCAATTCCTGCAACAAAATGCCCGTATCCGACTCCATAGCAGTAATTACATCCTTGATTTGATAGGGAATGGATTCCAGTGCAGCCCTTACCACGTGATTTTTATTACAGTCGAAAGTCAGCCCGGTGATGGACGCTTTGCGGCTCATATCCCAGTGCGGCGCGCCTAGTCCGCTGAATGCCGGAACCAGATATACGCCATTGTTATCCCGGACCGAATTTGCCATTTCCTGCGTATCTGCAATGTCGCCAAACATGCCAAGATTATTTTTCAACCATAAAACCGTCGCACCGCACGTGACGATAACGCCTTCCAGTGCATATTCGACGTGATCGCCCGTACTCCACCCAATAGTCGTTACCATGCCATTTTTGGAAAATTTTGGCTCTTTTCCAATATTCATCAAGATGGAAGAACCGGTTCCCAATGTTGCTTTCGCCACGCCCGGCGCGAAACATCCTTCTCCAAAAGCAGCGGCGTGTGAGTCGCCGATCATACCGGTGACATTGATCTTGGTCTGCAATAATCCTTCAAAATCGATTGCGCCAAAGAATGAAGATGATGCTTGAATATCAGGAAGTTGCAGGTTTTGCAGATCAAATTTCCTTAGCAAGTCGCGGTCCCAATCCAATGTTTTAAGATTGAAGAATAAGGTCCGCGAGGCATTGGTATGATCGGTGAGATAGGCGGCACCGCTGGTTAATTTGTACAGCAACCAAGTGTCAACTGTGCCGAAAAACGCCTTTCCAGCTTCGATAGTGGCTTTTACGGCTGCATGATGCTCATTGAGCCAAATCACTTTTGAGCCCGAGAAATAAGGATCGATCAGCAGCCCGGTTTTCTCCCGGATCTCACCTTCCAGGCCGGACGTTTTAAGTTTTTCACAAACAGCAACCGACCTTTTACATTGCCAAACCACGGCAGGGCACAAAGGTTTTCCATTCTCATCCCACAACACGAATGTCTCGCGCTGATTCGAAATCCCGCAGGCAGTTATCTCAGAAATGATTCCCCCCTTTTGCTCAAAATCGGCGAGGCACTTGCGAACCGATAGAAGCACATTTTGATAAATCTCCTCAGGATCCTGCTCTACAAGCCCGCCATCCAGATAATGCGTATGAAGAGCCTCCACACCGCGTGCGACAGCAGCGCCCATTTTATCAAAAACGAGTGTTTTGGTACTGCTCGTGCCTTGGTCAATCGCCAGTATAAATGGGCCGTTCATATTATTCAAAATTCAGAAAGGAAATAAATAAAAAACATTCGGAAGTAAAGCTAAATATGGGGCAGGTTTACTGTAATTGAAGATCCGCATTCAATTTATAATGTTTCCCTTTCACCGTATCAAATGTCACACGCTTGGATCCATAGCGGACATGGCAAGGGTTACCCGCCTTCGAAAGGACGTCAACACGCTGTAACTGACCGTTTTTCCATTTCATGGTAATTTCAAATGCACCTCTTGCCACCAGGCCGGACACTTTTCCGTCGGGTAATGCTTTGGGAAGAGCAGGCAATAAGTGCAGTTCTCCAAGATGGCTTTGCGCCAGTAATTCCAGGATGCCCGCTGCTCCGCCAAAATTCCCATCGATCTGGAACGGTGGATGCGCGTCGAAAAGATTGGGGTAGGAACCTCCCCCGCCCTTTTTAACGGACGCATCCATGATGGGGTTGAAAAGCTTTCGGATCATCGTGTAAGCGTGCTCGCCATCCAGGAATCTCGCCCAGTAATTGATTTTCCAGGCAAGGCTCCACCCAGTTCCGTCATCGCCGCGGAATTCGAGCGATTTCTTTGCGGCCTGAATGAGCTCAGGCGTTTTTTCAGGCGTGATTTCCTCGCCCGGATACACGCCCCACAAATGCGAAACATGCCGGTGATGGCTCGTTGTATCATCAATATCGGTCATCCACTCTTGTAACTGACCTGCCTTACCTACCTGATTCGGAGCGATTTGCAAGGAAAGTTTCTTTAATCTGGCTGCAAAATCCTGATCTGTTTTCAGCACATCCGCACTTTCAAGGCACGCTTTGAACAAGGCCCTGATTATCTGATGATCCATGGTCGGTCCGGCTACGAGGCCACCGTTTTCAGGTGAATTGGAAGGCGAGCTGATCAGCATGCCGGTCTTTGGGTCTTTGACCAAAAAGTCCACAAAAAACACCGCTGCGCCTTTCATGAGCGGATAAGCTGTTTTTTCGAGAAAAGTTTTGTCCTGTGTAAAACGATAATGTTCCCACAAATGCAGGCTCAGCCACGCACCGCCTGTGACCCAGATTCCGTGGTTGGAAGCATTAATTGGCGCCGCGCCGCGCCAGACGTCCGTGTTGTGATGCACCAGCCAGCCATTTGCATTGTAATGTTCCTTTGCCACCGCTGCGCCGGTTTTGGACAGATCGGCTATCATCGCAAAAAGCGGCTGATGACACTCCGGCAGATTGCCCATTTCAACCGGCCAGTAATTCATTTCCGTATTAATGTTCACCGTGTACTTGCTGTCCCAGGAAGGTTTCAGCTGGTGGTTCCACTTTCCCTGCAAGTTCGCCGCATGCGTACCGGGCCGACTGCTCGCAATAAGCAAATAGCGCGCGTACTGCACATATAAGGCCAAAAAAGCCGGATCATCCGGGTTATCCTTGAATTTGACAAGCCGCTCGTCTGTGGGCAATGCGGAATTGGCTTTCATAGGGAGATGCAGCGCAAAATGACCGAAAAGCTGCTGATGATCCGCAATGTGCTCTTTCAAGGCTTTATCAACAAGTGGTGCATTTTTGAGGATAGCGGCTGATTTGGCAGCTGGATTTCCACTTACAGTTTGATAATCCACATAATTCGTTGCTGCTGAAAGTATTAATGTTGCTGCCGTGGCATTTTCAACGTTAATTTTACCATTCTTATGACTGACTTTTCCATCCGTAACAACCTTCATTTTGGCCACGCCTTCAAGCACACCATTTTCAACCTTCACTTGCAATGTCAGCTCATTGGCATGCCCGGTTATGTTTTTTTGCGCATGAATGGCGTCCATGCGAACGGCGAAATTTAGCTTTCCGGCTTGATCGGCTGTAAGTTTTATATAAATGGCCTTAGCGGGATAACTTGCAAAAACCTCCCTTTTGAAACCGACATTACCATTCTTATAGTAGACCTGCGCAATCCCTTTTTCGAGATCCAGCTCGCGGCGATAGTCACTCGCGTTCCTATGCTCAGGAAAATCAATGTGCACATCGCCGAATGCCTGATAGGCCATCTGCCGGAGCGGAACACCCATAAAATGCTCACTGGCAATTGCTTCCGCTTCTTTTTGCTTACCCTCGTTCAGCAATGTCCGGATCTGAGCTAAATACTGGCTTGCGCCTTTGTGCGCATAACTCCGCGGCTCGCCGGTCCATAATGTCTCTTCGTTGAACTGGATCCGCTCATTTTCCACACCGCCAAACACCATCGCCGCCAGGCTTCCGTTGCCAATGGGCAGGGCGTCTTCCCATTGCTTGGAAGGTTGTTTATACCAAAGTTTCAGATCCTGCGCATGGCTCGGCGTCGTACTCAGACTGATCACAAACCCGGCCAGTAATGTTGCTTTGGAAAATTGTAAGAACCTGAAAATCATTTGTAAACATTTAAATTAAAAACTAAACTGCTCTACTGCGCTCAATATGATTTCGCCCATTCGGCCATCACCACGTCCTTTTTCCGTGCCTCCGGGATCACTTTCAAATTATGGACCTTTCCATTTTTCAGTTCTCCCTCAACAGTTGTGTTATGAGGCGCATGAAGCTTGAAATGCACATCCCAGTCCTGCGGCCAGGCCGGGAAAAGGTGGATCGAGTCGCCGACGGTTTGCATCAGCATTTCCTGCAAGCCGATCATGCCCGAACCGCCCCAATTGTGGTCGGGAACCCAGTCGTGGCCCGGCCCCCAGAATGCCGGAAACCGGCGGCCAGAATCTTGTAACTTCTTGATGGTAAGCGCTGCGGCTTCCTCGGTCAGCCCTAGTCTTGCGCAAAAAATATTGTCCTGGTGCCAGCTCGTATAGTTCCTGTTTTTGATGGCTTCGGTGTCATATTTCCAGGTGTTCACCGCCACTTCCAGGTCGGGCAGGCCAACGCCGTACATGCTGAAAGGAAAAACAGGGTAAAGCTGTGGGATCTCCGTGTTCTGGATCCGCTCCCAGGCTTGGGCCGGCGCAATGGTCTGATGTCCCTGCATTTGACGAAAACTTAACGGCGGCACCCTGCTTAGCCTGCTTTCCCAATCTTTTCGCTGATCCGGTGTTCCGTATATTTCCGGCAGGGCAAGCAAGCGCGAAAGCACTGTTTTCAGGCCGGAAATGGTTGTTACGGAGTTATAAGTCATTTTGTACATCTCCGCTGCCGAGCCTGGGAAAATGATGAGGTGGCCGTTTTGATTAACCTTTTTCGCTCCGCGTTTTTCAGCCAGATATTGATAATGTTCGTCAAAAAAGACAGTGCAGCTTTCGATCAGCGGAAGATATTTGCTAATGTCGGAGCCCGTAAAGCGCTCGATATCAAGCATCATCAGGCAAAATTCTAACGACGTGTCCCAGAGATATTCCAGCCAGGCATTGTATTCCAAACCCGGATCAAAATCCTTCGGGCGTTTTTGTCCGTATTCTGCATAATTGGGCAAGCCGAAATTTTCAATTTGCTCCGTAAAAGAGGCGCCCTTGTGGCCCCAGTAATGTTTTGTGCGTGCTTCTGCATTGCCCAATGTGCGCAGGTAAAAATTAAATTGTGATGACATCATATCAAAATCGCCGCTTTTCAGCATCGGCCAATAAACCAGCCGCTGGTTCTGGGCCGTGAATGTCCCGCCGCCCCAGCTCCGGTAATCCGGCCCGAATTTCAATGTCGAATCGATAAAAACGGGGTCGTATGTGAACAATCCGCCATTGAATTTTGTGGGATACGAGCCATAAGCATTGCAACCCAGCATATATCTGAAAATCTGATAATTACGCCCCACCTGCCAAATCGGAGAAGCCGCATCCGGCTTTCTGGCATTAACTGCAATGTGGCTTCGCTGCCAATAAGCTTTCCACCAATCCAGCGTTTTCTTCCGGGCTGTTTGTTCTTCTTTTTTGACTTTTGAAACAACGGCCGCCAAGCCGCTTTTCCACTTTCCGACATGGCTATTGTCGTCAATATGAAGAAATACATTCAGTTGATGCGTTCGGGCTGCGGCCTTGCTTCTCAGACCAAATCCCTGAAACGGAGCATTGACATATTTTCCGGAAACTGCCTTCAATTTCCCTTTGTCGAGGTCGGGAACCATATTTTCACCCTGCATCCAGCCGCCATAAACCATCCCTTTGAGTGGATTCCATAACGCCGGTTTCAGAGGTTCGAGCTGCTGCTGTTTCACTGCCAGATCGAACAAGGTTGAATCTTTATTTTGATGGTAAAATAGAATCCCGTTTTGATGTGTATGAACAATGTCCTTTGAGGCGATCACTTTGTCTTTCAGCCATTTGAAAGAACTCGCATTCTTTTCCCGCGCCTGCACTTCGCGGTCTTCTGTCCGCCAGCTCTCATACCAGGCGTTCACAGTAACAGGCTTGTTACCAGATACATCTACATGCACAACCGGATTAAAAACATCAATCCAAACCTTTAAAATAACTTCCTGATTTCCAGACTTACCGGCGATCTCAACATATCCTTCCTGCAATTTCAACTCTTGCCTGAATTCGGCCCCTTTTTCGAACGGATTCGGGGATATACGAACCCTAACCCGCCCTAATTTTGGGAAAATATTATTCTCATCGAATGCCCCGCTTCGTGATAAATAAAACAGTACATCCCCATTTTCAACCCACACATTCAGCCCAATGTCGCCGCCGCCACATGGCATGGATTCTCCCGAATTTTTGCTCTGGCTTGTCCACTTCACATTGTATATCTCAGGTGAAAATGACTGCGCATATACACTCTTTATGAGGCATATATGGACGAAAAACAAGAAAATACATCGTGACGAAAATGACATGGATCAGCCGTTTGATTTGGATGCTTTCTGGCGCGCTTCCCAGTTTTTGCGCTCCTGCTGAATGTCGTAGCCCCGACTTGAAAGATAGTTATTAATGCGACCTTTGTATTTGCCAAAGACCTTATGCTTTTCTTCGGAAGATCCGCCGTCCATCGCCAGCTCCCGGGCTTCTGTTAACCAACTCATAATCTGCGCCTTCTCAGCGTCTTTCAAAGTTGGGATCATGTCGGTATAAGCTTTGTAAGTGATCGGAAGAACGCCATAAGTCATGCCATCCTTGATCTTTTCGACCTGCGCAGGCGTAAGCTGAGCCGAAAGTTTCGCCATGAATTGCTTGTGCAGATCAGTCCGCTTTTGAGCCGCCTGTTCGCTATTATTATCTTTTTCAAGATCATTCAGATCAACATATTGCTGCACCATAATCTCCCTCACTTGCTTGTATTTCGCCGAATCAGCAATTTGCAGCCCGGCCAGTATTTTATCAGAACGCTTGGTGACAGTTGTGATATAAGCTTTGTCGTTATCAGGGTTGCTTTGGGCGTTTGCCAATGCGGAAGTCAGCAATGCAATGCTAAGCAGGAATGATTTCAGGTTCATAATGGTTGCGTTTTATGCATTTTGAAAATAGATTTCATGAATCTGGTGTTGGCGCCGAAATTCCCTTTTACGTCGCGCGGGTTTGCTGCATCGCGTGAGCGCTCTATCACCAGCCAGCCTTTCCAGCCCATTTTATCCAATGTTGCCTTCACCTTTTTCATGTCAAGCCGGGTGTTGTTTTCGAGCCAAACGCCGTCCTTATCCGTGCAATGAATCTGGCAAATGCGGTTTTTGCCCAAAATCTTCAATTCCTCATTCACATCCCGGCCAGCTTCCAGCGCATTGGAAAAGTTGAAATAAACCTGAATCGCTTTTGAGCCAACTTCGTCCAATAACTTCACCTCTTCTGCTGCACTGAGCGCGGTTTCAATGCCAATGACAACGCCCGCTTTCTCTGCCATGGGCGCGATGCTTTTCAGCCTCTCAATGATCTGAGGCCGCAATTCCGGATTTTTAACCAGATCGCCCTGCACGCCCATCGGCAGAAAAGCGGTCTTGATGCCCATCTGTTTCATGGTTTCAATGCAATCGCCAACCGTCTTTTCAATGCCGTCGCGTTTGGCGAATGATTGCGAATAAAAACCGGTCATCGCCAGCGAGCAGATTTCCAGATTAAGCTCCTTAGCTTTGTCTAAATATTGTGTTCTTATTGCCGGATCGGCCAGTTTGTTATCAAACGTCGGCCTGTCCCCCAGCCCGCCCATATCCAGTTCCAAACCATCCGCCCCGATCTCTCTAGCCAATGGTAAGGCGCTCAATTTCTGACGTTTCAGGATCATCAGATCAATGACCGCAACCTTATAGCGCTGCTTTTTTCCTTTTGCCAAAAGCGGCGGTGCCCATGGCGAGAGCGCGCCGGAGAGGGTTAACAGTCTTAAAAATGTCCTTCGTTTCATGTTGATCTTGGTAAAAATTCAGGCTTAACCTTCCTAAGCAGCATTCATTTCAGTCCGCCTTTACTGCGGCCATCTGCCGTCGTTAATGGCCTTTCCTTTTAATTTCGTGGGATCAATTTTCACATATTTAATCCGCTCACGACGCCACGTATACACAATGTGCACCATGCCATCCGCCGACTGAATCACAGAAGGATAAGAATACTGACTGATAGGCGAATCTTCCAAAACCAGCACGGCTTCCCACTTGTTACCATCCTTTGAAATCGCCACATTCAATGGTGTCCGCGGGCCTTTTGCTTCGTTGCCCGGAGGCAGCACGTGGTTGTAAACGAGCAATTGCCGCCCATCTTTCAATGTCACCGCATCAGTCCCGGAGTTGTTATTAGGCAGATTGGACGCCTTCATTTCCGACCAAGTTTTACCGCCATCCTTCGACCACGACTCAACAATGGCGCGGTTCCGGCTGCGGCACAAGATCTGCATATCTCCGTTTTTATAAGTTAAAAGGCTCGGTTGAATGGCCTGGATCGTTTTTCCATCATTCAGCGGGCCAACTTTTCGCCATGTTTTCCCAAAATCGGGCGTCACTTCGAAATGAACGCGCCAGCCGCCCTTGCCCTCCGTGCTCGACGGGCACCATAGTTCGCCATTCGCGAGCAAAACCGGTTTGTTTTTGATCGGGCCGAGAAATCCTTCCTGCAATTCCCTGGGTTTCGACCAGCTTTTGCCATTGTCCTTCGAGGTGATCAGGAACCCCTTCCATCCCGGCACATTCGGCCCTACTTTGTAGAAAAGCATCAGTTCACCGTTTGGAATCTGATATAGAACCGGGTTCCAGCAGGCATAGCGCAATGTATCGTTGACGATGCCGTTGGCCACCTCCACGGGCGCGGTCCATTTGCCGCTTTCGAGGCGGCTTACCCAGATTCCTACATCGGGATTGCGTTCTTTTGTCCCGCCAAAAAACGCGCTCACCAGTCCGCCAGGCGTTTCTGCAATCGTGGAAGCGTGACTTTCCGGGAAGGAGGTTTTTTCGAAAATAAATTCATCGGTGATGATGCCGTCTTTCCAGGTTTGGGCCTGAACATGACTGGCGAGACATAACAGAAATGCGGCGATTGGGATGAGGTGTTTTTTCATATTTATTTAATCAATAATCTTTCGATGTTTTCTGATGATCCTGCTTTCTTTCCGTTGACCAGAACTTGCAATCCTTTTCCTTTTTTGTAATGATCTCCGTTCTTATCCCATATGATGGTCAGGATCTTACCGTGATAAAGCACATTATCGAGGCAAAACCAGTCCCACTTTTCCTGCGGGATCAATGGGTTGACTTCAATCATATCATCTTCTCTCGGCCGCAGCCCGACCAAACCAGAAATAATGAGATCATTGAATGTCGAATGATTGTAATAGCGGCTTCTTTCCTGGTCACCTTTGAGCCAGTAACCCGTCGTTTCGTCCAGATATTCGCCTATGTAAGGCTTCCCGCGATAATATTGTGATTCTACATACAGCTCCATTAACCGGAAATACGTGGTGTCCGTTAGTGGCTTTGCTTTGTCGGCATTCATTCTGTTGGCTATGCCGGTTAATGTCTGCGAAGTGGCGAATGGCCAAACTGCGCCGTCCCACTCACATTTGCAGCAGCCATGCGTGCGAAAACCGGGGTGGCGCCGCTCGGCGGTGGTAAGGCCAAATGGCGCCCGAAAGCCCTTTGGATCAATGACTTGCTGCCAGGCTACATCGTGTTTTTCATCAGCTAAATTGAAATACCAGGGAATATAACCGATCGCCTCGCGAACGCCTGCAAATTCGCCTGCGCCACCCTTTTTTACTGTTTCAAAAAAGTTGTTTTCCGGATTCCAGAGTTTACTGGTAATCAATGTTTTGAGTGTGTCTGCCTTGGCGTTATACAGGCTTTTGGTCGTTGAATCGCCCTTTAAAGCGGCGATTTGAGCGATGGCCCGGGCGTTGCCATACATATAACTGTTGATGGTAGGCCGGGCATTCTGCTCCCGCCTGCCTCCGCTGAGCGATTCTTCCATGCCGTCCTTGACATCCGTTTGCCAGAAAAGTCCGGTGGCGGTGCGGCGGTCTTTTTCCCAGGCCTGATATTCAGATTGCAGGTCGGGCAACATGTTCAACACGAATGCTTTATCCCTGTTAACCTTGTACCTGTTGAAAAGCGCATCGGCCGTCCAACTGCTGAATGTGAGCAGTTTTTTCATCCTACCACCTGCATTTCCGCGAAACCAGACATTTACGTAATCATTGATATACTGCTGGTTATGGAGCCAGCGGCCCTCATAAATGTGATGCCCGAGCGCGCAGCTGATCATGTTGTATTTATCCGCATAGTTACGGTCGACCAGGAATTCGGTGATGATAAAACCCTGCGGCGTGTTGTGAATGTGCTTGCGGAATGTCCACCAGCGATAATAATAGATCTCCTGAAAATTATCCTTCGGGCTGTCAAACAAGGGAATATTAGCCTTCATCCAGTCCCACGATTGCGCATTGGGAATGGCATTCACCTTGTTTTCGTCCTCCATCCGGTTGAATTTTTCCACGTGATGCCGGAAGTTTTCCGCTTTCAACACCGCAGGTCCAATGCTTCTTTTGGAACACGCACTTATGGCGACGAGGAAAATCAGCAAAATAAATAGTCCGTTTTTTGTACGCATAATCAATATTTTGAAACCCAGATTACCATAGGAGCGGTCTTTGCTTGCGCAGAAGTCACCGCCTGAATTATCTTTCCACCCTTCACTTTTTCGCTTTTACTAATCCATGTTCCAGTGGCCGGATCGATGCGGCGAAGCACGTAATTTCCTTTGAAGCCAGTCAGATCAATGTTCAGATCAGCATTGTCCTCCTTATAAAAAACGGCCGCCACACCCGGATTCACCAGTTTATAACCGCCAGATGTATCCGGCTTCATCTTGGAAACATCCGCTAAAAATTCACTCGAAACGCGTGGGATTGCGCTGATGGATCCGCCAGCCATGAACACCGCCCAAGCATTGGAATCGTAATTTCCGGCTGAATATAGGACCGCTTTTCCGGGATGTTTTTGTCTGTATCCGAGCACAGCTTTGTAAATGGATGCAAAGGAAATTTTGCCCGTTTTCTGCAATCTGGCGTGTTGGCGGGGAGCCAGATTTTTGCCTCCTTCTGGCGCATAAAATGTGCCATCCTCGCGCAAATTCAAGTAACGGATGTCGATAATGTCTACGATTTTGGCATAATTGGGCTCTGCCAAAATAGCATCCTGAACGTCCTTTGTGGTGCTCAATGCGATAAGCGCGTTTTTGCCCGTTTCCTTTTCCCAAACCGCAATCACATCCAGCCAGAACTTTACAAAGTGAAGCGGACCCGTGTATTCTGCACCAATAAATTGAATGACGCCGCTTTGATCTGCGAAGTTTTCGAGGCATTTGCGGATGTAGGCCGTGTGGATGGCCCGGCGTTGCGGATTAGCAATGTCATAAAACTGCTCAGCCATGAAAATCCGCTTGTCACCCGCGTAAGGCGGTGGTTCGGGGAAGCCTGTGTTATTGACATTGTTGGCTGTGCGCCATGGAAAATCGGCATAATGTGCGCCTGCTTCGAGAATGTTGTGCTGAAAATAATTTTGATGATAAAGGACAAGGCCTTTTTGATCAGCTAGTTGTGCAAATGTTTTGAGCCGCTGCCAATACCAGTGGTTGTATTTTGTGAGATCGTATTTACTGAGGTTGTCCCAGGCCGCATCCTTGCCGCTTCTGGCAAACGGCTGCTCGTAAAATGGCGGCCACACCTCGGCGTCGATCCGGCGAATCCGCTCGTGATCGTCTCGCCGGCGTTCGTACCAGAGTCCGTAATTGTGGTCGAGCACCGTGATGTTTTGGGCTAATAAAGAATCTGTCATTGCTTCCGGAATGTCGGTTAATCCCGCGCCGGAGCGACCCGGAACGAAGCGGGTAATGTGCGGTTTGGCCTGCGCCACATCATGCGGACGAATGCTTCCGCGCCACCACGGCACTTCCTGGCGGTTGCCGATAACCACTTCCTCCCCACGCACCAGCCAGCCGTTTTGGATGGTTAACGGTGGTAGATTTGTCTTTTGCGCTATTTGTTTTATACCAATTTCGTCAATGGTCTTCACATTGGTGAAGGCAGTGGGAATCGGATTTCTTTTCGAGGCGGCATCAATCCAGTCTGCTAATGAAGCTGCCGGAACATTCGATTTTGCGGTTAGTTCTTCCGCCTGTGCAATGCTCGGACTGCTGGATGCCTCGGATTCTTTTGGCATAAGCGCAGCATGTTCGATTGCTTCATTACCAACCCTTTCCGCTAGCTGCGCAGCATACAAACTGCGCGGTTTGATGTGCTCATTCACATTTTCCCAAAAACCGTCACCCGCAAATTCTGCCCAGATCCCGAATGCAAAATTCGTCGCACCTGGCGGGCTGAAATTCTCCACACGGGAGGCAGCACATTGCCACATTACACTGTTAGCCGCAGTCCAGCCGGCACCATGGCCGTCCTGACCGCGATTTTTGAAGCTCAATGCCTGCCCATCGACATTTACATTATCAAAAAGAACCCCGGAAGCCCAGCTATCCGCAGCGCCACTGAACCCGAATGGCTGGATTGACTCGCATTGGACGAATGCATTAGGTCCCGCCGCGCGGTAACCCGTGGTGAAATCGTGATAGCCGTTTTCGGCATAACACCTTTGAAAAAGCGTTAACTGCCCTTGTGTGTAAAATGTATTCCGCCGCTGCCCCGCTATTTCAGAAACAGGCATCACCGACTTGCAATCCTCAACAGTAACCTGCGAAGCCGCCTCAAAAAGCGCCACCGCCGAACCCGCAAGACCTTTAAAATGAACCTGCCGTACCCATGCATTTTCGACATTATCCATTGTTACACCCATCCAGCGATGGTCTTCGTCTTTTGGATTAGCCGGATCAAATGTGGATTCAATGCAAAGATTTTCAATCCCGACCTGACTAATGCGTCCAGGCCATTCATATTTGGTTATAAAAGCGCCGCCATATTTATTGTCCAAAGCGGTTGTCAAAGGTGCTTGAATGGTGATCTGGTTGCCCGAAATGGCTGTAATGGTGCGGTGCCAGACAACGTCCCGCTGCCCAGGCTTCCATCCTAGCCAGCCCGTTTCGCCGCCAAATTCCTCCATTTTCAATAGTTGAATCCACGCTTTGGTCGATGGACGATGGATTTGAATCCGGTCACCGGTTTTCAGATTAGCCGAATTTGACACGTTGAACGTCAATGCATTAACCGGTACGTATTCATCTGCTACTTCAATGAATTTGCTTTTCTTTATATCATTCGCACCTGAAATCTGAATGATAGTTTCCCTGGAAAGTCCGGCTGCCAGTATTGTTGTTTTGTCTTCCCGCGTGCCATTTCCCCGGATAATGATTCCAGATTTTTTAACCAAAAGACTTCCCTGGATGGTATGGACGCCTTTTTCCAAGAAAACCACCCCTCGAATCCCATCCTGATCCGCCGGCAAGGTTCCCACATAATCGATTGCGGACTGAATCCGTAATGTAGCATCACCCGGCTTGGCAGGCACGACAACCCGGATTGGAACATTGGGAATTGGCTTGTTTCCCGACATATAACCGGCATAGGAGAAGTCGACAATGCGGTTTCCGAGCGAATCCGGCGCGTAATGCAGCTTTCCGTCCTCGCCCATGGCAACGGGAGATGGTACTTTGATTTTTTTCTGGGCCAGGGCATAATCAGGCATAAATAAATACAATCCCGTCAGCGACAGGATTGTATTCTGCACAATCACCCTATTTATATAGTCCTTAACCTTCAAAATCTTATTTTCTGTTAGTCGTTTCCTTCGATGAAGCCAGCGTATCGCGGTTATTCTTAGGGTCTTTCCAATTTGTTTTCTTTTTTGGATCGATGCCGTTGATGAATTTTTCAATGTTGGCATAACCGTCGCCGCTCATGTCCTTTTGAGCGTCCGAAGCGTCGTTTGGATTGAGGCTGTATTTGATTTCCCAATCATCCGGCATGCCATCATCATCCGAATCCTTATATGGCGTTCCCTTGTATTCCGGATAGCCTCCAACTTGTGAAATGTCCGTAATAATGCCGTTTTTGTATGAATCAATCGGCAAGCGACGGTGCTCAAACTGGGTTTTTGGCAAAGTAACACCATCAATCGGATTGATCTTTCCTGTCCTGACCTGTGTGGTCACCCGCGTATCTACCGGATCGCGCCTGGGCAACGTTGCGCCTGCGTGAGTGAGCACATAATCAAATGATTCTTTGGCACTCATGATCGGGAATTGTGGCATAGGCAATGGCTGGTTCCACTTCATTTTATCTTTGTATTTTCCAGTATTAGGAAGCTCTTCCACCTGCACACCGCCGTTCCAATTGTCTTTGGTAACCGCGTCGAAACCCTCCATAATATTGCCATGCACATAAGCACGGCCATAAACCTGGTAACCAAGTTTGCTCCTGCCTGCCTCGGGTTTGACGATCCGATGCGCGATCGGGCCGTCTTTCGGCGTTTGCGGACCGGGTTTGAAATAGTTATTTATAATGTTGTACATCGCACGGTAATCGCCGCCATCAATAGAGCGGTGGACCCAGTTGAAGACCACATTATTTGTAAAATTAAATATTCCAAACCAACCGATGGAAGGATTTCTACCAGCGTTATTTGCCCATAGATTGCGCATAAACGTACAATTCTCCCCACCGAGCGTGCTCCCGAAGGAGTGGTTCCACGTGTCCAGTGTTTCTGAGAAAATGGAATTCTGAATCGTAATATTCACTGTAGGAAGCTTCGCTTCGGCAGCGCCCGTGCTGTCATTATACATATGCCGATACATCGACATATTCTCATCCAATCCCCAGCTCGCCGAAACGTGGTCGATCATAATGTTGCCGATCGGGTTACCACCAATCGAGTCATCGCGGCGTCCCACAAATGTTTCGCCCCGGCGAAAACGCATGTGCCGGATCACCACGTCATGCGTATTGATCCAGACCGTCTCGCCCGCCACGCAGACACCATCGCCCGGGGCCGTCTGTCCGGCAATGGTAATGTAAGGCGCTCGGATGATAAGCGGTGTTTTCAAACGGATGATGCCCGCCACATTAAAAACAATGATCCTTGCGCCGCCCTGCTCACAAGCATCTCGTAAGGTCCCCGGCCCGCTGTCTTCCAAACTTTTCACAACATAAACTTTCCCTCCACGACCGCCAAAACTATAAGCACCGCCACCTTCTGCCCCGGGAAAAGCCGGAATATCGGACTGCGGCAGATCCACCGGCCGCGCCGCCCACGGAATGTAGGGCTTCCCGTTCCTGGCCTCCTGCTCTATAACCGGCCAAGCCTTCTGCCAGGCAATCTCCGATTTCCACATTGCCGCTTTGAGAAGCGAATCGCTGGTTTTCTGCGCTGCCGGTGGGATTTTAGGATACTGCGCCTGTGCGGCTGGCGCCAGGATTGATAAGGCTGCTGTCAGGAGTTGGAGTGAGATTGATTTTTTTGATATCATGTTTGTTGTTGGTTTTGCATTTTGGTTGTTTGTTGACGTTGTGGCTTCACTTCGGCCGCATCGGCGGCCCGGTCCGCTCAGTGTGACAGCGGTTCACTTCGGCTCCCCTCAGTGTGACACGCTTCACTTCGGCTCCGCTCAGTGTGACAGGGCTTCACTTCGGCTCCGCTCAGTGTGACAGGACTAGTAATTCGTCAATAGGCCCTGTCAGTCTGAGCGGACCGGGCCGCCGGTGCGGCCGAAGACCGCTCACCTACTAGCCCTTGTCTTGTCACAATCCACCACCTTGCCCTGTCAGTCTGAGCGGAGCCGAAGACCGCCCCTTACTACTTCAACGGATCAAACGTCCCTGATGGCCACCCGATATTCTGTTCGAGCCTGGCATTGTTAGTTAACGCTGTGCTGGGGATGGCGAAGAAGTAGTATTCGGGCAGCCATTTGATTGTGTATTTAGTGTCCAGGTCTTTGGGTATAATTTCCATGTAGTTGCGGTAGACGGAGTCCAGGCTCATGCCGTCACGGCGGGCGGCGAAGTCTTCGGGTGATATGGCGGATGTTTTCAGGTTGATGGTTACGCCGGTTCTGCGTTTTCCGTTTAGTCTGGTTTCGAATTGTTTCCAGCGGCGGAGGTCCCAGAAGCGTTTACCTTCGAAGGCGAGCTCTATTTGTCTTTCGTGCAGGATGGCCTGGAACATTTGTGCGCGGGTCATTTTTGGGCTCAGGCCGTAGAAACCGTCTGCTCCCGGGTCGATGCCGGCTCTTTGGCGGATTGCTTTGAGTTGCGTGTAGGCTTCGTCCAGCTTGTTGATGCCGCAGGCAGCTTCGGCGAGATTGAGCATTACTTCGGCGTAACGCATTTCTATCCAGTCGGTTCCGCTGTTGGCGACTGCGCCGGTGGGCAGGTTTGGGTCAATGGCTTTGCGGACATAGAAGCCGGTTACTGTGGCCTTTTGTTCAACGGTTTTGTTGTTTACAAAATAGGTCCATAACCTGTAATTCGTGTTGCCGTTAATGTGCCATGTGGCGCCGTTGTAGGCAATGGTGTTATCAAATCTTGGGTCGCGGTTTTTGTAAAACAGCTTTGGATCGTAGCCTGAGCCTTTTTCTTCTATATTCTTACCATTCTTCATTGGAAAAGCCTGCGCCATTTCCCAGGTCGGCTGATTGGAGCCGCTCCCTGTTCCCAGGTAGGAAGGCCGCGTATTGTTGTCCCAGGTTTGATTTTTATTGATCTGGTCCCCTACTTTATTGTTATAGCTTGTCACCCACACAGCCTCCGGGTTGTTGGTCTCTGTAAACCACAGGTCTTTGAAACTCTGGTGTAACCCAAAACCATTTGCTTTCAACAGCTCAATCGCCTGTTTATTAGCATCATAGGCTACCTGCCAGCGTTCCGGAAGGTCAGTCGGATTGAATTGCGGACTTGCATAATGGAGTAAAATCCGGCCCTTGAAACCAGCGGCCGCGCCACTTGTGATCCGGCCCCAGTCATTGGAATCGTTCCATTTTCCCGGTAGGTTTTCGATGCTGAAATTAAGGTCGGTCACAATTTGCTGAATGCTTTCCGACGTGCTGCTTCTTGGAATAGCGGCCTGCTCTTTCTCCTCTTCACCTATCGCACCAAGCGGTTCCAGCACCAGGGGCACGCCGCCGTAAAGCTGTACAAGATCAAAATAGCGGTAAGCACGGAAGAATGTGACTTGCCCCATCAATTGCTTTTTATAACCCTCACTGAGCGCACTGGCAGGCATTTTGGCTAAAAACTGATTGATAGAACGGATCTTTCCATAATTGTTTGTGGCATTTACAGAAGTCCCGAAATCAGCGACGGTGTTCACCTGCACGGTCCCTTCGAAAAATCGCGTTTCGCCGGAGATCTCGTCTGTGGCTTTCTGGAAGTCACCGGTTGGCCATACGGGCAGGTTTTGGTCATACACATAATCGACATAACCCCTGGCCAGCAGCGTGTCATTGAAAACCTGCTCCTCATTGAATGCCGAAAGGTCCGTTTTGTCAAGCACTTTTTCGCAGCCCGAAGTCAGTAAAACAGCTGCCAGTAAAAGAATATGTTGCGGTTTCATTTCAGTCCGTTTTAAAGTGTAAGATTTAATCCCAATGACCACGTTTTCATCAGCGGATACACATTATATGCGCCTACCGAGCCCTTGTAATCGTATGGATTGTAGAAATTGAACGGGTTCATAGCCACGCCGATCAGTTTGAGACCACTTACGCCCAATTTTTTGGAAATATTCTGATTCAAACTATAAGACACATTCATACTGCGCATGCGGAAAACGAATGCGTCGCGGAACCAGAATGATGATGCCACTGAATAAGTGTCGTCGTAATAAGGGTCGGGATAGGCTGCATTAGGATTTTCGGGCGTGTAATGGTCGGCCCAGAAAACAGGACGGGAAACGTCTACGGCTGCTTTTTTCCGTGCGTCGCCATCTACAATGCCTTGTCCGCCAAATGATCCTGCGGTAACAACATCCAGCCTGAACCCTTTGAAACCAAAACCCAGCGACAGACCGAAATTGTAATGGTTGTTCTCCTTGTTAGACAGGTAATCCATATCATCTTCGGTGATTTTGCCGTCGGGCGCTTCGTAGCTGCCATCTGTCTGGCGCGGGCCGCGGATATCCTTATAGTAAAGCATGCCGGGCATCGGCACTCTTCCAAAGATTGTGTAACCATTGTTTTGTTCAAGGAACCGATCCACTTCGTCCTGCGAACGGAACATGCCAAGATATTGGTAACCCATAATTCCGCGGTCGCCCGAACGGCCCGTCGGGTCCAGCCATGTGCCTACATTCGACGGCGCTACATCCACGAGCACATTGCGGTTGTCGTTCCAGGCGAGGAATGCATTTACATTGTAATCAATGCTCTTGCCGATTTTGCTGCTCCAGCCGGTTGAAAACTCGAAACCGAAAGAATTAATGGTCTCATAATTTTCCGAAGGCATCACCGAACCGATGGTTAGCGGGACGGATGAGGATAATGTCGTGAGGAGGTTGTAGCCGTGATCGTGGTAAAAGTCGAGACCCGCGGTCAGTTTGCTGTTCAGGAAGGATGCGTCCAGACCAATGTTCTTTTTGGTAACATCATCCCAGCGGCCAAAGTAGTTGGGCAGTTTTTCAAGCTTGATCCCCACTGTGCGGTCGCTGTTTCCTCCGAAAACTGCTCCATTGGAAGCCTGGGGCGTATAACGCTGCAACCATTGCCAGTTGGCCGTGCGGTCTCCCCCCAGGAATCCGATGGATGCGCGGAGTTTCAGGAAGTTGATGAAGCTGAGTTTTTCTTTAAATAAATTTTCCTCCGAAAGCACCCAGCCGGCCGAAACCTGGGGGAATGTGCCCCAGCGATATTCGGGAGCGAATTTCGTGGACGCATCGCGACGGAAGGAGACTTCAAGCAAATAGCGTTCTGCAAAACTGTAATTCAGCCTGCCGACATAGGATAGCACGCCGCTTTCATTTGCCGTGTTCGGGCCAATGTCCTTAGCTCCCAGTGCAGACATTAAATAATCATTTCCGCCTTCAAAAATGCCTTCCTTGAATGTGGCAATGCTTTCCGAGTAAATCTCCGACTGCTCCACCAACGCAAGCGCGCTCACCGAGTGCCGGCCAAAATCGCGTGCATAACTGAGGTTCACATTCATTTGATAGGATTCGGAGTAACCGGGATTAAATCTCAGGCGGTCACCATTGTTGAGCCGCGTGGGCGCATTGGGCGTTCCTCCGTAAATGTGCCGGTTTTCGCCCTCCATCGAGAAACCGTAAGTCTTATAATAGGTGCCAAATTGTTTTCCCCAGTCATTGCCCAGGTTTTTGTTGTAAACCCCGCGCACTTTCAGGCCCTGAACAAACGGCACATTGTATTCCAGATACGCATTGATATTCAGCACCACATTTCTGGCGCGTGTATAGTTGTTGAGCTTTTGGGCTTCAAAAAAATGAAAACCGGTTGTAGAAGAACCGCCGGGAAGCAGAACGGGCAAACCATTGACGTAAGGCGGGATAAATTGGGGTGTATTCAAAAGATTTGTTACGTCTTTCTCCACATTCTCACCGCCCTGTTTGAGATAAAATAATTTGTTATCAGACAAATTTCCGCTCACGCCCAATCCTACTTTCAGATTTTTGGTGATCTTGACGTCGCTGCTGGCTCGGAAATTCCATTTCTTGTAACTGATGTTGTCTACGTTTCCGTTTTGTGCAAAATAGGTGGCGCCGGCAAAGAATGTGGCCCGCTCCGTTCCTCCGCTGATGTTGATGGCATGCCTTGTATTGAAGGAAGGTTTCCAGGCCATATCAAACCAGTCGTAGTTGTTGTTTCTGAAATGTTCGAGCTCGTCGGGTGAGTAAAATTCGGGATCAGTTGCTGCCAGTCCTCTTGTCCGGTTGAAATCGTTGAGATAAGTGGCGAGTTGGACGCCGTTCATCATTTTGGAGCGGTCCGTGGCTTCGGATACGCCAAATGTGGTGGTGTAATTCACCTGCGGCTTGCCCGCTTTCCCGCGACGTGTGCGCACCACGACCACGCCTAATGCGGCACGTGCCCCATAAACAGCCGCCGCTCCATCTTTAAGGATTGAGAGGTTTTCTATTTCAGAAGCATCCAGCAGCTGAAAATCAGCCTCCGTGCGGATCACATCATCTATAATGTAAAGGGGCGAATTGCTGCCGCCGTCTTTCGAGGCTTTGGTAGGGTTACGGATCACGATGGAAGCAGGCGTTCCCGGCCGCGCCGAACCGCCGCTTACCGAAACTCCGGGTAATTTGCCCACAAGCGCCGACGAAATGTCGCCGACCGGCAGCTCGTCGATCTCATTGATCTTCACCGTAGCCACTGCGCCTGTTAAATGCGAGCGCTTTTGCTCGCCATAACCCACCACAACCACATCTTCCAGCGCCTTCACGTCCGGCTCCAAAGCCACTTCCACCATTGAGCGGTTGCCGATCTCGACGGTTTGCTTCATAAAACCGACATAGCTGATAATGATCGATTTCCCATCCGCCGGAAGGCTGAGTGAAAATTTCCCTTCGCCGTCCGTAGTGGTGCCCTGCGTCGTTCCTGCAACAAGAACGGAAACGCCCGCCATGGCTTCTTTGGAAGCTGCATCGGTCACGACGCCCTTCAACTGGCGGTTCTGCGCAGTTCCGGAAAAGGACACGGCCAAAAGAAATAGAAAAAGTAGAAAAGCCCTTGCCATATTCATCGAACGATTTAAAATAGAACTATTTCAATACAACTTCGATTGTCCATTGATAAAGTACAACAGAAACCCTGTTCAAGTCTATTTATACAGAATTTCGTAAGCAAGATAATTTTCGATTTTATTTCTGCACACGTTACCGGGAACGATTGCAAAGGGCAAAAGTAAATGTTCGAAATTAAACGAAAGTGTTAAATTGACACAATGTGTTATAATCCAAAATATCCAAAGGTGACAAAAAGCAAACGTTTGAAATTGCACTTTCTTAATAAAGACAATCCGGGATGAAACAAAGGTTTTCTAAACCGGATCTTCGCCGATAGATTTGAACGCTGTCTTCCTTATAGGAACAATGTAAAATCAATCCTATGCAAAAATTCACAAAGCCACCGTTTCATACATCTGCCAGGAGGTGGATGATCTGTTGCATACTGTCTGCCAGCTACTTAGCATCGGCACAACAGCAAGCCGCCAACCGCCCGACGATGGTTGCGGGTTTTCCGGTCAATTATTCCGAAGATTCAGTTGGCACTTACACCCTGCCCGATCCGCTGAAAACCAATGACGGGCAGAAAGTGACCAGTGCTGAGGTTTGGACAAAAAAGCGTCGGCCAGAAATTGTGAAGTTGTTTGAAGAATCACAATTTGGTAAAATGCCCGGACGCCCGGCGGATATGCATTTTACAGTTTTTGATAAAGGAACGCCTGCATTCAATGGGAAAGCGACCCGCAAGCAGGTTACGGTTTACTTTACCAAAGACACGGCAGACCATAAAATGAACCTGGTCATATACACACCGACGGCGGCGACCAAACCCGTTCCGTTGCTGATGAACATTTCATTTATTGCTTATAATCAGCTGATTGATGATCCCGGTCTGATGATCGGCAATGTCTGGAATAAAGAGGGCCAGCGTGTGAAAGCGGATAAGCCTACGGCATTTGGGAAAATGAATGTAGAGCAGTTTATGGATGCCGGCTTTGGGTTTGCAACGGTTTATTACGGCGATATCGAGCCCGATTTTAAAGATGGCATCAAGCACGGAATCCGCAGCGTTCATTTAAAACCCGGACAAACACAGACGGCAGCCGACGAGTGGGGCGCCATAGCAGCATGGGGCTGGGGACTGAGCCGTGCTATGGATTATTTCGAAACGGACAAATCCATTGACAGCAAGCGTGTTGCATTGCAAGGTGCTTCGCGTTTGGGGAAAACAGTGCTATGGGCGGGAGCGCATGATCCGCGTTACAAAGTCATTATCGCCAGCATTTCCGGCGAAGGCGGCGCGGCGCTGAGCAGGCGGCATTATGGCGAAACAATCCAGCACATTTCTGATCCGAGCCGGTATTTATATCAGTTTGCGCCCAAATACCACGACTATGCGGCCAATGTAAACAGCTTGCCCGTGGACGGACATATGCTGATATCTCTGATTGCACCCAGACCATTGCTGCTCCAAACCGGCAGCACCGATTACTGGTCGGATCCGAAGGGCGAGTTCTTAGCGGCTGTTGCAGCAGCTCCGGTTTATAGGTTATTCAAGGAAAAAGGCCCCGAAACGACGGTTATGCCTGCCGCGGGTGACACCTCCTTACTCATGAATGAGCTCGGTTACTTCATGCACGACGGCGGACACAGCGTGCTCCCCGGCGACTGGACGCACATTATTAATTATATGAAAAAGTATTTGTAAGACGGTCGCTTCCTAAGTATTGAAAGCTCTTTTGATGAAACCGCCCAAAAAGCTGGCAACGAATGTCAGGATGAGCGAGCCGTACAGACTGAAATTTTCCAGCTCTTGCCGGGCTGTGTTTTCGGGTAAACTGGTAAAGAGGAAGTAACCTGCCAGCATAAGGATGCATTGTAATAATGCTAAAAACCAGCCTTTGCGCGGTTCTGCAAATCCCAAAGAAATGGCGGTCAGCACGGCAACAATGTAGGGTAAATGAATGCTTTCCGCGCCCTTGATAACCGCAACAACAATCGCGCTGCCAGCAATTACGATCATGGAGCCAATCATTAGTTTCTTATCAAAAAAGGATGCTTTCGTATTCATGTGCTTGGGCTATTGCATTAATTCCAGAACATTATAGCGCCTGTTTTCCAGGTCAGTTTTCAATATCAAATCAATAATCTGCCTTACGCCGGCTGCATAGGACGCATGGCCAAGCACCTTTGTCTCAATGGTCAACGCATCATTGTCATCCTGGATAGTGATTTTATGATAAGCGTGTTTACCAAGAAATTCATCCGGAATACCGATTTCGATGGATTGTGTTTCAGGTTCCCGTACGGAAACGATCTGATCAACCGGAAATGCGAGCGAATTGGCAAAATTATAAGCCGTCCCGGGTTCGGTCTGTTTCGCGGCCTGATGCGATTCTGTAATGGATATCTGGTAATCCTTGAAATGCCTCCCAAACTGACCTAACATAGCCATGGTCCGGAGCATTAGCATGGAAGTATTCGGGCAAATAATGAGTGGAAAATTGGGTGTCATATGCTCCGTTTCCAGGCCAGTGGAGAGCTCGATGAAAGCAGAACCTGTTTGCTGACAGAACTTTATGCATTCAGCAATCTGTCGCCCGGAACCGCAATGCAGGATCATTGCCTTTTCCGTTGTTTGCTGAAATTCCGGTTCCCAGGGAATGAGTCCGCAGTTTTGAAAGGTCGCAGCGGCCGAAAGAATTGCACTTGCCAACTTACCCGAACCAACAACAAACACTTTCATTTTCTAAAACTATTTTGAACTTCGATTTCTTCCCGTTGCCTGGACCATGTGCATATGATCCAGGCAACGAATATTCAGAAGAAATGGTCAGGAATGCAAACGAAACCCCGGTTAGGAAAGCTAAAACCAGGATCTCGATGCGTATTTATACATTGGTTACTCTGCTACGGCCGTTTTTGCCAGCTGCTTGCGTGTAGAGTCGGTAAGCTTGCGATTAGCAAGGGCATGGCATTCATAAATGGCATCGCTGAACATCATTTGCTCGGGGGGTGTTTTTTGGGTTGAAGCGGACGGACCTCTTAATGCACCCACAAGCCCCATTTCCCGCGCAACATACACGTAACGAATGGCATCAATAACCACGCCCGCTGAGTTGGGTGAGTCCTGAACCGAAAGTTGCGCGTCCAAGATCACAGGCGCTCCCATGAATCCTTCGAGTTCCAGCCGGAAATTGGCCACTTTATTATCGCCATAATAAGCAATGTATTCCGACGGTCCCGCGTGCAGGAAGCTGTCCTGCGTGGAAATGCCGCGAATGTCATTTTGCGCGCGAATGACATTCTCTTTGGAAATTTTCTTTGATTTGAGACGCGCCTTGTCTTCCATATTCAGGAAGTCGGTGTTGCCGCCTACATTGCGCTGAATGTGCGCTTTCACATGATGTCCACGCTCGAAAGCCAGTTCCTGTAACATTTGAGAAACAATGCTGGCGCCAAACTGGCTGCGCATATCGTCGCCAATGATCGGAATGCCTGCATCGACGAAACGCTGTTCCCACTGCGGATCGGAAGCAATGAAAACTGGAATGCAATTCACCAGCGAGATGCCCAGTTCAAGGCAGATCTCAGCATAAAATTCGGTTCCCAGCTGTGATCCAACCGGCAGATAGTTAATCAGCACTTCTGCTTCATGCTGCCTGAGTTGCGCTACAATTTTACTGCGCATGGAGGCTACCAGATCCTTATTATACTGCTCGCTTTGCGCCAGGAGATCCGTTTCTGCCAACTCACTCTTGATCACAAAACGGTTCTCAACCGGGTATGCTGCCATTTGCGGTGAAACACCATCCAGAACGGGCGATGGGTACACGGGCGCATCGGATTTGATGTCACTATTGAGGACAATTGTGCAGTTGGGTTTAGCAAAAATGGCCTCTCTTAAAGGCAAGCCGATCTTTCTCTCATCCACTTCAAAAGCGCAGACAAATTCAATGTCAGCCGCTTTATAACCCCCGATATCGTCTGCCATTAACCCCGATTTAAGTTCGGAAAACGTGGTGTAATATTCAACGCCCTGCACCAATGAACTCGCACAATTTCCAACACCAACAATGGCAACCTTAATTCGTCCGGATCTATTCGACATTTGTATTTTTTGTTTAAATTATACTTTTTCAAACCGGGCATATTTTTTCAGTTTAATCTTGACATAAATAGGCCTTCCAATACAAATAAAGCAGTTTTATCGCGTATTCTAAACTTTTTATGAATTTTATGCAAACGTTTGCAATTTTATGAACCAGTTTGCACTATAACAATAAACCCTAGCCATCCTTTTCTGTATTCTTGATCTTCATGAGCAATGCGTAAGCGTTTTTCACAACGAGCCTGGTGCTGTCGTCGATGCCGGTTGCTTCAATTTGTTGCTTGCCCTGGTTAATGACGCCGGGTTTGACGTGGATCATTTCAAAATTGCCGCTGCCGTTGTCGGTAAAAACGTAAAATTTGTTCTCCCAGCGCACGAGTGCATCCTCAGGAACGGTTAGTGCTTTTTTATTGCTGACCGACACCTCGCCGTTCATGAACATACCCGGCACGAGCGCCGAATTGTATTTTGCAAAATGGCAGTGCACCTCCGCCATCCTGTCCTGGTCGAGGCTTTTGGTGATCAGGATAATTTCAGCCTGGAATTTCTTCGACGGATCGCCATTGGTAAATGCGGTAACGCGCTGGCCTACCGACAACGCGCCGAGGTCTTTTTCAAACACATTCAAAACCAGATGAATGTCGCTCGGATTTACAAGCTCAAACAGCATATCCGTAGGCGCGGTGTATTTGCCCACATTGACATTGACTTTGGAAACGAAACCATTGATAGGCGATTTAATGGACACACTTTTGGAAATTTTGTCGGCTCTGAGGTGCGCCGGATCAATGCCGATCACTTCGAGTTTTTGTGCCAATGCGCTCGCTAGTATGCGCTGGGTTTCCATTTCGGCCCTAGCTTGCTGAAAGACGCGGTCACTGCTGGCCTTGCTGGCATTCAGGTCGCGCTGGCGGTTAAACTCGGACTCTGCCAGGAGTAGCTTTTCCCTGGCGGTGAGATAATCCTGTTGGAGCTGGATAAACTGCATATCCTCTAATTCGGCCAACACTTCGCCCTTGCGCACGTGCATGCCCGGAAGCATTCTGGTGGATTTCAAATAACCGCCGAGCGGAAAGCTGAGGCTAATCGTGCTTTGCGGCGGCACGTCGATTTTCCCTTGCAGCGACAATACGCCGCTGATATCTTCCATTGCAGGCGTACCCACTTCTATGCCCACGCTTTTCTGCTGTGCATCGCTAATGGACACCATTTTTTCCGTTTGTGCAGAATCTGAAGCGGCGCTTTCCGGCTGTTCGGTTTCCCTTGAAGTCTTATCCGTGCAGGAAAACATGAGCAGCAAGCTCAGGCAAATAATGATATGATTTTTCAGTTTCATGTTATAAGTTGTTCAGTTTCAGCCATGCGATTACAGCCAGGTTATAGCTGTTCAATGCATTGATATATTCGTTTTTAATCGTGATCGCCTGGTCGGCGAGAAGGGCCCATTGCAGAAAATCAATATCGCCTTCCTGGAACTGCTGGTCGGCGGTGGTAATGATCAGGTCTGCGTTTTTGAGGCCCTGGCCTTCGTAATATTCCAGGCTCTGCCGGAATTTCCGGATCTGCTGACGGGCATTATCGAGCTCATTACGCAGCCTCAAACTGATCAGGTCCGATTGCTTTTGATTCCTTTCCCAATCGAGTTTTGCAGCAGCCACACGGGCGTTGTGTGCTTTAAAAAACAACGGGATACCAATGCCCGCACTGACATAACCAAACCTTTTGCCCGCACCGTAAGTAAGCTCCTGCCCCCGCACGACCTGCGGCCCGATGAGCGTCTGATTGTTATAGCCAATGGTGAAATCCGGCAGGAGTTTCGACTTTTCCGTCTGCCAGCGATAACGGGCTGCATCCTGCTGATGACGGGCCAGTTCCATCAACGGCAGCTCTTGCATAGCTGTCGAGTCGGATAATGTCAACGGGTCATTTATCTTGGCACGATCCGCTTTTGGCACGTAAGATTTTGAATTTTGCAGCAGGAAATTGAATTGTCTGACCGCGATTTCCAGGTCATTGTTGATCAGGTTCACTTGATTGGTTATCTGTTGCCTGCGTGTTTCGGCGGCTGTTTTTTCCAAAACATTGGCAGCTCCTTTCTCAAAACGAAGATTGGATTTTGTCTCAAATAACCGGTAAACACTATCTGCGTAAACGAGTAACCGCCTGCGTTCGGTGAGGGAAGTATATTCAAAAAACAGTTGGCGCACATGGGCGCGGATTTCCTGTTCGGTAAGCCTTGTGGTGGCCCGGGCGGCGAGGAAATTAGCTTCCAGCACTTTTCGCTGATTGGCATAAACGGTTGGAAAACTAAATGTTTGACTAATCCCGATGCGGTTGTCCTTATTAATGCTGTTAACCTGGCCGTAATCTGCACTGACATTCGTCTTGGCCATATCAAACGAGCTGGATTGCAGGCGTTCGCATGCGTTTTCAGCCAGCCGGTCGCTTTTTATCTGCAAATTTTTATTCAGGGCCAACTGAATGGCAGAGTCCAGACCAATGGGCGTTTGCGCGGTTTGGGAGAAACCAATGTGGGCAAAGCAAATCAGCAGCAATGTTAATGCTGGTTGAAGCCCTTTGATCTTTGGTTTTTTATCAAACAACAAATACAAACCCGGCAGCACAAAAAGCGTGAGCAATGTGGCGCTGATCAGCCCGCCTATCACCACCGTTGCCAGCGGGCGCTGCACCTCCGCACCTGCACCATTGCTGAGCGCCATTGGCAAAAACCCGAGCGAAGCAACCGAGGCTGTCATCAACACCGGGCGAAGGCGGTTGCGCGTGCCCGTCATCACCACTTCCCATGCATCTTGGATCAAGCCTTCCTTCCGGATCCTGTTGAACTCGGAAAGCAGCACAATGCCATTGAGCACCGCTACGCCAAACAATGCGATGAAGCCAACCCCGGCTGAAATACTGAACGGCATCCCGCGCAACGCAAGCCCAAAAACGCCGCCGATTGCCGAAAGGGGAATGGCCGTGTAGATCAGCAAACCGTCTTTGACCGAAGAAAATGCAAAATAAAGCATGATGAATATCAATAGCAGCGCGATGGGGACGGCGATCATAAGCCGGGATTTTGCTTGTTGTAGATTCTCGAATGCACCGCCGTAAGTAATGCTGTACCCAGGCTCGAATTTCATTTTTGCGTCCACCTTTTCCTGCAACTCTTCCACAATAGACTGCACATCTCTCCCCCGGACATTGAAACCAACAATGATCCGCCTGCGCGTATTCTCGCGCTGGATCTGGTTCGGGCCTTCCACTTCCTGAATGCTGGCGACCTGGTAAAGCGGGATCTGAACCCCGCCGGGCGTGGTGATAAGCAAGTTTTGGACATCCGTAATGTTCCTTCGGCCTTCGTTACCGACCCGTACGACGAGGTCAAATTTCTTTTCACCTTCATAGATCTGCCCTGCGGCGGCTCCGGCGAAAGCTGCGTTAATGGTGCGGTTTACGTCGTCAATGTTCATGCCGTACTTGGCAATTTCATCCCGGTTGAATTCAATCACGACCTGTGGCATTCCGGTCACTTTCTCAATGTACCAATCCGCTGTCCCGGCGACGGTTTTGGAAATGCTGCCTAGCTGTTCGGCATAGGCAGCAAGCTTGTCGAGGTCTTCGCCGAATATTTTACAAACCACATCCTGCTTGGCTCCGGTCATCAACTCGTTGAAACGCATTTGAACCGGATACTGAAAGCCTGTTGTCACGCCGGGCATCACTTCCTGCGCCGTAGCGGCCATTTTGCTGGCCAGGTCAGGGAATGTTTTCGCACTTTTCCATTCCGATTTATCCTTTAAAACAATGATCATATCGCCGCCTTCAATGGGCATGGGATCGGTGGGAATTTCGGCGCTGCCGATGCGGGAAACTATTTTTTCGACCTCGGGATAGTCGGCTTTCAGCTTTTCGGAAATGACTTTGAATGCGTCAATGGTCGTGCTGAGGTTAGTGCCGACGAGCAGCCTTGTTTCAGTGGCGAAATCACCTTCTTCGAGTTGCGGGATAAATTCTCCGCCCATTTGTGTAAATAAAAACACGGCAAAGCCGAACAATGCAAAAGCGGAAACGACAAGCGTTTTCCTGATCCTTAATGCGCCGGAAAGCCAGCGGGCATAACCGTTTTCCAGCCGTGTCATAATGCGGTCTGAGAAATTTGGTTTGTGCACGATCTTTTTGCTGATAAGCAATGCACTGATCATGGGAATGTAGGTCAATGATAAAATGAATGCGCCCATGACTGCGAATGCAACCGTCTGTGCCATAGGCTTGAACATTTTACCTTCGATGCCGGAAAGCGAAAGAATGGGCAGATAAACAATCAGGATAATGATCTGCCCGAACACCGCGGCATTCATCATCCGTGATGCTGAGCCCGTAACTTCCTCATCCATTTCTGCCTGTGTAACCCTTTCTGTATTGACATATTTTTTGGAGAAATGCATGTGATGCAAAATCGCCTCTACAATGATCACCGCGCCATCCACGATCAGGCCGAAATCAAGCGCGCCCAGGCTCATCAGGTTGCCGCTAACGCCGAAAAGATTCATCATTGTGATGGCAAACAGCATGGAAAGCGGGATTACGGAAGCCACAATCAGCCCCGCACGCAGGTTACCCAGGAAAAGAACGAGTATCAGAACCACGATGAGGGCACCTTCCAGCAGATTGTGCTCTACTGTTCCAATAGCGTTATTCACCATCTTGGTCCGGTCCAGAAACGGCTCGATTTCCATGCCTTCGGGCAATGTTTTCTGGATTTCGGCTACACGCAACTTTACATTTTTGATTACCTCGGAAGAATTTCCGCCTTTCAGCATCATCACAATGCCACCTGCGAGCTCACCTTTGCCCGCCATCGTGAGCGCACCATAACGAATGGCTGAACCGAGCCGCACATCTGCAACGTGGCTGATGAGCACCGGCGTGCCGTTATTCGTATTCTTCACCACAATCTTCCGAATGTCATCCATCGAACCGGCCAGCCCGACGCTTCGTATATACATGACAGTGGGACCTTTCTCTATATACGCGCCGCCTGTATTCTGGTTGTTCCGGCTTAGCGCAGTGAAGACGTCGCTGATAGAAATGTTCAGCGCTTTGAGGTTGGCGGGGATCACGGCGACCTCATATTGTTTCAGGTCGCCGCCGAATGTGGACACGTCTGCAACTCCCGGCGTGCCGAGCAATTGTCTGCGTACGATCCAATCCTGCGTGGTGCGCAGGTCGGCGAGTGAATATTTTTTCTCAAAACCATCTTTGGGTTTCAGTACATACTGATAGATCTCCCCCAGCCCGGTTGTGGCCGGCGCAAGCTGCGGCGTGTTGGCATCATCGGTGATTTCTACTTGCGAGAGCCTTTCTGTAACCTGCTGCCGCGCCCAATACACATCGGATTCGTCATCAAAAACAATGCTGATGAGCGAAAGCCCGAAGCGGGACATACTGCGACTTTCTTTGAGGCCGGGAATGTTGCTGATGGCCTGCTCGATGGGAAAAGTAATGAGGCGCTCCACATCTTCGGCGCCTAATGACGGCGCGGTGGTAATGACCTGCACCTGGTTATTGGTAATGTCGGGAACGGCATCTATGGGCAACCGGGTGACTTCATACGTGCCGTAAATCACCCAAAGCAGCATGAATATCCCAATTACCAGTTTGTTCTTCACAGAGAACCGGATAATTCTGTTCAGCATATCGAATCAAAATAAATATATAGCAAATGAGGCCATATGCGCCCGGATAGAGCACAAATGGAGTTCAGGAGCGGGTCCTAGACATTGATATATATTTAAACTCGGGGCGGGCGGAAGAGGGAGCCCAGCGTAGTGTTGTACGCGACCTGAGGCTGGTCGGGGCCGTAATCGGCCTTGCTGATGGGTTGTGAATGGTGTACAAATGTGAACCGTTCCGGATGGGCAACGAAGAAGAAACTGGCATGGTGCATTTCAATCTTTTTGAAAGGCAGCTGCATATCCTTTTCGTCATCATTATCGTTCAGATCTTCGCCCCAGTAATGCATGGAAAGGAAGTCCACGAAACTCACATTCTGATCCAGTGATTTGTGTTCGAGAAAATGCTTGATAAGCGACGGCGCCTTCATCACCTGATACAAGGATGTTGTATCAAGAATGACAATCGTCAGGAGCATATTTCGGATAAACCTTTTCACGGCCTAAAAATAGCCCCCGACGACTGTAATCACAAGTAAAATGATTTTTATTGCGCCAGCCTGCCCACGATGGTCACAATACTTTTTGCCTCGATCGACACCGGACTTCCTGCTATAACCGATACGGGTTCAAGGTCAGCGGAGGCGGATGTTTTGTAGATTTTAACGTTGGAAAGCTTGTTTGCCGACGAATTCAATGTAATATCCGTTGCTTTGGACTGGTCATTGATGATGATTGTTACAAGCTGGTTATCCGTGTTTTTATACGAAGAAATCAACAATCCTTCGCTGGCAGCAGAAGCCGAAACTTCGGTCCTTACTGCACCCGGACGCACGAAACGGCTGTAATTACCCAATGCCCACAGCATTTTGGACGACTGGTAACTGCCGTCGGTTTTGTTTTTGTCTATATAAATAAGGCCGTCTTTGTAATCATAGGGTGAAATCGCAATCCACCAGTGCCAAGCCGAAGCATTCGCATTCACCAGATCATTGTGGATCACTTTGGCTATGTAAATTCCTGCATCGATCCCCAGGTCACGCCCCGAACCCTGGATTTCACCTTCATTATCTCCCAAAATACAATATTCCGACATCCAGTATTTCAGTCCCGGCGTTGCTTGTAATGCTTTCGCAATTTCCTGTCTTTTTGAGGCAGCCTTGGCATAAGGTGAAGTTGTAAAATAGCTGTGTCCGGAAATGGTTTGGGTCAGATTAGGCAGATTACCAATGTAATCCGGCGATGATTTATCAAAGAACGCGTGGATCTGGTTACCTCTGCCCTGCTTGTTGAATTCAGAATAGAGATAATCAATCTGCCCGGCTTCGGCCACGTCGATCTTGGTAGACAGCTTATTTTTGAGCAATGCTGCACTCAGCGATCTGGTGATGCCTGCAATCTCATTGTTATAAAACGGCGTCCCTTCCTGCCCGCCATCGCTCCAGTCCCACTGCGGCTCGTTTACCGGACTGATGTGGTTAAAAGCAATGCCCGTCTTTTCGCGCACGCCGCTCACGACATTGGCCATAAATTCGCCGTATTTATTAAAGTTTTCGGCCGTTAAATTCGGCTGTCCTGCATTGGCATAACCTTTTTTGTTCACGGTAAATTGCACCGGCGGACTGTTTGGAAATGCAAGAAACTCGTTTACGCCACGCTCTTTCGCAGCTTTCAGAAACCAGATCTGCCCGGCCTGCTTGTTCCAGTTGTAAGTGCCATTGTCATTCAAAAACGACTCAGCACGTCGCCATTCGTCCTTAATCCCGCTTGCATCACCCTGCTCAGCCGTTCCGGCTCCAATGTTGAACCGCCATAATGACAAGCCGATGCCCTTAGGCTTCCCGCTAGCAAGCGTATCGCTGCTGAAAAGCAAATCGGCAATCCCATTCCGTTTCGCATCCGGCCAGTTGCCCACAAACTGGCAGGACCACGCATCCGAAGCTCCAAAATGGTCAATCGTCTGGAAAGTTTTGGCCGGGTTAACCGTAATAGCAACAGGCTCCGCTTTCCCACCAGGACCATTAACAGTCCCCGGCGTTGCTGAGGAGCAGGATGTAAGTGTCAGGGCCAGGAGAAGTGTTGGGAGAAGTTTGTTTGTTGGGTTCAAGGTGTTTTTGGGTTTGGGTTGGGTATAGTTTAATGGCGGTTGGGCTTTTTGGGGTGCCCAGCGACTTAGTGGTAGCCCTTCGGCTCCGCTCAGGGTGACAGAGCAGACGACCTGTCACCCTGAGCGGAGCCGAAGGGCTACCACCCAAGCTACCGGCTAGCACTACGCCCCGTCACCCTGAGCGGACCGGGCCGCCGGGCGGCCGAAGGGAGATCAATACCCAGGATTCTGTTCCAGCTTATTATTCGAAGCCTGGATTTCCGCTCTTGGGATTGGCAGCCAGTATTGCTTTTCGGTGAATGCTTTGCCTGTTAGGGCTTCCTTTACCTTGTAAGTGAAGGCGTTGCCGCTTTTACCGATTTCGATGCCGTTTGCTGGTGCATTTTCGGTTACGTTGGCAATTTTCCAGCGGCGGACGTCGTAGAAGCGGTGCTCTTCGAAGGCTAGCTCAATGCGGCGCTCGTTACGGATTTTTTCACGCATCTGCGCTTGGGTCAGCCCTGCTTTCAATACGGGCATCATTACGCCTGGGCGTCGTCTGATTGCGTTGATGGCTGCGTATACGGATGCATCCGGGCCTACTGCTTCGTTTTGCGCTTCTGCGTAGTTGAGCAGGATTTCGGCGTAGCGGAAGTAGATCCACGTTTGTGTTCCGGCGATGTCCCATGGATTGTCAATCGGCAGGGCGTCGTTCATGAATTTTTTCAAATAGTAACCAGTCTTGGAAGTGTTCCAGTTGGACGGGCCATCCTTGCTGTCTTTTCCACCCGGCGTGAAGGTCTGGATTGTGCTTCCACGATAGGGCGCGCCGTTGTAGAGAATGGTTTCGTAAAAACGCGGATCTCTTCCTTTGTAGGGATCTTGCGGATTATAGCTGGTTCCGGTTTCTGTAATTCTGGTCCCGTCCATCATCTCGTAATCATTTACCAGGTTTTGAACCGGAACATTGCCGCCCCAGGCATTGTAGCTATTCGGGCCGTTGGCAATTTCAAGCGCCACGTGGCGTGCTCCCTGTGCGTAAAGACGGCCGAAAATGATCTCAGAATGGTCGGCTACTGTAAATATTTTGCCATAACCGCCTGTATAAAGGCTGTATTTATTCATATCCATTACTGCTTTGGAAGCGGCGGCTGCCTGCGCCCATGTTGCAGCATTGTACAAAGGACTCGCACCGTAAAGCAATAATCTCGCTTTCAAAGCCATAGCGGCTCCTTTGGTAGCGCGGCCCAGTTTCCAGGATCCGTTGTCATTGTCCTTGGGCAAAAGCGCCGTGGCTTCGTCCAGTTGTGCAACTGCATATTCAACTCCCGCCTTGATTTCGGAGCGGTTAAAAAGGTCCTGGCTTGTGAGGTCGTCGCCGAGTTCTGTCACTTTATCGCCCATTAAAACCACTTTCCCATAGTTCCGGATCAGGTCGTGATAGCGGAAGGCACGCAGGAATTGGAGTTCTCCTTTTAATCTGTCCTTTTTACCCTGACTCATCGGAACCTTGTCCACATTGGCCAGCGCATAGTTGATCTCGCGAATGCTTCGGTAACTTCTGCCCCAGAGGGTTCCGGCGATGCCTGTGTTTTCAGGTGCAAGCTGTCCACGCTGGATCACCCAGGTGTTGTCATCGTTGTTGTAAATTGATTCGTCGGTAAGGGACGACCACATGGCGTATTCGAAACCGCGTCCGAAACCTGGCAAAGTGCCTTCTGCTTCTTTATCAGTAAGGCGTGTGCCCATGTAACGGTTTATCACGTATGCCTCAAAAAGGACCGAGTCGGATAAGATGGATGCATCGGAAACACGGTCGGTAGGAACCACATCCAGGAAATTTTCCTGGCAAGCCACAACCACGAGCCCGCAAGCTCCGCAAACGGCTGTGATCAGTATATTTTTTAATTGCTTTATCATTTCAGTATTCTTTAAAACTTAATGTTCAAACCCAGGTTCAAAATCCTCTGCTGCGGATAAAATTGTCCGCTCGTGCTGTTTCCTTCGGGATCGTAATCTTTGACACCGGTGATTGTAAACAGGTTAAATGCGCTGGCATAAATTCTCAGGGAAGCTATCTTGATCTTGGACAATGCGTCTTTTGGCAATGTGTAACCCACTTCAATGTTTTTCAAACGCACGAAGGATGCATTATCAAGCCAGAATGTGTTGGCATAAAGCCCACCGTTGATCGAAGACGAAGCGCGTGTATCCACTCTCGGATAAGAACCTTCGGGGTTATCAGGGCTCCAACGGTTGTCGGCCCAGCTGCTGTAAAAGTTTCCTACCTGGCCCGATTCGGGAAGCACATACTGGCTTACCATGCCTTGTCCGGAAAAAACAACCGATGCATCAAACGCTTTGTAACCGCCATTCAAAACCAATCCGTAAGTCAGCAAAGGCACATTTCCGTAAGGTGTCCGGGTCTGGTCGTCGGCTGTGATCTGGCCGTCGCCGTTGTAATCTTCCAGGATTAAATCTCCCAGTTGAGCGCCCTTAAGGTGCGGATATGCGTCCAGTTCTGCCTGCGTGCGGAAAATGCCAATTGAATTATACAGCAGGTTGGTATAAAGCGGCCCGCCTGTCTGACGCTGATAATCCAATGTTCCTGGTGCTTCGTCTATAAACACGACCTTGCTTTTTGCATAAGTCACGTTACCTGAAATGTTGTAACGGAATGTGCCTGAATGGTTATAGCCCAGTGTAGCCTCAAAACCCGCGCTGTTTACTTTTCCAATGTTCTGATCGGGCACCAATGGCGTATTATCATTTGTTTTGAACGGGTTAACTATACCGGAAGTGTTCGGAATGGAAGCATTTCTGGCAGCAAGGATATCAGATCTTTTTTGTTGGAAATAAATGACTTCCAGACTGAAATTTTTCAGAAAAACTGCATTTAAACCAATGTCCATTTTCTTGGCAACTTCCCATGTAATGTTCGGGTTGGCAAGTTTGGTAAGGTCGATACCCGGCGTGATCACATTGGAACCCAGCACATATTGATTTACAAACGAGTAGTTGTTGTAATACTGGAATTGACCCACATTATCATTACCCAGTGAACCATAGGAAGCACGGATTTTCAGATCATTGATAAAATTCACGCTGTTTTTAAACCAATCCTCTTCCGAGATACGGTAACCTGCTGATATAGAAGGAAAAAAGCCAAATTGCTTTCCTTTCGGAAATACGGATGAACCATCGATACGCGCCTGCACTTCGGCCAGGTATTTTTCGCTGAAATTGTAAGCGACACGCCCGATCACACTTTTACGGGTGAAGTTATAGCTGCTTCCGGAGTTGTTTTTGTCCGTTGCGGCTGCACCTCCCTGCGAAAGTTCCGGTGTGGAAACCGTCGGATAGTTGATGCGGGAAGCGTCGAACTTCACTTCGTTGCGCTTGTTCTGCTCGTAAGCGACGAATGCATTTACATTGTGATTGCCCAGTTGTCTCAAAAAGCTCACCCGGATGTTCTGGGTAATGTTGGTAATGTTCAGTTGCGATTGCGTGAGTGAGGCAAGGCCCGCAGAACCGCCCGTTACCACTGCATTATAAGCGCCGGTGTCGCCATTGTAATTATAAAGCGTGTAAGGCGTGCTGAAACTTTTGGAAAAATTGAATGATTTATCCACGGAGTAAAACCCATCAGCAGACAGCCCTTCTACAAACGGCATGTTGTAACTGGCACGAACGATCCCGTTGAATACCGAAGTCGGGTTGCTAGTGGTTCCACCCATATCCGTTCCTAACACGACCGGATTGCTGTTTTCCACGCCTGTCGAATAATTTCCGTTGGGGTAGCGCGAGATAACGGTTGGGTAAGCGCGGTAAATGGAGCGGAAAGTGTTACCGGCAGACGAAATAGGAAATTGTCTGTTCTCCTGACGGCCTGATAAAGAAAGGCTTACTTTAAAATCCTGCGTTACATTAGCGTCAATGTTCGACCTGAAATTGTATTGCTTGTATTTCGTAGCGCCGTTTTTATACAAACCATCCTGGTAAATCGTCCCCAGCGACACATAGTATTTTACATTCTCCGTTCCACCATTGATACCCAGATTGTGCTGATTTTGCAATGCAAAACTTTTCAGCGTCTCTTTCTGCCAGTTGGTGTTCGGGTAATTCAATGGGTCCGATCCGTTCTTGAACTTCTCAATTTCTTCGGCTGTATAAAACTGGTTCATGCCGCCGGCAGGGTTGTTATAGTAGTCGATTTCGTTCAAAATCGATGCATATGTCGGGGCGTCGGCCAGGTTTGGAAGCCTGGTTGGTGATGAGAAACCCTGGTTGAAGCTGTAAGAGATCACCGGCTTGCCTGTTGTGCCCCTTTTGGTCGTAACCAGGATCACACCGTTCGCAGCGCGGCTTCCGTACACAGCTGCCGAAGCGTCTTTGAGTATTGAAATGCTTTCAATGTCATTAGGGTCCAAACGTTCCAGACCGCCCACCTGGCCAGGAATCCCGTCGACTACGATCAGCACGTCGTTGTTTCCTGTGGATGCGAAACCGCGGATGGTGTAGCTGGAACCGTCATAACCCGGCTCCCCGCCCCTGTTATTGGCCACAAAACCCGAAAAACGACCTGCCAGTGAGTTGGAAAGGTTTGGCTGCGGACTTTTCACAATGTCAGCACCCTTTACTTCCGACACCGAGCCGGTCAATGTTGCTTTTTTCTGTGTGCCGTATCCTACCACCACGATCTCCTGCAATGTTTTGTCATTGGTCACGAGTTTCACGTCGATTTCACTGCGGTTAGCCACAGCAACTTCCTGGTTGATATAGCCAATGTAGGTAAATACGAGCGTGCCGTTGGCGTCGGGAATATTGAGTGAATATTTCCCGTCTGCGTCAGTTGTGGTTCCTGTCGAGGTTCCTTTTAAGATTACGCTGGCGCCCGGAAGTGCGTCGCCGTTGTCGGCAGTAACCGTTCCTTTTACCGTGATTGCAGACTGCGCGACAGCAACCTGCGTGTAGCCGAAAAACGCGATAGTGGCCAGGAACAAAGTCAGCCGGATATGCTTCCACATCCTGCCCTCAGTTTCGTTAAGCATTCCAGGCAAAGCCCACTTGCTTCGAAAAGATTTTATCATAAATCGATGATTAAAATAATTAAGGTGATTGGTTGTCAGCACAAAAAAAGCGTGTCGCCCTTTTTATGAATTGATCAATCAAAAGTATGATTATTTGTATTTGACCGACAGGGGTCATTTTCACATTAAGAAGGGGGTATATCAATAAAAAGCGCCCGATTCGGGAAAAATCGGGCGTTTAGAAAAGAAATTTTGTAACTGAATCGGCTAATTGTCCAATTTATTTTGAAAAACACCCCTATTTACCTGAAAATTCTCATGGAACGGATTTCGGTATTTTTTGACATATTCCGAGGGCTTCATTTCGAAAAGCTTGTAAAATTGCTCCCTGAAATACTTGATATCATTGATCCCGACCTGGTAAGCCACCTCAGAAATCGTGATGTCGGTCGTGATCAATATCTGGGCTGCGCGGCGCAGGCGGATGAAGCGGATGAAGCTGTTGGTGGATTGCCCGGATATGGATTTGATGCGGTTATACAAGGTCGAATGGCTCATACCGATCTCGGCGGCGAGCACCTTAATGGAGAAGTCTGGATCGGTCAGATGGTTCTCGACAACCCGGATACACTCTTTCAAAAATTCTTTATACTCGGATGAGATTTTGGAGTCATTGGCCTGCAACGTGATTTCATTGTAAAAGTATCTCTGCAGGTCATTGCGGCTTTTCAGGATAGCGTCCACGCGTGCCATTAGTAATGCTTTGTCAAACGGCTTGCTGATGTAATCGTCCGCGCCGCCTTCAATGCCTTTCAGCCGCGATTCCTGAGAAGTGCTGGCAGTGAGCAGAATAACGGGAATGTGGCTCAATGTGATGTCGCTTTTGATCTGGCTGCACATGTCGATGCCGCTGATGCCATCCATGAAAACGTCGCTGATGACAATGTCGGGTAAATGTTTTCTAACCAGCAGGATGCCTTCTTCCCCATTCTCCGCCTGCAAAAGCTTGAATTTTCCTGCAAAAGCCTGGCCGATATACTGCCTGATATCCGCGTCGTCTTCCACGATCAGCATGGTCTTTACATCAGAACTCAGCTCTTCCACCACCAGCTGGTGACGCGAAATGGCCGATGGTGTGAGCATTACGCCATCTTCCGAGAGTTCTTCCAGCAACACAGAATTGCCTTCTTCCACAATGGTCAGCAGATCGGCGGACACCAACTGCGGATGCGCTTTCCAGAGCAAAACCTTGAAAACAGTGCCGCTGCCAACTACCGATTCGTAATGAATGCTCCCGAAATGACTTTCAATGAAAGTTTTGGTTAAAAATAAACCAATGCCAAAACCGCCCTTGGAAGGAAACCGGCCATCGTGGAATTGATGAAAAACGGAGAAGATGCTGTCGCCTACATTTGTAGGAATACCCGGGCCCGAATCGCTTACGGTAATCTGCACCTGATCGCCTGTTTCAATGATTTCCAATGTCACACTTCCGTTTTTGGGCGTGTATTTGACCGCATTTGAAACGAGGTTGAAAAGCGCAATTTCTATTTTTTCACGATCTGCAACCAGTTCCAGGTCTTCGTTCGGGCTGATAAACTGATAATTAATGTGCTTCTGCTCAGCCTGATGGGTGAAACATTGAAAAACTTCGAGTGCCAGTTTGGTAATGTTCTGAATGGCCGGGTTCAGCTTGTCTGCTTCCCGGTCGGCCTTGCGGAAAAGCAGCAATTGATCCACCATACTCAGCAGGCGTTTGGCATTCCGGTAGACAATGTTGAGGCTGTTTTGATCGGGATGGCGGTTCTCTGCTTTGAGTAAGAGCTCTTTTACAGGGTTGATAATCAGCGTTAATGGTGTGCGGAACTCGTGGGAAATGTGTGTAAAGAAGGCAAGCTTCTTTTCGTTAAGCTCTTTCTCCTTCTGGGTTTCGAAATGCGCCATCTGCACCTCATATTTCAGGCGCGCCTGCCGGATCTTATATTGCTGGTAGTAGTAAATCACCAGCGCTGCGATGCCCATATAAAGCAGATAAGCCCACCAGGTCTGATACCACGGCGGCAGCACGCGCACATGCAGACCCGCCTCATTCTCAAACCATACACCATCCTGATTGGCCGATTTGACCTTGAACACGTAATCACCCGGCGGAAGATAACGGTAAGTCGCCGAGCGCTCGTTTTGCACATAGTTCCAATCCTGATCGAGGCCTTCCAGCTTGTAAGCGAATTGGTTACGGTCAGGATAAGCGTAGTTCAATGCGGTGTATTGAATGGTAAAAACCGACTGACTGGGTTGTAAAACAATCTCCTCCTGGTCAGCGATCTGTTTTTCCAGAATGACCTTTCCATCTTTTTTGGCACCCACGGCTACGCTTTGCCCGAATAACTGAAGCCCGGTGATCATTACTTTCGGCTTGTAGTCAGATGGTTTAATGTCCGTTGGCACGAAGAGGTTCCACCCTTCGGTGCCCCCAAAAACCATGGCATTGCTGCTTGCAATGTAGAGGGTGGAATTGGGATTGAACTGCCCGCCCTGCAACCCGTTGCTCTGGTCGTAATGGTCGATGCGGTTGCTGGGGAGATTGATCCGGGACACTCCCTTATTGGTACTAAACCATACATTATCAATGCTTTCCTCCTGAAATGCGTAGATCACATCATTCGCCAGGCCGTTCTTTTCGGTGAAATGTTTTGTTGTTCCGTTTTTTGTGTCGTAAACCAAAAGTCCGTTCCCTTCGGATCCGATCCATAACCTTTCTTTGGCGTCATAATGCAGCGAGAATATGATGCGGTTTGACAAATATCCTGCTTTCCCCGGCTCGTTGAAAAACGACCTGAACTGCATCGTACTAACATTTAAATAGTTAAGCCCGCCGCCATAGGTCCCGATCCAGAGATTTCCCTGACTATCCTCGTCGATCGCCCTTACATCATTGGAATTAATGCTGCTGTTTGTGGTTACGAAGTTCCGGAACTTGCCGGTTTGACGGTCGAGCAGCGCCAGCCCGCCGCCATTGGTGCCTACCCACAAGTTGCGTTTGCGGTCTTCATAAACGACACGCACATCATTCTTACTCAGGCTGGTCGGATCCCCGGGAATGTTCGCGAACTGTTTGAATGTATCTTTTTTAGGATCATACTGAAAAAGCCCGCCCGAATATGTGCCGAACCACAGATATTCGTCGCGCCCGCGATGCGCCGCTATGACGGCACCATCGGACAGCCCGCCCGGGGCGTTGGTAACCGCATAATGTTTAACGATTTCTCCTGAGTTTTTGGTTTTATAAATACCATCTCCATCCGTTCCCAGCCACAGATAGCCATCTTTGTCCACGCACATTCCGTAAAATCGCAGGTAACTTTCAGCGCGGGAGTCCTGTATTTTCTTTTCAAAACTCTTAAACTTTTCCGGAATGCTGCTGATCAGGTAAACGCCCTCGCCATAAGTTCCCAGCCAGATGTTGCGATCGGCATCCATATAAATCGTCTGGACCGAACGCTGCGTGATGCCTTCGTTTTGTGAGTTATTGACCTTTTCAAATGAGTATGCTTCCGGCTTACGGTCAGCTAATTGCGTCAGGTCAAGGCTGTACAGGCCGCCGTCCTGAACGCCTACCAGCAGCTGCCCGCGGTGGTTTTCGCGTAATGACAGGTAAATGTCGCTCCGGTGGTTTCCAGGAAGATGGATCACGTAAAACCTGGCTTCATTCCGCTTAAAGAGAATCAGGCCTTTGGCCGAAGCGATCCAAATGTTGCTTAAATGATCCTCGTAAATGCTGTTAATGCGGGTGGCTGGCAGACTTGCCAGGCTTATGTTCGCTTTTGAAAGCTTCCTGTTTTGACCAACTTCCAAAACATCAATTCCCGATTCCCGCGTGCCGAGCCACAGCATTCCTTTTGAATCCTCGAATGCACTCAGGATGGCATTTGTATTGAGTTTAGGAAGATTTTGCTTGTTATAATAAGTGAACCGCTCCGCTTTTTTATCAAACAATGCAAACCCAGCTCCATTCAGCGAAATCCATAGGTTACCGTCCCTTGCCTGGGAAATATCACTTACGTCTGTGCCCGAAACGCCCTTGTCAGGCATAGGCGTGTGGCGTTGGAAGATCTCTTTTTCGGCAATGAATTTATTAAGACCATTGCGGGAGCTGGTCCAGATGGTGCCGTCCCGGTCGCAAAAAACGGATTTGACATAGTTTCCGGAAAGACTTTGCTTGTCGTCGGGACTGTTTTTGAAGACTTTGAACGATGTGCCGTCGAAACGGTTGAGCCCGTCACCGGTTGCGAGCCACATCAGTCCCTGCTTATCCTGGACAATGCTGTTGACTATGCCAAATGACAAGCCTTCTTTCAGAGAATAGCGCAGCACTCTCCCATTCTCGGCCGCTAAAACAGGGAACATGCCCAGGCAAAACAAACCCAGGCTTATCATATTTTTAAGGAACGTCCCCTTCATTTAAGTCACTCGCAGTTTACTTCAACCAACCCGCCTCTTTTGCCAAAAATAGCAATTCAATCACAACAACGATTCCCGTCACGGCAATTACCGCATATTTAATCTTGTTCTTTCTGCTGGTTGGTTGTTTTGGCTGTTCGACTTTTTTTTCAACAACTACTTTTTCTACAGGTTTCCTCATAAGCGGCATATCTGTGCCTAATTTAGCCTTATGAAGCTCAAATAGTTCCCTGCGCTTGTCGTCTAAATTTGAACTCATAAACCAAAGTATTTTTTACCTGACAAATAGATTCACAGTGTTTTGTAAAAAACGTAAACTAATGGTTTTTAGTTGAAAAAAGGCATGGGTTATTTAGAAATTATTACTTTAATGTCAGGCTTTTATCTTGTGCACCGTTGCTCAATTCTTTGGTTTTTTGCGCTTTGGAGAAGTCCGTATTATCCATTTTAATGTCTGCACTTCTCTCTCCGTTCACTGAAATGAGAACATCGCTTTTGTCATTATAACTGATCTCGTCAAAACGGATCTGCGTGCCATTTTCAATGAAGATAACCGGCTTGGTATGCTCGGTGATCAGCTTTACATTTTTGAACCGGATCTGATCGCCGTCGGTGAGCTCAATGCCCTTTTCGGCTTTTAAGACCATATTCTCCATAACAATGTTCCGGACAGGCATTTCGGCAAGTCCCCGGATGAACACGCCCTTTGTGGCGCCATTGCAAACAATATTCTCAAAATGCATATCGCGGAAAACCGGCGTTCCTTCGTTCACCACTTCCCGCATGTCACGAGCGCCATCTGTGGCAAATTTTACAAAATAGAACAGATCAAAAAACACCGCTTCCTGCGCAATGTCCTTCATATAAATATCCTTCGCATAAATCTTCTCGACGACGCCTCCCCGGCCCCGCACGGATTTGAAACGCAGCCCTTTGTCGGTGCCCATGAATGTGCAGTTCTGAACAAAAATATTCCTTGCCCCTCCACTCATTTCGCTGCCTACGACAAAACCTCCGTGCCCGTTATAAACAATGTTATTTCTGATCAAACCATTTTCAGTAGGCATGCCGCGCTTCCTGCCTTCTTCATCTTTGCCCGATTTGATACAAATGGCATCATCGCCAACGTCGAGCGTGCAGCCTTCAATTAAAAAGTTTTTGCAAGACTCGATATCCATTCCATCGCCATTATGCGCATATTCCGGATTTTTTACGCGCACGTTTCGAATTGTCAGATCCTCGCACATGAGCGGGTGGATACACCAGGCGGCCGAGTTCTGGAATGTTACGCCTTCGAGCAACACTTTTTTACAATTGTTGAAAACAACGAGGTTAGGCCTCAGGAAATCCTTCATATCAGCAAAATCCGCTGGCTTTTTGCCGGCCGTGAGCAACATGCTTTTATTTCCGGTGCTGGCATCCTTAAACTGCTGGCTTGGATACCAGGTTTTGCCATCGTCTTTCAGAACGCCTCCTGACGCCACTTTTTCTTTCCAGTGGCTTTCGGTCAACTGGCTTTTATGCACCGCGCGCCAGACGTCACCATTGCCATCCACAATGCCCTTGCCGGTAATAGCGACATTTTCGAGGTCGATACCCGAAATGGGCGATTGGTTACGGGCTGCGCTTTTCCCCTCATAAAATCCTTCGGTAAGGGCATATTGCGTTTTGTCGGGCGTGAAAAGCAGCGTTGCATTTTCGCTTAAATGCAGGTTAATGTTGCTTTTCATGACGATAGGTCCGGTCATCCAGAGTCCCGCTGGCACCAGCACGACGCCTCCACCTTTTTTGTTCACGGCATCAATGGCTTTATGGATGGCTTCTGTATTCAATGTATGGCCATCCGGTGTTGCGCCGTATGCTGTAATACGGACCGTATCTTGCTTAAAAACAGGCTGCCGGGCTTTCGGCAAGTTTGTCCAGCTATAATTTTCACTGCTCTGGGCGACAGCGCCTAAGGAGTAAAGCGCCATTAACGCAATGTTCGCGAATCGTAATTTAAATGTCATCATGTAATTAAATTGGTATAAATCTGCTGAATATGGTCGCCGGAATATAACTTTTCGACGATCCCAGGCGCCTCTTGGTTTTAGTGTCAACTTAATTTGATGGCATTTAACATCACGAGCAACGCATTCTCACATTTTTTTTATGCATACGTTACCGGCAACGTTCTCAAAGCGCCGGATACAGGTTGAAATATTCCCTCTTTATATCAAAATCAGCATACATCTCAATTTCTTGCAAAAGCCCAATTTGGAATATAACAAGATTATTTTGCCTCAAAACCTATTTGAAGATTTGCCGCGTGAAATAGTTTACGTTTTCAACTATTTTCGACCTGACTTACATCCTTAACGACCGCAGTAATGACGGGAATGACCATTTACAAGACAGCTGAAACAGATCAGGAGTTTGAACAGGCGAAAGAGCTTTTTGAATCCTTTGGCTTTCAGGCCATCGAGCCTTATTATTTTAATCCAATTCAAGAAACGATTTATATGGAGCGGGTCATTTGATGTGGCGTGTCTTGCTGCTGGTTTTGGGATGTTGCTGCATCCTGAATTTGCCTGTTTTCTCACAGGATAGCGATTCGGTTAAGAATGAACTGATCATTGATTTCGAAGTAAGGCCGCGTGCCGAGTTTCGGGATAATTTCATGCTTACACCCGCTGATTCGGTCATGCCGGAATTGTTCGCCACGCAAAGGAACAGACTAAGTATCAATTACCTGACCAAGCGTTTCAGGTTTCATGCCTCTCCTCAGGAAATTCACGCCTGGGGGAAATCGGGTCAGGTTTCGCGCATTGGCAGCATTAATGCGTATGAGTTGTATGCCGAAGGGCTTATTAACAAACACATTTCCGTCCGGGTTGGCAGGCAGGCGTTGACTCTGGATAATGGCCGGATCTTCTCGGCAGCGCCATGGAGTCAGCAGGGCCGGGCACATGAAGGCATCCGGTTTTTCTTCAATAAACAACTTAATACCGATCTGACGATTGCATTAACCCGGCCATATGGACATGCCTTTGATGCGGCCTACTCGCCCGTGGCATCGCATCAGTATAATCTGCTTTTTGTGCATCACCTGAAATACACTTTTAAAAACCACATCACACTGACCACCATTAATACGCTGGAAGATTTTGACAAAAACAGCAAGCAGCAGCAACATTATCAGCGCATTACAAACGGCGGACGACTGGAGTACAGCCAGGGCTGGCTTTACGGAACGGTGAATGCATATTACCAGTATGGCGAAAATGCTGCCGGTAAGAAAATCAGGGCGTATTACATTCAGCCCGAGATTAGCGCTGTCGTGAACAAAGCCACATTACGTCTGGGCGCCGAAGTGATCAGTGGCGACAGGAGAACGGTTCCCAAAAACGTTTCTAATTCGTTTGTGCCGCTGTATGGTGTTGCATGGAAATTCATGGGTAATATGAACCTGTTCACCCGGTTTCCCGCCGATCTGAATGATAGAGGGCTGGTTAACCCTTATCTGTTTATTTTATATCAAATCAATAAAAAAATTAGCGTGCGTTCGGATTTTCACCTGTTTTATTCCAAACATCCGCTTAGCGAAAGCAAAAACTTCTCCGGCAATTATCTGGGTTTCGAAAACGACATTTCCGTCAATTACAAGCCTGTGAAAAGATTGGAAATTATCTATGGTCTATCGTCGACCTTTGCTACCGAACGCATGGAACTGCTCAAAAAAGTCCCTGATTCGGGCAAAGTCCCGGTTTGGAGTTTTCTGATGATTTCTTACACGCCCCGGTTGCTGCACAGGAAGCAAAGTGTTGACTAGCAAACGTTTCAGAACAGTCAGGAAGCCTGGCCTGGCGCGAGAACAATGTGCTATGAAGGCCATTTCAATCGGAATATGTATTTTTGCTGGCACATATGCCGGTTATTTCCGGCCGCTTTTAATATTCCAGCATCCGCCTGTCTATTGTCAACTTCATTAACCTCCATTTCAGAAGATTATTTCACGCCGTTCGAGCACGCGGAGCGGTATGTGTTACCTGAGAAATTTACATTCCCATTCAACTATACGCCGCATCCATTAAGCTTACTGGCCGTTTCCATGCTGCAATCACATCTGGAAACACAGCAGGAATGGGCACATAATTTCGGCTTGTCTGACGATCCTGAGAATATCATTGGTAAAATGTTCGGCGTGCTGGTGGTGGAAACAGAGCAGCGTCAGATCGGCTATCTCGCTGCCTTCTCGGGAAAGCTGGCCGGGGGAAATCACCATGCCAAATTCGTCCCTCCTATCTTCGACGGCGTTGCAGAAGGCGGCTTCCTGAATGCAGGCATGACCGAACTTTCACGCATTAACGAAGCGATTAGAGTGCTGGAATTCGACAAAGGCGAAGCGTTTGAAGCAAAGATCCAGAACTTGAAGGCGATTAGGAAAGGTCACTCGCTTTCCCTGCAAAACGCGATTTTCGATCAATACAGCTTCCTAAACCAGGCAGGCACGCGCAAGAGCTTGCGAGACATATTTGCCGATGCTTCCTACAAAAACCCGCCCGCCGGCGCAGGTGAATGTGCTGCTCCTAAATTGCTTCAACACGCCTTTCTCAATAAAATGAAACCGCTGGCTATGGCCGAATTCTGGTGGGGAATGTCTCCTAAATCTGCGTTCTGGAAACACGGCCAGTTTTATCCGGCGTGCCAGGAAAAGTGCGCGCCTATCCTTGACCATATGCTGGCAGGCATTGCTATGGAAGCCAATCCCGAGCATTCCGTGGCTATTTAATCCGGAACCATTTATAGCCGTAGCCATCAAGCTTAATGCTGTATTTCCCATCGGAAGCCTTCTGATCGTCTTCATCGATCAGATCGACCAATAATTTATTTCCGGGAATGTTAATCCTCGACTGTGTCGGCCGGTCGCTGAAATTGTGCAGCACCACCAGCGATTTCCCTTCATGCTCATACTGGATCGCAAAGACAGCGGCTGAACCGGCGTCCAGGATTCTATAGGTTCCTAACCCGATTTCCGGGCAGGATTTGCGGAGTTTAATCAATGCCGTCGTCCAGTTCAGCAACGACGCTGAGTCCCGGGTTTGATCTTCAACATTGATTTTCTTATAACCATGATCACCGAAATCAATTACCGGACGGAAGGCTGTATCAGCTGTTGTGAAGCCGGCATTTTTTTCCGCTGTCCATTGCATAGGCGTGCGCACGGAAATGCGTTCTTTTAAACGAAGGTCGTCGCCCATCCCGAGCTCATCGCCGTAGCGGATCACGGGAGTTCCCGGGAGTGAAAATAACAGGCTGTAAGCCAGCTCCATATGCTTGCGGTTGTTGCCCAGCATGGTTGCCAGCCGCCGGCGGATGCCCCGGTCGTAAAGCTGCATGCTGGTATCCGGGCCGAACTTGGCATAAACTTCCTGTCGCTGTTTATCGGATAGCCTTCCCAGGTCTACTTCATCGTGATTGCGCAGGAAATGTGCCCATTGCGAGGCGTCCGGAATGATCTGCGTTTCGGAAATGGCTTTCTTGAAAGGATCAATGTTGCCGGTAGCAAGCGCATAAAATAAATACTGGTTGGCAAAGAAGTTGAACATCATTTGCATGCCCTCCCCATTTTTTCCAAAGTAATTCTGATTTTCCTCAGGCACAACATTAGCTTCGCCAAGAATGACGACATCAGCTCTGCGCGTTTGTGCAAACTGCCTGATATCCATCAGGAATTTGTAGTCCAGCTTGGGTTTTTCGCTGCCTGTTTTAGGTATTTCAATAATAAATGGCACCGCATCCAGGCGAAAGCCCGAAACGCCCTGACCCAGCCAGTAACCGATGATCTTCTGACTTTCTTCCACGACGGCGGGATTTGCAAAATTCAGATCGGGCTGAAAAGGGTAAAAACGGTGGTAATAATATTGCCCGGCCAGTGTATCCATATCCCAAACCGCCTTTTGCACGCCCGGGAACACCATTCCATTGTTATAGTCTTTCGGCAGCTTGTCGGACCAGATGTACCAGTCGCGATACTTGGAATCCTTACTTTTTCGGGCCTGCTGAAACCAGGAATGCTGATCGGATGTGTGGTTGATCACGAGATCGATAATTACCCGAATGCCCCTTTTTTGTGCCTGAAAAACGAATTCGGCAAAGTCACCGCTTGTCCCCAACTTCTCGTCAACGCCATAAAAATCAGCTACATCATACCCATCATCCTTGCCCGGCGAAGGCTGAAAAGGTGCCAGCCAGATTATATCCACACCCAATGCACGGATATAGTCCAGCTTCTCGATCAGCCCTTGAAAATCGCCGCGGCCATCTCCATCGCTATCCTTAAAAACCCCTACTTCGAGATTATATATAATGCTGTTTTTAAACCAGATGTGGTTTTTCAGATCGACCGGCGCGAGTTTGTCCTGCGCGTGGCCGTATGCAGGCAATACGAGTAAGATAAAAAGCAAAAATCGGTTGAGCTGCTTCATTGAGTGCATTTTATGTTCAAATATTTTTGTTCCAGTCCGGATCGCGAGCTGTTTAAAAATTGTGCCCGTTAATGATGCTAACCTAAAATATTTGTCTGGCGACCCGATATGTATTTGCGTGCGCATTCAAAATGGTCCTGAGTTGCGGAGAATAACCGCCGCCCATGCTGCATTGCATGGGAATGCTGTGCTTGTGGGCCAGCTGCATTACCATTTCGTCCCTTAACTGGCACCCCCGCTCCGTGCACGACATCCGCCCGATCTTATCGGTTTGCAGAATGTCAACACCTGCCTGGTAGAAAATAAAGTCGGGCTTTACCTGCTCTAAGAGTTCAGGGAGTGTGTTTTCCAATATCTTTAAATAAATATCATCACCGGTTTTATCATCCAGCGGCACATCCAGATCGCTCTTTTCTTTTCTGAAAGGATAGTTATTTTTCCCATGCATGGAAAATGTAAAAACCAGCGGCTGATTTGTGAAAATCTGCGCTGTTCCATTGCCCTGGTGCACATCCAGATCAACAATTAGGACTTGCCTGCACAACTTATGATCAATTAAATACTGGGCTGCAACGGCGTGGTCGTTGATCATGCAAAATCCTTCCCCGAAATCGCGTCCGGCATGGTGGGTGCCGCCTGCAATGTTGAATGCGATTCCTGTTTCCAATGCTTTCAGCGCGCCTTGCACTGTCCCGTTGGTTATCCGCAACTCCCGTTCCGCCAGCACAGGCGACTGCGCAAAACCGATACGCCGCATTTCCTGCTTGCTAAGCGCTCCCTGAACGATGCGGTCCGCGTAAGCGCGATCATGGACTGCATATACTGCCTGCATATCAACAGGTTCCGGACTGAAAAAATCCGATTCCACCGCAATGCCTTCGCGCAGTAGCTGCATAGGGAGCAGCTCATATTTATCCATCGGAAAACGATGCCCGTCCGGCACCGGGTACTTATATATAGGGTCAAACGCAATGGGGAACATTCAATGCTGTTTATTGAGGATTTCGATGGTTCTCTGATCCGGCTTACCATCAAAATATTTATCGAGGACAGCCTGGAAAACAGGATCTGCGTCATCGGTCATACTGAATAAGGTCATACTGGACCGTAACTTCATATCGTCCGGGCTTCCAACGATCTGGTTGGCTGACTTGCCTTCGATAGCCAGGATCGCATTTGAGATCTCAATCAGTCTGTTCCCCAAAACCGGATTTTGCAAGTAACGGTTCGCCTGCCCGATATCCTGAATCGCATAATGCACCGAAGTGCTGCTCATACCCAACCCCTTAATCTGCGGAAAAACATACCATATCCAATGCCCCTGCTTCCGCCCCCGCCGTATCTCCGCCAAAGCCCCATCATAGTCATGCTCCTGGGCGGTTATGAATTTATCAAGGTCTGATTCCATATTTTTACAATTGTTGCTATCTGCTTTTGGTTAAAAAAGTCAGTCCAGGTTGTGGTTATAGATTGATATTTTGAGATATAGTTTTTCATCCTTTTTTAGAATTTCCAGTATAATGTGTTTTGTTTGTATCACGTAGGCCTGGTCAAGCCTCTTTCCTTCGTGGAAACGTAACCAGGTAGAGTTAGGGAGTTCTGTACAGAGCTCCCTTTTTTTGTGTCAAAAAAACAGGCAGTTGATCACGCCAATTGCCTGTTTTTTTGGAGCGTGAATATTCCGCGGATTCCTTTAAAAACAAGCTAGAATACAACGATATAAGTGTGACTTATACTTTTTTTATTGAAACGTTCTCGAATCAAAAATGAAGGGCATTATCTTCTCGATCTTTAATGATAAGGCCAGGGGCCCCTTCTTTGATCCACAACGGACTGATTTCAGATCAGAAGTTTTTGCAGTTGACATTGACCAGGAGATGTAATCTTTGTGAGACAACGAGTACTTACTTTTTGGTTGACGGCACGTCCAAGCCCCGCTGCTCTCTTCCAAAATGGCCGTTGGTTTTTACATTTTAATACAAAGAAAACGAGAAGCCACATTACGCAGCTTCTCGTTTTCTTGAACCTTTACACTTTTCTCTTCTATCAAAGAGAATATCTTAAAGTAACTCCATAAGTTCTCTGATCACCAACGATCCCGGCGTACTGTCCGTAACTTCCCGGCGCAGCAAGCAATTGTTCGTAGTAATTTTTGTTAAACAAATTGCGTCCCCAAAGGAAGAATGTGATGCCGTTGGAAGCTCTGAAACCCGCTCTTGCGTTTGTCAGACCGTAGCCATCAATGTTCAGATATTGAGATGGGGACGGGCTTGAAGAGAACTCTGAGCGATAATATTCATCCACGCTCAGGAAGAAGTTACCTTTTAAGCCAATCAACTTTCCCTTCGCAATCACTTCACCACCCACAGAGCCAGACCATTTAGAAATTCCCGGCAGACGTCCGCCCGAAACATCTTTGAAAGCCTGCGGCCCGCCTACTTCTTCCAAAGGAACCGGAGCATTGGTGAATTTCACATATTTGCCATCTGTATAAGCTACCGCAGCATTCAACGTCAATGCGCCAAAACGAATGTTACCATCCAATTCCGCACCTTGTACACGCACGTTCTCAGCATTGGCCAGGTAACCGCGGTTTACGCCAGGCTCAGGCGTTTGCACCTGTGTCTGAAAATCATCGATGTCGGAGCGGAAGAATGTCAGGTTCAAAACCGAGTTGCCTGTTGGTCTTGTTTTGATACCAAATTCTTTGTGCTCAACAAATTCCGGTTTTACTTTCGCCAGATCAAGCAAAACGGCCCCGTTTGCTGTTGGTAACCCACCCACATTCACACCAATTGGCTTAAATCCAACCGAATAGGTGGCATATGCATTGAAACGTGTGCTGGCCCTGTATTGGACTGATAACTGCCCCGAGAAATTGCCCTCAGCATAATCCGTATTGAAAGCCTGGTTGCTGTAAACGCCGTTTTTCAGTTTCAACAATTCCGTATCGGTTGTCTGCAAGCCGCCGTAAGCCACCCTGCTGTAATCCACCACTTTCTTATCATAATTGTAACGAACTCCTGGCAGAATGTGGAACTTGTCGGCCACAGCCCAGTCAGCTTGTGCAAAAACGGCTAAACTTGTGCTTTTGATGCGGTTTGTTGTTCTGATCCCGAAGTTGTCGAACAATCCTGGTGTTTGCCATAACGGGCTGGTAGAGCTTTGCGCGAACCTCCATTGTGCAGAACCCGCTTCTTCTGTTTGAACGGGGTCAGAAGTCAAGTCTTGCCAAAGGCCGAATACGCCGATCACCCCGCTAAGCTTCGGAGAAATTTTCCCTGAATAACGCAGTTCCTGTGACCATTGATCATGTGCGGAGTTACCCGAAGAAATCGTAAATACAGGAAGTCCGATATAGTCGCGGTCATTCAAAGGCGTCCATTTCCAGTAACGCCACGCAGAAGTAGAGGTCAATGTTCCGTTCCCGATTTTGATATCTGCATTCACGGAAACACCACCTAAGCGGTTATCTGCTTTGGACGGAGTGTCCAAGTCCAATCTGCGCTCGAAAGCACTTTTGTAAGGAAGTGTGTAGCCCAGATCAGCAATAATGCTGTTAAATTGTCTGTAACCAGCCCTTTTGGTTGTTACAACCCCGGCCACCGGCCAGCCATATCCCGTAGGTTTCTGATCTGAAACATCTCCGATGACCGTAATGTTGACCTTTTCCGAAGGCGTGTATAGCAGCTGCCCTCTTACACCAATGTTGTTGATATCATTGATTGGCAGTTGCGTATGCTCATTGAAAAATGTGCCGTTACGCTGCGTTCCTGTAAAAGACACCCGTGCGGCAAGCTTTTTGCTCAATGGGCCCGTTACCGAAGCTTTTGCCTGGATATATCCCAGGTTACCATAGCTTAGTTCGAGGTTGGCACCGGTTGTAAAACTTGCGGCGCGCGTTGTAATGTTAAATGCACCCGCCGTTGTGTTTTTACCAAAAAGCGTTCCTTGTGGTCCGCGCAAAACTTCAACGCGTTCAATGTCTATAAAATCCAATGCGGTTGCCGCCGGACGGGCATAGTAAACGCCATCTACATAAAAACCTACACCCGGGTCAATCCCGTCATTGGTAAGTCCGTAAGTAGAACCCAATCCACGGATGTTCAAGGTTGTGTTTCTTGCGTTGGAAGCGTAAAGCTGCACGGTAGGCACCAGTTCTTTCAAGCGGTTCACATTAAATGCACCCGCATCCTCAGCCCTCGTTCCGCCAATCACCGAAATAGGGATGGGCACTTCCTGGGCAGATTCCTGACGACGACGGGAGGAAATCACCACATCATCCAGCTGCGTATTATTCACGGCGAGTTTTATCTCGACTTTACTTTCATTGATCAGGACTTCTTTTTTTACATAACCCACATAGGTTACGATTAATGTAAATGGCAGGATCTGGCCGGTAACGAGACTGAATTCACCGTTGGAATCCGTAACACTTCCGTTGGTTGTCCCTTTAATGGTAACTGTCGCGCCGATCAAGGGCTCGTCTGTGCCGACATCCAGTACTTTCCCGGTTACCGTGGCATTAACGGTGGCATCCTGCGCGAATAAATAGAGGGGAAAAAGAAAGGCAATTGTCAGAATGGCTGACTTAAAACGATTTTTCATGCTTACTGCAATTAGCGGTATAATGGTTGTCTGGATTTAATTGGAGTCAGAAAGTTGAAAAGCAACCTCCTGGTTGTAAAGCAATAATGTACCGCCAACAATAAGAGCCCTTACTTAGGATAACTGAATGCATAAAGGAGTTTGATTAGTTTGGCCACAAATATATAAAAACATAAACTATATAGAGTTAGTAGGTTAGTAAAAAAGTTAAAAAAAACGCAATAGCGGGCTTGGAAAGCTACCATTACGTCTTTTTAATCCTATTCTTGGTTATTTATTCCACCAAAGTAAGGTGGTAATGTCGTCGTTTCCCTGTGCTTTCACCGCATTCTGGTAGTTGGCGAGGTTCACACTTTGTTCTTTTGGCGGATAATATAAGCGCAATGGAACTCCTTCACCGAACAGCGGCTGAAACTTATAATCCGTCGTCTGGCCATTCGCAGTCCTGCGCCACACCACATCGCCGGATTTTACCAGGAATGTGGGATAGCCCGTGCGGCGGATCTCGCTCCACGCTTCATCGCCCTGGGTGTAAAGTGACAGGTATTTTTGGTTCAGCACGTTGGCCTTGTCGGCTTTCGGAAGGGCTGCGACGTACGTTGTAATGTCCGCCGGAGCAACTCCCCATTTTTGCAGAGAGGCAGTAACGCCGTTGATGTACGCCTGCTGATCCCAGTTTTTATACTCTGAAATCAGGAAAGAAACTTCTGCATATTCCTGCAAAACCTCACCATAATTGGCTGCATTAACTGCCGCTCCCGGAAGACTAACGTCTGTGGCTGTGAGTAAGCCGGCTGCTGCAACCGGCAATCCGTAAGGCTGGCCTACGTACTCGCCCGCTGCATTCTTTGTAGCGTAAACAGGCAATCTCGGATCCTGCACTTTTACAGTTCCAAGTTCACCTTTCAGCACATTAATGAGCACGTGCGAAACAGCAAAGTCCTTTCTGTTCGCCGTTACAGTTGCACGGAAAAGCGGCGCCTCGTTGGGGGCCAGTGCCTGATATTTGAAAACCGCATTGTCTGCATTAGATGTAAAAACACCTTTTGCCAGGGCATCCTCAAAGTGTGCATTCGATTCTGCCGGAAGCTTGGTCCTGATCCGGGTGGCAATGCGCAGGCGGAGCGAATTCGCAAACTTTGCCCACAACTCATTTTTGCCTTTGTAAATCACATCATAGTTGCCGAATGTGTTGGCTGCTTTGTATTTGATCAAAGTGTCACCGGCTGCCTTCAACTCATTCAAAATGTCCTGATAAATCTTTTGCTGGCTTGCATAGGCAGGGCTCAGGTTCTCGGGCGTCTGCTGCAAAGCCTGAAACTCGGGATCCGGATTACCGTACGATTGGTAAGGAACATTCCCGAAAACATCCGTCAAACCTTGAAAGGCATAGGCTTTCAAAATCCGCGCAATAGCGATCTGGTTTGCATTTGTACCTGCCACACCGGCAGCGGCAACATCCTTCTTAGCAGGATCGGAGTTCAGGATGATGATCTCGTTCAGATTGTTAAGCGCCTTGTAAGCATTGCTCCAATAAGTGTCTGAATAAGAACGCGGAATATCGTAACGCGACTGGTCGCTGTAAATGTTCTGACTGTAATACTGAGCGAACAGCTGCGTCCCGCGCAGGGAGCTGTTTTCGTTCCGAATGTTGTCAATAAGCTGTTTCTCAGCCGATAGCAGGATCGTGGTCGTCGTCGTATTCCCGGGACGGTTGGGATCTTTATTTATTTCCTCAAAATGGCTGTCGCTGCAAGAAGCAAGAAATGCAAGCGCGCCGATGGCAAGAGGAAGAAGGCTTTTTTGATATATGGACTTTTGCATGGTCTTCTCTTTTAAACTTTAAATTAAAACTTCACATTCACGTTCAAGCCGTAAGTAGCAGGCACCGGAATGCTTCCGCCTTCAAGTCCCTGAATGTTCCCGCCGCTGCTTGTGAACTCAGGATCAATGTATTTGCTGGCGGTATAAATGTTGGCCAGGTTGCGGCCGTACAGACCGAAATAAATTGATTTCACTGTTTTGTTGGTCAATGGCAGGCTATAACCGAATGTAACTTCTCTCAGCTTTACAAATGTTGCATCGAAGATCGTCTGGGGCGTCGGGCCGCTGTATTCGCCACGCGCCCAGGCTTGTGCAGTGATGCGTGTGTCGTTTTGCGTTGTGTTAGTAACTTCGTAGGAGCCGTCTGCATTGTATTTCACTGTTCCTTTCACACCCTCCAGCACCACGCCGGTTTCACGCACATTGTTGGCAGCCGTTTTGTCCAGGACGCCGGCATACATACCCACCTTATAGGTTTGCGAGAAGAATTTTCCACCTACTCGGCCATCCACTAGGAAGCCCAGGTTGAAGTTCTTATAGGTAAAGCTGTTCTGGAAACCGAAAAGATATTTTGGTAAAACACTTCCTAGCGGCGTCAGTTGCTGGCCGCGGTCGTAAGTTCCGTCCGCATTAATGACTTTCTGGCCATCGGCTGCATAAATGAAATCATTCCCCAATATCTGCCCGTAAGGCTGCCCTTCCCGCGCAACCAATGTTACCAGGCTGTTGGCCAGCTGGAATGTGTTTACACCCGGCGCAAGCGAAATCACCTTATTGCGGTTGCGCGACCAGTTCAGGCTCGAATTCCATTCAAAACCGTTCTGCCGGATCGGCGTGCCGGTTAATGTTACTTCCACCCCTTTGTTGTTGATCTTACCTGCATTAATCACCTTGGAATCATATCCAAATGCCGAAGAAACGGGAATGTTAATGATCTGGTTGCGGCTCACGTTATCATAATAAGTCACGTCCAACCCTACCCTGTTCTTAAATGCCTGAACGCTCAGACCCGTTTCCCAGGAGCTTGTGATCTCAGGTTTCAAAGCCTGGTTGTTGAGCTGCGTAGGCAGTTTGTAAGAAGCCAATCCGTCAAATGACTGCGAAGCTTCATAGGCACGCTGCAACTGGTATGGGTCCGTGTCATTACCCACCTGCGCCCAGCCCAGACGAACTTTCGCAAAGTCAAGCCAAGTCCAATCTTCGATCCCGTTCAGCTCGCTGAGGATCAAACTGGTTGTTAATGAAGGATATGCAAAGGAATTTCTGGCAACCGGCAATGTAGACGACCAGTCGTTACGCAATGTTCCGTCTACAAAAAGCAAACTTTTCCAACCCAGGGAGAAACTCGCAAAAAGTGAGTTGATCTGCTTGCGGTAAGCATTGGAATTCACCAGAACAGAGCTTGCATTTTTAAGGTTGTAATATTCAGGAATGATTAATCCACCTTGTGTTACAGCGTCGCTCACACGGCGTTTCTGGCTCATAATGTTACCTCCCGCGTTCACATTCAGTGAGATATCACCCCAGCTTTTGTTAGCCGAAGCAAGCAGCTCATAGTTGAACTCGCTGAAATTATTGATATACTCCTGGTATTGCGACTGCGTACGAGAATACACCGCAATGCGGTCCTGATATTGGTAATTATAAACATCCGCATTCACTTTTCCGCTCACTTTCAGCCAGCTGTTCACGTCGTAAACCAGGCCCACGTTACCATAAAAACGGTCGCGGTTTTCGTCCAGGTAACTTTCGTATGCCGACCAGTATGGGTTATCGATGAACTTGGCAGCCTCTCCCGCAGGCGTGTTCTGATAGCCGCTGCGGTTCCATAAAATCTGCGTTCCGTCGGCCCTCTTATAGTTTTTCAGCTTTTCGTAATCCACCTGCACGGCGCCCCACTGGAATGCTTCCAGGATAATGTTCCTGTTCGTAGCACCCGTCCATGGCCGGCCCGTTGACTGGTTTTTGATATAATTAAAATTGTTGTAAACCTTCAACTTACCCAGTTGCGTCGATCCTGAAAAGTTGATCGAATTTCTTTTCAACGAAGAATTCGGCACCGTTCCCTTTACATTTTTATTGGTATAGGAAAGCCTGTAAGTCGAGTTCGCATTCCCGCCGCTTACGGAAAGGCTGTTGGTATTGGCAACTCCCGTTTCAAAGAATGTATGCACGTCGTTTTTAGGATAACTCCATGGCTGCGGGTTCAGGTAATCCGCCGTATTTTCAGGATCCAGGTTATACCAATGCAGCACGGGCGTTCCGTCCAGCTTCGGCCCCCAGCTTTCGTCTACGGCATATTCTGCAATGTTGTAATCTTTGCCGCCAATGTTCGCCTGCTGAAATGTGCTTGAAAAACCGCCGCCATATAATTTCTGACGCTTGGGCAACCGCACGATCTGCTCAAATTCGATGCCCGTGTTCAGCGTAATGTTAACCTTGCTGTTTTCTTTTCCCTTTTTGGTTGTGATCAAAATGACCCCGTTCGCCGCCCTGGTTCCATAAAGTGCAGCCGCCGAAGGTCCTTTCAGCACCGAAATGTTCTCGATATCATCCGGGTTAAGGTCCTGGATCATGTTTCCCACGTCCTTTCCGCCGCTTCCCGAGCTGGTAGCCGCACTGTTCAGGTCCGCATTGTCGATTGGCGTTCCGTCGATCACATATAAGGGCTGGTTATTTCCAGAAATAGAATTCACACCACGCAAAAGCACACGAGACGAACCACCCATGTTACCACCTGAGGTAACAACCTGCAAGCCAGCCACTTTACCAGAAAGCGCGCTCAATGCATTGGTAGGACGCGTTTGCAACGCCTCACCTTTCACTTCCTGGACGGCATAACCCAATGCCCGCTTCTCCCGCGAGATCCCGAGTGCTGTCACCACCACTTCGTTCAGGATCCGGGTGTCGGCTTTCAATGCAACGGCAATTTTATCACCATTGCCAATCGCCACATCCTGGGCCAGGTAACCGATAAAAGAAACGACGAGGATAGCCGCATCGTCGTTGACGCTTAAACTGAAAGCACCGTCTGCATCGGAAAGCGTTCCCGACGAGGTTCCCTTTACCGCCACCGATGCACCGGGAAGCGGCGAGCCGTCATTGGCATCCGTGATGATACCGCTTATGACCCTTTGCTGGGCAATGACAGATCCCGTCGCGAGAAACGTCAGGAATAACAGATATAGAAATCTTGTTTTCATGAATTGTATTTTAGTAAGATGAGTAATGTTAAGTTCAACGCACCAGGCGTTCACAATTCCTGCACAAATTTATTAAAAAGGGATTAAATATCTAATCTCTATCGAATTTATAGAATAATAATTTTATTTGTCTTATTCATTGATTGCTGCTGCTAACTACCAGACAATAACATGCTATAACTACGAAGCATCTCGCACGGATTTCATGCGAACTCCTTTTATTTATTGCAGAGACTCTGGCAAACCTAAATCCAAATCAACCTTAACAAAGATCCAGCCGACACCAACAACCTTGTATCCGGCAATGGTCAGAAGCGGGACGAACTAAGTGAGAAGTTACTGGCTTGGTGGAAAGCACTGCTGCGGTGCTTTTAACCGTTAGTTCATTCAAACTCCCCACTTGAAATACGGTTTGCGTTTTAATGATTTCTCGTTACAACGTTTACAGCAATGTTTCATGTCCCATCATAATTCAGTTGTTAAAATGAAAACAAAAAGCTTTACCATCCAACCGAGGATTTCAACGCTGGCAATTTGCATCACTATCCTTTCAATTTGCCAATCCATTTTTTCATTTGCCCAGGCACCGCAGCAATTTAATTTTCAAGGAATTGCCCGCAACGGAGCCGGTGAATCAATCAGAAATCAAACTGTAAAGGTTCGTTTCACCATTCACGAAGCAACTCCGCAGGGACAGCAAGATTTTCAAGAAGAACATAGTCCTAAAACTAATTCAGAGGGTATTTTTAATGTTTCCGTTGGAAGCGCTGGTGGCGATTTGAGTGCCATCGATTGGAAATCATCCATGTATTATCTCCAAATAGAACTCGACCCAGCGGGTGGGAATAATTTTGTTGACATCGGAACTTCGCAACTGGTTAGCGTGCCTTATGCCTTGCACGCCGAAGAAGCAGATCGTTTAAAGAATGATGACCCAATAGTTTTGAGGGGTATGGTTGGGTCTGGTGGCACCCTTCCGGATGTTGGACTAGGAGCGAGGTTGATCTGGTATCCTAAAAAGGCCGCATTTCGGGCTGGCAACCTTGGAGATTGGAAAGAGGCTAATATCGGTGAAAACTCCACTGCATTTGGCCAGAGTCTTGCTTTTGGGAAAAACTCTTTCGCTGTTGGTGAGAATGCAAAAGCGTTGACTGCAAATTCCATAGCGATTGGTTTAGGATCGCAAAGTGGAGCAGAGCAAGCTGTTAGTATTGGCGCAGGTCAGGCTAAGGGCTATGCCAGTACTGCAATAGGCTCAGGTGCGTATGCACCAGGTTCATATGCTACGGCAATAGGATTCAGCGCTAAGGCAGAAGGATTTTGCTCAATGGCAGTTGGTTACAAGGCTTTGGCAAAAGCATTATACGGCGTTACGACTGGTGTTTGGAATTCAGATAGCGACCTGCCGCACCCTGCTGTTGCGCAACCCGGTGACCGAATATTTCAGGTAGGAAATGGCACTTCGGATCAGAATCGTAGTAATGCATTGACCGTATTAAGAAATGGAAACGTAGGGATTGGAAGTGATGTCCTAACTCCGCAATACTTGCTGGATGTTGGTGGTCGCGCACGGATTCGTGATAATGGCGAGACTGCCGGAATTTACTTTGACAATTCTGAGGACCAGGCTGATGGTTTCGTTGGACTTGTTAATGATGACGAGATAGGTTTATATTTGAAAGGCTGGAAATTCTGGGTTAATACGCAAGGCAATGGTTATCTAAATGGCAACCTGATTCAAACATCTGATCGCCGCTTAAAAATCAACATTACAGCATTCGAAAATAGCTTACACAAAATCAACAAATTGCAGGGCTATCATTATAATTGGAAGGAACAAGCAAAAGATCAAAACCTTCAAACCGGCCTAATCGCTCAAGAAGTTGAAGAATACTTTCCGGAACTGGTTTCTACGAATAAAAGCGGCTACAAGTCGGTTAATTACATTGGGCTAATTCCCCATTTGATAGAGTCCACCAAGGAACTTCAAACTAAAATCCAACAATTAGAAAAACAGACTGTCAAAATTGCGGCTTTGGAAATGGAGCTATCTATATTACAAAACCTTGCCCTACGATTGGATGATCTAGAAGCAAAGTACACTAAAACGAATAAAATAACGCAAACTATTGCTAAATGAAAAAGCCTGCATGAGGTTCATGCGGACAGTTACATGAAGCGGAATTGCATGTTGCAATCCGCTTCAATGATGTTACAGGCTTGGTGCAAAGCGCTGCCGCGGTGCGGGGAGTAATGCATTCAGGCGCTGCATACAAAAAACAAGCATAAAGAACTGATAAAAAAAATGAGCAAATCCAGCCTCAATCCAAACGAAGCACATTCGCCCCCAGCGGCTGTTCGGTGACGCGTTCTAGTCTTTTGTCGTGGACGATGATGATGATCTCGACGGAGCCGGTGCTAACTGTGGCGCCGAGCATATGGCCACCATGAGCGGTGAAGTCTTTTCCAGTGACGGTTCCGTGACAATGCAGGGACGGCTTTCCTTCTTTCCAGGCGAGGGAGCCGCTCATGGAGGCAAGCTCCACATCTTTGAATTCCTTTGGATCGTACTCCTTCGTATCAAAGTTGAAGAAACCGAATTTCACATTTACGAAACCCATTCCGCTCAGGTTTGCAGAAGGGACTTTTTCTTTCTCGGCTAGCTTTTCCAATTCAGCAAAAACATCATCCCCCTGCCGAAGGACCATTAGAAAGCCAGCTGGCACTTTCACGTATTTAGGAATTTCCTGGGCGTTTGAATTGGTTTTTAAAACAGAAAAAAAGAGCAGCAGCGAAAGAAACGTTATGATCTGCATAGCTGAGATATCGGTTGGTTGAATACGTCCCGCCATCAAATAACTGTGCCGCAAACCGGCGTGAAACTATTATTTCCCACATTCATCGCGACCACCCAGAAGGTTAATTATTGGTTAATCCACCCTTAACACAGCCTTAACATTGCCTGTCTACTTTTGCGGGCGTTAAACCTCCCTGCCCTGACGAGGCGAATTTTATCCAATCACAACTATTACTCAATTAACTCACCAAAAAATGAATCGATTAATTACCGGACTTATTGTGGCATTCGCAATGATCTTCTGTTCGGCCGGCCTTTATGCGCAGGGCAACGAAGCAACTATCATTGGGAAAGTCTCTGAAGTGAATGCTGGCCCGATCCCGGGCGCGACCGTTCTGGTCAGAAATGAATCTACCGGCTTCCAGGCGGGTACGGTTACGGATATGAATGGCGACTACATTATCAAGCAATTACCGCTTGGCTCACCTTACTCCATCACCGTTTCTTTTATTGGTTTCGGAGAACAAAAGAAAACGGGATACGCACTCAACCAGGGCGATCAGCTGAGACTGAACTTTGCCATGGAAAGCAGCGCTAACGAATTGCAAGCCGTTGATATCAAGGCCAATTCGCTGAAAAACACCGTAGTAACCTTAGGTGCCTCTACGCCAATCACGGCAAAGGACATTGCAAAACTGCCTGTGAACGGCCGAAACTTTACTTCGCTCATCGACCTTTCTCCATTGAGCAACGGAAGCAGCTTAGGTGGACAACTTGCCTCTTCTACCAACTATACATTGGATGGTATGACATCAAGGGGAACAATCGCCGGTGGTTCTACACAGGGTGCTTACTCGATTTCTATGGAAGCGATCCGTGAATTCAAGGTGGTAACGAATGAATATGACGTAACAATGGGCCGTTCAGGTGGTGGTACAATCAGTACTGTTACCAAGTCAGGAACGAACAAGCTTTCGGGAAGTGCGTTTACATTCATGCGTACCGACTGGCTTTCAAGCGGTTATGATTTGAGAGGAAACAAGAGAGTGCAGGATTTCTCTACATATCAATATGGTGCCTCTTTGGGTGGCGCGATCAAAAAAGACAAAGCGCATTTCTTCGTAGCATGGGATCACCAGGCTGACTCACGTCCTTTATACATTGCCAACATTCAGTCGCCTGCGGATGAAGCGGCAAACAAGGTGACGCAGGCAACCCTTGATCAGTTCTCGGCTATTGCCAGAGACAAATATGGTGTTTCAAACAACCCGCAGTTTGGTGCTTTTGGAAAGAAAAAAGGAACGGACGCTATCTTCGCAAAGATCGACTGGCAGCTGAATTCGAAAAACCTTTTGACTTTGCGTAACAACATGGTGATCGAAAACGACGCGCTTTCAGAAGGTGACAACAGCGGTATCAATGCTTATGAATCCTACATCGACCGTAAAAGATTTGACAACAGCATTATGGCGTCTTTGCGGACGATTGTGAATCCGAAAATCACCAATGAGCTGAAATTGCAGCATTTTTATGAAGATCAGGCGATCATTCCAAGCTCTGAGCTTCCTTCTGACGGGATTCCCCGGGCGATCGTTGAAAACGTACAATCTGTTGCAGGATCCAGCACTTACAACACTTCTATCCAGATCGGTGGTCAGCGTTTCTCACCTGAATGGTTTAAAGGAACGGTGGTTCAGTTGGTGGATAACTTCTATTACAGCACAGGTAAGATCAACTTTACATTCGGCCTTGACCTGATGTATAACCGCATGAAATCGCGTTACGGAAGCGAGATGAACGGCCGTTTTTACTTCACAGGTCTTGAAAATTTTGCCAACCAGACGCCTTACCGCTATGCAAGGGAAATCAACTTACTGGACGATCCAAGCAATGTTGTTAATTCTTTGAGCACAGGTGTTTATGCACAAATGGATACAAAGCTGGCGCTTGGTCTTGAAATGATGGCCGGTCTGCGTCTGGATAACACACAATATCTGAACAAAGCGAATTTCAGCCAGGTGGTTTTTGACGAGCTGGGATTGCGCACGGATAATGTGATCAACACCACGCAATTGCAGCCACGTGTACAATTTACATGGGACGTAAATGAGCAAAGCAAGGATATCGTTCGTTTCGGTGCGGGTGTTTTTGGTTCGGCTTTGAATCCTTACTCGATGATCAACAATATGTTGTTTGACGGAACAAGGGTTGCTTCGGTCGAAATCCAGGGTGACCTGGTTCCAAAACCAAACTTCCCGGGCTACCGTGCAGATCCTTCAACGGCACCAGGTGCAGAGCTTTTCAATATTCAAGGCATCGAGAGACTGGTGACAATCAACACGAACAGCAAGGACGCAAAAATTCCGGTTGTATATAAGACTAACTTCTCTTACAACCACTTTTTCAGCGATCGTCTGCGTGTAGGTGTGAGCGGGTATGCATCATGGGCGCGCAACAACTATATGTATGTAGACCGCAACATGGTGGAAGATCCTTTCTTCCGCATCGCAGCAGAAGCTAACCGGGGCGTATATGTGCCCGCTAACACGATTACTGAAAAAAATGGCGCTACCAACTGGCTGAACAGCCGCAAGACCAAAAACGTAGGTCGCGTGCTTGAATTGAACAGCGAAGGCAAGAAAAACCAGTATGCAGTTGTTATCGACGGAACTTACAGATATTTCAAAGACGGTCAGATCACTGCTTCTTACACATGGAATGACTCGAAAGACAACACTTCTTACAACGGAAACGTGGCCAACACAGCAACACTGGATTTGATGGTTGCCGATGATCCACGTGATTTGAGCAAAATGGCTTATGCCAACAACCAGTTCCGCAGCAAAATTGTATTTTACGGAACAGCGCCGAGCATTTATGGTGTAACAATCGGTTTGCGTTACTCCGGAATCGGCGGAACGCGTTACTCGATGGCAGTAAGCGGTAACATGAATGGTGACTTCGTATCATCCAACGACCTGGCTTACATCTATAATCCTAACAGCCCTGAAACGCCGGAATACATCCGCAAAGGAATTCAGACGATCCTTGACAACCCGGACGCAGAGCAGAGCATCAAGGATTATATCAAAAGGGATATGGGCAAAATGGCCGAGCGTAATGGTGGTATCAATGATTTCTATGGCGTGTTCGACTTGCGTCTCGCCAAACGTTTCAAACTTTTCGGCGACCACGGATTAGAAGCGTCTGTTGATATTTTCAACGTAGCCAACCTATTGAACCACGACTGGGGTGTAGGCAAAAACCTGGGTAAGCAAAATCTTTACTCAATCAAAAGCTTCGACCGCGCAAAAGAGCAGTTCGTATACAACATCGGAGCTGGAACAGGAGTATCCAGCCTGAATGGTAACCCCTACCAGATCCAGCTTGGGTTGAGATATGGGTTTTAATGTAAGTTAAATGTTAATGTTAAAAGCCCTGTCAGCCTGAGCGGAGCCGAAGGCGCGTTACTCCTGGGTAACGCGCCTTCGGCTCCGCTCAGGCTGACAGGGATTTATACCAACCAATCCGCACAAGCTGACAAGGCCTTCCCCCCTACTTAAACATCTTAGTCAGATCATTCAGATCAACATCTCCGTCTCCATCCTTATCCAGGCCTAGCTTGGCGCCCATGCTGCCTAGGTTTCCGCCTAAGCCGCCGCTGGATGATGTAGTGGTTCCGCCCATGCCTCCGCCGAATTTTCCGCCGGTGAGTGAGCCCAGAAGTCCGCCTAAGTCGAACCCGCTTGCTCCGCCCTGGCCGCCTCTGTTGGCCATTTTGGCAAGAACAACAGGAATAATTGCAGCGGCAATCGATGCCGCTGTGCTTCCGTTGATGCCGAACTTTTGCATGATATTACCGGAAAAATTATTTGTCATCTGCTGCACGGCCGGGTTGCTTTCCGCCTGCCCGCTTCGCACGGATTCGAACAGACTATTTACCTGATCCGGCTCCTTTATGTTACTCAAACCATCCACTATGGACGTCTGTGCCTCTTGCATTACGGCTTCGTTGTGCTCGTTGGGCACTTCGTTATTTTCAACAACCGCCTGTTGTCCGTTTTGTTTTATCAGATTCAGCAATTCATCAAACATAGTTTCTCAGTTTAAGATTTGAATTTTTGAACGTTAAACAAACCATGCCAATTCCACGCTGTTGATCTGCTTATCCATATGAGACTTGCGAGGTGCTGTCCGATGCGCCTAACAGTTTGTGCAAAGCCGTTGTCAGTCGCTGGTAGGAACAATGGCCTGCAAGTTTTAAGCCTTTTCCAGCTAATGTCATGGTAATGGTCGGGAATGAATCGATGCGGTTACGATGGATTTTTTCGAGATCGGCGTGAAGCGCCTGGCGGGTGGCCTTTGCGTCGAAATCCTTGCCGAACCTATGCAGGTCCAACAAACCGCGATGCTGCTTATTGACTTCCCGCGCCACTTCCACGAGCACGTCGACGCGTGAAATATCCCGCTTTTCTTCCATAGCAGCTTCCCTCAACTTATTAAGAAAAAGATCCGCAGCCGTGGGCGATTGCAATCCGGCGGCTTTCACGGCCAGACATGCAGAATAAGATGATAACTCTACATCGGAAGACTTGTCATTTTCACGGGCCAGGCAAAATTGAAAACTGATCCGATCTCCATAAGTTTTCACAAGGCGTCGCCAGCTTTCCTGCATTCCCCAGCTGATCTGACAAAGCGGGTAAGTATAATAGACGATTTTAATAGGTTGTGAAAACGAATTTGTCACATACATAATGAGAAAACAGTTTTGTTTAAGATTTCGGCTATGGATTATATGTTGCCAGCAGGCACATTGAATCCAATTTTGCGGGGCCAGTTAAAAAAATCCATGCCAGAAGCCTACTCCCACAGGTTGTGGAACGATTTTTAATTGCAACTTTTCCGCATTGACGAAAATGCAAGACTAAATCAAAATATTGACCGGCATGAAAGATATACAGATAGGTTACCACGCTTCCCACGAACAATTCAGACCCAGTCAGCTTACCGAGTTTGTGCAGCTGGCGCAGGCCGCAGGGTTTACAACGGCGCTTAGTTCCGACCATTTTTACCCATGGAGCGAAGCCCAGGGTGAAAGCGGATTTGCATGGAGCTGGCTGGGAGCTGCAATGCAGGCGACCAATCTTAGTTTTGGGATTGTCAATGCGCCCGGGCAGCGTTATCACCCTGCCATTATTGCGCAAGCGGTGGCTACCCTTTGCGAAATGTTCCCGCGCCGGTTTTGGATCGCGACGGGGAGCGGCCAGTTTTTAAATGAACATATCAATGGTGAAAAGTGGCCTTCCAAAATGGAACGCAATCAGCGCCTGAAAGAGTCTGTGGATATTATGCGTGCCTTATGGGCGGGCGAAACCGTTACAAATAACGGCTTGATTAATGTTTACGACGCAAAACTTTATACGTTGCCGGGATACATGCCGGATGTAATCGGCGCCGCAATTACTGAGCAAACGGCTGAATGGGTCGGCGGATGGGCGGATGGCATGATCACAACATCGCGGCCGCCTGCGGAGCTGGCCCGGATGGTGGAAGCATTTCACCGGGGAGGCGGAGAAGGCAAGCCTGTTTACCTGAAAGTGCAGCTATCTTATGATGTTACCCTGGAAAGAGCATTGTCGGGCGCGCACCAGCAATGGCGTAACAATGTTTTCCCGTCCTCGCTCCTGGCCGACATCCGTTCTCCGGCAGGTTTCGATTCTACGGGCTTAATGGTCCGGCCGGAAGATATGCTGCAGGCCGTAAGAGTGTCCGACAGTCTCGACCAGCACACAGAATGGCTTTCGCAGGACATTGCGGCAGGAGTTACGCACCTTTACCTGCATAATGTAAATCTGGAACAAAGGCTTTTTATAGAGAAATTCGGAAAAAATGTCATTCCGCACCTTGTCTGACAGTTTTCTTCCTAACTGAAAAATGCAGCCCGGCGATCCAGGAGCCCGGGCATACTTTTAATGGAATTTTGCATAATACTTCTTGGCAATACATTAAAACAATAACCAGGGGAATCATTAGCATGGACACCGAATTATTTATAGTAGACGATAACCCGGATTTACATTTTTTGCTTTATAATATTTTCAAACAGTTTGATAAATCGTATCGTGTGAAGTTTTTCGAAGATGGCCGGTCCCTTTACCGCCATCTCGATGCTTTATCGCAGCGGCATGATAATCACCTGTTTCCCGGGCTTATTATTCTCGATCTAAATATGCCGGGTATGAGCGGAATGCAGCTTCTTACGCTACTCAAACAGCCTTCCAAGCCGGAACACGTTCATCTCAAAGACATTCCCGTGGTTGTAATGAGCAGCGACCACTCGGAAGAAAAAATCATAAATTGTTACAAGCGTGGCGCGGATGCTTATGTCATCAAACCGATTGACCATGAGCTGATGAAATCGACTTTGCATTCGGTATGTAAGTTTTTTCTTAGAACGGTGGATCGAAATAGCCAGTTAAGCACCTCCCACTCAGATGTGACTTCCCGGGAGTAAGGTTTCGAGCGCGGATAGGATCATCTCCGGCGTTGGATAAGGGATATGTTCGGTATATAATTTTTCGGAAACATATTGAATGACGGTGTTACGGCTTCGCAAATGGGTGGGAACCGAAAATGGTAAGATTCTGTGATCCGACTTCCACGGCGTGTGCTGCGGGTTGGTCTCAGCATATAAAACAACCAGAGGCGTCTGCATGGCCGCGGCAATGTGAATGGTTGCTGTATTAACCGAAACGACGCAAGTTGCCTGCCCGATAAGCGTTGCAAATTCTCCTATCGAAAGCATTCCCGCAACCGACATTGCCGGTTCCCCGATTCCCAGGCTGACCTTTTCGGCCAATTCCCGCTCAGCAGCAGATCCGGTTATGAAGATCTGCAAATCATATTTTTCCGCAATCTGCTTTCCCGCTTCTATCCAGTATGCTGTCGGGTATTCTCTTTTCGCTTCGGACACGCCGGGATGCAGGATCATATATGGCCGTTCCGCAGAATCGGTCACAGCAGAGAGTTTACGAAATAGGGAAGCCCGTTCCGATGATCCGATTTGGAGTAAAAGACGGTCGTCCGCGGTAAAGGCTCCTAATTGGGCAACTAGGTCAAGATCACGCTTAACCTGATGGGATATTTGCTGGTAGGGCTCCGGATCTGGGAGCCAGTGTGTGAGCAGTTGATAGGGATTTTCGCGCGCATAGGCCAGGCGCACAGGGATATCGGCCATATACACGAGCATCGCGGCTGGCAGCGCGCTTTGGCTGTAAACGGTAAAAATGATAGCTGCATCAAAATTCCTGCTTTTTATTTCATCAATTCCCGCAGCCAATGCACCGCTGCTGCTGCCCGCACTCTGCACCCAGGGCAGGTCGGATACGATCATGTCATCGATGCAATCCAGATAGGGCCCGATGAGTGAGCCTGCTTTTGAGGTGAGCAGGGTTATGCGGCTTCCGAACGTCTCTTTCAATGCGCGAATGGCGGGTGCGGTCATGATGACGTCGCCCATATTATCGGCCCGGATGCAAAGTATGTTTTCAAATGTTTGCTCAGGCATTGGCAATGGAGTTTTCGTTTGTAATAATGTGTTCTGCGGCATCCAGGAAGTAAGTTGTGGTGTAATCGGGCTCCCGGAAAGGGCCTTTCAGCCATTCCGTTTCATTTCCGTTATTGATTAAAATGCTTCGGCAACCAGCACGGTTACCCGCCTCTACATCATTGAGAATATCCCCGATCATCCAGGATTGCACCAGGTTAATGTTTAAGTCTTCTGCCGCTTGAAAAAATAACCCAGGTTGCGGCTTACGGCATGTACAGGTCTCACGGCCCTCAGACGGCGCATGCGGACAATAATAAAACCCGGAAAGTTTAAGACCGTTCTTCTTGAAAATGAAATTAAAATGTTCGATCAGCGCGTCCAATTGACTTCGAGAAAATCTCTGTAAGGCCAGCCCCGATTGATTGGAAATGATTACAAGTTTGAATCCCTCCTCCTGCAATGCACCAAGGCCTTCAAAAACGCCCGGCTCGAATGTTACTCGCGCAGGATCGACATTATAGGGAACATCTTTTACAAGCGTCCCATCTTTGTCCAGGAAAATAGCTTTGGCGGGAGGAATTTCCGAATACAGCATGCATTATATTGGTTATAAGACCGCTTTTGGTAAAAAACAGTGCCACTGTGTCGGCTTTTCCGAAGCGCTGTTTAAAACTTGCAGAAGCACTGGCAAACTTTTTGATATGCCGCTATCTTACGAACGTAATAAGAACATAACCTTTCATATACCAAACACAAATGGGCCAGGCCAATAAGCAGCATTCATTTTTATACAGAAACGGCTTAGGCCTTCTTTTTGTGGCTCTATTTATTATAACGCTCGGTGCGCAGGCTGTAACAGGCTGGTACGAACACAACTCAGAGCTTGAACAGGAACAGGCAGCGGCAATCACCTTCCTCAGCTATCTTCAGACCGGGCATTTTATTTCTGCAACTTTCGAAAATTTTGAAAGTGAGTTTTTGCAAATGGCCCTTTACGTAATACTTACGGTAGGACTTCGCCAGCAAGGTTCCGCGGAATCGAAATCCCTAGATGAGCCGGAAGAAGTGGATCGCGAGCCTAAGCCGGGACCGGATGCGCCCTGGCCGGTGCGGAAAGGCGGATTTGTATTGAAGCTTTATGAAAATTCATTGTCCCTGGTGTTCGGGATCCTCTTTATCATCAGTTGGGGCCTGCACTTGTATGGAAGCTGGGTGGACCATAATGAGCAGCAGGTTTTACTTGGGAAGGCAAAAGATTCGATTGGTGATTATCTGCTGCAAGCCAACTTTTGGTTTGAAACATTCCAAAACTGGCAGAGCGAATTCCTATCCATCGCCAGCATTGTAATATTGACTATTTTCCTGCGCCAGAAAGGCTCCCCGGAATCAAAACCAGTGGATGCACCAAATTCTGAGACCGGGAAGTAAAGTTTAATAGTTTCGGGCGAAACATTCAGTGTTACTGCTCCACAATCCAGCGGTTGACCGCATTGTATTTTCCTTCGACAACCACCTTGTAGAATCCTTTCGGGAATTTGCTGATATCTAATGATGCTTTTCCTTCCGACACGGGGAGTTGTTTCATGAGCATGTAAAGGTCGCTGCCGCCGGTTTCGAATTTGTTGGTTACGGCAAGCCAGATCTTCACCTCGCCATCTTTTTCCTGCGGCAGCCAGCTTACAAGAATGTTGTCCGATTCCTTCTTTACAGCCAGATCGGTGATGGAAATTTTGCCTGTTAAAGGGATGCCGTCCAGCTCGAAGCGCTGCTCTTTCGGGATTTTCAGATCCAGGTGCCGTGCCATGGTCGGCATAATGTCCACGATAGCCGGAATCTGCTTGTTTTGTTCAGATTTGGTAAAATAATGGTTCAGTTCTTTGGCATTTGTGACAATCCAGGTGCTGCGCTCGGCATCGGACTGGCCGCCGTGGTCCTTGCCGGCCGGCTCTCCCCTTCCGTGATCCGTGGTGATAAATAGCTGCCAGTTTTCACCATGCTTGCTCTCTCTCTCTTTCACCGCTTCCCATAGCTGGCCCATTTGCGCATCCATTCTTTTTACAGCATCAAAAAACTGCGGACTATTGCCATAGCGATGGCCCATATCGTCCGTAAATTCCAGGTAAACCCAGGAAAGATCCGGCGCTTCACTTTTAATGTTGGCAGCTGCTTCGTCCACAACTTTCCCGTCGATCTTGCTGATGTATTGTGCCCCTTTATCGTGTGGAAAATTGATGGTATCGAGCTCAAAACCATCGAAAAAGTAATCCATCTTCATCTTCCCCGTTTCCGGCAAGCCCGTCCCGATCAGCTTCGTGCGGTTGTCAAGCCAGGTGGAAAAAATGGCGGTTTTTTTGGCAGGATAGGCTTCACGGAAAAACCTGAAAACAGTCCAGTAATGGTAATTGGGAGCCTTAATATCGTTATCCCAGACATTATGCTTGTTCACCCACGTGCCGGTCAGCAGGCTGTTGTAACCTACCGCCGAAATCGTCGGCGTTTGTGAATATGTCTTTTTCTCACCCCCCACATAGGCCCGCGTCATCCCTCCCACTTTCGCAATCGCATCCAGATTAGGAGTCGCCACTTTTTTCAACTGCTCATATGAAATACCATCCACGATGACGAAGAGGGATTTGTTCTTAGTCTGGGCAGCGGTCTGGTGGAAGAGGAAGAGGGTTAGGATTATGGTGATGGCTTGTTTTGGGGACATTGGGGTATGGGTTTGTGGTTATGGGTTGTTTGGTTTAATGTGGTTTGTTACTAGCCCTGTCACCCTGAGCGGAGCCGAAGGGGGCGTTACTACTTGGCAGCAACGCCCCTTCGGCTCCGCTCAGGGTGACAGGGTTGGTAACTTGCCAGTTGTCAACGCTTGGGCCGTCAATCTCGGCAGTAAGATAACTACTCCCAGCCAAAATACTGCTTCAAATTCGGGTTAAGCGTTACTTGTGACTTGGGTACGGGTCGGTAATAGTATTTTGGTTCCTGGAATGTGCCTCTTTCCGGGTCGGTAACGATGGTGCCGCTGGTTCCGTTTTTCAGGAAAAAGGATGCATCGCTGCCAACCGGGCCTACACGGTAATAGATCAACTTCTTGCCCAACGAATTGGATTCTTTGTTGGCCTCGGCCGGAATGGCTGAGGATACGGGGATCAGTTTTACATCCACGACACCATCGCCGGTAAGGTCGTAGTTGCCCAGGCTGGGAAAGTATAATCCTTCCGGCTCTTTTTCAATGAGCTTTCCGGCATTCCAGCGCATAAGGTCGTCGTAACGGAAACCTTCCATGGCCAGCTCAACGCGCCTTTCGCGGCGTATTTCGAGCAACGCGCCCAGGGTGCTGCTGGTTGCGGATGGATATTGCGATTTCAATGTGGCATCCGCTGTGGCATTCAATGTCAGCTTAGGCATCCCAGCGCGGGCACGGACCTTATTTACAGAAAGATCCAGATCGGCTTGTGCCAGCTCGTTTAGTTCTGCTTTCGCTTCTGCGTAAGTGAGCAGCACTTCGGCATAACGCAGCAATGGCGTGTCCAGGCTGTTGGCAACTGCCACTTCTTTTTGATTTACAAAACCCTTTAACTGGTGATAACCCGACTGATTCTTGGCAAACTGCTGAATATAAATCCCGGCGCCCTGCGAATAAGTGGTCGCATTCACCAGTTCCCAACCTGGGTAAGCGAATGTCTGGTAGAGGCGCGGATCCCGGTTTTTGAATTCTTCGGTAAAAAGCTTTGCAGCATAACCGGCCTGGCTTGTGAAAGGCGTGCCATCCTTCATGAGATACGTTTGCAGCAAATCACGCGCGGGACTGGCTTCGTAATTCCCGAACATAAATGCACCCCACCAGCCACTATTGATCTTATCCTGTTCATTAAATGTGCCCAGGATCACCTCTTTATTGCTTTCCAGACTTGTATTATTGAATAGCGAAGCGTAATCTTCCATTGGTTTGCCGGTGCTATGGACCGAGTAATCACCGCTATCAATCACTTTTTTCGCAGCGTCCCTGGCAATTTGCAAGAAGCCGTTTGCAGACGCTTGCAGGTTAAGCTCGCTATGATATTTGCGAAAAGTGCCTTCGTATAAAGCATGTCGGGCCTGGTAAGTAAGCACAGTGGCATTGTTGACCGCACCCGACCGGTTGTCGTCACGCACATGCTGCGCGGCGAAAGCATAGTCTTCAAATATTTTACCAATCACAAACTCCCGGTTATCCTGCGGCTTATTAAGCGCTTCGTCATTGGTCGCGAGCACGTGGTCATACCAGGGCACATTGGAGTAACGCTTCACTTTTTCCATGTAAAATCTTGCACGGAAAAATCGTGCGAGGCCTTCGTAATGATTCAGCGCCTCCTCACTGATCGGTGCTTTGCGGAAATTGTCCAGGAAAAAATTAATGTTGCGCAATGCCGTCCAGTCCCAACCTGCATTGACCGTGGCCGATGAAGGGTTTCCTACCATAATGCTCTTGATCTCCGTTGCGCCGGTGGTGGCGGCATTGTCAGTAGAAGCGTCATCGACGTAAATGCCGGTTCCGCCGAAATCGTACAGGCCCAGGATGTAGGTTTCGAGGTCCTGCTCGCTGTTGAAATATTTATCTTTTGAAATTTCCGTTTGGGGAACGCGGTCCAGGAACTCATCATTACAGCCCGAAACAACGGTTAGCAGGCCGGCTGCCAGCAGCAATTGAATATATTTTTTCATTTTAAGATCTTATTTAAATTAAAACTGCAGTTCCAATCCGAATGAGAATTTCCGCTGGAACGGATAAGCATATCCCCAGCCGCTTGAAGTGCTCTTGGAAGGGTCTACTTTATCGACATTATCCGTGATGGATTCCGGGTCAAAGAACTTCTTCACCCCCGAAAGCTCCGCCAGGTTTTCGCCGCTTGCATAAACGCGCAGTCTCGAAACCTTGATTTTTTGCAGCATCGCCGATGGGAATGTATAACCGATCGTAATGTTTTTGAGTCTCACATAAGCGCCGCTCAGCATGTAACGAGTCTGCGGAATCGCAAGCCCCTGCGACTGGTCCACCCGTTCACCCAGGTTTCTGTCTGCAAGCCAGGATTGCAATACGGGGAACTTCGCGTCGGTGTTGGCATCGGCCAGGCCGGCGTTGATATAGGACTGCGAATGTTGTCCGCGCAGGACGTCGCTATCAGCCGCGCCGCGATAAAAATCGAGCAAATGCGCGTATCCGCCGGCATATGGCTGCTGGTAAAAGCCCCAATAGAGATAATTGAGTGGGTAATAATCCATTTTACCAATGCCCTGGAAGAATGCGCGGAAATCAAAACCATTCCATTCTGCGCCCAGATTCAACCCAAAACGAAGCCTCGGCGTAACATTGCCGATCCTTGAAAGGTCTTTGGCATTATCCACTGTCGTCCCTTTTTCTATTTTACCATTGCCATCCAGGTCCTGATATTTAGGCCAGCCCGGCACAACCGACAATGCACCCCAGGGAATGATCTGCGTTTGGTCGAGCTTGCTGATCTCGTCCTGCGTCTGGAAAAGGCCATCGCTTTTCAGTCCCCACATTTCACCAAGCTCCATACCTTTGTAATATTGGGTCAAATTCTTGTTCGGGTTGTCGAAGCCCGTGATCGTTGAACGGCTGTCGCCCAATGTGAACTTGCTGTTGAAGCGCAGGTTTTTTCCGCCTACATTGAAATCTTCATCATAACCCACGGACAGTTCCCAACCTTTTGTTCTCAGGTCTGCCGCATTTTCTCTCGGCTCAGCCGCACCGAGCACGTCCGGAAGATCGCGGCCCTGCGTGAGCATTCCCTTAGTATCCCGGCTGTAATAGTCAAATGAAGCCGTGATTTTGTGTTGAAAAAAGCCAAGATCAGCGCCTATATTGGCGGACGTTACTTTTTCCCAGGTATAATTAGGTGAAACCGGTGCGTCCGAAGTTACCACTTGCGGCACGTTGCCGTCTACAATGTATTGGCCTCTCTTAGTCCCCATCTTGGCGATGTAGCCGTATTCACTCACAAACTGGTTACCCAGCAAACCGTAGGATCCACGGATCTTAAAATGGTTTACAACCTTCGACACTGGCTTCCAAAACTCCTCACCGTCTACTTTCCAGGCCGCCGACGCCGACGGGAAGAAACCAAAACGCTTGTCCTTCGGGAACTTGGAAGAACCGTCGTAACGACCATTGAACTCGACAATGTATTTGTCTTTATAAATGTAGTTCAAACGGTAAAACGCGCCCCGGATCGCCCACTCACGGATTCCCTCACCCACAAGTGCCTCGCCAGTTGCCAGGCCTATGCTTGGTAAGGAAGCAGAAATAACACCCGCTTTCTGCGCCTCGAAATACTCAGCCCGGTTTGACTCCTGGTTGTAACCTGCTATGGCATTCAGACTGTGAAATCCTAAGGCCTTGTTAAAGGTCGCATAAGCATTAAAAACAGTGTAGTTAACATTATCCGCTCTGCGGTAGGCAATATTATTGCCCTCTTCGCGAATGTCCGACGGCCCATATCCGATCCGCACTTTGGACTGGTTTCCCGCGTAATTAATGTTCTCTCTCCGCGTAGTGAAATCAGAATTAAATTTCAGCATATCTTCAAAAAAGGACATTTCCGCATTGAAAGTCGTCTGAAACATATTGTCCTTTTTGAGTGAACGACCGCCTTCCGTCAGCTGCGCCGCTACTCTGCCCACATCCGTATTGGCCCAGGTTCCGTCCGGATTTTTATCCACCGATGTAGGGAACAGGTCATAAAGCCTTTGGATCGAGAGTTGATACGGTTTGGCTCTTTCAGTCAGGGCAATGGAAGTGTTGTTTCCGATGGAAAGCCATTTGTAAGGCTGGAAGTTAACCTTGCCACGCGTGGTGTAACGGTCGAATTTGTCCTCTGCAATTTTCAACGCACCATTCTGAGAATCATACGCGCCTGATAAATAATAAGTTGTCTTACCCGATTTCCCGGCAAGCGAAATGTTGTGGCGCTGCGAAAGCGTAAAATTATCCAGGAAATATTTGGTCCAGTCCGTGTTACCCATGTATTCATAAAGCGAATTATCGACCGGGTTCAGGCGGATCGGATCGGTTCCGGAGGGGTTGTCTGAGCGGTCTTTGGCCCAGGCATACTGGCTCGCCGTGTAATTAACGTTGTCCCAGGGCGTGTTATCCGTCGAAGTTTCAAGCAAACGCATGTATATATACGGATCAATCACTTTGTTGGGAAGCACGGTGGGTTTACCGAATGAAAAGTTGTTAGAGTAGTTGATGCTCATCTTTTCCCCTGTGCCGGTTTTAGTCGTAATAAGGATCACGCCGTAGGCCGCACGCGCTCCGTAAATGGCTGCCGAAGAAGCATCTTTCAAAACCGAAATACTCTTAATGTCCGAAGGCGCAATGAAACTCAGCTCCGCCGCGTCCATCGGCACATTATCAACTAAAATCAGCGGGTTACCACCATTAATGGAAGTAAAACCACGGATGTTGATGTTGGGAGCCTGCCCCGGCTCGCCGCTTACGAAGTCAATGTTAAGGTTGGGAACTGCGCCTTGCAAACCCTGCGCTACATTCTGGATTGGCCTGGCTTCCAGCATTTTGCTGTCTACCACGTCCACCGCTCCCGAAAGGTTTTCCTTTTTCTGGGCACCATAACCCACCACGACCACTTCGTGCAGATTGGCCGCATCCAGTTCGAGGGTAATGTCCAGGGATGTTGCCTTGCCTACCGTTGCTTCCTGCGGTTTGTAACCTATAAATGAGAAAACAAGAACGGCATCAGGCTGTAAACCGCGCAGGACATATTTTCCCTCGCCGTCAGAAACTGTTCCTTGCTGCGTTCCTTTCACCAGTACGTTCACGCCGGGCAGCACGCCGCTGCCGTCAGCCGATTTGATTACTCCCCTCACCTCGCCCTGCGCAAAGGATTGGAGCGCCGAGCCTCCCAATAAAGCCGTCAGCAGCCATAACAGGCAAACCGACCGATGCTTTTTAAACAAGTTAGATAGATTTTGCGCCATACAAATGATTTGGTTAAAATGATGACTACGGCCGGGAACGACCGTTTTATTCTTCGCAAAATTGCTGATTCAGGAGGACATACGTTTTAAGGGAATGTTAACAATTTGTCATTATTTTGATTGAACGTTCATTCAATAAAAATACGCGGGTATAGTATTCTACTCTGATGTTTTTCTTTTGTATTATCGCGGATTCAAATCAAAACTCAGGCATGGGAAGAAAAAGCCTCAAAGGGGCCCGACAGCAGGAAATTATTCTGGCTTTTTATAAATTGGCAAAGATAGAGGGACTCGAAAATACTTCTATCGCCAAGATAGCCAAGGAGATGGATGTGAACCCGAGCCTTATCATTCATTATTTTCAAAATAAAGAAGAGCTGAGCTACGCTCTGATCGACTTCATTCTCGACCGCTACACGCCGATTTTCAATGTGCCGGGAAAATCTGCCAAGAATTCGAAAACCATTCTGCTGAAAGTGATCGATAATCTTTTTTCAAAGAAGTGGGACACATTATTTGACGACGGGCTTTTTTATAGCTGCTATGCCTTATCGTTCCGGGACGAGAAAATTAAAATGAGATACAAATCCCTCCTGGAAAGCCTCAGACATAAACTTTCCGAGCTGATTGAAGCATGCAATGAAGACGGAAGCCTTTCCGTTGACAATCCCTACGAATGCGCCGATCTTATATTTACGATCCTGGATGGCGCCTATTTTTATTTAAGCATGATCAAAGAACCCTCCATCGCCAAAGCAAAACTGGCCAGCTACAAGCAAAAGGCGTTGAATGTGGTGGGTTTGCAAGCTGAAAGTCCGCTTGCGTCCGGAGCTGTTGTGTTGCTGTAATCAGATCATTAGATTTTTACTTTTATTCGAAGCTTTCCTGACGTTGAGTCATTCAGGGATTTATAATTTATATAAACCCGCTGACTGTAATAGTCATTCCTGGCCGCAGGTTGGCTGAGCTTCCCGGCGGGAATTAGTATTTCCGTTTTAGATTCAAACCGGGGATCTGAGGACCAATGAATTGCTGCGCTGTGAGATAGCTCCCCTTAACCATTAATACATCTTCAAAAAGAATAGCCGATACCAATCCTGCCGCCGGGGTTCATGATACTTTGCCGGACGCCACTTTCCTGGTTGTCTAAAGAAAACAGACCGTGGCGCTCAACAAAGGGATTTATAAAGATAGCAATGTGCTTGTAATCGTATTTCAGACCAACGCCCAAACCAAGGCCGATGCCTGTCTGCCGGTCTATGGCAATATCTTTTGGATTAATCTGGGCATCAAGGAGCAAGCCGCCATTAACGAAAATGTATTTCAAAAAAGTCAAATGAGCATAAACCGGAACAGAAATGAGCTTTAAAGACTCAATAATGTCCGGAATGACAACATTTGGCATACCTACATAATCGACCTTAAAGTTGAAGGAGCTGTAATCGATCCCGGTTTCGAGTGTAATAATTTTACTGCTTTTTATAAAATAGCGAATACCGAACGTATTTGAAGCAATAGCCTTATAGCCTCCTCCTCCATCCACATTCCGGTTATAGACCGGCTCAGGTTTGGACCTGGAATAACTTACGAAAATCGCATTTGCATTCTGGCCGAATGATTGGCCTGAGAGGATCGTGAGCACGATAAGTAGAAAATATTTATTCATGACGAGCAAGGTTTCAATGGCTGATGTAACTCTAATATACATGATCCGGTTCAACCTTCCAACGCATTGTTTGAAAGAGAATTAACCGGAGTGTCTTCCGACATTAAAAAATTCTTTCGGTGTCTGCCCGGTGAACTTTTTGAAGTTTCTGATAAAGTGCGATTGGTCAAAGAAACCAGCATCCAGAGCTGAATTAAGAAGGGGCCCATTTGCCGGTGCCTGCCCGATGAGCGCTTTCATACGGACTATATCAGCAAATTGCTTCGGTGTTGTCCCGACGGTCTTTCGAAATCGTTTTTCAAAAACATCTAAACTAACGTGCAGGTTATCAGACAATTCCTTTACACTGAGCATTCCTTTGGCAGCCTTTATTTTTTCAACAGAGTGCGTAATGAGCAGATCGTTTTTTTGACACCGAATCCTTGCAATGAAAAACTTCTGTACAATATTGACTTTGCCTTGAATGGATTCAGCTGCTTCCAGCTGTTCTTGCAAAAACATTAATTCGGAGGGCTTGAAAAAGTGATCTAATGATACATTCAGTTCAAACAATTCGTGAATAGGCAGATGGAAGAAGGCAGCAGCGCCGCCTTCTTTAAACTGGACAAGAATATTAGCACTGTTATGGCCGTATTCGGCAATCCTGAAAGATTTCCTCAGTCCGGATAGCGACAGCACAGGGAGGCAATTGTTGCCATTCTGCCCTTGATAATGAACATGACCCTGCAAGCGGATAGCTGCTACAACAGAAGTATCCGGCAACAAACGGTTCACAAAGGAGCCGTTGCTTTCCACAACCACAAATGCCCTGATAAATGGGCTCAGGCAAGCATGGCCCGCCTGTCTTCGCCGGGCTCAGAAAATGGGCGACGGTATTCCGCCATTTCTTTGTCCGACAATGTGCGCAGGATCGTTTTTGGTAAATTAAACTCTATAAATGAGTTCTTCATCAGGACCATTTCTTCTCCTTCACTGGTCCGCAGTTTTTGAAAAGTTTCGCGTGCTGCACCGGGTACTTCGTCCCAGGCGCGTGGCCTGGTAATGGCTTCCATATACACGAATCCTTTCACGGCACCAGGATGTTTCCTTGCCCAGTCAAAAGCGAGGCCCGAGCCCCAGTCATGCGCCACAAAAATGATATTTTCATGAATGCCGAGCGTGCTGAAAAGCATATCCAGATGCATCATGTTATTAGCAAAATTATAATCCGAGGCATTGCTGAAATGTCCCGAGTCTCCCATGCCCGGCAGATCAGGAGCAATGCACCGTCCCAGATCCTGTACATATGGAAGAACATTTCGCCAGATATAGCTTGACGTTGGGTTGCCGTGAAGAAAAATAATGGGATCACCTTTGCCATAGTCCAGGTAAGCCATTCGCAGCCCATTGATAGTCTTATACTTTTTCCGAAGCTGAAAGGCAACTTCGATTTCCGTGTTTTGAGTTGTTTTCATTTTTTTACTTTCCTTTTTTACACAAAATTCTGTGTATCCCAGGATAGTAAATTGTATAAAATCATTGATTTGATTTAAAAATTTGAATCCATTACCAGAAGGCAGGCTTTTGATTAGTGCCTCCTGCGGTGTGGCAATCGGTGCATTCTGGGGTTGCTACCAACACAAAATCCGTGCGCGGGCCCCAGTAAGTAAGCAGCAGCTTTTGTGTGTTGAATGCACAAGGGTCGTCAGGAAATCCGGTGCACCGGACCGGAATGGTGTCAGGTTCCGTACATCTTGGGAATTTACCCAGACTCGGGCTGATGGTCACCCTTTTAGTTTCTTCTGTTGAAGCGCTGAAATATCCGAATACGAGCTTTGTAGGATCGGACACATTCTTGATATTTCCGGTGACTTGCGCGGGCTGCGGGTCAAACAAACCTCCGGTCAACTGTGTTGTTTTCGAAAGCTCAGTCCAATATTCAAATGCTTGCCGGGACAAACCATATTGCTTTACCAGAATGCTGTATTTCCTGAAAAGTTTGTTTGACGAGACTGGAACTGTGTTTACAGGCAGATCTTTGATAATATCCTCGCTGAGCCGGACTGTACTTCCTAGTAAAATGCTGCCGCTTTTTTTATTCCCCCAGCACTTGGTAATGTTCTCTTTTCGGGATACAATCTGGCTGTCCACAATTTCCAGGGCCGAGGAATAAGTCGATTCGTATTCCCAGGTTTCGTCGAATTTCCAGCGGTAAAACTTCGTTTTGTTCTGCTCGTCGTGCGCATTGACATAAAATATCATGGCATCGAGAACGACATCCAGCTTGTAAGTAAGACTGTCAATAGCCGGTGTCACACTTACTGTTACAAAATCCGACACATATTCCTGTCCGTTTCCAGTTTGAATCCGGATCCGGTATTTATCGCCCATATTAAATGCATCAGGAGGAAGTACATACATTCCGCGCACAGTTTCCACAAATTTATAGCTGATCCCCGTCTCACCTTCCACCCTCACCGAGGCGCCAGTTTCAATGACAGGCTGATCCGTCTGATTGACATTTTGCGTCCTGCGCAGCTCAATGCGGTTGGTGTCGCTGCCGCCCACATTGAAAAAACCGTCAACTACAAGATATTGCTCGTCCAGGCTCACCTCGGGAGGCGAAAACGGCACAATGCAGCTTTCCAAAATGATCAGGAGCACAATTAGGAACTTATATGTTTGCTTGAACCGCAGAGTCATCATCTATCCTGATTGGTTTTATAATGAAGCGACATCACCAAAAGTCACATCATGTTATTAAATACTAAAATGATGAACACTATTGAAGCGAAAGGTTATGTTGCCCGCTACTGAAATGCTTTCATTCGTGAGAGCATTACTATTTCAGATCAAATGTTAATACGGACATTCATATCCGGCACTGTCCGAAATCGGACAAATTCTTTGGCAGCAATGGGTTTTACGACATAAAATCGATGATTATCGCGATGGCATAATACTTGACTTTGCAATCAGGAATACTGACCAACCTAACCGACCCACGCGATTGCTACGAAATTATATCAAAATGGCACTGCGGAGCCTGATCCAAAATAAATGGTACTCTGCAATTACGGTTACCGGGTTAGCCACCGCACTGACCATTACACTCTTTATTGGTCTCTACATTAAAAATGAGCTGAATTTTGATCGTTACAATGAAAATTCAGAACGCATATACCGAGTAAACAGTGACATCAGCTTCTCCCTACAAGGCCTGCAAACGGCTGCCGCTCCTACCCCGCTGGGCGCAACTTTGAAAACAGAATTCCCGGAAGTGGAAGAGACTGTCCGGTTGGGCAAGTATCAGAACTGCCTGGTGAAAAGCACGCGCGATAATGTCCGAGAGCAGGCTATTTTGCTTGCCGATTCTACTATATTTCGTGTTTTTACATTGAAGATGCTATCGGGCAATCCAGCAACAGCCTTAGCAAAACCCAACTCCGTGGTCATCACCGAGCGGATGGCCAGAAAGTATTTTGGCACAACCCATGCCTTAAACAAAGTTTTGACTTTCAATAATAACGAGTCCAGGCAAGTAACGGCTGTCATCGGCGACATTCCGGCAGAATCCCATTTCCAGGCCGACTTCATTCTGCCGCTTTGGGAAACCAGGGACGCAAAAGCAGACAAATGGGGAAACCATATTTTCAACACCTACATTCTGCTCAAACCCGGAACCAGTCCAAAAGCCGTCCAAGCCAAGTTTGAAAAAATATTACAAACCTATCTTGATCCTGCCTTACGACGGTTTTTCAACACTACATTGGCCGAGGCACGCAAGCAAGGCAACTACTTCCGTTATTCGTTAATCCCACTGACAGACATTCACTTACATTCCAACAGAGCAGGCGAACTAACGCCTAATGGCAGCATGGAGTATGTTTACATTTTCGCTGGCATCGCCCTGTTCATACTGATGATCGCAGTTGTGAATTTCATCAATTTGACAACGGCCCGCTCCGTCAAACGTGCACGGGAGATCGGTGTCCGAAAAGTGCTGGGGTCCAATCGCATTGGTTTGATATATCAGTTTTTGTCTGAGTCCATGCTGATCGCATTTATCTCTATGCTCGTTGCAATTGGAATCTTGGTTAGCATGCTACCTGTTTTCAATTCATTAACCGGCGAAAGTCTGTTGGTCTCAGAATTTACAACGCTGCCGGTTACTTTCTTTTTGTTCCTGGGCACAGTTGCTGTCGGCTTATTGGCAGGGATCTATCCTGCTTTTTACATTTCCTCGTTTCAGCCTGCAACGGCCATTAAAAATGGTTCCGGCTCACATCCGAAAAGGCAAAGCCTGCGGAGTTCGTTGGTCGTATTTCAATTTTCCATGTCTGTGATCCTGATCATCGCGACTTTACTGATTAACCAGCAATTGCAATTTATTCAAAGCAAAAACGTGGGCTATGGTAAAGAGCAGGTCATTATCCTGAATACTCCCGAAGTGCCCGAAAAACAGCTTCGCACTTTTAAGGAAATTGCTTTGCAGGATGAACAGGTCAAGGCGGCGAGTATCAGCAGTTTCCTGCCCGTAACCTCCAAACGGAACGGCGACTATTGGTATCCCGAGGGGCAAACTGACCAAAAATATTCAGTGCCCATGCAGGAATGGGAAGTTGATGAAGATTACCTGGCGACGTATAAAATGGTGTTGGTTCAAGGCCGTAATTTTTTAAAAGGCCAGGCGGCTGATTCAAACCGAGTCGTGATCAACGAAACTGCCGCGAAACAGCTTGGCTACAAGGAACCTATTGGAAAAAGCATTCACAAGCAAGGCGGTGACAGATTAACAATTGTGGGTGTTGTCAAAGATTTTCACTACGAATCGCTGCGAACCCGAATCGAACCATTGTGCTTCATGCTGGACGCTGATATCGTTTCCGACAAAAGCAATGATGCGCTATCGCTGCGATTGGAAACATCGGATATGGCCGCCTCAATATCCGTGTTGGAAAATAAATGGAAGAAAATCGCACCCGGTCAGCCGTTTGAATATTCTTTTCTGAATGAAAGTTTTGATGCAATGTACCGTGCCGAAGAACGGACACAGGTGCTTTTCACAACGTTTACAACCATTGCGATTTTCATTTCGTGCCTGGGCTTGTTCGGTCTGGCGACATTTATGGCCGAGCAGCGTACCAAAGAGATCGGCGTTCGGAAAGTGCTGGGGGCGTCTGTCAAAAGCATAGTAACATTGCTGTCAGGCGATTTTCTGAAACCCGTATTGTTTGCGATCCTGATCGCCTCTCCTATTGCCTGGTACATGATGAGCCGCTGGCTGCAAGGCTTTAATTACCGGATAGAAATCGAATGGTGGGTTTTTGTCCTGGCCGGAACATTAGCAGTTAGCATTGCTCTAATTACTGTTAGTTTCCAAAGCGTCAGAGCAGCGCTCATGAATCCTGTGAAGTCATTGAAAAATGAGTAGGATTTTAGCCGCGGGAATTTCACAATTATTTAAATTGTCTGTTAGTTGTTTTGTCATGTTTCGATTTTCTTAAAAATGAAGCTAATCCCTGTTTTCATATTTTTTTGCTTAACTAAACTCACTGCTCTGGCTCAGCATAATCCAGTTCCCGTTTTGCATGCATCTTCTGATAATTTAATCATGTACCTGGATGGTCAACGGGATGAATTCAATGGTATAAATAAACTTGGTCGGCATTTCAGTTACGCTTTTGTTGTGCCACAGGATTCGTCCGTATTCAAGCTGGTATCAGAATCCGATTCCATATCAATGGTGCTGAAACCAAAAAAGAATAGTGTTTTTAAAATTGTAAGAGAAGCCCAGGGAGACACAGTTACGTGCACTTTTTCAATACAAAAATTAGTCAAACCCGCGTCCTTAAATGATGCATATAAAATTAAAAATGAGGGTAAAACGTCTATTGAAATTCCGGAAGTATATGAGTTAATAAATATCATCATTGCCCTCACCCGATACGGTGAAACAAATGCCATTTATAAAGACACCGACTATTTTAAAAAAGTAATCACTCATTTTACTACGTATAAGCAGGAAGCAGCTGTACGGTCAGTCGATTCGCTGTTGCAGCTCTCGCCGGAATTCTTTTATCTGCATTTAAAAATGGACAGCTATGTATATATTTTCTCTGGCGATAAAATCATAAACGGAGCCATTTACAATCGCATAGCATCTGGTGAAAAGAACGAATTGGATCCTTATATTCCGGTTTTGGAAACATTTGCCGGCAAATCCGGATTCCGTGCATTTTACAAGAAGCAATTGCCTTACTATACCAGTTTGAAAAAAGATTACACGGATAACATTGATGTATCCGGCATGAAAAACTGGCTTACACGCGAATTTCCAGCCATTAAAAATTCCGCTGTCAAAGTGATCTTTTCTCCTTTGGTCGGATGGAACCAATCTGCCAGTTCTTTAACGGATAATGGTTTTACAGAGGCACAAGCACATGTCAATTTCCCATTTATTAATGAGAAAGATAAAGCACAACCTGCCGGAGTTTTGAAAGGTCAGCGAATGATGATTGCATTTACCGAAATTAATCATGCTTACCTGAATCCCGAAGCGGAAAAGCATGAAAAAGCCATTCATAATTCATTCAAAGATTTGTCCAAATGGATTACTCCGGGCAAACCTTCCGCAGGGTATAATAATGCATTGGTTTGTTTCGAAGAGTATATGAATTACGGATTAGTCACATTGTTTTATTCAGATATTTTTGATCAGAAAACATTTGCTTCACTGAATGACCGCATTGAGAACAACATGACCGAGTCGCGCGGTTTTCAACAATTTAAAACATTTAATCAGGAATTGCTGCGCTTATATAGAAACAGAAAGCCGGGTCAGACCGTCGCAGATTTGTATCCCGACATAATTAACTGGGCATCCGGGCATGCCGACGCGAGAGACCGTTGATCGGGCTGATGATTTTTACATTGACTGAATAAGCAGCCTTAACGTGTCCTCCTTCCTTGAACAAATCGTTCATTTTCGAACAGCAACGCTGGTAAGCGCTGCATTAATTTTCTGATTGTCAACCTGTTAAAAACATGGCATAGATATTGATCTTTTCCAAATATATTTATTTAATGGATTATGATCGGAAGCTACTTCAAAACATCAGGACGTGGTTTATTGCGTAACAAACTCTTCTCGTCCATCAATGTTGTCGGTCTTGCTATCAGCATGTCTGTCGGCCTACTGCTGATTGCATTTGTGCTTGACCTGCGTTCGTATGACAAATTTCATAAGCATGGTAAACGGATCTATCGCATCACCAATGTGGCGACTTTCAAGGGCGAACAAGGCAGCAGCAAGTATTCATCGACTTCCATTAAGACGGGTCAGCTCATCAGGGAAAAAGTGACTGGTGTCGAAGAAGTGGCGATTCTGCGGAATGACTTCCTGCAGGACGCTACAGTTGGTGACAATGTGCTTCCTATCAAGGGCTTCTGGGCGGAGCCTTCGCTGTTCAGGATGTTTACATTTCCAATGCTGGAAGGCAACCCCGAAACAGCCCTGAAAGATCCCTACTCAGTCGTTCTTACAGAAACAGCGGCGAAAAAATTATTTGGCAACGGACCAGCGCTCGGCAAGGCAGTCAAATTTGATACATTAGATTATCAGGTCACCGGGATCATAAAGGATGTTCCCTTTTTTTCACATATCAGTTTTGAGGCGCTGGTATCGTTATCAACGGCCCAACAGCTCAACAAGAATGACAGGGAGTTTGGTAAATGGGCAAACATGTTTTCCAACTCCGTATATTTGATGCTGCCGGAAAATGCCAATCTGGCTGCCATCCATACACAGCTCGACGCGATTGCAAACAAAGAAAATCTCGCCGAAGAGCAAACAAATATCCAGCTCGAACTGCTACCATTGCACGACATTGTAATTGGCGAGGATCTCCACTCCGGCTCCATGAGCGGCTCGGTGAACCCGCATATGCCACCGATCGTACTTTGGATACTGAGTGGTCTTGCATTTGTTGTGATTTTGTCTGCTTGTTTCAATTATACCAATCTATCGATAGCGCGTGCAACGCGCCGCTTCAAAGAAATAGGCCTCCGCAAGGCCATAGGCGCCCGCAAGGGCCAGATATGGCAGCAATTTTTGGCGGAGGCGATCCTGATTTCGCTTGCTGCCCTGGTTCTCTCCTATTTCATTTTCCTCACCCTGCGGCCACAACTGATTAATATTGCCCCGCAAATGCAACGCACGGTGAAGCTCGACCTCACGCCCACAACCGTAGCAGCCTTTGTATTTTTCTCAGTTACTGTGGGCGTCATTGCCGGTGTCATGCCTGCATTGTTTTTTTCGAAAGTGAGTGCAATCCATGCGCTCGGGAATGTTTCATCGGTAAAAGTGTTCAAGAATGTGACACTCAGGCGCGCTTTGGTGGTGGTTCAGTACACGGTCACATTGATTTTCATAACAACAACCGCCGTGGGCTATGTTCAGTATAAAAACATTCTTGCATTGGACCTGGGTTTTAATACCGAAAACATCCTGAACATTGACATGCAGGGAAATAAGCCTGAGGCACTGCTTAAACAATTACAGGAAATGCCGGAAGTAACTGCGTTATCCAGATCGCTGATCATCACCGCCGTTGGCAATGCATGGGGCGGTCATATGAAATACAAGGATTCGCAGGACTCTGCACTCGTCATGACCAACCACATTGACGAAAATTACCTGTCTTTGCACAATTACAAGCTGCTCGCCGGTGAAAATTTTGTGACGCGGCCCACCACAGCCGAAGCAGCTAGCGAAGTGATTGTCAACCAGCAGGTTTTGAAGTGGTTTAACTTAGGTGATCCCCAGGAAGCAATCGGAAAACAGGTTATGTTCAGCAGTTTTCGAATAAAAGACCGCAAAATGAAGATTGTCGGCGTCATTAAGGACTTTCACTATGGCAAAGTAGACAACCTCATCGAACCCGTAGCATTCATGTTCTGGACACCTGAGGACCGAGCCGTTATTAATGCCAAGATACAAAGCGCGGACATGCCGGCAACCATGGCCAAAATCGAGTCCGGATGGAAGAAAATTGATCGGATCCATCCTTTTAAGGCGAAATTTTATGACGAAGAGATTGAAGATGCTTACAGCGAATTCTCAACCATAATCAAGATCATTGGCTTCCTTTCAATCCTGGCCATTTCCATTGCCTCCATGGGATTGTTTGGAATGGTAGTATTCACAACGGAGACAAGATTGAAAGAAATCGGTATCCGGAAAGTGATGGGAGCCAGCTCCGGCAGCCTAGTTTTCCTGTTGAGCCGTGGTTTTGTTGTGTTGCTGTCTATGTCAGCATTGATTGCTATTCCTGCTACATATCTTTTCTTCGAATCGTTTGTGCTTACGAACTTCCCTTATCATACACCGGTTCAAATTGCCGAGCTATCCGCCGGCTTGCTGGTGGTATCGCTGATCGCTTGTATCATGATCGGCTCGCAGACGATGAAGGCAGCAAGAAGTAACCCGGTAGAGATCCTGAAAAGCCATTAAGGCATCAAACAGCTAATCAACATGCTTACAAATTACCTCAAAATCGCCCTTCGGATTATCAGGAAGGACAACACGTTTACCGTGATTAATGTCGTGGGTCTGGCGACTGGATTGGCTGTGGCGTTGCTGATCATTCAGTATGTGCGGTTTGAAATGAGCTATGAAAAATCTTATCCGCTGTCTGAGCAGGTTGTGCGGATCTCTATGGATTATCTGAACAATGGCGCATTGGATGCACAGGACGCTGAAATGTATCCGCCAGTTGGGCCCACGGCGATGCGCGAAATGAGTGAGGTTGTTAATTTCACGCGTGCTTACCCGTTGCGAAAGCCGAATGTGACCGTTCAGCTGGACGATAAATATTATCTGGTGAACAATGTCTACGCAGTCGACTCGGCCTTTTTTTCAATGTTCCATTATCCGCTGCTCAGGGGCAGCCGAAAAAATCTTTTTACCAAACCGCGGCAGGTTATCCTGACAGAATCATTGGCGCTGACTTATTTCAATACGCTCGACGTCCTGGGCAAAACGTTAAAAATGCCGCGAAGAAATGGCACCATTCTGCTCGAAGTGGTGGGCGTGGTGCCGGATAGCCCGGCAAACACACATCTGAAATTGGACATGATCGTATCTTACCCAACCATGATGTCGGATTTTGGCGAATCGGATGATAATTGGAACAACAATAACACATACACTTATCTTCAACTGGACGCAAATACGACTTACGAAGCATTTACAAAATCGCTGGCTGCGTTCAGTGACCGGCTGGTCAGCGAAAAGAAGATAGTCAATGAGCGGGTTGTTGCGCAGAAGATCAGCGATATTCACCTGCATTCTAACAAGACTTATGAGACTGAACCGGGCGGCGATGCGCAGTCGGTATATTTCCTGCTGGGCGTAGCATTTCTTGTGTTGTTGACTGCTTTCGTAAATTATGTAAACCTTACCACCTCCAAGGCGCTTGACCGCGCGCGGGAAATTGGCATGCGGAAAGTGGTTGGTTCAACGAGTGGTCAGATAAGGACACAGATTTTCATGGAAGCTGTGCTCATCAATGTGCTGGCGGGAATTGTGGCGGTCGTGTTGGTAGCAGCTTTTGCTTCGGTATTTATTGAGATGGCGGGGCTGCCCGAGGGTTTTGTTGTTTTTGAAGATGCATTTTTTTGGGAGAGTCTCGGGACGTTCCTGTTATTGAGTATTTCTTTATCGGGGTTTTACCCGGCCTTTGTTCTCTCTTCGTTTGATCCCGCCGCTGTGCTGAAAGGGCAGTTCTCCCGTTCGGCGAAAGGCGTATTCCTTCGCAAGGCTTTGGTTGTTTTTCAGTTTACAGTGACCATTATCCTGCTTGTCCAAACGTTTGCGGTATACCGGCAGGTGAAGTTTTTAAGGCAGCAAAATCTTGGCCTCAACATGGACCATACGCTGGTGGTTGAAGCTCCTGTGGCGAGTGACGCGCACAAGGATAATGTTGCGTTCAGGCAAATGCTGCTTGCTCAGTCTAATGTTGAATCGGTTTCATTTTCGGGAACGGTGCCAGGGCTGGGATCGACGCAAATGGGGACGACGACTGGCCTGAATCCGTCCGGGGCCGCTAAGAAAACGTATTACAATTATTATATTACGGAGGCTGACACTTCGTTTTTTAGTGTAATGGGCGTTAAGCTGCTCGCTGGAAAAAACTTCGATGCGCTGACAATTCACGGTTTTTCGGACACCACCAATCGGCAGCTGATCGTCAATGAAGAAACTATCCGGCTTTGGGGGTTTGCGACGCCCGAAGCGGCCATCGGTAAGGGTGTTGATATGTGGGGACGCAAGGCAACCATCCGGGGCGTTGTCAAAAATTATCATTACGAATCACCAAAAGCTGCCCACATTCCAATCATCCACCTGTATTCTCCGTACTTCCGCTCGTTTGCAAGTGTGAAATTTACAACAGGAAACGCGGATGAACAGCTCGCTTCATTGAAAAAAGTTTATGAGGCCAACTTCCCTTACGCACCATTCAGCTATTTCTTTTTAGACAGCGAATACGACAAACAATATAAATCCGATGACCGCTTCCAGCAGGTTTTCGGCGCACTAACTGGCTTTGCCATCCTGATCTCCTGCTTTGGCCTGTTCGGACTTGCAACTTTCACTGTCTCAAAGCGAACCAAAGAAATCGGGATCCGCAAGGTAATCGGGGCAAGCACCACAAGCCTCATGCTTTTGTTGTCCAAAGATTTTATCAGAACTGTATCCATAGCCATACTCATCGGCTTACCAATCACCTTCTTACTGGTCAAAAACTGGCTGGCGCATTACGCTGTCCGCATTGAACTGAGTTGGTGGCTTTTTTCCGCTCCTGCCCTGTTGGTGATGGTGTTGGTACTCATATCTATTGGCGGCAAAACGGTTGCGACGGCGTTGATGAACCCGGTCAAATCCTTACGTAGTGAATAGATCTTTCCTGTTTTACCTATGGGCGTAAAGCCTTCCCTTCATTTTTATAATTCTTAATACTTCTTAATGAATGTTTAAAGCCTGGCCTGTCAGCAGACAGTAGTTTTGTCCGTCGCATTAGTTACGGATTTCCAGCCATTTGTTTTAAACTTAAAATCTACTCCAATGGAATTTAACTTCCAGTATTTACTCAGCCATTTTGAACTCAGAGAACTTAAAAGCCAGGCCGATTTAACAGACCACCTTGCCCTGAGAAGAAAGATTTACCAGAAAGAATATTCAGAAGAATATCTGGACAATAAATATGATCTGCTGCCAAGTGACTGGAAAGCAAACCTGATTGGAATATTTTCCGAAGGGCGACAAATCGCCACGATCCGGGTGGTGAGAAGGCAGGTTAATACAGCGATAGAAAAACAGCTGGCAAGCATTAACCATAAGTTTGGCCTCGGAATCAAGCCCGACATGTCTGATTCACTTCCAACCGAATATGCTTTTGATATAAAATCCGGCAATAACCTGCATTTCAGGGACGCTACCGTCGAGTTGAGCAGGGTTGCGGTTTCGGACGAGTTCCGGGGGTTAGGGTTGTGCAGATTTGCCATGTTGGCGGCGATTGGGATTTCGATTTTAGATAATGCCAAATATTGCCTTTACTCGTGTTCGACGAATGCGGTGAAGTATCATGCGGATCTGCTGCCGATGATGGCAGGAATTTATGCAGAGCAGAATGACAATGGTTATCCAGGCTTTAAATTTCCCACTTCCTCGGCTGCTGTGCTTTCGGAGATCCACAGTATGTCGCAAAAGCACATTAACCGCGCCATTCTCGCCGGAATTGTTTGCAGATACGGCATCGATGTCTTAGGCGATCATTTCTCAGAAAAAACTGGAAAAGCACAGCTTGGAAGTAAATCGCATCTTGCTGAATATAATGCCGTCAGCGCTTAATAGACATTGATTTTACACAAAAAAACTCAAACCAAAATTCCGGACAGAATGTATATGGATACATTAACAAAGCCCCAAGAAAGGACTTCTGAGCGACTGGAAGATACATTCAGACCGCTTTTCTTTCGCCTGCGTCATTTGGAGGACAAAAAAAGGCTGGAGGTTCTTATGGAGCGGAACCCAGGCATTATGCTGTTTGACACTATTTACGATCAGCTTTTTGAACTTGTAAAAATTAAAAATCCCGCCATCAGGCTCAGTCCGGAACAATCAGACGCCGGCATACAGGAACACCTCGGCGGACTGACATTTCAGGAATATGGTGTTTGGGTGTATTATCCTTGGAGCAGGAGGCTGGTACATTTGCTTGATAATGAAGAATTTGGCAGGGTCAGGACCAATCGGAACAATTGTAAGATCACCCGTGAGGAACAACAATTATTGTCTACCAAAAAGATTGGCATCATTGGTCTGTCGATCGGGCATGCGGTTGCCATGACGCTGGCGACCGAAAGGTCCGTGGGCGAATTGCGGCTGGCCGATTATGATCTCATTGAACTTTCAAACTTAAACCGCATTCAGACCAGTACGCACAACCTGGGCATGAACAAGTCTGTTACTGCTGCGCGCGCCATTGCGGAAATCGATCCGTTTATCCAGGTGCGGATCTTCCGCAACGGGATTTCAGAAGGCAACATCGATGATTTTCTGACAGAAAACGGAAAGCTCGATATGCTCGTGGAAGTGTGCGATGGCCTCGACATTAAAGTGCTCGCACGGCACAGGGCACGACATTTTGAAATTCCGGTCGTTATGGACACCAGCGACCGGGGAATGATCGATATCGAGCGTTTCGACAAAGAGCCGCAGCGTCCCATCCTGCACGGCTTGCTTCCGGACATTGACCCCAGCAGTTTGAAAAACCTCTCAACACAGGAAAAGATACAAATTGTGGGAAAAATAATTAATACAAATGAAATTTCGGAACGTCTGAAAGCTTCGTTGCATGAGGTTGGAAAAACGATTTCATCCTGGCCGCAGTTAGGGTCCGCCGTTGCACTGGGCGGGGCGATCACGACGGACACCTGCCGCAAGATCCTGCTTGGGATGAATGTAGAATCAGGCCGGTTTTATGTTGATATCGACCGGATCATCGGGGCGGTATGATCATTATCGTTTTGTAAACTGACGACCATCACTTTTATCCGACCGATACTGATTTAGCTTTGCCGGAAAGCAGGTCACGCCTGCCGCAAACCTGTAACGCCAAAAAAGATCTATGAAAACTTGTATCGTCCTGATTTCCCTAGCATTGATTTTCCTAACCTCCTGTAACTCCGGGCCTACTGAAAATACAGGTCTTAACAGAAAAACATCGGATTCAGACAGCGTCTTCAATTCCTGCTACGCCTCCTTCGTCAAAAAAGACACGGTGCTGCTCAATGCACTTGTTTATGGAGACAGCATAAAGGGCAGCCTGGGTTACAAACTGTATGAAAAACAGCAGGATAACGGCCTGCTCATGGGAACAATGCACGGCGACACCATCTGGGGCCTGTACACATTCATGTCATCTGATTCTGAATATGTCAACGAAGTCACATTCCTCCGAAAAGACACATTACTCATAGAAGGCCGCGGCGAAAGAACATTCAAAGACGGCAAATTCGCCTTCAAAGACAGATCCAAAGTGCAATATTCAGGTGTTGCACTAGCCAAAACCGATTGCAGGCAATTGCCGGAACGGAATGAAGCAAAGCGTTAAAGTAAAGGCAAACCGCGGCCATGCGGTTTGCCTTTATTTTAATTTAAATACAACCTTAATTAAGGAGCTGCAACGAAGATAGATGTTGTTGTGGCGTTCTTGGTGCCGTCGGAAAGTTCGATCGGCGCGCCGTTTTTCCAATATTTGGCGATGCTTGTAACGCCGTTCAAACCAGCGCCGGAAACATAAATATCATTGCCGATGATTGTGATTCCCGTTGCTGCTACGCCGCCTGGAAGTGGTGTGGCGATGCCGTTTTTCCAAATGTTGGCGGTGTAATAATTGAGGCTGTCGCCGACATTTCCAACAATATAAACGTCGTTCCCTGCCACTGCAACGTCTTCCGCATTTGAATGATATGATGAAGGACTAAGGACGGTTTCAACGCCATTCTTCCAATATTTAGCAACAGTTCTATACTTTCCTCCCGTCGTGCCCACAACGTGAACGTCAGTACCCGATACGGCTATTCCGCTTGGGAAAGTCTGTTCAGTTCCATTTGTTAAGTCTACATCAACGCCGTTTTTCCAGTATTTAGCAACTGTATTTGCTCCTACGCCGTTGGAGGCAGTTCCGGTCACATACACATCTCCATTCGCTATGGCCATATCTCTAGCCCATCCGCTAAATGAATTGTTCAGACTTACGGGCACCCCATTCTTCCAATACAGGGCATAGTAACCACCCGCATCTGCACCGGAGCCCGCAACATATACATCACCGCCCGATAACAGCACTTTACTAAGAACAGACGGAGCATACTGGCCCGAAAGGGATTGCAAAGCACCATTTTTCCAGTATCTGGCATGGGCTGTCAATGTGCTGTCCCCATCCCAGCCTACCACGTGCACATCAGCACCGGAGGCAGCTATTGAAGTTGCCACGATCCCATTGTTATTTGACATCAGGTCCACCGCCTGTCCATTTCTCCAGTACCTGGCCGTGTTGTTATTTTCTCCGTACTGATAACCCGCCACATACACATCCGGTGTTGTAGGTATGACGTGATCTTGAAGGTTGCATGAAAAAGTGAAAAGGCCTGCGGCGCCCAATACCAGGTAAGTGTAAAATTTAAGCATGAGTATTATTTAAGTTTCAATTAAAAATAAGCTGTTTGGTTACTCTCTGGCCTTTGCCGGTTACCTGGATGATGTATTTGCCCGATGGCAGGTGGCCTGTATCCAGCCGCACCCTGTTTCCGAAAGAATCGGGCGAAACTGACTTTAAGGCCCTTCCTTTGATATCAAATAAGGTAACCCGCGCATCCTGAATGTCGTCCTTCGACTCAATATAAACGAAATTGTTCTGGACCGGATTGGGATACACGACGACGTCAGTTTTCTCAACTTCCGTGATCTCTGAGGATGCTTTGTCGGAATAGCAGCTAAGTAAATTATTTTCCAGGGTGTATGCAACTTTTGCCCGGGCAGAATACAGTCCGGTTTTCAAAATTTTGACCATTTCGGCAGTCGTGTCGCTCTCTGATCCCGGTCTGCTCCACAAAAATTGCACCTTATTGCCCTCGTCTTCAACGCGCGCCATGAGTGAAAAAGGGCCGGATGGCTCGATAACTGGCGGCGCAACAGGTGGCCGGACCATAAGGGAAGAAGTGACGGAATTTTCTGAAACACAGCCGTATACATTTTGTCCTTTTACATAATAATCACCACTTTCTTCCACCTTTGCAACCGTCCCCGTTGCAAATGGCGTTGCGGAACCTTCGCGATACCAGGTATACAGATCGGTTCCGTTGGAAATATTGAACTGAAATGAAGAATTGGCGCAGGCTTGCTGCTGGCCTTCTTCTACAATGCCTGGACGCGCAGGCTTAGGGTCGCTTTCCAGCACGACGACGGGCGTAAGAATTGAGTTTCCCGATGCGTCCCTGACGGTTGCACGGTAAGTTCCAGGGGAAGATATCTGAATCGTGTTGCCGCGCTCCCCATTGGTCCATTCATAGGATTGATAACCTGTCGGGAGCGAAACGGCAACTGCATTGTTTTCGGTAACGCAGCTGGTAGTGACCGTCGGCAGCTCTGCCGGATTGGCTGGCGTTACAGTTGAGAAAAAGTTGGCGTCCAGACTTGCATTCCATGCATTGGCCAGGATGGTTAACCCTTCTACACCTTCGAAATGCGTTCCATCGATCCGGTTTGGGACCAAAGGATCGGTTTCAGGCCCTGGATATGTTGGATTAAAGTCTGTATTCAGAACAGCATTCTGCGCCGCAATAATATCGGGATTGACTGAGGATGGTATTTCTTTCGCAGCGGACGCGCGCGATGTTCTGGCAATAACCCAGGTAATCCTTTTTCCGGTATCCATGCCCAGGCGATTCATGAGAAACTGCAAGTCGCGGCTGTAATTGGCCGAAGGTGTTTTGTATACAGCGTCCGTTTCTCCCTGCATCCAAAGCACTGCCCGGACCCCATATTGGTTGACATAGTTACGGGCAGCAATCCTCAGGTTGGCGTACGGCATATCCTTCGCATACACATGTCCGTATAAACTCGTAGTCGGGAGGCCGGCGGCACTTTCCGCCCAGTTTTTAATGGCTGTTCCCTCCCATGCAACATTGATGAATACAACGGGTACATCCAGATGCGCAACGAGCTGTTCACCTAGAATGCCCCAGCACCAGGCGGTTTGGCCGCGGGGCGACATTGTTTTCAGGTTACTGCTTATTTTTGAAAACGATGGCGGCACAGGATCAGTCAGCAAGTCGGGATACTGGCCGAGCTCGTCGTTTTCGTAGTTATCAATGTAGAGCACGCGGTCGTCCGTTGCGCCGGGAGGAGCAGGTTTGTCTTTAAGCCCTTGTGCATTAGATTGCCCTGCAATGATGAAAACCTCTCCCACCCCCATGCGTGTGAGAACGTCACGGCCTACCACGCTGCCATTGGTTACGCCCCTCACTTCCAGAGCGTACCAGCCTCCTTTTAGCTTTATATTCCCCATAAAAACGCCTCCCTGCGGCTTCTGTTGCAGCTCCTGCCACGGAATGTCTATTTCCTGGCCTTTGGCAACCGGGACTGCCCTTATTTCTATTTTATCAACCGGCACCGAGTACGTGCCGGAAACCGAAACGGTCCTCCAACCCTGAATATCCCTTTGATATACAGCCTGATAAACCGGCGACGTAATTTTAATTTGAGAGAAAACGACCGGCGAGATAAAAAGCACGAGCATCAGTGCTTTCGCCAGAACGCAAAGTATAGATTTATGCATTGGTATACTTAAAACTGTAGGGATTTTGATTTACTGCGGGGAGGAATAGGAATAATAAACGAGTGCTTTCTGCTCATTGTAATGCATGCTCCAGCGCTCACGGTTACTATTATACAGTTCGAATTCATAGCACTTGAAATTCTCGAACTCACTTTTAAAACTCTTGCCAAAATTCTGCTGGCTGTCCAGGTTGAAGCCGAAAAGATGAGATTGAGCCGCAAAAAGGTCCCGGAAATACTTGATTTCACTCGTTTTCAAGTTGGAAATCCACGAGAGCGTAGTGAAATCCGTGTTAAATTGTCTGATGCGGTTAAACTGAGGAATCGATATCAGATTACCATCCTCATCAAATCGCATCCCCGACAATCCGGTGACACCCAGGAAATTGACAGTAACTGAGTAGATTTTTGAACCGTCCGGAAAGATGCTTACCACGCATTCCATGAAAGTAAGCTCATTATTTTCCATAATGTAATCCCTGCTTGGCTCATTCAAATTTGTCAGGCTGTTCACGAAGGCGTGGTTGGGCTTGTGCCTCGAATTGATAAATTGCCGGATCTTTTCGGGAAGGTCATCGATGGATTTTGTGACGTAGGAAGTTTGTTGGTAAGGCCTGAGAATGACGCCGTACGCGCCACCTGTCAGCACATAATCCTTCCCATTCAGGTGATAATCATAGACATCTTCCTTATCCGGACCTCCCGCATAGTAAGATTCCACGACCCTGTGGTTGCTGATGCGGCCACCTCTGATAGCCAGAGTTTCAAGCTTCGCAAGTAGCGCCTCAGGAATTCCTTCGTCTGCCTGCCTGGCCGTGTTTAAAATGCCTGCATTGTTGACAACCGATTGGTAATTAGCGCCTTTATACCGAAAACTGAGTTGATAAACCTTGCCTGGCTCCAAAACCTTCATCTTCGAGATTTCCGCAGCGGGATATTTTTGGTAAATCATGTGCCTTGCGCTGCCGGGAACATCCAGATGGGGTTCAATTTTTTCGCGGCTGCACCTGCTGATGAGCACAACGAGCATAAAAAATGTAGCTACAACGAGCGTTTTAGAGCCTGATAGCAAGGGAACAGCCTGATCCTTAGCCTGCATTCGGAGGTGGAGTTGAGTTTTGTTATACAGACGCGATTTCCTTATGTAACCGCTGCTTCATCTCTAAAAAAATTTTAAAGAAATTCTCCCAATGCCGCTCAGGATAATCCGACTCAATTATTGAATTTCAAACCGAGCGAAATCCCAACCTGATTCGTCCTGATTTTTACATTTTCTTCTGCTGTAAGCATGCGAATGATGTTATATTCGAAGAAAGGTCCTATCAAAATGGTTGCTTTCGGGCCTGTAAAAATCCTTTTGCCCGCGGCTATTGTTGCTCCCAGCAACTGCTGATCCGAGCCCGAAACAGAACGGGAGTACTCCATTCCTATTTGCGCATACAGCGCGCCCAAAGGTTTTGTCTCGAAATCGAAATGCTTCCTGGCGGCCAGTCCTACGACGTCAAATGCGCTTTTTACAACACGGGCCGTGCCCAATCTTCGGAAATTGTAGCTTGCATTTGTCGGCACGGCGGTAAACTCTTCAAGTGCGTACACGAATTCCGTCTGATACTGCAAGTGACTGTAATTGAGCATCAATTGATAGCTTTTCACCTGCATCCCAACACCAATTTTATAACCAATGTTAGCAAGCGCGTTTGGGAAAGACACCTTCAAGATACGCGAATGGGTGTTCGGCAGCAGATAGACACTCTGCGATGTGTTTGTTCCCGAGAAATTAACAAGCATAGCAGGTTTCCAGGAACCAGCGGACTTCTTGTCAGCCACATTTTGCGGAATACTGTCCGGCGTGGTTGCTAGCAGAGGCGCTGTGATCATGGGCAGCGGCAATGCTGGATATTTCAGAACATGATGCAGGTCGAGTTCTGTTACATGAATGTTGCCGATATGAGTCGGGGCGACCGGCTTGCCGTAACCCTGGTCATCGGCGGAGGCAATTTGTTGGGTGTTAATTTTAGTATTCTGATGCAAATCCAATGTTCCGGACTGTGTTGCCGGGGACTGATTTACAGATTGAATTCTTGCCTTTTTCTTAACGGCGACGCGGTGTTCGGATACAACTTTGTGATCATCAATAATTGATGAGGGAGCTTCGGCAGTAGTATTTAAAACCGTTTCACTGCCCTGGTTTTTGACATTAATTTTTGCCTTATTTTGCTCAGGTAGTGCTTTGGGAGTAACATTTCCGGTTACCGGCTTTGTTGAGACAGCGCCTATTTCTTTCCGGCCAGCATTTACATACCAGAGCGAAAGCACCACCATAACTGCCAGAAGGCCAAATGCAGCCCATAAAGGTTTGCGGCTTGGCTTATGGCCCAGTTTGTTATAAATGCGCTCGTCCAGAGATGCCCCGGGTTTTCGCTCAAAATTTCCAAGCGAGCTTTTCAGCGCATTTTTTATAGCATCATTTAATTCATCATCAGAGGATTTCATGCTGCTTGATTCCTTTTTGTTCTAATAATTTGAAAAGTAAGTTACGTCCGCGTGCCAATTGTGAACGGGACGTTGCCTCCATAATTCCCAGCATCCGGGCGATTTCAAAATGCTTATAACCGTCGATAAAATAAAGGTTTACCACAATGCGGTATCCGTCCGGAAGTTCATTGATCGTTTCCAGTAAAATTTCCACGTCCATCCGATGCAAGACAGCGCTGTGATCGTCCACCTGCCATTCCATTTCTACATTTTCATAGGAGCTGCTCAGGATTTCTTTCCGCGTAACCTGATTATAGTAATCGATCGCATGCCGGATCATAATGGTTTTCACCCAGCTGTCGATGGATTCGGGGTTCGAGATCTCTCCTATTTTGGAGAAGATCTTCATGATTCCTTCCTGAAATATATCCTCGGCTGCGGCAACGGTTTTGGCATACCGCACGCATATCCCGAGCAATTTCCCTTTGTACCGATCATAAAAAACAACCTGAGCCCGTGAATCCTGCCGTTGGCAGGCCCTCACAAGCTCGGTCAGGTCCGTCTTTAATTTCGATCTAAAAAGGGCCATTCAGTAGTTCTTAATAATCCGCGCTGTTTGGCCTGAGAATAATATCCAACTATTTATAAACATAGGATGAATATTGTTCAAATATCACCTCCCCGGAATTTCCATTCACAAAGACTTCATGGGTTTCACTAATGAAATCACGCGTGCCTTCGGGGCCGCTTTTTCTTTGAAAAACATATCTGATACTACTCAGATCATTATATTTCGCTTCGAAAGCCAGTGTGTTAGGCACATTGAAATCTGTAAAACCTCCCTTTATTTTATCAAATAGCTCGGCGCTGCCTACCTCATCATTTCGCTTGTCTTCCAGCGCCGACCCATCCGAATTTTTTGCGATCCACTTCACATTGCCCTCCTGGTCAAAAAAAATGGGAAACAGTGCTGCTTCGGGATGGATTATGTAAGTCTTTTTATTTGCCTGATCTTCATTGACGACTATTTGGGTACTATCAATGTCAATTTTGGCCTGACTACAAAAAGACGCAATTTTTTCCGGCACCTCGGAAAGCTCCACCGTATATGACTCCACCGGATAAGGCGCGCTGAGTTTTACAATGTGCCAGTCGGCAAGCACATAATAGTTTAAAAGCTGAGCCTTTCCGTTCAGCATGTACTGCATCCGCGCCGCATTATCGCCTGCATTTTCCCGCAATTGTACATTGGAAAGTGTCCCTCCCGAAACTACAAGCTTGTCTGTCAAGCCTTTGTAAAGACTTACATCATTCGTATTGATGAACACATCACCCGAAATAGCTGAGGGGCTTACCTGCGTTTCATATGAATTAGCGCGGCTAAAAAACTTCGCTTTCCAAAGTTGATCCTGAATAAGCGTTTTGAAAACGAACTGCCCGGCATCCGGGTAACGCGTCTTGATCGCGGAAATAGCAGTTTCGGGCACCACTTCCGTATCCGGCTCTTGTACGTCCACAACATTGTTGCAACCGAAAGTAAATGCTGTAATGAAGCAGAGCAGTAAAATTTTCTTGTTCATTGAAAATTGTTATACAAGATTTTTAGCCTTCCAAGGTATGACTGATTATCGCCTGAAAACGCTGCTTGTAAACTTACATTTTTTATTTTAGCTGCAAAAAGTCAGTGAGGCAGTGCAAAATAATTAGCAGATAACAAGGCAATCATGGAGGAGCTAACGCAGGAATTGGTTAACGAAACGGGGAAATTTAGAAGCGTTTCCTGGTGCACGGATGATTTGAGGGTAAGCCACAATATATCACAATATCAAGGATCTGAACGTATCCCGATCAGCAGGCGTGATGATGTGGTGCGATTACATTTTGGATTGAAGGGGGATTATCAATTTACCCACCAGCAGCTAAACAAACGCTTTGATCTGGTTGGCAGCCACCAGAATATGATGTATTCGGAGGGTTTCGACATTATTTTAGAAAATAAAACCCCGCAGGTCGAAACGTTCGGGATACAGTTTTCGAAAGCTTCTTTTATTTCATTTGCCCAAAATGCGGATAATCAGCTCGAAGATTTTTGTGAGGCTGTCATATCCGGCAAAAGTATAATGCTTAGCAAGAATTGGGGCAGTATTAATCCGGCTATTGAAAATGTGATCCGGCAGGTCATTCATTGTCCATATAGCGGCGGCATGAAGCAAATCTTCATTCTTTCGAAATGCCTGGAACTATTGGTTCTCTCAGCGGAGTCGTCATTGAAAAACGCAGGAAAGCGGGCGTATGTGCTGACCAGGCAGGATAAAGAAAAAATCATCGCCGTTCGTGATCTGATCAATGGGCGATTAGAATCGCCGCCGACATTGTCTGAAATCGGAAAGCTTGTTGGCATGAATGAGTTCAAGTTGAAACATGGCTTTAAGGAAATGTTCCAGACTACGATTTTTGGATATCTTACTGACCAGCGACTTAATACGGCTTTTCAATATCTGCGGGACACGCAAAAGACCGCAGCCGAAGTAGCTTTTGAGCTAGGTTATGCAACTCCTCAGCATTTTAATAATGCTTTCAAGAAACGATTTGGCGTAACTCCCAATTTGGTTAGAAACAATCCGTAATTGGCAATCCGGGACGCTACAATCTGCCTATCATTGCAAAACGAAAAATTTAGCCATATGGACCAACCACTTTTTGTAACCAACTCAATAACGATCAATGCCCCCGCACCGGCAGTTTGGGATGCGCTGGTAAACCCAGAGAAAACGAAACAATATATGTTTGGCTGTGAAGCTATATCGACCTGGCAACCGGGAGACGAACTACTCTGGAAAGGCGTAGCAGACGGACAGGAAGTTGTTTATGTAAAAGGGAATGTTGTCAGCATAGACCCGGGCAAGCGTTTGGAATACACAACTTTCGATCCCAATGATGCCAGTATGGAGGATGTTGCTGAAAACCACCTGCATGTAATTTACGAGCTGCGGGAAGAAAATGGTCAAACAATATTAACCGCGAGTCAGGGAGATTTTGCAACAGTAGCAAGAGGAAAAGACCGGTACGAGGAAGTTTTCAACGGAGGTCTGGGATGGACACCCATGCTGGAAAAGATCAAGGCAATGCTTGAATCTTAGATTGATAAAAAAAGGGATGGCCAACAATGTTAGCCACCCCTTTGAAACAACAAAACAAACTATCCAATGATATCCTTCACCTTATCAAAAAAGTCGGCGTCCGGTTTTACTCCCTGTTCAATTTGACCGTGGACTTCTTTGTCACCGGGTGCCAGGGAAGGCATTCCGCCTGTGGGAACCGCTTTTTCAAAAGTAAAGATGCCTTTGCCATCGATTGAAGTCCCTTCGGTCCAGCGCCCTCTTGCATTTGTATTTCCGTCCACGCTCGTGCTAATGAAACTGTAAGCCACGTTTTCGTTTTGAAGGTTCGAAGGGAAACTGTTCGGAATCGGATGGGTATCCGGGCCAAGTTCTTCAAGCACCGCCATCCACTGGTTTTGGTGCATCGTGTCCCGGGCGATGAGGAACGCGAGCATGTCTTTCATTCCCGAGTCATCCGTCATTTCGTAAAGCCGCGTAGCCAGCACCCGGCCTGTTGCTTCTGCCATTACATTGGCGTGCATATCGGCTGCAATGTTGCCGCTGCTCACAACCCATGAACCGTTGAAAGGAACGCCGTTAGCGTCCGTCGCCATCGCGCCTAGTCCGCCTGAAAGAATGTGACGCGGATCGCGACCACCCATCACCGCTTCCACCATCGGGTTGGCTTTCGCCATTTCGTCTTTCAATGCACTCGAAGAGCCTTCCAGGTTCAAGCAAACCGCCGTCGCCAGCATTTCGATATGCGCGATTTCTTCCGTTCCGGTTTCCATCAGCATATCCCTGTACTTTTGAGGCCCGCGTGAGTTCCATGCCTGAAACAGATATTGTAAGCATACCCGTATCTCCCCTTCTATCCCACCGATCGCCTGCTGAAGCAGCTTCGCAAATTGGGGATTGGGTTTGTCAACCCTCACATTGTACTGCAGTTTTCCATCATGATAAAACATACCAAAAAAATTTAAGGTTATAGAATGGCGAGCGGGCGTATAAAAACTATACCAGAAGCGTATGAATATCAGAAACCGCTAGCCATTGAAACGATAAGTCCTGAGAAACTCCCACGGCCCGCCAAGATATCTCCACAAGTGCACGCCCCCGGCAGCAAAGCTGAATGGTTCGAAGGTCGCCCTGAGCTCGGCTTGCAAGCTTTTGGCAACAGCAGGCTCCACCTTGTTCTGGACAGTGATATGGAAATTCCTTTTCTGTTTATCCTGATTAGTAAGCACCTCCTGATAATGTGTTTGCAAATTCCGGTGAAGCAAGGCCAACTCGGGTGACACAATCTTAAATGCCGTCCCACCGCCGAGCGACATTACCTGATCGGCCTTAACCTCGAACGCGACCTGACTTCCCGTAAGCATTTGCATTTTTTCAAAGATCCACGCTTCGTCGGGCAAGGCGTTGAACAAAGTCAGATGGGCATTCAGATGATTCCTTTCCTTCGGAAAATGCCGCATCCGCAAATCGTCAAAATAAGCCTGTGCAGCCGGGTCGATGGATAGTGTGGCTACTAACGGTGGGTTCATTAACTCAGTTTCAGGGTTTGGAAAAGCGACTGAATTGGACATACGCAAATACCAGGAGAACTAACGTTCTCATTATCAACTAGAGCAATTGAGATGCATCCGCCAAACAATCGAGGAATAATTTTCCTTACAATCAATACTTTCTTAAATATATACTTCCTCCACGTCCGTGTTGATTATAGTTTAGCATATTTAAAAGTATCCCCTGCTTGTGGAAAGACTGCATGAAGTCGTTAAAGAGGATAATTTTATATTGGCTTTGGTGAGATAAAAAAGCACGAAGTATATAAGCTTCATTCCAACCAAACCGTCCGTTTCCATAAATCACCCATTCTTTTGGATATTCAAACGGATAAAATATGTCATGAATATGGATAATAACACCACTTTTAAGTATTGGAAAAATATTAAACAATAAGTAATTCACATCACTTCCTGTTTTCGACACATGGGTAGAATCAATAAATAATATATCATCCTTTTCCAGCTGCTCAAAGTATTTGGTATCAACGTCCTGTAAATCGCTCACTATAACGTCTGTATTTTTCCTTTCACTATGTTTCAAAAGTGAGTGCAAGCGATCCGGATATGGCTCTATAAAACTTAATTTCATGGCATTGTCAAAAAAACGCTCATTAACGTCCAGCATCACGGCTGAAGAAAATCCGGAACCAACTTCAATTATTTTTTTAGGATTAAAATGACGAATCATAAAATATAAGGAGGTGGCGTCCGCGTGTCCGAAGTACTTATTGTTATAATAATAACGTCCTCCGGAATTAATATTGTCAGAAAATGCTAACTCCTGATAATAACTATTGAAGCAATAAGTAATTAGCGCAATTTGCTCTTCTTCGGCCAAATCTAATCCCTCCAACTTGTTACAAGGCAGAGGATATACCTGTTGCTCTCTACGTTTAATATCTTTTACTGAAACGATTGGGCTATAATAGTGTCCAGCAGGAACCCTCGTTCTATAAGTATTGAATTTACGAACCCATTTTCCTAGGACAGGAAGGTTTTTTACTACTTCTTTTAGTTGAGACATAGAGTTTGAGTTATATAGTACTTTTTGAAAACCTACTCCTACAATTAAATAAAGTCTGATAGAATGAATCAAGTATCCGGCAGTAAGGAACAGTAGTCCACTTTATAATTATAGTATTAAAGCAAGTTATATTATAAATATATGAACACTCGTATATTCTTAGTTAACGGTAATTTTTACAAGTCGCCGACGGAACTTAGGAGCGCTTTGTGAAACAATCAAAAAATGAGGATAGTGAGCTTGGTCTTGTTCTGGGTTCATTATCTTAGTGCACAGAAACCTGGTCGATCTGCTACGACAAGCCCAATTACATTCATTCCAACATTATGATTCATCGGTTTACCATCCTGATCAGCCTTTTTCTGAATATTTGTGTCGCTTACGGACAAGTGACAATCACCAACATTTCCACACCGGAACATATACCCGTCGCCGGAACAAAAATAAGTCTCATACCACCGAAGGGCTTTGAGAAGGCAGCTAATTTCGCTGGCTTCCAGCAAACACAAAGTGGATCGAGTATAATGGTTATGAGTATTCCGGGTCACTTTGAAAAACTTCGCGCGGGATTAACGAAGGAAGCATTTTTAACCCAGGGCGTTGAAATCAGCGAAATTGAAACGCTTAAACTAAATGATATGCCGGCAGCATTTTTCACCGGCACGCAAAACGCGCACGGAAATGTATATACCAAATTCATTCTTTGTTTCGGAAAAGATGACGAATCTGTCATGATCAATGGTGCTTTTCCGCAGAACTTACAAGAAGTTGGAAAGGGAATCAAGCAAGCAATTCTTGGCGCATATTTCGATGCCGACAGAAAAGTAGATCCCTTTGAAGCGATTGATTATGAAATAAGTACTACCGGAAGCAAGTTAATTTTTGCGAAGAATGTGGCCAATTCATTGATTTATACCATGGATGGGAAAGTTCCGACCGAATTGGCAGATCGGACTTCCTATATTCTCACGAAGTCGTTTTCAAAAATGGAAATTGAAGACAAAAAGCTCTACTGTTTGAACCGTGCGAAACAGCTATATCCGGAGATCAGAATAGATTCAGTGGGTCAGTTAAGCGTTGACGGCATTGCGGGCTACGAATTGCTCGGCACTGCTAACAACAAAAAATTTGATCAAGAAGAGAAAGTCTATATGGCAATCCTGTTCAGCGACAATCTGTATTATATAATGATCGGCTCTTCAAACAATGATATGGCAAGCAACATGCAAAACTTTAAATCAATAACGAAGTCATTCAAACGTAAATAAATTTTTCACGACTGTTTACACATCTTATTGCTTGTTACCTTCCAGTAGCCAGCCTGCATATGCAATTTTCCACTGCCCGTTGTGTTTTTCCAGAAAACGGGTTTCCCGGCTGAGCCCAGGCATATCCAATAACGGCTCTCCTGTATCCGTACCATACTGATCAAAAGTGACCCAGGCGGCATCCTTAAAGATTCTGACATTGATGTTTTCACGCCGAACATTCTGTGGGTTGGGCTTAGGAAAGTCCTTCATGTACCCTTTGGTTCTACTATCTCTTTCCTCCCATCCTTTAACTACGGTAACCCCGCCATCTTTCCACCAGCCCATTGTACGGATATAAGGTGCATGTACCCAGCAAGCTGCCCACTTGTCATATTCCTTGTCCCAGAAGGCTTTGGACTCTGTGTCGATCAGCTGTAAAATCTGTGTCTGCTCTTTGGCGTGGTCAATTGCCAGGGGTTGTGTTTCCTTGCTGATAGCCGCCACGTACAGACTGGCTACAAAGAGTAGAATGATAATGAATTGGATGCTTGTAATTTTCTTCATAATAATTGATGGATTTAAAAAGTTTTCTTTTCCTCTTAGCAGTAATTATTGCTTGGCCTCTTATTTAAGAACAAATTTAGGCTTGGCCTGGCCACGAAAAAGTAAACGTATGTTAACAATTATAAAAGATTATAAAATCAAGAGGACGTATGCTACGCAGATTAGTGTCCAAAATTACCGGCAGGTAAACGAAAAATGTGGATGGTTGCTCAGGCTGGATAATATTCCGATAAATTATTACTTTCATGGGAAATTGTAACCAACCTCTTACATGTTGAAACTTTACGCATTATTAAGCTTAATTATTTTATTATCCTTCTCAAACGTTTCTGCCCAATCCCCCAATATTCTCATCAATAACGACAACTTTTCATGGTCGGGTTGCCTGGGAAGCACTTATCGGTTGCCGATAATAACTACCGGCACTTTTGCCGCCGGAAATAAATTTTCTGTTCTGGTTCGCAAATCTTCTTCTCCGGCAGTAATCAAAGAAATTGCAGCGGTGCTGAATGATGGCTTTTTGGAATTTGTGTTTTCGGATTCACTGCTTTTCGCAAATACTGATTTACAACTGAAAGCAGTATCCTCAGCTCCCAAAGTGGAAAGCGCGTGGTCCAACAGGCTTGCCATTAATAGTAAAGGCACCATTACATTGAACAACGCGACCATTTCCGACACATTGAATAAGTTTGACCAGGTCAACATCAAATTTACCGGTTACGGTGCTGGTCAGATTAATGTAACGCTGGATGATAGCAGCCACTTTTCCATTTATCCGAATGGGCTAAACTTTGTATCAGAACAACCGCTTCGAGTTTCGAAAACTGAGCCTTACAAAATTGCGCATGCTGAAAACGTGTGCGGCGCCATGAAGGTAAGTGGAAGTTATCTGGCGAAGATCAACAGCACTTCGGTCAGGACGATTTCATTTGCACCGCAATCGGTTTGTGAAAATGGGGAGGTGAATGTTACGATTTCAACTTCGGGAACTTCCCTAACCGCTCAGACAAAATTTAAGCTACGATTTACGGAGGCTATTTTCAACGAAAAACCTAAAGTAGCAGAAGTCGCAGCGACGCTCAGCAATAATGTACTTACCGCGAAAGTTCCGGCCCAATTCGGAGTTGAAACTTTGAATGAAGTTTACATTCAGGTTGTTACCGACAATCCAGCCACTGTAAGTTCGCGTACGAGTGAAAGGTTATTCATTTGGGCATCACCCTCGGCTTATTTCAATACGCAAAGCAGCACTATTAATTTTGGAGAACCGGTCCAGCTGGATGTTCGGGTAAAAGGTATACCTCCATTTACGGCTGAACTAACCAATGGTGCCACGGTGAGCTCACCCAATTCCTCGCTTCAATTCTATTCGGTTCCGATGAAAGACGAATCTTACACATTGAAATCAATGTCATCGGGCTGCGGGAAAACAGAAATAAAGGACATTCAGACCGTCGAGATTAAGGTCCGGCCCGGCATCCGGATCGATGAAGACAAGACACCTCAAATCTTATGCGCTGGCGGGAAAGGCAAGATCAAGTTTTCATCGAATGCATCGCTGACCGAGGCGACGCGATTTTCCATCAGAATGACTAATGGTGTAACGGGCGAAACGTCGATCCTGCCTGCGTCGCGATCGGGTGATTTTCTGGAAGTGACGCTGCCACAAAACGCGCAGGGATACAGAAGTTATGTTTACCAGATTATCACTAATAATCCGGCTATGGAGTCTCAGCAATCGCATTTTATCACCGGCCAGACAATTCCTGATGCACAGTTTTCAGGATATAATTTTAAATACAATTATGACATTCCTTCCGACGCAAAACTCAGTTATATTCTCACTGGCGGTGCTCCTTATTCGGTGGAATATGCGGATGGTTCGGTTGTGACATATCCCAATGACGGCGACATTATAACGCAGGAAATGTTTTTGAAAGAGACTACTGTTTTTAAAATCAAGTCGATAAGCAATACTTGTTTCAAAAATGAGAATGTAAGATCGGCCCGTTTGACAGTAACGCCTTCACAAAATCCCGGCATTTACCTCGAACCTGTGAAAAGGGCGATTTGCAATAATGATAGTCTAGAAATTGTTTTTGGAACCGTGGGCACATTCAATTCTGGCAATAAGTTTACTATTCAGGGACACACTAATTACTCTGAACTTCAAAACATCATTACCGTAGACCATGCTGGAAAATTTAAAATAAAAATGACTACGCAATCCTTTTATGAAGCGAATGCAGGCATACGGATCGCTTCAACAAACCCTGTACTATTTACAGAAATACGTCCATTCAGCGTTCAGGAGAAGCCTACAAATTTTTCTGTTTACCCGCCGTCCAAACCAGAAGACCCATATAGGATCCTGGAAACGGATGTTCAGCCCCGTTTGACTTTCTCATCGACTTCTCCTTCTATCTCAAAAATTGTTTACACTGAAAACGGGGTGGAAAAAACTTTTAGCAACCTTGATCCAACTCCAACTGCAGTATACATGCCTATTTCGCCAAAATCGGGCGAGCTTACGACTTACGAAATCAAATCGGCAACTAATGTATGCGGAACCGCGGATGTAAATTTAAAAACCTACGTTGCCAAAATGCCTTACCGGATATCCATTTCGATATATAACAGCATGCTGAAATTCTGTGCAGGCACTCCGATTCAAATGCCTTTCGGCATCCTGGAAGGTACCGCCTCCGATGCCACATTTTCACTACAAATGGGCAGTGAAGGTTCTTCGGACTATCAAACATTGGTCAGTGGAGTGAAAGACCGGATTTTGAAAGGCGTTATCCCGGCAACAACGCCGGCAGGCCCTTATTACGTCAGAATTGTTTCTTCGGATGGGAGTATTTCCGATTTGCTGCACATTACTATTACAACACCACCTACTGCGACCTTGCGGGCACAAGACCAAAGCGGGCCCATATTGGTCAATGCTGGCGAACCCGTGCGCCTGGAACTGATCCTGACCGGCACTTCGCCATGGGAAACTACTTGGACCGATGGCAGATTCAACCTTTTTTCGTCAGATAATCTGCAAATAGTGGATGTGCGCCCAAGCAGAAAGCAAGAGTTCGCAATTAGCTCAGTAAGTAATGAATGCGGATATGGTACTACATCGGGCTCCGTGGCCGTTTCGGTGAAGCCAAAACTTATCGTGTCTTCCTCATCGAGCAGTGTATGCGAAGGCAGTAAGTTTAAGCTAAATTACGAACTGCTCGGCGAAGTGGACATGGCTGACGACTATATTCGTTTTCTGCTTGTTAACCAAAGTACCGGAGCCATACAGACGCTGGATTCTGTGAAAACCGTTTCAGGAACAATTAACCTGCAAATACCAAAAGTGCTGCCAGGAAGCTTTTATGAGTTGCGTGTTACCGCCAGGAAGTATTCTCTATTCGAACTGGTACCTGTTTACGTGGCCATTCTTCCAGATCTTACAATAAAAGGAAACACAACGATCAATAGCGGGGAAAGCGCACAGCTGGCACTAAAATCCAACAGGCAAAATTTTGAAAGCGTCCAATATACACTGTCAGACGGCACGACCGGTAACGCCACGGGATCGCTTGGGGCGGTGTCTTATGTACGGGTTTCTCCAAAGCAAACCACCACATATACGCTTACATCTGTGACAAATGCCTGTGGAGCAGGCCAGGTGAGGGGGTCGGCTGTTGTGGAAGTGAACCCTCCCGCGACAAGGACGGTGAGCGTGACCAACTGGTCATCCCTAACCAGTGCCGGATTCTGTACCGAGGATACGATCAGCGTTGAATATAAAACGACCGGAACATTTTCAGCCGACAACAAAATGACAGTCCAGATTTCGGATACAACAGGACGCAACTGGCGGAACATTGTGACCACGGGAGCGGGAAATCCTTTGACAGCCACACTTCCTTTAGACTTGTTTCCAGACAAACAATACAGCTTACGAATTGTAGCGTCGGACGGCGGCACGGCCAGCGGCGCCTACGAATATCCACTTACGGCGGGCAAAAAGGCGAGAGCGAAATTCGCCACGGAATCCGTTATTTATGACGGCAAGACCAATCCACGTGTTAAGGTTTTGCTGGAAGGCGGTGCGCCGTGGACTTATCATTATGGAACTTCTGTTCAGGACCTGTATCGTCGGACATCCAACCCTGTCGATGAGATTGAGCTATATAATGCCTCGGCAAATCAATTTTACATGTTGTTTCAAGTTTACAATAGTTGCGGTACGGGTATTATTGATAATCCGGCAACTGTCAGGATTGAAGTAATCACAGCCACAGAACCCCAAGCGAACTACCTAAAAGTCACCGTTTCACCGAATCCTACACAGGATTTCCTTCAACTTGCGTTTGAGTCGGGTGAAGAAAAGCGCATCCAGTTAATCGATCTGAATGGCCGTACACTTCGCACTTTTTCCACAAAGCAATTGACTGAAACTATGGACCTTCAAATGCTTTCTGTCGGGATCTATATTTTAAACATTGATTCAAAAGGTAAAAAAAGCACATTCAAGGTCGTGAAAAGATGAAGTTAGTTGGCGCAAAACCTACACCGTTAATGGCAGATAAACCGTCTTACCTGGATTTCAATAATCAAGCTTACGAGTGGAAGCCTGATATCGATTACAAAAAACAGCCGGAACTTTATCGGGTTGGAAAAGGTGAGCAGGGTGTATTGATTTGTGAACCTTACAAATCCGAAATAGGAAAACATTGGCGATTCAAAACAAAGGCAATTGCTGAGGAAAGCAGCAACAAAATTTATGAACTGTTTTTGGCTTATCTAAAAGGTGACGATTTTGTGGGAGCAGATATGGCTCGTAAATATTTACAAATGGGGTTTACCAGGGCGCGGCGTTACGCCAATTATAAAGGAGGAAAGAAATACGATAAAGACAACGATTATGCGCTGCTCGAAAAAGGCACCGGGCAACAAGAGAAAGCGGAGGCTGCTGCGATATTTTATTCCAAATGGAAGAAGGCAGAAAGCAATGAACAGTATACGCAATTGAAAAAAGAATGGAAAAGCAAACTGGGCTGATTCAAAATTTGAATATTGCATCAAAACCGGCAGATGAAGACAATACTTAAAAGTGAAAAGCTGATTCTCCGGCACGAGCCCGGCAACGGTGCCTGGACGTATCATCTGGTAATACCGAAACAAAAAGTTGGCTTTACTCCGAGTGAATATAGAATGATGAATTAGATAAAAACTGCGATTTTCCCTCATCCACAAAGTAATCGCTGTATTCCCTCATAAGTATCACAGGCAAAAAATGCATCAGGCATCACATTTACGCTTAACAGTGGACTATACTCCATGGTTTATCTTTGTCAAAAAAGACATGAAAACACTGGTGATTAGCGGGCTCTTCTGGCTGATGTCCATGACCTGCTTCGGACAAAAAACCAAGGATATGGAACATACTGCAAAATTAAAACAGAAAATCGCTCTTGCATGTAAGCTGACAGATAAAGATCAAATCAAGCGCATGCAGCAGTTGCATCAGACACTCTTTAAAAAAATTGATAAAACTATTGAAAGCCCAACCAGCTACGAGCTGGTCTTTGACCATCCGGACAGCACCCTGAGTAAAGACCTTTTTGACTTCATTCAGTTTGAGCGTTTATGTTGTCCATGGTTAAATTTTCAATTGACCTACGAGCCAGGCGATGGACCTGTTTCGCTAAAGATGGGCGACTCTGCCGAAACCAAGGAAATGGTATATTTGGTCATGGAGCTGGACAAGTTGACCCAAACCCGTTGAGCATTTCCAGGAAAAGGGTAAATGCCTATCTTTATCTGAAATTCAATCTTATGAAGTCAGCAGCGTACGACATGATTTCACAATCATTCAAAATTCCGTTTATGGTTTCTAATCGTAACTGGCTGTTGCTCCTGTTATTTATTATGATAGGAAAAAACAGCTATTCGCAGCAAATAAGAATCATCAAATATCCGGAGCTTCAACAGATCCTGGATCAAACAAGTGATTCCATCCTTGTTGTCAATTTCTGGGCAACCTGGTGTGCTCCCTGTGTGGCTTAGATACCGCATTTTGAAAAGGTGAGCACTAAATATTCCTCAAAAAAGGTGAAAGTCATCCTGGTGAGTCTGGACGCTGTTACTTCACTCAAAAAGAAAGTTGAACCCTTTGTTGCCAGGAAAGGCATTCGCGCGGCCCAAGTCCTTTTGCTGGACGAGACTGACTATAATGCTTGGATTGACAAAGTGGCTCCCGAGTGGTCTGGCGCTTTGCCGTTCACGTTAATTATCAACATGAAGTCAAAAATAAAAAAAGGCTTTGAGAGGCCTTTTACCGAAGCTGAGCTTGTTGCTGAGCTGGATCCGTTTATAAACTAAAATTACGAAGACATGAAAAGATCATTCTTTTTACTGGCAATCATATCATTTTTTACGCTGGGCGCATTTACATATGAGCCTGGCTATCAGGTTGGAGACAAGGCCATGAATTTTTCGTTGAAGAATGTCAACGGCAAAATCATCTCGCTTGGTGAGGACAAAAGCGCAAAAGGGTACGTTGTCGTGTTTACCTGCAATACTTGCCCTGTTGCGCAAGCCTACGAACAACGGGTGGTTGATCTTAATACGCAATTTGCGCCAAAAGGCTATCCTGTCATTGCCATCAATGCCAATGATGCACAACTCTCACCAGGTGACAGTTATGATGAAATGAAAAAAAGATCCAGCGAGAAAAAGTACGCTTTCCCTTATCTGATTGATGAAACCCAAGAAGTGGCTAAAACATACGGTGCTAAGCACACTCCAACTGTTTTTGTTGTCCAGCGGCAGGAAAGTGATTTCATCATCAAGTACATCGGGGCAATTGACAATAACGCCCAAGATGGAGAACGGGCGAGTCAAAAGTACGTTCAGAACGCAGTGAACGCATTATTGGCTGATAAGCCCGTAGCCATTCCGACGGCGAAAGCAATCGGTTGTGGTATCAAGTGGAAAAAGGCATAAACGAGGGCGCCCCGATGATGGGGCGCTTTTTTCTAACACTATTGCCGGGGAGCATAGTAAATAATGCAAACACCAATCAACGCGATTGCAGCTCCGATCAGATCATATTTGTCTGGTCTGAAACCGTCAACCTGCCAGGCCCATATAAGTGCCATTATAAAAAAATGCCGCCATATGTGGCATAAACCCTGCCAAAGCCAGCCGGTTGAGATGTAGCGACGACGCCATACAGGGCTAAAATGATTCCGCCCAAAATCCCAAACCAAAGCGGCTTATCTTCTTTCAGCCATAGCCAAACCAGGTAGCCGCCTCCAATTTCACAGAGTCCGGCCAAAATAAAAACCAATAGAGACTTTAAAACAACCATCTTGAATTAGTTAGCAGAAGCTTGACCTGCTCCGCACGGTTTAGATTTAAAATTGCAATCTGTCGAGCAGGCAAAGATACCTAACCCAGCTATCCAAATTCTCGTTCTATTCTTCATAAGAGTTTTTAAATTGTAAAACTAAACGGTAGAGTATAGTCCACTGTCAAGAATTTAAGTCAAAAAATATATGCTGATTGGAGAATTATCTAAGCAAACCGATTTATCCCGCGACACAATTCGCTTTTACGAAAAGCAGGGACTAATCGCTGTAGGTCGAAAAGAGAGACGATTCAATAACTACAAAGAATACTCCGAACACGTGAGAGATTATTTCAGATCAAACGAATTAAAAGCTTTGGTTTCACGCTAAACGAAACGGCAGACTTTTTAACGATGATCGAAAATAAGGAGGCTTCCTGCGGTAATGTTTCGGCGAAGATTTCTGAAAAAGTAAGTCTGATCGATCAAAAAATTATGCAGCTCATCGAACTCAGGGCTCTAATGCAGTTAGGCGTACAAAATTGCCTGACCTGCTGCACGCCGGAAGATGACCGTGAAAATTGCCCCATGCTCACGACCGACCTTATATCTGAAAGAATGTAGGCCTACTGTGGGCGCTGAGATATGAACCGGATATCTTACCGTTTACCGTTTAATCAATTCATTACTTCCATCAGACCAGCCGAACAAGAGAAGGTCACCATTCCTGTCAAGCTTACTGAGCAGCAGGTTCAATTTTGATTCAGGAATGCACAGCGCCGGCTGCCGGCTTTTGCTTTACCGGAGAGTCTTCGAGGTATTCGCGGAAGGAACATGCGCAGGTTGTTGAAATGTATGGAGGCATTGCCGCCGACTCAGCGACCGCAAAGCTTCATTATCTGGTGATATGCGACGTGTGGAACCTGCCTGGGCATTTGAAATGTACGAGCGAAAGGTGGAGAAGGCCATGAATTTGAAGAAGAAAGGTGCCGGGACGGAAGTGGTTTTTCAGGAGGATTTGTTTGCGGCTCTGAATGTGTTCGGATTTTCTCATTCCTGACCACCAAATGCATTGAAAATCAATTGCATCAAAATAAAGAAAGGCAACCGCTTAGAGCCGATTGCCTTTCCATAAAAAGCTAAGCTTTCATCTTTCCAACATCCTGAAAGAAACACACCAGCTCTTTGAAAGAAACAAACCTGTTGTGCCCCCTCGGATCATAACCGGCTTCCTGGCTGAAAAAGGTGAAGCCCGTATACATATCCCAAAGGTCTTCGATCCAAGTCTCGGCGTCACTTTGGCTAAGAAGGTCTTTAACTTTCCGGCCGTAGGCGCGATAGAGACGGTCGGCCGACTCCGAGTCTTCGCAATCAATGTCTGAGTGTGGACTATGCGTCAGCAGTTGTGTGTCCATTTTGTTAATGTTAAGAGTGTGGTAAAAATCTTGCATTTACGTTCTTTGCAAAACACTCACTCTTGCAGACAGTACGCAACACCATCGCCGCGGTAACATACACTGCAATCCCTGTAAGATATCCGAGCACTTCACGGCAGATTTATATAAATTGCTTTTTTTAACCAAACACCCTTTCCACATGGCACATACTACTTCCAATCCAAAGATCCACGAAGGCCGTAACTTAAAGAGATTCAGGGAAATGATGGCTGTAAAACAAGATGCGCTCGCGTTTGAGCTCGGTGAAGACTGGAACCAGCAAAAGATCTCGCTACTCGAACAAAAAGAAAAGATTGATTCCGACATTTTGGAACAAGTTGCGGCGATTCTCAAAATTCCGGCTGAGGCGATTCGGAATTTTGATGAACAACAGGCTATCAACATTATATCAAATAACACTTTCGATAATTGTGTTCAACCAGCCTCGGTTTTTAATAACTCTACAATCCACCCAATCGACAAAATGATTCAGCTTCATGAGGAGAAGATTGCTTTGTATGAGCGGATGTTGAAGGAGAAGGAGGAGATGATGGGAAGGTTGGAGCGATTGATTGGTAGACACTGAGAAGAATCACAGACATGTTCATGGCAACCTAGACAAAGAAAAAAAGTGAGTTGTCACAATCATTTCCCTTAGCCGACAAAAAAGTCAAACAATGAACGAGGAGGAAATTAGAGGAAAAGTGCTTTTGCCATTTTTGAAAGACCTAGGTTTTGATCCTTCTGAAATTTCCCTAGAGGAGTCATTTACCATTAGGCTTGGAAAAAACCACCATATCATCCGAGGGCGCTACGACATTCTCTGCAAAAGAAATAATCAGAATCTTTTCATAATTGAATTAAAAAGCGATTCAATCGAAATATCACACGATGATATCGATCAAGGAATTTCATACGCGAGGATGCTGGTAGGCAATATCGCTCCATTTACCATTCTTACGAACGGAAAATCAACCAGAATTTTTGACTCAATATCCAGGCTAGAAATTACTGATAAGAAGATTTCAGAATATTCCGACTTTTGGAAAAACGGCTCAACGCTATCAACCGATGAAGAACTGAGAATAAGATACGATGCGTTAAAAAAATTTATCTCCTTTTCTGATGAAAACCTGAGGATTTTTTGTACAAATCAGGTACAGGACCGTATGGGTCCGATTGTAGGGAGCATTGATTCTCTTACACCCAAATTTGTAAAAGAGCTCTTTGTTCAAAGAGGCGATTTGCAATCCACATTCGCAAGATTCGTCGAATCGAATGCGAAAGTTTTTGGGTTGGTTGGTGCGGCAGGCGTGGGAAAGACGAATGCAATTTGTTCAATTGCACTTGAATGGGTCGAGAAAACATTCGTTTTTTTCTACAATGCAGTAATGATCAACAAATCTCCTATCGAGCATATCGCCCAGGATCTGAACGTCTTCTTTTCAAGTAAAAGTGACAGTGACTTAATTCTAAAAAAGCTTAACGAACTAGGCTTATTTCTAAATAAAAATATACTGCTATTTATTGATGCAATCGACGAAAGTACAAGCCCTCACATATCAATAGAACTGAGCGAAATCGCATTAAGTGTCAGAAACTTTGAAAAAATTAAAATTTGTATAAGCTGCAAGTCGAGCGATTGGTCATCAATGCTCGAAATTAATGGGACGCCCACCCACCTATTTGAAGAGCTAAGGAAGTTCCACTATCCGCTCGTAGCACTTGGTAACAAACCGGGGTATCTTATTGATAATTTCAGTTATGAAGAGATGGAAGATGTTATGCCTTTGTACCAAAGCACTTTTGGTTTCGAAGGAGATCTTTCAAAAAGTGTAATAGACGATTTGAGAAATGGCTTTTTTTTGCGAATATTTAGCACCGTATATAGTAATCGTAAAGTACCAGAAAGGATAAATGATAGAAACTTGATAAGAGATTATTTACAGCAATCCCTTGAAAAGGCAAATATTAATATTCGGACTGGTTTTAGGATTCTTTCAGAGATTGGTAAAATATTAATTAGCCATCAATACAAAAGTTTTTTTCGGTTCGGTGATGAGGGTATAAACTACGATACGTTGCTTGATAAATTAAACTTTCCACTGGAAGAAACCTTACCAGAAGGCCTATTTTCGCGAAACATTTTAATCACAACAAACAGAAAAGAATCCTATAATATATCTTTTTATTATTCAAAAATAAGAGATTATATTATTTGTTATCATTCTTTTAGGTTACACGAACTTAGTGATGACGAATTTTACACAATCGTTGAGTTATTTTATCAAAACCATATTGGTGAAAGCGCAATAAGTTTTTATTTAGATAATGCTAAGGAAAGTCATAAATTCGTTCTTGCTAAATTCAAAAGAAATAAAGCGATAGCTTATGTATCAATCTATGATTCATATTTAGAGGAAAATTTCAAAGCGTTCAAGCAGCTCTTTGTTCCAAGAACCGACGGTGAGATTGGAATTGTCTTTCCGATAAACCCAAAAAGAGATGGATATGCATTGTATCCATTGAAATCTAAGAGCGACCAGAAGATTATTTATGAAAATTTAGACAATCCGTTTTCGAACTCCTATTATGATAGCCGCATGTTTGAGATAGGAGTTGATACTGTTCATGGAAGTCATTCCGCACTATTAGGGCCAAGTCAAGAAAAGCTTGCCAAAAAAGAGATTTTTAAACAACTGAAGAAGATTATAGAAAACGGCCGTATCAGTGCATATAATTCCGATATATTGTTGATGGAGCAAGTATCTGCAATTATTTACTATTACTCTGCAAAACTAGGGTTTGACACAAAGAGAGCCGACTTCTATTTTCCTAGATTCGATGCAATTTATCCTCTCGATATGCTTGATGTACTCACCAGAGTACGCAGAATTAGAGCTATTTACTATTATGAGAGACAAGGCGTTTCATCAAAAGATCTTAACACTTTGGTAGAAAACGCGCTGCAAAATAATATAGATTTTCCCAGATTAAATATTGTCGGAGATTTTCCGCCATTTGAAGAGCTTTCAAAAATAGTTACAATCTTATTGAAAAGGGGCTATCGATATTTCGATAAACACCATCTGCCCTATCCGGACAGATCAATACAGGAATCAAAAAAACATCTTCAACGGCAGCCTAAGAACGAGATTTCCGATACGATAAACTCTCAGTTCAGTACTGTACAAACGAAAGTATATATCGAATGCTTTTTTAGACATTTGGAACGGTCTTACAAGGAATTTGTTGAATTCAATTTCCCTAAACTTAAAAATGGGTTTAATTTTTATATTTCGATGCCGCACGAGTATTTTTTTTACATGAGGGAATCAGAAAATTCTAGATGGGGCCAGTATGCTTATCGTAATAGCAAAGACGGTCAAATTAAATTCCATCATAAAGAATATGAGCCGGATAAAGATGTGTTTGAGGAAGACGATGTAAAGGTTCTTTATGGATTTTCATTCGATAGCCTTATTCGTGTGGATTACAGAAACTTGGTTAAGACAATTGATAGATTAAATACACCTAAACTTGATGAGTCCTGTGTTATCAGAAGTTGGATTTACAAAATTCTGAAAGATGATATGAGAAAAATGTTTAAGGAACATGATGAGAGTATTTAGGCTTAACTGACTTGGAAGAAGATCTTGATCTATTTGAGGGTAACATTAACGTGAATTGTGTAAACAGGTATCTGTAGGTATTCTTCGTAATCTATTTATTGGCATAACTAAGTTTATGCGGACTGGAAACTTATTGCATGCCAGCATAATTACTGTTCTTTTCGCTTTCAAAGCAGCCACAAAAACAATCCTTACATCAGCACTTTCGCCTGAAATCGCACTTTTGGAAACTTCAAAAATACCCAGCACTCGGCTGGCATTGTTTAATAGCAGTATCTTGAACACTTCAATAAAATCAAGTGCGACGTTCTGTAGATCAGCTAATTTTCTGCTACCTGATACAAGTCTGAGACATTCGCGAAGCTTTCCATAATTACCTTGATTGGGATAGCATTGAATGAATTATGGCGCATCATTCTGGCACCAGGTAAGCAATTAATGAAGCAACGGAATAATTAGCTGAAATCTTAGATATGAATTTCCGGCAGTTATTCTGAAATTGACGGGATCATGGAATCTCTTGTTCTGACCATACCACAGGTAAGGAAAATTGTCCTGGAAGCAGCCGGACTGGCCCGCAAAGCGCAATTCGGGATCGGAATCGAAGCTGTTTACCGGATCATTGACCATTTGGGTTTTGTCCAACTGGATACTAATTACGTGGTTGAGCGGGCGCATCATCATGTGATGGCTGCCCGTATCCCCGATTATCAAACAGAATGGCTGGCCGAACTCTGCGAAGATGGAAGCATTTTTGAATATTTCACGTCAGCCTCTGGTTTTCTTCCCATGCATGATTTCCGCTTTACGCTGCCGATTAAAAAGGCATTCAAAGCGCAGCGTAAACCACTTACACAGGCAGAGACAAACCTGATGAAACAGATTCTGGACCGGGCTGAACGCGAGGAGTCGCTCACGGTAGGTGATTTTGAAAATGATCGCGTAGAAGCGAGCTCCGGCTGGTGGGACTGGCGCTTGCGGGCGAGTTGAAAACAATTACCGTCGAAGGCTAAAAAGGTCCTCTTTATATGTTGCCCGATCAAAACGTCGATATTGATTTATCAGACGAGGTTTTGATCCTTTCCCCATTTGATATTCTGAATGTATTTCGTCACCGGTTGAAAGATTTTTTTGATTTCGATTACCAGATCGAATGCTTTGTGCCGGCATCCAAACGCCAGTATGGCTACTTTTCTTTACCAATTCTCTGCGGCGATCAGCGAGCAAGCAATTAGTGGAATAAAAAATGCCGCCCGGAGATCCGAAACGGCATTTTGTGGAGATGCGGGGAGTCGAACCCTAACAGTAACCGATTTATTTTCAAATACTTATAATCCCACGAAATGCGGCAGTCCCGAATTTGCCTCTCAATTTGAAAGTTACATTTAGAACATCTTTTCTCTTGTTCAAAGATACAATCTTCAAGCGTTCCCAGCAAATGTCAGTACAGTTACGTTCCAAATATTACCTCAGTCAAAATACAGGTATCTACGTGAGATATAATGTTGCATTGGAGATTAGGAAACAATTCATAACATCCATGAATTCGTTCTCGCTGGCTAATCGTTACAAAGAACCGTAAAGATGAGTTTGAAAATGCCTGTTAGAATAATGTATCAGACCCGCGCTAGTAAGTTCATCAGTCCAAATCTTTGGTATCTTAATTTTAATCCGGGGCGTGCATCCAAGATCTTCCCATGTAATTCAGTTTCAAAACTCAGTTTTCTCCAAGCATTAAAATTACAAGTTTGTCTGCTATTCTCTCGTAATTGCCATACCTACAAATCACTGATAGTACAGTTTAAGGTCTATTCGTCTAGTATACCGTAATTAGATTTCATGAACTACTAAGCTGTACCAATTGTCTGGTGTTTTTGGTCAACTTGTAACGGCATGGCAGTCGAATGCCGGAGTACGGAAAAACCACCGATTAATTTGGCCACCTCGAGCGGTTACATATAGAGTCTGTGAATCACGTTGTCAAGAGCGTATAGTCGATAGAGATAGGCGTTCTATAAAAAATCTTATATTTGCATATGAGGAGAAGTACAACTTTCTTTTTAGCAGATGACGACGCCGATGATCGCCTATTAATGATAGAGGCGATCAAAGCCATAGATCCAAACATAGCAATTGTTGAATCAGAGAATGGGCAGGAACTTCTGACGGTTCTAGAGTCGCAAACAGCATTTGATAGATGTCTTATCATTCTGGATATGAACATGCCGAAAATGAATGGCTTGGAAACTCTATCGAATCTGCGAATCATTCCTCGCTTAGCTTCCTTGCCTACAGTTATGCTTTCAACATCTGGAAATCCAAATATGATTGACTTTGCTAAAAAATTAGGTGCGCTCGACTATTATATAAAGCCATCTACCATGGATGGCCTAGTAAACCTGTGTCGTCAATTGGTTTTTGGAAAAGCTGGGCAACCTGATGTCGGGCCCGGTATGCTTTAACCACCGTTTCCGCGTACGCTTATAAAGGACAAATGGGAGAAAGAACCACGAACCTTAGCTTACCGCCGGCCAAGCAAAATCTGAAGGCGCCTGTACTTCTAAGAGCCGAAAGATTTTCTGTTTTGTATGACCTGCCATAGCTAAGTGCTGCCTTAGTGCACCGGCCTTACATGTAGTATTCCCGACTACCCAAGCACATCCGCCGTGCTGACGGCATTGTCGAAAGGTTATGTGGTTGCTTCGGCTAGAGCGCGTGGGCGCTCCCAAAGCCCCGGCCGCTACAGGGAAGCAGGTTGTGGAAGCCTAAAAACGGCTGGATGAAAAACTTCTCGAAGTTGTCAGAGTAGAAAATGAGCTTTTTTCGGTGATGCCCATTTGAGCCTTTTTTATTCTAAAATGTTGCAGCATCAATCACATATCTGAAACGGGCTTCTTTGTTGATCACCTTCATCCATGCATCATTGATTTGCTGGGCTTTGATGATTTGTATTTGCGGAAAAACCTTGTTGTCTGCACAATAGTCAATTACCTCTTGTGTTTGTGGCATACCTCCTATAAGTGAAGCATTGAAATTGACATGTGTATTTGCAAACGCAATAGTATTTAGCGTAAGATTAAAACCAGCAGGCATACCCACCTGTGTAAAAAATCCGCCCCGTTTCAGCACCGAAGCATAGGCAGCTACATCAAACTGCGCAGGAATGGTTGAAATCATATAGTTCAGCTTTTTTCTATAAGGCTTCAACTTCGCTACATCATCAACCAGAATTGCTTCTTTCACTCCAAAACTGAGTATATCTTTTACTTTATCAGGCGATGTCGTAAATGCATACACATCCGCACCTTTCGCCACGGCCAATTTTACAGCTAAATGTCCAAGACCACCTATACCAGCCACGCCGATCTTGTCTCCACGCTTGAAACCTGCATTTATTAATGGAGAATAAGTAGTAATTCCAGCACACAGTAAGGGTGCTGCTTGCTCGAGGGAAATGTGGTCAGGAATATGAACAGCAAAATGGTCCCGCACAACAATGTTATTCGAATAGCCACCTTGTGAAATACCGGAAGGTGATATTCTATCAGGAAAGCCATAGGTGAAGACCGTAGCGCCATTGTCACAAAACTGCTCCTCACCATGCTGGCAACTTTCGCATTTCATGCAGCTGTCTACCATACAGCCAACACCCGCCCTATCACCTACTTTAAACTTGGTCACCTTCTTACCAACTGCTGTAACGATCCCAGCAATTTCGTGACCCGGAACCTGCGGGTAAGGCTGTGCCCCCCAATCGCCCTTCATCGTATGGATATCCGAATGGCAGATACTGGTAAACTTGATCTCGATAAGAATGTCGCTATCGCCCACAGCCCTACGTTCAAATTCCCAGGGCACTAGTTTTCCTGAAGCATCTTTGGCTGCGTACCCTTTAGTTTTAATGTTCTTTACCCCAGTTGTTTGAGTAAACATTGGTAAGGGTCTTGCCAACAGTAATCCCGCACCTGCCAGGGACGCTTGTTGAATAAATTTTTTTCTTGATAATTGATTTTCGTCGTTCATGACAACCTCTTTTTATTATTTACCAATGTTGTATTTTCTATTCGTTGGTGTCTATGGCAAGCTGCCAGGTGTCTATCAATATTCTACCCGCGCCTGCTGTAGTGCATCATAGCGATCGCCAACAACACCGATTTTTTCTATTTTACTTTCGATTTCAGTAATTTCTTCTTTGGTCAATGTGAAGTCGGCAGACCGAAAATCTTCTTCTAAATGAGATAGTTTGGTAGTTCCGGGTAAGGCAACTATAAAAGGGTATTTTGCAAGCATCCATGCCAGGCATATTTGCGATGAGCTCATGCCTCTTGTTTTGCCAAACTCATTTAGCGCCTCGACAATTCGTATATTAGATTTAATCGCCTGGGGCTGAAAACGTGGCCATGCGCCGCGAATATCATTCGTGTTTAAATCAGAGTATTCGGTTAAGTTCCCGCCCAATAAACCACGGCAAAGCGGACTGTAGGCCACAAAACCTATCTCCAATTCCTGCAAAGTGGAAAAGATGAATTCTTCGGGAAGCCTGGTCATCAGAGAGTACTCACTTTGCACCGCTGTAACAGGGCAGACAGCGTGTGCCTTTCTGATGGTTTCTGCCTTGGCTTCACTAAGCCCAAAGTGCAGCACCTTTCCAGTCTTAATAAGATCTTTTACCGTGCCCGCAACATCCTCAATTGGCACGTTAGGATCAACCCGGTGCTGAATGAAAAGATCAATGCGGTCGGTCCTCAGGCGTTTGAGAGATTGCTCAACGACCTTACGAATGTGCTCTGGTCTACTGTCTAAGACATTTTTGCCACCAATGTCAAACCCAAACTTGGTGGAGATGGCAACTTTGTTTCGGATGGGTGCAAGGGCTTCTCCGACCAATTCTTCGTTAATGAACGGCCCATACACTTCGGCGGTATCAAAAAAATCGCAGCCACGTTCCGCAGCATCCCGGATAAGTTTGACCATGCTCTTATGATCAGGATGGACACCTCGGCCCGTGTGCATTCCCATGCACCCCAACTGAATGGCCGAAACCACAAGCGGGTTCTTCTTTGAGCCCAATGACCTCTTCTGGGTGAGTATGGCACCAATATCTTTTTTCTTTTCCGGGTCCTGAGCAGCACTTGCATAACTTTTACCGGTTCCGGCAGCAACTGTTCCCAAGCCCAACAAAGTGGCCGCTTTTAAAAAGCCTCTTCGCATCTTAGGATCTATGTTTTTATTCTCCGTCTGATTTTTCATTTTCATTATTGATTTCTTAAAACAAGTTTGTTTGAATATGAACCCGGCTACCTGCACAAACTCAAACTGCTCTTAAAAGTTTGTCGAGCGTAACAGGATAATCCCGCACCCTGATCCCGGTCGCATTATAGACCGCATTGGCCACAGCTGCTGCCACACCAACGATGCCCAGCTCGCCGATTCCTTTTGCTTTCATGGGCGACATCGTTGGGTCAATATCTTCCAGTAAAATCACTTCCTGATACGGGATGTCTGCATGAACAGGGACTTCGTAACCTGCCAGGTCATGATTTACAAAGAAGCCGACCCGCTTGTCAACCACCATTTCCTCCATCAGGGCCGCTCCAACGCCCATCGTCATTGCGCCAATGACCTGGCTGCGCGCGGCTTTCGGATTCAATATCCTTCCCGCATGGCATACTGCTACCATTCGCCTTACACGGATCTCATACGTAAATGCATTTACCGCGACCTCCACAAAATGCGCTCCGAATGTATCCTGCGCGTATTCTTTTGAAAGCTCTCCGTATGTCATCTCATCTACAACCACCAGATCCTCAGTTTTAGCTGCATCACCTAATGCAGCACTTTTGTCGCCAAGAATGATGCGGCCGTCCGAAAACTGGGCTTTCTCTGCATCGAAACCAAGCTTAGCTGCTACTGCTTCTCGCAGTTTCATGCAGGCAGCGTATACGCCGGAAGTTGAAGAAGCCGCACCCCACTGCCCGCCGGACCCCGATGATTCAGGGAAGGATGAATCCCCAAGCTTCACCTTAACCTGATCGATGCCGACGCCCATCATTTCTGCTGCGGTTTGCGCGATAATGGTATAGCTTCCGGTACCGATGTCGGTCATGTCTGTTTCCACCGTGATCCTGCCGCTGCTGTCAAGCCGTACCCGTGCAGCTGACTTGGTAACAGGCGCACCCCGCATTGCTGATGCAACCCCCATCCCAATGAGCCAGTCCCCTTCCTTAATGGCCCCTGGTTTGACATTCCGGCGCTCCCAACCAAATTTGTCGGCTCCCTCGCGCAGGCATTCCACTAATTTGCGCGTGGAGAACTTGCGTCCCGGTTTCTCGGGATCTTCCTGTGTGTCATTTTTGATCCGGAAGTCGACCGGGTCCATGTTGAGCTTTTCAGCCATTTCATCCATCGCTATTTCAAGAGCCATCATACCCGAGGCCTCTCCCGGAGCGCGCATGGCACTACCCTCAGCCAGGTGCAAAGTAGCCACCCGGAGCCTGGTGAGCCTGTTGGCACCGGCATATAATACCCTCGTTGATGCGGTAGCAGCTTCGGTCATGCCGCCTGGCAGATTCCCTGACCAGCTTTCATGGCCTATCGCCGTAATTTTGCCATCTCGATCAGCGCCTATCCGAATGCGTTGAATGGTTTTAGGACGGTGGATGGTGTTGTTAAACATTAAAGGACGTTGTAATGCCAGTTTCACCGGCCGGCCAGAGGCACGGGCCGCCAGACTTGCCGCTACCAGATCCGAAAGGACCGTACCCTTTCCCCCAAAGCCACCGCCGATGTAAGCTGAGATAAGCCGCACATTTTCTTTGGGTATACCCAGAATAAAAGCAAGGTCGCGGACGCCCCAGTTAAGCTGCTGTATCGTGCACCAGCAGGTCAGCTTATCCCCATCCCATTTGGCAATGGTGGCATGGGGCTCCATCATTGCGTGCGCTTGGTCGGGTGTAGAGTAAGATTGATCTAATTGTACCTGGGCCGTTTTGAATGCTCCTTCAAAATCGCCTGTCAGCGATTCGCCCGGAGGCGTGTAGGGACCTGGCCAGGGGGCCTGAGCGCCAGCTCTTGAAGTTTCCAGGTCATAATTGCCTTTCGTTTTTTTATATTCAACTTTCAAAAGTGCGGCTGCTGACCTTGCCTGTTCGAAAGTTTCCGCTACAACAATGGCAACGGCCTGGTGGTAATGATCTACCTGCGGCCCGGCCAGAAAACGGCTGACATAAAACTTGCCAGTCTCCAGGCGCCCGGCATTAGCAGCGGTTACAATCGCCAACACGCCAGGCGCTGCTTTGGCCGCAGCCTGATCGATGCGTGTGATGGTTCCTCGCGCAATGGCTGCACCCAATATATAGCCGTAGGCGGGATTGGTAACCTCTTCATTATATTCATAGGCATACTTGGCCGTGCCCGTTGTTTTCAAAGGGCCTTCCACGCGGTCTGTTGGCTTGCCAACGACCTTTAACTGATCAATGGGGTTTTGCCCTGCTGGTTTGTCGAATTTCATATCAGCTTTTCCCTTCTTTTAAGACTAGTTCAATCGTGCGTTCTATCAGACCGAGTTTAAACTCATTGTCTTTGGTGGGCCTGGCGCCCTCCATCAGTTTTGCAGTAAATGCCTTTGAGCCCGATGGCAACAGACTTTCTGCGCCCGGAACGCGCCATGGCTTTGGAGCAATGCCGCCAACGGCGATCCTGCCGCTTCCGTCTTTAAATAAAATGGCAGCAACCGACACCAGGGCAAATGCGTAAGAAGCCCGGTCACGGACTTTATGATAAATGTGCGTGCCTCCGGCCGGGGCAGGTAGCACCACGGAAGTGATCAGCTCATTCTTTTCCAGCGTATTCTCCAGATGTGGGGTTTTCCCCGGCAAACGGTAAAGTTTGGAAATAGGAATCTGCCGGGTCGTGCCAGCGGGATTGATGGTTTCCACCACTGCGTCAAGGGCCGTCATGGCTACGGCCATATCGCCCGGATAAGTCGCAATGCAGGCATCACTGCTGCCGATGACAGCTAGTTGTTTGCTAAACCCAGCGATGGCGGCGCACCCGCTGCCAGGCACCCGCTTGTTGCATTGCTGATTGGTATCATAAAAATAGGGGCACCGCGTGCGCTGCAAAAGGTTACCCGCCGTTGTTGCCTTATTGCGCAGCTGCCCGGAAGCGCCCGCAACCAGCGCCCTGGATAAAATGCCATAATCTTTACGGATATGCGGGTCTGCCGCAAGGTCCGTGTTACTGACCAGTGCGCCTATCCTTACCCCGCCATTGGCTGTTGTTTCAATTTTATCCAGTCCAATCCGGCCAATATCGATCAGGTGGGTAGGCGTCTCGATCTGTAATTTCATCAGATCAAGCAGATTTGTGCCGCCTGCCAGGAATTTAGCTCCCGGCTTTGTGGCGACAGCCGCTGCGGCCTGGGCAGGCGTGGTAACGCGTTCGTATGTGAATGATTTCATCGGGTTAGATCTCGTTTGTGAAAATGATGCAGCAAGCTTTTATCGGACTCACGCCCCTGCAACCTCCGCTGCTGCTTCGGCGATGTTGGAATAAGCGCCGCAACGGCAGATATTCCCGCTCATTCTTTCCCTGAATTCCGCATTGGTAAATCCCACCTTCGCATTCAGATCGGCACTCGCGTGGCTGGGTATGCCTGCCTTTATCTCTTCAAGCACAGCAACGGCTGAGCAGATCTGACCAGGTGTACAGTATCCGCATTGGTATCCGTCGTGTTTGATAAATGCGGACTGCATCGGATGCAGCTTCTCGGGTGTTCCCAACCCCTCAATTGTGGTGATGGAATCGGATTCGTGTTGCAATGCCAGCGAAAGACATGAATTGATTCGCTTTCCATTGACAAGCACCGTGCAGGCACCGCACTGTCCATGATCACAACCTTTTTTGGTGCCTGTCAGGTGCAGATGTTCCCGGAGCAAGTCCAGCAATGTTGTCCTGGTATCAATTTCCAGTTTCTGGACTTTTCCATTCACCGTAAACGATACCTCAGCGGAAACAACAGGTGTCACGACCTGTGGCGCAGGCCCCGCCTCTAATCCGGTTACCTTGGTAATAGCCAGCGTGGTGACTGCAATCGCAGTCCCGGCCAGCATTTCGCGCCGGCTGATGTGGCCTGCTGAATCTTCATTTTTCATATTTTCGCCGTTTACCTAAAACTCGTTGACTTACATTAGCTATACCTTATATAAGCTAGTTAGATCATTAAAATAATTACGAAACCTTGATTATTCTGCACTATTTCAATATCTGCAATATAAGCTAAGCTGATCGGCGAGCATGTAGGATATCAAACAATAGATTATGAATATCAAACTACCACCCAGGGTTTGACCAGAATTTGAAACATTCTTGTCTTACTACTGTAAATTCTGCTTAGCTGCCCAAACGTCACTGTTATAGTTCCTGTGCTGTCGGACGGAAGATCACTTCATTGATATCTACATCATCTGGCTGACTGATTGCAAAGGCAACCACACGTGCAAAGCTATCCGGACTGATTCCTACCGCTCCTACATAATCCTGGTTGGCTTGCTGAATATCGGCCTCCGAAATGTGTTCCAAAAGCTCTGTTTTGACTGCACCCGGACAGACGATCGTGGTGCGAATGTTGTAGGGCTTCACCTCTATCCGTAAGCCTTCGCTTAATGCCCGCACGGCAAATTTGGTTGCAGAATAAACCGCAGAACCACCAAATACTTTATGTCCTGCCACCGAAGATGTGTTGATAATCTGGCCTGACTTCTGTTTTTTCATATAAGGCAGCACAGCGGCAATACCATTGAGCACGCCTTTGATATTCACATCGATCATCGTATCCCATTCATCGACATTAAGACGGTCAATCGGTGATAACGGCATGATACCTGCATTGTTAAGGATCACGTCTACCCGGCCAAAATGCTTAACTGCTGAATCGACGAATTGCTTTACCTGATCTCTTTTGGTTACGTCCACAGCGATAGCAAGCGACTTTCCGCCATTGTCTTTGATCTGCTGGGAAAGCTTTTCAATTTTATCAGCTCTTCTTGCGCCCAGCACAACGGATGCACCCAGGTTGGCCAAATGCTTCGCGGCCGCTTCGCCCATGCCACTGCTAGCTCCTGTAATTACCACTACTTTTCCTTTGATATTTTCCATAATAATTGAAAATCTGATTTTACTTATTACTGATCTATAATGCTATTCTCCAACTGTCTCCATGGAGAATTCCGGGCGCTACCGTTCGACTTGTTTTTGCATTTCGGCCGGGTAGCGCTCGCCCATGATCTTGATCTGAGAAACCGCTGCATCGATCTCGCTCAGATCGTTTCCGCTCAACTCAGTATTTACAGCACCCAGATTTTCTTCGAGCCGGTGACGTTTTGTGGTTCCCGGAATGGGCACGATCCAGGGTCTTTGAGCCAGCAGCCAGGCCAATGCAATTTGCGAGGCAGTGGCATGCTTGTCGGTTGCAAGTTGACCGAGCAGGTCCACCAGGTTCTGGTTTACCTTCCTGTTTTCTTCTGCAAAACGAGGGACTTTATTACGGAAATCGCTTTTGTCAAACGTGGTATCGACGTTTATTTTGCCTGTAAGAAAACCCTTTCCCAGCGGACTGAACGGCACAAAGCCAATGCCGAGTTCTTCCAATGTGGGCAAGATTTCGGCCTCAGGCTCTTTCCACCAAAGCGAATACTCACTTTGCAATGCAGCAACCGGCTGGACGGAGTGGGCGCGGCGAATGGTCGCAACACCGGCCTCCGAAAGGCCGAAATGCTTCACTTTTCCTTCGCTGATCAAATCCTTCACAGTTCCGGCAACGTCCTCAATGGGCACATTCGGATCCACCCGGTGCTGGTAAAAAAGGTCTATTACATCCGTACGTAAACGTTTTAATGATGATTCTGCCACTACACGGATATTTTCCGGGCGGCTGTCGAGTCCCATGGCTGGAACCCCACCGGCAAAACCGAACTTGGTCGCAATCACTACCTCTTTACGGAATGGCTCCAAAGCCTCACCTAGCAGTTCTTCATTCGCAAATGGTCCATATGCCTCGGCTGTATCAAACAAAGTAACGCCCCGCTCCACAGCTGCACGGATCAGCTGGATGGCCTGATGCTTTTCAGTTGCTGGCCCGTATCCAAAGCTCAGTCCCATGCATCCCAGACCTAACGCAGAAACTTCCAGCCCACTATTTCCTAATTTTCGTTTTTCCATTTTAGTTTATCGAAGTGATCCATTAATGGGCAGCCGCATAGAAGACTGGCACATCATTTTAGCCGCTAAGCTCCTATTATTGTATCGCAAAGTTCCGCCCGTTTTTGCAATCACTTTGTATACATATTCCTGATATTTATACCAATGTTCCATATTCATAATCAGTATGTAGTCAGGCCCTTTTGAAATCTGTAATTTGGTAGCAGTTAATAAAAAAGACAATGGAAAATCAGATCCGGTTTGATTCGGTAAGTGATTACAATGCATTCAACCAGCACGAAACGCTGCATCCTTTGGTGACTGTCGTAGACCTGTCAAAAGCTGACACGCGGCAGATCAAAAACATGTATTTGGGGCTGTACTTTGTCATGCTAAAAGGAGTGGCGTGCGGGGATTTGCGCTATGGCAAGCAGAATTACGATTATCAGGAAGGCACGCTCGTTTTCTTTGCGCCTGGGCAGGTGGTAACTCTTGAAAATGAGCTATACAGGCCGAACGGTTATGCGCTGGTTTTTCATCCCGGTCTGCTGCACGGTACCGCACTCAACCAGCACATCCATGAATACAGCTTTTTTAGCTATCAGACCCACGAATCGTTGCATATCTCTGAGCGGGAAAAGCAGATTGTGCTGGATTGCCTTGCTAAAATCAGGTATGAGCTAGAACATGCCCTCGATCATCACAGCAGGAAACTGATCGTTTCAAATATCGAGCTGTTTCTAGATTACTGCAAACGCTTTTACGACCGGCAATTTCTTACCCGCGATACGGTGCACAAAGGGATTATTGAACGCTTTGAATCGCTTTTGACAACCTACTTTTTGTCAGACAAGCCCAGTATGATTGGATTACCCTCGGTGGCTTATTTCGCCAGTGAACTTAACCTGTCCACAAAATATTTTGGGGACCTGGTCAGAAAAGAAACCGGGCAAACTGCGCAGGACTATATCCAGGCAAAACTGATTGATGTGGCCAAAGAGAAGATTTTTGACCAGACAAAAACAGTAAGCGAGATCGCATTTGAAATGGGATTTAAATATCCCCAGCATTTTTCAAGGCTATTCAAACAACACGTTGGCCAAACGCCTAATGCATTTCGGGGACTTCGAAATCTGAATTAGTAAGTACTATTTCAAACACCTTTCTCCCTGTATTTTTCTCATTACTATTCACGGATTTTAATATGAAATCTGCGAAAAAAAACACCCGCAAGTTAATTTTGCGGGTATTTTGTAAGATTTGATATTTCACTTAGTGGATTAATTCATCCGGATTCACCAGTAAATCGAGCATCAAGATACCTGCTGCATGACCTTATCCGGCGTGATAGGTAACTGCCTGATCCGCTTACCAGTCGCATTAAAGACCGCATTGGCAACCGCAGCAGAAAATCCGATCAGTGCGATCTCACCCATTCCCTTTGCGCCCATCGGGTTAATGATCGGGTCGGGTTTATCAATGAAAATTGTTTCGATCGCCGGCACGTCGGCGTGCACGGCCACGTGGTAATCCGCGAAATTATTATTGACGAATCTGCCAAAGCGGTGATCGATTATCGCTTCCTCTGTCAGCGCCATTCCTATACCGCCTGCCACGCCGCCGATCATTTGACTGGCTGCTGTTTTTGGACTAATAATCCGGCCCGAATCGGCTACGCTGACTGTTTTGGTCACACGAACAGCACCGGTGAGCGCATTGACCTTTACCTTTACAAAATGCACGGAGAACGAATACATAGAATATTTTTCCAGCTCCGCGCTCCCTTTCGAGTCGGCAGTTTGGGCGATTGAAGGCAAATTGTTGGCTTTCAACAGTTCAGCTACCGCCACCTTTTTTGAAGGACTGTCTGAGATAAAAACATTTCCATTTTCTATTGAAAGATCGGCCACCTTACTGCCCGCAAGCGGCGCGCCTGCTTTTGTTGCAAGGTCAAACAGCTCATTTTTGATTTTTGTACAAGTATCGAAAACAGCAGAGCCAACTGCGGACACAATCGCCGAACCGCCCTGACTTGGCGCTTTCGGTAGCGACGTGTCGCCATATTCAACCTTAATGCGCTCGAATATTCAGCACATTGTGCGCAATCATCGTCAAGGCTGTGCCCGTGCCCGGACCGATATCAGTCACCGCGCTTTGCACTACCAGCGATCCGTCCGCATTGAGCACCACTCTGGCCGACGCTTCCCATCTGAATGCATTGAAAACGCCCGTGCTCATGCCATAACCTGTGAGCCAGTTGTCTTCCTTACTCGCGCCCGGATCGTTTTTACGGTCTTTCCAGCCGATAGCCTCTGCCCCGCGCTCGTAAGCTTCCTTCAGATGTTTGCTTGAATATGGCCGGTTATGTTCAGGATCGGTTTCCGCGTAGTTTTTAAGCCGGAATTCAATCGGGTCTATACTAAGCTTGTGAGCCATTTCATCCATGGCCGATTCCAGTGCAAATGCACCCGTCGCTTCACCCGGGCCGCGCATCCAGATCGGCACGCTTCGGTCGAGTCGCACGAGCCGGTAACGCGTGCTTACATTCGGACAGTCGTACATAAACTTGGTCATGTTGACGGTCGCTTCCGTAAAATCTTCATATTTAGCCGTTTCTGCCGTGGCCGCATGATGAATGGAGACGAGTTTGCCATTTTTGTCTGCGCCCATTTGAATGGACTGCGCCGTGTAAGGCCGGTGGCCGACCATGGTAAACATTTGGCTCCGGTTCATAACCAGCTTCACCGGGCGACCTACTTTTTTTGCAATGGCCACGGTCGCCATTTCCTGCGGCCAGGTGCGCAGTCCCATTCCAAAACCACCTCCCATATATTCGGTATGCACATGGATGTTTTTCGGGTCGAGTTTAAATGCCTGCGCCATCGCCTGCTGGGTGGAATTGACACCCTGTGTTTTGGCGTAGATCATCAGCTGATCCGCGCCGGTCCAGTGCACGACAATCCCGTGCAATTCCATTGGGTTATGCACTTCAATGGGAATTGTATATTCCGATTCCAGCTGCACCGGTGCTGATTCGAAAGCTTTTGCTTTACCCCGTGAGTAATCACCGCCTCTTGGCGTAATCTCATCTTTTTTATATTTTTCGAGATCCGTTCGCGCTTTTTGTTTGCTGTAAATGGCTTTGACAAGTGATGCGGCGTAGGTCGCGCGTTCATAGGTATCGGCAACAACCATGGCGATAGGTTGGCCGTCGAACAGGATTTTCGGACTGCTTAGGATGCGGTATTTTTCTTCGGTGTCAGGTTTGGGCGGCGGTCCGTCGGCCTGCTTGCTTGGCGGCGCATCCCAGCCCGGAATCGGCGGCATATTTTGGTGGGTAAATACACCCAACACGCCAGGAGCGCCCTGCGCTTTTTTAGTGTCTATACTTGTAACCGTGCCACGCGCGATGTCACTACCTACGATGACACAATAGGTCATATTCGGAATGGCAAAGTCGGCAAAGTATTTGGCTCCGCCGGTCACCTTCATTCGCCCGTCGACCCGGTCAAGCGGTGGATTTTTTTCGTTTTTCATGGTCAGACGGTTTGAGTGGCGATTTGAAGTGCTTCGATAATGGAATTTGGAGCTAAGGTTAGTTTAAAATCATTTTCGCCATAACCTTTCGCGCCCTGCATGGCAAGCGTGGCCGCTTGTCTGAAATTTTCGAGGGTAGCTTCTTTCCCTTTCAGATAACCTTCCGCCTCGGCCAGCCTCCAGGGCTTATGCGCAACGCCGCCCATTGCCAGCCTAATATCCTGAATCGTCTTTCCTTTCATATCCGCAGCAACCCCCACCGAAACGAGCGCGAATGCATAGGAGGCCCGGTCGCGCACTTTGAGATAATGCGAGTATTTACCTAATTCATTCTTAGGCACATCTACGGAAAGAATCAACTCCCCTGGTAGCAGCGTATTATCCTTCTGCGGGGCATCGCCCGGCAGGCGATGGAATTCAGCGAAAGCAATGCTGCGGTTGCCTTTCGGCCCGGTCACATTGACCCGCGCATCCAGCGCTGCAAGCGCAATGCACATATCGCTGGGGTGCACGGCAATGCATTTTTCGGAAGTGCCGAAAATCGCGTGCATCCGGTTAACACCGCCGATCGCGCCGCATCCCGACGGACCATTGGGCTGGCCTTTCGAGGGACCCGACTGGATCGGACCGCGTTTGTTGCACGGCATGGAATGATCGTAAAAATACGGACAGCGCGTGCGCTGCATCATATTACCCCCCACAGTAGCCATATTCCGGAGTTGAGCAGAAGCGCCAGCATTTAGCGCCATTGATAATAATGGGAAATACTTTTTGATCAGTGGGTGATCGGCAACTGCCGAGTTTTTGGCCATTGCGCCGATGCGTATACCGGACGTAGTTTCCTCAATTGTGGCCAGGGGCAGGCGGTTGATGTCGACGAGCCGCTCGGGAATGATAACTTCCCTTTTAACAAGGTCGATCAGATTTGTCCCACCGGCCAGAAAATAGGCACCGTTTTCCTTAGAAACGGCCGATACCGCCGCCAGGGGCGTGTTTGCACGCGTGAATTGAAATTGGTTCATATCCGGCCTCCTTTTGATTTAACTTCCATAATTGCCTCCACAATGTTCGCATATGCGCCGCAACGGCAGATATTCCCACTCATATATTCCCGCACTTCGTCGGGCGAATTGGCATGCCCTTCGTTAATGCAGGCGACGGCCGACATGATCTGGCCGGGTGTGCAATAACCACATTGAAATCCATCGTGTTTGATAAATGCTTCCTGCATCGGATGCAGCTTTTCAACACTACCCATTCCCTCAATCGTCGTGACTTTGCAGCCTTCTGTGGTTAGTGCCAGAGTCAGACAGGAGTTGACGCGCTGGCCGTCCACATGCACCGTGCAGGCTCCGCATTGACCATGATCGCAACCTTTTTTAGTGCCGTTAAGGTTTAATTGTTCGCGAAGTAAATCCAGCAAAGTCACCCGAGGCTCCACGGACAATTGCTGGGCAACACCATTGATCTGAACGCGAAGCGGCTGCTGTTCAAATGCGACCGCCACTTTCTCGTCCAGACCCTTCTCAACGGAGTGTACTGCGGCTGGCGGCGTCAGCGCGAAGGCAGCGAGCGCGGACGACTGTTTCAGGAACGTCCGCCGCGATGCACCAGTGCTTTCCGGCTCCCCGGCATTATTTTCGTTGTCCATGGTGATGTTGTGGGTAAATAATTAAAGTACTAATTTTAATTGGTTAAATGCTATTGTTCCTATATACTAAAATCGCGCGAATGCTTCACATAGCCTGCTTCAATAACTTCCTACAATGCCCTCACATTAATTGTGTGATTCAACACAAATCCATTCGCTACACTACCGGATATTTGCGCCATTTCATTGGCAACACCGTCGCTGAACACCATGTCCCTTTCGTTGGTAGTATCTTGCAGCCCATGACTTGCATAAACACCCTGTCTGTAAACTGTGTCACAAATTTCCTTGGGAAAAGCAATTTGGGTAATGAGTAACGAAGCACCTGAGCGACTGTAAATATGAACATGAATATGCGGCGCCCGGCCCGGATACCAGCCCGGAAAAATGCTTGTCCAGGAGGCTAGACCCGCAGAGTCAGTTATCTGGCGACCTCTCAAAAAATGTACATCTGTTAAGTTGACCGATTGCGACCCATTCCCACCATACTCTGAATAATAGCCGTCCTTGTCACATTGCCATATATCCACCAAAACCCCGGTCAAGATTTCGCAATTGGCATTGACGTTTCTGACTGTAATATTTATTTCGATGGGCACGCCTACTCTGTCAGAAACAATGTTGCTTGTTATTAAATCGCCCGGACGTCTTATTGGAAACGGCCCGGGCGTTTCTGAATTGGTCACAGCACAACTCTGCGACGTTGAATCTATTGAGGGGTTTTCTACAATTGCATCCTCCTTACAAGCTTCCATTATGGGAAAAGCCGCAAAAACACTAAGAGAGCTAAATCCTTTTTTTAAAAAATCTAATCGGTTCATTGGCCTTGTACTTACGGTTGGTACAAATGGATAATTAGTGTTTTATAGAATGTAAATGTTGCTTTGTAAATCCCGTTGTCGATAATGATAATCAAACCATTTCTTATGAATATCAAATAGTACGTCCAAAGTATAGGGTAGCGTGGTTTGCCTGAGGAATTAACCTCCATATTTGTAAGCCAATATGGAGATACTGAAATGGAATTACGTCAATTAAAGTATTTCGTGCGTGTTGCCGATGAATTACATTTTGGCAATGCTGCCCGGAAACTTTTTATTTCACAGCCAGCACTAAGTCAGCAGGTGAAATTATTGGAAGCTGAGCTGGGCGTTGAGTTATTTGTTAAAATCAAACGTACACAATCACACAAAGTAGAGCTAACTCTGGCAGGAGAAGCTTTTTTGTCAGATGCGAAACGCATTCTTTCCCTTGCTGACAAAGCGATCCGTGATGTCCGGCAAGTTGGAGCAAAGCAGCAAGTGATCACACTGGGTGTTTTCAAGCTCATTTTGCCCGAAAGGATTATGGGAATATTAGAACTATTTTCTTCCCACTTCCCAGCGGTGGAGATCAAACTTGTTGAACTGCCAAATCCAGTCCAGGTGCAACTTAATGTATCGAATGGTGAAATAGATATGGGCCTTTGCGTGCTTCCACTCGTGAAAGAAAGCCTGACTGCCAATCTATATACGCAAGCTGATTACAGCATTTTAATGAATCGGAATAACCAACTTGCCAACCGCAAGGCGGTCGCCCTTGCAGAACTGAAGAATGAAAAATGGATCGACCACGGACCCGAAGCCGGCCTGTTCTACAGCCAGTTGGAAGAAGTATGCCGGCTAGCGGGTTTTCATAGAGAAAGCAACATTGCGCATTATGTCCCATCCTTTGACCTGTTAAAAAGTATGGTGCGGTCGGAAAAAGGTATTGCCTTTATTCCCGCTTCTCTGGATTTACGGCACGATCCCAGCCTGATCTCGATGCCGATTTCCAATCCGGATGGAAGCCCATTCAAAGAAATTGTCATTCAGCATGTGCTCATTTATAAAACAGAGCCATGTACGCCATTGGTGCAGGCACTGGGCGGATTGGTCAAAACTCTGGGGGAACAGACTTTCCAACTCTCGACATAAGCCCAGTTCCCTGGGATTTCGCAAATTATTACCATTTGCCACCTCAGTCAGAAAATGACACCTTTCACACAAACGGTAATGCAATGCCGGTTAGGTTTTCGCAAAAAGACAGGAACTTCTCTTGGACCGCTCCCTGGTCGGCCTGACGCAGATAACGGTCTGGCTTTTGATGATGCAAATACATACCAGATATTTTGGCTTGCTCATCACTACTTACAGCAAGCCAGACCTGGGTGGCAAAGCCTTTCTGTAAATTATCCGGCGCTCCGGGGCCACCCATCTTGGTGGGCACCCAGCCAGGGTCTACTGCATTAGCATAAATATCCGGACGGAGTCTGGCGACGGCCATTGCCAGGATCAGATTGTGGAATTTGGAGTCGGAATAAGTTATACTGAGTTTTTCCTGGTTTAAGCCTGACAAGTTTGGGTCTGCCTGCTTATGCATTCCCGAACTCGTATAGATCAGGCGATGGGGCTGCTTAATAAGGCAAGTCAGCACATATGGAGCAATCGTGTTAACAGCAAATAATGGTGGCAAGCCATCCAAAGTCAGTTTGTTTTCATGCATCTGGTATACACCTGCATTATGTATGATGGCATCAAACTGCCCAAGTGCGTTAACCTGATCAGCAAGATTCTTTGTTTCTTCAATGCTTGACAAATCGCCAGTAAGCACAGCTTCTGCTCCAGGCACCATGGCTAGACCATACTTTGAGCGCTCCCGATTCCGCGCATGCAACACCACACTATGACCTTTGTGGACGAGCGCATTTGCTGCCAACTGCCCAAGCCCGTCCACAGAGCCTGTAATGAATATCCTTGCCATTTTTGTTACTGATGAAGTTTAATACATTATTATCAACTTAGATCGTATCTGGCTATTTATTTTACAAAGCACAATTGAGAAATACGTTTAAGTAAGCCAAACCTCGCCACCAACGCTAACAACAAATTTAACCTCACCGCAGCCACACGAATAAAGATAATCAAACCATTGATTATGAATTTCAAACACATCACTGGAAAAACTAACGATTATGTATATACGCTTTTAACTAAAAAGGTGAAAGTCATCAACTCCCACCTTTCTTTACAACTGTACTTCATATAAACGCATTAGATACAAGAAATCCCCGAATCCCGTTGCCAAAGTTTGCCTACATAATGCCGTCCAGTTGATATTGACATTTTGCAAGTGAAGTGACTGGCGTGGAGAATCAAAGGATCCCTAATTGCGATTGTTCAACATTAGTTTGAGGCAATCCGGTAAAGGCGGCCCTGATCTGTAACGGCGTACAATGCGCCATCACGACCTTGGGTAATATCCCGAAAACGTTGCTGCTCGCTAACCAAAAGCCGCTCCTCGCCGACGATCCGGTTATTTTCAATCACCAATCGCGCTATATGCATGCCGCTCAGCGAACCGATGAATAGATTGTTTTCCCATTCCGGGATGGAATTCCCACTGTAAAAAGTCATCCCGCTTGGAGAAATTACCGGGTCCCAATAATAAGCTGGCTGTAACAATCCATCACGCTGCTGAATACCAGCACCCACCGGCTGTCCACTGTATTCCAATCCATATGTAATGGTTGGCCAGCCGTAATTTCCTCCCGCCTGAACACGGTTGATTTCATCTCCGCCACGTGGTCCGTGCTCGCTTTCCCATAACTCCCCAGTGACAGGGTGCATGGCCAGTCCCTGCGGATTACGGTGGCCAAGCGACCAAATTTCCGGACGTGCATTGCTTTGGCCAACAAATGGGTTATCTGCCCCGGGACGTCCATCGGTCGTAATCCTGACAATCTTACCCAGGCCTGAACTAAGTGACTGAGATTGTGGCCTTGTGACCATATCCGAGCGTTCACCCGTACTCACCAGTAAATGCCCGGTACGATCAAAAAGGATGCGCCCGCCATAATGGGCGCTTCCTGTATACGATGGCGTCGCCCTGTAAATCACCGCTGCATTTTCTACTCTACTTGCATCAGAAGACAGCCGCCCGCGCCCAACAGAAGTCAAGCTGCCGCCCGCCACAGGTTCAGAAAACACCCAGTAAACCAACCTGTTCGATTCGAATTGCGGATCAAGGCACAACCCCAATAAACCGCCTTGTCCCGCAGCATTGACAGCGGGCAATCCCGTAATGACACTTCCCAGCACCCCAGCGGCACTAACAATCCGCATCTGACCGCCTTTTTGCGTGATCAGCAGCCCGCCATCCGGCAAACTGGTTATCCCCCAGGGATTGGTTAACTGATCAGTCACGATCCTAGTCACAAACTGCGCTTCAGTTCGCACGGCTCGAATGCGTGTCTGGCCTGCAAAAGCCGGTGTATATCTTGAATTCGGCGCATTAACCTCCACCGAAGTAGAATCATTGCTTTGCCCGGATCCAGGTTCCGGATTGGTATGGGGCTCGCTTTCCTGTTTGCAGGATACTGATAGCAATAGTAAAAACGCAAATTTTAAAAGTCCTGGGTTGTTCATCATCATGAGTTCTAATTAATAAAAGGTAATCTAATTCGGCTCACCCGCCATCGGATCAGGTGTAGCATCCCGGTCGCCGGAGACGCTGCCGTGCATAGGCAGGCTGCTTCCGCGAACGAGCAAAAGACCGGAAACGTGTGGGGCTGCCATCGAGGTGCCGCTCAATGTAGCGTAACGGCCATTTGAGTATGTAGATGTAATGCGTACGCCGTAAGCGCAAACGTCAACACTACTACCGTAATTTGAAAATGACGCAAACCGGTTGTTCTGGTTCATTGCCGAAACCGTAAAGACATTTTGGTGATTGACACGTGCAGGAGAAAAGTCCTCTACATTTTTACCTTCATTTCCAGCTGCTATTGAAAAGAAAATGCCCGCGTTTGCGCCCCGCACAATCGCTCTTTCCAATGTGGCGGATATTCCTTCTCCACCAAGGCTCATGTTGACTACATCCCCTGCGCGACCATTTTGTATCACATGATTCACAGCCTGGATAATGCCGGAAAGCCGCCCTTCGCCTTCCTCATCCAAAACGCGCAGTGAAACCAAGGTAGCACCGGAAGCTACGCCGGTCGTCCCAATCGTGTTGTTTTGTGCCCCGATTATTCCCGCAACGTGAGTTCCATGACCATTCTGATCATCGGCAGATGTTTGCCCGGTGATAAATGATCTGCTGCGTGCTGCATCCACATTCAAGTCGGGATGGTCCAGGTCAATACCTGTATCGATCACCCAGGCAGTTTTAGTGGTTTGCAGATCGCCGCGGCCGTATCCGGTCTGCGCTATGTTCCAGGGAAGCGTGGTGGGAGTAGAAATCTCCACGCAGCTGCAAACGGACATGATCCTATCTGGTTCTATAACCCTAACCGATGGATCCATTTTTAGCCTGACCGATTCGGCTTCGGTCAGATGTGCCAGAAAGGTGGTCTGCTCACCCGATGCAAGAACCTGGGTCTGCAAATCCGCTATTTTCCTGCTACTCAAAAACTGCTCGGCACTTGCCTTAGCAGCCGTAAGTCTCGCACGTTGGTCACCAGGCAATTCCTCTGCTGGCCGATAGGTAACAATGTAGGCACCGGAAACAATCTGGCCACTATTGGCAGTCGCTTTCACCAAGCAATCAGTAGAGAAGGAAGGCTCCAATGTATCATCATTCTGGCAAGCAGAAACACCTAAGCCAATGACAATAGCACGGATAAATTTAGCAACCATAATACATCCTCTCATCACCATCACAAATCAATTTTATCTGAATTCAAAACGAATAATTGCAACTAATTATTCGCACTGCTCTTCAACAAATTCATTCTTACATTTACTTTTTCAAAACAAAATAAGTCAGCCCTTCTTTGCTTTCGATCGATCATGAGATCATTCAATTTTCGGGCACTTCGATGGATAAATATTGCGTTGACTTCACTTTTATAAAAGCTATAATCAGCGAAATACTTCGTTGTATCTTGACCATTGCAAGGCAATAAAACGAACCTTACTGTCATCTGTTCCTTAATTTTGGATTTTGCTGACCGGGCATTACTCTCAACGTTAATCGGACCAGTAAGAACCAATGATTGAGCTGATATAGAAGAAGATATAAAAAGGAACGCTAAACCCATAGCGACACAGACAATTTTAGAATAGGAGCTCGCAGTCATTGAATTAATCATTTTAAATCCAATACAAAATTAGAATCAAATTGACTAACCGTTTATCAAAAATCAAACAATTAATTAAGAGTTTCAAACAATGGACACGTCTGAATGTTGCCGGGTATTTAACAACCAACTAAAAAACTACCATCTATTATAGATACGCTAATAAAAGCTTTTTCGTGGCAACCTATTGTCGTTTCAATTAAAGAAACTAAAACCAAAAATGCCAGAATTCTCCGGCGTTTTCTATTACACTGATTTGTACTCTAGTTTCTTACAATTTCTAAAAATTCTCGCTTTTAAGCGCGGGACGTAGGCACAACGTGACATCGGCTCCGATTGGAAACTCTTATTTGTTCATGCTTAATGTAACATGGAGCCTTTATTGGTTTGTATACTCAGAATCTTCAACCTTCTCCATCCACTGCACAACTTTACCGTCCAATTGTTCCTGGATGGCAATATGCGTCATGGCAGTTGTAGCCGTTGCGCCGTGCCAATGCTTTTCTCCTGCGTCAAACCAAACGAGGTCACCCGGGAAAATCTGCTTCACTTTGCCACCTTCCCGCTGTACCCAACCGGCTCCTGACGTCACAATGAGCGTTTGTCCCAGCGGATGAGTATGCCAGGCAGTGCGTGCGCCTGGCTCAAAAGTAACGCTTGCGGCCTGCGCTCGCCTGAATTCGTTTGGTTGAAATAATGCATCAATGCGAACCTTTCCTGTAAACCAGTCTTGGGAGCCGACACTGGATGGCTGAGAACCTATTCTTGTAATTTCCATGATTTCTAAGTCTTGTTAAGTTCATTTGATTTCTGATATGCTTTTGGCCGTCTTTTCAGATAATCCTTTCTGCATTTCAAAGCAAATGCAATTGTTTTCTCATTCAGCAAAAGCAGACCTGAAATTCAGGCCTGCTTTGCAATCGTTCATCTAGCTTAGTATAATTTTTTTGATGTCCAGATGTTATTTAAATGCATTGTATTCCTTGTCGTTAACTGGTTGCAGCCATTCAACAATCCCTTTTTCAGTATTGGGGATGATGTACATTTGGTGCAGACCACTGTCGGGACTTGCCCCGTGCCAGTGCTCTACATCAGGCGGACATTTCACAACATCGCCTTTTCGCATTTTCTCTATCGGCTTTCCCTTTATCTGGTGAAAGCCCTCGCCAGCGGTAATGATCAGGATCTGACCGGCCGGATGTTTATGCCAATTTGACCTGGCGCCGGGTTCAAAAAACACGTTTCCCACGACTGTATTATAAGTAGAATCACTTTCTAGGAGACCATAATTGAAGGCTTTACCTGTAAAATTCGAAGCTGGTCCCTGCTGGCCTTTTGGGAAAATAGCCTGTTTTGCATCTGCATCAGCTTTCGACTGAGAGAACCCCTGAAAAGTGATGAGAGCAGCCGCAGCCAAGGTCAACAAAATCTTTGTTGCAATATGATTTCTGGTCTTTTCCATTTGTTGATTATTAGTTGAAGACATTAATTTGAAATCTCAAAATCTGGGTAACTGTTCACTAAATCAGGCATAAATTAGTGAGACAACACACTACTCCAATTCAAAACGCACAGATACTGAACCGTTGCCAACAGCGGATGCAAGGCCGGATGGATTGTCTATTTTCCCAAGCCTGGTATAGCTGTACGACGTAGGAAATGACTCGTAAAAGAGCACTAGCGTGGCAGACCCGTAAAGCATCAGATCACCGGCTGCGATGTTGCGCGGATTGGAGGCATTGGTTGGCAAGGCGCTGCTGAAATTGTAAAGCTTTTCATTGCCGTTCAACTCGGTCATGTTCACCGTCATCGGCAGCCGGGCTTTGAAGGCCGTAACCGTGGGGTTTGAAACCAGCGTGGCGTTGAATGTTCTTGTACCAATGGTGATTTTCAATCGGTTGCTCGAAGAGTCCACATCGGTGCTGTCGGTACCAGGATTTTCCTGCCCGGGGCTTTCCTGCCCGGGGTTGTTATTGCTATTTGGGTCCATGCTACCGTCTGAATTACATGCCATGATCGCCAGAATAAATACCAGCAAAGGGTACAGGATTACTCTTGATTGTTTCATGTGTTCCGTTATTTATATTTTGATTCAAAAAAAATTACACCATTACTTTCTTTCCGGCAGCAGTCCAACTGTGCCTTCCGTTTTGGATTGAAGGTTCTTTTTAAAAAAAGACTCCAGTTTGTCCCAGGGGATCAGGTTTACCCTGTCATACAGATCCACGTGTCCCGCGCCGGGAACGATCACAAGTTCCTTCGGCTGTCCGGCAAGCTTGTAAGCATCCTGGCTGAATTCGATGGAATGTGCATTTTCACCTGCAATGAAAAGCATTGGTCGCGGTGAAATGGTCTCGATATCATTGAAGGGGTAAAAGTTCATGAACTTGGTATTAGTCGCAAGCGTCGGGTGTGTGGTCTGTTTTGGACTCGACCCTTTTGGCGTATATTCCCCGCGGCTGGTGCGATAGAAATCATAAAACTCCCGCTCAATGGCATTCGAAGCTTGGGTAAGCTCGTCAACCGTTCCGCCGGTAAGCTTCGGCTCGCTGCCTGTGAATTCTTCATAGCGCTGCTGGGCTGCATCAGCAATAATTTTTTTGCGTTGCTGAAGGGTCAATGAATGATTGAGCGCATTGCGGTTAGCCGCTCCCATGTCGTACATGCTTACCGTTGCGATTGCTTTCATGCGCGGATCGATTTTTGCCGCGCTGATCACAAAACTTCCGCTCCCGCAAATCCCCAGCACACCGATCCGCTCGCGGTCCACAAACGCTTGCGTACCCAGGTAATCCACCGCGGCACTGAAATCATCTGCATAAATATCGGGCGCGACCGCATTGCGCGGCTCTCCCTGGCTTTCCCCCCAAAATGACAGGTCCAGCGATAAGGTAACAAATCCTTTTTCAGCCATTTTAGTAGCATAAAGGTTTGCACTCTGCTCTTTGACAGCCCCCATCGGGTGACCGACAATGATCGCTGCATTTTTCGCTTTTTGATCTAAATCTTTTGGCGTAAAAAGATTGCCCGCCACCTTCATATTGTATTGGTTTTTGAAAGTGACCTTTTTGATGGTCACTTTATCGCTTTTGTAAAAATTATCGGCTCCATTGGACAGATCCTGGGCCATTGAAATGTTGCTATTAATCATCATTGCTATGATGGCTATGGTAATGCTACCGAGCCTTTTTAGATTGTTCATTATTAACGTTTTTAGTTTTTGATTTTACCTTATTACCATGGTTACCAATCTGTTTCGTAGCAGATTTTAGCACCGCACTTGAATTGGGCTGATACAATTATAGGATCGTAATGCCGCCATCAACAGTCAATGCCTGGCCGATCACAAAGCTGGACTGCGGGCTGCACAGCCACAATACAGCATCTGCGATCTCCTGCGGTTGCCCGATCCGGCCGATCGGCGCGCCTTTTTTGGAATCCTCTTCCGACAAATCGCCTTGGCTGAACATCTGCTGAACCATAGGCGTATCGATTGTACCGGGGCAGACGGCATTGATGCGAATGCCTTTTGCTGCATATTCCGCAGCAGCACTTTTTGTAAGGCCGATCACCCCGTGTTTGGAGGCATGGTACGCTGCTCGTCCAGGACCCCCTACGATGCCGCCGATCGATGAATTATTGACGATCGCCCCGCCCCCTTGCTTTTGCATCTGGATTAATTCATACTTCATACAAAGCCAGACCCCTTTCAGATTAATATCCATCACGCGGTCATATTCCTGCTCGGTCATATCGGCCGTAAAGACATTCCGGGCTTGTACGCCTGCGTTGTTAAATGCGAAATCAAGTCCTCCGTAAAGTGATACGGCCTTTTCAACGGCAGCTTTTACATCTTCACTTTTTGTGACGTCACAATGCACAGCCGTTGCCCTGGCGCCACTGCTGGTAAGCTCGCGGGCCAGGGTGTTTGCTGCATCCATATCTACGTCCGCTATGATCACGGCTGCTCCGGCTTGGGCAAAACTCCTTACGGCCGCTTCCCCCATTCCTTTTGCCGCTCCTGTTACAAATGCTACTTTATCTTTCATGATATTTTCTATTATAAATTTATTCGGCTCCATTGTGTGCTTTTCAATGATTCAAAATTAGTGGGATCGCTACTACTAAGTCCAATGGATATCAAGCGATATATTATGAATATCAAACAAGTCAAAAAGCAATGTTCGGGCGGGCGGGTCATGCCTTCAAATCATAAATGCACCATACCGCCGCTTGCCGAAGCAGCCTTCCATACACGCCCTTTCATGGCACGCCATATTGCCCATGCAGCGCAAAGCCAAACCAAACTTCCCAGTCCGAATGTGCCTCCAATCCCTATATGGTCAAATACCAGCCCACCCAGGCCTGCACCCAGCGTAATGGCAAGTTGTGTTGTGGCAACAAGGACGCTGCCCCCACTTTCGGCTTCATCGGGAACTGCAAGGGTAATCCAGGTCGGCCAGCCCACCTGGACACTGCCGAATGCAAAGCCCCAAACTGCGATAAACAGCGATGCAAGGATCATATTACCACCCAGGAAAATGAGCAGGGCAGTGACAATAGACATTAAAAAAGACATTGCCACCATAGTCAATGAAAGGTTTTTATCAATCATAAACCGGGCAATGATGGCTCCAAAGAAGTTGGCAGCGCCGTAAAACAGGAGAATGGTTGTCAGAATGGCCACCGGCACATGTGTAATATTTTCCAGCAAAGGGCGCAGATAGGTAAAGAAGATCGCATAACCTGCAAATGAAAATGTAACACCGAGCATTCCTCTCTTTACATCCCTGCGCCTGAATACCGAAACCAGTGTATGCAACTGCGAAGGGCTGCTTGGCGGCATCGGCGGCAGTACGAGCGCCTGCCAGACGAGCGCTATAACACCAATGCCAGATACCAGCATAAATACATTACGCCAGCCGATAATCCCATCCAAAAAACTGCCCAGAGGCGCGGCCAGGACAGTCGCAAAAGAGACAGCCGCAAAAACAATGGAAAGCGCTTTTGAGATAAGATGCTGTGGTACCAGCCGCATCGTTGTAGCTGTGGACATGGCCCAAAACCCACCTACTGCAATACCGAGCAGTACCCTGCCAGCCATGAGCACAGCAAAAGAAGATGCCTGTGAAACAAGGATATTAGAAATGATCTGTAACACCGAAAACGATAAGAGTACCCACCGCCTGTCAATTTTCTTGGTCAGAATTGCAGTAAATAAACTGGAAAACATCGCAATTAATGCTGTAACCGAGATTGCCTGCCCGGCCATCCCTTCTGTCACATGAAGGTCCCGTGCGATTGGCGTCAGAATACTCACAGGAAGGAATTCAGAAGTGATTAGTCCGGCTACTGCAAGTGATATGGAATACACCGCAATCCATCTTGGCTCCCCGGTGGTTGTGATTGATTTTTCTTCTTTCATAGTAGTAAAGCGAATAATTAGAATGTTGCAAAATTACTCCCCTGATCACCCTTTGTAATAATGATTACCAAACCATAGGTTATGGAAATCAAACAATGCTGACCAATACAGCTAGTGAATTATCTAGATTTAATTGAAATGGAATGGCTGGTAAGAGGGGATGCTGCCAGTCGTTTTTTTAAGAACCTCGTGGAGTATCAGGTTCATATAATTGCAGAAAAGCTCGTGGCTGAACGTGTAGGACCTATCCTGTTCAAGAATGATTTGCTCAAACACACTGGCGATGAAATTCTTCTGTTTGCTGTCCAGGTGGAAAAACATAGGCATCGAAACCCCAGCGAATGTCATCAGTTGTCGATAGGTGTTTGAACACAAGTCATATTCCAAAAGATTTCTGGAAAAGAGACAGGCGAAACTTAGCTCAGTGCCCGGGACTTCATTTAAGGAGTAAGGCACCAGCGGCTCAAAAAGGAGGATAGGCTTATCGGTATGAAATGTTTTTCCGCCTGCGTGAATATGGGCTTTACCGGTAATAAGGTAAATTTTAGCAAAATCCCTGCGCGTATAGGTTGACTGAATATCCAACCCCAAACTTGTCTTGTAAACCTTAAAACATTTTTGCTTCGTACCGCCAGCATTCTCTGGAATTGAAGCGTTGCAATTTTTCATAACTGGGTTGTAACTCGTTGTACCTCTTTACAAAGGTATCCCTGAATTACCACCCTGTTATGATGATAATCAAACCAATCATTATGGATATCACGCAGTTTGCAACCTCACCGATGAAGGAACCGTGCCGGTAAGCCTTTTAAAATAGTTGTTGAAGTAGGCAGGATACTCAAATCCAAGCGCATAGCCGATTTCGGCAATCGTCCAATCCGTGTGGATTAAAAGCGCTTTCGCCTCCATAATGATCCTTTCTGCGATGTGGGTACTGGTGGGCTTGCCTGTGATTTCTTTCACCGAACGGTTCAAATGATTGACATGCACGGATAATCTATTTGCAAACTCCTGGGCAGTTTTAAACTGCATCGGCTGATCTATACTTTCAATCGGAAACTGTCTTTCCAAAAGGTCGAAAAACAGAGAAGCGGTGCGTTCTGCTGCATTTTTATGCTTAAAGAAATTCTCGGCAGGCTGCATTTTCAGTGCTTCGTGAATCAGCAGGTTAATGTAGTTTCGCATTAGATCATGCTTGAACAAGTAACCTGTGGCATCTTCGGCGATCATTTTCTGAAAGATCGTAGCAATGAAGTTCCGCTGCTCTTCCGATAATGTAAAAATGGGCGTCCCTCCTATTTTGAATAACGGACTTTCCTGAAGGCTTTCCGAACGCTCATTGACCTTTAAAAAGCTTTCCGAAAACAAGCAGGTGTACCCGGTATATTCCTCTGAAATGATTTCCCAAGAGTATGGGATATGCGGATTGCCAAAGAATAAGGTCTTTGCATCAATTTCAATCCCGCGGTCGGCGTATTGCACCAGGCTACGACCCGTAACGAGGCAGATTTTATAGAAATCCTTCCGGTTATAGGTCCTGACTACATTTTCACCAGCCTTAATTTCAAAAACCTTGAATCCCTGGTTTCTTAGCTCGGCACCAAATTCGGAAATGGGTGCAATGTTACGATCTTTCATAGTTGTAGGTTATGATTATCAAACAAAAATGTTCAACGGCTCCAATTGTAACGGCAAACACTACCTGTTTGATATTCATAATCTGGGGTTAAATTTCTTTCTTTTGAAAAACGGGCCGATATGACTTGACTATATTTCAGAGAACCTTTCCCCGGCTTTAACCGGACGTATTTACTCTTCCAAACGACATTTCGACGCCGTAAAAGCGGCCGACGGCTAAACTTTACCAAGTGATCTCCACATAACCAGCTCCTGAGCGAAGCGGTCGTTGATGACCTCACATTTAGTATCAATGCGCATAGTTGGCCGGTTTTTCAAATTGTAAGCAGGCCATTCAGGCACATCCTTGGCGGCAGGTTTTCCCGTTCTTGCAAATGTTGCCCAGAGCTCGGCGAAATGATGGGAAGCCACAAAACGGTCGGGATTATTTCCACCGAAAAAGCTTTCCTTGGGCGCAGAACCGTCGCGCGGCGGGATCTCATTATTGAATTTGAAAGAAATGTCCATCGCGTGCGGCGTGCCCATGGCGTAATCCGTGCCCGGGATCTTCTTCTCCGATTTATAGCCGAAATTATACAGGTAAACGGGTGCCCCGCCTTGTTTTACTTTTCTCTCCGCAATCGTCACAGAGCCCAGGCCCATCATCGCAATGGACGAGATCGCGACAAAAATATCCGGTGCCGACGCATTGGGATTTGCTTTCCGATAGGTTTCAATTAGCTTATCCGTATCCTGACCGTACTTGGGTTCGAGTTTGTTTTTAAGTCCTTCAAAATCAATTTTAAAAGATTCGGTATCCTTCCGCTCCCATGCAAAAAAAGTATGCTCATCTTCATTCCAGCCAACCAATAAGGGTTTGTCTTTGGCGATTTCTGGCGCGACGGGATCAAAAGGGTGCTGCGGCAGAACAACTCCGTCCACGACCGGACCAAAACCACCTGCATTACGCTGCATCGCCTCCCTATTGTTATTTTTTTCAATAAATGGCGGAACAAACGGCAGCTTGGCCTGCATAGCCAGCAAATCCAAAGCCGGGATGTCGAGCAACTTCTTCCAATCTTTGGCTGAAATATTAAGCCCTTTCAAAAGCATCGCCGTTGTCTCCGCAGCCGTTTCTTTGGTCGTCATCCGAACACCCGGGCCGCTTTCGATCGACGCTTTATTAAAGTACGGTGCAGCAGCTGGCATTGTATACAAGCAAGATGTTTTGGCTCCCCCACCCGATTCCCCAAATATCATGACATTATTAGGATCACCGCCAAATTGGGCAATGTTTTGGTTAACCCATTTCAACCCATCAGCAATGTCGAGCATGCCCATGTTGCTGGACCCTGCATAGTCCGGGCCAGCGATTTCGTCCAGATAAAGAAAGCCCAGCAAGCCTAAGCGGTGATTGGTCTGCACGACAACGACATCAAAATTCCGCGCAAGATTAGACCCGTCCTGGCCCTGCGCCGCGCCTGATCCAGCAACAAAACCACCTCCGTGACTGTAAAACATGACTGGCCGTTTTTTGTTGTCATTGGCCGGGGTCCAAACATTAAGGAACAAACAATCTTCCGATGGCGCGGGCTCATTCCGTCTGGGGGCCTGAATTGCTGGCGCGCCAAACTGTGTTGCGTCCTTAACACCCGTCCACGGCTGCAAAGGCGCGGGGCGACGGAACCTTCTGTCCCCGGAAATTTTACCACCATACGGAACACCTTTAAATACATTGACCCCATCACTGCGGACACCTCTAATTTTTCCCGTATTGATCTCGGCTTCAACAAACTCGTCAGGCTTGCGTGCTGTCGTAAAACCGAACCCTGCCGTTGCGGCCACTGCGCCTGCGAGCGACAGTTGGGATAAAAATAGTCTCCTGTCAATAGTGTTCATAGTACTCTAAAGGCTGGTTGAGATGAAAATCAGCAAAATGCACGAATAGCAAGAATACAAGATAATACAGAAAAAGTCTAATAGTGATTACTTACCTACTGATAAGAAATACTTATCAGAGCTGTTCCGTGCGATGATAGAATGATCAGAGCTTGACTGCTCATATTACAAAGATTGTTGGCTCGCCCTGAATGTGTTTTATACATTTTACTGTTTCATTTACCAGTTTTACTGATTAGGTCTTCCCGCTGGACCCGGGAAAATCATCAATAGTATATTTGGGTAGAAAACTTAAATGTTATGGATCAAATTGAAAGAATTGATACGGTCAAGGATTATAACACCTGGCTTGGCGTTGAGACGCTTCACCCGTTGGTAAGCGTCATAAATTTTGATGAAATATCGGCTGTCCAGCATTGTAGACGTTACATGGGTGTCTATGCGGTATTTTTAAAAAACATCAAGTGTAGTGATATAACCTATGGATGTCAGCCGTATGATTATGATAACGGGACTTTGATCTTTGTTGCGCCAGGTCAAGTCTACGGTATCGATAATAATGGCATCATGACCAAGCCGTCAGGCTATGGGCTTATTTTTAATATGGACCTGCTGGTCGGAACACATTTGGGAGACAGTATAAGCGACTACTCTTTCTTCTCTTATCAGGTTAGGGAAGCGCTTCACCTGTCTAAAAAAGAGAGGAATGCAATTATGGATTGCCTTCGAAAAATCACCGTTGAAATAAACCAAAATATTGACAAGCACAGCAAAACGCTGATCGTTTCCAATATCGAACTGTTGCTCAATTATTGCGTGCGGTTTTATGACCGGCAGTTTATTACCCGCACGCATGTAAACAGTGACATTGTGGTACGGTTTAAAGCGCTCTTGGACGACTATTTCAAAACAGAAAAAACCCAACTTTTAGGCCTGCCCACAGTGGCCTACTGCGCCGAGAAGCTTAACCTTTCCACTACCTATTTCGGCGACCTCATTAAAATGGAAACTGGAAGCACAGCACTGGACCTATTACAGTCTACGATAATTGAAGAAGCAAAACTTAGAATCTTTGAAGGTAACAAGTCGATTCGCGAAATAGCACATCAGCTTGGATTCAAGTATCAACAACACTTTACCCATTTTTTTAAACAGAAAACAGGTGTTACGCCTAATGATTTTCGGCATCAAAATTAAAAGCACTCATCTAGCATTTTGTGAAAGTAAGTAACAGTTAAACGTGTGTCTCATTACATTTACTGTACTTTCAAGGCGCTCAGAGCCACAGAAAGCTCGATTTTAGGAGTTTACTTTCCCAAATCCATATTACGTTTTAACGACCGGTTTTTTATGCAGCTTATTGCGGTTACATAACTGGGCACCTATTTCTATAACAGGATGCTCAAAAAATCCGGAGCTCAGAAATGTATTTAATTCAGTAAACCAGCATTCTGGAGCCCAGCCAACTGCGCTGGCAATGGCTGTGTTAGCTTATGCTGAACACATCGATAGCCGGCAGGTGCTATCCCATGCCCTGAACCGAACTGCCAACAAACACGTAAGCCTCGATATCAGGCCCGAGCAGTATGACATCGTCGGCAAGCATTTACTGGCTTCCATTGGAGAAGTGCTCGGCGAGGCTGCAACACCCGGACTCATTGACGCATGGCTGGTCGCATACCAGCAACTCGCAGCGATCATGTCGGGTGCACAAGCGGATTTGTATAGCAAATCAGTAGCGAAAAAGGGTGGATGGAGTGGCTGGCCGCCTTTTGTAGTAAAACAAAAGATGTAGGAGTCGCAGGAGATTAATTCATTCTACCTATATCCTTCTGATAAGGGAAATGTAGCCGACTTTATCCCGGGACATTATATTACAGTACTCCTGTTTGTGCCGAAATTGAATGTATTCCAACTGCGCCAGTACAGCATCTCATGCGATGTTAGAGGTTTTCAACGATATTTATAAATCGAACAACTTCATCATACGCGGTTTTCCCAAAATTTCTAAAATTCTTAAAATGACTTAGTCCGTATTTATTCTTTGCTTCTATCAAGTCTTTGACTGTTTTTATATCAGCATTTTTCAAACATAAGGAAGTCCGCGTTGAAAGTGGGGTCGAGACAATTTCTGTATCTAAGTAATTACTCTTATAATCGTAATTCCCGGAAAGAGATTTCCTAGCATCCTCGATAAGCATCTTTTGATTTTTCACAAATTCATTCAGCACTTGTATATCCTGTCCAATACTACCACTAGGCTCATAAATTAAAGCTGTTTGGATCTGCTTCTCAAACTTCCTAATAAACAGTTCAACTCTATAAGACGCTTTCAAAATTTCCTCCGTTTCAATTTTATTTTTTGCCATACTTATTTCAATTACTGATTATCAACTATTTAATCATTGAAGCAGACATATTCTATACAACCTTCTCAGCTGCTTTTAATATTTTATAAAATGTAGTTTTTGATGAAATTTTATAAGCCTTTATTATTTCCTCAAAGGTTGCATTTTTTCTTTCGTAAGTATCTTTTACTAGATAGATGTAAGGGTTAATAGCATCAAGATGTAAAAATAATGGAAGGCTCAATTTTTATTTCGGAATTAGCAAGCCAATCGTCAACAGGAACCTGACAGGCTAGGGTGAAGCGTCCATCTATTTGTACCATACAGGTTCCGCAGCTTCCCATACCACAACAGAGCCCAAATCCAGAAATGTTCACATAATCCGAAATTAACGTCATCAAAGACAGGTAATTCCTTTCCAGCGTCTGGACCTGATATTCTTCATTTCCGTAAATCAGTGTAAAGAGAATTGTGCATTTCTGTTCTTCTTTCAAATTTATAAGTGTTTGACTTAATTATTAATGCTTTTGCTTACTCCTCACTGTTCAAAGACCTACCACAGGTAAGCCACTTGGTACGGTTACAGGAATTGTTTTATCAAAGGAATCATCGTTGAGTGTATTTAAAAATTCGACGATCCTTGAAATATCCTTGAAATTCACGTCCATGTGTGTGGCGAGGGAATCAATGCTGCCAGCTTTCACATTCCGGTTGAGAATCTTTCCTCCTGCCACATCTTCATAAAACATCAGCACTTGATCCAAAGTAGTAAACTTGCCACTGTGCATGTAGGGAGCAGTAAAACGCAGGTTACGTAGTGTGGGTGTCCTAAATGCATAATCTTGATTGATACCCGCGTCACTTTCTGCCCGGTTATCAGTGTCGGGCACGCCCAAAGTATGCAGCTTATAATCAGAAAACATGGGACCCGAGTGACACTTTGCGCATCCTGTTACTAAAAACGCATTCATCCCATCCTTTTCGCTGGTCGACAATGCATTGCTGTCACCGCGCATATACTGGTCAAACCGGGTATTGCTAGCAATAAGCGTCCGCTCGAAGGACGCTAACGCCTTCGCTAAATTTTTTTGGGTGACTGGTTTGGGATCTGTGGGAAATGCTTTCGAAAATAGCTCATTATAGGCAGGGATCTTATTTATCCGCTCGATGATTTCATCCAGGATCTGGTGATCCACATAAGCATTGCCCCGCATTTCTTCCAGTGTTTTAATTGGCTCCAATGCCTGCGCCTCTAATCCTTTTGCTCTTAAATCCCAAAACATCGGGGCCAGTTCAGGCCTGTATGTTTCGTGATTGGTTATGCCGTTAAAGGCTGTGTTTAAAATGCTTTGCGAGTTTCTTTTGACAAACGGAATGTCATTGGGATCCAGAAATCGTCGCTTGCTACCAGTACCTCTCCCATTTACCCCGATGGAGGTTTCCAGGAACTCAGCATAATTGAACTCGGGCTGATGACAGGTGGCGCAGGATACGTCCTTGTTTCCGGAAAGGATAGGGTCAAAAAACAAATACCGGCCCAGGTTTACCTTTCCCGGGGTCGAAGGGTTGTCATCAGGGTCTGTCACGTACCGTGGTAATGCGTCCAGATCAGCAATTGTTTCGATTACCTTCGGCTTCCTTTGGCGCAACGTTTCCTGGTCCCTTCCGCAGGAGCTACAAAGAATTGTAAGTATAAACACTAGACAAATGGGATGGATAATCATTGTCTTACCGGAATATCTTTCATTGATGGTCTGCTTTCATGAATTTGTCCAGGAACCCTTTCAACGCAATGGCATTGTTAAACTGTTCATCTTGGGCAGCATACAAAAGGGATACTTTTTTGTGCTGCTTGATCAAAGCGATAAGTTGCCCGGCAATTTGCCTGTTTTTGTTGAGCTGGAAGTTGTAGTCTGCAACAAACTCCGGCCACCGTTCCGGGTCGTGGTTAAACCATTTCCTCAGTTCGGCACTCGGGGCAATTTCTCTAAGCCAAAGGTCGACCCCGGCCTGGCTTTTCTTTAATCCCCTTGGCCATAAACGGTCAACAAGTATGCGAAAGCCATCCTTTTTGCTGGCCGGTTCATATATCCGCTTTACGTTTATTATAAGATCTCGCTCAGTCGTTTCCATACTATCAGACCTCATATTCTGATTAAATGTTAGGTTCTGCTAATCATCCGCCTGCAATTCCTTTTCAAGATGTATATGCTTGTGCCGATCACTCTCAAATTCTTCAAGCACAAAAAACAAAGCTTTATTGGCAGTGCAAGCATCAGGGCCCGGTGTGTAATTGCCACTCAATGCTGCGATTTTTCGCATGCGCTTGCATTCGTTTTCATGGTCCTGCATCATAGGCACGGTCTTGATTTGACCGGATCTCATAAAATCACACGGGATGGATAGCTTTGGTAGTACTTGATTTTATATTCAAACATTTCCGCCATTTTCTCCGCCCTGAACTTTGCTTCCTGGGCTTTCTCGCCGATAAACAGTTCATCAATGGTCCCGACAAATAAATCCATCCATTTTTCAAAATGAGTGTGGTCAACCTGTAATATCGCATGCGGTGTAAACGGGCTTCCATAATAAGTATGCTCCTTTAAAAGCACTGTCTGCCAGAACTTGTACATTTTTTCCATATGCTGCGGCCAGTTATCGCTGATCCGCTCGTTAAAAACGGGTGATAATAATGCATCCGCCCTGACCTTTGCGTAAAAAGAATCTACCAAAAGCTTGATATCGTCAATGTCGAGTATCTCTTGTTTTGTTTTCATTTCAAATAGTTACCAAGTTAATGTATCGGATAAGGTAATAGATCGACCACCCTAAAAAGCCGATGAGCAGGATCCAGATCCAGGCCGGAATGCTCTGGGGTGTTTCACTTCCGGTAATCAGAAACCGCTTTTGGTCCCCTTTTCCATATGCATTGATCATTAATGGGACTATCCCATCCACCACTGCATTCTCGGCGATACCTTCAACGGCAATGGCAGGCCCGTTCTTTACCTCAAAAGGAATGATCCGGATACCTTCTTTGCCCGTCGGGTCTTTACTGATAATTTTCAACTCATGCTTGCCATCCACCATTTTACGGGTATCCAGCTCAAAATTCACAGGGGAGAGAAACTCAGCGATGGGCGTTTGGTCCTGATCCAGGAAAAGAAAAACTGTGCTTTTATCTTCCATAACACTAAATGTTTATAATAAGCCTTTTGATATGGTTGTCTGACTTTTCGCCGGGTTTGATCAACATCTTTGCCGAGAAGAAGAGCGTCAGTATCACAATGATGGCAGCAACCGACACGATCAGATAGTCCCAGTTGCTCTCCGGGCCGGCCCCATGCGCGATACCTTGTAATAGCTTTGGCTGACGCTGGTCACATACCGGGCACGCCGCAGCAAAAAAGCCCATCAAGACAAACACGGCTAACAAAAAGGCTTTTTTCATATCAAATCTGAATTCTCTAAAATTTGAAAAATGCCGCCATAGCATCTATTGCACAGGCATTTCCTTGATTTTCTGCACAATCTGCTCTACTTGTTGCACCGTTACGTTGGGCGCATTGTTGCCCCAACTGCTGCGCTCGTGGTTTATAATGGCGGCTATTTGCTCCGGACTTAAATCTGCATTCGCTCCCACAGCGGGCATTGCCCCATATTCCTGGCGGGCGTCATAGCCCCGCATCACGATGTTTACAATTAATGATGGATCTTTATCGAGCACAACCGTACTACCTTTCAAAGGTGGAAAAGCGCCTTTCAAACCTTCTCCGTTTTCCTGGTGGCATGCCTGACAATGGGTGGCGTAAAGCATCTGGCCATTTTCGGAAGTTTCAGAATTGGCTTGCATTGACTGGTCCGTACTTTCTGTTTTCTGTTCATCTTTTGCATATAAAAATGCAGGGGCGCCCGTTGCGCCAGGGAGCTCGGCCTGTTTCAATGATTGTAAATAAGCGACCAGGTCCAGCGCATCCTGAGTTGCTACCAGAGTCATCCCTTGTCTTTGAAACGCATCAGGAACATTTACAACCACATCCTCTTTTGCCGGCTCGGATTTACTTTCGAACAGCCAGGGATATGCCGGCATAATGGACTGCTTGATCACAATACGCGGGTTGTATAAATGCACCAGGTTCCATTCCCGGCTGGGCTGCCGGCTTCCGATCGAGGTTAGGTCGGGCCCGGTCCGCTCAGTACCCATCAGCGTGGCGGTATTACGCCAGAAATCCGTGCGGCGATTTGAAGCATAGTCTGCCGCCAGCCCTGGCCGCTGGCCCCAAACCTTATCCATGTCCACATTGCGGACCTGCTGGGTATGGCAGGCCACGCATCCATTGGAGACATACAATGCCTTTCCCCTGATCGCCGCCTCACTGAGCGGCACTGCACTTGGCAGCGGCGCATTGTTCTGCTCATTATCAATGGCAGGCAATACGGCCACGAAAGCTGTTAAGCCGATAAAGAGCAGGAAAGCAGCGCCAAATAGTTTGTTATGATTATCGAAGAAATCCATGATGTCAAATTGAATGGGATAGATATGCTCGGTTTCAGGACACGTGATCAATAGATTTCAGCTTTTCAAATGCCGTTTCCTTAATATCAACTGTGCCCGGTGAGACCATCATCCTGTAAAGATTATAGGCAAAAAACAGGTGTGAGAGCCACATCAGGCTTCCCCCAATCGCCCGCCAGAGCCAAAACGGCGCCATAAAGCTGACCGAGTCAATAAAAGGTTTGGCTTCCATCCACATCAACCCGCGCATGGTACTGCCGTACATCAACGGTATCGTGTAAAACAAAAGCCCGATCAACGCCAGCCAAAAGTGCGCGCCAACCGTGATCTGCGGCGGCTCCTGCCCGGTAATACGGGGCATAAGTGCATAAATCCCTGCCCAGAGCAAAAAGCAGATAATGCCATACATCGTCAAATGGGAATGGGCGACAGTAAAATCAGTGAAATGCCAAAGCAGATTGGTAGACCGGAAGGCTTCGGCAGTTCCCTGCAAGGAACCGGTAAAGTAAAAAAGGATACCCGTTAAAAAGAACGGAAGCGTATAACTGTCGGTGATCTTGTACCACGCGCCTTTGAAGGTCAACAGGAAATTGGTCGTACCTGCCACTACCGGAATGATCATGCCCACACTGCCCACGATGGCGACCGTTTGAAGCCACCAGGGAATCGCACTGAAAACAAAATGATGGGTACCAATAAGTGTATAAAAAAGGATCTGGGTCCAAAAAGCAAGTATACCAAGGCTATACGAATAGATCGGTTTATTGAGCTGCTGGGGCAGGAAGTAGTAAACGATCCCGAGCGTAAACAGCATGAACCACATTCCAACACCCTGGTGCATGTAATAGCCTTGAATGATCGTTTCACCCAGCCCATTTTGCCAAACAGGCACATATGCAACCACCGCGATCACAATTCCAAAAATCACCGAAGAGACAATGTACCAGTTTGAAATATAGATCTCCTTCGTAGTGCGGCTGGCGACTGTCTTGAAGTAATTGATCAATGTTAGCAGAAGCCCAATGCCAAAAAGCAGCATGACTGGCCATATGTACTCCCGGTACTCCCCGCCCCCATTATTGATTCCAGCCATCAAAGACAATGTGCCCAGTACCACCGCCGTATTAATCAGGATCAATGTGTACCATCCGAGTTTTATACTGAATAGTTTTGTATTGCTGACCCTGGGCACGACATAGTTACCTAACCCCAGCATTGCCAGTGATGCCCAGCCCCAGAAAACGGCATTGGTATGGACCGGCCGCAATCGCCCAAAGCTCAGCCAGCTGAATTGGTCTGCATCCGGCGCAACAAATTTTATCCCAATATATTCCCCTACCGTCGTTCCAAAAACAAGCCAGAATGTCGCAGTGATGATGAACCAGGTGACAAGCCTGGAAAGTTGCGGGTCTACTTTCGGGCGAACGTGCGCCTTTCTTTTACGTGCCACAAATGGAAGTGATGCCTCATGCTCTACATTGTTGATCAGCCCTTTATGATCGTTGGCCGTTAATGCGCCCGACAGTTCATTATGACTCAATACAAAATCCAGCGCATCTTTTCTTCGTTGCAGTGTTTCTGCAAGATCCTCACCTTCAATACCCCCCAGATATACTGCCACACGCCCGGCCTCTGCCACGCGCTGCTGGTTTCTATACCTGTTTAATGTGTCGGTGATCTTGATAAATAAGAAGATAGCGCCTGCCAGCACAGGGATTGATATCAGGACAATGGTAATTAAAATACCTCCCTGGCTCAGCAGCGAGTCAGCAGTTGGTTGGCTCGACTGTGCGTGTGAAGGAAAACTTACCAAACTAAGCATAGCGAGCGCAATAACCCCTAAATGCTGCTTTTTCCCCATCCGGTCGAGCAGCAAAGAGATCTGTTGGCTATTCAGGTTATGGAGATATCTTGAATAATCCTGTCTACCCGGGTTGATTTTATTAATCAGATCATGTTGAACAACGTTTTTGATCAGGACCGCAATGAAAAGCACACCTAGGGCCATCACCAATGCAACGATTCCTACCGATAGCATAACGGCTTGTCCAAATAGGCTATTTGCATATACAGGAGTCGCAACCAAATAAATCAAAAGGCATACGCTACTTATAATCTTATACTTACTAACAGCGATCATATTATATATATTAAGACCTGAATATCTTTTACTCTGGAAAATTTTATCTTTCTTTAATGTAGCTCAGCCCTAAGTTCAAATTTTCATTAAACTCCCCGATCGTCGCAGACTGTAACGTGCGATGCATTTTTGTTCTGATTTCTTTAAAATCGTTGTGCAGTGGGCAAGGCTTTGTTTCAGAGCAACTTTTTAACCCAAGCCCGCAGCCCTTAAATATTTTTTCCCCGTCAATCGCCCTGACAATATCGGCCAGTGTATTGCTCCGGGCAATGCTGTCAACATAAAAGCCGCCATTTGGACCTTTACTGGATTGTATGAGCTCACGTTTGCTGAGTTCCTGAAGAATTTTTGCAATGAAGTGTTCCGGTGAATCAATACCAGCCGCAACTTCTTTAATACCCACTTTCCTGCCTCCTTCTGACTTCTGGGCAACAAAAATGACCGCTCTTATTGCATATTCGCACGTTTTTGAAAAAAACATCTGCATCTGGTTTATGTGCAAATATATCTTCAAGATTCGGAAAATAAAATACTTTTTACTCTTTTATTTTACGCACTGTTTTGCTGTTTTTCGGCATAATTACAGGCGGTATCACACGCTTAGCAGTAGATAAGCAATTAATAGAATACTGATGACTAAAATGACTCCGGTAAGAATGGTGGTCAATAAAGTTGTTGGTTTATACCGCCCGGTTTTAAGTTGCTTATCAGTCCTACGGTACTGCAAAAAGGCAAACAAAATGGCAAGCATACCTAGGACGACCAAAAAAATCCCAATAATGGCTGAATATGCATGCGAAGGCGTAGCAACTTGTGTTTGCAGCACGAAACCAAGCTGTTTTACAAACAGTGAAAACTTTACAACCACAAATCCAAAGGCCATAATGCCGATCCCTGTCCTTAACCAAGCAAGGTAAGTCCGTTCATTAGCCAGATGATCATTAGGCGTAAATGCTGATGGATTGCTATCTTTTTCTATACTCATGTGGCCTGAATGTCCTATATACCTTAATGATAACACCCTGTTCTTGCATAGCTGTCATCCTCCCTTGTATTGTTAAAGAGTTATTATGCAATGTCGATATTAGCTTTGCACGGTCGTGTGGCCAGGTTCTCTATTTAAACAAGCCCTTGCGCAAGCATAGCATCAGCCACCCGGACAAAGCCTCCTATATTGGCCCCCTGCATATAGCTCATGCGCCCATCTCCCTTACGGTCCAGGATTTTAGCTTTCTGGTAATGCGGCTTATCCTCAATAATGGAATAATTGTTTCGGCCACCTCTTGGAATGCCTGGTGAAATTCATTTTCACCAGGATTTTGATCGATAATCCGGGTCATGAAGGAGAATAATCTCATAGTTGCGTATGATCCGCCCATTTGTAAGAAAAATCTCAATCCACGCAATAATCTAGCGTCTTTTGATACAAAAGCTTATCTGCCAAGCTGCTAGTTTAAATGGAACGTCTCTGATTTTTGATCAACCAGACTTTGGTTTTTAAGTAGGTTTAAAATAACGAGTCCTATTACAATACAGACTGCAAGTAAAAGAGAAATATTGATCAGCCCTCCTGCTGCTTGCCCGTGGGCGCTTTTTATTGTCTTTTTACCCGCATCGGACTGTATTTGAGCAATAGAATGAAGAGTTGAAACAGCTTCCCGGAAAATAATTGCTCCCTGATCTCCAAACAAAAGTCCGGCCTCTTGATGGCGATTTCTACTGATAAGTTGTAGAACGGAATTTTCGAGCCTATCATAAGCTTTCAATCGATCTTTAAAATAGGAAAGTTTTTTTGCTTCCAAAGCAGTCAATGAAGTCTTCTCAAAGCTACTGATCAGACGGTTGCGCTCGGAATTGTCAATACCTGAGGTTTTAACCGGTTCTCCTGTCGAGATGGAGGATGAATCGGTTAAATACCCTTGCACCAGAAGCCGTCTGTTATATAGGTTTTCGCTCAAAAACACAAGATCAACAGCTGGTTGTAAACGGTCAACAAATACAGATTCCAGACTTTGATCCATAACCTGTATCGTCTGATTCGTACTGAGAGAAGCAAGCATTATCACTACTAAAATACCGGCAAGTACTACTGCCGCTTTAACTTTTTGTCGTATTACAAAAGACCATTTCATATGAACATTGTTTATAAGACCAGAGTAAGAAAGCCCGGCGTCGGCAAAGAACATCCGCCAGGCTTATAAAAGGATTTAGGAAATTATAGTAATCAGCCCTAAGCATATACCTAAACTTTTTGCCCTGTTACAGGCTTAAATGCCTAACCACCTGTCTTCATTAAATTGCACCCCAATGTTTTCACGATTGCTTCTGCTTAAAAAACAGGTATATATAAGCGTCAAACCGGTTAAAACCTTCAAATAAAACCAAGGGCCTAATTTTGTCGGAAATAAAATTATTTTATTCATTTCGTCTAAAATTTTGATTGTATTAATTATAGCTGTAAATTTACAACTGTAAAAATACAAAAGCAAATAATCGCCAGCAATAGTGCTCAATCGTACTTGACTAATTCATGTGATGACATAATGTCCTGATCAGGGACCTTTGCCAAGGTGATCCTGTGGAATAAAAAATGGCCGCAGGGATGAAGAAATTTACAGTACTAGATGTAATACATGCATAAGTTGAAATGTAATAACAACACCAGACCACTTGAGCTCTGTTTCCGATCGAAATAAGGCTGCCCAAAAATGATCGGGGAAATGAAAGGTTTAAACCAGTAACTTAAACATGCTATGCGATGATGTGCGCCTTTCGGAAATGTCGGCACAACATTGTACTTTAGAAGAAACAATTATTACTAATCAAACTTTAAAAGGTGTGACAGTTAAACCGAGTAGTCAGGACTGCTAACAAGTAGTCAGGATGGCTAAATAGAACTGCTACAAAATTAATTAGGTTCTCCGAGCGGATCCTAAGAGTTCACTCCTGCAGTAACTTCACCTAGATCTTCGTTTAATAGCGATTTGACCATAATTTCAATTTTAATCTTCTAAAAAGGTAAAAAAATGAAAAATTTTGAAAACAAGACAATTATCATTACGGGTGCCGCAATGGGGCTTGGTCTAGCAGTCGCAAAGGAACTTGCTATGAGAGGAGCTAATCTCACACTTGTTGACTACAATCAGCAAAGTCTTTCCGAGGCTAAGGATGAGATCAGCAGAGATTTCCCGGATAACAAAATCATTACTGTTGTGGCGGATGTTTCCCAGGAAGCTGCCGTAAAAGGTTACGTTGATGAAACAATTAATCAGTTTGGCCGTATTGATGGGCTGTATAACAATGCCGGAATTGAAGGCAAGCAAGCCAGTATCACAGAATATGACCTAGACACCTTTAAAAAAGTAATCGATATAAATCTTATGGGAGTGTACTACGCGATGCGCTATGTTATTCCTTACATGCAAAACCAAAAGTATGGCAGGATCGTAAATGTAGCATCCGTCGGAGGAATAAGGGGTGTTTTAAATCAAACCCCGTATGTAGCAACAAAACATGCAGTGTCAGGCATGACAAAAAGTGCAGCGCTTGAATATGCGAAAGACGGCATCAATACAAACGCAATTGCTCCGGGAGCCATACTGACACCTATGGTTGCGGAAGCTTTTAAACAGGTAAACCCTGAGGATCCGAAAGCTGCTGAATCAGAATATGCTAAGGCCAATCCTACAAAACGGCTTGGCCTGCCCGAAGAAGTGGCGAAGGTAGTGGCGTTTCTTTTAAGCGACGAATGTTCCTATGTAAATGGGCAGATTCTTGCTATTGATGGGGGGCAGTCAAACAGTTATGGCAATGTTTAACAAGTTAAGTGTAAAGCTGCAAACGGTTATGGGCAAATCAGCAAACGGAAACAGCAAGAGCTTGGCTAAGCTCATCCCCCTTCTGATACTTATTTACGTATCACTGACTGCCATCGGGCAAACTCCCAAGCAGACCAAGGCAAATTCATCAGCTCTAACTGCAATTGAAAGCAAGATCCGCGACAAGACGACGGCCATCGAGTCCAAGTTGATCGGCTGGCGCCGGGATATACATCAAAATCCGGAACTGGGAGATCAGGAAGAACGCACTTCAAAACTGGTTGCAGAACACCTTCGCACCCTGGGAATTGAAGTTCAGACAGGAGTGGGCGGCACAGGGGTCGTAGGCATATTGAAAGGCGGGAAGCCGGGAAAGTTGGTTGCCCTGCGGGCTGACATGGACGCTTTGGCCGTTAAGGAGCCCGCCGGATTACCATTCGCTTCAAAAGCCACATCCCAAATAAACGGAAAGACTGAATACCTTATGCATGCCTGTGGGCATGACGCACATACGGCTATGCTAATGGCGGCAGCCGAAGTTCTTGCAAGCATGAAAAGTGAGCTAACAGGTTCAGTAATGTTCATATTCCAGCCTGCCGAAGAAGGCTCAAGCGTTGTAGAGCCAGGGACGGGCAAAAGCTGGGGGGCCAAACGGATGCTTGAAGACGGCATGTTTAAGAAAAACAAACCGGATGCAGTATTCGCACTACACGTTCACCCCGGCAAGTCAGGACAGATTGATTACAAGAGTGGACCAGCCACAGCCAGCAGCGACGTGCTGAATATTACTGTCAGCGGGCAGCAGGGCCATGGAGGTATGCCATGGAACACAATTGACCCGGTAGTAGCCTCGGCATACGTAATAGCCGGCTTACAATCCGTTGTTAGTCGACGCGCTGACCTGACGAAGTCGCCGGCCGTTATTTCAGTGGGGATGATCCATGGCGGGTCCAGCCAGAATGTGATTCCGGACACTGTAAAAATGGTTGGCACCATCCGTTCATATGACCCTGAGGCACGCAAGCAACTTCATACTGATATTAAGCAGGCTGCTGAGCACATTGCGGAAGGAACCTATGCGAGGGCGCAGGTTGACATTTTGCCTATGTATGATGTCACAGACAACAATGATGCCCTGGCTAAACAGATGCTGCCAGTACTGAAGCGCGTTGCCGAAGCCGGCGTGGTACCCGGGTCGTTGCAGGGGGCCTCGGAGGATTTTTCTTACTTTGCCAAAGAAGTGCCGGGTCTGTATATTTTTCTCGGTGTTACGCCCGAAGGTGAGGATCCTGCCAAAGCTGCCCCAAACCATAATCCCAAATTCTTTGTCGATGAAAAAGCATTGGTAGTAGGTACAAGGGCAATGGCGGCAATGGCCGTTAATTTCTTAATGAGCGGATCACCCAACTAACAGCTGGCAAATTTCGAATTTACAATTGAATGACAGCGAAAAGACTATCCGGCCTTTTGACATGCTGCTGCACAGGCCGAGCTTGACAACAGCGAATTGTCTGTTTAGCTTCGTATATCTAGCTTACGCAGCATTTCGTCCGTTATTGATTCGCTGTAAATACCATAGCCGTTTACCAGCACACCTTTTATTTGATGAACATCGGATGATATCGCATATAGCACGGCTGCATCCGAGGGGTTACTGTCCCCTTCAAACCGAATGAATTTATCCACTTTAAAGTCATCGGTAAATATTTTGAACTGCCCGTTACGGCACTCAAGGCAGTTTTGTCGAAGGTTGAAGTCCTCCGAATATCCTTGGTTGCGCAACTCATTCAAACTTTCAGTTAGCGTTACATATGGCTCCATAGTTCTTGAGATATAATAGTAAAAGGATTTTGATTCTTGTAATCTAAGACAAGTATTAGTGCTTAATAATTATCTATTATGCCGTCGCTAAATGCTTTTGAAACGCTCTCCTACTCTGGTGTGGACGTCAGGCAATATGGTATCGTAGGGATCTTATTTCTTATTCATAAGCTTAACCAACTCAATTAAGATAATACAAACAACAGTTGTAATTATCACTATTAGCATAATATGCCAGCTTAATGGTGTTGTTTTAAAAACGGTATCCAAAAACGGCACATACACAATCAGCATTTGAAGCATTATGGTAAGGATTATTGCTCCCCACATCCCCCGGTTAGCAAATATGTCTCTGGAAAATATAGAATGATATGTAGAGCGCACAGAAAGTGCATTACCTAGTTGCACAAAACACAAAGTTGTAAATACTGCGGTCTGTTGTGTTTTTACATCGTAATTTTCATTTATGCACCACCACTGAATGAAGAGTGCAGCAAATGTCATGATGATTCCTATGAGTACGATACGAAGAACTAAACCACCTGCAAATAAATTTTCCTTAGGTGGACGGGGCGGACGGTTCATAATGTCCTTTTCGGCTGGTTCTGCCACCAGCGCAATCCCAGGCAAGCCATCCGTCACCAGATTTATCCAGAGAATGTGTATGGGGAGCAGTGGAATAGCAAACCCAATAATTGGGGCAAAGAAGATTACGAGGATCTCACCCAGGTTACACGAAAGCACATAAACAATAAACTTTTTAATATTTTCGTAAATACGCCTACCTTCCCGAACGGCTTTCACAATGGTGGCAAAATTATCATCCAACAGAATCATATCAGATGCTTCCTTCGATACGTCAGTGCCAGTTATCCCCATTGCAATCCCGATATCTGACTGCTTTAAGGATGGTGCATCATTTACGCCATCGCCAGTCATGGCAACAAACTCACCGTTGTTCTGTAAAGCTTTTACAATATTTAATTTCTGCTCTGGCGACACACGGGCATATACAGCAACGTGTTTCGTCACACTCTTAAATTCTTCTTCCGTCAGCTTCTCTAAATCAGAGCCTGCCCTGACCTCTTGGGATCCTTCTTCAATCATCCCCAGGCGTTGGGCGATGGCTGTGGCAGTAAGTGGCTGGTCGCCGGTTATCATTACAGTTTTTATACCCGCGGATTTACATTCTTTAATGGCTTCTATGACTTCTTCGCGGGGCGGATCAATCATGGCTGCCATCCCCAAAAATTCAAGTTCATTCTCTTCATCTGAGGTTATCCTGCCAGGATCTTTTTCAAAAATTTTGTAAGCAAAAAATAGAACCCGAAGGCCATCTGCCGCCCACTTACGGTTTTGCGCGAGCCATCCGTCAGTCTGATTTTTGTGTTTTTCAGATACCGATTCTAGCATTTTTATTGGGGCACCTTTTACAAACAAAATCCATTTGTCCCCATATTTATGTAAGGTGCCCATCCGCATGCGCTCTGAATCGAATGGCAGCTTCTCCAACAGCGGGAATTTTTGATCTGCTTCTTCTTTTGTTTTGCCCTTATCTATGGCATACTTTACCAATGCTGTTTCTGTGGAATCGCCCAACAGTTCTTTGTCTGCGGAAAATCGCACATCATTATTGAGCATCATGGCATAGCCCAAAAGTTCTTCCTTGCCCTCTACAGCAAGGATACTTTCTACCGTCATGATGTTTTGGGTAAGCGTCCCGGTTTTATCGCTGCATATATAGGTGACTGACCCTAACGTTTCAACCGCCGGCAATTTTCTCATCAATGCATTTTGGCTCACCATTCGGCGGGCCCCCTGGGCAAGCGCAATTGTTATAACGGCTGGCAATGCCTCTGGCAACGCAGCAACAGCCAGCGACAATGCGGTAAGAAACATGGCAAATGGTGGCTCGCCACGGAGCAAGCCAAGACCAAAAACGGTTAGGCAAATCACTAGAACAATAACCGCCAGTTGCTTACTAAAAACAGCTAGCCTTTTCTGGAGGGGCGTTTTTTGAGAACTTGCCTCCATCATACCTGCAATTTTACCGATTTCGGTATTCATACCAATGGCAGTGACGACCGCTTGGGCAGAACCATTACTCACAACCGTTCCTTTGAAAACCATATTGAGCTGGTCACCAGGCACAATGTCCCCTTCTTTTATTGGCTCGGTTATTTTTTCTATTGAATGGCTTTCGCCGGTAAGCGATGCTTCGTCCGTTTTAAGAGAACTCACCTGGATAAGCCTTGCATCGGCAGGGACAATATCACCGGCTTCCAGTAGAATTAAATCACCAGGGACTAATTGACTTGCTTCAATTTTTAAAGGGTTATTGTCGCGGATCACGATCGCAAACTGTGCCGACATTTTCTGTAACATCTTTACTGATTGCTCTGCATTATATTCCTGCGAGTAACCCATCCAGGCATTACCGAGAATGATGGCCAGAATAACGTATGCATCTGTATGCTCGCCAACCATAAATGAAATGGCGGCAGCGACAATCAGTATCAAAATCATAACATCCTTAAACTGACCAATAAGGATGGACAGTTTACTTTTTCGTTTGGCCTCCTGCAATACATTCTCCCCAAATTCATTTCGAAGGTTTACAACTGTATCACTTTTTAAACCCGAAGCGGAAGTCTTTAGAGAACTTATGACGTCTGCTGCACTAAGCTGGAAAAAAGTCTGCATGATGGTAAACAATTTAATATGCGTTAGCACTGATCCCTTATACACCCAAAGAAAAATCAACCGCAGTCCACGAACTATCACTACTATGTACTTTCGCGTTGTATGGCTACTGATGCCTCTCCTCTATTTGCGGTATCTGTTATCATTTACAGGTTGTGTTAGCTATAAAAGTACCCAGTATTATAGGCGGTTGGAAAAAGACTACTAATACTATTTTTTACACTATGCCTCCGACAATTCCCTAATGATACCCTTATGCAGTTCATTCTAAAATATAATCTGACTTAGAGCAAAAAATATGGAAATTTCTATAAATTGATGAAAATATCTGCTAATTCCTATCAATGTTTATATAGCTATTCAATCACTCGGTGTGCAACAAGATTTAACTCTCCAGCTGCTCGCTGCGATTCAATAAAAATGTGCGTTTCACTGCCTGCTTCATCGTCTGCGTTTTACATAAATTATATGTCATACTTTAACAAATGAAATAATGAAAAATTATAACATTGCAGTTATCGTAGGAAGCCTTCGCAAAGAGTCCTACAATTTAAAAACTGCGAACGCACTGATTGCCCTTGCGCCGGAATCTCTGAGTCTTGAAATATTAGATATTTCAGATCTTCCAATGTTTAATGAGGACCTGGAAGCAACACCGCCAAACGAATGGGAAGAATTTCGGCGGCAAATCAGGTCTGCCGATGGCCTTTTATTTCTTACGCCAGAATATAACCGTTCGGTACCTGCTGTTTTAAAAAATGCTATTGACGTGGGCTCGCGTCCATATGGGCAAAATTCCTGGAATGGAAAACCAGGAGCAGTGGTAAGCGTTTCGATTGGAAATATTAGTGGTTTCGGTGCTAACCATCACCTACGCCAGTCACTTGTTTTTGTTAATGTACCCACCATGGCACAGCCCGAAGCATATATAGCTGAAGCAACAGGGTTATTTGATGAAAACGGAAGTCTCATTAATGATTCTACAAAGAGCTTTCTGACTGATTTTATGGTAGCCTTTGAGCAATGGGTTACCACGCATGCCACAAAGAATTAGAAGGAAATTGCAGTTTTTTAGCCTCCGTACGGATGGCTGTAGCTTTTATGGCTCATTTTCCACATGGACCGGTATAGCTTTTAGAATAAAGGCGAATTATACATTTTCTATTCCTTAATACCAGTTAAATCAAGCCTGACCTCACTGAATTTATGGATAGCAAAATTTAAAAACGTGATTGCAAACAAACATTTCTTGTATCTTTTCTTATTTCTGCTCGTAGCACTTCACTGCACGCCCTGTCTGGGACAAAAAAAATATGAACGGGAATACACTGTCAAAGCTGATTCCGTTCCGGACAGCGCCACTTTATTTGTGTCCCGCCTATTTAACAACTCCAGGGTTCATTGGTATATGGAGGAAAGCGATACCACTAAGACTATCGAAGCGAAACTGAAGCATTCGGGAAAACATTACAGTATCGAGTTTGATGAATCCGGACAAATACAGGATATCGAAATTCTCATTAACATTCGTGATTTGGAAAAAAATATCCGTTCTGTAATAAAAGATAACCTCAATGCTACATTTAAGCGTCAGAAAATTATCAAAACACAATTGCAATGGAATGGAAGCGAGAATAACCTGGAACGGGCCGTTCTCGCCAAAATGCCGCTTGAAGGAATGATAGTTAAATATGAGATAGTCGTCCGAGGGCAGACAGGAAACGAGGAAGCGTATTTTGAAGTGCTCGTTGATAGTACTGGAAAGATTGAAAGTACTAAGGAAATAGCATTAGCAAATGATGATAATCTTATTTACTGATGTGCAGATTTTTCCTCTTTTATTTATTATCCTTTACAGCATTATGCCAGCAAACATATCGGGCCGGCACAACTACTCAATTTAACGTAAACTTTAAGGTTGGCAAAGCTTTAAAGCTTAATACAAAATTTGAGTCTCGTCAAATCCTATCGCAGAAAGAAATGGATAAGTCTCCCAACCATAGATTTCAATATGAGCGCACTGATTTGACTTTGCTGCTTACTACTAAATTGTCTATTAATAATATCATTGGAGGTGGTTATATGATAAGGTTAGAAGATAATACGTATTATCACCGGATCATTCAACAATTTAATAATGTGAGGAAGTTTGAATGGTTTAGTATAGCACACCGAGTCTTAGCCGACGAAACTTTTACCAACCATGGACTTAGTAACTTCCGGATAAGCTATAGGATCGGGATACAGAAACCGCTTAACGGTCAATACATCGATCCAAAGGAATTTTATGCAAAGGTCAACAATGACTTTCTTGGTATTTGGTCACGTGATGAATCCGACTTTGAGATCGGCATTTTACCTACCCTAGGATATACTGCTACCGCTAATAATAAAATAGAGCTTGGGGTGGACTATCGGGTAAATGAGCTAAGAAAAAATAGCATAACCCAGCAATTCTGGGTAACGCTTGGATGGTTCATTAGTATATGAATGATTATTTACCTGCGACAGGTTCAAATCATTTGCCACAATAAATCCAGGGCTATTCAAATCCTTATTTTGGACCCGTTATACCAGCATCCGGGATCGCAAAAAAGCTAATGCTGGTTGGCGGAACCGTCAGCTCACCGCTCTTTACTGGCTTGCCCTTTAAAACTGGCAACTCACCATTGTCTTCGAGTTTCAGATCTGTCCCGTTAAGCTGTATGGTTTGTCCTTCCAATTGAGAGGAAGTCAGCAAATAGTGCTCGGAGTCTATATCGATATGGATTGGAGCTTCTTTCTTATTTGTATTGATTACCAGCAGCGTTACACCTGCCTTGCTCCCTTTCATGTTGTGAGCAAAAACATAAACGCCCTTTGTCCCCTGCCCTGTTTCGTAAACCTGGGTGCCCATAAGTTTGGCCCACAGATACGCTGCCCAGTAATTTGGTTTAGGCAAATGTGTATCCTGGTCGATCAGACTGTACTCGCTGGCAATAAGGGTATTATGCATGATAACCTTTACCCCTTTCTTGGCCAAGGATCCCATTTGGTACAGGTAGCGGAAAGTGTCAAGGAAAGTCGCTGAGAATGGGTCGCCTCCACCCGCAGCCTGCGCCGTTTCTGTGATCCACAAAGGAATGCCAGGGTTATACTTATCCCTTAAACCCGCATAATAATGTGCGACCGTATCTGTTTTCAGCAACCAACCTGCGTCCAGCGCATTTTCAGCTTTTACCGAAAAAGGCCCACTGCGAATCATGCGCATGGAAGCCGCTCCGTAATAATGATAGGAGAAAACATCGAATTTAGGATTGGGTTTAGCAGCTAACATATCCTCGGTTGGCAAAATATTCATTCCCATCCCCTGAAGAGAAACGTTGGGCGACCCTTCACCTACTGAACCTGGCCCTAGCACCAGCATATCAGGAACTGCCTTTTCGGCCCAGGCATTAAAAGCAGCCATGTCCTTGGCGAAGTTTTCCGCGTTATACGCCTTACTGATTTCACCGCCAGCCGTCGGCATTGTTGGTTCATTAAACAGTTCGGCTGCTGCAATTTTGCCACCTACACTCTTGGCAAAATCCGCTAGTTTCTGGGCTTGTTTTGGCGTCCATACGCCTTGCGCATCCCTTACACCATTGGATACTGCAAACGAAGTAACCAGTTTTGAATCGGTAGCTTTAACAAAATCCAGCAACCCTCCAAATTCTTTTCTTGACATCACATTGACGAAACCGGCAGGCGCCTTCGTCAACTTCGGCTGGTCGTTGTCCTGGAAATAAATACCATTTGTCCACGTACCACTCATTCGTACATACGCAGGGGCTAACCCTTTAGCCAGGATTAGCAACCTTTTGTCTGTCAGATCAAGGGGTTTCAATTGCCGGTACAGCTGATCATTGGTTTGTGAGACGTCGTAAGTTGAATTTGCAGCCAGGTCCGGCAAGCTGTCCATCAAGTGATAAGGTTTCCAGAACTGCCCGCCTGCGACCTCCACTGTTTCCACATTATAAGACTGATAACGTTCATCTACCGCTGCTATCTGTTTCATCGTCTTAGGTGAAAGGCTGATGAGCGTGGTATCCTTTCCTTGATCCGACTGTTCAGAAGTGTTGCAGGCAGAGACAATAAATGCTGTCATAACTACTAGGTTGAGCGACTTGTTCATTACATTATCTAGTTTAGTTGATTTGTATTGAAGAACAACATTACATGATAAAGCTGCCTTACTACCCGCTCGTTTGCTGTGCGGTTAAATACTTTCTGGCGGCCTGGGCCATCGTAGCAATCCCTGCACCAAGCATGATAATATCTTTAATCACAAGTCGCCCTGCTGCACTCAGATAAGGGAACCCATACTCGGCGTCACCAAGTGATGGCACCCAGGTTTCAGGTGTGGTAATCAGAAATGACAATGTGACAATTGACATCATGATAACAAGAAAACTTCCAAATGCTGAGACTGCGGGAAATACCGGGTACAGCGCTACCAAAAAGCCAATCAGAATGATTACTGTGCCCAACCCATAAGAAAAAATATAAGTATGGTTGGCTTGATGCCATGCGACATTTTCGGGCTTTAATTCACCTTCCTTATTCATATGCTGCTTATATTCTGGCGCATCGTATTTATAAAAGAAGTTCATAAATGGACTATTGGCTACAAACGGCACGATGCCGGCAGCTTCATATTGAAAAGCTTTCAAACCGCCAATCCATAACATTACAATCACAATACCCCATCGGGCAGCATTAATGCCGGTCGCTTGTAACCCGGCCGCATAGGATAATAGTTTATTTATCATTGTTTCAATTTTAAGATTATAAAGCCATTTACCAAACAATATCAGGGACTAGCCCAACCTCCTCCCAACGACCTGTATAAGTTAACCACTGATTGCAACCGTTGCAATTGGTCATTAATGCTTCCAAGCTCCGCTTGCAACAAACTTTGTCGGGCCGTAATGACCTCGTTGTAGTTGGCAAAACCGTTTTGGAGTAGCTCGCCTGAATAGCTAACCGATTTCTGCAATGCTTCCAACTGATAGCTGCGGATCGCTATTTTATCAAGGGCAGTGTTGTGTAGCGACATGGCATCCGACACTTGTTGTCCGGCTGTAAGCAGCACATTCTCAAAATTGAGCAGCGCCTCCTTCTGCTGGGCCTTGGCAACTTCCAGGCGGGTTATATTGGCGCGTCTGTTGAATATCGGCTGGGTCAGTCCCGCGCCGATGCTTGCCGCAAGGGAGATTGGTTTAAGAAAGTTTTCCAGTTGCAGAGCCGAATAACCCACCGAGCCGGAGATTGTTAATGCCGGATAAAAGTAAGTCCTCGCCACATTAGTCAACTCAAAATAATATCTAAAATTAAGTTCTGCCTGTTGCACATCAGGGCGATTTGCCAGCAGCAGCGCGGGAACACCCGTTTGCAATACATCAAGCGTATCCTGATCCCAAAGCGTGCCGCGTCTGACGGACGTGGCTGGAACGGCAAGTAGAATACTTAGCGCGTTTTCTGTTTCCCTTGTACTCTGGATCAGGTCAGGAATTGTCACTTCTGCTACATAACGCTGCGCTTCGCTTTGCACCACAGCCGCCTCGGTAACTACGGCTGCTATTTTCAGTTCACGCATGGTCTGCACCGTCGTATCCCAATTGGACACAGTCTGCCTTGTAATGGCTAGCTGCTGATCCAAGGCCAGCAGTGCATAATAATAATTGGCAATATCGGCCACCAGGTTTGTTTGTACAGCTTTCGCACCTGCTTCCGATTGCAATAGAAGTGCTAGGTTAGCGCGTTTTGTGCTTCGTAGTTTCCCCCAAATGTCCGCCTCCCAGCCAGAAGATAATCCCAGCTGATATTGGGTCGCACTGTTTCTAATACCAAAGCCCTGAGCTTCCGAAAGCTTTGAACGCGTCACGCCAAGATCTCCGATAACGGTTGGAAATAATGCTGCTCTACTCTGTTCATAATAGGCCCTGGACTGCTCAATACGTGTATAAGCGATTTGCAGGTTCAGGTTGTTTTTAATTCCCCGACTTATCAGGCTTTGCAAAGTCGTATCGGTAAAGAGCCGGTTCCAGGGAAGCTGGCCGAGCCCGCTTGTGTCGGCCGTGACCACATCTCGGTAAAGGTTACCGGGTGCTGTTAGCGGTTTCTGGTAGGGTCTGACAATGTTACAACAGCAAAGCAGCAAACCCAGCAGACAAAACAGAACTAGTCGCTTTAAATGTTTTTTATACATAATCTTGCTATTAAAACGCTTCAATGATCGTCCTGAACTTGTTCTGTAATTGGCTTGGGCGGACCGCTGATCATTTCTTGTAAAGACTGGAATACGATATAAAGCACCGGTATCACAAAAACCCCAATGAGCGTTCCTACCAGCATTCCTCCTACGGCACCAGTTCCAATGGAGCGGTTTCCAATTGCACCTGCGCCGGTTGAAAGCATGAGTGGAACCAAACCCAGAATAAAAGCAAAAGAGGTCATCAGGATCGGACGCAACCGTGCCTGTGCACCTTCGACAGCCGCTTCCACCAGCGACATCCCATGCCGCCTACGTTCCACTGCAAATTCGACAATCAGAATTGCATTCTTTGCCAAAAGCCCTATCAGCATGACCAGTGTGATTTGCAGATAAATATTGTTGGTGATACCAAATAAGCTGGCGAATAAGAATGTGCCTGCCAATCCGATCGGAAGGGAAAGAAGCACCGCGAAAGGCAATATATAGCTTCCATACTGTGCGCTAAGCAGCAAATAGACAAAAACGATGACCAGCATGAAGACGAAAACGGTCTGCCCGCCAGCAGAAATCTCTTCCCTGGTCATCCCTGAAAACTCATATCCATATCCTTGTGGAAGTACCTCAGCAGCCACTTGCTGAATGGCCGCAATGGCATCGCCTGAGCTAAACCCTGGATTGGGCGAACCGGTAACACCAATAGAAGTAAATAAATTAAACCTGGAAATTGACTGAGGCCCATACACTCTCTTCATGGTGATAAAGCCCGTAATAGGCGCCATCTGGCCGTTTGCATTGCGGACATAAATGTTGCTGAGCCCTTCGGGATTAGCCCGCGAAGCAGCCTCGGCCTGGTACATGACCCGGAATTGTTTACCAAACTGATTGAAATTAGATGCATACACGCCGCCGTAATAGCCCTGCATCGTGCTCATGATGTCATTGACAGTGATGCCTGCCACTTTTGCCTTGGCCACATTCACATCGATCTGATACTGCGGAAAATTCACATTGAATGCAGTGGACGCGTACTGAATTTCAGGCCGCTTACTTAATGCTGCCAGAAAATCATTGCCAATTTTAGAGAATAGGGCAATGTCACTTCCACTTTTGTCTTGCAGCTGAAACTCAAACCCGCCCGATGAGCCAAACCCTGAAATGGTCGGAGGTGCAAAAAAGATGATCTTGGCATCCCTGATCCCGCCTGTTTTTGCAAATAATTTTCCAATCAAAGCCTGAACATCCTGTCCTTCCCCTCCACGCTCAGACCAGGGTTTCAGCCGCATTACAACCATCCCATAGTTGCTTCCAACTCCGCTGATCATCCCTCTACCTGTAATTTTTAATATATTCTGTACTTCCGGGATCGAACGCGCAATTGCCTCGACTTGCTTCATGATGGCCTCTGTTCTTTCCGTCGATGCCGAAGGTGGCAGGGCAATATCAGCCATGATAGAGCCAGTATCTTCATTAGGCACGAATGCAGAAGGGGTGGTTTGCATCAGATAATAAAACAGGCCGGCAAACACGGCAATGATCAATCCCGCAACCCACTTCTTCGCAATCAGGAATGAAACGGCTTGTTTGTAGCGCTGGATTGTCTTGTCAAATGTGCGGTTGAACCAGCCATAAACACGTTGTAAAATGTTCTTTTTATGGCTTGTATCTTCTTTATGCGGTTTTAAAAATATAGCGCACAATGCAGGACTGAGCGTGAGTGCATTGACAGCAGAGAGCATAATCGCAATGGCGAGCGTCAAGCCAAATTGTTTGTAAAACACCCCGGATGAGCCTTCGATAAAACTTACCGGCAGAAATACCGCCGCCATCACAAGGGTGATTGAGATGATGGCTCCCGAAATTTCACTCATGGCGTCTTTTGTGGCTTTGAGCGCGGATGTGTATCCCTCGTCCAGTTTAGCATGAACGGCTTCCACCACGACTATGGCATCATCAACGACAATCCCAATGGCCAAGACCAATGCAAACAATGTCAAAAGGTTAATCGTGAACCCAAAAAGCAGCAGAAAGAAAAAAGTGCCCAGAATAGCCACCGGAACAGCAATAGCGGGAATAAGCGTAGACCGAAAATCTTGCAGGAAAATAAAAACTACTAAAAACACCAGAATGAATGCTTCAATGAGCGTATGGATCACCTTTTCAATGGATGCATCCAGAAAATCGTTTGCATTGATCAGCGTGACGTACTTGATACCGGAAGGGAACGATTTGGCGGCATTATCCAATACCTGCAAACTTCCTTCAATCACTTCCTTGGCATTGGAGCCCGCTGTTTGGCTGATGGATACACCTACCGAGGGGTTGCTATTGGTTGTCGTACTGCTGGCATAGCTCATAGCGCCCAGCTCCACGCGGGCAATGTCTTTGAGCCGTAATACCTGACCACTTGGCGTGGCCTTGATGACCACTTCTTCAAACTCGCCTGCATCTTTGAGCCTGCCCGAATACTTGATCACGTACTGAAAGGATTGCAAGCCCTGTTCACCGAACTGACCGGGGGCAGCCTCTATATTTTGCTCTGCCAGTGCAGTGCTGACATCCGAAGGGACAAGCCCATAAGTTGCCATCACATCCGGTTTCAACCAGATCCGCATGGAATAATCCATACGTCCGAACGCATTCGCCTCTCCAACCCCTGATACGCGCTTAATTAAGGGCACCAGGTTTATCTCCGCATAGTTTTGCAAAAATGTCTGATCATAGGCGGGATTCTCGCTGTATAAGGAAAAAATCACAAGGTTACTGCTTTGGCTTTTGGCCGTCGTTACACCGGAGCGCGTGACTTCCTGCGGCAAGAGCGCAGTTGCCCGCGCGACGCGATTCTGCACATTTACAGATGCAAGGTCGGGGTTTGTGCCTAGCTTAAAGTTGATTGTAATCCGCGCTGTGCCATCATTCCCAGCCGAAGATGTCATGTAAGTCATGTCCTCCACGCCGTTGATCTGTTCTTCCAATGGCACAATCACGCTATTAAGCACCACATCCGCATTGGCACCCTGATATGATGTGGAGACAACGACAGTAGGCGGAGCGATCTCAGGATATTGCGCAATAGGCAGGGAAATTAGCCCCAATACACCAAGGATGACAATAAGAACGGAAATGACTGTAGACAGTACTGGCTGATCAATGAATCGATTGAACATAACCTACAAGTTTTTGGCGTAAACACTGTCCGCTTTTACTGGTCTGGAAATGACCTTTGCCCCTTCCCGTAACGACGCTACCCCTTCCAGGATAATCTTGTCCCCTACGGCAAGGCCGGTTTGGGCAACAAAGAACTGTCCATCATTATTGTCCAGCACGCCAACTTCCGCACTCTTAACGGTGCCGTCTGCCGAAACACGGTACACAAACTTTTTCCCTTGTATTTCGTAGGTCGACTTTTGCGGGATGACAATGGCCGAATCAAGCCGGGAAGGAATGCGGACAGTAGCACTGCTCCCACTGCGTATAATACTTCCGGGATTTGGAAAAGTTGCCCGCACCCTAATGGAGCCTGTCTCTGTATTGATAGAACCGCTGGTCGTTGTAATCCGGCCTTTTTCAGCAAAAACGGCTCCATTCGCTAAAACCAGGGATACAGATGGCATTGTCGCGATCCGGGCTTTCGTTGTATTGCCCTTCGTGTTTTTGGAGAATGCTAAAACCTGTTTTTCATTGATCGAGAAATAGGCGTATATGTTGCCAATGTTTGAAACTGTGGTTAATGGTTCGGGTGTATTACTATTGACAAGGCTGCCGATTTTATAAGGAATTAAGCCAACAATGCCATTTGCAGGGCTTGCAATGGTAGTATAGCCCAAATTGGTACGCGCATTGGAAAGCGCAGCGAAAGCCTGTGCCAGCGCCGCTTGTTTTGCTTGCATGGTAAACTGCGCTGATTCAAGTTCGTATTTACTGATAATGTTCTTTTCGACCAATGGCTTCACCTTATTGACACCCATTTGCGCGGCATTGACGTCTGCTTCTGCGATTTTAATATTGGCCTGTGCAGTCCTTACTTCCTGTTCATATTGAGGGGCATTGATTTTAAACAGCGCTTGCCCTTTTTTCACAGTAGCACCTTCATCAACGAAAATCTTTTCTATAAATCCATCAATTTTCGGACGGATCTCAATATCCTGCTGCCCTTCGATGGTTGCCGGGAATTCGCTATTTAATGTGATCGTTCTTTGTGTAATCGTCAGGACCGGATAGTCCTTGATTTGCTCCGCCACATTCCCACTGCCCTGCTTTTTGTCCTGACAGGACAAGAAAAGGACGAACGTCAATGACAAACCAGTTAGTGAGAGCTGTATCCTTTGATTCATAAGAATGGAATTTTGGAAACTCGATCATGAACAGATGATTGCAGATAAAAAACTTAAGAATTGCAGATTAGCCGTGGCGGTGAACTGGGGAGCCTGTTGCACGGATACTGGTTGAAGCTACAATTCATAACCATGCAAAGGATTAGGTGAATGTTATGTCAATGTATAGAATTTTTAGAAGAGTCTGATGCCGGCAAGAATTTAATTAAATTTTGTCACTTCTGCGACTAGCCAATTTTAACAGACGTCATTGTCAGTGAACCGCCAACGGCCTGGTCGTTGAAAAAAGAAACAGGTTCCTTTCCCGCCTTTAAGCCCAATGTATACATCAGAGGAAGGTAATGCTCCGGAGTCGGTATGGCCAGTGCGGCCTCTCTTCCTAACTGACTGTAATTGATCAATGGCTTGTGGTCATTTTCCTGGATCAGAGCTTTGAATTGCTCATTGATTTGCAACGCCCAGTCATATCCATAACCCTGCACGCTAAGCTTGTCCCAGGCTACCATTCTCAGATTGTGCACCATATTTCCGCTACCAATGATCAGCACTCCCTTTTTTCGTAGCGCCATTAATTCCCTTGCCAGGTCATAATGGAATTGAGGCCCTTTGGTGTAATCAATGCTAAGTTGAAGCACTGGAATTTTAGCCTCCGGATACATATGTCTTACCACCGTCCAGGTGCCGTGGTCAAGTCCCCAGTCATGATTAAGCTCCACTTTTGCGGAACGAATGAGCCCGGCAGCTTCTTTGGCTAGTGCTGGATTGCCCGGCGCAGGATATTGTACGGCAAAAAGTGCCGGCGGAAATCCTCCAAAATCATGAATTGTTTGAGGAAAATCCATTGCTGTAATCTTGGTGCCGTTCGTAAACCAGTGCGCCGATACCACCAGCACGGCAGCTGGCGTAGGGATTTCTTTGGCCATTTGTATCCACCTTCTGCTAAACGCAGTGTCTTCAATGCCGTTCATCGGTGAGCCGTGGCCTATAAACAGGACCGGCATCGGTCGCTGCTGGTCTGGAAGCTCATTTGTAAAATGTTTGAATGCTGCTAATGTTGTCATACCAATTGCGCCTGTAACGGCAGTTTTTATGAATTGCTTTCTTTTGATCATTGCTGATGATATTTCTGCCTGGTGATGTAGGATTTTTCACCCGGACAGCCAGTTATAATTGTATTTCATATTGAGTTGGGTCAACAGTGAGGACATCCTTAATAATGTTCGGCTTACGCCAAGCTCGCCTGCTACAACAGGGCTGAAACCGGCAGTTTCGATAAGCTCAATCACAGTTTGGAAAGTCTCTTGATCATTCAGGCAATGAATGAAACGGCCTTCATGCCTACAAGGATAGGCTTGGCAAAGGCAGCCGCAAATACTATATTGAAGGCTTTGACAACTTTCGAATTGGGCAGCAATTTTTGCAGTTCTTCTGCGGCACGCGTACCAGAGACGGTCGCAAAACTGTCATAGGATTCGTTTAACGGGTTAGCAATGCTTATGACCATCTTCTGATTGGCAACTTCCCGGATTTTCTCCGTAATTTCCTGTTGAGATCCATAAGGAACGGCCAGGATAATGATGTCGGCCTCCCAGGATGCCTCTGTCGGACATCCGTAAATTTCGATATCAGCCTCAGGACTCGCGTTTCTAATCTCCTCATATAAAGCTTCCAGTTTATCTGGATGATTACCTAGCAGCAGTAAACGATAGTTGCCTTTTGACAGGCTTTTGGAAATGAAGGTGCCCACATTCCCGGTGGCACCTATGATCGCAATGGTCTGTTTCGTGTTCATTTTGTTTCACTTTTGATACACAAAATTACCCCAATGGGCCTACTCGGGACGATGACTCTGATCAAGAAATTCCATTGATTTTGGTCAAGATAAGCCGTCAGGGGAAAGCAAAGGGAAGCTATTGACTTTTACCGATCCTGCTGCGGATCCTACTCAATGTTTCGGGGGAAAGTCCCATGTGAGAGGCAATCATATGTTGGGGGACACGCTGGACAATGTCAGGGTATTGGTCAATAAAAGATTTATATCGATCATCCAGAGACATACTGATAATGCTCAGCGTTCTTTTCTGGAGTGCAATGTAGGCCTCGGTCATTAATATCCTGAAAAATGTTGCGTACTTGGGCACCGAAATCAGCATCTGGTCATGTGCAGACTTACTGATCAAAACTAGCTCGCAGTCTTCGAGGGCATCTATATTCTGCGTTGAGATCTGCTCAGTCAGGAAACTGGATAGATCGCCGATCGCCCATCCTTCCAGCGCAAATGAAAAAATGTGCTCTTGTCCATTAGAATCCACAATGTAACTGCGCATAGCTCCCTTTTCTATAAATGCTACAGTCTTGCAGATATCTCCTTCCTGTAGCAGGTATTGACGCTTCCGCAGTTTTTTCGGCGTCAGAAATTGTTTCATGGCATATTCTTCTGATTCGCTCAGTTGTACCTTCTCGTTGAATTTGCTGAAAAACACCTCATACATAAGCTACCAGATTCGCATAAACAATTAGTTAATATGTAAGGATATAATCTTTACAAAGCTAAATTCTCCTCATTAATGCACCAACAATATCAATAATTATCAAAATCTGAATATGCCAGATTGAAAGAATGACGCAAAAACCATAATTTTAAGTAACTACAAAAAAGAATGTACATTGAGCAATCAACAAACGATAGCCGGAAGTACAAATGCGTTTCCCTGGCTGATCATGATTTTGATGTCGTCTGTAACATTTGTCGGGATTCTTTCTGAGTTAATGCCATCCGGTGTGATGCCGCAAATAAATTCCGATTTAAATATCAGTGAGCTACAAGGAGGTAATCTGGTAGGCTACTACGCAATTGCGTCCGCTATCTTTGCCATCCCACTTGTTGCGGTAACCCTGAAATTTAACCGCAAAATCTTGATATTGATTTTGCTCGCCGGATTTGCTGCTTCCAATATCATGGTCGGCATTTTAGCCAATTATACTATCATCATTATCCTAAGGATCATAGGCGGTATTTGTGCCGGCGTGATGTGGCCCATGATAGCGGCCTACGGGATGCGCCTAGTCAACCATGAGCATCATGGAAAAGCGATTGCCGTGATTATGGCTGGAAATACCTTGGGTATTAGTGCAGGAATGCCGTCTATAACATTTATTGGCAACCGATACGGGTGGCGGGCAGCATTTATCGCACTTGGGATAATTATTATCGCCATTGCTGTGACATGTGCTGTTGCATTACCATTTACACCCGGCGAGAAACTTACCAGAAGTTCATCGCCTTTTTCCCTGTTCAAAATTCCGTCGGTATTGACAGTCCTACTGCTCACCCTTCTTGGCGTAATGGCCCACTATGGTGTATATGTATATATTACCAGGCTTGTTGATGAAATTGAATTGCTAGGTGGAATAGAAAGTGCCTTACTACTTTTTGGATCAGGGTCTTTGATTTCAGTATTGCTGGCCATAAAATACATCGACAAACATTTGAGGCTGCTTACCACAGCGATGTTTGCACTCGTAATTTTTTCTATGCTTGTTCTATTGCTATTTGGTAGAAAGACATTAGTAGCTCATGTTGCATTCTTTTTATGGGGACTTTCCTTTGGTCCATTAGTGACCTTACTGCAGGCAGCCGTAAGCAGGCAGGTAGAAAGTGGAAAAGACGTTGCCACTTCGGTTCAATCTTCTGCGTTTAATTTATCTATTATGATCGCAACTTCCGCAGCAGGTGTATTGCTCGGAAGTTATTCTCCCATGAGCTTGACATATTTTGCAATCGTTTTAGCAATTCCAGGTATGATCATTTCCATTTTTGCAAAAAAGGCACTAGATTAATTTTCGAATGGACTAGGTTTGGTATCTAAACCAGGCACTGTCGTCACCAAAATAATTCTCATGGCCTCTATTGACAGAGTGATTATCACGACAGTTAAAGTTGTGTTATTAAACCAGGATTTGGCATTATTGCTATTACAAGTTGGGATTTGTCAGTAATTGTATATGTATTCAAGGAAATACGATTGTAAAGATATACATCATCAGATTGACCAAAAGCACAATAGCATATAAGCTGTTCGTTTGTCCCTTATTAAGCGATAGCATTACCGTGAAAATTGAAAGAACTAGCAGGACCATGGATTTCATGGTCAGACCGAGGATAAGTGGTAAATCCATTATTGTACAAACAATGACCACAGTAGGAATACTTAGCCCTATACTTGCTAAGGCTGAGCCTAATGCGAGATTGATGCTTGTCTGATATTGGCCACGTCTTGCCGCACGGATAGCAGCTATGCCTTCTGGTAGTAAAATAACAGCTGCAATAGCCACACCCACCAGTGCCGTGGGTAAGCCGGCTGCAACAATTCCGCTTTCAATTACAGGAGAAAGGTTTTTGGCCAGGAAAATAACTACGCCTAAACATATCATTAAAAAAGCTAGGCTTATCAGGGCTTCGCTTCTAGAAACATCTTTTTCCTGGCCTGAGACTTCTGTTAGAAAATACTTACGGTGCCTGACGGTTTGCGTAAATATAAAAGACCCGTAAATGACCAGGCAGCAAACGCCAATGGCGATTAGCTGAGGCGTGCTGTAGGAAGGTCCGGCAATACTGGTGGTAAAATTAGGCAACACCAGCGTAAGTACTAAAATAGACACTAGGCTGACTAATGCAATTGTAACGCTTTTCGTTTCAAAACTCTGTTCCTTAAATTTCAATGCACCAAAAAACATACTAATACCCAGAATGCCATTTAATATAAGCATAACGGCAGCAAATAGGGTGTCCCGTGCATAAGTATCAGCACCGGCTCCTCCTGTCAACATGAGTGATACGATAATCGAAGCTTCCAAAAGCGTTACCGCTACTGCAAGGATAATTGTTCCATAAGGTTCGCCCACTTTGTGTGCGACTACCTCAGCATGGTGCACGGCTGAAAATACACCTGCAATCAAAGCAACTACGGCTAACGAGTTGACCAGAAAGCCTGAACCAATAGGCAGCACAAGGTAAAAAATCCAGGCAATAACAGGTGCAATGTAACTCCACTGAAATATTTTTTTCATACGAAAAGGTTAAAAAATAAATTGTGCTGAATAGTCTTTCAACTCGAAAACGAAAGTCACTTATCTGATATGGTATACGAGTAAAGGCAGATGCGTTTCTACAACCAACCTTTTAGTCATACTTGGATTCGTCAAATACTGCTGCAAAAAGTGTCTTTCACGATTCGAAACAATCAATAAATCAGCGCCTTGATGATAACAAAATTTATTTATTCCTTCAATAAAACTTACATCCTCAACAATGACCACGTCCATGTCTGCCATATCCAGCTCCTGAATGGTTCTGAGTATGCGCGCTTGATTTGCATGGCTCTCAGGTTCGTGGAATGAATTGATTTTAACCAGGCTTAGTTTGGCACCAAGCTGCTTTGTCAGCACTTTTATCTGATGTAAGATATCTGTTTCCTGTTGATCAAATTGCGTCGCATAAATAATATTCTTAAACCCACTCAGCGTTGCCTGGGGCGGAACAACCAACACAGGACAAGACGCCTCCAATGCAACGCCGGTTGACGAACTGCCGATCAGTTTATCTACGAATGTCCCCTGCCCTGTCCGGCCGACAACTATCAAATCGGCATTAATATTAGTTGCCTGCCGCAATATCGCAGTTTGAATTGCATTAGACTCCCAAATACCCTTTACCTGATAACCTTCTGACTGAGCGCCAGCTACATACTCGTCGAGTTGTTGCTTATATGAGTTCTCCAATTCGTTGAACATCACAAGCGTACCTTCGGTCATCGGCATTGCAATGCCGGTGTTTTCAGACTGGGAGGTATGCATAATGGCTAATTCCGCGCCAGTTTTTTTTGCAATTGTTTTGGCAGCTTGCAGGGCCTTTTGTGAATTTTCAGAGAAATCAATAGGGATAAGTATTTTTTTCATAAGAGTATTGTAATGTTTATTTGCACGAGCCAATTTAGCAGAAGCTTGTGCCTTTTATATTTTTTAAAAAACTAGGGTAGAAGCCGATCTTCACCTTGCTGGTAATGTGCATGGGTTTTTACAGGCGCACTTTTAGATTTGTTCATGCGCATCTGGAATACATCCACCAGCAGGGAAAATGCCATAGAGAAGTAAATATAGCCCTTCGGAATTTCCAGCCCAAAGCCCTCACGTTATCAATGCCTAAAACCGCCTCCAAGCGACCAGCGACAAAAGTGAAACGATGACTTCGAATTCCATGAGTATTTGTTGCTTAGAATTTCAATATGAGACTAGTATGCTGTTAACTGACTGTTATATACGGATTTGATTTTGCCATGCCAAAACATTTTTTCATTTATATTTTCTTTCCGATACTATTTTTTGTAAATTTACAACTGTAAAAATAAAAAACAAGAAAAATGACTTATCTCAGTGCTCAGCCGCAGTTCACTACATCATGGGATGAAATCTGCTACCCTGTACATCCGGTGTGGCTGGCAGACTTATTGCCGGACTATGAAATCATGGCCACTGATAAGCAGCAACTTATCGTAGGGCAGCCTTTTCGCGGGACTAAGACGATTTTTGGCATTCAAAGCGCTGACTATGCCATCATACCGAACGTATTAATTAGAGAAGTTGTCGATAAGCTCTTTTCAGACTATAAACTGGAAATAAAATATACTTCTACGGGTGAATTTAGCATTAATATAATTTTTCCTGAGCAGCTTTCCATTGGCGGTGAGCAGTTGCAGCGGAGCATGATTTTGACGAATAGTTATAATGGAAAAACCCCATTTAGCGTACAAGGCAAAACATTGACGGCCATGCTTGATGGTTCAGGGATTCCGGGCACGAGCATGTACCGGGCAGTTTGCCAGAATGGGCTAATGGGATGGGCGGACTCCTTTTCCGAACTCCCAAAATATCGATCGTGGTTGAAGGAACGTGGGCAGGGAAAAGAAAAAAAACAGGGACCCAACAGCAGTGCCATCGCAAAAAAAGATGCAACCAACCGAAAAATCCACCACAGCAGGCAAACACCTGAACTCTTTCAGGAGCAGCTGTATGAATTGCTGGCTGGCCAGGATTACAAAAGCCCTACCCTGACGACCACTGTATATGAGCATTTTCAACAAAAATCCTTTGGCAGAGCGGATGAAAAACTGCTAAAAACAATGCCGATTCCCGTTCAACTGGCCAAGCAAGCTTATGAGCGGCTCAAACTAGAGCAGCGGCTTTTTGACCAGGATTCATCTTACTGGCTGATGTACAATGCCGTTAATCACGCCCTTTTCAATGCGCGAAGCAGTCTTACATTAAATGACCGCTACAAGCTTGATGAAAAAGTTTTCCATCAGCTCGCAGCCAGCTCCTTAATATAACACGGGCCGTCACGCCCCGGTTGCCGTAGGCCGTTGTAGGGTAAGAACCTGGCAGCGGCTACGGCGTAGACCTATATATCCATATGAAAAATAAAAAAACACAGTCATACTTAGCGAAGACGATTTTCGCATGTTAAAACAGTTTGGAAAAAACATCCCAAGCAACCCGAACGAAATGACGCTATCCTACGAGTTAAACTGTGCCATCGTCGTCGAAAATGATGAGCTGCCAGAAGACAGCGTCCGCCTGAATTCGCAGGTGCGTGTTAAGGAACCGGCTTCTAATTTAATAGACTAACTGAAATGATCATGGAAAACGAAAAAATCAGACCGGATAAGGAAATGTTAACGGCAATGTTCTACGCATTTACGATCATGCTTATGTATATCACCATTTGCATATTGATGACAACCATCAAATAAAAAAACACATACAATGGAATTTTTCAACCAAATCCTAGATGTCTTTTTCCACCTGGACACACATTTGGGACACATCATTGAGCAGTATGGCGCATGGACTTATGCCGTGCTTTTTCTGATCATTTTTATTGAAACGGGGGTTGTATTTATGCCATTTCTCCCTGGCGATTCATTACTGTTTGCAGCAGGAATGATGGCTGCAAAATACCCCGATTCGCTTAACATCTGGCTTATTGTTGCATTGCTTTTACTGGCTGCCATACTTGGCGATAGTTGCAACTACCTGATCGGACGCCGTTTTGGAACTAAGATCCAGCATATCCGCCTTTTTGGAAAGAGAATGATCAAGCCTGAACATCTTGCTCATACCCAAGGTTTTTATGAAAAATACGGAGCGTCCACAATTGTAATAGCGCGGTTTGTGCCGATAGTCAGGACTTTGGCACCATTTGTAGGTGGTGTTGCGGCAATGAATTACAGGGTCTTTTTTAAATTCAATATCGTCGGGGCAATTCTATGGGTTGTGAGCCTTGCTTTTGCCGGCTACTTTCTGGGTAGTATTCCCCTAGTCAGGGACAATTTTGAAAAAGTAGTGCTGGGAATCGTTGCGTTATCCGTATTGCCGATATTTTGGCAGTTAGTTAAAGCTAAATTCCGGTCCAGCCGGCCGGAGGTTATAGTTTAATTTTAGCTTCTGGGAATTACCCCTGGCAATCCTAGTATTATTTCCGAGTCAGCGAAAGTTAGTCGCCTGCTGCCCGGTCGACTGCCAGATCACAGGCAGAAACAACCGACGTAACCAGCAACAAACGTTTTCAAAAAAGCTTTATAAACAAGCAGACGAAATTATGCATATATCTTATTCAAAAATTGGCGCTGCTTCGGTAGCGATGGTACTCGCAGAAATGGAAGATATCTTCCAAAAGAAAGGGGTTCATGACAAAAAGGGTACGCCTGCTACCAGGCAGCAAGCTGATTTTGATGTATATGCCAATTTTCTGGCTGAAAATGCAATTGTGCTTGGTGGTACAGGTGGTATACACGATCAGCAGACTTGTGTCAATACGCCAGTCAAAATCAACCAGTCGGCAAAAAAACGGTTTTTGTCTATCCTAAGCCGTGTAACCAAGGCACATGAAGGCGTTTCACGTCAGGAGCGCATTTTTGTTCATTGGTTTTGGTCACAAATCCAAAACAGCCTTCTACACCGGCCATAATTTTACCTTTCCCTAAGTATACCCCATTAAACGTGGACAATCACCAAGACCTGGTGGTGTGTCCAGGTTATGTTGAAAGCACTAATTAACATATAAGAAATGCACGGTAAAACTCCCATCATACTTGGAAAGAGCGATTTCCGTATCCTAAAACGGTATATGGCAGATTTGTCTGAAAATGAGTCGCTGAGCTCTCAGTTGTTGTCATGCGAGCTTCGGTCAGCGATAGTGGTGGAAGATGATCTCTTACCCGAAAACTGTGTGCGGTTAAACTCTACTATTAAAATCAGGGAGTGGCCAAGTAATAGCGTACGGGAATTCAGCATTGTTCATCCGGAATGCGTGGACCCGAAGAAAAAAATGATTTCGTTTTTAGATCCTTGGGGCGCTGCATTCTTAGGCCTCTCAAAAACAGAAAAAGTTGAAAGGGAAATCAACGGTAATTCCAAGTGCTTCGAGATTATAGATGTTAGGCCTTTGGAGACGCATGTCAAATAAATTGATGACTTGACAAATTACACTTTGGTGATCTAAGCGGTGAACATAAATAAATTAAAGTGTTCAATACCGAATTTTGGGGGCGGTAAGTTACTGGAGCTTTCAGTCAATTTACTAATCATCAACCTAAATTGGAAACGACAATCCTTATATCGTGAAAGTAAGAATTTGCTCAGGAGAAGAAAAGGGAACTTAGTATCCCATATCACTACTCTTTCGGAACTGTTCTTTCAATTATATTTTGTCCGGTATCGAAATCCTTACCATAAAAAAGGGCATAATCGAGCTTCACTTTGATACCAGATGTACCCTCCTTGATTTTAAGAAAAATCCTATCTAAAAACATCTTCCTATTGTTGACCGTCACATAAACCTTGGGCATTCCAGATTTGACCAAATTGAGGTAGAAGGTCACTTTCTTGGAAGCTGCCAGTTGCATCTCGTAAACATTAGCTGACAAACGCTTGGATTTTATTCCAAACGCAAACTTTCTTTGAATAAGGGTGAGCGGTGTCCGTTTTCCATTTTCGGTGTAGGCAATCTTATAGACATTTACAGGCTTGTCTGCTTGGATGTTGCCATCTTGAATAAATGCATCATAGACGAAAGTGTTATGGTTTTTGCTATGCTGAATATAGAACAACCGGTTTTTATTAAATGGCGGTACAGGATAGCCTTCCTGTGCGTAACCTGGTAGAACATAGGTTGTCAGAAACAAGATTACAAGATATTCCACAACTTTATTCGTTGGATGGGATTTCATATTCAAGAATTTAAATTCAATCCGTATGAATGCGCTTTTGACATTCACAAGATACGGACGATTGGTAGAAAATGTGGTGGGAAGGTGAAAGTAACTGTACCAGACTATCAAGCATAGAGAATGGAATCCCAGGCTGAAGGTCCCTTGGTCGTCTTCAAAATCACCTACATTTTCCATCCGGAAATCTAGGGCTACAGGTATCTGTCAGAAAGAGGGTGCAACAAGCACCCTTTCTTTACAAACGTTTTAGCCTGGCAAAAACACCGAAGGAAGTTTGTCATATTTTTTGATTACCTGAATATGATTTACCTATTTCTCAACATTGCCATTCTGGACACAAAAGACAAAAGTTAGTATATTAGGGTTTTTGCCTGGGATGCACATCAAGGAATAGTTGCATTTCTCAAAGGACAGATCTTTGCCCGGAATAACGGACAAGACGAATGCAGCGATATCGGGTGAACACACCTTGTTATTCGAATGAAGATCAGTCAAAACCAGAGGTAATCCAAACCGTTTTTCTTTGCATATCAAGAGAAATATCCAAGATAATTTTAATTAATAAAGTTGAGCTCATGAAATTACCTATACTCCTGCTACTAATTATTCTTCAATCTTCGGCAAAACAAGTCTTCGCTCAAAAACAAATTGCCATCACCATTGACGACTTGCCAACTGTTAGCAGGATCATGAATACCGATGCCTTGAGAGCGGAATTGACAGATCAGCTGTTAAGTCATTTGAAACAATACCAAGTCCAGGCAACGGGGTATGTCATCGGGGAGAAACTTGTCAAAGACGGAAAAGTTATTCCTGCCCAATACGGTTTGCTAAGGAAATGGCTCAAAGCTGGCCATTCACTCGGTAACCATACTTTTGGACATTTAGGCATCAACGATATTTCGGCAGGCGCCTATGAAGCGGATGTGCTCGGTGCCGATACACTGCTTCGACGTTTTCTCCATAGAGAAGGCGCTGAACTCAAATATTTCCGGCACCCTTATCTCCATAGAGGAAATACGGCTGCGAAACGAGATTCTCTGGAAATGATACTCGCCAAACACAAATACATTCAGGCACCGGTAACGGTCGATAATGACGAATATCTTTTTGCTGCTGCCTTTGACAAGGCGATTGGCAGCAGAAACGAGCCTCTCGCCGATTCGATATCAAAGACATATGTCAACTATATGATGGATTATGTCCATTACTACGAATCACAGGCCGACTCACTGTTCGACCGGCCGATTCCGCACATTCTGCTAATACACGCCAACCTGCTCAATAGCAAAGCCCTTGGCTTGTTTCTTTCCAGACTAAAAGAGGATGGCTATCAATTTGTCACGCTTCAAAAAGCGCTGGAAGATCCTTGTTACCTCACGGAGGATCAATATATCGGAAAGAAAGGTATCTCCTGGATCCACCGCTGGGCAATTACCAAAGGTAAGAAAGGGGCATTTTTCAAAGGCGAGCCGGAAGTTCCGAAATTCATCTCCGATCTGACGCAATAGGAATTTGTAGACACAAGCTCGCTGGTAGAATGCCTCCATAATAAATCCTTGATTTGCTCAGTCAGTCTGATCATTATGGCAATCAGCAAGGATTTATCTCGTTCCTCAACCCAGTAGCTTTTCACCCTGAAACTACTATGCGAGGTGTCTGCGCGATGTGGCGTAGAAAGATCTTGAATACCTATTGTTGTTGCGACCTTGTTGGACCTGGCAGTTGCTATAAGCGTATCCATATTTCAGGTACATAGTGGGAAACTCGTCAAAAATCAAGCTGCTTCTTAATTTGTTTGGTTGGTTCACTAGCTTAACCAATCGGGTAAAATACAGGGAAAGGACGGCCCCGTAAATCTGTATTTTCTGCGGATTATTACCCATACAGACGATTTTTGGCGCATTGGGATGATTGATATCCACAGTAAAATCATTCCCTGATAATACGTAATACAGCTGGGGCGAAGCAAGACGAGCGAGCGCAATTTTTGTAGAACCGATCTGGCCTTCGAGCTGTTGCATTGCTTCGTTTTGGTATGCGGTAATGAAGGGATTTATCAGCACTTCAATCTTACTATCCGCGCGTAGAATCGTAAAAAAGCGGTCATAATCTAATTGCATTAGCTCTATGACGTGCGGCAACGAACAGAACTCACCATCCCTATACCGGCACAAAAACCAGATAACCGCTGTCATAAAGTTGATAGACGATTCAACAAAAAAATCGCCTTGCCGTTTGATCCATTCCCTGTTTAGTCCCATCAAAATAGTGCGTGCAGACTCCACTGCATCGGTAATGTCAAGCATACTCTCAGGATTCAATGGATTGCATCTATGGCTACGCGATAGGTCATCAAAATTGATTGTGTAAAAAGCTGGCTCGATTGAATAATTGGCCTTATTCCTTAGCCAGGCATTGTACGCAAGCAAAGTCAGATCACTATATTCGAAGTCATACACGAACATCGAAAAACCTTTTTCAATGTGCTGAGCAATCACATGCCGAAAGACAAAAAATGTCTTTCCAGATCCCGGAGATCCGCTCACCAATACTCCTCGAAAAGGATTAATGATGTTGATCCAGCTCAGGCGCGTTTTAAATGAGTGCTACAATCTCTTGGTTTTAATGAACGAAGAGAATAGCCCGGCGGCAAAAATCTTATCCAAAATCCGGTCTGAAATTAAAGATGTCAGGTGCCAATTTTGGAATGCCTGATAACAGAAATAGTAAAAATGTAATGCGAGGACCAGTATGCTGATCAAGCGGGTCATATCATTATTTTGCGAAGGCTTACGTCGTTTTCACCGGTGTTCGATGCCATAATAAACAGGTTTAAAGTGATTGAGAGAACCCTTTTTTCTTTTTACGTTTGTTTCCACGAAGGTCTGCTGGTGTAAAACCATCTTGTTTGACAGGGTCAAATAGTGAATCCTCACCATTGGCAAGTCTTGCCTCATTACTCTGCTCAGGAATTGCGAGCAAATAGCTTTTTGATGTGGCTGACTGTCCATGACCTGTTATTGGATGCTCTTGTTTCTGTGTATTAGATAGCCTGTTAGCCATGGCGGTATCGATAGTCACACAGCGTTCCTGGATGGCTTTTGCACTATAATTTTTACCGAGAGAACTTCCGTTAAAAACTGCTTTCGAGCGGTGATCGACATAAGTAATTCCATAGATCAGTCCGGTATCATTCTTCCAGAGAACGGTGTCGATTCCATCTCGTTCAAGAATATTAATGAGGCGATCAAGTGTCACATTCGTCTTTCCATACAATGTGAAATCAATTGCGTTTTTGACTCTTAGCTTGTCTGTTTGCCGAAGTTGATCGTTGATTTCAAACCGGTTTTGGAGGTAATTTAATGTCGGTTTTTGGTGAAAGTCGCTAGCCTTAATTGGCACACCGACCCGTTCGCCTTTTGCGTTTAACAACCGGTAGTGAAGCCCGCCTTTCTTGAAAGTTCTGGACTCTTCATTTCCGCGATCTGCCGCGACATTGTAGCGATTCAAGACGGCGTTTAGCTCAGGAATGGAAGTGAATTTGTACTTGTCGATAACCCCTGCAAGAATATTCGATATTGCTCGTTTGGTCTCAACCTTACCATAGTTTGCACTAACCATCGCGGGCTTTAAATGTTCGGATTGCTGGTGTTTTTTACTAGATGCCTTCACCAGATGAAACTCTTGTTCGATTTCCTTCCTCGCCCTTTCCGATTGGTTTCGTCCGATATTCTGCGTTTCAATCCGGCTTCCATCATGCGCTACTTTTACGCTCACAATGTGGATGTGCGGATGCCCGGCATCGTGATGTTGATACACCAGGAATGGCTGATCACCAAAGCCAATCTTCTCCATATAAGCCTGCGAAATTTCTTTCAAAAGCGCCTTGGAATGTTGCTCGGAAGGGTCAAAATTTAATGAGATGTGAACGCTGTTTCGGACAACATTCGTGTTCAAGGCAGCCAGTTTCAGGAGCATATTTAACCGCTCTTGCTCATTCAGATTTGCCACATCATCCGGGTAATTTCCCGCCATGATGCACTCGGCTACACCCTCCTTCAACTTGTTTTCGTTGTAGTAAAAAGTGCTTCGAATAGAAGCCCCTGTCTTTATGATCGCAACCATATCTTAGAAGCTTTACTGATGTAAATATTGATCTCTTTAACCAGCTCGAGAAACTGATTTTTGTCATTTTCGTTGGCATCCAACCAACTGCGAAAGTCGGCGATTTGGGACAAGGCATGTAGCCGTTTGACGGCTTGATTTAGGTTATTACCGGCAGCTGTTAGCTCGCGTCTGAGACGGGTCAACTCAACCATCGTTTCATCAAATGACTGGTCTCGATGGTTAATCACAACGGGCTCAGAAAGCAGGATCTTTCTTGCATACTCACTCGTCTTTCGGCATGTTGTCCTTTGTACTCTACGAAGAAGCAGCTGAAACTCCTCAGGCGTTAAGCGGACATGCAGCCACTTGGTTCGGTTGTGTTTGTCTTCATTCATCACATTATCATTTTCACATTTCGACATTCATTTTTCGGTCAATCCCGCTAACGACTCCGGAGTGCCCGGCGGGCCAGATCCTTAGGTTGTGATACAACCTGACATCTGGCCGATTGCGGGTAAGAGGCAATCCACCCAGACTTTTTGTAGTTGGGAGTCGTCAAATTTGGCTCCTCTGATAATTCAACTCTTTTGGCTCGATGATGTACTTGCCAACCACTCATTGAAATCCTTATAGCCAGTATACATTCCACTGGCATCATTGTATTTTTCACTGATGTCCTTTACTGTCGAAGTGCTCCTAACACCTGCAGTATCCCGATCAAAATATAGGTCGATGTTATAATGGCTTTCCAGAAAAGGTCGTGCGCGATCGAAGAGAGAGATGGAGTTCAGGATGACGTAATTCTCGGGTTGCTCAGTCATCTTTCTCATCAAGGTTTTGTAGGACAGAAAATCGAACATGCCCTCAAACATCGAGACTGTCAGAGCACCGACATTGATTGTAGTAATATCCTTCGGACTGCTTGCCAACTTCGAGTAAGAATTCCGTAGCTCATAACCACCAGAATTATTGAGCAAGCCAATTTCAAAATACCTTCGGTCTCCCATCTGGTAGTTAACCTGTCGGCAGTATTGCCTGGCGATATCAGGTGAAACAGATCTTGAAACTATGTAGTCCAAAAGTGTTTTACTTGTGAGCTGCCCGGTATACAAAACTTGTATGGGGCAATTCGCGGCAGCCTTCTCTGTTGAAGGTAAAAGAATCTTGGGCCTGTGAAAGGACCAGTAATCGGAGAAAGTCTTGATTACTTCCCCAACTGAGCACTGGTAAAAAATCGTGGCGAAGTCAATTAAATTCCCTCCAAGACTGATTCCGCGATCATACCAACGATTAAGTCTCCGATTGACTTTAAACGATGCAGTCCGTTCATCCCGCAAGGGGGACAAATACCAGTGATCTGCACTATGCACTTTGACTGGCTCAAATCCTAATTCTGACAGATAACCAATAAGGTCTATTTCCCTAATTTCTGCCAACGTTAACAGCCCGCGGCTTCCCCTCTCTCTTTCGCTCATTTTGCTTTCTGTTTTTGTTCGTGGAGCGAAATTAAAGAACACAAATGTCAGCTACCTATCCTGGGTAAATTCTCCTTAGGATCGTTTCAGGGGCAATTATTATTTTTGTACTGTACTAAAAACAAGAAAATGATGAACGCAAAAGAGCTGACAAGTGTGTATGATACCATCATGAGTATCTCCGGAATGAATGATCAAATCAAGATCGATTTGAAGATTAGCAGGCGGAATGTTTTGCTTCTGACCCAGGCAATTAAAAGAGCCTTAAGTTTTCCCGGTGTTGAGGGTAATCCTGACTTGATTGAAATCGCCTCAAACGAGACAAAGGAAGAACTATTAGCATTGTCGGCCGATTGCTTGCAGAAATCCGGTCTGGTAGAGTTGAACAAGCGCCTCGCAAAGTTGTAAGAAATATTTGGGTTGTAATGGCTACTCAGTCAGTAGATAACATCTCGAACCAAAAATTATATCTGCATAATCTTTCGTACCCCCTTGAATTTAAAAAGCCATTTGGATAAAATAGGCGGACTGCTTCGCTGAGCTCACGCTATTTCCTGAGAGGATGTGTGAGTATCGATTACGCTATTTAAGGGCATTATGTTATGTGGTTTTATCTCGGTTAACAATTTTGAGAATAAAAATCAGGAAGGCCGCTATTGAAAAACCTAGTAGAACATATTTAAACGAGCCACTGATGAACATGGCGACAGCGAAAGTGACCCACGCTAGTGATAAAATTACACGATTATTTTTCATATGCGGTTTTTTGAGTAGAAGTCGAAGATCATTAAATCTACTTAAAGCACCTTGGTTTTGGTTGTTATTATGTCAGGTAATCAATGCTGCAGCAACCTTAAAACAAAACGAGTTATGGTTACGCATTTATCCTGGACAGGCTACTTTCTGGCGTTAGTGCCCCAGTGGCGATCTACTATGTAATCATTGGCATCCGGTATACCGCCAGGATATCAAGACCATACTTAATTCGCAATCTCGTTTCTAGAACCGGCAGGAAAGGAACCGCAAATTATAACGCAGCCAACGAATAGTTGACCTAGATAGGCTAGTATTATGTTTCTTGACTATAGCAAACTCTCAAATTCCAGCCAAATTCCTTGATGATTCCGGTTGTATTTACTGTGACATTGCCGTCAAGGTATGCCACAGTAAGATTTGTGATTTCACAAAAGACTCTCATCCGAAAACGAACAAAACCCTTCCGCCGTAACGATCAAATGATCCAACACTCGGATATTCAGTAATTCTCCAGCCTTTCTCATATTCTCAGTAATATACTTATCAGCATGACTCGGCACAAGCTGTCCGGAAGGGTGATTGTGGGCCAGGATAATCCCTGTTGCATTGGCTTTCAAAGCAGCTGCAAAAACGATCCTTACATCAGCACTTGCACCTGAAATCCCACCTTTGGAAACTTCAAAAATACCTAGCACTCGGCTGGCATTATTTAATAGCAGTATCTTGAACTCTTCAATAAATTCTAGCCTGTCAGGATTCCAGGTTTGCATCAGCACCTTATATGCATCTCTGGACGATTCTATTTTAGGACGCTGGCTTGCTTGCACATTGGTTTTGTAGATCAGCTCAATCTCTGCTACCTGATACAAGTTTGAAACATTCGCGAAGCTTTCCATAATTACCTTGATTTTGAAGTGATTGAATGAATTATGGCGCTTCATTCTAGCACTGGGCAAGCAAGTAGTGGAAGCAACGGAATAAAGGAAAGCATGTGGGTGAGCCATGCGTTTATGCCGGAATTTCCACTACGCTCCGCGGCCCTGTGCCTAACTTTGGGGCATCATTGATACATGAAACTCTTTCGGGCATTTAGACGGTCTTCAAAAATTTGGCAAGTCTTGTGGCAATTTCCTTTTTCTATTCAATTGATAATCATTGGGGTACTGTAGTCGCGGCGTGGGTACAAGAAAAAGTTGTACTTGAAGAGCCTTGGTTTTGAGTGTTGTTTTGTCAGGTAATCAATGCAGCAGCAACCTTAAAACAACACGAGTTATGGCAACGCATTTATCCTGGACAGGCTACTTTCTGGCAGTGGGTGCCGCAGTGGCGATCTACTATGTGATCATCGGTATCCGGTATTACAGGCAGGATATCCGGGCACTACTCGATTCAAAATCCCGGTTCTCGGAACGGCCGGAAAAGCCCCCACCGGTTAGCCCACCGCAGGCAAGTCAGCCGGAAGAAACCACTGAGCCTGTTGAAGTGAAAAAGCAACCCTGGCAAAATGAAGCCTTGTTTGCCAAGGTCGAAGAGCTCAGCTCGCAGCTCAGGAATAGCATCAAAGAAGCATACCAAAAAGGGTACGAAAAGCGGGACTTTGTTTTTCTAAACCAGATGTCAATCAAAGATTTTTCTGCCGTCAAAGGCACGCCGTTCCGTGAGGCGATCAACAATGTGATCACTTCGGAATCTGCAAAATATGGCTTCATCAACCTCAGTGCTGTGGAGCTAGAGGAGTTATGGAAGGAGGTTTAATGATGAGCCCGCTCTCCTGCGCTCCCGGGCCTTCGGGCTTGGGAGCCGCAAGGAGACAAACAGAGTAAACAAGTTTAAAACAATAATCAACGAGGCGTATGAAATGTGGGAAAACAGCCCTATCAAGCAGGGCAAAACAAGTATGGGCAGCAGCGCTGCTCTCAGTAATGGCAACCATTGCCAAAGCGCAAGACGGCGCGGCGGGCATCTCCGAAGCCGACAGCCAGGCGCAGAGCTACTTCGAGCCAGGCACGCAGCTGATGTATGCCATTGGCGCGGTGCTGGGGCTGGTAGGCGCAGTGAAGGTTTTCCAGAAATGGAATGCCGGGGACAATGATACCGGAAAGGTCGCGGCGGCGTGGTTTGGAAGCTGTATTTTTCTGGTGGTTGCTACCGTGCTGCAATCTTTCTTTGGCCTATAATTCAGTGGCTCGGGTACATCTGTCAGCAACTGGCATTCAAGAAAAACAAGACGACCAAAATTTCTCCGCCTAAACTTAGTGGCTGACAATTAATTTTTGGAAGATAAATATTGAGGTAATAACTAAGGAAGTTTTGCAAGTCTTATGGCGGGAGCTGCTCGAAGACTTAAAGCGGTTTCTTGCCAGCTCGAATAAGGCTCCGAAGAAATCGCTTCGAAGCGCTAATGCAAAAGGAGGATGCTGAACATCTCATCCGGTACGCATCAGAATCTGAGAATAAACGGAAGGTTAAAACATAGCAATATAGGAGGATCATTTTATTATGCATTCCAGGAAATCCAATCACTGGTGCTAGCTGATACAAAACGAATAAAGTGATGGAAAGATCAATAACAAAAATCTTTAACCGGATCCTTATTGACCGAAGAGTAAGGATCTGGCATGTGGGGACTTACCTTGCCTTGGTGCTGCTTTGGGATAAAAACAGGCAATCAAGTCCCTTTCAGGTAACTAGGCGGATGATCATGCAGATGTCCCGAGCAAAAAGCCCGTCGACATATCATAAACACTTGAAAGAGCTCGAAATATTCGGCTACATAAAATACTTGCCATCATACCATCCTAAGCAGGGAAGTAAAGTCTGGCTGGTTGAATCAAAAGCTAATTGAAGCTTCGCTTCCACGGCGGCCAGCTTTGGTGATAAAAAAAGGAAGACAAGCTCCCCCACTAATTGAGGCTATTAGCCGCTGACGGAACACGAACATCCTCGACAATATTTATATATTGCGTTGAAAACACATTTACTCTCCTTCCCTCCAAATCCCACATCACTTCCTTAGTAAGTGCCATGGCAATCTCTATTAGCTTTTGAGCTGCGAATCAGCAATCGGCCTTGTTGCATTAATCGATAGTAGGTCCAATTAACACCCCAGCAAATAGTTTAGCGTTTTCAACCTGGTAATCTAATCCGGCGTTGGTGATTGCCCTCGGCTACTATGGTACTGATCGACCACCTGTGCAAGCCCTTGTTTGGCTTTTTCCTTAACAGAAATGACTGTACTTGTCTTTTTTTAAGATAATTGATGTTGTGAGCCAGAGATACTACATGTGAGAAGGTGGAAATGATTTTATTCATATTCCTCATGCTCATTTAAAAATATATGCTTGGCAACAGAAAAAGCCTGTTTAACAGTTGCCGTTAACAGCCAAAGGAAACGAAATTAGTGCCCCACTGAGTTCGCTGGTAAAACTTGTAGTACCTCAAACAATAGAAAAAGCCGCCACTATGCCGCAAACTTTTGGCGGCTTCTCAGAGTATTAGGAAATAGGGCCACTTGTTTAGCTGCCCTTTTGCCGAGTCTGTTTGTCAAACTTTAATTAATGGTACCATACATATGATCTAAAATTTTGCGCCTATAATCTCTGACAATCGTTGCATATCATCACTGACTTTTTTGTCCAGGACTTTCGCGTATAGCTGGGTCGTTTTCAGGCTGCGATGTCCAAGCATTCTTGAGACCGTTTCAATTGGAACTCCATTTGAAAGCGTAACTGTTGTGGCAAAAGTGTGTCTAGCTAGGTGAAAAGTAATTGGCTTAACTATTCCACAAACATCTCCAATCTCTTTCAAATAAGCATTCATCTTTTGGTTGGAGAGGACCGGAAGCAGATGCTTGTCTAAACGCTCCAATTGGCTCTCGTACTTTTTTAGCAACTTCAAAGCTGGTGGTAGAAGTGGAATTCGGGAGGCAGAGTCTGTCTTTTGACGCTTTATATTTATCCACATTTCACCTGAACGACCTTCTATTATATCCATTTTGCTAAGTTTTGCGACATCGGCATACGCCAGGCCAGTGTAGCAGCAGAAGAGAAAGATGTCTCTTACTTGTTCTAAACGTGGAATCTCAAACACTTTATTCGCAACTGTGCGTAATTCATGCTCCGTTAGTGCAATTCGATCGACTTCGTGCTTTGCAAATTTAAATGCAAAAAACGGGTCTTTCGCTATGATGTCATTTTTCACGCAAATGAGTACTATCTTCTTTAGGTTTGCCAAGTACTTCATTGTAGCATTGTGACCAACCTTTTTTACACCTTTTAAATAAAACTCGAAATCCGATATAAATTTGAAATTGAGTTTTCGGACATCAAAGTCCTTCGTTTTGTAGTTCCAAGTGATAAACTCTTCGGTGTGCCTGAGCGTGGTCTGATATCGCATATAGGTTGCGTGCGCATATTCTAAATTGATCAACTGTTTGACCTTGGCGTTATGTTCTTTAAATATGGTCAACAGCCCGATGATATTTTGATCTTCTCCCTGCCACTTCCGCTTAAAAATTTCAATACACATCAATAGATCCTCCTTGATGATTTGCCGCTGAATGGCATAAGCTTTACCTGCCAAGGTTTCCAAAAATGCGTTGACTTCTTTAGCCTCTATTGTTGCGCCCTTCGCTTTTCCTGAGCTTGCTAACCACTTTTCCGGTGATACAGATTTGCCTGTTGCAACTTCAAACCTTGCTCCACCAATTGTTACCCGCATGTAAACGGGCAGTTGATTGTTTCGATTGATCTTTGATTGCCTAACCGAAAACAGAATTGTCATGCTTGATTCCATCTTTTTTTGTTTTAAAATTAGATATCTCATTTTGTTGAATCAAGATGTTCATTTGCTGCACATGTTATTGAATGACAAACAATTAGGTATATCCAAGGGACCAAAAAGGGACTAACAATCATAATGGGACTCAGTCCCGAATTCGTCCCTTTGCTATTGTTAGACTTTGAAAGATTTGGATAGCGAGCAGGAAAACAGAAAGCCCGCAAATCTTGATTTACGGGCCTATGCAGATTTAGAAACTTGTTGGAGTGGAGATGGAGGGAGTCGAAATCCATCTCTAATCAACTTATTTTCAAATACTTACTTTCCCGTATTTTTCTCAACCCCTAATTCCTCCCTCGGGTTTTGCTGCAAAATCTGCGGATAACAAAAAACCCGCAAATTGATTTTGCGGGTTTTTGTAAGATTTGATTTTTCAATCAGTGGAGATGCGGGGATTCGAACCCCGGTCCAGAACAGGGAAACCCTGCGCCTTCTACATGCTTATCCGTGATTAGGTTGTCGGGCCAGACAAGGTGCACGGCGGACCCGCGTCATGGCCTTAGATACTGGTGTCTCGTTGAATTTCCGTATCACTATTTCAACCAGCGCTGATTTGCGACACCCCGGAGCCCAACCATCAGCACGTAGGTTGGAGGGATGATGGCATTAGCTAAATCCTCCGGATTAGGCTGCCATGGCGTAAGTAGATTCGCCAGTTATTGTTTGAGACCATTATTTACGGGAGGTAATCTCAACTCCCGACATGCTTACACACAGACTTCCAACCCGCTGTCAATTCCAGTCACCCCCATTTGTTTGACTTCGCCAAAGAACCAGGTTGCAGTTCAATTGCATTGCTAGTTACACATTTTATAGCCCAAAAGTTCGCCAGGTTAAAGAGGTTTTCTTCAAATGACTGGAAGTAAATGGTTTAGATGGAAAAAAAGTTTGGTCATTCAGAAGTTATTGGTTGTTTGCCGTTGGTCTTTATAAAACTAGAATTCCCATCGGTAGCTTAGGACAGGGATTAGGCCTAGTTGAGTTTGCGTGATGATTTCTTTCTTTAATGTGTCGTAGAATTTGAATGCCTGATTCTTGGTACCAGAGACGTTTTGGAGGTCGAGGGCGAGGGTGCGGCTATATTTTGCGTTGCTCTTTTTCCAGTAAATTCTCAGGTCCGGACGAAAGTAATCTTTCATTTTATACGAAAAATCTTCGTCTTGCAAATATACGGTCTGCTGAAATTCTCGCGACGCGGCGAGGTTGATGGGTGTGTCGCGGAAGCCGCCTAGCCAAAGAATTTTAGCATTCACACCCCAGGTGCTCCGATCGCCGGATTTGAACTCTTTGCCACCCGTGAAACTGAATGTGTGCCTTCCATTGAACCGGCTATCGCGTCGCACGCCATCTTTGGCTACATATGTTGCGTCGTATAGTGAGCCAGACAGCAACATATAATAATTGTCGGTCAGCAACTTTTGATATGAAACCTCCACGCCATAATTACGACCGGTTCCATCATTTTCCAGCCGCTTTGTGACATCGTTTTCAATAAGATTAAGCGCAGAAAAATGATCTTCTTCATAAACTGCAATAGGAATGTTGAAATGTTCCTGCCAGTATGCTTCTACTTTTAAGCTCGCATTTTTAGCAAAACTCCTTTGATAACCTACCACGAAATGATGTGACTTTGAAGGTGTTAAACTTGGATTCCCCCACGCATCGGTCGTTGAATAGGCTGCCAGATAGGTTTGCGGCTGTTGCATCTGACTGTGAAGGCCGTAGGAAAAATTGAACTGTTCCTTCTCGTTAACCTGCCATTTCAATGATGCCCGCGGTTCCACAGAAATGTTGGTTTTCGATAAAGGCAAATCCAGTTTGCTTATCAGTGAATGCAGACCAATTTCGGTCGTCACGCTGCTGGTGATCTGGTAATTCCAGGATGCAAAAGGCTGGACGATGTAACTGCCCACCCCGCCGTAATAGCGCGTCAAAATGTCTTTCTGCCAAGTGAGATATCCACCGGCACGCATTCGGCTTCTCGTCCCGAACCTGGCATTTAAAATAGAACTGACCGAAAACATTCGTTTCTTGATCAAATCTTCACCATTGCCGTCGGCTGGTGTGGATGGCGTATTAAAAACAGGCGCCGCGTCTCGGGACGTGCGCAAGCCCGAAGCTGCAACCACTGTCCTGAGCGATGCATTCCTACTCAGCGGCAGGTCATTGGTGACACCCATTGCACCCATTTTGTTTTTATAAATGATGTTATAGCCATCCTTTTGCGTTTCCCAGGTTGTGCTGTCGCCCTCGGATTTGAAATCATTGCTGCTCACACCGCCCATGCCAAACACTGTGAATGTACCAGCTTTCACAGTGGGTAGATTAACGTGGAACGATAAATCCTGGAACCGGATGTCCTCGCCTCCAAACTTCACCCCCAACGCGCCAAGCAATCCTGTGAACGAGTAGCGGTAATTAACGAGATAAGATGCTTTTGATTTCTTGGAAAATGGGCCTTCGGCTGCAAAATCGAGCCCTAATAAGCTGGCCTGGGCGGTGAATTCGGTTTTCTGATCATTACCGTTTCGCAAATGCATGTCCAGGATGCCGCCGTTGACATTGCCGTATTGAGCTGGGAATGGTCCTGAAAGAAATTGAGATGTGCCCAAAAGCTGCGTGCTCAGAATGTTCACACCGCCGCCGGTGGATGTGGGCCGGTCGCTGAATGTGCCTGCGTTTGACAAATGGTTTGGGTTGACGATCTCTACACCTTCGAGCCGCCATTGCATGCTGTTGGGCGAGTTTCCTCTTATTACCAATCCATTCGCCTGATCATTCGCGGCTGCAACGCCTGGAAAGGAAGTAGCGACCCTGGCCGGATCCATGTAAGTGGCTGCATATCTGAGCGTTTGCTCGATTGTGATTTCCTGGACGCTGTTGAATGCAACGGGCCGCGCGCCGGTGACAGTGGCTTCGTTCAACTGCTTACCTGCCGGTGCGAGCCGAACCTGCTGCACATTTTCCTTGCCCGACTCCAAGAGCAGTTCGGGGATCCGGACAGTTTCATAACCTACATAGGAAACCGAAAGTTGGTAGCGGCCAGTCGGGAGGTTATCAAATCGGAATGCGCCTTGGGCGTCGGTGATGGTCCCGGTTTGTGGCGATATCAGGGCAACGGTTGCGCCTGCGAGCGGCGATTTCGTGTCAGCGTCCTGGACGGTGCCGCGGATCGTGGATGTAAAATTTTGGGCAAATCCGGCTTGGGCAAAAAACAGCAGGCAGAGTAAAATTCGGAGCATTTGAAAACGTGTCAAGTAATGTCCACAAAAATAGTTTCTTCCGGTTTACTAACTATCCTGCTTTAAAGTTTTCAAAAAATAAGCTGATCGCATAGGGGAATGACTTTGTTCAATTGTCACAGGGAAAGGTAATATTCTAATTTAACCACCAATTACATGAAAAAAGCACTCTCAATTTACTTTGTACTAATCCTTTTGGCCGTGACTGGCTGTGATAATGAGAAGGTTGTCGATGAAACCAGCTTGCCGCCGCAAGCCTCAGAATTTATCGAGGCCCACTTCCCAAATGCAAAAGTTGCCCGCGTGGTGCGCGACCGGGATGAGCTGCTCACCAACTTTGATGTGATCCTGGACAATCAGGTTGAGCTGGAATTTGATAAGCAGGGAGAATGTTTCAGTGTGGATGGCAATGCCAATGAAAAATTACCGGATAGCGTGATCCCGCTGAAAATCCTGGAATATGTTCAGAAAAACCATGCTGACAAATACATTACCGACTGGGAGAAAAACAAGACTACGCAGGAAGTGAGCTTGTCGGATAACAAAGAGCTTATCTTCAACCTGAGCGGAACATTTCTTAGAATTGATGACTAAGTAATCCGATGGATGTTGAATAAAAAAGCGAGGGCGACCATTTGGCCGCCCTCGCTTTTGTTTGTTATGCACAGATCTTAGTAACCTGGGTTTTGCGTTAATGTAGGCTTACCATCCAGCTGGCTGTTCAGGATTTCGTCCTGTGGAAGCGGATAGTAGTTGTTCTTTTCGGTGAAAGTTTTGCCTGTCATATAGCCTCTTTTGCTGAATGTGCGGCCAGACGGCTCTTTTCCGGGAAGCGCTTCTTCGGCTGCATATTTGTTCAGCACTTTGGCTGCAATGCCCCAGCGAACCAGGTCAAAGAAGCGGTGTCCTTCCATCGCGAATTCGAGGCGTTGCTCCATGCGGACTGCGTTTCTGGCGTAGTCGGCACCTTTGCCTGCGAATGTTCCTGCCGGATAAGGCTCCACTTTGTAAGTAACTGATGCATCCTGAACAGAACCGGTTTTTGCGCGCAGACGGATTTGGTTCACATAACCTTCCGCAGCGGCCAGGTTTCCAAGTTCAACTTCACATTCAGCCAGCCACAACAATACGTGTGAAAGCTTGATCATGCGGAAGTTGTTGTTCACATTACGCTTGCTTGTGGAGTGCGTTGTGCTATTTTCCTCAGACAGGTAATACATCCATTTTTTACCTGTAAATGGTCCCGCATAAACCTGATCACGGATCCACGCAGAACCCGGCATAGGGCCCCAATCCAGGAAGTTAACGCCGCGACGGCCAACTGTCCAGTCAAGACGTGGGTCCACAGGAACTGTTTTGTCCAATGTAAATGCAGCGGAAGATACGATTCCCTGGTCATTTGGAAGATCCACTTTGTTGTATGTATCCAAAGTGCCGTCCGCAGCAGCGCCGATCATCGGCAAACCATTTTCAGTTTTAAATGCATTCACAAGGTTGTGCGAAGCCTGGTAAAAACCGCAGCAGCCACGTCCCGGTGCACCTGCTGAATACGGCCAGTTCAGGTTATCCCCTGCATTACCATTGTTACCGTTTGTTCCGTCGTTTACAGAGAACTGTACTTCGAAAATAGACTCTGTGTTGTTGTTTCCTGTTGTTCTGTAATTGTCGTGATAGTTTGGAACCAGTTTTTTACCGGAGTTTTTCACCACATCATCCAGCAAAGTTTTTGCCTCCGCCCATTTCTTTTGGAACAAAAGCGTTTTTGCGAGGAAAGATTTAGCAGCCCATTGTGTTGCCCTTCCTTTTTGCGCCTGAACTGCTGGCAAATTATCCGCTGCAAATTTGAAATCAGCCTCAATTTTAGGCCAAACATCGTCTGTATTAGGGACCTTGGTTGAGTTAGGATCCGCTGACACATATACAGTTTCGTCGATAAATGGAATCTTGTTCCACATTTTCTTGGCCTCAAAATGGTAGAAACCTCTTAAAAAACGTGCTTCTGCAACGACCTGAGTAATTTCAGCCTCCGTCATATCCTTTACCAAATCACTGGTAGCAATCTGGATTACTTCGTTACATCTTCCAACACCGTCATATTGGTGCCACCATTTGCCCAGGAAATAAGTGTTGTCCGAAAGCCAGTTGTACTGCTCAATGAAGGACTGTTCCGGCTGGTCACCTGCATCGGTTCCTTTCACCGCGTCATCGCTGGCAATTCCACCGAATACATAGTTAGAAACCGTAGACTGACGGCCCGTATTACCGGAACCAACACCGTCAACAAGCGAGTAAGCGCCAATTAATAAGGCATTCACCCCATTCTTGTTACTGAGTTGCTCCACAGAAGCCCGTCCCTGCGGTTTAAGATCGAAAAAGCTGTCAGAGCAGGAAAAGCTCAGTCCAATCAGAACGATTAATATGGTTATTTTTTTCATTGTAATAATATGAAATTTCGTGAATGTCAAAGGATTAGAAACCAAAACGCAAGCCCACCAGATATGATTTAGAAACCGGATAAGCACCTTCATCCACACCCATGTGCTTGTCTTCGTTGTTGTTACCAGATCTTCTCAGGTTAATGTCCGGATCAAGTCCTGTGTATTTAGTAAATGTGAACATGTTCTGGCCTTGCAGATAAACCTGCGCCGAAGCGATTTTCACTCTTTTCAGTAATTTGGCTGGCAAAGTGTAAGTCAGCTGAACATTTTTCACACGGAAATAAGAACCGTCTTCCAGGAAGTAAGATGAAACTTGCTGGCTGGTTGCATCACCTGAGTTAAGGCGTGGCAATTTGGCGTCGTCACCTGGTTTTTTCCAGGAATTGTAAAGCATATCTTTTGATCTGTTACCCTGGAAAACGTTGAAATCCGTCCAGTATCTAACATAGTTGAAGATCTCATTACCCTGAACTCCCTGGCCGAACACCGTCAAATCGAATGCTTTGTAACCAACATTCAGGTTAACACCATAGTTGAAATCCGGGTGCGGGCTGCCGATGATCGTACGGTCGGCGGCAGTAATGATACCATCGCCATTCACATCGCGGAATTTGAATGTTCCCTCACGTGTATACGAACCAAATTTAGGCGCTGCATCCGCTTCTGCCTGATCTTTGATTACACCATCCACAAAATAACCATAGTAGCTCGCGATCGGGTAACCTGCTTTCGAAGCGGACATGGCCGGAAGACGCGTTGAGAAACCAAAGATTGTTGCATTAGGGTCATTGTTCAGCTTAATCACTTCGTTTTTGTAGTGACCAAAGTTCACACCCGCTGCATAGTAGAAATCTCCTTTTTTGTCACGGAAGTTAAGACCGATGTCAAAACCTTTGTTGCTAACCTCACCAATGTTGGTATACGGGATCGTTCCTGTTCCGGCTGTTCTTGGAATGGCGATCTGCGTTAACATATCGGTTGTTTTACGGTTGTACAAGTCGAGCACAAATTCCATTTTACCGTTCAGCAACACGGCGTCAAGACCAATGTTGGTAGAAGTGTTGGTTTCCCATTTACCATTGTTGTTACCAAACTGCACAAGGTCAAATCCACCTACGATGGAAGTTCCTGTTCCGTTGATATCGTAAGCATTGTTCTGAGGATCCGGCGCGTACAATGTGTAAGCATTGTAAACGTTCGGGATCAGCTGGTTACCTGTTTTACCCCATCCAAAACGAATTTTAAGGTCATCCAGCACTTTCTTGGTAGGCTTCATGAATTCCAGCTCTGTCAAGCGCATACCCACCGAGAATGCAGGGAATATACCATAGCGGTTGGCTTCCGAGAAACGGGAAGATCCATCGCGACGCAATGTAAAGTCAGCCAGCAAAAGCTCTTTGAAACCATAGTTGATTTTTCCGAACTGGGAGAAAAGTGCAGTTCTTTCAGCACCGGCTCCTGCATTGGCCAAACCGGACGCCGAACCTGCATCCAGGTAACGATAGTCTAGATCATCAAATGCAAAACCACTTCTACTTGCCTGGAATGCAGCGAAATAGGTTTTAACAGCTTCTGTTCCCACCAGGAAATTGAAGTTGTGCACACCAAATGTTTTGGCATAATTCAATGTATTGAACCAGGTGATGGAGCGGTCCAGGTTGTTGATCACGTTAAGGCTATTTGCATTTCTGGATTCTGCTGCTTCAATGTCGCGGTGGAAATATTCAGAGCGGTTTGTCTGATTGTATTCCAAACCGAAGCTGGTGCGCGCAACCAGTCCTGGCAAAATGTCCACCTGCGCAAACATGTTTCCGAACACGTGCGTGCCTTTTGTGATGTTGTCCTGTTCACGATACAGACGTGCCAGCGGGTTTGGCGCATTACCCAGGTTACTGCCGCGGCTTCCTGCAAATCCATTATATGCGGAAAGGTTTGTTCCGCCCAATGCAGCAGGACCGCCTGTGATGTCAAAAACCGGAATAATCGGGTGAACGCGGATGGCAAACATGATCGGGTTACCCTCGTCATTGTTTGTGATTCCTTGTCTTTCATCATAAGAGAATGTGAGGTTCTCTCCCACAGTAATTTTACCTTTTGTAAACTCTGTGTTGGCCCGAACCGAATACCTTTTGTATTTGGTATATCTCAAAATCCCATCCTGCTTGAAATGGTTAGCAGAAATCGCATATTTAGCTGATTTTGAACCACCGCTAGCGCCGATCTGATAGTTGGAAATTGGTGCCGGATCGAAGATCACGTCCTGCCAGTCTGTTCCCTCTTTGTTGGCCTTGGTAATGTTGAACGCTGTTTTACCCAGCGCCGGGTCAGCAATGTCGTTTGTATAAGTATAATTGGATGGCAATTCACCGTACACGTTTGGATAAATGTAATCCGCGATGGTCTGGTTGCCATTTTCATCAAACTTATATTGTACAGAAGGCGAAGTAGCAGACGGGTTTTTACCAGCGCCCAGATCCGACTGATACAAATACTGCCCTAACTCTTTTGTATTCAGCAAATCCAGCATCTTACCAGGTCTTTGTGTTCCAGTGTAGAAGTCGAATGTAATGCTAGGATCGCCTTGTTTTCCTTTTTTGGTCGTGATAATCACAACGCCATTCGCTGCGCGGGCACCATATATAGAAGCCGCAGAAGCATCTTTCAACACCTGCATGGATTCTATATCATTCGGGTTCAGCTGGTTAAGCGTTCCTTGTGTGGGAACACCATCAATTACATAAAGCGGGCTGTTGTTATTGATAGACCCAAATCCGCGGATACGGACCATTGTTCCACCACCCGGAGAGTTGTCATTTCCAACCGTCACACCGGCCGCACGTCCCTGCAACATTTGCGTAACGCTTGCAGAAGGCACAGCTGTCAGTTCCTTGGTGTTGATAACCGTCACAGCCCCGGTAATGTCCTTTTTACGCTGTGCGGCGTAACCCGTTACAACAACTTCTGTGAGTGATTTCACATCGGCGCTCATGGAAATGTCGATCGAGCTTCTGTTTCCGATCTCGACTTCCTGGGTGAAATAACCGATGTAGGAAACAACAAGTGTTCCTGTTTTGGAGGGAGTGGCAAGCGTAAAACGGCCGTCAGCATCCGTCGTCGTTCCCGTTGTTGTTCCTTTTAAGAGAACGCTTACCCCGGGTAATGGCACATTTTCGGAGGCATCGGTAATGCGTCCGCTTAGCTGGTTTTGTGCCCAGACGTGCAGCACACAGAAACACAGTAAGAAAGTCAGGTAGAGATTTTTTTTCATTAACTGTTCGGGTTTGTTTAAATATTAATAAAAAAAGAAGTATTTGTAACCTACTGTCACATAACAGGCTGGGCAAAAAGTAATGTCTGTGAGGAAAATAGGCTATTACTGGCAAATTATAGAAAAAATCATAGATATCAAGAAATTCGGATGCGAATTAGCAACATTATCTTTCAAACGACGTTGTGAGCATTTTTTCGGTATTAAGTCACCTTTCGTTTACATTTTTATCACTATTCCAGCTGAAAGTTTACTTAATCTAATTATTTCGACACAGCATTTATGGCTCTCATGCTAAACCATGCCTGTTTTGCGGATCCGCCTCGGGACGTTTTAAGTTTTATCGTATTTTTGCCCGCTACGATAACGGTTACGTATGAAGGTTGACGAAATAGAAGGTTTTTTTAAGGAATTACAAGACAGCATTTGCAGTGCCATTGCAGAAACGGATGGAACAGGAAAATTCAAGGAAGACCTGTGGGAACACCACTCCGGCGGCGGTGGCAGAACGCGGCTGATCCAGCATGGCAGCGTGCTCGAAAAGGGCGGCGTTAACTTTTCCAAAGTGCAGGGCGAAGTGCATCCCCGGCTACGGCAGCAAATGAACCTGGGCGACAACGACGATTTCCACTTTACGGCCACCGGCGTTTCGATCGTCATGCACCCGTATAATCCGCACGTGCCTATTATACATATGAATGTGCGCTATTTCGAGTTAAGCAACGGCACCTGCTGGTTTGGCGGAGGCATTGATTTAACACCACATTATATTAATGAAGCAGATGCAGCTTTTTTTCACAATTATCTGAAACAATCCTGCGACAAGCACCACATTGATTTTTATCCCAAATTCAAAACCTGGGCCGACGATTACTTTTTTATCCAGCACAGAAATGAAACCCGTGGCATAGGAGGCATTTTCTTCGACTATTTGAAACCCGGCGATGCGGGAAATGGAAATGGGTTGTCGAAAGAGGAGCTTTTTGCTTTTGTAAAGGAGGTCGGCGAATCGTTTGCGCCTATTTACACGACGCTTATGCAGAAACACCGCGACGAACCATTTACGGAAGCGCAAAAGCAATGGCAATTTCTGCGCCGGGGCCGCTATGTTGAGTTCAATCTGGTTTGGGACCGCGGGACGAAGTTTGGCCTTGAAACCAATGGGCGCACGGAATCCATATTAATGAGCTTGCCGCCACAGGCCAATTGGGAATACAATCATGAGCCCGAAGCAGGCTCGCCGGAAGCTGCTACTTTGGAGGCGTTAAAAAAAGGGCTGAATTGGGCTTCCTGATTTGTCGTAGGTAAGGTAACCGTTTTGAACAACCAGCGGCGACTCGAAATTGTTGGTGTAAAGCTGGCCCGTTCCCAACCCTTGCGGAAGCGGATTTTGATAGGACGCTGTGAACTGTGCAATCGCGCTGAGGCCAATGTTGGATTCCAGTGCGGACGTGATCCACCAGCCAATGTTCAGGCGGTTTGCTATTTCGATCCATTCGGCTGTGTGCCGGAAGCCTCCTAATAATGTGGGTTTCAAAATGATGAAAGGAGGCATCAGCTTTTTAAGCATGGCGAACTTCTCGCGATAATCGAAAATGCCGATCAGCTCTTCGTCGAGCGCAACGGGGATGGGCGATGAAACGCACAATTCCTGCATAAGCTGATGTTGCCCCGGCTTCACCGGCTGTTCAATCGAATGCAGATCGAATTCAGCCAATCTTTTCAGCTTATCATCCACGTTATCTGCTTCGAACGCGCCGTTTGCGTCCACTCTTAATGTAATGTTCTCTTTATCAAAACGCTTGCGGATAGATTCCAGGATGCGGCACTCCTGATCAAAGTTGATCGCGCCGACTTTCATTTTTAATGTAGAAAAACCCTGCGCCAATTTATCCTGGACCTGCTCCGACATATTTTCATAGGAACCCATCCAGATCAAGCCGTTCATGAGGATGCCGCTTTCACCTCTCGAAAAGGCATTTTTGAACTGAACCCTTTCCCCGCCGTTCATGATATCCAACAAAGCCATTTCAATCCCAAACCGAACGGATGGCAAATGTTGCGGAATAACCTGATCGAGAATGATGCCGAGGTTGAAAGGAAAAACATCCAGATCCATGTCGTTAAAAAGATCACAGACGGCTGCCAGTTGCTGCTCATAGTCGGGCATGTCGTCGACGCTCAGTCCTGGCAGCGGGCCGCATTCGCCGTAACCTTCAACGCCTGGTTGTTCAGAATCGGTGATCTTGATCAGCCACGACGTCTTTTGTGTAAGAACCCCCCGGGAGGTGCGCGCTTCATTGCGAAAATGCAGCGTGTACGGTTTATACACAATTTTTAAAGGCATGTTTTTGAGGTGTCAGCGTTTTTCGGGGCACAATATTAGCCAAAAAATACGTAATTATGCACCAGTTATGAAAGAACATAATTGGATAAAAATCGCATTGACACCGTTTTCGTGGGTATATGGTTTGATCACCAACCTCCGCAATCTGTGTTACGATTACCGGTTATTCTCTTCCGGAAGGCCTTCCCAATTCGTTATTTCCATCGGCAATCTCACCGTCGGAGGAACAGGCAAAACGCCTGTAACTGAATATCTCACGAAGTTATTTTCCAATAAAATCCCCACAGCCATATTAAGCAGAGGTTACGGGCGGAAAACGCGTGGTTTTCTTTTAGCTGATCCCGCATCAACCCCATCCGGGATCGGTGATGAGCCTATGCAGTATTTTTTGAAATTTTATCCCGATGTTACTGTGGCTGTTTCGGAAAACCGCTTCAAAGGTGCTGAGACCATTGCGGTATCCGATCCTGATAAAAAGCTGCTGCTCCTCGACGACGCGTTTCAGCACAGGGCCATTGCCCGGGATGTCAACCTGCTTTTAAATGATTTCCAGAGACCGTTTTATAAGGATCTTCCCTTTCCGGCCGGCCGTCTCCGTGAAAACCGCAACGGCGCGCGCAGGGCCGATGCCATCATCGTGACCAAAACCCCTGCCCTGCTTGCAGATGATGTACGGAAAGACATTACCATGCAACTTCAAAGATACAGCCGCCCGGAAACGCCCGTCTTTTTTTCATTTATTGAGTACGGGCAACCCGAAAGTTACGCAGGGGACGTATTATCGTTAAAGAAAGTTAAAATGGCGGCCGGCATTGCAAATCCTTTGCCATTCTCTGCACATCTTCGGGCCCGGTTTGACGTTACAGATGAGGTTGTTTTCCGGGATCATCATAATTACACTTCCGCAGACGTGGAAGAACTGATTAAGAACTTAAAAAACGATACTTTTGTGGTAACAACCGAAAAGGATATGGTTAAGTTGAAACCCCTGGTTGAAGCGTTGGGCGTGGCAGGAAAGTTTGCCTATATTCCTGTTACCGTGAGTTTCGGCAGTGATACCGGACGCTTCCATGAATGGATTTTTAAACAAACCGCTCACCTCTTTCAGGCAGAACGATAGTTGCTTCTATGAGAATTGCTTTTTATATAATACTGTGGGTTTTAGGCAGTTTCATTTTTTTTACTCCAACCATCCAGGCACAGGTAAGGATGCCGGGCGGCATGCAAATGCCAGGTAATACGGGCAGCGGCGGCGCCCGGGGACAGCAGGGAAGTACAAGCAACACGGGCGGATCGCAGACGGGCGGCGTGATCCTCGACGACAGCACCAAGAACATCTACGGCCCGAGCACAACGCACCATTACTTCGAAAATGACATTCTAAATAACCGGGATTCAACACGTTACCGGGTAGATACGAGCTTAACGAATTTTCATCGCTGGACGCCGGTGGACCGGTCGTGGGGAAAGCTTACCGATCTTGGAAACACCGTAACTGCCACCCGGAACCTGCTTTTTGCCCCGCGCGAGGACATTGGGACGCAACTAGGTTTCAGAGCTTACGACGCTTATGCGATCAAGCCTGAGGAAGTCCAGTATATGGACACCAAATCGCAGCATACGGAACTTAATTTCATTTCCGGAGCTCGAAAAACCTCGCTGGGAAGCTTTTCTTATACGCAGAATGTACATTCCCGTTTCAATTTCGGGCTTGGCTTCCGGAGGCTCACTTCCAATAAGCAATACGGATTTGTCAATACATTGAATTCGGGGGCATTTCTGGGACAAAACTGGACGCTTCTGGCGCATACCAGCTTTTTTTCCAAAAATAAAAAATACCTGATCCTCGCCCATTACCGCCACATGAACCAGAAAGTGCGCGAACAGGGAGGAGTAATCCCAAATATTGGCGAGGACAGCATCGTTGAGAAATATTCCTACGACGGTGCAGCCAGAATCAGCGATGACGCCAACTCCTGGGAGCGAAGACAGGGACTGCACATTTACCAGCAGTATCGGCTCGTCAACGGGTTCCAGCTATTTCAGCAAGCTGATTATTCCACGGTGATAGACCGTTACACCGACCTCGACATTACGCGCGGGTTGGAAAAGGAGGTTTACCCAGCTGCGAAATACGATCTGGAAAAAACCAGGCAGGACATTTATTACAAGCTTTTTGATAATAAAATCGGGATTAAAGGCTTTTATTCCGGTTTCAATTACCGGGCTTATATCCGCCAACGCTTCTATGGCATGCGGGCGACCACGCAGCTGGGAAACGAGATCGGCGAGACTTACGCCACGTACCGGACCGGTTTAAAATTTGACAACATTATCGGCGCATGGCTGGGTTACTATTTAAAAGACTCTGCTAATTATCTGACTGCCGAGGCCGACCTCAACCTGGCAGCCAATGTGGAATATCGCTTAAAAGGAGAACTGAACACGCGTTGGGGAAAGGCTGGTTTTCAAAGCATTCAAACGGCGCCAGACCTGCTGGTGCAACGCTATTTAAGCAACCATTTTGACTGGCGAAACAATTTTGACCCAACCAAAGTGCAGACCATTTATGCGTCCCTGCCCCTGAAAACGGATAAGATTTCCTTCGTTCCTGAGATTCAGATCCATCAGGTGAATGATTACATTTACTACGATACATTAGCATTGCCGAAGCAGCTGAATTCGGGCTTCCGGTTGCTCAGGGTTGGTTTTAATTCGGGGATCAATCTCAACAAATGGAATTTCACAACGATGGGCTTCCTCACTTTGAATGACAATAAGGATGTGATCCGCATTCCTGCTTTGTTTGCCAGCGGCGAGGTTACTTATGATTTTGTGTATGCCAAAGTCCTTTTTATACAGCTTGGTCTGGCAGCCCGCTATCGCTCGGGTTATCTGGCGGATAGTTACATGCCTATTACGCAGCAATTCCACATTCAGAACAGTTACAGACTGGGACAAAATGTGATTGTGGATGGCTTCGCGAATGTGCGCATCAAGCGCGTGAGGCTGTTTTTCAAAATGCAATACCTGAACCAGGGCGGTAATTTCGGTCTTTTTCCAAAAGGATATTACATTGCTCCCTCCTATCTCGGACTGGCCAGGTCCTTTTCTTTCGGCGTAAACTGGCCGTTATTTGACTAATTAATCCTGAACATTATGGCTGCATCGCTTACCACATTGGGACTTGAACTGCCAACCGATCCGCGTTGGACAGACATCGCGGCCATGCAGCTGGACGAAATCCTGATAGACCACGCTTACTGCGAGCAGAAAGCTGCTTCGACCTGCATATCCATCATTGTACATTATCCCGAGCGAACAGAACTCGTCGAAACCCTGACGCCCATTGTCGCGGAAGAATGGGGCCATTTTCAAAGGGTTTTGAAGGAGCTGAAAAAGCGTAATATTCCGCTGGGACGTCAGCGGAAAGATGAATATGTAGGCCAGCTCATGAAGCTGGTGCGCAATAAGGGCGACTACGAAGGCGCTATGCTGGACCGCCTGCTTATCAGCGGATTAATAGAAGCGCGCAGCTGCGAACGCTTCAAACTTTTATCGGAATCTCTGGAAGATGAATCGCTGCAAAAATTCTATCGTGAGCTGATGATCTCGGAAGCCGGCATTACCGCACATTCATTGAGCTTGCCGAAAAATATCTGCCGGTGGAGGAAGTAAGGGCACGCTGGAAGGAGTTATTACACCAGGAGGCCGAAATCATGCGCTCGATAACGCCCCGGGGCGACCGGATACATTAACATTTTCCACGAACACATTCGCATGCAATCCTTTCTTAATCTTGTTGCAAAACACATTCTTGGTAACCATGCAACGCTGGAGAGGGTAAATATCATTGTGCCCACGCGCCGGGCAGCCTTTTTTCTGATGCAGGAACTGGCAAAGGAAACGACGGAAGCCATCATGAGCCCGAATGTGGTTGCCGTGGACGACTTCGTGGAAAGCATGTCGACGCTGGAAATTGAAGATCCGGTTCATTTGCTGTTTGATCTTTATGAAACTTTCCAGGAGATCGATCCCGATGTGCAATTTGATCGCTTCATGGGCTGGGCTTCTGTGCTGCTCAATGACCTCGACCGCATTGACCAGTATCTTGTAAAAACTTCCTATCTGTTTGACTATCTGACAGAAGCACATGCGATCACCCGCTGGCAGGAAAGCATGCCTGCCGGAAAAATGCTTCAAACGGAAGGTGGAACAAAGCAATATTTTTCGCTTTTTGAAAATATAAACAGGGTTTACATTTCATTTCGCAGCCGCTTGCTGGCCAAAGGCAAGGCATACCGCGGCATGGCTTACCGCGAGGTGGCAGAAGATGTCGAGGGGATTTTGGTTGAAAAAAGTGATTTTGAAAAACTCTATTTTGCCGGTTTCAATGCATTCACAGAGTCTGAAAAAGTGATTGTGAGCGCATTGATCAAGGCTAAGAAAGCGGAAGTGCTTTGGGATACGGACCGTTATTATATGTCTGAAAATGCAGGCGTTGAAGCGGGAAAGAGTTTGAGGGAATATCAGAAAAGCAACGCCTTTGGCGCCTGGAACTGGACCACGGACCATTTAATGTCGTCGGAAAAGCACATTACCATTTACGGCGTGCCCAATGCAACATTACAGACGAAGGTTGCCGGACAACTTTACAAGCAAATGCGGGAGCTGGATGCCCAGGGCGACGCTATTCCAACGGCCATTGTGCTTGCGGATGAAAACCTGCTTTCGCCCATGCTGTATTCCCTGGACGAAAACGTTAGCGACCTGAATGTTACCATGGGCCTCTCCATGCGTAACTCGCTGCTTTATACATTAATAGACAGCATTTTTGAGCTTCAACAGAATGTTGTTGAATTCAAAAATAAAAAAGGACAGCTGATCCGCATCCCGAAATTCGGGCATAAATCGATCAATAAGGTCCTTAACCACCCTTTTATCAGACATTATGAATATGTGGCGCTGAAACCGCTCAGCGACGGCCAAACGATCATTCAGAAAACACTTTGGGCCATAACCAGCGGCAACCAGGTGTTCCTGAGCCCGGAGGAACTGATGGCGCTGAGTGATGGTCATCCACTGTTCAAAATCTTGTTTACACATTGGCAGAAAAACAATTCTCGTCAGGTTATCCAGACTTTCTACCAGCTGATTGAATTGCTCCGGGAAGTGTATAAGGATTACAAAAATGCGCTGGAAACAGAATATCTCTATCTTTTTTATACACTGCTCAAGCAATTTGAACAGACGATCGAGGAAAAATCGGAGCTGATCACTTTGCGGACATTGCGTTCGTTTATGTTTGAGTTGATCCGCCAGACCAAAATCCCTTTCAGCGGCGAGCCGGTGAGCAATCTGCAAATCATGGGAATGCTCGAAACCCGTGCGCTTGATTTTGAGCGCATTATCATCCTTTCAGTAAATGAGGGAATGATTCCGCAGGCAAAAAGGCAGAACTCACTCATTCCGTACGACGCTGCACAAGCCGTTGGATTGCCTACGCACCAGCATCAGGAAGCGGTCATGTCCTATCATTTTTACAGGCTTTTGCAGCGTGCAAAAGAGGTGCATATGCTTTATACCAGCACCAATGATGCGCCCGGCGGCGGTGAAAAAAGCCGGTTCATCAGGCAGGTGGAATATGAGCTGTCGCAATATAATCCGCTGATCCGTATCGAGAATAAAACCGTTGTGCTGGAAAGCCGGAAGCAGGACGAGCTGGACGAGGTTGTGCATAAAGACGAGGCCATGCTGGTTGTTATCCGTAACTATCTGGCTGGTAAGGGCATTTTCCCGACACATTTAAATGAATTCATCCGCTGTTCCATGCAGTTTTATTTAAAACACATTGTGGGCGTGAAGGAGAAGGAAGAGGTGGAGGAAGAGCTCGGCATGGACAAAATCGGAACCTGGCTGCACGCCGCGCTGGAAAGGCTGGATAATGAATTTTTTCTTCAAAAAACAGATCCTTCGGAGGAACAGATCAAGGCTGTTTTAAGGGAAGAATTTGATGATAAATTCAAGGGTTATGTAACGGATATGGGCCTTAACCGGATCTATTATCAGGTGGGTGAAAATCAGATTCTTGTTTTCCTGAAACATCAGATGTCGCAGCGGCCGCGTCGGGAAATCCTTGCGGCAGAACAGCCACTGAGCACCAAAATCCAGCTCATACTGCAAGGCGCTTACACGCCCGTGCGCATCGGCGGTAAAATCGACCGTATCGAACAAAGCGAGGACGGAACATTATATGTGATGGATTACAAAACCGGGAGCGTCGAGCTGACCGGAAAACAAAAGCTGGCAGATCCCGTTCGCCGTGAAGAAGTGATCCGCAATGATCCGGACCGGAAAATGGGTTACGTGCGGCAGCTTTGGATGTATGAATATTTGATGTACCGCAAAATGCTGGATGAGCAGGGTCTGAAAATTGCAGGGAAAAATTACGCTTTCGGCGACTACGCGGTAAAGTCAGGCTTTTACTCCTTCCGAGATCCTAAGAACCTGATCTCAAACCCGCTTGACCTGACAGAAGAACTTGCTCCCGCACAGTTTATTGAAAAGTCGGAAGTGATTTTGACGGATATTTTGAATGTGCTGCTGGACCCTGATGTTCCATTCCGCAAAACGCCTGACCTGAGCACTTGCCAGTATTGTGATTTTGTCGGGATTTGCGGCAGATAGTGCATTGTAAACGAAAAAAGCGATTGGGATCACCAACCGCTTTTTCAATTATCAAGTTCTTCTTATTTCTTTTTGAATTCCAGGTAACCTTCGTAGGAAGTTTTTCCGTTATCCGGGTCAGCCAGTTTTATATTGGTATTCAACTGCGCCACGCCCGAAGCCCCAGCCGCTCTTGTCGCAATGCCCGTTACCACATGCCTTAACGGCTTTCCGTTGTCTTGTTTTACATCCACCGTTTCATTGATCGTGAATGAATCTTTGGTAGTTTTTACGTCTTTCAGATTATATTCCTGAACCACATCTACTTCGGTGCCGGCAATTTCAACGTGGATATTTCTGGTGTAAACGATTGCCAGTTGATTTTTCCCGGTCGCCGTGATCACCCAGTCATTCTGAACCGAAGTAGGCCCGTCTACAACCAGCGTTCCGTAACTTCCAACGTATTCAGGTGCATAATCAACTTCTGGTTCCACATCGTCTTCTTTATCTTTGCAAGAACCCATTAAAACGACCAGGCAGCAAAAAATCAGCTTTTTCATACTTTAACTTTAAGAGTAAATAACATCTAAATTAATAAGCCGGAGTGCGGCAATTTTCTACTAATAACGGCAATGAAGTGTTAACCGCATATTTAACCGCAACTAAATTGTAATCACTTACAAAAGTCGCGCCTGAACGCAGCTAAAATGGCAATTTTCCAAGATCCACATTTCCACCGGTCAGGATAATCCCTACCTTTTTCCCTTCAAATTGATCCTTATTTTTAATGAAAGCAGCGAGCGGCACTGCGCCTGACGGCTCCACGACGAGCTTCATCCGCTCCCACAAAAAGCGCATCGACTGAATGATCTCTTCATCGGAAACCGTAAAAATATCGGTAACATGCTGCTTAATGATCGGGAATGTTTTGTCGCCCAGATAGGTCAGCAACCCGTCCGCAATGGTCTTAATATAAGGCGCTCTTTCGATCTTATCGCTTCTGAATGAAAGGACTGCGTCCGCTGCGCCTTCGGGCTCGCCTGCGTAAACTTTGGTTTCCGGGGAAAAGTAATGTGCTGCCAATGCAGTTCCGCTCAGCAAACCGCCACCGCCAACCGGGGCGAAAATAAGGTCCAGATTTTCGCGGCTGTCTTCCATCAGTTCCTTCGCTGCGGTGGCCTGCCCGGCTATCACTTCGTAGTTGTTGAATGGGTGAATAAATGTTGCGCCTGTTTTCTTGGTTATTTCCTGCACCGTGCGCTCTCTTTCTTCGGGTGTATTTTTACAAAAAGTAATTTCCCCACCGTTATCTTCCACCGCTTTGATCTTCACCAAAGGAGAATTATCGGGCATAACAATGTATGCCTTCGCCCCCACTTTTGCCGCCGAAAACGCAATCGCCTGCGCATGGTTTCCACTTGAATGCGTGGTCACCCCGTTTTTCAGCTGTTCCCGGGAAAGCGAAAGAATGGCATTAAGCCCTCCCCTGGCCTTGAATGCACCGATTTTCTGCAAGTTTTCACATTTGAAAAAAATCTCTGCTTTACACAGCTCATTCAGGAAGCTGGAAGTCAGAACGGGCGTGTGGTGAATGTATGGCGCTATAAGCCTGTGCGCCGCCTCAATTGTTTCCCTGTTTGGTACAGTATCAGACATTTGAAGGTTTGGTTTTAAGATTCTTTGATTGCTCAAAGTAATCAGAAATTATAAAAAAAGAGCCCGTCGTACCGGACGGGCTCTAAAAATAATGCAATTCAACTATTACTTGCCAGCGTTAGGCGTGTACAGGTTGAAGAATTGATCCAATTTCGGCGTAATGATAATTTCAGTACGACGGTTCAGGCTGCGGTTAGGTGCCGAATCATTTGCCACTTTGGGTAGATATTCGCCACGGCCGCCAGCAATCATACGAACTGGCTCAACACCGTATTTCTTTTGAAGCGTACGGGCAACTGACGTAGCACGCAATACGCTAAGATCCCAGTTGTCGGCAACTTTATCTGTTGCGATAGGCACATTATCCGTGTGGCCCTCGATCAGGATTTCGATTTCTTTGTAGTCATTCAGGATCTTGGCAACTTTGCTCAACACCGACTCAGCTTGTGTATTGATAACAGAGCTTCCCGATTTGAACAACATCTTGTCTGAAAGTGAAACGTATACAACGCCTTTTTTCACTTCGATCTGAACATCTTCATCGCTAACATCAGCCAATGAACGTTTCAGGTTCAATACAAGCGCCATGTTAAGCGAGTCTTTTTTCTGGATGCTGGAATTCAGATCGCGGATCTGCATGCCCTGTGCGTCCATCATAGCAAGTGATTTCTTAATGCTTTCCGAACCTTCCTTGCTGATAACCGACAGATCAGACATGCGGTCAAGCAGATTATTGTTGTTCTTTTTCAGGAATTCAACTTGTTCTTCCAGCTCTTTCAATTTTGCATTTTTGCTGGTAAGCTCATCATTTTTGGCCTTCAAATCATTATTTAATCCAGCAGTTCTGCTGTCGCAATCGTTAAGATCAGCACGCGCTTTGTCAAGTTGGATCTGGATTTCATTGGCTTGTTTCTGTGCAGACAGCATCTTTTTCTTGCTCGCGCAGGAGCCAAGAATAAAAAGCATGGCAACGGCCAAAATCGTTTGTTTCATAATAAAGGGTGGTTAATTAAATCAACAGTGGTTAAGTATAAAAATCGGTACGTTAGGAAATTTTCTAAAAATATCGAGCCAAACCAAAGCAGGCCCTGCCCGTTTCAAGTCGCAAAGGTACAAAAAAAGGGAAGATTGTTTGAGACAATCTTCCCTTTTTACGCTTTTTGGATAATTCTAATTAAAAACTAATATGGCATCGACCAGTATGGATTGCGATGCGCTTTCATGCTGTCACGAATATGCTCAGCAACCAGTTGTTCATATTTTAGTGTATCCAGCTTTTTTCCTTTCATCTTCTTGGGAAGCGCCATTTCTTCATCTTTTACCTCCCTCATTTTCACTTCCTTGGCCGTGATGACCACGTCGCCTTCATTAATATCCAGTTCAAGGATCAGGCCGGGCAAACCAGAATAAAGCTCCGGACCAGCGGAAACGGGAATGTTGTCTGCAAACCAGGCTGTGATTTTCTGACCTTTCGTTGTATCCTCGGTCACGGCCATCATGCACATATAGCCTGCGATTTCCTTGATCTTATTCATGACCTTCCATTTGGGCACTTTCAGGGAATCTTCGAGAATGTAAGTTTTGCCCAGCATAGCAATGATGTCCGTCCGCTTTTCCTTTTCAAAATCCCTGTATATTTTGTACTCATCTTTCTGCCACGAATAGCCGCCCTCGGACAGGTCTTCTTTGGCCGGATAGCTGTAATAGCTTTGCTTTTCATTGAACAGCAGGACAAAATCCTGTTTCTGCTCATCATTGTTTGCCCATGTCGTAGCCGCACGTTCCTTTTCTTCCTTGCTTAAAAAGGTCATCCGGTTATTGATCCGTGACCAGGTTTTCACGCGTTCGTAACTGATTTCGCCCGAGGTTTTCTGCGCCGTTGCGGCAAATCCCAGCAACATGAATATGAGTAAGCTAACTGATTTCATAGGTGATAGTCTGATTTTTAGAAGTTGTTGCGTTTCACAGAAGCCGTTACACCGCGCATATTATACGTAAAGCTCAGCATGAAATACCGGGACAATGTCGCCACTTTTCGTTCAGTATAATAGTTCTGGTTGACATTTTGAGTGATCCCTAGGTTTTTCTTGAACACGTCATTGGCAGTAAGCCGGATCTCGCCTTTTTTGCTTTTCAAGATGATCTTATAAACAGACAAGTTGAGGATCGGCAGTTTTTGATCAAAGCCAAACTGGTCATTTTTATAAATCCTGTAATTGAAACGTGCATTGAAATAAATGTCTCTCGGCCCTTTCGCATTCACATCAGCGCCGTAAGTCGCATTGAAGATCTTCTGGTTTTGATTCGTATTGATGGAATATTCCGAGTTACTGAAACCCCAGTTGGCATTTCCATAGAATGTAAATGCATCGCTAGGCGTCAGATCCAGGCGCGTTCCGAAATTATAGCTATTTGTATTTGTTTCGTTTTCAACGTTGTTAATGTAAGTAATGTTGTTGTTCAGATTGACGCTCGCATTCAGGTTCATCGTAGCCTTTGTTTTCTTCAACGGAAATCCGAATCCGCCATAAGTGCCGTAACTGTAACCGCCTGAAACGTTGATCGGCTTTGTAGTTGTGATCAGGTTCTCGACATTCACCGTGCGGTTGTAGACGATCTGATTCACATTATAATTGTAGGAAAGACCGATATACACATTCATAAATGTAGCCGGATTGAACATGTTGTAGCCCGCATAAACGCTGTGTGACGACGATGGAATCAGGTCCGGATTTCCTTCCGTGATGAACAGCGGATTGCTGTTGTCAATGATAGGCTGCAAGTCGGTAATGGAAGGCTCGCGAACATTCAAACCGTATTCTGCATAGATATAGCGGTTGTTTTTAAGGTCATAATTGATTGACACATTAGGCACAAAGGTGAAATAGCTTTTACTGACCCGCATAAAATCGGCGGCAGCTTTGTCCGCAGCAAATTTTCCTCTGAGCTCGAACTGCACACCGGCAAGCCCGGCAGCGACATTGAATCCTTTGTTGGAGTAACGAACGCTGGTTCCGATGCGGTTATAGGTAAAATCGTTGGAATAAAAACGGGTCAGGAAAGGGTTAACCTCGCGCTCGGTGCCGGAAACGTTGAATACATCGCGGTCTACTTTGTCCTTTCGCATGCTGTAATTGTAGAATGTCTCCCAAAAGAATTTCTTGGCAAAAGGCTCGATATAGGACAAGCTGCCTTTAAAGTTGCCGCGCGTGCTTTCGGTCTCATTCAGCTGGTTGATAATGCTGTTCCGCGTCGAATCCTGGAAGAAAACATTGTCCGATCTAAGGTTTTTGTTCTCGTCGCCATTGTTGATGTTATAACCCACGCTGGCCGCAAAGTTCCGTCCTTTTTTCATGAACTTATGGCGATAGATGAGCAGGTTAGCCATCGCGAAAGAGCTGTATTCGCTTACATTCCGCACGGTTGACTGGTTAGTAGCATTGCCCTCATTCAGGAACGACTGCTGAAAACTGTTAAAGCTGTCGTCCCCCGAGTTGATCCGTGAATTGCTGATCAGGATAATGGTGTTCAGCGAATCAATGTTCTTTTCAAAACGCAGGCTTGGACGGTGGTTTCCTGTAAATCCGATTGTTTTGGAATTGGCGATCGAGCTGTAGGAATCGTTGGTCAGGAAATTCTCCGTGCGCGACTCCACATCCATAATTGCCTTTGTCTGGTTATAAAAATAGCTGGTGCTAAGCTTTGTCTTTTTGTCGTCATAATTATAGTTGGCGCCGCCCGCAAAGTTCTTCGTGAAACCTTCCGATCCACCTCCGCCCCAGTTGGGCTGAATGGTGATCTCATCGCCTCCGTAATAACGGCCGCTGTTGAACCCGAAATCCCCGTCATCGCCCCAGTTGAATGACTGGCTTCCCTTAAAATCCTGGTAATCGTTCCTGGCAATGCCCGATTGGTTCGTATTGTTTCCGAAACCAAGGAGCGCAAACTGCTGCTTGTCGTTAAAGCGGTTATAGCTTACTTTTCCTTCCAGGCGCTTATCGGTTCCCACACCGGCGATCGCCTTTCCGAAACCGCCCTTTTTATGGCTGTCTTTCAATTCGAGGTTCACCGTTTTCTCCCGTTTTCCATCGTCCACACCAGTTACTTTGGACTGCTCTGTTTTACCATTGAAAACCTGGACTTTATTAATGGCTTCGGCCGGCAGATTTTTCGTCGCCATTTTAGGATCATCGCCGAAGAAGCGCTTACCGTCGACGGTTACACGTTTCACTTCTTCACCCTGCGCTTTAATGTTCCCATCGGCATCCACCTGCATACCCGGCAGCTTGCGCAGGAGATCTTCTACCGTTGACCCAGGCGGCACTTTAAACGCGCGGGCATCAAACTCCACTGTATCGCCCCTGATACTCAATGGCGCACGGGCCGTTTTGATCACGATTTCGTAGAGTTCCTGTTGCAGCACTTTCATTTTCATCCTGCCCAGGTCGGTTACATCGCCGTCTTTGGGATTGACTGTTTCCTGATAAGGAACAAACCCTACATAAGAGACTTTGAAAATGTACTGCGCACGTTTCAGGTTTTTCAACTCAAATGCGCCTTCTTTGTTGGTTCTTCCGAAATTCACCAGCGATGAATCTTTGGGAAGCAACAGCATCACCGTAGCTTCGGGCAGGGTTGCGCCAGAGGTGTCTGTGACTACGCCTTTGAGCGTGAAGCGTCCTCCGGTTTGTGCTTGCACAAGCCCGATTTGAAGACATAAAAAGAACAGAAGTAGGATTTTTTTCAAGGCTGGTCTGGCGGTTAAATGAGTCGAAGTATGTAACTGATAAATTACAATACGCAATAATATAGAAAGTGCTGCAACTTTAAAACTAATAAATTAGTTTGCAAGCGGTTTTATATGATGTTAATAAAAAATTAACTTTAATTAAGATTTGAGATCCCAATATATGAAAAGGTTATATATAAGTTACTTTAATCTTCAAGAAAATAAATTAATTTATTTTGCGGTTACAAAATGCGGAGAATGTTCGCGTTAAAACGATATTTTATTTAAACAGAATGAAAACAATTGGCTTAATATCAGACACACACGGCTATCTGGACGAACGGGTTTTTGATCATTTTAAAAATTGTGATGAGATTTGGCATGCAGGAGATATCGGATCGGTAAAGATCATTGAACAGCTGGAAATGTTCAAGCCCTGCCGCATTGTCTTTGGGAACATTGATAATAATGATATCCGGGCAAGGACAGTGGAAAACCTGCATTTTGAGCTGGAAGGATTCCGGGTCTGGATCACGCACATTGGTGGCGCGCCTCCGCGTTACAACCCGATGGTCATGCCCGAACTAAAATCACAAACCCCTGACATTTTCGTGTGCGGGCATTCGCACATCCTGCGGGTGATACGCGACAAAGCATTGAACAATATGCTTTACATTAACCCCGGCGCGGCTGGGCGGGAAGGTTTTCACAAATTCCGCACGCTGCTGCGGTTCAATATACATGAAGGATTGATCAGCCAGATGGAGGCTATTGAGCTGGGAAAACGCGGGGCGATGATCAGTTAGAAAATGATTGAAACCTTTTTCGTTTCGGATCCGCGTAAGAATTCTGCCTCTACTTTTTCTCCCTTTTCATGCTCGCTGAGCACATCCATGTAATCGTAAATGGATGTTATCTCTTTACCGGCAAGCTTTGTAATGATGTCACCGGCCTGTATCCCGGCTTTTTCGGCTGGACGGGCTTTGGAAACGCCGTCGATTTTCAGGCCTTTGCCCGAATAGCTGTAATCCGGCATCACGCCCAGGGTTACCTTGAAATCAGATGTTTTGTTGCCTGTATGCGGATTATCGGCTGTTATAAACTGTGGATCAGTTGTTTCTTTATCTATATTTTCCAGCAGACCGGCAATAATGCTCAGGATCTTGGCCTCACCTTCGAAATTAATGCGCTCAATGTCATCGCTAACCTTATGATAATCGCCATGAACGCCTGTAAAGAACTGCACAACAGGAATATTTTTCAAATAAAATGAAGTGTGATCCGATGCGCCTACGCCAGAGGAATCAGCCGTATATTTCAGATTCTGCGCCTTGACAAGATCAGGAATCAGCTTTCCCCAGACCGGACTTGTTCCCCAACCCGAGACAATGATCCCTTTTTCATTGCTAAGCCTTCCGATCATATCCATATTGATCATGCAGGAAACGGACGCAAGCGGAATGGTCGGATTTTCTGTAAAATACTTGGACCCGATAAGCCCTAGCTCCTCGCCCGAAAATGCCAGAAAGAGGTAATTATGCTTTTCAGTAATGTTGTTTTTTGCAAAATGCCTTGCCAGTTCAAGCAGGCCCGTTGTACCCGATGCATTGTCGTCCGCACCATTATGGATTTTGTTGCGACTATCCGTTGTGAGCGAACTTCCCTGAAAACCTTTTCCCAAATGATCGTAATGCGCACCGATAACGATTGTTTTCGTGGCACCATTATCTAAAAATCCTGCAACATTGCGGGCCGTAACCTGGTGCAAGTTGCCTTCAATGGCATATTTCACCGGAAAGGGCTGAAAGAAACTGGCATCCGTTCCGGCAGGTTTCAGGCCCAGTTCCCCGAAGATCGTGGCAATGTAGTTTGCTGACCGGATTTCCCCCAAACTCCCCGTTCCCCTTCCTTCCATGTCGTCCGACGCCAAAAATTCAATGTGCTTGCGGATGGCCCGCGCCTGAAATTTCTGTGCATAGGATGAAAAAGAAGCACAGCCAAGCAGCAACAAAAGGAAATATTTCATGGGTATGGATGAATTAAAACAACGGAAAGTTACAATGTCTCCTGCAACTCCACGAGGAACTTCCGGACGCGCATTAAGCGCTGAATCAGCAGCTGTGATTCCTCTTTTCTTCGCATCTGCTCACGAGCGCCTTTGATCGTACGCCCCTGCTTGTCGCGCTGGTGCATGATCTTTTTGATGATCTCAATGTCGCGCTCCGTATATCTGCGCCTGTTTCGTGCGTCCCGTTTGGGGTTCAGCTGTGGAAATTTCTTTTCCCAAAAGCGCAGGGCAGATGGCTCGCAGCCAACCATTTCGGCTACTTCGTTGGTATCATAGTAAAGTTTGGTGTTCGGTTGCATGACTTTCGGCGGTGATAACTACAAATATACTCACCCCCGGAATTAAAGTCTGTTTTCCGCCAGATTTTTGATTTTCTCCAATGCCGTTTTTGCGAACTCCACAGAAGCGTCATAGTAACTCTGCCCGTCTGGCAAGACCGCAAAATCGCCAATTTCCACTTGCAGCAAAACGCCATTTTCATCTTCTGAGAGCCTGTATGTATACGCAATGTCATATGCAGCAGGCGACTGCTCCCACTTCTCTACGTACAGCGAAAGTTGTAGAAGCGCGTTAGGCTCGTGCGCCGTGACCGTCAGCCGCGACCGGCCCGACCAGTCGATCACCCTTCCAAGTTCCAGGTAATAATCGCCAAAATCCGAAGGAAGCTCATCCCACTGCCTGACGTATTTCGGGGCTATCAATATTTCCCACACTTTGCTCAGCGGAGCTTCTATACTTATCTGATCCTGAACAGTTAACGCTTGATCCATCATATTCAATTACTTTTTGTATACGTTTACAAGCGATGAACTAAAATTGTGCCGACGAGGCCTGAAATGCACTGTTTCATGGAAAATCGCGCCCGGCTGCTCACAAATTACAACATGAAGCAAACTTTAACTTACTTTACAGCCGGATCCCAAACCGCAAAATTTTACTTAACAGAATGAATCAGGAGATAAAGCCGGTCAGCAATCCCTTCGAGTCCAAGATCAACAGTATACAGGTTCTGAGAGCGGCTGCGGCACTAACTGTCACCATTTACCATCTTAAAGACGTCATCGGAAAAGGTGAACCCTTCAAGCAGGAACTTGACTTTTTTTTCAATTCAGGCCCTTCCGGGGTTGCCTTGTTCTTTGTGATCAGCGGGTTCATTATGGTGTACATTACCAAACAAACCACATTTTCACTGCTTTCGGTTTATAAATTCATGGCGCGTAGGTTCATCCGGATCTGGCCCACCTATGCGATCATTACCCTTCTTTACTTTTTATTTCAAATGAAAGTCGGGCTGCAACCGGGTGCTGTGAAGAGTGTGATCCTGAGCTTACTTTTCATCCCGGTCACGCACACCGATCCGCCATTTTACGGATATGCCTTTCTTCCGGTTGGGTGGACGCTCAATTACGAAATTTATTTCTATGCGCTTGTGGCCATCTCCATGTTCTTCTCTCGGTTCAGATGGTATGTGTTCTTCGTGATCGTGATCATCACATTGGTCGTCCTTCCGCTTACATTGGGTTACATTACATTGGAAACCCAGCGAACTGCCGACTTCGGGAACGGATACCTGAACATGATCGCAAATCCTATTATCTGGAATTTTGTATATGGTGTGATTATCGGTCTCATTTATACGAATGAAAAACTGTTTCCCATCCTAGCATCCGCATTTGCAAGGGTCTGGCTTGTGTTTCTGTTCATTTCCCTCGCATTATGGCAGTACTGGTCGGGCTTTTTTGGTGGCTTGGGGCCTTCACAATGGGGATTTGGGTCCAGTCTGCTTTTTACCGCATTCATCTTCTATAATGCGCGCCGCCCGATTAACTTTCCCGACTGGCTTGTTAAAATCGGCGATATGTCGTTTTCGGTTTACCTGGTACATATGCCTATCGTGGTCATTTTAGGTCAGTTTTTCAAAAGCCTGGGGTATCCGGTTTACAGCACCGGCACTTCCATGTTTTTCCTGGCGCTGTTTCTGACAATGGTGGCGTCTTACCTATCCTATCAATATCTTGAATTGAAATTATCCAGCTATCTGAAACAATTCCTGCCCTTCATGAAAAAACGATAACGGATTTCAGGGAATCTTGATATCCTGAATGGTTTTCATATCCTCGACGGTTGTTTGGCGCAAGTCTCCGGACCAGAATCGCTTCATGAATTCGGCGTAACGGTTGGCGATATATTCCTGGGAGTAAGACAGAACATGGCCTATACCAGGCTGGTAATTGAGGTCATAAGGCACTTTCAATGAATGCAACCGCTCCGAAGCAGGCTTTGCTCCCAGCATCCAGAAGTATCTTCCGCATGAGAATAAATTGCCTTGTATATAAGGCAGCACACTGTCGCTGGTTCCCTGGAAAAACACGGTTGGCTTCGCATTGTTTCTGTTAACATAAGTTGTCTTGAAGACAGAGTAACCCATATAAGTCAGCAAACTGCGTACGCGAAACTCGGTGCCTCCCTTAGCATTGTCCAATGGTCCGAGCGTCTTGGAAATTCCCGGTTGTAAAGCCTCAAAATCAGCCTCATCCATGTAAACCAGGGCGGAAATGATCATGGAACCTGCGCTGCTTCCGGCTAGCATCATCTGGCCGGGATCTATTCCGAACTCGTTTGACTTGTCTGCAAAGTAATGTAAGGCAGTATACGTATCCTGAACGCCGCGGTAAATGGCCTGGATCACTTCCTTGTTATTGCCGCCACAAGTATTTGTTTCGCTTCCGCCTGCAAACCCAAGACGATAATTGATAGCAGCCGCTGCATAACCTTTCCTGGCCATGGATCTCGCTTTCCCCATCTCGCTGCCGAGGTCACCATAAATAAATGCGCCTTCATGCACGAAAATCACAAACGGGCGATATTTAAGTGTATCGTTTTGTGGGGCGATAAAAGAATAATTGAGGTTCGCAGTGCTCCCATTGTAGTCGGGCGCCTGCTTGTAAGTTCCGGTGATAATGCCCAGTTCCGATTCACTGTAAATGTTGGCAGTGCCGAAGCCTTTGGACAATGCCAAAAACCGATTGCTGTTACGGGGCTTTAATGTATCAATAATGACGGGGCCGGGATTCGAATGACCCGTAGTGTCAACGCCGCTGGTGTCGATGGGTTCCGGCTCTTCGCCGGGTTCTCCAATGGGCTCTTTAATGGGGGGCTCGAAGGGACTAGGCCCTTCGCATGCAGCGAACAATCCAACTAAAAGTAAAAAAATGCATTGTAGGTAGACTGTCCGCCACATTATCCAGGTAGAGTATTTATGCTTGACTTGCCTGGTAATCAGGCATTTTAGTTATTCATGCTTGATGCCAGCTGTCCTGCGGTTCCATCCGTGGCCAGTTCGCTTTGGTGGTAAAAATACCCTTCTGTTTTGTTATTCCCGGTAAGTTCGTCTTGTTTTTTTTCAGCGCCGAAATTTCTTTCCATCTGTCTGAAAAATTTGTTGAAGAAAACATACAACACAACGCCTGAAACTGCTCCTACTGCCAATATCTTTTTCATGATTGAATCGGTTTGATGAATTTTTGCTCACTTTTTATATTACAGTAAGCAAAAAGGATACCAACGCATCACGTCCTAGGGTTTTCAGGGCTGCTTTTTCATGCTGGTATGATTTTAACATATCAACGTCAAACACCCACTAAACACATAAGCAGATGGACTTTATCATATTTTTGAAAGCGATAGGCAACCTTGTATTTGCAGTCATTCTTTTCCTGGCAATATTTATTACGGCTGGCTTTTCAGTTGTGCTGAACCTGTTGAAACAGTTCGGGCATGCACAATTGTCAAGAAGGAACATCAGTTTCAGAAGAAAATGAATGTTGCAACCTGCTAGGAAAGCAGGTTTTGCCTGAGCAGGAATTCCAGCTGGCCATTCACTTCGATCAGCTTTTCAATAAGTTCCTTGTTCTTCTCCCGCAGATAAAAAATCTCATGCGCATTTTTAATGATGATCCGCAGCTGGGCCTCATCCCACGGCTTATTGAGATAGTAATAAATGTGGCCCTTGTTCACAGCATCAATCACTGCCGAGACGTCCGTATAGCCCGTCAGCAAAATGCGGACAGGCTCTGCATAATCTTTTAACACTTCTATCAGGAAGTCCACCCCGGTCATTTCAGGCATGCGCTGATCCGTAATGATCACGTGAACCACGTTATGTTTCAGCAGCTCCAAGCCTTCCCGCCCTGATGTAGCGATCAGAATATTAAAATCTCTTCTAAACGCAGCCTTGAATGAATTGAGGTTGTTGATCTCATCATCTACATACAGGACGCTTATTTTTTCTTTGGTTTCCATTATTACGTAATTCTTTCTTTTTTCGGAGGTTGTTTGAAATTTGAGTTCGATCCGATACGCTCAACTAATTGATAATATTATAATATTAATTCTATATTAGTATAAAAGCGCTAAGTGGTTTTTACAAATTAACTTTTTACCTCTGTGTAACCAACTACTTGTCAACGAATTTAGACGCTTTCCAATCAAATATTTTGTCCTGGATACAACCTGTGATAGTTTTAGAAAAATAATTTCAGCAATTTGTGTAACTATTGATAGACATAGGATCACTTGCCCGGTTACAAAGTTTCAGCGGCAGCGATTTTATAAAGATCAATACATTTCGTCGAATTTTAAATTTTACGTGAGTTCTTCTGGGAACCGTCCTCCTAATAGCTTAAAAATGTATCCCTATCCAGCAAACAATACGATCTATAAGCCGATTTTTATCTTTCACGAACAAAGCACTGACAAACAAAAGTTTAACGCAGTCCTTTCGGACTATCAACAAAAAATCGTCCTCGATCTGTTTTCTTCCCAAATGAAGGAGCTGATTAAGATACAAAATCCCAGGAAAAGGCTCACAAGTATTGAAATTGACGAAAAGTACGACGAGTGGATTTCAGGCAAAGATTCCGATCTGTTGGGTTCGTGGGTCTATTATCCCTGGTCCAACCGGCTGCTGCACATTCTCAACAAGCACGACTTCGTAACATTAAGAACCAGCAGAAACCATTATAAGATCACCCCGCACGAACAGGCAACATTATCTGAACGCAGAATTGGTATCATCGGACTTTCGGTTGGTCATGCGGTTGCACTCAGCGTTGCCACAGAACGCATTTGCGGAACATTAAAACTTGCTGATTTTGATACCATTGAGCTGAGTAATCTGAACCGGATAAAAACCGGTCTGCACAACATAGGCATCAACAAAGCGATAGTAACGGCCAGGGAAATTGCGGAGATAGATCCCTACTTGGAAATAGAATGTTATACGGAAGGAATTACAGAAGACAATATCACTTCATTTCTTACCGAAGGCGGTAAGCTGGACATTCTTGTAGACGAATGTGACGACCTGGAAGTAAAGATCAGCGCACGGCAGATGGCCAAAAGCTTTCATATTCCGGTTGTAATGGAAACAAGCGACCGGGGAATGCTGGATGTGGAACGGTTTGACCGGGAGACGGACAGGCCTATTCTGCACGGAATGCTGGCTGATATTCCTGCTGAAAAATTAAAGAACATTAGTCCCGCAGACCGCTTTCCGTTGGTAATGCGCATTATTGACGCCATGAACACTTCCACCCGCGGACGGGCTTCATTGCTGGAAATCGGGCAGACGATCACCACCTGGCCGCAGCTTGCGAGTGCGGTAACATTGGGCGGAGGCGTTGTAACCGACGTTTGCAGGCGCATCCTGCTGGATCAATTTACGGATTCAGGAAGATATTATGTAGATCTCGAAACCCTGATCAATAACAAACCAGACACTTCCACGGTCGCCGTTTATAGTAATCCGAACGCGCCATTCGACCTGGATCGGGCTCTTGCCATCATTGATTCCCTACCCCAGACTCAGCCCGACGCTGTCCCGAACGCGGATGAAATCGGGCAGATTGTTAACGCCGCAACACAAGCATATTCAAATGGAAATGACCAGCCCTGGAAATGGGTTTTCCGAAATGGTCTGCTGCATTTATTTCACGATACATTCCGCTCGCATTCTTTTTCCAATATCAATAACATGGCCGCGCACCTTGCCCTGGGCGCTGCCTATGAGCATGCATTGCTGAAAGCCAGTCAGCTTGGCTATCAGACCATTGTACAAAAATCCCCTGTTACAGATTCGAACGAGCTGGTTGCCAGCATTCAATTTATAAAAGACACCCAGGCCGGAAATCAAACAAATAGGCTGGCAGAATCCGCGGAATCTTTCGCAATTCACCGGAATTCAAGCTTGTCTTATGCATTGCAAGAAGAAGAAAGGAATGCCCTGCGCAAGGCTGTGGAGGGCGTGTCCGGTGCTGATGTTCAACTCATTACTGAAAAGGAACAGCTCGCTGGACTTGGAAGAGTTGTCGCAGCCTGCGACAGGATAATGATGCTTCATACGGAAGGTCATAACGACTATTTCAATCGCGACATCCGGCGGCCGGGCGCGGAAAATGCAAATGCAGGGGACGGTGTTCCTATCCAGGCATTGGCCTCAACGCCAGCGCATATGGCTGCATTATCGATCGTTAAGGACAAAAAAATAGCTGCTGCGCTGAGCGCATTTGGCGGTGGAAATGCTTTAACGGAACCTATCCAATTCAGCGTCGCAGATGCTTCCTGTGTGGCTATTATTACATTGCCGGATACAGCAGATCAGTACTTTGTGGGAGGAGTCGCTTCTCAAAAGCTTTGGATAACCGTTGAACAACTCGGTCTGGGCGGCCAGCCATTGCTATCACCCATGTTTTTGTTTGAACGGCTTGATTCGGGCGTCGGATTAAGTGTAACGGAAAAAGACAAATTACAAGGTTTACGCAATGAGTTTCAAAATATCATATCTTTAAAAAATAACACAAAAGCAGTTTTTCTATTTAAGATCATCAAACCGGAAATGCCAGCAATTCCATTACCACGCCTTCCATTGAATGAAACCTTGTTTATTGTAAACGACGCAATTTGATGGTAGCAAAAATTAAAGCGTACAAGTCAACTGAGGATATCGAAACCTGTTACAGGTACATTGACGAGCACCGAAAAGTATTGGAAGCCTATGGCGTAAAGCAGGTGACTTCCGCAAGCCATGACTGGCTAAATGATGAAAATACTTATGTGATCATTGTTGAGTCCGAGGACGGTGAAAAGATTTATGGCGGCGGGAGAATCCAGGTCCGTAATGAGAAAATGAAAATGCCGATGGAAGATGCCATTGCCAAGAAGGACGAGCGCATTTACGGGTATGTAGACAATCTGAAAGAAAAAAAGATCGCCGAGTTCTGCGGCCTCTTCAATTCCAAAGAAGTGGCGGGTTACGGCATCGGAAGCATTTTCCTGGGAAGGATCGGCGTTGCGATCACTTCGCAGATTGGTGTTGACCATTTATTTGCATTGTGCTCTCCGCCTACCTTACGCCAGTGCCTGCGGATCGGGTTTGAAATTATCCGTGACCTGGGGGACAACGGAACATTTTATTATCCCAAAGAAGGCCTCATCGCCACCGCCATTATCGTCAACGACCTGGACAATCTGCCCCAGGCGCATGAAGAAGAGCGCGAGCGCATCATGCACCTGCGCAAGCATCCGGTTCAGTTTGCGGTGGAAAAAGGCCCGAAGGGAGAAATTGCATTACATTATGATCTTGATATGAAGATTTAGGATTTTTATGAAATTTTTAAAGCACCTATTTGCAATCACATTTCTACTTTCCGCAAAGCTCGTTTACGGCATCCCGGTGAATTTTTACCAGGGCTCACAAATCATTGGCAAGCAGGTTGAAATTTTTGAAGATGTCACCAATGCGCGCAATTTTGAGCAGGTCCTGAAAACCAACGCTTTCGTTCAGAGTACGGACGACACGCCTAATATGGGGCTGAGCCAGTCCACATTCTGGATCCGGTTTTCCATCGCCAACAAATCGGCCAGCTCGCTGCTATACCTGGAACTTGCGCATCCGCTGATACATACCTGTGAGCTTTTTGAGATTGAAGGCGCAAAGGTTAAAGTTGAAACAAATCGTGAAAATGCGGACTTCAATGAACGACGGATCAAACACCAGAATCTTGTTTTTGCGCTTGATATAAGGCCGGGCCAGCAAAAGAACTATTATCTGCGGGTGAAGGGCTACAACCAGGTGATCCTTCCGCTCATTCTGCGCGACCAGGAAACATTCTTCGAAGCCGCGCAGATCGGCGAGACCATCAATGGCATTTTCGCAGGGATCATTGCAGTAATGGTGCTTTATAATGTCTTCATTTACTTCTCCACCCGTGACAAGAGTTACCTGTTTTACGTGCTTTATGTGTTGTTCGTTGGATTGGCGCAAACCGCATTGTCTGGTTATGGGTTTAAGTATATCTGGCCATTTGCACCAAAATTCAACTCCGTAGCAACTATTTACTTCTCAGGTGTCGCCGGAATCTTCGCTATGCTTTTCGTGAAAAACTTTCTGCAGCTTCCCGAAAAATGGCCGCCAGGGGTCTTCATCCTGAATGTGATCATCGCACTTTATTCGTCTACAGGCTTACTGAACCTGCTTGGGTTTGAATTGCTGAGCTTTCGCGCGGTCGATGTATCAGGAGGAGTTGGGGCGATCGGGCTTTTTATAATAGGGTTTAAACTTTCAAAGGAAAATTATCGTCCTGCCAAACTTTTCTTATTGGCCTGGAGTATTTTCCTGCTTGGTCTGTTCCTTCTTGTTTTGCGAAATATTAACATCCTGCCGTATAATATTTTCACAACTTACACCATGCAGTTCGGCTCTATTGCAGAAGTTGTACTGCTATCTATTGCACTGGCGGATAAGATTAATATATTTAAAAAGGAAAGGGAAGAATCGCAGGAGGAGGCCCTGCGCGTGTCGCTGGAAAATGAAAAGATCATTATGGAGCAAAACATTAATCTGGAAAGGAGTGTCAACGAGCGAACTGCTGAATTGCAACACGCTAATACAGAACTAAATGTGACGCTCAACAAGCTGAAAGACACCCAGACACAGCTGCTGGATTCCGAAAAGATGGCTTCGCTGGGTCAGCTTACAGCAGGGATCGCCCATGAGATCAACAATCCGATCAACTTCGTAAGCTCGAACATCAGACCCCTCCGCCGCGACATTGACGACGTCCTCGAAATCCTCGATTCCTATAATGACATTCAGGGCGTTGACTCAATTGATCAGTTACGGGTTAAGATCAAAGAAATCGAGCGATTGAAAGAAGACCTGGATCTGGACTACATTAAAACCGAGCTGGGCACCTTACTGAAAGGCATGGAAGATGGCGCCAGCAGGACGGTTGAGATTGTAAAAGGGTTAAAAATATTCTCCCGCGTAGATGAATCCGACCTCAACGTCGTCAACATTAATGAGGGCATTGAGTCAACCCTTATTATTTTAAACTATCAAATGGGTAATTCCATACATTTGGTAAAAGAGCTGGGGAATATCCCGAGTATCGAATGTTTCGCAGGCAAGCTGAACCAGGTGTTTATGAATATCCTCAATAACTCCATTTACGCACTGTTAAATGCGAAAACAGAGGGAAAAACGCCGACAATCTGGGTTAGGTCATGGTTGCAGGACCCGGAAAATATTTCTATTTCCATCCGGGACAACGGGCCCGGTATGCCACCCGCGGTCCGCGCGAAAATTTTCGAGCCGTTCTTTACCACCAAGCAGGTGGGAGACGGAACAGGCCTCGGATTATCCATTGTATTTAAAATAATTGAAGTTCACAGCGGAAATATCCAGGTAAATACCGAAGTTGGCGAGGGAACAGAGTTTTTGATCACCCTGCCCGTAAAACAGAAAGCACGCCCTATCCAAGATTTCAATGAGTGAAAAACCAATAACCATCCTTTACATTGACGATGAGGAGCATAACCTTCATTCGTTCAAGGCTTCTTTCCGGAAGCAGTACGATATCACAATTGCCTCATCTGTAATAGATGCGGAATTGATCCTTGAAAAACAGGATTTCTGCATTATACTCGCAGATCAGCGCATGCCCATTATGACGGGCGTGCAGTTTTTTGAGAAAATCAGGACTAAATATCCCAAACCAATCCGGATTCTCATCACAGGCCACACTGATATTGGCGCCGCGATCGATGCCATTAACAAGGGAGAAGTGTTCAGGTTTATCGACAAGCCCTGGGATTATGGTTATGTAGAGAATGCAATTTCGCACGCTTACGACATTTATAAAACGCGCGAAGATCTTAAGGAGCGGAATGAAGAGTTGCAGAAGGCGAATGAAGAGCTCGATAAGTTTGTTTACAGCGCTTCCCACGACTTGCGCGCGCCGTTGATGTCCGTGCTGGGGATCGTGAACCTGGCGCTGCTGGAAGACGATATCAAATCCCAGAACGAATATCTGGAACTGATCCGGCAGTCGGTTAAAAAGCTGGATACATTCATTATTAATATCATTGATTACTACAAAAATGCAAGAGGCGTTCCAGTCGTTACGGACATCAGTTTCGAAGAGCTCGTAACCGAAGTGCAGGCCACCATCCAATATCTGCCCGAATACGGCAACCTGAAAATGACCACTGACATTGAGCAGGATGGTGTGTTCCGGTCGGATGTAATGAAGCTCCGGATTATATTCAATAACCTGATCAACAATGCTATAAAATTCCAGGATACGAACAAGCAGAACCAGTTCGTGCATCTGAAAATCAAGTCCACGCCGAGCTCAGCCAAGATCACCATCGAGGACAATGGCTCGGGGATAAAAGATTCGGATCAGGACAAAATTTTCAAAATGTTTTACCGGGCAGGCGCAACAAACAGTGGATCAGGCATAGGTTTGTACATTGTACATGAAGCGATTGCTAAACTCGGAGGTGAGATTAGCGTTTCTTCCAAAGTTGGCGAAGGAAGTATTTTCGAAGTCAACATCCCTTCTATCCATAAATAAGAAATACATGAAGCCACTTTTACACTTTTTCCTTATAGACGACAGCACATTCGATCTGTTTATATACGAAAAGTTACTGAAGAAAAGTGGCATAACGGACTCTGTCAGGACATTCAATTCCGCGCGCGATGCGCTCAAACATCTTGTCAGTGAAGCAGATAGCCTTCCTGACAGCATTATTCTGCTGGACCTGCAAATGCCCGACATGAACGGGTTTGAGTTTATAGACGAATTCGACCATCTTCCGGAAAGTCTCCATAAAAAGATTAAACTCTTCATGTTATCCTCCACCATTGACACCCGTGACATCGACAAGGCAAGGGCGAGCCGGCATATCATCGACCTCCTTCCCAAACCATTGGAAATCTCAACTTTGAAGCGAAAGCTCGAAATCTGATTTTTGTATTTTGGCGTGTTCCCGCCTGCTTTGATTGTTAGAAAGTCCTCGCTCCGAAATAAAGGAACTAATCTAAGTTGCTTAGGCATAGAACTTTAACATTGTTCTGCATAATGCGCAACGACTGACTAAAAATTACGTTTGCAGGCTTTCAGTTGGTACAATTCCCAGTTTGTCCAATAATGTAACAAATTTTCTTCGGGAGAATCCACACATTTGCCATTAGTGGGAAAATTATGCCACACGATATGAACATATAAACTATTAATATAATTTTTTTAATTTTTTTAAAATTGCGCACTGTTGAGGAACAGCTTTATAGCAGGATTTTAGCATATAGTAATCTTTAACATCCCTTTTTAAATGAAAACTGATAGCAAAACCCTGTCTGAGATCTTAAAATTACACGCGGAGTACGTTAAGGAGGTTGAGTATAGCGGCATTAAGCCTCTATCTATGGAAATTTATAAAACCAATTCCAACAATTTCGTTCGCTGGATCCAGGATGATTTCAACCCCGGAAGCAAGTTGCGCAGAGGTGCGTGAGACTTATTAGCTAAAAAAGACATTCTTACTCAACGTTTAACTATCATACGACTATCGGGAACACTTTCCTGATAGTTTTTTTTTACCCCAAACTTTTCTATGTTTGGTGAACGTTCACAGGAAAGTCATCCTTCAAATATTCAAATATGTTATTCGCTCTTTTTAACCTTTTCAAAGGTCGCTTTTCCAAGGAATCCATTAATGAAGCGAAAGCGAGTGAAAAACGCATGTCGCGCCAGGAAGCATTGCAGCAAATGCGCAACATTGCCAGCAAACGCCCTGAAAATAAGAACTGATCAGCAACCCTGCCCGTAGTAAGCATCCTTTCCGTGCTTGCGAAAATAATGCTTGTCAATCAGGCCTTGCTTAATGGTCTGAGCAGAGGGGTTAATGTGCATTGTAAGGTAAGCCATCTTTGCAATTTCTTCCAGCACAACGGAATTATAAACGGCCTTAGCCGGATCTTTCCCCCACGTAAACGGCCCGTGGCAAGCCACCAGGACCATTTCCGTTTCTTCATAATTCAACTTATCATCCCCGAACAAATCCAGGATCTGATTACCCGTTTCCAATTCGTAATCTCGCTGGATCATTTCATCCGACATTACCTCGGTAACAGGCACAGCCGTAGTTAAGTGGTCGGCGTGTGTGGTGCCCAGGTTCGGAATCGCCCTTATGGCCTGCGCCCAAGCCACGGCGTAAGTTGAATGCGTATGGCAGACGCCGCCAATGGACGGGAAATTTTTATAAAGCAATGTATGGGTTTTCGTATCCGAAGATGGCCGCATATTGCCTTCCACAACCTGGTTATCCAGATCCAGCAAAACAATATCCTCGACTTTCAGCTTGTGATAAGGGACGCCGCTGGGCTTAATAGCAATCACGCCCGCATTCCGGTCGATCCCGCTCACATTACCAAACGTAACAATGGCCAGGTTCTCCCGGGGAATCTCCATATTGGCCTCGTAAACCTGCTCTTTTAAATAAGTGTATTTAGACATGCTTTTCAATGTTATCTATACGAGGCCTCGCTCCATCTCAATTCATTTTTCAACTGCCTGAGCGACGTGTTCTTATCAATCACAACCAGCTCAACGCCAGTCATTTCGGCCAGCATTTCAATATGATCTGTGGTGAGGTTCTGGCTGTAAACCGTGTGGTGTGCCCCGCCTGCGTAGATCCATGCCGCACAACCCGTGGCCATATCCGGGGCTGGTTTCCATAAAACCCTCGCAACCGGAAGTTTCGGAAGTGCTTCGGTCACTTCCACCGCTTCTACTTCGTTCACCAGGATCCGGAAACGGTTGCCCATATCCACCAGGGAAACATTAATAGCAGGACCTGCCGCGGCATTGAAAACCAGTCTGACAGGATCTTCCTTTCCGCCGATGCCCAGGGGATGGATTTCACAGGACGGTCTGCCGCAGGCAATGCTCGGGCAGATTTCCAGCATATGTGATCCCAGAACGAGGTTATTGGCCGGGTCGAAATGATAAGTGTAATCCTCCATAAAGGAGTTTCCCCCTGCCAGTCCGCTGCCCATTACTTTGAGCGCCCGCACCATGGCCGACGTTTTCCAGTCACCCTCGCCAGCATAACCATAGCCCGCCGCCATCATGCGCTGAGAACCTATGCCCGGAAGCTGCTTCATGCCGTGCAGATCCTCGAATGTGTTGGTATAACCCTTGAAATTTCCGTCTTCCAGAAAGTATTTCAATCCCAATTCAATCCGGGCAGCATCCCAGAGCGCCTGATGTCTCCCGTCTCCCTTACGAATGCCGACCGCCAGATGATAAAGCGATTCATATTCATCAATCAAAAGTCCGACTTCCTGTTCCGAAACCTGATTAATAACAGCAACCAGGTCGCCCACAGCATACGTATTTACCGAAAATCCGAATGTCATTTCAGCAGCAACCTTATCACCGTCGGTAACTGCCACTTCGCGCATATTATCGCCAAAACGAACAAATTTCGCTCCTTTCATATCGTGTCGGGCAGCCGCTACGCGTGTCCATTTTGCCAGATCTTCTATAATGTGCTGCTCCTGCCAGTGTCCCACGATCACCTTCCGGTTCAGGCGCATACGCGTCATCATGAAACCAAATTCCCGGTCGCCATGCGCCGACTGGTTCAGGTTCATGAAATCCATATCAATGTTCGCCCAGGGAATGTCGCGGTTAAACTGCGTATGCAGGTGGAGCAATGGTTTTTGCATGATCTGCAAACCACGGATCCACATTTTTGCCGGTGAAAAAGTGTGCATCCAGGCTACTATGCCAATGCAGTTTTTAGCCACATTCGCGTCCTGCATGATATTAAAAATCTCTTCCGATGACTTCACGACAGGCTTGAAAACCGTCCTGACCGGCATCTGAGCAGATTCGTCAAAATGCTTGCTGATGATCTGGGCGTGCTCTGCGACCTGTCTGAGCGTATCCGCTCCGTACAGATCCTGACTGCCCGTAATAAACCAAATTTCAAATTGTTTTAAATCAACCATTATGAATGTGGAAAGGGTTACATTTTACAATGAAGCGGATAATATATTTTCGGGAGCCGGCTCCCATTTGCGCAGAAAGTCGTTTTCCAGGAATGCACCACACTGCGTGTATTTTTGATATAATGATTGATAAACAGCCGTTTGCGCCGGTCTGGGCGTATAAACAGCGTCAAAGCCAGAGTTCATGGCTTCCTGTGCTTCCGGCAGGGTCTTGTGAATGCCCGAAGCAACTGCGGCGAACATTGCCGCGCCCAGCGCACAGGCCTGCTCGGAAGCAGCGACTTTGATAGGCATATTAAGCACATCCGCCAGCGTTTGCATCACAAATGCCGATTTCTTGGCAACACCACCAATCGCAATGACTTCATGAATCGGAACGCCTTCTTTCCTGAACCGTTCCACGATGCTTTTGGAGCCGTAAGCTGTGGCTTCCACCAGCGCTTTAAATATCCGGACGTGATCGCTGGCCAGGTTCAAGCCCAGTATAGCGCCTTTTAATGTATGTTTCGCATCGGGCGTCCGGCGGCCGTTCATCCAGTCGATGGCGATAATGTCGTTTTCGGTAACTGGCAGTTTTGCGGCTTGTTCTGCCAGATGCGGGATGAGTTCTTTGGATAATTTTTGCGCAGCTTCCTCGCCGAGCAATGTTCTCACAGGCTCAACGATCAACTTCGAAAACCAAGCATAGATGTCCCCAAATGCAGATTGACCTGCCTCCATACCTAGCATACCGGGAATAATGGAGCCGTCGACCTGGCCGCAAATGCCCTTGATCAATAAATGTCCGACTTCCTCGTTCGGAGCGATCAGCATGTCACAAGTCGACGTCCCGATCACCTTACAAAGTGAATAAGGCTCGATTAATGCTCCTACTGCGCCCATATGCGCATCAAATGCCCCTACACCAATGACTGTGTCGGCAGGAATGCCCAGTTTTTCGGCCCATTTTGGCGAAATGGTGCCCATCGCTTCGTCCGAAGTTTGTGTCTGGGAGAAAAGCCGGTCGCGGATGCCATCCAGAAGCGGATCAAGCCTGGTCAGGAACTCATTGGGTGGCAAACCGTCGAAATCGCTGTGCCATAATGCCTTGTGTCCGGCTGCGCACCTGGATCGTTTCAATGTCAGCGGGTCTGTGTTACCGGTCAGTTCGGCAGAGATCCAGTCGCAATGTTCCACCCACGAAAACGCTTTGTCACGCACTTCGCTGTCTACCCGCAGCGTCCGCAGGATTTTGGCCCAAAACCATTCCGACGAATAAATCCCGCCGACGTACTTGGTATAATCTGTTTCTAAACTGTGTGCCAATGTGTTGATTTCCTCCGCCTCGGCATTGGCCGTGTGATCTTTCCAGAGGATAAACATGCCATTTGGATTCTCGGCAAACTCAGGGAGCAGCGACAAAGGCGTGCCGTTCCGGTCCACAGCAACAGGCGTAGAACCCGTCGTATCCACAGAAATGCCCCGGACATTGTTCCGCACATCTGCGGGTGATTTGTCCAGTGCTTCCAGCAAAGCAGCTTCCATGGCTTCAAGGTAATCCAGCGGATGCTGCCTGAACCGCGACGACGATGCATCGCAGTATTTTCCCTGCTTCCAACGGCTGTATTCCCGAACCGCCGTTCCGGCCTGATCGCCCGTATGCGCGTTCACAACCAGCGCCCGCACGGAGTCCGTGCCAAAATCAATCCCTATGACGTAACTTTCTCTCATGATCGTATTATTTCACTTATCACGTAACAAATATAAATAAATTTGTTTATGGTGTTATTTTGACACAATTAATATTACTGATTGACGCCAAACTAATCTCCTACCCTACGACTGCTTCATGCTGTCGGGCATAAAATTCCAGAACGAGTGAAACTTCTCCTTATATCTCACTTCGTCCAGCTTATACAAAGTAGCCTTTTTAGTCGTGCTGTTGCTGTTTTTGTTTCCGGTGTCGATCAGTAATCCCGTTGACAAAAGTTTGCGGCTGAAATTGCGCCTGTCGAGCGGGATGTTGTAGATGGCTTCGTAGAGTTTTTGGAGTTGAGGAATGGTAAAAAGCTCGGGTAAGAGCTCAAAACCAATGGGATGCAGTGCAGCTTTGTATTTTAAATGTTCAATGGCCTTGCAAACCATATCCTCATGATCGAATATCAGCGCCGGACGATTTTCCAGCGTAATCCAGGAAGCATTATGGCTCTTAACCGCCTCGGCGTCATGGTCATCAATCTGGATGAGTGCAAAAAACACAACCGAAACAGTCCTTTCGGCGGGATCGCGGTGGATCTTTCCGAATGTTTCGAGCTGCTCGACGTAGATGTTTTTCAGCCCCGTAAGATTGTATAAGATGCGCGCTGCGCCATCCGAGAGGTCTTCATCCGCATTGAGAAAACCACCCATCAGCGACCATTTCCCCTTTTCAGGCTCAAAATTCCTTTTAATCAGCAACAGCTTGATATCCTTCCCGTCGAACCCGAAAATAATACAGTCTATTGCCAGCAGAATGCGCGAAGCCTGCGGATAATTATTCATTCAATTAATTGTGTAGGGATAAATAGTCGGCAATTTAAAGAACCGGCGGTTACAAAAAACATTTGCCGTCCGGACGATTTTATATTATTGTTAAGAAAGTAAATAAAAGAACGAGATTACTTAATCTGTTAAAAGATTCAATAAGGAAATATTGTCCGAATTTTGTGAGCTATTCCAATCCGGGCAGCCGGAATTCAAAGGAAATCTTCGTTATGAACGCCATCTATACTTCCTGTTCCGATGAAAATATCCTTGCGCTGATCAGCGAGCAGGACGACGAGCTGGCTTTTGCCGAGCTATATAACCGCTATTTTAATGTGCTTTTCAATTACGCTTACAGCAAAGTGAACGACCGGTTCGCTGCGCAGGAAATTGTGCAGGAATTATTCGTAAACATCTGGCAGAAGCGTCACGGACAGCAGATCCTTTGCTGCCGCACATTCCTTTTCGCTATCGCCAAGAAGCAGATCATTTCTTTTTACCGCAAAGAATTTACCCGAAAACAACATTACGATCATTGGGAATCACTGCATGCAGATCCCGTTGACTTTGCCGACCAGCATACATTAACAGCCGACCTGCAAACCCGCTACGAGCAAGGTTTGCATTTGCTGTCGCCCAAATGTCAGGAAGTGTTTGTGCTGAGCAGGCAGGGCGTTTCCAACAAGCAGATCGGGGACCGGCTTGCGATTGCCGAGAAGACGGTGGAGCAGCACATTTCCAAAGCGATCCGGATTTTAAGGGCGCATTTGAAAGACCACATAATCTCCGGCATCCTCCTTTTCGTTTTTAATTAAAAAAAATTTACACCCCACCTAAGGGTTTGCTTTCCGGCGTGCGACTTGAAGTTTGATACCATACTTTAAGCAATGAAGGCACCCTTTATCTCCCCGGTTTTATTGGAAAAATATCTCCTCGATCAATGCAATGATCAGGAAAAAGAAGAGGTTGAGGCGTGGTATGCTGCCATCAAAGGAGATGCCGACCATTTGGAAAAATTATCTGAAACAGAAAAATCTTCCATCAGGGAAAGCACTTTCGAAAGCATTAAAGGTGAACTGAATATTCTGGACGAATCGCCGGCACGGCCTTTCCCATGGCGCTGGATTTCGGGCATAGCGGCGTCCGTGGCCATTGCAGCGGGACTTTATTTTAATTACCCGATCCGGAAGGAACAGCCGGTTTCCATCATTGAAGAAATCCAGCAGAAGAAAAAATCGGACATTGTCCAGTTTGTCAATACGGAATCGAGGATCGTTACGCATATGCTGCCGGACAGCAGCTCGATCATCATGCACCCGGAAGCTTCGGTAACCTATCCCGCCCGCTTCGATGCAGACCGGCGCATAGTCACATTTTCGGGGGAAGGTTTTTTTGATATAACAAAAGATAAAACCCGGCCTTTCCTCATCCAGAGCGGGGAAATGGTCATTAAGGTGCTGGGGACAAGCTTTAATGTAAAAGCTGCTTCGGCTCAGAAGGTATTTCAGGTGGATGTGCTGACGGGTAGTGTGGAAGTCACCGCGCCGGGCACTAAGAAGAAGCCACAGCAGCTCGTCCTGAAACCAAAGCAGCAGGCCATCTTTGAAATTGAATCCAAAAGGCTGACTGCGAGGCAGATAACCATACAACCCCGCAAGGAAATATACGAGCCGGTAACAGTGGTTTTCGAAGAAGCGCCGTTGAATAAGGTTATTGAGCAGCTCGAAAAACGGTTTAATGTAAACATTCGCTTGTCCAATCCCGCCACTGCTACGTGCAGCGTAACCGCCAATTTTGAGTCGCAGCCATTTACAGTAATCCTGGAAATGCTCTGCACCACCTTGGAAGCCAACTATACTATTTCAGGAAACACGATTTTACTCAATGGAACACCTTGTGAATAACCGCCTATGAACCACCGATCTATTCCGCCATGAAAAAACCGGAGGTGTACCACCACCCCCGGTCCAGAATTCCATCCTTTTAACCTCGTACCACCGAAACTAAGGGATGTTTTACCCAACAGTGCTTAACCATCAGACAATCAAAATTATGCAAAAAACAGTACGTAACAAGCCCGTAAACTGGCAAATGATTATGCGCATTGGATTGCTTCAATGGCTTTTTGTAGCCTTACTGGCAGGCAGCAGCTATGCAAAGGAAAGTACAGCCCAGTCTATCCTGAGCAAGGATATGACAATCAGTCTTAAAAATGTTTCGCTGAAAGAAGCATTGGATGAGATTCAGGAGAAAGTGGATGCGAAATTTGTCTACAGCAGCCGGGTTTCTCTCAAAGAAAATGTAAGTATCGAGGCAAAAAATCAAAAATTGTCGAAAGTCCTGGACCAGCTGCTGGTTTCCCGCGGCATTAACTACCGCGTTATCAACGGACAGATCGTGCTGGCAAGAGGAAAGGCCGCGAAGGAAGAATCCAACATTCCGGATCTGGAAGAAAAGCTGCAAAATTACGTCCTGCCGGTTGAAATCAATGTAAAAGGCACGGTAACCTCTTCCGATGGCCAGGGCTCCCTGCCCGGCGTAAGCGTTGTTCTCAAAGGAAGCTCCACCGGGACAACGACGGATGGAAACGGAAACTTTGAGCTCGTGGTGCCGAATGTGGAATCTGTGCTTGTGTTCAGTTTTGTGGGTTATACTTCCCAGGAAGTCGTGGTAGGGAACCGTTCGACAGTGAATATCACGCTGGCAGCCGACAACAAGGCTTTGGAAGAACTGGTTGTGGTAGGTTACGGAACGCAGAAACGCGTAAACCTCACCGGCGCAGTAAGCCAGGTGCAATCGAGGGATCTGGAAAACAGGCCATTGAACAATATGTCGCAAATCCTGCAAGGCATGGTGCCCAACCTGAACATTACATTCGGAACGGGCCAGCCGGGACAAGGCGGGAACTTGAACGTCCGTGGTGAAACCTCGATCAACGGCGGAGGCCCGCTGGTTCTGGTCGACGGCATCCCCGGTGACATTAACCGCATTAATCCCAATGACGTGGAGTCGGTCTCGGTGTTGAAGGATGCGGCCGCGTCCGCCATTTATGGTGCACGCGGAGCATTCGGGGTGATTTTGGTTACTACAAAAAGTGCGAAGAATGGGAAGACGAGTGTGAGTTACAGCAACAACTTCGGCTGGTCAACGCCAACAGTGAGTACGAACTTCCTGACCAATGGTTACGACCATACCCGCATCAATGACGAGGCATTCAAGCGCGCCAATGGAAATACTTACACGCGTTATTCCGAAGAAGATTATGCCGAGCTGGAAGCTCGCCGCTACGACAAAACGGAGAATCCTGCACGTCCATGGACAGTGGTGAAGAATGTCAATGGAAAGGACATTTACAATTATTATGGTAATTACGATTGGTGGAAAACGCTTTTCAAGCAGGTTGAGCCGTCCATGCAGCATAATATCAGCCTTTCGGGCGGCACGGATAAGGTCAATTATTTCCTGTCAGGTTCTGCATTCCAGAAGGATGGGATTATGCGGATCAATACAGACAGATTCAATTCCTATACATTAAGAACCAAGGTGAATGCGCAGCTGACGCCGTGGCTGAAAGTGAGCAACAACACACAATATTTCGATTCGCGTTATAAATATCCAGGTTTGAAAGGCGGTGCAAATGCCAACTTTACCGCCATCACCGTGCACGCGCTTCCCGCGTATGCACCGCGCAACCCGGACGGGACCGCGACTTACAACACATTGAAAAACAACTATTCAATTGGTGACGGATTGTTTGCAAACCTCTTGAAAGGCGTGGCCGGCGGCGAAAAGAAAGTGCATGAGCTCACGACCATTAACTCGGTTACTATTGATTTTACCAAAACCTGGAACCTCGTCGCAAACCACTCCTACTCGTTCTACATCACGGATGATTGGTATCGGTCAGCCATTGCCCAGTACTCGATACAGCCTGGTATCCTGGCAACGGTCCCGAACTACAATACCGACCAACTAGAAAAGACATTCTGGTTTGATCCTATGCATGTTACCAACGTTTATTCCTCATATAATAAAACATTGGGCAAACATTACCTGGGCGCAACTGCGGGGATCAATTACGAATCCAAAAAGCATCAGGTGCTGACAGGCGCACGCAAAAACCTGCTTTCCGAAGACATTAACGACCTCAATCTCGGAACCGGAGAGCAGCTTGTGAACGGCGGCGCTTACGAATATTCGCTTTTTGGTGCGTTTTTCAGGCTGAATTACGACTATATGGGCAAGTATCTGCTGGAAGTAAATGGTCGCTATGATGGCACATCGCGGTTTGGCGCAGGCAGGCGTTACGGATTTTTCCCGTCGGTTTCGGCCGGTTGGAGACTGAGTGAGGAAAAATTCTTCGAATCAGCCCGCAATGTGGTTAGTAACCTTAAAATCAGGGCTTCATATGGAACATTAGGCAACCAGCTTCCGCCTAAGTTCAATGATAATCCAAGTTCAGCGAGCTTTTATCCCTACATTGAAATCATGCCGACGGCTCTTTCGTCGTGGATCAATAACGGACAAAAAATCCCGTACGTCGACAGCCCCAACCCCATCGCTGCCGGCCTGACCTGGGAATCGGCGACGACTTCCAACATTGGTCTGGATGCAGATCTTTTGAAAGGCAAGCTGACTATTGCCATGGACGCTTATATCCGCGAAACCAAGGATATGCTTGTGCCGGGACGTGTGCTTCCGTCGGTGTACGGCGCCACGGTGCCTACGCAGAATGCAGGTGATTTGAAGACAAAAGGATTCGAACTTTCCGTAGCGTGGAAAGACCAGTTCAAACTGGCCGGAAAGACATTTGCTTACAACGCCACATTCATGGTGTCGGATTACAAAGCGAAAATTACGCGCTATGACAACCCAAACAAGCTGCTTTCCAGCCGTTATGAAGGACAAACCCTGGGGGAAATGTGGGGGTATTCCATTGACGGATATTTTAAAACCAATGACGAGGCGCAAGCTTATCCGATTGACCAGACATTGGTTAACAAGCAGCGTTTGAGCGCGCCAGGCGAGTGGAGTAAATTACAGGCAGGCGATCTGAAATTCCTGGATTTGAACGGTGACGGCAAGATTTCGGAAGGCGCAAACACATTGGCGGACCACGGCGATTTGAAAGTGATCGGAAATACCAACCCGCGGTTCAGATATGGCCTTAATCTGGGTGCTTCCTGGGGTGCATTTGATTTTTCTGCGCTGGCTCAGGGGATTCTTCGCCGGAACTGGTATCCCGGAGCAAATGCGGATAAATTCTGGGGCCCCTACTCCCGTCCTTACTATTCATTTCTTCCTGAAAACTTCGAGGATGATATCTGGACGCCTGAAAATACGGATGCATACTTCCCTATCCTGCGCGGCTACACGGCGCTTAACGGCGGTGGTGACCTCAATGCCCGCAACGATCGGTATGTGCAGAATGTGGGTTATCTGAGGCTGAAAAATATTGTGCTGGGTTTTACCATTCCTGAGCGCATCAGCAAAAAAGTCCGCATTCCCCGGGCGCGCATTTACGTAAGCGGCGAAAACCTGTTCACTTACACGCCATTAAGATCTAAGTATATTGATCCTGAGCAATTTGACGGTGATTTTACCAATGGAAGAACTTACCCGCTTTCGAAAACATACTCTGCGGGCCTAAGCATTAATTTCTAAAATCATTTGCCAAAACATTAAAAGAAATCACATGAAAAAGCTGATATATATCATGACCCTGGCCATCGGGCTCGCTTCGTGCGACCTCGACAGGCTTCCGCTCGACGCCATTTCTCCCGAAACTTTTTTCAAAACTGAAAACGACCTGCTGCTTTATACCAATTCATTCTATAACATGCTGCCGAGCGCGGAAGATGTTTACAATGAAGACGTTGATAATGTGGTCAAAAACAGTTTGCGCGATGAATTACAGGGAACGCGTATCGTGCCTACAAGTGGCGGCGGCTGGGGCTGGACTGAGTTGAGAAACATTAATTACTTCGTGGCCAATTCCGGCAAAGTCCAGGACCCCAAAGCAGTGGCCAAATACAATGGCGTCGCGCGTTTTTTCCGGGCTTATTTTTATTTTCAAATGGTCAAAAGATTCGGTGACCTGCCCTGGTATAGCGGCCCGATTGAAGCAGGAGATGAAGCATTGCTGAACAAAGCCCGCGATCCTAGAACGTTAGTAATGGACTCTGTAATGGCAGACATTGACTTCGCAATCGCCAATCTTGAAGCTACTCGACAAGTCGGCACCGTTACAAAATGGACTGCATTGGCTCTGAAATCCCGAATTGGGTTATATGAGGGCACATTCCGGAAATATCACACCGAATTCAACCTTCCCGATTCGGAGAAATTCCTGGATGCCTGCATTACGGCCTCGGAAGATCTCATGAAAAACAGCGGATACAGCATTTATAAATCAACCCCTAAAACGGCTTACCAAATGTTTTTCGCATCCGATAATGCGATTGCAGACGAGGTGATCCTGGCGCGCGATTTCAGCGATGCATTGCAGGTCTATCACAACCTGAACTATTATACCATGACGGCATCATACGGAAAGCCCGGACTGGAAAAGAAGCTCGTTAACAGCTATTTAATGGCTGATGGCTCCCGGTTTACCGACATAAAGGGCTACGAAACCATGCAGTTTTATGACGAAGTCCAGAACCGCGACCCACGCCTTACACAGACGATCCGCACGCCGGGATATACGCGCATTGGCGAAACAACCCCGCTTGTTCCAGAGTTCGGAGCAACGGTTACGGGTTACCAGCTGATCAAATTTGTTTCGGAGCCAAAATGGGACACATTCGGGAAGGACATTACCGACATGCCTATCTTCCGCTATGCCGAAGTGCTGCTCAATTACGCCGAAGCAAAAGCAGAAAAGGGCACATTAACGCAGGCTGACCTGGACATTTCTACCAAACTCACCCGCGACCGCGTGGGCATGGTGAACATTAATATGGCGACTGCCAATGCAAAACCGGATCCCTACCAGGCCGCACAATACACAAAGCTGACCGGCAAAAATACAGGCGTGATCCTGGAAATCCGCCGGGAAAGACGCATTGAGCTGGTTATGGAAAACTTCTTCCGCTGGGATGACATTGTGCGGTGGAAAGAAGGCCAGTTGCTCACGAAACAGTTTAAAGGAATGTATTTTCCCGGTCCAGGAAATTACGATCTGGATAAGAATGGAAAGATTGACCTTGTCATTTATGAAGGCACGAAGCCGGCTGTTCCCGGCGCGCAGTTGTTGAAACTCGGCAGCGAGATCCTTCTGGAAAATGGCAATAAAGGAGGGAACATTGTTATCAACAGCCACATTACCAAAAAGTTTGACGAAAACAAGGACTACCTATATCCAATCCCCACACAGGAAAGGCTATTGAATCCAAACCTCACCCAGAATCCAAACTGGAAGTAACTTTAAGCTTTGCATCTATTCCTAAACCCATAAAATATGCTTTCAGACAGAAGGTCGTTTCTTGAAAAAATGTCGCAGATCGGCGCGCTGAGCCTCTTGCCATTATCTGCTGCGCAAGCCGGCGACTCCAATGCTTCGTTAGAAGAAAAAAACCATTTCGTGGCGGGCCCTTATTTACAAAATATGGGCACCAACGAGGTGACCATCATGTGGATCACGCATAAAAACAGTTTCAGCTGGGTCGAATACGGGGCCGGGACTTACACCAGCAAGCGGGAATTTGGCTATAACAACGGACTGATTGAAGCTAATAATCGCATCAATAAGGTGACATTAAGCGGATTAAATGCGGGCACGGAGCACAAATACAAAATTGTTTCCACGGAAATAACGGGCTATAAAGGCTCGAAAGTTGAGTTTGGCGACACCATTGCCAGTGCGATGTTTGGCTTCAAAACACCGGCTGAAAATGAGGAAGAGTTTAAAATGGTAATCTTCAACGACATTCACGACCGTCCGCAAATTATCCCGCAACTCCTTTACCGCCACGGTTATACGGGTAACAACCGCGATTATGACTTTGTGGTTTTCAACGGCGATTGTTTTGATTGGGTAACCGAAGAAATTCAGATGGTTAACCATTTGATCAAGCCCGCAACGGACATATTTGCTTCCGAAATCCCATTTATCCTCACGCAGGGAAATCATGAATGCCGGGGAAGCTTTTCGAGGCATATTCCGGCTTATTATGCCTATCCCGAAAACAAATATTACTATGCTTTCACGCGCGGACCGGTGCGGTTCGTGGTCCTGGATTCGGGGGAGGACAAGACGGATGACAGCGTGGAATATGGCGGACTTTCGGCCTTTGACCGTTATCGTGAGGTTCAGAAGAAGTGGTTGGAAAAAGAAGTGGAATCCACGGATTTCAAGAAAGCCGATTTCCGGATCGTCCTCATCCACATATCGCCTTACCATTCCGGGGATTGGCATGGAACATTACATTGTCGCGAGCTTTTCGGCCCGGTTTTGAACAAGGCAAAAATCGACTTGCAGATCTCCGGCCATACGCACCGCTACGCCACGCACGAGCCGGACGCAACGCACAATTATCCGATTGTGATCGGCGGGGGCCCGCTGGAAGGCAAAAGAACATTGATCAAACTGCATGCGACCAAAAAACACCTTGACCTGAAAATGATCCGGGACGATGGCGAAGTGGTCGGAAAGTTTCTGCTTGCAAAAAAGGGAAAATGATCACGCAGTCAAAATATCAATAACCGGCAAGCCTATTAACTTTGCTTCCGTTCACAAATCATAAGTTTTAAATGAAAAAAATCGCCTTCGCCCTTTCCCTGATGTTAGCATTATCGCAAAGCACTTTTGCGCAAAAAAATACGATCAATGTTGCCTCTTATAACCTCCGCTATAACACCGCGAATGATGGTGTAAACGCCTGGCCCAACCGCAAGGAAAATGTGAAAGGGTTGATCCGGTTCCATGAATTTGACATCTTCGGTGTACAAGAAGCACTGATAGGTCAATTAAAAGATGTGGCCGAATTGACAGAATTCATATTCTACGGAAAAGGCCGGGATGATGGCAAGGAAGGCGGAGAACATTCGGCCATCTTTTACAAAAAAGACCGTTTCAAAGCCCTGCAATCAGGCGATTTCTGGCTTAGCGAAACACCCGACAAGCCTGGCAAGGGCTGGGACGCAACCTGCTGTAACAGAATTGCTTCGTGGGTCAAGTTTCAGGATTTGCTAAGCAAAAAAGAATTCTATTTTTTCAATGTTCATTTTGATCACCAGGGTGTTGAGGCCCGCAGACAATCGGGTCATTTAATGGTGAAGAAGATCAGCGAGATCGCCGGAAAATCTACGGTTATCCTTACAGGTGATTTCAACTCAACGCCTGAGACCGAGCAGATTAAGACCATCCAAGGATTGCTTAACGATTCGCATGAGGTTACAAAACAGCCTCCTTACGGTCCGGAAGGAACATTTAACAGTTTCAAATTTGACGCGGCTATGGACAAACGCATCGATTATATTTTTGTAAGCAAGAACATTAATGTGCTTAAATACGGCGTTCTAACAGATGCCAAAGAGCAACGTTACCCATCTGATCACCAGCCTGTTTTGATCAAGGTTGAGATCAAGTAATAGACGCGGTCCGCGTGCCGGCTTCTGGCAAATCGATTCTGGGATTTTTTTCCTAATTTACTTGTCAAAAGCCGGCCACTTAAAGCCGGCTGCGTCTAAATTTCCGTTGCAAGATGACCAAATGTTTCCTCCGGGTTATTGCTTTTTTCTTCCTCCTATCCCCTGCTTTTGGTCAGATTATTAAAATAAAAATTGTCAACCCGGAACAAATGAAAGGTCGCAAGGCCATTTTATTGACCCGGGAAAAAGGCTTCGCAGCAACTGTACATTCGATCAAGCTCGGCCAGGACAGCATTAATTTGCTCATGGAAAAGGACTTGGTTCCCAACCTGTACCAAATGCAGGTTTCCCAGCTGAAAGGCCAGCTTTTCTTTTTTCTTGAAAATGGTGTAAAGATCCAGCTCGACACTACGGACATTTCAAGATCCGTCGTCAGCAATTCCAGAAGCAATGAAGAATGGCGGGATTACTGGAATAACATTCAAAAGCCCTCCGACGACCGCCTGCTCATCTACACCGCCGGTGAAGGACGCGCCAGAAACAGGTCCCAAGCCGACAGCATCGATTACTGGCGCGGTCTGCAAGCCCTCGAACGCCTGGACCTCCAAACCAAAACCAGCACCTTCATCCAAAGCAACCTAAGCTCATTCGTAAGCCTTTACCTCTTGAAAATCAACTGGTACGCGCTCAAAAGCCAAGGATTATTCGAAAAACTCAACCCAGCCCTGGCAAGGCACCGGACTTACAAGTTTTTGAAAGAGAAAAGTCGGGGGAATTGAAATTGACATGCATCAGCGCTTTTTTTGTTCGCCAAACATAGATATTTTTGTGTGCGATGCTTGGAAAAGCCTCTTGTCCTCGGACAACGTAACCAAGTAATAGACCAATGACCTGCCATTTATGACAGGTCATTTTTATTTCCCCTAGAATTAAGATTTATAGATGCACTTGCTTCACAAATCCGCAATATACTTCTGCCCACCCAGATACCGCATTTGCCGTACGATCTGACCGGTTCGTTTTTGGACGTAGCCGGATGGGTTTTTGATCGAGAAACGGACGGGGTTTGGGAGCACTGCGGCGATGCGGGCGGCTTCGGCGCGGGATAGCTTTTTGGCAGATTTCTTGTAGTATCTTAATGAGGCTGCTTCTACGCCAAATGTCATTCTCCCCATTTCTGCAACATTCAAATAGACTTCCAGAATGCGCTCTTTATCCCAGATAACTTCGATTAAGACAGTGAAATAAGCCTCCAAACCTTTCCTGACAAAGCTTCTGCCATGCCATAGGAAGACGTTTTTGGCAACCTGCTGCGAGATCGTACTGGCTCCGCGCGCGCGTTTCCGCTTCTCTGTCACTGCATTATAGATCTGGTCAAAATCGAATCCCCAGTGGTTCGGGAAATTCTGATCTTCGGATGCTACAACCGCCAGCGCAACTTCCTTTGAAATATTTTCATAAGGCTCCCAATCGTGATGGATTTCCGTGTCCTCGTCGGCCCGGAACGCTTCGATTTTTCTGGATAGCATAAATGGCGTTACCCAAACCGGTAAGAACTTCAAAACCAGCACCCAAAAGATTGAAAGAACGAAAAAAACAATGAGAATTCTAAGCGCAATAAATTGCAAACGGCGGAGCATAAAACTTTTTACTTCAAAAACCTGTGACCAAACCAAAACATCAGCGTACAAAGAACAGAAACTAATCAGGTTTAGACAAAGAAAATAAAGGCCATTACATTAAATATTTCTACACACGCTAATTCTAAATGCGATGAATGAAGATATCCTGAGTTTTATATGGCGATTCCAATATTTCGCCAACGAAGCCCTTTGCACCGATGAAGGCAGCAAGCTCTCCATCCTCCGAACAGGCCACAGGAACGCCAATGCAGGCCCTGATTTTTCCGAAGCGCGGGTCAATATCGAAGATTGTCAATGGATAGGAAGCATTGAAATACATGTTAAATCCTCCGACTGGTTTCTGCATAACCATGAAACCGATCCTGCATATGAAACAGTGATCCTGCATGTGGTGTGGGAAAATGACCGGCCCATTATAAGGCGGGACGGCACATTACTGCCGACTCTGACATTAAAGAACATCGTCAATCAATCGGTTCTGGAACGATATGCGACATTGCAGGATGAAACCGAGACGATTCCATGTGCATCCATGTTCGCGCAGGTGCACGACATACAAAAATACGGAATGCTCGACCGCGTACTGCTCGAAAGGCTCGATCGGAAAGCCGCGCTGGTGATGGATTTACTAAGTAAAAACAACAACGATTGGGAAGAAACGGCTTATCAATGGTTGGGCAGGCATTTTGGTTTTAAATTAAATGAAGCACCATTCGCGCGGCTTACTGAAATTGTTCCCTGGAAAATAATCCGGAAACACCGCGAAAAAGTCAACCAGATTGAAGCATTGCTTTTCGGTTGTGCAGGACTCATCCCCGCCGACTCCAATGACCCTTACATTCGTCAGCTACGAGCGGAACATCAATTTTTGAGTGCGAAATATGGTTTGAAAGATCAGCAAATGAATGGTCATGAATGGAAGAACCTGCGGATGCGGCCTGCTGGTTTCCCAACGGTTCGCCTCGCTCAATTTGCCCGGTTGCTGCATAAAAACGGGAATCTGTTTCCTGAGATTATATCTGCGCAGTCGTTTTCGAACTTGCAGGCCATGTTCCAGATAGAGCAGTCGGATTATTGGCAGGACCATTATCTTTTTGGTAAAAAATCAAAAGGTAAGGTGCCGTTTCTGGGAAAAGACTCAGCAAACTTACTGATTGTCAATGGCGCTGTGCCACTTTTGGTCGCCTATGCAAAGCACCGGCAACAGCCCGAACTGCTGGAAAAGGCCATTTATTGGTTGTCGGAAATCGGCGCAGAAAAAAACCGCATTACGCGGGAGTGGGAAATATTAGGAATGAATGTCAAGACCGCCGCTGATTCTCAGGCGCTTATAGAGTGGTATAACAATTACTGTACATTCCGGAAATGTCTGGAATGCACAGTTGGAGCCACACTGGTGCGCTCGGTCAGCCCTTAACAAGGTTCACACCGGTAAGCAAAAACACGGTGCCAACCAGAAACGGAACCACGGATTCCCACTTGGAAACGGTAAGTCCCAGAACGGGCTTGTCGGATAAAAATGCGATGCAGGCAAAAAGCAGAACCGAAATGCCCAGGATAGTGAGAAGTGCGCCGAAGAAGCGTTTAAACTGCGTATTATTTTCCATTTAATTGTAATGAGGAGTCAGATTTTATGATTGTAAAGTTAAGCCCATTTTTTCGCCCTCTTGCACCATATACGCGTATGCGGGATCAAATTCATTTGGAATAATGCCTTCCAGAATGGCCTCCCGTATCACCTCTTTGATGATGCCGACTTCCTTTGCCGGTTTCAAGCCGAACGCTTGCATGATCATTTCGCCCGTAATAACGGGTTGGAAGTTGCGCAGCTTATCGCGTTCTTCGAGGTCCTTCAACTTCTGTTCCACCAGATCAAAGTTTTGCAGGAAGCGCTTTACTTTATCGGGGTTTTTGGAAGTAATGTCGGCCCGGCAGAGTTTCATCAATGCCTCAATGTCTTCTCCCGCTTCCACGAGCAGGCGTCGCATGGCGGAGTCTGTTATTTCTTCTTTGGACAAAACGATGGGCCGCAAATGCAATCGCACAAGCTTTTTAACAAAACGCATTTTTTCATTCAAAGGCAGTTTCATCCGCCGGAAAATGACGGGCACCATGCGCGCACCTACTTCCTCGTGGTTATGGAATGACCAGCCGACGCGTTTATCAAATTTCTTGGTGGCAGGTTTCGCAATATCGTGCAGGATCGCTGCCCAGCGCAGCCAAAGATCATCTGTGTTTTGGGACACATTGTCCAGCACTTGTAATGTATGGTAAAAATTATCCTTATGTCCCTTGCCATCAATGGTTTGCACGCCAAGCAATTCGATCATTTCCGGGAAAATGATTTGTAAAATGCCTGCGTGATACAGCAACTTGAAACCGTAAGAAGGTGTTGGTGACAGGATTATTTTATTCAGTTCATCCGAAATGCGCTCCATCGAAACGATCTCAATGCGATCCTTCATTTTAATGATCGCGTCGAATGTATTGGGCTCAATGTCGAAGTTAAGTTGGCTGGCAAAGCGGATCGCCCGCATCATACGCAGCGGGTCGTCGGAGAATGTAATCTCCGGTTCCAGCGGCGTTCGGATGATCTTTCTTTTTATATCCCGCATCCCTTCAAACGGATCCACGAGCTCACCGAATGTTCCCTTATTAAGGCTGATCCCCATGGCATTGATTGTAAAATCACGCCGGTTCTGATCGTCGCTCAATGTGCCGTCTTCCACTGCGGGTTTCCGGGAATCCGCGCGGTAAGATTCTTTGCGCGCCCCTACAAATTCGATTTCCAGATCGCCCTGGCGGATTTGCGCCGTGCCGAAGGTCTTGTATATGCTCACAAAAACGTCGGGGCCGAGCTGGCTGGCAACACTTTCGGCCAGTTCAATGCCGCTCCCGATCGAAACGATGTCAATATCTTTACTATTCCTTTTGAGTATCAGGTCCCTTACAAATCCACCGATAACATATGCCTCCACCCCCAGCTCCGCCGCAGCCTTCGCCACAATTTCAAGAATCGGATACTGGATTAACTGCTCTTTAAAATTCATGCGGCAAAGGTAAAGAACTTAACTAATGTCTGATAAAACTTGTTTAACCTTTCGGAATATTTAAATTTGTTAGAAACCGGCTACAAAAATATTATGCTTACGCTGACTAAAAAACAAATCGGCAATTGGGTTTTGTTGGATTATTTAGCTCAAAGGCAGCAATTTCAGGATAAAATTAATTTTCTTGAAAAGAAATATAACGCTGATCTTAAAGCATTTGAAGCCAAGCTTGAAACTGCAACGTCTGAGGATTTCCAAGCCTGGGACGATCTTATCGAATGGAAAGCCTATACTCAGTTCCTGTCAGAAATAGATTCAAAAATAGCTGATATCAGGAATGGAGATTTTCAAGTGGCTGGATGACAAGCGTTTCGTCGCTTCCTATACAATTAATGACTTCCGCGAATTTTCTGAGAGCTATTATATTAATCTGGAAATCAGATTTCATAACGATACATCGCTTTATGTAAGAGAATACGTAGAGGCAAACCGCAGGAAATATGCATTTCATTGGCAAAAAGAAAACGGAGATTTGCTTATACGCTGGGATAACGCGCCGCACTTCCCAAACTTGCCGACTTTTCCCCACCATAAACATAGAGCCGACGGGACCGTTCAGGAAAGCACTGATATTTCCCTAGACGATGTTTTTGAATATATTAAAAAAGAGCTGGCTACCTAATGAATCGGATAATTTTCTTTCTCAAATTCATCAATCATTGCTGCCAACAAATCAGCCTCGTCGCTTTCCCTGGTGCCACTTTTTGCATCAAAAATGATCTCCATTCTTTCTAGGGCTGCACGATAGTCATGCTCATTTAAAATCTTCACAGTCATCATGTAAGTTGTTTTTGTGTTCGTTTTCATAGTTAGACGCAAAAACAAAGTTTGGTAACAAAATTTTAACAACTCACCGATTTACCATGAAAAATGCTGTCCTGGGAAAACGGTCGAATAACTCGTCTTTGAGCTCCTTGCTGATGGGGAGCGTTCCTACTGCTTCGGACATGCATTGCAGCCATGCTACGGCGTCGTCTTCGGTGATGACGTGGGGCATGTGGCGGGCGCGCATCATGGGGTGGCCGTGAATGTCGGAGTAGAGTTGCGGGCCGCCTAGAAATTGGGTGAGGAAGAGGCGCTGTTTCTCCTTTATTTCTTCTTTATCACTTTTGAACAGCCTGGAAATCAACTCATGATTGAAAACCAGGTCGTAAAATTTATCCGTTAATTGCCTTAGCGCCGCATCGCCGCCGATGCGCTCATATAATGTAGCTTCACTCATTTTGCTGATCAATTTTCAAATCGCAGATGTTTCACAGACGCACCGGACCTCGCCAGTTCCGTCAATGATTCAATGCCGATTTCAAGGTGCATTTTGACATAATTAGTAGTCACTTTTTTATCACTTTCCTCTGTTTTTACCCCTTCCGGAACCAACGGGTTGTCGGATACCAAAAGCAATGCGCCATGCGGAATGGAATTGGCAAAACCGACAATAAAAATCGTAGCCGTCTCCATGTCAATGGCCATAGCGCGGATATCGCGCAGATATTCTTTGAAGCTGTCGTCATGTTCCCAGATTCTCCGGTTCGTGGTGTAAACCGTTCCGGTCCAGTAATCCATTTTATTCTTGGCAATACTGGCCGAAACCGTGCTTTGCAGGCGGAATGATGGTAATGCAGGAATTTCCGAAGGCATATAGTCATCACTGGTTCCTTCGCCGCGAATGGCTGCGATAGGCAAAATAAGATCGCCTACCTGGGTCTTTTTCAAGCCGCCGCATTTACCTAAAAACAAAACCGCTTTTGGACTAATGGCAGATAAAAGGTCCATCACTGTCGCAGCCATTGGACTTCCCATGCCGAAGTTAATGATGGTAATATCCTTAGCAGTAGCCGTTTGCATCGCACGCCCCTGTCCTTTTACCTCAACATTGAATTTCTCCGCAAACATGGTCACGTAATTCCCGAAATTGGTCAGCAGAATGTAACTTCCAAAGTCCTCAACGGCCGTACCAGTGTAGCGCGGCAGCCAGTTTTCGACGATTTGTTCCTTAGTAGTCATGAATTCAATGAGTTTATTGGCTGCGTTTGTTGTGATGTGTATCTTCGTTCATGGAATCTTTGAACCTCCCGACGTTTGCTTACAAAGTTAAGCACGTTAACGGGAAACCGCATATTTTCGACATTATACGCAGGAAATTCGTGTCGCTCACGCCGGAGGAATGGGTAAGGCAGCATTTTATTCATTTGCTGATCACAGAATATGGTTATCCTAAATCCCTTTTCGCCGTAGAAACGGGCCTGCAATACAATACATTAGCGAAACGGACGGACATTATGGTCCTGTCCGGCGAATCGCTTCCGTTTTTACTGGTGGAATGCAAAGCGCCTTTCATTACTGTGAATGATGCCACCTTTGCGCAGATCAGCCGATACAACTTCACATTACAACCTCAATATCTGGCTGTTACCAATGGCATGGCCCACTATTGCTTCAAAGCGGTGAACGGACAGATTCATTTTATGGATGATTTTCCAAAATACAGGGAATTCAACAACTGATTTTTTTGGTATAAAAAACAAAAACCTGCCCAACCAAAAGGTCGGACAGGTTAACAATCTTAGCCATGAAAATCTTAAAACTCAGTTGATTATTTTGAAGCAACCAGTTTCACGTCAATCGTGAAATCATCGTTGATCATTTTGTCACCAAGGTTTTCGAAGAAAGACTTGGAGTTGTATTTGATATCGTATTTCGAACGGTCAACAACAATTTTGCCAGTTGCTTCTGCACCAGTTGCCGTTGTTTTAACAGTTACTGGAAAAGTTACAGGTTTTGTAATGCCTTTGATCGTCAGGTCGCCCGTAACTTCGTAAACGCCAGTTGATTTTGGTGTCGCTTTCGTTACTACGAATGTTGCAGTTGGGTGTTTTTCAACGCCGAAAAAATCGTCAGATTTCAAGTGGCCGATCAACTTGCCATTGTATTCTTTGTCGGTAAGATCGGTGTTTGTAATTGTTGTCAGGTCGGCAACAAATTTTCCGCCTGTCAATTTAGCGCCGTCCATAACGATAGTGCCTTCTTTCAAAGCGATTTTGCCGGTATGCTCACCAGTGACTTTTTTGCCTACCCAGGTAAGCTCACTTTTTGAAGTGTTTACTTTCAGATTAGTTGCTTTTTTAACTTTGTCGTCAGCTGAAACAGAGCCTGATACAAACAAAGCAACAGCAACAGAAGCGAGGAAGAATTTAACGGATTTCATTGTAGTTTTCATTTTTGGATTAATTGATTGTAATTAAATTATTGGGTTATTCATTTTTGGGTATTCATGCTCATTATCACTTATTTGATTCCCGAAGTTTGTCAAGCAAAGCGCTGATCTGGTCTGCCTCTTCGCTGGAAATCACATTGAAACGGTTTTCCCATTCTTCCACGAACGGATCAAGTTCTTCCAGCAATTTCAAGCCGTCTTCGGTAATCAACACATCCACAGCGCGCCTGTCGTTGGGGCAGGATGATCGTTTTGCAAGGTTTTTGGCCAACAGCTTATCCACTAACCTCGATGTATTAGAATTTTTATCCAACATCCTTTCCGTAATGTCACTTACCTTGATCGGATTTTGTTGCTGTCCGCGCAGGATCCGAAGTACATTATATTGCTGGCTGGTGATGTCGTGCCCTTTAAAAAATTCAAGTTGTTTGGATTCCAGCCAGTTGGTTGTATAAACCAGGTTCAATGCAAGACGCTGATAGGCGCTTCGAAATTTTTTTTGTTTTATATCAGTTTCAATAGACATAGCTGACGACAAAATGTAATTATGATGTATATACATTTAATGTAGTAACATCAATATTCTCATGAATGGTTCATGCATGTGAAAGAATTTTTAAAATATCTGCTAACAGAACTTAAATACATTGATTATCAGCGTCATTTCCCTTTTTCCTTAAATGATTCAGTTACAAAAACCCCTTATACTCGCTTCTAATTCACCGCGCCGCAAGCAGTTGCTGGCAGATGCAGGATTTGATTTTACTGTGGAAGTGCTGCCAACGGACGAGACATTCCCGGCCACATTACCAGCCGAAGCGGTTGCCGATTATATTTCACGGGAAAAGGCAGAAATGTTCCTCGGCCTCCGGCCGGACGACATGGTCTTGACCGCGGATACGATTGTAGTCGCAGATCATGAAATCCTGGGAAAGCCGGCCGATTTTCAGGAGGCATTTCAAATGCTGCAAAAGCTGTCCGGCAAGACGCATACGGTGATTACATCGGTGAGTTTGCTGGATGATAACAGCATTCAGACTGTGTCAGATGTTGCGGAAGTGACATTCAGCAGACTGGAAGATTGGGAGTTAACGCACTACATTGACCAATATAAGCCTTTCGACAAAGCCGGTTCCTATGGCATCCAGGAATGGATCGGGATGGTTGGGGTTGAAAAAATTCAGGGATCATTTTACACGATTATGGGCTTACCGGTGCATATTGTTTATAAATTGCTGAAACCTTATTTCATCCGCTGAGCCGGTCCGGTTTCGGGCAACATTCATATGATTGCAGACAAGTCAAGATTTATTCCGAGGGTTTGCTACGAGATATTTGTCCGTTCTTTCTGCGATTCCAACGGCGACGGGATTGGTGACTTAAATGGCATTACTTCAAAACTGGATTACCTGGCCGACCTCGGCATAGAGGCAATCTGGCTCACGCCGATCCATCCGTCGCCCAGTTATCATAAATACGATGTGACGGATTATTATGCCATTGAACCGGAATTCGGGACAATGGATGATTTCAAAAAGCTGCTCGCCAGTGCGCGTGAGCGGGGCATTGAAATTTACCTCGACCTGATCATTAACCACACCAGCACGCTCCACCCGTGGTTTTCCGAAGCGCGTAAAAACACGGCGAACGCTTATCGCGAATTCTACTGGTGGATGACGCCCACACAAATCGAAGCCCTGGGAATTTCAGAAAGGGAAACCTCGGACGATTCGCAGGTGGTTTATCCATGGCACGAGAACTCCGAAGATTTGGAAAAGTATTACGGCCTGTTCTACAAAGGCATGCCCGACCTCAATTACCATTCGCAGGCATTACGGGAAGAATTGGAAAAGATTATTCGTTTTTGGCTTGTGGACGTAGGTGTAGACGGTTTTCGCCTGGATGCCGCCCGGCACGTTTACCCGGAATGGGAGAAACATTTAAGTGTTGAATTCTGGCAATATTTTTCAAAACTCGTGCAGGATATCAAGCCGGGTGCATTTACGGTTGGTGAAGTATGGGCGGAGACAGAAGAAGTAGCACCCTATTTCCGTTATCTGGACGCCACTTTTCATTTTGATCTCAGTTTCGCTTTGCAGCGTATGCTTATCGGCGAAAAGGATGAAGACATTGTTGAGAAGCTGCAATCCAGTTATGCGGTTTTTGAAAAATATAACCCGCTTTTTGTGGACGCTATCATGCTTACCAACCATGATCAGGACCGGATTGCGAGTGTCACCGGCAACCATAAAGAGAAAATTAAGATGGCGGCAAGCATTCTGCTGACATTGCCCGGCCAGCCGTACATTTATTACGGAGAAGAAATCGGCATGCTAGGCACGAAGCCCGATCCATATATCCGCGAGCCTTTTATCTGGTCCGATGACCTGGAAAGTAGCGGAAACACCAATTGGATTGATGCCCAATTTTCAAAAAAAGAAACCGTCGTGCCGCTGTCTGTACAAATGGAAGATCCGGATTCGGTTTACAATCATTATAAAACATTGATACATCTGCGGAAGTCCGAGCCGGCGCTGAGCCAGATCTTTGCGCCGAACCTCCACCGCGTGTGCCTGCAAGACGATCAGATGCTCTCCTATTTCCGGCCGCATGTGGATAAATCGCTGGTTATCATTCATAATTTAAGCAGTTATGACAAGCCTATCCTGATGCCCGACGATAAAGCTGACTTCAAGCACATCCTTTTTTCAACCGATCCCCAACATTCTGGCATATTACAAAACATGCAGCTCGCGCCACATTGCAGCCTTATTCTGGCTTCTCATTCGTGAAATCCGTACAGTAGGATGCGGTGTATCCACTTCTTTCTTCCATATTAAGGTTGTAATCTAAATAAACTTCGGAAACATGAAGCTTTGCGCGCCATTCCTATGTTCTCTCCTATTGCTTTCGGTATCTGGTTTTGCCCAAAGATCGTATCCCACCATGGGAAAGATCATTTACGAAGATCCTGCATTTGAGAAGCTGCTTGCCAAAGACGCGAAAGTCGAAGTGCTTGCTTCGGGTTTTGAATGGTCCGAGGGGCCGGTTTGGGTGAAGGACAGCAGCTTTTTGCTGTTTTCGGATGTGCCTAAAAACAAGGTCTATAAATGGGATGAAAAAAGCGGTCTGTCGGTCTTCCTGGAACCTTCGGGTTATACAGGCCGGGGCGTTTACAGCGATGAGCCTGGCAGCAACGGCCTGATCATCGACAGCAAGGGACGGCTTGTTTCCTGCGAGCACGGCGATCGCCGCATTTCAGCAGTTTCATTAAAAGTGGGAGGAAAAGTTACGCTTGCGGATCAGTTCGAAGGCAAAAGATTTAATAGTCCAAATGACGTGACAGAGCATACGAATGGCAGTTACTACTTCACCGATCCACCTTACGGGCTTGCTAAAAAGCATAAAGATCCCACCAGAGAAACCAAACAATTCGGCGTTTATCGCATTGCAAAAGACGGGAAAGTAAGCCTGCAAATCCCCGACCTTACCAGGCCCAACGGGCTCGCTTTTTCCCCTGACGGGAAAGTGCTCTACATTGCCCAATCCGATCCTGAAAAAGCCATAATCATGGCCTATAATGTGGATGAGAGCGGCAATGTTACAGGAAAAGGAAAACTCGTTTACGACGCTACACCTATGGTAAAAGCGGGAAAACTGGGCCTTCCGGACGGTTTAAAAATAGACAAAGACGAAAACCTCTGGTCCTCCGGCCCTGGCGGAATGCTCATTATCACCCCGGCTGGAAAGCTGATAGGCAGGATTGAAATGGGCGAGCTGACCTCCAACTGTGCCTGGGGAAATGATGGCTCTACATTATATATGACCGTGGATGGTTATGTGTGCAGGGTCAAAACAAACACCAAAGGAGCGGGCTGGTAATTAGCGGTCCGCAACACGCCGAACCGATCGCAGATCATTCTCTACATCCCGTTTTACGGAAGCCCAATTGGTTTTGCCATTGCGGTAAATGTTTGTATACGCCCTGTAAAGAACCAGTTGGTCCGCGCTAATCCTGTCCAGCTGATCCGCCAAAACGCCTTTTTGCGAAGATTTGGCCGTCCGGTATTCGTTGATCAGCACATTATAGCGGCTTTCCAGGTTGTCCAGTTCATACAACACCACTTCGCCTAGCTTGTCCATTTCCTGATATTGGGCGATCAGCTGCTGGTTGTAATCCGAGCTTCCGGCTGAAACCGCATTATCGCTGCGCGGCGTTTCGTTGAGAACGCGGTCATAATCTCTTTTGTAAGTGCCGTTATTGGAGCGATAATCGCTGTCGTACGAACGGTCGGAAGCATCAGTACTGCCGGAAGATGTGCCGTGGCGCTGGTCGTAGCGACGTTGTAATTGCTGGGAGCACGATGAGCCGATCACCGTCAAAGCGGCCATACAGCAGATAAGATAAATGTTTTTCACGATTTTGATGGTTAAAAGTTGTGTCTTAATCCAATGCTAAGATTGGGATTGAAGTAAAAAAACTTGGGAATCAATTCAAGATAACCACCGCCTTCTACGAAAAATGAAGCAGGTTTCTGTGAGAAAAAGAATTCCAGCCCCGCTGTGGCCGACGGCCCTGTTGAAATGTTGGTTGTATAAACTGATTTCACATTCCGGTCTGGGTAATATCTTCGCGAATTCACCTGCACACCCGGACCCGCATACGCAATCATCCGTTCGTTAAAAAACGGCGCATACCAAAGATACGTTCCATTGAACATAACGCCTACACCGCCCAGATCGTCATTGCTAACTTTGTAATTATCTTTGCTTTTGAACAAACCAATGTACGTTCCGATACTGATATCCAGCGCATTACGTTCGCCGTATTTACGAATGCTGACGGCGATGGGCTCACCGACTTCAAATCCGACGGCCCATTTTTGAGTCTGGGCAAAGGCAGGGGATGCGATAAAAAACAGAGAAACGAGCGTAAGAATTTTTTTCATAATCACTATTCAAAATTGTAAAGAGGACAAAAATAGTGCCATAATAATGACATTGCCTTCCATTTCCAGTTGCTCAAATTACGATTCTGCTTTTGTTTCAGGATCATTTTCTTTCTAATATTGGGTCACAATTGTTCCCGGCAGTCCATTAACCAACTCTCAAGTGGCCCAAGTAAAGCAGGATAAAATTCTCAATGCCAAAGATTTAATAGCGTATTTTCTTGTTGCGGGCACCGGGGCAGTTATACAACTTGTTTCAAGCAGTTTAATCCAGGATTGGTTCGATGTGACATGGAGCGAGTCCATCACATTGTCTTATTTAGTAGGATTTGTTGTCGGTTTTATCCTTACCAAATTATTTGCATTTGACGCCCGCCGCAGTAATCAGACGCGCCGGGAAATGGTGAAGTTCTTAATCGTTGCTTTAATATCACTGGGCGTCACGAAGATTTTCACATTAGGATCATTCAAGCTGGCAACCGAAGTTTTAGGCATGGACATCTACATTGTGAAGCTTCCATTTGGAAAAAAACAGGTTAACATCACCGAAATGGGCTCATATGTGTCGGGAATGGGTTTTAGTTTTGTGAGTAATTATATTTTGCACAAAACCTTCACCTTCAAAAGCACAGGATTTTACAACCGCCTCAAAGTCCTTATCCGCTAATTTCCCCTACAATCTTTCAACTATAATTGCCGAAGCACCGCCGCCGCCGTTACAGATGGCCGCCAGGCCATAACGCCCGTTATTTTGTTCCAAAACAGAATGTAATGTCGTGATGATCCGCGATCCCGAAGAACCCAGCGGATGGCCGAGCGAAACAGCCCCTCCAAAGACATTTACCTTGTCTATATCAAGTTCCAGCATTTTAATGTAAGCCAGCGCCACCACAGCAAACGCCTCATTCACTTCAAAATAATCAATCTGGGAAAGTGACAGTCCGGCTTTTTTCAAAACTTTTTGTGTGGCCAGAACGGGCGTTGTCGTAAACCAGGCCGGTTCCTGTTCCGCGTCGGCATAGGCGACGATCCTGGCTCGGGGTGTAATGTTGTTATTTCTGACAAATTCTCCTCCTGCAATAACCAGTGCCGAAGCGCCATCATTAATGGTGGAAGCATTTGCCGCGGTCACTGTTCCGTCTTTGGAAAAAGCAGGTTTAAGAAAAGGGATTTTTTCAAATTTTACTTTCTTAAATTCCTCATCCTCAGAAACAATCGCAGGCTCTCCACCCTTCGGCGAAGGCACTTCCACTGCTGCTATTTCATTTTTAAAAAAGCCGCTTGCCGTTGACTCCGCACTTTTTGTATAGGACCGGATGGCAAAAGCATCCTGCTCCTCTCTTGAAATCTCATATTTTTCAGCCGTCCGGTCGCCGCAAACGCCCATTCCGATCTGGTCGTAAACGTCCACCAAACCATCTTTCAGCAATCCGTCAATGATCTCGCCATTTCCATAACCATAACCATTTCGGGCTTTGGGCAGATAATAGGGCACTTGCGACATATTCTCCATCCCACCTGCCACTACCAGATCCGCATCGCCCAGCCGAATGCATTGCGCCCCAAAAACCACGGCCTTCATGCCCGAAGCGCATACTTTATTGACCGTCGTGCAGATCACACCGGAAGGCAAACCGGCATATAACGCAGCCTGACGCGCAGGCGCCTGACCCAAATTGGCAGAAATCACATTGCCCATAATCACTTCCTGAACCTGCTCCGAAGAGACACCCGCTTTTTCAACAGCGCCCTGAATAGCCGTCGCACCCAGCTTTGCAGCATGAACAGCAGACAAACTTCCACCGAAACTGCCTATCGGCGTTCGGGCTGCGGACAAAATAAAAACTTCCTCTTTCATGGTCATTGGCTTGTATGATGAGATCGTCAAAAATAAAAACTATCCTGACAAATTCATGTTAACAAGCACCAAATCCACAAAAGAAGAAGTTTGTGCAATCCTCCCTCCTATAAATCAGCCGAGCTTCCGGGCAATTTTTCGTACTCGCCTTTCCAGCCGTAGTAGCCGAAAATCACCAGTCCCGCGCAAATGGGGATGAAGATCAGGATGATGATTGACCATTGCAATGTTGTGTTTGTTCGTGCAATTCCCTCCGCTGCTAATCCTATTTTTTCAATGGCCTGCATAAAGAGGAACATAATGATAATGGGCCCCAGCAGCATCCATACTACGCCTAGATATTTCTTTAAAGCATTCATATTAAGCTATTTTTAAAATATTTTTTACAAATCAAAAACTCAATCCGCCACGTTCTCATCTCCCTTATTATTAATGTAAACCGCCCCGATTACAAAGGAAAGCGCAGCAATGCCGATCGGATACCAAAGTCCGGATAATGGCGTAGAGCCGCTGAACGAAGCAACCAATGTAGCGATAAACGGAACCAGACCGCCAAAAACGCCATTTCCAATATGGTAAGGAAGCGACATGGAAGTATAGCGGATCTTGGTAGGAAACAATTCCACCAAAAAAGCTGCAATAGGCCCGTAAACCATTGTTACCAGCAAAACCTGGAAGAAAACCAGCGCAATAATGATAATATAAGATGACCCCGAAAGCGTCACGTCCTTGATCACCGTTTGCGGTTCGGGCAATGGCGCCAGCACATCGTCGGGAATGATCACGACTTTTGCTTCCTTAAACGTCATTCCGTTGTTGAGTGTCTTGAATACGGTGGTTGTGATCAGCGAATCCTTGGTATCGTTCAGTAAAGTCCTTTCAACAACCGGATCCGAAGCACTTTTCAACTCTGTCTTCTGGAATTCCTTAACATTGGTTGCGTCAATAAAATATTGGTAAATAGGGCGATAGCAGATCACCCCCAGCAGCATTCCGGTAAGCATGATCCATTTCCTCCCCACTTTATCGCTCCACGAACCAAACACAACAAAGAACGGAGTCGCAAATAAAATGGCCCAAAGCAGCACATAACGCGATTCATTGAAATCCAGCTTGCAAGTATTTTCCAAAAACGATTGGGCATAAAACTGGCCGGTATACCAGATCACCCCCTGCCCCATTGTGGCCCCGAATAATGCCAGCAGCACCATTTTGAAATTCGCTTTCTTCTGAAAACTCTCTTTCAGAGGATTGGTAGAAACCTTACCCTCCGCTTTCAGTTTGGTGAAAACAGGGGATTCATGCATTTTCATCCGGATATAGATCGAAACGCCCACCAGCAAGATCGACACCAGGAATGGGATACGCCAGCCCCAGTCCGCAAACGCTTCGGCACCTAACATGTTCTTGGTGAGCACAATAACACCCAGGGAAAGAAACAAGCCCAATGTTGCCGTGGTCTGGATCCAGCTCGTAAAAAATCCTCTTCTGCCAACCGGTGCATGCTCCGCCACATAAGTCGCTGCGCCGCCATACTCACCACCCAGCGCAAGGCCCTGCACCAGTCTAAGGATCAAAACTAAAATCGGAGCTGCATACCCGATGCTTGAATATGAGGGAATCAATCCAATCAGAAATGTGGAACCGCCCATTAGCACCAGGGTCAGCAGAAATGTATATTTCCGGCCAATGAGATCACCTAACCGACCAAAAACCAATGCCCCGAATGGGCGCACGATGAAGCCGGCGGCGAAGATGGCCAATGTGTTGATTAATGCGGATGCGCCTGCGTCGCTGGGAAAAAGTTGTTGCCCGATGATAACGGCCAGGCTGCCAAAAATGTAGAAATCATACCATTCAATTAAAGTACCAAGAGAAGAAGCAGCAATTACCTGGGTAATGCTTTGGGTAACATTTTTGTCTGTGGACTGCATGGGTTTAGGTAAAGGTGAGGATAAGATGTTCTTCCTGAATTAGCTGGAAAAGCCTTGGGACGGGTATCATTACTCATTATATCAATAAAAAAGCCCCTGGATAAATCCAGAGGCTATATTTATTTAAATCAATTTATTGGACGGATCGTTATAAAACGTCGTCGTCCTCATCGTCATCTTCACGGTCGATAATCTCGTCCCCGTCAATGATCACAGGCTCCTCATCATCGAGCAGGCTGTCATCATCATCGTCTAGGACATCTTGTGGCAGGACATCATCTGCATCGTCGTCGCCATCCAGATCGTCGTCATCATTACCGCCTACCAATTCCGGATCATCGGCTACTGCGCGGGTTTTTTGTGTATTTGTTGGAAAGTCCGGAACTACCGGTGCTTCCAGAATGGGTTTGCTGGTATCAGCTATTGCGGGTTCTCCTCGTTCGCGTATCATAATGCTAAAAGTTAAATGGTTTTCAGTTGATTGATATGTGCCAATTGTTAAATAATCATTCCAAAGCGTGCCGCAGTCTGGAAAATCGGGGACTTATGGAAAATAATCATTTGGTAATATCTAAAAACCTGAGGAAATTGCCGGAACCTGCTTCCCGCAGCCCCTATTCCATTCCTAAACCATACAATGATGTTGAAAAAAATCGTCCCCTTTTTTCTATGGGCGGGCATTTTGACGGGCGCAATTGCTCCTCGCGCCCAGGCGCATGCCGCAATCCCGGATTCCTCCATGGTGATCAAAAAAACGACCGACTTTAAAGTAGACGGGCAAGGCAGTGCTGCAAACTGGGCCACTGCAAAGGCTTTTGACATCACGGTCCAGAAAGGTCCGAACCAGCCCGCGCCGGGAAAACAATTTCCCACCAAAGTAAAAATCCTCTACTCCGAAAAAGGAATGTATTTCCTCTTCGACTGCACCGATAAAAAACTGACTGCGACCATTATGGAGGATTATGGTTTACTGTTTAAAGAGGATGTTGTGGAAGTTTTTCTCTGGCCGGACACCACAGTGCCCATTTATCTGGAATACGAGCTTTCACCATTGGATTACGAACTTCCCATCATCATTGCCAACATAAAAGGCCGGACAGAAGGATGGAAAGCCTGGCATTACACAGACCGCAACCGCGTACAACATGCCACCAGCGCCCAAGGAGGCCAAAAGAAGAGCATGGCCTCAGTAGAGGGCTGGAAAGCCGAATTCTTTATCCCTTATGCATTGATGAGCCCTATGGTAACAGCCGCACCAAAGTCCGGGACCAAGTGGCGCGGGAACTTCTACCGCATTGATTATGATGAAGAAACCGCCTATTACTCGTGGCAGAAAACAGGCGGGAGCTTTCACGAGTTTAACAAATTCGGCACCTTGATTTTTGAATAGCAAGTCGCTGCCACTCCTAACATTGATCCAAACATTAAATTCCTGAACCATGCGCAATACAATTTTAACATTCATTTGCCTATTATCCGCAGTCATGACATTTGCACAAAAATCCGGAAAAGAAATTCTTTACATTGGCACTTACACCCAAAAAGGTGAGGGTATTTATGTCTACGAATTTGACAGAAGCAACCTGTCTTTCAAAGAAATACAGGTAATGGTGAATAAAAACAGCCCCTCATTCCTGGAATTCCATCCTAACAAAAAATTCCTGTATACAGCTAACGAAGGCAACAGCACGGTTTCTTCTTATGCCATTGACGCCGCCGGAAAACTGACGACAATGAATTCCAAACCCTCGCTCGGCAAAGGCGCCTGCCACGTCAGCGTAGATCCGAAAGGCCGGTTTTTGTATGTTTCCAATTACGGAAGCGGGCAACTAGGCGTTTACCTCATCAATAGTGACGGCACAATCGGCGCAGTGGCCGACAGCATTCAGGACAAAGGTTTAGCGTCCCAAAAACCACATATGCACTCGGTAATCCCCTCGGCGGATGGCAAATACATCTATGCTTCGGATCTTGGCATCGATAAGATCATGGTATACAGCGTTGATGCCAAAACAGGCAAGCTCACGCCCGGAGCCGTTCCCTATGCAGAAGTGAAGGCCGGTGATGGCCCCCGTCATTTTGCTATTCATCCTAATGGCAATTTCGGTTACTCAGCTTGCGAGCTGGGTTCGGCTGTTAACTCCTTCAAAATTGTTAAGAATTCCGGCGCGCTTGTGCCTATGGAGCGGGTAACGATGCTTCCTGCGGATTTTACGGGAAAAAGCTTTGCCGCTGACATTCATTTCTCGCCGGACGGCAAATTCCTGTACGCTTCCAATCGGGGACATGAAAGCCTTGCTATTTATGCAGTAGATGCCAAAACCGGCAAATTAACCGTCGCCGGGCATGCCGAAACGCACGGAAAGCACCCGCGCAACTTCCTGGTGGATGCCAAAGGTGAGCTTGTATTGGTGACCAATCGCGACAATGATAATGTGGTGTTTTTCAAAAGAAATGCAGAAACAGGCCAACTGACTTATACCAGCAAGGAGATCAGCATTCCTACGCCCGTATGTGTAAAGCAGCTGTTTATCGATTAGGAATTGAGCCGGAATAAAAAGGGCGTCAATATTTACATTGACCAAAGTTTATTTTCTAATTTTCAATAATTAAAAAAAATAATCTTACAAAAAAGAGTATCAGCATGCATTTCCTGCATCATTGATATGTTGATGCTTTCATCGTAGATTTTTAACGCCCTTAACACTTTTCAAGTCCTTTCCAATATCATGATAAACCGTAGAGATTTAATCAAACATTTGTCCGCTGTGCCCCTAATAGGCGGATTTTTGGGGAACGGCAGTGCAGAAGCTGCAACTTTCGCGGCTAAGCTGCCTGCGAGGAACCTTGTAAAGGAGCTGGGGATCCGAACTTTTATTAATGCTGCGGGTACCTACACGGCTATGACCGGCTCGCTCATGCAGGACGAAGTGGTAGAAACGATCCAGGGCGCTGCCCAGAATTTCATGATGCTGGACGAAGTTCAGACCAAGGTTGGTGAAAAAATTGCTGCATTAACGCATGCCGAATCTGCGGTGGTTACTGCCGGATGCTTTTCTGCATTAACATTAGGACTTGCGGGTGTGCTTACCGGAATGGATCAGAAGCGGGTGGAAGCATTGCCGCATCTGGAAGGAACGGGCATGAAATCCGAAGTTATCATCCAGAAAGGCCATAACATTGGCTACTCCCACGCGCTGACCAACACAGGTTGCAAAATTATCCAGGTTGAGACGGTTGAAGAGTTGGAAAAGGCCATTAATGAAAAAACTGCATTGCTTTGGTTCCTGCATATCCAGTCGGACAAAGGGCAGATCAAGCATGAGCAATGGGTGGAAATTGCAAAGAAAAATGGCATTGCTACGATGATAGACATGGCTGCGGATGTGCCGCCTGTTGAAAATCTTTGGCGATTCAATGATATGGGCTTTGACCTGGTGTGCGTCTCTGGCGGTAAAGCCATGCGCGGACCGCAAAGTGCAGGCATACTGATGGGTAAAAAACACCTTATCGACGCTGCCAGACTGAGCATGCCGCCACGCGGCTCTACGATCGGGCGCGGTATGAAGGTGAATAAAGAAGAGATCCTGGGCATGTATGTGGCTTTGGAAAAGTTCGTGAAAATGGACCACAAGAAGGAGTGGAAAATGTGGGAAGACCGCGCGGCACTGATCAGCAATGCGGCAAAAAGCGTGGCTGGTGTCAATGTTGAGACATTTGCTCCGGAACTGGGCAACCATACGCCTACCCTCCGCATTTCCTGGGACGCTGCCAAAGTGAGCCTGCCTGTGAAATTGTTGCAGGAAAACATGCGGAACGGCAACCCTTCCATTGAGATCATGCCCGGCGAAAACAACACATTAACCATCACAACCTGGTGCCTGAAACCCGGGGAGGAAAAAATAGTTGCCGCCCGCCTGAAAGAAGAATTATCAAAGGCAGTTGTTTAAGATTTTGCATTACCAAGAATACCTATTCCTAAGCCCTATAAAAAATGAAACACAGATCCCTGCTTATCCTTTTCCTGATATGCAGTGTAACTCTCGCCGTTAATGCGCAGACTTACAGCATATTGATCAAAGGCGGAACGGTCATCGACCCTAAGAATAACCTCAACCAGATCATGGATGTAGGGATATTTGAAGGAAAGATCAAGAAGGTTGCCAGGGACATCGATCCTAAGGAAGCCCGACAGGTTGTGGATGCCAAAGGCATGTATGTCACGCCCGGACTCATTGATATTCATGGACATGTGTTTTTCGGAACGCAACCAGACCATTATTTAAGTAATGGTTTGGTTGCATTACCACCCGACGGCTTCACTTTCCGCGTAGGCGTTACGACCATTGTGGACGCCGGCGGTGCGGGTTGGGATTCGTTTTCTGAGTTCAAAAAGAATGTTATTTTTAATTCCAAGACGCGCGTTCTTTCCTTCCTTAACATTGTAGGCGAAGGCATGCGCGGGGGAAATTGGGAACAGGATACCAGCGACATGAACCCCGAGCTGGCTGCGGGCGTCGCGCTGAAAAATAAGAATGATGTGGTCGGCTTTAAAGTCGCACATTTCATGGGCAATGACTGGAAGCCGGTCGATAATGCTGTGAAGGCGGGCAAGCTGTCCAACATGCCCGTCATGATCGATTTTGGCGGAAGCACGCCGCCCTTGCCATTGGAAGAATTGTTTTTGAAACACCTTCGCCCCGGAGACATTTTTACACACGCATATACTTTGCTGGAAGGCAATGTAAGAGAAACCATTGTAGATGAAAAAGCGCGGAAAGTGCGCCCGTTCGTTCTGGAAGCGCGCAAGCGCGGGATTATTTTTGACGTCGGCTACGGCGGCGCGAGCTTCAATTATTCACAGGCTATTCCTGCCATCAAACAAGGCTTTTTCCCCAACACCATCAGCACCGACCTGCATACGGGCAGCATGAACGGCTCCATGAAGGACATGCTGAGCATTATGTCCAAATTTTATGTGATGGGCATGGATCTGCCTTCGGTGATTAAGGCCAGCACCTGGGAACCTGCGCAGGTGATCAAGCGCGAAAACCTGGGACACATTTCAGAGAATGCCATTGCAGATGTCGCCATATTTTCGATGCGCAAGGGCAATTTTGGTTTTTATGATAAAACCGGTTATAAAATGGAAGGAAAAGAAAAGCTGGAATGCGAGATGACGATCATGGGCGGCAAGATCGTCTACGACCTCAACGGCATTGCCAAGCCGATCTATCTGAAATAGCTGCTGACCCTGTTATTCCTAAACTCCTCTATAAATAATGCGCTACCATTCTCTCAAACTCTCAGCTTCGCTTCTGCTGCTTTTTGCATTGGGTTTTACCCATAAGAGTGACCGGCAAAGTGACGTGGTTAATGACAAGAACGGCGGCCTGTTCCTACCGGACGGCTTTGAAGCAACCGTTGTGGTGGACAGCCTGCCCGGCCGCGCCCGCCACATTGCCGTGAATGACAATGGTGATATTTATGTAAAAGCGCGTTTTTCCGGAAAAGGGAAATCCGTGATTGCGCTGCGCGATACCAATGGCGACGGCCGTGCAGACATTATTAAACATTTTGGTGGACGTGACGGTGAAGGTGTTTACGGAACTGCCATGCGCATTTACAAAGGATATCTTTATTTCAGTTCAGAACTGATTGTTTCACGTTACAAACTGAATCCGGGCGAGCTTGTTCCGTCTGGCGAGGAAGAAATAATCCTTACCGACGACCACGCGCACGGCATGCACGAGCACATTGCAAAGCCGGTCACATTTGATGACAAAGGATTTATGTATGTGCCATTTGGCGCTAATTCCAATGCCTGTCAGGATGATAACCGAATCCCCTCATCCAGCGGCCTCGATCCTTGCCCTATCCTCGAAGATCACGGCGGGATCTGGCGTTTTGACGCGAATAAGAAAGGTCAGTTGCAGAAAGACGGCCTGAAATTCGCGACCGGCTTGCGGAGCGTAGTGGCGCTCGACTGGAATTTTGCTGATAATAATTTATATGCATTGCAGCATGGCCGGGACGATTTATTGCGCCTGTTCCCGCAGCTTTTTTCTCCCTGGCAAAGCGCTATGCTTCCTTCCGAGGAGTTTTTACGGATCAAAGAGGGCACGCATGCAGGCTGGCCTTATTGTTATTGGGATCAAATGCAGGGCAAAAAGATCCTTAACCCTGAGTATGGCGGTGATGGGAAAGAAGTGGGCCGCTGCGGCGAGTATGAAAAACCGCTGATCGGTTTTCCTGGCCACTGGGCTCCGAATGACATTCTGTTTTACCAGGGAAACCATTTTCCGGAACGCTACAAAAACGGCTCCTTTATCGCATTCCACGGTTCTACCAACCGCGCTCCTTACCCGCAGTCAAGCTATTTTATTGGATTTGTTCCTTTCAAAAATGGCCAGCCAGCAGGTGATTATGAGGTCTTCGCAGACGGCTTTGCTGGCGTAGATCCGATTGTGAATGTCAGCGACGCGGTTTATCGACCAATGGGCCTGGCGATTGGTCCTGATGGTGCGCTTTACATTGCGGAGACAGAAAAAGGGAAGATCTGGAAAGTGACTTACAAAGGCGATAAAAAGAAATTTACAAAAACGGCTTTGGTCAAAATGGAAAAGAGAAAATCCATGTCCAACATCCGCACGCCGGACGAAGTTGCCGACAACCTGGACAAGGATAAGCCCGTCGCCGGTGGGAAGGTTTACAGCGTTTACTGCTCAGCTTGTCATCAGCGAAACGGCATGGGCGATATGCAGCGTTTTCCACCTTTGGGCGGTGCCGAATGGGTAACCGGAGACAAGGAACGCCTTATAAAAGTATTGCTCAAAGGGCTGGAAGGGCCGTTGGAAGTGAAAGGGCAATCCTATAACAATGTAATGCCCCAACACAGCTTTTTAAAAGATGAAGAAATCGCAGAAGTTCTGACGCATATCCGCAGTAATTTTGGAAACACCGCCAGCGCCGTTTCTGCTGATGAAGTTTCGAAAGTCAGAGCAGCCGTTGAAAAAACAAATTAGCAACAACGTTTTTCTCCTTCCAACCTCGTTTAAGTGGATATTACTCTCCGGCAATTGAGTGTTCCTTTAAGGGGTTGGAGGGAGAAAAATCAGACATTTATTTATATCACGTTTCTTTACATTTGATGTTTAAAAATAAGATTTTAGCCGCAAATTTTATCGTTTTAGCCGGAATTATTCTGACTGGATTTTCTTCCGGGCCTTTCAATCCGCACGTCAGCCAGGATCCCTGGAAAGCACCCGCCTGGGCCGACACACTGAAAAGTCCCTATCACGAGGAACCGCTGACATTGGCGCAGGGCGAAGAACTTTTCACACTTTACTGCGCCACCTGCCACGGCGACGCTGGTTATGGTGACGGCGCAGCGGGCGGCGCGTTGGGGCAGAAACCCGCTAATTTTCACGACACATTGGTAAAAGCCCAGAGCGACGGCGCCATTTTCTGGAAAATCTCCACCGGCAGGGGTAACATGCCGCCATTTAAAGATGTGTTCACCGACGAGCAGCGCTGGCAGCTCGTGGCCTACATCCGTCATTTAGGCAAAACTGAATAAACTGAACCCATAGGATAAAATGCTGACTATTAGCCGTTATTTCAAACCCAAAGTCGCTGCATTGCTGCTTGCCACCATTGCAGGACATGCATTTGCGCAGCCCAAAGAAACCGTCACAAGCACGCCGAAATCACTGCGCGACGACATTACCATTGAGCACTACATGAAAATTGAGCCGGAAGCGGTGCGGATCATTCAGCATCCGGTCACGGGGGAAATTTATTATACGACGTTCTTTGGCGATGTATTAAAGATCGTCACCAACAACGGTCAGCCCGAAAGTAAGAAAATCCTCAGCGCCGAAGACCACGGCATTACGCGCTTGCAAGGTGCGGCATTCAAAGGGAATACATTGTTTTTGGCAGGAAACATTAATGTCAACAACAACAAAGGGAACAAAGGCCGCATGGTTCGTTATGAGCTGAAAGCTGGCGTAGATACGAACTCAACTGAAAAGCCTGCGATGACGGTTGTTTTCAATACGGTGGAATATGGTGCCAACAAAACGACATTTGACCACGGTTGGAACGCGTTGGAAATCAGTCCGGATGGCAAATATATTTTCGTAAACACCGGCGCCAGAACGGATCACGGCGAAGTGCAGGACAACGGCGGTGAATATCCAAATGCGCGCGATAATGCATTAACAGCCAACATCTTCCGCTTCCCGATCGATGCCAAAGACTTGCTGCTTTCCACCGATACACAAAAATTAAAAGCCGACGGCTATCTCTACGCAGAAGGCATCCGCAATGCATATGACATGGCTTTTGATCCGAAAGGAAATCTGTTCGCAGTCTCCAATTCAGGTGATTACGACCATTCCGAAGATATGTTCTGGGTGCGCAAGGGCCATCATTACGGTTTTCCGTGGGTTATGGGCGGCATCGATAATCCGCAGCAATTTCCAGATTATCAACCCAATCCGGACACCGATCCTTTCCTGAGCAAATTTGCTTTTGCCTGGCTGATGAAGTATTTTCACAATGACCCAAATTTCCCGAAACGCCCCGCGGGCGTGAAGTTCAGCCCAGGCGTGCAGAACATGGGCCCGGACGCCAACGAGTACCGCGACCGCAAAACCGGCCAGGTCTACGACGGCGATTCCACGGGCGTGGGCGTAAGCACATTCAACGCGCACTCCTCCCCGCTTGGGTTGTTTTTTGATACTAAAAATACGCTGGGCAAAGACCTTACCGGTGACGGTTTTGTCATCCGTTACACGGGCGGACCAAGAAACGGGGTCGCTAATCCAAGTCCGCTAAGGAAGCAAGGACGGGATTTGTTACACCTCGAAATGGCCTACGACAAAGCCTCAGACAATTACAAAGTTAAAACCACCCGCATCATCGACGGTTTTACTTCGCCTACGGATGCATTGCTTGTTGGCAATACGCTTTACATTATCGAGTACGGCGGCAAGCAGGGCGGAAATAAATCGGGCGGAAGCATTTGGAAAGTGACGCTGCCTGCGAACGAGAAAATGGCTAAAAAGAGCAAGAAAAAAAGATCATAATACATTCGTTAATAACTTAATTATACTATCATGTCCGAAAGAAGATCAATCCTTAAAAAATTATTCGCCTCAGTTGCCGGAGTAGCCGGAATTGGCGTTGCTTCCAAAGCAATCGCAGAAACGCCTGCTGCGCCAGCGCCCGAAAAGGAAGTCGGTGATGTTGTTATGTATCAGGATGTTCCCTTGTTTTCAGGCCATACCAAGTTCAATAATATGGTGTTCATTGCCGGCAAAGGCGCCCACTTCGAAGGCGATATCACCGCCCACACCAAGCACGTCCTGGACGAACTGGAAAAAGAATTGATCAAAGCCGGTTCTTCAATGGAGAAAGTGTTGAAATGCAGTGTTTTCCTGAACGATTTGAATGACTATAAGGCAATGAATGAGGCTTACAAAGGCCGTTTCGGCTCAAAACCGCCTTGCCGGACGACGGTGGCTGTTTATGGTGGAGTGCCGGGGGACTCGTTGGTGGAGATTGATTGTATTGCTTATATCTAGGAGGATAGCATGGTGCTGCCCTTCGGCCGCCGGGCGGGGCCGCCCGCTAAGGGTGACAACGGCAGTTGTTAGTGTCGCAGGGGTATGCCCTTCGGCTCCGCTCAGGGTGACAGGGCTGGTTTAGCATGGTGCCTGCCCTGTCACCCTGAGCGGAGTCGAAGGGCAGGCACCATGCTAAACCGGTCTGCGTAACGCCCGACCGGCCAACAATAACCCCCTCCCCCAAAATCAAATCTTTATTCTGGCATAATCCAATTTTGCCGAATCTAATTTTAAAATAAAAAATAAAGTCGGTGTTATATTTTAAAATTAAGCGATTAAGCAGTTTCTTTGTTGCCTGACCCAATAAGATTTGAACAAACGACAACGCATCGCTGAGGAGAATGTAATTCTTCTGAATCTCTGGCAACAATCCCAGGCCGGGGACAGTCTTGCATTTTGTCAGCTTGCCGATAAGCAATATCGCACGCTGTTCAACTACGCCACCAGCTTCACGTCGGACCGGGAATTTATCAAGGATTCCATTCAGGAATTGCTGATCCACATTTGGGAAAAGCGCGAGACAATTCACATTCAGTTTGTTTCCATTTACTTTCTGAAAGCGCTTCGCAATCAGTTGCTGCAAGAATTCCGGAAAAACAATCCGGCCAATTCACTGCTGGACATTGAAGAAGTTGGGCAGATGTCAGATTATCAGACTGTCGAAACGCAGATTGAGCAAAGTGAAATATACTCTGAAAACCAGATTAAAGTACGCTCGGCCATAGAAGAACTTCCACGCCGCCAGAAAGAAGCCGTTTTCCTCAAATATTTCGAAGGAATGGATAATGAGCAAATTGCAGACCTCATGCAAGTCAACCGCCAATCCGTCGCCAACCTCCTCTTCAAAGCCATATCCTCTCTAAAAACCCATATCCGCGCAGTAACAAGCCTGATGCTGCTGGTTTTTGTGAATAATGGTTAGCCTTGCTATTGATTAAGCTCATCAGATTTTTTCAATCCCCAATTGCTTACATATCGCCTCGCAAAGGTGCTTGTCAATCTTAGGATGCCGCGGAATTGTGGTTTGTTTGCTGTTGAGGACATTGGAGTAAAGATCATGTTTTGCCCCGTTTCTTTTTAAGTAACAACTGTGATTTTCAAGATGCCTGATTAGTTCGTTTCTTTTTATTGACATCAGGCAAATTCTAATTCTTTCGTAGAGATAATTGCGCCATAGATCTCATCCTCAATGAATTGATCATCTTGTGGCAAACTCTCGAAAGAATCCTGGGCATATAGACTGAGCGCGTCGCTGATGTTTTCCATCACTTCGTTGATGGTTTCTCCTTGCGTCATGACAGATGGAATTTCCTTGATGCGTCCGATCAGGAATTCCTCGCCCTTTGATATTAATACTGTGAATTTCATATGAATGTTTAGTGTGGTTTAAAACAGAATTAAAACTAAACATTAAAACGCCATCTCACAAACTTTACGTCTCAGAACATTCATACTCAAAACGGCTTCCCTCAAAAAATAATTTCTAAAAAAAGAGTATTGACCGCAGGAAAGTGCATCCTTAAATAAAATAGCTATACAATTATTTGCCCTATATGCACAATTACCGCAATTTTCTTCCGGAGGAACTCGCAGCCGATCCATCGTTCAGACGCTGGACGTTGTTTAACGATCCCGAAGAAGACATTTTCTGGGCTGAATGGCTTGAACTTAATCCGGATAAAAAAGAGCTTGTAGCAAAAGCAAAATACTTTCTGAATAACACCAAATCGGCATTTGACCAGATTTCCGAAGATGAAATTGCAAATGAGATTTACCGGCTTTCACATTCGATTGGCGAAAATAAGGCGAAGAAATCGGGTATAAGAAAGCTTTTCAGGCCCAATTGGTATAATATGGCGGCTTCCGTATTGCTGCTGATGTTTGCGGGATGGTGGTTTAACAAGCAAACGCCTTCACAACAGCAGTCAGACCAGTATAAGGTGATCCTGAGCCAGATTAAGGAGCCGTTGGTGAAGGCTGAGAATGTGACGGACAAGGCGCAGCTGATCGTTTTGGCGGATGGAAGCTCGGTGCTTTTGCAACCCAATAGCCGTATTACCTACCCTTCCAGGTTCGAAGGAAATAAGAGAGAAGTGTTCCTGAGCGGGGAAGCGTTTTTTGAAGTTGCCAAGAATCCGGACAAACCCTTCTATGTATACGCACATACACTGGCGACCAAAGTGTTAGGCACCAGTTTCAAAGTGAGCGCATTTGAAGGCGATAAGGAAGTGAAGGTTGTAGTAAAAACAGGAAAAGTTTCTGTATTTCCGATGACCAAAGAAGCCATCGCAACGCAGCAGGCGGACGATAAGCTTGGTGGAATGGTGTTAACACCAAATCAACAGATCGTATTCGCCCCCAAAGAGTTACGCCTCACACGTAGCCTGATTCCGGACCCGAAACTGCTTGAATTACCGATCCAGAGCCAGTCATTTGAATTCAAAGGCACGCCTATTACCGATGTTTTTGAGACGCTGGAAAAATCTTATGGCGTGAAGATCATTCACGATGCCGATGTAATGAAGGATTGCTATCTGACCGCATCCCTTTCCGACGAACCGCTTTTTGAAAAAATAAACCTGATCTGTAAAACGATAGGCGCCCAATATGAACAGCTGGATGCCAGCATTATCATTACCAGCAAAGGTTGTTACTAACGTTCCTCACCAATCCCCTAAAATTCTGACAATGCCTATGACGAGATCTGCTACCAGTCCCCTAAAAAATGAGCCGATGATGCTGCAACACCACCGGCTCCGTTAATCCCCTGTTTGTTTCTTCTTACGGTTATCGCCTCGCAGCGGCCGTGGGAATCAATTAATGCCAAATTTTAATCCGACAAAAATCAAAATTATGTCAAAAACAGTACAAATTCATCATGCTTTACAGAAAATCATGCGCATTACGCTGTATCAAGCTATCCTCGCTATCGTCGTCAGCACATTCGTGCAAGCCAATGACGTACGCGGTCAGCGGGTTTTAGAACAAAAAGTAACGCTGCGTTTAGCCAATGCCGAAATTGACAAGGCACTGGAAAAAATTGAGAATGTGACCAAGGTTAAGTTTATGTATAACCCGCAGATTTTCAATGCACAGAAATATACATTCAAATTCCAGGACGAAGCATTATCCGATGTGCTGGGCAAAATCCTCGCTCCGCACAAAGTGACTTACGAAGTGGTGCAGGACCGTATCATTCTGAAACGCGAAACGGCAGCCTCTGAAACAGGATCTTCCTCCAAAGAAGCACCGAAACGCAATGTTACAGGTGTGGTTACGGATGAAACGGGCGCGGGTCTTCCGGGTGTAAGTGTTTTGGTAAAAGGCACCCAGCGCGGAACATCTTCGGACGCGGAAGGAAAATTTACGATGGACATTCCGGATGCAGAAGCAGCGTCAGCAGTGCTGATTTTCAGCTTTGTAGGTTACACGCCACAAGAAGTTGCAGTCGGAACGCAGACAACCATTACGGTTCAGCTTGCTCCTGAAGCGAAAGCATTGAACGAGGTTGTTGTAACGGCTTTGGGTATTTCCAAAGAGAAAAAAGCACTTGCCTATGCAGTGACCGAAGTAAAAGGTTCTGAATTCACACAGGCCCGCGAAAACAACGTTGCGAATGCATTGACAGGTAAAATCGCCGGTGTAAATGCAACGGGGATGTCGACAGGACCGGGCGGATCGAGCCGGATTATCATTCGTGGTAATGGTTCTTTGAGCGGAAACAACCAGCCTTTGTATGTGATCAATGGTATGCCGATGGACAACAGCGTTCCGGGCGGTGGCAATGCTTCTGACGGAAATGGTAACAATACCGACCGCGGGGACGGAATCGGCGGGATTAACCCGGACGATATTGAATCGATCAGCGTTTTGAAAGGCGGACCGGCAGCAGCTTTGTACGGTGCTCGTGCGGGTAATGGTGTTATTTTGATCACAACTAAAAAAGGTCGCGCGCAAAAAGGCATTGGTGTGGAATTCAACAGCAACTTTACAACAGAGAACCTTGCGATCATTCCGGACTGGCAATATGAGTTCGGGCAAGGTGTGGACGGTGTAAAACCACTGACGCAAACGCAGGCAAAAAGCTCAGGACGCTTGTCATATGGCGCAAGAATGGACGGCACGGATGTGATCCAGTTTGACGGCCAGATGCGCCCCTATTCACCTCAGAAAGACAATCTTAAGAACTTTTACAGAACGGGAACGAACTACATTAACTCCATTGCCTTCACAGGTGGAAATGACAAGATCAACTTTCGTTTTGGTCTGAACAATACAAAATCAAACAGCATTGTCCCTAACTCGGACTTCACGAGAAGGATTGCGAATTTGAACGTAAATGCATTTTTGGGTAAAAAACTGAGCATCGAAACGGTTGTTCAATACAACATTGAAGACGGCCACAACCGTCCGAAAGTGGGTTATGCAGATTACAACCCGCACTGGGCAACACATTTGATCGCCAACACGGTGGATATCAGAAGCCTTTCTCCTGGTTATGACGCCGTTACAGGCAAAGAATTGGAATGGAACCCGGTTCCGGCTGCACCAAACCCTTATTTTGTCATTAATAAATTCAAAAACGACGACCGTAAAAATCGCTTTCTGGGACAGGCCAACATTCGTTACGATATCCTTGATAACCTGTTCATCAAAGGAAGCGTGAGCCAGGATTACTACAATTTCAAATACGAATTCATCGTGCCCACGGCCAATGCTTTCGAACCGCTTGGAAAATACGAATCCAACAGTACGACTTCGTCTGAAACCAACGGCATGCTGACATTGAACTATAACAAGGAGTTTGAAAATTTCAGCTTCTCGGCATTACTCGGCGGTAACACGCAGCGCAGCATTTACGACGAAATGGCTTACAGAGGCGCGGAGTTCACAATTCCAGGCTTTTACAGCTTTACCAACCTTGCAACGACAACAACGACGCCAAGATATTTGAAAAGCGGCATTAACTCGGTGTTTGGATCGGTGGATTTGGGTTACAAAGGATTGGCTTACCTGACCATGTCGGGCAGACAGGACTGGTTTTCTGTTTTGAACAAATCTAACAACAGCATTTTTTATCCCGCAGTTGGTGGAACGGTGATTCTTTCTGAGGCTATTGATATGCCTTCGGCGATCAGTTTTGCCAAAGTGCGTGCTTCATGGGCGCAGGTGGGTGCTGTAAACGTTGATCCTTACCGGATTTACCAAAGCTATCAAATGGCACAAGGCGGTCACAATGGTCGTCCGGTGCAGCAATTGGCTTCGGCATTGGTTCCTAACCCTGATTTGCGTCCGCTTACTTCCACCACTTATGAAGCTGGTTTGGAAGCACGTTTCCTGAACAACCGTTTTGGTCTTGACCTTACTTTTTACAATCGTAAGACCACTAATGACATTGTGCAAAGCAACATTGCATCGTCATCAGGATATACGCAGGCACTTTTGAATGTGGGCGAACTGAGCAACAAAGGCGTTGAGCTTTTGCTGACTGCAACTCCGCTTCGCAAGAATAATTTTACGTGGGATATCAGCTACAACATGGCTTACAACCAAAGCAAGATCGTGAAACTGGCTGATAACCTGAAAACATTAAGCATTGGACTTGGTGTAGGCGGCGGTATGATCAATAACGTTGTCGGCGGGACTTACGGAGAAGTTTGGGGTTACAACAAGAAAACGGACGGCAACGGAAATGTGGTTTTCAACACAGCCAGCGGATATGCCGTAAGAGGTGATCTGGAAAAACTAGGCAATGGTATTCCTCCGTTGACGATGGGTATCACGAACAATTTCAAATACAAAAACTTCTCGCTGAACATCCTGATCGATGGTAAATTCGGAAGCGTGGTTTACTCCAACATGTATCAGTATGCGTATCGTTTTGGTTTGCCAAAAGAAACATTGCCAGGCCGCGAAACGGGTGTAACGGTAACGGGCGTAACGCCTGAGGGTGCTCCTTTTACCAAAACCTGGGAGAAAAAGGATGTGGATACTTATTATGACAATGACAAAAACTACACGGGAATCTTCACTTTCAACAACGATTTCGTGAAGCTGCGCCAGGTGATTTTGAGCTACAACCTGAATGTGAGCAAAATGTCATTCCTGAAACTGCAATCTGCTTCGGTGTCGCTGGTTGGCCGTAACCTGCTGCTGCTTTACAAAGACAAGCGCAACAATTATTTCGATCCGGAATCGAGCTATACTAATGGCAATGCGCAAGGTCTGGAAGCATTCGGGGTTCCAAGAACGAGGAGTTTGGGTGTGAACCTTACAGTGAAGTTTTAATCATTAAAAAGCATTTTAGTGAATATGAAAAATTTGATAAAAGTCCTATATCTGGCTCCGGCCCTGTTCATTGCCTCCTGCGACAATGGATTTGAAGAAATGAACATTAACCCCAATGCTTCGACGGAAGTTGTGCCCGGCTTCCTTTTCACAAGGGCGCAACTTGTGACGGTGAGCAACAACTTTACCGGCGCGGCTTACCTGACGATCGGCGGTTCGATGCAGCATTTCGCAACTTATAAGGAAGTGCCTGGCGCGGGTGACAAATATTTCAATTTCGGTTACAGCCAGGGCAGCTGGCAGCTGTATGGCGGCGATCCGGTTTCTCAGGGTGCGGTGATTGACATTGCGCAGGTTATTGAAGCTGTTTCAACAAATCCTGCCGACGTAAACAAGCTGTCCGTTTCGCGGATCTGGAAAGCTTATCTGTTCCATCGCTTGACGGATTTATACGGAGACATTCCTTATTTTGACGCAGGAAAAGCACTTTCCAGCCAGAATTTCACACCGAAATACGATACGCAGCAAGCCATTTACGCGGATATGCTGAAAGAGCTGGACGAGTCGATCAATGCATTTGATGCGGCGCAACCTACTTTTGGAAATGCGGACCTGGTTTACGGCGGGGAAATTGCAAAATGGAAAAAATTCGGTTACTCGCTGATGCTCCGCCTCGGAATGCGCCTGACAGAAGTGGATCCGGCCAGCGCTGAAACCTGGGTAAAAAAGGCCATTGCAGGCGGTGTGATCACATCTGATACGGATATGGCGACGATCGCTTACGTGGACGGCTCCATTACAGCCAGCAGAAATTTCATCGCTGCGGGCCTCATGGCGACAGATTATGTTTCTCCAGGCGGTGACAATGTGGAAGGTGGAAAGTTGGCCAAAACATTGGTTGACCATTTGAAAACAACCAAAGATCCGCGTTTGAATGTAATCTCTGTGGTTTGGACAAAAGCTTCTGCAACAGCTCCTTACGTTGCCGACACAGCTACTGCTTTGCAAAAAGGAATGCCTAATGCTGCTTTCAACTCATTGCCCGCAGATTTTGATTCTTACTCCGAGCCAAATCCGAATACGATTTTGAAATACAATGCGCCTTTATTGGTCTTCACCCCTGCGGAAGTGCATTTGCTGCTTGCTGAGGCTGGTTTGAGAGGCTGGTATTCGGCTACAACGCCAGCTGCGGAATATGAAAGTGCGGTAACATCAGGCATGAAGCAATGGGCTGCATTTGGTGCAGGCGGTGTCATTTCCGATGCCAAAATCGCTGCTTACCTGAAAGCAAATCCCTTTAAAGCAACCGGAACATTGGCTGAAAAAATGGAGCAGATCGGCACGCAGAAGTGGGTCGCGCTATTTTTGGAAGATGAATATGAAATCTGGTCCAATTGGAGACGCACCGGATACCCTAAGCTGACGCCTACCAACTATCCTGGTAACCTCACCGGCGGAAAAATCCCAACCCGTTTTGTAATTCCTGATTCGGAAGAGCAGTATAACCAGGCCAATTTCTACGAAGCAAGAACCAGACAAGGCGGCACGAATACGCTGTCGAGCATGGTTTGGTGGGATAAATAATTTTTAAAAAACAATGCACGATCAGACTTCCAGGCCACAAACCCGGAAGTCTGATTTATTCATAACCAGCGCTCTAACATTAAACACACTTGTAGCATTAAAAACGAGCCGAGAATTCCTTTAACTATCTAATGCCCATATTCCTAATCCTGAAAACATGAACAAGAAATTACGCTTAACTTGTTTTGCGCTGCTATTTGCATGCGCCGCCAACGCCCAGCAATATTCTGTGGTGATCAAAGGCGGCCACGTTATCGACCCCAAAAACAATGTGAACGGCGTTATGGACGTGGCCCTCAAAGGCGACACCGTCATGCTCGTTGCCAAGAACATCGATGCCAAAGAAGGCAAGCAGGTCGTGAATGCAAAAGGGCTTTTCGTAACGCCCGGCCTCATCGACATGCATTCCCACAACTTTTACGGCACCAAGATGGACCAGACTTACAGCAATGGTCCGAATGCATTGCCACCGGACGGCTTCACATTCCGCACGGGCGTTACCACCGTTGTGGACGCGGGCTGCGCGGGCTGGAAGTCTTTTCCTGATTTTAAGAAACAAACCATTGACATTTCAAAAACCCGCGTGCTCGCATTCCTGAACATTGTAGGAGAAGGCATGCGTGGCGGCACTTACGAGCAGAATGTGGACGATATGGACGCAGCTGCGACGGCAAAAGTGGTGAAGGAAAATCCGGATTACATTGTCGGCATAAAACTCGCACATTACAACGGTTACAACTGGACGCCCACCGAACGCGCCGTGGAAGCCGGAAAGCTTGCTAATGTGCCTGTGATGGTTGATTTCGGCGGAAGCAAGCCCGTTTTACCGCTCCAAGAATTGTTTACAAAATACCTGCGCCCAGGCGATATTTTCACACATTGCTTCGGCCAGCTCAGCAGCCGGGAGCCGATTCTGGACATTGCTACGGGCAAAATTAAGCCATTCGTTTACGACGCGCGTAAGAAAGGGATTCTTTTTGACGTGGGTTACGGCGGCATAAGCTTCGCCTTTTCACAAGCCATTCCAGCCGTTAAAAGTGGTTTTTATCCCAACACCATCAGCACCGACATTCACACCGGCAGCATGAACAATGCCATGAAAGATATGCTGAATGTTATGTCCAAATTCCTGGCTATGGGCATGGATCTTCCGGCTGTGATCAAAGCCAGCACCTGGGCGCCTGCACAAGCCATTCACCGCGAGGAGCTAGGAAACCTTTCAGTTGGCTCGCGTGCAGATGTGACTGTTTTGAGGGTTCTGGATGGTAAATTCCAATTGAACGACACAGGAACATTCGGTTTCTGGGATTACACAGGAACCAAGATCCAGGGAAAACAAAAGCTCGAAGCTGAGGTGACAATCCGCGCCGGAAAGGTCGTTTATGACCTCAATGGCCTCACCGAACCGCTCGTGATTACCAAAAGATAGTTTGAATGATAAGCCATTCGATGCATCTTTGACATTTATCTTGCCGCAATTTTATTTTTCAAACATGAGAGTACAATTTTTAGGTGTAATAGCCCTTTTAGCCCTCAATTTTAATGGTCTGCAAACGACACAGGCGCAAATGATGCCTAAGGAAGAACTGATGTTCCTCACTTCCGAATGGAAAGGCGAACGCTTCCCTGACGGCCGCCCTAAAGTCTCCGACGAGCTCATTAACCGCGCCAAAAATATCTCCATTGAAGAAGCGTGGGTGGTGTTGCAAAATGAAGGTTACAACTGCCAGTTCGACGGAAACTGGAAAATATTGAAAGACGACATCGTCATCACGGGCCGGGCACTAACCGCCCAGTTCATGCCCTCCCGCCCCGACGTTGAAAAGCTCGTAAAAGACCGCGGCAACAAAAACGGCATGTTAGGAAACACCAATTCCTGGCCCATCGATAAGCTTTCCAAAGGCGACGTATACGTAGCAGACGGCTTCGGCAAGATCGCCAGCGGAACATTGATCGGCGACAATTTAGGAACATCCATTTTTACAAAATCAGGCAATGGCGTTGTTTTCGACGCATCCGTCCGCGACCTGGAAGGACTTTCCAAGATCGAGGGTTTCAATGCATTTGTAAGAGATTTTGACCCATCGTTCTTAAAAGACGTTTTCCTGACCGGCATTAACACGCCAATCCGCATTGGCCGCGCCATTGTATTGCCAGGAGACATTGTGCTTGCTAAAAAAGAAGGTGTGATCTTCATTCCGGCGCACATGGCCGAAAAAGTGATCCTAACCGCCGAATTCCTCACATTAAGGGACAAATTCGCCCTCCAAATGCTACGCGAAGGCAAATTCACCCCCGGCCAGATCGACAACCAATGGACCGATCAGCTCAAAGAAGCATTCCTGAAATGGCTGGACAGCAATCCAAAGGAAATCCCGATGAAACGCGCCGAACTGGACGAATACATGAAGAAAAGAACCTGGTAACCTTCCTAGTGAAATGCCAGGGCACTTTTGCGTTCTTTTTTCAATAGCATTATAACGACAATTATATGAATGTTTACAAGCTACTCGCTGGTGTCGCAGGTCTGTGTCTGCTCGTTGCGCTTTTTCTGGCGCTCTCCGGAAACCTGCCGCAAGCTGGTCCCTTCTTTATTGCTTTTTTCCTGGCGCTAGCCGTGAGTTTCAGGGGTTTTGAGAAACTGAAAGGTTTTACCTATACAACCGTCATTTTCGCCGCCGTAACCACCGCACTTTACTATCCGCAACATTTCCAAACCGTAAACGGCTTCAAGCTGGCCGCCTTAATTACGCCTTTGATCCAGATTATCATGTTCGGAATGGGGACGTCAATGAGCTTCGGGGATTTTGTAGGGGTTGTAAAAATGCCAAAAGGCGTGCTAATAGGCGTAGTAAGCCATTTTATCATCATGCCAACCATTGGATTCACATTGGCTAACCTAAGCGGCTTCCCACCCGAGATCGCAGCCGGAATTATCCTCATCGGCTGTTCACCAAACGGAATGGCATCTAATGTAATTTCCTATCTGGCCAAAGCAAACCTGGCATTATCGATCACGATCACGGCGATCTCCACCATGCTCGCTCCTATCGTGACGCCATTGCTAATGAGCGCATTGGCAGGTGCATTTGTACAAATCGACACCCTGCACATGATGTGGGACATCATTAAAATGGTCATCATCCCAATCGGCGCCGGATTGCTTTTTAACAAGTTTTTCAGCGGCAAAGCCAAGTGGCTCGACGACGCTATGCCCATCGTTTCCATGGCCGGCATCGCATTCATCATCGTGATTATCACCGCAGCCGGAAGAGACAGCCTCCTCACCATCGGACCGACATTGCTCTTGCTCGTACTAATCCACAATTTATCGGGATACACATTAGGTTACTGGTCCGGCCGCCTCTTCAAAATGAGCGAACGCGACTGCCGAACCATCGCCATTGAAGTAGGAATGCAAAACGGCGGTCTGGCATCTGGTATCGCGAAAGAAATGGGAAAAATGGCCACCGTAGGGCTGGCACCCGCGATTTTCGGGCCGTTAATGAACATTACCGGATCAATTTTAGCATCCTGGTGGCAAGGCAAACCGACGGGAGATGAAGAGACGTACGTGGAGACCGGAAGGGCGCATTGAACGGGAATCCCGGAGGGATGACATATTGGTAGCGAACGTGATATCCGCAAAAGCGTTAGCAAAGACGTATGCCGAACAAAGGAATCCCAGAGGGATAAAATATCGGCGGCCGCCGGGCGGTAGCAAACCACGAACGGATCTAAAAATAGAAATCCCGGAGGGATAACATATCGGTAGCCATCCAAGAAAGTATCCAAAAAGAAAATCCCGGAGGGATGTAACAACGTGCACGCTGTTACATCCCTCCGGGATTTTCTTTTTTCTATCTACATTTTTTGCTACCGATATTACATCCCTCCGGGATTTGCATCTATTTTATCTATCCTTTTTTCCTACCGCGCGGCGGCCGCCAATATTACATCCCTCCGGGATTTGCGTCTATTTTATCTATCCTTTTTTCCTACCGCGCGGGGGCGGCCAATGTTACATCGCTCCGCGATTTATTCCTTAATCCTCTTCCAACAACAACTGCATAAACACCAAATCCAGCCACTGGTCGAACTTATATCCAACCTCCTTCAAATACCCCTTCTCCACAAACCCATATTTCTTATGAAATTCAATGCTGCCGCGGTTGGCGGCGTCTATGCCGGCGATCATGCTGTGCAGGCCGGATTCTCGGGCGCGCTGGATCAAACTGCCTAACAGCTTCCCTCCTACACCTAGGCCTCTTGATTTTTCATCAAGGTAAATCGAATGCTCTACGCTGAATTTGTAGCCTATTTTCGGCCGGAAAATATTGTAAGAGCCGTAACCAATCACTTTTCCTTCCCTTTCCGCGACAATCACGGGCATGCCGTCATTGAACATTTTCTCAAACCATTCCCGTTGCTCGTCCAGCGTCCGGGGCTCGTAATCGTAAATCGCGGTGGTGTTAAGAATGGCGTGATTAATAATTTCTAACAGGGATGGCAAATCCTTTGGAGCAGCGCTTCTGATAATAAGATCCATCAAGTAACGTAGGTTCGATATAATTGGTAAATATGACCTTAAAGTTACCCGATAATTCTTAAAATAAAAGTGCTTCTATTGCTTCGTTTCGCCGTGTTTTCTTTGGTTAATTTTTGAAAATACATTTTTTGCGATAGCTTTGTTCAAACTTTAGGGGTGTCCCGAAATGCGGACTGAGATAATACCCTTTGAACCTGATGCAGTTAGTACTGCCGAAGGGAAAAGTAAGAGATACTGCTATTGTATCTCAATGTATCTTTCTTCCAAAAGGTCCATTCCTGAAGTTTTTCTCAAAAACATTATTCAGAATGGAAATTATCATCAACGGTCAATCGCGTGAATTTTCTGAACCGCTCTCGGTCCAGCAATTACTTTCTGCTCTTTTTCCGGATCCTGCCAAAGGAATTGCTGTCGCTGTAAACCAGTCGGTTATCCCTAAAACGGCGTGGGCAGACCACCCGTTGCAGCCGCACGACCGCGTCATGCTGATCACAGCCACGCAAGGCGGCTAGCCTCCATTCTTCCCCATTTGTTTTATCCTTAATCCAACATTTTATGAAAACCGAAAAAACGCCACAAAGCGGCAGTGTGACCACCGACCCGTTCCCGAATTCACGGAAAATTTACGTAAAAGGCAGCCTGCACAATGTGTCCGTTGCGATGCGGGAAATTGCACTAACCGACACGCGTTTGCATGGAAAGCTAGGCCAGGTGGAAAAAAATGCGCCTGTCACGGTCTACGACACGAGTGGCCCTTTTACAGATACTAATATTGAAATCGATGTAAAAAAAGGATTGCCTGCGTTGCGTGCAGAGTGGATTAAAGCACGGCAGGATGTGGAGCAGCTGGAAGGCATCAGCTCGCAATACGGACAGCAGCGACTTTCGGATCCGTCGCTGGATGCACTGCGCTTTGCGCACATTACCAAGCCATTCCGTGCCAAGCCGGGTGCGAATGTATCCCAATTGCATTACGCAAAAAAGGGCATTATCACAGCCGAGATGGAATACATTGCAATCCGTGAAAACCAGCGTATCCAGGAACATTTATTGGAATCAAATGGCAAGGCTGGTTCGCTTTCGCATCAGCATCGCGGCCATAGCTTTGGCGCGAATACGCCGGTTAACTTCATCACACCCGAATTTGTGCGCTCCGAAGTGGCAGCCGGCCGCGCAGTGATTCCAGTGAACATTAACCATCCGGAAAGCGAGCCGATGATCATTGGTCGTAATTTTTTGGTTAAAATCAATGCCAACATTGGCAACTCCGCGGTGTCATCCACCATTGAGGAAGAAGTCGAAAAGGCCGTTTGGGCTTGCCGTTGGGGCGCCGATACGATCATGGATCTTTCGACTGGCAAGAACATTCACGAAACCCGCGAGTGGATCATCCGCAACTCGCCCGTCCCAATCGGCACCGTTCCGATTTATCAGGCTTTGGAAAAAGTAAATGGTAAGGCCGAAGACTTGACTTGGGAATTGTTCCGCGACACGCTCATTGAGCAGGCCGAACAGGGAGTGGATTACTTCACGATTCATGCCGGCGTTTTGCTGCGTTACATTCCGCTTACGGCCAAAAGGATCACGGGTATCGTTTCCCGCGGCGGCTCAATCATGGCCAAATGGTGCCTGGCGCATCACAAGGAAAACTTCCTTTACACTCATTTTGAGGAAATCTGCGAGATTATGAAAGCTTATGATGTGGCCTTTTCGCTGGGTGATGGTTTGCGTCCGGGCTGCATTGCAGATGCCAATGATGCCGCACAATTTTCCGAGCTGGAAACCTTGGGCGAGCTGACAAAAATTGCCTGGAAACACGACGTGCAAACCATTATTGAAGGTCCGGGCCATGTGCCGATGCATTTGATCAAAGAAAATATGGAGAAGCAGCTGGAACATTGCCAGGAAGCGCCATTTTATACATTAGGGCCCTTAACAACAGACATTGCACCTGGTTATGACCACATTACGTCTGCTATTGGTGCAGCCATGATCGGCTGGTTCGGCACGGCAATGCTTTGTTATGTGACGCCAAAAGAGCATTTGGGACTGCCTAACAAAAAGGACGTGAAGGACGGTGTAATCACTTACAAAATCGCAGCCCACGCCGCTGACCTCGCAAAAGGGCATCCGGGCGCGCAATATCGTGATAATGCACTGAGCAAAGCCCGCTTCGAATTCCGCTGGGAAGATCAGTTCAATCTTTCCCTCGATCCCGAAACGGCCAAATCCTTCCACGACGAAACATTACCAGCCGAAGGCGCCAAAATCGCCCATTTCTGCTCGATGTGCGGACCCAATTTCTGCTCCATGAAAATCACGCAGGACGTGCGCGACTATGCGGACGAAAATGGCCTGAACGAAGAGGCGATTGCGGAAGGCATGGAGGAAAAATCGCGGGAATTCGCCAGTCTGGGCAGTCAGATTTACTTATAATATGGAACTGATCGCGATATCTCATCCAGATTTCATTCCGAATGAAGCCGAGCGTATCAACGCGTTGTTTCGTGCTGGATTAATGCGCGTGCACATCAGGAAACCACATTGCAATGTCGCTGACCTGAGTCAACTAATCGGAGAAATTGACCCTGCTTTTCATGCCAACATTGCCTTGCATTCACATCACGAACTTGCGGCAGAATTTGGCATCAAAAGACTGCATTTTCCCGAAAAGCTAAGGCAAGAGACGCCGGATTTTATGTTGGAAAAATTAAGCAATGCTGGCTTCAAGCTAAGCACTTCGATCCATGAGATTGCTGCGCTTACCCAGCTTTCCAAGGGTTTTGATTACACATTATTCGGGCCGGTTTTTGACAGCATTTCAAAAGAAGGCTATCAGCGCGTTATTAATGATGATTTTTATTTGAAAGAGGAACAAAAAACAATCAAAGTGATCGCTATTGGAGGAATTGATCATTCCAACTTAAATAAGATCAAGCAGATGAACTTCGATGGCGCCGCCATGTTAGGAGCAATCTGGCATTCAGATTCTTTTTTTAAATCTTCTTCAAAAATTGCCGGGGGCTTAAGCCCCCGGCAAAATAGATCAGATTCAGATTTGAATATTGATTTAAAATCTGATTTGAATTTGATTTCAGATTCTTCTTCAAAAATTGCCGGGGGCTTAAGCCCCCGGCAAAATAGATCAGATTCAGATTTGAATATTGATTTAAATTCTGATTTGAATTTAATTTCTGATTCTTCTTCAAAAATTGCCGGGGGCTTAAGCCCCCGGCAAAATAGATTAGATTCAGATTTGAATTTGATTTCAGATTTTAAAAAGATCACAAAGCTTCATTTCATTTCTAATCAAACATTAGAAATAAGCCATTTAGATAGCATTAATCTAGCATTAGAAGCTGGGTGCAAATGGATCCAATTGCGGGTTAAGGACCAAGACGAAAGTGAAGTTCTTCAAATAGCCAAGTCGGCAAAACCACTTTGTGAAAACTATGGTGCAAAGCTGATTATCAACGACTTTCCAGACATTGCAAAAGTAGTTAACGCATATGGCTTACATCTGGGCCTGAATGACATGCCCATTCCAGAAGCACGGGAAATTGTTGGCCAAAACATGATCATCGGCGGCACAGCCAACACATTTGAAGATATTCTTTTACGGATTGAAGAAGGAGCGAATTACATTGGGTTAGGCCCATTCCGATTTACCAAAACCAAACAAAATCTCAGCCCAACCCTGGGCCTGGAAGGTTATCGCGACCTGATGCAAAGGCTCGCGAAGGAGAAAAAGGAAATCCCAATCATTGCCATCGGCGGCATCCTGCCCGATGACATTCCAACATTGCTAAGCACCGGAATACACGGTGTCGCCATGTCTTCCGCATTGATTCAGTCAAAAGAACCAAGAGAAACGGTCCAAAAACTTGAAGAAATATTATGTTGAAAATCGCAGATAAAACATTTGAATCGCGGCTTTTTACCGGGACTGGGAAGTTCAGTTCTGCCGCGTTGATGGAAGAAGCTTTGCTGGCTTCGGGCTCGGAACTGGTGACCGTTGCGCTGCGGCGGATAAATGTGAATGATGCGCAAGATGATATGCTTTTGCATTTGAAACATCCGCACATTCATTTGCTGCCCAACACTTCCGGCGTCCGAACGGCAAAAGAGGCTGTTTTTGCGGCGCAGCTTGCCCGGGAAGCATTGGAAACCAACTGGCTCAAACTGGAAATCCATCCCGACCCAAAATATCTCCTCCCCGATCCGATTGAAACGCTAAAAGCTGCGGAGGAACTGGCAAAGCTCGGGTTCGTAATCCTGCCCTACATTCATGCAGATCCGGTTTTGTGCAAAAGAATGGAGGAAGCTGGCGTGGCCGCCGTAATGCCTTTGGGTTCTCCCATTGGCAGTAATAAGGGTTTGAAAACCATTGATTTCCTGGAAATTATTATTGAGCAGAGTAATGTTCCCGTCATCGTAGACGCTGGGATTGGCTCACCTTCGGATGCTGCGAAAGCGATGGAAATTGGCGCGGATGCGGTTTTGGTCAATACAGCGATTGCGGTTGCCGGCGATCCCGTGGCGATGGCGGAGGCATTTAAGATGGGGGTGATCGCAGGGCGTATGGCATTTGAGGCGCGATTGGGAAATCAGGAAAATTTCGCCGTGGCTAGCAGCCCATTAACCGCATTTTTGGATGAGCTTTAAGGACAAATTCGAGGCCTATGACTGGGAGGAGGTTAAGGTCAGCATTTATTCCAAAACGGCACAGGATGTCCTAAATGCACTTTTGGCCCAAAAACGAACATTGGAGGATTTCAAAGCACTCATCTCCCCCGCAGCATCCCATTTCCTTGAACCCATGGCCCAGCTCAGCCGCAAACTGACCCAAAAGCGCTTTGGTAAAACCCTGCAAATGTACATTCCGCTGTATTTATCAAATGAATGCACCAATATTTGCACCTATTGCGGGTTTAGTCTGGACAACAAAGTGCGGCGAAAAACGCTTTCCAGAGAAGAGATTTTGCGCGAAGTAAATGTGATCAAATCCCTGGGTTATGACCATGTTTTGCTTGTAACCGGTGAAGCAAACCAAACCGTGCACACGACCTATTTCAAGGAAGTGATTGAGTTGATACGGCCTTATTTTTCACAAATATCCATGGAAGTCCAGCCGCTGGAAACCGCTGAATATGAGGAATTGATCGCATTGGGGCTATATTCGGTGCTGATTTACCAGGAAACTTATCACAAGGAAGATTACAAAAAGCATCATCCAAAAGGCAAGAAATCAAATTTCGATTACCGGCTCGAAACGCCCGACCGGCTTGGACAGGCAGGCATTCTTAAAATGGGTTTGGGCGTCTTAATCGGCCTGGAAGATTGGCGGACGGACAGTTTTTTTACAGCCGCCCACCTCCAATATCTCGAACGAACCTATTGGCAAACGCGTTATAGTTTATCATTTCCCCGGCTGCGGCCATTTTCCGGCGGGCTCGAACCAAAGGTAGAAATGACAGACCGGGAACTTGTACAGCTGATTTGTGCGTATCGGATCATGAATGAGGAAGTTGAAATTTCACTTTCAACGCGCGAATCTGAGCAGTTTCGCGATCATTGCATTCAGCTGGGCGTTACGTCAATTAGTGCAGGCTCCAAAACCAACCCGGGCGGATATGCCGTTGAACCTGAGTCGCTTGAACAGTTTGAAATTTCAGACGAGCGCTCGCCCGCGCAGATTGCGGCAATGATCCGGGAACGGGGCTATGAGCCGGTTTGGAAGGATTGGGACGCGGTTTTTAAGCCATAGAAATTTAAATACAATGTTTGAAAAAGAAGAAAGGAAGCGTTATAGTCGGCAGATCATTATGCCGGAAATCGGCCTGGCTGGGCAGGAAAAGCTGAAACAGGCCAGAGTGCTTGTTGTTGGCGCGGGTGGTTTGGGTTGCCCGGTGCTGCAATATCTGGTGGCGGCTGGTGTCGGTAACATTGGCATTGTGGATGATGACGTGGTGGATTTGAGCAACTTGCATCGCCAGATTTTGTATTCTGCCGCAGATGTAGGCAAAAGCAAAGTCACTACCGCCGTCCAAAAGCTCAAAGCATTGAATCCCTATGTGCAGCTCACGCCTTATGCCGCTCGCTTACAGGAAGATAACGCAGCCCAGCTCATTGCCAATTACGACCTCATCATCGACGGCTCCGACAATTTTCCAACCCGCTATCTGGTCAACGATATCTGCGTGGCATTAGATAAACCCTTCGTTTTCGGTTCCATCCTGCGTTTCGAGGGACAAGTGTCTGTCTTCAATTACAAAGGCGGCCCCACATATCGCTGCCTTTTCCCCGACGCCGAAGAAGGTGACAACTGTGCCGAAGCCGGCGTTATCGGCATTTTGCCCGGAATTATCGGAAGTTACATGGCTAACGAAGCCATTAAAATTATTTGTAAAATTGGAGAACCGCTATCCGGTAAACTGCTTATCATCAATACATTAACCAACAACACCAACATTTTTACTTTCACAAGATCCACCAACATCACAGCATCCGCCTCCAAATCAACCCAAACACACTCAGCAAAGACAGGCACAGCAAAAGCAGACCCAAAATCTGACCTCAAAGAACTGACCTTTGCAGAATTCGAACGCATTGAAGCCTCCTATCCCGGCCAGATCCACCTTGTCGACGTCCGAGAATACAACGAATTCGAAGCCGATAACTTCGGCGGCATTAATATTCCCTTATCCGAAATCCCAGACATTCTCCCCACATTACCACCAAACAAAACCATTGTTTTCTACTGCCAAACCGGAAAAAGAAGCGCGCAGGCTGCAAAGCTGCTGGCGCAGAGCGGGTTTGACGGAGCGAGCTTTTGGGCTGGGAATTGGTAAGTTGTTATTTTGATCAAGACTTTACGTATCAGTTTTCGTCAATCGGTTGAATGAACTCAACAGATTTAGCTAAATTCGTTGAGTTCATTCAACGAATCGTCAATTATGTATTACCCTAGACACATTTTTTCCGCTATTCAGGAGAAGCTGAAATCTAATTAGGTTCTGATTCTGACCGGCGCACGCAGAGTTGGTAAGTTCATCTGCCTTTGAACTCTCTAACCAAACGGGCGAACCATTGGTTGGCAGACAAATAAACTTTCAGCTTTTCCCTTTGGCTCATTTGGAATTGGCACAAAAGGAGAATTTCCTCGAAACACGCCAGAACCTTGAAAATCGTCTGATATTCGGCAGCTATCCGGATGTCGTGCAACTTCCCACCTCCGAAGAGCAAACCGATTACCTTAAAGGTTTGGTAAACGCCTATTTATTGAAGGACATTTTGATGTTTGAACAAGTGCGTTACTCGCACAAAATGTTACAGTTGCTCCAACTGGTTGCCTATCAGGTTGGCCAGGAAGTATCATTTGAAGAACTTTCCAAAGCTTTGCAGATTGATCGTAATACGGTCGAGAGATATCTTGATTTATTTTCAAAGGTGTTCATCATTTTCCGCATTGGCGGTTACAGCAAAAACCTCAGAAAGGAAGTTACAAAATCTTCCAAGTGGTATTTTTTTGACAATGGGATCAGGAACGGACTCATCAATAATTTTGCCCCTATATCACAACGCCAGGATATAGGCGCGCTTTGGGAAAATTATCTGGCGTCTGAACGCGTAAAATACAACACTTACACGCGCACTTTTCCTTACACTTATTTCTGGCGGACCTATGACCAGCAGGAACTCGATTGGCTCGAACTTAAAAATGAACAGCTTAGTGCATACGAATTTAAATGGAATGACAGTAAAGTAAAGTTTCCCAAGGCTTTCGTTGAAGCGTACCCGGATGCCAAAACCAACTGGATTAACCGGGACAATTACACTGATTTCCTAACCGGCGTCATTTAACAACAAATCCACCTTTATCAAGACTTTCATGATCATCAAAAATATGCTGCGGTGGATTTTGTCAGGCTTTGCTCTTCTTGTTTTCAGCAAACATTGCTCTGCCCAAAAAACCAAACAAAAACCCGTCGCCATCGAAATCAACCTCGCTGTCGAAAAAGGCCTGGCGAAGCCGATTTGGGCTTGGTTTGGGTATGATGAGCCGAATTATACTTATATGAAGGATGGGAAGAAATTGCTAACGGAGATTTCGCAGCTGAGCAAGGTGCCGGTTTATGTTCGGGCGCATAGTATGTTTGTAACGGGTGATGGCGTGGCGGCGTTGAAGTGGGGCTCGACGAATGTTTATACTGAGGATAAAAAGGGAAATCCGGTTTATGATTGGGCCATTGTTGACAAAATCTTTGATACATATATAGAAAGAGGCATGAAACCGATCGCGCAGATTGGCTTCATGCCCGAAGCATTATCGTCCAAACCACAACCTTACCGCCATCATTGGAAGCCGGGCGATGATTATAACGACATTTACACAGGCTGGGCTTATCCGCCCAACAGTTATGAAAAATTTGCGGAGCTGGTGTTCCAATGGGTGAAACATTCGGTGAAGCGATATGGCCAGGCCGAGGTTGAATCCTGGTATTGGGAGCTTTGGAACGAGCCCAACATCAGTTACTGGAAAGGTACGACGGAAGAATACATTAAACTTTACGATTATTCCGCCGACGCGGTGAAGCGTGCATTACCAACTGCGAAAATAGGCGGACCGGAAGTTACGGGCCCAAACTGGGATGTTTCTGCCAAGTTTTTCAGGACTTTTCTGGATCATGTCGTGAGCGGCAAAAATTATGTGACAGGCAAAACAGGCTCGCCGCTCGACGTCATCACCTTTCACGCAAAAGGCAATCCCAAGGTTGTAGACGGCATTGTGCGCATGGATATGGGCACGCAGCTGCGCGACATTAACAAAGGTTTCGAGATCGTGGCCTCCTACCCCAGCCTGAAAAATCTGCCGATTATCATAGGTGAATCCGATCCCGAAGGCTGTGCGGCTTGCTCGGAAGATCTGCATCCCCAAAACGCTTACCGGAACGGCACCATGTATTCGAGTTACACGGCTGCCTCATTTCCCAGAAAGCATGAACTGGCTGATGCGCATGGCGTGAATCTGCTGGGTGCGGTGACGTGGGCCTTTGAATTTGAAGACCAGCCCTGGTTCCGCGGTTTCCGCGATCTGGCGACGAATGGTGTCGATAAGCCTGTTTTGAATGTGTTTAGAATGTTTGGGATGATGGACGGAAACCGTGTGGAGGTGAAGCAAAATTTGGCTTATAATTTTGAAAAACTAAGAAAGGAAAGCGTTCGAGGTGAGCGGGATATCAATGCTTTCGCAACAAAAAATGACCGTGAAGCTGCTGTTATGGTCTGGAATTATCATGACGACAACAAGATTGTCGAAGCTTCTCCGGTAAGTGTGCAGCTCAATGGTGTGAAGGCGAAACGCGTTCAGGTGCAGCATTACCGCATTGATCAGGAGCACAGCAATGCGTATGAAGTCTGGAAAAAAATGGGATCACCGCAAAAGCCGACGGCGGAGCAGATCGCCACATTGGAACACGCCGGTCAGTTACAAACATTGACTTCGCCACAATGGGTTAATGTTGAGAAAGAGCAGATTAAGCTTGATTTCGATTTACCCGCCCAAGGCGTTTCACTTTTAAAAATTATCTGGTAAACCAAAAAACGGATCAAATTTTAATAATCTATTAATTACGTAGATTAAATAGTTTTACTACTTTTGTAACTTCCTGTTTATCGGCGATTCCAAAATCCAACAGTAATGCTTACAAAAGTGCTCTCACTTAAACTGCCCACAATATCCAACTGGTACATTGTTCCCGCGGGCATCGTGGTCATATTATCTGCGCTATTTATTTTCAACGGCTCATTTTCAATCAGCGAAGAGAATGTTAGTGCGTTTATTGGAAGCGATTTTGCATTGTATCTATTGGTAGGTCTGGCCGCACAGCTTGTGGATGGCGCTTTGGGCATGGCTTATGGGGTTACATCCACATCGTTTTTGCTAAGCCTGGGCGTGCCGCCGGCGATCAGCAGCACGAGCGTGCACGTGGCAGAAATGTTTACGACCGGCGCTTCCGCTATCTCGCATTTTCGTTACAAAAATATTAATAAGAAACTCTTCAAAAGTCTGCTGATCCCCGGTGTGCTGGGCGCGGTTACAGGTGCTTATCTGCTCTCAGACGTGATTGATGGCGATTTAGTAAAACCTTACATTGCGGCTTACATGCTTATTTTGGGCCTGATCATCATCAGGAAAGCATTGCAAAAGAATCTGGTTAAAAACAAAACCAAGAAAATAGGCATCCTGGCAGCAGCAGGCGGTTTCCTGGATTCCATCGGCGGCGGCGGCTGGGGACCGATCGTTACTTCAACATTGCTTGGCCAGGGCCGCGATCCACGCTACACCATTGGTTCTGTGAATGCCGCTGAATTCGTAATTGCATTTGCCAGCGGTGTTACATTTCTCATTTTCACGGGAGTTAGCAGCTGGCAAGTTGTTTCGGGTCTTATTATTGGCGGCGTTATTGCGGCTCCCTTTGGTGCAATGCTTGTTGGAAAAATAAAGCGCAAACCTTTGATGCTGATTATCGGAGCGTTGGTAATCGGGCTGAGCGTAAGAACAATCTGGCTAAGTCTTTAAGCTACAAGCCTCTTCTTTGCCACTTCAAACGTTTTAAAGCCTGAATTAACGTCAAAAGCCTAAATTCAGTAGCTTTGTAAAAACGAGTCCCGGACTATGATCTCTGATTTTGGCTACATCCTACTCTTCATCATTGCAGCAATCGCCTTGCTGGGCTTAATGCTTACCATTGCCAAATTCCTGCGACCGCACCGGCCAAATGAGGAAAAGCTGACCACCTATGAGTCAGGCGAAGATCCATTGGGAAATGCCAACATTCAGTTCAATGTGCGTTTTTATGTGATCGCATTAATCTTTGTCTTATTTGAAGTTGAGCTGCTTTTCCTGTTTCCCTGGGCGATAGTTTTCGGAAATGAAGACCTCATCACCCAAACCAACGGACAATGGGGCTGGTTCGCCCTCGCCGAAATGACCGTCTTCATCGGAATCCTCATCCTAGGCCTCGCCTACGCCTGGGGCAAAGGCTACCTCGACTGGGTAAGGCCAAAACCACAAGTTCCTGTGATTGACTCGCCTGTTCCTGCGGATTTGTATGCTAATGTTAATGAAAGGTATAGCAAAAAGTAGGCTTAGTGATCTTAAATTAATACGCCTTCCCTCTCAGACAGAATTTCAAGAGCCTACCAAATCTATATCATTAAAGAAGCATTGCATTGGTATAGAAAACCCTGACCGTATTAGCAGCACCTCGTATTTCAGGCATAAAATCAGAGCGTCAAGCTTGTCCTGCTTTCCACTTTGCTTCATTATTTTATAGAACCTTTTTAGCCCACCACTATAACAAAATGACTCCAAATTTTGTCAGATGTTTCATGAGGAAAGTTAGTGTTGATAAGAACAGGTTCGCAAATCAATGACAAAATGACGCTCAACTTCATTCAAATTTAGCTGTCGGCTCATAGGTATATCCCAATGTATCCAGTTCGGGTTTGTATACGGTGCTTTTCATTAAATTACTCAACTTAATCTTGGTAGTCAGTCCCGCAGTTACATCCTGATCAATGACTGCCAAGAATCCGTTCGTTTCATCCATTCTGTAATAGAATGCACTCTGCTTCGTCTTCTTGTTGTACCAGTAATCGTATAAAATGCCCAAATAGCGGGACGTGCTATCCATATTTACGTCGTAAAATGAGAATATCCGATAGCCTGTCCCTTGCTTGTAAAAAGGAGTTTTAAGACTATCGGTTTGCATAAAACCAATCTGCGTTTTTAGAAATGACATTTGCGAGACATTATCCAAAGGCATATCTCTTCCTTTAACTTCATATTTTGTCATTTTCCAGTATCCCGTAATGCCATCGCCGCCATTACCGATAACATCCCCTCGAGGCCCTAAATTTTTAGGATGGCACCCAATCATCAGATTGATACACAATATCAGTATGAAAGTTCGCATACAAGTATATTAAGGTTTAATTATGTAAGCTCGCATATTTGAACTGTTATATAGGGTACCCGCTCCTACGATGCCTGTATAAGAAAACCACGTATTGTTCTCGGAAATATCCCCCCAGCCCCAATTCATTTGATAATAGATGGAGTGATTTTCATAACAGTAGCCATTGGCGTCATTAAAAACTGCATACAAATCCTTTATGCCGTCCATGACCCAAATGTGCTGATTTGCGGCACAAGCAGCGCAGTTTGAGCCGAAAACTATAACTGGTCTGCTTGCCCGCAATTCCTCACTAACAGTTGCAGCATTACCAAAGAAATCTTTATCAAAAGAAGTAAAACCTCGATTTGCAAAAAAATTATCAATATGTCCGGGTATACTCCAGGTCTGGCACCCTGAGCCGGACATAGGGATGCCCAATGCAGGAACAATAGTATTATAAACTGCATCCATATCTTTCCCGGCATCGCGTATCAGCTGTGCCAAGTTGATGTGATTTGCATTGCTGGGCTGGCATTGAGGAGGTGCATTTTTAGGCATAGCATTGAACATTGCCGATGAATAGGCATGCCCATTGGCTGTTACAGGTTTGTGGTGAAACTTCAAAACCTGCGCAACTGCAACCGGGCCACAACCAGTTGGGGCCTTTGAGCATTGATAATCTCCTTTGCAATTTTTTACAGCAACGCCTGCCGGGCAATAAGCATTATAACCAATCCCTTGTTTCCATGTTGACAAATTGGTAGTCAAATGGGCCACCGTCGAATTTCCAGGCAACGGATGCGTCACGAACCATTCGCAACTAAGCTCCGGCGTGTTGATTGCCTCGTCTAAAATGCGACCGCCTCGCAGATTTTGTTCGAGTTGCGCCCAATGGTTAATAACATCAATGTGAGCCTCAGATTGCCTTTGCGCGCCATTGAAATTCTCTTTAATAATATCAAACCAAAGCTGAATTCCAGGATTGTCGGTTTTCTCGCCGAAGGATCCGTCTTCTGAAAATGCCAAAATTGGTTTCAACCTCTTATCAGCCGACAAGATTACAAACCCTTCTCTATCCTCGTAATTTATAATGTAGAAGACTGTTTTGCCTTTTTCATTCTTAAAGCTCTTTACTTCCTCAATTCTTCTTTCCCGACTTTCGGTTGTTCGGGCATTTTGTTCAATAGAATGCACACCAGAAAGCAATTTCACAGCCGCCCGCTCATCGACAAAAAACTTGCTCATGCTGAGCTCTGGTTTGTTCAAAGAAGAATCTGACAGATCTCCACTTGAACAACGAATCATCAGGAAGATTATCAGAATTCCAAATAGCGCAGTCCCAGCTGCTTGATAGTGTGTCTTTATCATATCAAAGCATGTGTTAAATCCCGTCCTCCCGCCGCACTATTTCGAACGACTTTGGATGGTTTGCAAAATTGCTTTGTAATGATACTTCAATCCAACAAGCTGTGCTTATAAGTCAATAGCTAATGCTTATAAAATATAACCGGTGCTTATAATTGAATTTTTGGCTTGGTTGAAATGGAAAAAATATTGATTTTGCGCACCGAATAGCTTGCGTGATTAAATACTTTCAACACACTATTATGAACATATTTGCGAATAACCTACTCACCAAACGTGAGGAAAAACGGCTTACACAAGCGTATATGGCGTTTCTCAGCGGGATGTCACAACCCAATTACTCGGACATTGAAAGAGGTAAAACACGCCCGTCGATCGACCAGCTCAAAAAGTTTTCTGAGATTTTAGAAGTGTCTGTCGATGAGCTGATTTCAGATGTAAAAGCCAAGAAAAACCCCTGGGATGCCGACGTTACGGAGAATCCCAAGGGAAGACAATCTGCCCTGATCCGGGCCATTGAGGAAAAAGACAGCTATATTAAAATTCTGGAAAGGCAGCTGGATGACCTACGCAAAAAAGATATGGGATGTCAGTGATGTTTTCCCATTCCATTCCACATTTTCGCATCCTTTTTTGGAAAAAACACCAGACCCAATTGCAAGTAAACCTGGTTAAGTTTCAAGGACGACAAGTCGCTGATCGTTACGTCCTCTCCTTTCCATTTTCTACGTCCCAGCAAGGGTAAATGATACGATGCTTTTCCGCTCAGATATACCTGATCATGCCATTTGGGTAGCACATTCATTTTATAATCAGCCCCGATACCGGCGTGGAAGTTGATATTCCCTGTCCGGAGCCTTACAGGTTGATAAGATTGCGGATTTTGCGTTACCTGGCCAATGGTTGCGGTCTGGTTGCTTTTGATTTTCAGTTGGTACAACATCAGGTCAAAACCGATGGGAACCAGCACATTCCAGCGACGGTTGTTGACCAATTTCGGGCCTCCGTCTGTTCCGATACCGATGCCGTTGAGATATGCTTTTCTTTGGTCCTTATCCGTTGTATAATTGGTGCTGTTCATGATAATGATCCGGCCTTCTGTAAACCAGCGCTGGGATTCGGTCCGTTTGGCGAGGACGATTGAGCCCATGAAGGAAGTGAAAGGCTTAATCTGCAATCTGTCAAGCTGTTCGCGCATGGTTTTGTTATTGGGAAGCAATCCGAATTCGGCATAAATGGCCATGCCGCTCTTGAACATCCGGACGGTGCTGTCGGTTTGGGCCTGTACATTAGTGAAAATAGACATAGCCAGAATGGCGCTGAAAAGTAATTTGTTTTTCATAGAGTTGTGTTGTTGAATGGCTTCCAGATGAAAGCTTGAAACAGATTTTTGCTAAATATGGTTACTTTTGTATACATTGATGTAGCTTAACAAGCAATATCTGTACCACTGGATTTTTAGGAGCACAATATAGGATGAGTGATAAAATAAAAACGGGAGACGGAGGCATTATTCTTACAAATGCAGAGGATCTGATGAATTGGGCGAGGCTGTCTTCTCTCTGGCCGATGGGGTTCGGGATTGCTTGCTGCGCGATTGAAATGATGGCTGCATATGCTTCAAACTATGATCTGGAACGTTTTGGTATTCTACCCCGCCCTTCCCCGCGCCAGTCTGATGTGATGATCGTGGCGGGAACTGTGACATTCAAAATGGCAGACCGGATCAGGAGATTGTATGAACAAATGCCCGAACCGCGCTACGTTATTTCGATGGGCAGCTGTTCAAATTGTGGCGGGCCGTATTGGGAACATGGTTATCACGTTGTAAAAGGTGTTGACAGAATAATACCGGTGGATGTATACGTTCCCGGCTGTCCGCCGAGACCCGAGGCCCTGATCGGTGGTTTTATGAAGTTGCAGGAGAAAATCAGAGGCGAACACCCGCTCGCTCCGGAGCTCTTTCTGGAAATGGAAGCAACTGAAACCGCAACTGTCTAATTAATTGATTACAATGACTTTTCAGGAAATTTCGGAGCTGGTAATTACTACTTTTTCGGATAAAAATTTCGAAACGGACACAAAAGGGCCTCAGCCTGTTTTGATTGTTCCCGTGACGGATATCTACAAGATCTGTGATTTTTTATATCGGGACAGCCGCTTGTATTTTGACTTTCTGGCTTGTGTTACCGCGATAGACAATGGCTTGGCTGCTGGCACGATGGAACTGATCTACAACCTCACATCCATTCCATACGGGCATGATCTGATGCTGAAAACAGTTTTTGCAAGAAGCGCGGAGGGCGCTCCCCTGCCCGTTGTCTCTTCCGTAGCAAGCATCTGGCGTACAGCTGATTGGCACGAAAGAGAAGCATTTGATCTGATGGGCATTCATTTTGAAGGACACCCCGATCTGCGCAGGATCCTGTTGCCTGAGGATTGGAATGGTCACCCTTTGAGAAAAGATTATAAGGTCCAGGATCGTTACCATGGCATTTATGTGCGGTACGAAGATGGCGTTTCTGAGCAACTGCCCGAGAATGAGGACAGGGCTTAATGTTTTAAATTGATAAATTCCTAATGTATGGGCATGCGCTTCATCGGTCTGGCGATTATTTTTTCAGGCTTTTTTACATTCTCTTCTGCTTCAACTGATTCCCTGATCGTTAAGGGGCGCATATTAAACCTGAATGGCAGACTATACCGCCAAGCTCCTGTCATCACGTTTTCAAGAAACAACATTTTACAACCACAGTCCGAGCTTAGCAAGCAGACGCCACTCGAAGCGGACGGAAGTTTCAGGGTGTCGCTCCCTATTCTGTTTCCGCAAGAAGAATTTTATCTGGATTACGGTGGAAAAGCTTTTACAACATTTCTGGGCTCACCGGGCACTGTGGAGATCACGTTTGACGGCGATTCGATTGCAAAGGCTTCAAAGCTATTTTATTTTGCAGGCGTAAATGCAGATGCGAACAACCAGTATGCTCAGTATCTGGCTGCTGAAAACAAGCTTCTGGCAGCGAACAGTTACTTAGGCGCCAATTTTTTCAAAAATTTCTGGCAAAACAGTGCTTCCGGCGCCCGCGAGATCGCACAGCAACGCGCTGCCCTGCGACTTTCCGCCGTGAAACAAGCCGCAGCCAACACGGTGCCTTCTCCTACATTGTCTCAATGGGCTAAGTCGATCACGGACGAGGAACAGTTGCAGATCTTGTACGAACACGCATTGAGCAACCAAACCGATGTGAGTAAGCTGCTGCTCGACAGCCTCAAACGCCTTTCGGAGCCGCCGCTGACTGCGCAGCGCGTGATCTGGGCTAATCGCTTTGGTAACTATGCCGACCTGAAAGTGGAGGAACGGAAATACACAAATCCAAGCAAAACAAATTCACTGCCCGTTCGCCTTATGGCTACATTGATAAAAGACAATGCGGCGAACCTAACTCCCACGGAAAGGCAGCGCCTGAATGACATTAATGCAAATGGCCTCGCTGAGAAAACTGACCTGGATTTTCTGAATAAACTCTTTGCAAAAAATGAAACGGTGCTGAACATTCTTTTCAACTACGAGCGCGAGAGCCGTATTTACGCGGATCTGTTTGACAGCACAGCGACTGAATTTCTCAAAATCCGGTATCTGGCTAAAAACCTTTTCAAATTTACCTACCCACAACAACTACAACTGAACAGGCACATTCAGTCAAGGAGCGGCCTGCCTGTATTCCGTGAATCGCTGGATGAAATCGTACGTCTGGAAGTAAAAGATAGCGCTGATATCCGCAAAATTGTAGAATATAAGAATGTAAAAACCGATCCGACCGAAGCATTACCGGGCTATTTTCTGGCAGCTTCCAATGACCGCGGCACAAGCTGGTTTAATCGCGTTCTTGATCAATACAAAGGCAAAACGGTGTATCTCGTAAAATGGAATATGGACGACGCTAAAAGCCGCGAAGAACTCGACTATATTCCTGCATTACAGGCGAATGTGCCGGAAGATGTCGTTTTCCTTTTCCTGCATTTATCAGGTGATGAAGTCGTTCCTGCCGATGCATTGCTGAGACAATACATTGTGCGGCACAAGCTCAAAGGCACACATTTATTCATGGACACTAACCAAATGATGGACCTGCTTTTCCGCCTCAACCCATTGGACCCTGGCACTTTTTCACTAATCCGGCCCAATGGTAAGTTTGCATCCAGGAACGCCTCGGCACCCAGCGCCACCGACAAGACGATCAAAGCCATATTGGATGCCGGGAAGTAGCGGCCTCTTTTTTCATATCAATTTTGAAACCGGTTTACAACGCCATATATATCTATCATTCGTACCTTATCGTTTAGTCTGTTGATTTGGAATTGAAAGTACACATGTTTAGATATGTCCTGTTTTTTTTGCTGTTATCCACCTATGCGTCGGCGCAAAAAAACCCCGATAGCCTGGAAGTGTACAGCAGAGACAGCCTTCGATATACCAACCTGAAAGTACGGATGTCGAAAACCAAGTTTTCGCGTGCGGTTTACAGGCTTTTGTTCAGGGATGTGTATAACCAGGGGCAGGTGACGGAGGTGAAGGAAATTGAAACCAACCCGTTTACGCCTTACGAAGGGATGGTGATCCGGAAAATCTACATCCGGCAGCTCGACATCCTCGGTGAATCGGTTTATGACACCACGCGGGAAGGGAAAAGGCTCGAAAAATTTCTCAGTAAAAATCTGCATACGAATACGCGGGAAGGCATCATAAGGCGTTCTTTTCTGCTGTTTTCCGAGGGAGACGACATTAAAGCTCAGATCCTGAAAGATAATGAGCGCCTGCTGCGGACTAATAAAACAATTACCGATGCACGTATCATTGTTGTGCCCAGGAAGGACGTAACCTGGATGGCAGACGTGGTCGTGCTGATTCAGGATTCCTGGTCGCTCAATTTCAGGGGCGGTTTCAGCTCTTTTAATAAATTCAATGTTGGCGTCGAGGATATCAATGTCCGGGGAACGACGCATTCACAGCTCACTCGGGTGCGATGGGACGGAAATGATGACCTGGGCAAAAAATTTCAGTTCCGCACGATTTATACGGTTCCTTACATTAGTAAAACCTTCATAACCGGGCAAGCGAGCTTCATTTATGAGAGGGACCTTGAAGAAAGATCGATCCGGTTTTTTCGTAGGTTTTTGACTAACGAAACGAAATACGCGGGCGCGGTGGAAGCCGGTCAAATGATGGTCAGGCAGATAAAGAGAAATCCAAGCGATACCGAAGAACCTATCATATTTCCCACCAGATTCAATTATTACGACATCTGGTTGGGTCGTTCATTCAAGTTTCCGTTTCCAGCGAGCCGGTTGGCCGAGAATTCCAGGATCGTAATTGCTGCCAGGCACAATAAATATCATTATACAGAGCGTCCGGAGGTTTCACCCTACATCAATAAAGTATATTGGAACAAAAGCGCAACATTGCTCAGCTTGGGTTATTCCAACCGTAATTACAAGCGAGACGTCCTGATCTACGGTTTCGGACGGACGGAGGACGTTCCGGTAGGTAACCTGTTTGCGCTCACCGCGGGCCGGGAGGACACCGAATTTGGCGCCAGAGGGTATGCGGGCCTGCAATATGCACGCGGGAAATATCTGCCGCACAACCTCGGTTACATGTATGGATTGATCAACATTGGTTCCTACATTAAAGAAGCCAAAGCGCAGCAAGGCGTCATCAGCGCGCAGCTCAACTACATCAGTAACCTTATCCCGTTCAGATACAGCTTCTTCCGGCAATTTTTAACCGGCCGTTACACCCGCGGTGTGAACCGCGATCCGCTTGATTATCTGAACATTAGCGGGGACCAGGGCATCAGGGGCATTAACAGTGAACAATTAATCGGTACGACGCGGCTGACGCTGGGTACGGAAACCGTGTTCTTTTCAGATAAAAGTTTACTGGGCTTTCGTATTGCCTACTTTGTTTTCGCAGATATCGGCTTGGTCAATGGCGCTGAGTCGATCTGGAAAAGTCCGCTTTATCAGGGATATGGGCTTGGTTTGCGGCTAAGAAATGAAAACCTGACGTTTAATACCGTCCAGTTCCGGATCGGTTACTATCCGAATATTCCGGGAAATACTTCGGTGTTCCGTTTAGGCGCTAATGGCAATGTTCCGCTGAGATTGAGGGATTTTGACATCTCTGCGCCTTCAATTGCACCACTCCAATAATTGCATTTAACTGATAATTAGTTTGTTAAATGTCGCCTGGTAAAAAATAACAGTAATTTCCGCTAACCTTCCCTTCTTTTTCGGATATGTGAATTAACTTTGTGGAATTTTTGGACGTACCCCTGCTGAGATTAACAGGAAATGTTGCCAAAAGTTGCTAAAAAAGTTTTCCTCATTTCTACAAATTACCAATTACTGTGCCCAAAAATACGAATATCAATTCCGTTCTAATTATCGGTTCAGGTCCAATTATCATCGGTCAGGCATGCGAGTTTGACTACGCCGGCTCTCAGGCCGCCCGTTCACTTCGCGAAGAAGGGATAGAAGTTGTATTAATCAACTCTAACCCTGCGACGATTATGACTGACCCGATTAGCGCAGATCATGTTTATCTGCTTCCATTGGAAAAGAAGTATATCGTTGAAATTCTTGAAAAACACAAAGCGATGGGTAAACCTATCGATGCAGTGCTCCCTACTATGGGCGGGCAAACTGCATTGAACCTGGCCATCGACTGTGATAAAGCAGGTGTTTGGAAAAAATATGATGTTGAAATCATTGGGGTTGACATCAAGGCCATTGAAACGACGGAGGATAGAGAAAAATTCAGGCTGAAAATGCTTGAACTTAATGTGAATGTCTGCAAAGGACGCACAGCAAGGTCGTTTTTGGAAGGAAAAGAAATTGCGCAGGAAATCGGTTTCCCGCTGGTTATCCGGCCTTCATATACATTAGGAGGCACAGGAGGCGGATTTGTGAACTCGGAAGCTGAGTTTGACAAAGCATTAAACAACGGCTTGCACGCATCGCCGGTTCATGAAGTTTTGGTAGAACAAAGCGCAATGGGCTGGAAAGAATACGAGCTGGAACTGCTTCGCGACAGCAAAGGAAACTTCATCATCATCTGCTCAATCGAGAACTTCGACCCGATGGGGGTTCATACAGGCGACAGCATTACGGTTGCGCCGGCCATGACGCTTCCGGATACATTGTATCAGCAAATGCGTGACCTGGCTATCAAGATGATGGACGGGATCGGTAAGTTTGCAGGCGGATGTAATGTTCAGTTTTCTGTGAATCCTGCGGATGACCAGATTATTGCCATTGAAATCAACCCGCGTGTTTCGCGCTCTTCCGCACTGGCATCGAAAGCGACCGGCTACCCTATCGCTAAAATCGCTGCTAAAATGGCGATCGGTTATAACCTGGATGAACTGATCAACCCGATCACAGGAAGCACATCTGCATTCTTCGAACCATCTATTGACTACGTGATCGTGAAAGTGCCGCGTTGGAATTTTGATAAATTCGTTGGCGCTGACCGCTCACTGGGATTACAAATGAAGTCCGTTGGAGAGGCCATGGGAATTGGCCGCAACTTCCAGGAAGCATTGCAGAAAGCTTGTCAGTCACTGGAAATCAGAAGAAACGGACTTGGAGCAGATGGTCGCGAGCTGCGTGATCAGGAAGCGATCAAGCACAGCCTGGCGCACCCGAGCTGGGACCGTCTTTTCCATATTTATGATGCTTTCAAGATCGGTTTGTCATTCAAAACGATTCAGAACCTTACTAAGATCGATTCCTGGTTCCTGCGTCAGATCGAAGAATTGATCGAACTGGAACATGAGATAGAAAAATTTGATCTCAATGACCTTCCAAAGGAGCTTTTGCTTACGGCCAAACAAAAAGGCTACGCTGACCGCCAGATCGCTCATTTGATCGGAACCAAGGAAAGCAAAGTTTACGATCGTCGGAAAGAGCTCGGAATCAAGCGTGTATACAAGTGCGTTGATACTTGTGCGGCTGAATTCGAAGCCAAAACGCCTTACTACTACTCTACTTTCAATACATCTCAGGAATATCCAGACAACGAATCGGTGGTAAGCGACCGCAAGAAAGTGGTTGTTTTGGGTTCAGGCCCGAACCGGATCGGACAGGGAATTGAATTCGATTATTCCTGCGTGCACGGAGTTCTTGCTGCGAAAGAGGAAGGTTACGAGACCATTATGATCAACTGTAACCCGGAAACGGTTTCGACAGATCCGGATATCGCTGATAAACTTTATTTTGAGCCCGTATTCTGGGAACACGTTTTCGACATTATCGAACATGAAAAACCGGAAGGTGTCATTGTTCAGCTGGGCGGACAAACTGCCCTTAAAATGGCAGAAAAGCTTGAAAAATATGGTATTAAGATCATCGGAACCAGTTATCAGTCACTCGACTGGGCCGAAGATCGCGGACGTTTTTCACCGCTTCTGGAAGAGCTAGGGATTCCTTTTCCAAAATTCGGAACCGTAAGAACTTCTGATGCTGCGGTAGAATTGTCACGCACGCTCGGTTTCCCGCTGCTGGTTCGTCCAAGCTACGTTTTGGGTGGACAGAGCATGAAAATTGTGATCAACGAAAAAGAACTGGAACAGCATGTGGTGAAGATCCTGCACGACATTCCGGATAACAATATTTTGCTTGACCACTTCCTGGAAGGCGCGTTGGAAGCAGAAGCAGATGCGATCTGTGACGGCGAAGATGCCTACATTATCGGGGTTATGGAGCACATTGAGCCTGCTGGTATCCACTCTGGCGACTCACACGCTGCACTTCCACCATTTGACCTAACAGAAGATGAGATTCGTCAGATTGAGGAGCATACGCGCAAAATTGCGCTGGCGATGAATGTGATCGGATTGATCAACGTGCAGTTTGCAGTGAAAAACGGCATTGTTTACGTGATTGAAGCGAATCCAAGAGCATCACGTACAGTTCCGTTCATTTGCAAGGCTTACAAAGAGCCTTATGTGAATTATGCAACTAAGCTGATGCTTGGCACGAAGAAATTGAAGGACTTCACATTCAATCCGGTGAAAAAAGGCTGGGCGATCAAAATCCCTGTGTTCTCTTTCAACAAATTCCCGAATGTGAATAAAGAACTCGGCCCGGAAATGAAATCAACCGGCGAAGCAATCTATTTCATTGATGATTTACAGGATGATTTCTTCCAGAAAATTTACAGCGAGCGGAATCTGTATCTGAGCCGATAGTTTCAACGAGAGTAACGAAAAAAAACAGTGCTGGTAAAAGTTGAAACCTTTTATCAGCACTGTTTTTTTTCGTTACTGTATTGCAATAATTGAATGTCACAAGGATTTTTCCAAGCGACATGTCTATTGAAAGTCTTTTGACCGAATTCTTAACGCCTACTGCTGTACAATCAAACGCCCACTAAAATTCGCATCCATCATCACTAAGGTTGTTCCATCTGAATTGTGTATATTTTGAGCTTGGGCGTGAACCATATCACCTTCCTCTAGCGCGACATCAGTAGAAATTGCATTATATCCCCAGGCAGGATTGAAATTAACATCTTTTTCTATCACCGCAGTACTTCCATTTCTGGTTACTATTAAGTCCAAAGAAGTTTTAAATGAACAACCAGTAGGACACTCCCAACCCACTCGCAAATCAAAATGATATATACCCTGTTTTGGTGCTTTAAAAGTGCTATGTGGCAATTGTGATGAATTATTATAGTTCACGCCAAAGTCGTAAACCTCAATGGCAAAAGGTACTTTTATACTATTTTGTACCGGCACGTTCTGATTACCGTTACCTAATATTCCGATGGCCTTGAAGGACACGTTTCGCGCCGTATTGCTCCATGTGGCATTTCCATTTTCGTCAGAAGTAAGTACCTTACCAACTCCTGGAGACTGCCCGGGGCCAGCAATCTTTACAGGCCCGCTCACTTCTAAAGCCGTTCCATTAGTGTTTGAGGAAGCAGCAAACACTCCAACACCTGATGTAAGTGCTTGCCCGTACAGAGCCCTACCAGATTGACTTATTCCTCGTAGGCCAATTGCGCTTACGCTGTACGCAGTTATAGCAGATGAAGTTGGTGATTGATTAGTATTTTCAATTCCAAATAAAGCACCAGTGTGAGAAGCAGTCTTGTCATACGGCAAATTTAAATCTGCACCTATCGGTGACCATGTAGGGGCTGCAGATGTACCTGCATTAAAATAAAACCCAGTTTTTCCAATTCCTGCATTTGTATTATATAAAAGTAATGCTGTCGCTGGATCTGGGATAGTTGTATTATCTGATAGTGATTGCAGAGCCACTCGGGGAATCAATAGCCCCTTATTTTGACTAACAATATCCAGAGCAGCACTTGGGTCAGGCTGGACTGTGTTGATACCTACACCTTGCGAAAATACTTCCGTAGTAGAGAGCAAAAGCCCAATGTTAACGAGGCTTGCAAGTGTTAATAAGTAGGACTTTTTTGTAGATGATCTTAGAACGGATAGTTGCATATGAATGACTGGTTTAAATAATGTCACTCAATATCAGAGAGTCTTATGATTTGAATTGCAATACTTGAATTACCGGTTGCAATGAGTTATTTGGAGGTAAATACTAAAACTCTTAAACCATAGTTACTTCCAATTCTATTGACTCTTCGATGAAGGCATCTCCACTTTCACTTACTGTTTTACAAAATCAAAAGCCGGCACAAATGTGCCGGCTTTTGATTTTGTATATGATAAAAAATTTACTTTACTTCTTCATAGTCTACATATTCACCACCGCGGAAACGGGATGATGGATTTGCGTCGGGGGGCGTGTTATCCACTTTCACACCCGCATTCGCACGCTGGCGCTGCTGCTGGGCCTTGTATTGCCTTTCCTGTTCTTTAATAAGCTGGCGGCCTACAAGCAAGTGGAAAACAAACCTTCTGAAAAACGGGACAAAAGCAATCAGAAGTAAGAATATGAGGATTATATTGAATAGCAGTTTCATTTTTCAAATTTTGTTACATTAATATATAACGTAAAGCTGGCATAAATAGCACACGAATATAACGAAAACCTAATGAATGATCCAATCCCTCATGGGAAAGGCCATATGAAATTATGAGTGGCTATGCTGTGCTTCCTGTTTAACTGCTTCTTCGTTCTTCTCGTTTTTGTTTGATATCTGCTCAATGGTCTTGGGTTTCAGGATAAGACGCAATGACTGGTCATAAGTTGCATAATTCCAAACCCAGTTGATTAATATCAGCAAACGGTTTTTCACACCGACAATGGAAATCAAATGCACGAACATCCAGGTCAGCCAGGCAAGGAACCCCTGGAATTTGATAAAAGGCAGATCTACAACTGCCCTGTTACGCCCGACTGTGGCCATCGAGCCCAGATCTTTGTATTTGAAAGGAACCGCTTTTTTCCCGTCCATCACACGCCACACATTTTTGGCAAGCGCCTTACCCTGCTGAATCGCCGGCTGTGCCAACTGCGGATGCCCGTTTTCCCATTCACCTTCCTGCATAGCAGCGACGTCACCCAAAGCAAACACATTGTCATAACCTTCAACGCGGTTGTACTGATCCACTTTAATGCGGCCACCGCGAACGATTACTTCCGGATTCAAGCCATTCAACGGATTCGCCTTGATCCCTGCCGCCCAAACGAGATTATCGGCCCGGATGCGCATTCCTTGTTTGGTAGTCACATATTTTCCATCAAAGCCCGTTACAACCTGCTCAGTATGAATGTGAACGCCCATTTTTTCAAGATACTCGCGTGACCTCTGAGACGATTCGTCCGACATGGCGCCCAGCAGTTCTTTCGAACCTTCGAGCAGGTGGATTTCCATGGACTTAAAATCCATTTCAGGATAATCTTTTGGCAGAATAAAATGCTTCATTTCAGCCAGCGTTCCCGACAATTCCACGCCGGTGGGCCCTCCTCCTACTACAACCACGCTCATGAGCCCCGCGCGCTGGTCGTCTGAATCCACTGACAATGCGTCTTCAAAGTTTTGTAAGATCCTGTTTCTTAATGCCAAAGCCTCGGAAACCGTTTTCATAGGAATCGCGCGCTCCTCGATTTCTTTCATTCCAAAATAATTGGTGATAGCACCCGTCGCTATGACCAGATAATCATAGGTAATCTCACCTAACCCCGTCATGATGGACTTTCGGTCGGTGTTTACACTCTGCACCTCGGTGATGCGGATATGTACGTTTTTTTTGGATTGAAAGATTTTCCGGAGCGGAAAAGAAATGGAGCTGGGTTCAAGGCCCGCCATAGCCACCTGGTAAAAGAGCGGCTGAAACTGGTGATAATTATTGCGGTCGATCAGCACGACTTGGAGGTCTTCGCGCTTAGCGATTTCTCTTGCCAATGCAAGCCCGCCAAAGCCTGCGCCTACGATTACTACCCGCTTGTATTGTGTATATGGAATGTTTGGTAACATGGTCTGGTCGTTTGTGAATTTCGACCAGACCATAAAAATACCATACCTATATCGCTACTGCTTTGCTATTTTCGACAACTTTCTCATAATAAGCTTCATAATGAGGAAGTATCTTGGTAATGTCAAAATCTTTTGCCCGCGCCAATGCGTTCGCTTTGAATGTGGGCAGATTCGCGTCATCCAGGATGTAAGCCGCATGCTTCACCATGTCATCCACATCGCCGACATCACTCAAAAATCCGGTAATGCCATGCAGATTCAGTTCAGGAAGTCCTCCTGCATTCGACGTTATCAAGGGAACTTCGCAAGCCAGTGCTTCCAATGCTGCCAGGCCAAAACTTTCTGATTCAGAAGGCATTAAAAATAGATCCGCCACAGAAAGTACTTCTTCAATGGCGTCGAGCTTGCCTAAAAACCGGACATCCGAAAGCATATCCAGGTCTTTGCACATGCGTTCGATGCGTTGTCTGTCGGGACCATCGCCTACTAATAAAAGTTTGCTTGGCAATAACTTGCGCAGCTTTTCAAAAATCATGATCACGTCATCAATCCGCTTCACTTTCCTGAAATTGGATGTATGTACGATCAGTTTTTCGTTATTCGGGCAGATGGCCAGTTTAAAATGCTCTTTTTTCTGACGGTTGAAACGATCCAGGTCAATAAAGTTAGGGATCACTTCAATGTCCTTTGTAATCGCAAAATGCGCGTAAGTATCTTTTTTCAACGATTCCGAAACAGCTGTTATGCCGTCCGACTGGTTAATACTGAATGTTACAACCGGCTCGTAGGATTCGTCTTTCCCTACCAATGTAATATCCGTTCCGTGCAATGTCGTGATCACCGGAATGTGAATGCCCTGCTGCGCTAAAATCTGTTTGGCCAGATACGCAGACGACGCATGCGGGATGGCATAATGCACGTGCAGCAGATCCAGGTTAGCACTTGCGGCTACATGCACCATTTCACTGGATAATGCGGACTCGTAAGGCGGGTATTGAAACAGCGGGTAAGCCGGGATATTTACTTCGTGATAGTAAAGATTTTCATTGAAGAAGTCGAGTCTTTGAGGCTGCGAATATGTAATAAAATGAACCTGATGTCCCACTTTCGCAAGTGCTTTGCCAAGTTCGGTAGCTACCACTCCGCTTCCACCGAAGGTAGGATAGCATACAATACCAATTTTCATAATGCTATTTAAAAAGTTGAAAGTCGCACTCGGGCGAACTGCTGTAATAACAGATCTTTTAGCCTAACAACAAATGATCCATTTTTTATCCCCAAAATGGATAAAGATGTTGAGATTTGTCGTTAATGGGATAAAATGAATAATTTTATTCCCTAAACCTTCTGTTTCCAGAGTTAGCCTCCATGAATGTGTCTGCCAGACCAAAAATTACTTTATGGGATTACATTACCGGAAGTGCCCGTCTGGTCCGTATGACCAATCTGGTGATTGTGGTCGTAACGCAGTATTTTACACGCATTCTCCTCATAGGCCCCCGCGACGAATGGCGCAGCATCATCGCGAATGCGGATATGTTCTTCCTATCGCTTTCCACAGTCTGCATCGCCGCAGCGGGCTACATTATCAATGATTATTTTGACATAAAAATCGACATTGTAAACAAACCCGAACGTGTTGTCGTGGGGCGCTATCTGAAACGGCGCTGGGCAATGGGCGCACATCAGATCCTTAATGTTTTAGGCGCAGTGTTGGGGCTTGTGGTCAGTCCTTACATATTTGTGATCAATGTTTTCTCAATTACACTACTCTGGTTTTATTCCGAGCGTTATAAGCGACTTCCTTTTATAGGCAACTTTATCGTTTCGCTGCTTACCGGTTTCTCTCTGCTGATCCTTACAGTCCATTTTCCGGCAAATCGCCATTTGGTGTTCATTTATGCGGTTTTCTCTTTCTTTATTTCCCTCGTCCGTGAAATTGTGAAGGACATGGAAGACATCAAGGGCGACGAAGCGCATGGCTGCCGCACATTGCCTATCATATGGGGCATCCGCCAGACCAAAAACTTCCTGTATGTGATTCTTTTAATGTTCGTTACCACTTTATTTGTGATGGCGCGGGCGCTGGACAATAATGTGCTGATCATCTTGTTCTTCCTCCTTTTGATCCCCATTGCCCTGCTTACGGCAAGCCTGGCTCGGGCGGATACACGTCGTGATTTCAAGCGTATCAGCAGCCTGTGCAAGATCATTATGCTGCTTGGCCTCATTACGATGGTTTGGGCATAGCGCCTTACCGTAAAATCAATATTCCAAACAAAAAGTGGATTTCTGGCAGCGGGGACTATCTTTGTTTACCGCAAACTAAATCACGTATCCACGTTACATTCATGAAAAAACTGCTGTTGTGGAGCCTGCTGCTGCTCTTTTTTATCCAAACAAAATCCATTGCCCAGGACTGCGGCGGTCTTGTATTAAAGCAAGGCAGCGGATTTGAGATGATGAACTACGATGGGAAGGGAAAGGAAACTGGAAAGATCATTTACAAGATCCTGGACGTTTCGACAGAGGGCGCTTTTACGGTTTTCAACATTGAAATGGAAGCAATGAATCCTAAGGGCAAGTCGGAGCTGAAAAACGTTTATAAAATGAAATGCGACGGAAATGTGATCAGCATGGACGCCAAATCGCTCATCAGCCAGGAGCAACTCAAATCATTCCAGAATATGGAAATGAAATTTACCTACGAAAACATTGAATATCCGACCAAATACAATGTCGGGGATAAATTAAAAGATGCGTCTGTGAAAGGAAATGGTCAGTCGGGGCCTATGGCAGTGAATTTTGATATGATGATAAAAAACCGAAATGTTACCGGCCAGGAAAAACTTACTCTGCCAGCCGGAACATTTGATGCCTACAAGATCAAATCAGATCTGAGTTTTGAAATGAGAATGGGCTTTCCTGTAAAAATGGAAATGGAAAGTATTTCCTACCGCGCACCCGGCGTTGCCTGGGATTTGAAAACGGAAACTTACCGTAAAGGCAAGCTGATCGGGCGCAGCGAACTCACGAAAATTTATTGAGACTCAAACATTTAACTTATTATTCTTTGGGTACGGCTTCCGGTCATCTGCCGTGAGCCGTTCTTTTTATAAATTTGCCAAAGAATTTTGACACTACATTACGAATAATTAATTCTTGACGACAATGAAACGACTTGCCATCTTCGCCTCCGGATCCGGATCAAATGCGGAAAAAATCGCTGAATATTTTGCTGAGCGGCAAGATGTAGAAGTGTCACTGATTTTCACCAACAATCCTCAGGCCGGTGTAATCAAGAGGGCTTGTAAGTTGCAGATCCCTGTTGTGTTTTTCGATAAAAAGACATTCTACGACACACGCAAAGTGCTTCAAATTCTGCAAAATGAAAGAATTGACCTGGTCGTGCTTGCAGGTTTCATGCTATTGGTTCCTGCCTTGCTGGTGGAAGCTTTCCCTAACAAAATCATCAACATTCATCCCGCTTTACTCCCTAAATATGGTGGAAAGGGCATGTACGGGCAGTTTGTCCACGAAGCGGTTGTGAATGCAAAAGAGTCCGAATCCGGCATTACGATCCATTATGTGAACGAAAATTATGACGAAGGAAACGTAATTTTCCAAGCCACCTGCCCCGTTGCTCCTACCGACACTTCGGACGATGTGGCAAATAAGATCCATGCATTGGAACACGAAAATTACCCGCGCGTGATTGACGAGGTTCTTTATCAAAAGCGCTAGAAACTGCTCATGCTTTATTTCCTGCTGTCGGTCCTCTTCACCGTTGCCCTTTACCTGATTATGCGCGCGTTTCCGCGCTATAAAGTGCATTCTTTCCATGCAGTTGTGTTCAATTACTATGCATGCGTGCTTACCGGGCTGGTGCTCACGCCGGACTTGGGCCTGTTCAGGAATGCGGTCTGGAATTCGGAAGGAACGCTGGTAACCCTGGCGTTGGGCGGAATGTTTGTGGTCACATTTATGCTGATAGGGCTTACTGCGCAAAAGGTGAGCGTCACCGCTACGTCGCTGGCTGGCAATATGTCGCTCGTTATCCCTGTGCTTTTTGGTCTGTTTGTATTTCAAAACAACAATAAGGAATTCACTGTCGTCAACTATGCCGGGCTTGTTATTGCACTTGCAGCACTAGCATTAGGCGCAATTCAGCAAAATAATAAAGACGCTGCCTCCGCTACAACCACCTCGTCTGCAAATTCGGTTTCAAGGGCGAGATTGTTGCTGATCCTTCCCCTGCTCACTTTTCTTGCCGCCGGAACCAACAACACATTGATCAATTACTTGTCGGTAAAGTATTATGCAGCCGGCGAAACCACGCTGTTTATGATTATTGCCTGTTCGGGGGCTATCCTTATCGGGTCAGTCATTTTGCTTTTCCGGGTTTTGGTTAGTGGTGAGAAATTACATTGGCGGAGCATTTTGGGAGGATTCATTCTGGGAGTTCCTAATTTTCTTTCCCTTTATTTCCTGCTGCTCGCGCTTGCATCATTCAGCAACAGCGCCGCTTTCGTGTTCCCGATCTACAACATTCTGACCATGCTGGTATCTGCGGGTGCCGCCTGGCTGATTTACCGCGAAAGACTGAACCAACTTAACAAATTTGGACTTCTATTGGCAGTCATTGCGATCATCATGATTTCCTATCAGGAGTTAGGCTTTTGATCGCAAATTTTTCCATAAAATTACCTACATGCCCGAAACTGCTATCTTACATATTAATGAGCGGAAAAATGTCTTGAACAAAAGACAGAAAGAGTTTAACCAGCTGTCCGAAAAAATAGAAGAACTGGATCGCCTGATCCCCGAGCTGGAAAGCGCTTATGACCAGATGATCCAGCGAATTCCCACGGATCTCGACCCATTGGTCAGAGAATATCAGGAATTCCGCGCGGAGATTGTTCACATTATGGACCGAACATATTCCGCCGATCTTTTCAGGAAAATTTACCAGGATAAACTCGCTTACCTGATCACTGAAAGTGCTTATGACCTCATCGCACATTACGGGTTCGATGATTTGAAACCGGTTTTCAATAAATACAGTGCGGTTGACGTTGAAGTCCTGCTTGCAGCGGAAAGGGCAAAATCCGAAAAAATTACAGACCCGGCATTTTTAATAGAAAGTGAGTCTGCGCAGGAGCCCGTCGAGTACGAAAACTTCCATGACCTTCCCGAGGAAGAACGACAGCGCATTAAAGCCGAGCAACGCGAAGAACGGCTTAACAAGCGCATACTGGAAGCAAAACAAAACGCAGAACAGCAGAAAACGACGAAGTCGGTGCGGACCGTCTATATGGACCTGGTAAAGGCTTTTCACCCGGACCTGGAAAAGGACGAAGCGGAAAAATTGCGCAGAACGGACATTATGCAACAGGTGACGCAGGCATATCAGGAAAATAACTTGCTGAAACTTCTGAAATTACAGATCGCGCTGGATAGGATTGATCAGGATCAACTGGAAAATTTGAGTAAAAACCAGCTCAACTACTATAATAAGGTGCTTAAACAGCAAGTAGAGGAACTGGAACTTGTCAAAGAAGGCATTCAGAAGAAGATCTCAGCCGTTTGCGGATTGCCATTCCAGCATGTCAATTCTCTTACGACCGTAATCGTCAAGTTCAACACCAATGTGAATGAGATGAAAGCGGAGATAAAAAACATCCGTAATGTGATCAAAAACTGGAAGGTGCCTTCACAGCTTAAAGCCTATCTGAAAACCTATCAGATACCAGGCCAGTCTTTCCTTGATGAAGAAGAAGACTAATAAGTGAATCAGCCGATTTTTGAGGGTAACGTATACAGTTGTAGAGGTAATTCCCCGGTTCAGAGTTTAGTCTAAATATAAATATACGAACATTGCGCTTGCAATGAGCACATTGACTGGCGGGCGTTTTTTCATTCCTGTTGGTACATGTTTTGTTGTTTTGCAGCAAATGTATATTTAACCTACTCAGATGAAAAATTGTATTATTCTATTACTTGCGGTTACATTGTTTGTAACGCAGGCACAAGCACAAGAGAATGTTTCCATTGGACCTATTGTTGGGGTTTCCATCGCTAATTTCAGGGGAGACGTGGCTAATACGGACTGGAAACCAGGCATAACGGTCGGTGGTTTCTACAATTACAGTTCAGAATCCGGCTTTGGATTTAGCGGACAACTCTTGTTTACGCAGATGGGCGCTCAGAACAACAACAAGACAAATGAGCTTAACCTGAACTACATTCAGGCTCCGTTGTTGGCAACATTTTTCTTCGGACAGTATGGTGACAAAGTTCGCCCGAAAATTTTCCTGGGACCAAGCCTTAACTTTCTAGTAGGCGCACGGGACAAAGACGGAAACAACCTGAATGGCGATTCCAACAACCGCGTTTATTCTCCATTTGACCTTGGGTTGACTTTCGGAGCAGGGATTAACATTCGTCTGCAGGAAAAAATCTGGCTGAACCTGGACGCACGTTATGGATTAGGCCTTATTGATGTAACCAAAGATGGCAACACCAATGTGAAGAACCAAAATTTCGGAATCAATGCTGGTCTTAGCTTCCCGCTTGGAACTTACAACAGCAACACCGGCAGATTGAGGACGCGTTAATTAGCCAAGCTACTTAGCCATATTTAAAAGAACCAGATGGGATCATCCATCTGGTTCTTTTTTTGGTGTTGCCCTTTATACCAGCAAATGATGCCGCGCTAACCGCAGATTAGGCGTAACTTTGTGCTTTATTATAATCATTGCTATGACTTTTGAAGAATTAAATCTCACCAAACCTCTATTACAGGCCCTCGCTGATCTGAATTACGAAACGCCGACAACGATCCAGCATAAGGTTTTTTCAGTAATGATGTCTGGGAAAGATGTATGCGGGATTGCGCAAACCGGAACTGGAAAAACTTTCGCATATCTGCTCCCTACCCTCCGGCAAATCGAGTTTTCCAAAGATCGCCTCCCACAATTGCTGATTCTGGTGCCTACGCGCGAGCTTGTGGTGCAAGTGGTGGAAGAGGTGAAAAAACTGAGCGCATACCTGACCTTGCAGGTGGTTGGAGCATATGGCGGTGGCAATATTAAAGTACAAATGGCTGAGCTGAAAAACGGGGCAGACGTTGTTGTCGCTACACCCGGCCGGCTTTTCGACCTGGCATTGAATGGCTCGCTCAAAACCAAAGCAATTAAGAAACTGGTGATTGATGAAGTGGACGAAATGCTCAACCTGGGCTTTCGTACGCAGCTAAAAAATATTCTTGACCTCCTGCCGCAAAAACGCCAGAACCTGCTTTTCTCGGCAACATTAACGCCGGAGGTTGAAGCATTAATGCAGACTTACTTTAATAACCCGGTAAGAATTGAGGCAGCACCGGTGGGCACACCATTGGAAAACATTGAACAGAAAGCGTATTACGTTCCGAACTTTTATACCAAAGTAAACCTGCTGGATCTGCTGCTGGAAGAAAATCCGGATATGACCAAGGTGCTGGTGTTTGTCGCTACTAAAAAGCTGGCCGACCAGCTCTTCGGACAACTGGAAATGGGTTACCTGAACAAGATAGGCGTCATCCACTCTAACAAGGAACAAAATCACAGATTTAACACTGTTAAGCAATTTCACGAAGGCAATTATCGCGTTCTGATCGCCACAGACATCATTGCGCGCGGATTGGACGTTGCAGAAGTTTCCCACGTTTTCAATTTTGACATTCCGGAAATCCCTGAAAATTACATTCATCGCATCGGCCGGACTGGTCGCGCGGATAAAAAAGGCGTAGCCATTTCCTTTATTACAGAAGGTGAAAAAGAACGCCAGGAGCAGATCGAGGAGTTGATGAATTACCAGATCCCGATCGCAGATCTTCCCGAAAACCTTAAAATATCAGAAATCCTTACGCCGGATGAAGAGCCGCAGATCTACATGAAGAGCATTGATGTGAAGCTGCCCAAAAGAGAAGCAGGCGGCGGTGCATTTCACGAAAAGATAGATAAGAATAAGAAGGTAAACGTCAGAAGAAATCACGCGCAGGAAAAAATGCAGAAATACGGACGCCCTATCAAGCGCTCCGGCAAAAAGTAGGGCATAGTTATTGGGATAACTCCTGAAATGAATCTAATTAGCTTCCCCGAACATTCACTATGAGTATCTGGCAAATATTCCAGCGCCTGCAGCCTTACGTAAAGCCGTATAACAAACAAATCGTTTTCGCGCTCTTCCTTACACTGCTTGGCGCGGTGACTGCCCAGGTTAACCCCTGGGTTTTGCGTTATACAGTGGATTCCGTGCAGGCAATGCTCGACAGAAACTGGGGCATCATTCAAGGTAAGGATTTGCTGATCAAGATTTCCCTCATTCTTTTTGTAAAGGAAATTGTTAACTCGCTCATCGTTTTTGGCCAGCGTTATTTTGGTGAAAAAATCAGGATTAAGGTGTCCAGCGATCTCGCTCAGGAAGCCATCAGCAGAATCCTCACCTATAACCTCGCCTTTTACAGCGACAATGACAATCAGAAAGGTAAGCTGCAAACCCGCATAGACCGTGGTGTGGAAAGCCTTACCAAACTGATTCAGAACTTTTTTATTGACATTCTCCCGCTTTTTGCCAATTCCATCGTTGCGCTTGCGATCATGTTCTCTGCCAATTTTTATGTCGGAGCGATTGCCCTTGCGATCTTACCGGTTTACTTCTGGATCAGTTACAAGCAGGCGGGCGAATTGCAGGGCGTAAGGCGCAAACTGAAAAGGCAACGAGAGAATAAAAGCAGTGGATTGATCAACCTGATCGAGTCTATCATTGTCATCAAATCATTTGTAAGGGAAATATTTGAGGGGCAAAAGCAGTATCAGACACAGATGGAGCTGATGGAGACGCAACTCAAAACGCGCCGCACCAACTTTGCCTACGATGGCATTAAGAGCTTTATCGAGCAAATCGGCGTCGTGCTGATCATCATTCTTACGGCCTATCTTGTGCTGGATCAGCAGATGTCCATCGGCGCGATTATGTTCCATATCCTGCTTTTCAATAATGTGTCCGCCCCTATCCGCCAGCTGCACCGGATCTACGATGAGATGAACGACGCATTGACCTATTCCGAAGGCTTTTTTGAAATACTGGACGCCGATAATGCAGTTGAACAAAGTGGAAAGGTTATTCCCGAGACGATCCGCGGCGATTATGCCTTGAACGATGTTTCCTTTACTTATCCGAATGGCACCAAAGCATTGTTTAATATCAATGTCAACATTAAATCCGGGCAAACGACTGCGCTGGTTGGGTTGTCGGGAGCTGGAAAAAGCACATTGATCAACTTACTCATTGGTTTTTATGCGCCGGATTCCGGCACGCTTACGCTGGACGGGCGTCCTCTGGAAGATTATGATCTGCCCGCATTGCGTAACTCCATCGGAATGGTTTTACAGAAAAACCACATTTTTAAAGGGTCTATTGCGGAAAATATCCGTTACGGGCAAATGAATGCAACCCAGGAAGAGTTGATCGCCGCAGCTCGAAAAGCATATCTGCACGATCAGATTATGGAGTTGCCTGCGCAATACGAAACCGACGCACAAATGCTTTCAGGAGGTCAGCAGCAACGCATTGCCATTGCACGACTTTTTCTGAAAAATCCACCCGTCATTTTCCTCGACGAACCCACAGCCAGCCTTGACGCCATTGCAACCGAGCAGATTAAAAACAGTCTGGATGCCATTAAAGAAGGCAGGACTGTTGTTATCATTTCTCATAGCCTATCTCAAATCCTGGATTCGGATCAGATTTATGTCATGAAAAAAGGAAGCATCGCAGAGTTCGGGACGCACACCGAACTGTATGAGAAAGAGGGCGTTTACAGGGAAATATTTGACGCTTCGGCCAGGAGCCTCAACCTGGATAAGATGATCGGCATGATGTCCAAAGAATAACAACTCTGATCCATCTCCATTAAAAAACCATTAAATTGGACCCCATACGCATTAAAAATTAATTAAATGCGATTGATCTAAATCGGGTTGATGGTCGTATGTGGTGTGTCAAATTACTTGTCACACTCAACCCAAATGGTATGAACATCTCTAAAATTTTGCGTTCCGTCTCGGGCAGTTCGCTGCTTCTCGCTGGTCTGGTCTTCGTCAATCAGGCATGTACAGAACAAACCCAACTTGACAGCCAGCCGGTGCCGCTGGTGAGCGCTCCTAACCAGATTTTTTACGCATTAACAAGCGACAACAAGATTTATGAATTAAATGTACAAAACCCAGGTACGCCCATCCGCACACTTACGATCTCCGCAGGATTAGAGCCGGATGAAAAATTATTGAGTATTGATTTCCGCCCTGCCACAGGTCAGCTTTATGCAGTTGGAAACAAAAATCACATCTACACCGTTAATCTCCGCTCCGACATTAACCCGGGAAGAGTTACAGTTATTAGCCCTGTTCCATTTAATCCTGGCATTTCGGGCCCGGAAGTGGTTGGTTTTGACTTCAACCCAACTGTTGACCGCATCAGACTGGTTACAAACACAGCGCAAAATTTACGTTTACACCCTGAAACCAACGCATTAGCTGCGCTTGATGGTTATCTGAAAGGTTATAATGATGTGAAAGTGGCTGCTGCTGCTTATACAAACAATGTTGCCGGTGCAACAACTACACAGCTTTACGACATTGATCCGGACGTTGACAAGCTTTTCCTGCAAATGCCTCCTAATGATGGTGTTTTGAAAGAAGTTGGCCCGTTAGGAACTGACATTCAGGATGTAGGCGGATTTGATATTTCTTCGGTTAACAACTACGCGATTGCATCCGTTAAGGTTAACAACATTTGGGAACTTGCCGAAATTAATCTTTCGACAGGTGCGCTTTCGAAAATCGGAAACCTGCCTGCTGGTAAGATCATTGGCGTTGCCATTCCTACCAGCCCGGTTGCTTATGCGGTTGATGCTTCCAACAAGCTGCTGATCTTCAACCCGATGAATGCCGGAACACGCATCGAAAAAGCGATTACAGGCTTGCCAATGGGCGTTAATATCGAAGGAATCGACTTCCGTCCTGCGGATGGCCGCTTGCACGCACTGGGTTCTGATGGAAAACTGTACGGACTTGATCTGGCATCAGCTGCTGCAAAAGCGCTTCCTCCCTTGCATTATCTTGGTGATCCTAACTTTAAAGTAATGGGCACAAGCTTCGGCTTCGACTTCAACCCTGTTGCTGACAGGCTGCGCATCGTGAGCAACACAGGACAAAATCTGCGAATCAATGTTACCAGCGGCATTACACTGCTTGACGGACCATTGAAATTGGTGCCGGGACCTGGCACGCCATTCGTGAATGCTGCGGCCTATACAAACAGCTTTGCGGGCACAACCAGCACGGTGCTATATGATATCGACAGCGAGTCGAATTCATTATTCAAACAAAATCCACCAAATGACGGCGGTCTCGAAAAAATCGGTGCGTTGGGCATTGATATCGATGCAGCCAGCGGATTTGATATCGGCGGCACTACGGGCATGGCTTACGCTTTGCTTACGGTAGGCGGAAACACCGGACTATACTCCATTAACCTGACCACCGGAAGCGCAACGAAAGTTTCTGATTTCGCAGGATCTGTAAAAGGTTTTGCACTGGGCTTTGGGTTGTAATCCAGCATGGTAAAAAAGGGCGCTATTTAGTCATAGCGCCCTTTTTTTTATTTATTTTAAAGAATTTCAAAAATATTTTTAAGTAAATAATACAATGTTTATACCAAATATCCTTCGTTTAAATTGGATTAATACAAAATCAAAAAATAGTATTCCTAAAAGTTGCAAGATAATTCCCTGATACTTAATCCATAAAGATTTATACAGCGTAAGTCTGCCAGGACCAGGATGGAAATTCTGAAATGGTTCACAATAAACTTCAAACACTTTCCTGATTATGAAACAAACATTAACTCAAATTTCTGAACCTTCTGAGGGCGCAATGCTATCAAAAGTGGGCAGACGTTACTTCCTGAGATCTGCGGGCGTTGCCGCTGCCACGGGAGCATTCATCCTTGGTGCCTGCACAGAGCAGGATCTGGCATCCGACGATACTGTAAACCTAGGAACAGGTGATCTTGGTATCCTTAATTATGCGTATGCATTGGAACAGCTTGAAGCTGCATTCTACACGCAAGTAATGATGACTCCTTATCTGAACATGACAGATATGGAAAAATGGATCCTTACCGACATTCGTGATCACGAAATCATCCACAGAGAATTTTTCAAAACAGCACTAGGCAGCAACGCTATCAAAGGCCTTACTCCTAATTTTTCTGCTATTGACTTTGCTGACCGCAAGAGTGTACTTGGAGCGGCAAAATTGTTTGAAGATACTGGCGTAGCTGCTTACAACGGCGCTGGCAAGCTGATTAAGGACGTTAATTATCTGCTTGTTGCTGGTAAGATCGTATCTGTTGAAGCAAGACACGCTTCTGCAATCGCCGATTTGATCAACCCGAATGCATTGGAATTCGCAGGTGGACAGATCAACAATATGGGCTTGGAAAATGCTTATTCTCCGTCCGTAATTTTGAGCGGTGTTGCACCATTTATTATGGATAAAATCAGTGGAAAAGATCTGCCACGCTAACTTTTAAAAAACTTACTGACATGAATATTTTTAGAATACTAGACAGCATTCAACAAGTTGACGGTGATGCAGCAGGGCGTCTTGCGCACTCTACCCGTCGCATGTTTATGAATCGTGTAGGCAGCACACTCGCTTCGGCAGCTGTCCCAACTGTTTTCGCTTCCATTGTAAATAAGGCATATGCCGCTACGCCATCTGTAACAGATATACTTAATTTCGCTCTGACGCTGGAATATCTTGAAGAGACATTCTACTTCCAGGCAAACAGAATGACCAATTTCATTCCTGCGGAATACACATTGGTTTTCTCACAAATCGAAAGACACGAAACGCAACACGTTGAATTCCTCAAATCTGCTTTGGGAAGTGCTGCTGTTGACCGTCCTCAGTTTGACTTCACATATGGTGGAGCTTTCCCAGATGCATGGACTAACTTCATGACATTCATCACGATCTCATCTGCTTTGGAAGATACAGGTGTACGTGCTTACAAAGGACAGGCAGGAAACCTAATCGGTTCTCCTCAGATCCTTGAATATGCATTGCAGGTTCACTCAGTAGAAGCACGTCACGCTTCACTGGTAAGAAGAATCATCGGTCACCTGAAAAAGGATCCAATGATGAAAGGCTGGATTACACAAGATAAAGGTTTCCCGGAAGCAGTTTATAAAGGCGCAACGCCTGAGTCTAACACAGTTCACGCTGGTTTGGACGCTGCTACGCTACCAGGTGTTGTGGGCATCAGCAGAGACGCTGTAACAGAATCATTTGACGAACCTTTGACTATGGAAGAGGTTTTGGCAATAGCAGGACCATTTATCAAGAAAATGGGAATGTAATAAGAAACAATTAATTATTGTGGAGGGTAAGGTAATACATAAGAAAGGATGGCAAATGCCATCCTTTCTTTTTGATATACATAAAAATATAAAATCTTGATTAATGCTTTTCCGCTTGTTTTTCCAGATTGAAGAGGTCATTCAACACGTCGATGAGCGTTTCTGCTTCTCCTCTCTTGCAGGCTGCTTTCAATTGAAGCACAGGAAGTTTCAGGATTTTCTGCATCATGCTGGTTGTGATGCGTTCCACTTTTTCAAGTTCTGAATCCGTCAGGTTTTTCGTAAAACGCGTCAGTTCTTCTTTTCTGATCTGTTCCAAAGCCCCTTTCAGTTTCTGAATGGTTGGTGACACCACCATTTCTTTGGACCAATCATTGAATTCAATAACGGCTTCATCAATAATCTCACGCACGTGCGGCACGGCTTCCAGGCGGCGGTGCAATGCCTGATCCGCTTTGGAACGGATGGAATCAATTGTATAAAGCATTACGCCAGGAATTTCTTCTACTTCCGGGGAAACGCTGCGTGGTACGGAAAGATCAATGAAATATTTGAAAGACATTCCGCGCAAGCGAACCATCATTTCCTTGGTAAAGAAAGGATCATCGCGAACAATGGAAGAAACAATGATATCCGCTCTGGAAATCTCGCCTTCAATGTCAGAAAAGTCTGCCACGCGGAAACCGAGTTCCTCAGCCAGCTTATCCGACTTATCCCTTGACCGGTTTACGATGGTAACCTCGGCAGTTCCTTTTTTCTGGGCCAGGTTACGGCAAACATCCGCTCCTATCTCGCCCAATCCCACGATTAGCACTTTCGGATTTGGCATTAATCCTTCCAGCAATTCTACGGCTGCATAAGAAATAGAAGCAGCTCCATCCCGGAAGAAAGTCTCCTGCGCTACGCGCTTATTGGCAAAGAAAATGGTATGTAAAAGTCTGTGTAAGAACGGCCCGGCCATATTAAGGTCTGCCGACCACTGATATGCATGTTTGATCTGATTTGGAATCTGCATATCCCCCACAACCTGCGATTGCAAGCCCGTAGCAACCTGAAATAAATGCTGCACTGCACTCTCTCCCGCTGAAAAGCGCTCAAAATAGGATTTGAACGACTCAATGTCAGCAACGCCTTTTTGGATCAGGAGCATTTTGATGATCTCCTCATTCAGGTCCGTCGCGGCGGAATAGTATATTTCGGTGCGGTTGCAGGTGGAGACAACAAGGACATCGGAAACATCAAAGAAATCTTTCAGCCTGAGCATCATGCTTTTCGCCTCCGCCTCATTCAATGCAAGCTGTTCTCTGATTGCCAGAGTCGCATTCCGATGTGATAAACTTATTGATTTGAACTGATTATACATCACTGGTTCTTATTCGGTACACAAAAGTACGGCACAAAACTTACAATAGGAACGTGTGTAAAGCACCGGAAGTTTATTTAGAAATCTTACAAATAACAATCGCCTGCAAACACCGATTTCTTTCGTTACAGGCCACTAAGCACGAATATTTTACGTTATTTACAGGATATAACATTAACTGCGGGAAATGCGTGCCCGCCCATGAATGATTAGCGAAACTCCAAAACAAAAGCCTCGTTTTCGACTGCATCCCGTTGCCATTCTGAACAGCCAGCGCCTGCGCCGCTCTCTGATGGACACGTATGATCAGAAAAGCTTTTATAAATACATCATTGGCATTATCCTGCTTTTGCTCAGCATCGGATCATTATTTTATACTGATAAATTGGTGGAAGAGCTTGAACAACGGGAAGAACGCGAAGTGCAGCTTTATGCGGAGGGAATGCGATATGTGTTCAACAGCCCTTTTGACGAGAACTTCAATGTGGTGTTCCAGGTGATCCAGGATGCGGTGAATTTTTACCAGATCCCGGTCATTTATGTCAACGAAAATAATCTCCCTAATCCCAACAAGAACATTGAATTCCCGAAAAATGCCGGCCCGGCCGAGCGCGAGCGCATTATTCAGGATAAGCTGGCTGAAATGAAACTGGAACATCCACCGATCCCGGTTGATTTGGGCAAGGGTCGGACTGGGAATATCTATTATAGTAATTCATTCCTGCTTACACAGCTACGTTACTACCCGTTTTTGCAGCTTTCGGTCATGCTTTTGATCGGTTATCTGGCTTATCTGGCGTTCAGTTCGGCTCGAAAAGCGGAGCAAAACCGTGTTTGGGTTGGTTTGGCCAAAGAAACGGCGCATCAGTTAGGAACGCCACTTTCGTCATTAATGGCGTGGGTGGAATATTTCCGGAGCGACCCGAGCATTGATCCGTCCATCGCAGAAGAGATAGAAAAGGATGTGATCCGGCTCGAAATGATCACTACACGCTTTTCAAACATTGGCTCGGTGCCCACTTTGAAGGAAGAACCTGTTACCGAGATTGTAACAAATTTTATCAGTTACCTGGAAAAACGTGTTTCTTCCAAAGTGAAATTTTCGGTCTTCAACCAGCTCGCGGATGAGCAGACGGCATTAATAAATAAAAACCTGTTTGAATGGGTCATTGAGAATGTCTGCAAAAATGCTGTGGATGCGATGGGTGGGATTGGCGAGATTAATGTTACACTTCAGGCACCTCCTAACACCAAAGAAATCTGGATTGATATTGCCGATACGGGAAAAGGAATGAGCAAGGCAAATATGAATAAGATTTTCAATCCGGGATTCAGCACGAAAAAACGTGGCTGGGGATTGGGATTGACATTAGCCAAAAGGATTATTGAAAACTACCATTCGGGCAAGCTCTTTGTCAAAAGCTCCGAAATCGGTCGGGGAACAACTTTCCGTATCCTGTTGAATGCAAATATTATTGAGTAGCGAGAGCTTTTATCTATAACCGGGAACAGTGACAATGTCCGTTTCGACCTGGTTGCTGTAATGCAATGCCCTGTCGCGTATCCGTACTTTGTATTTTTGCTCAATATCAATCGACGAATTCCCATAAGGTCTTTTCAGCTCATAATCGAGCTTACCTTTTATAGGGCCCGTCCTACCGTCGGGTTTAAGGATAGGCATCCACATAACAGAATCACTGGACAAAATACGCTCATCCCAGGAGCCATCGGTATTTTTGGTAAGCGTTACAAGTTCATAATTACCACGCTTGCCATATACGGAATTGAAGTTTTCGTCAGAACGTTCATCCGCCGTCGCTCCCAGATCTCCGTCCTTATCTTCAAAAGTGACTGTGATCACGACATTCTCCCGCAGCTTTTTGCCTGTCACAGGATCTGTCTCCGTGGATTGATCAATGGATGCATATTCGATTCTGGGGACGGAATCGAAATCCGGCGCAGGCACGCAAGCGGTGAATGAGGCTGATATACAGAGAAATAATGCGCTGGAAACTTTCATAATCAATCTGTTGAAGGGTGTGAACAATGCTTAACGGTAACCTGGGACCTGAATGCTGTCTGTCTGGATCTGGTCGCTGACATTCAATGCCCGGTCACGGATACGCACTTTAAATCTCACGTAAACGGGAACCGTGCTGTTACCATATAGAAAACTTGTATTCAAGTCTAGCTTTCCCTTGATAGGACCTGGCTTGCCGTCAGGTTTCAAGATAGGCATCCATTTGTATTGATCCTCGGCAAGAATAGACTCTGTCCATTTGCCGTCCGATCCTTTTCTTGCCGTGACAAGCTCATAGTTACCCCATTTTCCGTAAGGCCTTACAAAGGAAGAATCCGAACGTTCATCCGCGGAAGCGCCCAGGTCACCGTCACCGTCTTCAAAATCGATGGTAATGATTACATTTTCGCGAACTTTCTTGTCGGCAGAATCAGTTTCTGTAAACTGATCGATACCATTATAATATATTTTGGGTGTGTTATCAAAGTCCGGGATATCCACGCAGCCTAATGCTCCTGCTGCCAAAATGATGAATAGGGAAACTTTCAATTGCATATTAGCTTTGTATTTATATTTCTACGAAAGTAACAGTATTGGAACTTCAAAACAACAAATCTCAAACCGAAAAAAGGCAGGCACTGCGCGAGCAAATCCTAACTTTACAACCTGCTAATTTCGAGCGCCTTACACTGGAAATTTTCCGCTATCAGGCAGCATATAACCCGGTTTACAATCAGTATATAAAAAATCTGAACATTATACCGGAGCATATAACCCACCTGACCCAGATTCCGTTTTTGCCCGTTCAGTTTTTTAAAAACCACATTATCCAAAGCGGCGACCTGCCAGCGCCTTCCGCTATTTTTCAAAGCAGCGGAACAACCGGCCAACAAACAAGCCAGCACCATTTGTTCGACGGGACATTGTATAAGGACGTCTCCGCTCGCATTTTTCGGGACAATTTTGGTGACCTGAAACAGTTCCATATTCTGGCGCTGCTTCCATCATATCTTGAACGAAACAACTCTTCGCTGGTGTATATGATGCAACATTTTATTGAGGAAAGCGGGTCAGATTTGTCCGGTTTTTACCTTAAAAATGTGGATGAACTGCTTCAAACGCTCACTTGTCTTGCAAACAACCCCGATGGAAAGAAGGTCCTCATGCTGGGTGTAACATTTGCCCTGCTGGACCTGGCCGAGAGCGACCACGATCTCTCGTTTTTAGCCAAGATCAAAGAACTTACGGTAATGGATACTGGCGGCATGAAAGGACGCCGGCAGGAGCTTTTAAGAGAAGAAGTGCATGACACTCTTACGGGCAGACTTGGGGTTGACAAAATCCATTCTGAATACGGCATGACCGAAATGCTTTCGCAAGGCTATTCACACGGCGCGGGGCTGCTCATGCCAGGATTTTCAATGCGCATTTTGCTGCGTGATATCAATGATCCTTTTGCGATTTACGATCACAATATAAACAGTTCCAAAACCGGCGGCATTAACATTATCGACCTGGCCAACCTGGATAGCTGCTCATTCATAGAAACCCAGGACCTCGGCAGATTCGGTGAAAAGGAAGGCTCGTTTTATGTCATGGGCCGCTTTGATAATTCTGACATCCGGGGTTGCAATTTAATGGTAATGTAAGTCGTTCATTGTTGCGGCAACCAAAATTAGCCATGCTAAGAAAGTACACATTAATGCGTTTTTAATATCGCCGTACGCATTGACAGTGAGTTACATAACATTTGTTTACATTATATAGAATTGTTCTAAGAACCCGTAAACAGAGAATATTTCATAAATTAGCAGGCTTTTTAAAATTGCATTAATCAAATGTATTATTACATTTTGGATTGTTAACCTATCATATAAAGTATATCAAATGAAAAGACGTGATGCCCTTGGTCGTGTGGCACTTTTAATGGGTGGTGCTCTCTCAGCCCCCACCATGCTGGCTTTTCTGGAAAGCTGCAAAAAAGCTTCTGATACTGCTACCGGGATTACTTTTCCGTTTACCCCGGAAAGACAGGCGCTGGTTGCGGAGGTTAGTGAGATGATTATCCCAAAAACAGACACCCCGGGAGCAAAGGATGCGAAAGTCGGTGAGTTTATCGAAAAAATGATGAAGGATTGCTATTCCGAGCCTGAGCAGAAAAGCTTTAACAAAGGATTGGAAGAGCTCGAAAAGAAAGATTTCATGAAGGCAACGCCACAAGACAGAACGGCGATCCTGACCGAAATGGAAAAAGCGTCGAAAGCAGATCAGGCCAAGGCCGACACGGAAAAGAAAAAGTATACAGAAGCCGGAAAAGAATATACGGATGCACCGGTTCCATTCTTCCGTTTGTTGAAGGAGCTAACCTTACTAGGTTATTTCACATCCGAACAAGGTGCAACGCAAGCACTTGAATATGTGGCAGTTCCGGGTCGCTACGATGGATGCATCGATTACAAGCCGGGACAAAAAGCGTGGGCCTTGTAAGCACCACATTTCCAGAATTTATCAGGCCGGCATCTGGCCAAGTCATTAATATCGAAAAACATTCATCATGAATTTAAACATAAAGGCAGCGAAACAAACCACTTACGACGCAATCGTGGTTGGATCGGGAATCAGCGGCGGCTGGGCAGCTAAGGAATTGACAGAAAAGGGCTTGAAAGTGGTCATGCTCGAAAGAGGCCGCGACATCAAGCACATTACCGACTACAAAACAGCAACGCTTGCCCCCTGGGAATTTGAACACAGAGGCCGCGTTACCACCATTGCCAAAGAGCAATATTGGGCTGGGATCAGGACAGGTTATACAGCCAACGAAGAATGGGCATATCTGTTTGAAAACGATAAAGAAAACCAATACGAAGAAACCCGCAAATTCGACTGGATCCGTGCCTATCACGTAGGCGGACGCTCGCTGCTGTGGGGGCGTCAAAGCTATCGCCTCAATCCAATGGATTTCGAAGCGAATGCCAAAGACGGCATCGCGGTAGACTGGCCGATCCGTTACAAAGACATTGCTCCGTGGTATGATTACGTGGAGAAATTCGCGGGGATCAGCGGCGCAAAGGACGGACTGGATGTGTTGCCGGATGGCAATTACCTGCCTCCTATGCAAATGAACTGCGTTGAAAAACATGTAAAAGGAGAAGTAGAGAAGAAATTTGCAGGCCGCCACATCATTATGGGCCGCGCTGCGCACCTTACCCAGCCACAAGCTTTCCATACAGAACTGGGACGTGCTGCTTGTCAGTTCCGTAACATGTGTATGCGCGGTTGCCCTTACGGTGCCTATTTCAGCACACAATCGGCCACGCTTCCAGCTGCGCAGAGAACAGGTAACCTTACATTAGTGCCTGATTCTATTGTTTCAGAAGTGATTTACGATGACAAGCTAGGCAAAGTAACAGGTGTTCGTGTGATCAACCAGAACACATTGGAAACCAAGGAATATTATGCGAAGATCATTTTCATGAACGCTTCTGCTATTGCTTCGGCTTCTATATTAATGAACTCGAAGTCGAAACGTTTTCCGAATGGTCTGGGAAATGAAAGTGACCAGCTTGGACGTAACATTATGGACCATCACCTGGCAGTTGGCGCGAGAGCGGATGTGGATGGTTTTGAAGACAAATATTATTTCGGAAGACGTGCAAACGGAATCTATATCCCACGTTACCGCAACTGGGGCGATGACAAGCGCGATTACATTCGTGGCTTCGGTTACCAGGGAGGCGCAAGCCGCGAAAGCTGGGGACGCGGCGTCGGAACGGACGGTTTCGGTGCTGATTTCAAGAAGTCGCTCTCAGAGCCAGGCGGATGGAATATGAACATTCAGGGTTTTGGTGAGATGATCGCGGATGAAAAAAACCGCTTCACGTTGCACCCGACCAAGAAAGATAAATGGGGACTTCCGCTTGTGGTTTTTGATGCAGCTTACGGTGAAAACGAGCGGAAAATGCGCGTTGACATGATGAATGATGCAGCGGAAATGCTGGAAGCAGCAGGTCTGAAAAACGTTACACCATACATTGACGACTCCAAACACCCTGGCATTGGTATCCACGAAATGGGCACAGCCCGGATGGGTAATGATCCGAAAACCTCTGTTTTAAATAAGAACAATCAGGTTTGGGGCGCAGAGAATGTGTACGTAACGGATGGCGCATTCATGACTTCCGCATCTTGCGTGAACCCGTCGCTTACCTACATGGCTATGACCGCACGTGCGGCCGACCATGCCGTGAAAGAGCTTAAAAAGATGAATGTTTAGTTAAGCACATTTCAATTGAAAAAACCTCGCTGGGTATATCCGGCGGGGTTTTTTCTTTTATGCTCTGACTAAACCCATCAAAATTTGAAAGAGTATATACCCGCGCCGAAACGTGTTTCCTCCATCGATGCCTATCGGGGATTTGTAATGTTCCTGATGATGGCCGAAGTGTTGCGGCTGGGAAAAGTCGCGGAAGCCTTTCCGGGCAGTGCATTTTGGGCATTTCTGGATTATCATCAAAGTCATGTGGAATGGGTAGGCTGCTCCTTGCACGACATGATTCAGCCTTCTTTCTCGTTTTTGGTCGGGGTGGCACTTCCCTACTCTATCGCCAGCCGTGCAAGCCGGGAACAAAGTACGACTGTAATGTGGCTGCATACATTCAGGAGGTCGCTGACGTTGATTTTGCTTGGCATTTTCCTGCGTTCCATGCACAGTGAGCAAACCAATTTTACATTCGAAGACACATTAACCCAGATCGGCTTAGGCTATCCGATCCTGTTTGCGCTCGGCTTTACGGGCGAACGCACGCAATGGGGCGCGCTAGGCGGGATATTACTTGCATACGGACTCGCATTCGCCTTATACAGCCTGCCCGGGCCATATTTCGACTGGTCGGAAACGGGCAATGTTGCCAACTGGGAGCACAACCTTAAAGGCTTTGCCGCACATTGGAACAAGAATACAAACATTGCGTGGGCGTTTGATCGCTGGTTCCTGAATTTATTTCCACGCCCCGAAACATTTAAATTCAACGGAGGCGGATATAGCACATTGAGTTTCATTCCCACATTAGGAACCATGATCCTCGGCCTTATTGCAGGGAAATGGCTTAAATCCGCCACATCTTCCGCCTGGTTGCTCAAACGCCTCGCTATAACAGCAGCACTCCTGCTGGCGCTGGCATTGATCCTTAATTTCGCGGGCATTAACCCCATCGTGAAACGCATATGGACGCCCGCATGGACGCTTTTCAGCGGAGGAATTTGTATGTTTTTCCTGGCTGGATTTTACTTTATTGTTGATGTAAAACAAAAGCAGCGGTTCTTCTTCCCGCTTATCGTCATAGGCACCAATTCAATTGTGGCCTACGTTATGGCTGAAACCATTGTCAGCTTTATAGACAGTTCATTCCGCATCAATGTCAGCCAAAACTATGACCTGCTCCTCGGGCAAAATTATCAGCCGTTGGTTCGCGGTGCAATTATCCTGCTGGTGGAATGGGCGATCCTGTATTGGCTATACGTGCGAAAGATATTTATCAGGATTTAAAATATGCGGTCTATATTTGAGCCCTATATTCCTGTATCATGAAACTACTCAAAGCCGTACACCACATTGCCATCATTTGCTCGGATTACGACAAATCCAAGCACTTTTATACTGATATCCTGGGTTTTGAGATTGAAAGAGAGGTATACAGATCAGAAAGGGATTCTTATAAGCTTGATCTTTCCCTCAACGGGCAATACATTATCGAGCTATTTTCCTTCCCGAGCCCGCCTAAGCGCCCGTCGCGGCCCGAGTCGACCGGCTTGCGGCACATTGCCTTTCAGGTGGATGATATTGAACCGGCGATTGCGCAGTTGCGAAAAAAGGGGATTGTTACTGAGGCTGTGAGAGTGGATGAATTTACCGGCAAAAAATTTACATTCTTTGCCGATCCTGACGACCTGCCTATTGAATTATATGAGATCTGATTTTTGCGGATCAGGCAGCAGCGGTATAACCTACCCTGCTTCTGGTTCCAACTTCCAGCTTGCATAAAGATTCGTAAAACTCAGAGATACGCACCAAGTGTTCGTCCAGCATTTGTCTCGCTTCGGAATCCTTATCAACGTAAGTACGCAGCTTTTTGTAGAGCTGCAATGTAGCTGCTTCTACCTTTTTTAGACAAGTTGCGATTTCTTCTTTTTCTTCCACGTCTTCCAGCAGTTTTAATGCTGTCCGGGCTGTGATATGATTGGTTTCGCCCAACTCTTTGTCCGTCAGAAAACACTTAAAATAATCATAAATCCATTTGATCTCCTTCTGGAATAATAAAGCACTTACATGGCCCTGGCTGAGAATGCGCCTGCAAGGGCCCATATTATCCTTCTTCAATGCTTCTAAATAAAGGAGTTCTCTGGTTTTCTGCTCGATCCACAATGCTCTGATTGCCTGAACGAAATCATTTTTTCTACTCTCTTCCATAACCAACCTTTTTTAAGAACTACTTTTGCCCGCGTCCGCTAAAAAAATTGTGCCTGAAACGCCAAAAAAGGGCATTTATAATAATTAAACCAAAGATTCATGCAGGAGTACAAATAGATGGACTTCTACACCGGCTTACTAAGAATGGCCATGTTGCAAACGTTTGCAGTGGGGCGATCACGCCATACTGAAAATCATAGCTACTGTGGACAACAGAGAACAAATCGCCTGGCCGTACGTTATATTTTTGATCTGTTCGGAAAGCGTCTAACTTTGCCGGCTTTACCAGCGTCGTAAGGCAGCCGTATATTGCCGGAAGCCCCTTTAAAATTCGATTTGTAGATATGCCTAAAATACAATACAACATTGCCCTGCTTGCGGTTTTAGCCGTAAGCTCCTGTAAAACAACCGCACCTCCTCAACAAGCAGCAGTAGTAACCGAAACGCCCGCCTTACTGGAAATTGGGAACGAGAAATTTTCGATTGAGGATTACCAGGATTCATATAATAAAAACAAAAATGCTTCTGATTCAACGCGTGAGTTAACTCCGGAAGAATATTTTAATTTATACAAAGACCTTAAAATAAAGGTCCTGCATGCCAAGCAAGAAGGAAAAGACACCACTCAGGACTATAAAGAAGAAATCACCTCCTACCGCGAACAGCTCGCAAAAAACCACCTGGTTGACAAATCACTTGTCGAAAAACTCTCGAATGAAGCTTATAACCGCCTGAAGCAGGAAGTGAGAGCTTCCCATATACTGATCGGTGTTTCGGAAGATGCTTCTCCGGCCGATACTTTGGAAGCCTACCGCGCGGCCATCGCATTGAGGGGAAGATTGGAGGACGGCAATGACTTCGGCGACCTGGCCGCAAAATTCTCGAAAGATCCCGTTGCATCAAAAACCAAAGGCGATCTGGGTTATTTTACCGCTTTTCAGACCTTATATCCCATAGAAACGGCAGCTTATACGTTGCCCGTCGGAAAAGTTTCGCAGCCCGTGCGTACGAAGGGAGGCTATCATCTGGTGAAAGTAACGGATCGCCGTTCGAACCGGGGGATGGTTCGGATTGCGCATATCATGGTTCAGCAGGATACGGCAGGAACTGCGGCGCAGAAAGAGTCTGCAAAAGCGCGGATCGATGAAGCCTATGCACTGTTACAAAGCGGTGAAGATTGGGAAGCAGTCGTGGAAAGTTTTTCAGACGATAAACAATCCAGGAAAAACAGCGGGTTACTCCCCATGTTTGGCATCGGGCAAATGGTGCCTGAAATTGAAGAAGCGGCCTTTGCATTGACCAAGGTGAACGCCTATTCCAAACCTGTGCTGACCATGTATGGATGGCACATTGTGCGACTGGCCGAAAAGCGCAGCCTGGAACCATATGCAACCATGGCGCCATCGCTGCGGAAAAAAGTGGTGACGGATTCGAGAGGAAAAGTGCTGGAACAAGCCAATGCGAAACGGCTCAGGGAAAAATACAAAGTCCAGGAATTTGCGGAACAGTGGAAAACGGTTGCGGCGTTGGGAGACAGCAGCATTACCAGTGGAAATTGGGATTATTTAAGTGCAGTATCAACAGATTGGGCTTCGGTTGCGTTATTTAAGATTGAAGAGCAATCGTACGATGCACTGGGCTTTTTGAATTATGTAAAAAGAAAGCAACAGGTTAAACCGAAAGATGCATCGCCTGCGGTTGTGTTTCGGAAATATTATAATGACTATTTGACGGAAAGCCTGGCTGATTTTGAAAAGGAACATTTGGAAGAGACCAATGCTGAGTTCCGGAACCTGATCAGCGAGATTAAAGAAGGGGTGCTGCTTTCACAAGTAATGGAGGAGAATGTATGGGGACGTTCATTGACGGATTCGACGGGTCAAAAGGCGTTCTATGACCAGCATAAGGAGCGCTATCAGTTCCCGGAACGTGTGCTGGCGACCATTGTGTCGGCCAAGGACACGCAAACGGTGAATGCGATCAAAAGAACATTGGCACAGAGCCCTTACAAGCTGGAACGGAGATCGAAGGAAATATTGTTCGCAGCCAATGCCAGCGAAATTGATAATGAGCAACTTGATGCGCTGACCGACGTTTATATTGTAATGGAAAAGAATCCTGATTACATTGTAGAAATTGCAGGTTACAGGTCAGCGGACGAAAGTGAGATCACATCTGCCAACCGCATCAGGAATGTTGTAAAGTATTTGAATGGCCGGAATATCCCGATTTTACGGATCATTGAAAAAGACTATGGCTCGTTCAGGCAAACGGCCGAAGCCGACCGCAACCGACGTGTAGGCTTCCAGTTTTACAGCCAGTCGAAAGGTGACGTGGAGAAGGTCTATAATGCAGACGCTCCCGACGCCGTTATGATCCGGGATGGATATTTTACAAAGGACAACCCTTTATTTGCCCGATTCAAATGGCAGACAGGTGAACAAACTGTGACGGACAACAACATGGTTTTCTGGACTTCCGTACAAAAAATAGAGCCGTCACGCGGGAAGACATTTGCAGAAGCGCGTGGAAGCGTGATCAACGATTACCAGAAAGAGTTGGAAAAACAGTTGGTAAACCGGCTGGAAGCGAAATTCCCTATTAAAGTGAATGCGCAAGAATTAGAAAAAATTAAGCGTTAAGCGTATTTTAGCATTTCGTAAACCGTTTTGTAATCAAAACCATAGTAACCCGAACAGATTAAGGAGAATCAAATAACCATATGAAAATAAATAAAGTAATTGCGCCCGGTCTGATAGCAGTATTCTCACTGTTTTTCAGTCTCATCAGTTTCGGACAGGGGCAGCAGGGGATCAGCATTGATAAAATCATTGCCCGGGTTGACAATCACTACATTCTGAACTCCGAATTGGAGGAAATGTATAATCAATACAAAGCAGAAGGACGCGCCGCGCCCGAAAAATGCCAGCTTCTGGAATCACTTATTATCAACAAAATGCTTCTTGCCAAAGCCGAAATTGACTCGGTTGTGGTGGAAGACAAAGAAGTCGACGGCGAGCTTGATGCCAAAATGGGCTATATGGTGCAGCGTTTCGGATCCGAAAAGAATATTGTAGAAGCCTACGGTAAAAGCATTGAAAACCTGAAAAGCGAGCTTCGCACGCAGGTGAAGGAGCAAAAGATCGTAGAAAAAATGCAGCGGACCATTTCTGGCAATGTAAAAATTACGCCGAATGAAGTGCGCAAGTTTTTTAATTCCATTCCGAAAGACAGCCTTCCTTACATTCCTTCCGAAGTCGAAATCGGCCACATTGTGAAGCTGGGAACAGTTACCCGCGAGCAGAAGGACAAGCTAAAACAACAATTGCTTGAATTGAAGCAACGCGCTGAAAAAGGTGAAGACTTCGCTACATTGGCGCAGATCTATTCAGAAGACCTTGGTTCAGCAAAAAATGGCGGTGACCTGAACTTCGCCAAACGTGGTGCAATGGTTCCCGAGTTTGAAGGAGCTGCATTATCATTGAAACCAGGTGAAATGTCGGATATCGTTGAGTCGCAATTTGGTTTTCACTTGATCAAGCTCATCGAAACGCGCGGCGCTGAATATCACGCCAGACACATCCTGCTTCGTCCTGATTATAACAAAGGAACAGATATGACTTCTGCGGTCCGCGCCCTGGATAGTCTTAGAAATCTGATTGAAATCGATACATTGAAATTCGCGAAAGCGGCTTTGGACAACTCGGAAGATAAAGAAACAGCCGAATCGGGTGGTTTGATCATGGATAGAAATACAGGTTTAGCTCGTCTTACACTGGATGCTTCTATGGACCCGGCACTATATTTTGCTATCGACACCATGAAAGTGGGCGAATTGAGCAAACCGGTTGCCTATCGTACCGAAGATGGAAGAAGCGCCATGCGTATCATCTGGTACAAGAGCAAATCGGAGCCGCATACGGCCAATCTTCGTGATGATTACGAGAAACTGGCTCAGATCGTGTTGAGTAACAAACGAAACAATGCATTGGAAGAATGGTTTAAAAAAGCGCAGGGCGACGTTTTCATCAGCATCGAGCCTGAATATAAAGATTGTAAAGTGCTCGGATTAGAGGCTTTGGCAAACGATATTTAGCTTTCAGGACAGGATTGCGGTTAAGGAATTGAAAATTTAATCTGACACATTGTGAAGTATTCATCGGACGTTGAAGCTGCCGAAGCTATGAAAGTAGCTTATGATAAAATCCGGAGTGAGATTGGAAATGTAATAATCGGGCAAGATGAGGTTGTTAAAGGACTACTGACCGCGATTTTCTGCCAGGGCCATTGCCTTTTGGTGGGTGTGCCCGGACTAGCCAAAACGCTTCTCATCCAGACGATTGCTTCTTCGCTAGACCTCAATTTCAACCGGATCCAGTTTACGCCTGACTTAATGCCGTCAGACATTCTGGGGTCTGAAACATTGGATCAGAACCGCAATTTCAAGTTTATCAAGGGGCCTGTTTTTGCCAACATTATCCTGGCCGATGAGATCAACAGGACGCCACCCAAAACGCAATCTGCGCTGCTGGAAGCGATGCAGGAATATTCTGTTACAATCGCGGGAGCAAAGCATGCGCTGGAACGTCCTTTCTTCGTACTCGCTACTCAAAACCCCATTGAGCAGGAAGGAACTTATCCCCTGCCAGAAGCCCAGCTCGACCGCTTTATGTTCATGATCCAGCTGGATTATCCTTCCTATGCAGAGGAAGTAAACATTGTTAAAAACACCACCAACGACGTTCGTTACCAGGTTAAAAAAGTCGTGACTTCCGAGGAGATCATGGATTTCCAGCATTTGGTAAGACGCGTTCCGGTAACCGATCACGTCATTGAATATGCGGTGAAACTGGTCCACAAAACCAGGCCCGCTGCCGGCCTTGCCGTAAAAGACACCAACGATTACCTCGACTGGGGCGCAGGTCCCCGTGCCTCACAGGCGCTGATCCTGGCAGCCAAATGCAACGCATTGCTTTCAGGTAAATATTCTCCCGACATTGAGGACGTAAAAGCAGTTGCATTACCCGTGTTACGGCACAGAATCATCCGGAATTTCAAAGCCGAAGCCGAAGGAATTTCAGTAGATGACATCATTGCACGTCTCGTCTGACACAATCTTAACTTATGGAAATCAAAGGTAAAAACTACATTGGCTATTCACTTTCTAGCCAGGGCGACCGCACATTTCAATCCTATGTGCCAGCCAAAGATTCATTTCTCCCTGAAAATTTCCATACGGCGACGATTGAAGAAGTCGAAAATACTATGGCGCTTGCCAAAAAGGCTTTCAGCGAATATGCAAAAATTCCTGCCGCGAAAAGAGCTGATTTTCTGATTGCCATTACCGAAGAGATCCTGGCGATTGGCGACGTCTTACTTGAAAGAGCAAATCTGGAAACAGGCCTGCCCATGGCCCGCCTGCAAGGTGAACGCGCGCGCACGATCAATCAGCTGACTCAATTTGCGGAATTGCTTCGCGAGGGCTCATGGGTGGATGCATCCATCGACACCGCCCTACCCGACCGCACGCCCGTTCCCAAGCCCGACATCCGGAAAATGCTCGTTCCGATTGGTCCGGTTATCGTTTTCGGTTCCAGTAACTTCCCTTTCGCGTATTCCGTAGCCGGTGTGGACACAGGCCCGGCTTTGGCGGCCGGAAACCCGGTCATTGTAAAAGCCCACGCAGCACATCCCGGCGTAAGCGATCTGACGGCGCAGGCCATTGTAAAAGCTGCGCAAAGGACAGGAATGCCTGATGGCGTTTTTTCCATGCTATATGACGATGGTTTTGAAGTGGGGACAGCATTGGTTAAGCATCCTGCCAGTAAGGCTGTTGGTTTTACAGGTTCTATGAAAGGTGGAATGGCGCTGTTTAAAATGGCGCAGGAGCGCGAGGAACCCATTGCCGTCTTTGCTGAAATGGGCAGCGTTAACCCCATCGTTGTTCTTCCTGACTATCTGGAACACAATGCATTGGAATTTGGGAAAACGCTTGCAGGTTCGGTAAGCCTGGGCGCCGGACAATTCTGTACCAATCCCGGACTTGTGTTTGTTACTAAAACGCAGGGCCTGATTGCATTTGCGGACTCTTATAAAAATGAAATCCTGAAAACCACATCTGCCACAATGCTTACGGCGGGCATTTGTAAAAATTATTACAAGCTCCGCGATCATGCGTTTGAACAGGAAGATGTTTCCAGACTCGCCGTTTCAGAGCAAATGTCTGAGGGAGAAAATCAGGCGCAGGCATCCATAGCAACAGTTTCCGGGCAAAGCTTTATTGCCAATCCAAAATTACATGAAGAAGTTTTCGGACCATTTTCGCTGCTTGTCATTTGTGAGGATACGGGTGAAATGCTTGAAGCGATTTCACATTTAAAAGGACAGCTTACCTGCTCGCTGATGGCAGAAGAGCATGAGGTCCACGCGCACCAGGCTATTGTAGACAAGCTCGCACAAATATCCGGCCGATTTATCCTGAATGGCGTTCCTACCGGCGTGGAGGTTTGCCCTTCTATGCATCATGGAGGGCCTTTTCCGGCAACTGCGGATGCAAAATTCACTTCTGTTGGCAGACATTCGATCCTACGTTTTGTCCGTCCGCAATCATTTCAGGGCTGGCCCGACGCACTGCTGCCGGATGAGTTGAAGAACAGCAATCCGCTGGGCATTTTCAGGCTGGTTAACAATCAGTTCAGCCAGGAGGCCATTAAATAAAATCATAGCCCACTTCAACCAGAAAAAGACCTTCCGCAGGTGCCTGGGCGCCTGCTGCTTTTCTGTTTTTTGCCAGGATAACCTGTTCGAATTCAGCAACGCTCCGCTTACCTTTTCCTACTTCCAGCAGCGTCCCTACCAGCGCCCTAACCATTCCGCGCAGGAAACGGTTTGCACGGATATGAAAAACGAGCATATCTCCCGCTTCAATCCAAATTGCCTCCTTAATCGTGCATCTGAAATTATTCACTTGTGTGTGGATCTTGCTAAAACTCTCGAAATCATTGTATTGCAACAGCAGCGCTGCCGCTTCGTTCATTTGCTCAATGTCAAGATCCGCTTTTAATTGAAAAGCCAGATCAGTTAGAAAAGGATTTTTGCGTTTCGTGATGCGGTATTCATATTTGCGGTGCGTGGCTGCAAAACGGGAGTTAATGTCATTCCCAACCGGAATGATGCGCTTTACAGCAATGTCCCTGGGAATAAGCCCATTAAGCTTGTAAATCAGCAGCTCAAAATCGGCTATCTCATTTTCTAAATCAAAATGCGCAAATTGTTGTTCTGCATGTACGCCGGTGTCTGTCCTGCTGCTGCCTGTGATTTCAATGGGTAACCTCAGGACTTTCGCGAGTGCTTCTTCCAGCACCTGCTGGACGCCTAATGCATTGTTTTGTTTTTGCCAGCCATTATAGGCCGTTCCTTTATAGCTGAATTCGAGAAAATAGCGCATTTTGCAAAAGTAACGGAAACAGCCCGGATTTGCGATTTGCAGCGGTTCCTTGCTGAAAATGTTCGGAAGAAGGTTAACTTTGAAAATCGAAAAATATTTCCAGTTAGTATGATTACGGAAGAGAAAAAAGAAGAGAAAAGCCTGAATTTTATTGAGGAAATTGTGGAGGCGGATTTGCAGGCAGGAAAATACACCCAGATCATCACCCGATTTCCACCCGAACCAAACGGCTATTTACATATCGGCCATGCATCCAGCATTTGCCTGAATTTTGGTTTGACCAAAAAATTCCCTGGCTATACAAACCTTCGTTTCGACGACACCAACCCGGTTACCGAAGATACGGAATATGTGGAAAGCATTAAAAACGATATCCGGTGGATGGGTTTTGAATGGGAAAACGAACTTTACGCTTCCGATTATTTCGATACATTATATGAATATGCCGTTGAGCTGATCAACAAAGGGCTGGCCTATGTGGACGATTCAACTTCCGAGGAAATAGCGCTGCTTAAAGGCACTCCGACGGAACCCGGGAAAGACAGCATTTACAGGAGCCGTTCGGTTGAAGAAAACCTTGCGCTTTTTGAACAAATGAAAAATGGTGGTTTTCCTGACGGAAGCCGCACATTACGCGCCAAAATTGACATGGCGCACATCAATATGCTCATGCGTGACCCGATCCTTTACCGGATCAAACACGCCCATCACCATCGCACAGGCAACAAATGGTGCATTTACCCCATGTACGACTTTGCGCATGGCCAAAGCGATTCGATTGAAACGGTTACACATTCTATATGCACATTAGAATTTGTGCCGCATCGGGAATTGTATGACTGGATCATTGAAAAGCTAGGCATATATCCATCGCATCAATACGAATTCGCACGCCGCAACCTGAATTACACTGTGACCAGCAAACGGAAGTTGCTGCAACTGGTTCAGGAAAAGCATGTAAACGGCTGGGATGATCCTAGAATGCCGACCATCAGCGGCTTGCGCAGGAGAGGTTACACGCCGGAAAGCATCAGAGATTTCTGTGAGCGGATCGGTGTAGCGCGACGCGAAAACATGATCGATGTAGGTTTGCTTGAATTTTGCGTTCGCGAAGATTTGAACAAAAAAGCGCTCCGCCGAATGGTGGTTTTGGATCCTTTGAAAGTGATCATTACCAACTTCCCGGAAGGTGTTACGGAGATGTGCCACAGTGAAAACAATCCGGAGGACGTAGCAACAGGGAACCGCGAAGTTCCTTTTTCAAGGGAGATTTATATTGAGAAAGAGGACTTTATGGAAACGCCATCCAAGAAATATTTCCGTTTGGCGCCTGGAAAAATGGTCCGACTGAAAAGTGCATACATCATTCAATGTGATGATTTTGTAAAAGACGAAAATGGCGAAATCAAAGAAGTGCATTGCTCATACATCGAAAACAGCAAGAGCGGGCATGATACGACCGGCATCAATGTAAAAGGGACATTGCACTGGGTCTCCGTTCCACACGCGCAGGAAGTCGAAGTTCGCCTTTACGACCGTCTTTTCTCCGTTGAAGATCCATCTTCGGAAGAGGGTGATTTCAAAGATTACATCAATCCCAATTCACTGGAAATCATCACAGGTTATGCCGAACCGGCACTTAATGAAGCCAAAGAAGGCGAATCATTCCAATTCCTAAGAAAAGGTTACTTCGCCAAAGACCCAGACAGCACCGCCGAAAAACTCGTTTTCAACAGAACAGTAACATTAAGAGACAACTGGGCCAAGGCTGGGAATTAGCATTGCAGACATTAAAAGCAATCTGGTTATATGGAAAGTTCTTCTTCCATGTAATTAGATTGCTTACAAATAAACTTGCTTGACATTTAGTTTGCGGTTATATTTGTGCAACAATTTCCACGATTCAAATAGATTGCTGTCAGTGAATACCCCAAATGAATTGTTTAGTACTGCGAAAGGATCTAGCTTACAGTGCGATTTAACTTCTAAGATCATTCTTCATTTTGGTGAAATGCAGGCTTCGTTCAGGATTCAGGACTTTTTGAGTTTCCGCCGCTTCATTAACAATATTGACATTCACAGCAAGATTTTTGACCTGTCAGATGAGTCTGACTATGAGTTTGTTGAAGCGCCTCAGCTTAACATTTACCAAAAGCTTACCCTTTGCGAGCTGATCCAGTTGAGAGAACTGGTAAACGGCACCCACTTCGCAATCGAACTCAATTCCCTTCTGCACCAACTTCTGTTTAGCGAGCCGGAATTAGTCTAAATAGCTCATTTCGATCATATTAGACCAATTCCAAATTTCGGGTTTCGTTTGCAATGCTGAACTTTCGCATGATATTTGTACTTGTTAATACAAATAAAAGAAAGTAACCATGAGAGATTTATTAAGACAACGGACATCCCTGAAAGAGGAAATAGAAATACTTTTGAACAATCAGGTAAAGATGGAAGCGGAAGCTTCTGCAAAATATCTGGCCATGGCTTCATGGTGTGACCGTAACGGATTCAAAAACAGCGCAAAATATTTCCTTAAGCAGTCTGACGAAGAGCGCGGACATATGCTTAAAATATTCAATTACATCATGACTGTGGGCGGAACTGCCGTTTCACCGGAAGTAGCAGCAGTAAAACAAGAGTTTGCAACATTCAGAAGCGTGTTCGAAGCAGCATTGCAAAGCGAGATTGCAGTAACGCAATCTATCAACCGCATTGTTACGCAGAGCCGCAGAGAAGAAGATTATGGCACGGAAAGCTTCCTGCAATGGTTTGTAAATGAGCAAATTGAGGAAGAAGACAACGCACGCCGCGCTATTGAACTATTTGACGTGATCGGCGAAGAAGGAACTGGTCAGTACTTCATTGACAAGGCAATCTTGAAAATCGGCTCTGAGAACTAAGCCAAGTTAAGGTATTTATATAAAGTAAAATAGCTGTCCCGCAAGGTGCAGCTATTTTTTATGCCGTTTTGTTAAGGAGCGAGTAAATCTCAGTATCGAGGAATTTACCATTCTCATAAAAGCTTTCCTTAAAATAAGCCTCTCTCTCAAAACCGTGTTTCAGCAAAATCTTTCTTGAAGCTTGATTATCAGGGCTTATTTTAGCTTCAATGCTGTGAAACTGCATGTTTTTAAAACCGTAGTCAATAATCCGCCTGACAGCCTCGCTCATTAGGCCTTTTAACCAATGTTCCGGATGGATCATATAACCGATCTCAGCGCGGTGATTATAAAGATCCATTTTGTGAAAGCCTATGGTGCCTATCAGGCCAGTGTTTTCTTGCAGGCCTTCCACACGCTTCATTGAAATGCCCCAGGTAATGCCAATCTTATCCCGCAGATTTCTGGAATAAGCATCAATCAGATCCTTTGCATCGCTTTCCGATTGCATCAAGGGCTTTCCAATGTACTGCATAGCAAGCGGATTGCTTCGCAATCTGAACATATCCGCCACATGCTTTTCTGACATTGCGTGCAGAAGCAAACGGTCTGTCTGCAATGTCGGAAAGGTGTCAAAGTTTACAAATAGCATTGTGTTCTGATTCCGTTAAAAAGCTGTTTCCGGAAGCAATCCGGTTCGGGATTTACCAAAAATACAAAAACAACGCAATATCCGTGACGGCTATCCCGACACAAATAATCCTGATATTTGGAACGCGTTTTGTTGCTTGTGGATTATTAATAAGTAGTATTGCACAGCTACCGATTGCCGTTTTCATGAATTACCTCGACGAATTCAAAAAATTTATTTCAAGTCATTACCTTTCCACGGGCGTAAGATTAACCTTGGGTGCGGTTGTCCCGAGCCTTATTTTTCAACATTTCGGCATATTGGGCGAGATGATCGCATTCCCGCTGGGCACATTGCTGATTGGATCAACGGACAATCCCGGCCCGCACACCAGAAGGCGCAACTCACTGCTCATTGCCATTGCGACGTGTTTTTTGGTTGCATGCATTACCGGCTTTCTCCGGCACATTCACTTTATCATATTTCTCGAAATCGTTGTTTTCGGGATGTTCTTTTCACTGGTCGGTGTTTATGGAAACCGGGTGAATAGTATCGGCCTTATTGCCTTGCTTGTTTTTGTTTTCAACATTGATGATCATTTGAGCGGCGATATGGTTCTGCGCACCGCCGCCATATTTGCGGCTGGCGGGATCTGGTATTTTGTCCTGTTTATGATCTTGCAGAAATTACTTCCTTATAAGCTGATCCAGCAGCTTTTGGGAGAAAATTTCGTGGAATTAGGCAAGCTGCTCTGGATCAAAGCAGGGTATTATTTTGCAAATCCCGACTATGACGACCTCTTTAACCGGATGATCCACCAGCAGGTTACGCTCCGTGAAAACCACGAAAACCTGCGCGAGATACTTTTTAAAACAAGGGAAATTGTTACAGAATCGACGAATAAAAGCCGGATCCTGATGCTGATGTTCCTGGATAGCATCGACTTATTCGAAAGAATCCTGAACTCGCAGCAAAATTACGCGAACCTCCATCGGGCATTTGATCACACCCAGGTTTTAAGGCTTTTCGGCACCTATATTACCTGGTTATCAGCTGAGATCCAACAAATTGGCCTCGCAATCCAGAGTGGATCACCCTCCCACCCGAAGCGCGACCTGGACGAAGCATTTAATAAATGTCAGCGGGCTTTTGAAAATATGCGTGAGCATAAAATGACGCACGATAACATGGAGGATTTCATGATGCTGCGCCAGATTCTCAATAGTTTGCAGGACGTTACAGAACGTGTGAAAAAGCTGCACCGGGCGACCACGTATGATGCAGAGGTGGGTAAAGGTTATAAATTAAATGTTGAAGCCGAGAATTTTATTCCGAAGCAAGAATACCATCCCCGCATCCTGCTGGACAATCTTTCGTTGAAATCCAGCCATTTCAGACATGCATTAAGGATTACGCTAGGGCTTCTGATCGGCTACATCATCTCTCTTTTTCTGACGGTAGGTCATGGTTACTGGATTCTCCTGACGATTGTTGTGATCCTTAAACCGGCTTTCAGCATTACCAAACAGCGGAACGTACACCGGATCGGGGGAACGCTTGTGGGCGTTTTCACAGGCTTCATGCTGTTGTATCTGATCCAGGACGGGACTGCATTGTTCATCATTATGATGCTGGCAATGATCATGGCATACAGCTTTTTGAAGATCAACTACTTCATTGCTTCCACAACCATTACATTATATGTCATCCTTTCTTTCAATTTCCTGAACCCGCAGCAGATTACGGCGGTTTTACATGACAGGGTCATTGATACGATCATCGGATCCATTATCGCTTATCTGATTTCGTCTTACGTGCTGCCGGTTTGGGAGCATACGCAGATCAACCAGTATATCTGCGATGCACTGGATGCAAACCGTAAGTATTTTGACGTTGTAGCAGCGAAATTCACGGGGAAAGACCTGGATATCAACGAATTAAAAGTGCTCCGGAAGGATGCGATCATTGCGATGGCGAATTTGTCGGATAACTTTCAAAAAATGCTCTCAGAGCCGAAACGCCAGCAGTTGAACATGGAAGAATATCACCAGTTCGTTGCCACTAGCCATATGTTGACGTCCTACATTGCATCGCTCTCGACCTACGCGCAAACGCTGGAGTATTCCGAATTTTCGGTTGAATTTGAAGTCATGATCAGGCAGATCGACCGGCAGATTAAAGCTGCTACGGACATTATTGAAGGAAAGCTTGAAAACACTTTTGAGATAGCCCGCGAATCATTGCCCCAAAACCAAAAGCTCGTAGCGCTTCTGGCGAAAAGAAAGAAGGAAATCAAAGAAATGGGAATTGAAAAGGCAGACCAGTCGCCAGCACGGAAAATGCTGTCGGATCTGAAAACGATCAACGGGCTGTTTGAGCTGATCAGTACGATTACCATTGATGAGATTAAAATCCTTCAAAAAATTAAAACATTAAAAACCTAACATTCAACGTATGTCATCCCTATTATTCACTCCGCTTACCATTAAAAGTGTCACATTAAAAAACCGGATCGTTGTTTCTCCCATGTGCCAATATTCGTCTGTGGACGGATTCGCCAATGACTGGCATCTGGTGCACCTGGGAAGCCGCGCCGTGGGCGGAGCATCCTTACTGATTGCCGAGGCTACATCCGTTTCTCCGGAAGGCAGGATTTCACCCGAAGATCTGGGTATCTGGAAAGATGAACACATTGAGAAGCTAAAACAAATCACCACTTTCATCGAAGGGCAGGGAGCAGTTCCGGGCGTGCAGCTTGCCCATGCTGGCCGGAAAGCCAGCACCTATCCGGCTTGGAAAGGTCGTGGCCAGGTGCCCGAAAATGAAGGGGGCTGGCAACCATTGAGCGCGTCGGACATTCCTTTTCATCATTCGGAAAAGGCGCCGCTTGCCTTGGATGCGGATGGTATTCAAAAGGTGATTTTAGATTTTGGTAAAGCGGCCAAACGGGCTTTGGACGCAGGTTTCAAGGTTATAGAGCTTCATGCCGCGCACGGTTATCTGATTCACCAATTTTTCTCACCGCTCAGCAATGTACGTACAGATGCGTATGGTGGCAGTTTTGAAAACCGCGTACGCATTCTGATCGAGATCATTGACGAAGTTCAGAAAGTCTGGCCGGCAGAGCTGCCTTTATTTGTGCGCATTTCGGCCACGGACTGGGCTGAGAATGGTTGGGACGAAGACCAATCGGTTCAATTGGTGAAAATCTTGCAAACAAAAGGTGTTGATCTGATCGACGTGTCGAGCGGCGGACTGGCTTCTCACCAGAAAATCACAGTTGGCCCATCTTATCAGGTGCCTTTCTCCGCAAAAATCAGGAAAGAAACCGGTGCCCTGACAGGTGCAGTCGGATTGATTACCGAGGCAAAACAGTCGGAAGAAATTTTACAAAATGGCGAAGCCGACCTGATCATTATGGCAAGGGAGTTGCTGCGTGATCCTTATTTTCCATTGCACGCGGCACACGAACTTGGCGAAGACATTTCCTGGCCTATTCAATACGACCGGGCAAAGCCAACTCTTTAATCAGGAAAACTTCGACAATGTCCTTGAAGTGATGCGGGTGAGTTGAATGCTTATCTTTGCAAGAATTTATTTTATTAGTAATGAATCCGCGCGTCAGCCTTCTTATCGGACTTGTAAGCATTAGTATTTTTCCTGTTTTGGTCAAATGGGCACCGGTTTCAGGGATTACTTCTGCTTTTTACAGGATGTTGTTCGGGTTCTTGTTTTTGCTGCCCGGCATGCTGTATACGCGAAAATTCAATTGGCCCGCAAAGAATTTATGGATTCCAATTGTGCTCTGCGGGATCATTTTTGCGACTGATATAGCCGTTTGGAACCTTTCTATTCACTATTCCAATGCGACGCAGGCAACGCTACTGACGAATCTGGCTCCTGCCTGGGTGGGAGTCGGATCGTTCTTTTTCCTTAATAATAAGCCAAAGGCAAGTTTCTGGATCGGGACGCTTATTGCGGTTGCGGGAATGGTGGTGCTTATCGGTCCGGCGGCTTTTTTTGAAATGCGTCTGGACAAAGGTTTCGCGCTGGCCCTGCTCTCCGGCATGCTGTACGCTTCTTACATGCTGATCAGCAAACCGATCCTTAACCGATTGAATATCGGCAGTTTCATGACCATTAGCATGGCGGTTTCTTCTGTCTTCCTGCTAATTGTCTGCTTAATCTTTGGAGAGCCGCTTTGGAATTTCACGCCTGCTATTTGGGCTGTTTTCGCTGTTCAGGGCCTGATATGCCAATTGATCGGCTGGCTGGCTATCAGTTATGCAGTTCAGAAAATGGACGCGCAGCGCGTTTCCCTGAGCCTGTTGAGCCAGGCGGTTGTTACCGGATTGCTTGCCTGGGTTTTTATTGATGAAAAAATAACCTGGCAAATGATCCTGGGAGGCGTTATCATTCTCACCGGCATTGCCATTACATTTCAGAAATCCCGCAACCGTGCCGACAGCGAATCAAGTTTGTAATCAGAGCGGCAGATAAATAATGAAAGTTGAGCCTATTCCTGGCTTGCCAATGGCATCGATCAAGCCTTGATGATTTTCTACAATTTTTTTACAAATAGCCAATCCGATGCCCGTTCCTTCATAAGCGCTTCGGTTGTGCAGCCGCTGGAATACCTGGAAAATGCGGTCCTTAAACTGGGGATCAAAGCCAATCCCATTGTCAGAAAATGACAGATATTGATAAGTCTGGTTCGCCTCAGCACCATTGACCGGGATAAGCTCGCCCGAAATGCGGCCCGACCGGATGACGATAACAGGACTAGTATCAGTTTTTGTAAACTTAATGGCATTGGCAATCAAATTTGTAAAGAGCTGCTCGAATTGATATTCAATAATGTTCCAAACGGGCAGTGTATCGCTAATGACTTCTGCATTTGCCTGATGGATCAGATCCCCGAGCTGCTCTTTTACGCTCTGCAAGACCAAATTTAAATCGATTTCTTCATAGTGCTTTTCAACCGCATTCGCACGCGAGAATGCCAGCAAATCTACAATCAGCTGCTGCATCCGGGTAGACGACGCCTGCATCCGCTGAAAATAATCCTTACCCCGCGCAGACAAATTTTCATTTTCGGTTTCCAGTATCCTCGTCGCGAATGTCTGGATTTTCCGCAATGGCTCCTGCAAATCGTGGCTGGCCACATAGGCAAATTGCGCAAGTTCCATATTGGTCTTCACCAGCTCGCTGTTGGCAATGGTAAGCTCTTTTGTACGGAGCTGAACCTGGGATTCCAGCTCATCAGCCAATGTTCTGTATTTATCTTCGCTTATTTTAAGTGCTAATTCGTCCTCTTTCCGGTCGGTAATGTCCATCATGGTGCCGAGCATCCGGTGCGGACGGTGATGCTCATCATACATAATTTTTCCCTGTGTCCGTATCCAATGGATCGATTCGTCCGGGTGGATAATACGGGCCTCGTAGTAATAGGTGCCGGTCTCCAAAGCAATCTGGAACGCTTTTTCCACCACAGCTTTCCTGTCCTCCGGATGGATCAGCTCACGCATATCCTGATGCGTCAGAAGTTTGGTTTCTTCAAATCCAAAAATAGTAGCAAGGCGGCCGGAATAGATAATGTGCCTGGTTTTCAGATCCAGATCCCACGTAGCAAGCTGCGTTCCGTCAGTGGCCAGGGAAAGTCTTTCCGCAGCATCCGTAATCTGTTTGCGAAATGTTACTTTGTCGGTAACATCATTCAGGGAGATCATTATGCCCGAAACTTCATCATCTGCTTCAACCGTAGGCGCATATTGGAAATCCACGTAATGTTCCTTCGGGCCATCGGGGCCGCTAATGATCATGGATGCCTCGCTATCCCGGTATAATTTACCTGTCTGGTAAGCATTCCTTAGGATTTTACCCATATTCTGGTGTTCCAGCTCGGGAAAAACGTCAAACAACCTTTGCCCAACCACTTCATGCATTTGCCGCCCCCAGAGGTTGGTAAGCATACTTTCGTTGGCAAGGCTGATCACAAACTCCGGGCCTTTCACAATGGCCTTGGCAAATTGCGACTGAGTAACCAGCGTCCTGAACTGCGTTTCGCTGCGTTCAAGCCGGTGTTTGGCAAGCACTTGCTGGGTAACCTCCGTCGCAACCACAAATATGCCCGAAATCTCACCTGTTTCCTCGGTAATGGGCTGATATACAAAATTGAAATAGCATTGCTCCGGCTTGCCGAAACGCCTCATCGTAATCTCAAACTCATTCCCGTTATAGGCAATGCCTGTTTTGATCACATTATTGAGGATTTCTTCAATGGAGACCCTCACCTCGGGAAGTGTAACAAACAGCGGTTTATTGACAAACTCCTCTTCACTTTTATCAATGATACTGAGATACGTATCATTGGCCATCTCCACAAAAAAATCAGGCCCCCGCAGGATAACTATTCCCACGGGCGCCTGTCTCATTGTATTTCTAAACCTGCTTTCGCTATCGACTACGTTAGTTTGCACATTGTAAGATTCTGTTTTGTTGACACGATCATCTGAATCCGTGTGCTGCTGTAAGTTGTCCACTGCTTTCTATAAAAGATCTTTTTACAAACTTAGGAGGTGAACAATTGAGGATTAGTATTGATAGTAAAAATTTTCTGCAACCGGCTTCCAATTATGCTTAGCCCAGTCGATATCGAGGATCTGCTTAATGGCCTGTTTCAGTTTGGGGAAAGATCCTGGTTTCCTTATAAAAAAATTGGCTCCCTGTTCGTGTACTTTCCGCACCATTTCCTCTTGTCCGGTTGTCGAAAATATGACAACGGGGATCGACTCCCAAGCTTTTGTACTCCTGATTTGTTCCAGGCACTCGAAACCGTTTTTTCTGGGCATGTTCAGGTCCAGAAAAATCACGTCTGGCGGCGGCGGAACGTTATTTTCCATTAAATGGATCAATTCAACCCCGTCATTTGCCGTAGTAAGTTCCGTCGATGTGCTCACCTCTCTCAATGCATCTTCGAACAGCATGCAGTCATCTGCATCGTCGTCTGCAAGGAAAATAGTTTTATTTGGAATAGCGCTCATATACGGTATTAAATTTCTCAGTTAACGTTTTCTACTGGCCTTCGACAAACATGGAGAATTCATTCAATGCATTTTCAGCCAAATCATAATAAAGTTAAAAAAGTTTTACCGTTTAATAAAATTTCAGCGCTTAAAATTCGCCTTCAACACCTTCCTTCGGTTTCTTCTTTGCCTGGTGTAATCTGTAATTTAAAGTCAGGTTGATCTGCCTTCTGCGGCCTTGCGAATTATTCACCGTGTAGAAATTCGCCCCTTCAATGACCGACCTGAATTTACGCGAGTTGAAAACATCTATCACGCTCAGCGTCAATGTCCCATTGTTCTTCAAAATATCCCTGCTGGCAGCCAGATCCAGCGTCGCCATTGCTTTGCGTTTGCCCTGTGGAGTCTGTTGCGGCGCTTCGTAATTACCCCTTAACTGGACGTCCGTATTCTTCCATAATGTGAAGCGCGACATCATCCGCACGAACCAGCTGTAAGTATCGCTCTGGAAGTCTTCGTCCAGGCCCGTCCCGTCCGTAATGGCGCGGAAAAAGTTGACGCTGCCATCGAGCTTCCACCATTGATAAGGTGTAAATGAGCTTGTGAATTCTGCACCGTAGGCATCTTCGGTGCCCAGGTTTTCGGGACGCGTGTAAGAGCTTCCGTCTTCCTGCACCATTCTGATACTCGTAATTTTGCCATTCGTATGGCGGTAATATAGTGAAGACGTCAGCGAACCTTTGCCCATATACTTAATGTGCCCGAACTCAAATGCATTGGTAAATTCCGGGTTAAGGTCCGGGTTGCCACTCCAATAATTACGATTGTCACTATAAGTCGCAAAAGGGGTGAGGTCATTATATTGCGGCCTGCGGACGCGACGGCTGAAACTCAGCTGGAATGCGTTCTGCTTGGCAAAATCGTAAGTCACATGGACGCTTGGGAACAAGTTCGCATAATTGCGTTCATTCACTTCGCGGGTTTGCTTTAATTCTGTTGTAACACCTGTCCATTCAGCCCGCAAGCCAGCCTGATAAGAAAATTTGCCCGTTTTATTTCCAACAATCCCGTAGGCTGCATTGATATTTTCTTCATACAAGAAGTCATTAGTCAGATTGGGCAAAGTAATCCAGCCTTCGCTGGTTTCCTGCGTGACCGCATAGTCGTTTGTCATATCGCGTGAACTGCTTCTTGCCCCGGCTTCCAATTTCCCGTCTTTTCCAAAAGGATGCACATAATCCACCTGAAAAAGCAATTGTTTTTCTGTCTCATAGTTCACGGCACGTTGCAGCAGCGGCGGAATATCCGATGGACTGCCGTCGGGCCGGTAAACATTCTCCCGGTAATACTGGTCCGAATCCTCCCAGTTGTCGAGATACCGAACGTCAGCCGTAAGCTCCTGCCCTTTCTTGTTAAATGTCTTCCTGTAAGTCAGCGAATATTCAGAGTTCGGTTCCGTTTCGGTCTCGTCCTGCGTCCGGTTAGTGAAGCTTGTCAGATTGTTGACGCTCCCCAGATAATCCCTGTATTTTAATGTTGAAAAGCGTTTTCCCTTGCTGGTGCGCCAGGTGTAGGAACCGGTCAGAATATTTTTTGGATTAAAATAATAATCTATTCCGCCGCGTGCGCTGTTGTTCATCCCTTTGAGATTGGATGTCATATCCCGCTCCATAATGAAGGTCGAATCGTTGCGGTAAAGCTCCTGGTAGAGGTAATTTTTCCCGGGCGTATTCCGGTAAGACAATGTATAATTGATGAAAAAGTTCAGGTTTTTGCGACGGTAATTTACATTCGCAGCCGCACCATAATTGGTTGGATAACCTGTTATAATGTCAAATGAGCCATTAATCCCCTCTTTACGCTCTTTTTTTAACACAATATTAATTACGCCACCCATCCCCTCGGCCTCATATCGGGCCGAAGGATTGGTAATGATCTCGACGCGCTCGATCATGCTTCCCTGCAATTGCTGCAAGCCGCTGGCGCCCTTGATACTCACTAACCCGGAAGGTTTACCGTCAATTAATATACGCACATTTCCGCTCCCCCTGAGACTGACATTGCCCTCCACATCCACAGCAACCGATGGAATGTTGGTCAGGATATCCACGCCTGTCCCACCCGCATTAGCAAGATCTTTTCCCACATTGAAGATCTTTTTATCCAGCGATAATTCCATTGAGCTTTTCTCTGCCTGCACGGTGACTTCATCCAATGTCCTTGCCGATCCCGAAATTTTAATGGTGCCGATATTCAGGGGTGAGTTGGCGCCGTTAAGCTTGATATCCTGGGTGATTTGTGGTTTATAACCAATAAATTCGGATAACGCATAATAGGAACCGGCAGCGATATCGACAACGAACCCTCCCGTTTCATCCGTAATGGCACCTGCTGTAAAAGTGCTGTCCGCAGTCCGGAAAAGCCTAATGCTCGCATATCCCAGCGGGCTGTTGTTCTGACCGTCAACGATCTTCCCGGTAACGGTCAATTTATTCGCAGTTTGCGCAAGCAATGGCTGACAGCCGCAAATAATCATTATTAACACTCCCAATCTGGCAAACGTATACGTTACCGTTGCCCTACTGAGCCCTCTCGCTGCAATGCTGCTTTTAATAGCCATTATAAAATTTTGTAAGCGTTCTGTCGATATTCTCTTTTTTGTACAAATATAGAAACCTATTTTCTCATTGTTTTTACTCTACCAACTTACTGGACAGACGAATAATTCCGGGGTTGACCTGGACTGTTCACAGATATTTAAAGAAGTTGACTTTGCATCGAATCAAAGTTTATCCGGATGGGTTATCTAACTTTGCATTCTTTTTTAGTATCTGTTAGCGTGCCATGAAAACCGAAGCATCACAAACATTAAAATTAGCTTTACCCATCATCATCGGAGAACTTGCCCAAATGGCCCTCCACCTTATTGACAGTGCGATGGTCGGCGCGATCAGCTACAAGCAACTCGCCGCCGCCGCCTTGGTCATCAATGCCATGAACATTCCTTTTGTGATCGGCATAGGAATGACTATTTCGGTTTCCCAAATGGTTTCTCTGGCCAACGGGCGCCGCGATTCCCAGCTGGTTTCACATTATTTGTTCAATGGTTTTTGCCTTTGCGCATTAACGGCCGTTGCCATCTCGCTTACGCTGGTTTTTGGAAAAGGCTTGCTGCATAACCTGGGACAGGATCCCGAAGTGGTGGAGCTGGCGATCCCGTTTATGAAATTAATGGGCCTTTCCATCATTCCCATGCTGCTCTTCATGACCTTGAAACAATTTGCGGACGGCCTGGAATATACCAGGACGGCCATGATATTGTCGCTGGCCGGGATGCCGCTGAACATTCTGCTGAACTGGCTGCTTATCTACGGCAACTGGGGTTTTCCACGCCTTGAATTGGAAGGTGCAGGCTGGGCAACATTGATCACGCGGTCCTGCATGTTTCTGGCGCTGGCCGCCGTTGTTTTAAAGCACAAAACCTTTTCGCGATACATTGCTGTCAGCAGCAGTCAATGGAAATTTAAAGCGCAAACCTGGAGGGAGCTGCTGCATATTGGCATTCCCAGCAGTTTGCAGATTGGTATGGAGGCCGGGGCATTCGCTGTTTCGGGTATCATTATAGGAACATTGGGCGCGGTGGCGCAAGCCGCGCATCAAATTGCATTAAGCAGCGCTTCCTTAACATTTATGGTTTCTATGGGCCTTGCGCAGGCGGGCTCGATCCGCGTAAGCAACGCGCTGGGCAGGAAAGATTGGCTCAAAATCTTTGTTATCGGAAAAAGCACCATTCTCACCGCATTGATTTACGGAACGCTCTGTGCGATCCTGTTCTCGGTTTTCCGATTCCAGATCCCTACCCTGTTCAATAAGAACACAGAAGTTCTGGCGCTGGCTGCACTCCTCTTATTGTTTGCAGCCGTATTCCAGATCTCCGACAGCACCCAGGCGATCGGCGCGGGGCTTTTGCGTGGGATTAAGGACGTAAAAACGCCAACCGTCCTGATTGGCGTGGCCTATTGGGTCATTGGAATTCCAGTTGGCTATCTGCTGGCATTTCACTTCGGTATGGGCGCTGTGGGCATGTGGCTGGGCCTGATCCTCGGGCTGACGATGGCTTCGATCTTTTTGATCACCCGGTTCTTCAAAATGACAAAACATAGTAATATTTGACAATTTTAAGTCATTTTATGTCGAAATCAATCCATTAAAGAATTGTAAAGTCCGCTAAGTTTGTTTCCGTATTAGGGATAAAATGGCTAAACCTCGTCATCATCCCAGTGTGTTAAAATGTTACGGTTTCACAATAAATAATGACTCAATGGATTTCAATTCCACGTTAAAAAACATCTTTGTTGAAGAACAAGACATTCCCGCAGCGTTTTTGCTGCCTTCATTGATCCACCAGCGCGAGTATCTGAGCAATGGCGAAATGAAGACCTGGGATGGCCCTGTGCATGAGGTTTACTCACCTGTTTGTATCAAAACAGAAAATGGCCTTGAACGCAAACTGATAGGCAGTTATCCGATATGCACAGCCGACGAAGCAGCTGCTTCGCTGGACGCTGCTGTTGCCGCTTACAACAATGGCCGTGGCGAATGGCCTACGATGAGTGTTGCCGAACGAATTCACTGTGTGGAGCAGTTCACCGGTAAAATGATCGAGCAAAAAGACATTATCGTAAAGCTCATCATGTGGGAAATCGGTAAGTCGTTTGCCGATTCAACAAAAGAATTTGACCGGACCGTTGAATACATTTACGCAACCATTGATTCCCTGAAAAACCTGGACCGCGACTCTTCCGGGTTTGACATTGTGGACGGCATTGCCGCTCAGGTAAGACGCTCACCCTTAGGCGTTGTGCTTTGTATGGGACCATTTAATTACCCCTTAAACGAAACTTTCACAACCCTGATCCCCGCATTGATCATGGGTAACACGATACTTTTCAAACCTCCGAAGTTTGGTACATTGCTGCATTATCCTTTGCAGGAAGCCTTCATGAACAGCTTTCCGAAAGGCGTAGTGAATGTGATTTACGGCCGTGGCAATGCGATTGTTCCGGGGCTTATGCAGTCCGGGAAGATCAATGTGCTCACATTGATCGGTTCGAGTAAAGTGGCCAACGAACTGAAAAAATCCCACCCGAAAGTAAACCGCTTACGTGCAGTTCTGGGTCTGGATGCGAAAAATGCAGCGATTGTTACGCCGCATGCAGACATCAACCTCGCTGTAAAAGAGATCATTACGGGCTCGCTTTCCTTCAATGGCCAGCGTTGCACGGCTTTGAAGATCGTCTGGGTACACAGGAGCATTGCGGATCAATTCCTGAAAGAGCTTTGTGATGCGGTCGGTGAATTGAAATTCGGGATGCCGTGGGAAAAAGGCGTCGCCCTCACTCCCCTGCCCGAAACCAATAAAATTGAATATCTGAACGGCTGCATTTCTGATGCACTCGAAAATGGCGCGCAGATCATGAATGAAAACGGCGGCGCTTCGGAAGGCTCGTTCTTTTATCCGGCTGTGGTTTATCCGGTTAATGATAAAATGAAGCTTTATTACGAAGAGCAATTCGGCCCCATCGTGCCCGTTGTGCCGTTTGATGACCTGGAAGAAACGATTGAATATTTAATTGAATCTACACACGGACAGCAGGTTAGTATATTCAGTAACAATGCCGATGAAGTTGCTTCGCTGATCGATCCGCTCGTAAATCAGGTGAGCCGTGTGAATGTGAACAGCCAGTGCCAGCGCGGTCCGGACGTGTTCCCATTCACCGGACGCAAGGACAGCGCGGAAGGAACATTGTCTGTTGCCGACGCGATCCGCTCGTTCTCGATCCGCTCATTGGTTGCATTTAAAATGAACGAAGCGAATAAGCAGCTGATCAACGAAATTGTTCACGAGGATACTTCCAACTTCCTGAGCACTAAATTTATTTTTTAGAAATACCCGTGTTTTAAGCTAAGTGATATTCAAAAAACCGCAGCAGATGTCACAACGAGTGTTTGGACATTTGTTGCGGTTTTTGACTCTTATACTGCACATTGCTTAAAAAGCAGCAGGCCAAAAATCGCCCAACTAGTTTTACAAATTCACCTTCCAAACAGTAACATTGCAATATAAATTATCTTAATTTAGATGAATATTGGAACAGGTTAGCTAATGAGTTCAGTGTTTACAATCGAGTCTTTGGAAATGGTGATTTCCGGTATAAATGCCGGAATATGGGATTGGGATTTTGAAACAAATAAGCAGACTTGGTCAGATCGGCTTTTCGAACTTCTTGAATATCAGCCAGATGAAATTACGCCGGGTTACGAGAATTTCACAGAAATGCTCGTCCATCCCGACGACCGGGTAATTGTGAGAACGGCAATCAATGCCCAGCTCGAACAAAATATCCCCTACAATGTGCAGGTCAGGCTGCGCACAAAATTTAAAGGTTACCGCTATTTCGAATGTTGCGGGAATGCCAAGTTTATCGATGGAAAACCGGTGCGAATGGTGGGGTCCATCACGGATATTCACGAACGCTATTCGCTGCGGGAAAAGCTGAGCGTAGTTTTTGAACGTTCAACGGATGCTCATTTACTGATTGACAGCCAGGGCGTCATAGACTGCAACAAAGCAGCCGTAACGATGCTGCGATGCAAGGACAAGAGCGAGCTGCTCTCAATTCATCCCGCGAAATTTTCACCTGAATTCCAGCCCGACGGAAGGCGCTCTGACGAAAAATCATTGGAAATGGACCGCATTGCGCACGAAACGGGTTATAACCGCTTCGAATGGATCCATAGGCGCCTGGATGGCGATGAGTTTCCGGTAGAAGTGACGTTGAATCCGGTCCATGTCGATGATAAGATGGTGCTCCTGGTGGTATGGCATGACATCAGCCACAGGAAAAATGCGGAAGAATTAATCAGGCGGAACGAAGCCATGCTTGCTGAATCCCAACAACTTACACACAGCGGAAGTTGGGAAGCGGACCTGGTTACCAACCAGAATTACTGGTCCGATGAAGCATTCCGCATCTTTGGCCTCGAACCCAATTCCACGGGCCCGAATACGGAGCTTTTTTCTAAAATGATCCATCCGGATGATATGCACTTATACATTTCGCATATCAAGGATGCTGTAAATAACCTGAACCCGGCGAGCTTTGACCTGCGGATTGTGCTTCCGGATGGTAAGATCAAGTTTATCCATGCCATAGGAAAGCCGTTTGCCGACCATACCGGGCGTGTCGTGAAGCTTTACGGCGCCATTATGGACATTGATGCGCAAAAGAAAAATGAGCAGGAACTGATCAAAGCGAAGGAACAGGCAGAGATGGCGGCTGTGGCGAAATCCCAGTTTTTGTCCACGATGAGCCATGAGATACGGACACCTATGAACGCAGTGATCGGTTTTACGCATTTGCTGCTTCAACACGATCCGAAGCCGGAGCAGATGGAATATCTGAACATTCTGAAATTTTCGGCTGAAAACCTGCTGGTGCTTATCAATGATATCCTGGATTTCAGCAAGATAGAAGCCGGAAAAATTGAGTTTGAAGAGGTCGATTTTAACATTCTCGTATTACTCGAAAACATCCGTTCCGGCAGTATCCAAAGAGCCGACGAGAAAGGGATCTCACTTGAATTGAATGTGGATGAGGCACTTAACCTCAATGTAATAGGCGACCCAGTTCGCCTGGGCCAGATCCTCACCAATCTGGTAAGCAATGCTGTGAAGTTTACCGAATTTGGAAAAGTCACAATTTCTGCCACCATAGCAAAGCGTGATCCGGATTCTGTAACCATTGACTTTGAAATACAAGATACCGGAATCGGAATTCCGTCTGAAAAGCTGGATAACATCTTTGACAGCTTCACGCAGGCAACTTCGGATACGACCAGAAAATACGGAGGCTCGGGCCTTGGCCTTACGATAACAAAAAGACTGCTGGAATTGCAGAAGAGCACCATTAACCTGCGCAGCAAACCAGGAGAAGGTTCGGCCTTTTATTTCAGCCTTACATTTAAACTAAGTGAAAAACAGATTCCGGCCCAAACCAGCCACTCCGTTACGGATATTAAGAGTCTGAAAGGCATGAAAGTGCTGATCGTTGAAGACAATGCGGTCAACATATTCCTGATGAAAAACTTCATGAAGCAGTGGGAAATAGATTACGACGTGGCCGAAAACGGACTTATCGCTTGTGAAATCGTGCAGCAGAATGACTATGATCTTGTTTTGATGGATTTGCAAATGCCCGAAATGGACGGCTACGAAGCCACAGCAAAGATCCGGTATCTGCCCGACCCGAAATATGCACAGCTTCCTATCATTGCACTTACCGCCTCGGCTATGCTGGACATTAAGGACATTGCCTTTAAAGTAGGCATGAACGACTACATCAGCAAACCTTTCACGCCCAACGAATTATATACGAAAATCGCTGCTTACAGAAAAAAATAAAGGCAACCGCCGATGACCGGAAGTTGCCTTGAAGGAACCGCAATAAATTGCGAATAGGTGTGTGATTGTTAATGTTTGTATAGGTGTCAGGCAGTTTGTAAAAAGATTACCCGTTTGTAATATTCCGGGTCGTACTTAACCAGCACCTGGCTGCCTTGTTTCATCGCATCGTATTTGGAGTAGGACAATGTTTCTGTTACTTCTGCAACGAAGTCCGTGCCTTTCGGATGCTGGATTTTTACTTTCATCTGGTATTCGGGTAAATTATTCAAATACTCGCCGGTCGGTTTAATGTTCAGGACCGTTGCATTTGCTTCAATGCCTTCACGTAGGATTTTTTGCTTTTGTTTTGCTCTGTGATTTTTCCGGATAGTGGAAAAGATCCAGAAAATTATCATTCCAAATAATATGATCGTCGCGCCGATCTCTCTATTACTGTCCACGGTTCTGATAGTTTTGAGTGACGTTCAAAATAACCGAAATTGAGCCATACATCCGGTATTTGTGTTATCAAACGGTTCTACACTTATTAAATGGCAAGCCGCCAGGTATTATTACGCGGTAACAAATGCGTTATTCATCGTGATCCAGCGTTGTTGGCTTCTGTTCAATTTTTGGCTGGCTGATCTGTGGAAGCTTGTTATAATCCATCCAATAGTGACAGATCGTTTCCAACATGTATCGCAGCTCTTCAAATTCCTGGGGTTTCAGAAAAAACGAATTAGCGCCTGCCAGGTAACATTTGTTGATAATGTCATTTGAATCGTCATTGCTGAGGATAACGATCGGCATGGTCTTCCATTTTGTTTTTGCGTTGTCCGGTGTCCGGCGGAGTAGTTTCAGCACTTCAAGCCCACTGATGGCAGGCATTTGATGGTCCAGTATGATTAGCGCGGGAAGTCTGCCGGCGTAGTCCGGGGAAGATTGCAGGATCAGAAATTGATATAATTCACTGCCCCCTTGGAAAAAACGCACATGATAATTGGGAAGAAATTTGTTAAAGATTGTCCGGACAAGATATCTATGATCCGCCGAATCGTCTACAAGGTAAATCTCTCTTTGATCCATTTTTATGATAGTACTTGTTTTACTTTCACTTTAATCCTTACGAATTAAGAAAATGGACGTAAAAAATCATTCCTGTCAGCAACCCTGGCTGGCATGGAAGAGTTGACGGGTTAACAATGGAATTAAGTATATAAATTTGTTGACGGAGGGCACACATTTCTACACAACGTCAGGTCAGAAAAAGTCTTTTAAATGCTGGCATGGCAAATTCATTGCCGGCATGACAGACGACTATCGTTTCTGAACCTGACGTTATGAAATAACTTCTAAGCGCTAAGCATTACTCTTCGCTTTGATTTAGTAGCTCTTTTGCACTTTATATTTTGAAAACAAAGCCCAGCCAAGGGCCGCGGCCGCGGCAACTGCCCCAACTGTAAACAGCACTTGGTAAGGTTCGGCAGTTTCTTTCGGTACAGACACTATTCCTTCACTATCCGTAATGGCAGGGCTCATTACATAACGGCCTGTGCTTGGCACCGCTTTCTCTTCAAAATAATAGGCAAGTTCCAGCAGCTGCTGTTGCATTTCCTTTCCATACATGGGTTTGCCATGGCCCGTCGCAAGCACATTAGGTTGTAACGAAGCAAGCTGGTCCACTGAATCTTCCGCTTTCAGCCAGTTGCAGGTGAAGTATTTTGGCGGACCGCTAATGATTTTCTTTTGAAGCAAAACCGCCGTTGCCGACTCCTGTTTGGTGGTTACCACGGCATCGCCCGCGATAAGCACTTTGTCTTTTTCGCGCCAGAAACTTACGTGTCCGGGTGCATGCCCTGGCGTATGAATGTATTTCCATTCGGGCATGAAGGGAATGTCGGCCGTTATGCCCGGAAACTCGCTTACCCGGTCCTGCAAATCAATCGGACTGGATGAATAAAGGTCCGCCATATAAGCCATAAGCCCGCCGCCTACGCTGGAATCGGGTGGTGGATAGCTGGATTTTCCCCTGAGATAAGGCAGTTCCAGATAATGTGCATAAACGGGCACGTCCCATTCTTCCGCCAACTTTTTCAGAGACCCAACATGATCGAAATGACCGTGCGTCAGCACAATTGCCGCCGGCTTCGCTCCTTCCCCAAAAAGCTGGGTTACCATTTTCTTGATTTTTGGATAGGCAGATTTAAGCCCGGCATCTATCAGGACCCAGGACTGATCCTCCTTATTTTGGACAACATATACATTCACCATAATGTCCGTCAACCCCCAAACGCCCTCCGCAACTTTAAAGAAAGCGTCTTTTTCCTGTGTTGTTATTTGCTCCATTTGAATACTCGTTTTGGTTAACAGATTTTAAAAGATACCCCGGCGATCTAAAAACTGTGCCACAACATCCATTAATACATATCATTGTAGGAATGATGCAACTTCACTTGTTGTTACGATCGCTCCTACTATTCTTGTAGGCTCGATTTTTTACGTCCAAAGGCTTTTGAATGATCAAAACCCACAATTATGGAGCAAGTAATAACACAACCATCTGTAAGGTCACAGCATCTCTGGTGGCAAAATGGCGTTATCTACCAGATCTATCCAAGGTCTTTTCAGGATTCAAACGGTGATGGCGTTGGTGATCTGCAAGGCATTATCAGTAGGCTCGACTATTTACAATGGTTGGGTGTGGATTGCGTCTGGCTCTCGCCGATATTTTCTTCGCCAATGGCCGATTTCGGTTACGATATATCAGATTATCAAGGTATACACCCGCTTTTCGGGACAATGGAAGATTTTGATGAATTGCTCGGCGAAGTCCACAACCGGGGCATGAAGCTGCTTCTGGACCTGGTCCCAAACCACACATCAGACCAGCATCCGTGGTTCCTGGAAAGCAGATCTTCCAAGGACAATCCCAAACGCGACTGGTATATCTGGCACGACGGGAAAGCCGATGGCGGGCTGCCTAACAACTGGCTGAGCGTTTTTGGCGGACATGCCTGGGAATGGGACGAAGTTACCCAGCAATATTATTACCACGCATTTTTGAAGGAACAACCTGACCTAAACTGGCGCAACCCGCAAGTTCAGGAGGCCATGATGAATGTAATGCGATTCTGGCTGGACAAAGGGATTGACGGTTTCCGGGTGGATGTTATGTGGCATATGATTAAGGATGAGCAGCTGCGCGATAATCCGCCGTTCCCAGGTTCAACATTTAACCCGAACGACCTGATTTACGATCATTACACACCTGTTTATTCCACGGACCAGCCCGAGGTGCACGAAATTGTACGCATGATGCGCGCCGTTACGGATGAATACGACGATCGCGTGCTGATCGGTGAAATTTATCTGCCGATCCACAAGCTGGTTACCTATTATGGTCAGGACAACAACGGTGCTCACTTGCCATTTAATTTCCAGTTACTAACATTGCCCTGGGACGCACCTGCGATTGCTATGGCGATTGATGAATATGAAGGCGCATTACCAGCCGAAGGGTGGCCAAACTGGGTGCTGGGAAATCATGACAAACCCAGAATATCCAGCCGCGTTGGCCGTGAACAGGCAAAAGTCGCCGCGCTCTTGCTGCTGACATTGCGCGGGACGCCTACTATATATTACGGAGATGAAATCGGAATGCGCGATGTGGCGATTCCGATGAACGAAATTGTAGACCCGCAAGGCCTGAATATGCCCGATCTGAATATCAGCCGCGATCCTGCCCGTACACCTATGCAATGGAGCGGCGAGATTAATGCAGGTTTTTCAAATCACAAGCCATGGCTGAGATTGCCGTTCAACTCCGGACGGGTAAATGTGGAGAAGCAAAAGGGCGATATGTATTCCAAACTGCATTTTTATCGGAAACTGATCAGCCTCCGCAAAGAACATGCAGCGCTGAATGTCGGATCTTACAGGCCTGTTTATGCGGACCAGCAACTGATCTCTTACCTGCGCGAATCGGGCAATGAAAGATTTCTGATTATTTTGAATCTGAGTCACAGACCTGCCTATTTCAAACCCAGACAGGAATCTTACTCGGGTACGGTAATCCTCGGAACAGAAATTGAACGCATCGGCATGCAGGTTGAAGATATCATTACTTTGGGCGGAGACGAAGGACTGCTGATCCGGCTTTCCTGATTACCCCATCACAATGTTAATCTGGATAAAATTTTAAAAGAAGCCTATTAACCCAACAGAAGCTTATAACATCCAACTAAACAAAAAACCAAGTATGAAAGCGCTAAAATCAATCATTACCATGTCTGCCTTTGCCATCTGCATGTCACTTGCTTCTTGCGGAACAGTGAACGACTCCGAAAAGGGAAGCGAAGGTTCAGGAAGCAAGTCAGAAACAACGCCGAATGACAGCAGCGGAGCAGCGAGCCGCGCAGCGACAGGCGTGGGTGAAGATAACCAGAATGACAGCCTGGGTTACCCATCCAACCAATCCAACCTGAATGCTGATTCTACCAGTCGCAAGCATGATGATGAGTCTGTGAAGAAACCACAGTAATTTATTTGAAGATTATGCATAAAAAAAGGGCCGATTTACATCGGTCCTTTTTTAGTTCGTTGATGATGAATGGTTATTGGGACATTCTAGCTGAATCACGAAGACGTTTGATTGTGTCATGTCCGTCTTTCAGGATTGCTTTTTGTCTTGTTATTAATGATCTCAAATCCGGCGTTAACTCATCAGATGCCAGGGCCGTTTCATAAGCCTTTTGCGCAGCGTCTTCGCCGAATTCCGAATTTTCAAGTGATGTTTTTCTACCATCACTGCTGAATGCTGATTTTACATCCATCCAGGTTCTGTATAATTTACCCGAAACCATGGTGCCGGTCGCAGGCTCTCCGCCTAACGCTGTAACCTCTCTTTTAAGTTCGGAAGCAATTTCACGGCTATGGTCTGCCAGGTTGGAATATAGTGATCTTAGATCTGTGTCCGAGCTGTCTGTCTCGTCAGTTGACTTTTTATATCCTTCAACACGGTCGTTATTAATCAGGATTAAATCATTAAGTATGTCTACTACTGCTGAATTACTTGCCACGACTTGTTTGTATTTGGTTATGTCATGCACTCATCAACTATTGTTCCACCGCAAGAATGGGCCAAAAAAACATCCAAAAGCACTTTGGATTTGTGCTAACTAATAAATTTGTGGAGCTTTTTGCGCCGTATACATACAAATTAAGGAGTAACTGCAAGCGGCACTTATTTTTCGCTTAGCTTTTTACGCACTTTACTTAGAAATTCAGGAGAAAAACCCAGGTAGGAGGCGATGTAGTGCTGGGCAACACGTTGTGGAATGGCGGGGTAACGGTTAAGAAAGTCCAGGTATTTTTCAACAGCAGTGGTTGATATGGTTCTGAAAAGACGCTCCTGCAACTGAGCCAGGTTTCGCTGCACCATCAACCGGAACATCCGTTCAAAGCCGGGCACTTTGGCCAGCAGCTTTTCTTTGGTTTCCGGCGTGAGTATAAGCAGTTCGCAATCTTCGAGCGTTTCAATGTAAACCAATCCGGGCGTCTGGTTCTGGAAGCTGGTAATGTCACTCACCCACCAGTCTTCCACCGCAAACTGCAATGTTACTTCTGTACCCGAATTGTCGATGTGATAGGTCCGTATGCAGCCTTTCAGAATGTAGGCTTCGAACTGGCATATTTCCCCTTCCTGTAACAGAAAGCTTTTCTTAGGGTATTTTTTAAATTGAAGCAAAGAATCAAAATATTCGAGATCCTCAGGTGCGAACGTCATGCACCGCAACGCATAATCATTTATTTTTTCAAACATGCTTCAATTTTTCGATTTAACGCTGTGTCAGCGCGTGCTTGATTTCGGAGTAAAGCAAGCCGCTTCCACCTCCATAATGCCGCATACATACTGTTTGAGGCGCAACCGTTTCGCATAAGCGCAAAATCTGCGATTCTGCTTCCTCATCCACGCCGACGCCTAAAAGTACTAAATCAAATTTATTTATCTCAAAAGCCATCCTGGCTTCATCCAAACTGCTCACGCCCGTTCCATTCCACTGATCATTTTTGTTGATCAGGCGGATCATGGTTTCCAGGATCTCCGCATGATCAGCCAGAACGAGAATATTTATATTTGCCATTTTATTTTGGGGTTTAGTTCCGTTGGATCATTATTAATCAGGCAATTGGTTTAATCAGGCTGCATTGCGCCAGACTTCATTTCACCATTTTTCAGGAATTTCCATTAAAAGCACCTCTGCGTCGCTTGTTGCTGTAATGTTCACATCTGCTTCCGGCCACAAGCCATATCCATCCCGCCGCTCCAACGCCTCGCCGTTGACATGAACATTGCCTTTGATCACAAATACATAGAGTCCGTTTCCCGCTTTTTTCAACGAATATCTGGTTCCAAAACCTGCGTCCAGTTCACCAATGTGGAACCACGACTGCTGCTGGATCCATACGCCTGCATCGTCCGGATCAGGTGAAAGGATCTGCAAAAACTTGTTGTGCTTATCGCCTTTGCTATAGTCCAGCTGATCGTAACGCGGGGCAACATTCAATTGATCGGGGTAAAGCCAAATCTGCAAAAATGTCACAGGCTCGTCGGGATGCTTATTGAATTCGGTATGATAGATACCCGTCCCCGCGCTCATAGCTTGAATCTCACCCGGATTGATCACAGCCACATTGCCCATGCTGTCCTGATGCTCCAATGTGCCTTCCAGCGGAATCGAAATGATCTCCATATTATCATGCGGATGCCTGCCAAAACCCTTTCCACCATTTACAATGTCATCATTAAGGACTCGCAAAGCCCCGAACTGGATGCGCTGCGGATCATAATGATCGTGAAAACTGAATGTCTGGGCACTTTTAAGCCAGCCATGATCCGCCACAAAACGGGAATCGGCTTTATGCAAAATACTGTTTTTCATGACTTTCTTATTTAACTTATGCTCAAATTGATGCATTCAAAACGTGCTTATTAGCCAACTGGATTTCTGGTGAAGAAATCGTGTGCTGGCGCCCAGGATAAATGGCAAACGTCACAAATGCATTCATCCGCTCCAAAATCGCAATACTTTCTTTCACTCTCGAAACCGGCACGTGCGGATCCGGATCACCGGTCGCGATGAAAACGGGAGTCATGGCAAAATCACCATTATAATTCCCCTCATTGATTTTTTCACCGATCAGGCCACCTGTAAAGGCAATAATGCCACCATAACGTTTTGCATTTCTGGTCGTATATTCCAATGTGAGACATGCACCCTGCGAAAAACCTGCAAAGTATATGTTCTCCGGTAAAATTCCCGCCGCCTCAATCTCCGTAACAACCTGATCAACAATATCCAGCGCTGAATTTAACGCGGGCTGATTTTCTGTTTCCGGCGCCATAAAACTATACGGATACCAGCTGTTATTGAATGCCTTCGGCGCATAAATGGCCATATCACCTATATTCAAAACGCGTTTTAGGGAAATGATATCCTCCGCAGATCCACCCCTGCCGTGGAGCATGACAATCGCTTTTTTTGCTTCCTCAATGCCCATGCCATCGTTTAATATTTGCTTGCTATGCGTATACATATTGTTGTATTTAAATGAATGAAAATCAGCCGGACAAGATTGAATATCAATGCGTCCGGCTAATTAAAACGTGTTCCTTAAACTAACTTAGGAAGCACACTTTCAATCTGAGCCCTGCGGGGTTCGTATTGAGCGGGAAGCTGCAAACTCGTTCCCAATTCCTCAACCGTTTCATCCGTTGCAAACCCAGGATTATCACTGGCGATTTCAAACAACACACCGCCTGGCTCGCGGAAATACAGCGAATAGAAGTAATTCCGGTCAATTTTATCCGTGATCTGGTGTCCCGCTTCAATCACTTTTTTACGGAATTCCATCAAAATATCATCATTAGCAACGCGGAAAGCTACGTGGTGAACAGATCCGCCAGCTACATGACCGGCACGTTCGCCAGGCACTTCAACCAGGTCAACGATCGCCGCATTTTCAACCGCATCCGTCACAAAACGGTAACGGTTCACATGTTGTTCCAGCAGTTTATAACCAAAAATGTCTGTCAGGATCTTCGCCGTTTCTTCGATTTTGTTGCTGGTGATCGTGATGCTGTGGAATCCGCGTGTGGCGTTTTCCGCAGTCACTTCCGAGGTTTCGTAAGGCGTTCTGTTATCAGCCGTTTTGGACACAGTAAGCTCGAATTTCAAACCATCCGGGTCCAAAAACGTCAGGTATTGCTCTCCGAATTTTTCGGCCACTTTGTTGTAAGTAACGTGGTTGGCATCCAGTCTTTTCAACCAGAAATCAAGACTTCCTTCCGGCACAGAGTAACCGATCTCAGTAACCTGCCGCGTTCCCCGGCGACCCGCAGGAATCTGGCTGCCCCATGGGAAGAATGTCAGGATTGTACCCGGCGTTCCTTCCTTGTCGCCGTAATAAAAGTGATATGTATTAGGGTCATCGAAGTTGACGGTTTTTTTCACCATCCTCAAACCTAAAACCCTTGTATAGAAGTCATAATTTTTTTTAGCATCACCAGCAATAGCCGTAATGTGGTGGATCCCGTTGATTGTATGTTCCATGTTTTCTAAAAAGTTTAGTTCTCTTTGTTTTTGCTGACACAAAGATACCACCCTACGAAAGGGCAAAACATTGAACTAGGACAAGAAAAACGGGACGATGGGAAGTTTCAGGCAATGCGCTTCGCCGCTTCCGCGAGCAAAGCCACATCTTCTGTTACCCGCTTATTTTGCTTTGCAGCTTCCAGGTAGACGCTCATGGGAAACTTGCCGTCGAAAGTGGGGTCGATTTCGACCATGGGGACTTTGAGCCTGGCGTGTTTGATGCTTTCCAGATCGGTGATGGAAACGTAGCTCAATTCTGGTTTTCCCTGGCCCAGATCGCACAAACCGAATGCAATGTTGTTAGTCGCATCCAACTCGGACAATAGCCATATTGCCTTACCATATTTAGAATGAAGCTTCACGACAGGCGGGTGATCCTTGGCCAGGTCGCTTTGAACTTCCTGCGCATTATGGATCATTATTTCTCGTAAATTCTGTGGGATCATCTTTGTCATTCTACAAAAATAGTTGATTTCCGGCTTAAAACCGGGCGTAGAATTAAAGCTACGCGCTGTCTATACGGTTAATAAATAATGCGGAGGGATTGGCAAAAACTGGGAATCATCCCCTATTTTACACCTGGCAATTTTCTCATTTCTCCAAGGCAAAGCCCTGATAGATTGGCAAAACATCAACTCTGGCGAGTCAGGACACTTATGTCGGATTGTCTGAAAAATCTTATAAATAAATTAAACAATAATCACAACCAACTTCTACTCTATGAAGAAAAATCTACTCACAATCTTCTCATTACTTCTTCTACTCCTCAGCCAATCGGTCTTCGCACAGGTCACAGTAACTTTTCCTACGGAACGGGCGGTATTTCAAAGAAACAATGCCAACGAAGCAAACGTATACATCGGAGGGTATATCACTGAACCTTTTGAGCATATCGAAGCGCGGTTCGTGCCCCGCGTTACCGGCGAAGGCGAAGCAGCCCCTGCCGGAGGTGGCTGGACTATTATCGACGCAAGTTTTTCCAGCGGGCATTTTTACGGGATGATGACCGTTAAGGGCGGCTGGTACAGGCTTGAAGTGCGGGCAATAAAGGCTGGCAGCGAGCCAAAACTTTCCAGTGTGGAGCGCGTGGGCGTCGGCGAAATTTTCGTTGTGGCAGGTCAGTCCAACGCAACAGGTGGCGATGCTAATCCTAACGGCCCCGGCGCTTCCAATGACCAGGTAAACAGCGTGAACTTCCAGAATGTGAGCGACGGCGCTGTTACAGAATACAATAATGTTCAGCTGCCCTGCCCGGAATTTGTTCATTTGGATGCCGGCACAAAGACTTCGCCATTTGGCAATTATGCCTGGTGCTGGGGATCATTTGGTGACAAAATTTACGAAAAATACCGCGTCCCGGTCATGATCTTCAATGCCGGCTGGTCGAGTACAGGGATTGAAGAATGGCGGCAGACGATTGATCCTGATGCCATTACCACAGGTCCATTTGGCTATACTTTTCCAAGAGGTTTACCGTTCGGTCACCTCAGGTTAGCGTTAAATAACTACGTTGCTCAGCTTGGCATCCGCGCCGTCCTATGGCACCAGGGAGAAACCGATAACTTTATCGAAAGCTCAATTGTGGGCAGCCCCAAGGACCGTTACCGCGATAAACTTTGGGAGGTGATCAATGCGAGCCGAAATCTTTCGGGCAAAAATAACCTGGCATGGGTTGTAGCGCGGGCTTCGCGCTTCACTTTTGATGGTGCAACAAGGGTTTCTGCGAACGTGATCGCTGCTCAAAATGAGCTGATCGACAATGATGCCACCTATGCGCACGTATACCAGGGCCCCGATACGGACCCGTACTACAGCATTGAATACCGCGCCGATGAAGTCCATTTCCGAGGTGATGGTGTCACGCAATCTCCCGATGGGAATGTGTATTCAGGATTAATTTCCCTCGCGGGATTTTGGAACGACAGGATTACCAGTGATTTTCTCAGCCAGTCCACCCCCTATCCTGCATTGCCCCCCGTGGAAGTCACAGCAACTCAGGCGGCAGGAACCACGGATCTCACATTCGCAGGGCCAGGCATTCCGAGCGGCTCGGTATACAATTGGCTGAGCGCAGATAATTGCAATCAGGTAGAGGCCACATCGCAGCAGTGGACGGCAGGAACAGGGTTTTACAAATTAAAAATTATCGACGCCAATAAAAACACCATCTTCTCCCCTCGCCTCTATGTTTCCGGCACGGCACTCCCTGTAACCTGGAAATATTTTAATGTCCGCAACACAGGAAACAACCGACCTTTGATCCAGTGGGCTACTTCTGAGGAAACGAACGCATCCCATTTTGAGTTGGAGCGCAGTGAAAATGCAGTTGTTTTCACGAGCATTAACACGGTTGCAGCAGCCGGACATTCGAACGCAACGAACGCCTATGCATATCAGGAAGAATTTCTTCCCTCAGGCATTTATTACTATCGTATCAAACAAGTGGATCTGGATGGGAAGTTTAATTTTACCCGGGTTGTAAGCAACATTATTGAAGAAAGCAGCATAATCAAAGCCTACCCTAATCCGGTAACCGATCTGCTGAACATTGAGTCGGAAAAAGTGCTGGGAATTGTGGAAGTGTTTAATGTAGCAGGAACAAAGCTTTATACATCCAAGCAAAATTTGAATACTATGTTCCTGGATATGAGCAAATTCCCAACCGGCCTGTATACTGTCACTTCAAATGGCAAAAGCGCTAAGGTGATAAAAAAATAAGGTTAGAACGCTTGAAGAAGCTGTCGGCTATCTGAGCATTCTTTGTTTTTATCACGCCAGGTTTAGCACGGAAGCATAGGGTGTATTGCTAAATCAGGACATCAGCGGAAGAGAAGGCGTTTCGATCAGCTTGATCGATAACGCTTTCTCTAATTTGCAAATCGTTTCCAAAGTAAGATTCTCCGACCCTTTCACAATCTTGTTGACATATTGAGGAGAGCATTTCAAATTCTCTGCAAGATCTTTTTGCGTCATTTTGCGCTCGCGTAAGGCGCTCAGCACGCTGACGCCAATCGCAAATGAAATCCGCAGCCACGCATGATTGTCCTGCCTGGCCTTCGCCTCGGGCAGCCAAGTAATGTCCTGCTTGGCATTTTTTAGTTTTTCTCTGATCTTTTCCATTTTTTAATCCGGTTAATACATCTCAAAAATCTCCAACTCATTATTTTCAGCATCCCTAAGGTAACCCCGCAAATATTCCAGTTTTTCTAATTCTGTTACGAGATGACTTCGCTCGTTCATAGTCCTTGTCAACTTAATTGCACCACCAGAAACCACAAATAAATTAACATCCACCCTGATTGCATAGATTCGCAACCAACTATGCCTCCGCGAACCTCTCACCTTGCTACTCTCCAGTTCTTCCATTTTTGTTGTTCCATTTCGCAATGGCCTGAACAAGCTCGAAAGCGTCTCATTCTCGTCTGTCAGCCCGGTTTGCGCTACCGCCACTAACTTCCGCTCCAACAAAATCGCTTCATTCATTGTCGCAATAACAGCTTCCTGAACAGTCACATGCTGCCAGAAGGTGTTCAAATCCTGCTTATGTTCTTCAAAAAATGCTTCAAGAAATTCGGCATCATTCCAGAGCTCAAACATTCGCGCGAACGCATTGCATTCTTCTTTCTGGAATTTCGCCGCAAAGAGGCTGTCCCGAACAATCACAAAGATATTACTAATTTTCATAAATCAACCTATAAGTTTATATTTCTTTCATCCATTTTCCTTTTAGACGTTGATTGGTTTTTTGGTCACAATTTTTTACAATAAAGTATTGTAAAGTTATTTTCATGAAAAAGACAGCGTACCATGTTTACATCCATGCGCCGCCGCATCCAGCTTTACACTAACTTCTAACCTACTCCTCCAAACTGGAACGCTTTTTTTCGGGATGGGGAATGAAAAAAGGTGTTAATGTTGTTGTAGAGACATTGCCGGAATTAAAGTCAATTTTTCGCTTGAAATTATGAATTGGATTACAATCAATAGTACGGAAGAGGTCGAGAGAATTTACAAGTCATCTGAGTATGCTATCATTTACAAACATAGCCCGCGTTGCATGACGAGCCTGATGGCTTATCGCCAGTTGAAATCGGATGTAAATTCGGTTCCAGATGTAGATGTGCCTCTTTACATTGTGGATGTGGTCAATAACCGCACTGAATCCATGTCCATAGCGAACACATTTAAAATACAGCATGAATCTCCGCAACTCCTGGTTGTAAAAAATGGGGAATGTGTTTTTGACGCTTCGCACGAGGACATTTCACTGCACGATACGCTGGGCTATTTTCAGTAGGCAAATATTTAGTAAGCAACATGTTAATGTAAAACTTGTTGATAAAAAAGAGATCGTTCAAAGGGATAAACCTTCTGAACGATCTCTTTTTGTTTTGGAATACTAATATTTAAACTTCAAGCACACTATAAGCACAAACCGAGTACTAGGTCGCCAGCGGCGGGCCCGATGGGATCATGATTTTCTCACGCTTCATTTTGAATTTCTGCTTTTTGGCCGTGAACTTCGCAGTCATGTATTCGCCCATGTAAATGGAGCCTGTCATCACATCGTCTTTAACAGTTCCCGAAAACATAAATGTGATGGCATCACCCGGCTGACGGTCTGTACTGCGCATTTTAAACTCATTTCCTTCCACTGTTCCCTGCATTTCGCGGACGCTGAACTCGCCCTTGTGAGAACCTTCAAGCCAGTTGCCATCCTGCTCGATGATGAGCGTTTGCTTGCTTTTGGAAGAGAAAAACTCGACGTCCGCCTCCCAATGTCCCTTCAAAGAAACCGAAGGAGCAGTCATCTCCGCTTTTTGCGGCGTTCTTTTTTGAGATAAAACCTCAAACAGCCGATCTGAAACGACCTTATCGTCACCCGGCTGCATTTGCCCGGTCGTGATCGATACAAATGTGGCCCCGTCGCGCGTTCCTCCACCTAAGGCGATCCGTGGTTTTGTGCGTCCGAAAAGTTCAGCGATTTCCTCACCTGTAATGTTCAGTTTCGCGGTGTCCCACGAAATTCTCAGCTGGGGCGTACGGTTCGAGAGCTGTTTCGGCTCAACAACCGTTGTTTTAACGGAATCAATGGTCGATACTTTTTTGGAAATGTTGTCGAGCCAGGAAAGCCATTTTTTCCATTCGCCTGCATGGTCTCTTTTAATCCATGCCTCCACAGCAGCAACCATTCCCATCGTCTCTTCCCTACCTACCTTATTATCGCGACCGGGACCGTGATGGGGAGCACTTGCCTGCCAGGCAGACATGAGCAAATCTTTCCTGCCCAACACCAAACCGGCACATTGCGGGCCGCACAAGGCCTTTCCACCGCTATAAATCACCACATCCGCGCCCATTTTCAAATGCACGTTCGGAATAGTAAGGTCTTCTGCGGCGGCGTCTACCATGACCGGAATGTTTTTCGGCTTGGCCAGTTTGGAGGTCGCTTCCAGCGACATAGGCCCGCTCATGGACTCGTCGCCAGCCATCAGGTATATCATCGCAGTCCGCGAGCTGATCGCATTCGACAACTCTTCGATCGAGTCAACCGTAATCAGGGTTACGCCTACATTGCGCAGCGCATGATCGTAAACATTGCGGGAATATCTTGGAATAATCACTTCTGTTTTATCAAACCCTGCCAGATTGGGAACACGGATGAGCTTTTCGGGATTACCGCCCGTTACACACGCAACCGTAACATGCTTCATCCCTGCGGCACAACCGGCCGAAACCAAGCCCCACTCCGCACCCGTAAGCTCAGCAAGTCGCTTTCCGGCACCGAATGCCAGCTCGTCATACTGCACAAAAACCTGAGCCGCGGCATCCATTGCAGCTCTTACTTCCGGCCTTTCAATGGATCCGCCAATGATGGTGAATGTTCCGCGACAGTTGATAATCGGCTCCACACCAATAGCCTGGTAAATCTCCTTGCCCGCAGCTACATCCGCATTGCGGGAGACCGTTTCAGCTGATTTTTTCTGCGGAAGCATAATACTCCCAGCAAGCGGAAGCATGGATAAATCTTTAATGGCATCTCTACGTTTCATTACTTTTTCAAAAGAGGTTAAGGAATATTAAAAGTTTGGGAATTCACAAGCGACTTTAAGTATAAAATTTTGCATATTAGCATGACTACCGACCATTATATGGCACATTGCTGAATATCTGGACGAGTTTAACACTAAAACAAAACTTAACCAAATTCGAAAATTTACACACTCGGGCAGGTTACCGGTTTTTTGGAATTTGTAACTAACGGAAAATTAGCGTCCGGGAATTCGCTTAACACATTAATTTTCTTTGGCGGTTTGCGCATACGTCGCATTAATTCGTGATATTTACACTAATAAATACCTTCCTATCATACCTAAATAAAGCTACTGTTTTGCGTTCCGAATCCAAGCTTTACAATTTTTGGATCAAACTGTCTGGGTCATCTGACGAATTCCCTCTAAATGCCCGGATTTTTCACTCCGTTTGTCTTATCTCCCTAGCTGCGCTGATTTACAATGTTCCTTTTAATTACATCATCGGCTTGCCCAAAGTGGCATTCATCAGCTTTCTAGTCCTGGTTGCAGTTGCCGTTTTATATTATAATTCGCGTTTCCGTCATCGGTTTGGCATCTCTATCCTGATCGCCGACATTGTCGGGCTTTTACTGTTTACGGTCAACTACTTTTTGAACTCCGGCCTCCGCGGGCCGACGGATCTTTATTTCCTGCTTCTTCTGTTGCTGAGCATTGGGATAAGCCCGGCAAAGCAGTACAAAATATGGATCCCCGTCAACATATCGGTGGTGTTGGCGCTTAATGTCTTTGAATATTACTATCCGGAAACCGTGCCCTATACGTATGTAAACAGGTTTGCAATGTTAGTGGATCAGATGTCTTCGTATGTGGTGGTGGCCATATTGGCCTATATCTGCACAGATTATATCCGGCGGAGTTATGAAAATGAAAGGCGGTCAGCGGTGGAAAAATCGCTGTTTATAGCAGAGAAAAACCAACAGATTCTTAAACAGAATGTAGAGCTGGAACGCATTAATGCGGAAAAGAACAAACTGATGTCGATCGTCGCACACGACGTGCGGGGGCCATTGGCCAGCATTCAGAGCTTCCTGGAATTGCTTACTGAGTATGATCTGGACGAGACGGAACGGCAAGGCATCAAGCGGGAACTGCTGAATGCCACAAACGACACGATGGCTTTACTATCCAAGTTATTGAATTGGTCAAAATCGCAATTAAATGGTGTTTCCGCTCAAAATGAGGCCCTGAATTTGGATGAGCTGCTGAATTCCACATTATCCCTGGAAAAAAGCAGCGCCATCAGGAAGGATATAAAACTGAACTATGCAATTGATCCGTCGATCGAAATTTTCGCGGATCGTGATATGATGCAGGTTGTATTCAGGAACCTGATCGGCAATGCCATAAAATTCACACCCGAAGGCGGACAGGTAAGCATTGAATCAGAGATATCCGGCAATGAATGTATTATAACGGTTCGCGACAATGGAATCGGGATTTCGCCGGATAAGCAAGCCGTGCTGTTTTCCCTGAATGTTCAATCGACTTACGGCACAAAAAACGAAAAAGGTGTGGGCTTGGGTTTGCTGCTGACGCAAGAATTTTTGGCTGCGCAAAACGGGAAAATCTGGTTTGAATCGACCCCTTCGGAAGGCACAAGCTTCTTTGTTTCTGTTCCCAGACATGGCTACTCTTTGATCAAAAATGATTAGTTTTGATCAAAGAAAATTTTTGAGATGAATTTCCAGGAGCGTAAGAAAAAGATCATGGCTGCGGTTGATGAGTTTGGCAGCTTATCTGTTTTTGAATTGTCCGAAAAACTGGGCATGTCGCCTGCAACGATCCGCCGGGATCTGCACGACATTGCGGAAGAGGGTTTGCTCTTGCGTACGCACGGCGGCGCAATGAAAATTGAAGGGTTATTACTAACCAGTTTTGCCGCCAAAGCAGGTCATAACGAAGATAAAAAAGACAAGATTGCTCAGCTCGCCGCTGGTTATGTGGCCGATAACGACATTATATTTATGGATTGCGGCAGCACGGTTTTCAAAATGTGCCGCTATCTTAAAAAAAGAAAAGGAATTAAGGTCATCACCAATTCGCTGCCAATCATGGCCGAACTGATCGACACGCCTTCGATCAGCCTGAACCTGATCGGCGGTGAAATTGATAAATCGCGCAAAGCGGTTCATGGTCACAAGGCAATCGCGCATATCGAAAGTTACCACGCGCACAAAGCTTTCATTGGAATCGATGGAATTTCGGCGCAAAATGGCCTTACGGCACACAGCGAGCATGAATCGTCAATCACATCTGCATTCATTAAAAATGCTTCGCAAGTGTTTGTATTATGTGATTCTTCCAAAATCGGCAAGGACAGCCATATAAAAGTTGCCAGCCTTTCCCAAGTTAACAGTCTCTTCACGGATCCGGATCTGGATGCTCCAAGAAAAAAAGAGTTAAGTGATACAGGGTTGGACGTGGTTGTTGCCGATTAGTAAACTAGTGTTCTCTTAATGCGTATGACACCCACCGTTATGCTCATTATCAACTTAATACGTTTTTTTTCAGGGCTTCAAAAACGCAATTGTGGAGGTAGCTGTCGGCTGGCATGATATGATGATTCAAGAATGCTATTCAAAGTTCATGGGCACGTTTTAGAATAATTTCTACAAATGTTTGGCTATTGATAAGAAGTTGTATGTTAAATTTGCTATTTTTAAAGGAAGGCAAGCTCACATACTCACTTTGAAACACCTGACAGCAAGAATGAAACAAATACTACTTGTAGAAGACCACTCAGTTGTCAGACTGGCGACCCGCTTTTTAATCAACGACCTCATTGGCTCGGCCAATATTCTGGAAGCATCCAATTTTGAAGAAGCACTAACACAAGTCGCGTCCACACACGTTGATCTCATCATCCTGGACATTGACATTCCTGGTGGCGAAGGTTTCAACATGATCCCGAGAATCAGGAAATTACAACCGAAAGTTTGCATCCTGGTGTTTTCAGGCATGGACGAAGCACTTTATGCCATGCATTACCTGAAAGCAGGGGCCAACGGATTTCTTGCGAAAAACTCACCGCAACAAACCATCAAAACGGCGATTTTATCCGTCCTGGAAAAAGGAAGATATGTAAGCGACGTTGTGCAGCAACAACTCATGCGGCACACTTTCGAAGCCAATACAAACAGTGAACATCCGCTGGAAAACCTGTCTCAAAGGGAGCTGGAAGTGATGGATCTGCTGCTGGACGGCAAGTGGACGAAGGAAATAGCAACACAACTGAACATTACAGGAAGCTCCGTCAGCACGTATAAATCACGGATTTTTGAGAAACTTGAAGTTTCCACTATCATCGAAATGTTTGTAAAGGTAGAGCATTACAAAAACGGAAGCCCTGGTAAATAAGGGCTTACAAATTCTATCCATTTATTAGCTTAATTAGCTGCGGAAGATTTACGCAATGTGATATTTCAAATTATATTTGTAAATCACAAGCTTCAAATGAAGGAACAAAAGACGATTTATTTGGCCGATGACGATCAGGACGACCGTTTCTTCCTGCGGCAAGCCATCCAGGCAGCCAACGCCTCCACCGAAATAATAGAGGTTGAAAACGGCCTGGAACTGATCAAAGCAATGAAACAGCTTTCCGGCCAACAAGCATCACTTATTCTGATGGACATGAATATGCCCAAAATGAATGGCCTCGAAACCATTGCTGCAATCCGCGCAGATGCAGATCTGTCTGCTGTCCCGGTAGTGATGATTTCCACCTCTTCCAACACATTGTTAATTGAGAAAGCTTACCAGGCGGGCGCCGATAGCTTCATTACCAAGCCCAGTACATTTGAAGAATTTAATCAGCTTGGCATTGAATTGACCGAGCAGTTTCTCTCCTAGCTACGCACTTTGGGTGAAGACGAACCAATTGTTACGAATGTTTTTTGTGCAATAACCAAAAAAAACAATTGGTACGGTATTTGTAAACCAGCTTCCAACACACATTTAACCGAAGTGAAATCAGAATAGCTTAATCAAATGAACTCCAACTCCTCTGACTCAATAACCGGTCTTCCAGCATTGCAGAAGGCACGAACAGGCATCAAAGGTCTCGATGAAATCACCCTAGGCGGGTTTCCTCAGGGCAGGCCCACATTGATTTGTGGCTCTGCCGGATGTGGCAAAACACTTTTTTCTATTGAATTTCTGGTTCATGGCGCACTTCAATTTGGAGAGCCGGGAGTGTTCGTTGCATTTGAGGAAAAAAGTGAAGAACTGACCATCAATGTCGCTTCCCTTGGTTTCGACCTGGACCGGATGCAAAAAGACAAGCTGATCAAGCTGGACCATATTCACATCGAACGAAGTGAAATTGAGGAGACTGGCGAGTATGACCTCGACGGGCTGTTCATCAGACTAGGCCACGCCATCGACAGCATTGGTGCAAAACGCGTTGTTTTAGACACCATTGAAAGTCTTTTTTCCGGATTGAACAATGAGGCGATTATACGCGCCGAACTGCGGAGATTATTTGAATGGCTCAAAGAGAAAAAGGTAACGACCATCATAACAGGCGAACGCGGGGAAGGCTCTCTGACACGCCAGGGATTGGAAGAATATGTGTCTGATTGCGTGATTTTGCTGGATCACCGTGTTGCCAATAAGATCTCGACACGTTTGCTGCGCATTGTCAAATACAGAGGCTCAGTACACGGCACCAACGAATATCCGTTCCTGATTGATGAAGACGGCATTTCAGTTTTGCCCGTCACTTCCCTGACCTTGTCCCACAATGCTTCCAGCAAACGCATCTCATCCGGTATTCCGGCATTGAATAAAATGCTGGGCGGAGAAGGTTTTTTTGAAGGAAGCAGCATTCTTGTGTCAGGAACCGCCGGAACTGGGAAAACAAGCATTGCAGGCTCATTTGCTAACGAAACCTGCCTGAATGGCGATCGCTGTATTTATTTTGCTTTTGAAGAATCGCCCAAACAGATCGTGCGCAACATGCGCTCCATAGGCGTCGATTTGCAAAGTCATATAGACAATGGCCTGTTGAAATTCCATGCTTCCCGCCCAACATTGAACGGGCTGGAAATGCATTTGCTTTCTATAAACAAACTGATCTCGCAATTTAAACCAAAAACAGTTGTTGTAGATCCCATAACGAACCTGATCACGGTCGGGACGGTAAGTGAAGTAAAAAGTGTGCTCATCAGGCTGATCGATTTTCTTCAGGCAGAAGGAACCACCGTCATGTTTACAGCGCTCTCGTTAAACGACAGCATTTCCGAACAGACGGACGAAAGTGTTTCTTCCCTGGTAGATGCCTGGCTGCTTGTTCGCGACATTGAGATGAACGGAGAGCGCAACAGGGGCCTTTATGTGATGAAATCCCGTGGAATGAAGCATTCTAATCAGGTCCGGGAGTTTGTGATCAGTGATAATGGATTGGATCTGGTGGATGTGTTCCTTGGACCAGAGGGCGTACTTACCGGATCAGCGAGAGCGGCACAACAACTGCTCGAACGAACGGGCGTTGTCTTGCGCGACCATGCAGTAACAAGAAAGGATAGAGAGATTGAGCGGAAGAAAATGGTGCTGGAAGCGAAAATTGAAAGCCTGAAAGAAGAATTCGCATCCTTGCAAGAGGAGTTGAATAAAACCTTTATTGAAGAGGAGCTCAAAAAAGAAGTCTTCGAAAAGAATCGGCAGGAACTTTCCCAGATTCGGGATGGCAACAAAAAAGAGTAATAACCGCACCAATCAGATATAAATGGAAGAATCAGAAGAAATTTGGGAGCTAAGATTGTATGTAGCCGGCAAAACCACCAAATCGGTCACCGCGCTCGCTAATCTTAAAAAATATTGCGAAGAATATTTAAAGGATAAATATGTCATTGAAGTAGTTGATCTGCTGTTACAGCCGCAATTGGCGGAGGGCGACCAGATACTTGCAATTCCTACGCTTGTGAAAAAAGTCCCTGAGCCAATCCGCAAGATTATCGGCGACCTTTCGAACGAGGAAAAAGTATTGGTTGGACTTAATATACGCCCTGCAAAGAGAACAGAATGAGCGATAACACAGACATTAGCCCGTCAAATGGGGATGAAGCTGAGATTCACTACGAGCTAAGGCTGTTCATTACAGGCGCGTCCATCAATTCCAGAAGGGCGGTAGTTAATGTGAAGGAAATCTGTGAAACATACCTCAAAGGCAGATACTCTCTGGAAATCATTGATGTTTACCAACAAAAAACCATAGCTGAAAAAGAACAGATCATTGCCTTACCTCTACTCATTAAAAGTGCGCCGCTACCGGCACGAAGACTGATCGGAGACATGTCCGATACAGAAAAAGTACTCAAAGGTCTGGGAATTTCAATTGGAACATGAACACGCATAAGACATATGAAGAGCTGTTAAGGGAGAACGAAGAGCTGCACGCGCAACTTGAAGAAGCTACGGAGACCATCCATGCGATCCGTTCAGGCCAAGTGGACGCATTGGTTGTTCAGAATCCCGATGGCGGGCATCAGCTTTATACATTGAAAACCGCTGATCAAACCTACCGCGTATTCATTGAGAAAATGAATGAAGGCGCTGTAACGCTCAATCATGAGGGCCTGATATTGTATTGCAACTCTATGTTTGCCTCTATGATCAACCTCCCGCTTTCGAAGGTGGTGGGGCTGCATTTTGCCGATTTCATTGCCGATGGATTTCTTGAAATATACCTGGATCTTTTCGATAACGGTTGGAGCGAGGATAGCAAAACAGAGCTTTGCATTAGCAGAGGCGGCGCGCAGGTTCCCTGCCAGCTGTCCGTAACCATGCTGCAATTGGACGAAGGCCCGGCGCTCAGCATTATATTGACAGACTTGTCTTTTCAGAAAGAAATCCAACAACTACTGAAACAGAACAACTTACGTCTCGCAGAAATTAACACCGAGCTGGAAACCAGCAACCACGACCTGCAACAATTTGCATCCGTAGCCTCCCACGACTTGCAGGAGCCGCTGCGCAAAATATTGATTTTCTCCACGATGCTCAGGAACAAGCTTGTCAATGAGCTGACGGAAGAGAACATTACATATCTGGACAAAATCATCGCATCTTCTCAAAGGATGCGCAACATGATCACCGATATACTAAGTTATTCAAGGCTTTCAACTAATCTTAACAACTATTCCTTGACCAGCTTAAATGAGGTCGTTAATGAGGTGCTGGAAGATTATGAGATCCTCATTTTGGAAAGGAACGCAGAGGTTATAGTTGACCAACTGCCTGATATAGAAGTCAACAGAGGGCAAATTAAACAGGTTTTCCAAAACCTGATCAGCAACTCCATCAAGTTCTCCAAACCCGGGCTTGCACCGGTAATACGCATTTCGGGAGGCGTCCACGAGGACGCGGAAGGTACATTGAAAGATGCATCAACGGCAGCGACCTGCTACATTACGGTTTCTGACAACGGCATTGGTTTTGACGAGCTGTATAACGAGAAGATTTTCTCTCTGTTTGAGCGGTTAAATAACAAAGACAAGTATGAAGGATCCGGGATTGGTCTGGCCATTACCAAAAAGATCATTGACAAGCACAACGGAAGCATTGCTGTGTCCAGCAAAGAGGGTGAAGGCGCCATTTTTGAACTGACATTGCCTGTAAATCAGCGTATTTGACGCGTGTGATTTAACTATTTTTAAGATTTCGCTTATCGGTTAATGTATAATTTTGAAGATCATCGAAATCTTCAAAATGCATCCCATCGATCCCCAAACGCTCCAAGAATTACAAATCCTTCCCAAAAGCTCGCGGGATCCCAGCATTCTTCATTTTTTTGACCATACTGCGACCGAAGGCGGTCGGGATTGCCTGCGGGAAATGCTGTTAAAGCCAAAGCGCTCGCTGGATGAAATACATTCATTTCAGGAACTGCTGAAAGCATTTATTCAAATGCCGGATGCATTCAAAGTAGACATTCCCAGAACTTACGTATCCGCAGCAGAGGCGTACTATGCTTCCAACATCGCCTATTCCATGTCGCAGGATGTGTTCCAGCACTGGTTCGACACCTGGATTTTCTCATGGCGTAGTCCTTCCGAGTTTTACATTGTCCGAAGCGGTTTTACAGCAACATTCAGGCTTTTAAAAGCCATTGAAGAAATGATCTCTGAACTTCCCGAAGCACTGCCTGAACTTCTGGCTGATGACATTCTTTTCGTGAAAGCTCTTCTTAATAAAAAAGGCATGAATAGTTTGCTGAAGATACAGGATAGCAAGCTGACCAGGCGGACTGTTTTCTTCTGGGATTACTTTCTACGCATCTCAAATAAGAAAGACTTTCGGAGAATACTGGACATTTTTTACAAGCTCGATGCGCTCCGGAGCATTGCCCTAACAGCCACTATTCATCATCTTCAATTTCCAATTTTTGTAGCAAATGCCGAACAAGTCCACTTTAAGGCCGAACAGCTATGGCATCCTTTGATCGAAAATGCGGTTCCCAACAGTCTTACCCTGCACAGCCAAACCCCCGTTTGCATGCTTACGGGAGCTAATACGAGTGGCAAAACTACTTTTTTAAAAACGTGCGGTATCGCCGTCTATCTAGCGCATGCCGGCTTTCCCGTCCCCGCAGCAATGCTTCGACTAACATTTGCAGACAGACTATTCACTTCCATTCACCTTTCCGACAACATTGCGTTGGGTTACAGCCACTTTTTCGGCGAGGTTATGCGTATCAAAGTCATTGCGGAAGCCCTCCATGCACAAGAATCCTGCTTCGTTATCATTGACGAGCTGTTCCGCGGCACCAACCAAGAAGACTCTTTATATTGTTCTATGACGGTAATCGATGGTTTTGCAAGAAAAAAGCAGTCACTATTTATGGTTTCCACGCATTTGGAACCGCTGCTTAAACATTATGAAAGCAATGTGCAGCTGTGCTTCAGATGTTTCAGAACCAATATTGCCGGCGACGACTTTGTCAACACCTACCAAATCGAAAACGGCATTTCCAAAGAACGGCTGGGACAGGTAATTTTAAGAAAAGCAGGCGTCAAGGAGCTTTTACATGGTTGAAAATGCGCGGCAATTCGAAGAGTGGCTATAATTTCCGTTCAACCCACACGGCAAGAAAGCAAACAATAATCAATGCAAACCACATCCAATCCGGAAGTTTTTGCTTGACTTCGTTTGCATGTTGCGATGAAATGCCGGTTTCATTCCGCAACTTTTTTTGCAGGCTGTTGTAGATTTTTATGAAGTTCGTTAGCCTGGCTGTGTTATAAAGATCTCCGGCAGTAGCCTGATTTTCAACAAACATTTCCATTTTCAGAGAGTCGCGCGAGCTTATCCAGCCAATTTCTGTGGGCTTAAAAAAGGCCTTGGCTGATCCCTCATTTATAGGTGAAGTGCTTAAAAAGACTGAGTCGGAACCGATCTTTATGAAATTTGATAAATTAGAAAATCCATTCAATGTCACCTCGGTATCAACGCCCTCGAACAAAGGTGCCTGCACTTGAATGTTATTGGTGGTTGCGGGCACAACGGGTGCCAGAATTGCATCCCAAACCTTTTGATAAGCAGCACTATCGCCTGCCAGTTGCAGTGGAAAAGTTTCATTTAACAAGCTCACGCCTACCCTTCCGCGAATCCTCTCAACTGCAATAGGCAGTGTCCCGGAAGTAAAATAACGATTGCCCGGTACGAAACGGAAAGGCAGCGCCGTAAGCCCGGGACTTACCGAAACGGATTCTTCCACCGATATCCTATTCACCTTCAGCTGGGTTCCCAAGGAAGCGTTTATAGCCTTGATCTCATCCTCTGGCTTGGTAACATTAATAAACAAGACACTTTTACCAGCTGCTAAGACCTTCTTAACCAATCTATTGTTAACATTTCCAGCGTCAGTTACGACAACGTCAGGATCCTTTGCCCTGTTAATCGTCTCCTGGCTCCGGATGTTTTTGGACAATGTTGCTGCATAGATCACGGCGTGCCCGGCTTTGCCGAGCCAGTTTGCCAGCGCCCGGCTTTCAAAATCAGGGCTGTCCAGTAAAAACTGAAATGTGAATTTCTGTGATGGCCGCGCATAGAAACGGATTGTATCTCGAATTTCGCCGTCCATAGCAAGCTCGATAAGCGTCCTTTCTTCCGTAAACACCGGAAATTGCAGGCGGAACTGATTAAACCCTTTTTGTAATGCAATGCTATCGAGCACATTATCACCGTATTTTAATTTCAAAACCTGCGGTTTGGATGAAAGCACATTACCCTGCACAACCTGCATCTCCCCTTTTCGAACAACGCCTTTCCAGTGTAACTGCTGCCATTTGTCTTCCGCCAAATAAGGAATCCACTGAATCCGTTTCGGCGCGGCTTGCAGGATTGTGTTAAATATTTCGGGCTGAAAGTCCTGGCCTGCCAGAATCAGTGTATCAAATCTTGCACTTTTAATGTCGCTGGAAACCGTTTTTTTAAGGCTGTTAATGCTGTCTGCTAATGCATTAGCATACGATGACGGAATATCATTACCAATTAGAAAACCCGTCACCGTTTCTGCCTTTTTGAGCAAATATGGCCGAATGATAAAAGCCACAACAGCCAACCATAACAACACGTTCAGGCTCAGTCTGAGCCAGTGCCGCGGGGTCAATTGATTATCCTTTTTCGCACGTAAGATCAGCCACAGTTGCAAAGGCAACAGTAACAGCGCAAGTGCCGGAATAATGAGGTTAAGGGGCTCAGACCAGTTAAAATCGAATTGAATCATACGTATTTGTTGAGCCAACCAGCTGTTTTTATTTTAATGCAGCTTTCTCCAAAATGCTTCTTCCAACCTTTTCTCGCTGGAATAATGGCTTCGGCTTTGCTCAGAATGATTGGTGTATTTATATAAACCGTTTCTCAGGCGCTGTTTTTCATTGGACGACAACTTTCTCCCATTAACAAGTTTCTGAAGCGCGCCAATCATTTCCCAATTCCCTAACCCGCCATTGAACGGTCCGCTGTTCATGAGCCGGTCTGAGAATGCAGTTCCAGCCAGTCGCAATCTGGCCCGTTGTTCGTTGTCAAGCTTTTCGTAGCCCAAAAATCCTGAAACTTCTGCTGCCAGCTGAGCAATCGTTTTATTTTTATAGAACTTTTCAACACTTAAATCTGTGCTGATCTGCTTCAATTCACCGCTCAAACGCTTCTCTTTTTCCTTGATCGGCGGCGGATCATAACCGCTTTTTTTGACATACGTCCGGGCTTTTTGCTGAGCAGTTTTTAAGAATTCAAGGGCCTTATGCTCAAACGGGAGCGCTTTTTCCGGCTCATACAACCGTAAATGCAACTCTGACTGCCACATTTGTTCCAAGGCCATTTTCAGCAAACTCCGCGTCGATTGTTCATAAAATGTGTTCGTCTCCGCATCGTCATGCGCATGAACATATTGCTCCATCAATGCCGCCAGCGGATCCTTCTCTCCTGCATCCCCATGCGCTTTTTCATGCGCGTGCCCGTCATGGTCGTGCTGATGCTCCGGCTCTGCTGCGCGGCTGTCCGCAGCGCGGCTGTGCGAAGCTTCTCCCTCACCATCCGACTTGTGCGTAAAAGCATCCAGCATATTGCCTCCATCGGCTTCCGGCGGTGCACCGCCGCCGCCAATGCTCGTTTCAAATTCCTCTCCCAAATACTGCCCATAACGCAGCCTCAGCACTTTTTGATCAAAACCAATCTCATTGGAAACTGAGGCAAATTCCTTCGCAGGGATCTTTTTACGTTTGGCAATTAATTTTTCGGTGTCAATGATGATTTGTCGCTGGCTTCTGAAATATTCAGGCATAATGTTCACGGCCATTGTCGCCAGTTCTGCCTCCTCGACTTGGGAAGTGTCTTTGTAAACCAAGAAGTAAGTGTCTGATTTGCTGAAATTTGGCTGAGGTGACTTGTTGTCAACTGCTGCCCAATAGTAGTAAAGTTCGTCGCCCGGAGTAAAGTTTAGCTCATTGAGGTCGATTACCTTTTGTAAATCAGCCTCTTTAAAATCTGTCGGGGATAATGGGAATTTCACCTCGCGGAACTTCACATTTTCCCCTGAGCCGCGTGCAAGCGTGGCTACTATAAATGCCTGACTAACACGGAAATCGTCCGAAATTTTTGCCGTAACCTTGATCGTCTTAGTGTCTTTCAGGAAATGATATTTATACAATTCTTTTGACGCAGGCTCTATTTTTGGCGCAAGATCGGGCAAGGCTTCGAGCCGGTAAAAATCAGATTGGTATATAAGCGAATCTTTCCAATAACCCTTAATGGAATACAACCCGGATCCTGTAATCTTGTCTGAATGTGTAAAAAAGCTATTCTCCCTTCGAAACGAGACCTCCTCACCCTGGCGGTTAGCGAGACGAAGGACAAGGTTTTCTGAATGGGTGAATTTCACATTCCATGTTAACGCCGAGCCGGTTACAACACTCACATTCAGGTCACTCAACTGCTGCTTAGGCAATTTCGTATAGGCGGGTGGCGCAATGTTGATGGTGGCAGATTCGTATCTGGGTGCAAGGGTAACATTCGCTTTTTGTGGCCCCTGTTTCCTTATGTGATCTTGACCTGTTGTATTTTCATTAAATGAAATGGATGGATAAATGATATAAAATGCCACCGCAGTCAGAAACAGGGCCAAATAGGCGATGAGGCCGTTATAAAGTTTGGTGAAAGGAAAGTCAAAATTGCGGTTCGCGATGCGCTCTAACTGCAATTGCTCTGCAACATTCAATTCGGTTTTTTCCAGGAGGTGGAGGCTGTATTCCGTTTCGCCGACATGGTTGTGGATCAGCGAGATTGCTATTTCCCTGTTGTTTTTATAAATCCCTGTGAAAACAATCCCGGCTCCCAAAGCCGCAAACGCAGCAAATATGCTGACCATATGCAACGGCCCTGAAAAAACCGAAACGAAAAGGTAGGCAGAACCGGCCAGCAGCAAGCAACGGAAAATCGCGCTCACATACAGCTGGCTCGTCACCAAAACGATCAGTTTCCTTAACTCATGCATTGCGCGCCGTTTTGTGATTGAGTGAAATCCAACGTTCCAGCATGACTACCAGCACAAACAATAACAATAACCATTGATACAAACCATCCGAATGCTGTTCTTTCAGCGGTTCCACGCTGCCAAATGCTGATTCCAACTGCCTTTGGCTTAAAGGCCTGAGATTTTTATCTAATTGATAATGCGTGATCAACATTTCACCTAGCCACTCGGGCAACTGTCCGTTCTGCACCATTGCGGATGTCGCCAACCGCAATGAATCACTTACTGAAATGACATTATCAAACACCTGATTATCACTGCCTTTTTGGGGAATAACATACAAAGTTTGCTCATTTCGCAGGGTAATTGGCTTATCCGTAAATATCCAATCGTATTTGCTTTTTAACCCGGTTGCCCTATCAATGCTGACAGGAATTTCAAAAACATCTTTCAATGCTTCCAAGCCAGCCTGAACCGTCTCCGCTTCGTCCTGATTTTCGTAGTCAATCAAAACATTAATGTTATCGCGACCCGTTTTCTGAGCGAACCCGATCAAAGGGTTCTCCGCCTGCTGCGCTGAATCCTTAACTGCATATAATTTGTAAGTTCCAGGGACCACAATTTTTGGTAACCGGCTTATATCCTGATTATTAAGCAGATATAAGTTCAAATGCGTGTTATCCCCCACAATGCTATTAATGTTCTGCTGTAAAAAGAATAAGCTGCCCTTTGTCTCAGGAATGTTCGTTAGGTCTGCCAGTGGCTTCAAATCAGCGCTAATGAAGACGACCCTTTCTTTCCGTTGCAATGCATTTTCAAGCTCGAAACGAAAGTTACTGGTCACCTTTGGGTCAGCCTGGACCAGATGCACTTGCTCTTTTTCCTGATCCCTGCCGAACTGGTTTAAGATAGGCCCACTCAGCAGCATTGAAAGTAAAATCACTAGTAAACAACGGATCAACAGCAGGGGAATTTCGTCTATTCTAATGCCTCGGTGCCTTAACGAAGTCTTATCCACAAGCCATTGTGAAGCCGCCCAGGCAATCTGTTTGCCTTTTTTTTGATACCAGAAATGGATAATTACCGGTAAAGCAACCGCTAGCATTCCCCAAAGCATATATGGATTCAGAAATCCCATTTATCCTTTCCGTTTGGTTAAATACGCCTTCAAAACCATTCCTATGGGGTCGCTCATGCGCACACGCACCAGGGTCACATGCGGGATCTGCAAAGCCTCCTTCAATTGAAGTAAATACCGATCAGCCGATTCACGGAATTTTTCCCGAACAGATCCTGCGTCCAGTTCTATCTCCTTACCCGTTTCCAAATCCTTAAAACGATAGAAACCTTCGAGGTTAAAATCCATTTCCTGATCACCAAGGATTTGAAATACAACGATTTCACGATAAGGCCCCGCAAGGGAACGGATCAGATCCAGCCATTCGTCGTGTGTTTGCAAAAAATCACTTACAAAAATCAGCTGCTCCTTTTTCTTCGATTGAAACTCGGGAAACTTGATTTTCTGACCGGTTTTGACTTCCCTATCCCACATTCCACTCGCAATAGTTTTCTCTAAACCAACCAAAATCTTCTGGAAAGCCTGCTTACCGGAAGACGATGCGCCAGTCGCGGAAATGGTGTGGATCGAGCTGTCTTTCAATGTATAAAGCGACATTTGATCATTCTGAATGTAGCAGAGATACGCCAGTGAGGCCAATAAAATCTGCCCATACTGCAGCCGACTCACACCATTTTCAACATAATTCATGGAACCGGAAAGGTCCAGTACAAACCGCACCTGCTTATCGCTCTCCGTTGAGGATTCGCGGATCAAATGCTTATCCGTGCGTGCAAACAGCTTCCAATCAATCCGTTTGGGATCATCCCCGGGCTCATAATGTCGATATTGCTCAAACTCCACTCCTATCCCCGACCGCTTGCTGGCATGGATTCCCAGCATCAGCTCCTCGCTCACCAGCTTGCCGGTCAGTTGCAGATTATTCAGCTTGATGAGCTGCGAAGCAAGCAGGCCGGTGGTCGCTGCCATATGAATAATGTTAAATGTCTCTGGAATTAGAAAAACGAAACTGAGTTGTGTCACCCGACCAACATCAGTTCTTCACAGCAGGCAGCAATTGATCGATCACCTGATCGGTGGTTATGCCTTCTGCCTCCGCACGAAAATTCATGGCGATCCGGTGCCGTAATACCGGGTAAGCCAATGTCTGAATATCTTCCGGAATCACCGCGAAGCGTTCGTGCAGGACCGCGCGGGCTTTTGCGCAGAGTACGAGCGCCTGCCCTGCCCTGGGCCCCGCTCCCCAATCGCACCATTCCCTCACAAAATCCGATGGGCTTCCCTCGGGCCTTGTTGCCCTAACGAGCTTATTGATCCGCGTAATCAGCTCGTCGCTAATGTGAACTTGCCGGGTCAGCTGTTGTAAGGCAACGATTTCCGTGTCGGCCAGGACACGGTTAATGCCAGGCTTCAGCGATCCGGTTGTGCCTTTCAGCACGTCGAGCTCCTCCTGCTCATTGGGATAATTTAATTTGATATACAACAAAAACCGATCAAGCTGCGCCTCAGGTAATGGATAAGTGCCTGCCTGCTCGATCGGGTTTTGCGTTGCAATGATCAGGAATGGGTTCGGAAGCTCGTAGTTGGTTCCGCCGTAGGTTACAGTTTTTTCCTGCATGGCTTCGAGCAATGCGGCCTGCGTTTTAGGCGGCGTCCGGTTAATTTCATCGGCCAGCACTACATTCGCAAACACAGGGCCGCGGTTGAATTTGAAGAATTTCTTGCCGGTTTCATGATCTTCTTCCAGAATTTCGGTCCCTACAATGTCTCCGGGCATCAGATCGGGCGTAAACTGGATCCTTTTGAAGCTCATATGCAGCGCTTCGGACATGGTTTTTACCATTAATGTCTTTGCCAAACCCGGAACGCCTTCCAACAGGCAATGCCCTCCGGCAAGCAGGGAAATCAATATTTCATCAATCGCTTCCTGCTGACCAACAATCACTTTGGCAATTTCCTTTTTCAGAAGCGGCAGCCTGGCAACCAGCTCTTTGTAATGGCTCAACTCCAATTTTTCCAAACCTCAGAATGCAGTTTTAATTATTAAAAAGTTAAAAGTCGACAAGTGTAATGATCGTGTTAATCATGCTAAACTGGCTATGCATTTAGCGCATAGACTACAATATTCACACCAAAACGTGTATTGTCAACTGCCAGAAAACGCTTGTTACGAAAATCATAATCCCATTCGCAGCCGTAATCTTTATTGCTATATAACACACCGATCCGTCCATTGATCGTAATCGCTTTGAGATAATCATGCACAAGATCATCGCCCCAGCCATTCAACTCGAATGAAGTCGTTGGCGGCCCTTCCTCAAATTTGAAAAAACTGGAATAAATAGGGTGGCTATTGGGGATCTTTTGCAAGGCTTTGGGACCAAACGTCCGTTCCATTTCCTGCTCAAACGATTTGGCGAAAAGTCCATCGATATCATGATTGCAATCGTCCACAAAAACGAAGCCGCCGTTTTGCACATATCGTCTAAAATGTTCCCTTTCCTGCGTGGAAAACTCAACCAGCTTGTGCCCGCTCAGGTAGCAAAAAGGACTTTTGAAAATTTCATTGCTGTTCAATTGTACTACTTTTTCCTTCTCATCAATCGGAATTGTGGTGTATTCAACCAGCGAATGCAGCAGATTGGACGGCATTCGCTGGTCGGTGTCCCAGTTTCCGGACGTGTATTGAATTCGAGTAAAGAAAAAAGGCTTCAAACCGCGTCGGAAAGTGAAGAAAAAGTAAACTCCCTGATTTTCATTGGCGGAACCATATAATTCCTGTCCGATTCCGTACTCACGACCCTTTCTGATCTACCCAATGTTTCGAGGTTATTCAGCATAATGACAGGACTTTCGTTAAAACGGAAATTTTTGACCGGATGCTTAATAACGCCGTTTTCAATGTAAAATGTGCCGTCCCGCGTAAGGCCGGTCAGTAACAATGTTTGCGGGTCCACTTCCCGGATATACCAGAGTTTGGTAACCAAAATCCCCTGTTTCGTGGATTTGATCAGTTCTTCCATGGTGGCGGTTCCGCCGTCCATAATCACATTGCTGGGAGAAGGAACGGCCTTTACATTGTTTTTTTGTGCCCAATAGCGCGAGTAGACCATGTTTTTGACAACCCCTTTTTCTATCCAGGCCATTTTGTTCAAAGGCTGCCCATCTCCTGCCCAGGGCGATGCCGGCAGATCCGGATGCGTGGGATCGGAGTAAATGTTCACGCGCTCGTCGACGATTTTCTCGCCCAACTTGGTCTTCCCGCCTGGCTTGCTTAAAAAGGAGCGGCCTTCGTCAGCGCTTCTTGCATCAAAATTGAAATATATATTTTCCAGTAAAACCGCCGCCGCCGTTGGTTCCAGAATGACGGTGTATTTTCCCGGCTCCAATGCTTTCGCATTCATGGAACCCATCGCTTTCTGGATCGCTATGGTCGTTGCAGCAGCCGTATCGAGCTTGTTCACATCACTATAACCCCGCGCAATGTAGCCAGAGCCCGTGCCATCCGGCGTGCGAACCGTGAGGGAAAAATTGACGCTTGTGCTTGGGTAATAAGCGAATAACCCTTTGGAATTCATCATGGCGGAATAGCCTTTCTGGTTGTCCAGGAAGCCCGCTGCCGTCAGGTTTTTCCCTCTCGATAGTTCCAGGCTTTTCGCAACGGCATCGGCGCGCTTATCAGCATTGATGCCAGCCGTCGATTCGAAGAAACCGGATGATTTGAGATAAGTCTGCGGACCCAGAATGCTCACATATTCAGGATTTTCGGGCGCCAGCTGAGCAAGCTCCTCAGACCTCCTTACCACTTTTTCTAGCGACTCATCGCTGAACTCATCAATGGTGGCGACACCCACTTTTTTGCCAAAAGCCGATTGTACGGATAAATTTTGGTTGACCAGCGATCCGCTTGTGGACACTTCGTTCCTTGCGTAACGCAGGTTGCCCCGCTCCTCTCCCAGCAGATTAATTTCGCATTCGTCCGCTTTGGAGTAAGCCAGCACTTTCTGCATTAATGCTTTTGCTTCCGATTCAGATAGTATGATAGACATGGCTGGTTATATTTTTCTGGCTGTATTGATCACATTAACCCCGTTAAAACGCGTTGTCGAACTTCCGTGCGATACAGCGCTGGATTGCGAGGGCTGGCCTTTGCCGTCGAAGAATGAGCCGCCTAGACGATAGTCCTTTTCATCACAAACCTGCACGCAAGAATTCCAGAACTCCTGTGTATTGGATTGATAAGCCACATCTTTCAGCATGCCGACAATCTTACCGTCCTTGATTTCATAAAACAACTGCCCGCCAAACTGGAAATTATATCGCTGCTGATCAATCGAGAACGAGCCGTCACCAATAATGTAAATGCCTTTTTTGACATCCTTGATCATGTCGTCCACGGATAACGGCGTCTTGCCAGCAGCCAGCGAAACATTCGGCATTCTCTGGAATTGTACGGAAGACCAGCTATCGGCATAGCAGCAGCCATGCGACTCTTTCTCACCGATAATGTGCGCCTGGTCGCGGATTGCCTGATAATTGACTAAGACACCATCCTTCACCAGGTCCCATTTCTTTGTATTAACACCTTCATCATCCCAGCCAACAGCTCCCAAAGATCCTTCCTGCAATTTGTCGGCGATCAGGTTCACTTGTTTGCTGCCATACTGGAAGTCTTTGGATTTCCATTTATCCAATGTTGCAAAAGAAGTCCCTGCAAAATTGGCCTCATAACCGAGCACACGGTCCAGTTCGAGCGGGTGGCCGACGGATTCGTGAATGGTCAGCCAGAGGTGCGACGGATCCAGAATAAGGTCATATTTGCCTGCCTCCACTGATTTTGCCGTCAACTTTTCTTTGGCTTGTTTGGCTGCCGCAGTAGCATCTTCCAGCATGTCGTAACCTTTGTTGTAGCGCGTGGTCACGCCGGTAATTTTGTCGGACGGGTTGGCTTGCAGATAATCGTAACCCATGCCCATTGGTGCGCTTAATGCGTTCCTGGTTTCAAATTTTCCACTTTTCGGATCAATGGCCGTAACATTGAAGATCGGCCAGATCCGGTGAACGTCCTGGTCAATATACGAACCATCGGTGGAAGCAAAATATTTTTGTTCATTAACTAAAAAAAGCACTGAATTCACATAATTAGCGCCATTCTTCATCGCTGCATCATTTACAGAAAGCAGCAGGTCAACCTTCTCCTTAATAGGCACTTCGAAAGCATTTTTCTTAATCGGCGCTTTCCAGCTTACTTCACCAAAGCCTTTTTGCGGGGCCAGTTGCACGGGCTCTTTCATTAGCTTTGCATTCGCTTTCGCAATTGCTACGGCATCTTCGGCGGCTTTTGCCATTTGCGCCTCATTATTTACATCAACAACAGCGGCAAACCCCCAGCATCCGTTTGCAACTACGCGCACGCCCACGCCGTAGGATTCCGTGTTTACAATGTTCTGCACTTTGTCTTCACGGGTTACCACAAACTGATTGAGATAACGTCCGATCCTGACGTCGGCATAGGAAGCGCCTTTGGATTTTGCAGCATTCAGCGCGGCATCAGCCAGTCGTTTTTTGACGGCTTCATCCACACTTTTTTCAAGAAATGCTTCGGGGGAGACATTTCTGCCCATTGCAAAAGCAGGCATCATGAACGCTCCCGTTCCGAGTCCAGCCAATTGTATAAAGTCTCTGCGTTTCAAAGTATATGGTTGCTAATAGTGACGAATTGGGTCATTGGAATAAAAGGCGTAATGCATAAGCTAGCGAAAAGCTGCAACAGATTCAATGCACTTTTTATGTAAGGAAATTAAAAATACATGAGTGGTCATGTGCGCTAAACTGCGTCCGAGAGACTCGTAAATGTGAAATCGCGGATTTTTAGCGGCGGTACCAGGTTGCCGCCCGCACGAACGGGCTTGCCAATCGCCTCTATATTATTGAGCATGATAACCGGACTTTCATTAAACCGGAAATTCTTAACCGGATATTTGATCTGCCCGTTTTCAATGTAGAATGTGCCGTCCCGCGTCAGACCCGTGTAAAGCAATGTCTGCGGGTCCACCGCGCGGATATACCAAAGCCGGGTTACCAGAATGCCCTTTTCAGTTCCTTTGATAAGATCGGCCAACGATTCGTTTCCACCCTGAAAAATAAATCCGGATGGAGGAGCAATGGCCTTAACACCTTGTTTTTGTGCCCAAAAGCGCGAGTAAGACATATTTTTAACCACACCATTCTCTATCCATATCACTTTCTCCTGTGGCCTGCCATCGCCACTGAATGGCGATCCGGGGATTTCCTGATTTTGAGGATCTGAATAAATGTTCACGCGTTCATCGAAAAGCTTTTCACCGAGCCGCGTTCCACCTCCTTTTTTACCCAAAAAACTTCTGCCTTCATCCGCATTACGTGCATCCATGCTGCGCATCATGTTATCCAAAAGATCAACGCCCGCAGTCGGTTCCAGGATTACGGTGTATTTTCCCGGTTCCAATGCTTTTGCCGTTGCAGAAGCCATCGCCTTTTGCATCGCAACTTCTGTTGCCGAAGCGGTGCTGAGCTTAGAGGCATCATTGTAATCCCGCGCAGCATAGCCGGAGCCTTTGCCATCGGCCGTTCTAACAGTGATAGAAAAATCAATGGAGGTAGATCTGTTATATCCAAAAAGCCCCTTATTGTTGCCCATTGCATTAAATCCCGCCGCATCTTCCAGATAACCAGCCGCGGTCAGATTCTTTTTAATGCAAGGATCAATGCTATCGAAAGCTGCTTTGGCGCGATAATCCGGATTGATTGCTGCCGTGCTTTCTGCAAAAGAATTGGTTTCAAGATATTGCTGGGGCCCGAGCATAGGAACATATTCCGGGTTGTCGGGTGCGAGTTTGGCTATTTCTTCGGCCCGTCTTACTGTCTTTTCCAGAGAAGCATCATCAAACTCATTAATGGTTGACGTGCCTGATTTCTTGCCAAAAACAGACGTTACGGACAAGGAAAGATCAGTCGTTTCTCCGCTTGTGGATACGGAATTGCGTGCGTAGCGAATGTTGCCTGTCCGGTTGCCAAAAAGGCCTACGCTTATTTCATCGGCTTTGGAAAATGCCAATACTTTATCAATTATTTTCTTCGCTTCGTCTCTGGATAAAATAGCCATGTTGATTTCAATTTTGAATGAGTGAATGAGTGAATGATTGAATGTTACAGTAGATGATTGATATTGAAGCTATACATGTCGCCCCAACAAGGGTATGCATTAGCAAATCATTCACTCATTCACTCATTCAGTCATTCAATCCTTATATCTTCCGTCCTGTATTGATCACATTCACCCCGTCAAAACGGGACGTTGAACTTCCGTGTGACACTGCGCTCACTTGTGCAGGTTGCCCTTTTCCATCGAAAAACGACCCGAATGTGCGGTAATCGTCCTTATCGCAAAGCTGCGTGCAGGAATTCCAGAACTCTTGTGTATTGGACTGGTAAGCAACGTCGTCCAGCATGCCTGTGATTGCCCCGTTCTTGATTTCGTAAAACACCTGACCGCCAAACTGGAAGTTATAACGCTGCTGATCAATGGAATATGAACCCCGGCCAATGATATAAATGCCTTTTTCCACGCCTTTGATCATGTCCATTACGCTCCGTTTCTCAGTGCCCGGCTTCAACGAGATGTTGGGCATCCGTTGAAATTGAACGGAATTCCAGTTATCTGCATAGCAGCAGCCGTGCGATTCTTTTTCACCAATGATCTTCACCTGATCGCGAATGGCCTGGTAATTCACCAAAACGCCATCTTTGATAATATCCCACTCCTTGCACGGCACGCCCTCATCGTCATAACCGACAGCCCCAAGCGTATTCGGCTGCGTTTTGTCCGCCACAATGTTTACGAGTTTGCTGCCATAGGCGAAGTTTTTAGACTCCCATTTATCCAATGTTGCAAAACTTGTCCCTGCATAATTGGCCTCATAACCCAGCACACGATCCAGCTCAGTGGGGTGCCCAACGGATTCGTGAATGGTTAGGCCAAGATGGTTGGGATCCAGGACCAGGTCATACTTGCCGGGAAGCACCGATTTTGCAGTCATTTTTTCCTTAGCCTGCTTCGCTGCATTGATCGCATCTTCCACCATGTCGTAAGAGTTCCGGTAACCGACCAGACCATTCGGGCCGGCGATTTTTTCCGAAGCTAAGCCATCCAGATATTCATAGCCCATGCCCATGGGCGAGCTGATGGCATCGCGGGTTTTGAATTTACCGGCAGCTTTATCGGTGACTGTTACCGTAAATGTAGGCCATATGCGGTGCACGTCCTGGTCAATAAATGAGCCGTCGGACGAAGCAAAATATTTCTGTTCATTCACAAAAAACATATTGGAGGTGACGAAGCCCGCACCGTTTTTCATGGCCTCACCATTCACATTCATGAGCAGGTCAATCTTTTCCTGAATGGGAATTTCAAATGCATTCTTCTTGATCGGCGTCTTCCACGTTTTGTCGCCAACTCCTTTCTGCTCAGCCAACACGACCGGTTCTTTTTGAAATTTGGAATTTGCTTTCGCAATCTCAACAGCCGTTGCAGCGCACTTGGCAATGCCCTCGGCCGTTACATCGCTGGTGGCCGAAAAACCCCAGGTTCCGCTCGCTATTACCCGGATCCCAACGCCGTAGGATTCCGTATTCACGATATTCTGAACCTGTTTTTCACGTGTAAATAAATATTGCTGTAAGTAGCGCCCGATCCGGACGTCGGTATAAGTTGCGCCTTTGCTTTTGGCCGCATTGAGAGCGATTTCTGCAAATTTTTTCTTGGCAGCGACATCAATCCAGGGTTCGAGCAGATGCGCGGCGCTCACAGGATTTCCCACGACTGGCACGGACGAAAGCATTAAAGCTCCTGCGCCCATTCCTGTCATTTGCATAAAATCTCGTCTTTTCATCGAATATTTCAGGAAATAAAAATGGAAGATTACCGGGTTATGAAATGGCCGAATACAGCCTAACTGGACCGAAACAGCGACTTCATGAGGAATGTTGATATTGAAAACACAATGTAAAAAATATTTCCAACAAATATTGCTGTGGCAATTTTTTTAGCATTTCAATAACCGGCACCCCTCAAAGAAAAATGAGCGTGCCCCTTGTCGGAACACGCTCACTCACTGCTTCTTAAATGTTTTACATCATATTGGTGATGATCAGCCGTCTTAAATCCTGTTCATCCCACGGTTTTGTTACAAAATTGTGGAGATAACCTTTCACTTCCGCATGCTTGAATTCAGCATTGTAAGCCTGCCCTGTGAGCAGGACGCGGATACTTTCAGGATATTGTTTTGACGCCATTTTCAAAAATTCCAGACCCGTCATATCAGGCATCTGGTGATCGACGAAAATGACATCGATTTGTTCTTCTTCTAAAACTTTGCGGCCTTTATCCAAGGTGTCGGCGAGGTAAATTGTCGCGTCTCTTCGGAAGGAAGCTTTAAAGGAGTTGAGATTATTGATCTCATGATCAATGTAAAGTATGCTCATAATATTCTGATAGTGGGTTACGGTTGTCGCTAAAATACAACTTTTTACTTTTCTCGAATAGTTTTAAAAACAATACTTTACACTCCTGCTGTTTACCTCCACAAAAGTCCCCAAAAATTGCTACCAGCCACTCACTGCAAGGTTATTGTCTGACTCATAGTACTCCTGCCAAACATCTACCAGATTGGGATCTCCCTGCCATGCCGAGCCATCAAAATTAGTGATCAGGTTATTATCTAAATCCTGTTTGAAGATGACGTGATGAATGTTTCCATCCTTCGTGCGCATGAATGCCTTCACAGCATATTTCCTGACATAGGTTGTCTGCCATTTACGCGGGTTAGGGATCGGATCCGCCACGTCGCCGGCTCCGTAAAAACGCCTGTAAAAATCGGCTATCGCCGCCTCCTGGTTATATTCAAACGATTGATCAGCCTGGAAAAAATTAGACTTGAAAAAGTCTCTTAACTGCTCTGGTGTTGGTTTCATTGCTAAGTCTCATAAAGCATGCGCTGGACATTCGGCTGCCCATCTTGTAAGATACGATTAATATCTGCCAAAAGCTAAAAAACAGGAGAGACAGGACAATTGATTTGAGATCGTCGGCAACCGCATGATAAAAGGCAGTTGCCGCCTGATAAATGGCGCCGGCTGTTCGTACTCGTTGGTAACAACCTCACAACTGTTTCCACCTTATTGCAACATCTATTTACAGAAAAAGTAAAGCTATTATGACAAAACAACTATTACCTTGCAGCCTCTCGGCGAGACTGATCCTGCTCCTGTCCATTGCTGTTTTCTCTTGTGAAAAAAGAGAGAAAATGCCCGATCCTACCCTGACTAAAAACGTAAAAACGGATGCGAATGCGTTCGTCGTGGGGCAGCTTCTGTTACAAACCACAATGCCCGGCTTTGACATAACGGACATTCAGTACAATGCGAATAATTCACTCAAAAGTTACCGGACCGAAGGCGGAGCTTATGTCACAACTTTGACCTATGCCCCTGACAAAGTGATCTACACAACCATTTACGGCGGCAAAAAGAGCTCCGACATTGTGTATGATCTTGTAAATCAATACGCAACCAGGAAAGTTGAAACATTTTATACGAGCGGCGGCAACATTACCGATGTGATACAGACCGATTACATTTATCAGGCCGGAAAGGTGGTTAAAGAATATTACCGGGAAAATAATCTCCCTGATGGCCATCTTGTGTATTACTATGACGACCAAAATGTTTCTTTCCAGGAGCGCTATGATGCGGACGGCGCGATTGTGAATAAAGTGAGCTACGAATACTATTTGAAACATGCAGATAAGTCCGCTCATTTCAGCCAGTTCAATCTCAAAATGGACGCAAAATTGTTTCCTCCGAAGACATTGAACCTCGTAGAGAACAAGTATCTGAAAAAACCGGCCAAAAACCCTGTTGCCACGCATTACACATACTTACTGAATGCTTCCGGCTATCCTACTAGCGGCAGTGTTACCGGACCTGATCCTTATAACTGGACAAGCAACTGGCAGTAATGTTGCCATGAACCGGTCAGTGAACCAACAATTTTTGCGTGTACAATCGATATCCTTGCTGGTTTTTTATTTGTAAAATATAAATATCCGCTGGAAGATCGAATGTGTCGAAACGCGTGGCTATCCCTGGATTTATATCGAATCGCTTCCGGGGAACCCCACGTTTGTTAACGACCTCACCTGTGAGCAGATCCGTATTTTCTGCCGACTCGGTTTGTATTTCATAAATGTTTTGCTGCTTTTGCAAAACATTTATTTTCATTCCATTGCAAGCGTCCGGAGCGTAAAGGATACGCGTAAATTGATATCGTCCATCATAATCGACTTGTTTGAGCCTGTAATAATTACGCGGATTAGGGAGGGAATCTGTGAAACGATATTGCTTAGATATGCTGCTTGATCCCGCTGCGCTTACCCGGCCGATATCCTCAAACGTTTTCGCATCGGCACTGCGCTGAATAACGAAATAATCCGCATTGACTTCCTGGCTGGTTGTCCAGTGCAGGTTTACATGACATTGTTCGGACTGTGCTTCAAAGCTTGCAAAATGAACCGGAAGTGCATCATTGATGGCAGTGCTGAAAAATGCAAACGGAGCGATTGTGACAGCGATTTCCTGGATCGTGAATTCCGACATTTCAACAGCCTCACGCGCGTCCGTATAGCGACGTAGCACAGGATAAGGGTCTTCTTTTTTGAAACCATAGGGATATCGGTTTGCCGAGTCCTGGATTGCAAAGCTGGACGGCCTGTTCATAACCAGCGACGCAGCAGGGCCAAATACCGGGATGCCGGGAACTGGCTCGGTGTATTTGTTTGGAACCGTTGACCAATGAAGAGGAAATTTCGGAGCATTTTTGCCAACGCCGGTAATCATGCTTTTAGACAACGGATTGTTGCCCAAAGGAATATCAAGCTGAATTTTTGCCAGATCCAGCAGTTCGGGCTTGGACAGCAGATAACTGAAGATGATATAGTCAAATGCATAGCTCTGGGCCATGCCAAAAGTCCCGTAGCCGACATAACCCTTAAAAGGATGATATGCACCGTGATACGCATGAATGTCCATTGTCCTCTGGTAGTAATTGACCAGCACCTCGGTATTCAGCTTGGACTTAAACTCCGCAACAGGAGCATTACTAACTGGAAATTTGGTTGTAGAATAAGCCCACGCCGCTTTGAAAGTATGGTGTGCCCAGCTCATGGTAGCATGGAACTCGTGAGGGATCTTGGCATAGTAATCCAGAAAAGCATTGTTATACATGACTTCGCCCGTCGTCTTATAGAGCTCGGCAGCCGCCCAGGCGCGGTTATCCAGGTCAATAGGATCCGGATAAGGTCCAGCCGAAATGCCGGGCACATTCACAGGAGCTGATGCTTGCGGATGCAGTTGCAGGAAACCCCAGGCTTTTTTCGCCATATCGAGACAATTCTGGGCGTAATTAGGGAAATAGGCTTTCAGATTTCGGGCCGCCATGGCCATCGCTGCTGCGAAAAGTGCTGTGGACTGCGTTGTTTTCTCAGAAACGAAAAGTGTACTGACCTCATCTTCCGGCAATCCGGTTGACCAGGTGGCAGGTGTAACCCGGAAATACACGCCACCATCTTGTGCCTGCATTTGTTTCAGCCAATCGGTTTCATATTTGATCTCATCGAGCAGGTCAGGAATGCTGTTGCCACTTTCGGGAATGTTGTAATAATTGTCCGGAAACTTTTGCGGATACAGCTCAAAAGCAGTAAAAAGAATAAATAAAGCACTCGCCGCCGTAGGGACATAGCGACCGTAGTCACCCGCATCCAGCCAGCCTTGGGCCATCGGAATTTTACTGCCGACAGCTGGATCGGAGGCACTGTGCAGCGGAGATGATGCGTGAGAAGAATGAATTTCCACCACCGACGCCGACAGACCGCCACGCTGCCAATTGCCGGTATGCTGCGAATCCAGCTTGCCCGATCTTTGGTAATACAAAGCCCTGGCCGTGTGCTTATGTAAGTCGTCGTACACTTCATCAGCAATGGTGAATGTTTCCGAACGGCCATAACTCTCTACATACAAATAATATGTGCCGGGAATGGTCACTTCCGAAAAATCCAGGTCCAAAACCAATTCGCCGCTGAATGATGAATCAGCTTTCAAAAACTTACTTACGCCGCTATAAACAACTTGATCTGCCTCGTCTCGAACCTCAAAAACCGGTGTATTGACCGAATCAACGGGCATAAACCAGGCATCGCCCAGAAAGTTGCCCAGCTTGCCCAGTTTCGGGCTATCGGGCAAATACCCAACCTGGTTGGCCTTTACGTTTCCGTAAATTGCAAGGTCATTGAAAGTGAACGCCGTGTCCAATGCAGCTGCATTACCAGATAGGTCCCTGATGTCAGTGACTGTCAAATTGTATAAGCCAGCATTATTCAATGGTTTATCAAAAATCAGATACAGCTCATACGCAACGATTGGCACTCCGGACGTCGGAAGTAACCCCTTAACATAATGATGCCGTCCGATTTTAACGGGATGTTGCTGTTGCAGATACGCCGGATTTGCCTGGCTCGCCAAACTGTAATTGGCATTTTTATAGCATCCTGCCGTATCAAACCGTTCACTAACGCTGAGCTTTAAAACCCGGCTGGAAACCGGTTGTAATGAGAGCTTGGGCGATTTTAAGTCGACCACCTGAATGTCATCGATAAAGTAGAAAAGTTGGTTTGAAGTTGTAGTTGCAAATTCGAGATATTCAATAGAACTGAGGTCATAACCTTGCTTTTTGAACAATGTCAGCGGAATTCTGACTTCCTTATAATCGGTAGCAATCCCGCCCGCACCCTGTATATAAGTGCCAATATCGACCCAATTGCTCTGCGCGAAGTAAGTGATAAGCCGTATGGAAGTCGTCTGCGAGTTTTGATTTGACTTTATAAAAAAACGAAGCTCATCGAACCCCGAAATATCCGCCCGCCAGGCATTGCTGCAATTAAACCCGATTTTCGGCATATGAAACTTATCCGGCTCCGCGCGAAAACAAGCACCACCGGCAAAAGCATCGGATCCCGAAATTACGGACCCGTATGCCTTATTACAACTAGCCGGATTTGCTTCACCGTCCCAGATTGTTTTTGTTTGAGAAAAGCATGGCCCAGCAATGACTGCCATGAAGAGAAAGAATATTTTGCACATATAGCACTTGAATGTTTGCAACATACAAGCGCTAAATCGGTGCCATACCAACTGTTTTTAAGCAGAGAGTTTTCCGGAGGCGGGTTTGAATGATTGATCGGTCAAATGATCTTGGAAGCGACTTTAAATTGTGGGGTTAAACGCATAAGACGTGGCTCTTACGATCTAATAACCTTTGGAGATCAAATCACTGTTTAGATTTTGAAACGCATCCCTAAGCTTATCGTGCCGCGGATTATCATTTCGGAGGATTAGCGAAGCATAACCATAGAATGTGTCAGCTCCTTGCAGATCAATGTCATACTTTTCGATCAATGTCGGTTTGTGTTCAGAAGCCTTTTTGTACCAATCTTTAAATAGTTTGCGACGGCACAGTTCGCGTGCATCATTGTTAGCACAAATCGAAACAATAGATTTAGTGGGGAACTTGGTCAGAAACTCCTCCATGATAGCGAAAATCGTATCCCGCACGCGGAAATCTATTTTTGCTCTTCGCTTTAAATTGCAATTTGAATCCAAGAAAAAAGCTTCAGACCTTCTCTCATTTGGAGAAAACCCAAAGCTCACAACATGTTCATTCAAATCTAAACAATCTTCAAAATAGTTAGTCCCGACAAAGAAAGCTGAATATTGATCGCCGGAATCAGTTACAAAATTGTAAGAAAGATTTACCTCAACGAAACTATAATGGTTTAATAAATTTGATTCCTCTGGCATTCAGCTCATCAATTGAAATTTCCCCTTGAAAAAAGCGGTAAATCGCTTTTTTGTCATCCAGCATTCTAAGAAAAACAGGCTGCTTCTGATCTGTATTGACACCAGCAACAACTTTTGTATTCGATTTCTTTGTTGTTTGTATCATTGTAAGTTGAGTTTCGTTTCTTAAAGATATTAAATGTTACGCGCCTATTCTAGCAGCAAAGCAGACCGTTTACCCTTCGGTTGAAATGAGCAAACGATCGGCTAAATATATTCTATACAAGGTTTCTCAACCCTAAAAATCCAAAATCCAAATCTCAATTATGCGCCTGCAAAACGCCAATACATTTATCAAATCGCTGCAACTGCATTAAAGATTAAACTCCCCCGGAGCATCGCAGCCTCAGAAACTTAGAAGCTCCGGGGTTTTTTATTACTGGATATAAGTCGAGTTTTCCGACAAAAATCAGTCAAAAATTTTAGTTTGGTGTGAATGTTACCTCAATTTTGACATCGATTTTACCAAAGTCTGACAAAATGTTTTCCATTCTCTTTTCAGAAATTCCTTGCTGATAAGTATAATCCTTCCAAGCACTTGTATACCTACCCTTCTTCACGTCCGGCGGCAAAGCCGGATAAATGTGCTTCGCCCACCAGTCAAAGGCCTCTTTCATCGTTGAGAATTTCTTCATAGCCAAGGATAGAAATCAAGTCGGAATTTCCGACAAAAAATTACAAATATCATTTGTTAGGCTTTATTCAAGAAGCCGCATTATTTGTCAATTTCTCTCAATCCAATCATAAAGATCCTCCAGCGATTTCCCCATTGTGGCAAGATTGGTTTTCGAATGAAGTGCGGGAATATCTTTATACGCAGGTCTATGGGTAATGGTTCGAAGACATCTTGGGCATTTCCAATGTTCATGAGATGCTTTCATACGCAAATAATGGCATCGTGCGCTTCGAGGAAACGTATCCAGTCTTTAAGCTTAACAGGCCGATTATTTCCCAACTATGCAGCTTGTAAGATGGAGGTTTTTACTCGCTCAGGAAAATCGAAATTTTGTAATATTTCTTTTTCTTCAAAGTGGAGCCAGGGGAGCGGCTGGTCCGACGATGGCTGTGGATTCCATCCCATCCTGGACAGTTCATCTTTTCGCTCGGACTCGCTGATACCGAACAGATCCTCAAAAAGCGTCTCTAAATTTTCCTTTAACGCGTTTACGGAATCCTCCTCATCAATGCCATAACCGGAAACATTGAGGGACGGTATGATACTTAATGTATGGTCGCCCTGCTGGCCCGTGTAGACAATAAGAATGCCTTCGATTTCGTCTTCGGCCAACGTGAGAATCTCTGACTGACATTTTTCAGCTTCATCCCAGTGGCTAACTTCTCGCAGTTCAAAGGTCGTCATGTCCGACAGTTTTGTTTTCATGAGTTTTGCCGGGAGATGTTTGATGTTATTTCACAAAGAAATACCCAGGCCTCAACTAGACACAATTTACAAATTTTCCGGTCAGTATGAATTATTTGTCGGCGCACAAAAAAAGCACCTAACAAATGTTAAGTGCTTGCGTGATCCGGATGTGATTCGAACACATGACCTGCTGCTTAGAAGGCAGCTGCTCTATCCAGCTGAGCTACCGGACCGTAGTCAAAAAAATAGGCAGTCAGCGATTCGCAGTTTTATCTGCAACGGCCTAACTGCCTAAATCTTTTTTGTCGGGGAGACAGGATTCGAACCTGCGACCCTCTGGTCCCAAACCAGATGCGCTACCGGGCTGCGCCACTCCCCGAGTTATTTTACTTGTTAGGCTGAGTCTCGATTTCGTCAAAGGTCAGCCCCTCTTTTTACTCTATTTTAGATCGGTGTAGAGGAAGCGGGATTCGAACCCGCGGTACCCTTGCGAGTACGGCAGTTTAGCAAACTACTGGTTTCAGCCACTCACCCATCCCTCCTTCTTTCCGTTCTGGGTTGCAAATATAGAAGGTTGCCGTTCAGAAAAACAAACATTTCCCTAAAAAAACTTTATCAGAAGCCACAATTCCCTATTTTTGAAAAATTTTAAATTACCCAAAGCGTTCATTATGAACTGGAATTACCCCTTTGACACCACTGAATTTTTTTTCATATTTTTTTTCATTTTAATCTACACAGCCTACATTATCCGCACCGTCCGCATCGCCCGGCAGTTGCAAACCACCGCAAGAACCCTCATCCTGAAACTATTTTTAAGGTCCATTACATTCGCATTATTGATCATCAGTTTACTCGGACCGTCGTTCGGGGAGGCCGACCGGCAGATCCAGTCCAAAGGCAAGGACATTTTTTTGATCGTGGACCTTTCCAAATCCATGGATGCAGCGGATGTGACCCCGTCGCGGTTGGAAAAAGTGAAATTTGAGATGAACAGATTTGTGCAGAATGAGCGGGCAAACCGGATCGGGATCATAATTTTTTCGAATGAAGCATTCATCCACGTGCCGCTGACTTATGATGGCGCTGCTTTGGAATTGTTTATACAATCTTTACAAACGGATTTACTGGCGACGGGCGGGACCAACATTTGCGATGCAACCGAACTGGCTTACAACAAATTAATGAATGCTGCCGATCCCGGTGGACGCTCGAAAATGATGATCCTTTTTACGGATGGTGAGAACAATTCATCTTGCAGCGGGCCGTTGTACAACAATTTACGTCGGTTTGGAATAGGCGTTTACACGGTGGCGGTGGGGACGAAAGTGGGCATCAGCATCCAGCAGGACGGCAAGCCGCTGATGGATAAAAACGACAAACTGGTGATCAGCAAACTGGATGAAAACTTCCTTAAAACGATGGCAACCGCGGCGAGAGGAACTTACTATGAGCTTAATAATACCAAAAATGACATGTTGAAACTCATCAATGACGTCAACCAGGCGGAGGGGACATTGGTCGATTCGCGGACAATTACGGTGGTGAGTAACAAATACTATTATTTCCTGGGCGCAGCACTGATCCTGATCCTGCTGGACGTTTTAATTACGATAGGAACGTTCCGACTATAAGGATTCATGCTTATTTTTGCGACACAAATCGACCGCCTATGACCGCCATTATTCTTTATATTCTGCTTTGGCTCTGGGATAATCGGACATTTGACTCCATTACCAAGGCCAATGAGCGGAAACTGGGCGCGGAGCAGGCATATAACAACAAACAATACAAGCAGTCGGCCGATTTGTATTACCAAATTACGTACGGCTCCCTTTTTTCCGACCCGGCGGCGCGCCTGAATCTGGCCCACTCCTACTATCAGATGGGCAATTACAAATTGGCGCTGAAACATTACGAACTGCTGGATCACATTGATGATAACACCATTGCATCCATTGCGAACAGCCAAATCGCATTAATTCGAGTGAATCAAAAGGACACAGTGAACGCACTCGACCATTTGAAAACAGCGCTGCGGCTGGAACCAGGAAACAGCCTGGCACGGAGCAATTACATTGTTTTGAAAAAAGCATTTTCAGGCATCGACAAGCCTTCTGACCAGAATAATAAGAAACAAAAATCGGAGCGGGATGCCATTGCGGAGCGCAACCAGCCCGCGCCGCCGGAGCCGAAACCGGAGACGCGGGAAGTGGCCGAAGATGTGCAGAAAGAGGAGCTGCTGCGAAGTTTGCGGGAAATGAATATGTCTGAGGAGCAGGCCCGTGCGATATTGGATGCCATGAAATCAAACGAATCGCAATATATTTACCAGCTCAGAAGGAAGCAATACAAGTCTAAAACAGCAAAACAAGACGAAATAGAGTGGTAATTTTTACTATAAAAAGATGAATAGCATTCCAGAAACCAACTTTCAATTTCCTGGCCAGACAGCGTTTTACAAAGGAAAAGTGCGCGACGTTTATTCCTTCGAGAAAAAACTTGTGATGGTTGCCAGCGACCGCATTTCGGCTTTCGACGTGATCCTGCCTCGGGCAATTCCATATAAAGGACAGGTTTTGAACCAAATAGCGGCACATTTCCTCAATGCTACGTCGGGCATTGTCCCTAACTGGCTCCAAGAAGTGCCAGATCCGAATGTGAGCATTGGCTTGAAATGCCAGGCTTATCCTGTGGAAATGGTGGTGCGCGGCTATCTGGCGGGACATGCGTGGCGGGAATATTCGCTTGGAAAGCGCTCGGTATGCGGCGTTTCTTTGCCGGATGGATTGAAAGAAAATGATAAACTTCCCCAGCCCATTATTACGCCAACCACGAAAGCGCACGAAGGACACGACGAGGACATTTCGCGCGAAGAAATCCTTGCGCAGGGCCTGGTAAGCGAAGATGATTACGAGCATTTGGAAAAATATACGCTTGCGCTTTTTGCCAAAGGAACCGAAATGGCTGCCGATCAGGGGCTGATCCTGGTGGATACAAAATATGAGTTTGGCCAACTGGATGGCATAATTTACCTCATTGACGAAATCCACACGCCGGATTCATCGCGCTATTTCTATGCAGACGTATATGCGGAAAACCAGCGGGCGGGACTTCCCCAGAAACAGCTTAGCAAGGAATTTGTAAGAGAGTGGCTCATTCAGAATGGCTTTCAAGGAAAAGAGGGTCAGACTGTTCCGGTGATGGACGATGAGCGCATTCAGCTAATCTCGGACCGTTACATTGAGTTATTTGAAAAAGTAACAGGCAATAAATTCCAGAAAAACAATCTGGACGATCCATTGAAAAGAATAGAAAACGCCATTTTGAGAGCGTTGTAATCACATTCTGTTGATATTTTATTAAAAATCTTGTTTGAACAAAACAAAAAATTGAAATGAACTATAAACTGGAAAAGAAAGAACAATTCGTATATATAGAGCTGGAAGAGCCCGCATTTGCTGGTGACGTCCCGGCGGCATTTGAGGAAACGGCGCGCGAAATTTTCCGTGAAGGTTACCACAATCTGATCGTCAATATGCAGCCTGTGAAATCGGTGGATGCGGCAGGAACTGCAATTTTGAAAAAGATAAACTGGCTCTGTGCCAATGACCTTGGCCTGCTCGTGATCGTGACGCGGGATGATGATTTTATGGACTTGCTGGAAGATCTGAAAATTCCGGATATGGAAGTTTTACCATCCAAAGAGGAAGCCATTGACGCCGTTTTCATGCATAGTCTGGAGAACGAATTCGGTACGGGTGACGATGGGTATGATGATGAGGATTACGACAATGTAAGCGAATCCAAAGAGCCATAACCAGCACAAAAAATTCATAAACACAATTGCCCAGCCTTGAAAGGCTGGGCTTTTTTTTGGTCATAATAGAAAGATTTATTATTTTAACAAGACGGTATTTGGATTTAGGTAAGACAGCTTAATAGTGGTTTTTGATTATGAATTTGACAACTAATCACTAAAAGCACTGATCGTTTTATCAATATTTCTATATTAATTGTGATAAAAAAATCAAAATCTCATACAGATAGAAAATTTTGCCATTTCCGTATTCGGCCAAATATCTTTTATGGTTATCTTGCGTGGCTTTACCCAATTCATAACGGGATGGCGGTTTCTTAAAAATTTTTAATTGCTTATTTAAACAAATTCTATTTACGAATTTGTCAACTCTAGAATCTTCGATTAATGTCGCAAATGTCTGAACCAATGGTAGAAAATCAGGGACTGTACCGTCCGGAATTTGAGCATGATGCATGTGGTATAGGTTTCCGGGCTAACATTAAGGGCCGCAAGTCACACCAGATCGTGGCTGACGCCATTCACATGCTCGAACGCATGGAGCATAGGGGTGCTACCGGTTTCGATCCGAACACGGGTGATGGCGCAGGCATTTTGATTCAGATTCCACACGAGTTCTTTGTTGAAGAATGTTCAAAGCTTGGTTTTCAATTGCCGCCAGCGGGTGAGTATGGCGTGGGGATGATCTTTTTTCCGGGCAACGAAATCATGCGCGAGGAATGCCGCGACATTCTGAGCCGTAAAGCCAAAAAGCTTGGATTGCATATATTAGGTTACAGAAAAGTGCCAACATTAAACAACACATTGGGCGAGGGTTCATTGTCTGTTGAACCGCATGTTGAGCAATTGTTTATCAAACGTCCGGACGAAGTAACGGACGATCTTGGGTTTGAAAGAAAGCTTTACATCCTGCGCCAGGTTTCTGCGCGGATTATCAGAGATACGGTTAAGGGCGTGGAAAGAAGCTTTTACTATTCTTCCCTATCCTGCCGCACGATCTCATACAAAGGTCAGCTTACGACTGCCCAGCTAAAATATTACTTCCCGGATCTGGAAAACGAATCGGTGGTTTCGGCCCTTGCGGTTGTTCACTCGCGTTTTTCTACCAATACATTCCCTTCGTGGGAGCTTGCTCAGCCGTTCCGCTACATTGCGCATAATGGTGAGATCAACACCGTAAAAGGAAATGTGAACTGGATCCGTGCCGGGGAAAAATCATTCGCTTCTGAGTTTTTTACAAAAGAAGAAATGGACATGATCGTCCCGATTTGCGACAGAAACCAATCTGACTCTGCAAACCTGGACAATGCCATTGAATTGCTGCACCTTTCGGGCCGCTCATTACCGCACGTAATGATGATGCTGATTCCTGAGGCTTGGGACGGAAATGAGCAGATGGATCCGGAACGCAAAGCATTTTACGAATACAATGCTGCGATGATGGAGCCTTGGGATGGTCCGGCTTCGATCTCGTTCACAGATGGTAAAATGGTGGGCGCAACGCTTGACCGTAACGGTCTTCGCCCTTCACGTTACTGGGTTTTGGACGATGATACGATCATTATGGCGTCTGAGGCTGGCGTTTTGGATGTGGATCAGTCAAGGGTTGTTACCAAAGGTCGTTTGCAGCCAGGACGCATGTTCGTCGTGGATATGGAGCAAGGCCGCATTATTCCGGATGAAGAAATTAAAGCAGCAGTTTGTTCAGGTCAGCCTTATCAGAAATGGCTGGATGATAACAAGTTGCACGTAGATCAGCTGGATCACCCGATCCGGACTTACCGCGCTTATGACGACAATGCATTGCTGAAACGTCAGGTTGCATTTGGTTACACTTCAGAAGATTTACGCATGATCCTGGCTCCTATGGGACAAACAGGTCAGGAAGCGATCGGTTCGATGGGAACGGATGTGCCTTTGGCCGTGCTTTCGGAGCAAAGCCAGCATTTGTCTAATTATTTCAAACAGCTTTTTGCACAAGTTACCAACCCACCGATTGACTCGATCCGCGAACGTTCGATTATGTCGCTGATTTCGTTTGTGGGTGGAACAGAAAATATATTAACCGAGACGCCGAAACATTGTCGCCAGATCGCGCTGCCGCATCCGATTTTGTCGGTGCAGGAGTTTGATAAACTGCGTTTTGTAGATAAAGACGGCTTCCAGGCGAAAACTATTAACACCTATTTCCGCGCTGACGAAGGCGGAAAAGCGCTGGAAAGGGCATTGGAGCGCATATGCCGCTATGCAACGGACGCAATCGATGACGGATTTGAAATCCTGATCCTTTCCGACCGTGCGATTGACTCGGATCACGCGCCAATTCCTTCGCTACTAGCCACTGCAACCATTCACCACCATCTGATCCGTGAAGGATTGAGAGGAAAAGTAGGGTTATTGGTTGAAGCGGGAGACGTTTGGGAAACACATCACGTTGCCGCCTTGATCGGTTATGGTGCAGCGGGAATTTGCCCTTATATGGCATTTGAAACACTTTCTTTCATGAATCGCAAGAAGATGATTGAAGGTGAGTTTACGGATGAAAAACTGCATTACAACTACATTAAGGCCGTTAATAAGGAGCTTTTGAAGATTTTCTCCAAAATGGGAATTTCAACATTGCAGTCTTACCAAGGCGCTCAGATCTTCGAATGCGTTGGTTTGAATAAAGATGTGGTTGATAAATATTTCACAGGAACCATTTCCCGCATCAGTGGAATGGGCATTTCTGAGATTGCGCGTGAAATCCTGGTGCGTCACAAAGTGGCTTACCACGAAACACCGGATTCGAAACCGAAGCTGGAAGTCGGTGGATTTTACCAATGGAAACAACGCGGAGAAGCGCACATTTTCAACCCGGCTTCCGTCCATTTGTTGCAGCATTCTACGAAAACAAACAGTTACGAAACATTTAAGAAATACTCAAAACTGATTGATGATCAGAGCCATAAGGCGTTAACGCTTCGCGGTTTGCTTCGTTTCAAAAAAGGAACGAGCATTCCAATTGAAGAAGTGGAACCGGTGGAAAGCATTTTCAAACGGTTTGCTACGGGAGCCATGTCATTTGGTTCTATTTCGTGGGAAGCGCATACGACATTGGCCATTGCCATGAACAGGATCGGTGGAAAATCGAACTCTGGCGAAGGCGGCGAGGACGAATTGCGTTACACGCCTTTGGCAAATGGCGACAGCATGAATTCGCAGATTAAGCAGGTTGCTTCGGGACGTTTCGGGGTTACCAGCCACTATCTGAGCAATGCTGGCGAGTTACAGATCAAAACAGCACAGGGTGCAAAACCAGGTGAAGGTGGACAGCTTCCAGGCTTTAAAGTGGATGACTGGATCGGCCGCACGCGTCACTCGACGCCGGGCGTAGGCTTGATCTCTCCCCCGCCCCACCACGATATTTACTCGATTGAGGATTTGGCTCAGTTGATCTTTGACCTTAAAAATGCAAACCGTCAGGCGCGTATCAGTGTAAAACTGGTTTCGGAAGCCGGTGTCGGAACGGTTGCTTCGGGTGTTGCGAAAGCGCATGCGGACCACATTCTGATCTCAGGTTACGACGGCGGAACGGGTGCTTCCCCATTGAGCTCGATCCGTCACGCAGGTTTGCCTTGGGAGCTTGGTCTTGCGGAAACGCACCAGACTTTGGTTAAAAACAAATTGCGCGGACGGGTTACCGTTCAGGCTGATGGTCAGCTTCGTACAGGTCGCGACCTTGCGATTGCGGCGATGTTGGGCGCGGAAGAATGGGGCGTGGCGACGGCTGCATTGGTTGCGGCAGGTTGCATTATGATGCGCAAATGCCATTTGAACACTTGCCCTGTCGGCGTAGCAACACAAAATAAAGAATTGCGCGCATTGTTCTCGGGTAAGCCTGAGCACGTGGTGAACATGTTCCATTTCATGGCCGAAGAGTTGCGCGAAATCATGGCACAACTTGGTTTCCGGACTGTAAATGAGATGGTTGGCCAGGCTCAATATCTCGAACTGCGTAACGATATCAAACATTGGAAATACAAAAACCTAAATTTCGACGCCATATTATATAAAGAAGGCGATCTTTCAGTGGCTCAGTTCAAACAGGAAGAACAGGATCACGGCATCGACAGCATTATCGACTGGGATCTGATCAAGGCGGCGCAACCTGCGCTGGACAGCCAGGAGGAAATTTATGCCGAGTTTGCATTGAACAACCTGAACCGTTCGGTTGGAACAATGTTATCGAACGAGATTTCAAAAAAATACGGCGGTGCTGGTCTTGCAAAAGGCAACATTCATTTCAAATTCCGTGGAACGGCCGGACAAAGTTTTGGTGCATTTAACACAGCCGGGCTTCGTCTGGAACTGGAAGGCGACGCCAATGACTATTTCGGAAAAGGACTTTGCGGCGCTGAACTGATTGTTTATCCAGACCGCGACTCGAAATTCAAGCCGGAAGAGAACATTATCATTGGTAACGTTGCTTTCTACGGCGCAACGTCGGGCGATGCTTATATCAGAGGAACAGCCGGAGAACGTTTCTGTGTGCGTAACTCAGGTGCGAAAGTGGTTGTTGAAGGCGTTGGTGACCACGGTCTGGAATACATGACGGGCGGTTTGGCTGTGATTCTTGGTGAAACAGGAAGAAACTTCGCGGCCGGGATGTCGGGCGGTGTGGCTTATGTTTTGGATAAAAACGGCACATTCAAAGAGAAAGTGAACATGGAAATGGTTTCACTGGATCCACTTAACGAAGAAGATCAGGGCATTTTGCGCGAATATCTGGACAAACATTTCCAGTATACAACCAGCAACATTGCATTCCAGCTGATCCAGAACTGGGAACAATCTGTGAAGCAATTTGTGAAAGTGTTGCCTGCCGATTTCAAGAAAGCTTTGGAAGGACGCAACATTACATTGGCGCAGCAGATTGCCGATAAGAATGTGGTTTACAAAGATATCGTTGTGGATGTAGTTCATCAATAAGCGGTTACCACGTTTTGTTGAAGTTGTTTTAATTAGAATAACGATTTAATAAGAAATATAAGAATGGGAAAACCAACCGGATTTTTAGAGTTTGAAAGGGAGTTGCCAAAGAAAAGAAGTGTTGACGAACGTCTTTCGGATTACCGCGAGATTGAAACTGCCCCAACTGACTCTCATTCCAAACAGCAGGCAGCCCGTTGCATGGACTGCGGAATCCCTTTTTGCCACAATGGCTGCCCGCTAGGCAACATTATCCCCGAGTTCAACGACGCGGTGTATGATGAAAACTGGGCGCTGGCTTACGAAATTTTGTCATCGACCAACAACTTCCCTGAATTTACGGGAAGGATATGCCCTGCCCCATGCGAATCTTCTTGCGTTCTTGGCATTAACAAGCCACCAGTGGCGATTGAATACATTGAAAAAGCGATCATTGAGAAAGCTTTTGAACTAGGCCTTGTAAAACCAAGAATCCCAAAATTCCGCACCGGCAGAAAAGTGGCTGTTATCGGTTCCGGACCTGCAGGAATGGCGGCTGCTTACCAGCTTAACCAAGCCGGACATTCGGTTGTTTTGATGGAACGCGCTGATAAAATCGGTGGACTGGTTCGTTACGGAATTCCTGATTTCAAGCTGGATAAAGGCGTTATTGACCGTCGTTTGGCAGTTATGGAAGCCGAAGGCGTTGAATTCCGCACGAATGTGAATGTGGGTGTTACTGTGAAAGCAAATGAATTGCTGGATGAGTTCGATGCAGTTTTATTGACAATGGGATCGACGGTTCCAAGAGATGTAAAAATCGAAGGACGTCATTTGAAAGGCGTACACTTTGCGATGGAATTCCTGAGCCAGCAAAACAAACGCGTTGCCGGAATCGATCCAGCAGTGGATCACCGCGGAGCGCCTTACACAAACGGACAGATCATTGCGAAAGACAAACACGTGGTGGTAATCGGTGGCGGTGACACGGGTTCTGACTGCGTAGGAACGTCCGGCCGTCATGGTGCAGCTTCCATTACACAAATTGAATTGATGCCGATTCCTCCAAAAGATCGTGATGCGAGCACGCCTTGGCCAAACTGGCCGATGATGTTGCGGACTTCAACTTCGCACGAGGAAGGCTGCGACAGACATTGGTCTATCAATACAAAAGAATTTGTTGGCGACGAAAACGGCAATTTAAAAGAATTGAAAATCGTTGACCTCGATTGGCAAAAAGATCCAGAAACGGGCCGGATGCAAATGAAAGAAGTAGCAGGAAGCGAAAGAAACATTCCTTGCGACCTGGCATTTTTGGCAGCCGGATTCTTGCACCCGCAACAAGAAGGCCTTCTGAATGACCTGGAAGTGGAATTTGACGAGCGCGGCAATATTAAAACAAACGGTTATCAATCAACTTCCAACGAAAAAGTGTTCGCAGCCGGTGACTGCCGCCGTGGACAATCTTTGGTTGTGTGGGCGATCAGCGAAGGACGCGAAGCTGCAAGATCGGTTGATGAATATCTGATGGGACAATCGTTCCTGGAAGCAAAAGCGGTTTCCATGTTCAACCCTGCATTTGCGCATGCCTGATCGGTGATTTTATAAAAGCTACATATTATATTAAGCGAGAAGCTGCTCCAGATGGGCAGCTTCTTATTTTATATCCCTTTATATTTGACCACAAATATTGGCCGACACCATTTAAAATAATGTTTTTACACCATTCGCCTTTCTGGCTGAAAGCGTTTTTCCCAGGCTTTATCTGGCGCGTTCCGACGCAGGAAAAAAAGATTTACCTAACCTTTGACGACGGCCCTATTCCCGACATTACCGAGTCTGTTCTGGAAACATTGGCACGTTATAAGGCGAAAGCGACCTTTTTTTGCATTGGAAATAATGTGGAGAAACATCCGGAGATCTACAAACAACTACTTGATAATCAACATGCGATAGGCAATCACACATTCAATCACATGAATGGCTGGAAGACTGAGGATGCAGTGTATCTCGACAACATTAAGCAATGTGAGAAGCAGCTGAATGTGCCGACGAATCTATTCAGGCCACCTTATGGACGGATCAAAAAAAGCCAGTCGCGTGTTGTTAAAAGTGAGCGCGCCATTATCATGTGGGATGTTTTAAGCGGGGATTTTTCCAAAGAAATTACACAGGAAATTTGTCTGCGAAAATCGATTCAATATACCCGGCCTGGCTCAATTGTTTTGTTCCACGACAGCGTCAAAGCCGCACCTAACATGCAATACGCGCTTCCGAGGTTTTTGGAGCATTTCAGTAATGAGGGATTTACATTCGAAGCAATGGCGATGAAGTGACGCTATGACATTATTAATGAACACTTTATGATCGCAAAATTTATACTATTACATGCTTCAAACCGGCAATCGCATTAAAGTGAGCGTGCTCGTCGCGGCACGTAACGAAGAAAATAATATTGAAAGATGTCTCAAATCGCTGCATGAACTCGATTTTCCGAAAGAAAATATTGAAATCATTATCGGCGACGACGATTCCGAAGACCTTACCGAAGAGCTTATAGCCGGATTTATTTGGGACAAACACCAGTTTAAATGCCTTAAAATCACGAAGCAAGTTGCGGGATTAAAGGGAAAAGCCAATGTGCTGGCGCAGCTTGCGCACGAAGCCAAAGGTGATTATCTGTTCTATTGTGACGCCGACATTACCGTTGCGCCAACTTGGGTAAAGGGCATGCTAAGGCATTTTAAAGAGAAAACCGGCGTCGTAGTCGGCCTTACGCGCATGAAAAAAAGCCATTTACGAGCAGATCTTTTGTCAACCGAATGGCTGTTTGCGCTGAGTGTCGCTCGCTTTTTTTCTTTGTTCAAAATTCCAATGACCGGCATGGGTAACAACATGGCCGTGGCTCGGGAAGCGTATTTCGCCGTTGGCGGTTATGAAAAGCTTGGGTTTTCCATTGTGGAGGATTACACGCTATTTATGGGCATCGCAAAAGGCGGCTATGATTTCAAAATGGCGTATCACAGGGACATTCTGAATGTTTCCGAACCCGTTACCAGCTTTGCAGAGTTGCTGAAACAGCGGAAACGTTGGATGCAGGGCGTTATGCAGTCGTTTTGGGTGACCAAATGGAGCCTGATCCTGTCATCCTTGATCGTTCCCATATTTCTGATTCTCTCCGTATGGTTTCCTATCGAGCCGTGGATCGGGATAGGGCGCTATTACGTGCTGATCACGACTATTTCGCTGATTTCCATTGTGTTGTTGCGGCAATTTGACCTTTGGAAAGCCGCGCTGCTGTTCTGGTTTCACATGACGCTGATCGGGTGGATTATGCTGGCCAATTACTTTTTACCTGGAAAAACCGTCTGGAAAGGACGTGAATATTAATACAAATGATTGAGACCCACGCACATATATACAGTGACGATTATGCTCAGGACCGCGATGCCATGCTTGATCGCGCCTGGAATGCAGGCATAGAGCAGATTTGGATGCCCAATTGCGACCACGCCACCATTCCCGGCATGATGGAACTGGCCGAACGCTTCCCCGGCAAATGCCTGCCGATGATCGGCTTGCATCCGACGTATGTAAAAGATGATTTTGAGACAGAACTTACCATCATCGAAGAATGGCTCGAAAAAGCCAGCTTTATAGCCATCGGTGAAATCGGGATGGATTTATTTTGGGATAAAACATTCCGGGAACAGCAGGAAAAGGCATTTTTATATCAATGCAAACTGGCAAGAAAACACAAACTCTGGATCGACATTCATAGCAGAAGCGCATTTTGGGAAACTGTAAAACTCATTGAAGAATTTGGAGATCCCAACCTGAAAGGCATTTTCCACTGCTTTACCGGAACATTGGATGAAGCCAACAAAGCCATTGAACTCGGTTTCAAACTCGGCATCGGCGGCGTCGCGACATTCAAAAACGGCGGCTTGGATAAAGTCATTCCTTTTGTTGACATTGAACATTTAGTTTTGGAAACGGATGCGCCCTACCTGGCGCCCGTTCCTTACCGCGGCAAAAGAAATGAGGTTGCTTACATCGATCTCGTTGCCCAGCGCGTGGCCGATTTGAAACAGATTACCAAGCAGGAAGCCATTATTGCCACCAGTGAAAACGCCAGAAAAATGCTTGTAAAAGCATCCTAGCCTTCTCACTCGTACAAGCATCCCAGCATTTCGAAAAGCAAATTTGCATGTCATATAGCAAAATCCACATTAATCCCATTTCTCCCGAGCCAACCGTAGGCTCCGTGCTAGTCATTTACACCGGCGGAACATTGGGAATGGTCTACGAAACCAAAGGAAAGCAACTCGTCCCATTCAATTTCGACCAGATCATCGACCGCGTTCCTGAGATCAGCAGGCTCAATTTTGACATAACATTCCTCTCCCTGTCCGAGCCCATCGACTCATCAAACATGAACCCCGAAATCTGGATCGAGCTGGCGACGATCATTGAACAGGAATATGCGCAATACGACAGCTTCGTTATCCTGCACGGCACGGACACAATGGCCTATACAGCCTCCGCACTTAGTTTTTTACTCGACAATCTCAACAAACCCGTCATTCTCACCGGCGCACAACTGCCCATCGGCGTCGCTCGTTCGGACGCCCGGGAGAATGTAATCACCGCATTGGAACTCGCCGCAGCCAAAAATGAAAACGGCCAGCCGATGATTTCGGAAGTTTGTATTTATTTCAATTCAATGTTGCTCCGCGGCAATCGCAGCAAAAAGCGCGAAAGCTCCGATTTCAATGCGTTCCACTCCGAAAACTATCCCGCACTCGCTAACGCCGGCGTGAGGATTGAATATAATTTACCCTACATTAAGTCTTACGAACCCAACCAGCAACTGACGGTCCACAAACACATGGACAATCATGTCGCATTCCTGAAAATGTTCCCGGGAATCAGTCAGTTAGTGGTCGATTCCATCCTCAATATCAAAGGCTTAAAAGGCATCGTTCTGGAAACATACGGAGCTGGCAACGCCAACACCGCGCCATGGTTCCTCGATGCCATCAGCAGCGCCATTGCCAGAAACATCCTCATTTTCAACGTCTCCCAATGCGACGGCGGCCGCGTAGCCCAAGGCCACTACGAAACCAGCCGCTTCCTCAAACAAGCCGGCGTAGTAAGCGGCTCCGACATCACCCCCGAAGCCGCCATCACCAAAATGATGTATGTGTTTGGAAAAGAACAAGACGTAGAAAAATGCAAGGAAATGCTGGCAATGCCGTTAAGAGGCGAAATGAGTATCTAACATATTTCGCAACTGATCTTCATTAAAAGCACCATTGCATTTGCATTTAAAGTCATAAAAGCTATCTTTGCACCCCTTACCACAACACAGAGAGGTGTCCGAGTGGTTGAAGGAGCTACCCTGGAAAGGTAGTATATGGGTAACTGTATCGAGAGTTCGAATCTCTTCCTCTCTGCAACTGCCAGTTTTCATCGCGAAAACTGGCTTTTTTTGTACCCTCTCTGGTTGAAGAGCGACCCTGGAAAGGTAGTATATGGGTAACTGTATCGAGAGCGGACGCCGCGCGGTTCGAATCTCTTCCTCTCTGCAACTGCCAGTTTTCATCACGAAAACTGGCTTTTTTGTGTCCTCTCTGGTCGCAGGAGCTGCCCTAAAAAGGTAGTATATGGGTAACTGTATCGAGAGCGGACGCCGCGCGGTTCGAATCTCTTCCTCTCTGCAAGTAAGAGTTCACCGCAGAAATAAAATGATTTCTGTTAATGGCACCATTAGAAAAGCCCTTAACAAAGTTGTCGAAGAATTATCGAAATGGGATCTACATCCTTTTATACTCAGCAGATCGCAACTTCTCCTCATCCACTTGACTTGAAAACTGCTTCAATAGAATCTTCAATTTCGGGTCAATGAACGTTTTGCAAAACGGCATCTCGGGGTTTTTATAGTAGTAATCCAGATATTGCTGATCGTTCAACTTGAAGGTCTTGAACGGAATCACTTTTGTAATGATTGGATCTTCAAACTCCTTTTGCAATATCTCAATAGCCTGCTTTGCTGGGATTACCTGATAGTCATTGAAAGTATAAACCGCGGATCTGTATTTAGATCGCATCGCATGTTCGGAAGTGCTGCTGTGCGTGTAAAGGTGGATTGCAATTAGGTTTTCAAGGGAAATCGCATCGGGGTCAAATTCGACAATCACTGCTTCCGAGAATCCAGAAAAATTGCCGTCCGGCTTGATCCAGCCCTGACTTACGTTGACCACGCCCTTTAAGGATTGGAATATTGCTTCGGTACACCAATGGCAGCTCCCTCCTAAACCAATTTTGTCTGTCTTTAACATATACACTTCACAATGCCTGATTATTTACCCGACTATTGAACACAACAAACCGACTTTTGATTACAAGTGGTTGAGCGGCAGCAAGCGTCCTTTGTATTATCATTTAATGGATAGCAAAAAATGGAATATACATTAATAACAGGAGCTTCGGGTGGAATCGGTGAAGCTCTGGCAATAAAGCTGGCTGAAAAAAAGCATAATCTGATTCTTGTGGCACGCAACGCAGAGAAACTCTCCAGGCTTAGTAAACATTTACAGGAAACATATGGAGTGCAGGCAACTTACATTGCGGCGGACCTGACTAAACAGGATGCTCCATTTCAAATTTTTCAAGAAACCCAAAAACAAAACTGGGAAGTCGATATGCTTGTCAACAATGCGGGAATCGGCTCTGGCGGTGAGTTTGCAGCGTTGAATTTGCAATCTGAACTGGATTTGATACAACTTAATAATGCATCCCTGGTAGCGATGACGCATCTTTTCATGCAACCTATGCGTGAGCGAAAAAGCGGCACGATCATCAATGTCGCCTCGATGGCAGCCTTCGCTCCTGTACCTTACATGGCGACTTATGCGGCAAGCAAAGTTTTTGTCCGCTCCTTTACCGAGGCGATAACCGAGGAATGTAAACCATACAATATTCTGGTTATGCTGTTTGCGCCGGGACTGACAAAAACCAATTTCAATGAAGCTGCGGGCATTAACAATGAAAAAGGTGTCGGATTAAGCTCAGATTATCAAACAGCTGTCACGCAAACGCCGGAAGAAGTGGCAGATGAATTATTGAAAGCTTTGGAGACAAAAAAACATTTCCAGGTATCCGGAAGCAGAAACCGGATCGGCGCACGGCTGACTAGCTTATTGCCAAATGCGATGATCGCCCGATTTATGGCCAATTCCTACCGGAAAAAATCAGGTTTGATTTAGCTAACTTGTACGATGGAAACGACAACAACGCTTCACATTCAGTCGATCAGCCAGCTGCACCAACTCTTGCAGCTGCCGAAGCCCAGGCATCCGCTGGTGAGCCTGACGAGGTTTGAGGATTTCCCTGAGATAAAAATTGAACAGCGGACAAGGCTTATTACGGACTTTTACCAGGTTACTCTGAAAACGGAATGTCCTTGCAAAATACAATACGGCCAAAGTATTTTCGATTTTGACGAGGGAGTAATGTCGTGCTTTGCGCCCAGGCAGGTGAGTTTTATTGATAAGGATTTCGTCCCTGCAAAAGCTGGCTGGCAGCTGTCCATCCATCCGGATTTTCTTCGTAACGCTGCTCTGGCCGGTAAGATTAAGTCTTACGGATATTTCGATTATGCAGTCAATGAAGCGCTCATTCTTTCAGACGACGAGCAAAAGACGGTGGAAAACATCTTCCTCCAACTGCAAAAAGAGTTGTCGCTGCCAATTGACAATTTCAGTCAGGAAGTATGGATTGCCAACATTGAGCTCATGCTGACTTACTGCGACCGATATTACAACAGACAATTTATCACCCGTAAGACGGTCAGCAACGAGCTTTTAAATAAAGTTGAGAGAATCTTGAACAGTTACTTTGATTCCGACCAGCTTCACAATGGTTTACCCACAGCACAATTTTTGGCCGAGGAATTACATTTGTCTTCCAAGTATCTGAGCGATTGCCTGAAACAGCTCACCGGGAACACTACCCAACATTTGATCCACGAAAAGCTGATCGAACGTGCTAAAGAGCGACTATCGACAACGCATCTATCTGTTAGTGAAATTGCCTATGAATTAGGTTTCGACTATCCGCAATCGTTTAGCAAGCTTTTCAAAACGAAGACACGGCAAACACCGCTGCAATTCCGGGCGGGCTATAATTAGGAAGTTTACCGGATATTTCGTCTGATCATGCTCAGGGAGGATTGTGTGAATAGGGCCACTTATTTAGCGAATCCTTTCCTCTCTACCAGTCTGCAAACTTTTACAATTTCTCAGATAAGTTTAGGACCACCTAGAAGTCCACAGATAATCCGATGCTGTATCCCTTGCTAACGGGATAATTCCCGACATCGATGCCAAAAACGGCGTCCGAATTCCCTCCTACTGCCGGATCCAGGCCGCTGTATGAGGTGATCGTAAAAAGGTTGGAAGTGAGAAAAACGAGCCTTACTTTATCCAAATGCGCCTTTTTTGTCAGCTGTCCGGGAATGGTGTAGCCCAGGCTCACATACTGCATCCGTGCATAGGAACCGTTTTCGATGTAATAAGAATTGGCTTGGGTGTTGGTGCTGAAATTGGCAGCGCTTTCAAAGATCGGCACATTGGTTGCCGTTCGCGCAGGCAACCAGGATTCGCGGACACGTGTGCTGATCGCCGCGCCGGTGAATGAGGGATAAAAGTCACTGAACCAGCGCTGGTTGTTGAAAATCTGACTTCCGAGCGAAGCATACAAATTGGCATTCAGATCAAACCCTTTGAAACGAAGCGTGAGGGCAATGCTTCCGGTAAATTTTGGAATGGGATTGCCCAGATAGGTGCGGTCGTTATCATTGATCCTGCCGTCGCCATTCACGTCCGCAAACCGGAACCGCCCGGGCGCTGCTCCCGGCTGGGGGGCTGCATTGGCTACTTCTTCTGCATTCTGGAACAAACCCGACACGCGGTAACCATAAAATGACGACAAGGCATGTCCCGGCTCATTGCGGACCACGGGCGTCCCTAATCGGGTGCCGCCGCCTGTGAAATACGGCACCAGCGGCGCTATCCGTGTTATTTTATTAGCAAGAAAACTGCCCGACGCGGAGATTTCATACCGAAGTTCCCGGGCCAGACGTCCGCGATTGGTCACCAGCAGATCGATGCCCTGATTGCGCATACCCGCGACATTTACGAAAGGTGCGCTTGCCCGGGTGCCCACCACGCCCGGTATAGGGAGCTGATAGAGCAAGTCTGTGGTTTCCTTTCGCCAGACATCTATCGCAGTTTCCAGCTTATTATTGAAAAAAGAGCCGTCCAGACCTGCATTGTAGGTAATGCTGGTTTCCCACTTGGCTTTCGGATTACCGATCTGGCTGTTATAATATCCGGCAGAGATTGAATTGTTACTTGCGCCCAGATCATACCCATTGGCCGCATTGGATACAAAAAGACTATATTGATTGGTCGAACTCAGAAAATTGGAATTACCCATCCGGCCGTAACCAACCCGGAATTTCAGGTCAGAAACCCAGCGCGCCGATTGCATAAAGCGCTCGGACGACATCAGCCATGCAGCCGAAAATGCAGGGAATACACCAAAACGGTTTTCCGGACCGAATTGCGAAGAGCCGTCCCTCCGCACAACCGCCGCAAGAATATACCGGTCGTTGAAAATATATCTGGCCTGGCCAAAGAGCGAATAAAAGTTATTTCCCATCGACCTCCCACTCCCGATCTGCCTTGTGGAGCCTGGAATGGTTGTGCTTAACGTAACATATTCAGGGTCAATTGAAAATGGGTTGATGCCTGAGCCGTTGATGTTCCTGCCAGCACCAGTATTGAGGGCTTCCATACCGGCCAGCGCGCTTATTTCGTGCCGTTTCCATGTCTTTTTAAACTGCAATGTATTTGTAAAAGTCCATGCTAACCCAAATCCGGACCCCTCAGTATAGCTGGTGTTGGCGATATTTTCAGAATTCTCGTAAGTCGCCCGCGTTAATGTGCCGTTATAGTTGTTGAAATACGTCCCGCCTATGCTGCTTTTGAATGTCAGGAAGGAAGTAATGTCGTATTCCAAATAAGCGTTGCCGAATGCAAAGATCGTGTGATTGAAGTTGTTGGCGGCTGCTTGTCTGCTCGCTACCGGGTTGCGCGGATTGCTGAATCCCGGGGCGGCCGTGCCGGCGTAGCCTCCGAATGCGTCATAAACCGGAATAATCGGTGCCATACGGTAGGCTGCGAGTATGTCATTTTCATCGGCAGACACGCTGGGGTTATTGTTCATATTGTTACCCAAAAATCCGCCCATACTCCCCTGCTGGCCTGTTGCAGACAGATATGCGAGCTGCAAATTTTCACCAAATCTTAGCCGCTTCTTAAGATCATATTCCGTATTGACACGAAACGTATAGCGATCAAAGTTGTTGTTGATGATCGTCCCGTCTTGCTTCTGATAGCTCATGCCCATGTAATAACGGCTGAATGCATTTCCGCCCGAAAGCCCAAGCGTGTGGCGCATCAGTGCCGCATTCCTGCTGATGGCTTTGAACCAGTCCGTGCCGTTGTGATTGGCCGGAACGACAAGATAATACTCGCCCAGTGCGGGATTGGTGTTGTATTTACTCCTTTCCAGGTTCAAATCCACAGCCGACCCGGAAAGGCCGGTGCGGTTACCAACCAACAAGAAATCCGGTAAAACTGGCTTTTCACCTGCACCGTACTGGCCGTTGGCAATGCCTGCAAAGCCGTTCGGGCCAATGGTCCCGCCGGTTTGGAAAATATCATTTTTCCGGGCCTGCCAGGTCCAGTCGGCCTGCTCCTGCGGACTCAGCACCGAAAGTCCCTTCCCCGGCATTGTCACACCAAATAATCCGTTGTAACTGAGCTGCATCCGCTGCGCTTTGCGTTGCCCCTTCTTCGTGGCAATCACAATCACGCCCGCGGCAGCCCTTGCGCCGTAAATGGACGCCGAGGCTGCGTCCTTTAGAATGGACGTGGATTCAATGTCACCCGGATTGATGAACGAAATGCTTTGCGTAGGAACGCCGTCCACAATGTAAAGCGGCTGATTCCCGCCGAAGGACCCAAAACCACGAATGCGGACCTGGCTGGATGTGCCTGGCTGCCCGTTCGTAATAACAGTTAATCCCGCAACACGCCCTTGCAATTGCTGCTCCACATTTGCCGAAGGCACAATCGTCAGGTCGTGCGCATTTACTGTGGAAACAGCGCCCGTAAAATCACGCCTGATCTCCGCTGAATATCCGGTCACGATCATTTCACTGAGCAGATTGGTGTCTTCTGCCAGCCTTATCACAATGTTTATTTCCTTTGAAAACCCAATTTGCTGCGTTTCAAAACCAACCGAAGAAACCGAAAGCCTGCCTTCAAGAGCTGGAACCACCAGTTCAAATGTGCCATTCAGTGCTGCGGCAGCACCATAAGAAGTATTTTCGAGCTTGATTGTAGCGCCTGGAACCGGCTCGCCGTTTTCGGATAAAACGGTTCCCCGTAATAGCCATTCCGCTTTATTCTCCGATCCTTTTGAAAGAAAGCGCTCCTCTTTCATTTCGCTGGTAACGGCCTGACTTTTCGCCTTTTCCGAATAAAGAATGTACGTTTTCCCACTCCGTCGAAAGTTGATCTGATAAGGTTTCAGCAGTTTTGTTACCACCTTATCAAGATTCCTGATCGAATCAGGATCAAATGCTTCGACTGATTTGCCAGCCAAAAGATCTGTGTCGTAGTTAAAGGTAACCTGATATGTTGCAGCAATGCGGCGCAGCGCTTCGGTAAGACTGATTTGTTGGGCAAAAGCAGCATTGGTTTGAAGCGTCAGCAGCAAAATCGCCACTAACCAAGCCGGAGCCCATTGCATTACCATTCGCCACGTTGCCTTCATGCGCTTGCAATTATCCTTATATTATTTGACCAGATAACCGCCTGCCTCCGGCTCAACCTGCAAATGGTAGATCGTTTCAAGCTGATTGTAAAAATTTTGGATTGAATCTGTTGAAACGGAACCCGTAAAACGCTTTTTCAATATTTCAGGACGGGTTACCCTGGTTTTTATTCCAAAACCATCTTCCAGATTTTGAAACACGGTTCGCAAATCTTCACCATTGTAAATGAGCTCATTATGCAACCAGGCGATATGTTTTTCAGGATCCGCACTGGATTTTACGAGTGCATGCGCAGTGTTCGAAATCGTCGCTTTCTGGCCGGGATCGAGCATAACCTCCCCGGATCCCTGTCCTTCCAGATCCAGCCGCACCTTGCCTTCCACAAGCATTACTTCCACATTTTCGCGGCGGTTGCTCACATTGAAAGTTGTCCCGAGCACATTTACCAGTACCCTGTCGGCCTGCACTTTAAATGCCACTTGCTGACTCAGTGTCCGGACTTTTTTTACTTTAAACAATGCTTCGCCCGTCAGGCTGACTTTTCTGTTAAAGAAGCCATTCACAAATGAAATCCTGGAATTCCCGTTCAATGTCACTTCGGAACCATCCGCCAGGGTCACCGTTTTCACCTCGCCGTAACCCGTCGCATATTGAACAGATTTGCTGTTTTGCCACACGCCGATCCCCGCCAGAATTAAGATCGTTACACTTGCCGCAATCGCAAGCCAGCGGCGTGGAAATGCAACTACTTTGCCTGTTTCCTGAGCGGCAATCGTTTTGTATCTGATCCGTTCCCAGTTCGCCTGCAACGCTTCTTCATCGAAAACATTGGTCTGGACGCTGAGCTCCCGCACGATCCGGGCGGCCGCTTCCACATCTTTCCGCTTGTGCGGATGCTGCAAAAGCCACTGCTGCCAGAAGGCATCAGTGGTTTCGGATGGATTGGTAACCCAATTTATAAAGGCATCGTCGGCCACAAAATCCTGGCTGGCAAAATGCTCGTAAGATGGCATATCAGTGTTGTTCCAATTGAATTTATAAATATAGAAAGATATTTTTTTTTGATTTCTTTATGGCTATTTTTGAACCTGCTTTAAATCATAATTAATTGGACAAAACGCAGGTTTTGGCTGCGGGGGTGAATCATATGGAATCAGATCAGAACTTGCAAAATCCGCCTTACGAGCACAATGCGGGTTCTGATGAAAATGCGGCCCTGACCCAGTGGGCGCTTCTCCAAAAACAGGATGCTACCGCATTCGAATGCATTTACAAAACTTACGCTCGACTGCTTCACAACTATGGTTACCGCCTCGTTGCCGACAAAGAACTCGTCAAAGATACCGTGCAGGATCTGTTTGTCCAGCTTTGGAATAATGCGCCTACACTGCCTGCGGTTGCTTCCGTAAAAGCATATCTGATCGTTGCCTTGCGCCGGGAACTGCTGCGGCGGATCACCCGTCAGCGCAAGTTTGTGAACCAGGAAGCCGAACTTGCCGAAGCGTCGGCGGAAGATCAGCTGATCGAGGCACAAGCAGGCGAAATGATTTCCGATGGATTATCTAAGTTTATCGAAAAACTGCCCACACGCCAGCGGGAAATCATTTTCCTGAAATATTACAGCGGCCTTTCCACCGAGGAGATCGCCGCGGCCATGGACCTTACTTCCGGCTCGGTTTATAAGCTGGTTTACAAAGCATTAGACAGTCTCAAAGCACTTACTTCCGACTGGAAAACGCTCTGGATTTTCCTGCTTATTGCCCTTCAATTTTTATTGCTCGAATCGGATATTGGTCAGTTTTAAGATTTCATCATTCGGCTTATCAGGCTTGATGGCGAAAAAATAAATGTCGTGCCTTCCGCTAATGGCCTTCTCTAATGTTCCCGTCACTTTTTGCATGGTATCCCACGAGCCCGTCGGCCCGAATGTAACCGAGCTGATCACCGGCCCCGCCTGCGAATCCATCCGAACCTGAATGCTTCCTTGCTGCCCCGACGACGCATATTCATAAACAAACTGCTTAATGCCCGTCATATCAATGTTTTTTAACAAAATAAATGACTTGTGTCCGCCTTGTGAAAGATTGTCTCGGAAGCGGGAAAAACCCGTGAAAGCATCTGCAAAAGCAGGTTTTACATTGGCATTCCTGAGTTTTACAACGTCGATTCCGGTTAGTGGCCCCACCGTTTTTCCACCTTTGTCCTGATAAGAAGCAACAATGGTGTATTGCCCTTTCTGATCATTCTTCGTGTGCTCAGTCAGACTGGCTTGTCCTTGCAGCGGCAATGCGACGCGGCTCTTTTTCTCATCGGTCACAGAAAAAATGTAACGCACCATTTCCTGCGCATCCTGCGTAGAAAGCTGCGGATGTGCGCTCATAATGTGCTCCTTACCCCAGTTTCCGCCGCCGCCATTGATAATCTTGGCCGCAAGTGCTTCGGTCGAACCGGCTTTTGTCTTATATCTTTTGGCAATGTCCGTAAATGTCGGGCCGACCGACGGCTGATCGATCGTATGACAAGCGCGGCAATCGCTGCCGGCCATTAATGTTTTTCCCAATGGCGTGGGTTCCTGTAACAATGCATCCGCGCTTTCCGGGATCAGATTTTGTTGTGATTCAGGTTGCGGATTGTAGCTCATCAGCACTTTGACCAGTTTTGGATCAATTTTCACATCTTCCTTATCCTTCACATTAACCGCATAGGGAAAAGGTTTATCATCCCAAAAGAATGACTTGTTGGCAGCGCCCGCAATCTTCACCGCAGGTTTGCTATTCCCAACCCGCACCACGAGCGTATCTGCACTCACAAGCCCGGATTTATCTGTTACCCGTAAAATAGCATTGAAAACACCCAGTTTTTTGTAAGTATAACTTGCATTAGCCTTGGTGCTTCCCACGGTTTTGCCATCAAAAAGCCATTGGTAAGTAATGTCATCGTCGTCATCCAGGTCCTTGCTTCCACGGCTGCTGAACGAAACGCGCAACGGCGGCTGGCCACTGGTTTGTCTGGCCATTGGGAAATTTCTTCGCTCGGAAGTCAGGAAGACGGTTTTGTCGACATAAGCCTCCCGCGCCGAATCCACGATGTAGGCTTGTGCGAGCGGTGGGCGGTTTCCTGTGTTGTACTCGATTTTGACCAGTCTTGCATCATCATTATCAGCGCCATAAACAGAACCATATTCCAGCATATACATTCCGCCATCCGCACCGAATGATAGATCAATAGGACGACGAAAATCACCGTTTGCAGCCATAAAAGGCTCACTTCTCACGTAATTTTCATTTTCATCAAACCGTAATGCCATCACCCAGTTACGCATCCAGTCGAAGACGAAAAGTGCGCCGTCGTAGTAATCGGGAAATTTGCCGGGGTTGGTTGTCTTTGAATTAAATGTATAAAAATCACCCGCCATTGCGCTTCGTCCGCCCACGCCGAGTTCGGGAAATTCTTCCGAGGCTGCGTAAGGATACCAGATCATCGCAGAAACTGCTGGCGGTAATTGGTTCAGACCGGTGTTATTGGGCGAATTGTTAACGGGCGCAGCTGGATCGAATTTGGGCCCGGCCGTTTTGGTTGCGAAATCCCATTTTACATAAGCTGCATTGTTGCCTGAAAAATAAGGCCAGCCGTAATTCCCGGCTTTTTTGGCCTGGTTAAATTCATCATAACCCCGCGGGCCCTGCACGCCATCCTTTCCCGCATCCGGCCCGATCTCTCCCCAATACAAAACCGAAGTCTTCGGGTTAATGGCAATGCGGTAAGGGTTTCGGCAGCCCATCACGAAAATTTCAGGCAGCGTCTTTGCCGTTCCTTTGGCGAACAAATTGCCTCTAGGAATGCTGTAAGAGCCATCCGGCTCGGGATGAATGCGCAGGATTTTCCCTTTGAAATCATTGGTATTACCCGCCGAACGCTGCGAATCCTGACTATAAAATTCCTTTTCCGGCCGCTCATCCATAGGCGAATAACCGCCCGACGGAAATGGCGTGGAGCTATCGCCCGTGGAAATGTACAGATTTCCTTCCTTGTCCCAAGCCAGCGAACCGCCATGATGCGAACCGCTGTTTTTCTGGACGGGGACTTTTAAAAGTATTTTTTCAGAAGCCAGATCAAGCTGATTATACTGACTTAATGTAAACCTTGAAAGCTGGAACGCCAGGTTTTCTTCGGTCAAACCTTCCGGGGCATAGTACAGAAAAAGCTGGCGATTTTTGTCAAAAGCAGGGTCCAGTGCAATGCCGATCAGTCCCGTGCCACCCATATTGGTGATCGGGAATTTGTGGATTAGCGTGGATTTTCCAGTTTTGGGATCAAAAACGGAAAGATTTCCGAAAAGCTCGGTAAAATAGACCTTGCCATCCGGCGCCACAGCGAGCTCCATCGGGGAATTCAGGTCATTAGTTAGGATTGTTTTTACGAATCGGTTTTGCTCGGGCGTCACTTTGGCATAAGCCTTTTTGTAATCCAAAGGCGCATTTTTACCGATCGCATATTGAATCCCTCCGAGCAAATGGCCCAGAAATGCAGGATCGCCGTAACTCTCATCCGTATGCCCGTTGCCGGTGTAAAAAGCGCGGCCACCATCGAAAGTGTGATACCAGGAAATCGGATGCTTTGCGCCATTGGTGCCGCCGTCGTAGGAGTTTTCGTCCAGCTCAGCCAGCACTTTGATCCCCGAATAAAACGACCGGTAATTGTACCATTCATCTTCCCGCTCCCAGCGTTCGGGCAGTTTGGAAGTGGCAGGATGTGTTTTATCCAAAACCTGAACCGTTGCTTTTCTTACATTGGGATTGTGCGGATGGCTTGTGAAATGTGCGCCCATAAGTTTGCCATACCACGGCCAGTCGTATTCCGTATCCGCCGCCGCATGCACACCCACGTAACCCCCACCCGCCTGAATGTAACGCTCAAATGCAGCCTGTTGCTCACCATTCAGCACATTGCCCGTGATGTTCAGCCAGATCACGGCGGCATAATTTTTCAAGTTTTCATCCGTGAATGCATTGGAATTGGTGGTTGTATCTGCCACAAACTGATTTTCCGCACTTAGTTTTTGAATGGCTTTAATCCCAAACGGAATCGAGGAGTGATGCCATCCTTTGGTTTTTGAAAAAACAAGTACTTTTGCCGGAGCCGGCTGCGTTCTGACTGTCATGCCTGAGTAAAACAGCCAGATCAGCGCCAGTGAGCAGGCAGCAGCCAATTTTATTTTAAGAGACTTCATAAATACAAAAGGTTACTTCTGACCAATGGCATATTGAATGCCACCCAGAATGTGTTTCTGAAAAAGCGGATCATCGTAGGCAGTTGCCAAATGTCCGAGCGCGGTGTAAAATGCCCTTCCACCATCAAATGCATGTTTCCAGGCCAGCGGATGATATTCGCCTTCCGTGCCGCCTTCAAAGGATTTTTCATCCGCCAAAAACAGCACTTCTACATTAGAGACGCGTTTGTTGAAATTATACCATTCATCCTTCCACGCCCACCGCTCGGGCAAATGGGCGGTGGAAGGATCTTTCCGGTTGGTAACCTGCACTACACCCGGAACGGGATCGGGCGGGTGGTTTACGAAAACAGCGCCGGTTAACTGGCCAAACCACGGCCATTCTTTCTCCGAAGCCGATGCGGAATGAATGCCTACATAACCGCCTCCTGCACGAATGTAGCGTTCAAAAGCCTCTTGCTGCGTTGCATTAAGGACATCGCCTGTCGTGGAAAGCCAGATTACAGCAGCGTATTTCTTCAATGTTTTATCGGTAAAAAAACCGGCATCTTTCGTCGTGTCCACATCAAAACCATTTGCTTTCCCCAGTTTCATAATAGCCTGAATGCCATTAGGGATCGACTCGTGGTAATAGCGAAGGGTTTTACTAAAAATAAGGACTTTTGGCCTGCTTTTAGCAACGCAGGCCATTGAAAATCCAAGGGTTAGGAATAGTAAAAGGGTGAATATTTTGCTCATGTTCTAAAAATCTCTTTTGTAAAAAATCCGCTCTAACATTTGTCTGGCAGCCCCGTCCGGGTTCACGCGGACTTCACTTTTATCATCAAAAACCATCATAGCACCCGGCTTTTTGACGAAGTCCGGCCAGGCTGGTAAGCCGCTGTGTGACGGATTTTCGGTTTTCATGAAATTTATCCAGGCTTTGGTCATTCGGTCGGCTAGTGCACGCGCTTCTTCTCCCCCTCCCGTCATGGTTTCGCAGCGATCGGTGTTGGCAAAAACGAATGGGATTTCGCTGCAATGAAATGCGCGCGGCCGCTTGTCGAACACGGGCGTTTGCCACGCAAAAAGATAGAGGAAAACCGGTGCTGCTTTTTGCAATGCTTTTCGCTCGGCTTGCACATAAGCCATTGGATTATAAGGTGATATATAGGATAAAATCTCAACAGGCTTTGCCTTTGGATGCACCTTGCGCATGGTGTCGTAAACCGTTTGTGATTTATCCCCAAACCGCTCGGCCAGCTTCTTTTTCAAACCATCCTCGTCCAGCAATTCCATGGCCGCATTGCCAATGCTCGCAGAAGCTTCGTTGCGATTGGTGCCAATGATCATCGGAATTTGCGCGGAATAATCTGGAACCGTTGGATCAAACGGATGTGCAGGAATGACTTTGCCATCCACCACAGGCTGCCAGCCAGCGCGTCCGACGTCCAGCGGAAACTTGCTTCCTAACTTTTGCTCGGCCGCAATGCTTGCCTGAATAATATGCGAAAAAGGAATCTGCTGAATGTCTGCAATGTTGGATTTGTCAATTTTGAGTTCTGCCAAAACCAGCTTGGCCAGTTCCGAGGAATAAGCATGCGTGGCAACCTGCACCGTGGAACTGCTTTGAGAAATGGCTTTATGAAAGAGCCGTTTCGCAGATGGCATCGCCATTAATGTAGTCACTTTTGCTGCTCCCCCGGATTGGCCGGAGATCGTAGCATTGTTCGCATCACCGCCAAATCCAGCAATATTTTCTTTCACCCATTCCAGCGCGGCCACCAGGTCCAGCATGCCCACATTCCCCGATGTTGCAAATTGGTCACTATAATCGGCCAGGTTCAGAAAGCCGAATGCATTCAAACGATGGTTCACAGAAACGACAACGACATCGCCCGTTCGCGCCAGATTTTCACCGTCATAAGAAGGATGTTCCTGCGCCGAGCCGGAAAAAAAAGCTCCGCCATGCATCCAGAACAGCACCGGCCGCTTTTTACTATCATTGATCGCAGGCGTCCATACATTCAGCCGCAGGCAATCTTCTCCCTGAAAACCATCATTCCATTGGTATAAAAAAGCATATTCTTCCATGCCCCACCCTTTATTTGGCTTTTGCGGACATACGGGTCCGTAAGTCAATGTATCGCGAATGCCAGTCCAGGGTTCTGGTTTGGCTGGCGGCATAAATCGGCCTTTTCCGGCTGTGGAAGCGCCGTAGGGAATGCCTTTAAAATTGACAATATCCTTATGCATATAGCCGCGCACTTTGCCGGAAGCCGTATCCACAATGCAGCTGTTTGCCGAAGCTTTCACAGTATCCTCCGCAGGCGCGGGCACATGGCCGGCCGACGTGGCCGACGACGTGCCCAGCCCCAATGCAGAGACGCTGAGTGTAAATTTTTGCAGAAAATCCCTTCTGTTATTTTGCATTCCTGATTGGATCAATAATTAGGATTTTGTTTCAATATGTCGCTTCCCTGGTAGTCGATCTGGGTTTGTGGGATGGGCTGGTATTCGTCCCGGCCAGCTGTGAAATTGCCTCCGCTGTATGCCACGGGCAATTTGGTTTTTTCGTAGGTCAAAAAATTATTAAGCACTGTTTGCGCCGTTCCCCAGCGAACGAGGTCGAAGAAGCGGTGACCTTCACCTGATAGTTCCAGCTTGCGCTCAAATTGGACTGCAAGTCTGGCAGCAGTTTTGTCTGACCAGGCTGCATTGTAAATGGACACATTATAATTCGCAGCATTTTGACCATTCGCAGTTTTCACCCAAGCTTCTTTATTGGCAGCTCTTTGGCGGACCATGTTCACATAGCTTTGTGCTTTTGAAAGGCTTCCCACTTCGATTTCAGCTTCCGCAGCCATTAAGAGCACATCGGCGTAGCGGATAATGTTGTAATTAATCGCCGAGTAAGTATCTGTGCTGGCTGTGGCGTCCGAAAGGTTTTTAACCTGGGATTTGTAATGAATAAATTTTTTAGGGGAATAAGGCCCGCCGAAGCTCTGGTCGCGGATCCAGGAATAACCCGGATGCACGCCCCAATCCAGAAAAGGAATGCCCCGGCGTCCCACCGACCAGTCGAGACGTGGATCGACCGGCCCGGCGTCGGGCGTAAAAGGCTGATCCGAAATAATGCCCTGATCGGTTTTCAACTGATTTGCAGCCATATTATAAGATCCGTCCACAAGCGGCAATCCCTGCGCATTCACGCGGAAGGAATTGGCAAGCTCGAAACTAGGCTGAAAATAACCGCAGCAGCCGCCCGGTGCGCTGGAACCGTAAGGATAATTTAAGCCGAGATCGGTGTTGGCATTATCGGTGCTTCCGGTATTTGCAGCGGCCTGAATGGCGAAAATGGATTCGGAATTTGTCTCTTTAGCTGCATTAAATATGTCGGTATAATTTGCTACCAATGCATATTTAAGCCCTCCGCTCGTTACGCCATTGGCAATCACCTCGTCGAAAAGGGTTTTGGCATCCTGGTATTTCTTCTGATAGAGATACGTTTTTGCCAGATAAGATGCCGCTGCCCATTTGTTGGCACGACCTACCAGCGGTTGTGTTGCGGGTAAGTTTTGATAAGCATAGGCGAGATCTTCTTCGATTTTGGGCCAGATATCGGTGTTATTCGGCACTTTTTCAATGCCATTTCCATAGGTCATTGTTTCGTCAATGAAAGGGACCATATTAAAGATCCTTTTCAAATCGAAGTAATAATGGGCGCGCAGAAAACGGGCTTCTGCGGAAATGCGTTGTTTGTCAGCGTCCGTTACATCCGCACTGGCAGAGGGCAAAATGCGCAAAACAGCATTGGTACGGCTGATGCCCTCATACATGGCATTCCATTTCTGACCAATATCAAAAAGGCTTGGATAAAGCTGGTAAGTCATGAACGGGATCAGATCGCCGTAATCACCCGAATTGGAACCCTTGTTGGCATCACCACCGGAAATGCTTCCACGCAGCCAGTTGGAAGTGCCCGTTACCCGGCGGAAGCCGCGGCCGTTCGTTTCTGCATAAGCAGCAACCAGCAATCCTTCAATGCCTGCTTTTGAATTTAACTGGGTTACAGAAAGCTGCCCGGTGGCCGGGATTTCGAGGAATTTGTCGGAACATGCGCTATTGACGAATGTCAGCAGCAACATGATGATCCAGGTTTTATTGATATATTTTGTCATTGTATTTGATGTTTTGATCTGAACATTAAGAAGCATTACAAGCCGAAATTCAGGCCCAGGTTGTAGCCGCGCGTCACCGGGTAATTGCCCACGTCAATCCCGAAGGCCGAGTCAGACGAGCCACCCACGGCCGGGTCAAGTCCTGAGTATTTAGTCACCGTAAAGAGATTTGTTGCGGACAGCGAAACGCGCAAGCGGCTCATGCCGATCTTTTTCAAGGCAGTGGCCGGCAATGTGTAACCCAGGTTCAGATACTGCATTCTGGCGTAAGATCCGTCTTCCACATAGTAGGAGTTGGCTTGCGTGTTGGTGCTGAAATTCCCGGCACTTTCGAAGATCGGCACAGTGGCATCGGTGCGGTCGGGCAGCCAGGAATCTTTCACGCGTGTGCTGAGCGCGCCGCCTGTAAATGAGGGATAAAAGTCTGTAAACCAGCGCTGGTTGTTAAATATTTTGTTACCCAAAGAAGCGTAGATATTGGTGTTGATATCAAAGCCTTTATAAGACAATCCGAGTGAAATACTACCGGTAAATTTCGGGACCGGACTGCCCAGGTAAGCGCGGTCAGCGTCGTTGATCTTACCATCATTATTAAGGTCCGCAAAGCGGAAACGTCCAGGCGCAGCACCGGCCTGCGTAGGTGCGGTTGCAACTTCTTCTTTGCTGCTGAAAAGCCCTGCCACCTGATATCCGAAGAACTCGGAAAGCGTATGACCCACCTCATTACGCACAACGGGCGTACCCAAGCGGGTTCCGCCGCCTGTGAAATAGGGAACCAGTGGCGCAATGGCCGTGATTTTATTCTGCAAAAAGCTCCCGATCGCCGTCACTTCATAGTTCAGATCGCCGATCAATGCGCCGCGGTTCGAAAGCAGAAGATCAATTCCCTGGTTACGCATGCTGGCTACATTCACAAATGGCGCGCTGGCCCTTACACCCACAACGCCCGGCAATGCCAGCTGATAAAGCAAATCACGCGTGTCCTTGCGCCAGAAATCCACCACGATTTCGAGTTTGTTATTGAAAAGCGCACCGTCGATCCCAATGTTGGAAGTGACGCTGGTTTCCCATTTGGCATCCTGGTTGCCGATTTGGCTGGTGTAGTAACCCGGCGAAATGGTGTTGTTTGTCGCTCCAAGATCATATCCGTTTGCCGCGTTGGAAGCGAAAAGATTGAACTGGTTGGTTGAGCTCAGGTAATTGGAATTCCCCATTAAGCCATAACCGCCCCTTATTTTCAGGTCTGAGATCCAGTTGATGTTCTTCATGAAATCTTCGGAAGAAACACGCCATGCAGCCGAGAATGCGGGAAAAACGCCGAAACGGTTATTGGGTGAGAATTGCGATGAACCATCTCTGCGAACGACTGCGGTTACAATGTAGCGGTCATTGTAAATGTATTTGGCCTGACCAAAAAGTGAATAAAAGTTATTTCCCTTGGAGTTTCCGCTATTAACCTGACGCGTCGTGCCGGGCGTGGTTGTACTAAGCGTCACGTAGTCCGGATCGGTCGAGAACGGGTTAAGGCCGGATCCGCTGATGTTCCTTCCGGCGCCTGTGTTCAATGATTCGACGCCGGCGAGCGCATTGATCTCGTGCTTGCCGAATGTCTTTTTGAATGTGGCCGTGTTGGTAAATGTCCATGCTAATGCAAAACCAGATCCTTCGTTATAGCTGAAATTGGCAATGTTCTCCGCATTTTCATAGGTGGAACGTGAAGAGCTCGTGCTGTAATTGTTGAAATAAGTGCCGCCAATGCTGCTGCGTAATGTCAATGATGGAATGACATCATATTCCAGATAGGCGTTACCAAAACCGTAAATGGTCCGGTTCAGGTTATTAGCAGCGGCTTCTCTGCTGGCCAGTGGGTTCCTTGGATTACCTAAACCCGGAGCTGCCGTTCCGCCATATCCGCCGAATGCGTCGTAAACCGGCACGATCGGCGCCATTCTGAATGCCGAGAGGATGTCGTTCTCGTCGGATGCAATACTCGAATTATTATTGGTGCTGTTCCCCAGCGAGCTGCCGGAATTGCCCTGTAAACCTTTTGCCCCAACATAGGCCAACTGAATGTTCTCGCCAAACCGCAGCTTCTTGCTCAAATCAAACTCAGTATTCGTCCGCAATGTGTAACGGGAAAATTTATTATTGATCACAATCCCGTTCTGCTCCTGCATGCCCAGACTCACATAATAACGACTAAAATCCGAGCCGCCTGAAAATCCGAGCGTGTGGCGCGTCATAGGTGCTGTTCTGGTGATGGCTTTGTACCAATCCGTACCTTGCTTGTTGGCTTCCATAACCAGATAATACGGGCCGTTTGCCGGATTAGTATTGTATTTTGCGCGTTCTGTTTCCAGGTTAACGGCTGATGCCGGCTGCCCAACTTTCCCTCCAACCAGCAGATAGTCAGGCAAAACAGGTGTACTCCCGGAGCCATACTGACCATTGGCAATGCCTGCAAAGCTGTTAGGCCCGATCGCTCCCCCACTTTGAAAAATGTCATTTTTCCTGGCCTGCCAAGTCCAGTCTGCCTGTTCCTGCGGATTGAGTATGTCCTGGCCTTTGCCAGGATTGGTAACGCCATACAATCCGTCATAGCTAACTGACAGCTTCTGCGCCTTCTTCTGCCCTTTTTTAGTTGTAAGCACAATGACACCAGCCGCAGCACGTGCTCCATAAATAGAAGCAGATGCTGCATCCTTTAATACAGTCGTTGATTCAATGTCATTAGGATTGATAAACTGAATGCTCTGCGTAGGAACGCCATCCACAACATACAGCGGCTGATTCCCGCCAAAAGATCCGAATCCCCGGATCCGCACCTGGCTGGACGTTCCCGGCTGACCATTTGAAATAACGGTAAGACCTGAAACGCGCCCCTGCAACTGCTGCTCCACATTGGAAGAAGGCACAACCTGCAATTGCTGCGGCTTTACGGTCGAAACAGCACCCGTAACCTGGCTGCGGTTTTCCGTCGAGTAACCTGTAACGACGACTTCGGTTAATGTTGCAATGTCATCTTCCAGTAAAATGGTAATGTCAGAGCTGTTACCGACATTCACTTCCTGCGATTTGTAGCCGATAGAAGAGGCTACGATCACGGGATCAGGCCCTTCAATGTTGATGCTGAAATTACCATTAGCATCCGTGGTAGTGCCGGTTTGTGAACCTTTAAGCAAGATATTAACACCCGGAACAGCCCCCGCGGCGCTGTTAACCTTGCCAGTCAGAACACGGGCGTTCTGTGCAAAGACATTGAGTGCCAAAAGCATCAATGCACCCAGAAGCACATTCGCTTTCAGTGCTTTGTAAAAAATTTCTTTCATGAAGAAAAGGCTTTGGATCGCGAAACGTGATTGCGCAGTTTCGCATCGTGCGCAAAACCTCGTGTCAGAAGGCACCTTGTCTAGAATAGCTGCCATGCTAAAACTGGTTTCAAAGCCTAAGTGCAGCAAGCCGGGCCGATTATCCCTTTAGGAAGAAAATATTTTATTTAAACTATACAATCCCGCGCCATAAAATAAGATTAGCATGTTCCTTCCAGCCAATTGATTTGATGGTAATTATAGCGGCCGCATAAATTGTAGTTTTAGCATGCCTCCCATTAATTTCCGAAGCGCCAATCGGTCAAATCGTTCCACTTTTTAACTATACCGCTATGTCAAATCTAGTTCAGCTTGTACAAAATTTTAAAAATCCGGTAGCACTCCGGGTAACTTCCGGCAGCGACAAAGTGATCATTGCCCAAAGAAACGGGAGGTTTTTTTCCCTGGATATTGCGGCGAGTACTTCGTCCCCCATTTTTAGCGTCAGGGCCAAAATAAATTCCTTTGACCTTGCGGACGACGATGATACATTATATATGGTGGGGCCCGCTTGCGGGCTATTAAAAGGAAAGATCAGCGGAGGTAATGTGAGAAGGCTTCTGCGAAATCCCGTTAACCCGACGAATGTGCTCACACTGAGCGACCATTCCCTCTTGGTAACGGAGGATAGCGCAAGTGGCCGCCTGTTTGCATTGACGGAACTGCCCAGCGTGCTGAACGTGCTCTCCGCAGATCTGAATAAAGCTGTGGTTGTATTGAAACAGGAAACTTCGGGAAGAATTTTCGTGGCAGAAAATTCGAACGGAGGCCGCATTCTGGAAATAATCATCGGCGATGTGCCGGTTGTGATTTTCGATAACCTCGGAGAAATTGCCGACGCCTGCTGGACAAACAATCAGCAGAACCAAGTATTTATCGCTGAAAAATCCGGAGACCGCATCTTATATGCTGATTTGTCGCAACCTGGCATTGCCCCCATGGAAATCTTCACAGGCATAGCACATCTCTGGGCAGTTCAGGCTATAGATGACGAACGCATTGTGATCGGGATGAAGGAGGAAGTCCTGATTGGCAAACTGAATTCTGATCCGGTTACCCTCAGAGTCCCCGACGGCGAGCTTTTCATTTCGGGATGGGTACGCGTTCCGGTGAAAATCAACAATCCTGCCATCAGCTTCGATGATCTGGAATTTATTGTTCACCCCAAAGAATCCGGCGCCATGGTCTCTATTTCAAGAGATAACAGCTTCAACCCTGCTGAGCCCGATATCATGCTGGCTGCGGGCTGGATGACGGGAAAGCATAAACTTGAAGTAATCCATCAGGGCAATTCCATCGCAACCGCAATATTTAATGTGCTCGAAAACTGGACGAACGAGGAATACGGGCCATCGGTTACAACATTTGGCAGCATTGAATCGGGGCCATCGGGCGGGACCTGGGGCGGGCCCGACAGCGGCGACTTTCAGGTCCCGCAGAATGTAAATGTTATACCGGCCCTTGGTACACGTAATATCGGCCTCGTTCTGGTAGATACTTCCAGCAACCGTTATCCCGGCGGCGCGGCTTTGAATACGATCATAAATGGTTTTCAGGATGAGATGGTCAATGGCGTAGGCGTGCTGAACCAGTCTGTTGTGCGGTATTATAATGAGGCTTCCGGAGGACTTTTCAATGTGAACCTTGTTGGGATAACGCAGCCTGTTATGCTGCCCAATGCCTGGGAATCTTACTTTACTTTTGACGATACGTGGATAGCCAATCAAGATCTTGACTCGACCATCATATCTCTTATTGTACAGCAAAACATCATTGCCCAGCAAGCAGGTAATGCTCCTTTTTTGGACCTTTCGCAGATTGATTCACTGATTTATGCCGTGAGAAGTGTGCCCCGCACCGCACCGGACGACGATCTATTTGTTTGGCCAAGAGCTTCTCTCACAAACATTCAGCAGCTCGTAGGGGTTGACCTTACGGCTCCTATTCCTATTCCGCAATATCGTGGCGTGGGAAAAGTTTTCATGCCGGACGATTGGGCAACGCGGGATGGTGCCCGCCAGTTTCATGAAACCGTAATTCATGAGCTTGGGCATAATCTCGGCCTCAATGATCAGTACGATCAAAATTCTTTCAGCGCGGATGCGAGCAGTCGCATTACAGGATTTAACCCCAATGAAAGCTGGGAACTGATGACCTGGGAGCGTGACCTGCCGCTGCCTTCTGCCGCACACCGGCTGATGCTCGGCTGGCTTAACCCGAACCAGATCCGGATGTATAACTTTGGCGTTTTTGGTGCGATAGACGAAAGTATCACCTTGCATGCAACCATGGCAGGGCCGGTCCCGGCGGGTCGTTTTGCCGCCGCCGAAGTACGCCTCGAAGATGGTAAAAATTATTATTTTGAATACCGTCCCGCTGTCTCCGGGGTTACGGCCGACCATAATCCGCCAAAATCCAGGGCCGTGCTGGGAACTGAGGCGCTGTTCCGTTCAACGAATCCGAGCGACCGGCCTAATATTCTTCGTGTGGAGGAAGACGCCGACGCGGTGACCGATGAGGGCTCGTTTTCACTCTCACAGGATTTCAAGGACAGGGATACCACAACACCAGGATTTGAACAGGATTTTATTGTGGATGTTTCCAATACCACCGCCGACTCTGCAACCATACGCGTCCGTTACGCGGCCGACCTGAAACCCGACCCTGCATTAACCCCGTGGTCGCCGGGATCAAACTGGCAAAGTCCTGACATTGAGGTCCTCAATGGGCGTAATGCATCGGACCCTGCATTCAGGAACATTCCCTGGGAAGGGCACAATAACACAGTTATCGCCCGGGTTACCAACCGCGGTTCCAGTGATGCCCACAGTGTTACGGTGAAATTTTTTGCCAAAGATTTTACATTTGGCGGAGGTACGGAGTCGCCGCTGGGTGAGCAGACACTGGATGTGCCGGCAGGTTCGACGGTGACCTTTACGGCATCGGATATATGGAGTCCTGCCACAGTCTCGTTCCCCTTTGGCTCCGTTCAGTATAACCAGCACGCATGTTTGGTTGCGCGAATGGACCCGTTTCTCGATTCGGTCAGTAATATATGGGAGGTTACTCCCGAGAACAACGAGGCTCAATCCAATTACACATGGATGGCCTCTACCACGAGCTCGCCGGCATCAAGGGAAGCGACGGTACTTGTAGCAGAAAACACATTAAAACACCCCGCCTTCGTTTATTTCACAATCCACCAGCCGCACCCGTTATTCCGCGTATACCTCGATCACCGCTGGGTTTTCCTGCAACCAGGTGAGAAAAAGCAGATCCTCGTAATGACGGAATCCCTGCTTGGCGACGCCCGTTTCAGCTATATGACCAAAAACCTCATCCGGAGGGAACGCAGGATTACCACTAATCTGCGCCTTTCTGCACTCGGCGATACGGGAAATACGTGCGCTGCCGAAATCATCGGCGGCGCAACCTTACTCGTGCTCACCGGCTTAGGCACTCATTTCAAACGGTTTGAAGCAGAGCATGGCCTGGCATTTGGAGAGATTGTACGAAATGACAACGGGGAAGGCGTGAATGGGAAAGTGATCGTTTCCATCAAGGGAAAGGACCGAAGCGGACGAAAAGGCGAAACGTTCAAAGAAACAACGGTCACAAACGGAATATTCCGTGTAGAGATCGGCGACCAGCGCGATGTCACGGTCCAGGGACATTACCTCGGGCAAACGATACTGACACCCTGCGATAGTAAAGAAATAGATTTGTGAAAACGCCCGGTAAAGCCCTTCCCCCAATGGAGAAGGGCTTTGTATATGATCTCGTTGGCGAAAAATTTCATCAGCGTTTTCATTTTGCGGGACAAATGTTGCTAGCCCCGCGATTCAAAAAGTAACGCTGGATTGACCTAACCGCCCGGTAACTTACATTTTGGTTCGCGTAAATTATCCGGAAACTTCCCAGGAGATTTACATAAATTGCCTTTTTAACCAAACACCCGTTCCAGATGACACATACTACCTCCAATCCCAAGATCCACGAAGGCCGCAACCTTAAAAGATTTCGGGAAATGCTCGCGATCAAACAAGACGCCCTCGCATTCGAACTAGGCGAAGATTGGAACCAGCAAAAAGTCTCCCTACTCGAACAAAGGGAGAAGATCGATTCCGATATTTTGGAGCAGGTGGCGGCGATTTTGAAAATCCCGGCTGAGGCGATTCGGAATTTTGATGAGAATCAAGCGATCACCGTTATTTCAAGTACATTCAATAACAATTCGGCTGTCGTAAATAATAATCCCGTTTTCCATCCAATTGACAAGATCATTCAACTTCATGAGGAGAAGATTGCTTTGTATGAGCGGATGTTGAGGGAGAAGGATGAGATGATGGAAAGGTTGGAGAAACTATTAACACGATGATCGACTCCAAGTCTCCGGAAATGTCCTTAATACAGGATGTTGTTCGCATTTTACAATCTGCAAGACAAAATGCTTACAGGGCCGTCAATACAGCAATGCTTGAAGCTTATTGGCAGATAGGAAAAAGAATCGTGGAAGAAGAACAGTTTGGAGAGATCCGAGCTGCCTATGGAGAAGGCATTATCAAACAACTTTCCAAGGACCTAAGTCGCGAAATCGGTAAAGGGTTTTCAGTAGCGAACCTTGAAAATTTCCGAAAATTCTACCTAACTTTTTCTGATAACCAAAAATCTTACGCAGTGCGTAGGGAATTGAGCTGGACACATTACCGGCTCATAATGAGGGTCGAAGATCCTGCGGCACGAACATATTATGAGAATGAATGCGCCGATCAAATGTGGAGTACTCGGACGTTGGAGCGTAATATCAATTCCCATTATTATCAGCGTTTGCTCTCTTCTCAAACCAGGCCAGAAACATCGATTCTCAATCAAAATTCTGACAAAATTCTCTCTAACGATTTTATCAAAGACCCCTACGTTTTTGAATTCTTAAATATCTCTGAACCAATAAATGCATTAGAGCAAGACATTGAAAAAGCCTTAATCGGAAACTTGCAGCATTTTTTACTCGAATTAGGAAAAGGTTTTTCCTTTGTCGGACGACAGTTCAGAATAAGCACAGAAACAAGTCATTTTTATATTGACCTCGTTTTCTACAACTATCTTCTTAAATGCTTTGTACTTTTTGATTTAAAAACAGGCAAGCTAACACACCAGGATACCGGGCAAATGGATATGTATATTCGAATGTTTGACGACCTGAAAAAACAAGATGATGACAATCCCACGATCGGAATTATTCTTTGTACTGAAAAAGATGAAACTGTTGTAAAGTATAGTATTTTGAATGATAGCAAGCAGTTGTTCGCTACGAAGTACATGCTTTATTTGCCAACAGAGGAAGAATTGATTGCAGAAATTGAGCGGGAGAAGCGGGCTATTGAAAATACACTGGAAAAGGAACGCAAAATACTTTAAATCAAACGATAAGCAAAATAATTAGTCACATAAACTCCTGACCGCGAATTTGTGCAAGTGGCACTTGCACAAATTATCTGGTACCATCATCAATCCGCACAATCTTTGCGGCTGCGCCCTCTTTCCAACTTATTTAAAGGTAGCGCTCCACACCTCCCCCATCCTTACATTAGTTGCGCTTCTCCTCTAAAATATCAGCTTAAATAAAAAACGCAAACGCTGCGCATCCATTTAGCGGAATGCGCACATTTGCCCCTTTTTTGAATGCCTTTTAACCCGAACAAATTAACTTTCAACATTCATCATCCTATGAAAAGAAACGCATTCATTGGCAGTATGGCTGTCATTAGTTCACTTCCTACCCTTGTATTTGCTAAGGCAGCGGCATTAAGGGGAGTGATTGCAAAAGTATTTAAAACGAAGGCGGGTGAAGGGCGTAAGCATGGGCACATTCAGTTGAAGGGCGTCAATGCGAATGTGTTGGATGTTAAGGTTTCGGGTAGTGATACGGATGGTGGTTTTGCGATTTTTGAGCAAACTTCGCTCAGTCAAGGCCGTGGAACGCCTCTACATGTGCATCCGGGCCAGGACGAAGTTTTTTATGTGCTTGAAGGCGCGTATGAATTTCTTGTTGATAAGGAAAGATTTAGCCTGACGGCTGGTGAGAGTATCTTTCTTCCGCGGGCAGTTCCCCACGCCTGGACCCAGGCATCGGCCAAAGGCAAAATGCTGGTGACATTGCAACCGGCTGGAAAATTGGAAGATTTTTTTGTGCAAATGGCGGCGCTAACCAGCGATCCTTCGCCTCAGGAAATTGCCAAAATATTTGAACAAAACGAAATGAAGGTGGTAGGGCCACCGTTGAAACTGGACTAATAGTGGCCTCTTTCTCGGGCAATTGGGTTTAACTATTGATCATCAATCGCATTAGATCCGGTTAAATACACTTACTTTTTCTGAACCATCCCAATGTCCTTTAACCACCCTAAAAAGCTCTCAGGCCAGTATTTCAGGGTTTCTCCTTTTGTAAAATCCATGGCAAATCCATGTGAGCCTTTGTTGTAAATATGCATTTCGGCTGGAATTTCTGCTTTCAATAACGATGAATAAAAATCAACACATTTGGCGGCTGTGGTTAACCTATCGTCGTGGGCATTGATGAGAAAAACCGGGGGACAACTTTCCTTTCGAACCGTATAAGTTTTTAGAAATGCAGCATAGAAAAGACCTGCGAAATTGGGTTTCCAGCTAACCGTGCCGGGTCCTGCATTGATTTCGTCGGTTGCTGCTAGTTCCACCGCCAAGGTTCCACCCGCCGAAAAACCTGCTATGCCAATTTTATTGGGATCAATTTTAAGTTTAGCTGCATCTTTTCGCAAAGTGATAATGGCCTGCTTTGCGTCATCGAATGCAGCTGCGAAATAGGTTTCTCTGGGGATTACAAAGTTTTTGCTGCTATCTCTGGTATTCAGGCGATACTTTAACACCAACGATGCCACGCCCCGTTCTTTTAGCCAAAGTGCAAGGTCAGTTCCTTCCCGATCGAACCAGTTATCTACAAAACCGCCTCCGGGACATATCACTACGGCGACCCCCGTTTCCTTTCCCGGCGGTGGCAAATGCAGAACGTAAGTAGGAACGGACACTTTGCGAAAGACCCGGTTCTTTTTTGAAAGCGACTGAGGATTTACATCGAAATTAACCACCTCTTCGCCAGTAGCATATTTCACGGGATTATCTGTGATACCCGATGGCCACAGTGGTTTTTCTTCGGATGTCTGGGCATCAGCGGTAAATCGCAGGATTAGTGAAAGACCGAGTGTTAAAAGCGTTGTTGATATGTATTTCAGGTTCATAGCGCAAGATTTATGATAATAAACTCTTCAAAAAACGACCCCCTAAATCGCCTCAATCTCCAACACTACACTCGTTCTTCTCGCATTAACAACCGGATTGAAACCGGCCGTCATCAGATATTCTCCTGAATAAACCTGATCTTCTTTGATGGCAGATTTGGTCCCAGGATAGAGATTCAATTCTCGTACTTTATAATTCTTCGTTGCGTCCAAACCTTCCAGCCGGATCGGCGTATCAGAACCGTCACCATTTCTGTTTCCGACCAAATAGGAGAATAGAATGGCTTTGGATTTGTTTTTCGCCGCATACATCAATGCAGCGTAATCGTTTTTCTTAGGGTCGATCAACCGGAAAAGATCACCCTGGAAAATGACGTCTTTGACTGCATTGTAATTGGCGACTGCCTGCTGGCTGAATTGCAGATCTTTCTCATTTAAATGACTGACTACAATGTCATAACCCAGCCGGCCCATCATTGCCACATCGGTACGGAATTTTAAAGGCTGTTTTCCCCAATCGGTTACGTGTGCGCTTTGCGCAATCGAGGGAAAGAAGTAGGAATATTCCCATTGCATAAACACACGTTCCAATGGGTCGGTGTTGTCGCTGGGCCAGAATTCTGTGAAATATTTCAGCGCTTCATAATCCACCCGGCCACCGCCGCCCGAGCAAAGCATCATGGGCACTTTCGGATATTTCGCCCGCAGCTTTTCCAGAACTTTATACAGTCCTTTTACATAGTCAACATAAAGCTTGCCCTGACTTTGCTTGTTTTTTTCGAGGTAAGCTGAGTAAGGGTTGAATGTGGTTGCATTGCAGTCCCATTTGATGTAGGCGATGTCCGGATTTTCCGTAAACAGTTTATCCAGAATGCCATACACAAAATCCTGAACTTCCGGGTTTGACAAATCCAGCGGCAGCTGGTTGCGCATGTAATGTTCGGGCCGCTGCGGTTGTTTGATCACCCAATCCGGATGTTTTTCGTACAACTCACTTTTTGGATTCACCATTTCCGGCTCAACCCAGATCCCGAATTTGATTCCTGTTTTCTGCGCTTCCTTCACCAGATAGCCAATCCCGTTTGGCAATTTCTTTACATTTTCCTGCCAATCTCCCAAGCCGGCTCCGTCGGTGTTTCTTGGATATTTGTTGGCAAACCAGCCATCGTCCAACAAAAACAGATCAACGCCCAGCTTCTTGCCATCTTTGAAAAGCTCAGAAAGTTTGTTTTCATTAAAATCAAAATAAGTGGCCTCCCAGTTATTCAAAAGCGTCATTCTGGTGCCCTCCCCGTCTAGGATGCGGTATTTTCTGGCCCAGTTATGCAGGTTGCGGCTGGCTTCTCCTTTTCCGTTTTCTGAGAATGTGTAGATAAATGAAGGTGTTTTAAATTCCTGTTTCGGTGCGAGCGGATATTCTGAGGAGTATGGATTTATACCCGCGATCAAGCGCAGATTATGATACGAATCAACCTCAAATTCCATTTTGAAATTGCCTGACCAGGCCAGTGTTCCCAAGAGAACTTTCCCTTCCGTTTCTGTTGCCGGTTTATCAAAAGACAGGGAAAACGTAGGCGGCTGATAAAGATTGGCGCGTGTTCCCAGTTTGGAATCCAGCACCCGGATTCCGGCTGTCAATTGCTCTTCTTCCGGGTTCATTTCTTTGGCCCATGTGCCATTGTAATGCGTCAGATAATAATCTTTTGCGATGAAATAGAGATTGGCGGAAGCGTATTTTTGAAGCGTTACGGGTTTCTTCTCTTCGCTTTTGATCACACTCCACTGCTCCACCACATTTTCCTGGAAATATGTTTTGTAAAAAAGTGTCACCTCCACTGCATACACCGGATCTTTCAAAACAATGCTCGTTAGACTGACATTGTCGTTTTCCTTTACGGTTTTGTGGCTTACATAAACAAGATCCAGTGATTTATTTCCATCGCCATGCGTCAACTGCAGCGCGGGTTCGGAGACATTCCACGTTCCCGCCGGAGTATAAGCCGAGCTATAAATCCCCGCATTTCCATCCTGTTGGCGGCTCTGAGATGGAATGAGTTTGTACTCTGCGGGCTGACTTAGTTTTTTTCCGAAATAAGTGATTTCAAGATGATTATCCTTGTCAGTTTGCAAGACCAGCACATTCTGTCTGGTTTCAATCGGAATAATGGTTGGCGCATTCTGGGCAAAAGAGCTGGATGCGGTTACCGCCAGAAATACGCTGTTAAAAATATGCTTATACACAACTATACTATTTGATATGGATTGATTTTACTCACCTGCACCGAAACGAACAGCTTTAATTCGGATAGGTGCTCCGGTAAAGACAAAATAAACATCTTTTACACCAGAAGCTGCACCGGCAGCAATGTCAAGTATCATTTTATCGCTGTATTCACCTGAAAATTTTCCCAAAAGAACTCCATCGGCGCTGCCAGCATGTGCCTCGATCGTTCCCGAAGGAGGTGTCGGTGCATTCCGCCCGGATGCACGGATAATTTCGATTTGCTTGATGCCCGTCAGGTCAGTGCCTTTGAGCCTGAAAGACGCGCCGGAATTTCTTACAAATGCCATCGTACTGTCATTATTGAAACTGATATCTTTAACCTGGTCGGCCAATGTGACTGGCACTACCGGATTGCGAAGGACAAGCGTTGCTTCCGAGGATTGCGAGGACGCTGTTTTTGTGCCCCTATCGGCATATGCGGCGCGGAATATGAAGCTGCCTTCCGTATCGCCCTTGGGAACGACGGTCGTATAAGTGCCTTTTACAGGCAATGTTTTGGCCGGTTTGGGTGCGTCCGACAAGCTCATAATGTAGCGGACAATTCCTTTCACGTCGCTTTCCGCCATGGTCGGGTGCGCGGGCATGAATGCATCTCCCCAGACGCCCGAACCACCATTCAATATCTTCTTGGACAGACCTGCAATTGCCGTTGGATCACCCTTGTATTTGGCAGATATAGCCGTAAAAGATGGCCCCAAAACCTTTTCTTTAATAGCATGACAAGCCTTGCAATCGCCATTATTGATCAGCGAAATCGCAGTTGCATATTGCGCCGAAGCATCCACGCTCATTTGCTTTTGCGCGATCCGGGTTAAGTTAAAACCCTCGGAAAGATAGTTCGTACTGACCGAAACCTGGGAAGGCGCAATATTCTTGTTTGCAAGACTGCCATCTTCCTTGTCGCTCACACGCACCTCATAATCAATGCTTTTTCCTGGAAAATAGAAGGTGGAATTCCCTTTAGTGATTTTAAATTCAACCACCGGAGGTTCGTTACCTGCCTTTATCTCAACCGATTTGGTATTCTTTTCTCCGGCTTTATCCGTGACAGTTAAAGTTGCCTGATAAGTGCCGGGCGTAGTAAATGTGATAGACGGATTCGCCTCTTTCAGCGTTTTGAAAACGGCTTTGTTTTTGCTGACGACCCATTCATATTGTAGCGCGTCGTCTTCGTCAAAGTCTTTGGTGCCTTCCGAGGATAGCGTGACTTGCATGGGAAGCGCACCCGCCGTTTTGCTGGCTGATGCTTCTACCAATGGTTTTCTGTTTCCGCTGTTGTACTCGATCCGGATCAGTTCGGCTTCCGGGTTATCTTTGAAATATCCATTCCCATATTCCAGCACATACAGGTCACCGTCCGGCCCGAATTTCATGTCAATCGGCCCCTTTAATTTTAGGTCAGGAAGAAAGCGCTCCATGGATTTGTATTCGCCGTTTTCATCCATTTCCACAACATTCACCCAGCCTCTTACCCAGTCGGTGATGAACCATTTTCCTTCGTAATATGCTGGAAATAATCGTGATGCATTTTTGAAATCATCTTTTCTGAATACCGGCCCGCCCACTGCGCTGTTACCGCCGCTTTCCATGAGCGGAAACTCCTGGCTTTGTGCTTTTGAATACCATATAAATGCAGGCTGCGCAGCTGGAAGCTCCTTTAAACCAGTGCTGTTGGGAGAATTGTTGACCGGATGAGCAGGGTCAAAAGGCGCACCGGAAACTTTGGTAGCGAAGTCATATTTCACGTAAGCCTTGTTATTGGCTACAAAATACGGCCACCCGTAAAATCCTGGTCCTTTGGCGCGGTTGAATTCATCGTAGGATTGCGGTCCGCGTTTTTCCAGGTCATCGCGCGAACCATCCGGGCCTACTTCTCCCCAATACAGCCAGCCGGTTTTCGAATCGATCGTTGGCCGCCAGGGGTTCCTGTTGCCCATCGTATAAATCTCAGGTTTGGTCTGCGGCGTTCCGGGAGGAAAAAGGTTGCCTTTTGGAATTGTATACGAGCCGTCTGGTTCAGGATGAATGCGCAAGATTTTCCCTCTTAAATCATTCGTGTTCGGAGATGACTTTTGGGAATCGCGGGGTGATTCTCCCGGTCTTTCATCAAGGGGAGCAAAACCATCAGAAGCACGGGAAAACGTATTATCGCCCGTCGTCAGATACAGGTTTTTATCTTTGTCGAAAAGCATTCCTCCGCCCACGTGGCAGCATTCCTCCCGCTGCACCGGCACTTCCAAAACCACTTTTCGCGAGCCTTCCAGCAATTCCTTACCGTGCCACTCGTAACGCACAAGCACGTTTTTCGCCTCGTCGCCAGCCAGCGAGTAGTAAATGTAAATCCAGTGATTTTTGTCATAATCCGGATCCAGGATCACGCCCTGCATCCCATCTTCCCCTTCGGTAACTTCGCCCGCTTTATTCACATATTTTGTACTAACGGCAAACTCAGCCACCGTTTCCATAGCCTGCGACTTTGGATCATACACCTTCAACTTGCCTTTCCGCTCCGCATAAAGTACCCGGCCGTCTTTCAGGATTTGAAACTGCATGGGCTCTTCAAGTCGTTGCGCAAGAACTACTTTGGTGAACCGGTTTGCTTCCGGTTTTTTAGGTGTTTGTGCGAGTAAACTTTCAGTAGTTAAAAGCAAGCTTAGCAATGCAAAAAAGTGCAGTGAAGGTTTCAGCACTGCATATTGATTGCAGAAATTGTCTGATTTTGACATTAGGAAAATGCTTAAATAATTTTGATTCTATACGTCTGAATAGCTGACGATATTACTTGAAGAGCTGATAAGCTTTGCTCAAAAATGGTTTATACATAGGCTCGTGCTTCGGCATGTTCAGGTAAAAGAGCACGATCATATTGTTTTCCGGATCGATAATGTAATCCGTCCCGTACAATCCACCCCAGGCAAATGCGGTGTTGGAAACTTCCGGAACCGGTTTTTTTTCTGCATTATAGAGCTCGAATCCAAGCCCGAACTGAAAGCCTTTTCCGCCAGAATTCACCTCAGGCAAGCGGTTTACTTTAGTCATCAGCTCAATAGTCTCGGGTTTGAGAATGCGCTTGCCATTGTACTCGCCTTTGTTGAGCAGCATTTGGCAGAATTTGGCATAGTCGCCGATAGGTCCGTTCAAACCAATAGCGCCCTCGGCATAAGTTTGTACCGGGCTGATCGTGGTCTCACTATACTTGTTGGATTCCGGCACCAATTTGCCATCAATATCACTGTAAGCCTTCACGAACCGGCTCATTTTCGAGGGCTCATAATACCAGTCTGTTTCGGTCATCCCCAATGGATCCAAAACCGTTGATTTAACATATTCACGCAGGCTTTTGCCCGAAATGAGCTCCACCATATAAGCCAGCATATTGGTGCTGATATGGTAACTCCACTCACTGCCCGGATCAAAACCCAATGGATATTTTGCAAGCGCGATCATTTCATCTTTGAGATATTTCGAATTGCCAGCGCCGCCTGTCCGCTGTCCAGGTCCTGCCGGTGGTGTGGCTCCTGAGGTTGCAGCGGCATTTTTCTTCTCCATTTCGGCGCGACGAGCCTTTCCTACCAGCCCGGCGCTGATTCCCGAAGAGTGCGACATCAGGTGCGCAAATGTCATCGGCGTTTTCACCGGCCTTGTCTCAAATGTCCCATCTTCTTTAATGGCTGTCGCCACTTTATCGGATATCTCTGGGAAATATTTTGAAACCGGATCATCAACCGAAACCAATCCCTTTTCCACCAGCGTCATAAAAGCGACGGTCGTCACTGCTTTGGTTTGAGAAAACAGGATATAGTAATCGTCCACAGCGGCCGGAACCTTGTTTTCAACATCTTTATAGCCAAATGCTTTGTTGTAAACCACATTCCCACCTTTGGCGACAAAACCTACAATGCTACTCGCCTTTTTCTGATCAATAAAACTTTGCAGCAGCGAGTCAATGCGTTTTGTTTTGTCTTCGCTCGTACCGGTGGCTTGGAGTTCCGCTTTGTAGTTTAATGTTTGCGGCGCGGGCGATTTTTGCTGCGCTATTGTGCTGTTGAATGCAGCAAAAAGCGCAATGCTTAGATAGATTTTTTTCATAATAATTTAAAGGGTTAGGAATAGCAAAGCTTACTTCTCGCCAACGAATTTTAGTGAATCTTTCGATTCCACCGGCAGGCCCGAATAAGCGATTAAACTAATTTTCCCCTTCGTTGCTGCCTTGGGAATTTTCACAACCAACTGACCAGGTGCTTTGCTGACGAACGCGGTCACAGGCTCTGTCAAACCGGTAAATAGCACGCCCATTGTCAAATCCAGATTGGTGCCCGTAATGGTCAGGTTTTTTTCACGTTCAGCAACCGCAGGCGCGAAGCTTTTTATTGCTGGCAATGTGATTACCAGTTCTGTTTCCGATTCAATGGAAAGCGGTTCGGTGCCTCCGGCGGAGAAAATGATCGGGCCGGTTTGCGCGCCAAAAGGAACCGTCACGACCAACTCCGTCATGGTTTGGCTTACAAATGCTGTCACCGTCGTATCCTGCGCAAATGTCACTCCCTTCACCCAATTCAGGTATTTTCCTGAAATCGTGATCTTATCTCCGGGTTTGGCCTGCGTCGGGATTTTGGTAATTTCTACGGGCACTTCCAGGCTCAGTATGGTTTTGGAAACAATGTCCCCGGCTGTCGTTTTCAGGGTTACAAGCCCTTCCGAGGTTTCGTTTGGAACGGTCAGGACAATGCGATCAGGTGTTTGTTTTACAAATGCAGATGCCGGAACGCTGGCTCCTGTCAGTTCAATGGAAGTCACCTTATCCAGATTTTTACCAATAAAACTGATCGTATCCCCCAGGCTCACGCCCGATGGCCCGAAACTTAGCAATTGCACTTCGCTGCTTGTGGCCACTTCATCTTCTTTGCAGGCTATCAGCAACCCCGCCAGCATTAGAAAAACCGCTGCGGTCAACAACCGCAGATTATATATTTTTTTCATCCTGAATGTCTTTGAATGTTACTTTTTGAGAATTTTTGGCACTACCCTGAAATTGTCCATGGATATATCGGCATCCAGGTCTCCGCCGCCATGGAAAAGCAGCCGGGTGTAATAACCGTTTGGATTCACAGCCATTTTTACGCCCAAATTTTCATAGCTGGCTGCTATTTCGTTAAAAGGAATTGTAACCGTTCTCCATTCGCCCTTCGTATCGTAAGGCGGTGCCCACTGGTAAGCGTCTGTGATAAAGTCTTTTGCCAGCCCCACATTGATTTTGAGCAAATTATTATTGTAAGGTTTTAAAGTATTGACCTCAAATTTCAGGTTGTAATCCGCTGGTCGCAGGATCGCTTCATCGGGAATGTTTTTGCTGATCGGCCCCATCGCGTCGGGCGGTCCTCCGGCAACTTCCTTCCACTGCCAGCCACTGACCACTTCTTTTACCCGAATGTAATTCCCGTTAATCGCCACCGGATCGCCTGCGCCTGGCTTTGTGACCACATATGCCTGGTTCCACCAACCCGTAAAAGGATCATTACTCAAAAAGATGTTGCGGTTATCCCTGAACCAGAAATCCGATTTTGTTTCTCCAAAAGCAGTTTTTACCGTCACCTGCCCTGGCAGCGCGCCCTGAGGCACGCGCACCTGAATGATCTGGTCGGTTACCGAAACCAGCTCACCCGTTGCACCTCCTGCAAATGTGACCGTAAGCGGCGGGTAAAAATAGTTTCCGTTAATGGTCGCTATGCCACCCGTTGCCACGTATTCACAGTTCATTCCCGTCAGTTCGGGTTCGCTGATCTGCACTTCGAAATCGTGGTTGAGCGTCCGGCCGTTTGAGAAAATCATCCGCATCTTGTTGCTGATTTCCTTCGGCACCATGGCCGGAACACTCACCAGAATGCTCTTGCTCGTAATGTAGGTGGGTGTCAAAACCGCCTTCTGATCATTAAACCATATTTCGGTAACGTCCTGCAAGTTCTCCCCTACTATTGCGATCAGATTGCTCTGAAGAGCGCCTACCAGCAACGAATCCGAAGAGGCCGGGTTGGTTACGCGAACGTAAGTAATGGAAGGTTCACCGTTGTTGTCGAGGTCATCTTCCTTACAAGAAATCTGAAATGCAGCCATGAATGCCAGCAAGGCAAACAACACGGCCGATCTATATTTGTTTTTCATTTGAATGTCGATTTTTATAAATCCGAAAAATTATTTGCTGTAATAATCAACAGCGGGTTTTTGCAGATTGGGCGCCTGGCTCAACTCTGCGGACGGGATTGGCAGCAGGAAATTTCCGCTGTTCGCATTGATCGTGCGCTCGGTCGTCGACCAGGCCGTTTTGGTAAATGTCCACGATGTAGGGTTTGGAAAAACGTCTGGTGCCGTCGCGAACAATCCCCTGTCCTGACTGTTCAGGATGGCATAGGCTTTCGTGGGATTGTAGTAATGCAGGCTTACCAGGTCATACCAGGCCATTCCTTCCATGGCAAATTCCACCAGTCGTTCCTTGAAAATGATGTCGAATGTTAAAGGCCCCGCGAAAACCGGCAACCCAGCACGCGTATGTATCGCATTGTAATATTTCAGTGCGGTGGGATCGTTCGTCGATGCATTGTTTCCCAAGACCGCTTCTGCATGAACCAGATACATTTCAGCCAAACGCATCATATATGTATCATGTCCATAGTTCTGCGAAGCCGATAAGCCGCCGACGTCCTTGGCCTTTCCGGTCACGTATTTTTTGATGGAAACAAAATTGTTGTCGCCTCCCGGATTGGGAACGATCAGTTTCTGCTCACCACCCGGGATCGTCTGCGTGATCTCTGGATAAGATGCGCCCGGAAGCATGAATGTCGCTTTCAGCCGCTGGTCCACGGTGCGTCCCTGCATACCCGTGGCGGTCTGCTTTATACCTTCATATTGGCCCAGCATCCACCAGGTGGCACTTTTGTCTCCGCCCCAGCCATCACCGTTTGCAATATCCGGACTAAATGCCAGGTAAGCCGGTGTCGAATTTTGCGTACCATAAGCGCCAGGTGAATAAACCCATTGCAGTGAAAAAAGCGATTCGGAATTGTTGTCATATGGGAACAGGAAAAGGTCGCCATAGTTTTTGAGCAGCGACAAGCCGCTTTGCGTAATCACCCTTTCAGAATAATATTTGGCACTATCCAAAAAAGCCTGGTTTCTGGTTCCCGATCCTGCCGACTCCACACCTGCACGCGTCAGGTAAAAACGCGCCAGCATTCCTTCTGCCGACCACCGGGTAATGCGGCCCGGGCGAATGGGTGTAGCAGGAAGATCCTCGGCCACCTGACGCATTTCGCTTGTGAGAAACTTCCAGACGCTTTCAGGCGTGTTTCTTGAAACGGTCGTATCCGAGAGCAGTTCCAGGTTATTTTCAATGATCGGCACAGCGCCCCAATTCATCACAAGGGACCGGTAAGCCACGGCGCGCATAAACCGCGCCTCAGCAATTGCCATTTTCTTGATCGCCGGCGAAACCGCTTCTCCCGCGTATTGATTAATGTTACTGATCGCCAGATTGGACTGACCCACCACGATAAAGAACGAGCGCCAGGCAGAACCATTCTCAGGCGTGTTTCCAGTGGTGTTAAAAAGCACATTACCGCGATCATTATAGGCAGAAAACGCTGTTCCAGCCCTGAAATCGCCCAGATTATAGGACGCTTTGTCATTATAATCAAACCACACCTTGCTATAAAGCAATGCCGTCGAGGCCAGGACCTGATCGTCTGTTTGGTAAAAACCTGCATCCACAATGGCGTCAACAGGAGGTCTTTCCAGAAAATCTTCTGAGCAGGAAGTCACCGCAAGCAGCGAACCGAAGAAGCTGCCGAGATAAAGAATATTGTTTAAAATTTTCATTTGATTCGTTTTTAGAAGTCCAGGCCAAGGCTAAAAGTGTAAACCGGAGTCAAAGGATAACGGCCATAATCCAAGCCGATCGCCTGGTTTCCAGGACTTGCATCCCGTGATACGTAGGCTCCTACCTCAGGATCAAACCCGGTGTATTTGGTGAATGTGAGCACATTCTGCGCGCCAACGGAAAGTCTTGCGCCCCGGATCACTTTCTGTTTTGACATAAAAGCGGCAGGCACATTGTAGCTCAACGATACGTTTTTGAGGCGGATAAAAGAGCCGTCTTCCACCCATTTGTCGGTATGCCGGTTGAAGTTCCCGTTGGGACCGTTGGAAATACGTGCTACATCTGTTCCGGGATTGGCCAGCACCACGTCGCCCGCTTCATTGGTGATCGGTTTGGCATAATCCATGGCATGTACGAGCAGGTTGCGGCTCAGGTTAATGTTGCTCGCGTTGGTATTAAGCTTGCCCAGGTAATTGTAAATGTCGTTTCCGTAAGTGCTGGTGAACAACAAACTCAGGTCAAAACCTTTGTATGAGAATGTGTTGGTAAAACCGGCAAACATTTTCGGCCATGGGTTACCAATGTTGGTGAGGTCCAATTCATTGATTTTTCCGTCACCATTGATGTCTTTAAACTTCACATCGCCTACCCAAATGTTATCGATATTGGTAGGCAATCTATCTCCGTTGTTGTCAACAGGAACTGCGCTGCCGTCGATCTCAGCGACATTTTGGAATAAGCCTTCTTCCATATAACCGCGGAACAGCCACGGCGCTTCTCCCACTTCGGAACGTTGTGTCCAATCCTGCATCCACCAGGACGTGCGGTCCACGAATGCACTTTCGGAGTAAAACGATTTGATCTTGGTTTTGAAACTGGAAATATTCAGGCTGCTTTCCCATTTGAAGCCGCCTTTATTGATGTTGATCGTGTTGATGGTGAAGCCATAACCCTTATTTTGCAGCGCACCGATATTCACCGTCGGAGGGCTTACGGCTCCCTCTCCATTGGTTCCCATATACCAGGGAAGCGGCTTCTCCATCAGCAGGTTATCGGTGTCTTTGATATAATAATCCACCTCAAACTGAATCCGGTTGTCAAACAATGCCACGTTGATACCGAAGTTGTTGGTTTTGGTTTCTTCCCATTTCAAACCCTGGTTGCTGTATTTGGTGGGCAGGAAACCCGTGGAAGTTGGCGTTGCGCCCGTGCCCATCGGCGAGTAAATGCCTCCCCCGCCCTGGTTTCCCGTCACGCCCGTTTCGAAACGCAGTTTCAGGTCGCTGATAGCGGGTATATTAAAGAAAGACTCCTGCGAAACGCGCCAGGCTGCGGACACCGACGGGAAAAAGCCCCATTTATTTTCTTTACCAAAATTGGCCGAACCGTCTCGCCTTACTGTTGCCATCACAATGTAGCGATCGGCGTAATTGTAGTTCAACCTTCCCAGGTACGATTCCATGGCCCATTCGCCCGAGCCGCCTGAGTTGCTGGATGTCAATGCATCACCGGCTGCCAAATCGAGAATGTCATTGGTCAAAAATCCCGTCCGGGTTCCGCCCACATTTTTATAGGCCGAAGCCTGTGCCTCGTGCGTTACCATCACATTGATACTGTGCTTGCCGAGCTGCTTGTTATATTCCAGAAGCTGGTTCCAGTTGTAATACGTGTTAACGCCCGTTCCGTTTGTCAGTGAAGCAGTTACGTTTCTTGCCCAGCCAATGGCATAGGTTGGAATGTAATAGGTTGAGTTAGAAAAGCCCAGGTTTGTGTTAAAAGATGAGCGGAAGTTCAGGCCTTTCATGATTTCGATGCCCAGGTTCAATCCGCCCAGGAATTGCCTTCTTACGAGCTTATTGGTGGTCAGGCTGGCAATCGCGATCGGGTTAACGGGCGCAAACTGGTTGGCGCCATTGTTCTCATCGCCTCCGCCCCATGAACCGTCTAGGTTTCTAACCGGAACTTGCGGAGTTAGCTGTAATGCACTGGCAATGACATTTTCCTGGCTGGTGGTGAGGTTATCATTTGTCTGGTTAAAGCTCAGATTGGCTCCAATCGTCGCCCATTTTCTGGGTTTGTTATCAAGGTTCAGCCTGAATCCATATCGGTTAAAACCCGAGCCTAATGCAACACCATCCTGTTTCAGATATTCGCCTGACAGATAATAGGTTGTCTTGTCATTTCCACCGCTCAGGCTTAGCTGGTGCTTGTTCATGGGTGCGCTTTTGAAAAGCTCTTTTTGCCAGTCCGTACCAGGGCCAAGCAGAGAAGGGTCTAGAAATTCGCCCGGCGTATCACCGCCCGCAATGGCATGGTATTCACCCACCATCTGCGCGTATTGCTGCATGTTCATTACTTTCAACGGCGACGGGGGCGTCTGCAAACTATATTGATATCCGTAAGAGATTTTGGTATCTCCGGACTTTCCTCTTTTAGTAGTGACGATCAAAACACCATTGGTCGCTCTTGAACCATAAATCGCAGTCGCCGAAGGACCTTGCAAAACTTCAATAGACTCAATGTCAGCAGGGTTCAAACCAGCAAGTGGATTGGAAGAACTCTGCGATCCGTAGGAAGCCGACTGGCCCGGAATCTGCACACCATCGACTACATATAAAGGCTCATTACTCCCGCTGATCGAGTTAACGCCCCGGATATTCACCGAAATACCACCGCCCGGTTGCCCTGAGTTTTGCGTCACATACACACCCGCAGACCGACCCTGGATAGCCTGTTCAATGGTTGTGTTAACCGTTTTTTCAATATCCTTGGAAGAAATTGAGGTCTGCGCTGTGGTCAGATCGGCACGTTTCATTTCACCGTAACCGACTACAACCACTTCTTCCAATGCCTTTGTATCCACGGGAAGCGTTACATTAATGGTGCTTTGCGTGCCTACAACTATTTCTTTGGACAAATACCCTACAAATGAGAAGATCAGCACCGAGTTGTTTCCCGGAACCGCCAGCGCGTACTTGCCGTCTGCGCCTGTGGTTGTTCCCTGCGTCGTCCCTTTGATCACAATGCTGACGCCCGGCAGCGGCTCGCCTCTGTCATCTACCACCTTGCCACTCACTTCAATCACCGGCAGCTGATTTTCCGTGCTATTTTCAATATGGAACTTTCGAACGCTGGTTGCATATACGTCATAATTTGCTTTCATTAAGGACATTACAACAACACAGGCTGCCAATTTCTTCATTCTTCTGATCTTCACCTGATTAAGCACTGGCACCAGGCGGGTAACAGCCGCGGCACAGGCGCGTCGACTTAGTAAAGCATGTTTCATACTTTTACATGGTTTGGTTTTAAAGGTATAATTCGTTTAACGCCACCGCATCCGGCGGCAAATTGAATGCGCTATCGGCTGTAAATCTGCTTCAAATCGCCTTCAAACAGCGTGTATTCATCGTCGTAAAACTTCTTGAAATCCAGTGCGGCCGGATGCCCGGGAAATGGCGCGTAATAATGGGTGGAGCTTTTGGTATCATTGCGCCAAACAAGCACGTAAGCAAGGTTCAACTTGTTCTTTTGAAGCACTTTAAGCAGCACATCGGTATACCAAACCGGATTCACGATGGATTCAAGACCGGTCTCGGTGAATGCTGCAAGTTTTTTGTTTTGCAGTGCAAAGTCGTTGACGATTTTGATTTTTTTAATCGCCTGATCCAGATTGTACTTGCCATCCCGGCCCATATCGCCGTAGTTGTCCATGCCAACCATATCCACCCATTCATTGCCAGGATAACGCTCGGTGAACTCTGCGACAGTGTTGAATTTATTGTCAGGAGAAAAGGCGTAAATCAGGTTATGAACATCCAGACTATCCCGCAGATAGCCCGCCGTGAATTGCCACAACGACTTGAACTCGTCCGGCGTGCAATGTGACTTGCCCCACCAGAACCAATCGCCGTCAAACTCATGATAAGGCCTGAAAATAAGCGGAATATCTTCTCCGTTCGCACCTTTCAAACTTTTGAACCAGCCAGCCAAACCCTGCAAAATGAGTTTATAATCCTCATGGTTTTTGCCTCCCGGAACAATATATTTCACCGCCGGCAACGAAACAGAATCTTTCCAGTAAAAGCCACCGCCCGAAACCGGATTGGAAAAATGCCAGGAGATGGTTGTAATCCCACCACGGGCGTAAGTGTCCGTGACGAGTTTTCTTAAACGCTCTTCACTCTTTTTTATAGATTCCGCTGGTCTGCCTGTCAGCGGCGCAATGTCCACACCAATGACTGCCGGATGCGCGCCAACCACCGATTTCACGTCCGATCTTCCCGCTTCGTCACGCCAGCCGTGTCCATAATCGGTTGCATCCTGATGTCCAAAAAGTATGTGCTTTTTGGCTAGCTTGTGCATGTTCTGGTATAATGCAGCCGTCTCTTTTGTTGCTTTCGGGTCTATCAGTTTTTGGGCCCGGGTTACAGCATTTGAGGCAAAAAAGAGGACAGTTAAAGCGATTGATATTCGGATCATTTTAAAAATTAATGTACATGAAGATCCCGCAGGATAAATAGAATTTTATCCAGCAAAAATAGGACGAATCAACATGGACATAGAATAAGGGAAACCCTACTTTTTTAAAACTTAGGGTTTTCCCTTGGAGTCAGTTCAACTGTGCTGAGAGCAGCACCAATGCATAGCAGCATGCAATCCTGAAAAACATACCCAACAATCTGCAACCGGTAACTTACATTCCCTGGCCTGTAAAATATACCTGAACTTCCCGAAGGATTTATATAAATTGCCTTTTTAACAAAAACCGTCTCTGTATGACACATACTACCTCCAATCCAAAGATTCACGAAGGCCGTAACCTAAAAAGATTTCGAGAAATGCTCGGGATAAAACAAGATTTCCTTGCGTTTGAGCTCGGCGAAGAATGGAACCAGCAGAAAATCTCATTGCTAGAACAGAAGGAAAAGATTGATGCTGATATTTTGGAGCAGGTTTCAGCAATTCTGAAAATCCCTGCTGAGGCGATTCGGAATTTTGATGAGGAGAAGGCAGTGAATATTATATCAAATACTTTTAATGACAGCCCATTTGGTAATTCTACGAATTACGGACCTGTTCACTCAAATCCTATTGATAAAATCATGCAGCTTCATGATGAGAAGATTGCTTTGTATGAGCGGATGTTGAGGGAGAAGGATGAGATGATGGAGAGGTTGGAGCGGTTGATTGGGGGGAGGTGAAAACGGCAAACCTTAGCTCCGGAGGAGCAACCTGTTTATAGAAAAATCAATGGATCACAAATACTAGGCCCCAGCGGGGCCTCCTGTGCATTCGCGATCATTAGGAGGCCCTGCTAGGGCCTTTGCAATAAAACCAAAATCGTTGTTCTACAAACAGGAAGCCGCTCTACGGCTAGCAATTAAATACATGCAATAGGGAAAGAATGAAGCAGACGTTGGATATATAGATTGCCGTTAAACAGGAAACACTATGATTTTGTTTGATCCAGCCCATGCAGGCGAACTTATTCGAGAAACCCTTGACGGGATTTATCAGGAAACAGGGCAAAAACTTACAGTTGAGCAGGTTACCGCAGTATTGGGGACAACTCGTAAAACGCTGTCTGCAATTATCAATGGGAAATCTGCCGTGTCGCCAGAAATGGCAATCCGTTTAGGCGCGGCATTTCCTAACACGGATGCCGAGTTTTGGTTATCCGTACAGAAAAATTATGATCTTGCACAGGCTAGGAAGCGCGTAGATGCATCTAAAATTAGGGTGATATGGCAGCCGAAGGTAATGCAGCCGGCTTAAACATTGAAAATTATGATACCTCAGAATTCAAGGATTGTTTGATTTTATCAATTATTTGAATGAGCGGATGTTAAATGAGAGGGATGAGATGTGGGGTCGGTTGGAGAGGTTGATTGGGAGAACTAGATAGGCTGAATCTTAAAACTAATAAAAAGCGACACTAATGGGACCTACAAAGAACTGTTCGATTCTTGAATATCCAGCGCCCGGACTAGTTTATCCACAATCGCGGAATTGTTCTCGGGAAACAAGTCGCTGATGACATTCCTGAAACATCGATAGAGTTTTAAGTCTTCATGCATATTGCGCGATTGCTTTCTCCTAAACTTCATTCGACGTTTTAAGTACGTATCTAAAACCATACGAAAATGGCTACTATCGGATGTTGAAGAAAGTTGTAATTCGATTAGATCGTTGAGATGCATTAATACGATTGGTTTGACATTATGACGAGATACATTCATTTTTGTCATTTGCGCACGAAATTCATCATCAATAATTTTTTCGACTCCATCAATGTTAAAGAAATCATCTGTATGTACAATTATCGGGTAAATTTGTAAGCGCCCAATCTTTTTTGCGATATAGTCATCGAAGAAAAAAGGCCCACCAAGTAACTTCTTAATTACATTTATTAATTGTGTTACACCTTTTGGCTTCCCATCTGAACTTACTACTAGCTTTTCCTCAATTTCCGATTTGACGGCTTCATAATCATATGAATGTTTAATCTCCGCCTTAATGATCGAATTTTTAAACTCAAATAGGAAGACTGCATTGCCAATTCGAAGATAGAAATCGGAATACTCTATATTACTGTGCTTATTTCCCTCAACGGATATTACATACTTCCCTGATCGAAAGCAGCCATGAACAAATCCGTAAAAAAGCTGTTCTTCGGCGAAATTACCTAACCATTGTAAAAAAGAGTCAAACTTTTTAAAGACATTTTTCAATGATGTTTCCCGATAAATTTCAAATACTACGCTTTGATACAACTTATCAATAAAGAAGTTATGATGTAAAATGTAATATTGATCATCAGAAGACCTAACTATTGGGTACTTTCTGAATAACTTAAAATCTTCATCATTCTGACGAAACTTTGAAATAGAGGATGGGAGTTCAGAGATGGGTAAAGACATCTCATTGAATAGTGATCTTAAATAACTATTCTGATCTCCTAACTGAAAGAAAAACGTCTTTCCTGCCTCTTGCAAATAGATTTCAGCTACCCCGCGCAAATACGCCTGGTAAGAGTCCAAATTCTTTTGCTGCAAGAAATCCGTTAGATGCGGTTTAGTTACAACATCGCTATTTAGATGCTCAAACAAAGCATTTGAAATTAAAATCAAAGAGAATATATCTTTCCTCTCGACAAATTCATACTGCTTCGCCTGACCAAGAAGCGCCATTTTGAATAAATCATTCTTGTTTTTCAAAGAGCCCTCTCTAATATACCTACCAGTTTGTGAACTGTTAACCAATAATGCCTGTAAAAATGCCATTTCCGCTTCCTTTGATGCTTCGACTGGCATTGGTAGTTCATTATAGGTATGAAGTATACGCTGCATAAGCGGCAAAAGAGTTATTGACGTAAATATTGAGACGCGAAAGCCATTTTCTTCAATGCGACTCTTGAAAATGATATAGTTTAGCCATATTTTTTTTGTAGTTGCAATATCAAATACTTTGATCCATCGCTTGAAAATCTTTTCCTGGCTTTCAGTGTCAAATTGAGAAATATGCACTTGTGAATTCAAATAGGCCGCAACCCTTAATAGAGCGATCGAGGGCGTCGATCTAAGAATGTCATCCAATGACGGCGCTTCTAAATCAGGAAAAATTTCTTTAAATGTAGGGAAGACTGCATAGCTCATAACTAGCTATTGGAAAATAATGGCTTGAATTTACTGCTTAAAAAAACCGACAGTCGATCGATGTTCATTAAGTTTATACCTACTTAACTTACACTAACCCCAATCAACTCCACCCCCAAAACCTCCTCAATCCTTACAATCGTCTCAATCGTAAAATTGCTATTCCCTTTCACCCAGGAATTCACAGTTTGAGGCGTCACTTGCAATTTCTCCGCCAAATCCTTTTGACTCATTCCAAGTTTCCGCAATTGGGCAAGGATATTAATCGCGATAATCCTTGATTTTTCAAGTGCCTTCGGATTTTCGGCTTTGCGGGCTGCTCGCTCTTTCCATTTGCTGGATTCAGCATTTGTGACCGATTCTATTTTTCGTAAAATATCTTCTCTTGTTTGCATAGTCATTCAAAATCAGTTTTCGCAGTTTCAATATTCACTTATTTCGATCATTAAACAAATCTGCTTTCTTTTTACAAATCCTCCTTATCTTCGTGTACACAAATTCGTACACCCATGAGAATCATAACAGCCAGGGAGTTTCGGGGGAAGCAAAAAGATTATCTGGATCTTGCCGAGAAAGAACGGGTGATCATTCACCGGGGAAAGAATAAGAAGTCAGTTTTACTCACGCCAATTGATGAAAGTACTGAAACTGATGTCTTTTTTTCTGACCCGCAAGTGTTAAATGCCATTAAAGAAGGTATTGAGGACGTGAAGGCTGGAAGAGTGACTTCCATTCGCGACCTTAAAAACATATGGGCAGATATTCTGTAACCTTCTCCGACAGAGCAAAAAAAGACCTTTCATTTTTACATAAATCCGGCGGCAAGTCACTCGTAAAACGCATCGAGCGCATTTTCGAAGAGCTTGGTGAAGATCCTTACAGCGGAATCGGCAAACCTGAGCAACTCAAAAATAATCTTTCCGGACTATGGTCGCGGCGCATTGATAAGAAGCATCGCCTTAGTGAGAAAACGGCCGGATTGCGATTGGCAACGAAATCATCACGGATGTTCCTTTGCCGGCTTCGCTTTGCCACATGACGTGCCCGCCGAGGTAAGCAATGCGGGACTTAATGTTGGCCATGCCACTTCCGGTTGATAGCAGATTGTCAAAATCAGCCCCCAGGCCATCGTCATCGACACTTATCAGCGTTGTTTCTTCATTGACCATCAGCTGGACCGTAACCACCTGGGCGTGTGCATGTTTCAGCGCGTTATTGAGCAACTCTTGCACGACCCGGTAAATCATCACGGCAGCTTCGTCGCTCAAAGGCGGCATTTCGCCATAATGGTCTAAAATAAGGTTTGTTTGATTAACGAGATTCAGTTTTTGCACCAGATCTTCCAGCGCCGGAACGAGGCCGAATGTCGACAGCGCATACGGGCGCAGATCGTTTGAGATCAGCCGGGTTTCGGCGCAGGCTTCATCCAGAAACTGGTTCAAGGGTTCTTTGACGGTTGAAGGCAATTCTTCCTGATGTGCTTCAATGAACAGTTTAATTCGTGACAATTGAATTCCCAGACCATCATGCAGATCGCGGGCGATCCGACTCCGTTCGCCTTCCTGACCTTCGATCATGGCCCGAAGCGATTTTAGCTCTAATTGCCGGATTTGTTGCTGGGCGATGACGGTGTGCTGATGATCGATCAATGTTTGCTGACGTCTTAAATACACAAGTGTGAACACACCTATAACGCTGATGATCAGACCAATGAAAAGCGCCGAGTTTAAAACATGCTGGTTGCGACTTTGTTCTTCAACGAGTTGCTTTTCAACTGCCAGCGTCTTGATCTGACTATCCAGTTCCTGCAAACGAATACTTTTTGTTTGCTCGGATGCGTAAAATTGAACCGTATAATCTAGCGTTTTTTGTGACCAGTCATATGCCTTATTATAGTCGCCCATGCGCGAATAACTGTCTGCTGTATGCCGTGACAATTCCCGCATCATGCCCAGACTATTTTCCGCCTTCGATAAGTTGTAGCTCTTCTGATATTCTTCAATAGCAGCCATACTATTATTTCTAAACTGCTCAACCAGGCCCAGGTAAAAGTGATTTAATGCAATTAACCAGTTAACTTTTAATTGATTAGATATGATCAAACTTCGGCTGGCAAAATAATATGCAGAATCGGGCTGCTTGTCCCTGGAATAGGTATTGGCCAGCAAACTAAGCGCATAAGCCTGAGAATAAGGTCGTTGGTACTTTACGCTAAGTCGTTCCGTTTCGCGCAGGTGCGTTTTCAAACCGGGCGGCGTGGGTTCTATATGTTGGGCGATATTGTCCAAACCCAATCGAGCCTCGATGACTTTCGGCATGTTTTGGGTTCGCTTGAAATATTGCTGGGCTTTTTTGAGATATTTTTCGGCGTAGGCATGCATAAAATAGTCCTGCGAATAGTAGTCTCCAATCACCAGATACTGATTGAAATACCCCAGTGAATCGCCCATCAGACTGTAATATTTCAAGCTGCTTAAATAAGAATCCATCGTGTACTTGTTGTACCCGTACTGCCGGTGGTAAATCTTGCCCAAAGAATCATAAGCCTTTGCAGCCTGACTGTAATGCTTATCCTGAACCAACAGATTGATCTGTTTTTTCAAGCTGTCAACGGACGTTGTGTCAGATTCTGCCTGCACAGATTGAAACCCGCCATTCAGGAAAACCAGGAAGAGCAGAATGATCCGCCAACCAGACCGGGGAGAACAAAATCTCATGAGCATCGCTTGTTTTGCCAAAATAAAACTAATCGATCATTTGCATCTCCATAGCCGTCTTGATCAACAGGGCTGTGTTGGGAACGCCGAACTTCATCAGCAGACTGCTTCGGTGAAATTCGATTGCTTTGGCGCTCACAAACAACTGAGTGGCCATTTGCTGCGTGGTCAATCCTTGCGCAATGCGGGTCAGCACTTCCGATTCGCGCGGACTGAGGTGCGGTTTCACGCCATTACCGGCCGTTGACCTTCTGGTCTTTGGGCTATCGTTCAGCAGAATTTGCGTAATTGATTCGTTGAAATATTGCTTGTCGTTGTGAACCGCCTGGATAGCTTGAAGCAACTCTATTTTTGTAGTATTCTTTAACAAATAACCTTTCGCGCCTTTTTTCACGATCCGCTTAATGAGACTCGCATCGTCGTGCATGGTCAATGCTACCACTTTCGTTTCCGGAAACGTGCGGCCTATATACTCACAAAGCCCAAGCCCGTCTTCAATGTTAGGAAACGAAATATCAAGTAACACGACATCGATCGCCGTCTGGCTTAACCGCTCAATGACCGACTTTACCGTGTAGCAGCGCGCAGTCACTTCAATGTCGGGTGACCCTGAAATAAGCGACTCAATGCCTTCAACAAAAACATTATGGTCATCCGCGATGAGGACTCGTATCATGAATGTATACAATATAAATTTATATCACTCCATCGAAAGTACGATGAATCAGCCGTTAACATAAAGCAAAAAGTCCCTTTCTCATAATTCTTAGGGAAAACCCTATTAGGGCACAGGCCATAAGAAGTTGATCGGTGATTAACTGTGCATTAGCCGTTGATAGCTGCCTGCATCTTCTGCGACAGCTCTTTCAGCATCTCCATCAAATCTTCCAGATCAACCGGCTTACTGATATAATTATCCATCCCCGCAGCCGTGCATCGTTTCCGGTCCTCCTGTAAGGCGTTGGCGGTCATGGCGATGATGTAAGGCCGGGTTGGGTTCTCTGTTCTGATTTTCCGGGTTGCTTCCAAGCCATCCATGACGGGCATTTGGACATCCATGAGTATGAGATCAAATGCTTTTTGCTGGTTCCTATTCACTGCTTCCAGGCCGTCAATGACCAGTTCAGCATGATAGCCCAGCTTGGCCAGCACATTCATGATCACAATTTGATTCACCTTATTGTCTTCTGCAACCAATATTTCCAATGGGTATTTTGACGAAAAACTGGCATATAACAGCTTCCCGGGAACGTCCGGGTGTGGCAGTATTGTGGCGGGCCCAACAGCAGGCTGTAAAAATTCCCCATCAGCCAAAACTTGCTTCCGCAAAAGGATTGAAAATGAAAACGTGCTACCTTTCCCTTCCTGGCTTGTCACACCCATCGTCCCACCCATCATATTTACAAGCTTTTGACAGATCACCAGCCCCAGCCCGGAACCGCCGTATTGACGGCTTGTGGAGGAATCTACCTGCGAAAACGATTTAAACAGACGGCCCATCTTACTCTCGGAAATGCCGATCCCTGTGTCGCGGATTGCAAAATGCAGCCCTACCAGATCACCGTCATCTTTGCCGTTACGGCTTACGGTCAGGGCTACCTCGCCCTCTTTGGTAAATTTAATGGCATTGCCGATCAGGTTGATCAGGACCTGACGAAGCCTTTGTCCATCGCCAATGAGCTGTTCGGGCACATCCAGACCGATGTTATATGACAGATTGAGCTGATATTTAACTATTTTGGGAGTAAAAACGGCCATCACATCTTCAATGCAGCTTCTAAGATTGAATGCCCTTTCTTCCAGCTCCATATTTCCGGACTCTATTTTGGAAAAGTCAAGAATGTCATTGATCACAGCCAGCAAGCCGCTGCCGCTTGACTGTATACTTTTTGTATAACCGAGCTGTTCCTCATCCAGATCAGTCTCCGCTAACAAGGAGGCCATACCCAGCACACCATTCATAGGCGTGCGTATTTCATGACTCATCACTGCCAGAAAAGAGCTCTTCGCCTGGCTTGCCAGCTCAGCCTGCTGCTTGGCTTTTTTCTCTTCTTCGATAGCGACTTCCGCCATACGCTTGGCTTTCCGCTCTTCCTCGATCGCCACTTCAAGTTGGATAGTGCGCTCCCTGACCTTCGTCATAAGCAACCTTTTCTGCCTGCGGTTGGATTGGGTGCGGAGTTTATAAATAAAGATCAGCAAACCTGCAATGCCTATCACCGAAATCAGCCTGAACCACCAGGTAAGCCAGAATGGCGGGGTAATCGTAATGGTCACGAAGTTTCCCTTCATGTTCCATACACCGTCGTTGTTGGATGCTCTGAACCGGAACGTGTAAGTGCCGGGGTCAAGATTGGTGTAAGTTGCTGTTCGCTTTTCTCCCACATAGCTCCAATACGGATCAAATCCTTCCAGTTTATAGGCGTATTGATTTTTCTCAGGAATGATATAACTGAGCGAAGCGAATCCAAATGTGATGACAGACTGCTTGTAAGATAGCGTAATGGACTTCGTGCCGCTGATATCACTTTTCAGAATGCCCGATTTATCACCTACGGAAACCGGTTTGTTAAAAATCTGGAAGCTGGTCAGATAGACAGGAGGAACAAAGGTGTTATACTGGATACTATCGGGGTGAAAAGTACTGAACCCGTTCACTCCCCCAAAAAACATTTGTCCGTCTGCCGTAACAAAGCACGAATTGTCCCTGAATTCATTGCTCTGCAGCCCATCCCGCACACCAAAATTACGGAAGGATTTCCCGGCGATATTAAACCGTGAAATGCCTTTGTTTGTACTCAACCACAGGTTTTTATGCCGGTCTTTCAGCATGGCAAAAACAACATTGCTGGCCAGGCCGTCCTTTTCGGTAAAAGCTTTAAATGTTTGTGTGTGGGTATCAAAATAATTGAGTCCGCCGCCCACAGTGCCGATCCACAAGTTACCGCCATCGGCTTCCCGGATGCATTGCACCTTGTTTTGTGACAAAAAAGAGATGTCTTTGGGGTTTTGCTGATAATGCGTAAAATACCGGCCCGTGCTATCCAGCTTGTTCAGTCCGTTATAAGTCCCCACCCATATTGCCCCATTCTCATCCTGAAAAACACAAGTCACAATGTCGGAGCTAATGCTGGTGCGGTCATCCGGATCGGCACGATATTGCCTGAATTGCTTGCTTTTGACATTATAGTAATTCAATCCGCCTCCCCAGGTTCCTATCCACAGGTTGCCGTCCTTGTCCTTGAAAAGATTGTTTACATCAGCAATGGATAGGCTGTTCGGGTCCCTGGGATTGGGCAAATGGTGTTCTGCTATGCCCGTTTTAGTATTAAAAAGATCAAAGCCGCCATCGTGAAATCCCAGTGCAAGAACATCGGTGGAAACCTGTACAATGGAGATAACAAAGTCATTGCTGATTGAATTTTTATTCTTTGGATCGTGCCGGTAACTGGCAAAAGTGTTGTTTCGATGATCAAATACATTCAGCCCGCCGCCATCGGTCCCGATCCAAATTCTCTCGCCCGAGCTGTCCCCGCACAAGGCGAGCACCACATTGTCGGTGAGGCTGTTCGGATCTCCCTGTATGTGCCTGTAAGAGAGAAATTTTTCACCAAACTTCGGCAGCATGTCTACGCCGCCGGCATAGGTTCCTACCCACGTGTTTTCCGCGTTGTCCTGGTAAATCGCATACACAGAGTTATTGCTGAGCGACGTTGGCTGGTTGGCCCGGTGCTCATAAGTCTCGAATTGTCCCTTCCCGTCATAGACGCTGATCCCTCCATTTTCGGTCCCTATCCATAGCTTGCCGTCTTTGGTTTGAAGAATAGAAAGAATGTCGTTGTGGGCGACGGAGTTCTTATCGGATGGTTTGTGCAGAAAATTGCGGAAAGACCGGTCTTTCAGATTATATCGAAACAAACCGCTTCCCTTCGTACCGATCCACAAATGGCCCTCACGATCCATCCGCAACGCCCTGATCGCGGGTGCCGGAGCACATTGTACGCAGTTAATGTCAACCCTTCTGCTGGTATACGAGTCGTCGCCGATTGTGATTTGAAAAAGTCCTTTCTCAGTTCCTGCCCACAACGAACCATCGCTATTTTCTTCAATGCGGTAGACTGGGTTTCTGGTTTTGCTGCCTTTGGTCTGCCCTGCGTTCAGAAGGAGCCTGAAACGCTTTTTATTTGGGTAAAAAACAAACAATCCTACCTGAGTGGCCAGCCATATCCTGCTCTTGCTATCCTCAAAAAGGTCGTTGATATCCTGGGTAATGTAATGTTTAAAGCCATTTTTCGTCCGGTCAAATCGGTCCAGTCCGTTGGAAGTGGCAACCCATAAATTGCCCTGCTTATCTTCCAGTAAATCCTGAATATAGCTATCAGAAATGCTGCTTTTGTCGTAAACGTCATGTTTGTAATGCGTAAAAACATAACTGTCATACTTATTCAATCCATCTTCGGTCCCAAACCACATGAAACCCTCCCTATCCTTTAATATCGCCGAAACGTGGCTTTGAGCCAGTCCTTCATTGGTGGTAAGGTGGTTGAACTTTACATTTTGCGCTTGTGAAAGACTATGTTGTATCCACCAAATCAATGCGATAGCTAGTGCGTGCCTCATATCATTTTGTTATGAACAAAAATCTAGTGTATAGATACTCCGGATTCATTCATTGCTGCATACTCAAAAAAGAAGCTGGCTTACAACAATTCTTTCAAGATATAAAATTAGTTCTATGAAAAAAAGTGCTGCGGAAGCAGATATCTTCACGCAGCACGATTGTTTTGCATAACCGCCAAACCGGGTCATTGTTTATTTAATGCATTGTATTCCTTGTCGGTAACGGGTTGCAGCCATTCAACAATCCCTTTTTCCGTGTTGGGAATAATGTACATTTGGTGCAGAGCGCTGTTGGGACTCGCACCATGCCAGTGCTCCACATTAGGCGGACATTTCACAACATCGCCTTTCCTCATTTTTTCTATCGGCCTTCCCTTTATCTGGTGATATCCCTCGCCGGCCGTAATAACCAGGATCTGACCGGCCGGATGCCTGTGCCAGTTTGAGCGGGCACCCGGTTCGAAATAAACGTTTCCTACGACTGTATGATAGGTAGAGTCATTTGCTACCAGCCCGTAGTTAAAGGCTTTACCCGTAAAATTTGAAGCGGGTCCTTGTTCGCCTTTTGGAAAAATAGCCTGCTTGGCGTCTGCATTGGATTGCGAAAATCCCTGAATTGTGAATATTAAAGCCGCAGCCAAGGTCAATATAAGTTTTGTACGCATCTTATTTCTGGTCTTTTTCATTTGTTAATTTTTAGGTGGAACATTGGCGCTGGATTATCTATTCCCCATAGCCATAAGGTTAAAGCTTCCCAAGTGCTCTCCACGTGGCGAGCTCCTGTGCGAAGCGGTCGTTGATGATCTCGCATTTTGTATCAATGCGCATCGTGGGCCGGTCTTTCAGATTGTAAGCGGGCCATTCAGGGACGTCCTTTGCGGCTGGTTTGCCGGTTCTGGCGAATGTAGTCCAGAGCTCAGCGAAATGATTGGAAGCAACAAAACGGTCGGGATTGTTTCCACCGAAGAAACTTTCCTTTGGCGCAGAGCCGTCGCGCGGCGGGATCTCATTGTTGAATTTGAATGAAATGTCCATCGCATGCGGTGTGCCCATGGCGTAGTCCGTGCCAGGGATCTTTTTCTCAGATTTATATCCGAAATTATACAGGTAAACGGGTGCCCCGCCTTGTTTAACTTTTCTTTCTGCAATGGTCACGGAGCCTAGTCCCATCATGGCAATGGAAGAGATCGCCACAAAAACATCCGGTGCCGAGGCATTGGGATTGGCTTTCCGATAGGTTTCAATCAGCTTGTCGGTATTCTCGCCATATCTGGGTTCGAGTTTCTTTTTCAGTCCTTCAAAATCGATTTTAAACGATTCCGTATCCTTGCGTTCCCAGGCAAAAAAAGTGTGCTCATCCTCATTCCAGCCAACCAATAACGGTTTGCTTTTGGAGATCTCAGGCGCCACCGGATCAAAAGGATGCTGCGGCAAAACAACGCCATCCACAACCGGCCCGAAACCGCCTGCGCTGCGCTGCATAGCTTCCCTATTATTCGTTTTTTCAATAAATGGCGGAACAAACGGCAGCTTAGCCTGCATCGCCAGTAAGTCAGCAGCCGGAATGTTGAGTAATTTTTTCCAATCTTTTGCAGCAATGTTCAACTCCTTCAAAAGCATTGCCGTTGTCTCTGCCGCAGTTTCCTTGGTCGTCATCCGCACACCCGGTCCACTTTCGATAGAGGCTTTGTTGAAGTAAGGCGCTGCGGCCGGCATGGTGTACAAGCAGGATGTTTTGGCTCCCCCACCCGATTCCCCGAAAATCATGACATTATCAGGATCACCGCCAAATTGCGCAATGTTCTGATTCACCCATTTCAATCCGTCCGCAATATCGAGCATGCCCATGTTGCCCGAGCCTGCATATTCAGGACCGGCGATTTCGTCCAGATAAAGGAAGCCAAGCAAACCCAGGCGGTGATTGGTCTGCACGACAACGACATCAAAATTCCGGGCAAGATTGGACCCATCCTGACTCTGCGAAGCCCCCGATCCGCCTACAAAACCGCCTCCGTGACTGTAAAACATCACAGGCCGCTTCCTATTGTCATTCGCCGGTGTCCATACATTCAGAAACAAACAATCCTCCGAAGGCGCGGGCTCATTCCGCCTGGGTGGCTGCATGGCGGGTGCCCCAAATTGCGTGGCATCCCGCACACCCGTCCACGGCTGCAAAGGTGCCGGTCGCCGAAACCTTCGGTTCCCTGAAATCTTACCGCCATAAGGCACGCCTTTGAACACATTCACACCATCATTGCGAACACCCTTGATTTTTCCTGTATTAATCTCTGTTTCAATAAACTCGTCAGGCCTGCGCGCTGATGTAAAACCGAATCCTGCCGTAGCGGCCGCGGCGCCTGCCAACGAGAGTTGGGATAGAAAAACTCTTCTGTCAATGATGTTCATAGTAATCAAAAAGGATGGTTAGGTTCAAAAGCTGGAAATGCCTGAATAGCAAGAGTGCAAGATAATACAGAAAAAGTCTAATCGACTTATACATATTACTGAATCCCCTACCACTTTTACTGGTTATGCTATTTTGTTAAAGGTTGAAAAACTGATCTTTTAGGGATACTTTTTATTTATACCAAAACATTCCAACACCCATATTTGTAATGCGATATCGTGTTACATTTGGAATAAAGACACGCGTGATAGTTATCATAACAAGGCGGTCTGGGTAAATAAAAGGAGATTAACATGAGTAATATCAAAAGCGGGAAAGTAAGCGCAACAGACATTGCCGCAATGGAAAAACAATATCGGATTTGCCTGATCAACAGTCTGCTAAGCTACAAATCACTGAATTTACTGGGCACGATCAGTGAGGCCGGAACGACAAATTTGTGTGTGATCAGCTCTGCTTTTCACCTGGGTGCCAACCCGCCGCTCATTGGAATGGTCATGCGGCCTGCACGCGAACACAACGACACGCTTCGCAACATCAAAGCAACCGGACAATTTACCCTGAACAATGTCCTGCCCGACTGGTATAAGCAGGCGCATCAGACCAGTGCCAGCTATCCTTCCGGTGTTTCGGAATTCGGGACGTGTGGATTTGATGAACACTACGTCGCCGGGTTCAATGCACCTTTTGTGGCACAATCAACCGTCCGTGTTGGCCTGCAACTCCGCGAGATTATTCCGATGGAAATCAACCAGACCAGCATTGTAATCGGGGAAATTGTTGAAGTTATAGTAAACGATGTCCTGATGGGCAAGGACGGCACCATCGATCATGTTGAGGCTAAAACAGTGACCGTAGCAGGTCTGGACGCTTATTTTCTTCCGCAATCCATCGCAAGGCTGGCCTACGCCAAACCCGGGATTGAGCCACAGGAATTAAACCAGCCTAGCTGAAAGATGATGATCCTAACCAGATTTTCATGCAACAAGCTTCTTATCGCGACGGGTCAGCTCGCTGTACATTATGGAAAAACGGCTCGGCTGATCTGAGAACAAAATATCCGGAAGGATTCCGGCGGATTTACATAAATTGCTTTTTTTAATCAAACAGCCTTTCACATGACACATGCTAACGCCAACCCAAAAATTCACGAAGGCCGTAACATCAGGCGATTCCGGGAAATGCTGGCGATAAAACAGGACACCCTCGCATTTCAGCTTGGCCAGGATTGGAACCAGCAAAAAGTCTCTTTACTCGAACAAAAAGAAAAGATTGACTCTGATATTTTAGAACAAATCGCTTCAATTCTGAAAATTCCGGCTGAGGCGATTCAAAATTTTGATGAAGAGAAGGCGGTCACAATTATTTCCAACACATTTAATACCCATGACCAATCGAATGGGATGAATGTGTATCCGACAATCTACAACAATCCCGTTGAAGAAATAAGAAAGCTGCATGATGAAAAAATGGACCTGTACGAGCGAATGTTGAAAGAAAAGGATGAGATGATTGGGAGGTTAGAGCGCTTGATTGGCAGGGAATAATAACAAATCAAAAAAGCACACTATAAAATCGATGACACGTGACACGTTTCGTGTTGCACTTACGTTATGATTATAAGTTTTCGACATAAAGGTTTGCAGCTTTACGCAACCAAAGGTGACCGCTCAAAGCTACAACAAAACCACGTTTCAAGAATCAGACTGATTATTAGCCGTCTTAACAGGGCAACGGAACCAGAAATGATGAACCAAGCCGGATATTATTTTCATGCTCTAAAAGGCGATTTTAAGGGTTACTTTTCGGTTAGAGTATCAGGAAATTGGCGTATTATCTTTCGTTTCGATGGAGAGAATGCCGCAGACGTTGACTACATAGACTATCATTAGAAAAAAAATACTATGGTTTTATTTGACCCCGCCCATCCGGGCGAACTGATCCGTGAAACGCTTGATGGGATTTACGAGGAGACAGGGAAAAGACTTACTGTCGAGCATGTTGCCGAAATCTTAGGGACTACCCGTAAAACCCTGTCCGCTATTATTAATGGAAAATCTGCAGTGTCGCCTGAAATGGCAATTCGACTGGGTGCAGCCTTCCCTAATACTACTGCGGAATTTTGGCTAGGTGTGCAGAAAGACTATAACCTGGCGCAAGCTAGAAAACGCGTAGATGCATCTAATATTCGTGCAATATGGGAACCAAAGGCGATGCAGCCAGCATAATAATTGCAAAGTCGGATCTGCCACAAGCCTTGCTCTCACCAATGCCCGTGCCAAGATTTACCCTCGACGCTGTATGACCGATGGAAACTCTTCTTCATAACAAATTCACACCTACCTAACCGACCCTACCCAAGAACTTATCGCATTTAAAAATGCCTCCTGCTGGTCAATGAACAATGTGTGGGAGCAATTATCGAGGTATTTAATATGGTTATCTCCGATTATATTGCTGAGTTCGGAGATCTGGTCGGTTGAATAGAGACCGTCCTGTTTTCCATATAGGGCAAATATTGGGAGTCCTTTTTGATGTAAATATTCCAATTGTGGCGTAACATCAATGTTGTGCCTGGGTTCGTGCTCCCAGAACGTTGATACGGCGCGCTCGTTTTTTACGTATCCGGTGATCAGCGGGTTAGTTTTGTAAGTTTCGTAAATGGCTTTTGCACGGTCGTTTGGCTCTTTCAGGTTGAAGAATCCGTTCGCTGATGCGTGTTTGAAAACCAATGTTCGATAGGCCAGCGAGTTTGTATCCATCTTTGCTATCGATGCGAGCTCGTTTAAGTTTGAGGAGTCTTTTTTGTTCTCATAAATGGCTCCCACAGCACGAAGAATTGTATCATAGGATTTTTGCTGTGATACCAACGCGCTGCACAATGTCAGTGATTTCACCATATCGGGATGCTTTTGAGCAAATTGCGCAGCAACCAAACCGCCAAAGCTGAAAGCAAGCAACGAAGCCTTTTTTAAATTATAATGCTTGTAAATCCCTCTCAGATCATCAAAAGCTTCATCAAAATTCATTTCTGCATTACCATCAGCAGACCGACCTTCGCCCCTGCGGTCATATATGATGACGTAAAATCCTCTGTCAGCGAGTAACTGAGCCGTAGTTGCCTCGAAAAATACGCTGCTGCCGCCCGGGCCGCCATGCAGAAATATGACAGGATGCGCTTTTTTATCACCAAATGAACGACTATACAAGGCCTGTGACAGACTTACCGTTGGAAATGCAAAAATGAAAATGACAATTAGCCGGATGAAGGCCGAAATACCTGATGGTGACTTTGGAAACATTCTTTTTTTGGTGATTATGAGCCGTGCTGGCCCAATATACGCCATAGCGAACCATTCTTCGTGACCACTTCATCTAAGTTTCCGGACTTGACCAATGTTTGCAGGAACTGCCCGGCCTGCTCCCGCGGCATTTCGGAAAGTTCAGAAAACTCTCTCGCAGTCAGCGTGTTGTATTTGGTGAATAGCTTTTGCCAGTCCGTGTCAATGCTCTTTTTGGATGCGGCGGGGAATTGTTTTAGCAATGCTTCTTCGTATACGGCATAAGGTTTGGTACCATAAACTTTTTCCTGATTACCCTCGCTGTCAACGAAAAACATGGTCGGGAAACCTCTGACGCCCAGTTGTGCTGCTAATTGTAAATCCTCCTCAAACAGGCCCTTGGCCTCACCATTGTAATCAATCTCAAACTGTTCCACATTCAGGCCGGCCTTTTCTGCTGCCGCTGCCATATGTTCCCATTTTGCAATGTTGATCTTTTCCAAAAAAAGCATTTCTCTCGACAACCGGAGAAAGTGGATGGCCTTGTCGTGACCTTGCAATTGGGCTGCCTTAAATGCGATGGATGGAGGATAGGACGAATTGAGCGGATCTTCCAGCCACACGTCCCCATCGATAGGCATGTCATAATGCCGGCTTACCTCATCCCAATGATGCGCCACGTCGGAAGGTTTACTGATCCCGCCGCTGTTATAACTCCAATCCGGCAGCAGGCCGCCCATACGGTAATCGATCTCGAAGTAATCCCCATACTCCAATTTCAGCTTACGCAGCTGAGGCTCAATGCCCCAGCAGGAAGAGCAAATCGGGTCGGTGAAATAAATGACTTTAACTGGCTTATGAGTGGCAGCTTCCGTTTGCACGGTTGTTTCTAAAGAAGAATCAGGCATTTCACAAACGCCTGATTCTATATCGCATAAAAGCGGATTACTATTTGTCGTTTCCATGATACTACGCTTGCACTTCCTCCACCTCTTTGAAACAGGTAAAAACTTCGCGATAAAAATCCGGGTGCGATTGCCAGGTTTGGCCGGTCACAATGTTCCCGTCGCGCACAGCTTCCAGCGTCGAGTAAGTGCCGCCACCCATTTCAATTTCAGTCCTAACGTGCTCATAGGCGGTGAGCGTCCGGTCCTTGGCTAATCCGGCCGTAACCAGGATCTGTATGCCGTGGCAGATGGCGAAGACCCATTTACCCTGTCTGTCAAACTCACGGACCACTTCCAGCAGCGCGGCATGGTTGCGCAGATATTCCGGAGCGCGGCCTCCCAGCAGCAGAATGGCATCGTAGTCGCTTACTACAACGTCCTCAATCGTCAGGTCCGAAGCCAGGCAGTAACCAGGGCGCTCCACATATGTATCCCAACCAATTTCAAAATCGTGCATTACCAGATTAAGCCTGCGCTTGCTTGGGGCGGCTATCACGGCAATGTCACCTTCTTCCTGAAAGCGGTGAACGGCATAGAGGGTTTCGTAACTTTCGCCACCATCACCGGTAACGATCAATATTCTGCGATTCATAGTAAAAGGATTTTAAGACAATTCTGTTTGAACTTTACCTACTTTCATCGCCATCCCAGCCCTGGTACAACGTGCTCCAGAATCGACGACAGCACATGCACATTATAATCCACTCCCAGTGTATTCGGAATGGTTAAAAGGATTGTGTCCGCTTCCTGAAGTGCTTCGTCCTGTGACAATTCTTTGATAAGCTTATCCGGCTCTGCGGCGTAACTTCTGCCGAAAATAGCGCGTTTATCTTGTTCGATCATGCCAATCTTGTCACGATCGCGGTTTTCATGCCCGAAGTACATGCGGTCCTGATCGTTCATCAATGCAAAAATCGACCGGCTCACCGAAACCCTCGGTTCCCGTTTGTGACCCGCTTTTTTCCAGGCATCTTTGTATAACCTGATCTGCTCGGCTTGCTGCACGTGAAAAGGCTTGCCGCCTTCATCGTATTTCAATGTTGAACTTTGCAGGTACATCCCGTTTTCGGCAGCCCATACAGCAGTAGCATTGGAAGCCGCGCCCCACCAGATACGCTCGCGCAGACCTTCGGAGTAAGGTTCCAGACGCAGTAAGCCCGGCGGGTTCGGGAACATCGGGTAAGGATTAGGCTGTGCGAATCCCACACCATTCAGCCTTTCCAGAAATTCAAGTGCTTTGCGACGTCCCATTTCTGCGTCGGTTTCTCCGTCAGCGGGTTCATATCCGAAATAGCGCCAGCCGTCGATCACCTGCTCCGGCGATCCTCTGCTGATGCCGAGTTGCAATCGCCCTTCGGAAATAAGATCCGCAGCGCCTGCATCTTCAACCATATAGAGCGGGTTTTCATAACGCATATCAATGACGCCCGTTCCGATTTCAATCTTGCTTGTTTTGGCACCAACGGCCGAAAGCAAGGGAAAAGGCGATGCTAACTGAGATGCAAAATGATGTACCCGAAAATAAGCACCGTCTAAACCGATCTCCTCGGCCGCAACAGCCAGATCAATGGATTGAAGCAATGTATCGCTCGCAGTTCGGGCGTTGTATGCCGGATGGTTTGACCAATGCCCGAATGATAAAAATCCTATTTTTTTCATAAGTTCCTTTCACAGTCATTTACATATTAGACAGATAATCCAGCCTTAAAAGTTCCTGACAGCAGTAAGCCGAACGCGTTATCTTTGGGTGAAGAACAAGTACATTTGCAGCGCTTTTAAACAAAAGGTAAATAAAATGGAAATTGGAATTGATAGTTTCGCATCCGCCATGTACGGCAGCGATGCCCTCGAAGGTGTGGACGCAATGGAGCAGTTACTGGATAGGATCTCAATGGCAGATCAGTCCGGACTGGACGTCTTCGGCATTGGTGAACATCATAAAAAAGAATTTCTGGATTCGGCCCCTGCTGTAATCCTCGCGGCAGCTGCCGCCAGAACAAAAAATATTCGCCTTACCAGCGCTGTAACCGTTTTAAGCACGTCCGACCCTGTCCGGGTTTATCAGAGTTTCGCCACACTGGACCTCATTTCCAAAGGACGGGCAGAGCTCGTGGTAGGTCGTGGCTCAGCAATTGATGCCTATCCGCTTTTTGGATTTAACCTCAATGACTACGATGCACTGTTTAAAGAAAAACTGGATCTCTTGCTGAAAATCCGGGAAAACGAATTTGTCACATGGTCAGGCAAATTCAGGCCGGCTTTAAATAATCAACCTGTTTACCCAAGATCGCTTCAAGAGAAATTGCCTGTATGGCTGGGTGTAGGCGGCACGCCCGAATCATTCGCCAGAGCGGGGAGATTGGGTTTGCCGTTAATGGTGGCAATCATTGGCGGCGAAACGGAGCGCTTCCGTCCGTTGATCGATCTGTATCGCGAAGAAGGTCACAAGGCAGGTTTCAGACCGGATCAATTGAAAGTAGGGTTACATTCACCAGGCTATGTTGCGGCAACGGACGAGCTGGCCATCGACGAATATTATCCGGGTTATGCCGAACTCTGGACCAAGCTGGGCAGAGAAAGAGGCTGGCCACCGGTTACGAGACGGCAATTCGACGCACTGATCGCGCCCCGGGGCGTTCTGGTTGTTGGCGGACCGGAAAAAGTGGCGGAAAAGTTGCTTAACCACAGCAAGGCACTCGGCGGTGTCGACCGGTTTACATTTCAAATGGATAATGCAGGACTTACGCACCAGCAGCTAATGCGTTCCATTGAACTGATCGGCACAAAAGTTATCCCGCTGCTAAAAAGGAATGTTGACTGAGCTGAATTGAATGACGCGCCTGCCGGATGATCTTATCGGGATGCGGCTGCATGCGCTGCCTGGACTAAGCTTCCTTTTTTAGGTTTTACACTATTTAATCTGCTGACCTGTATCGTGCCCGAATTGATCGCCGTCAATAGGAGCCGTTGCTGGTCAGCAGTTTTTATAAAAATACTTTTCCGGGCATCGCCTCTGATCATCAGCCCGCTTTCGGCGCAGTTTGTTGGTGTAAACTTCCCTTTTCCATTCCCTAGCAACAGCAATCCCGTGGATGCATCCTGTCTGCCCATATTTACTTCATTGGGATAAAAGTTGCCGGTCAGGATCACATCTTCATGCCCGTCTGCATTCACATCGGCCGTCGCAATGCCAAATACGGGTGATTTTTGCGCTTCGACAGGCAATGCTCGTATCTTAAAATTCCCTTGTCCGATGTTCTCAATGTAAGCGCTTTGGAGGTAAGTCGCTTCTGCGGAATAGGCATCTTTAATTTCATCGCCCGAAAGCAAATCGTCGAAAGTAACCTGCGCATAGTCTGCATAATGCGGGAATTTGCGACGGAACTGTATCACCTGCTGATTCAACGCGTCGCGGGGGACGCTTGGATAGCGCTTACCCTGAATGAAATAGCCCATTAAGGGGTCAAAAGTGCCATCACCGTTGAAATCTTTTGCCACAATCTTGATCGGTTCCTTCTCAGAAGCACGATAAAATGTATTCAAACCCTCATTACCGGCAACAAAATCAATGTCTCCATCATGATCAAAATCGACAGCTGCAATGCTGTTCCACCAACCCGTGAATTGACCCAAGCCGGTTGTCTTTTGAGATTGCAGTGATTTTCCTTGTTTGTTCTCAAAAATGCGGATCGGCATCCATTCACCCGCCAGCACGAGGTCATCAAATCCATCCTGATTGGTATCAGCCCACAATGCACTGCATATCATGCCCACATTGCGGAGCTCGGGACAAAATTGGGAGGTGACATCGCTGAAATGCGGCTGACCGTTTTTCGAGTCATTCCTGAGCAGATAGCTGCTGGCAGGAAGCGGATATTTCCCCGGGATACTGCGACCGCCAATGAAAATGTCCAGGTCGCCGTCTTTGTCAAAATCACTCGTTACCAGACAGGAACTGCTTAATGAAATCGCCGGAAAGGCCGATTGCGCTGCTGGCGTGAAGTTTCCCTTACCATCATTCAGGTATAATTGTACATTGTAAAAAACCTTTTCAGTCACAGGCAGTTCATTTCCCCCGTTTGAGACCAGCAGATCGAGGTCACCATCTTTGTCCGCGTCCAGGAAAACAGCGGCAGCATTTTCGTGCAAAGAATCCTGAGAAACAATGCGCTTTTCAAACCTACCGAAGGTCGTTTGCAGGAACATTGCGGGCTTCGCTCCCCGATAACTTCCTCCTGCAAAAATATCCTCCAGACCATCCCCATTCACATCGCCCAACGCGATCGCAAAGCCGTTTTTAGACAGCATTTTGTGCATAGTAGCAGTCTGTTTGAAATCAATAAAATTGCCTTCCTTGTGCTGAAAGTCAATGTTCATTTGTTTTGAAATGTCGGTAAAATAATGTTGCGGCTTCGGCTTGGTTAATGCTGGCTTTTCGGATTGCAATGCATCTTTCTGGTTTAAAATCAACCGCTTATTGGCAGCAATGCCAGAAAGTTTCTGTGACCTGCCCCCCGGCCACACCACTTCCAGACTATCAATGAATGCATGGTTTCCGATCCCAAAATGCAGCACCGGGTCCACGGAAGACTGAAATCCCCTTACAACGCTCATTTCAGCATATTGCTTTGTTTTGCCCGTCCAGATCATAACCTTGCTTCCAATCCCGGACAAGTTGCCCTTTGCTCCATTAAATGCAATGGACAGGAAGTTTGATGTTCCTTTTTCCCGGCTATTGTTCTGGTATATAAATGCTTCTGAATCAATATTATTGACAACCAGATCGAGGTCACCATCGCCGTCCAGATCGGCGTAGGCGGCACCGTTGGAGTAGGAAAGTTCGTCGAGCCCCCATGCTTTGGAGGTGTTGGAAAATGTAAGGTTATCAGCATTCTTATAGGCATAATTGGCGATCTGCACCTCAGGCACTTTTTTGATCAGTTCCAATGCATTCTGCTGTTTGAAATTATTGGTGCCAAAATTTGAGAAATCTTCTTTGAACTGGATAAAGTCCCGGTCCGTCACGTCGCGGCGGTAACCATTGGTGATGAAAATGTCTTTATTCCCATCATTATCAAAATCCGCGATCAGCGGCGCCCAGCTCCAATCTGTTTTGGCAATGCCGGCCAACAAACCGATCTCACTAAACACGGGCACGCCACCCGGTCCTGCACCGGCTCCCTGGTGCAGCTGCAACATGTTTCGCATATACTGCAACTGATAGCCATACTGATCCGAAATACTCATTTCCTTCCGGTCGTAATCCTGCCCCGCCAGCATTTTTTTCTGCCGAAAATTGTCCTCTGGAAGCATATCCAGCTGGAAAATGTCGGGGTAAGCATCATTGTTAATGTCGGCCACATCCAATCCCATTCCGTACAAGCTCGTATGCGCAGTCGCTTCCCGGATCACATTGTTGAAACTGGGCATTCCTGCATTTTTGATACCGTTGTTCAGGTAAAATATGTCGCTGCTGATGAAGTCATTGGAGCAATAAATATCAGGATAACCATCTTTATTCAAGTCGCTTACCGCTAATCCCAGGCCTAAGCCTTCAAATCTGACACCGGCTTCTTTTGAAACATTGGTAAAAACAGGAATCCCATTTTCACCTGCTCCATCGTTGCGAAACAGCTTGCCCGTGCTGGGATAAGAGCCGTCATGGTAGGTTTTGCGGAGATAATTAGGGTTTTGCAGGTCCGGCGCAGAATTCATCATAAAAGCATCCAGGTCGCCATCCAGGTCAGCATCGAAAAAGGCAGTCTGAACCGTGAACGAAGCATCATTTAAACCATAAGCTTTGGCCATTTCCTTGAATACAGGCGTTTGATGTTTGCCCAGGCCCTGATTTACAAAAAGCAGGTTTTCCGTGTCTTTGGCAGGAATCTTCATGTGTTTTGCCACGGAAACATAAATGTCCAGCAAGCCATCCTGGTTAATGTCCACCATAGAGATGCCCGTGCACCAGCGGTTAGTCTTCACACCGGCAGCCTCAGTAATATCTTCAAATGCCCATTTTTTAGAAAGCGTATCAATCTTGCTCAAATACAACCGGCAGCTTACCTGGTTGCCCCCAAAGAAAATATCCGGCTTCCCATCATTATTAACATCCCCGATCCCGACGCCGCCGCCATTGTAGAAGTTGGTGAATGTAAATGGGTTGATCGAGTCGTTGGGGGTTAATGTATTAGAAAAAGAAATCCCCGTTTCCGAGGATTTATGAGACGTAAAAAGGGTCTCCTGCTGTTTTTTGCAGGAAAAGATCAAGAGCAGGAAGGATAGAATGGTAAATCTTCGCATACTTTAAATGCTGTTGTTCGTGGCATTATAACCCTGACTAGCCCTGTCGCCTGTCACCCTGAGCGGAGCCGAAGGGGGGCGTCACTCCTAGGTGATGACGCCCCCTTCGGCTCCGCTCAGGGTGACAGGCGTGATGATGGGCTTACTAGTACCCCGGATTCTGATCCCCGGGCTCAATCTTCGCGTTGTTATCCACTTCTTGCTGAGGAATGGGTAGCAACTCGTGTTTGTTGGCCTGGAAGTAAGCTAGCGGTTCGGATTTTAGCTTTTTATTTTTCCTCCACCTTACAATGTCCCGGTTGCGGATTTGTTCGCCGCTTTGCTCCACACGTTTTTCGTGAACGATGGCTGCGAAGACCTGGTCTTTGGTCGAAACAGGAAATCTTGCCGTTGGATAGGCTGGCATACTTACGCTTTTGCGGGCGCGGATCATGTTCAGGTATTTTACAGCTTCGGCTGTGTTGCCCAACTCATTTTCCACTTCGGCCAGTGAAAGAATGGTTTCTGCAAAACGCATGATCCGCTGGTTGATCGCTCCTGTCAGGAATGATTCGTTCATCTTGTACATGAGCGAATATTTCTGCCAGCTCACTTTTTGAGTCATACCATCCACCACCGATGCGTTACCATTCTGCTGACCGTCCGTTAATGTGTTGGCGCCTTTGTTATATTTCTCTCCTGTGAAATAAAAGGAATCATCATAACGCGGGTCGGTTTTGGCATCACCTTTCTTGGTTTTTTCAAATTCCGAAAGCAAGCTGTTGGACGGGATCACGTTACGCCATCCGATAGCCGAATATTCCTGCGTCCGCACGGTTTCTGTTCCTGCCGTAGCGCCGTTTCCGTCACCATCCCAGTTGTACACACCGCCCGAAGGAAAGAAGTTAACCTCGAAAATAGACTCTTTGTTGAATTCAGTTTCTTCCAAAAAGTTGTCGTTGTAATTATCAACAAGCGCATAAACGCCTGAGCTGTAAACTTTGAGCAGTTCTATTTTCGCATTGGCATAATCACCTTTTTGCATATGCGCCCTGGCCAGAAGCATCTGTGCGGCACCTTTGGTGATCCGGCCCTGGTTCGCTGCATCGTAAGTCAATGGCAGATCGGCCTGGATTGCCGCCAACTCGGAAATGATAAATGCGTACACTTCTTCTTGCGGGGAACGGGGAAGGCTGCCGTCAACCGTTAACACATAATTTTTATAAAGCGGCACATCACCCCAAAGGCTAACGAGCTCATAGTAAGCATAAGCTCTCAAAAAACGCGCTTCTCCCAGCAGCCTTTTCTTGTCCGCATCAGCCAGGTCCGTCACCTTTTCCGAATTATCCACAACGGCATTGGCGCGGTGGATCAAACGGTAATAAGCCAGCCAAACTGTTCCCAAAACCGAATTTCCCGTGTCATGCGTCCCGAGCAAGAGCTGGTTACGCGGCGTTTCGAGCTGCCCGCCGCCTGCTGCCACATCGTCGCTGCGCAGGTCATGCAGGAAGAACCATTCCCTGGCGACGAGGTTATTGGATTTGAGCATGGAATACACGCTGGTAACGCCGCTATTGAGTTCCGCCCCGTTTTTATAGTAACCTTCCACGGTCACCCCATTGGGGTTTGTCTTTTCCAAAGTGTCGTCATTACAGGCGAACACGATTCCGAAAAGGCAGACATATATAATGATAAGTTTCTTTTTCATTTCAGTTTCCTTTTATAAAATTATTATATCAAAACCCTACGCTCAATCCTACCTGCAAGGTTCTTGGCTGTGGATACATACCGTAATCGATGCCGTTGATGAGCTGCGTTGCTGTATCCGTGGAAGAACCGTTCACACCGATTTCAGGATCCAGCCCGGAATATTTGGTGAAAGTCAGCAAGTTGGTTGCCGAAACATAGAAACGCGCTTTGGTAATCGTTTCTTTCGTCAATGCTGACAGGATCTTCGTCGGAATGGTGTAACCTATGCTCAGGTTTTTGATCCGCATATAAGATCCGCTTTCTACAAAACGGTCGCTGGTGCGGCTGTTGTTGTTGGGATCGCCGCTTACTGCGCGTGGCACATCGGTGTTCGTGTTGGTTGGTGTCCAGGCATTCAGCACATCAGTTCCGGCATTGAACAAACGCAACATGCCCTGCTCGATAACCTTTGTTCCATTGTAAATTTTATTTCCCTGCACTCCTTGCAGATACAATGTAAAATCGAAGTTTTTGAAATTTCCTCCCAGATTGGCTCCGTAGCTGAACTTCGGAATGAAGCTGCCCAGGTAGGTCCGGTCGGAAGGCGTGATGCGGCCATCGCCGTCACGGTCTTTGAAACGGATATCGCCCGGTGCTGCCGCGTCCAGATACTTGGTTTTGTCATCGCCATCCAATGCATTGGCCGCATTGATCTCAGCCTGATTTTGGAAAATACCATCCACTTCATAGCCGAAGAATGATTGAATGGGGTGGCCGGCTTCCGTTTTTGTAATGTCACCGCCTCCAAAATCAGCATTAGATCCTGAGAAAAGTGTTGCGCTTTGGGTTGCAAGGCTCAACACCTTGTTTCTGGTGATATCCAAATTCGCCGAAGCATTCCATTTGAAATCGCCGTCATTTTTGCTGTAACCCAACTGGAATTCATAACCCCAGTTTTTCATGCTTCCAATGTTCGACAGCGGCGAGGTTGAGTAACCCACCGAGTTGGGGATCGGGACTTGCAGCAACAATCCATCTGTTTTGCGGTTATAGGTTTCCGCAGTGAATGTGACGCTGTTATTGAACAGGGCCAGGTCAATACCGAGGTTGGTCATGGTTGTGCTTTCCCATTTCAGCTGCGTATTGGCCAGTGAGCTGAAATACGAACCCAGCACTTTGTTGCCGCCAAAAACATAATTGCTGTTATCGGCCGATACAAGTGCTTGCCATGCATAGCTTCCGATGCCGTTAAAACCCGTTTGTCCGTAGCTGGCGCGGATTTTCAACTCGGAGATTTCCGGGAGTGATTTCAAAAACTCCTCCTCACTGATCCGCCATCCCAGCGAAAGAGACGGGAATGTTCCCCATTTGTTCCCTGGCGCAAAGCGCGAAGAACCGTCACGGCGGATAGACCCGCTAAGCAGATATTTTCCGGCATATTCATAATTCAAACGTCCTACATAAGAGATCAGCGAGCTTTCGTCCAGCGTGCTTGTAGCATTTGGATTGGAGGCGCCTTGCAGCTCGTCGATGTCATTGTTTGGCCGGTAACCGGATCCGTTCAGGGTGCTGGCCCGGAAGGTTTGCTTGTCAACAATCGCTGTTACATTAAGTAAATGTTTGCCAAAATTCTTTTCAAATGTCAGCTGGTTTGTCAGCACGGGTGAGAAGAAATTGGTGCGGTTATCCTGGATCTCATATTGTGTACGCGATTTGAAACCATCATTATAAATCGGGAACTGATTGACGGTGTTCGCGGAAACGATATCTGCACCAAAGCTGAAACGGTATTTTAGAAAACTGGCCAGCTTAACCTCAGCAAACAAAGATCCCAGCAACTTCAAACGCTGGTTACGCGTCACATCCATTAATGCAATGCGGACCGGGTTATCCGGGTCACTTCCATCGGCAGCGGTTGGCGAACTGTAACCACCTGGTTTTGTTGGGTCGGTAACAGGCCAGTATGGCAGGTTACGGATCATCTGCATCACAGCAGTACGCCCTCCCCCAAATCCCTGCTCGCCGCGTGATTTGTCAAATGATACGGTCAAAGTCTGTCCAATGCTCAAAAATTTGGCGACCTGGTGATCCGAGTTGAGACGCACATTGGCACGTTTGTAATTTGTGCCAATCAAAATCCCTTCCTGGTCAAAATAGCCAGCCGATGTAAAGAAACGGGAAACAGCATTGCCTCCTGAAACTGAAATCTGGTGCTGCTGGATGGGCGCGCTGCGGAACATCACGTCCTGCCAGTTGGTATTTGTTTGGGCAAAAGTTTGCGTGGCTCCCGGATAAATGGGCTGGTTCAGATCATTCAGCCTGCCCGGCAAGGCGATCCCGGCGTTACCAAGCAAGGCCGTTGCATATTGCTTATATTGGTCTGTATTCAGCACATCCAGCTTTTTCCAGGCCGACTGCGTGCCATAATAAGTATCCAGGTTCACATGCAGCTTACCGTCTTTCGATCCTTTTTTGGTTGTGATAATGATCACACCATTTGAAGCGCGTGAGCCGTAAATGGCGGCTGAGCTTGCATCTTTCAAAACCTCCAATGATTCAATGTCCTTCGGATCCAGGTTGTTCAGGTCCCCGGCAGGAATTCCGTCAATCACATAAAGCGGCCCAGAAGCATAGTTAATACTACCGATACCCCTTATACGTACAACCGGAGTTTGGCCCGGACTACCGTTATTCACTACCCGGACGCCTGGCACTCTTCCCTGCAAAGCTTGTTCCGCACTAACCACCGGCAGTGCTGTCAGCTCTTTGGGAGAAACCGAAGATACGGCTCCGGTAAGGGATGATTTCTTTTGCGAACCATAGCCGATTACCACCATTTCTTCCAAAGCCTGGTTCTCAGCGGCCAGCCGGATTTCGATCCTGGTCTTGTTGCCCACTTCGACCTCCTGTTTGGCATACCCTATAAAGCTGAATACCAACACACTGGTTTCCGAAGGAACACTTAGTGAGAACTCTCCTTTCGTATCCGTAGTGGTTCCTACGCTACTGCCTTTCAAGGTAACATTCACACCCGGCAACGCTTCTCCATTATCGGCCGTGACCTTGCCTGCAACCTGCTTGTCTGCGAACCGGGCGGCATAACTGACCTGCATAGACAGCGCCAGTAATATCACAGCCCCGCTTAACCATGTACCCCAGAGGCGGGTAAAAATTTGTAATCGATTTTTCATAGATCCGACTTAAATGTTAAGATGACACTTGTTGAACAGCACAAAATATTCCCGGATGGGAATCAAAAAAAGACAGCTAAACGCAACTTGGAACGCAGATTAAGTCCAATTTTTAATCAAATCAATCCTATATACAAATATATAATCTTTTAGATATTTGTCAAGGCTACACTTAATAAAAATGTGAATTTTTTATGATTTTTTGCGATTCTTTGAACAGCCGGGGATTTATCTCATTAAGTACACATTAACCGACTTCTTTACCTCCTCCAATGTCTGTTTTGGTGGTTCAAAACCTGCGGGAACAGGTTGCTTCGTAAATGTTTGTAAATACAGAACCCACGCATCACGCCACCAGATCGCTTCCCTGCGCTGCACCTTCAACCGTTCTGCAACATCCGTATAAATTTGTGGATCAAGGCTCGGTTTGGCTAGGTCCCATTGCTGCTGCATCCATACAACAGAGTCCGCGCCAGTATAAAAACGGGTGCAAAGTTCCTCCCACAATGTCCTGCCAGTGCTCAGTTTTTTATCCCAGCGAACGTGATGGAACCAGAGCAGGTAAGGAAGTGGTGTTTGGTCAGGATTGTTCCATTGTTTCTGAACTTCCGGCCGGTACTGGGCCAATGCGTTGCTTCCGGAAGCTGTCCGGTCGAAACCCAGCCCGATTGAGTCAGCACGATGATAGTAAACGGCGGTCCAATCCGGGCGCGAGCCCTTGTTTTGCCAGGGTTCGGGGGCGAAATGGACGCCCATCCAGGGACGGGAGAGGCCGAGCGGCGTGTTGTAATCGACGTAAATTTCGCGGGAACGAAGCATTAATGCGGTAATGTGCCCGCTTGCTTTTGGATTTTGGGTCAAGGTCAAGGCAATCCATTCTCTGGCGATCTGTTCTGAGGTTAACTGATGGTCCCAGCTTAGTCTTCCGAATGCATACCAGTTGGCCTGCGCCAGCGGATGACCCGTCCAGTTGCGGCTGTTGCCTGTATTGGCCACGCCAGCAATAAGTGTGCGCTCATAACCGTGCAGGCTGCCATCAACAATCTTGGCAACCGTAGATCCGGCTCCGTTTACATAAGTGTCCGAATCCAGACATTCTTCAAAAATGGGCGCTTCATAAACTGCGTGGGTTGCAAAGCCCAGATATTCCTGCGTGATTTGAAATTCGATGCCCAGCGGCGTTTTGGGCATATTGCCGAACAGCGGCGAGAATGGTTCGCGGGGCTGGAAATCAATAGGACCGTTCTTGACCTGAACAATTACTTTGGGATCAAATTTTCCATCCAAAGGCACAAATTCCTCGTGCGCCGCTTTGAAGCGATCCGCATTGGGATCGGCTTTGTAAACAAACGCACGCCAGATCACAATGCCGTCATAAGGCTTGAATGCTTCGGCCAGCATGTTGGCCCCGTCGGCGTGGATGCGGCCGTAATCCTGCGGGCCCGGTTCTCCTTCTGAATTGGCTTTAACCAAAAACCCGCCGAAATCAGGAATTTCCTTGTAAATCTGGGCAACCTTCTCTTTCCACCACGCGCGCACCTGCGGGTCGAGCGGATCAGATGTTTTAAGTCCACCTAATGTTTTGGGCGCAGCAAAATATACGGACAAGTAAGTTTTGATCCCATATTTCCGCATCACATTCGCCACCGCCGCCACCTTCACAATGTATTCCTGTGACATGAACCGAGCGCTTGCATTCACATTGTTAAGTACAGTTCCATTAATGCCCAAAGAAGCATTGGCACGCGCATAATCCGCATAACGCGGGTCCACGCGCTCGGGCAGCTCATACCATTTCCAGAGCGATTGTCCCGCATAGCCGCGCTCAATCGTGCCATCCGGATTATCCCAATGGTTCAGCATCCGGTAACGCACTCTGGGGCTGCTGGCAAGGTTTAATCCCTTGACCGGCAACTGCATTTGCATATGGCGCAGCAGGGCAAATGTTCCATACAAAATCCCCTGCTCCGATTTTGAACTAATGATCATGTTGCCGCCCGACAACTGGATCCGATAACCTTCAACCGGCTGTGCAGTATCAGCGCTCGTTTCTATTTTGAAAACTATTCCACCCGACTTTCCGGCAAATGAGTTTGTGATGTTTACAGATTTACCCAAAAGTTTACCCAATCCCAATTGCAGCTCCTGAGATGCACTCTGCATGATTTCACCGCTCGCGGGCCTACCAATGAATGCTGCATATTTCAGATATTCCGATTTCACCGAAGCATTCCTGACCGGCTCATAGTTAAGCCATAACCGATAACCGTCATTCCCGTCAGAAGCTAACGGTTCGGCGTCCGACGCTTCGGCGCCCGACGCTTCGGCGCCCGACGGATCAGCTGCAAGCAGTTTGAAGCCAATCAACAGGCAGCTAAAAAGCATTAAGAAAGGGCTCTTGGTCATGATTGGTGTTTTACATAATTATTTTTTCAAACTTTGAATATGCTCTGCGACATTGCGCATTGTATCCACGTAAATTTCTTTTTCATTCTCTTTCAGATAATGCAGCAACTCACTGTGCGCCTGGTTTGACACATTCAAAGCATGCTCCCCGCCCACGCCGTGAAACAGAAAAACGAGCAACTTTCCGCTCTGCTGCGCCTGCTTTACCAGCTCGATCATATCCTTGCCCGATTGTTCCACCATCGAATAGCAGTCAATGTCCATCAGTTTTTGTTCCTCAAATGTGTGCATTTCATGTCTGACCGCTCTGGCGGCTATAAATTCGCTGGAAAGCGTTTGTATAAATTCGCCCTCTGCCACCTTTTTATGTCCGCAGGTGAAGGCGAATGTGCGTTTATCAAGCCCGTCAATTGATTTCAAAAATGCATTGCACATCCGGACCTCATCCTGGATGCGGCCCATGCTATACTTGCTGAGATCATATTCCGGCTTCACCCAGCTCATGCCCGGTCCGGTTGCATCGCAGGGGTGATAAAGCGTATGGTTGCCAAGTTCGTGCCCGGAGGTTGCCACGGCGCGCCAGTCTTTGATGCGGTTTCGGGCGGCGTCCGAGGAAGCGGTTAAATAAAATGATCCTTTTAAGCTCAGCGAATCAAGGGCCGGAATAACATTGTCCAGATGGACATTCAAGGCATCATCATAAGTCAATACGACTGCACATTTTTTCCCTTTCCACGGCTTGCTTTCATCCGGCTGTTCACCGTCCGTGCGGAATGGCGAAGCGGGAAGGTTGGCTGAGTTATAAAAATTGATTCCCTCAGGATTATCCTGCCAGGCATAGCGGATGTCTTTGGGCGTTTTAACCATTTCGCTGCTCAGCTCAATCTGATCTTTTCCCAGAATCTTTGCATTAGCCCAAACGAATTTCTTGTCATCGCCAGCCATAGCAAACCAGCGCAATGTTTGCTCATCAATTGACTTAATCCCATCAGCGACATTGTCAAATGTGAGAACAATCTTGTCGGCTGCTATGCTTTGCGATTTCAGTGTCGGGCCGCTGTGAACTACGTTTTTGTCGCCATAAGCGAGGTTTTTGGCAGATAGCGCCAGTCTCTGGCCAATTTCCTTTTTACTCAACGGGTGAATATCGTTCCACTCTCCCAGGTCCAATGTTACCGCGACAGCCGTGTTTTTTAATGTTAATGCGCGGTTCTGCGCTTCCCTTAGCAGCGCCATGTTACTTTCGGCAGGCAAGAAGTCAATGTCCTGAAAATTAGGCAACTGCACCACTAAAAAAGGCAAATTATCATCATTCCAAAGCTTGCGGCGATCATTAATCAATGCGGGCAAAAGCACATTGTAAGGCTCGGGATCATGCACATTGGTCTCGCCCTGATACCATAAAAAACCTTTCAATTTCATCGGCAGCACGGGCGCGATCATCGCATTGTACAGGGCAGCAGGTTGGTTTTGCGCAATAAAGGGAGCTGGGCTGTCATCTGACCTTTTTGCCGGCTCAAAAACCTGCCCTACTTTATATTGCCACGTTCCTTTCAAGTCAATTTCCTGATCACTGGCTGTCATGAAGTAAGGCTTGTCCGGCACAAAACCGCCTTTTCCAGCGGTATTGGTAACACGAATCACAAATGTATTTTTGCCTGCTTTCAACAAACCGGCAGGAATTTCATAACGCCTCGGCGGATATTGGTAGGTTACGCGACCTATGCTTTTTCCATTGACAAACATCTCGTCCGCATCCACAATGCGGCCCATATACAGCTTCACGGGCTTGCCGATCCAGCTTTCGGGCAAATCAAATTCCCTGCGGAACCATACCACTCCATTTAAGTCTTTCAGCCCCTGATCTTCCCAGTAACCAGGAATGTTGAAGTTCCGCCAGCCTTTGGGCTGATAGGAATCGATTTCCCAATGTTCGGTCAGTCCCGGATCTGTTGATTTACTTGGCTTCGGCGCGTTAGCTAGCGTGCTCTGCTTCCTTTCCTGGACGTAGGCAGTGTCTTTATTTTCATTGATAACCTTTTGAATGTCAGCAAAATCCTTGTAACCACCTTCACTGATCCAGGCTTCAATGGGCGTGCCGCCTACCGAGCTGTTAATGATGCCGATGGGCACTTTGTACTGGTCGTAAAGGTCTCTGGCAAAAAAGTAAGATACAGCACCAAAACCTAACACATCTTTGGGATTGGCTGCCTTCCATTCGGCGTTTGGAAAATCCTGCTGCGGGCCTTTCAGATCGGTTAATGTGGGAATGAAAAAATTGCGGATGTCGGGGTAACTGGCGGTGGCAATATCGTCAGGATAGCGTTCTTTCACACGCTCCATGTTGATCACCATATTGCTCTGTCCGTTGCAAAGCCACACATCTCCGAAGGCTATATTCCTGATCGTAAGCTGGCTTTTGCCTTTTATGACCATTTCAGAACCAGTTCCCGCCGGTTGTGCCGGCAGCTGGATTTTCCATTTACCATCCTCACCGGTCAATGTGCTTTGCTTCTTGTTTTTGAACGTTACCGTCACCTTTTCCTTAGGCTTTGCCCAGCCCCAAACCGTAATCGGCTGGTCGCGCTGCAACACCATATTGTCCGAGATCAGCTTAGGCAGGCGGACTTGGGCAACCGAGTTTGTTGAAAGAAAGATCAGGAAAAGTAAAAACCGGGTAAAGCGCATTGGATATATTGAGAAATAGCTTTTAAAAATTCACAACTCCGTCAAATGCCTTCTTGGGTTTAAAATTCTGATCAAAAAGCAACGGATAGTCCTTACGGCCCGGAACCGGAAAGTTATCCAGCCAGGTTGTTTTATCCGAAACATTCCAGAATGTGACGCCAGTTATCGCTCCTTTGTGCTTTCTGAATGTGTCAAAAATCATTTTGTAATGTGCTGCCTGCTTTTGCTTCATTTCCGGCGTAAATGTGCTTCCTTCGCCCTCCTTTTTTTGTCTTCGTTCATGTTCTTTGGGGTAAACCGAAACATCCAGCTCCGTAATCTGAACGGCCAGACCTAAGCTGGCAAACTGCATGATCGACTCTTCCAGCTCGGCCTGTGTCGGTTCATAAATTGACCAATGTGCCTGCAATCCTACGCCATGAATCGGGACATTTTTCTCTTTTAATTTTGTGACCAATTGAAAGATCTTATTTCTTTTAACCGCGCTCTCCGTGTTATAATCATTGTAAAAAAGCTTTGCATCCGGGTCCACGGCGTGGGCGTATTCGAATGCTTTTTCAATGTAATCTTCGCCTATGATCTGGTAAAATTTGGATTCCCTGTAAATGCCTTTGCCCGTGTCGGGAACAGCCTCATTAACAACGTCCCAGGCGTAAATCTTGCCTTTGTAATGCGTCATTACATCGGTAATGTGCTGTTTCAGACGTGCCAGCAATTCTTCCCGCGAAACCTGCGCACCGAGTGAATCGGTGAAGAACCACTTGGGCGTCTGGTTATGCCAGCAAAGCGTGTGACCGCGCACCTTAATGCCATTGGCTTCCCCGAATGCAACAATGGCATCGGCATCCTTCCAGTTGTATACATTTTTTTCAGGATGGATCGGCCCCATTTTCATTGCATTTTCAGGCGTTATGCTGCTGAACTGCTGCTTGATCAATTCCACTTCCGGCCCGGCCACGCTTCTGGGTGAAACGGCGACGCCGATGGGGAAATAATCCTTATATGCTTCTTTAAGCGATTTTTGCGCCAGAAGATTGGTAGACGACAACAACGCAGCCGAAACCGCAACTGTCTTGACCCAAGTGCTTAATAGTGATCGAGTTACCATAACAATGTTAATGTTGATGAGTGATTATTTAAACAAAACCTGCGAAAACCCATGCAGATCATGACGCCACACCGGCCACGTATGCCCGCCGGGATATTCGCTGTATTGATATTTAATGCCCAGCTCGTCGTACTTACCCAGCATGATCTTGCAGTTTTTGTAGGCAATATCCGCTTCGCCGCCCATGGAGATCCAGAAGTTTTTCAGGTTGCTGTTGATCGTCTTTGCATTGTCTTTGGCAAATGCATAATGCGGGCCGGATAATGCGTCGTTGTTGGCAAACCATCCGGAACTGAAAACGCCCAGGGATGAAAACATATCTGTGTTTTTGACACCTGCGTATAATGTCTGTATGCCACCCATGGACAAGCCTGCCAATGCGCGGTGTGCGGCGTCAGCCTGCACCCGGAATGTGCTTTCGACGAACGGAACGGCTCCTTGTTTCAGCTCATTTTCAAATAGTTTGAGAAAACCGTCACCGGCTGTGGCCATGCTGCCCGGCCCCATCGGACTGCCAAGGTTTCCATCCATCATGACCACGATCATAGGTTTGGCTTTTCCTTCTGCAATGAGGTTATCAAGAATCAGATTGGTTTTCCCTTGCGTGGCCCATCCGCGCTGGTCCTCACCGCCGCCGTGGAGCAGATAGAGCACAGGATATTTTTCGGTAGACTGGTCATAGCCGGGAGGCGTGTAAACATACATTTCGCGCCAGGAGTTGCTGGCTTTGGATAAGTATTTTTTGACGCGGATATCGCCGTGCGGCACGTCGCGCATGGCATAGTAACCTCCGTTGCGGAACGGAATTTCGATGCCGCTCGCCATGCGGCCCATTCCATAAAACGTCTCGCTGGCAGGGTCAGCCACTGCAACGCCGTCGATCATTAGCGAGTAATAATGAAAGCCTTCACCAATAGAATCCGTCGTTACCGACCAGACCCCGGCGGTATCCTTGACCATATCATACTTTTTACCCAGATCCACCTGGACTTTTTGCGCATCAGGCGCTTTGGTGCGGAACACAACCCGGTTGTCCGGCAGGATTTGCGGGTATTTTGCATTCCGGATGTTTGTTGCCGCGGGCGATCCCAGAATGGTGTATTTGGTCAAAGAAGGAACATTGACCGGTTTGAACAAAAACTGCGAAAACATGTATAAACCATTTTTCCAAACCTTGAAATCATGTACGCCCGGCTCAATGTAAAAAACGTGGGGAACATTGTTTTCAAACAGATAATCATGCGTCCGCTTGCTGAATGTGATCAGCCGGTCCTCATCGCCGCAGGAGAGGAAAAGCAGTTTCAGCTTTTTTTTGGCCTCTTCCGGATTGGGCATCAGCTCGGCAGGCGCTTTCGTATTCGGCGCGGAAGAAAACCCTCCTACCCACGCAAACTGATCGAGATTTCCCAAACCAAAGTTCAGAGACTGCCCGCCGCCCATCGAGAGCCCCGCAATTGCACGGTGCTCGCGGTCCTTCAAAACCGGATATTTACTTTCAACAAAAGGGATCAGATCTTTGAGCAGATCCTGTTCGAATGTAGCAAATGCAGCCACCTTATCGGGCGCCATAATGTTGCCCGTAGCGCGGTCGTCCTTCATCGCACGGCCATTCGGCATAACGACGATCATGGGCTCAATTTTCTTTTCGGCATACAGATTATCCAGGATCAGCTGCGGATTGCCGCCTTTCAGCCATTCCTTCTCATCGCCGCCAATGCCATGCAGCAGATATAAAACAGGATACTTTTTCTTTTTGCTAAAACCCGGAGGGGTGTAAACCAGCATTTTACGCTTGTTCCCCACCGTTTTGGAATCATACTGAACCGTATCGATCTTTCCAGCCGCCACACCAGTCTGCGCCGTATCGTACCCTTTGGGCATTTCTTTTAAAATCTCCTGCGCCTGACTCACGGGAGCCAGCAGTGCGAGGCACATTATAATGGGTAAAAATCGTTTCATGGGTTGTTGAAAGATATTGGTTTAGTGATGATTTCGATTACATAGGGCCGATCAGCTCCACAAATGTTCCATCCGGATCCTGGACCAGGACGAAGTGCGATTCTTTGGTCAGGGGGGTGGGCGTGCTGCCGAGGAAAGTCACATTTTGCGCTTTCAGCCTGTCGATAATGGGCGTTAAAGATTTGACCTGAATGGTAATGTACTGCGGACCTGTATCGTCCTGGATGAATTTAGGTTTGGGATGACTGGCCTTTTTGCCAAAGCTCATCAGCTTCCAATCCGTGCCTTCGGGGCCATTTTCGAGTTTCAGAATGTTGACTTCAACGGCTTCACCGCCTGTCAATCCGCCCCTTTTCCCGAATTCGGCATTAATTGTAAAATTGCCGGTTTTGACCATGCCAATTCCTTTAACATAAAAATCAAGGGAGCGCTGCATATCCGCTACCACGACGCCTACGCCGATGGATTTGCTGGTAAAATTGGATTGCGCATGAACAAAACCGCCTATCAGCAGCGCTGTAACGGTCAATAGCTTCTTAAACGTGGACATATTCACTAGTTATTTAATTGTTTTGAAAATAGGATCATTGCCGCTGTATTTCAAGTATTTGAATGAAGCGGAGTTGGTTGTAGGCTCGCCCGAAGAGGTTGCGTACATGCCGAACAAACAGCCAATAAAGCCGCCGGCCACTTCGGTGCTCAGGAATTTGGCGTCGACTTTGTCTTTGAGCAATTCCCAGGAAGTGCCTTTGGAAAAATAGAAGCTGTAAGTGTCGCCTTCTGCTACAATGCGCAGCTTAACCGGCCTGGAAGAATCCGGAACGGGTATTTCGGACATTAACTCCATTTCTTTTCCCGTTGCAGCACTTTTGAAAAGCTGCACCATGGGCTTTCCTTCTTTTATTGATTTACTCAAAAAATAGAAATGTGCTTCATCCTGGAAAATGCTCAGGCCAGCTTTTTCTTTTTCTGATTTGGGAGAAAAATCGAGTTCTACTTCGGTTGTGCAGAACAAATGCTGCTGGCGTTTTCCGATAAACGAAGGGTTGCCCAGTTCCATGATGGTTTCGGGTTTCAGCTTCATCGTCAATCCTTTCTGCTTCGATAAAGCGAAGGAGCTGCTGTCGATGGTCCGCATGAAAAGCAGCGCGGGATCAAGTTTGCTTTCAAATGTTAAAGTGTAAGCGAAGTTTCCAGCCTGCGGAAGCGCGTCTTTTTGTTTTACTTCCTTATAATTGACTTTGTATTCGTAATCCACATTTTTTGTTGGAGGGTTAATCACCGGCCAGTCGTTTTTCCATTCCACTGGCGCGATGAATGTTTCGCGGCCGGTGTTGTAATAATTGCCTTCATAAGGGCGCACGGCCAGGAAAATGGCGTAGGTTTTTCCATCCGGGCCGTCTACAAACTGCGCGTGACCGGCTGACGTGATCGGATCTTTGCGGTCTTCGGGTAATCCCTTTTGGGTTAATATCGGGTTATTTTCATAAGGCACAAATGGCCCCCACACCGATTTGCTGCGGAAAACAACTTCCGTATGGTTCACCGACGTGCCGCCTTCGGCTGCGTACAGATAATACCAGCCATTACGCTTCATGATATGCGGTGCTTCAATCCAGACCGGTTTTTTGCTTAGATCCACACCACCATTCACAAGCTGTTTTTCCTCGCCCACAACCTTCATTGTGGCAGGATCCAGCTCATAGATCCGGATCGTTCTGTGGCCGGAATACAAGGGTTTACGGTCCGGCGCGTCGCTGTTGTAAATGATATAGGCTTTGTTATCATCATCAAAAAACAAGGAAGGATCGATGCCGCGGGCTTGTGGAATGCGGATCGGGTTACTCCACGGGCCAGCCGGATTTTTTGCCGTAACTACAAAATTTCCGTCATGGTCAATGTCCGTGCAGGTCACGTAAAATGTGCCGTTGTGATGGCTGATCGCGGGTGCAAAAAGTCCTCTGGTCAGCTTCTCACCCATGAAATCCATTTGTGAAGACCGGTCGATGACATTGCCGATCTGCTTCCAGTTTTTCAAATCCTTGCTGTGAAAAACCGGGATGCCGGGGAAGTAGGAGAATGTAGAGTTCACCAAATAGTAATCCGCCCCAACCTGCACGACGCTCGGATCGGGATAGAAACCGGTCAGGATAGGGTTAACCAATGTCGTTTGGGCCGACACAAGCTGTCCCATGCAAAGCCACGCAACACAAGCGGCGGAAATAAATCGTTTGATCATTATAATTTGACCTTAATCATTGATACTAATAACTTATTGAGCGACAAAGACATAAGACTTCCCAGCCTGTGTAGGAATGTCGTAAAGGAATGTTTCCTTGATCGTCGGCGCGGACAGATTAGCCTTAGGAGACAAAACGGCGCTGGCAACCGGCTCAACCTGGTAAAAAGCATTGGCATTCTGTCCCGAAGCTTCGCTTAGCGACTTGCCGCTGGCCATTTTCAATGTGTTTGGCGTCCGCAACCGGAGGTTTCCCCCGAGCTTCGATTTCACCTCCACTTTCGTGAGCTTACCTGCTTTCCATTCCATATTCACCACTTCAAAACCGCCCTGCGCGAGTAATCCGCCAATGTTTCCGGCTTGCCAAACGTCGGGTAATGCAGGAAGTAAATGCACCGAGCCGTCTGCGCTTTGCATGAGCATTTCGGTGATTCCCGAGGTGCAGCCAAAGTTGCCGTCGATCTGGAATGGCGGGTGGGCGTCGAAGAGGTTGTTATAAGTGCCTCCCCCTTCTTTGGACGTGCCTAATGGTGAAAGCTGGCTTTTAATTAATGTAAATGCGTGGTTACCATCCTGTAAACGAGCCCACCAGTTCACTTTCCAGCCCATGCTCCAACCCGTCGAAACGTCGCCGCGGTGCAGTAAAGTGGTGCGTGCTGCGGAGAATAGTTCGGGTGTGCGATAAGCTGAAATCTGGTCGGATGGGAACAGGCCGTACAGGTGGGAAACGTGGCGATGATGATCGTTGGGATCATCCACATCGTCGAGCCATTCCTGCAATTGTCCGTGCTGGCCTACGTGCATGGGCGGTAGGCGCTTGCGCATTTGCCTAAGCGAATCGGTGAATGCGGCGTCTTTTTTCAGGATTTCGGCCGCACGAATCGTGCTGCTGAAAACGTCGAATGCGATCTGGTTATCCATTGTCGTTCCGGCATCCAGCGAGGAGCCTTCGTGCGCGGCCGGGGCATTTTCGGGCGAGCTCCCGGGGTTTACGACGAGCCATTTGTATTTGGGGTGTTCAATCAAAAAGTCGGCATAGAATGTAGCTGCGCCTTTCAGGATCGGGTAAATTTTGGCGAGATACGCCTTGTCGCCCTGATACAGATAATGCTGCCACAAATGCTGGCTCGTCCAGCCGCCGCCTGCAATCCACATGCCCCAGAAGGCACCGTCGATAGCGCCGGTTGCGCGCCAGATATCCGTATTGTGATGCGCCATCCAGCCTCTTGCGCCGTACATGGTGCTCGCCGTTTCTTTTCCGGTTTGCGAAAGTTCTTCAACCATTTTCAAAAATGGCTCATGCAGCTCGCTCAGGTTGGTACGCTCAGCCGGCCAGTAATTCATCTGCGCATTGATGTTAATGGTGTATTTGCTATCCCATGGCGGCATCATTTTATTGTTCCAAATCCCCTGCAAATTGGCAGGCTGACCGCCCGGTTGCGAGCTGGAAATCAACAGGTAACGACCATATTGATAGTAAAGCGTAACCAGTTCGGGATCATTGACATTACGGAAGTTTTTCAGTCTTTCATCCGTCGGCAAGTTACCCAGTTCTGTTGTGCCAAGATCGAATTTAACGCGCTTGAAATATTTTTGATAAGCTGCAATGTGCGGGTTTAGCATGCTCGCGAACGATTTGGATGCAGCTTTATCAAGGTAAGCGGCAGCCAGCGCGTTTTCGTCGCCGCTGATGTCATTGTAGTTCTTAAAATTGGTCGCGATGGAAATGTAAATGGTCGCTGCATTAGCGCCGGCGACATTGAGTGCAGTGTCATTCGCGGTCACATTGCCGCCTTCGGTTTTGATCCTGGTAATCCCTTTGAAACGTACCTGACCTTTCACGCCCTCGTGATCCTGCGTCGTGCCGGCAATGGTAAGGTCTTTTGCGGTGTTTGTTTTAATGGATTTCGTTTTGTGTAAAGAGGCATAGGAAGCATTGAATGCCAGCTTACCCGGCTTGTCGGCGGTGAGGCGGATGACGATCACGCGGTCGGGGAATGAAGCCAGGACTTCACGGGTATAGTTGACGCCATCGACCTGGTAAGTGGTTTTGGCCACGGCGCGTTCAATGTCGAGCTCTCTGTAATAATTGGTAAAATTATCATGACCCGGAAATGTCAGCCGCAAGTCACCCAGCGGCTGAAACATTTGTCCGTGTGATTTTTTAGTTATGATGGCTTTGTTGGCCAGCTTCTCTGCTTCTTTTTGTTTATTTTCAAAAATCAGCTTGCGGATTTCCGGCAATGCAGCCAGCGCCTCGGGATTATCATTCCGGTTTGGTCCGCCCGACCATAATGTATGTTCATTGAGCTGAATCGTTTCATTCACCACATTGCCATACACCATAGCGCCCTGCCTGCCGTTTCCGACAGGCAATGCATTTTCCCATGTTTTGCCCGAAGGCTGTTTATACCAAAGCTTTTGCACGCGGGGCGTTTGTGCATAACCCGTCAACGTTATTGCCATTAACGAAAGACAAAATACTTCCTTCAAAAAATAACGCATCAGATTTTCACCATTTTGCCGCTCGCAGCAGATTTATAGATCGCTTCTACCACACGAATGTCCCGCAGCCCTTCTTCGCCGGGTGCGATAAGGTCCGCATTGGTCATCAGGGCAGTGCAGTCTTCATCCATTTGTTTGGCCTGCTGACTCTTGATAGGAAAATTGATGATTGTCCCATCCGACAAGCTGCCTTTATTGCCATTATAACCCGACTGCGGTTCCAGCTTGGCCCAGCCTTTTTCATAATTCACTTGCAGATAATTCATATTTATGCCAAAACTTGTCTGGCAGGATGCTTTGGCGCCGCTTGGGAAATCGAGCATGAACATCATCGTTTCTTCCACTTCTTTATAAATGTCGGGACGGGTTGTGGAAGCCTGGGCGAAAACACTGATGGGCTCCTCTCCCGTGGCGAGCCTGGCGCCTTGCAATGCATATACACCCATATCGCCCATTACGCCGCCGCCTAATGCTTTCTTTTGTTTCCAATGATCGGTCCGCGCATCAAAATAACCCGCTGCACTGCTCACCATTTTCACTTTCCCGAATTTAGGATCTTTGGCAATCTTCATAATGGCCTGGATGTTCGGATCGTGCTGGCAGCGATAACCGATGGCGAGCTTTACTTTATTGGCTTTGCAAGCCTGGATCATGGCTTCGCAATCTGCGACGGACGGTGCCATTGGTTTTTCACAAAATACATGCTTACCCGCCTTGGCAGCACGCACCACAAATTCCCTGTGCATGGATGGCGGCAAAACCACATACACGACGTCGATATCCGGGTTGTTGGCGATATCGTCGAAGTTTTTGTAGTTGTAAATGTTTTTGTCGGGAATGTTGTACTTGGCTTTCCAGGTTTCGGCTTTGGATGGGGTGCCTGTAACGATGCCGGCCAGGTAACATTTCTCCGTCATCTGCAGCGCGGGCGCAAGCAAGTCCGTGCTGTAATAGCCAAGGCCGACCAGCGCAATGCCCAGTTTATCCTTTTTGGGATTTGTGGAGGCCAGAAGGGAATTTCCTGTGAATAATGTGGCCGCGCCGGCCAGTGTCAATGTTGATATGAAATCACGCCTCTCGATATGCATAGGATGTTTTTTTATTTAATAAGCCAAAGGGAATGTTCACCTACTTTGTTAAGGATTGATGGTTGTAATGTTCCCGCTGGCATCCCTTAGCAATTCCCTGACCTTCACATTGCGCAAATGCGTTTTGCCTGAAAGCGCCGCATCGTGATAGAAAATATACCATTTGCCTTCGACTTCAACAATGGAATGATGTGTCGTCCAGCCTTCTACGGGATTCATAATCACACCTTTGTATTTGAATGGGCCATAAGGAGAGTCGCCCTCGGCATAGCATAGCAAATGTGTATCGCCGGTAGAATAGGAGAAATAATATTTACCATTGAATTTATGCATCCAGGCGCCTTCAAAAAAGCGGCGTTTGGTGTCAGACGCTAAGATCGGCTTCCCGTTTTCATCCAGGATCTGAACGTCTTTCAAAGGCTCGGCGAAGGATAGCATATCATTGCTCATGGCTGCTACCTTGGCGCTTAGTGCGGGCTCATTTTCATGGCCTTTGCCCAGGTCCGTCATCAAGCTCTTGTTATAAGTGCCTGTATGCCAGCGCTGCAACTGACCGCCCCAGATCCCTCCCAGATACATGTAACTTTTACCGTCCGTGTCTGTAAAAACGGCCGGATCGATGCTGTAACTTTCTTTTATCGGCTGAGGCTCAGCCTTGAACGGACCAGTTGGTGATTTACTGGTGGCCACACCCATGCGGAAGACGCCTTCCTTGTCTTTGACAGGAAAATAAAGGTAATAGGTGCCATTTTTGAATGCAGCGTCAGGCGCCCACATCTGCTTACCGGCCCAGGGGACATCTTTTACATCCAGCGCCACACCGTGGTCGGTTACTTTACCACCGATCTTATCCATGGAATAAACGTGGTAATCGCGCATTTGAAAGTGCCCGCCCTCATCGTCCTGCGGCACATCGGCCTCAATGTCGTGGGATGGATAAATGTAGATCTTCCCGTTGAAAACGTGGGCCGACGGATCGGCGGTGTAGAGGTCGGTGACCAGCGGTTTAATGCTGGTTCCCTGCCCGAAAGTGGTTTGAATTCCGAGGCCACCGAAGGCCAGCAACGACGCAGATATTACTGCTAATGCATTACGATTTATCATCATTGAATTTTTTTTATCAATATCCGGAATTTTGCGGAAACTTCGGACCTTCTACGACCCGGTCAATCTGCGACTGCGGAATGGGGCGCAGCATATTGAAATCTTTCACATATTGTGCTGCTTCCTGGTTCCACTCCTGCACCCTGCGCACGAGCGAGCGGGTCCGCACCAGATCATGCCAGCGCTGCCATTCGCCGAAAAACTCACGGCTGCGTTCGTCAAGAATAAAGTCCAGCGTAACCTGTGCTGCGGTGATCGTCATAGCGGTTGCGGCGGCGGCATTTTCGGCCGTTGTATTTGCTTTGCGGAATGCGGCGCGCTGTCTTACCACATTGATCAATGCGGCTGCTTTGGCGTTGTTACCTGCCTTGAAATAGGCCTCGGCGCCCGTCATATACACATCTGAAAAGCGGTACAGAACAGCCGGGCGTGTGGAAGGATCATTAAAATTGGCGCCACGGCTTGGATCCATGAATTTTTTCAAAGCAGGGAAAATACCGTTGTTCCAAAGACTTGGCGGCACCACAATGCCCTTGAATGGCCTCGTTCCCACAAACTGCGGCGCGCCCGGCACTTCATAATCGGGCAGCCAAACGGCCGTGTCCACGCCGGGAACCGTCGTATAGGAAATCCCGCGGAGGTTATTGGCAGTATTTGCCTCATTTTTCACCGCAGTATTTGAAATATAAACCGTGTAAAAGGAATTGGCATAACGTGAATCCACCTTGCGGTTGGTAAATGCCTGATCCAGAAAATAGTTCTTACCTGCACGAGGCCCGTTGGCGATTTTATCAGAATTCGGACGCATCCGAACATACGGACGGCCATAATAGGAATCCCGGATCATGCCAGAAGTGCCATTATTTACAAAAGCGCCTGCTGCATTTTTAATCGAATTGATGCCGCTGTTATTCGGGTAATTCCAGTTAGTAAACCATGGGCTCAAATTTTGCGCTGCTCCACCCCCAGCCTGTCCGCCGACCTGGTAATAGCCGTATTTCGGGTCCAGTACGTGGTCACTGACGAACATCGTTTCTTTGCCATAATCATTGGCAGGCACGAATGCATCGCCGTAATCCTGCCAGAGATCCAGCCCGTAGTCCGCTTTTTTGGCAATAATGTCGTCGCAGATCGCTGCGGCTTGTGTAAAATCGGAAGCCGTGTTGTTCAGCCAGCCGCGTGTCAGATATGCTTTTGCGAGCAAGAGTTGCGCTACGGGCTTGGTGGCGGCTTTGCCCAGGAAAGGTGCCGTTGGCTGGTTAGGCAAGTCGGCGGCTGCTTCTGTCAAATCCTGGATGATGAGCGCATACACGTCCGCTGCCGGCTGGCGTGATGCGGCTTGCGAAGGCACGGTGATAAACTCGGTATGCAAGGGAACATCGCCCCAGGTCTGTACGAGATAGAAATACCAGAATGCCCGCAAAAACTTCGCCTGCGCCAGATATTGCTTGCGCGTAGCTTCCGGCAGATCAATGGTCGCGCCGTATTGCAATACGCCATTCAATGTATTAATATCCTGAAAAGCAACGCCCCAGGCAGAGCCGAAGTTGCTGCTGTTGAGACCATTGTAAGTGTAAGCAGGACCGCCGCCCCCATTCACTCCCTGGATGAATTCGTCGGTCCCGGCCTGCATTTCGACCGTGAAACCTTCGGTTCCCCACTGACCGCGGATGTCATTGTAAACCCCGGCGATGCCGCCCAGCACACCCGCCGGGCTGTTGAAATAGGTAGGAACGATCTGAGATTGCGGATGTTCTTCGAGCACCTTTTCGCAACCCGTACTCAATGAGGCGATTAAGGCTGCTGTTATTATGTTTTTTATGGATTTCATAGTCGGATTAGAATTTAAGGTTTACGCCCACAGTGAATTGTCTTACCGGTGGAGAATTCAGGTTGACCGAGATCTGGCGTTCCGGTGCGCCACGGTCGCTGGCGCCTTGCGGGTTCAGCGTTGACTGGCCTGTTGCATAGCTGTTTCCTTCGGGATCAATCGCCAGGTCGTCTTTCACCAACGGTGCGTAAATGATGAACGGGTTGGTGAGGTTGACGTAAATTCTCGCCGAAGTCGCGCCGATTTTCTTGATAACATTGCTCTCAAATGTGTAACCGAGGTTGATGCTGCGGCATTTGATGAATGAGCCGTCATAGTAGCCTAATGTTGAGCCGAAGTTGGCCACAGCACCGCTTGCGTCGGGAGCCGGGAATGCGTTCGTGGGGTTAGTTTCGGTCCAGTAATCGGTTTTTACCTGATTTACACGGCTTTGGTTAAAGAATGCGAAACCGCCTGAACCTGTGGAGTTACCCGTTAAGTAAGGGACAAGCACTTTCATGCCCATTCTCGCATAGGTTACCACCGATGCATCAAAGTTTTTGAAGCTGAAACGGCTGGTTAATCCACCCTCCCATTTAGGCTGGAAATTACCCAGGATCTGGCGGTCATTGGCGTCGATCTTGTTATCGCCGTTTAAATCTTCCACCCTGATCTGTCCGGCGAACTGAACAGGTGATGTTTGCTGCGCTAATGTGCCGTTTTCTGCGTCTGCGGTCTGCCATATTCCTAATTTTTTATAATCAAAAATCACGGAAAGCGGCTGTCCTACAAACCATCCCGCACCCAGATTGGACTTTTCGTCGGGCGTGGTCAGCTGCGTGATTTTTTCCCGGTTAAAGAAATAAGTTGCGTCAATGCTCCAATTGAACCCTTTTGGTTTTCTGACAATTTCAAAAGTGGCAGCCACTTCCAATCCTTTGCCTTCTGTTTTACCCAAATTTTTCAATGTTGAGCCTGCACCATTGCTTGGCGGCAGCGGTACGGAGAGGAGAATGTCTTTGGTTTTCTGGTGATACCAGTCCACAGAACCCGTAATGCGGTTGTTGAACAAACCAAAATCAACACCAATGTCCAGCTGCGAGGTCGACTGCCAGCTCAGGTCGCTAGAAGGCAAACTTGTCACAGTGTAAGCAAGCTGCTGACCAGCCGTACCCAATCCAAAGTTGTAATAACCCGCGGATAATGCACCTAACGTCGAGTATGCGCCTACATTCCGGTTGCCGGAAATCCCCCAGCCGCCGCGTAGTTTAAGATTGGAAATGAACGGAGCCGATTTCATAAAACCTTCTTCCACCACATTCCAGCCTAAACCGATCGCGGGATAATTGAAATATTGATTTGCCGGAGATAAGGTGGACGAACCATCGCGGCGCAGCGTCAATGTCAGCAAATATTTGTCTGCATAGCTATAATTAAGCCTTCCCATGTAAGACAGCAACCCAGTCTCTGAAAACGAGTTTCCAAAATCCGACGGCGCGACCGGCTGGCCCGCAGCGAGCGAGAAGTTGGACGTTTTGATATAATCGGCAGGCACACCGGTTACCGTAAAGCGGCTTCCCAGCGAGTGGTTTTTGGTGTATTCGTAAAGCGCAGTGAAACCCAGCTTATGCTTGTCTGCAACTGTTTTATCAAAATAAAGCAAATGCTGCAAGTTCACGTCCCAATATTCGGTGTTGCTGATCTCGGCGGTGGATCCGGCTTGCGTCGTGGCCGTGTTGAAATAGGTCAGCGGGCCGTTGTAATTATTCAGGTTGGACTGACTGAAATTCAGACCTGCATTGAAACGGTATTTCAATCCTGGTAAAATATTAACTTCCGCATAAAGGCTGTTGAATGTCCGCAATGATCGCGTGCGGCCCAGGGCCGATTCCTTTTTGGACATAATGGTCAGCGGACTCACGATAGCAGCATCAATAGAACCTTCGGCCGGAAAATTATTTACGGTTCCGTCTGCATTGTAGGGCGATGCCAATGGAGTCAGTCGCACCAGCCCGCCCGGCACGCCCCCGCCGCCCGGCGTGTTGGTGTAAGTCAGCGTATTTAATGTATTCAGACCTATTTTGACGTTTTTGCCAATCTTCTGGTCAATGGTTGCGCGAATGTTCAAACGCTGGAAACTCTGGTTCGGAATGATCCCGGTTTCGTTGAAGTAACCCAATCCGAGTGAATACTGCGTGTTTTCAACGCCGCCCTGCACACCCAGCTGATGGTTGGTCATGAAGCCGGGTTTGTAAATCAAATCCTGCCAGTCTGTTGAAACACCATTGTCAAGTGCTTCCTGCTCTTTCTGGGTCAGCAAATAACCCGATGTGCCCGGCGCTGTGCGGTTATATTTGGCTGCATCGGCTTTGAATTGTGCATATTCCTGTCCATTCATGACATTGAATTTGCCCATCACCTGCGTTTGTCCGTGGTAACCGTCGTAGCTGAAAACAGGCTTGCCGACTTTTCCTCTTTTGGTTGTTACCAGGATTACGCCACCCGCTCCGCGCGAGCCATAAATCGCTGTTGCTGACGCATCTTTCAAAACTTCCAGACTTAGAATATCATCCGGGTTAATGTCATTCAAGCCACCGAACGGGATCCCGTCCACCACCACCAGCGGACCATCCAAGCCATCGCTGGAACCTGAGCTGGTGGTTAATGTACGGTTTCCGCGGATCCGGATCTGGCCCTGAGAGCCTGGTGTGCTTCCGTTGCTAATAATCGAGACTCCCGCCGCACGGCCCTTCAACTGGCTTACGAGGTTGGGCGCAGGCACTTCTTTCAATGTGCTTTCGCTCACTGAAACCACCGAGCCCGTCACGTCCCGCTTGCGCTGAACGCCATAACCCACGACAACTACTTCTTCGAGCGTCTTATTGTCGACCGCCAAAGTCACGTTAATGATCTGCTGCGTTCCTACAACCACTTCCTTGGGCGCGTAACCCACGAGCGAAAACACCAGAACGGCATTCGCATCCGGGACGCTGAGCCGGAAATTTCCATCCTGATCGGCGCTGGTGCCTCTTGTTGTGGACTTGATGAGCACATTGGCGCCAGGCAGCGCCTCACCGTCCGGGCCGGTTACTTTTCCGGTAACTTCAATGTCCGCTGCCAGAGCTGAACGATGCCGGTTGCCGTAATCTGCCCATGCTGCATTACCGGCAACTGCATCCATGGAAATGCTGCCGAGCAGCAGAATAGGTAGGCCAGAAAAACCCAGTATCCTGGCGAGCATGTTATTGCTTAATAAACGTTCATGCATTTTGTGTATGATTTGATGTTTAAATTAGATTGAATCATGTGGTCGTCTTGGTGTTGTTATGGAAGTGTCAATTTGACAATATTTAATTTGGGTGTAACTTTGGCTTTGTCGTCATTTTCAGTGCATCACTTTTTCCAGATATTATTTGATTTATTGTCGACAAAAGTAGCGCAGCAAGGCAGCCTGCTGTGAGCACATTTGTTCATATTAAGGATACAATTGTTCAAAAGGGCTAAAAAAATGCCCGATTCTGGGACAAACTTGCATTTTTGGGATAACTTTCGACTCGGGCTCTGTTTTTAACCCTATCATATCAATGCGTTCAGAGATTCTTCTCACATTCCGTTTTATCTGCCTGATAATCGCATGCTGTGCAGCGACATTTACAGCATGGGCGCAGCCTGCTGAGCCCAAGTTTACGTCGCTGACATCAACGGACGGGTTATCATCAAATACTGTGACGGCCATTCTGAAAGATCAGTATGGACTGATGTGGTTCGGAACGGACGATGGTTTGAGCAGGTTCGACGGCACGGATGTCATCGTTTACCGGCATGATAAGAAGGATTCAACCTCACTAAGATCCAATGATATTTCCTGCCTGCATCAGGACCGCAAAGGCCGGATCTGGGTTGGCACGATCGAAGGCGGATTGCACCTTTATAACAGAAGAAAAGATTCATTCGAGATCATTCCGTCCCCCCATAGCGTAACGAGCATCACCAGCGATGCCACGGGAAAACTTTGGGTCGGCACCACAGCAGGGCTGATCAATGTGGACCCGGAAAGCCATCAGATCAGCACATTCGCATCCAGGCCCAACATGCCTGACCAAATTTCCAAAGGAATGATCCTCGGCATTGCGATAGACAGCAAAAAAAGGGTTTGGATCGGATCCAGGAATGGATTGTTCAAAATGGATCCGGCTGATAAAAGCGAGGAATATATCAATTACCTGCAATCACTGCCCGACGAAGCCGGTGCGCGCACGGTGAAGTCTATTGTTGAAGACCGCGAGGGGAACATTTGGGCCGCCACATTCAGCGGAGTGTTCAAACTCAATGCGAATGGGCAGATTATCAAGCATTTTAAATATGACCCTAACAACAAGAATTCCCTGAGCACCAATATGGTGTTTGCTGTTACCTGGGAAAACGCCTATCAACTATGGATATGCACGGATGCCGGCTTGAATATGCTGGATACCCGAAGCGGCAACATTACGCGCTATGGCCCGGATGCAAGGACGCAGTTTAGTTTAAGCAACAAATCGGTGCGGAGTATACTCATAGATAATGAGGGCATTTGCTGGCTTGGCACTTATAAGGGCGGGGTAAATAAATACGATAAAAACCTGGCGATCTTTGGCTTGAAGCGGTCAGATGTGAATGACCCATACGGATTGAGCGCGCCATTTGTGACATCCTTCGCGGAAACCGGATCGGGCGAGCTCTTTGTAGGCACCGACGGCGGCGGGTTAAATGTTTATAACCGGCAAACGAATTTGTTCCGGAAATTTCCAATTAATCCAAAGAACAAGAATGCAGCGTCCGGGCTTGCTATCCTTACGCTGGAACTGGTTGCGGACAACGAGCTTTGGATCGGGACCTTTCAGGACGGGCTTTTTCAGTTTAACCCTAAAACGGGCGCTTATACCCAATATATGAGGGGAAAAGATTCATCCACCCTGAGTAACAACGAGATTTTCTGCCTGGAAAAAGATAAGTCTGGCCAATTGTGGGTGGGCACGAATGGTGGCGGTGTGCATTTGTTTGATCCTGCAACGAAACGGTTTACCAGATTTCACGATGCGGGGGTTCCCGTTTTGCAGCGCAGCATTCCCTTGAACGGCTATATCCGTGATCTCATGCTGGACAGTAAAGGCAAACTCTGGGTGGCGTCGCACGGCACCGGCATTGCTGTGTATGATCCGGTGACGAAGAAAACGCTGTTGCTGGACAAGCAAAGCAGCGAACTGCCCAGCAACATTGTTTTTTCTCTTCTGGAAGACAGCAGAGGGAACATCTGGGCGGGCACATCGGGTGAAGGGCTGGCGTTATACAACCCGCGTACCAGAAAGTTTTCAACTTATGGGTCAAAGGAAGGGCTCGCCAGCAACATTGTCAACAAAGTGCTGGAAGATGCGCAGGGGCGGATTTGGGTCAGTACCAACCAGGGAATCAGCTATCTTGATTTGAAAAATAAAAAATTCATCAACTACACTTCCTATAACGGCATTCAGGACCGGACATTCGTGCTTGGCTCGGGCATCCGCGCGGCTGATAACACGCTTTTTTTCGGTGGCATTGCTGGGTTTAACTACATCGATACACGGAGTTTGCCTGACAGCAAACGGATTCCGCCGATCATTTTAAAAGACCTGAAAATTGGTAATCGCAGCATTACACCCGCCGATTCGAACTTTATTGATGCTGATATTACCGTTGCCAGGACCATTAGCCTGGATTACAAACAGAATTTTTCAATCGGTTTTGCCGCCCTCGATTATACCAATCCAAAACAAATGCATTACCGGCACCGGCTGGTGGGCATGCAGTCGGAATGGAACGAAACAGGGCTTACCAACTTTGCCAGTTATACAAATCTGAGCCCGGGCAAATACGTTTTTGAAGTGCAGGCCAGCGGTGACGGCATTAACTGGGGTCCGCAGACCAAGTCGGTGGCGGTGATCGTGAAACCACCTTTTTACCTGACCATTTACGCTTACATTTTTTACATTCTTGCGCCATTCGCGATTGTATACTATATGCGGCGGCGCGGCATTCAAAAGCTGCAACGGCAATTTAAAGAGCAGCAGCAGCGTGCGGAAGTGGAACGTGCGCAGGAACTGGACCGGATGAAAATCAAGTTTCTGACCAATCTGAGCCACGAGTTCAGGACGCCGATCTCGCTTATCCTTGCCCCTGTTGACAACCTGCTCGTCAAGACCAGATCCACCGAGCTGCATCCGCCGGTTAATGCCATTAAGCGCAACGCGAAAAGGCTGCTGAACCTTGTGGACCAGTTGCTGGATTTTAAAAATATGCAGGAACAGGAAGTAAAGCTCGACCTGAAACGCCGTGACATTATTCTGTTTATCAAAGACACCTGCGACCAGTTTAGTGATCTTTCCATCCGTAAGGGGATTCAGTTCAAAATTGATAGTGCGCCGGATCAGCTTACGATGGATTTCGATGCGGACAAGCTCGAACGGGTTTTGTTTAACCTGCTTTCCAATGCATTTAAATTCACTCCAAAAGGCGGCGAAGTGGCTTTAAATGTTCAGCAGCAAACGGATGTTGAAGGAAAGCACTGGCTTCAAATCAACATTTCGGATAACGGAATAGGCATTGCAGAAGATCAGCACGAAAAGATCTTTGACCGCTTTTTCCAGAGCGATACGGACCTGACGGTTCTGAACCAGGGCAGCGGCATCGGCTTGTCCATTGTGCGCGAGTTTGTGCAGTTGCACCAGGGAAAAATAAATGTTGTAAGTCAGCCGGGCGCGGGCAGCACGTTTACAGTGGAACTGCCGATTGCAGAACAACTTATTCCTGTGACCGAACAGCCTGCCTCAACGCCTAAAACACTGAATGAAACGGAAAGTGGCTTCGCTAAATCGGAAAAGGCCAATCTGGAAGATCCGTCCAATGTGCTGATCATTGAGGACAACGACGAATTCAGACATTATCTGAAAGAAAGCCTGATGCCCTTCTATCATGTTATAGAAGCGAGCAACGGCAAAGAAGGCTGGCAAAAAACGCTCAGCCACCATCCCGAACTGATTGTAAGCGACGTGGCCATGCCCGAAATGGACGGCATTGCTTTGAGCCAGAAAATCAAGTCCGACAAGCGCACCAAACACATCCCTATCATTCTTCTGACGGCATCCACAGGTGAGCAGCAGCAGCTGGAAGGCCTCAATTCCGGAGCGAACGATTATCTGACCAAACCCTTTAATTTTGAAATATTAAATGCCAAGATCAACAATCTGATCCTGCTTAACAGGCTTCTCAAAGGTGTTTACTCGCGGCACATCCAAGTGTCGGGTGAAGCACCGCAGATGGAATCCAGCCAGGAAAAACTGCTGAAAGACATGCTGTCTTACATTGAGGACAACCTGCACACTGCCCAGCTTAGCGTGGAAAATCTCAGCAAGCACGTCGGCATGAGCCGGGGAACATTATACAGCAAGGTCCTGGAAATGAGCGGACAAACGCCCATCGAGTTCATCCGCTCAATCAAACTTGAAAAGGCAGCATTACTATTGGAAAACAGTGATTTAAGCATTTCACAGATCTCCTACATGACGGGTTTTACCGCGCCGAATTATTTTGCAAAATCCTTCAAAGCCAAGTTCAACATGCTGCCGACGGAATACAAGACAAAAAAGCGGAGGCATCATGAAGTAACAATGTCGGGACGATAAGAAGAGGCAGGGGTATGTGTCACATGCAGCAACTGCGTAGGTGCAATTCCGTATTTCTTTTTGAATGCAAAAGAAAAATGAGATAGATCTTCAAAACCAACTTCCAGATACACTTCTGTGGGTTTTTTCTTTTTTTCTGCCAATTGATAATGTGCCAGTTCGAGCCTTTTATCCGTCAGCCACTTTTGCGGAGTTACCTGAAATAACTTTCTGAAATCCCGGTTGAATGTCGACAAACTGCGGCCCGTCAGATAACCCCATTTTTCCATCGGCATATTGAACATAAAATTGCGCTGCATAAAATCAATCAGGTCGATTTTTCCTGGATCATCGAAGTTTGCGAGCACGCTGTCGACCGTTTTGTCGATTTCCCTCAAAATGGTAATGGCTTCGGTAATTTTCAAGGTGGCAATACTTTCGGGAAACTGGCCGGTAACATCGAAGTAAGGGACCAAGGAAGCCAGGCAACTTTCCAGAAACGGGTGATTGGTAAAGCTGAAAATCTTCCGCCGCGGGCCGCTCGTTTTATTAATCTCAATCTTTTCGTAAAATCGTTTGAGCCGCTCTTTGGACAAATGCATAACCACTGTTTTGTGCGGTTGTCCGTTTTTGGGATAATTTACAATGGTCGCCAGCTCATTTCTGGGAATCAGAAAAATGTCCCCTGTTTTAAAGTAGTAGGTTGTGTCTGCCTGTATGATTTTGGTTTCACCTGAAATAAACCAAATCAGCATATGATCATCGAACATAAGGTCCGATTTAAAAAGCTTGTCGTCATAGCTGGAAAGCTTGATCTCCCTGGTCAGGTATTTTGAAATGTGATCCATATAAGCGGGCCTCTGATGCCTGGGCGGCATGAGTGAGATTTTGAATGTAATAATAATCAACTAAAAATAATAGTTGCGGGTTGCTTCCGCTCCCCGCCCTGACAAGCTTTACGATTGCACAAGTGAAGCGCCCGCGCCGAATGGGATGCCGGTTACCTGTTCGCTCCATACCCACAATTTCCTGGCACTTTCCATATCCAACGAATAGGCCTGGACACCACTTTGCCCTGTATCTCCTTTCGGGCTGAGCCGGGCTATGTCTGCATCTTCGCAATACACGCCGCCCATGTTTTCGAGCATCGGACTGGTAGCGCACCAAACGGTGGTTGCTGCACCTTGCGGGATCGTTTTCAATGCTGCTAAAACTTCGGGCAACAAATTACCTGCTGAATCCATAAAACCCATTTGCTGAAATAATTCCAGAGAGGCTTCCCTGCCCAGCTCCGTGCCGTGTATGGAGCCGGGATGTAACGAGTATGCACACACATTAAACTGCTCACCCAGGCTATTGAGCGCCAGCGTAAATAAGTTGCTGGCCGTTTTCGATTGCCCGTAAGCCTGCAGGGTCTGATATTCGCGATGAACAAAATTAGGATCTTCAAAATCGAACTGTGCCATCTGATGCCCGAGCGATGACACGTTAACGACCCGTGCGCCGTTGGCCTTTCTGAGGGCTGGCCATAACCGCGCGGTGAGTTGGTATTGACCTAAATAGTTGGTTGCCAGCTGTGATTCTATTCCCCGGACATCCCGGCGTAAAGGCACCCACATAATGCCCGCATTGTTGATCAATATATGGAGCGGCCTGTTTGTTGCCATAAAACTTTCGGCAAATGCATCAATCGAAGCTGGATCCATAAAATCGATTTTCCCCAACTCTACATTCGGAATGCCTGCGAGATTTTTCCGGGCCTTCTCTATGTCCCTGGCCGGAACGATCACCGTTGCGCCGGCTGTGGCCAGAACCCGGGTGGTTTCCAGGCCTATACCCGTGTTGCCGCCAGTTACGATTGCGATTTTTCCCGTCAGGTCGATTCCTTTGATTACGTCGTTCGCAGTTGATGTTGCATGAAAGCCCGAGCCAATTGGCTGTTGTAAAGCTCCCTGATCATTGTTTTGTCCCATGTCATTTTTATTTAATTGTGATAGGACAAAATTACCCGTTCCGGTGCGCGTTCATTTTGTTCAAAACTTCAAATTACTTTGCTTAGAATGTCATACTAAATAAAAAACAACTATTCTCAGAGCAATCCCCGAACGGGTACGGGTTTTGCTATAAGAGTGGCTCAACTAACGACAATAACATATGGACGCTAGCACGGGCTCTGAGCCAAAATTTAAAACAAAAACTTCCGCAGGCGCTGAGCCGGCGTTGATGGAGCTGTTTCTGGACAGTCTTCGCGATATTTACTGGGCTGAAAATCATTTAGTTAAGACACTACCAAAAATGATCAAGTCTGCCACATCGCCAAAACTGGCTTCTACAATTGAGCAGCATCTTGAACAAACTGTTGAGCATGTAAGCCGGTTGGTCGTGATTTTCGACTTACTGGGTGTGGATGCAATTGCCAAAAAATGTGATGCTATGGAAGGCCTTTCGAAAGAAGGCGAAGGAATTATCGAAAGCACGGATGAAGGAACCGCTACGCGCGACGTAGGGATTATCCTGGCTTCTCAGAAAGTGGAACATTATGAAATTGCTACCTATGGCGGCCTGGTGCAGCTGGCAAGCACTTTGAACCTGACAGATGTGGCCGAAATTCTTGCCAAAACATTGGAAGAAGAGAAACTGGCCGATCAACTTTTGACCGAGGTTGCTGAAAATGATGTCAATTACAAAGCGTCTGAGGAAGCTTAATTAAAACCTTCAACGAATATTATGATAGATAATAAAGAATCAGAGGGCTCTAACGCCAACCAGGAAAACGAAAAAACGGCAAACCTGGCGCCCCATACAACCGATAGTACCGGTGAGTTTATGACCACCAACACCGGACTTCGGGTCAACGATGACCAGAATTCCCTGAAAGCGGGAGACCGTGGCGCAACGTTACTGGAAGACTTTATCCTTCGCGAAAAGATCACCCATTTTGACCACGAACGTATTCCTGAAAGGGTTGTTCACGCACGTGGGTCCGGAGCGCATGGCGTATTTAAAGTTTACGAGCCAATGTCGGCCGTCACCAAGGCCGGATTCCTGAATGATACATCGATCGAGACGCCTGTATTTGTACGGTTTTCGACAGTTGCCGGTTCTAAAGGTTCTACGGATCTTGCCCGTGATGTCCGGGGATTTGCTGTAAAGTTTTATACTCAGGAAGGCAATTTTGACCTTGTAGGCAATAATATGCCCGTGTTTTTTATCCAGGATGCCATCAAATTCCCGGATCTGGTTCATGCTGTGAAGCCTGAGCCGGACAATGAAATGCCGCAGGCGGCGTCAGCTCATGATACATTCTGGGATTTCATCTCCCTGATGCCGGAGTCTGCACACATGATTATGTGGCTCATGAGCGACCGTGCTATACCGCGCAGTTACCGGATGATGGAAGGCTTTGGCGTCCATACTTTCCGTTTTATCAATGAAGAAGGCGTTTCACATTTTGTAAAATTCCACTGGAAGCCGCTGTTGGGTGTGCATTCCGTTGCATGGGACGAAGCGCAGAAGATCTCAGGGAAAGATCCTGATTTCCACAGAAGAGATTTATGGGATGCCATCGAATCGGGTAATTTCCCTGAGTGGGAACTTGGCGTGCAGATTGTTCCGGAAGAAGATGAATTCAAATTTGATTTCGACTTGCTGGACCCAACGAAGATCATTCCAGAAGAACTCGTTCCGGTGCAGCGCATTGGTAAAATGACCCTTAACCGCAATCCCGACAACTTCTTTGCCGAAACAGAGCAGGTTGCATACCATTTGGGACACATTGTACCGGGAATCGATTTCACCAACGACCCGCTTTTGCAGGGCAGGTTATTCTCATATACCGATACGCAGCTGTTGCGCCTGGGTGGACCTAATTTCCAGGAGATCCCCATTAACCGGCCGATCGTTCGGGTTGACAACAACCAGCGCGACGGGCATATGCGCCAGACGATTAACAGAGGTAAATCCAGCTACAATCCGAACACATTAGGCGGCGGTTTCCCTGCTCAGGCCAAGGCGTCGGAAGGTGGTTTTACTTCTTATCCCGAAAGGATTGATGCGAAAAAAATACGGGCAAGAAGCAAAAGCTTCTTCGACCATTTCAGCCAGGCCAAGCTGTTTTTTGACAGCCAGTCTGATCCGGAAAAAAACCACATTGTGGACGCGCTTAGCTTCGAACTGGGGAAAGTGAAGACTGTTGAGATCCGTCAGCGGATGGTAGGCATTCTTTCGCTGATAGATAAAGGTCTTGCTGCAGAGGTTGCATTCGCCCTTCGTGTACATGTGCCTCAGGATCCGGAACTTCCGATTAACCACAGCATACCAGCAGATGGCGATCCGGCTGATTACGATTCAGTAATGCAGGAATCAGTGGTTACCATTTCAGATGCGCTGAGCATGGTAAATACGCCGAAAGACAGCATTCAGACGCGTAAAATAGCGTTTCTTGCTGCTGATGGTGTGGACGAGAAGTCAATAACGACCGTAAGAGATGCACTCGTGTCTGCTGGGGCAGTTGTGGAAATCATTTCGACCCGTCACAATTATATTATGACCGAAAGTGATACCAAGCTTCCAGTCGACCATACATTTCTGACGGCAGCATCTGTCCTTTACGATGCGGTATATGTGCCCGGAGGAACGAACTCGGTCGCCAGCATCGAGGCAGAAGCAGACGCAGTCCATTTCCTGAATGAGGCGTTTAAACATTGTAAGCCTATTGCTTCCGATCTTTCCGCGATCCAGGTTTTGGAAGCGACTTATTTCAGCAAAAAGCTTCCGGCTGATTATGATGATGCAACCATCCTGAAAGAAGGGTTGGTTGTTTTGGATGACGTTGATCAGCTAGCGGATAAATTTATTCTGGCAATCTCCCAGCACAGGTTCTGGGAACGTGAAAAGCCAAGAAAAATCCCGGCTTAATTGTCGAACATTAGAAGGGCCGCCGGTTTTGAAACTGGCGGCCCTTTTTTAATGCTAACCAAAATAACTCCCGTTACGCTTAACCCTAAGCTTTAACCGCCAGCGAATCCAGAAAATCGCTGAAACGGATTTTGCCCAAATTTGCCGTTCCTTCTGGAACCAATGCAGACTTAGGAATCACAACTCCGAAATATTCATTCCGATCATTTGCCACCACGGTTTTCTCATCTCCGGATTTATCCAAATATTTTGCAACAAAATCGCTCATAAAAGCCCTGTCTGGACCAGCGATTTCAACAATGGCATTGGCTGGCTCCGACACGGCGAATTGCGTAACAAATGCAGCAACATCCTCAGCAGCAATGGGCTGAAAATCAACGGTTGAAATGTGCACAGCGTCACCGGAAGCAGAGCCGGCTGTAATGGTAGGAACAAATTCCTGGAACTGCGTGCTTCGGATGATGGTATAAGGAACACCCGACTTTTGAACCAGGTCCTCCTGGATTTTCTTCGCCCGCATATAACCCATGCTGCCCATTACGTGCGTGCCTACAATAGAAAGTATCAAGTGATGTTTTACACCTGCACTGGTTTCTGCGGCAAGAATATTGCGACCCACGGTTTCAAAGAACTGTATCGCAGGGCCTTCTTCGAAAGAAGTTGAATTGGACAAGTCTATAACGACATCTGTATTTTCGAGCGCATCGGAAAGGCCCTCGCCCGTTAATGCATTAATGCCGGTTGAAGGAGATCCAGCTATAACTGTGTGACCCAGCTGGCGAAGTTTTTTGGCAACATTTGAACCGATTAACCCTGTTCCGCCGATAATTACAATTTTCATAACTTGAAATTTTAGTGTTTAAAGTCTTGCAAACACTATGTAATTATCATATATAATGCCAAAGAGCCAATCTGTTGAATTTCAATTATTTACAAAAAATAATGACATTTCATTTTCACTAAATACAGTGAAAACACGATGTAATTCACTAAATAAAGTGTTACGAACAACACCGACAAATCGGGCAGCACTCATTCTCCGTAGTATTCGGCTTTGGAAATATCCAGTTTCTTCATCTTGGAATGCAGTGTGTTTCCAGGGATATTCAATATTTCTGCGGCGCCTCCCGGTCCTGAGATTTTTCCTTTGCAGCGTTTGAGGACCTGGATAATGTAAGCCCGTTCCATTTCCTCCAACGAACGGCCGGGAAGCATTCCGGCCAACTCGGTGTTATCGTTGGATCTTGGTGACAAAAACACTTCGCTGATCACATTACCCGTAGCAAGCAGCACACTGCGTTCGATAAGGTGTTCGAGTTCGCGTACATTTCCAGGCCAAACGTAGCTTTGTAATTGCCGCAATGCATTCGCCGAAATACGCATGCTCTTTTTGCCTGCGTTTTTACTGTATTTGGATAGAAAAAAGCCGGTCAGGTTCTCAATGTCTTCTGCCCGGTCGCGCAAGGGCGGCAGATTGATGGGAAATACATTGAGGCGGTAATATAAGTCGGAACGGAAACGACCTGCCTTCACTTCTGCTTCCAGATCCCGATTGGTTGCGGCAATGACGCGTACATTGAGCTTGATGGTGCTTTTGCCCCCTACCCGCTCCATTTCTTTTTCCTGCAAAACCCGCAGTAATTTCACCTGTGCTTCGAGCGGCATTTCACCAATTTCGTCCAGAAAAAGCGTGCTGTGATCGGCCAGCTCGAACTTCCCGATCCGTCGTTCCACAGCACCTGTAAAAGCGCCGCGTTCATGCCCGAACAGCTCACTTTCAATCAGACTGGCAGGCATTGCGGCGCAATTAACCTTGATCATCAACTTCTTACTCCGCGGCGACGCGTTGTGTATAGCCCTGGCTATCAACTCTTTGCCTGTGCCAGTTTCTCCTAAAAGCAGCACAGTGGAATTGCTGCTCGATACCAGAGAGATTAATCGGTACACTTCCTGCATGGCCTTGCCGCTGCCTACGATTTCAGCAAAACTGCTGGTAAGCTGCTCTTTGAGATAATCATTCTCTTCTTCTAACTGCCGCTTATAATGCAGTATTTGTTCGTTGGCTACAATATTGGAAATGGCTGTGGAAATCTGCGCGCATATCCCTTGCAGAATCGGAATATTGATCTCATCAATGCTTAGCCAAAGCAATCCAATGTTGCTGTTATGGTTGCGCAGCGCAATGCCAACCATCGTTTTGAAATTCATATTTTTCCAAAGCTCGAGATATGATAATCTGTTGCCCCGGGCCAGCTCCCGCTCGACATTGAACAACAAAGGAATGTTGCTGTCCAATATGCGGTTCTGCAGACCATCCTCGATGGGGTGCTTTTCCGCCAGCACGCTATCCATTAAAGCCGGATCAAATGTTGATGATCCGGGATCGTGCAGGTAAGCAGTCATCGTTTTCCCGTCCGGATTCATGCACCGGATCACATAACCACCATGCGGGTCCAGCTTTCGCAATGCTGTTTTGATCACCGCTGCAAGCTCGTCTTTCGTGCGGACGGCAGTCATATCATTACTAAAATCCAGTAAAAACGACTTTTCTCTTTCGCTTTTCTGAATTTCTTGCAGCACTTTCCGCTCTCTTTCCAGGATCAGATGATCGTTATTTTCGAATGGTTTTTCAGAAGGGTAGTCCATGTTCAGCAAGTCGTATTCTGATGCAAGAAATGCGTTTTTCGGGACATCGCATTTTATCTTTAGTAAAAAAAGGAAACATAGCTGTCCCGAATAATGTTCTTAGAGCAATACAATGCAAAAAGTCAATCCCTTTACAACATATGGAATTCATTAAGCCTATAAAAAAATGGCTTACTTCTGCCTTCTTTAACTTGCTGCTCACCATAGCGGGAGCATTATCAGCTATGGTTTACTTTATTGTTTTCCATGTACTTAAATACAGGTATGACGTAATCCGGAAAAACCTGTCCAGCTCTTTCCCCGTGCGTGGAGAGCAGCAGATAAAAGTCTTTATTAAGCATTATTACCGGCATCTGAGCGACCTTGTCGTCGAACCGTTTCTGCATATGATTATAGGTGCAAAAAGGCGAAAAGAGCTCGCTAACTACACAAATCCGGAGCTGTTGGAAAATTTTTACAGCGATAACAGGAATGTTGTTCTACTAGCTTCACATTATGGTAACTGGGAATATCTGATCAATCTGCCTAAGGTCGTAAAATTTAAAGTTTTTACTGCTTTCACACCCGTATCTAATCACTGGCTCAATGCCAAGCTGCTTAAAATGCGCTCTTTTTTTGGAGTCAATCTGATTGCCAAACAATATTTTTACCGCGGTGCATTGTCGGCGTTGAAACAACTCAAACGGCCATCGCTGGTTGTTGTGATCGCAGACCAGCGGCCGGCGCCTGCCAGCGGGAAGCACTTCGTTAGTTTTCTGGGCCAGAAAACTTCTGCCCAGATCGGCGCCGAGCGGCTGGCCGTCGTATCCGATGCGGTTGTGGTATATCTGGAATGCATTAAGAAGGCGCGTTTTCATTACGATTACACTTTCCACCTTGTTTCCGATCATTCTTCACAAAGCCTTCCCCTGAACATTACGGCCAGCTATTATAACTTACTGGAAAAGAACATCATCCGCGCACCTGCACATTGGCTCTGGTCACATGACCGCTGGAAACATATTCCGGCAGACGAAAAATAGTCGGCCCGAGGACGTTGGAATGCATCCTGCTGGCATGATGGTATAATATTTTAAATTACATTAGCCTGTTATTAGCACCGGAAAGGTGTTCTGACAAATCCTGACGGTGAAGTCCGGTCTTGAATGAATCTTGTAATTTAAATATCAATATGGCGTCCGGTTTCTTTGCAATTTTAGATGATATCGCTTTTCTGATGGATGACGTTGCGCTGGCAACGAAAGTGGCAACTAGAAAAACAGCGGGCATCCTGGGGGACGACCTGGCGGTAAATGCAGAAAAAGCAACCGGTTTTTTGTCCGACAGGGAATTGCCGGTCTTATGGGCGATCACAAAAGGCTCGCTGATCAACAAGCTCATCATTGTCCCCATAGCATTGCTGCTCAATGTGTTTCTGCCAGCGGCGATCAGTTACGTCCTTATCCTGGGCGGGCTATACCTGGCTTATGAAGGTGTTGAAAAGATAATTGAATACTTTTTTCATCATCCCAAAAAAGAACATTCCGTTATCAAAGAAACGGAACAGGGAGAAACAATCGCGAAAACCGATATAGAGAAGACGAAAGTTAAATCTGCAATCACTACTGACTTTATTTTATCAGTGGAGATCGTCATCATTGCCCTTGGCAGTGTGTTGGACCAAAACCTGACGATCCAGATCCTGACTGTTGCCACGGTTGCACTCGTAGCAACAGTTGGCGTTTACGGAATTGTAGCGCTGATTGTCCGCATGGACGACGCCGGTCATAAGCTCATTAAAAAATCAGGAGGTAAGGGCTTCTTTAATGCACTGGGCAATTTGCTGGTGCGGGCACTTCCGGTGATTATCAAAATCCTGGGTGCCGTTGGAACGGTTGCATTGCTTCTGGTTTCAGGAGGAATTTTCGCGCACAACATTGAATTTTTCCATCACCTTTTCCCAGGAATTCCGGCTACGGTGAAAGAACTTGGAATTGGCCTGGTGATGGGGCTCGCTGCTTTCCTGATCTTTACAGGATTTAAGAAAGTTGTTTCCCTGGTGAAATCGAAATCCTGATGAGCAGCAAATGCCCGGTTTCTCAGGGAAGTTGGGCAATAAGCGCCTTATATTTATCGACCTGGCTTTCAAATTTTCGGATGCCGGTTTCGTAAATAAATTTCAGTGACTCCAAATCGTCGATGTCCTTTTCATAAGTCTCGTCAGCTTCTGACTCACGGTCCAGTTCGGAAAGCAAACGAAGAAGTTTTTTAAGTGACCCTGAATTTTCTTCTGCCCGATACTGGTTCCATTCGAGCATTTTCTGGTAACTGGCTTTTAAGTTTTTCTTTGCCATATCAGTGATAAAGGTTTGAGATTTACGGACCTGTCATTACACAAAAAAAGCTGCTTCTTTCGAAGCAGCTTTTCTAATAATCAGCTAATTAAGCTTTTGCAACATCGCGCAAAGCTTTAATTTTATCGTGGGCAGCATTAATGCCCTGAGCCTGGCTCCTGATAATTTCAGCAGATTGCAATGGAACGCTGCCGTTCAATGCGTCCTGATATGCTTTTTTGATTGCATCCTCGCCACGTTCTGCTTCGGATAGAATGCTTGCGCGGTCGCTTCCGCCGAACAATGCTTTCACATCGATCCATGCGCGGTGCAATGTTCCGCTTACGCTCATATCATCTTCCAGGTGTGGAGCTGAACCAGCAATAGCAGACAATTCCTGAACATTTTTGCGGCTCTGCTGTGCATACTCTTCAAAAAGGTGTTTCAGGTCGATATTTTCATCATTAATATCTGCGATTGCTTTTTCAAAACCAGCAACGCGGTCATTGTTAATTTCAATCAGATCACTAATTACGCCAGATGCATTTTCTGTAAGTGCCATATTTTTGTTTAGTTTGTTTGAGTAGTTCCCTACGAATACCGTGCCATATGTAGCCTGTGAAGTGAAATTTTCATCGGAATCCACAACTTTGCATGTCCGGAAACCCTCGCTTTGACATTATTTTATAATTTCGTTTATGCTAGATATCGTCATTGACTCACGAAGAGCTGAAATTGTCCCGGGTTTTGAAGTAAAGCGCATCCTACCCTATCAGCTGCGGCGAATGGTAGGGCCATTCATCTTTATGGATCACGGCGGGCCGGTTAACCTGCCCACACCCACTGCAACAAACCTGGATGTCCTGCCACATCCACACATTGGCCTTTCCACGGTAAGCTATCTGTTCAGTGGCAATGTTACGCACAGGGATAGCCTGGGTGTAGAGCAGGTTATCAAACCTGGTGAAGTCAACTGGATGACTGCGGGCAAAGGCATTGCGCATAGTGAGCGCTTTGAGGATCCGGCTATGCTGGCAGGAGGCGAACTTGAAATGATCCAGACGTGGGTGGCGCTTCCCGAAAAAGACGAAGAGTCGGAACCTGCATTTAAAAATTACACGGCCGATCAGCTGCCGGTATTTACGGAAAAAGGGATCTGGATGCGCTTGATAGCAGGCGATGCCTATGGTTTAAAAAGCAATGTCAGTGCGAGTTCTCCATTGTTTTATCTCCATGTGGTTTTAGACCAGGGCGCAAGGTTTGGCTTGCCGGTTGGCCATAGCGAGCGGGGCGTATACATTGTAAGGGGCAGTGTGGAAGTGAATGGTGTTGCTTACGCTGCCGGTAAAATGATTGTGTTTACAAAAGGCGTGGATCCGTTGATCATTGCTAAGGAAAGCACCACACTAATGATGCTGGGCGGCGAACATTTGGGTGACCGCTACATCTGGTGGAACTTCGTTTCCAGCCGGAAAGAACGAATTGAACAGGCAAAAGAGGATTGGAAACAGGGCCGGATTATTTTACCCCCGGCCGACAATCACGAATTCGTGCCACTTCCCAAAGACAATTCCCGGCCCGCCGGAGGCCCGCCCCCAGGCGCTCTATCCTGAACTGGTAAGCGATCGGAGCGGTGTTAAAGGCATTTTACTCAAAGATCATCTGTAAAATGGCGGACGGACTTTTCATTAGTAAACTTGCGTGCATTGTAATCATTGGATTTATTCCGTGGAATTGAAAGGGCTTCCCACTTTTCACCGGCAGCCATTTTGGCAATAAATACAATTTGCCCGATATGATAGGGATAATGTGCGAGCTGGCGGTTGATGGCTTCCACAACGCTATGCCCGTCATTGCGGATATACACAATTTTTTCGAGGTCTGCTTCCGTGAGTTCGCCTAAGGCATTCAACAAGCAAACCCACCCTTTGTTCCAGTAAGTCAATAGCTCTTCGCGGTTGGCAAACATATCCTCAAATTCCGCGTCCCGGTTGCGCCAGGGTTTTTCGCCATCAGTTGTCAGGAAATCAGTGAAGCGCGACAGCATATTTCCAACAATGTGATTGACGATCAATGCAATACTATTACTTTCCGCATTGTATCGCCAGAAAATCGCTTCGTCGGGCAGCTGCATCATCGCCTTCTCACCCAGCATTTTGTAGTATTCAAATTGCTTTACTACACTCGATAAGTATGTCGATTCCATAGTCTGTTTTTTAAAACAATATTTTAAAAAGTCCTATTCGCTGCGCAGGCTTTTTACGGGATCCATTAGTGCGGCTTTAATGCTTTGGAAAGAGATTGTAAGCAAGGCAATAACCAATGCGAGCAGACCAGCGAAACCAAAGACCCACCAGGGCATTTCCATCCGGTAAGCAAAATCCTTTAACCATTTATCCATAGCATACCAGGCAATAGGCGTGGCAATAATGATCCCTATGAAGACCAGCTTGACAAAATCCTTTGCCAAAAGCTGAACAATCCCGGCCAGACTTGATCCTAAGACTTTGCGTACGCCGATCTCCTTCCTGCGGACTTGTGCCGTGTAAGTAGCCAGCCCAAACAATCCCAGGCAGGAAATAAGAATCGCGATGGAAGCAAAAATGTTGAATAAAAGGCCTGTCTGCTCTTCGGATTTGTAGAGACTGTTGAATGCTTCGTCCAGAAAGGCGTACTGAAACGGGGAATCTGCATTGAATTTTTCCCAAACCTTCTCTGCGGCTGCAATCGCCTCCTGGGCATCATTACCAGTTGTTTTTATATAAATACGATTCATATTACCCGGATCATAGAGAAAAACGGCGGGCTCAATTTTTTGCTTCATCGAAGCAAAGTGAAAGTCTTTTACCACACCGATAATCGTCCCTTCGTTGTCCCAGAGCTTGAAACGTTTCCCGATGGGGTCCTTGATCCGTGCTGTTTTTACGGCCGTTTCGTTCAGGATATAATGTTTGGTGTCGGATGGCTTGTCTGTAAAATTAGCGCCTTCTTTCAGCTGCATTTTAAAGAATGGAATGAACGATTTATCCGCGCTCATAAACCGGATCATCATGGTTTCTCCCGGCTCTTTTCCATCCCAGTTGCTGCTTCCCGTTTGCCCGCCGATCTGGACCACATTGAAATTAGACCTGCTGACGTCCGTTATGCCCGGCTGGCTGAGTAATTCATTTTTGACCACGTCATAATGCCTGGGCAGGTCCCGCATGTAGAACGAGAGCACGTGTGTTTTGTCGTAACCCAAGCTCTTGGAACGGATATATTTAAGCTGCTTGCTGATGATCAATGTGCCTGCAATGAGCACAACGGAAACGGTAAACTGTATCACCACCAGCGTTTTGCGGAACATTGATTCGCTAAGCCCGGCAGAGACATTGCCTTTCAGTGATTTAAGCGGCTCGAAAGAAGATAATAGCAATGCTGGATAAATGCTGGAAGCGATCAGCGTGCCTGTGATGGTTACGCCTAAAACCTGCCAGATATGCGGTCTGGCGAAATCGAGCACCAGTTTTTTGCCGGAGATCTGGTTGAAAAACGGCATCAGGACATACATTAACATAATGGCCACCAATGTCGATAGCGAAAACAGCAGAATTGTTTCTATCAGGAACTGCACAAAAAGCTGCGTACGCGCCGCGCCGATAATCTTTCGCATGCTCACCTCGCGGGAACGCAGCAGGGAGCGGGCCGTGGAAAGATTGACGTAATTGATGCAGGCAATGATCAGAATAAGTGATGCCACGATCAGGAACATCCTTACCGTTTCAATGCCCTGCTCGCTGCCGTCGGACTTATATAAATGAACATTGGGCAATGCCTGTAAAAGATAGGTAAGGTCTGTATCGTCGGGTTTGTTGCGCAAGTGAATGTTGCGGAGCGTGTTCGCTATATTTTTGACATCTTTTCCCGGCTGAATCAAAAAGTATGTGGTGTAATCAAATTCATGAAAATCGTTGTCCTGCGTTTTGCCATCTGTGACCGCCGAATAACGGTCTTTGAACCTGAGCGAAATGGGAAAGATCATGTCCCCCTTTATACTTGAATTTTCGGGAAAATCCGCCACCACGCCCGTTACTGTAAATTGGGTCGTGTCGGAAGCTATTGATTTGCCTACAACATTTGTATTCCCAAAATAGCGTCTGGCAGTGGTTTCAGTCAGGATTACTGAATGGTTATCAAGAAAAGGCTTGCGTTGGTTTCCCTGAATGAGGCGGAAATCGAATATGGTGAATAAGGTCGGGTCAGCGAAGAAGGTGTTTTCTTCATTGAAAACTTTATCCTGGTATCTGAACAATGTATACGCGCCATTATAAGTCATCCTTACGGCATCCCTGATCCCGGGAACTTCTCTTTTGGCAAATTCAGAGATAGGTGCAACCGTCCCGGTCCAAATTTGCTGGCTGGCGCCGGTGCCCACGCGGTTTTCAAGCTTATAAATGCTTTCCGACTGTGTATTAAAACTGTCATAAGTAAGCTCATCCTGCACCCAAAGCAAAATCAAAATCCCGACTGCAAGCCCTACCGACAAACCAATGCAGTTGATAAGCGAATAAAAGCTGTTCTTCAACAGGTTCCGCCAGGCGATTTTTACGTAGGTTACAATCATGGTTTTTTGCTTTAAGGTTCTGATACCGGGCGGAGAAAAACAGGGGAATTAGTCTTTCTAGGACCAATTTTACCGGTAAAAAACACTGCCAGCTAGCGCCACTCGCAATAAGCAACTGTAAGTTAAATAGTTATACATAAAACTTTTGCAACCGATGTCCGATAGTGAACAGCATTTGTACGGTTATGCCAACCTAAGATCACTATTCAGCGAAGCTTTGGTGGTATACAGGAAGGTTTAAATTCGGAAGCGTTGAAAGGAGATATCAGTTGGTGGCGGCCAGCTTCAAGGTAACTTTCTGGAAGTAGGAAGCGGCCTGAGCACCGCTTTTCTTTTGGGATTTAAGCGTTGATTCGTTGATAAAAAGCTGTGTTTGTTTAAAAATACTATCATCATCTCGCCAGTCTGCAACATTAATTAGCAACGGTTTTAATGGCCGGAAGAAGTATTCAAACAGCACCCAATTCACATAAAAATCGTGGTTGTAGCGCATGTAATACATGGGTTCGAACTTCTCTAATTTTTCCAAAACGATCTGCATCGGCGTTTTTCCGGACTTCGGGCTCTTTCGGAGCTGCGGCATGGCCGGGTGCAATACTTTCGCTTCCAGAAGAAGGTTGATGTAATCATTCAGATTGTACAGAACTGTTTCATTGTGAACAGTGTAACGGATCATTTGCATAGTGAGCGCAAGGGTGTTTTTGAATCGTTCAAAAATCAAAAATATCAGAACCAATTCACTTCAACCAGCGCTGATGCTAATTTAGAGCGGTTAAAAACACGGCGTAAAAAAAGGGAATGAGTCAAAACCCATTCCCTGTCAAATTCTTTTCAGAAGGTAAGATGCCTTATTTCACCAACGGAATAGCCCAGAAGATGCTGGCCTGGATTACGCTGTTCTTAAAGTCAGGATCAATGTTCTGGCCGGAGAAATTACCAACCTTGGAAAGTCCTGCAATATAACGAACGCCTACACCAAGTCCGATCGGTGAATGATACCCAATGCCACCCGCTGCTGCCAAATCAAGGTTTTTAGCGAAGTTATTGATCGTCTGATCCGGAATGTCGGTAGATGTCCTGAAACCCGCTTGTGGGCCAAATTCCACATAAAACCCGCCGTTTGTCTTAAATTTAAACATTACAGGCACGGTAACATAGCTAATTTTAAAGTCAGATTTATTTCCCGCGTTGTCAACTTTTGCTCCTTGTGTAGAGAATAAAACCTCTGGCTGCAATGAAAATACTTTGCCGAAACCATAGTTAATAATCCCACCGAGGTGATATCCTACCAATGCATCCGATTCAATGTCACCGCCAGTATAGTTGCTGATGTTCAGACCGGCTTTTGGTCCAATGCTAAATTTTTGGGCAAATGCTGACTGTACTGAGATAAGCAGTGCGGCAGCCAATAATAATTTTTTCATAATTTAAAAATGTTTAATGATTTACAAATCCGTTGACGATTTGTCTTTGCAGTCCCGGCACCAACCGGGCCTCATTAAACATCAGTCCAAATCTCATGCCATCCGAATCAACCCACCACAAGCATCTATCTGCCCCCCATTTTCCCCACTTCCCTCAGGGATAGCACTATCTGATCCACGCGCATTTACGCTCGTACGATTAGGTTAAATGCAATATTTCCGGAACCAGTTGGATGTATCATTTATATTGGTGGAATACCAAATTTTTTCTGCGCCGACGCGCTTGAAATGTCCCACGAGCTTGTAGGGTTCATTATCAATGGAATTGTCGAAGAAAAACGCCTGATAGGCTAGTTCGGAGGCTTGTTTCACCAATTGAAGGGATCTGTAATATCGGCTCTCGATCCGGTCAGAAGGGACATTGTGGCCGTTCTTTCTCACCCGCAGGGCCACCCGGTATTTGTTGATTTCCGGATCTTCAGTTGAAACGAAATATAAGTAGACCTTATAGCCTTGTTCGGCTGCCGCCCGCATTATATCCAAGTTGGATTCGTGCGAAAAGACTGTTTCGAACGAAAACCGTTTTCTTGCCCATAATAGTTTTTCCCTTAACAATCTGGCTATAATCTGCGCCAGACGCTCTGCATACTGAGCCGCGAGCAAGTACAGTCTGTTAGTTTCTATATGAAATGACTTTGCAATCTGGTCTTCGTTGAAGCTGGCTGTCAGCAAACCGGATGTAGCGGCGAAAAGAAGAATCTCTTCCTTTGAACATTCAATTTCGTAAGTGGAAAAATCGAATTGACCGTTTTTTATCGCAACCGCGATATCGTCTGCATTAACATTAATGCCTAAATAGAGCGGTTTGCCGTTGATCAAGGTTGTTCCGATCGACTTAATTACAGTGCTCTTTCCTGAACCGTTAGGACCTGCAAAAACGCGAAGCCTTAGCTGCGATTGATTAGATATAGTGTGTTCCAAGTGTGTATGATATTATTCCGTGTTAAAGCTAGCCGTCCAGTTGCTTCATTTTTTGAAAGGAACCATCCGGATATAGTTTCCCGACCCAGCCATCTTTGACGGTCACAACATAACCCATCAGCTCCATCGCTTCCTTTGCCGCCGCCCTGCCCGCACTTTGTGCTCTACTGACCAACAACCGCTTTGTAAGATATGGATCACCAACGCTTATAGCTTGTGCCGCCGAATCTTTTGACTTTGTTTTCATAGCTCTAAAATACACAAAGTTTTGCAACCCAGCATTGTCGTGATCGCGTTTGTACCCTGTGAAATAATGCTTTTAAACCAAAAATCCCCGCAAACTTGCGGTTTGCGGGGATTTCATTATTCAGTAGGATTACTTGATCGTTACTGGTACTTCGGTGTTTTCCCAGCGGAGGAGGAAGCCGGTTGGGGTTACTTCGTAGGCTAATGTTTCAGCCATGGAAGCGCTTTTGGCCGGCTTGGCCTTTACGGTCAGGACGTCTTTGGAAGCGTCTTTGGATGTTTCGCCGCCGCGTTTGATGCCCCATTGGCCGGTTTGTGAGTTGAAAATAAAGGACCATTCACTGTCTCCCGGAAGCGCGTAAAGGCTGTATTTACCGGCCGGGAGTTTCTGGCCTTCAATCATAATGTCTTTGTCGGTCTCAAATATCGTGGCCTCATTTGCACCGGCACGCCATACTTTGTCGAACGGAACGAGTTCTCCAAACACTTTCCGGCCTTTCGCCGAAGGCGCAGAATAGCTGATGGCAATGTTGGCGCCGCCCGCTTTTCCGGTGGCCGTTTTGGCCGGACTTGCTTTCGGTTTGTCCTGCGCATGGCCTGCAAAGGCAATCAGCATGCAGGTAAACATTACAAAACCCTTTAAGATGAATTTGTTTTTCATGTCAATTTTGTTTTTTAAATTTCAGATCAATCAATTTTTATTAAATATCGACATTTTGTCCTATAAATTGATATCGATCTTCTAGGTCCCGGCATTCCTATGTGAAAGGGAATAGCGCACTAACTTTTCCAACTTTCTTGGCACCTTTACTGTCATGGTAAAACCCAAACAATTCCTGACATTATGAAAAAGATCTCGTCAATCGTTTTTTCAATTATCCTTTTAAGCTTTTCTGCCAAGGCACAGCAATTCAAGCGGGTTGGTGTGGGAATTTACGGCGGGCCGCAGCTTTTTGGAAAAATATACACCAGCAGTAACCTGGATAAAATAACCGGATTTACGGCAGGGATTGATCTTCGTTACGCATTATCCAAGGAACCGGAAGGGTTTGCAATTCATTTCCAACCGGGATTCAACACATTCAGGCACTTTAAGGAGGAAGGGAAGCATACCCAGCTTTATACTGAAACCACGTGGCAATGGAGCGCCGTGCATCTGCCGCTGTTACTCAGGTACACCTTTTCATCCGGCAAGGTCCGGCCATTTGCGGAGATCGGCCCTACCCTTCGACTGCGTCAATCCCTTACCCTGAAAACTAATGGCTATGGCTGCGGCATTGCAGGATGCTCCGGTCGGGAAACCGATCAGGATATGCAGTCAATAACCAGCAAAGACGCCATTGCCCTCACAGCAGGTGCGGGGTTGGAAGTGGACCTTTGGAAAGTGACTATTCCCATTTCGGTGCGGATCCAGGAGGGCTTCGGCACGTATGCAACCAAAGTCGTTTTTTATGAATCTCCCGGTTTTGATAACTTGAAGACGAGAACAATACAGCTTAATGCGGGAATGAATTTCTAGACGTTTGGTATAAAATTGGTAGCAGGTTTTGCTTCAACAAACCAATTTAGCCATGTACATCATATTAGGAGCGACCGGACATGTAGGTTCGGCGGTTGCAGAAACTTTGTTAGGCCGCGGAGAGGCAGTCACGGTGGTCACGCGCGATGCTGAGAAAGCAGAAAAATTCAGACAGAAAGGGGCAGTTGTTGCCGTTGCGGATGTGCATGATGTAGAATCGCTACGGCGGGTTTTCCGCACCGGAACCCGACTTTTCTTACTTAATCCACCTGCCCTACCCGATACAGACACCATTGAAGAGGAAAGGAGAAGCCTGGCGAGCATTATAGCTGCCCTGGAAGGCTCCGGGCTGCAAAAAATTGTCGGCCTATCGACATACGGAGCGCATGATGGCGAAGGCGTCGGGGATTTGGGTGTGCTTTATGAAATGGAACAAAAGCTATCTGGAACGCACATTCCATTTAGCATTGTCCGGGCGGCTTACTATATGAGCAACTGGGACGGATTCTTGCAAACAGCCGAATCGGAAGGCAAAATATACTCCCTATATCCGGCGGATTTTGCCTTGCCAATGGTTGCACCGGAAGAGATTGGCAAATTCGCTGCCGAGCTGCTCACAGAGCCGGTTGAACGCACTGGATTATATTACATCGAGGGACCGGATGAATATACGCCGGCAGACGTCGCCGACGCATTTGCGCATGCATTGGCTAAACCAGTCGAAGTAGAGGTTATCCCCCGCACCGAATGGATCCCATTCCTTAAAAATTCAGGTTTTTCTCAGAAGGCAGCAGAGTCGATGGCCGCCATGACGGACGTTACGCTGGAAGAAAAATATGAGGTAAGCGACTCGCCGATGCGTGGGGAGATCAGCATTCATCATTATGTTAAACAAATGCTAAAAGCGGCGGTTTCAAATCCGGCTTTATGACAGATATGCCCAATTTCCCATTTTACGCAGGCACCAGCGGCTTAATGCTGCCGGTGCCTAACAAGCAGTTTTATCCGGAAGAATTCAAAGATAAGAGCCGCCTTACTTACTATGCCTCCATGTTTAACAGCATTGAAATCAATAGTTCATTCTATAAGGTTCCGCTGGCTTCAACAGTCAGGAATTGGGCGTTGCAGGTGCCGGATGACTTCAAATTTACCTTCAAACTATGGCGTGAGATTTCGCACAACAAGGGGCTTGTTTTTGACCCGGATGATGTAAGAAGATTTGTTGAGGTGATCGATAACATTGGTGACAAAAAAGGTGCGCTGCTGGTGCAGTTCCCTCCCAGCCTGAAGGCGATCATGCTGCCGCAATTAGAAAGTCTGCTGATTGCGATTGCTGCTGCCGATCCTGACAAACATTGGAATCTTGCCTTGGAGTTTCGGCATGAGTCATGGTATGACGATGCGCTTTTTGAGCTGATAGAACAATTTGGTTGTGAAATCGTCATGCATGACAAACCCGGCTCAGCACCAGGCATTCCAGAATCGGACTCGACTTTTAAGTATCTGCGCTTTCACGGCCCGCAGGGCAACTACCGGGGCACTTATGAAGATGATTTTTTATACGAATCGGGCGAGCAGGTTCAGGATTGGATAGCGGAAGGGAAGACGGTTTATGCCTATTTCAACAACACCATGGGAGAAGCGATCAAGAACTTGAACTTGCTTAATGCTGCGGCTAACCCTGTGTAATGTTGCGGCTAACGATTTATTATAAGTGATTTCTATCTCAGCGGGCGTCCAGTCCTGCTATTTCCATTTTATACTTTGCGGGCAGGATCAAATCTTTGACAAACTGGTGCAGGCGAAAACTGCGGGCAATTTTGTAGGCCGGAAGGACCATTTTCAGGATTGACCAGCTTCCCAGGGAAAGCAGTTGATTTATGTGCTGCGGTACAAGCCGGACCTGCACTTCTTTGAGCATGACATAACGCGGCAGACCAAGATGTTTTTTGTATTGTTTATATAAATCAATGGAAAATGCGCTTTTGACAAAGTTTTCATCCAGCTGCTGATTTCTCATGATGAGCCATGCTTCATAATCGGTCGGCAAGCCGCCGATACCCATTCTCGAACCGACCTGGTAAAAGACTTCAAAAACCTCAGCCTTTTCAACCTGTGTCAGCTTTCTTTCTAAAAGTTCGAATGAGCGTATTGAATAGTCGATGAGCATGAAGAGCACATCGCGGTAGGCCCAATCCGGGATCTGTGCGCCCCGCTCCTTTTCAACTTTTTGGTGAATGGCCGTGATTTGGTCAATCGCTTGCAATGCTGCGTGATATTCGGAAAACACAATCCGGCGGGAGTAAGTAACCGTCGAAAACAGCCGCGCCAGCGGATCGGCCGGAAGTTTTCCTGTGAAATAAAGCCAGTCCACGGATTTGTTAACTGCGAACTCAGCCGAAGCCCCGGCGAAAATAAATAGGATCGTATCTGCATTTCCCCAAATCTCACGTACAACAGAATCTTCTTTCACAAACCATTTCATGCCGCTAGTCATTTGGATTAAAAATAAAAAGTACTTTGCATAACAAAGTTAAATAGAAGAGTGAAGAGTTCCAAGGTGAATTCGAATAAGTTGCGCTAAGTATAAGTTATTTTTTCCCCAGAAATCGGGACAGGATGCTTTTTGCCACATCCAGTAATGCTTTGAATGTGTTGGGCTTTACGATAAAATCATTTGCTCCTGCGGCGAGCGCTTTCTTTTTGAGCTCGGGATTGCTGGAAGTGGACATCATTACGGCGGGCAGCTCGCTCAGTCCCGGCTCTGCCCTTATTTCCTGAATTGCCTCAATACCATTCATTTTGGGCATATTCATATCCAGGAGCACAACGGTTTCAGAGAGGTCGCCGGACTCCTTAACATTCTCAATTAATTCCTTGCCGTTTTCCGCTTCGATCACCGTCAGATTGGGATTGGCTTCCTGTAAAGCGTCCTTAATCAGCATTCTATCATCCTCGTCATCATCGGCGAGGTGAACTGTCTGTCCTTCTCCCATATTCTTTCAATACTTGAAGAACAAATATATTAATCATTACCGTCTAAGACAATACGTTACCTGCTATCTGGAATTCGTCCACAAAAGCATCGACCTGGTCTGGGGTAATAATGATATTTTTTCCTTTCACTGTCTTGATCAGAACAGCATTGTTTCTTCTGGTTGCATACCAGGTCATATTTCCGATTTTATGATGATAATATTTGCCGAAATAGCCAAAAAGCCCGCCCACGCCGAACGTACGAAGGCTCCATCGCAACCTGTCGCTATCCAGCGCTTCCACTTTCGCAATGTTGCTGCGCTCTATCACCACTTTATCGAATGATCTCCGGATGATTAGCTCGTTGGGTGTGACCCTGTAATCCACCGGCCGGAATGCAAAAGCCAGGCCGTAACTAAGTATAAGTATGACGCCGATCACGTAGGTCGAGCCTTGCGAAATCTCGCCATCGCCCAGGAAGACCTGCAAGAAAATTCCAATATACAAAGCAGTCACAGCGGCGGTAACGATTTTGGCGAGCGTATCCCAGGAGGTTTTATAAGTCATAGCTAAAAGGCTTGGTTACTCTAATATAAGCTTTCTTCCACAATTGTCCCAACCTCCCCCTGCGATTGTCCTTATTACGGACGATGCAGTTTCTGGCAACGCACTAATTTTGTTTTGTTAATACGAATTTCTATCAACCTTCAATTTTTTCGTCATGCCAAAACTAAACACCTATCTTAACTTCGACGGCAAAGCCGAGGAGGCATTCAACTTTTACAAATCGGTTTTCGGAGGTGAATTTCTGATGATTCAACGCATGTCGGACATGCCCGGAGCCGAGCAGCTTCCTGAAAATGAAAGAGGCCATATCATGCACATTTCGCTTCCTATTGGCAAAGACGATGTGCTAATGGCCTCCGACATAGTTCCTTCAATGGGACATAAATTAGAGTTAGGTAACTATGCCTATATCTCCGTTTTTACCGATGGCCGTGAGGAAGCAGACCGTCTTTTTGCGGGACTTTCTGAGGGCGGTGAAATTGAAATGGCTCTGGAAGATACTTTCTGGGGCGATTACTTCGGTAGTTTCCGGGACAAATTCGGGATCAACTGGATGATCAATTACCCGCAACAGGGTCATTGACATAAATGCAGCATATACGAAGGTCGCTGATTTTCTCAGCGACCTTGCCGCCATTAGTAAGCCTATTGTTTTTGTGCGAACAGCCAGGTCATCAACCCTGGTTCGGCCTGTACGTAACGCCAGATATCATGCCCTGAATTTGCGAATTCCGTGTATTTGGGTTTGCCCCCTGCTTTTTCAATCGCATGGATCATATCCCGTGTGGCATCAACCGAAACAAGGGGGTCTTTGGCGCCATGAAACGCCCAGATCGGCTTTTTCGTCAGGCGGTTTGCTAATTCCGGGTTACCGGCCCCGCAAATTGGAATGGCCGCTGCAAACATGTCGGGACGCGTGCTGATGAAATGCCACGAGCCATAACCGCCTCCCGAAATACCCATTACATAGCGCCGGGTTGTATCAATGGAGTATTCTTTTTCTAATGTTGTGATGGTCTCAAAAACAAGTGTATCAATGTCAGGAAATTCTGAAATGCCGCCAAAACCTGCGCCTTCGGGACAATGTGGTATGAGAATAAAAGCCGGGTATTTCCATCTGATCGAGTCGCTTAGCAGAAATGGTGCGGGATCAGCGGAGAGCTGGCGTACATTGTCTTTGCCATGCGCTCCTCCGTGGTGCAGACACACAACAAGTGGATATTTTTTTGTTGAGTCATAGGCAACCGGCGGGACCAGTCGATAGCGCAATGTATCACCCTTATGGTCAACATAATGTCTCGGCCCGAATTCTGCCGTTTGTTTCAACACTTGCATTGACGGGACATAAGCCCGGCCCGTCCCGGAACGATAACTTTCACCGACGAAACTCATTCCAAAGAACAAAATGCTAATGATCGCCGCTACTTTCAGAGCTTCCCTTAAAATCACCGGCTTTCTTTCGCGCTCGTTGTTCAAGCTTTTGCTCTCCATTAATAAATCCAGCAAAAATGTAACCGGAACCAAGATGCCGAAAAAAGCGATAACCCTGTAAGTCTTGTCCAGCAACAATCGGAATTCAATGTCCTGGGATTTTATGGACCACAAAGCAATCACACACAAAGGGATCCCCGTCAGAATAGCCAGCCAGCCGCCCCGTTTTAACCATGGTCGTTGCCCTGCATTGGAAAATACCAAACTTGTTCCGTAAAGCACGTTCAAAACCAGTCCTGCAACGGTCAAATTCATGTAAAACGATTTCAGATCGCGGTGCATGAGCAAAAAATAAATCATGGTCATCTGCGCGAATAAGACCAAAGTGCTTACCAACGCTGTGGCAAACACAACTTTGTAACCCTTAGACCAGTAATATTTAAGCAGCGCAAAAGATGAGATAGCAAAAACAGACTGCAATACGGCAAGCCACGAATGAAACGATTGAAAAGTTATAAACCTGCTGCCGAGTAATAAGCTTATAACGGCCTGGATCAGGCTGGCAACAAGGTAACTTGTTACGAAAAAGATAGCGAAGGAATAGAAATCCCGGGATAGAGGGCGGTTTTGCATAGTCTGGAAAGTGTTTTAGCTGGTGCTGTTTCTTTTGTTTCTGCATCTATAAAACAAAACAAACAACCCCTCAAACTACTTTCCCAGCTAACTCACTTTACATAAGCGGTTTACAATCAGCACCAACGGTTCAGCATTGCGAGCCGGATACTGATCCCTAAAATCAGAATTGTATCTCTGCATTTGACTCTTTTCCTGATAGAATGTTCTGGATAGTGAGAGCAATAGCGGCCGGATCTGTCCATTGGGAAAAATCCGCGTTGGGCATGGCTTCGCGGTTTGTTACTGTGTCAATGGTTACAGGGAGAAGTATGTGCGAAGCGATCCCGGCATTTGCTTCACTTTGATTGATGAGATCCGAGAAGTTGTAGAGCAGCTGTTTGGATAATGAGTAGGCGAAATTGCTGCCTGCGTTTTTGAAATCCATGGCCGCTTTCGACCCGACAAAAATAAGCTTGCCGCCACCGACTGTTTTGAAATGGGCGATGAGCTGATGGGCAACATTAAATGCAGTCGCGAAATTGAGGTTCACCATCTTCGTAATGTCTTCCATGGAAGTTTCAGCAAGATTGCCGGGCTGGAAACCGCCAGCAAGGAAAACCCCTGCTTTTATCTTTGCATTTGTATCTAAAATGTTGTGCACAAATGCATCAGCCTGCTTACTATCAGCTAAATCTGTTGGATAAAACGACACATTTTCAGCGCTATCCCCGACATCTTTTCTGACTGCGAGATGCAAGTGATAGCCACTTTCTGCTAATGTTTCTACAACTGTTTTACCAAGATTTCCTGTGCCGCCTGTAATCAGAATGTTTTCCATACCCCAAATCTACAATTCGAATCTCCATCATCAAAAGCTATTCTGCGCTTAACTTAAATGCCTGGCTCAGTTTTTTTATATCAGCTTAAAAAACCGATATAATCATGGCTGATATAAATAAAAACGGGTCTGACGAAAATGACCAGATAAAAGGATCCAATACTGTAAAAGATCCTAACGAGTGGACAACCGGCGACGAACCGATGACGGGTGCGCAACAATCCTATCTCAAAACGCTTTCCGATGAAGCTGGTGAAGAATTTGATGAAACATTAAGCAAAGCAGAAGCGTCCAAAAGAATCGATGAGTTGCAGCACAAAACGGGCCGTGGCCTGAAATAATTGACATGCAATGCATGAATGTAAAAGGCCGCTTGCAAATTTGCAAGCGGCCTTTTACATTGAATTACAAAGCGAGTTTGCTGTGGAATTGACGGAAATGTGCTTTCAGGCCTTCCCAGTCTTGTTCCTGAATCAGTTTTTTATCAAACAACTGCCCTCCTACCCCCAGACCATTGGCACCGGCTTTCAGGAAAGCGCTCATATTTTCGAGACTTACGCCACCGGTCGGCAGCAGTTTCAGCTGGTTCATCGGCGCTTTGAGATCCTTGATATATTCAGGGCCAAGTGAAGTTGCAGGATAGATTTTCACCATCGTCGCGCCTAATGTCCAGGCGTTGTAAATCTCTGTCGGCGTGAATGCACCTGGGAAAACAGGCACCTTCTTTTTTACGCACGATTTGATTACTTTTTTATTGATGATCGGCGTTACAATAAACTGCGCGCCAGCTTCCAACGCCATTTCCAGATCATCTTTTGTACACACGGTCCCTGCACCAATATTCAGCCCTTCACCTTCCGTTTCCAGAGCCAACCTGATCATATCGGCGGCACCGGGTGTGTTCATGGTAATTTCAATGGTCGTCAGTCCGGCCTCCTTATAAATAGGAAGGATCTTCTGGACATCATCGGGTGAAATATTGCGGATAATGCCCACCAAAGGCGCTTTGTTAAACAATTCCCAGGAAAATATACGATCATTCATAACTTGCGTTTTTTTTAACTATTCAGCCATCCATGTGGATTTGGCCATGGAGGAATCTCTTGCAATCAGCTTGGCTTCCATCAAAGTTTGCTTCATTCCTTCTTCGGGATTCTTCATTTTTTTCAAGAGATATTCTACGGATGTTTTGCCCAATAATTCCAATGGCTGACGCAGGTAAGTAATTGGGCAATAATAAAGATCAAAAACCTCTGCCTGGCCAAAACTAACGATTGCCAGATCCGATGGCACTTTCAGGCGCAGCTCATTGATATACTTTAATCCGTTGATCGCCAGGCCATAAGTTGCAAAAATCAGTGCTTCTATTTTATAATCCGCCGCCAGATACGCGTCAATAGCAGTTTTAACTTCCTGCTCCATGTTTTCGAATGTAACCTCCTTTAACCAGTTAGCATCGAAAGCAATATTATTATCATTCAGCGCATGTTTGTATCCCCTGATCCTTTCGACCATATGATACATCTCTGATTGATAAGCAATTAAGCCAATGCGTTCGTAACCCGACTCTATCAAATGGATTCCCGCATCATAGGAAGCTTTGTAATTGTTGGTCGCGACAAAATCTGTCTCAATGTCAGGAAAGTGCCTGTCCAGCAGCACAAACGGAAGGTTGCGTTCTTTAAGATACCGGATCTGGTTTTCCGAACCTTCGCAGGAAACGATGATAAAACCGTCGACCTGCCTGTTAATGAGGACATTGAGCAAGTCCCAGGACTTCTCTGCATTTTCATCACAGCTGCCAATGATCACGGTATAACCATTCCGCTTGGCTTCGTCTTCGACGACCCTGGCAATGTTGGCAAAAAATGGATTGGAAATATCGGCGATAATTAGCCCTATGGTGTGGGTTTTGCCACTTCTGAGGCTTTTGGCGAGATGATTAGGCTGGTAATTGAGCTCTTTAGCAATCTCTCTCACTTTTTTAGCAATCGCTTCACCTACTCTGGTTTCCTTCTCTTTGCCGTTAAGGACATAGGAAACCAGGGCAGTAGATACGCCCGCTTTTTGAGCTATGTCTTTAAGGGATATTTTCTTCATTTGTGGCAGGTTAATGCCGTCAAATGTATGTTTAAACGATTAAACAGCAAAATGTTGTCCCGTAATTTTTATATAAAATAATAAAAAAGGCACATCAACCTGAAAATGCGGATTAATGTGCCTTTTGAAATACGTTATTACATCACCTTGATGTCATTCGCCTTAAAGCGGATTAAGATCTGCTCTAAAACATAGCTTTTGTAAGTGGTTTCTGAGTAAACGCTATTCAGCCAAACCAGGATTTTCAGCTCAATGCTGTCACCTGTAATGGCATTGAACAACACTTGCCGGGGCGCTTTTTTAACGACGCCCTCGGCCTTGTCGACAATGTCGTTGATTATTTTTTTTACTTGTTCCAGATCTGCATCCGTGCTGATTTTAAAAGTAATTTCCGCTTTCAAACGCGCGTTGCTGGTTGTATAATTGACCAGCCTGCCTGAAAGCAGATCGCCATTTGGAATAATCACTTTTGAACCCTGAGGCGTAAGCATCCGGCTCGACCGGATCCCGATATCAAGCACTTTCCCTTTTTTGTCGGCCAGTTCAATGTAGTCGCCGATCGTAAAGGGTTTTTCAAAAATCAGGATAATCCCGGACACGAAGTTGTTGACAATGTTCTGCATACCCAGCCCAATACCCACACCCAATGCTCCTAACAACACGGTAATTTTGCTGAGCGGAACCCCGGAAACGGTAATGGCAACCAGGAAACCAACCACAATGATAACCAGCCGGACGAGCGCCAGTTTGGAGCCCTTATGGACAGAATCTGCCGTAAAATTAACATCCGGCCCCGAAAACAGCAGATCGATGTGTTTTTGCAACTTATTAGCCAGCCAGATGATTACCGAAAAGAACACCACATTTTCCAGGGTAAATGTCACCGAACCAAACGTGCGCTCTTTTTCAAGGATATCCAGCAGAAAACCAAATATGGGTTCAATGATACTGAGGTTGATGCAGAAAACCAGGATCCATAGAAGAACGGAAACGAACGACATCAGCTTAGTGAAAGTAACGCGGCTCTTCTCAATATTAACACGCGAAAAAAGCCTCTTTGAAGCTACGCTCACCTTCATATGCAAGTCCAGGGCTTCCAAAACAATGTGTACAAAAATGCCGAGGCTTAACACCTGAATAAGCCCGCTGATGGCTGTAATGTTGAACGTTTTCGCGAGTGATATGCGTCCCAGCGCATTGAGGATTACTGCCAGAATGTTTAAAACAATGTAGATGATCAAGACCGGCTTGATGAATTTTTCCTCCATTTTCACCTCCCGCAACTTTCTGAAAAACCAGACTCCGAAGGCAATAGAGCCAACATTCAGTAACATTAGTGCCAGGCGTGATAAGAGGGATTCGCCTACAATAATGTTGCTGATGATGGTTAGCACATAAATAATAAGCACCGAAAACCACCATACCAACTGTTTGCCGGAAAGCCTCTTCATAAAGAAAATGCTCATCGTTATCAGCAGCAAAAACTGGTTCAGCTCAATATAAATCGATGGCGACCGCGGCTCAAACAGGGGCGTAATATTGAAAAGGATGATAAACGTGGCAAGAACTGGCTTCGGATTGATGTATTTAAAATCGAGCTGCCCGATTTCCCTGCTGATCGCAGCAGAGGCAGCCAGCCGGAAATTGACGAAAATCCAGACAAAAAATCCTATACAAAACAAAAATAGAAGCACGCGATTATCCCAGGTCGACTGCAAAAAATAGCGCAGGATCTTATTTTGGCCTGTATATGAAACCTTAATGATGTCATTCGCGCTCCGGTTCATATTTCCCGGCGGCGCTTTCCAAATGTAACTCGACTCCTTCCCAAGCAGGTTTCGTCCGGACTCTTTAATATAATCATTAATAGTAGTTTCCAGATCGTTTGCACGAAAGAAAACCTCAGAGACCTCGGCCAGAAGGCTGCTCACTGTGTCCAGATTTGCAGTCGTAGTTTTGCCTGCATCCTGCAATTTCAGTTTCAAATCGGCGATTTGCCCGGAGTAAAGCTTCTTTTGGGTGCTGTCACCAGCTTTGATGTCCAGCAGTGAATCGCGGCTAAATTCAATAACTTGTTCGGAGAGCAGTTGTAAGTCATTATTATGCTTGCTCAGCGTCTTGCGCCACTGACCTGTGCGCTGCTGCACATCGGTGAGCATCAGTTTGTAATTCTGCAAATCTTTACTGCTTGGAATGGCATTTTCGGCGCTTACTGCTGCCTGGATCTGGTCGACATTACGCTTAACGCCTACCAGTTCTTCTTTGATTAAACCGCTGTCGTAACCTTTTTTATTAGCGCCATTAATTTGGGTAATGACCGCCTGTGCTTTTTCAATTCTAAATAAAAGCGTATCGGGAATAGCAACTGTGCGTGTAGTCTTTTTTGTGGTGTCTTGCGCTGCAATCCGGAGTGAAAGCAGCAATATTATAACGAGTGTTGAAAAGAATTTACTTTTGGTCATATGAATTCTAGCTGTGCAGGAACATTAAAACCCTTTTTTCAAACTAAAAATCATACCAGCGGCCCGCTTTAATAGCAACCGTGCCAAGTTATACGCAGCGCAAGGACCTAACCCAATTGGCTCAGTCCTTGTCAACCAGCACAATGCAGTCGGGACAATCGTCTTTTCCCGCCGGAACTGCGGAGGCTTGCAATTGTAATTTTTTGCCAGTTGCATCGGCTTCTTCCAGGAGTTCGAAAACGCGACGCTCTCCTACCATCAGAAGCGCCTGGAACAACACGCCTGCATAAGTGCTCTCCTCGCTTTGCGGACCTTTCGTCTTGGCCAAATCGTTATAATATCCAAAAAGATCTTTGCCTTTTCCCATTGCTATTTGTTGGTTTTGGTTAAAAGTAAAGGTGCATGTCGACTTACTCAATAAGTGTGCCTGCAAACAGCATTACTACTGGCATTAATTTTTGAGAAGGCCAAGCCAGTTATTCATCAACCAACCATACCATGCCCGAGGGACCGTCCATTGTTATTTTACGGGAAGCAATCGATGCGCTGCATCTGGAAAGTAAGGTTATCAGACTTGCAGAAGGCAATTCCAAAATTGACAAGGACCGGCTAACCGACCAGAAAGTGCTCGCTTTCCGATCGTGGGGCAAGCATTTCCTGGTGTGCTTCGAGGACTTTACCTTACGAATCCATTTCATGCTGTTTGGTTCCTATCTCATCAACGAGCGCAAGAAAACACCACCACGTCTCACGCTTGTTTTCGACGACGCCGAACTGAATTTCTACGCCTGCTCCGTGGCAATCCTGGAACAGCCCGCCGATTCGATCTATGATTGGAGCAGCGATATTATGTCGGATCAATGGAGTCCCGAGAAAGCAATCAAAAAATTGCAAGACAAGCCGAAAATGCTGGCTTGCGACGCACTTTTAGACCAGAACATTTTCTCAGGAAGCGGCAACATTATCAAAAACGAGGTGCTGTTCCGCATTCAAGTGCACCCGCTCAGCACCATTGGCCCGCTGCCAAAAGCAAAACTCGAAGAATTGGTCAGGGAAACCAGCCATTACAGTTTCGATTTTCTGCATTGGAAAAAAGAATTTACCTTAAAAAAACACTGGCTTGCACACACCAGGAAAACATGTCCCCGCTGTCTCATTCCATTTCACAAAGAATATCTTGGCAAAACGAAACGACGAAGCTACTTCTGCGAAAATTGTCAGGTGTTTTATGGGAACTGACCTTAGGCGATAATGTAAGCGAAAAATGCTATCTTCACCAGACCCGGAAATCACCGGATCGGTTATCAACATCGTTTGCAAACCATCTTTAATGAACTGATCGACAGCTACATCGACAATAAAGTAGGCATAGCCACGGACTTTCTGAGCACTTCACTCGCGTCCAATCTCAAATCCAATCTCACGTCGCTGCTGGAAACCAACCAGCTTCTCTCCGCCGGAACCGGTAACGACACCGAAGTCGTTCACAACACATTATACCGCAGCGATAGCATTTACTGGCTGGACCGCAAACATAATGATCCGTATGAAAACGATTTTTTTGATTTGATAGACCGCTTTGTGGAACATTTGAACCGCACATGCTACACAGGCATCACTGGATACGAATTTCATTATGCGTTTTATCCGTCGGGAAGTTTTTATAAAAAGCATCTTGACCAGTTCCGGAATAACCCCAGCCGCCAGTATTCAATGATCATGTATCTGAACACCAACTGGACTTCGGCCGACGGCGGCCAGCTCCGCATTCACAACACCGATCATAAACAAGATATTATCCCAACAAACGGCAAAAGTGTCTTCTTCAAAAGCAGCGAACTGGAACACGAAGTACTCTTAACAAACAGGCCCAGGATGAGCATTACAGGCTGGTTGAAAGTGGGTTAACAAAACATTTTAATCTTACGGTATGGTTATTATTTCTTTTTCCTTAGCCTTGCTTGCTGCACGCGTTTGAAAATGAAGCTGTTAATGTAAACAAACAGCACCAGGCCGATGAGGATGAAGATGGCATTGAGCTTGTAGGAGAAGCCTATGAATTTTTCTTCGCCTTTCATGGAGAGTTCGAAGCGCAGCCAAAGGCGTTCCACTACGGTTGTTTCTTTATCAAATGGAAGTGCTTCGTCGTAAATAGGCTCGATAATGTAGCGATCATTGATATCGATATAACCGTATTTATCATTGATGCGGACCATGGAAATGCCGCGGTTAAAGTAGGATGCGAAATCGTATTTGAGCGGCGTCCGGATTTTTCCCTTCTTGTCAATATGACCAAATTTTCCGTTGATCGCTACGGCCGAGCGGTCTTCGCTGGTAAAGCCTGTGGCCTCCTCGTATAGGAATGGAATGCGCGTTTTGCCCGTTTTGTCGATACAACCCCATTTGTTATTTTTCTTAACCCAAAATAGCCCGGAAGTCGGCTTGCGTGTGTCCGTGTATAAAAAATCGGTGATAAGTTCACCGGTGAAGACATTGATATAACCAAACTTATCCCCATACTTTACCCGCTCCATCCCCTGTCCCGAAAACTTATATTCCGGATCAATGTCGTCCAGCGAAACGGGCACACGCAAGATCATTTTGTTATCAATAATCCCGTATTTCCCTTCATATAGAAAATGATAGATGTACTTCGAGCTCTTCACCTCCTTCTCAATGAATGGACTGAAATTCCAGTTCAGGATGAAATAGTTGCGGCCTTTCCACCAGAGAATGTCCTCCCGCGTGTCCTGGTTGCAAATCATATCCACCTTAGCGGTGGAGATTAAAAAGTCTTTTCTGAAATACTGGATGGGGACTTTGTAAATTTCCTTTCCCGTCGAATCGATATAGGAAAGACCGTATTGCTTTCCGGCGCGATAAATTACCCAGGTTTTTCCTTCGTAAAATTTATCTGTTGAAACATAAACAGGCTGGATCACCACCTCGCCTCTCCTATTGATAAAACCGTGACGGCCAAGCTTTTCCTCATCCAGTTCCATTGGCACAAACTCCGCCAGATCGCCCGAAAACTCACCGATATCCCTGTAAGCGGGCGTCAGCCTTTTGCCATTGTTGTCAACCAGAAATGTCTCATAAGCCCGGCAGGGAATGGTTATCTTCTTGACAACATATACACCTTTGTACTCCTTATATACATTGTATTCTGAAAGCCACGGCTTCCCGGGAACCGGAACGGACTGGCCAAATGCACCCTGAAAAAATGCGGCAAAACATATAATAAGTAGCCAGCTCACAGCCTTCTGAAACATCCCAGCAAAAGAATTTATTCAACATCCATTATGTCAACAGCGACTAATATACCCATTATGCACATTGATTGGATAATTAGCGGCATTTTTATGTTGTAAATCGAGGTTGAAAAAGATCCAGCTGCGCAAGTGGTTCAGGAGATCCCATTAAAGGAAGCACATCCACCACATCATACTGGCGACGTTTTTCATTAAATTTCCGAATAACAAACGAGTCGCACCAGAAACTTGCTTCATACGTCGGCAACGTGGCATATGCCAGCTCAATCCACTCCCTCGTAAGCCTGCGACCAACCGACATATGCGGATTTTTCGACTCATCGGCCCATTTCAGGGTGTATCGCTTTTTAAGCTTTTTATCAAATGCTTTCATCACAGCCTCGCTACGCTGCCTGATCGCATTGGAAGAATCAATTGTTGGCTTGATGTAAAACGCAGAATAATTAGCCTTATCAAAATCATCGAATCCTGAAAAGTGGATTTCGAAAGGGTCCAACTCAGCAACGATACGGCGATATTCGGCCAGGATATACGGATAATCGTTTTCCTCGGCCTCAAATCCATCCAAAGAAATATGCGCCTCCGCATTGACACTGCCATAACTTTTACCAAAAGCACTTTTCAACTGCTGCTTCATCTCAGCAACATCAAACGAAATCGCCGCGCTTGGCATGATGGCTAGGGAGTATTGCTCCATGTAGTCTGTATTAATTATAAATTTTTATGTCAAAACAACCGCATCTGCTGCCCCACCATATATTCGTGGCCGAGCAGGGGGATGGTGTCAACAATTTCGTATTGCCGTTTTTCTTCGTTGTATTTGCGCATTACGAACGAGTTACATGTAAACTGCTCGGTAAATGTCCCGGAGAAGAATTCGTAAGAGGCTTTTATTTCTCCGAGGGTGAGTTCACGTGCAATGGTCATATGCGGCTTTTTCCGGCCTATCGTATCCCAACGATCTGTACATCTTTGCCTCAAAAGCTTGTTAAAGTTCGCTCCCATGCTTTTACAGTACCGGGCGATTTGCTGTACGGATTCATCGCCTGGCTTTATGTAGAAGGTGCATTCAGGTCGGTCAGAAAAATCACCAAACCCGGAGAGTTCGATTTCCAATGGCGCCAGTCCGGCCAGCACTCTTTTGAATTCAGCAAGAATCATTTGATAATCATCTTCACTGGCCACAAACACTATCAATGTGATATGCGCCAGGGAATTTACGCTCCCGTAACTACGGCCTAAGTGCGTTTTCAGGCGCGTTTTGAGCGTCTTAACCAGCCGGATGATACGTTCATCGGAATTTATAGCGAGGGTGTAAACAGAGAATGTCTTTTGTTTCATCATTGGTAGGCCACATCGTAAATATCGGCAGGAATACATTCTAATCAATGTTGATAAGATGCAAATTCCGTTTTATATCACCGAGACGAAAAGGCTGCGATGCTGAATTAGTTCTGGTCAAAGAGACTATTTAATAAGCTAGCAACCGGCCGCAGGCAATGGTGGCAATCCACACTGCGATAGAAACACAGGCAGTAATTTTGGTTTGAAATGAAAAGTAGGTGTCGGGATTTGTTGATCCGGATCTGAAAACAAAACGGTGAAAAACGAACACATTAATCGCCCCGATGACAATAAAGCTCATTTTCGTCCAAAAAGTAGGATCAACACCCAGCGCATTGGCGTTCGTGATGAACAGCAATGCGCCGGATGGGATTATCAACAGCAGCGACCTGCGCGACCACGGCAGTAAATGTTCAGCCAAACTGACCAGGGGAATGTTTTTTGAAAAGCCTAACAGCCTCAGATCAAACATAAAGGCGGGCCCTACCAACATCACTATGCCCAATATATGAACGATTTCCAATATCGGATACAGCCACAATGATTGACGGATGCCTACTGCCCACGAAGTTTTTTCCAGCCAGTCGAGAAAATCCAGCACTATCAGCGAAGTTCGAATTTCTTACCATCCACGAAGATCCTCTCAGCGCGCATTTCACCTTTTTCTGTTTTATGCGGATAAGCGACAAGCCTCACAGATGTGCCTTTTTTGATCATATCGCCCGTAAGTCCCCGATCCGTCATGCGGCTTGTGGGCGCCAGAAATACGGTATACATTTCCTTCTTGTACTTGACCTTCGCGAGCACATGCGGGTTTTCGTAAATCGATTCTTCAATTTTTGTTTCAAAATCCTGTGGCTTGGTTTGGTCGTAATCTGCCCAGCCGTGATGCAACATGGTGAAGGAGCCGCAAAGCAAGATCGCCAGCACCATTGTGTAGTTTTTTAAGCCTTTCATAAAATGTTGAGTTTAGTGTATTTAAAGTTAAAGAAATAATCCATTAACTTGAAAGCCAAATCCAACTCTAATTTCTGTAACCTTAATGAAATCAAAATTTTACACCCTTGCTTTACTGACAATTTGCGCTGCCTGCGGCGAAAAAAAGAACGATCCTGACATAACTTCTCCCTCCATTGTTGGCACATGGGCACTTTCTTCCAGCAAAGTGATCACCAAGAACGACACGCTTGTCACATTTCCGGTCAAGAACCAGGAAATGATTAAAATGTTTACCGCATCGCATTTCACTTTCATGAAACACGATATCAATCAGGGCAAGGGCGATACGGCCGTTTTCGACGCCGGCGGTGGCACCTACACATTAAAAGGTGAAGAATACTCAGAACATCTTCAATACTGCAACTACCGCGACTGGGAAAACCGCGATTTCCACTTCAAACTTCGTTTGAAAGGCGATACGCTCATCCAAACTGGCATCGAGAAGATTGACAGCTTGGGCATTGATCAGGAGATATTGGAGGTTTATGTGAGGAAGTGATGGAGGCTGAACCCGAAAATTAGTAAGATTAGATCAATCCTTTAAAGACATATTGCTCATCGTAGTCAATTCCGTATCTCGTTAGCATTTCAATATACTCGTTTCGGAAAGTCGCCTTGCTATGGTGTTGTTCTTGATTTTGAATGTATTTGGTAACACTGTCGATATGTGACTGACTGTATGAGAACGTCCCGAAACCTCTCTGCCACTCGAATCTTCCAGCGAGCAATCGATTATCATTAATCCATTTTGAGGATTTTGCCTTGACATTCTTCATCACTTCTGAAACAGAAATGGAAGGCTTCAAGGCAAAGAAACAATGTACATGATCTTCAACGCCGTTAACTATTATTGTCTTGCAACCAGTTTCATTGATCAAATTGCCAATGACGGCCATTAACTCCGCCCTCCATTCCTTATCAAGAACTGCCCGGCGGTATTTGACCGCAAATACAGCTTGAATGTACATCTGAGAGTAGGTGTTTGCCATGTGTGTCAAATTAGATATCTGGCAGGCAAACTAAGCATCAAATTCCACAGAGAACATTATCACTTTTCCTAAGGAGGCTTTGGTATATCGAAAGGTTTAGGCAAGGCCTCGAAATTGCGCAAAGGCCAGGATAAATCCTGGACCCATGTTTATGAACCGTACCTGATGGCACTAACTTCCGACAAGAAAAGTGCCACCAAAGGCAAGGATAAATCCTGACCCGAGATATGAAATGTGCCTGACGGCACTTACATCCAACAAGAAAAGTGCTACCAAAGGCCAGGATAAATCCTGACCCGAAATATGAAATGTGCCTGACGGCACTTACATCCGACAAGAAAGTGCTACCAAAGGCCAGGATAAATCCTGACCCGAAATATGAAATGTGCCTGACGGCACTTACATCCGACAAGAAAGTGCTACCAAAGGCCAGGATAAATCCTGACCCGAAATATGAAATGTGCCTGACGGCACTTACATCCAACAGGAAAAGTGCCGTCAGGCACTACAATCCATAACCCGGGATTTCAATCCCGGAGAAAAACAAAGGCCAGGATAAATCCTGACCCATAATATGAACCGTGCCTGACGGCACTAACATGAACCAAGAAAAAGTGCCGTCAGGCACAACAAATACATAACCCGGGATTTCAATCCCGGAGATAAAACAAAGGCCAGGATAAATCCTGACCCGAAATATGATCCGTGCCTGACAGCACTAACATCAACCAAGAAAAAGTGCCGTCAGGCACAACAAATACATAACCCGGATTTCAATCCCGGAGAAAAAACAAAGGCCAGGATAAATCCTGACCCGAAATATGATCCGTGCCTGACAGCACTAACATCAACCAAGAAAAAGTGCCGTCAGGCACAACAATCCATAACCCGGGATTTCAATCCCGGAGAAAAAACAAAGGCCAGGATAAATCCTGACCCGAAATATGAACCGTGCCTGACAGCACTGACATCAACCAAGAAAAGTGCCGTCAGGCACAACAAATCCATAACCCGGGATTTCAATCCCGGAGAAAAAACAAAGGCCAGGATAAATCCTGACCCGAAATATGAACCGTGCCTGACAGCACTGACATCAACCAAGAAAAGTGCCGTCAGGCACAACAAATCCATAACCCGGGATTTCAATCCCGGAGAACGCCCTCAACCCACTTCCGGGCGTTCACAAATGCCTCCAACCAAGGACTCACCTCATCTTTCCTTCCTTCCGGATAGTTGGCCCAGTGCCATTGGAAAAGTGATCTTTCGATGTGCGGCATCATTACCAAGTGGCGGCCTGTTTCGTCGCATAGCATCGCAGTGTTGAAACCCGAGCCGTTAGGATTGGCTGGATAAGTTTCATAGGCATATTTGGCAACAATCTTGTATTGATCTTCCAAATACGGGAAGTCAAACCGGCCTTCACCGTGGGATACCCAAACGCCTAATGTGCTGCCTGCCAGTGTGGAAAGCATGACGGATTTGTTAGGCTGAATCGTCAGCGAGGTAAAAATACTTTCGTGCTTACCGCTCGCGTTGTGCAGCATTTTGGGTTTTTTCTCGTGGCTTTCATTGATCAGCCCAAGCTCAACAAAAAGCTGGCAGCCGTTGCAAACCCCGACCGACAATGTATCCTCACGTGCAAAGAATTTTTCAAGCGCGACTTTGGCTTTCTCATTATAAAGAAATGCCCCGGCCCAACCTTTCGCAGAACCCAGAACATCGGAATTGGAAAACCCTCCTACTGCACCTATGAACTGTATGTCTTCCAAAGTTTCCCGACCCGAGATAAGATCCGTCATATGCACATCTTTCACATCAAAGCCAGCCAGATACATGGCATTCGCCAATTCTCTTTCCGAATTACTTCCTTTTTCACGAAGCACCGCTGCCTTCGGTCTCGGCTTGGACTCATCGATAACAGGCTTTTTACCATCAAAATGAGCAGGGAATTTGTAGCGCAGCAAATGATTTTTATAATGATCAAAACGCTCCTTAGCAAGCTCCGGTTTGGTTTGTTTCCTGTCTAATAAATAGGAAGTTTTAAACCAAAGATCACGCAAAATCTCAATATCAAAATCCCACTTGCCAGCAGCATCTTTCACCGTCAGTGTGGAAGCCATATTAACGGCCCCGATCTTATGGAAATCAACGCCCTGCGCTTCCAGTAACGATTCGGCAGACTCGTCGGCCTGGAAAACGATGCCAATATTTTCAGCAAACAGCTTTTCGATAATATCCTGATCACCAAGTGCTGAAAGATCAATGGAAGCGCCCAGATCACGGTCTGCAAAGCACATTTCAAGCAATGTTGTAATCAAGCCGCCGCTGCCGATGTCATGACCAGCCTGGATTTTACCTTCTTTGATCAATTGCTGGATCGCATTAAATGCAGTTTTGAATTTGTCTGCGTCCTGAATATCAGGCGTTTGATCACCAATTTTATTCAATATCTGAGCAAATGACGACCCGCCTAGCTTGTATGTATCTCCCGAAAGGTTGATATAATAAATTGATCCGCCTGTCTTTTTCAAAACCGGCTCAACCACAGCAGTAATGTCATCACAATGTCCGGCCGCTGAGATAATGACCGTTCCCGGCGCAATCACTTCGTCATTTTTGTATTTCTGCTTCATCGAAAGCGAATCCTTGCCCGTTGGAATGTTGATTCCCAGACTGATCGCAAATTCCGAGCAAGCTTTCACAGCCTTATACAAACGCGCATCCTCGCCTTCGTTTTTGCAAGCCCACATCCAGTTTGCAGACAGCGAAACGCTCGTCAGATTATCTTTCAATGGTGCCCAAACAATGTTGGAGAGCGCTTCCGCAATGGCATTACGACTTCCCGCAGCAGGATCAATCAGTGCCGAAAGCGGTGCATGACCGATTGATGTTGCGATTCCATCTTTTCCCTGAAAATCAAGCGCCATAACGCCGACATTGTTCAACGGCAACTGCAAAGGTCCCGCGCACTGCTGCTTGGCCACATGCCCGCCCACGCAACGGTCCACCTTGTTCGTCAGCCAGTCTTTGCTTGCTACTGCTTCCAGTTGCAGCATTTGTTCCAAATATTCATGCAGCTTGCCAATTTCGTAAGTGACAGGCCCGTAATTTCTTTCAATGGTTTTGTCAGCCATCACCGTTTTAGGCGAACTGCCAAACATATCATCCATTTCCAGGTCCATCGGCTTCGCACCGGTTTTCTCAGACTCGAAGGTAAAACGATGCGTACCGGTCACTTCACCCACCTGATAAAGTGGTGCGCGTTCACGGTCGGCAATGCGTTTCAATGTTTCAAGATTTTCCTTACTGATTACCAGCCCCATACGCTCCTGAGACTCATTACCAATGATCTCTTTGGCAGAAAGCGTCGGATCGCCCACAGGCAATTTATCCAGGTTAATGTGCCCGCCTGTTTCTTCAACAAGCTCGGAAAGGCAGTTCAAATGTCCGCCGGCACCGTGATCGTGGATAGAAACAATTGAATTGTTACCGCTTTCCACCATCCCACGAACAGCATTGGCAACGCGCTTCTGCATTTCAGGATTGGAACGCTGGATCGCATTAAGCTCGATGCCGGAACCAAACGCGCCCGTGTCGGCAGAAGAAACCGCCGCACCGCCCATGCCGATCCGGTAATTCTCACCACCCATCACCACGATCTGATCGCCGGTTTCAGGTTTGGATTTTTTGGCCTGATCCGCAATGCCATAACCAACGCCACCTGCCTGCATGATCACTTTATCATAACCTAACTTCCGGCCTAGCTCCTCATGCTCAAATGTTAGCACGGATCCTACGATCAGCGGCTGTCCGAATTTATTTCCAAAATCAGTTGCCCCATTAGAAGCCTTGATCAGGATATCCATAGGCGTCTGGTAAAGCCATTCGCGTTCTCCAACGCCTTTTTCCCAAGGCCGGTTTTCCTCTAATCGAGACAAAGCCGTCATATAAACCGCCGTGCCTGCCAGAGGCAAAGAACCTTGTCCGCCTGCAAGTCGATCACGGATTTCTCCACCAGAACCCGTTGCGGCACCGTTGAATGGCTCAACGGTTGTAGGGAAATTATGCGTTTCCGCTTTCAATGAAAGAACGGATTCAAAATCTTTAATCTCGTAATATTCAGGAACATCCGGTCTTTTTGGCGCAAATTGCTGCACAACCGGCCCCTTCACAAACGCAACATTATCCTTATATGCAGAAACGATCGAATTCGGATTTTCTTCCGAAGTTTTACGGATCAGCTTGAACAAGGAAACCGGCTGCTCCTCACCGTCAATCACAAACGTTCCGTTAAATATCTTGTGACGGCAATGCTCCGAGTTGACCTGAGAAAAACCAAAAACTTCTGAATCTGTTAATTTGCGGTTCAGTTTTTCAGCTAATTTATTTAAATAATCAACCTCCTCATCACTCAGCGAAAGGCCTTCCTGCTTGTTATAAGCAGCAATATCAGCCACTTCCAGGATAGATTCCGGTTGGATGCTGATTGTATAGATGTCCTGGCTCAGCTCGCTGTATTTCTGCGAAAGCATCGGATCGAAATCCGTAAAATCGGCTGACACTTTTTTAAATTCCTCAATGCGTATGATGCCCTGGATGTCCATATTCTGGGTAATCTCAACGGCATTGGTGCTCCACGGCGTAATCATCGCCGCACGGGGACCAACAAAAAACTCCGTGATGACGGTTTCATCCCGGAGTTCCGCGCCGCCAAAAAGCCAGCTTAATTTGGAAGTATCTGATTTTGTTAGCGTTCGCTCTATCTGGACCGCAAAAACAGTGTTCTGTTCGTCTGCAAAAAAGTAGATCATGGTATCGAATTATGGCGCAAAGGTAACTGATTTTTTTCCCAATGCCCATTTGAAGTGGAAAAATTGCGCTCTTGTAAGGTAACAGTCAAAATCAGTACAGTTGTTCCGTTTCCTCCGATTTTTCAACCCTACCAAAGAATTTCCACCAGATTCTGATAATAAGCAAAATGCTGATCGATACTCACAATCGCGGCTTTTTCCGAGATTGCAGTTGCAATGATCAGACGATCAAAGGGATCACGGTGTTCTGGATTAAGTTCGAGGCTATGATACTCCAGAAGATGCCTATTTTCAATTGAGATAGTTACAATTCCGGCATTTTTAATGTCTTGAAATATATCCGTCAGCGATTTACCCAGGGTTAGTTTGCTTAATTTGAGCTTAATCGAAATCTCGAAAAGACTTATCGCACTTATCAGAACCTCATTATTCGTATCTTCTATAATTTGTCTGGCTTTGTGTGAGATTTGGCGATCACCTTCGATAAACCATAACATAGCATGTGTATCCAGCAAAACTTTCATTTACATATAATCTTTTAAGTCGTCCAGAGGATCATTAAAGTCCGGACTTAGTGTGATGTTCCCGTTTGAAATACCAAAAGGGCGTCTTATTAAAGTTTCAGCAGGCATTTCAGTTTCCTCGAATATGACTACGACTTTGGTTTTATTCTCAATTTTTGGCTTATGATCAAGGATAACCTGTCCATTTTCATAGGTGCCTTCTATAACAGTAAGCATAATCCTGAGTGTTTTCTTAACTCAAATATACCCAATTGTCGGCAATTTGCCTTCTCATTATTCACCGCAAACCCTTCCACTTCTTTTCAACCATCTCCGCAATGATCTTGTAGCCCTTGTCGGATGGGTGCAAGCCATCATAGGTCATGTTGATAGATTCCGGAGGATAGGGATATTCGTCTTTTTCTGGGTCAAACGGGACAGTGGTGTAGTCTGGGTAGGTGAAGTTCGTGTAGTTGCCGGTGGCTGGGTCTTTGAGTTTTTTAAAATTAACCATATTTTCAACCGTCATACCGCTATCATGATAAAGATCCACAACAGGGATTTTTTCGAGTTTGCCAATGGCCAAAATGGCGTCGGCAAATTCTTCCAGGTTCTGCCCGTTTTTAGACTTATAGGAGCCGAATGCATTGTTTTTCTGGTTGTTAATATAGACAAAATCACCTCTTTGCATGGGCGTTATCAGAATGATCTTCGCCTTTTTGTTCAACTGCTTTAATTTATCGGTAATCACGCGAAATGCGCCATATACGGTTTTAGTCCCCGTTTTTTGTTCATAATCAGAAATAGTGCCAAGATCCTTGCCCTGCCACCAATCATTTGTCCCTAAAAAAACACTGTAAACTTCCGCCTCAGGCAATTCCAGCGTTTCAATTTTATCCGCAATGTTGATCGACGTCCAGCCGTTGTAACCCTTATTAATGTAGCTGACACGCGGAAATTTTTCGCTAATTAACGTCATATATCCTTTGGTAATCCGGTTGCCGGTTTCGTCCTGATGATCATTCAGATAAGTGATCGAATCGCCGATAGCGACCCAGGAAATCCGGCGGGGAGCCGAGGCAAGGCATGTCAAAAATATAACCAGGAACAATAAATACTTTCTCATATGGGTTCAGGATAAGTGGCAGCCCGAATATATTAATTCCCGGGGAACCGGCCGCCGATCACGCTGCCAAAACTTTTGTTATTACCTTTATCACCCAAAACATCCGCAATCATTTTGAAAAAATTACTTCTGATCCTGCTTCTTTTTATTGGCCAAAAAGGCTTTTCCCAATCTGGCTTACTCCCGCTCGACGCGCAGAAAAACGTGTTCTATTCCGATTCCGGACAGCCCAAGAAATCGAAATCAGAAATATTCAAAGAAGCCCAAAACTGGATCAGCAAGACCTTCGGCAACTATGAAAACGCAGTCACATTTGAAGACCCGCAGCTGGGTAAGCTCATTCTAACCAGCTACGCGCCAGTGTCCAGCATTACTTATGAATATGTCCGTTTTGACCTCACCATTGAATGCAAAGACCAGCAGTACAATGTCCGGATTGACAAGCTGGACGGTATTTCTACCACGCACAGCCCCGTCAGGCTGGGGGTAAAGGACAATGATGCCGTGATGGAAAAGGAAGTGGCCGTCAAAACCGAGCAAAGCAAGAAAAAACGCACGGAAGCGGAAAATAACCTGAAAAATGCAAAAGCTGACCTTGACGGGATCAATAATGCCATGTTCAAACTCATGTCAGATCTCAAATTGTCGCTGACAGCGTCGGCAGAATAGTTGACTGATAAAATAAGGATTTTTTGCAAAAGCAACATGGCTATCTGTTCCAGCCAGTTAGCTGCCTGTATGCCTTATCCTGAGAATAAAAATGCTTTTGTGTGCAACGTTTGATACGCTTCCTTACTCCTTGTGTCAGACTATCGCCCTTAAAAAGCATCACTACTCAATGGACTTCGAACGTGAAATTACCTTGAAAACCGGGAGGTGTGTAAAGGTTTTTGCCAATGCTGTACAAAATCATTCACGGGTGGCTTTCGAGCTCATCGTACTTGTGAAGGATCCTGATGAAAACACATTTTACCCTCCTATCGGGCCCAATCATTCCAAATACTGGCAATTAAAAAGGCTTAATGCACAGCTGGCTGGCATCTTACAGCTTCGTCATAGCGGCGTTTCGGATCGGGAGATGAAACAAATCCTTGACGAACTAAACGAAATGGTTGCCGACAACGAGGCCAGTCATGCTGCCGACCTAAAATACAGCTGATATAATGATCCTTTTAAACCGTAATCTCACTTCCTCCGTTTTCAAACAAAATCCGCGCATAGTCCTCGATATTCAGAACAGGTGAAAGTCGTTGAAACCCGGCCAGCTCATCTTTAAATTTATTATAAGTCTCCGGATTCCATGCCATTGTGTTATTTGTTTGTTGTGATTATCGCTCAGGTTGCTGATGCTGGCAGTTCTTTATATAATCTTTTAGCCAATCGTGAGGTTGTGACGGACGCTCCTACCGCCGCCCTCGGCTTGTAACACGTTCATTTCTAGCAATGTTTGCAAATCGCGGGTGGCTGTGGCTTTTGAGGTTTTGGCAATGCTCATGTATTTTTTTGCTGACATTCCTCCATCAAAACCGGCTGGACCCGCTTCGAGCATGCGTTGAACCACTTTCAGCTGGCGTTCATTGAGACGCTCTTTATGCTGGTTAAAAAACTGTGTTTTCTTTAATGTAAAATCAATCAGTTCACGGCTTTCGCGCTGCGCTTGCAATGTAATGTTTACAAAATAGTTGATCCATTCTGTAATGTGATTGCTCCGTTGCGCCTTTTTCAGAGCGGCGTAATAACCCTTTCTGTCGGCTTCTATGGTCCGCGACAAGCTCATCATAATGGGGCGCCCTAATGTTTGGGATAATGTTTTTTCGGCAATTGCACGGCCGATCCGACCATTCCCATCTTCAAAAGGGTGAATGGTTTCAAAATACAAATGCGCAATGGCAGCCCGAACCGGTGCGCTGCTAATGACACGGTTTCCGCCCGGCGCTGTTTCGTTAAACCAAACAAGAAAACGCTCCATTTCTGCCGGAACAATAGCTGATGGCGGCGCTTCAAAATGCACTTCTTCTTTCCCTATGCTCCCAGAAATCACTTGCATAGGCTCAGCGCCCGTTCGCCAACGCCCCACCTGAATGCGGGTTTCTGATGTAAAGAGGAGCTTATGCCAGTGGAATAATGCTTTATCAGTAAGCGGCTCAGAGAATGTTTTACGCACATCCACCATGAGTGCGCCTATGCCACGTGCCTTTGGATCGCGGACTTGCTCATGCGTTTCGTTAAGGCCAAGATTATTCCTTATCGACGACATTACGTCGAGCCTACTCAAAAACTCTCCTTCGATCTCCGATGTTTTGATAGCCTCGGAAAGCATGACTTCTAAGAGCGATTCCTGCTGAATATCCGGTGGCAGAGATCTGAGAATACCAGTGATTTCACCAGTTTCCATAGCAAAATCATAGAGTATTGCCTCTACATCGTTGCTTGAAAACACAAACTCGGGCCAGTCCGAAAGTTCCCAATTATATGCCATGAGCCGATTAAATTTCCTATTCGGCTCAAATATATGCAAATTTTGAGCCGAATAAGTGTTTTATTCGGCTCAAAGCTGTAACTCAAATAACTAATAACTACCCGTTAAGCAGAACCATTACGCAGGCCTTGCAACTTATTTCCATTTTTCAGCTAGTTATAATAAAAAAAATTGGATTGCTCATTGAAAGTGCAAGCGAATTGCCAACTTAGTTACTTCAAAACGAAAATAAGAAAATCTGCCTTCAACCTCTTGAAATGAATAAGAAAACGCTGTTTCTCTGCCTTTTTATTCTTGTAAAGTTTATCCTGCACTACGTGATCATTGCGCCGGAATATGATCTGCACCGGGATGAATATTTGCATCTCGATCAGGGTAAACATTTGGCCTGGGGATATTTATCGGTACCACCGTTCACTTCCTGGATCTCTTATATCATCCTGCTGCTCGGAAATGGTGAATTCTGGGTGAGATTTTTCCCGGCGCTTTTTGGTGTGTTAACATTGGTTACGGTTTGGAAGGCCATCGAGGCGCTGGGCGGTGGTTTGTATGCATTGCTGTTGGGTACAACAGCCATCACTTTTTCGGTGCTATTGCGCATGAATATGCTTTATCAGCCCAATTCCGCCGACATTCTGGGCTGGACAATGCTCTATTTTTGCATTCTTCATTATCTCAAAACAGAAAGAAATAGATGGCTTTACATAGCCGGCATTGTGCTTGGTTTTAGTTTTCTGAATAAATATAACATTGTGTTCCTGGTGGCTGGCCTGGTTCCCGCGCTGTTGCTTACAGGAAACTTTAAAATACTCAGAAACAAGTCATTATACATTGCAGCACTCATTACGCTGATTATCATCTTGCCGAATTTGCTTTGGCAGTATCAAAACAATTTTCCGGTTATTCATCACATGAAACTGCTCGCCAAATCGCAGCTGGTGAATGTGAACAGAATTGATTTTCTCAAAGAGCAACTTCTTTATTTTATAGGCTCGATCTTCGTTATCCTGGCTGCATTTGCTTCTTTTTTTACCTATCCTGCATTCCGAAAATACCAGGCATTTTTCTGGTCGCTTGTGTTTACGCTCGCTTTGTTTACCTATCTGAGGGCCAAGGGATATTATGCCATCGGGCTCTATCCGATCTTCATCGCGTTCGGAGCGGTTTATCTTGAATATTTATTTCAAAATCGCCTGATATGGCTCCGGCCCGTGTCCATTTTGATCAGCTTAGCATTGTTCATTCCGATTTTTCAGGTGGCATTTCCGACTAAAAGTCCGTCTGAAATTGCGAAAAACTCGAAGCCGTATCAAAAACTCGGCTTGCTTCGCTGGGAAGATGGAAAAGACCATGAACTGCCCCAGGACTTTGCGGATATGATTGGCTGGAAGGAACTTGCACAAAAAGTGGATGCGGAATACGCGAAAATCATTGACAAAAAACACACGGTTGTGCTTTGCGATAATTACGGACAGGCAGGTGCGATTAACTATTATTCCAAATTCAAAAATATCCAGGCAGTGACCATGAATGCGGATTACATCAACTGGGTGCCTCTGGATGAAGAAATTAAACATTTGATCCTGGTTCAGAATGCAGATGATGACGATCCGGAACGAAACAAGGAAAAACCGCTTTTCCGGACAATCCGCCGCATTGGAAAAGTAGAAAACCCCTACGCACGCGAGCACGGAACGAGCATTTATGTGCTGCTGGACGCAAAAGTTTCCATCAATGATATTCTGAAAAGCGACATTGAGGAAAACAAATGGGATTAATGCTTGACAAACTCAAACAACACCCCTACCTTTGCTAACACCGTTAGGTATATTTTGAAGAATGGGAATAGTTGAACGAAGGATAAGGCAGAAAGAAAACATGCGGACCAATATCTTGTCCGTTGCCTTGCAGCTGGTAAAGGATGAAGGTTGGCAGTCCCTGTCGATCCGGAAAATCGCCGATGCCATCGAGTACAGCGTTCCTGTCATTTACGATCACTTCGAAAATAAAGAAGCCATCCTTTTTGAACTTTCTATGGATGGTTTTCGGTTGCTGGAAAGAACGCTCGAAAAGAACAAGAAAAAATACCAGGACCCAAAGCAACTACTCAAAGCACACGCCGAGGCCTATTGGAGCTTCGCATTCAAGAATCCTGAATATTACCAACTGATGTACGGACTGGGTATGCCCTGCTCCGGGATCGGAAAAGTGAAACCTCAGTTAAACTGTTTCCGCGATTATATCGGGCAGGCCATTGAGGGAATTGTAAAGGAAAAAAAATCGAGCGATGATGAAACCTGCTTTAAAATTTATGCGTTCTGGTCGGTACTTCATGGTTTGATTTCAATCGTAATGATGCGCTGCTCCGATATCGACGATTCTACAATGAACAAAAAAGTAATGGATGACACGGTGGAAGCATTCATAAAAAATTTATAATTTTTTTGAAAATAAGCTAACACCGTTAGTTATAATAACCACACTATCTCTGAAAAAAGTCTATTTCCACCACAAAAAACAACCTTCATAGCCGTGAAAAAGGACCAACTAACCAAAACAAGAAAGCTTGCCTCAATTCTATTCTTAACTTCAATGGCCGGCGCATTTTACAGCTGCGGCTCTTCCACAGCCAACGCACCGGCCGAAATGCCAGCCCAGTCGCTGCCCGTACTCACCGTAAGTGACCAGCAGGTTACAGCTTACAGGGAATTCACCGCATCCATAGAAGGAAGCCGCGATATCGAGATCCGCCCGCAAGTAGACGGTTACCTTGATAAAATCTCGGTCGACGAAGGTGCGTATGTACGAAAGGGTCAGACGCTCTTCCACATTGATGCACGCCCGTATACCGAGCAGCTGAACACCGCCAACGCAAGCCTGCAGTCTGCAAAAGCTGCTTTGGAAAGTGCGGCCATTAACGTGGATAAACTTACGCCGCTCGTGGCCAACAATGTGATTTCTGATGTGCAGTTAAAATCCGCAAAAGCAGCTTATGAAGCTGCCAGGGGCAATGTTGCCCAGGCGCAAGCCGCCGTGGATGCTGCCAAAATCAACATTGGGTACACGTCTATCAAAGCACCTGCCGATGGTTATATCGGCACGATTCCTTTTAAGACCGGAAGTCTGGTGGGCAAAGGGACCATGGAAGCGCTTACGGTGCTGTCCGAAACGAAGGACATTCACGTTTACTTCTCGATGAGCGAGCTGGATTTCCTTGAATTCAAAAACCAGTTTCCAGGCAACACCGTGGAGCAGAAAATCAAGCAAATCCCTGCTGTTGAGCTGCTTCTGGCCGATAACAGCGTGTATCCGCAGAAAGGAAAAGTTGAAGTTGTAGAGGGCCAGTTTGACAAAACCATGGGCGCTATCAATTTCAGGGCAACATTCCCGAACGTTAACGGACTCTTGCGCTCAGGTAACACCGGACGTGTGCGGATTCCCAGAGAGCTTACCAGATCTGTCCTGATTCCGCAGGAAGCCACATTTGAACTGCAAGACAAGGTGTTTGTTTACACACTTCTGGACAGCAATAAAGTGGAAGGCCGACCAGTAACAGTTTCTGACAGAAGCGGCCGTTACTATCTGATTTCCAAAGGCTTGAAACCCGGCGAAAAGATCGTGTACAACGGTTTGGACAGACTCAGGGACGGAATGGCCATTGCGCCTCAGAATATGTCAATGGACAGCCTGCTGCTAGCCAATCCTATATAAGCTGATTTAACAAAAAAGTGGTCCCACCCCACGAATAGCGCCATAGCGACCTTATGCTATGGACCGCTATCCGTGTGCAAAACAAAATTCACTCAACCATGCTCTGACACTCCGGAGCACAACAGCATACTTATGTTTCAGAAATTTATAGAAAGGCCTGTTCTTTCGACGGTTATCTCCATCCTTATATTACTATTAGGAGGTATCGCGCTGACGACATTGCCTATTACCAAATTCCCCGACATTGCCCCGCCGACTGTACAAGTCACAGCGGTTTACCCCGGCGCCAACGCCGAAGTGGTTGCCCGTGCGGTGGCCACGCCGATTGAAGAAGCCGTAAACGGTGTTGAAAACATGACCTATATGACGTCGTCGTCCAATAATGATGGCACGATGGCGCTGAATGTGTATTTCAAACAAGGCACAGATCCTGATATTGCGGCAGTTAACGTGCAGAACCGCGTATCCAAAGCAGTAAGCCAGATTCCTCAGGAAGTAGTCCAGGCCGGGATTTCGACGCAGAAGCAGCAGAACAGCATCATTATGTTTGTGGCTTTGTCCAGTGAAGACAGCACTTATGACGAGACGTTCTTATTAAATTATATCAAGATAAATCTGGTGCCTCAGCTGCAACGTATACCCGGTGTCGGACAGGCCCAGCCATTCGGAACCAGGGATTATTCCATGCGGATTTGGCTGAAACCCGACCGCCTTGCGGCCTACAAATTATCGCCGCAGGAAGTTACGAATGCCATTCGTGAGCAAAGCCTTGAAGCGGCACCGGGCCGTTTGGGTGAGAGTAGCAAGGAGGTTTTCGAATATGTATTGAAATACAAAGGAAAGCTAACGCAGAACACTGAATACGAGAACATTATCATCAAAGCCAATAGTGATGGTTCGGTAATCCGGTTGAAGGATCTGGCCCGGGTTGAGTTTGGTTCTTACACCTATTCATCCAATGGCAAGTTAAATGGCGATCCTTCATCCGGCGTAGCCGTTTTCCAGACTGCGGGAACAAACGCAAACGAGATCCTGATCCAGGCCGAAGCATTGCTGGCTGATTTCGAAAAAACGCTTCCTAAGGGTATGAAGACGACCATTATGTACAACTCCAAAGACTTTTTGGATGAGTCCATCGGTCAGGTGCGGACGACATTGATCGAGGCATTTATCCTGGTTTTCATCGTCGTGTATATATTCCTGCAAGATTTCCGTTCGACATTGATCCCGGCCATTGCGGTGCCTGTGGCCATTGTAGGGACGTTTTTCTTCATGCAGATTTTTGGTTTTACCATTAACTTCCTGACGCTGTTTGCATTGGTTCTTGCCATCGGGATTGTAGTCGATGATGCCATTGTCGTCGTCGAGGCCGTCCATTCCAAGATGGAGCTCACGCATATGGATGCCCGCCCTGCCACAAAAGAATCGATGAACGAGATCTCTGGCGCTATCATTTCCATCACACTGGTTATGGCCGCGGTTTTTGTTCCGGTTGGTTTTATGCAAGGTCCGGCCGGGGTCTTTTACCGGCAGTTTGCCTTCACGCTGGCCATAGCAATCTTAATATCAGCACTTAACGCCTTGACATTAAGCCCTGCATTATGTGCATTGTTCTTGAAAAACCCGCATGCGAATCAGTCACAAAATGGACATTTAGTCCAAAAAGGCTTTTCTGCCAGGTTTTTCTCTGCTTTCAATACAGGTTTCCAGACGATGACGGACAAATATATCCGCAGCCTGCAATTCCTGGTAAAACGTAAATGGATCACCATCGTTGGCTTGCTGGTTATCACAGGATCAACACTTTGGTTAACACAAACAACCCCGACGGGTTTTATTCCGACAGAGGACCAGGGCTTTCTCCTATATGCGCTTAACACGCCTCCGGGAAGCTCGCTGGACCGTACGCAACGCGCTATGGCACAGGTTGATAGCATTGTAAAAGGCTCGCCGATTGCCGAGAACCGTTACATTGTGGAAGGGATGAACATTATCTCCAATTCCAATGCATCGCCATATGGTGTTGGTTTTATCAAGATGAAGCCTCAGGCGGAACGCGGTGACGTGAAGAATTTTGATCAGATCGTAGCTATGATGTCGCAGAAAGTAAGGGCTGTGAATGATGCCAACGCGTTTTTCTTTACATTCCCGACCGTGGATGGTTTCGGTAATGTGAGTGGTTTTGAATTTATGCTGCAAGACCGCGGCAATGGTTCGCTGGAAAAGCTAAGTGCTACAACCAATAAGTTTCTGGCGGCTTTGATGCAGAAAAAAGAGATTGCTTATGCGTTTACCACATTTGCGACTGCAAATCCCCAGTATATGCTGGACGTCGACAATGCCAAAGCGAAGCAACTGAATGTGCCCGTGAATGAGCTTTTGCAAACACTGCAAATCTATTATGGCAGCAGCTTTGTCTCGGATTTCAACCGTTTCGGTAAATATTACCGGGTAATGGCGCAGGCAGATGCCTCCTATCGGGCCAATCCTGCCTCTTTGAACAATATTCATGTTAAGAATACGGAGGGTGAAATGGTGCCTGCCAACCAGCTTGTGACATTAAAACGCGTTTTCGGACCTGAAACAGTTACGCGCAACAACCTGTACAATGCCGTTGCGATCAACGGAACACCGAAACCCGGGTATAGCACCGGGGATGCCATACGCGCCGTGCAGGAAACTGCAGCAGAGGTTTTACCAAACAATTACCGCACGGAATGGACGGGTATGACAAGAGAAGAAATCAATGCAGGTTCGCAGATCCTTTTGATCTTTGTTTTGAGCCTCGTGTTCGTTTATTTCTTGCTAGCGGCTCAGTATGAGAGCTATATCCTGCCTTTTGCGGTGATTTTCACGATCCCTCTGGGTGTTTTCGGAGTAATGCTTTTCATTAATTTATCGGGCATTGAAAACAACATTTATGTGCAGGTCGGCTTGATCATGCTCATCGGTTTGCTCGCCAAAAATGCCATCCTGATCATTGAATATGCGGTGCAGCGCCGTAAAGCGGGCATGACGATCGTTGAGTCGGCGATGGAAGCTTCGCGGTTGCGGTTAAGGCCCATTTTGATGACATCATTTGCCTTTATCGTGGGATTGATCCCCTTGATGAGAGCAACCGGCGGTTCAGCTTTGGGTAACCGTTCTATCGGAACAGGCGCGGTTGGCGGGATGTTGACGGGCGTGATATTCGGGATTTTTGTGATCCCGGTTCTGTATGTCATTTTTCAATATTTACAGGAGAAATTTGTCGGTAAGCCCAAAGAACTGGGCAGTGAAAGTGCAGCACATTGATCTGCCTTTTTGAAATACAAAACCGACTACCACAACAAAGAACCACAATGATGAAACCGAAATTTAGACAATTATATATCCCGCTTTCCCTGCTGGCAACGGTGCTGATCGCCTCCTGCAAAGTGAGCAAGGACTATCAGCGGCCGGAAGTCGCCCTGCCTACCCAGTATCGCAATGTCACTTTTGCCGACACGGCTACCATTGCGGACATGGAATGGAGAAAATTCTTCCCTGACACTACATTGCAAGGGCTTATCCAGCGCGGATTGTCCTATAATTATGACTTGCAACTGGCTTTGAAACGTATTGACGTGGCCGAGCAGCAAGTTAAACAGGCGAAATTTTTACAGATCCCGACACTGGATTTACAGATTACAGGCACCTACAACCGTCCTTCCAGCAACAGTTTGAACGGACTTAGTGCAAGTAATTTTCTAAAATCGAAGCACATTGAAAACTATCTCGGCGCAGTGAACCTGAGCTGGGAAGCAGACATCTGGGGCAAGATCCGCAGGCAGCAGCAGGCTACATTAGGCCAGTATCTGCAAACCTATGAAGCAACAAAAGCGGTTCAAACCAAGCTTGTTGCGGACATTGCCAAGGGTTTCTTCAATCTTTTAATGCTGGACAAACAACTGGCAATTGCCAAAAGCAACCTGGAATTGAGCGATAATACTTTGCGCCTGACCCGTCTTTTGAAAGATGCAGGAGAGGTTACCTCGCTTTCTATCCAACAATCCGAAGCCCAGCGCGAGTCCATCGCCTTGCTTCTTCCGCAGCTGGAACAGGACATTGCGATTCAGGAAAATGCCTTGCAAATACTGACCGGACAAATGCCTGACAGCATTGCGCGCAACGTGCAGCTCTCCGATTTCAATGCAACCGACAGCCTGGCAACCGGTGTGCCGGCAGGTGTTTTGAGCCGCCGTCCTGATGTCAGAGCTGCTGAAATGTCCGTTTTGGTGGCCAATGCGCAATTGGGTGTTGCACAGGCAAGTATGTATCCTTCACTGATTATTACTGCAGCCGGCGGGATCGAATCGTTCAAATCCAGCAACTGGTTCAACATTCCGGGATCATTGTTTGGCTTGGCGGCAGGGACCATTGCGCGTCCTATTCTGGCAAGACGAGAGTTGAAAACCAATCTGGAAGTTGCCAAAATACAGCGCGAACAGTCGGTGATCCAGTTCCGTCAGTCGGTGCTGAATGCGGTGGGCGAGGTTTCTAATTCTTTGGTTCAAACCCAAAAATTGAAAGAGCAGGAAGCGATCGCCAATAATCAGGTAACTATTTTACAGGCAGCCATTACCAATGCACAATTACTTTACAAAAGTGATATGGCCAATTATCTGGAGGTGATCACTGCACAGGGCAATGCTTTACAAGCTGAACTGAACCTCGCATTCATCCGCAGCCAGTCTCTCATTGCCCGGGTAGATCTTTACCGGAGCCTAGGCGGCGGTTGGAAATGAGTTTTTTATGATACTTTATTAGCCATGATTTAGTTGAATGCAGAAGCAAAAAGCCGGAGATCTTGATTGGTCTCCGGTTTTTTGCTTTATAAGAGAATTTAAACTTGCAACAACGTTGCATATAAGACAGCATTTCCTATCTTTACGTTATCATCGTACGGTCGATAAAAGCGGCTGAGCATTAAATCTTTACAGCATTTAGCATCATGGAAAATACTGATTTTGAAGTAATTATCATTGGCGGAAGCTACGCCGGACTGTCGGCGGCAATGAGCCTGGGCAGGTCATTAAGAAAGACATTGGTTATCGACAGCGGCAAACCCTGCAATGCCCAAACGCCACATTCACACAACTTCCTCACACAAGACGGGCGGACGCCAAAAGACATCGCGCTATTAGGCAAAGAACAAGTTGCAAATTACCCGACCGTGCAATTTCACGATGGGCTGGCCGAAACCGGCCGCAAAACAGAAAATGGATTTGAGATAGCAACTGCAACCGGCGACACATTCACTGCCAAAAAACTGATTTTCGCCACAGGATTAAAAGATCAGATGCCAGACATTGCAGGTTATGCCGAATGCTGGGGAATATCGGTCATACATTGCCCCTACTGCCATGGTTATGAGGTAAAAAACGAAAAAACCGGCATTTTAGCGAACGGGGACACTGGTTTTGAGTATGCAAAGTTAATTTCAAACTGGACCAAAGATCTGACCATTTTCACAAATGGCCCTTCCGAACTTACGCCTGAGCAAACTGAAAAAATTTCCACCCGCAACATCCGCATTGTCGACAAACCCATTGCGTCGCTTATCCATAAAAATGGGCTCCTCGAAAAGATCGTTTTCAAAGACCAATCCGAGGAGCCCATCACAGCAATTTATTCCCGTCCCGCATTCAAACAACATTCAGCCATTCCCGAACAACTGGGCTGCGCACTTACAGAAACCGGGCTTATAAAGCTGGAAACGTTCCAGCAAACCACCGTCCCAGGCATTTACGCAGCAGGAGACAACTCCCACATGGCCCGATCCGTAGCCCTGGCAGTATCCTCCGGCAGCATGGCCGGCGCACTGATCAATCGGGAGCTGATCGAAGAGGCGTTTTGATAACACTATGGCCCTGTCATGCTGAGCTACTAACCCTGTCATGCTGAGCGGAGCCGAAGCACGTTACCAAGGAGCAGCGTGCTTCGACTCCGCTCAGCATGACAGGGGGTGGTAGCTCAGCATAACAGGGGTAGTACGCTCAGCATGACAGGGGTGGTACGCTCGGCATGACAGGGGTGGTACGCTCGGCATGACAGGGGTGGTAGCGCGTTACTTCAGCATCACCTTCTGCGGCATGCCGAACAGCATCTCTCCTACTCCGGACGTCTTCACGCCTACTCTTGCGTACACATAGTCCCTTCCGGCTAGCGCGGGGGAAAGCGTTGCGGTTAGTGTTATGGGCTTGGAGATATCTTTGATGTTGGCGGCGACTTCCTGGGCGTTTCCGGCGTTGTTGTTTGGATCTACGATGCTGGTGGTGCCGATATACAAATTCACCCTTTCCAATGTCCGGGAGGTGTTGATTTGTTTCAGATTGAATGTTACCGAAACCTTTCCCTCGCCTTTTGCATAATTTTCATTTTGAAAAACAAAGTAAGGCTGCACCGGAACATCCAGCTCTGCACTGCCGTTCAGGGCAACATCAATGGTATCCGTGTTGTCCACCCACGGGCCATTGCCGCGCAGCCGGACGAGTTTGTAATTACCATCAAACAATGAGGCAGAGAACGTACCGTCCTGCCTTACATGCACAGGGATTTTGGTAAATAATTGATATCCCCGTTGCCAGAGTTCCAGCTGCACACCATTGGAGCGCAGCCCTATCGGCTGACCTTCGTATACAACCCGGCCCGTAAGCACGGATTTTGGCTCCACGCGGTTGTCTTTTTCGCAGGCACTAAGCAGCGCCGAGAGCGCCAGCACGGCCAGGAATTTAAAATGAATGTGATTCGCTTTCATATAATGGATCAATGAAATGGGTTCCTGACAATTTTGGGGTTATTATCGATCACGATCTGTTCAATGGACGAATAGTAATTGCCCATCTGGAAGAAGCGTGGCGCGCGGAAACGGGGCGCAACAAGTTTGTCAAACACGTATTTTCCGTGCGTTGCATGCCCTGGGCGCACAATGCGGTAGGGATATAAGGCATACATCACAGCATCGGGATTGGAAGCGTTCCCGTTCCAAAGCTCATGCGCAATGCGCCATCTTTTCAAGTCCCATACGCGATGGTCTTCGAAAGCCAGCTCGACGCGCCTTTCATTTTGCAAACGGGCTATGGTAAGTGCTTTCAGGCTATTTGCCCCAAAGCCCGCACGTTCGCGAACAAGGTTTACATATTTCAATGCATTGGCTGTTTTGCCTGTTTCCAGAGCCGCCTCTGCTGCGTTCAGGTAAATTTCACCCAGGCGATAACGTACCCACCACATGTCGCTGCGGATGCCGCGTGTGCTGGACATGGCGGTTTGATCCACATATTTTCTCAGATAAAAACCAGAGTTGGTAACCTCGGTCTGAGAGCGTTGCGGGCCCGATGAACCGGTTAGCAAGCCACCATCTTCATAATTCGATCCCAATGTGTTCGATTCTACATTTTGAAAGCTGTTCGTCGTAGCGCTCCAAACTTTTACCCCAGCCTGGATCTGCACAGGCGTGCCGCGGAAAGATGTTCCGGGATAAACCACCGTCCCGTACAAGCGGGCATCTTTGTTGGCAAACACATCTGCCACATTATTGTAATAAATGTAATCTGTATTCCCTGCGTTACGTGTTTTCAGCTCGCCGGACGTGCCGTCCAGATATTCAAAGTCTTCAACCAGGTTCAGCGAAGGCGTTATCGACGAAGAGGACAGGTTGTCTTCGCGCACATTGCGGGCAATGTTGTCATATGTGAAACCATGTCGCTTGTCTTTGCTTACCAAAAAATCCTGTGCAAGAATGATCTCGGGATTGGCGGATTTCTTGGTTACCGCATCGTAAAAGTTCTCCCCCAGGTTTGGGTTTGTTTTGTAAAGCGAATACACGCCGCTGTTGATGATCTCCTCCGAAGCAGCCAGTGATTTAGCATAATAATCGGCCGCACGTGACGCCGGGATCCCTACTTCCCCGCCCGGCGTGGAAATGGGTGAAGCCATCAGGTTATTGTATTTTGCAATCGAACCGGCGTAGAGCATGGCGCGGCTTTTCAATGCCATAGCCGTGTATTTATTGGCACGCGTGTTGCTGCCGCCATTGCCCAGCTGGTCCTTGATCGCATCGAGTTCGGAAGCAATGAAGTCGTAAACTTCCTCTTCTTTGGCGCGCGGCTGTTGCAGATATGAAGGATCACCATTGTAGTCGTATATCAACTGCTTGGTAACCAGCGGCACACCGCCCATTCTTTTCACCAGGTCAAAATAAACCTGTGCTCTCAGGAAACGAAGTTCGGCTGAAAACTGGATTTTCTGCTCATCCGTGAGCGAAGTGCCAAATTTTTCAATGTTTTCAAGCGCAAGATTAATGTCCCTTACCAACACATAATCCCAAAGCCTCCATCGCTCGAATGCGTAAGTGACAATGTTGTTCCGTGCGTCATCATTGTTGGACCACATGGCCTCATCATATGCTGCAAAATCCTGCCAGCCTTCCTTATTGGGAATAGTAGCATCCGTTGTGGAACTGTGGTTAAGATCCGTGTGGTAAGGCAAACGGTCGTAATAGTTGGCCAGAAGGCCGGTTATCAGCTTGGGATCGTTCCATATCTGGTCTTCCAGGATAATGTTTTGCGGCTTTCTGTCCAGCCATTCCTCTGCACATCCCGACATGATCAGGACGAAGAAAGCGAGGATATATTTCGAAAATCGTTGCATAACGGATTTGAATTAAAAATTGATACTAAAACCGGCATTAAACAATCGCTGCTGCGGATACACGAGCGCATTACCGGACGAAATCTCAGGATCGATCTCGTATTTCTTGACATTGTCGATCGAGAACAGATTGCTGGCATTCACATAAATGCGAAGGCCGCTGCTTCCCAGTTTTTTGAAAACTTTTTGATCAAAACTATAACCCAACTCAATGTTTCTGAGGCGTATATAGCGCACATTGGTGATCCAGAAATCACTTTTACGGAAATTCACATGGCTGGAATTGTCCTTTCTGATCGCAGGGTACGTTCCGGGGATCCATTTGCTGTTGGGATCGAAAGGATCTTCGCGGTGCCAGCGGTCTTCGAGCATAAAATGCGGCGATGTCCCGTTGTTTTGGTAAGGGATTTTTAATTCAAAAGCTCGCTGAAAACTTTGTAACGAGGCTCCGGCAAAATCGGCAAACAATGAAAAACCCTTGTAGGAAACGCTGCCATTAAGCGCAAAGCTCAGGTAAGGATTGGCGCCTTCTGCATAACCGATCGGGCGCTCGTCCAGCGTGTTAATGATCCCGTCCCCATTGACGTCTTTGTAAATAAAATCCCCTGGAAGATGTGTGCGGTTGCCTTGTCCGTCATTGTCAATCAGGTGACTCTCAATTTGTTCCTGCGACTGAAACTGCCCTTCAACCTGGTAACCCCAGTTAATGTTGCCCCAGCGGTCTACGTACGAGTCGCGGTATTCATTGTAGGAGTTCCCGAAACGCGGTTTATAGAAATCCAGGTCACGGCGGCGGGATAATGTTGCGTTGGCACTAACTGTGTAATCAATTTGACCTACTGCGCTTTTGTAGGTAAGCACCCCTTCAATTCCCCGGTGCGTATCGCTGTTCAGGTTTTCGTTGGGCAATGTATAGCCTACTTCTGATGGCAGCAGCACGTCATAACGGGCAGCAGGAAGTCCGTCTCTTTTTCTCTGGAAAATATCAACCTGACCATTCAATTTCCCGCCCAGCAGACCGAAGTCAATTCCGAGGTTGGTAGAAATGTTGGTGATCCAGGAAAGCGTCGTAATGGGCAACCCGCGCGGCCTTACGCCAATGTTGTATTGTCCATTGAAAATGGCGCTTCCCTGCAGGAAGTTATAGCCGGGCAAATAACTGAATGGCGATACGATGAATGGTTCATTCACAACAGTGGCGTTCCTGTCACTCCCCGTGCGACCATAAGAAGCGCGGATTTTCAGGCTGCTGAACACGTTTTCAAGCTTTCCCTTGAAGAAATTCTCCTCTGAGATCCGCCACCCCGCGGAAACGCCGGGAAAGAAACCGAACCTTTTTCCGGGTGCATATAGGAAAGAGCCATCGTAACGGCCCACCGCTTCAAGCAAATATTTTTGTTTGAAATTATAATTCACACGGCCAATGTATCCTGCGCGCGCTTCCGTACTCCACTCATCGATCAGCAAATCCTGATTCGCAAACGACATCAACGGAATGTAATTGTTTGGCGGAACAGTGTGCACAACCAGGTAAGTGTTCACATTGTCCGACTGCTCGTAGGCTGCAACAGCGGAAAGCTCGTGATCGCCGAAGGTTTTGCTATAATTCAGCTGCAACTGTGCGAAGCGGTCCACAATGTTGCGTTTGCGACGCTCACGCCATGGATTCTGGTTTCCCCCACCTGCTACGACATTGTATTTGTCGGTGGCCTCATCATATTTATAAGCATCGTAAGTGTATTCAAAACCATCAAAATCGAAATTGTGGTATTGATATGAATACGTTCCCTTCACTTTCAGGCCGAATGCAAAATCGTATTCCGCATAAAAGTTACCCTTCACCACGCGTGTGATCTCGTCAATATAACCCGTAATATCCCGCTTATAGGTAGCAGGGTTCACATTTACATTGTGAGTCTGGTTGATGTACTTCGGATTATCATTGGCATAAGGGCGTTCGGTTGGCCACATGGTAAATATGCTCAGGAAAGGGTTGAAATAATCATCCAGTCCCGGCACACCCACCTGAAAACGGTCTTCAATACGGGCACTAATCTGCGCGCCGACTTTCAGCCTCTTGGTAATGCTCGACTCCACATTCGCCTGCACGTTGGTACGCTTAAAACTGTAATCTTTGATAAGGGCATCCTGGCTCAGATGACCCACAGAAAGGAAGTAGCTGATCTTTTCCGTGCCGCCGGATACATTGGCATTCAATGAATATTGCGGCACATTGGGACGCATCACCATTTTGTAATAATCAAAACTCTGATAACCCTTTTCAGTCCCCGCTTTCCATTTGGCAAGTTCCTCGGGCGTAATAGAAGGCGTACGACCCTGGTTCACGTCCGATTCCACAAGCCCTCGCATGTGCTGGTAAGCGCTCGCCGGCTTGGGGTAACGCGTAAAATTCTGCAAACCATAGTAACCCGAAATGTTGATCCGGGCGGGACCATCCCCTGCTTTTCCTCTTTTTGTCGTGACCAAAACAACCCCGTTCGCTGCACGGAGTCCATATACTGCGGCAGAAGCATCTTTAAGGATCGAAACACTTTCAATATCGTTCTGACCCAGGTTATTGAAGTTGGTCGCATCGGAGGGAATTCCGTCGATGACAAAAAGCGGGGTTCCCAGGTTCCGGATCTGGATAGTGGTCGCAGCACCCGGACGGGCATCTGCTTTTCGGGCAGTAATCCCCTGAACGCGGCCCACCAGCGCATCAGAAGTACCAACCGATGGCGTGCGGATGAGGTCTTTGGCCTGAATGTTGCTTACCGCGCCCGTTACCGCCGCAGAAGATTGCGTGCCATATCCTACCACCACAACTTCCGTAAGCTCCTCGCTGCTAGGTAGTAATGTAATGTTAAATGCAGACTGATTGCCAATGGCTACATCTTGCGATGTGTATCCTATGAAAGAAAAAGTCAGCGTCTGAGCCGCATCTTCAACCACCAGTGTAAAGCTTCCGTCGGTGCCAGTGGTCGTTCCCCGGCTGGTGCCTTTGATAATGACGCTTACGCCAGGCAATGGCGTATTTTTTTCATCGATAACCTTCCCGGTCAGGGTTTTATCAATGCGCCTGTGCGGACTGTTTGCTGCCGCTACGGGTGCGGGTGCAGCTTGTAAAATGCCCGGAGAATGCATTATCCCTGCTACCGTGACGGCACAAAGAAGCCTGCAAAGTCCCGGGAGGGGATTTTGTCTAAATGGGTTCATAAAATTGAGTTTAGCTTAAAGGTGAGTAATGAAAACCAGGATTAATGTTTCATAGAGGACTATTAGTTCGTGATGATACTACAAGTTTCAATCGGTTTCTACAATACAATTTTAACACAATATAATACCAAATACATTTCAGGATTTGATTAGTATTGACTGTATTTTGATGTGTTTTATAAATAAACCGGCATTTTATTGAAAAATAATGCCATATGTACATGATGTTGATTGGGTCCGGCAGACCAGGGTATTCCTTCGTGCACGGTCGCAACATCACACAACCGACTCCTTTATGATATGGCCATCAGTCTATACGTAGAATTCATTGTATAAATTAAATTTCATTTCGTCGGATGTTGATTTATTATGGTTACTTTTCTTGCCTGGTCGTGAGAATGCTGACGACCATCAACAAAACATAGATCGCAATTTGAATGAAACTCTACATTAAGTATATGGTCAGCTTGCGGTGCAAAATGATGGTTGAGGAGGAACTGCGCAAGTTGGAGATAGCCTACTCGCTCATTGACTTGGGCATGGTGGAAATTGCAGGTGAAATATATCCGCAGCAGCGTGAAATGCTAAAAAACAACCTGCTCAAATCCGGGCTGGAATTGATGGATGATAAAAAAAGTATTCTGATTGAGAAAATTAAAAATCTCATTATTCAGATGATCCACCATTCTGATGAATTTCCCAAAATCAATCATTCAGACTACATCAGCCAGCAATTGGGTTATGATTACACCTATCTGGCCAATGTATTTTCCGAGGTAAAGGGCATTACGATCCAGCAATTTATCATCATTCACAAAATTGAAAGGGTAAAAGAACTGATCCTATACGACGAGCTTAACCTGACGCAGATATCCTACAAAATGAATTACAGCAGCGTAGCCTATTTGTCCAATCAGTTCAAGCAGATCACGGGTCTTACGCCGTCTTTTTATAAACAATTAAAAGGTAAAAGAAGCGGGAATTTGGAAAACGTGTGAATGTTATAACTAATACTACACATGCTATAACATTACTTGAAGGGGTTAAGGTCATATTTGTGCGGTGAAAATACTTTCACAATTTATTCAAGCATATATGAAAACATCTTTCTTCTTCAACATTCTTACCGTTTCGCTTTCTGCACTTTGCCATTTAAGCATGGCTCAAACCGTGCCTACTTTCGGCGGGGCTGAGACATTTGCACTTTATACATCCGCTGGGGAGTTTGCTAATACAGGAACAACATTGGTTACCGGCGACATCGGAAACGGGACAGGCGCTGTGACCGGCAATGCAGTTACGCTGGTCGGGCAGAGCCACTTTGGCGATACACAGGGTGTTGCGGCTGCCGCAGATGTTGCTACGGCTTATAGCGTACTGACCAGTGGAACACTTAATCCATGCGGATTTCCGCTAGCCGCCACACTGGACGGCGTGACGGTGCTTGCCCCAGGCGTGCATTGCAGCACAGAGGCCACTTCTTTTTCAGGCAGCCTTATTTTAAACGGAAACAATGATCCCGATGCTGTTTTTATCATCAAGATAGGAGGAGCACTTTCGGTGGACGCACCTGCAAATATCGTTTTAACAGGCGGAACATTGCCTAAGAACGTATACTGGGTAGTCAACGGTGCTTTCAACCTGGCAGCCGACATTGATTTTATCGGCACCGTTGTTAATGAAGGCGCCATCTCACTGGGAGCGGGTGCAACTCTTTCGGGAAGAGCGCTTTCGACCGCTGGAAAAATATCGCTGAACGGTAATGTTGTCTCGAATGTAGAAGTTTCCCTTCCCGTGACGCTTTTGAGCTTCGATATAAAAAAAGGCGAGCAGTCCTCGGTTACATTAAACTGGGCAACAACAGCGGAGACAAACAGTGATCGTTTTGAAATACAACGCAGCCAAAACGGCAAACAGTGGATTGGCGTAGGAAGTGTAATTTCCAATGGTGAAAGCACCAAGCTACTCTCCTACTCTTTCTCGGATATTGCGCCAAAAACCGGCAACAACTTGTACAGACTTAAAATGATCGATAAGGACGGGACCTTTGCATTCAGCCGGATCAGGAGTATTAATTTCCAGTCTGCCAACAGAACAGCCCTTTATCCAAACCCAACCATTGACCGCCTTTCCGTTCTTTCGAAAGATCTGGATAAGATCGCACGCGTGCAATTCATGGATGTTTCCGGAAAATTGATAATGGACCAGAAAAACAATGATTCGTCGAATGCGGTATCAGAATATAATATCAACCATTTCCCGGCCGGGCTGTACATAGTTAAAGTAATTTTCGCCGACGGATCCGTTGATCGCGCGAAAGTTTTGAAGAAATAATCACAGGCATTTTTAGATAGATGTAAGCAGCTATATGCACACTACTTTTACTATTAAACTCCATCCGCGATAACTATCATTTAATTTCTATTTTTTTCGATTACTTTCTTTTTACCTTTGTAATAGTAAAATGAAGTGTGCCGGATATTCGGTGCTGACTGATCGGAATAACGATGAAATTACTGTTTATAAGAAGGGAAAAGATCCGTATTTATATCCCATTGCTCATGACCAGCTGTCTGGTTATGAGCTTTTTTTCGGCCCATGCGCAGCAAAAACCCCGCATTTTCATCAGCACCGATATCGGCGGGACCGATCCGGATGATTTCCAATCGATGATCCATCTGCTGATGTATGCAGACCGTTTTCAAATTGAAGGATTGGTTTCCACTTCGTTCCAGACCGGTCGCAAAAAGGACATCCTGGATATGATTGATTTGTATGAAAAGGATCTTCCCAAACTAAAAAAGCATCAAAAGGCCTTTCCCGAGCCGGCTACATTGCGCAATGTGTGCAAACAGGGAGCAACAGCGTGGGCGCCTTATAAGGGTTTCGCCGAAAAAACGGAGGGTTCTGAATGGCTCATTTCTTGTGCTAAAAAGTCTTCCGACCAGCCGCTTTGGGTGCTGGTATGGGGTGGTATCGAAGATGTTGCACAGGCATTGCATGATGCGCCGGAGATCACGAAAAACATACGGGTGTACTGGATCGGCGGCCCGAATAAAAAATGGGGCGTGAATGCCTATGACTACATCGCCGCCAACCACCCCGACGTTTGGATGATCGAATGCAACGCCACTTACCGCGGCTGGTTTATGGATGCCGGATCGCCCGCAGATATGACGGCAGAAGCCTATTATCCGAATTACATCAAAGGCCGCGGAGCAATGGGAAAGGATTTTATTAAGTATTACAAAGGCAACATTAAAATGGGCGACACACCTTCGCTGGCCTATGTCATGCATGGTAATCCGGATCAGCCGACAGGCGAAAGCTGGGGCGGCTCTTTCACGCCGATCACAAGGAGTTCGAGAACCATTTTTGAGCGCAACACCACCACTGCCGACACCGTAGCCACTTACGGCGTCATTGAGTGGCGGTTTCAAGGACCAAACATTAATGTTCCTGCCGACTCGGCTGTGTTCACGCTCAGCATCAGCGGTCAGCAATGGCCTGGTTATTACATTGGCGACGGTAAATACGCCGTTCGCTACTCTCCCAAGCAAGTCGAGTTGGGTGAATACACCACCATCAGCAGCATTGCAGAGCTTAATGGTCATGCCGGGAAATATGTCAGCACCGCACCCTGGCCAGGAAAACCCGAACCGCACGACTATAAGCTCGGCAAAAACTGGTACGGCGATCTCCCCGATCCCAATCTTTTCATAGACCAGCAGCAAGGTGCAAAAACCATCTCAAAACACCGGAAAGCATTCCTGACAGACTGGGCAAAAAGATGGGCCTGGCTGGAATGATACCGCATGAGCGTTTCTGATTTATATTGTATATTTGTGTACCAATTCCGTACATTCATCTACTCAATCATGCTGGTAATTAGTTCAAGAGAATTCAGGGACAATCAAAAAAAATACATGGATCTTGCTGATAAAAACGAACAGATCATTATTCAGCGTGGTAAGGAGAAGGCTTATGCACTGACCCCGGTTGGCGAGAAGGACAAATATTTCATGGATCCGCAAACAATGGCTGATATTCAGGAAGGAATCGATCAGTACAGGAAAGGCAACACTACGAAAGTGGATAAAGCCGATTTTGACAAGTTGCTTGGTTTATGAGTTATTCCATCGAATTCACCCCAAAAGCGCTTGAAGGAATCGAAAAACTCAGGAAGTCTGGCAATAAGCCGCTGCTCAGAAAAGTCAGGAAACTTCTCGACGAACTGATTGAGCATCCATACATTGGAACAGGCCAGCCAGAACAATTAAAGCACAACCTGGCTGGATTTTGGTCGAGAAGAATAAATCAGGAGCACAGGATCATTTATGCTGTTGACGAGTCGAGGGTTACGGTTACAGTCGTTTCGGCCAAAGGACATTATACTGCTTCCTGATTCAACCGCTCATAACACTTTCAAAATACTTCTTTTCTAAAATGATAAATTGATCCTGGGTTCGGTTGGCTTTGGGGCTGGCTGCTTTTTGCCCTTATAATTTATCTTATAGAAATGTCTTCGAAAACCTCATCGGATAAGGACCATATTGCCCAAATAAAAAAGGGATTTTTCAATTTTGGTCAGATCGAAAAGTATTTTGTTAATGACAAGCGGGATGGGGTTTTCCAGGTAATTTCCGACAGAACATTTCAGGATCTGGACCTGGAAGATGTTTTTAAGTTTATCGACAGGACTGTTTCCTGCGTCGGTCAGCAGTATTTGTATTACTTCATGCGGGTAATTCCCCTGGGTGACGCCCGTAAGGAGCGCTTGGAAAACGTTATCTCTATTTTTCAAGCCGATCCTGCATTAAGGGCCGCAACCACCACAGAGATTTCAAAACTTAATAAAACAGATGCTTACTATATCACGTCGCTTTTCCACGGCAAGTACACACCCAGGCCAGGCTGGTACTGGCTTATACAACTACTTTCTGCGGTCAGCGTGCTTGCTGTTATAATGGCTTTCTTCTTACCGCAGATCCTGATTTTCCTGATCGTTCTGCTGCCCGTGAATCTGGGTATCCACTATTGGAACAAGAACAATCTATACCAATACGGAAGCTCCATTCCACAGCTTTTGATATTGACTCAAACAGCCCGCAGCATCTTGAAAAACCCGGAATTCGCAGCGCAAAACAATGCCTTGCAAGCGCAGGTCAGTATGCTGGATCAATTGGGGTTGCCCATGTCCATTTTCAAGATCGAGGCCAAACTGCAAGGTGAGATCGGCATGTTTGTTGATTATGTTTTTGAATTATTTAAAGCACTGTTTCTGGTTGAGCCTGTGCTGCTCTTTACAATCTTGAAGATTCTGGATTCCAAAAGGCAGCACATCGAGGATGTTTTCCGGTTCGTTGCAGAAACTGACATTGCCCTGTCAACACTCGCACTCAGAGAAAGTGTCCCCTACGCTTGTCAGCCCGACTTTCATTTGGAGTTAAAGCACCTGCAAATCAGGGATGTATATCACCCGCTGATATTTGACGGCGTGGCCAATGACTTAACATTACAAACTAAATCTGCATTGCTGACAGGTTCCAATATGTCGGGAAAGACCACTTTCATCCGGACCGTGGGCATTAATGCGCTGCTTGGACAAACCATTAATACATGCTTTGCCCATGCATTTGCTATGACTGCCATGAAAATACATTCGTCTATCCGCATCTCGGATGATTTGCTGGGGGACAAAAGTTATTATTTTGAAGAGGTGCTTACCATTAAAAATCTGTTGGAAGAAAGCAGGTCGGGCTATTCCAACCTGTTTCTGCTGGACGAACTTTTTAAGGGCACCAATTCGGTTGAGCGTATTGCTATCGGCAAATCGGTGCTCAGTTACCTCACACAAGGCAGCAATCTGGCGCTCGCCTCAACGCACGACCGGGAGCTTTCCAACTTTCTGGCGGACACTTTTGACCTTTATCACTTTACGGAAGTCATTCACCAGGATGCCGTCATCTTCGACTACAAGCTGAAACCTGGCAAACTGGTGACAACCAATGCCATCCGGATTCTGGAACTGAACGATTATCCCAGCACAGTTGTGCAAGAGGCGCTCACCTTAGCGGCCGGAAATCGCTGAACGGTCCGCCTCAGACTTCCCTGCCCGCCGCCACCAAAGCAGGAAACCCGTCACGGCCAGCAACCCGGGCGTCAGCCCGATGATCACATAAAATATCCTGACGGGCAGCCCGCCAAAGTTGCCAACATGCAAAGGATGAAACGTTGCTTCAATGCGTTCGCCGACAGATTTATCTGCTAATGTATTGATCTTAAAAACCTTACCTGTGTATTGATCAATCCTCACCGAATTCAAAGCACCCCAGAGTTTCCATTGTCCCTGCTCATAGCCTCTGACTTCAAATTTACGTTCGGGTTGCGTAGGCAGATATACATAGGTTGGGTCCAGATCCGGCAGCGCCTTCCTGGCAGCACCAAGCATTTCATCGGCGGAAACCGTCATTGCATTGTTCCGTTTGCCTGGCAGGAGTTCTTTCTCCCAGGTTTTGGGTTCAAAAGCGAAGAGGTTCATCCAAAAGCCGGTGAAGAAAATAATAGCATTGAACAACATTGACCATACCCCCACAATCCGGTGCAAATCGGAGCTGATCGTGCGCCAGTTTTTTCGGTTGATCGAAATTCGAAAAGACAGGACGCGCCAGATATTTTTCCTATAAACAATAGCGCCGGTCAGCACGGACAACAACATTGTGATACCAAAAATAGCCGTAAGCGCCGCGCCTGGGATGCCCAGCTGGAAGCTGAAATGGAATTGGAACAACCATTCAATAAAACTCGGCACAAACTGGCTAGCAGGCTCTTCCCTGAGAATAGCGCCAGTGTAAGGATTGAACGAGATCAATGCCAGGTCATAAGTTAGCAAGCGCGCATCATTGAAATAAATCCTGAAATCATAAGCATCACCCGGCCCGGCGTCGGGATTAAGCCAGGCAATGCCGTCCAGGTTTGGATAACGGGCGGTAATCGTTTTATAGCATTGCATTAGCGCGTCTTCCGGCACGTGGGTCGCCGCCGGAGATACGCGAAGCAGGTTACGGTTGGCCAGATGGTCGAGCTCAGTTTTGAAAACAAGAACGGAACCACTTAACCCCAACAAAACCAGGAATATGCCGGTTACCAGCCCAAGCCAGCTATGTAGCTTGAACAGGCCCCGTGTGAATTTTGTCTTTTTCATAAACCCCTCGACTTACCAGAGCTGATAACTAATGCCGACCCGTACATTAAACGGATCGCCCAGGCCTGCCAATGTTACGCCCGACCTGCTTCCTGTGAAGTAATGCTTGTTAGTCAGATTATAAGCATTAACCTGAACCTGATATCGGTTGCGTGAATACGAAATGGCGGCATCCAGCACCGTGTAGGACGGAAAAACGAAGTTCTGATTGCTTAGCAAGCCCACCTGATCACTCACATAACGCACGCCCGCAGCAATTCCAAGCCCTTTGAGCGCCTGGGATGGAAGCACATATTTGCCCCAGAAGTTGATCTGATGCTTAGGCGCATTGGCAAAACGGTCCCCTTTTTTACCATAGCTCGTCGTGCTTACCAGCTCGTGCTCATTGAAAGCATATCCGGCGATCAGGCTCAACCGGTTCAGGTTTCCGACAACTGAAAATTCTCCGCCTCTGCTGCGCGTGCCGTCAATGGCAGCTTGTCGGTGCGAGTTTTCTTCCGTGGGCGCCGCCGTCAGGATATTGGCATAATTGATCTGGTAAAGGGATAATGTAGCCGACAACCGGTTGCCTATCAGGTCCGCTTTGGAACCTACTTCATATTGCGTCGCCTGCCGGGTCGGGAATGGCCCGCCTGAGAGCACATTGTTGGAGGTTTGCGGATTGAACGATTTGAGATAGGTTCCGTAAATAGATACGTTCTTTACCGGCAGATATACCAGGGCCACCCGCGGGATCCAGCCTGAGGTTTTCAGCTCGTCGCCCTGCTTGTTGTCACGATCCGACAATGGCGTTTCCTTACCATTGTAGTTGTCGTAACGAAGCGAGAGCAACACTTTCAATTTGTCGCCCACACTGATCTGATCCTGAATGTAAGCTCCTATCAGGTTGGTAATGCGCTTGTTATCATCCGATTCGTCGGCCGGAACGGAGGCATCGGGAATACTGCCCGCATAATCCGGGTGCAGGATAGAAATGCGGGTCGAAGGCTTGTACTGATAGTCGTTTTGCGTCCAGCCGTAGCGATTGTAATCCGAGCCTGCGATAATCTGGTGCCCCAGCGGTCCTGTGTTGGTGGTATAGGTTGCAAAAGCAGTGGTTTGCAGGCTGAACCTGTCCGTTTCCCAATCCTGAAATCCCCGGCTGATGGAATCATTACGGATCCTTCCTACCGGAATATGGTCTGTATAATCCAGTACATTCCGTACTGCGCGTTCCACAACGGTGAGTTTCAGATTCTGGCTGATCTGATGGTTAAAACTCAGCGTAGCCGATGCATTGTGTGTCTTTCCATAATCGGTCGGGCTCTGGATTGTCAGGTTGTTGGGATAATGGTTGAAATCAAATGTTCCATCCGGGCGGGAGTAAACATAACTTCCATTGTCATACTGCTGAACGGCTTTGGAGTAAGTATAATTGAGTTCAAGATTAAGCGAGGTCCGCTCACTGGCAAGGTAGGTCAGCGAAGGGGCAATGAGCAGGTTTTGTTTCTTTTGATAATCCCTGAAACTTTCGGAGCGATCATAACCGATTATGGCGCGGTACAGCAGCTTTTTGTTACTTGAAACCGGCCCCGCAAAGTCAGCAGAAGCTCTTCCAAATCCCCAGCTGCCCAGCGAAAGATCCACACTTGCCCGCTTTTCCGACAATGGTTTTTTTGTAATAAAATTAACAACACCACCCGGAGAACCCTCACTGAACAAAGCTCCCGAAGGCCCGCGCAGCAACTCTACGGATTCAATGTTGTAAAGCAGCGGCTGCTGGCTCCACAAATACAGGTTGCCCCGGATGCCGTTAAAAAGCAAAAAACTGGCATCATTCGGAGAGTAAGCTGTGAAGCCGCGTATTTGAAATGAACCATTGCCATTATTGGCTTTCATGCCCGTGAATGTACCCGCGATCTCGTTGAGGGTAAATGCCTGCCGGTCGCGCAGAACGGCGGAAGAAACGACCTGCACCGATTGAGGCGTTTCCAGCAAAGGCACGTCCAGGCGTGTCGAACTATTGGACGATGAAACCTGGTAACTGTTTTTGGCGGCACTAACAATGACCTCTTTTAGCTCCTGGTTGCTTTCGGACAGTTGAAGATTAAGAAACGCGTTTCTCCCTTTCGAAATGCGCATACTTTGGGTGTATGCAATATAACCAACATTGGAAACAGTCAGAATGTAAGAGCCTGGTGTAATGCCGGTGAGGCTGAATTGGCCTTTTTCATCTGTAATCGTGCCTAATGTTGTGTTTTGAAATGCGATGGACGCGCCTGAGACAGGCTTGTCTTCGGCGTTGACGATACGCCCGTGAAGTGTTCCTTGCTCGCTTTGAGCGTAGGAACAGGTAACATTGCTGAACATGGCCAGCAATAGAAACAGATATTGAAATTTCATTCGGATATACAAGGATAAACTCATCCACTTTTAAAAAGCAGAATGGATGCTGTTAGGTTAGCTGTTGAATTTGAATAAAGGAGCAGGGCAACGCAGTCGCGCGCCGCGGATAAACAATGTTACCCTTTCATTTTAGCCCAAAAATTGACAAATACGACAACTAAGCGCAGGGGGGTGGCGAAACCACTGCAAGCGGAGCCAGATAAGCTGCCAGCTGATACTGGAAAGCGGCTTGGGAATGAATCAGAAATGGAGATGCCAGAAATTCGAACGCGACCAGCGGAGATGAAAATAGATGCAGCGTAGGCAAATTACGCACCTGCTCACTGGTTTGCTGGTCTTTTTTCTCCTCCTGGGCTTTTAGCTTTTTGGCCAGATAGCATTGCCCGTTGCAATGCAGCTGTGGCCTATCGCGGTTTTCGCAAAGGACGCGCGCTATGTAATCCTTGTTGATATGGTAATAAGCGATCGTTCCCCACTGACTGAAAGTCGGTAGGATCGTTACAAAGAGCCATATGTAAAGCAGCGCAACTCGCATCGTATGATGGGGCAAATATAACCACGGAGTTACTTTTCCAAAGACATTACCATGAAATTTGATTACAACCGGCTTCGCTTTATTCGTCTCTTCGTGCGTCATCGGAGCCTACACGATTGATTTTAAGCATATTATTCAAGGAAGAATGCCAGTTGATCAGCACATCAATCACAAAATAATCCCGCAGGTTACTTTTCAGGCTCGTACGCATGATCCTTTTCACCACGCTCTTATGCACCTCCCCTGCCTCACGCACACGCGGCAGGAATTGCAATGCCACCACGGTCAGCGCGGCGCCTATCAGGAAAAGGAAATTCCATTCATGCAGCAACAGCAACCGAAACGATTTTTGCAACGTTGGCCCGCTCCACTCGGCAATGACGCGCAGTTGTCTCAATGTATAATAATCAGCCAGATAACCGCCTATCAACGGCGCCAGGGATGAGAAAACGGACGTTACGATATTTTTGACGGATAAATAAACAATCGCTTCACGGGACGGAGCAAGCTTTAAGCCAATGTTCGTCAACGCAAGGTTGGTGCCGGCATTGCTCGATCCGCTGACGATATGGATCACGGCCAGCAGGGCAAGGTTGGATATCAAATTGGTATAAATCCCTACAAAACACCACGCAATCACGCATGCCACATAGAGCGGCGCGCATATGGAGATGATCGTTTTGTTGCTGTACCGGTCTGCGAATTTGCCCCAGTATCCAATCGTCAAAATACTCGATAACTGGCTTAAAATGGTGAGTGGAATAATGTACGCCAGGGTAAGCCCGAGCGTTTTCAGCATATAAACTGTAAAAAAGGGTGTGGCAATGTTAACGGCAAAAAGCCAGAGGGAATTGAAGACAAGTAATCGCTGAAAGTTATTGTCCCGCAGCGGCTTAATGAACATTTTCAGGATATTCTCGTTGGGTAAATACGACCTTGGCTCGGGCACCCTGGCCAGCAATGCCACTGCCGCCAGACCGGCCACCCCCGCCATCATAAACATGGTTGCATACACATACAGCTCGTACTGCGGCGCATGCCGGCGCAGGTAATCGATTGAGATAGCCAGAATGATGCTGAGTACAACATTGAGCGTCTGCGCATAGCGGCTTCGCTTCGAGAAAAAAGTGCCCAGCATATCACCCGGCACCAGGTCTTTCATCCATGCATTCCAGCTTGGACCGGCAATGGAGCCAAACAGATAATAGAAGAACAAGAAAAAGAGCAACAGGCTGACCGGTGCATCTGCTCCCAGAAAAAATGGCATCGCACCCAATAAAACCATCGGGATACGGGCCAGAATGCAGCAAATCACCGAAACGGCCCTCCGGTTGTTATATCTGCGGATCAGAAACACGGACACCAGCTGGAAAATATTGGTGAATGTAGGCAAGGACGCAAGTAACCCGATCTGAAAATTGCTGGCGCCAAGCAAAATGGCGAAGGCTACCATAAATGTCCCCCCGGCAAGGGTTACCATGGCTTCGGTGGTCATCCCTTCTTTGAGAACGGTGTTCAATCCGTTCTTCACTTCTTCCTCGGTCAGTGTTTCTTTTGGTGTAAAGATCACAATGCTTCAAGTTTGATAACGCTGGTGCAGTCCTTAAATCCATACCAGCCGCAAAAGCAATGTCTCCTGCACCGGCACGGTTTTCTATGACGGTACAACGCAGCCTCCGCTGTACTAGTATCAAAAATGCACTTTATCAAAAATCTTCATCAACAAACTTTACCATAACAGACATGAAAATAGGGATCATTGCACACCTCAAATATCCGATCACTAAACCCTTCATGGGAGGGCTGGAAGCGTTTACCTATGATATTTGCCAGAGATTGCTCGCGCGCGGTCACGACGTATTATTGTACGCATGCGCCGGCTCGGATCCTATTCTGAATGTCAGGCCGATCCTTTGCGAAGAGGATTACCGTCCCATTACATCCTCGCAGTTTACCTCCCGCCAGCTCAGCACTGAATATATTTCTACACATCACGCCTATGTTGAAATGATGCAGGAGATAGACAAAGATGAGCTGGACGTAATTTTTAATAACAGCTTGAACTATGTTCCCATTATGATGTCGGTGCTGGTTAAAGCGCCGATGGTAACTGTGCTGCATACGCCTCCGATCTTTGAGCTGAAAAACGCGATCCGCCGCGAACAGAATTACGGCCGGGTCAAATATGTGTCTGTCTCTGAGACCAATGCTGAGAATTGGAAAGCGTACGCACCTGAATGTGACATCATTCACAATGGCATAGATTTGACAACCTGGGCATTTTATCCTGAAAATGATCGCGGGTATATCATGTGGTTTGGGCGGATACATCCGGATAAGGGCTTGCACCTGGCCATAGATGCGGCCAAGCTTGCCGGCAGGAAAATGAAAGTTGCCGGGGCCATCAGCGATCAGCATTATTACGAAACTGAGATCATGCCGCGTCTGGACGATTCGATAGAATTACTCGGGTCTTGCAATCATCAACAGCTCAATGAGCTGATCGGAAACGCAACCGTATCACTGATCACGCCGTGCTGGGATGAACCGTTCGGACTGGTGGTTGCTGAGTCGCTTGCTTGCGGAACACCGGTTGCAGGCATTGCAAAAGGGGCCTTACCAAAATTACTTGACGAGCAAACGGGCAGATTATGCAGCGGGGATAATGTTCAGGAACTGGCGGATTGCATCCTGGCAGCAGAGCAGCTGGACCGCCCGGCTTGCAGGCAGCGCGCCGAAGATCTGTTTGATGTGGAAAGAATGGTGGATGCCTACGAAACATTGTTCGAATCGATAGCGCTTGAAACTGCAGTCACGAAGATGAAGACCAATGTCCGCTAATTTCGCCTTCTATATTCACCACCACGGCTCGGGACATTTGATGCGCGCGTTGTCGATTGCATCACAGCTTAAAGATGCACGGGTGACATTTCTGGGAAGTGATCTCACGCGTTTTGCAGCCATTATTCCGGCTACAATTCAATGTATACACCTGCCGCATGATGTTCCAGGTACGGAAGACCCTTTTGCTTCGCGCATGCATTTGGGTTTTCTGCATTATGCACCTGTTAATGTTGAAAAAGTTGCCAAACGCGCCGCCGTAATCTCGGCGGCGCTGCATGCATTATTTCCGGTGATACTGATTGTCGATGTGTCTGTGGAGGTTACCTTACTGGCCACTTTATGCGGGACACCAACCGTAGTGATCCGTCAAAACGGGGACCGAGATGATCTGGCGCATTTACATGCATATGAAAGTGCCCAGCTGCTGATCGCACCATCGCCGGAAGAGTTGATGAACCCTTCACCGCAGGATTGGGTAAATCAAAAAACCTTCTTTTCGGGGGGATTTTCAAAATATTCAGGGAAAGAAAAATATGCAGAGAAAACTGAAAATCCTGCAATTGGCATCCTTGTAGGCTCCGGAGGGACCTCTATTAATGGAAAGGTGATCAATGCTTTGGCGGCGCAATGTTCGGAAAGATCTATCCTGGTGATTGGTAATGTTGCTGATCATAATCACATGGCTGCACACAATGTAATTTTTCACGGGCAAATTAATGATCCCGCATCTGTACTGGCCCAATGCCGTGTTGTAATAGGCAATGCCGGGCATAACACGGTGATGGAAATGGCCGATCTGGGGAAAAAGTTCGTCTGCATACCTGAGGACCGTCCATTTCAGGAACAATTGCGCAAAGCCGAACTACTGGACCAAAATGGAACGGCTGTGCTTGTCCAGCCAGAAGAGCTGGATCAAACCAACTGGAAGACAGTCATTCAGAAGGCGGAGAACCTGCCTGATGACTGCTGGAAAGGCGTGATCGAGGACTCAGCGCTGGCTGATGTTGCGCTGCGGCTGCATGAACTTTGGGACACTAATTTTCCTGAAAGATTGGCTTGATTCAACGCCGGATTATCCTGACTTCAACGCTTGATTAACCTCGGTTTCTGTCGGTCTGCGCAAAATCGTGATCTCATCATTTTCCCATTTGATCAACCCTGCATTTTCAAATTTTCGCAGCCAGCCTTCCATAGGCCAGATCTGCCATTTGTTAAAAAAGGTTCTGGCATTGATAAGAATGTCTTCAAAATGATTGAGCGGCGGGTTGTAGCTGGGATGATATTGATGAAATGCCACGGCATCCGCAACACTCAGCTCCACGCCCTGCTTACGGGCTGCAAAACCGAAATCGGTATCTTCTGCACCATAACCGGTAAATCGGGTATCAAAACCACCAATACGCTCATACGTTTCCTGGCTGCAAGCAAAGTTAAGCGACCAGAAAAGCGCATGATTCACCTCCCGCAAATCAGCCCTAACGGGATCCGGCGTGCTTAATTCCCACATTTTTGAAAGAAAACCATTTTCCGCTGTGGCTTCCTGACGAAGATACCGGACCGGCCCTATCCACAAATGTGCACCGGCTTGGCACGCGTTAAAATATTTTTCTACCAAATCCGGCGAAGGAATGCAGTCCACATCCAGAAAAATCATGAAAGGATGCGCTGCTTGTTTCGCCGCAAAGTTCCGCGCCGCAGCAAGAGGCAGCCTTTCGGCATCATCAAACCGAACGGAGCGGATCGGGAAATTTTCAGAAACCAGCTCACTTGCCGGCTCATTCATATTGACTATGATCAGCTCGGCCGGATAAGATTCAGCATTGTCAAGGCCCAGAACGAGGTTGCGAAGCGCCTCCTGCCTGGATTTCACTATGGTAAGGACGGAAATGGGTATAATGTTCATTGACTAAAATTTGCTTAAACTTATGGCTCGTGCTATTCGCGGCCGGTTGTATCGTTGAAGTAACACAGGATATAGATTCAGCAGGATATTGAGAATAAATAACCACAACGATTTGACAATGCCATACTGAAATGCCACAAAAATATTGAAACTAAAAACGACGAATAAAATAATTATATGACCCAGTTCAGACTGTTTTGTCTTATAGTATAAATGCGTTAAAGCGCTGATATTCTTGGCTATTGGATTGGCTTTCTTATTCAATTTCTCCCAGCCCGTCAATACGAGTACTTTTCTATAAATGTTGATCCCGAAAGACTCGTAGATTTCCCCTTTCCGTTCCCAGGGTTTTGTATCAAAATAGGGAGAAGTCAAAGGGCTTTTAAGCGTTTCCGTAAATGTTAGCACACTCGCCATCAGTAAGAAATTAAGGATCCACGCAAATGAAAAACTTTGCATTCCAATATAATGGATCAGTGCGTAAATGGAACCGATGGTCATTCCCGTAGTAAGGATCAGGATCAGCGCTTTTTTCATCAATTGTTTTGATTAACTCATCATTCGCTTGAAGATGCAAAAGTATCATCAAATTTGAACGCAGAGTAATACATTTACCGGATGAAAATATTTCAGCAAAGTCTAACATTCCGTGAAAAGCGCCGGGGCTTTCACCTCATCACCGGCGACATTATCAATGCGATGCCGCAAATTTCGCAGCTCACCACAGGCATGTGCCAGGTTTTCATCCAGCACACCTCCGCCTCGCTCACGATCAACGAAAACGCCGACCCCACCGTGCGAAAGGATTTCGAAATGTATTTTAATAAAACCGTCAAAGAAAACGACCCCGATTACGAGCACGACTACGAAGGTTCCGACGACATGCCAGCCCACCTGAAAGCCTCCATACTAGGCAGCTCCGTCATGATCCCCATCAAAAACGGTCGCCTAGCCCTCGGGACCTGGCAAGGCATCTATCTCTGCGAACACAGAGACCACGGCGGCCCACGCGGGGTTGTTGTGACGGCTTGGGGGGAGTAGAGGCGAGCTAATCCTTCACAAACCGCATCCGCTGCTTATTTCCATTAAGTCAGCGCGTTGATGTTATTTCTTTTTTCTCTCCGTTGACCTTCACCATCACCTTCTGGGGCGATTGGGAAACGATCCGGTAATCTGTCACTTTACCATCCTTCCATTTAAAATCGACTGTAAAATTGCCTCTCGCTTTCAAACCCTTCACTTCACCCGAAGCTTTCCAGGCGTCGGGAATGGCGGGCAAAATGTCGATATAACCGTCGTGGCTCTGAATCAGCATTTCAGCGATCCCGGCCGTGCCTCCGAAGTTGCCATCAATCTGGAACGGCGGCCCTGCAACAAGCAAATTAGGGTAGACGCCTCCGCCAGCACCGTAGTTCATATTGGTGTCCAATGTGGGCACGAGCAGTTCTTGTAATAATTTATTAGCCCGGTTACCATCGTGCAATCTGGCCCAGAAAAGCAGTTTATATGCTTTCGACCAGCCCGGACTATCGTCTCCGCGGGCTTCCAGCGTTTTGGCAGCCGCAGCGGCAAGGTCAGGCGTTTTGGATGGCGTGATGAGCGGAGCCGGAAAGAGTCCGTACAAATGCGCAATGTGCCGGTGCTTGGGCTCCACTTCTTTGTATTCTTCCAGCCATTCCATCAGCCTGCCATCGCTTCCTACCACGCCGGGAGGAGGCAGGTTTTTCAGTTTATTTCCCAAAGACGTTTTTAATGCTGCATCCACGCCCAGTTCCTCGCAGGCTGTAATTACATTGGTGAAAAGCTCGCGAGTCATTTGGTTATCAATGGTCGGGCCCATGCAAATGGCAGCCGTTTTACCGTTGGGCAGATAAAATGAGTTTTCCGGGGAGATGGACGGCGCAGTCACCAGCCACCCCGTTTTCGGATCTTTTACCAATGCGCTGTTGTAAAACTCCGCGGCGCCTTTCAATATCGGATAGATTTCTTTGAGGTAATTTTTGTCTTTGGTAAAAGCATAATGTTCCCAGAGATTGTTGCAGATCCAACCCGAACCCGCATTGCTCGCGCCCCACGAAGCCTCCTCACCCGGCTCTGTAAAACCCCAGACATTGGTAATCACGTGCGCTACCCAGCCGTCTGCATTGTAGTAAGCTTTCGCGGTTTTTTCACCCGGCTTCACCATCCCTTTCACCAGATCGGCCAGCGGCAGGTTCAGCTCCGAAAGATTCACAACCTCCACGGGCCACTGGTTCATCTGAATGTTCACATCCAGGTGATAGTCCCCATTCCAGGGTGTCTGGATCTGATTGGCCCAAAGTCCCTGCAAATTTGGCGGCAATAGTCCTACCCGTGTGCTGCTGATACTCAGGTAACGTCCATATTGAAAAAACAGAACGGGTAGTTCATTGTCCAAAGCAGGATTTTTCTGGAAGGCAGAAAGCCGCTGATCTGTTGGCAAATCATCGCCCTTTGATCCGCCCAGATGTAAAGTCGCTCTGTTATAAAGTTTCTGATAATTTGCAATGTGAGCCTGCTTCTGAACAGTGTAAGATTTTTTCACTGCGACATAAATAAGCCTCTGCGTCTCAGATTCGAAGTTTTTGGTTTTAAAATCGGTCATGGCAGAGAAGTAGAGAATGATCTCATCGGCATCCGTAATAACGATTTCATTACCCGAAACGGTCAGTTTTCCACCCTTTATCTGCGGCTTGATCTTAGTCAGGTATTTCATCCCATTCCCGTCCGTTCCATTGTTCAACTGCCCGGACATTTCCAGCACATTGTTTTTAACCACAGTCTGAAACCGCTCGGGACGATCCAGGCCCAGGCGCAAATTCAGCTGGCCCGGTTTGTCGGCAGAAATCCTGATAAGGCCCACATCGTCACCAAAACTTGTAAAGTATTCCCGGCGGTAAGTCACACCCTTCACCTGGTAAACCACGTGCGCAACCGCATCATTCAGCGCTAATTCCCTTTTGTAATTCTGATACTGCATATTCGAAGAGTCGGCGCCCTTGTAGGCAAACTGCATCCGCAGGTTACCCAAGACCTGGTAGCAGCCAAATGGCACATTGGCCCCATCGCCATGCCCGGAACCCGCACCTTTCGCTACAAAATTCCGGTTTACCAATTGCTGCGCCTCATCATTTTTTCCTTCTAAAAGCAGCTTGCGGATCTCTGGAAGACTTTTGTGCGCCTCGTAATTATTGGCATCCTGCGGCCCTCCCGACCAGAGCGTAATGTCATTCAGCACAACATTCTCCCGCAACACTCCCCCATCACTCATCATCCCCAACCGCCCGTTCCCCACAGGAATAGTCTCCTCCCACTGAGCCGCCGGCTTATTAAACCAAAGGCGAAGCGGTTTAACCTGAGCGATGTAAGATGTTGTTATTGAGATGGTTAACAGGGAAGTAAGTATGAGCTTAAAAGTCATGTCAATGTTGTTAATGTTTAATTATAATATTAATCCCCCCTGTCACCCTGAGCGGAGCCGAAGGGGCGTCCACCTGGGAGAGTAACGCCCCCTTCGGCTCCGCTCAGGGTGACAGGGCAGGCTACGCCCAGAGTGACAGGGCAGGCTACGCTCAGGGTGACAAGCGACCGGGCTGCCCTGTCAATAACCTCCTACAAGTAATCCCCATTCTGCACCAGCACCCCGCTGCTCTTATCAATCTCCGGCTGTGGGATTGGCCATTTGTAAAATTTCTTTTCAAACTTGTAAGGCACGAAGCTGTCTTTTACATTGTTCAAAACCTGCTCTGCGATGTGCCACCGCTTTAAATCGTAATAGCGGAGACCTTCGAAACCAAGCTCGATGCGGCGTTCGTGACGGATTCTTTCGCGCATCTGGGCTTTGGTCAAACCGGCTGGTAAGGCTGGCATTTGGGAACGCAGGCGAATGTCGTTGATGGCTTTGTAAACGGTTGCATCCGGGCCTGCTATTTCATTTTGTGCTTCGGCATACATCAGTAAAACCTCCGCCAGGCGCAGCACTACTGCATTTTGCTGGCTTAATGTCGAAAATCCGAACGGAATGTTCTCAGGCGCCAGGAATTTCATTACGCCATAACCCGACGGCCGGCTGTTGGACGGGATATGAACCCGGCCACCGCCAAAATCGGGATGGTCAACGAAGACGGTCTTAGCCAGGCGTGAGTCCCGGTTTTTGAACGGCTCCTTTTTATCTGTCAGCGGCGACACGCCGTAGGGCAGCCCATCGGTGCATTCAAATGCATCCACGAAGTTCTGTAACGGGCTCGCTACCAACCAGTCACCATAATACATATCCCAGGGCCGGGTGTTGTTAGGGGCCAGAAAATTAGTCGAATAAATGATTTCCGGGTTGTTTTTCTGACCGGCGTCACGGAATATATCTTCGAACTTTGGGCTCAGGCTGTATTTCGGCATCACTGCGCTGGTCAGCGTTTTCACCTGTGCCAACAAGGCCGGATCAGGCGTTCCGTTGTCTCCATATGCAGCAAAAATGAGCACACGCGCTTTGAATGCCTGCGCGGAAGTTACAGCAGCATGGCCACCGTTTTGCGGATAAGCATTTGCATTGAGGTTTGCGATGGCAAAGTCCAGGTCAGCGAGGATCTGCGCCAGGATTTGCGCAGCCGGCACTTTGGGCTGGTTCTGCGTTTCCAATGTAAGCGGTTCCAGAACCAGCGGCACATCGCCATACAAATGATAAAGCTGGAAATAATAAAATGCTCGCAAAAACCGGGATTCGGCCTCGTAGAGCTTCCGGTTGGTGTCGGTTATGTCGGCATTGGTGTACGCTTTCAATTGAGCCAGGAAAATATTTACGCGGGCAATGGCCTTGTAACTTTCGCCATAAACTCCTGAAACATAACCACCTGTGGAAGGACTGATGCTGCCGGACGTGATTTCTTTTGCACTTCCTGAATTATGCTGCGCAAAGCCATCGTCCGTCAGGCAGTTCCAGACGGGCAGCTCGACCGCCCAGGGATCGGCCTGCATGGAAGCGTAATTGGCCGTTAATGCCTTGTCAAAATCACCCTTTGTTTTCCAGAATGTGGATGCTGAAATCTGGTCGAGGGGATTGAGGTCCAGTGAATCATTGCACGCACTAAACGCCAGAGTCAGCAGTACGAACAGTTTTAGTTTCTGACTTTTCATTATAATCTGATATTTAATCCGAATGATAAAATCTTGTTTTGAGGATATTGCACAAAGCTTCCGCTGCCGCCGCGCTCAGGGTCAAGGCCCGGATATTTGGTAGCCGTCAGCAGGTTATCACCCGAGAAAAACACCCGCAGGTTGTCAATGCCTATCTTTTTCACCAATGTTTGTGGCAGTGTATAACCGAATGTGAGGTTTTTCAAACGCAGGTAGGAAGCATCCTGAAGGAAGTAGGAAGACGATCTGCGGATTCGGTCGGGTGCACCCCAGCCCCAGTAAATGCGTGGCATTGTGGTAGAAGGATTTTCAGGCGTCCAGCGATTACGCCAGTCCGTTGTAGGCGGTGACCCTTGTACAAAAGGAACCGTTCCCCAATTGTCCACAAAAAATTTAACATTGTTAACCCCCTGAAACAGAACGGACAAATCAAAGCCCTTAAAGTTGACTGATCCATTGAATGAATAATTTAACCCCGGATAATTACCCGTCATGACCACGCGGTCGTCGTCGTTGATCTTGCCATCACCATTTGCATCGCGGAAGCGGATATCTCCCGGCACAGTTGCATCATTGTATTGTTTGGGCGCGGCAGCAATTTCATCGGCCGACTGGAAAATGCCATCCATCTGAAGCATGTAATAAGTGTTGTATTCCTTTCCTTCTTCACGGATCCGATAGCCGTCAATTTCACGCTGTCCAAACTTCACAAGCTTGTTTTTGTAATGTTCCAGATTCACACCCAAATTGTAATTCAATCCAGAAAACACGCCGCTGTTAACCTGGTGATTGTATGAAATCCCAAGTTCAACACCCGTGTTCTCCATAGTCCCGTTGTTTATCGTAGGAGCGCCAAGACCCACTACGCCAGTTACTTGAGAACTTCTCAAAATGTCCGTTGTGGTTTTGCGATACCAGTCTGCACTCAGGTTCAGGCCGCGGAAGACTGTCATGTCAAGGCCGAAGTCGGCGATGGTTGTGGTTTCCCATTTGATGGCCGCATTGGAAAGGTTGGTCTGCGCCACACCCGAAGACAGATTGGAATCATCAAAGGAATAATTTCCGGTAAAGCTCAGGATCGCCTGGTAAGGATAATTTCCAATGTTCTGGTTGCCAAGCTGGCCCCACGATCCGCGAAACTTCATGCTGTTAAGCCAGTTGAGGTTCAGATTTTTGATAAAATCCTCTTCCGTCACCCGCCAGCCCGCAGAGAACGAAGGGAACACACCCCAGCGCGAATCGGCCGCAAGCCGCGAGGTTCCGTCATAGCGCATGTTGGCTTCCAGCAGGTAACGCTCCTTGAAATTGTAATTAAGTCTTCCGAAAAACGACCGGATCGCCCATTGATTTTGCGAACCATTGGCATACTGGATAGACGGACTACCCGCATTTATTTCGCGCAAAACATCCGTCGGGAAGTTTCTTCTGATCCCTTCAAGATCCTGGAAAGAATTCTTCTCAGTACTGTAACCTACCTGCGCTTTGAATGCATGATTTTGTCCGAAGATGTGCTCGTAATCGAGGTAGGAGAACAAATTGGTATAAACATTCTGCTCATCCTTCACTTCCAGTCCGCCGCCGAGATCCAATGTGGCCATGAATTCGTTTGTACGGAAATTATAGAGCTGCAAGGGCGGTTTGAAAGATTTCGTTTTATAAAAATCCGCATTGACTGCGCCCTTCGCGTACCACGTAAGCCCTTTTAACAAATTCACCTCAAACCAGCCCTGCGTATTGGCCGAGTAATCCAGTTTGTCCCGGTTAATGTGCCCGTCGAGGAGCGCAATCGGGTTTTTGTTGTTGTATTCCAAATCATAAGCCTTGTAAGTAAAGCGCCCGCTGCCGTCCGCCAGTTTCGGTCCGTAAGTAGGAGCCTGTGACATGGCCGACAAAAACATATCTTCCGAGCCGAAAACAGGCGATTGCGTGTTGCCGGATTTCAGGGCAATGTTCGCACCGAATTTGATCTTCTTGTTGATCTGCGAGGCAATGTTCAGCCGCGCATTGTATTTTTCAAAATCAAATCCTTTCATCACGCCTTTTTGGTTTACATAACCGATAGAAGCATTGAAATGTGTTCCGCCGCGCCCGCCATCGAAGGTCAGGTTGTGCATGTGTGTGGGGGCGGTTTGGAAAATGAGGCCCAGCCAGTCTGTGTTAGGATACAGGTTGCGGTCCGTTGCATTGCGGTAATCGTCGATCTGCTGCTGAGAGTACAATCCCGAGGTTAGCCCGGAATTTACGCGTGCTTCATTGTACAACTCCATATATTCCGCTGAGTTTGTGATCAGGTCAAACAGCTTGGTGGGCTTGTTAATGCTGTAATTTCCGCTGTACTGCACGCTCAGCTTGCCTTCACTTCCTTTTTTGGTTGTGACCAGGATCACCCCGTTTGCGGCGCGCGCACCGTAAATGGACGCCGATGCAGCATCTTTCAGAACCGACACACTTTCAATGTTATTGGGATTGAGGTCGGACATATTGCCTTGTACACCGTCGATAAGCACGAGCGGTTCCGAACCGGCGGCGCTGAAAGTTCCCGAGCCCCGGATACGCACCGAAACGCCTTCATTACCAGGTTCTCCCCTGCCCTGCGTCACCTGCACCCCGGGCATTGTGCCTTGCAGCATGGCCGTTGGATTGGTCACGGGCCGTTTGATCATTTCATCGCCGCTCACTGTTGCCACTGCGCCCGTGAGGTTGACTTTTTTCTGTGTTCCATAGCCGACCACAACCACTTCACTAAGCTGTTTCAGATCTTCTTTCATCACCACATCGATGACATTGCGGCTTCCAACCGGCTGCTCCACAGCTTCATAACCTATAAAGGAAAACACAAGCACGGCATTTTGATCCGCAACATTTATCGCATACTTGCCATTCAGATCGGTTACCGTTCCCGAGGTTGTCCCTTTTACGGTAATGGATACGCCGGGCAAGCCTGTGTTATCGCCTGCGGAAGTGACTGTTCCGGTAATGTCGACGGTCTGGGCCGATGCTGAAAAAACACTGACGGCACACAGCAAAAACGCCAGAAGCAGCCCAGGAAGCTGCCATCGGCTTGAAGTAGATTTTTCCATATTCTTTCATTAATTTATACTATTTGATGGGGTAAAATTAGACAGGCAAAAATCACTTTGAAATGGATTAACCTGATAAAAACATGGATAATACGATTATTAGAATACGCTGGTAATGCTTGAATTTTGTGTATAAAATGGCCTAAAACACATTCGACTAAAATGTGAACAACAACAATTATTAAAATCCAATTATTTTAAATGCAGCCGCTTACCTGAAAAACCAGAAGAGAAAGCACATGATCCCGGCAAGCAGGACGGATAGCACTTTGTAATTGCCCAGGCCTGGCCAGCCGGGTGTCTGGAGCGATTCGAGGGGCGATTTCCAGAAAAGTTGCAGGCTTGCAGACGTGTGGCGGACCGGGAAGAAAACAGAGAAGACAACTTGGACTAAAACGCAAAAACAAAACAGGTAAAACGCCATCATCATAAACGGCACTTGTCCGACCAGCGTTTCGGGATATAATTTATTGACAGTAAAAACAATGACACCAACCGCAGATCCGATCCACAAGGTAAATTTCGCAGATTCCGCAGAAGCCTTTTTCCAGAAGATCCCTAATAAAAACACGCAAGTGATCGGCGGTGCAATGTGTGCGATGATGTCGTTGAGGCCATTGAATATACTTTCATAACTGTTCAGCAGCGGCAATGTGGCCAGCGAGACGACCAGTGCAATGCCCGCAGCGATTTTGCCAACGCGGATCAGTTGCTGGTCCGATGCTCCCGGTTTGCGCCGTTGGTATAAATCATAGCTTACCAATGTAGATACGGAATTAAGCGCACCGGAAATCTGGCTCATCAGCCCCGAAAGTAATGCAGCGACCAATATTCCAACCAGTCCTTTGGGCAAAAGCTGGGTGATCATTAATGTGTAAATTCCTTTGCTATTAACTACCGTTTTGCCATCTGAAACAGTTTGCAAAGCTGAAATATCCAGCCCGCCCGACTGCGATAATGTATAGGCGAAAAGTCCGGGGAGCACGAAAATGAAAACGGGCAGGATTTTGATAAAACCACAAAACAGCGGCCCTATGCGCGCATGGTTCTCATCTTTTGCACCCAATACCCGCTGGACAATTGTCTGGTCGGCACACCAATACCAGATCCCGAGCACGGGATAACCAAAGAACACGGCATACCACGGCATTCCGCTGCTATCGCCGTGGGGACGCATCATGGAGAGCTTTTCAAGCTGGCCGGTCGTTTGGAGAACGTCCATCATCGGCTCCCAACCGCCCATTTTGTTATATGAGGCAATGCTGATGATCACCGCGCCGAAAAGCAGCACAATCGTCTGGATCGACTCGGTGATGACAACGGCGGTTAACCCACCAACAATGGTGTAAATGGCCGTAATGATGGAAATGACGATGATGCTCGCGTACATATCCACGCCAAACAATGTCTGCAAAACAATGCCGCCGGCCAGTAAGGAAAAGGAAATGTGCACTATTACTGCCGACACCACCGAGATCACAGCCAGCCAGTCGCGGCTTGCGCGGTCGTAGCGTTTTTCCAAAAAATCGGGCAAGGTGGAAACGCCGGACCGGATGTAGAACGGAGCGAAAAAGAGTGCGAGCAGGATCAGGATGAAAGCGGCCATCCACTCGAAATTCCCGTTGAGAAGCCCGGTGTCGAAACCGCTTTGCGCGAGGCTTACCAGGTGAACGCAGGAAATGTTGGTAGCAAACAATGCAAGGCCGATCGTGGGCCAGCGCAATGTTTTGCCTGCCAGGAAATACGCCCCGGCTTCACCAGAGCCGTTTTTCGATTTGTTATGTTTTAATCCAGCCCACAGACCCATGACAAATATCGCCGTAATGTACAGCGCGCTGATTGTGATATCGAGGGAGTGGATCATCGGAAATAAATGGACTAGTTACGCAAAGCGATCAGGTCGCAGCTGCTGCCAGGTTCCTGCGGTGTTTCATAAACGCCGTTTTGAATGCGGGCGGGATGCACAAAGTGTTTTTGCAAATGCGGAATATGCTCCAAAAATAATGCTTCATGTCCCATCGCAATGTGATTATACAACACCAAATGCTGGTGCAGCTGCCCCATATCACCCACATGCGGCACGACAGGAATGCCAAATTTTTTACACAACAAACTGATCGTCAGGAACTCGCTGACACCGCCGACGCGCACGGCATCCACCTGGACAAATGCGGCTGCTTGCGCTTGCAGATAGTTTTTAAAAATCACCTTATTAGGAACGTGCTCGCCCAGGGCAAGCTTCACAGGCGCAATTTCCTTCGCCAGTGTCCGGTGCGCCAGAATGTCGTCGGGGTGCGTGGGTTCCTCGATCCAGTAAGGGTTCATTGTTGCCAGGTCCTTGCAAATCGGGATCGCGTCCGGCAGGTTCCATTGCTGGTTGGCGTCGAGCATTACTTTCACATGATCTCCGGCAACTTCACGTACAATGTGGGCGCGCCGGATGTCGCGCGCGGGATCGGCGGATCCTACTTTCAGCTTCATGGCTGTAAAACCATCGGCTAAGGCCTTTTTGCAGTTTTCACGCACCTTTTCATCGGAATAGTTGAACCAGCCAATCGAAGTGTCGTAACCGGGATATCCTGTTTTCAGAATGCTTTCCCGGTCTGCTTTGCTTGCCTGCTCCATTGTTAAAAGACTGATTGCCTGCTCCCTGGTGAGCTCGTCTTCCAGATACGAAAAGTCCAGCGTGTTTACGATGGCTTCGGGCGAAAGACTGGTGAGCAGTTTCCATAGCGGCACACCGCGTCTTTTTGCCCAAAGATCGTAACAAGCATTGGTAACAGAAGCCAGCGCCAGGTGCACGACGCCTTTATGCGGCCCAAGCCATCGAAACTGCTGATCATCAGACAATTGCCTGAATAAAACGCCAAAGTCGGCCATTATTTCTTCAATGCCCTTCCCAACCAGCTTCTGGGCATAATACTGCGCGGCCTGGCAAACAAGCTGATTTCCTTCGCCTAATGTGAATGCAAAGCCAGTCCCTGTAACGCCGCTGTCGTCGACAAGCTCGGTAACGGCATAGGAATAAATAGGATCGCGGTGAATGGCGTCGCTTCCTGCGCTGCCGTCGAGCGGGTAACGGGCGTCTTTTACTGCTATTTTATAGATCATGAAAATGGTTCTGTTTGCTGGAAAGCTTCTTATAACCCAGTTCGGCACCGCCGCTTACGGGCAGAATGCAACCTGTGATAAACCTGGCCATATCTGAGATCAGGAACAGGCAGGCGTCTGCAATCACGTCGCCCTCAGGACAATAGCCCAGCGCGTGAATGTTGTTGAGATACTCCTCTGCCAAATCAGGATCGGGCTGCTGCTGGCTCCAACTCCGCAAAAGTGGCGTGATGACACCCGCAGGCGCAACAGCATTAACGCGGATACCGAAAGGTGCATAGTCCAGCGCCATGGACTTTGTAAGCGCATTTACCGCACCCTTTGTAGCCGTGTATGCCGCATGGATTTCCTGCCCTATCTCTCCCACGAGACTCCCCGTATTCAGGATGCTCCCACCGGATTTTTTAAGGGCTTCGATGCCATGTAATGTCGTATGATGAATGCCGCCTACATTTACTTCAAACAGTTTTTTCCACTCCTGCTCAGTAGTCTCATGCAACGCTTTGGAAGGACTCGAAATGCCTGCATTATTGTGAATAACATCTATTTTACCAAACACTGCAAGGCAATGCGCGATGGCTTTCTGCACCTGTGCAGCATTGGCAACATCGGCAAGGAAAAACACGGTTGCATTGCTTTCCAACTGCGTTTTTGCACGGTGAATGCTTTCTGAATCGTTGCTGATGATGCATAAGCGGGCGCCTGCCTGCTGGTATGCTTTGGCACATTCAAACCCTATCCCTTCGGTCCCTCCCGTTAAAAAAACGACTTTATCGGCTAATAGCAACATAATTTATAGAATGTAAATGCATAGGATCAAAAATTTGCAGCGCAAGTCGGTCGCTGTTTGATGTGCCAAAAGTAGTTGAGCATTCAGGTGTTACATATAGAGCATCCGTTTATTTTCATGGACGATGCTATGATCAAGCAGTTTTGTTATCCATCGTTAATTACAATCCAATCCCGATTTATTTTTAATAATGATATAAAATTGCCTATTATCGCACTTTGTCTTCATGTATAATGGAAAATACGATTACAAATCAACAGAAGTTATGAGCAGCAGTTTCAGAAGGCGGGATGGATTTGACGGGGAAAAGCTGATCAGCCTGCCACCGGGAATTCTGCGCGATGTGGTCCACAAGAACCCTGCCCTTTTCCACCTGTACATTACGCATATCGGCTATTTTCCCAAAGCCCTTTTTCATTACCGCGAGCGGCGCAAAGGCTGCGAGGATAATATCCTGATCTACTGCGTTCAGGGAAAGGGACATTATGTGATCGCCGATAAGAAATTTGAGGTCACGGCCAATCAATACATTATGCTGCCGGCGACTGATCAATATATACGTTACTGGGCCGACCACGAGGACCCGTGGACGATTTACTGGATACATTTTACCGGCAGCGCCATTGATCATTTTAACGAAACCTTACAGATCCTGCCTCAAAAAGGACCTGCTAACCTGATCTTCAATGAAAAAGTGCCCGACACCTGGCACCGGATCTATCAGAGTCTGGAAATGGGTTACAGCCTGGAAAACCTGGCCAATGCCACCATGTGCCTGCAATATTTTATGGCCATGTTCCTCTTTCCCGAAAAACACCTCGCTGCCGAGCATACCGAAAAGGCGGACATGATCACGGACACGATCACCCATATGCGCCTGCATCTGGATAAGAAATTGTCGGTAGAAGATATGGCAAACAAGCACCAGCTCTCCTGCTCGCATTTTTCAATGCTCTTTCGCAAGGGCACAGGCATAGCGCCGGTGGATTATTTTATTCATTTGAAAATGCAGAAAGCTTGTCAGCTGATCTATGCCAATGAAGCAAAGATCAAAGAAATTGCTTTGCACCTGGGCTACGACGACCCCTTCTATTTTTCAAGGGTATTCAAAAAAAACATGGGCCAAAGCCCCGAGCAATACAGGCTGACCGCCCGGAAAGTAGGCTGATGCGCAACTGCGCCAGCAACCCGGACCCACCCAGTTTGCGAGTTGCCAAACAAGATTTACAGCATTATAAACTCAACCCGGCGATTGTTGGCCTTTCCGACAGCTGTGTCGTTGGAGTCGACAGGCTGGGCTTTTCCTTTTCCGTCGGTCTCCAGTCTTGAAACATCGATACCGAAATTTTTGGCGAGCGCCTCTTTAACAGCATCTGCTCGTTTTTTGGAAAGGCTCTCATTGGTGTTTTCATCGCCATCCGAATCCGTGTGGCCTATAATGCGGACGCGGAGCGAGGCGTTTTCCTGTAAAACCTGCGCGATTTCTTTCAGACTGCCGTAAGATTGCGGAAGAACTTGGTCGCTATTCACAGCAAAGCGGATGCCGCGGGTGACGAATTTACCTTCACTCAGCAATTTGTTACGCGTATCAGCAGCACCGACAGCCAACTGAATATTTCCCAGGAAAAATGCGCCGCCTTTTTGGTTAAAATCAGGATTATCTGCGGCAAAAACCAATGAATTCAATGGCTCAGCAGCGTTGAGAGCTCGCGGCAGGTCCAACACCTTTGTACTGTCCAGGTAAACGCGGATGCGCTGCTTTTGCCGCCAAATAGAAACCTTTGTCGCATTTTTCACCGTATTGAATTCGGGCACACCATACTTATGCTGATTGCCGATCAGATTCGTTGAATAGTCCAGGCTGCCTTTTTCAGAGGAATTGGGTTGAAAAATAATCTTAAAACTGGGCGCCGAGACTTGATTTGACTCGCCCCATGCAAATTTTTGATCCGTGTCGCTGGTCTGCATCAGGCTGATCATGAACTCACCGATATTGGCTACGTCCTTGTTTGCGATCAGGTCCAATTGCAGCGTGAAGTTATCGGGCAAATTGCTGGTGAGGTTTTCCGGATAAAAAACCCCGTCCTGGTTCAGTCGAAGCCATTTGCCCTCACGGCCAGCAATGTTCACCAGGTCCGCGCCCGACCGCGTATTCCAGTTTGCAGGAAAGTCCCCTACTGCATCCTGGGTAAAATCTTCATACATAATGATCTTATCGCCGGGCACAAAATCAAAGCGGGAATAGGCTGTGATATCCTGACTTGTTTGTACGGCAGCGGCAGCAGGCCGGGACGCATCTGCTTTCACAGCCTGTGATGCCGCGTCCGTTGGCTGGCTGGCAGGCACTGAGGCAGGTGAAGCTGCAGTGTCCTGAGCAGTGGTATTATCCTTATTTTTCTTTTTTTGCAAAGCCTTATCAATCGACTGGTCAATCTGGTCGACAGCCTTTTGCTCCACTCTGTTTTTGATACGGTCTAAAAGTTGAGCAGGGCAAGTCAGGCAAGAAAAGCAAAGCAGAACGATGATAAGAATTTGTTTCATTTGATAATCAAAAAGGGATAAGCATTACAGAGTAGCATCAAAGTTACATCATGCACTCGAAAGGACACATGATGGAGTGAGGCATTTTAAGCTTAGGGAGAGAAAAAGCGGATGGACTTTCCGGTGTTTGCTCCGCTACGACCGATCCGCCAATTGTACTTGCAGTGGTGACTTCTTCTTTTTCTTTTTGTTCCACCAGATGTAAAAGCCGGTGACGGGTAATATGGAGCAGGCCAGGGCGGCGAGGAATGATAGGATTTTACCAAATAAACCCATGTATGCGCCGGTGTGCAAGTCGAAATTTAACTGATAGGCCTTGTCGCCGTTATTCAGATCCTGAAAGGAGGTGTTGGAAAGCATTCTGCCAGAATAACGGTCATATACGATCAGCAGGCGGTCGAAGCGGTTCCAGTCTTTTTTATAGACCAGTGTATTAATCGTAGACGTGGCTTTGGCAGGTAATAATACCAGATAAGCATATGCATCCGGGTAGCCAGCGGCGGTCACTGTGAATGCCTTATCCAACCCGGAAACAGCTTGCGGCTGCAATGTATCTGAAACCAGAAGGGCGGGCTTTTCTATATTTTTCCCGCCATTCGCTACAAAACGCACAGAATCCTGCATCCAGTCAAATGCCCAGACGAGGCCTGTCAGGGACGTTAGTAACAGAATAATGAATGCATAAAGTCCAAGGATCTGGTGCAGGTCGTAATTTAGTCTTTTCCATTTTGCGCTCCATTTAACAGTGAAATGGTTCTTGATGCTTTTGACTGTCCATTTCTTGGGAAACCAGAGAATAAAGCCGGAAATCAATATAATTACAAAGCTCAACACCGAATATCCGACCACGTAATGCCCTACTTTTTCACCAAATAACATTCGCATGTGCAATGCCAGTACGAGCTGAAAAAATTCGTTTTTTGAGTCTTCCACATAAATAACTTTCCCTGAATAAGGGTTGATATATACCCGGTAATAATATTCGAAATAGTCCCAGTGCGTCAATCCTTCGGGATTATTCTTTTGTGACCGGAATGTTACCGATCGGTCGGGCGCGTTGGCCATTTCGATCCGCGTGATGATTTTGTCCTTCCCGAGCGTATTTTGGGCAATGCTCAGCAGTTGGGTCAAAGGGAGCTTTTCTTTATTTTCCGGGGTAACAAAAAGACGCTCCCGGTAAACGATGGGTTTGAGCTCGTCGGCAAAAACATAGAGGCAGCCGCTGACAGCAATCAAAAACACAAAAAGCCCGGACACAAGTCCGAGCCAAAGGTGTAAAAAGCTGACCACTTTTTTAAATTTCATATTCGCTAAAACCGGTATCCTACTGTAAGGTTAAATCTGCGCCCGTTTCCTCTCCGGTAATCAATGGCTGTGCCGTAAAACTGGGCGATAGCCGGGTAATAAACGGTATTAAGCAAGTTTTCAATACCCAAATCAGCTTTCAGGCTTTCCGTAATTTTGTATCCCAAAGACAAATTAAATGTATTATAAGATTCGATGGGCCCCTCGCCGATTGGATAAACGCCTTTTTCGTTGGGAGCAAAGCGGTCCCGCTTACCTACATATAACCAGTTCAGATCTGCATTGAAACGGGCTTTGTTGTACCTGGCGTAAGTCGCAATTTTCACGGGTGTAATGCGGTTCGAGTTCAGATATTTATCGGTTGTGCCGTTGAAATTGCCGTCGCCGTCCTTATCCCCTTTACCCTCCACGAAAGCATAGTTTCCTCCCAGAACGAAGTTGTTGGTCACCTGATAATCCACCTGGAATTCGTAACCCCAAACGCGCTCGGGCAATCGCTCTGCTACGTATTTACCATCTACCAGCAGTAAATTGGAACCCAGTTTCGATGTGCTGTAATAATAGGCAGCCGACACATTCAATGGCCCCAATGCACTGCTGAAACCGACTTCATAATTGTTCACAATGATCGGCTCGGTTTGCAGACCGGCCACCGTATTTTCGTTCGCAGCCCTTAATATTCTGCCCAGATCAAAAATCGAGAACGATTGTGAATAGCTGACGAATGGGTTGAAGCGCTTATGCTTTGAATACCGAAGCCCTGCATTGAATACAAACGCATTGTAATCCAGCTTTCCACCTGTTACATTAATACTTCCGGCACCATTGGGACCTGTGGCCAGCGTGGCGTAATCGGCAATGTCCATTTTGATGTTTTCAGCACGCAAGCCTGTTTTCAAGTTCAGGTAATCAAACCATTGCGTCGTGAGCTGGGCATAGGGCGCCAGGTTGTTCATATTAATGCGCGGCACCCAGGAGCGGCCGTCAACCAGATTTTGCTCAGTTTTATCATTCAATATATCCACACCATAAGTGACGTCTCCCGACAGTTTGGACGAAACGGTGAAAGGCGTGTTCAGGTTAAGCCTGAAACCTTTTTTCGTGGAAATGATGGCAGATTGTCCGCTGCCAAAAAATGATTCTGAATTGGAATAAACCGTCCAAAAATCCTTCAAATACACATTGGCAGTCAGAGAAGTCCGGCCAATAACATTTTTGTTGGTATACTGAATATTGGCATTGTGGTTGTAGCGGGTTCCCTCGTCAATTCCTTTTCGCGTTCCCCATACGCCGATCGCGGGAGACTCTCTGTAAACGCCGGCTTTGGCAACATAAGCCGAATGCTGATTGGAGCTGTAATAATTATACATTGCCTCAATGCGCTGGGAAGCATTAAAATTGTAACCAACCTTCGCAAATGCATTGTATATTTTGGTTTCGCCCAGTCCATAATCAGGAGATATCACTAACCCTTTCGGATCCCGGTAAACGCCGGTTTTTTCGTACATTCCGCTTACGACGTAATCGAACTTGGCCACCCGCCCGTACAATTGCTGTGAAGCCCGGAATCCCAGCGTGCTGTCTCCGCGGGTGTTTCCGGTAAGGCTCAACTGGCTGTATCCGCCAATTTTTCGGTCTGTTTTTGGGGTTTTCGTAATGTAGTTCATCAACCCACCATCAGCACCGTTTCCATAAATTGCCGTGGCACCTTTAATCACCTCTACCCGCTCAATCACCGAAGGGTCAATGGAACGGATATCCCTTCCTCCGGCCCTGAGAGGAGTTGATTGCGGTATGCCATCGATAAGCACCAGCAGGTTACGACCGCGCAATGTTTGCCCCGAGTTACCAGTCTGATTGGTAGAAGCTCCTAAACCCGGAACCGAAAATGCCAGAATGTTGGCAATGTTGGGGCTTATGGTAGAAAGTGCTCCGATCTCCTTTGCGTTCACAACCGTTACAGATGACGGCGTTTCTGCCAGCGACTCCACCCTGCGTCCTGCGGATACAATGACTTCATCAAGCAGGGAAGAACTTTCTTTTAGCTCAAAATCGAGGCTTTGGTCCGAGCCCGGATCAAGTGTAATATCTTTATCCTGAATCGTATATCCGATAAAAGAAGCTCTGATCGAAACGTTTCCTTTGGGCAAATTTCCAAGCCGGTAACTTCCGTCACCATTTGCAGTGGTGCCTATGTTAGTCCCTTTCACAACGACAGAAGCGAACGGGATAGGCTGGTTATTATTATCCATCACGGTCCCCCGGATCACTCCCGAATCAGATTGGGCATAAGCGAGCTGGAAGGAACAAACAGAGGCGAAAAAGAATAGTATGGAGTGTAATCTTACTTTCATCAAGCGAACGTTTAATTTTCGCAAAAGTAAAATTATTTATACTAATTAAAAATAAAACTGGCGTTTGTCTTTGAATCACTGAATGGTGAGGAAGTTATCAGGAACTTAAAAAAGCGGCTGATAGCCGCTTTTTTAACTCATAATGAAAGATATAGCCAACTTATTTCAGTGCATAGCTATGATAACCGCCATCCACGTTGATTTCCGTTCCGGTAATGAAACTTGCTGCATCAGAAGCCAGAAAAAGCACTGTGCGGGCGATCTCATCAGGCGTGCCGAGCCTTTGCAATGCGGTAGCACCAGCCAAAAAGCCCTGTGCTTCTTCCGGCACGACGCTGGTTAGCCCCGGGGTTGCAATTGGTCCCGGACTAACGATATTTACGCGTATTTTCCGCCCTGCCAGTTCATTAGCCGCGGTTTGGGCAATTTTGTTTAGCGCTCCCTTGGTGGCGGCATATACGCTGCTTCCAATGTTTGCAGCAGATGCTGCCGACGAAGATGTGAACAATACCGACGCTCCGTCCCTCAGATGGGGAAGTAATTTTTGTAATGTGAAAAAATGCCCTTTCACATTCGTGTTGAACTGTGCATCGAAATTCGCTTCGCTAACCTCTGCAATCGGCTCGAATGTTCCGATTCCCGCATTCAGGAAGAGGACATCCAGCTTGCTGCCGGTCTCCGCAAATGTTCGTTCCAAAACCGAAATGCCGTCGAGATTCGATGTATCCGCTACAACAGTGGCCAGTTTTGGGCTCTGTATTTCTGCGCTGGCTTTTTGCAGATTACCGGCACTTCTTCCCGTGATCCACACGTTTGCACCTGCGCTGATGAATGCTTTTGCTGTTGCCAGTCCGATTCCTGTTGTTCCGCCAGTGATAATGACGTTTTTACTTGTGAAGTCCATAATTAAACTTTGCTAAATTTGTAGTCTGTTTTACGAACTGCAAATTTAGATAAAAGCAGTTTTAAAAACAAACTACTTTTGATGATAATATTATGAAAAGCACAGAGAGAAGATCAAGCTGCCCCATCAATTATTCGGTGGAAATCTTTGGTGATAAATGGATGCTCCTAATCCTGAGGGACATCATGTTCAACGGCAAAAATTCTTTCCTGGAATTCCGGGCATCGGCTGAGAAAATATCTTCGGCCGTACTTACCGAAAAGTTGAACCTGCTATTGGAAGAAGGAATAGTTTCCAAAGTAACCTCACCCAAAAACGCGTCCAAATTCCTTTACCTGATCACCGACAAAGGAATCGAGCTCGTACCGATCATGGTAGAATTCCTCGCCTGGGGATCCCGTCACAACCCCGACGGCGGCCCAAAACCATTACTCGACCGGATCAAGCAAAGTAAAAAGCAAGCCATCGCAGAGCTGCAAGAAAAATTAAGAAGCGAGCGGCGCTTGTATGAGTTGGATTAGAGGGGCTTAGGAAAGTGATTCTATGAAGGTTTATTAAAGCCTCTTATCCATGCATTTGCGGCTTCCGCGTCAGTGAAAAAGTGTTCGTTGTTGCTGCTGAACAGCAATTCGTATTTCTCCATTTTTGTCGTATCCTGGTGGCAATGTGCTGCTGCGACGCATTGGATATTCCTGTTCCTGGTGATGACTATTTTTTCAGCTTCATCCGGAAACATTGCCACGTAGCCGACTTTCCAGCCATAGCGCGCGAGCGTAAGTGGAACAGTGTTGCGAAAATGTTTGTGCACATCCACGTTCACCGCATTAAAGCCGTGCAGGTTTATGAAGATCTTGAAAAGGCCCGAATCCGCCACCCGATCCAGCGCCGCATGTAAGGTTTGCTCCCAGTGTATGACATCCTGTTTGTCTATATCACCGCTGATTTGTGTGATGATAAGCTGTTCGTCAGCGTACCAGTCGCTGCTAATGATCGTCTTGCCCGGCATTTTGTTATTGTGATTATGAACCATTTTGGGATGATAATCCGGTCAATGGTCTTTTTGTTCTAACCGTCGACAGAAAGCATTGTAATGTCGACGAAGCAACAAAAAAGGACTGTCACCAACAGTCCCCGCATTCCTAGGCGTTCTTACCTATTTTTTCGAGCCTTGATTTTTGTAATACATTCGTATCTTCAATTTACAGTTTCAAGAGATTCACATGAACCAATCAGCCAAATACAAAAGCATTCAGGAATTGAAGTCTTCTGTGAAGCCAGCTGCCCCATCTTCTATAAAGTCAATGAAGCGTCATGATAGCTTTGAGCGCTCAATGAAATCTTTGAGGGAGGAATATGTCAAAGCTGGTTCGAATAAGCAATGAACATTAAATGGACTATGCACGCAGCATTCGCTACATCCGCGAAATCTTTAACAAACATTCAGTAGAATATATGATAGTGGGCGGCACCGCATCGGCGCTTCTATGCCGGTTCTAGTGTGGTGAGTTTGCAGTAAATAGCTCATTTTGCTTCTTTAACCGCAGGACTTCCGATTCCAGTTCCTTTATACGTTCCTGCATCGGCGCTACCATCTGATTAATTTCTTCCATAGCATAACGGGGAGTAATATACTTTGGACAGTTCCAATCAAAGGCTACGATATGCAGCAGCACAATCCGCTCGGCAATGTTTTCATAGCCTTCCGGAATAACCAGGTCGGCCAGATCCTGGCGGTCGTTAATAGCTACGATTTCGACTTCGGCATATACCTTCAATCGCGCCCGCCGTGCGTAATCCATTAATATCAGGGAAACTTTGGGATTAGTGGCAGCATTGCCTACTGTAATGAACTGCCTGTTGCCACGTAAGTCGGCATACGCAAGTGTTTGCGGATCAATTGTGTGAAGAAATCCTTTCATCCCTCCACGGTGCTGGATGTAAGGAAACCCATTTTCGCCAATGCTCGCTATATAGAAACTATCCCTTTCCTGAATAAAGTTGCTCTCGCTATCGGAAAGCCGGGTCCCGGTCGCTTTTTGTTCCATGTGCGCATAGGCCTGACGGCTTCCGTAGCGTTCCTGCAGGGCCTTCACTTCCGGAGTGAAAGCCACTGATGCATAGTTCCTTGCCATATCTGATTTGTTTTTAATGTAACCCCAATCCTACCATAGTCAGTTAACGGATTTATCCTCAGAGGGATGCTGAATATCCTTGTTTTCTGTTTTTATATTTCCCACAGAAACATCCTTTTTAGCGCTGTTTTTTGGTGGGTTCAAATTTTCTTCATTCCACATCGTATCGCCACATTCTTCATTCACGAATGAGGTATATTCAAAGACATCTGTTGTTTCCATTGTAGTAAAAGTTTAAAGTAATTTTATTTCAAAACTGCTGACGATATTACCGAAGGAAGGGTTATCAAATGGCAGTCTAACTTGTCGGCCCTAACGCTATCTGATAAAATCTCTTCTAATGTCATTAAGTGCTTCCTGGAAATACGATGGTTGCTGTAAAGTCTGAGCTACAATGAGCGAGCCCTGAATTTTAATGAGGGCTGATTTGCCTAGCTTTTCAGCAGCATTGGAATCATGGCCCAGGTCCGACGCAAGGTGCGCAAATGCATCTATCCATTGCTGCATCATACCAGCCACCCGATCCTTAAAAATATCTACGGCGGTTCCCTGTGACATCGCCCGGAGAATGCACGCCGACTGACCACCATCATAAAGCCGTGAAATAGCATCCAACACAGCATTCAGACGTTCCGTGGCCGGTTCGGATGCATGCAGGACGCTGAATATATGTTCATCCGTCCACTCGGAACCATAATCAAGCACAGCATTCGCCATACCCACCTTGCCGTCCGGAAACCGATGGTATAAGCTTGCCTTTTTCAGCCCCGTTGCAGAAGCCAACTCGGCCAAACTCGCCCCATCATAGCCTATCGACCGGAATACTTGCATCAGCTTTTCAACAACAATATCAGCGTTAATTTTTGAATGTGCCATTGTCTACTCTTTATTATACCGAACGATCGGTAAAGAAAATAAGTTTCAATGTTGGGACATATTCCTGCAGGGCTTAACCTCTGAAACGCTGCTGTTTAAGCAATGCTGGGGAAACCCTCACGCCTTGAAAATAAAATAAACCGCTCCCACCAGTAATGCGAAGCCGATCAGGTGGTTGTAGGTGAATTGCGTATTTTTAAAAAACGTTACCGAGAAGATCATAAAAACGATCAGGGTAATCACCTCCTGAATAATTTTCAGCTGCACCAATGTAAACGGGCCTCCGGTTTCGGAAGAGCCGATGCGATTCGCCGGAACCTGGAAGCAGTATTCAAAAAATGCCAGGCCCCAGCTCAGAAGTATGATCGTCCACAATGGTGTGGAGCTATGACCACCGTCCTTATTGAAGAATTTGAGGTGCCCATACCAGGCCAGTGTCATGAAGACATTAGAAAGGACCAAAAGTCCGATTGTTGAAATGTATTTGCTCATTTGTAAAGTGGAAAAGACCAGCAGCGTCCTTGCTGCCGGTTTTTGTTAACAAATTATTGAACCAGATATTGTTGATTCGGTAATGCTTATCGTTCTCATAACAAAATACAATCAAGGCACATTGTAAACTGCACCCTACGCTATAAATTTGCAATGTTCGCCTTACCATATCAATAACGGATAGAAATGCAATTAACAATTCAGGGCAGCTCAATTCAGGGGATTGCGTCCTTTTATACGGAGATCAACCGGCTTTTTATGGCTGACGAAGAATGGCAAATTGCAGAAAGCCTGGATGCCCTGGATGATCTTCTATACCGAGGATTTGGAGCTGCCAAGGGCGCCACAGCATTAGAGCTCATCTGGCTGGATATGGAAATTAGTCGGCTATCGTTGGGTTATGAAGAAACCAGGCGGTATTACCTGGAAAAACTACGCCCCGGCTCACCTTTCAACAAAGCGCTGTTTTCAGAAAAATTAAAAGCGCTGGAAACCTCGGAAGGAAAGACTTATTTTGATTTGGTCATGGATGTATTTGCGAGCCATCCGGCGGTCATTGTTGTACCGGGCTGAATCACCGAACCGGCGGAATCAAATTCAAGCTCCCTTGACGGTCACATTTTCAAAAAAAACCATCCCCATTCGATCAATATGACCAACAAGATCCTCATTCTCAATTTGATGGTAAAGTGCCAAATCTATCCTGTAAGGAAGCAGTAAATCATCCAGTTCTGTTTCAATTCTGAATTGATCAGTTAAAGTAAGTTTGTCTCCTACTAGCACTAAATCAATGTCGGAGCCGTTGCGGAAGTTTCCTTTTGCGCGCGATCCGTAGAGGATTACTTTTTCTACGTTCGGATACTTTCGGAAAACATTTTGAACTGCGATAATTGTTTTTTCTGACAGGCCGTACATTATTCTTTTTTGGCTATTATGGATTCCATCTTTTCTTGAAATGCTAAAAACAGAGGATAAAAATCACCGACAATGTTTTTATAAATCTGTTCGGATATTTCTTCGTTATAAGTATGGCTGGTAAGATTTCTATTCTTGATCATTTCCATCCAGTTATCGCCGTCCATGATCAGATCAACACTAAATGCCTGGCGTGTTGCATCCCTCGAACCTTTTATCTCCGAGTTGCCCTGATAAATAAAAAAATCCTGCATCACCTTCCAGGCCAATTCATGCGTAAATTCAAACGCCTGTATAACGCCTTGCCTTTCAAGTTCACTTAACGCACGTTGCGTATCCAGATGAACAGCTTCACCTAATTTCGCAAGTGCTTTTTTATAATTTTCAAACCGCTGTTTCCAACGAATATCCTGCTCGTCCATATCTTGTTGTTTGATAGAAGATTGCTTACTTTATTTAGCCTACCTACTTGCCGATACAGAAGCGGGAAAAGATGTTTTCTAATAAGTCATCCGTAACAATAGTCCCAGTAATCTCCCCCAAATGAAACAGCGACAACCGAATATCCTGCGCCAGAAAATCCCCGGTAACCCCCGTTTCCAACCCATTCAAAACATCATTCAAAGCATCATGTGTTTTCACCAAATGTTCGTAGTGACGCAAATTCGTTACCACAGTATCGCTGGCCGATTGGCCGTAAACCATTGAAACCAATTTATTGGTCAGCTGAGATAGTCCGGTTTGGGATTTTGCAGAAATTGAAATAACATTCTCTTGCAGCGCGCCTAAACTTTCAGCCGCTATTTCTCCAATATCAATCTTGTTCAACACATACAAAACCTGTTTTCCGTCGGGCAGTAATGCCCCGAGTTGCTGGTTTTCCTCCAAGGTTTCCAAACTGTCGAAAAGGAAGATCACGATATCTGCCTTCTCCATCGCATTTTTCGATCTTTCAATGCCAATGGATTCCACAAGGTCGGTGGTTTCGCGGATGCCGGCGGTGTCGATGAAGCGGAATTTCAGGCCATCGAGGACAATGGTGTCTTCGATGACATCGCGGGTCGTGCCGGCGATGCTGGTTACGATGGCTTTTTCTTCGTTTAGTAAAGCATTCAGCAATGTGGATTTGCCGACATTGGGCGAGCCGATAATGGCCACCGGGACGCCTTCTTTTAACGCATTACCGAAATCGAACGACTCGATCAAAGGCGCAATTGTGCTTAGTAATGCTTCAATAAGGCGGCGCAGATCATCGCGCTGGGCGAATTCGACGTCTTCTTCACCGAAATCAAGTTCGAGCTCGATTAAGGATGCGAAGTGGATGAGTTCGGTGCGTAATGATGCGAGTTTTTTGGAAAAGCCGCCTCTTAGCTGGTTTAATGCGGTTTTGTGGCTGGCTTGCGAATCGGCTGCGATGAGATCAGCTACGGCTTCGGCTTGGACTAGGTCAAATTGGCCGTTCAGGAATGCGCGCTGTGTGAACTCGCCGGGCTTGGCGATCCTTGCTCCTTTTGAAATGAGGAGTTTCAATATTTGCCTGATAATGTAGTCGGAGCCGTGACAGGAAATCTCTATCGAATCTTCTTTGGTAAAAGATCTGGGCGTTTTGAAGACGGTCACGAGGACTTCGTCGATGATTTCCCCGGCTGCCTGGATTGTTCCGAAATGTACGGTGTGGGTTTCGGCTTCTTCCAGGTTTTTTCCCTTAAAAATGGATTTTACCATGGAAATAGACCCAAGCCCGGAGACGCGGATCACGGCAATAGCGCCTACGCCTGAGGGAGTTGCGAGCGCACAAATAACTTCTTGCTGGTGGATTGGCATTGCATTCATACTGCAAATATGCGACTAATTGATCTGGTTTGATAGACTATTAGCACTTTGAATTTCGTACCTTTGGGCATTTTTCGACCGGATTGGTTGTTACATTCTTTTGAACATCTCCCTTTTTTGAATTGTGCTGACTGAAACATTGCCCATCGTTACCCACCAGCTTCCGGTTATGGAGGCCTTTTACACCTTGCAGGGTGAAGGCCAGCATAGTGGTCGGGCTGCTTACTTTATCCGCCTAGGCGGCTGCGAAGTGGGCTGTCACTGGTGCGACGTGAAAGAATCCTGGAATGCGGACCTGCATCCGAAATATAACATTAACAACATTGTCGACGGCGCGTTGCAGTATCCCGGCCGCCTGGCTGTGATCACTGGAGGCGAACCTTTAATGTATAACCTCGACGAGCTGACGGGCCAGCTGCAAGACGCAGGTTTTAAAACCAACATTGAAACATCCGGCGTATATCCGTTCACAGGACATTGGGATTGGGTGTGTTTTTCTCCCAAAAAATTTAAAACACCACACCCCGACATTTATAAAAACGCCAACGAGCTCAAAGCGATCATTTACAACAAAAGTGATTTTGAATTTGCGGAGTCACATGCTGCACTTGTCTCCGACGAATGCACGCTGCTCTTACAGCCCGAATGGAGTAAGCATGAGGTGATGCTGCCTTTGATAATTGAATATATCAAAGACAATCCCAAATGGAAAATGTCGTTACAAACCCACAAGTATATGAACATTCCCTAATGCACCGCGCCGCTATATTTTTGCTCTTCTCCTGTCTGTTTATTTCAAATTACACGCATGCACAGGATGCAACATTGTCCCGGAAAGCCCGGGAAACCTATGAAAAAGCGCAGCAAGCCTGGCAGGCAAGAAAGCTGCCCGATGCCATTGCGCTTTTTGAAAAAGTCCTGGAACAGGAACCCAACAGTTATGACACCAACCTGAGGCTTGCGCAGATCTACGAGCTGCAACGCAACCCGGATCTCACCAAAAAATATTACGCAAAAGCCATTCAGCTCAGACCAACGGCGCCGCAGACGGCGGCAGCGTTGCAATGGTTTGGACGCTATCATTTTGAAGCGCAGCATTACGATTCGGCGCAGGTCTACTACGAGAGAGCATTGCCATTGTTTCCCGCAAAATCGAGCCTCGCCCGGCTTGCGGAAAAATCAATAGCATCTTCCAAATTTGCCCGGGAGGCGATCAAAAATCCTTTAAGCATTCAGAAACAGTCCCTGGGCGACACGGTCAACTTCCTGAACACGCAGTATTTCCCTGTTATGACGGCGGATGATGAAACATTGATTTTCACCGGCCTGACGGAGAACCGTGACGAAAACATTTACACCACGCATCGTATCAATGGTAAATGGGACGTGCCCGAGGAAATTTCCAAGTCCATTAACACAACCAATAACGAAGGCACTTGCACTGTGTCGGCGGACGGACGAACATTGGTTTTCACGGCCTGCAACCGGCCGGATGGTTATGGAAGCTGCGATCTATACATTTCACGCAAAGAAGGCAAGGATTGGAGTGCGCCGCTAAATCTGGGTCAGGAAATCAATACACGCGACTGGGAATCGCAGCCATCTCTATCGGCCGACGGCCACCTGTTGTACTTTGCTTCGGACCGTAAGGGCGGACAGGGCAAGCGCGATATCTGGGTTACCAAACTTGATGATAAAGGCAAATGGGCGGCGCCAAAAAACCTTGGGTCACACATTAATACGCCCGATGAAGAAAATGCACCATTCATTCACGCCAACGGCAGAACGCTTTTTTATGCCTCAAACGGCTTTCCTGGCATGGGCGGTTTTGACATCTTTATCTCACAGCGCACGGACACTGTATGGTCGCAATCCAGGAACATTGGTTACCCTATTAACACCATAGCCGACCAGGTGGGACTTTTTATCGCTTCGGACGGGCAGAAAGCTTACTATACAGACGATGGTTCGGAAGGAAAAGGCCGCTCGCTGCTTTATACATTCAATTTGCCCCAAGAGGTGAAGAATATGATCGTGCCTACACGCTATGCGAAGGGAAAAGTGTTTGATAAAAAGACAAATACGCCGCTGGCTTCCGCTATCGACCTTTTTGATCTTAAAACACAACAAAAAGTCGGCGAATTCTCGTCGGATGGCAAAACGGGTTCTTTCCTGGCCGTGCTCAACAGCGGAGGCGAATATGCTTTTTATGTATCCAAACAGGGTTATCTTTTTAAAAGCCTGTCATTTACAGTGAATGATTCCACATCCTTTGTTGACCTGGACATTCCTTTGGAGGCCATTGAAAAAGACCGGGCGGAAGTGCTCAATAATATATTTTTCAAAACAGGTGAATACAGCCTCGATGAAAAATCGAAAGTCGAGCTTGGGAAAATGGTTGACTTTTTGAATAAAAACAAAACTGTAAAAATTGAAATTTCCGGTCATACCGACGATGTAGGTTCCGACACGGAAAATATGGAATTATCAAGGCGAAGGGCGCAATCCGTTCAGCAATATCTGCAACAGTCGGGGATTGTCGCAGACCGGATCACATTCAAAGGTTATGGGGAGACGCAGCCTGTTGCCGCAAATGACTCCCAGGAAAACCGCCAGAAGAACCGCAGAATCGAGTGGAGGATCCTCTAATTGAATTTGCATAAAGAATCGAAATTTTGCACTTTTGTCGATCTGCCAATGTTGTAATAGACGAGTACAACTTAGTTCGTAAACATTCGTCGTTAACATTTAGTATCCATATAATATGACACCCGAGAAAGTATCCTGCTTAATCATTGGCTCCGGTCCTGCCGGATATACAGCCGCTATATATGCATCCAGAGCAGGGTTGAATCCTGTACTTTACCAAGGCGCGCAACCAGGCGGCCAGCTGACCATTACCACGGAAGTTGATAATTATCCGGGCTATCCGGATGGGATTACCGGTCCTGAAATGATGGTCAATTTCGAAAAACAAGCCAAACGCTTCGGAACAGATATCCGTTACGGATTGGCTACGGCAGTTGATTTTACAACACATCCGCTCAAAGTGACTATTGACAACAAGCACGAGATCGAAGCCGATTCAGTGATTGTTTCAACCGGTGCTTCTGCCAAATGGCTGGGGCTTCCTGACGAAGAGCGCCTGAACGGCCGCGGCGTTTCTGCCTGTGCGGTTTGTGATGGTTTCTTTTTCCGAGGACAGGATGTGGTAGTCGTGGGCGCCGGTGATACAGCTGCCGAGGAAGCAAGTTATCTTGCCAAATTGGCCCGTAAAGTGTATCTGCTGGTTCGTCGCGATGAAATGCGTGCTTCCAAGATCATGCAGAAACGCGTAGAAATGTTGCCGAACATTGAAATTCTCTGGAATACGGAAACGGTAAAGCTGAACGGAGAAGAAGGACTTGAATCTGTTTTGGTAAAAAATAATAAAACGGGCGAGGAGCAACTATTGCAGGCAACCGGTTTCTTTGTAGCGATCGGACATAAGCCTAACACGGATATTTTCAAAGGATATCTGAACATGGACGAAACCGGCTACATTCAGACTATAAAAGGAAGTGCTTGCACCAACATTAAAGGTGTATTCGCTTGTGGTGATGCGCAGGATAATGTTTACAGACAAGCCATCACTGCTGCCGGAACCGGATGTATGGCCGCGTTGGACGCCGAGAGATTTCTAATGGAACTTGAAGTAGAAACCATCATTGAGGAAACAGCATAAATAATTTGCCCAACCCCTAATTTGAATCAGGCTACATTGTCATGTTTTAGCAAGCAATGTAGTCTGATCTGATTTTTTTATACCTATGAAAGTAAAGCTTATTGTAAGTTTGCTAATGACCGTGTGTTTGATCTCCTGGAACACGCAAGCGCAAGAGCGAGGAAAATTCAAAAGAAATCCCAAAATCAATCAGTCCGGAAACAATGCCAACGAAGGACCTACTAGGATAAGCACACCGCAGCCCGAAGACGAATACCAGGTAGAAACCTCCAATCTCAGATTCCAAAGCCAGTTCGAGCCGGTAAAGCCGCTCAACCCCGTCGTAAGCGAGGACACAACCACCCTGGACGAAGGAGAAACCGAAGTTGTAGAAGTTGTTGATTCCCTGCTAGTTGCAGATGAATGGGTAAAATCCGCTGAATATTACGTAATCTGGGATGCACGCACCATTAACCCCTACGGACTCAGCCCGCTGGAATTCGACGAACCTGTTGACATTACATTATACGATCCCGCAGTAAACAGAATGTGGGCCACACCCATGATCGACACCAAGCCTACTTCCAACTTCGGCTACCGCTGGGGAAGATGGCATAATGGAAGCGATCTGGACCTGGAAACGGGCGATACAGTGCGCTCGACCTATGACGGAATGGTCCGCATTGTTGCCTTCGACGGCAGCGGATACGGTCGTTTTGTTGTTGTAAGACATTATAATGGTCTCGAAACACTTTACGGGCATTTATCCAAACAACTTGTTGAATCGGGGCAAATCGTAAAAGCTGGCGAAGTGATCGGCTTGGGAGGAAATACCGGCCGCAGTACGGGATCCCATTTACATTATGAAAACCGCTACGAAGGGAATCCATTCGACCCGAGAAATATTTTTGACTGGGAAAACAAAGCTATCAAGTCTGACCATTTCTTGCTGACGAGCAATGTATGGAGCCATTTAAGGGGTAAATCGAACAAAAGCGAGTTTGCATCGGGCGATGCTCCCGTAGCGTACACCCGCTCTATTTTGCATAAAGTGCGCTCGGGTGAGACATTGTCTTCCATAGCAGGTCGGTATGGTGTCAGCATTTCATCCGTTGCCAGAAAAAACCGTATTTCTACCCGCTCTACTTTGAGAATCGGGCAGAAACTTCGCATCAAATAACATCCATATTATGAAACTAGATATCCTTGCCATCACAGCTCACCCTGACGATGTCGAACTTTGTTGTGCCGGAACATTGCTGTCGCAGATTGCATTGGGAAAAAAAGTCGGGATTGTAGACCTCACACGCGGCGAGCTCGGCACGCGCGGGACGCCCGAAGGCAGGATTCAGGAAGCTAAAAATGCGGCGGCTATCATGAACATTGCCGTACGTGATAATGTAGGTTTAGCCGATGGATTTTTTGCCAATAACGAAGCACATCAGAAAGCGATCATCCCATACATCCGTAAATATCAGCCCGATATCGTTATTACCAATGCTGTTACGGACAGGCATCCGGATCACGGCCGTGCCGGACAGCTCGTTTCGGACAGTTGCTTTTACTCCGGTCTGCGGATGGTGAAGACGTTTGATGAACAAGGCAATGAGCAGGAAGCATGGCGGCCCAGGCAGGTTTTCCACACCGTACAGGACCGCTACATTACGCCCGATTTTATCGTTGACATAACCCATGTCCATGACAAAAAAGTAGAAGCGATCCGTGCATTCGAAAGCCAGTTTTTCGTGCCTTCCTATAACAGCGACGAGCCGCAGAGCTACATTTCCTCCCCTGATTTCCTCGAATTTGTGATCGCCCGCGCCCGGGAAATGGGCCACGCGATCGGTGTGACTTTCGGAGAAGGGTTTACGACTTCCAGAAAGCTTGGCGTGCGGGATCTGTCTGCCTTTATTTAAATCTTTTCTTGCCCGATATTGTTAGTTAAAATAGTCCCGCGTCCAACTATTTGCGCCGGCATATCGTATATTAAGAAAACATCAAAATGATAAACAGCATGAAGAAGCCAATCGCATTCCTGCTTGCAGGCATGTTCGCATTAATGCTGCAAAGCTGTTACGGACAATCTTCCCCGGCACAGAAAGAGCAGAAAAAAACACCCGCATATTCCAGGAAGGATTCCGTTGCGGTTAATAAAAGCAACGAAGAGTGGAAAAAGGTCCTTTCGCCGGAAGTTTACGAAGTAGCGCGCCTGAAAGGAACCGAGCGACCATTTACCAGTGAATACGAACATTCCAAAGAGGTAGGCACATTCTATTGCGCCGTTTGCGGCAATGCACTATTTAAAAGTAATGCCAAATACGAAAGCGGATGCGGCTGGCCGAGCTTCTTCGAGCCGATCAGCAAAACCTCCATTTTGGAAGCGGCAGACAACTCCCACGGCATGCGTCGCACGGAGGTAATGTGCGGCAAATGCAAATCGCATTTGGGACACGTTTTCGAGGATGGCCCGCCTCCTACCGGACTTCGTTATTGTATCAACGGCGTGGTGCTGGATTTTGAAAAAGCCAAAACCGCCGAGAAGAAATTCAACAGCAAAAAGAAAGCAGAAAGCGGAAGTTGAGTTAGCACTGACTCGCTACGGACATTAAAATTTGATTAAGACACTTACCAGGATTTCAGGCTAACGAACTTGAAGTCAGCGGTAAGTGTTTTTTTTTGTTAGTCCATAGCAGACTTAATCTATAATCTCCTTTAAGTAATTTGTTCTGATTCTAAATAATGCATATGTTTGCCCCCGCTTATGATTAGTCTAAATAAGCAACCTCTCACATTTCCTGACAAAACAACTATTTGAAAAGAATGCTACAACATTTCAACTTACGCAATGTATTGTTTGCGTCCATGCTGGTCGCGGGGTTATCCTCCTGTTCAGACGATGAAGAAAGGCCTATCGATCCAAGCCCGGGCCCGGAGCTTCGCACCAAAATTGATTACGCAAAAATCACCCCTACAACACCTTACAAAAGCCTTTTTGTTGACACCAAAGGCGATACTACCGTCGATCTGACGTCCGGGAATGCGCGTTACAAAATGTTCCAGGCGCTAAATTATTACCTGGGCTCGGCAGTGCGGGACAGCACACAGGTAACTGCGGCTGTGATGAAAAATATGTATGCGAATACAGGTAACCCGTTCACGGATATCAGCACATCAACTATTAATATTAAAGGCGCGGACCTGAATGCTTCGGGTGTGCAGTTGCGGGATGTTACAGCTTCTTCAAAAACTGCCGCAGAAGCAGATGCTGCGCGTGCGCACCTGGAAACCAGTTTTGCCGCCCTGGAAGCAGCAAGCAAATCGGTAAAGGTGCCTGCGGCGAAAGGTGTTGCAGGTAAACTTGGAACATATCTTGTTGATTCAAAAGGAATTGAGCACGGACAAATCATTCAAAAAGGCCTGATCGGTGCTTTGCAAATGGATTACATTGGTAATGTGCTGTTGGACAAAGGTTTGGATGTCGACAATATTTCATTGGTTTCGGGTAAAAAATATACGGCTTTGGAACACAACTGGGACGAGGCATATGGACTGCTTACTTTGAACCCGGTATATCTGGCCGGAGCAACAGACGCTGCGAGAACTTCCAACGAGTCTTTTATCGGTTCGTATATTTGGGAATACAATAAAGCAAGTTATGCTAAAATCCATCCTGCATTTGTGAAAGGCCGCGCGGCAATCGTGAACATGGATAACGCCGAGGTGAAAACGCAGGCAACATTTATCAGAACGGAAATGGAAAAAGCGATCGCTTCTGCTGCACTGGGTTACCTGGGCAAATGGAAAAGCGGAACAACGGACGCTGCCCGCGCACATGCCATCGGCGAAGGACTTGGTTTCATTTACTCCCTGCGTTACTGCAAGATCAATGGTGCGGACGCTGCTTTTTCTGACGCATTGTTGCTAGGCTTGATGGGCTCTCCGAATGGATTCTGGGACCTTACCAACGACAAGATCAATGCTGCTTCGGATGCGATAACGGCAAAGTTCAAGTTATAAAATTCAGGTCTTGACCTGTTTTGAGGGTGGATTGACGGCTTTGCTGTCGATCCACCATTTGTTGTTTAAAACCTGACTACTCATGACAATGAAAAAATATCTGCCCATTTTGCTGACCGTGTTCTTCCTGGGCTGTTCCGATTCAAAGGAAAAAACCGAGCCCGAACCAGTTGAGGATGGGAAGGACCGCAAAGCCATGCTTACGCATCTTGCCGACAACATTATCATTCCTTCATACGACAATTTCCAGGGCAAGTTTGATGCCATGGTAACCAAGTCCAATGCATTCATCGCCAAACCGGACGCCGCCACGCTTACAGATTTCCGCGCAGCATGGGCCGACGCCTACACAGAATGGCAAAAGGTCGAGCTCTTTGATTTCGGACCGGGAGAAAAGCATACGATCCGCAATTTCTTTAACATTTACCCAGCCAGCGAACAAGGCATCGGCGCAAACATCGCAAATCCGGCTGCCAGCCTGGAAACACCGGATTCCTACCCCCGCCAGGGATTTCCTGCGCTTGATTATCTGATCAACGGCCTCGGCGCAACCGACGCGGCCATTGTTGCCCAATACACAACAGCGCCCGGTGCCGCCGCCAAACTCGCTTACATCAAGCGCGTTACCGATCGCATGGACAGCATTCTCGATAAAGTTTCCAGTGAATGGAAAGGTGCGTATAAAGAAACATTCGTTACCAAAACAGGACTCGATATTGGCTCTTCAACTTCCTTGCTGGTCAATGGTTATGTACTTCATTACGAGCGTTATATTCGTTCCGGGAAGTTTGGAATTCCTTCGGGAGCCATGCTCAATGGCATTGCCGCGCCTGAAAAAGTGGAAGCATTCTATAAAAAAGATATTTCCCTGGCACTAGCCAAAACAGCGCACCAGGCTTATGTCGATTTTTTCAATGGAAAAAGTGTAAAAGCCGACGGAACCGGGCCGTCTCTGAAAACTTATCTGGATGCATTAGGTGCCAAAGACAGCGGCACAGGCAAACCCCTTACCGAGCTGCTTAATGCACAATTTGATGCAAGCAAATCCAAGCTTAATGCTTTGAAACCGAACTTATACGAAGAGGTAAAAACCAATAATCAGGTAATGAAGGACACTTATACCGAAATGCAAAAGGCAGTTCGTATGCTGAAAGTGGACATGACCTCGGCAATGAGCATTACCATCACCTACACCGATAACGACGGCGACTAAACGCATCAGTCATGCGGGCATATTTCAACCGATATTCTCCGGCTGCAACGCTGGCCTTATTCCGGGTCATTTTCGGCATTATGCTCTTTTTGAGCATTTGCCGTTTTTGGGCAAAAGGCTGGATCAGCGACCTTTATATTTTACCAAAATTCCATTTTCCCTTTTTCGGCTTCGAATTCATCCGGCCGCTGGGAGAATGGACTTATGTTTTATTCGGGATTTGCGCCGTGGCTTCCCTGCTGGTTGCTGCCGGGTTGTTTTACAGGTTATCGGCCATTATGCTCTTCCTAACTTTCACTTACATTGAGCTGATGGACAAAAGCACTTACCTGAACCACTACTATTTTGTAAGTATGGTAAGTTTTATGCTGATTTTCCTGCCTGCACACGCATCATTTTCTTTTGACGCTTACCGAAACAAAAAGTTACTGGTCGACCAGCTGCCCAGCTGGTGCATAGACAGCATCCGGCTGCTGGTGTGCATCATTTATTTTTACGCAGGACTGGCAAAGCTCAACAGCGACTGGCTTTTACACGCATTACCATTGAAAATCTGGCTTCCTGCGCAGAATGATCTGCCCGTGATCGGTGGTCTATTTAATTACAAATGGACACCCTACCTGTTCAGCTGGGCTGGCTGCGTTTACGATCTGAGCATTGGATTTTTGCTTTGGAACAAAAAAACGCGTCCCTATGCATTCATTTCCGTGATCATTTTTCACTTATTAACGGCCATTCTGTTTCCGATCGGCATGTTTCCATACATTATGATCGTGACTGCGTTCGTTTTTTTTCCGGGAGAAATGCACCAGAAAATCATCGACGCTATTAGTTTTGCTTTAAATCTGCCGATCCGATTTATCAGGCCAAAGCGCTCGTACATTGTTTTAGGCATTGCCAAACCCTTACTACTGACCGTTTTTGCACTGTTTTTTATATTCCAAATCACCTTTCCGTTCCGTTATCTGATGTATTCCGATGAGCTTTTCTGGACGGAGGAAGGTTACCGGTTTTCCTGGCGGGTTATGCTGATGGAAAAAGCCGGTTACACGCAATTCACGGTCACCGACGCCTCAGGCAAGAAACAAATCGTCAATAATAACGACTTCCTGACGCGCTTGCAGGAAAAAATGATGTCCACCCAGCCTGATATGATCCTGCAATACGCACACATGCTGCGCGACCATTACGCGGCGGCGGGTTTCGAAACGCCACAGGTCTATGTGGATTCCTATGTGGCGCTCAATGGCAGAATAGGCAAGCCGATGATCGATCCGGCGGTGGACCTGGCCAAACAAACAGATTCTTTCCAACACAAATCCTGGATTATTCCTTTCAATGATGAGATCAAAGGGCTTTAACATTATCATTTTTTTACTGGCCCTTTCATGTGTCGCCCATGCGCAATCGCGCACTTCCGACAAAAAAACGCCAAAACCGGACAGTGCTGCCGCTACTTCCGGCATTTCCAGCGACCAGAATTTAAAGGAACTGACCGTGACCGAAAAAGCAACGGATTTCGGTTTCTCGCGCCTTCGCGGAGTTGAAAATATGGGCATTTACGAAGGCAAAAAATCCGAGGTTATCACGCCCGATCAACTCGTTGCCAACCTTTCTACCAACAATGCGCGGCAAGTTTATTCACGGGTTGCAGGTCTTAATATCTGGGAAAATGACGGGGGCGGATTACAGCTGAGCATTGGTGGCCGCGGCCTGGATCCCAACCGGACTTCCAACTTTAATGTTCGCCAGAATGGCCACGACATCAGCGCCGATGCGCTGGGTTACCCTGAAAGTTATTACACCCCTCCTATCGAGGCCGTGGGACGGATTCAAATTGTTCGCGGAGCGGCATCGCTGCAATATGGCACACAATTCGGCGGGTTGATCAATTTTGTGATGCGCAAGCCTGTGGCAGACAAAAAACTGGAAATCACTGCCCGGCAAAGCGTCGGGTCTTTTGGCTTTTATAACACATTCACCAGCGCCAGCGGCACGGTGGGAAAGCTGAGTTACTACACTTTTTTTCAATACAAAAAAGCCGACGGCTGGCGGGAGAATTCGCATTTTCAGAATAAAACAGCATATGCAGATATCGACTATAAGATTTCGGATAAAACCAGCATTGGCATTGATGTCACGCACATGGATTATCTTGCAAAGCAGCCGGGCGGCCTTTCTGATGCGATGTTTCTGCAAGATCCAAGGCAGACCAACCGTGAAAGAAACTGGTTCCAGGTTGGCTGGAACATGCTCGCCCTGCATTTTGACCAGAAATTAAGTGAAACCAGTGATTTCAATGTAAGGCTCTTCGGACTTTCGGCACACCGCTATTCACTGGGTTTCAGGCCGAACCGCGTCGCGACGATCGATGACAATAGCGAGCGCGATTTGATCAAAGGTAATTTTACGAACTGGGGCGCTGAGGCGCGTTATCTGAAAAGGTATTTTGTAGCCAAAAAACTGTCTGTACTGCTCGTTGGCGGGCGTTTCTATCATGGCTATAATCACAGTTTGCAGGGCGTAGGGACCAGTGCCAAGGATGCTGATTTCAATTTCGTCGAGCCGGAGCGCTTCATTACTTACGATTACCGCTTTCCAAACAGGAATGTATCGCTGTTTGCAGAGAACATTTTTTATCTCTCCGACCGGCTCTCCATTACGCCGGGTGTAAGGTTTGAGTATATAAAAACAACGGCAGATGGCTTCTATGGCAACATTTCACGCGATCTGGCGGGCAACATTATCAACATTACACGCACGGAGGAAAATCGTAAAAACGGGCGACAGTTTGTGCTGGCAGGTGTCGGTGTCAGCTATAAGCCACATTCAAATGTGGAGGTTTACGGAAATATTTCGCAAAACTACCGCTCGATCACATTCAGTGACATGCGCATTTCAAATCCCTCCTCCGTGATCGATCCGAACCTGAAAGACGAGAAAGGTTACAGCATCGACCTCGGTTTCCGAAGCCATCAGACTGCATTTTTCAATTACGACGTCAGCCTTTTTTACCTCAACTATAACAACCGGATCGGAGAAGTGCAGTTTTATGACGAAAGCAACCGGGTTCTCAGGCTGCGCAGCAATGTTGGCCAGGCCATTATTACGGGTGTTGAATCGTATGCAGAAGCTGATTTTTTCAAACTGGCAAACCCGGAAGAAAAGGATTGGAGCACTGTGCTCTTTGCCAACATTGCTTTCATAAAATCGGAATATAAAAACAGCGAAATTCCTGGTGTTCAGGGCAATGAAGTTGAATTTGTTCCAAAAGTAAATTTAAAGACCGGTCTGAGAGTTGGATTCAAAAAGCTGAAAGGTTCCTTCCAGCTAACGCATCTGACCGACCAGTTTTCGGAAGCGACCAATGCCGTTGAAGGAGGCGTTTCGTCCGTGGTGGGCATTATTCCAGCATACAAGATCATGGATCTCAGCCTCTCCTACGAGTGGAAGCGCCTGAAACTAGAAACCAGCATCAACAACCTCACCAATGAAATGTACTTCACCCGCCGCGCCACCGGCTACCCCGGCCCCGGCATCCTCCCCTCAGACGGAAGAGGTTATTATGTGACATTGCAGGTTAAGATTTAATCCTCAAACTTCCCCAGAATGATCCCGAAATGAAAGCCCAGGGCCAGGCTGGGTAGGAACTCACTTTCGTTGGGTGTGTCGTATTCGAACCAGCGGTCGGAGCGGGGGATTCTGGTGTTGTCGGGGAGGTCGGTGATGGTTCGCACGCGGATGTTGCGGAAGCCTAATCCTGCGAAAAGATCAAGCGCTATCCGGCTGCTGAAATAGAACTGCATGCCGGCTTTAACATGACCGGCATGCACCATGCGCCTGGTTTTTACAAGTGTATTTTCAACGTAACCACAATTGCCCCAGGGCTGGTCACATTCCATTCCAACCCATTTATTATCCCTGTAAATCACTTTTTTCAATAGCAGTTCACCAGCTATGTAGGGTTTCATGCGGCGCCTCGTCAGGTAATAATAACGCAGCTGCGTCCTGCTTTTGAAGACTTCCTTATTGGGCCGGTCAACTCCCTGGCTGTACCACGTGTTCATTGCGGCAGGGCCGTAGCCTAAATCCTGCTGTAGAGACATCCCTGTGGTGCCCAACGGAACTTCGACGCCGAATTGAACTGCATTATCAAAATCAAAAAGTGATAAGGGCGCAAATTTTACGATCACATGCTTTTGGGCCGTTTCTGCATCTATCTGACCAAAAGAAGCGAGTCCCGACAAGCAGCAACCCACAAAAACAGCTAGAAATAACATCATAGGACAGGGATTTTGCTTAAAAATTCGATATTGTCCGCATTGTCGTGCTTGTATTGGAAAAGGCCTTTTTCGCCAGTAACAATCAAATGCTTATTCCTGACAATGATATCGTAAGCTGGCAGATCTCCCATTGTCTCTTTAAAAACCGGCTTGGTAGGATCGGTGATATCCAGCACGGTCAGCCCGACGCTTCCCTCGCACACAAACAATCTGTTTCCCGAGACACCCAGGCCGTAAGGCGAGGTCATTCGCTGTGTGTGGACCATTTTCGGCGCGGACGGGTCACTCACATCCACGACGTCAAGCGAGCTGACTGAATTTTGTGCCCGGCAAGTAACACCGCTGCGCAATGTTACATACGCGTATTTTCCCTGCACCACCACCGGATCGCATGATTGGATATGCTGAAATTTGCTCTCTAACACGGGGTTCCGTGGATCGGTGTTGTTGAAAATATACATGCCGTCCATGGCTCCTATATAAAGGTTGTCGCGGTAGGGAAATATGGTTTCTATTCCAACGCCCATATCCTTTTTTACCGCTTTGACCGGATTCGCCCCATTTTCAATGTCATACACTTCGAGCGATTGCTTAGTAACGATGTACAACGTATTTCCTGTTATCGCGAACCGCGCCATCGAACCGCCGGAGCCTGTTTGCGGGTTCAATGCGGAATCGTTCCCGCCATCCTCGCAGCCGGTCAGGATCAGCACTAATCCAAGAATAGCGAGTCCTGCAAATAAAAATGGAGCAATTTTTTTCATGGTTAACTTTTCGTTTTCTGCCTTTCACTTGAATATTCGGATATTTCAATGTTGCTTACCGGAAGCAATTGGGCCTTTTTGCCATCGGCACTTTTTCCCAACCTGTCACAATGCCTTTTTTACTTTCTACGCATTCAAAATATACATTGCTGACAGGCGGATAGTCAGTCCCCGGAACAGCGTTGGGAATTGTCTTGGTAAGCTTGGGTGATTTTGGATTGCTAATGTCGAAAACGACCAGATTTGTGAGATTATCCGCATATAGAAACGTCCCTTTCGCTGCCATGTCGTAATTTCCGGCAATGGAAATGAAGGAGATGTTCTTCGGGTTTTTAGGATCCGAATTATCGACAACGTGAATGCCATGGCCGGATTCATTAATGAACAGATAATCGTCGAGCACATATATCTTCCCTGGTTTTGACAAAGGCTGCGCTGCGACAACCTCTATCCTGGCCGCATCTTCGGCGGAGCTGTACATGGGCCGGTAACCTGTGCCGTCGAAAGGAAATCGCTCGGAAGGATCATTGCTATCTGTGATGCACGAGGCGACGATGATAACAAGCAGGCATAGACGTAAAAGATTTTTCATAGTGCAGCCATTTGGTTTTGCCGTTTTTCTTTCAGACACAATGTTGCATAAGATAGTTGCAAGTAAAATACTGAATATTCAAACTTATCAAGCCATGAAACCAACCATTGCCGTATTACCGTTTGCAAACCTGAGCTACGATCCCGAAGAGGAGTATTTCAGCGACGGGGTTACCGAAGAGATCATCAATGTATTAAGCCGCGTTCCAGGCTTACAGGTTGCGGGAAGGACTTCGTCTTTCATTTTTAAGGGTCAGAACCAGGATCTGAAACACATTGGCGAACAGCTCAACGTAGAGCACATTCTGGAAGGAAGCATCCGGAATTCGGGCGAAAAATTGCTGATCAATGTGCAGCTTATCCGTGCTGCGGACGTGGCCAGCATTTGGTCTGAGCATTATGACCGTGACTTGGACGACATTTTCGAGGTTCAGGACGAAATCACACTGGCCATCATGAATGCGATCAAAGTCCAGCTTCTGGGTGATGAACCCATCAGCACATTCAAACGATACACCAACAATAAAGCGGCTTACCAGCTCTATCTGCGCGGCCGTTTTTACCATAACAAATTTGCCGGGCCGGACGCATACCAGAAAGCCATCGGCTATTTTGAGTCAGCCATTGAACTGGACCCCACCTACTCGATCGCTTACTCCGGCATTGCGTCGTGTTATCTTAATATGTGGTTTTACCGGCATCTTCCCGCGGCTAAGGCGCTGCCGCTGATGAAGCATGCAGCCGAGCAGGCGCTTGCGCTCGACGACGGCATTGCGGAAAGTTATCTTGCCATAGCGAGGATGCAAATGCTGCATGAGTGGGATTTCAAAAGCGCATCCGCCTCTTTTGCCAAAGCATTGGAACTGAACTGGAACGCGGCCGACCTTATCGGGCAGTACGCGCTCTATCTCGCACTGAGCGATCGTTATGAGGAGGCGCTGGAAAAAACGGCGCTGGCATTATCCCTCGAACCCTTTTCACTGATCAATAATTTTTACGCAGCGTATGTTTATTGGATTGCAGGAAATTTCGAAAAAGCCGTTGAACAGGGACAGAAGCTGGTGGCTCTGGAACCTTCATTCTGGGGCGGCCACCTGATCATTGGCCTTAATCTGATCACGCTTAGAAACTATCCGGAAGCACAGGAAGCGCTGGAAACGGCTTTGGAAATCAATTATAATGGCATTACGCTCAGTGCATGCGGTGTGTTGTTCGGATTGTCTGATGAAACCGAAAGTGCCCGCGATATCCTCACCCAAATGACCTCGCTGAGCAAAACCCAGGTGGTTTCCAATTATGATATGGGCATTGTAAATGCTTCCATCGGCAATGTAAGCGAGGCCCTGGTTTATTTCCAGGCTGCTATTGACAATCATGAGCCGCCGATGCTGTTTTTCAAATTCATTGTCCGCGACTGGCTTTCCGCCTCCGGCCAGCAAGCACATTATCAGCTGCTTATTGATCAGATTATCAAGTAATTGACTTCTTTGTAGTGCCACGGATGCACGAATGGGCACAAATGCGATTAGTGTCCATTCGTGCATCCGTGGCATGGCCACCTCTTCCATCCCCCCACACCGACCGTTTAATAAGTTCCGCCAAAAAGAACTCAGAGTGAACCTCTTAGCTGGTAGTAAAGTGTCCGGTTTTTTTACTTTTGCAATTTGTAAAACCCTGATCGGACCCTATGAAAAAACTTTTCAAAGTTATCGGAATCATCATTCTTCTTTTTGTTGTAGTGGCTGTTGCGGCTGCTTCCTATGTTACATTAGCACTTCCCAATGTCGGCGATGCGCCGGAACTTACAGTTGAAAGAACGCCCGCCAGAGTAGAACGCGGCAAGTATCTCGCCAATCATGTCACTGTCTGCATGGACTGCCACAGCACCCGCGACTGGAACCTGTTTGCTGGTCCGATTACAGGTGTGGATATGGGTAGCGGCGGCGAGATCTTCGACCAGAAACTGGGTTTCCCCGGCAAATTTATTTCCAAAAACATCACACCCTACGGCATAGGAAGCTGGACCGACGGCGAACTTTTCCGGGCAATTACAACAGGCGTTAATAAAGATGGGAAAGCATTGTTTCCGGTTATGCCTTATCACGCCTATGGCAAAATGGCCCCCGAAGATGTACATAGCATTATCGCATATTTGCGGACGTTGAGTCCCGTTAAAAAGGACATTCCGGCCTCCGAGCCCGACTTTCCGGTTTCAATTTTAATCAATACAATGCCAGCAAAGGCAGCGCCGGGCAAACGTCCTTCCGAAGATAATATTCTGGCAACAGGCGAATATCTGGTAACATCCGCATCCTGCGTGGATTGCCATAGCAAGCGGGAAAAAGGCAACATTGTGCCAGGCAGTGAATTTGGAGGAGGACAGGAATTTAAACTGCCATCCGGAACCGTCACTTCTCAAAATATCTCACCAGACGTTAAAACCGGGATCGGTTCGTGGAGTGAGGAAGCCTTTGTGAAGCGCTTCAAAATTTACAAGGACTCGAATTACGTAACCCCCAAAGTAGGCCCGAAAGATATGAACACCGTGATGCCCTGGGCAATGTATTCGGGCATTGAAGAAAAAGATTTGAGGGCGATGTATGCCTATCTGAGAACCCTCGAACCAAAAAATAACATGGTTACCAAGTTCGTTCCCAACTGATCCAAACCTGATTTCTCTTGTTTTGTAACTGCTCCTTTACCGCAAAATAAATTGGATATTGTTATAATAAGAAAAGATTGACGTCTGCTTAGGACGAAACATCCTGTTTATAAACAATGCTTATAATTGGATGTATATACTCAACGTTAAGAAAATGGGTCAGTTCTTCGGGATTGGCCCTTTTCGCTTATGATAGAGTTTCTTCAAGCATCCGGAACTCCGCCGGAAGAGTAAATCCGGCGGTCCAATTGATTATCTTGTTAATTAATAAAACATTTTGCCCAAAAAATACCATGTTGACCGGGTAGCTAAGGCAAAAGACTATGTTTTACCTCTGCCGTTGATAGCGTTGCTGGGCAACCCAAATGGGAAGCAGAATGCGACCTGGCAGTAGTCATAGGCAATTGATTTTTTTTAACAAAAAGATTGAAGGATGCTGAGTAACAGAATATTTATCGGCGCTGGGATTCTCATCATTGCCGTATCTTCCTTTTTCTGGCTTTCAGGCTCGCTAGCCCCTTCCTCGGTGGATTACAACACCGAGGTGAAGCCTATTCTGAATAAACATTGCATGGGCTGCCACGGGGGCGTAAAAAAAGCAGGCGATGTAAGCTTCCTGTTTGAACACGAAATGCTCGAACCGGGCAAATCGGGCAAGATCCCCGTGGTGCGCGGCGACGCGGACGCCAGCGAAATGATACGCCGCATATTAAGCGATGATCCCGATGAAAAAATGCCCAAAAACGGCACGCCATTAAAGGAAGAAGAAATTGATATTCTGAAAAAATGGATCAACCAGGGAGCCAAGTGGGAAACGCATTGGTCTTATAAAAAAATTGAAAAACCCGATGTGCCTTCGCTGAATGGTTTTAGTAACCTGTTTGGCTTGTTTGATAATGAAGAGAAAAAGTGGGCTACGAACGAAATTGACCATTTTGTTCTGGAAAAATTAAAGGATAAGGGACTCCATGTGTCTGCCGAAGCGGACCGGGCAACATTGATCCGCCGTGTCAGTCTGGACTTGACAGGGCTGCCGCCTACTGAGAAGCAAGTCGCTGATTTTATCAATGATAAATCTGAAAACGCCTACGGAAAAGTGGTCGATCGACTGCTCAAATCACCCGCATACGGAGAGCGATGGACGTCTATGTGGATGGATCTGGCACGTTATGCGGATACAAAAGGCTATGAAAGTGATGGCGGCAGGACCATGTGGCGTTACCGCGATTATGTGGTCAAATCTTTCAATGAGGACAAGCCATTTGACCAGTTTACCATTGAGCAGCTGGCGGGTGATCTGTTACAAAAAGACAAAGACGGCTTTCCGCTGGAAGAGAACATGATCGCCACGGGCTATCACCGCAACACTATGACCAACAACGAAGGCGGGACCGACGATGAAGAGTTCCGGACCGCCGCCCAGATCGACCGCGTGAACACAACCTGGGAGGTTTGGCAGGGAACCACATTTGCTTGTATACAATGTCACAGCCACCCTTATGACCCCATTCCGCACGAGGATTATTACAAATACATGGCGTTTTTCAATAATACCCGCGACGAAGATGTTTGGGACGAATGGCCTAAGATGCGTTTTTATAAGGGCGAAGATTCTGTCCGCGTGGAGCGTGTCAAAAGCTGGATCAGGCAAAATAAACCGGAGCAGCTGCCTCAGGTTACGCAGTTTATGAAAGTGATGGAGCCTAAAATCAATGCACATAATTTTGTCAAAGGCAACCAGTCCACGGTCCTGCTGATTTCTTATTATGGTGTAAAAAACAATGGGAATGCAAGGATTGCGCAGGTGGATCTTTCCGAGGCCGACAATGTGGTTATGAACGTGTCAACCAAAGCCCAGAACGCTGTTCTTTCCCTGCATCTGGACAAGCTGGATGGACCCGTAATCTCCCAGATCAGGGTGCCCGCCAGGGACTCGGTAATCATTGCACCACTGACAAAAATGCCTGGAAAACACGACATTTTCCTATCCTTAAAAAGTCCTAAAAATCCAGAAGAATGGGTGCGCATCACCTGGATGTCGTTCCAGAAAGCATTACCCGGCCAGGACAAACCCGAATACAACAACATTGTGGCCGACTATGCCACCGTGTTGACGCGCCAAACCGAGAGTATGCCTGTAATCTGGGAAGGAAAGGGTGATTTTGCACGAAAAACAAATGTCTTTGTAAGGGGGAACTGGATGGTAAAAGGTGCAGAAGTAAAACCCGACGTACCCAAACTCCTGGCTCCTATGCCCAAAGATGCGCCAAGAGACCGCGTAGGCCTGGCCAAATGGATCGTAAGCCGCGATAATGCATTGACCTCCCGCGTGATCGTAAACCGGTTCTGGGAGCAGTTGTTTGGAAAAGGAATTGTGGAAACAGTGGAAGACTTCGGTTCCCAGGGAGCCGAGCCCACACATCCCGAGCTGCTGGACTGGCTGGCTGTCAAGTTTATGGAGGAAGACAAATGGAGCATTAAAAAGATGCTGAAAACGATCGTAATGTCATCCACTTACCGCCAGAGCTCCAAAACGGACGAGAACAAACTCGAAAAAGACCCGTACAACATCTGGATATCGCGTGGCCCGCGCGTGAGGCTTAGCGCCGAGCAGGTTCGCGACCAGGCGCTGGCATGCAGCGGTTTGATCTCGGATAAAATGTATGGGCCGGGTGTCATGCCTCCTCAGCCGGATAAGATCTGGCAATCGCCTTACAGCGGTGAAAAGTGGGTTTTAAGTGAAGGAGAAGACCGTTACCGCCGGGGAGTTTACACTTACTGGAAGCGGACGGCCCCCTACCCTTCGATGGTCACATTCGATGCGCCGAGCCGGGAATTTTGTCAGTCGCGGAGGATTTTGACCAATACACCTTTGCAGGCACTGGTTACATTGAATGACCCGGTTTATCTGGAAGCAGCCGAAAAGCTGGCAACCCGGATGCAGCAGCGTGGAAAAACGCCTGAACAGCAATTAAAAGAAGGTTACCGCATGCTCACATTCCAGAACATTGAACAAAAAAACCTGAATGTGCTCGTAAAAGTGTACAAACAGGCCCTGGATGCCTACAAGAAAAAACCAGTAGAAGCAGACAGCATCCTGGCCTACGGAAAAGAGCGCACCCCCGAATTGGCCGCGCTCACCATCTCAGCCAATGTGATGCTGAATCTTGATAATGTCATTACAAAGGAATAGCTTTTCTTCTAATCCCAGGGTTGAAACCCTGGGCCAGAGAATGTTCGAGCCGATGGCTCTTTTTGATAAAACCAGGCGTTGGATGGAACATGTTAGTTAAGCACTTTTCATCTAAGACCAGGGTTGAAACCCTGGGCCAGAGATGTTCCAGCCGATGGCTCTTTTTGATAAATAACAAGGTATTGGCTGAAACAACTCAGCTAAGCACTTTTCATCAAAGACCAGGGTTGAAACCCTGGGCAAGGGAATGTTCGAGCCGATGGCTCTTTTCGATAAATAATAAGGCATTGGCTGGAACAAGTTAGTTAAGCACTTTTCATCAAAGACCAGGGTTGAAACCCTGGGCAAGGGATGTTCGAGCCGATGGCTCTTTTTGATAAAAACCAGGCATTGGCTGAAACAACTCAGCTAAGCACTTTTCATCAAAGACCAGGGTTGAAACCCTGGGCAAGGGAATGTTCGAGCCGATGGCTCTTTTTGATATAACGAGGCATTGGCTGGAACAAGTTAGTTAAGCACTTTTCTTCAAAGACCAGGGTTGAAACCCTGGGCCAGGGATGTTCGAGCCGATGGCTCTTTTTGATAAAAACCAGGCATTGGCTGGAACATGTTAGTTAAGCACTTTTCATCAAAGCTCAGGGTTGAAACCCTGGGCAAGAGAATGTTCGAGCCGATGGCTCTTTTTGATAAACAACAAGGCATTGGCTGGAACAAGTTAGTTAAGCACCAAAAGCCCCGTCAGGGGCGAACGATATTCAAGACTCGGGATTCATCCCGGGTTAAAAAATGGGTCAATAAGCAAAAGCCCATGTCCGGGATTCATCCCGGGTTAAAAAACGGGGCAACAATCAAAAGCCCACGTCCGGGATTCATCCCGGGTTAAAAAACGGATCAACAAGCAAAAGAAGCCCCATCAGGGGCGCCAGATATTTTACCCCGGGATTCATCCCGGGGATTACCAAAGATCGAAATCATGCAAAACCTCAAAAAAGAGCTTCAACATACAGCATTGCTTCACCAAACCCGGCGGCACTTTTTGCAGTCGGTGGGTTTTGGGTTGGGTGCGCTGGGGCTCGGCACAATGCTGGATTCCTGCGGACCGTCAACGGCTGCCGACAATGCGGGCGGTGAAGTTGCTAAATCGCGTATTCCGCAGTTTGCGCCCAAAGCCAAGCGCGTCATTTACATTCACATGGCCGGCGCGCCGTCGCAGCTCGAACTGTTCGATTACAAGCCCGAATTGCTGAAATATCACGGCAAGGACTGCCCGGCGGAATTTTTAGAGGGCAAAAAATTCGCATTTATACAAGGCGTGCCCAAAATGCTGGGACCTCAGGGACATTTCGCACAATTCGGGCAATCCGGCGCATGGATGTCGGATTATGTGCCTTACCTGCAAACGGTTGCGGATGAGATCACATTTCTGAAAGCCATGCATACAGATCAGTTCAACCACGCGCCTGCACAGTTATTGATGCATACGGGAAGCCCGCGGCTGGGTAGGCCTAGTCTGGGCGCCTGGTCGGTTTATGGACTGGGTTCGGAAAATCAGAATCTACCGGGATTTATCGTGCTTGCTTCCGGCGGACAGCAGCCCGACGCCGGCAAAAGCGTTTTCGGCAGCGGATTTCTGCCTTCGGTTTACCAAGGCGTGCAGTGCAGAACGGGCGGCGATCCGGTTTTGTATGTGGGTGATCCTAGCGGCATGAACCGCGATATGCGCAAGCAGACCATCGAAGCCATTAATGAGATCAATAAACAGACTTATGAGGACGTAAAAGATCCAGAAATCCTGACGCGCATCAGTCAGTACGAAATGGCTTTCCGCATGCAAATGTCCGTTCCAGAGGTGATGGATGTTTCCAAGGAGCCACAATTTATCCTGGATATGTACGGCGTTAAGCCGGGGGAAGGCACATTTGCGATGAATTGCCTGCTGGCGCGCAAACTGGTTGAAAACGACGTGCGGTTTGTGCAGCTTTTTGACTGGGGCTGGGACGGCCACGGCACATCCAAAGACCATAATGTGGAAGGCGGGCTTCGTCAGAAATGCCGCGAATCTGATCAGCCCGTTGCAGCATTGATCAAGGACTTGAAAATGCGCGGGTTACTGGAAGAAACGCTCGTTATCTGGGGTGCAGAATTTGGAAGGACGCCCATGCAGGAGAACCGTAACGGATTGGTGATGCCATTTATGGGCCGCGACCACCATCTGGATGCATTCACAATGTGGATGGCCGGAGGCGGAGTTAAACAAGGATTTTCACACGGGGAAACCGACGAGCTTGGATACTATGGCACCAAAGGCAGAACACATGTTCATGATTTACAAGCAACTATTTTGCATTTAATGGGTTTCGACCATGAAAAATTCACTTATCCTTTCCAGGGGCGCAATTTCCGGCTTACCGACACAGAAGGAAAGGTTGTAAAAGAAATTATTGCCTAGTACTAAACCCTTCAACATGTATTCTATTCTATTGCAGGACTCATCCTGGGCAACATTCATTGGCAGGTTTCACCCGGCTATCGTGCATTTCCCTATTGGCTTTTTGTTGATAGCAGCCTTGCTCGAACTGGGAAGGCGCTGGGGGAAAATTGCTGTCAGCGAAAACGTCGTTGTTTTTATTCTGCTATGGTCTGCCATCAGCGCAACATTTGCCTGCGGGGCGGGTTACCTGCTCTCATTAAGCGGTGGATATGATGTTAACCTGCTTGATAATCACATGTGGAAGGGAATTGGCGTAGCCGTTTTCGCCTGGGCAGCCTGGCTTGTCAAATCTGATAAACTGCAAAAGGCCTTGCCGGCAGGCAAGCTGATTTACCTTCCCGCCATCCTGGTCGCCACCGCGCTTACATTGAGCGCCGGCCACGACGGCGGCTCGCTTACGCATGGCGAGGGTTACCTAACCCAGTACACACCCGAACCTTTCCGCAGCCTGGCCGGCCTCCCGCCTTTAAAAGCAGAACCAACTGAAATTAAGCCCATTGCAGATGTGCAGCAGGCCGTAGTTTATACCGACATTGTGCAGCCTATCCTGCAAACCAAATGCACCCAATGCCACAGCTCCAGTAAAAGCAAAGGCGACCTGCGCATGGACCAACTGGCGTTATTGGCAAAAGGCGGCGAAAATGGCCCCGCATTCATTGCTGGAAAAAGTGCGGAAAGCGATATGATCAAAAGATGCCTTTTGCCCGAAAATGATGACGAGCATATGCCGCCAAAAGGCAAGCCGCAATTGACAACGGACCAGATCGCGCTGCTTTCGTGGTGGATCGATCAGGGCGCTCCGGCTGATAAAAAAGTTTCCCAACTGACGGTTCCGGAAGCCATTAAACCTGCATTGGCTTCGCTGACAAAGGGCGCTCCGGCTGGCTCCGACAAGATCTCCGAACCCGGCGTGCTTAGCCTGAAAGTGCCAAAGGCGGATGATCGGGTTATTGAGGATTTAAGAAAAACAGGGCTCATTGTCAACACATTATCTCAGGATCAAAACCTGCTTGAAATCAGTGCAGTGAATCTGCCCGGTTTCAATGATAAGCAAATGGAGCTCTTGAAACCCGTTGCCCAGCAAGTTACCTGGCTCAAACTGGGCGGGACGTCTATAACCGACGCTGCATTTGAGCAAATTGCAAAGTTCCCCAACCTCAGCAAGCTGCATGTAGAACACACCGCCACTTCAGATAAGGGCATCGCAATGCTGAAACCCCTTCCCTATCTGGGCTATATCAATGTTGTCGACACCAAAGTGGGAGATGCCGGATTGAAAGCAGTTGCGGGCATGAAAGCACTTCGCTCGATTTATGTGTGGCAATCGGCCGTAACAGATAGCGCCGTGAGTCAGGTCGGAAAGCAATTTCCCGATCTTTTGGTCATGAACGGTTTCAATGAGGCCACCGCAGCGGAATTTGTCAAGGCGGGCGATAAAAGCGATCCCGAAGAAGTCAAAAACAAATAATAAAAGCTACGGAATGTTACTGGCAGCGCCGTGCCATTGTTACCCATACAGACTGTTTTTTAATCTTAATCCAACTCCGTATAACCATCGTCCCCCAGAATATCATGGCCGTCATTGTTTCGGAATTCCCTGACAATGGCGTCCCGTTCTGCCCGGTTTTTGGGATCCACACTAATGATAATCCCGCCTTCCCTGACGCCCGTTTCGTAAGTATCACAATGTTCTTCGGGGATATGCGTTGCGATCACTCCGCTTATGGTTTTGGTTTCCGGTTTCTCTGCCACTTTTCCGATCAGCCTCCGGGAAATGGAAATGCCCAGCTCCGGCAGAGAGATCATAGAAGTAATTGAAATAATCGCATCTGCAAGCAAATGTTTTGCTCCCGTCTTGGACTCCTCATCTTCCAGCGCAATCTGCTCGTCGGCACCATAACCCGCTTTCTCATTCGTAGGATTGGCATGCTTGTTCAATGTCTCATCAGACATCAGTATAGAAATGTCATCTTCCGTATGTCCCATCTTCAGCAAGGCCTGGTACGCACTTTCAGCATGTTGTTTGGTAAAAAAAACAGCCGAAACGGTTCCCGGCAGATCGTAGGCGTAACTTGTTGATCCCATAATTACAAAGTTCAAGTCGATTGGTGCTGTGACCTACCAATATAATGCCAGCCGTACAAATTTGGAAAAATAGGGCTTGCTAATTTTTTTACAAACCTGATAAAAGTCATTTTACCAGCCAACCTCCGTCAAATTTGGCGACATAATCTTTCTCCAATTTTGAAGAAGCATTAAGAAGTCAATAGCATGGAGCAAGAAAGCATTACAATCGGACCGGCGGCAGCAAAGACGACCGAAAACACCTGTTATCATTGCGGCGAAACCTGCCGTGAGGAAACGATCAACGCCGACGAACATTCGTTTTGCTGCGAAGGGTGCTATCATGTCTACGACCTCTTAAAAGTCACCGAACTGTGCGATTATTATAACATCGACGGCTCGGCCGGAATTTCACCCGACAAATCCTTTTTCAAAGGAAAATTCGACTACCTGGACCTGCCCGATGTCCACGCCAAAATGCTGGAATTTACCGACGGCCACCTTTCGCAGGTAAGCTGGTACATTCCAAAAATGCATTGCAGCTCGTGTATCTGGCTGTTGGAACAGCTTTACAAATTCAATCCGGGTATCCGAAGCTCGGTAGTAAATTTCCCTGAAAAGAAAGTCAGGATCACCTTTGAAGCCGGGAATGTAAAGCTCAGCGCGCTAGCCACATTGATATCAAGCATCGGCTATGAACCTTACATTAGCCTCAACGACATTGCAGGTGAGCAGGTTAAGAAGTGGAACCGCAAAAGGCTGTATAAGATCGGCGTTGCCGGATTTTGCTTTGGCAATGTAATGATGCTCAGCTTTCCCGAATATTTCCATTTGGGCAAAGATGCATTTGATGAAAGCCTCCGGGCTACATTTGGCTGGCTGAACCTGGCTTTGGCCATTCCTGTGCTGCTTTACTGCGGCAGTGATTTTTTCAAATCGGCCTGGGCAGCTCTTAAAGGAAAATACCTGAACATTGATGCCCCGATTGTTATTGCGCTGGTTTCTATTTTCAGTCTCAGCCTTTACCAGATCGTATCCGGCACCGGCCCGGGCTATTTTGATTCCCTCACCGGCGCAGTCTTTTTTATGCTTACCGGCCGCTTTTTTCAGGATAAAACCTACGCCGGCATTTCCTTTGATCACGATTACAAATCCTATTTCCCTGTTGCCGTTTCCGTATTAACCGGCAAAGCCGAGATCAGGACCCCTGTCACAGACCTGAATGCAGGAGACATGATACTCGTCAGAAATGCGGAGCTTATCCCAGCCGATTCCGTTCTGTTAAGCCCGGAGGCGCTGATCGATTACAGTTTTGTATCCGGCGAAGCCGAGCCGGTGAGGCGAAAAAAAGGCGATACGATTTACGCGGGCGGCAAGCAAACCGGACCTGCTATTGAGCTCGAAATCATGCGGAAAGTTTCGCAAAGTTACCTCACGCAGCTTTGGAACAATGAAAGTTTTACCAAACAAAAAGAAGACCAGAATCAAATGCTGGCCGCCCGGATCAACCGGTATTTTTCTGTGATCGTGCTCATCATTGCCTCGGTCACTTTTGCTGCCTGGTATTTTATTTTCAAAAACCCTGAAACGGCCTTCCGTGCATTTACAACTTGCCTTTTGGTAGCATGCCCCTGCGGATTGCTATTCTCCTCCACCTTTACAAACGGTAACCTGATGGCGCTTTTTGGTAAAAACCAATGTTATCCCAAAAATGCGGATGCCATCGAACGCCTTTCCAAAATCGACACCATAGTTTTTGATAAAACGGGCACCATAACCCGCCCGGAAGACGCCGAAGTCGCATTTATCGGCACAAAAATGACCGACCAGCAAATGTCCATGGTAAAGAAACTTGCCACACAATCCGCTCATCCGCTGAGCAGGCTGATCGTGAAAGGCCTGGCGGAAGTTCATACAGAGCAGCAAAACATTTCAGAATATAAAGAAGCCAGCGGCTCGGGGATCGAGGGTTCTTTTGGGAATCACACCATCAAACTGGGTTCGGCCGACTGGGTAGGAGAACAAAAAATTGAAAATGATCATCGCTTTTCCAGGGTGTATGTCAGCATTGATGGCGTCTGTTCAGGATATTTTATGGTCAGCATAAAATACCGGAAAAACCTTTCACAAACCATTGAAAAGCTTCGTGATCACGGATTTAAAACCTACCTGCTTTCCGGCGACAAACCGACGGATCAGGATTATCTCGCCCAGGTTTTCGGAACCTATGCCCATTTGTATTTCAAACAAAAACCCGAAGACAAACTTGCATTTATCGCAGCATTACAGCAAAAGAAGCATCGAAATGTACTGATGGTGGGTGACGGGCTTAATGATGCAGGGGCTTTACAACAAAGTAATGTAGGCGTCGCCGTTTCCGACGACATTAACAATTTCACACCATCCTGCGACATGATCATTGACGGCAAACAGCTTTCGCGCTTACCCGCTTTCATCAACCTGGCGCGCCGCGGCCAGCACATCATTAAGGCCAGCTTTGGTATATCGCTGATATACAACATCGGAGGACTTTTCTTTGCCATAGGCGGGCAACTCTCGCCCGTGCTTGCCGCCATTCTGATGCCCGTGAGTTTGATTTCCATTGTGGGCTTCACCACTATCGCCAGCAACCTGGCCGCCAATCGAATTCTGAAAAACTGACGAAGGTCAGTTCTGGACCATGCTGTCATCATCTTTCTGCTCGGGGCGATCCGGTAGTTTTGATCCATACAAACAGCAAAAGATTCTTTCAAAATGAGTGCAATGTTCGTCATGATTATCGCCAGCCTTTCCATCGCCCTGGGATTTTTAGGTGCCTTCATCTGGTCGGTGCGCAAAGGGCATTACGATGATGACTATACGCCTTCGGTCCGTATACTTTTCGATGATACCAGCAGCGATGCATCTAAAAACAACACCAAAGATATTCACTAAATTTTACCTGAGTTATGTCAAACGTTCCCCATCCTGCTCTGGCAACCGTTGAACTGGATGAGTTCCAATACGATAACCGCATTGTGCGGGATTTCGCAATTGCAACAATACTTTTCGGTCTTATCGGTATGCTCGTCGGGCTGCTGGCTGCATTACAGCTGGTTTTTCCTGATCTGAATATGGATCTGCCGTATCTTACTTTCAGCCGTATCAGGCCGCTGCATACCAATGCGGTCATTTTTGCATTTGTCGGCAACGGTTTTTTTACCGGACTATACTATTCGGCACCACGTGTTTTGCGGACGCCAATGTGGAGCCCGTTGCTAAGCCGGATGCATTTCTGGGCCTGGCAGTTCATCATTCTGGCCGCCGCCATCACATTGCCTATGGGCCTTACCAGCTCCAAAGAATACGCAGAGCTGGAATGGCCGCTTGACATTGCCATTGCCGTAGTTTGGGTCGCAGCGCTCATTAACCTGGTAATGACCACCATTAAGCGCCGTACCGAGCACATTTACGCTGCGATCTGGTTTTACATTGCTTCATTTGTGACCGTTGCCATGCTGCACGTGGTCAACAGTATGGCGCTGCCTATTTCTTTATTTAAAAGCTATTCAGTGTACGCAGGTGTGCAGGATGCACTCGTACAATGGTGGTATGGACATAATGCCGTGGCGTTCTTTCTTACGACTCCTTATCTGGGACTGATGTATTATTTTCTTCCCAAAGCGGCTAACCGTCCTATCTATTCTTACCGGCTTTCGATCGTCCATTTCTGGGCGCTGATATTTCTTTATATCTGGGCAGGGCCGCACCACTTGCTCTATACTTCGCTTCCCGAATGGGCGCAGACGCTGGGGACCGTATTTTCGGTCATGCTGCTGGCGCCTTCCTGGGGCGGGATGATCAACGGGCTGATGACCCTGCGTGGTGCCTGGGACAAAGTGCGTGAAGATGTTGTATTGAAATTCATGGTTGTAGCCATCACCGCATATGGTATGGCCACATTCGAAGGCCCGATGCTTTCTTTCAAAAACGTGAATGCGATTGCACATTATACCGACTGGATCGTTGCACACGTTCACGTGGGCGCGCTGGGCTGGAACGGCTTTCTGACTTTCGGAATTTTATACTGGCTATTCCCACGCATATACGGACGTCCGTTATATTCTCAGAAGGCTGCCAACTTCCACTTCTGGATCGGAACGCTCGGCATTTTGTTTTACACCATTCCCATGTACTGGGCTGGCTGGGTGCAAAGTTCAATGTGGAAGGAATTCACGCAGGAAGGACTTTTAAAATACCCCAACTTCCTTGAAACCGTAACACAGCTTAAACCGCTGTATTTTCTGCGCAGCGTAGGCGGCACATTATATATTGTTGGCTTCATTGTGATGATCTATAACTTGTGGATGACGGCGCTGAAAGGCAAGCTCATCGCCACCGAAACGGCAAAAGCAATGCCTTTGAGCGCGATCTGGCATGCTGAGAAAAGCGAATACTGGCACCGCAGGTTGTTTGAACGCAAACCGCTGGCGCTGACTGTTTTTGCGCTGATCGCCGTAGCCATTGGCGGGATGATCGAAATGATCCCAACCTTCATGATCAAATCTAATGTGCCTACCATTGCATCAGTGAAACCTTACACGCCGCTGGAATTGCAGGGACGCGATATTTATGTCCGCGAAGGCTGCTATGTATGCCACACCCAAATGATACGTCCGTTCCGCTCCGAGATCGAACGTTATGGAGAATATTCCAAATCGGGTGAATTTGTTTACGATTACCCGCACCAGTGGGGCTCAAAACGAACAGGCCCGGATCTGCACCGACTAGGCGGAAAATACCCTGATTCATGGCACTACAACCACATGGAAGATCCCACCACGATGTCGCCCGGCTCCATTATGCCAAGATATGGCTGGCTGCTGGAAGATGATCTGGATACGAGCACAACAGCTGCCAAGATCCGCGCCATGCAAACATTGGGCGTGCCTTATGAAGAAGGTTATGATAAAATGGCCAACGCCGATCTGAGCAAACAAGCCAAAGAAATCCAGGCCCGGCTAAAACAAAGCGGCATCAAGGCTAATGAGGATAAGGAGATCATTGCACTCATTGCTTACCTGCAAAGATTAGGAACTGATATTAAAAAATGATTGAATTATGAAATTCCGAACATATCTTGAAACCATTGCCGGCATAGGCATTTACCCGCTGATCTCGCTTATTATATTTTTTGTCTTCTTCGTGTCGCTGATCGTTTTTGTGATTGGGATTGATAAAAAATCGCTGCAAAAAATGGAAAGTATGCCATTGAATGATGGTGTGATCAAAAAGGCATTGCTTTCCTTACTTTTCTTTTTCACGATGGGCGGCTCGGCCTTTGCCCAGGAAACGGCAGAACCTATCCGTGCGATCAGCGGCAACGAGCTTATCCTGCTCGTGCTGCTGGCCATCCTGTTTTTTGCAGCGCTGCTGGTGGTGATCGCTTTGGTCAACACTGTAACATTACTTCGTAAAATCTCGGCGCCAGCCAAGGCGGAAACCCAGGATGCTCCGGTTATTTCCTGGTGGAAAAAATTCGCGGGCATGAGCATTCTGCCCAGCCAGGAACATCAGCTGATCATCCAGGGCCATGATTATGATGGCATCCAGGAGCTAGACAACCGCATGCCGCCGTGGCTGCAATCGCTTTTCCTGGCCACTGTTGTGATCGGGATTGGTTACGGCGCTTATTATTTCAGCGGCATAGGTGATTACCAGCTTGCCGAACTCGAAAAAGAGGTGGCACAAGCAGAAATTGACAAAAAGGCTTATATGGCAAAAGTTGGCGCATCCATGGACGAAAATACGGTGACGCTGATCGGCGAAGAAGCGGCAATCGGACAGGGAAAAGCTATTTTCCAGGAAAAATGCACCGCTTGCCACGGAGCGGACGGCGGCGGAAGTGTGGGCCCCAACCTGACAGATGCGTATTGGCTGCATGGGGCCGGAATCAAAAATCTTTTCAAAGTCATCAAATACGGCGTCCCTGAAAAAGGGATGATCTCCTGGGAAAAACAGCTCTCGCCTACCGACATTCAAAAAGTGGCCAGCTATGTACATTCTTTGCAAGGCACCAAACCTGCCAGCCCAAAAGAGCCTCAGGGTGAGCTCGTAAGCAGTAATCAGGTCGCAGAAAATTAAGTTAAGTCAATTTTCACACTACGAACATGAATACGACCCAGCATGTCATCAACGATTCCGACGAATCATTCCGCGACCATTTCAATGCGGTAAATGAGGATGGAAAACGAAATTGGTTTTACCCCCAAAAACCAACGGGCAAATGGCATACGCGAAGGGTTTGGTTTACAGTGCTGATATTGACGCTTTTATTTGCGACACCATTTATCACATTCAACGGCCAGCCTTTGCTGTTGTTCAATGTGCTGGAACGCAAATTCATCATTTTCGGCATTTTCATAGGCCCTCAGGATTACTGGCTTTTTGGCCTTACCATGCTGTCGTTTATGGTTTTCATTGTGCTTTTTACAACCGTTTTCGGACGGTTATGGTGCGGCTGGGCATGTCCGCAAACAGTATTTATGGAAATGGTTTTTCGCAAGATCGAATACGCGATTGAAGGCAATGCAACCAAGCAGAAACTGCTCAACAAAGCGCCCTGGGACACAGACAAGATCCTGAAAAAAACAGCTAAATACATGGCCTTTATGACCGTGTCATTCCTGATTGCTAACCTGCTGCTGTCGTATGTGCTGGGTGTGGACGAGCTTTCTAAAATTATCCGTGAGCCCATTGCAGACCATATGCCGCTTTTTGGCGGGATCATCGCTTTCACGGCCATTTTCTACTTCAATTTCGCATGGCTGCGCGATCAGGCATGCACGGTGGTATGTCCCTATGGCCGCTTGCAAGGTGTGTTAATGGACCGTAACACCATCAATGTTGCCTATGATTATGAGCGTGGCGAGCCCCGCGGAAAAATCCATAAAAACCAGGAACGCACCGAAGGTGATTGCGTCAACTGCCATCAATGTGTGGCCGTATGCCCGACGGGCATTGACATCAGAAACGGCTTGCAAATGGAATGTGTGAACTGTACAGCCTGCATTGATGCCTGCGACAACATTATGGAAAAAGTAGGATTTGAAAAAGGACTGATCCGCTACACTTCCGAAAATGCAATTGTCAGGAAAACCAATAAGCTCATTACGCCTCGTGTCGTAGGTGCAATGGTGATGCTGGTTCTACTATGGTCGGTGCTGGGATTTATGGTTGTGTCGCGAACCGATACCCAGACCATGCTGCTGCGCGCGCCGGGCAGCCAGTACATTGAAAACAAGGATAAGACTATTACAAACCTTTATACTTTCAAGATTTTCAACAAAACCAACCATGCGATTGCGCCGGAGATCAGGCTGGAAGGCATTCAGGGTAAGCTGATTTTCGCCGGGGCATCCGCCACCGGAAAATCTGGCCCGAAAGCACCTGATCTGTCACTTGAACCTGCCGGAATGGTTGAAGGCACTGTGTTTATTATTGTGCCGGGCAATGAATTAAAAAGTCGCAAAACAACATTAAAACTGTCTGTATATCAAGGCAATGAAAAGCTTGAAGCGTTTGAAACAACATTCATAGCACCAGAAAATTAATTAAAAATAACGATCATGAAAATCAACTGGGGAGTCGGCATAACAGCGCTGTATCTGGGCTTTGTAGCCATGATATTGTTGCTGGTCAGTATGAGCATCGGCCAGAAAATCGATCTTGTAACCGAGCATTATTACGAAGAAGAAGTTGGTTTTCAGGATAAGATCGACAAAAAAGGACGGTCCGCTGCACTTACCGAGCCCGTGAAATGGGAAGTGACCGGCAAGCATATCAGCATTGTTTTTCCTGGTAATGTCCAGCAAGCCGATTTGACAGGTGAGATCAAGTTATACTGCCCGTCGAATGATAAAAATGACCGGAAATTCAAGATCGCTCCGCACGAGCACACGCAGATTATTCCTGTCGGCAACATTCCCGAAGGCACCTATCACCTGCAAATCGATTGGAAAAATAAAGAACAGACATACTGGACTGAGGATGTCATCGTAATCAATCACCAATAACAAAACATTGAACAATGCCCTCCCTTATCTTGCCCTGACGATGGGACTGCTCAGCAGTTTCCATTGCATGGGCATGTGCGGGCCTATTGCGCTGGCGCTTCCCGTGCAAAAAGGCAGCGCCTGGCAGCGAACTTCGGGTTTGTTTGTCTATAATTTCGGCAGGGCTAGCTCCTATGCCATGCTGGGGGCCGCCACCGGCATTTTTGGCAGTGCGCTGGCATTGATGGGCTATCTCAAATACGTTTCTGTGCTGGCCGGGCTATTTATGCTGGCTTATGTGCTTTGGCCAAAAGCATTTGCAGGATTGCTGATCGCACCGGGATTTTTGCGCAAGCCTGTTAATCTCATTAAAAAACGAATGGCCGCATTGCTGCACAGCCGCAAGCTGCACGGGTGGTTTTTGCTCGGCTCGCTGAACGGGCTGCTTCCTTGCGGGCTCGTATATCTGGCATTAATGAGCTCATTAGCAACAGGAAGCAGCGGCGCGGCGAGCATTTTTATGTTTGTTTTCGGTATGGGAACATGGCCGGCGATGATGGCGGTCGGATTCTTTAAAAATTGGGTAACGCCCGCCGTCCGGAACAAATTTCGTCAGGTAACACCCGCTTTTATAGCCATTGCCGGAATATGGCTGCTTTATCGCAGCACCTTATTCGAATATCCCCACGCAGCCCAGCCTACGGCCAACCCCATCACGGAATGTCACGGCAAATAATGATGCACGGCCCCGGATCAGACAAAGGTTAGTTTTAATCCTGATTAAAGTCATGTTTTTCGGCACGCCAGAAGCCTAGTTTTGATTCATAGTAACCAATCAAAATACGATTACCATGGATAAGGACCTGCTGTTCAAATACAATACACCCGGACCACGTTACACGAGCTATCCAACCGTTCCATACTGGCAGAAAACGCCTCCTACCCAGCAAAAATGGAAGGAACTGGTCATGAATGCTTTTGAAGTTTCTAACCAGAAAGAAGGCATAAGCCTTTACGTTCACCTGCCGTTCTGCGAAAGTTTGTGCACTTACTGCGGCTGCAATACACGCATTACCGTCAATCATCTCGTTGAACTGAAATACATTCGGGCTGTGCTCAAAGAGTGGCAGATGTACGTATCTGGTTTCGGCGAAACCAAACCTGTAATCCGGGAAATTCACCTGGGCGGCGGAACCCCAACATTTTTTAGTCCCGAAAACCTGAAAATGCTCATTGTGGGTTTGTTAAAAGACTCCATTGTTCATCCTCAGGCGCAATTCGGATTTGAAGCGCACCCCGGTAATACGACCGACGAGCACCTGCAAACACTTTTTGAAGTGGGTTTCCGGCGGATCAGCATTGGCGTTCAGGATTTTAACCCGATCGTGCTGGCCATTATCAACCGCGTGCAGACTTATGAGCAGGTAAAGCACCTGACGTTAAAGGCCAGGGAAATCGGTTACACATCCGTGAATTATGACATTGTGTATGGGTTACCATTCCAAAAAGCATGTTACATGATGGAAACCATGCAGCGCGTGATCCAGCTCAAACCAGACCGCATTGCCTTTTACAGCTACGCACACGTCCCCTGGATTAAACCCGGACAAAGAAATTTTACAGAAAAAGACCTGCCTGATGCCGATAAAAAAATGGCCATCTATGAAACGGGCAGAGGTGCGCTGGAGCTGGCTGGCTACCAGGACATTGGCATGGACCATTTTGCTTTGCCGGGCGATACGCTTTACAAAGCACAGCAGGAACAGCGCCTGCACCGCAACTTCATGGGCTACACCGACACCCATACCCAACTGCTGATCGGACTGGGCGCTTCTGCGATCAGCGACAGCTGGACGGGTTATGTACAGAACGAAAAAAAGGTTGAAGATTATTACCAGCGCATCGCGGCAGACATGCTCCCCATAGCCCGCGGTCACGAGCTGACACGCGAAGATCTGATCCTGCGCCGGCATATTTTGAGGTTAATGACACAGTTTGAAACCTCATGGTCCAAAACCAATGAATATTGTGAAGAAGTGTTCCAATCGATTGAGCGCCTGGACGAAATGGAATTTGATGAACTTGTTGAATTACAACCCTTCAGCCTCCATGTCACCGAGAAAGGAAGGCCGTTCATCCGTAACATCTGCATGGCTTTCGATGCGCGTTTATGGGAATCCCAACCCGAGGCGCAGCTATTCAGCCAAACCGTCTGATCCAGTTAAAATCTTGTCCCTTTCACCATTGTAGTGTACCTTTCTGATGTTTGATAGTGATATATTAATTCATACGAAAGTGATGACACGGCATATTGAAATGCTAGATGCCCTCTTTAAGCATGCCACAGAGGGGATTGTAGTAGTGGACAAATCAGGAGCAATTGTAATGCTAAACCCCAAAGCCAAAGAACTTTTCGGCTATACGGACCCTGATCTGATCGGTAAGAAGATAGAAGCACTGATCCCGCAGCGATATGCCGGCAACCATGTGCATTACCGAGACCATTACCTGGAAGCGCCGCGCGCGCGCGGGATGGGACATTTGATGGACTTGTTTGCCAGAAGATCCGACGGCAGCGAGTTTCCCGTGGAAGTGAGCCTCAGCCCCTTTAAAACAAGTGACGGAGAGTTTGTTGTGAGTTTTGTAATTGATATAACAGAGCGAAAAAAGCAGGAAAACCGCATCAGGGAGGCCAATCTTGAAATACAAAAACTGAATGCAGAGCTGGAAAAAAGGGTGGAACAACGCACAAGAGAACTGGCAGAAGCCGTGAAAAAAGTGGAGGAATCGCAAGAAGAGGTGATACGGGCCCTGAAAAAAGAAAAGGAGCTCAATAATATGAAAAGCCAGTTCGTCACCATTGCATCTCACGAATTCCGGACGCCGCTGGCCACCATTCTGTCATCCGCCTCGCTCATAGGCCGCTACGGCACTACCGAAGAGGAAGAAAAGCGTCAGAAGCACGTAAAACGGATCAAATCGGCTGTAACCAACCTGACCGAGATCCTGAACGATTTTCTGTCCATTGGCAAGCTGGAAGAAGGCCGCGTACACAGCATTCCCGTTCAGGTAGACCTGGATGCTTATTGTAGAAACCTGATCGACGAGATCCACGGCCTTTGCAAGGAAAAACAGCAGATCCGGTTTGAATATATTGGCAATACGGAGGTTTGGCTCGACAAGCAGTTGCTGCGCAACATCCTTTTCAACCTGCTTTCAAATGGCATCAAATATTCCGATCCCGGTAAAATTATATTACTAAAAATTAATGCAAACGACGTTCAGGTGGATATTGAAGTACACGATGAAGGAATTGGCATTCCTGTAAAGGACCAGCCCAACATTTTCGACCGGTTTTTCCGAGCGCATAATGCAGGCGCAACGCAGGGAACCGGCCTGGGCCTGAACATTGTCAATAATTATGTGAGTTTGATGGGCGGCCAGGTTACTTTTTCAAGTGAAGCCGGAAAAGGGACAACATTCTTTGTAAAACTGCCCAATGTAGTGCCTGCACAGGCCAAAATTGATTAAGCACCAACCCAACACCTGACTGTGGAACCTAAAAAAATACTGCTGATAGAGGACAACCCCGAGATGCGGGAAAATACGGCTGAAATCCTGGAACTGGCCAGCTATAAAGTGATGACCGCCTCGCATGGCAAGGAAGGCGTGCGCCTCACAAACGAATTCAATCCCGACCTGATCATTTGTGACATTATGATGCCCGAGCTGGATGGTTACGGCGTCCTGCATTTGTTGAGCAAGGACGAGCACACGGCCAACATTCCATTCATTTTCCTGACTGCAAAAGCAGAGAAGGAGGATTACCGCAAAGGCATGACCATGGGCGCCGACGATTACCTGACAAAGCCCTATGACGACGTGGAGCTGCTCAACATTGTGGAAATGCGGCTTAAAAAAAGCGAAAGGTTAAAAAGGCAATTCGAGCGCTCGGCAAAGGGCTTGGACCAGTTTATTGAAGAAGCCAAATCTTTTGATCTGATCGCCAAGCTGGCAGAAGACAAGAAAGTAAAAACATTGCGTAAAAAAGAAACCATTTACACCGAAGGGAGCTTTCCTTCCAATGTATTTTTCTTACAAAAAGGAAAAGTAAAAGCGTATAAATCAAACGGAAGCGGAAAGGAATACATTACAGAACTGTATAAGGAAGGCGATTTTTTCGGCTACATCGACCTCTTACAAGGCGAGCCTTACCAGGAAAGCGCGATTGCACTGGAAGAAGCGGAGGTTTCGATGATCCCGAAAGATGATTTTTTCAATCTGTTGCAGGGAAACCGCGAAGTGTCCTCCAAATTCATCCGTATGCTTTCCAACGAAATCAAGGACCGTGAGGAGCGCCTGCTGCATTTAGCGTACAACTCTGTCAGAAAAAGAGTAGCGCAGGCACTGGTGACATTGGTACAGCGCTACCAGGAGGATAAAGCCAAGCCATTTTCCATGTCCATCACGCGTGAGGACATCGCATCCATGGTTGGCACGGCAACCGAAACCGTGATCCGCACGCTTTCGGATTTCAAAGAGGAACGCCTGATCGACATGAAAGGAAGCCTGATCACCGTTTTCGAATATGAAAAGCTAGTCCGAATGCGAAACTAAACCTTTGCTAAAATTAAGGTGACGATGACAATCCCGGAGGGATGAAATATTGGTAGCAAAGAAATCGTCGCAAGCAACAGCAAATCCCAGAGGGATGCAATATTGGTAGCAAGACATCATCCAAGTAACAGCAAATCCCAGAGGGATACAATATTGGTAGCAAAGACATCGTCGCAAGTAACAGCAAATCCCAGAGGGATACAATATTGGTAGTAAGACATCATCGCAAGTAACAGCAAATCCCAGAGGGATACAATATTGGTAGCAAGACATCGTCGCAAGCAACAGTAAATCCCAGAGGGATACAATATTGATAGAAAGGCATCGTCGCAAGCAACAGCAAATCCCAGAGGGATACAATATTCGTAGCAAAGACATCATCCAAAAAACAGCAAATCCCAGAGGGATACAATATTCGTAGCAAAGACATCATCCAAAAAACAGCAAATCCCAGAGGGATACAATATTGGTAGCAAAGACATCATCCAAGACATAGTTGAAATCCCGGAGGGATGTAACAGCATGCATGTTGTTACATCCCTCCGGGATTTCTTATTCACTGCCGGGCGTTTTTCTACCAATATTGCATCCCTCCCGGATTTCTTGTTCGCTGCCGGGCGTTTTCTACCAATATTGCATCCCTCCGGGATTTCTTATTTGGTGCCGGTCGTTTTCCTACCAATGTTACATCCCTCCGGGATTCTTATTCGGTGCCGGGCGTTTTTCTACCAATATTGCATCCCTCTGGGATTCCTTATTCGGTGCTGGTCCTTTTCTACCAATATTATATCCCTCCGGGATTTCTTGTTCGCTGACCGTCCTTTTCTACCAATATTGCATCCCTCCGGGATTTCTTATTCGGTGCCGGTCCTTTTCTACCAATATTACATCCCTCCGGGATTTCTTATTCGCTGCCGGTCGCTTTTCTAGCAATATTACAACCCTCCGGGATTCTTATTCGCTGACCATCGCTTCGCTACCAATATTACATCCCTCCGGGATTATTATGCATAAATGTGGGCTTGTTTCACTTCGCGCAATTTTTGCTCGAATGCTTGTAATTGCTGTAACATTATTTCCCTATACGACTCCGTTTCATGGGTGAGTCGTGGGACTAATGTTTTGTAATAGTCAATCCCTTGCAGCAACTGGGCTCTGAACTTTTCGAGATATTTTTGCTTTTTGGTGTCCATCCGCGATATGCTCAATGCCATATCCTTTTGATAATGTGCTACATATAAGGCGATCTCGTTGATAAACATGTTTGGGCGGGGTACGTCGGCCAGGAGATCAGCCCTTCCATAGATGTGATCGACCATTTCTTGGAGTTTGTAAACTTTTGAAAACCAGGCAAGATTGGGTCCCGGACAAATAGAGACGGCGTGATTTTCTCTTGGTGTCAGCAGCTTGTGTTTGATCAATGTGGAAGTGCTCAGGCCTTCGCAGAGGCAGAGTTTTTCTGTAACAGCATTGATTTGTTCCTCGCGTTCAGTCGCGGTTAAACCCAGGGATTGAATCTGTTTTATTTTCAAATTCTGATATTGGCGGGAAGCTGTACAGATCGGTTCTGCGGTGAATTCTGTATTGGAGACCAGATATTTTTTCTTGCATGGACTTCCCGGTCTTCCTTTTGCGATCCTTTCCAAACGTTGCTTTTCGGCGCTGCTCCTTTTGAAATTATTGAATAAAACGCCCAGCGGGGATGAATTGGAAACATAGTAATCACTTTCGTCGGCATGGGTCAGTTCTTGCAGCGTCTGCTCGTCTACATTGGTAACCTCGGGCACGAGCAGGAACGGGCTTCCCCACCCTGTTGCATCCACTTGATAATGTTTCAATAAAAATTCATCTTCCTGCGCAGTGCCTATGCCGCCCTGAACCGTGATGCGCAATGCAGGGATTGTAGTAATGTCCATGTTTTTTGTCATCAGCGCAGCCTGGTACAAAGCAAACAGCTCTGAAAGCATCTCATCCTTTTTTGTTTTAAACTCTTCCAAAATTGGCCCTAGCAAAAATCCATCCGTTGCAAAAGCGTGGCCTCCGCAGTTAAGGCCCGATTCGATCCTGAACTCGGAAACCCAGATCCCTTTTTTTGCCAGATATTTAGCCTGAATAAATGCGGACCGGAAGTCGCTTACTTTTAAAATGATGTGCTTTTTAAAATGTCCGTTCTCCTCAGGGTAGAAATCGGCGAAGCTTTCCAGATAATTATAAAGCCGCGGATTCATACCAGCCGAAAGTACCAGCGAGGAGGATAATGTGCTTTGGGCAAATCCGCGCAATGCCGCCGAAGCGTCTGAAAACTCGTCTGCCAGGTTTTCTCCAAAAACATCCTTGTTAAGCTTATCCACCTTCGACATAATGTTTACGTCGATAGCGCCCTTGGTAAGCTGCGATTTCAATGTTGCCTGCAAAAGCTGCTTTTCCTGCGCGAAAGGTGTCTGGCACATTTCCACATATTGTTTTTTAAGCGCTGAATGCTCGGGTAGAAGCTGGAAATATTTGTTTAGTGCGGCCCCATCTTCAAAGGACTGCATTTTAAGGTCTTCAAAGTTTTTGTCAACGATGCGATGGACCAGGTTCAGATAAGCCGTAATGCGACGGGCCCGGAAATCGTCCTCAGCGGGATGGATCGGAACAAAAACCTCGCCGCTGGCTATGGTATGGTGCTTTCTCATTCGCTCGATCATCACATCATCGACAATGGACATCACCGACGAAATGCCGAAATGGGCGACTTTTATTGGGGTATCAACAGAATATCCGAGGCCTAAGACCGGAATATGAAATGTATGGTGCATGGTTTGCGCAGTTGGATAATAATTGGCCAAAACTAGGCGAGCATTCCCGAAGAAAAGTTGATGCGGATTGCCGCCTTAAATGATAAATGTCATTGGAAAGCTGTTCCTTGCGGGGGAGCTTGCAGAATTTCCCTTTTACCAATCACCGCATTTATGAAAATCTTATTCTTTTCCGCAAAACCTTACGACCGCACCTTTTTCGATCTGCACAATGAACGTTACGGATTTGAGCTGGAATATCTGGAAACCCATCTTGGCCCTCACATTGTAGAAGCAGTTCAAGGGCAAACCGCCGTTTGTGTTTTTGTAAACGATAAGGTGAATGCAGATGTCATAGCGGTCCTGGCAGCGAAAGGCGTTAAGATCATCGCACTCCGCTGTGCGGGCTTTAATAATGTTGACCTGGAAGCAGCCCGCCAGCAGGGCATAAGGGTTTGCCGCGTGCCCGAATATTCACCCCAGGCCGTTGCCGAACATACAGTTGCGATGCTGCTGACGCTTAACCGGAAAACGCATAAGGCCTATAACCGGGTAAGGGAGCAGAATTTTTCCTTGAATGGTCTGATGGGTTTTAATGTATATGGCAAGACAGTCGGCGTAATCGGAACCGGGAAAATAGGGGCTGCATTTTGCAAAATCATGAAAGGTTTCGGATGCCGGGTAATCGCTTATGACATTGCGATGAATGCCGATTTGCAGGCGCTGGGCATTGAGTATCAGGATCTGGAAACTGTACTCAGCAATTCGGACATCATTTCACTACATTGCCCGCTCAACGAGCATACGCATCACCTGATTAACGCCCGGACATTGCAGCAAATGAAGCAAGGTGTTATGCTGATCAACACCAGCCGCGGCGGATTGATTAATACGCCGGATGTGATTCATGCATTGAAAAACAAACACGTTGCGCACTTCGGCATTGACGTTTACGAGCAGGAGGAAAAGCTGTTTTTCAAAGATCTTTCGGAGAGTATAATTGAGGATGACACTATTCAGCGCCTGATGAGCTTTCCCAATGTTTTGGTAACTGCGCACCAGGGCTTTTTTACGGATGAAGCCCTTTCGGAAATTGCCCAAGTCACGCTAACCAGCATTGATGCGCTTGGCAAAGGCACGGAGCCTGTCAATAAATCGGTGATTTTGGTTTAAACAGTTTGAAATCCTGACTTTAATTACCCACCTTACAGGCTCTAAAATAGGACGTGCATGATGAGATGGACATTAGTTTTTCTGTTTTTCGCTGCTGCATTGCAGGGCTGCGGATATAAAGAAAAGGAAGCGCAGCTGACCAAAAGGGAACAGCAGGTCGCAGAAAAGGAGCAGACATTAATGCAATGGGAACAGCGACTGACGCTGCTCGAAAAGGAGTTGCAGGAAAAAAAGAAAAAGCAACTGGAAGATTCGACCGCCGTCACGGACTCGTTACAGGCGCAACCCGTTACGGGCAAATGGATCGTCAAAATGCGCTGTACGGAAACGAATTGCAGCGGATCGGCCATTGGGGATTCGAAAACAGAAACCTGGGAAATCGCCTATCAGAACAAGGGGATCGTTGTAAATACTTTCACGGGAAACGAACTGTCCAGGATTTACAACGGTTCTTTCATGCAAACCCGGCTTGAAGCGACCAATGGTCAGCCCGGCTCCGAGTCGGTGATGCGAATTATGCTGGAACTTAAAGAAGGCAAAATGGAAGGGACGCGGGAAGTGGAGCGCACCGATTGCAAAATCCGCTACACCCTGACTGCCGAACGGCAGAAATAACCCTAAACTTGTGCGTATGAATTCGTTGCTTTTACTGGATCTCTCCTTACCCCTCAAAAACCCCGTTATTATTTTTTCGGTGGTGCTCTTTATTATCCTTTTTGCACCTATCCTTTTTAACCGCATCAAAGTCCCTCACATTATCGGGCTGATTATTTCAGGAATGATCGTAGGGCCGTATGGATTGAACCTGCTCAGCCGGGACAGCAGCATTGTGCTTTTTGGAACGGTTGGCCTGCTTTACATTATGTTCCTGGCCGGCCTGGAAATTGATCTGGCCGAATTCAAAAAGAACCGTAACAAGATCATTGTATTTGGATTAACTACATTTTTATTGCCGCTGATCAGCGGTACGCTGGCCAGTTATTATATCCTGGGTTACGGGTTATTGTCCTCGCTGCTGCTGGCCAGCATGTTTTCCACGCACACATTGGTTTCCTACCCCATTGCCAGCAAATACGGCGTAGCCCGAAACCGGGCCATTAATATGACGGTGGGCGGGACAATGATCACCGACATTCTCGCGCTCCTTATCCTGGCGGGGGTTGCAGGCTCGTCCAAGGGCGATGTTTCACCGGCATTCTGGTTTCGGCTAGGCTTTTCTTTTGTTGTTTTTGTGGCGGTGGTGCTGTTTGTTTTCCCAATAATCTGCCGCTGGTTTTTCAAGCGTTTCGACGATAGCATTTCGCAGTACATATTCGTGCTGGCAATGGTGTTTCTGGCCTCTTTCTTAGCTGAGATCGCAGGTGTGGAGGCCATTATCGGGGCATTCTTTTCAGGTTTGGTCTTAAATAAATTTGTCCCGCATTCCTCGCCGCTGATGAACCGCATCGACTTTGTGGGTAATGCGCTGTTCATTCCCTTTTTTCTGATCAGCGTGGGTATGCTTGTCAATATCGGCGTATTAACACACGGCTGGGGTGCATTAAGAGTTGCGGGGGTTATCCTGTTAATTGCATTGTCGAGTAAATATCTGGCAGCGTGGATCACACAGAAAGTGTTCCGGCTGTCTGCGGATGAAGGGCTGATGATCTTTGGCCTGAGTGCTTCGCATGCGGCTGCTACGCTTGCAATTATTTTAGTAGGTTATAACATTATCATCGGGGAAACAGCGCTGGGCGAACCCATCAGGCTTTTGGACGAAGATGTGCTGAACGGCACCATTGTGCTTATTCTGGTTAGCTGCGCGGTCAGTTCATTTGTAGTAGAAAGAGCTTCCAAAAGGCTTGCGCTCACGCAGGATGAAGAAAGCCCCGGAGAAGCCGACGCTGCAAGCAACGAAAAAATCCTGGTTTCGCTTTCCTATCCCGATATGATCGCCGACCTGGTTGATTTCGGGATTATGCTGAAAGCAAAACGCGTTTCGATCCCGCTCTATGGCTTGCACATTGTTACGGATGAAGATCAGAAAAACGATTCGGCTTCTCACGGCAAGAGAATTCTCAATAAAGCAGTTCAGCATGCCAGCTCTTCGGAAAACATGCTCGTTCCGCTGACCCGCTATGATGCCAACATCAGCAATGGCATCACCTACTCCATTAAGGAACAGAACATTACGGATGTGGTCATTGGCTTACATCAGAATACGGATCACAAAACGTTCCTTGGGCCCAAGGTCGAAAACATCGTCAAACGGGTTTTCGAAACGATCTATATTTACAAGCCGGCCCAGCCATTTAATACACTCACGCGGATTGTGGTTGCTGTGCCGCCTGCGGGCAGTAATGAGCCTGGATTTTTACATTGGCTTGGTAAGCTGCTTACGCTGGCAAAGATCAATGCGATGCCGATACATTTCTATGCCTCAGGACAAACTATTAAGGCAATTAAAAGCGTTCTGGCCCGTAAAACGACGACCGTCGAAGTGGAATTCAGCCTATTCAGCGCCTGGGACGACTTTCTGATTTTTTCGCGCGAGCTGAAAATAGACGACTTCTTTGTAATCGTTTCGGCAAGGAAAGGGTCAGCGTCCTATCTTTCACAATTGGAAAAACTCCCCGGTTACTTCTCCAATTATTTTCAGGAGCAAAGCCTGCTGCTGATTTATCCAAAACAACTCGAATCGGGCATTAACATGAACGACATCGAGCAAGCCGACGGCGCATTGATCGGCACATTATCCGACAAGCTGGGATCACTTACCAAGGCTGCCAGATATCTTCGTAAGATGCTCGGCGACTAATCAAAGCCTGCATAAAGCTGAGTTTTCGTTTGGATTGCCGGGTAAATAATGGGAAATTGCGCGCCCAATTTTTCAAATGATGACTACTTCTGTTTTTTGCGGTATTGATTTCGGCACTTCCAATTCCAGCCTGGCAGTGGCAAATCAAAACGATGTTTTTCTGGTTCCGGTTGAAAATGATAACCAGACCATTCCCAGCGCCATGTTTTTTGCCAGAAAAGACAATCACGCGTACTTCGGCCGGGAAGCAAGCGAGCGATTCCTAACCCGCCAGCCGGGCAGGTTAATGCGCAGCCTCAAACGCGTTCTGGGCAGTTCAGCCATGCGCCAGGGCACGATGGTCAACGGCGAACTGATGAAATTTGATCAGATTATTGCTGCGTTCCTCGACCAGATGAAGCGCAAAGCCGAGGCCGATTGCGGAACAGAACTGCGGCATGTGGTGATGGGCCGGCCGGTTCATTTCGTCGATAATGATGCTGCTGCCGATCAGCGGGCAGAGAATGAGCTGAAACAGATCGCTAAAAACCTGGGTTTTGAGCATGTAGGGTTCCAGTTTGAGCCCATCGCGGCTGCATTTGCCCATGAAGCCAGGGTTAGCGGAGAAAAACTGGCTATGGTGGTGGATCTGGGCGGTGGAACTTCGGATTTTACCATTATCAGGCTTTCCCGGGAAAATGCCACCAAGCATGACAGAAACGAGGACATTCTGGCCAACACAGGCGTCCGGCTTGGCGGAAATGATTTTGACCGCGACCTGAGCCTGGCCGAAATGATGCCCGAGCTGGGTTTCCGCTCCAAGTATGGCACCAAGAATCTTGAAGTGCCTTCCTATCATTACTTTGACCTGTCTGAATGGAGCAAAGTGAATTTTTTATATACCAACAGAATTTTATTTCAGGCTAAACAGCTGCTGCGCGAGACACACGATCCGGTGCGTTATGGAAGGCTCATCAATGTGCTCGAACAAGAAACGGGACACGCCGTACTGGCTGAAACGGAAAAGATTAAGATCGGCCTGGCCAGCAGTGAAAGCTTTGCTGCTACGCTGGGTTTTATTGATCAGGACTTGCGCATTGACGTTGCCAGAAAGGATTTTGACGCTGCTATCATGACAAAAACGGAGCGCATTGTGCAGTCGGCCAGGGAATGCCTGCAAGCTGCCGGGGTTACGCCGGAAAGTATCGGGCTTGTTATTATGACGGGCGGCTCAACCGAAATCCCGCTGATCCAGCAACATTTCAGGCAGCTTTTTCCGGCAGCGGAATGGTCCGAAGAAAACAAGCTTTCCAGTGTAGGACTTGGCCTTGCCTACGACGCGCGCAACCGTTTCTCGTAATTTGCAGGCTTTTATTATTTAATAACCGATCATGATTCAAAACAAAAAATACATTTTTCTCATATTAATCATTGCTGTGATCGGTTACATTATCTACGATTCGACCTCACAGCCGACTGTGGATGATCTCAAAGGGAATTTTAAGGAAGTGGCCACATTCCGGAATGAAAACAACCAGGGCCCTATTATCAGGATTTATGCTGCATCGGTAGAAGAGCCGGTTTTTGATGAAATGCAAAAATATGGCGATATGATGCCTTACACGAAATATGGCACCACTACGGTCTACTTTTTTGATGCATCCAAACCATTTCCGAAAACTCTTGCCGCAACTAACCCTGGTTTTGATCCTCAGTATAATGACAACTGTTATGCGGTTTATACAAAGGATCAAAACGGGGCAGTATCATTCAGGAAGTCGCCATTCTAATCTGTGTCCCGGGAGTCGTTTACAGCAAGCGACCGTATAACGCGGCAGGGATTGCCGGCCGCAAATACGTCGGCGGGAATGTCCTTGGTCACCACGCTGCCAGCACCGATAATGGTCCGGTCGCCAATCGTTACACCAGGATTGATAACAGCGCTGCCCCCGATCCATACATCCTCTCCAATCGTAATAGGCTTGGCCGATTCGACCCCGGATGCCCTGGTAACATGATCAATGGGATGCGTCGCGGTGTAAACCTGAACATTAGGCCCAAACAGCGTACGGCTTCCAATGCGCACGTAAGTAACGTCAAGCACGACACAATTGAAGTTGAAGAAAACACTGTCGCCAACGATAATGTTGCTTCCATAGTCGCAATAAAACGGTGGTTGCAGCCACAGGTTAGCGCCAGCGTTAGGAATTAATTGCTTTAAAATAGCAGCCCTTTTCTCCGGCTCATCTTCCCGACCGGCATTTAATTCCAGCAGCAACAAGCGTGTCTGGGTGCGCTCCTGGGTCAGTTCCGGGTCCAAAGCGACGTAGAGCTCGCCATCGAGCATTTTCTGTTTCTCAGTTTTCATGCGGCAATTAATTACAATAGCGTTAAATGTGTTCTGTGGGATTTGGTGCAGCCAGACTATTTTTCTGGCTTTCATGGTTCCGAACGAGCGTATAAATATCTGATCTTCTGTCCTTCAAATTCCGCACACTTCCGAATTGATTTAATTCCCTCAACATATCGATATCGACATCGGCGATCAGGATCATTTCGGTATTGGGCGTTGCTTCGGCTTTGATGCCATTGGTAGGAAAAGAAAAATCGCAGGGCGTAAAGACCATGGATTGGGCATATTGAATGTCCATGTTATGGACCTTGGGCAAGTTGCCTACGCTGCCTGCAATAGCGACATAGCACTCATTTTCGATGGCCCTGGCCTGCGCACAGTTTCTCACCCTGGAATATCCGTTTTGGGTATCGGTCAGGAATGGTACAAACAAAATGTTCATTCCTTCATCAGCCAGGATGCGGCTCAATTCCGGAAATTCGACGTCATAGCAAATCAGGATCCCGATCTTTCCACAGTCGGTATTGAATGTTTTGATAGTGTTTCCACCTTGCATTCCCCATACCTTGGCTTCATCCGGGGTGACATGCAACTTTTCGAAGCGCTCGATGCCACCATCCCTTTTGCATAAATAACCCACATTATAAAGGCTGTTGTCAACGACTTCCGGCATGCTTCCGGTTATGATGTTGATGTTATAGGAAATGGCCAGCTCAGAGAACCGGGAAACGATTTTCTCGGTGTATTCGGCCAGCTTCCTGATTGCGTCCGGTTCTGAAAGGTGATTGTAATCAGACATTAAAGGCGCATTGAAGAACTCAGGGAACAGCGCAAAATCACATCGGTAACCTGATACTGCATCCACGAAATATTCAACCTGCTGCATCAGCTCATCAAAGTCGCTATACAAGCGCATTTGCCATTGTATTAATCCTAACCGGATAATCGACTTTGTAAATGCAGCCTGGTCGGAGCTTTTTTCATAATAGACATTATCCCATTCGAGCAGCACGGCATACTCATTAGAATCCTTGTCGCCTTCCAGATATCCTTGTAATATCCTGGCCGGGTGAAAGTCGTTGGACAGCTGGAAATTCAAAACAGGATCGTGAATGTCCTTGTTTCTCACCTTTTCAATGTATTCCTTGGGAGAGACTGTGTCGGAATATTGGTGGTAGTTCGGGATCCGGCCGCCGAATACGATCCCTTTCAGGTTTAGTTTCTCGCAAAGTTCTTTTCTGTAATCATACAAGCGCCTTCCCAGCCGCAGTCCACGATACTTAGGGCGGATGAACACATCGATCCCGTACAAAACATCGCCTTTATTGGTATGCGTCTTGAAACTATAATTTCCTGTTATTTCCCTATACGTATGTTTAGAGTCAACTTTATCATAGTCTACAATGATCGATAATGCACATCCGGCCAGCTCGTTATCTACTCTGATGCCTACCTGGCCTTCGTGGAAAATGGTGATCAACGTTTTAATGTGATGTTCTTTCCAGTATGCGTTAGGCATACTGGAATAGGTTTCTATCATCATTTCTTTGATCTCCTCGTAATCTTCCGGTTTTAGAAAAACCAATTCAATATTCTCAATCGACTTAAAGTCCTTATTCGTTTCCATTCGTTTTTTATTGCGGTTCTTCTACACTCTGCGCAAAGCTACGCATTATGGATGCCCGCCACCACCTGCGGCTCCGTAAATTTGTCCGGTTGCATAGCTGGCTTCTGCATCTGCAAGCTGTACGAAAATGGATGCGAGCTCGGCTGGCTGGCCTGGTCTTCCCAGGGGTGTAGCTTCCCCAAATTCCACGATCTTATCCTGTGGCTGCCCGCCGCTCACCTGCAACGGAGTCCATACGGGTCCCGGCGCAACGCCATTTACCCGGATTCCCTTAGGCCCGAGCTGTTTGGCCAGCGACTTTACATAAGCCACATTGGCTGCCTTGGTCTGGGCATAATCAAACAGATTTTCAGACGGATCATAAGCCTGGACAGATGAAGTAGCAATAATCACGGAACCTTCTGCCAGATGCGGCAATGCAGCCTTCGTAATCCAGAATGGCGCGTAAATGTTCGTTTTGATCGTCGCATCAAATCCTTCGGACGTAATGTCCAGCAAAGAATCCACAGCCTGCTGATGGCCGGCATTATTTACCAGGATATCAAGGCCCCCCAGTTTTTGAACCGCCTGCGCCACAAGCTCCTGGCAAAAGGATTCCTGGGTGATATCACCCGGAATGGCATATCCTTTCCGGCCCTCGGCTTCAATGAGTGCGATCACTTCGTCTGCATCAGATTGCTCCTGGGGCAAATAATTAATGGCCACGTCGGCTCCTTCACGCGCGTAAGCGATCGCCGCTGCACGCCCGATCCCCGAATCGCCGCCTGTGATCAGGGCCTTTCTGCCCGCGAGGCGTCCGGATCCTTTATAGCTGTTTTCGCCGTGGTCAGGCTTGGGGTCCATTTTGGAAGCCAGGCCCGGCACTTGCTGGGGCTGTTTGTTAAAGGGTGGCTTGGGGTATTTTGTGAGTGGATTTTGAAGTGATGCTTTGGTTGTTTCAGACATGTTAATGAAGTTTTGTAGTGAATAAATCAATTCTTATTACGGGTTTCTGTATTAAAACTTTGCCAATCGGTTTCAAAACCCCTCTACGGATAACCATTCACGTGCCTGAAAGGAAAGGTTACCAAAATTTAATATAGGAACTCAGGAAACGGCACTACATTCACGACGTTGTTTTACCCGATAGTCTACTAAACCCATTTTTATGAAAAAGTCTTCTTTATTTTCCGCTGTAACCGGCTTGTTTCTTCTTGGAGCAATAAGTGCGGTGAATGGTCAGGATCAAATGAATGTGCTTAAATTGAAAAGTGCCAAAGACCTGCACGCGTTTTTTAAATACACCGGAAATGATGTGCTGCTTATTGCGGGCCATCGCGGCGGAATGGTGAAAGGTTTTCCCGAAAATTCGATTGCAACTTTTGAAAATACATTAAAACATACGCCTGCATTTTTCGAGATCGATCCGCGGCTTACCAAAGACAGCGTCATGGTGCTCATGCACGACGCAACCCTGGACCGTACTACGACGGGAAAAGGCAAACTCTCAGATTACACTTACGCCGAGCTCAAACAATTCAGACTGAAAGATGCCGAAGGTAATGTGACCGATTTTTCGATCCCGACATTAAGTGAAGTGATTGAATGGGGCCGCGGAAAAACAATCCTGAACCTGGACCACAAGGATGTGCCCCTGGAATTGACTGCTGCACTGATCCGCAAACACAATGCTGATGCATTCGTCATGATGACCGTCCATAAGCCCGAAGAGGCTGCGTTTTATCTGAAAAACAACCCTAACAGTACATTTTCTGCATTTATCAAAACCAAAGCAGAATTTGAAAGTTATCAGAAAGCTGGCATCCCCTTCACCCAACTGATCGCCTACATTGGCCCGACCGTCAAGCCCGATAACCAGGAGCTTTACAGTTTGCTCAACAAAGCCGGCGCGATGGCGATGATTTCAGCAGCCTCTTCCTACGACAAACTTAAAACCGCCGAGGAGCGAAAAGCCGCCTATATTTCCATTGCAAAAGATGGCGCCTCGATCATAGAATCTGACTATCCGATCGAGCTGGCCGAGGCGGTAAAAGGCTTCATCAAAAAAGATAGTCCCAAGCAAAAGTTCTTCGGCAAAAGCAGGTGATTGAAAATAACCGGCCGCGGGCGGATCGTTTCTTTGTTTTCGCAAGTGGCATGTAATGAGACCGGTCTGTATTGGGAAAGCCCTGTCAGACCGGTTTTGGTTTGTTGTTGCCATTTTAGTGCGTAATTTGGCCCAAATTACACCTCTAAAAGGCAAATTGAGGGTCCTGACGATATCTTCTGCCAAGGGGATTGCAGGAGATCGATAACGTATTAAGATGATGCTGGCTAAGAAAACCGTATATATTGTCGACGATGACTCCGATGACCGGATGCTTCTTCGGGAAGCGCTGGAAAACGTAATCCAAGACATAGAAGTACAAGAGTTCGTTGACGGCCAGTTGCTGCTGGATGCACTTGCCAACAACTTGCCCGAACAGCCCGCATTGATATTAATGGACATGAATATGCCGCGGCTCACGGGGCTAGAAGCTTTGAAAAGGATAAAGAGCGACCCATTATGCAGGCACATCCCGGTGATCATCGTCTCCACCAGCTCCAATGCGGAGCTGATCAGGCATTGCTACGATCAGGGAGTGAATGCTTACATTGTAAAGCCGGTTGTATTTCAGGGATATATTGAAATAGCCCAGTCCGTCAGCATTTGTTTTCTGGACAGTTATCCCGAATTTGAAGGACAAGTGGTGGGTAAAAATTTCAGTAACAAAACCATTTTGGTCATTGAGGATAACCAGGATCACTGGCAAATGATGCGGGCTGCCTTAAAGACAGGCATGCCCGATATCAAAGTGATTCACCGAAGCAGCCAGGACAGCACCATCGACTTTCTGGAAAACGAATATGCGGCTTTGAATCCGCCCGTTGAGATGATACTGCTGGATTTATACCTGCCTGACCGCGATCAGGGCCTGAGCCTTTTGGCCGAAATCCGGAATTTCATTGCCAGCCGCAACCTTCCCCCCGTGCCTGTCATTATCCTGAGCCATTCGGACCATCCCAGAGACATAAGCGAAAGTTACGCGGGGCTTGCCAGTGCCTATCTTGTAAAAACGGGAAAAGCTTTCCAGTCATTTTCCAGCATAAGAGACGTATGCAGCTTATGGTGGGGCACGGTTACTCTACCGAAAACTTCCTAGCAGGTGAATGAAAACGGCAAAACTATTTACCGTTTTCAATTCCTTAATCCTGCATCTTTAAGCAATTGATTTATTGCAGATGCCATATCAATAGAAGCTTCGATCTCCGCTTTACGGATTGCAACACTTTCTATATTGAAGCCAAAGGGAATTGCATGTTCCATGCAAAACGCGGTAAGCTCTGAGGCGATTTCAAGGCATATTTCCACGGACCTTTCAAGCATATCGTCTGCCTGACGGAGATCTTCCTTTACCTGAGCAGGCAAGTGAATGCCCAGCCACTCCATAAAATCGAGCGTTTTGGCAGATCCGCAGGCTGTGATTGTAAAGATGATCGTTGGCGGGTCTGTCTGCTTGCTTTTGCAGCTGGCCGAAAGGTCCGCGATAAGCTGCTTTGCATAATCCAGATCAAAAACACATTGGGATATGAAATAAGAAACGCCGCTGCTCATCTTGTCGAGTATCCTTACATCCTCATCCTTTAATACATGATGTCTTTCCGGAATGGTCACTGCTCCGATAACGGACGTAACCTTGTGCTTTTCCCAAATTTTGTAGGCTTCCGAAAGACTGGTCTTCACCTGAAAATCCGGCGCAGGAACGCCTACAAAAACAGGATAGAATGTCTGCTGATGCAACTTTTCGAGCCAATCTGTTAATTCTGCATTGGTAAATTTACCTGCGGGCCGGTAAATGATTTTAGGGACATTCAAACTACCCAGATGTTCAGAGGCAAAATCAAGGGGATCCATTGCGTTGATAAATGGGAACGGCCTTTCCTGATTCGTCCTGGCAGATTCATCTTGTACGTCATATACGACGAGTGCATCGATATCCAGGGACGAAAGGCGGGCAATTGTTTTATCTGCGATTTCTGCAACCCGCTCAGGGGTTGTGCCTGCCTTTGGAGGAGTGATGCCGTAAAGCATTACACCGGACTGTCTGGATTTGATCTTTTCTAAAAACATAAATGGTAGTTTGAATACGGCTCCTTGCTGCTTTTTAATTTTTTTGTTCAAATATATGATGGAATGCCCGTAATGGAATGCCCGCACTTCCTGATTTTGATTTACACTTCTGTTGCAATTTGCTCCCGCGCCTGTCTGGCAGCAGCTACCATATTTTCCAGAGCAGCTTTCGTTTCAGGCCATTTACGCGTTTTCAAACCGCAATCCGGGTTAACCCAGAGATTTTGTGCCGGCAACAGATCTGCCGCTTTGGCCAGCAGCGAGCTCATTTCTTCTGTGGTTGGCACGCGCGGAGAATGAATGTCGTAAACACCTGGCCCGATTTCGTTTGGATATTCGAAATGCGCGAATGCCTGCAACAACTCCATCTGCGAGCGGGATGTTTCAATGGTGATCACATCGGCATCCATTGCGGCAATGTGTTCAATGATATCATTAAATTCACTGTAACACATGTGCGTATGGATCTGCGTCCGGTCCTGAACGCCGCTGGCGGTGATGCGGAATCCTCGTACAGCCCATGCCAGGTAATGCGGGCGCTTGGCTTTGCGGAGCGGCAAACCCTCGCGGATGGCGGCCTCGTCGATCTGGATAATGCCGATTCCGGCTTTCTCCAATGCCAGCACTTCATCGTGAATCGCCAGCGCAATTTGGTTGCTGGTCTGCTCACGCGGCTGGTCATCGCGTACAAACGACCATTGCAAAATGGTAACCGGGCCGGTCAACATGCCTTTCATGGGTTTGTCGGTTTGGGCAGCGGCAAATGTGCTCCACCGCACCGTCATATCAGCAGGACGGCTGATGTCGCCATAGATAACCGGCGGCTTTACACACCGGCTTCCATAGCTTTGAACCCAACCATTTTTTGTAAATAAAAACCCGTCAAGCTGCTCGCCGAAGTATTCGACCATGTCGTTGCGCTCAAATTCACCGTGCACCAGCACATCTAACCCGATTTCTTCCTGCCAGCGGATTGCTTCTATCGTAGCCTGCTCAATGGCATTTTCATATGCTTCGAGCGTCAGATCGCCTTTTTTGAACCTGGCGCGCAGCTGGCGGATATCGTTTGTTTGCGGGAACGAGCCAATGGTCGTTGTCGGAAATGCAGGCAGGTTGAAGCGCTCGCGCTGGATTTGCTGGCGCACCGGAAAAGCCGTGCTGCGCGTTGCATCTGCATCCGTAATAGCGGCCACCCGGTCCTTCACGGCCTGCTTATGCACTTTTTGTGACGATCTTCTGCTTGCGATCGCTGCCTTATTTTCTGCTAACAGTTCAGTATTTCCGTCAGCAATCTGGCTTAGCTCGTTAATCTCAACCAGTTTTTGCCTGGCGAAAGCCATCCAGTTTTTGATTTCCGGATCAATGGCCGTTTCCAGTTCCAGATCGATCGGGCTGTGCAGCAGTGAGCAGGACGGTGCAATGATAACACGATCTGCTCCCAACTTACCGACGGCCAGATTGATCAGCTGCAAAGATTTTTCATAGTCATTTTTCCAGACGTTACGGCCGTCCACTACGCCCACGGATAAAATCAAGCGGTCCGGAATCAGCGAAAGCACTTCGTCCAACTGCTCCGGAGCTCTTACCAGATCCACATGCAATGCATCAACCGGCAGGCCAACGGCCAGGCTCGTATTATCCAGTAATGCTTCAAAATAGGTAGCCACCAAGATTTTCACGCCGCTAACCTGCTGGGCGATCGTTTTGTAGGCAAATTCAAATGCTTCCTTTTCTTTTTTGGTAAGATCAAGGGCCAGACAAGGCTCGTCGAGCTGAATCCATGCAGCACCCGATTGGCCCAGGCGGTTAATGATCTCAATATAAACCGGAACCAGGCTGCTGATAAGCTCAATGCGATCGAACCCTGCCTCTTTTTCTTTACCCAACAAAAGATAGCTTACCGGCCCGATGATCACCGGCTTGGCTTTTGCTCCCAGCAGCGCTTTGGCCTGGTTATATTCGTTGAAAATATTTTCGTTGTTGATGCGGAATTGCTGATCGGCTTTGAATTCGGGCACAATGTAATGGTAGTTCGTGTCCAGCCATTTGGTCATTTCCATGGCTGTGATATCCAGACCATTCTTTTGGTATCCGCGCGCCATCGCAAAATACAAATCCAGCTCTCCATTGTCCGTTGCCTGCGAGCGCACTGCTTCATAACGCTGCGGAACGACGCCTAGTAAGAGGCTTGTATCCAATGTCTGGTCATAGAAACTGAAATCATTGCAAGGGATCAGGTCGATGCCCGCTTCCAGCTGAGTCTGCCAGTTCTCTTCTTTGATCTTTTGAGCCACATTGTAAAGCTCAGTCAGATCGATCTTACCTGCCCAGAATTGTTCACAGGCTTTTTTGAGTTGTCTTTGTCCACCAATCCGCGGGTAGCCAAGGTTTTGTGTTAGCATTTTGTCGTTTGTTTAAATAAAAATTGTTACAAGCGCTTTGCTTAACATTGGTAACAGGCAGTAACCTGACTTGTAACCTGCCCTCTTCGGCGGTTACTCACAGTTGCGCGACAGCTCGTGAATTCCACACGATTCCCTATTAATCCGACCTTCGTCGAAAACCTGTTTCCAGTTGTTATGGTAAAGAACGATTCGCGATATTTTGTATCCGGCAAAGGATTAAATATCTACGCAAAGCTATGTAAGAAGCATTTAATCTCTACACATTGCCATATTTTTAGATATTATCACTATTCAATAGTCAATTTTACTGCGTTTCTATCTTTTTCAACATTAAAATGTCCGTGCTAACAGATAAAATTCTACGGATGATGGAAGTTGAGAAGCGGCCTGTTGGATTAACGGCGTTTAACATTGATGAGTAATTGTTGTTACCCCAGGTAACATTTGTCTTTTTTTGTCTTGCTATTCAAAATATCGGGGCCTATATTTGCACTCGCTAGACTTAGTCTAAATAAGACTTGCTTCACACCTATTCTTGAAAACCCGGCAGTGGCAACTGTAAGGGCATTTAATTAAGAAAAATCATCGAATGTTATTGAAGCCTTCTCTACTCATTACAGCAATTGTTACCCTTTTTCATCTTCATACTTTTGCACAGACATCTGCCCTGAAAACGGCAGTAATCAAAGGAAAAATCAGCGACGATAAGGGTTCGGTGGTCAGCTTTGTAACCATAAGGGTTAACGGGACCAGCATCGCCACTTTCTCTGAAACCGATGGCACCTACACATTGAAAGATGTGCCCTACGGCCATCAGGAAATTATGATTACGTCTGTTGAAATCAAATCTAAAACTTCCAGGATACACGTTCACAAACCCACGCACGAGTTTAACGCGGTTGTAGCTAAAACCGCCCAGGATCTCAACGAAGTGCAGATTGTTCAGAAAACGGAAAAGAAACAGCTTGAAACGCAGGGATTTGCAGTCGCAATCATTGAAACAAAAGAAGCTTCGCTCCGCAACTTAACCACCAATGAACTGCTGGACCGGGCCGTAGGCGTCCGCGTCCGTCAAAACGGTGGGATCGGATCACGGGTGGAGTATAACCTGAATGGCATGTCAGGCAGTGCGGTTGGGATTTTCCTGGATGGCATTGAGATTTCAACTTATGGGTCTTCTTTCAATCTGAACAACATTCCACCCGCAATGATCGAACGCATTGAGGTTTACAAGGGTGTGTTGCCCTCGCATTTGACAGGCGATTATGTAGGCGGGGCCATCAATGTTGTTTTGAAAAAAGACGCTTCCCAAAACAACATTACAGCTGCGGTTGCCTACGGATCTTTCAACACATTTCAGGCCGATCTTTCCGGAATTTACCGCAACAAGCAAACAGGTTTTACCACCAGGGCATCAGGCTTTTACACCTACACCGACAACAGCTACACCACCTGGGGCAAGTTTTCAAAATTTGTGCATCCCGACCGAACATTGGAGCGGTATTACAGGGCCAAAAGATTCAATGATACTTATAAGTCAATCGGCGGCAGGTTTGAAGTCGGATTTACGAATGTGAAATGGGCGGACCAGTTTTTCATAGGTTACAATATTTCAGACACTTACAGCGAAATCCCGCACGGCACCACCATGGCAAGGCCTTACGTGGGCAGGTTTGGTGAATATCAGGCGCATGTGGTCAGCCTGAATTATAATAAGAACAATTTCCTGGCCAAAGGATTGGCGCTGAATGTGAATGCGGTCCGCAGTTACAGGAGCACATATGTTCAGGATACAGTTGGCCAGGTTTACAACTGGGACGGAAAGCCCAGAATGCTCATCCGAAACGGGGAAGTTGTTCCCGTGCCGCCCACTCCGGGAATGGGCCAGCAAGGTGCCAAGAGCATTGTGGAAGTAAACCGGCAGATCACCAATATGCGCTCTAATCTGGGATACACTGTTTTTCCGGGTCACAGAATTTCCCTTAATCACAAGCTGGAAACCACCGACAGGGATGACAATGACCTGCTGAATCCGGAGCGGAAGGAAATGGTGACTGTAAGCAGTGTAGTCAACAACATTCTTGCCTTAAACTATGAAGCGCAGTTCTTCAATGACAAGCTCAAAACGAACCTGCTGGGAAAATATACCTCCAACCGAACCATTCAAACGCGGCCCGAACTGATCGAACAAGACGGCGAAAATGTCATCAACAGGGTGCGCAATAAAACGGTGAACCACAACAAAGGATATGGTGCTACGGTTTCCTACAATGTATTTTCCAAAATGTACATCATCGGTTCCACCCAAAACGCCTACGTGACAGCCACCGAAAACCAGCTTTACGGCGATCCCGAAAACAACATTCTGGAAAATCCGGGTCTGATCCCTGAAAAGAATGTGAATTACAATCTGGGTTTCCGCCACGGCCCTATCCAGGCCGGCAAACACAAACTGACGCTCTATGCGAGCGCATTTTGGCGGAATGGCTTTGATAAAATCACCCAGCAGGCCGTCGAAAATGCGATTGTGCCGGGACGGGAAAGCGATGCGGATATTCAGGTTACCAAATATATCAACCTAGGACGCACGCAATCCAGGGGCTTTGAAGGAGAGGTGATTTATGTATATGACAACCGCCTGAATGCACTCTTCAACTTCTCCAAATTCAACACTTTATTCAAACAGAAATTTGACCAAAAGGGCAATCCGCACGATCTGTACAATTTGCAGCTTCCCAACGAGCCGTTTTTTACCATGAATGGCAGCGTTCAGTATCGGCTTAATGACAAGTTCCAGAAAAATTCGATTCTCAATTTTTATTACAATACAGGCTTTGTCGGCGCTTTCGGGACCGTATGGATGGAATCTGAATGGTTTACCACGCCTACCCAGTTCTATCACGATTTCGGAGCCAGCTACCGGTTCCCGAATGGTAAGATGGTCGCCAGCTTCGATCTCAAAAACATGCTGAATGCAGAGATGTATGACAACTTCGGTGTGCAAAAGCCTGGCAGGAGTATCTCAGTTAAGTTGAATTACACAATTAGTAAATTTTTATAATAATTAATTTAAGATGAAAAAGAATCTGATAAGCGCGGTGATCCTGGGTTTGGCAATGACGTTTGCCGGTTGCAAAGATGATGTGACCGATCCTGACGGTGGTGGCCAAACGCCTGTGAGCGAAAGGGAATTTATCTCATTGACTGCATCGATCCCTGATGCTGAGGGAACAGCAGGTAACGGCGGCACAATGGCTTACGCCATCACGCATGCGCAGGCTATCGACCCAAACTTTTCAGTTGATATATACAAAAACGGCTTTGGCCTCCGCTCTGCGCGCACAGCCCGCGTGCAAGCTTCTGAGGATGGAACGGAGCTCTACAACATTCAGTATACGGGTGAAGATGGTGGTGTATTCAACAAATATTTGGTAAAGGGCGCCAAAGATTACCAGGATACAGGCAACGAACTGGACTTGTCGGATATCGTAGGCACTTCTCCCCGCTGGACAAAAGCGGCTGAGGATATCGGAATCGGCGTACATTTAACCGGAAGCAAGACCGTAACGGAAGGCGCTGCGCCAAACCACGTTTTCAAATACACCCGGGGAAAAGTAAGGATCGCTGTCATTGACCTGAAAGAAGCCAGAGTACCCAACTCCACCGAATTCGATTTCCCTTTCCCGGCTGAGCTGGAAGCACAGGGCTACGCAGTGGGACGCATTGATGTTCCCGTTTTGAATGATGACAAAACCAAGATATTCATCGGCTGTAACGTAAGCAAAATTGACCCGAAAAAATTGTCTTACAACACTGCCGGGGAGCCGGTATGGGCCAACGATGCTGCTAACCGCACACTTGGGACAACGACGCTGGTGGTGGATTATCCTTCTTTACAAAACCCAAAACTGATCTATTCCACCCTTTCTAAAACCAACAACCACTCCTACCGCACCATGACGCAGTATGTGGGAAATGATGGCAATATTTATCAGGCCACAGCTACGGGCGGAAAAGACATTTTACGCATCAATAAAGGCAACAGTGATTATGATAATGGCTATCATTTTGATCTGGATGCTGCTTTGAGCCTGAAAGACACGCGTATCCAGGCTTGGAGATACATTAAGGACGGAATCGGCATTGTCTTGTATAACATTGCCGGAGAAGGCGGTTACATCGCGTTAATTGACCTGAATGCAAAAACGGCAACCAAAATCAGCAACGAATACGAAGCTGGGTTGGATTTTGGCCAGTATCAGAATATTGCGGTAAGCGGAGATTTTGTATATGTTCCGCTGACACCAACCGGCGAAGCGGGTAAGTTGCACGTGATCAACTGGAAAACCAAAGAAGTCATCAAGGGAGCCGCATTAACCGGTCAGTCAGGATCGAGCTATCTGGGTTCTTACTAGTAGGCAGGCTACTGATCATTGTTGGCAATGATCAGTAGCCACCTTATGGCGCATTTGAATAAGTTACTGTTAAAACCCCTGAATTACCTGCCAATGTCCTGGAAATGAACAAATAAACGGATATGAACCGGATTGATTAGGCGCTTTGAATTCCAGCCGGAAGCTTTTACATGAATTAACCAATGGCGTTCCAGCCATGCTCGCGGAAAGGTTTCTGAAACCGCACGCTGAAAATTTCCTCCTCATTGTTTTTATCGAGCATAATGTTGCCAAAGCTGGGATGCAGCCTGTAGTTGCCGGCATCCATCACCTCTTTATTTACAAATGCAGCCCTTTGCCAGCCACAGGTCTTAGATACAGTCCTTAATTAGCTCTGTGAAACTGCAATCGTTTGTTAGCAAACTAGTTTAGGTGCCAAACTCCTCACTAATTTATGAATTACGCCTCTACTGCATCTTGACTTTTTACCTGCAATCATTATAGCTGTTGTACAAGGAATAACCGACTTTTAGCCGGTTATCTCCTTTTTAAAATTTAGTAATCGGCAAACACATAGTCATCTATTTCGGAATAATCTTTCAAAAACAAATCCCGAGCAAAGCCTCAAATTCCAAATACCGTTCAGGTATTGCAGGCGCAATAGCTAACATCCTTGTTTTTTCAACATACGGATAGGCATATTCCAACTTCGCGTCCTAAATAGATCCTCCAAAGAACCCGCGGGACCTCTCTTGAAAAGAGTCGATCTGTTCAGATAGTGCTTCTCCATTCGCCGGCCAGTTGCTGATCTGTTCGAACTTTTTAGAGAGGGATTCGAATTTATATGTAACTACCTTATTTACAAATAATTAACTGACCTCTATCATGACATTCCATGATCTACGATATATAGTCAAAAACCAATCCTAGAAACACTATAACTCGCTGAAATTCAACAAATAACAATTCCTGTTATCTTCAAAACTACAAACTTACTGATCAAAGGCAAAGAAAAGTCAATTATTTTCGATTTATTTAGTTCGAATCCTATTTCTCCGAGGGTTCGAAACACCTCAAAAAGTCAGTTAGCTGCAACGCAAGTTTACGATGAAGACTCTCCTTCAGCCGTTCAAAAACCCCATAGGTTCGCATTAGTGGCATTCTTGCAATCCAAAAGTATATCCCGTTCCTTGATCCTTTAAGCCTTAACTTAACCGTGCTCTAGATTTTCGACTGTTTAAGACTACTCTTCTATTTTGTTACTATCCATTTCTTGTGCGAGCTATCCGGGGGTTATGAGAAGCCTCATATCGTTTGAAAACCAAGAAGGGCTATGTCAAAGGTCTACGAGCTTGAATTTGATAGCAAATAAAACCATGCCAACACGGCTTTTCACGTCCATTTTCTGGAAGACAGATTCCCGATATCCATCAATAGTTCTAGGGCTAACAGACATCTTATCCGCAATTTGGTGATAGGTGAGATCACTGCACGAAAGCCGAATAAATTTGAGTTCTTTGTCGCTTAGCTCCAATAGGTATTCGGAATTTTGTCTATTCTCCGGATTTAGATTATTTATAAGCTGTTTAGTTACGAAATCTGAATAGTAAAATCCCTTTTGACAAACTGCGTCCAATGCTTGCCTAAGCTGAGATGGCTTACAGCCTTTCAGTAGATAGCCGCGGGCTCCGTGGCGAAGCATCTTTACAATAGCATCTTCTTTATCGTTCATGGAAAGGGCGAGAACTTTTACGTCAGGATGGGTTTCCCTTAACCAATGCGCTACCTGATATCCATCCATATCCGGCATACTGACGTCGAGCAGAATAATCTCGGGAATGAAATTGAGCCGCATTCGTTGCATCAGTTCCTCACCACTAAACACCTCGTAGATTACATCATAATTATCGAATTTTTGAATGAGACCAGATAATGCCCTGGCCACTAGTTCATGATCATCAACAATAGCTATTGGAGTTTTCATATTTGAAACGTTCAATGCATAAACAAAGATATTTAAGAATGATGGTTTGCTCTAACATTCTACTGGGTAAATTAATGTCCTACAATCCTTTTATATAATAATAGCACTTTTGCGTGCATTTGCAAACTGTGCATAAGACAGTATGTATAGTCTAGAACAAACTACTTTTATGGATTTATTTACCGTGATATGGAACAAAATTGGTTGGTTCGCTACAACGCTTACAATCCATTCGGACGAAAATCCAACAAATCCCGCGAGCAACACATTGGTCGCAGAAATCGAGTTAATCGGTACCGGTAGCCACAATGAACCCAGAAACCTGCATGGTTTCTTCTGGAAGCTTCCGAGAAAGACTATGAACATGTACAATTTTTCCATGGAGAGAGTGAAACTACAGTATATTCTGGCGGTGGCTAATTAAGCGGTTCAGAAAGTGCAGCATTTCACGAATAAGAAATTAGCCCAACGTCAATTGTTTAATTCCCTTTGAATTCCGATTGTAATATTAGTCCCGTCTTCGCATGAACTCTTAATATCGATTGTGCCGCCTACTAACCTTATACGTTCCATGATGTTTCGTAGTCCGGCTCCGGATTCGTCGAGCTTCCGTCGTAAAACTTCTTCCTGATTAAAACCTTTACCATTATCACTAACAGTAAGATTGAGGTTAGTTGGGGTAAAATCAAATGTGAAATCAATCTGACCTGCACCAGAATGTTTGATTGAATTATTGAGGCATTCTTGCAATACTCTAAACAATACAATCTCAGTATTAAATGAAAGGGAATATGGATCGCCAAGGGTTCTAAGATTGACTGAAATTTTCTTTGTTTTATTAACTCTCTTGGCTTCATTTTGAACACTCTCCAAAAGGCCGAAATTTTTAACGACATTTCCATCCAGGCTCTTACTCAATAAGCGCACTTCGTCAATTGTCTGATCAATTATTTCAGCAATCTCATCTAATCTATATCTTGGCGAGACGGGATAATTAACCTCTTCCTCAAGCATATTTAGAGATATGCGTGCTATAGTCAACAACTGTCCAATATTATCATGTAAGTTTTGTCCAACATTCTGCAATGTCTCGTTTTGCACTTCGATTTGAGCTTTCAAAATATTTTCCTGAAACATCTTTTGCATTCGATCCTTGTCAAGTGCATTTTTTAGCTGCTTTCTCTGCGATTTGAATACAGCAATGACGAAGATACCCACGAAAAATAAAAGTAGAGCCGTTCCAAAAATCAATGTAAAGACGGCTTCCTCATAACCGGTAGGCATATAAAAGCTAAAATGAGTAGGATGTAAAAAACAAAATTGAGGTAGTGACCCATTGATCTTACTAATTTTCCGGCACCAGGCAATTCAGAATCTAAATAATATCGAAAACCCATAATAAAGATGTTGCCACAGTAGTACAGTATAACTGCAAACGAAATCCAGAAAATGGGAAGCAGCAAGATTGAATCCATCAGCTCATCCGAACTTGTTAATTCAAGCATGATAAGTGCAGCCCAGATACTCAGTAAAAAACTTTCCAATACAAAGTCGAAATATTTTTGAACAAATAATGCGTTAAAATTAAACGCATAATAAATTAGTAGTACCGTTATATAAATTGGAATGGACACTTTTACGGCCGTTCGAAGCCTCCTACTCTTAACATTCGAATAAAACAGCAGTGCGTATAACGTGTACTCAATTGGTTGAAACATGTGAAAAACTATCCAGCATGTTTCTCCGGTATAAGATCGCATTGTATCAACTACTACCTCGGTGATAATAGAGCAGGCTAATATGCCTGTAAGAAATTTCATATTTCTTACAGGCAGCCTTGCTCGGTTGAAAATCACCGTTGCTAAACTTACAAAAAGAAGTAAATAATAGAAAATTTTGGTCAGTTCCATGAACATAAAATCAGAAAACCGTGGAACTTTTCAACAATTAAGGTTTCATAAGAAGGTTAATCGTTGTGGTATTTTCGGTTAACACGGAAAAACTCTTGAAAGCGCACTTCATCTTCTACCTTGTCGATAGAGGTCGACCAAGTTTCCTGAGCTTGGGTAAATAGTCCATGGTCCAGATCATATGGGAGTAAATTCGCTTCATGGTCTACTCCCATAATCACGAGCGTGTTTTTGCTGAGCGGATTGCTGGATTCTTCAACGGCAAAGAAGGCAACTAAGGAATGAAATCCCTTCTGATCCATCACTTTTTGTATTTTTTCGTGATCCAAAATAAGGCCGAGAGGCTCGTTCGTTGGATGAGTATTGATATCGCTTTGTTTAAGTTGCTCGCTAATCAACTTCATTTTTTCACGATAGGCTAAAATCATATCGAACTCTGCAGGGAAATGAAGATCTGGCTGTTTACCGTCAGCTTTTTTTTCAGATGACTCGTAGTCTGCAGATGTAAGCCTTTTGTTGTCGTTGTTGCTGCCTGACATGTTCTTGCTCGTTTAGGTTTGAAATAGTTGTTGTATTGAGTTCTATATATGAGGATATGAGGCAATTTTAATCACCTCAATTTGGGCTAACTAGAGTTAATGCGCCTTGATGAATTAGATATCTTATTCGTGATTCAAACACTGTTTCAAGATCTATGAGAGACTGATTTGAAGTTGTGTTCAACCTTAATTTATCAATTATCGATCTTGTCGTCATACTATGACTAGCGTACTCGTAGATAAGGCTATTTATAGGATCGAGCTCCTGCTCTTTTATTTTTTCCTGTTCGGGATAATAATATACCAAAGTTTCGAAATAATTGCTACTCTTATTAACATTGTCTTTAAAGTCATCCACCGAAGAAGTAGCAAATTCATTTTTTTGGGCCCATAACCATCGCGTCGATAGCAGTGTTACAGTGTCCGGAATAGAGTAAGTGCAGTCCATAAATGCCGAACTATCTAACATGCGTTTGGCCTTAACGTAGTTGTCGTAGTAGTAATTAAGTGGGTTATTGACAGCGAGTAAAGCAAATTTATAGCGTTGATATTCGAAATAATATGCATCAACAATCAGTTCATATAAGTTTATAGGCAATAAATATTGATTTTTTCTTACAGATGACTCGATCGAATCAAGATTTTCAAAATTTATTTTGATATCCTCTGATATTTCGGAAGCTATTGCCTCCGTTCGGTAAAAGTGGTGCCTCAGATCTTCAGAGTTGCCGAATAGTAACTCATTTGAGATCTTCTCTTTATTATCTTTTTTGAATCGATATTCGCTTAAGTATTTACATTTAGTAAACGCATTCTGGTCCTCGTAATACAATGTCTTTGCGATCGCTTCTTGTACCGTGGAGTTAGATTTACAACTCATTACGTGGATATAAGTGCTGAGCTTTGGTGCGTCATGTATTTTGTAGGCGTTATAGCTAAACTTGTCTTTATATACAAAATCAATTTGATACTCAAATGATGCATCGTGATAATCTGCATAGATTTTGAACATACATTGTTCCAGGAAGATATTCATATTCCCGACTGAAATTTCAGTTAGTTTATCGCGGTTTCTTTCAAGAAGTTCGACAACCTCTTGAAAATATAGACCGAACAGGTGGAAGTTGTTTCCACCTATAATTCCCGCGTTGACGGCATGACAATTATCTTTCGAGGCCTGCTTTAACCAGTTTGGAACATAGGTGAATTTCTGTTGAATGGTTTCAAGTGCATCTGTATAGTAGCTATTAATCTCAATATTTTGAGCGCATAATGCGGACTTGGTGATCTTTTCGCTGAACTGTCGAAATAGGTATACGTCGTTATCGACGTGGATGAAGGGCGTATGCTGTTGTGAATAGATAAACAGCTTCTTAAGCACCCAGTACGGCTCAATATTAAAGCTGCACAATTCGCTGAACGATGGTCGCTCCAAATCAATTACTACATTTGAATACTGAAGCCCCAGTTCTTTTACCAAAATTTGATACCCGATGTTATCCGTGTGCAGCTCAATGTCTGAGTAGAACTTTTTTAGCATTATATAACTTAGGTTTAAGTTATACAACATTGATTTTTCACTGCTCCAACGACCTGAAATATCATTTTTGTCGGGAAACCAAGTTGATTGAACGATCTTCATATCAATATTTAGAAACAGGTATACTCAAATAGCCATTTATATACATGCAGGCAACGTCAAAATCCCATCCGCCAATCCAAAATTGCGCAATCCACTGTTTTCTCTCATTGAAATCGATGTCTGCTACTGTATTGGGATCTGAGCATTCGATTGAGCCGTCTAAACCAATGTGATATGTTAGAGTCATCTGAAAAAGTTCCTCACAACGAGTAGGAAGTAGTTGTCGGATGATATCTATCCGCCTTTGAATTACAACGGCTTTTGGTGATTCAAGAGTTTCAGTAATTTCTTGTTCTAGGGCTAGGGTTCTTTTAACTAACAGTTCGGGATAATTGTATATCTTCGTACTTTCTGCAACTTTCCCTGGTTCCGAAGCAAATGAGTGCGGTCTCAAACTAGCAAATGGATATTTTGGAGGCCCTTGCGTTGAACCTCGTGTCAATTTTAAGGAATTCTTAGTTACAGATATTTTGAAGGGAACGATGGGTTCAAGTGCTTCTCCCGCAACAATGCCATTCTCACCTTTGAAAACGGGCGAGTCTTCCAAATTGATTTGCGCATCTATTAATGGGTGACTCAAGACTGCGCCCGCCGGACCAAATATCTTGTCAACCTTAACCGCGATTGGAGGAGTATGCGAACGTCGAAATTGTCCGGTATCTTGAAACCGAATTATTCTATCGAAATCTGGTTCCCCAGGCAAAGCTCTCATCGCACCGCGTGTCCCTCGTGCATCATCAGGGGGATCCGGTGTTGTGGCAAGACGGCATTGAAACCAACCGCTAAATTTTAAATGCAAAAAGCTCATAGCATTATGAAACTGTTTCAACGTCTAACAATAGGTATTTAAGGTTTTCGTACACGCTATTTAGTCTCTTTAAACCGGTGTAGGTATTTGCAAAATCCAACAAACTTTCGCAGAGGCCAATTTCTTGGGTTATCCGCTCTTTTAAAATCTTCCATCTGGATTGAACGTCAGGAGACAAACGGATGGGATGGTAGATTTCAAAGCAAGGGCCAGCCACGAGATCTGTTTGCTCCTCATGAACGGGCATTTCTGTCAACATCTCTGCCAAAGGCCTTAACATTGTACTCATTACTCCTCGGGATATCCGCGTCAGAGCTTCAATCTGCCGATCTGTTTCACCAGCTTGGCTGTGATATTGAATAAGTGTTGACAACATAGTGATATAAATGTCATTAAACAGTTCAGCCAGTTTTAAGGTCACGCCATGAGTAATAAGCGTCACATTTCCTCGCGAGTCGCCATTGTATCTAGTCTGCGGATTCAATGCTACATTTTTTGAGGGGTTAAAACTCGAGGATTGTTTCAGTTCCTTTGCAAGCTCAGATCGGACTCTCATAAACTTTTCATAGTGCGAATCTTTGTTGTCATCAGGTGTTCCTTCGCCGTCGACAATAATTCTATTGATGACTCTTCTAGCAGAATTAAGATCCTTCACTAAATCTAAACTATTGTCTTGGTTCCGAATACCGCCTATAAACAGTTCTTTTTCACCTATTAAGTTTGTAAGATCAATAAATCCTTTTTCAATTATTGAATATAACTCACCGACGTGATTGTAAACAATTGGTTGCGGAGATCCGTCTCTTGCCGTAGCAATTCTAATACCAGTTTCATTTGGAAAGGCAAGATAAGTAACACCTTTTGGAAGCTCGCTGATGATAAATCGATATAATGAGCAGTCATTAAATCGTTCTAATTCAAAATCGAATGGATAGCGGTGATGTTTGTTCTTTCCTACGCCCAGTAAAAAAAAAGAAGTATTACTTTGGGGGAAATTAGGGCGAAGGAACTGGGGAGCGCTCCCGATCGCTGCTAATAGATTACAAACCTTTGCTAGATGGTCCATCTCTTCTCTGGCAACATCGAAGATAATCTTCTGCCATCGTGCCAGACATATTTGCTGACTTGGGGAAAGGTCTGGGATATCTCTCCTTTCTATTGAAAACGCCGCAAACAGATATTGGACAAGTAACCCATGCTCTACTTCGGCAGCTTCTGAAAGCGCAATAATCAGCTCTTCCCTTGTTACTATCATGAATTAATGAATTTAGAGGAGTTAACTAGAAAAGCAAAAGTTATCAAAATCTACGCATCTAAAAACTAGCATATTAAGAATACTTTGCAGATAAACAGCGAAAATGCAGGCTGGGATTCCTACAACTTAGAAGGCCTAAATAGCTCCTGTGTTGTGAATTTCACCGTAGATGATACGGGAAAAATACCGGAGATCTTGGGTTATATACTCTTTTTCTCTGCTTGTTCTAATACTAATTTTGATAACATAATCATCAGCCAGCGAAACACTCCCTGCTAATAGACTTTTATCAACATTTAATACTTGATCCGATGGAAAGGACATTTAAAAGTATCGACGAATTTAAGAAAACGCTAGTGAAAGATGAGCACTTACAGAAGGAGTTTCGAGATGATCCGGTCACTGCAGTTGAAAAGTTAAAAGAATCACCATTAAAGACCGACACGTGGGTGTACAGGATCGTAGTAGGTGCCCTCGGCCTAACCATCTTAGTCATCACACTTGGGGTAATAATTCTAACCGGCGTGGGGAAAGTAAATGATGATAATGATATACCAACAGTAATCACGGCAATCGCATCGGCAGCAATAGGAGCACTTGCAGGCCTTTTGGCGCCACCACCCGGGGAAAGCAATTAGATTGAATCACTTAAACCAAAACAATGCATATGGAAAATTTTCAAATTTTGAAGTTAGATGTCTCCATCAAAGATGAGGTATTGTCAATGTGTACTGACGCCGATGCGTTAAATCACTATTTGTCTGACCATGTTTCGCCGATAATTTTTGAGGCTATTGCGGCGATACCTAAGGGTGGGGAACTTGGTGGAAGGGTTGCCTGCGACACTCGGGGTGAATGCCGTGTTGAAGTCGGCGGTACATGGAGATTTTAATACTTACCTATAACTATAAATTTATAAACAATGGAAAATTTCACTGTAACAAAGTTTCAGTTAACGATCAATTCAGATAATCTTAGAAATTTAACTGGAGACGACTTGAAAAATTACATCGACGGATCGGTCTGTCCAGTCATCTTCAGTCACCTAACTATTAAATCAAAACACGAAGGAGACGTTCGTGGAGAAGTTAGATGTACTGCCGATCGCGGAGGTGTTCGCTGTGAGGGGTCTGTGTCTGGCTCTATCCGTTTATAGTGCAGATGGCAAGCGCATATTCATTGAGTATAGGATTAAACAAGGTTGATCCGGCTCACTATAACGGTTGGGATGGAGCTCTTAATGCACCTGAAAACGATGCACGAGACATCCATATGCTCACTAAATCCTTAGGATACTCGGGAGATTTGTTGATAGGGAATGAGGCGACGCGTGAGAATGTAATATCAGCGATCAACGGTGCAGCAACTAATCTAAAAGAAGGCGACATGTTTGTTCTGTTTTATTCGGGGCATGGCGGACAATTACCTGATCTTGATGGAGATGAGTTTGACCGAGAAGATGAAACGTGGTGTTTGTATGATGCAGAACTTATGGACGATCACCTAAGACTTCTTTGGCATAAGTTTGCAGCAAATGTGAGAATACTTGTCTTGTCCGACTCATGCCATAGCGGCACAGTTATAAAATTACGACCAGACGGTGGAAGGAATTCATTCACGGATTACTTACCAAGGATCGGCGTAAAGACAATACCCGTCGAACTTGCTTTGAGTACCTACATTGTCAATAAGGGATTTTATGATGAATACATTCGGCAGGTAGACATGCAAAAAGCGGATTTAAAAGATCATGAAATTAATGCTACCGTACGGCTCATCTCTGGCTGCCAGGATAACCAATCCTCCTATGATGGAACATTTAATAGTTCGTTTACAGGCGCGCTCAAAATAGTGTGGAATGGCGGAAAGTTTTCAGGCAATTACACCAGGTTTCATTCTGAGATTCAACAGTCATTGCCGTCTTATCAGTCTCCAAACCACTTAGTGGAAGGCCGCTCCAACGCAGCTTATGACCATCAGGTTCCATTTACCATTTAAGTTTCTATTTTTTATTAGAATTCGCTCAAAATGAAAAATCAGTTTTTAATCGATCTTGATGTCATCGACTTGACAGATGAACAGCGGGCCGCGGTAGTTTCGGCGTTGCATAAGGCGGCTAGTAATGAACTGGCTAGATTTACATTAGAAAAAAAAATTATCCTTATCCCTTTAGAACTGAACTCGAAGGGCGAGGGGCATGGCGGTCGCTTAGGATATGTCGGTAGATTTTAAAGCTTCAAGATGAAAAAAAATTCACCACCTCTTTGTCCGGCTTTTAGCGGGATCAAAAAATCCAACCTTCTAGGAATTTTGCAACACGACAAAATTGCCTTGTTGCCCAATCCATTAGAGCTGGATCAGGATTTCATTGAAAACCTGAAAAATGGTTCTTTGCCGGAACAGCATTTTCGCTTTGTCAGCCGATGCGGGACTGGCGAATGCATTCAATGGAAGGGCCAGCGTTGCGGAGTAGCGGCGGAGGTGGTAAATTTTGTCAAATCTGTGAAGAACGATGACATACCTGACTGCTCCATTCGTAGCGACTGTCGCTGGTACCGTCAGGAAGGCGTCTCTATTTGCAAAGTTTGTCCCTATGTATTAACTGATATGAAGGCCTCAGAACTTGCTATTATTTTCTCCAATCGCGGCGAAGATTTGTTGAAATAAAACAGAGATTCAAACAATCTTCAAAACGAATTCAACCCCTGCTGTTAATATAAAGGAAACGAAAACAGCTTTTTAATAATTTTTGTTGGACATCGCGCTCCATTTAGTTGTCATCAGACGTAATTATCTCTTTAAGCTTAACATTTTTTCAGTTCGAAAAATTGAAAGCTTGGCCGTATGTTTCCACCGGCTATTAGATAGTTTTCTAGATAAGTATTTATACCAATACTGCGATTCTAATTTATGTGATTTATGACACGCCATCATAACCACAAATACTATTGCATCGTAAACCCGTCTATTTGACTATAATCATGTGAACCAAGATATAAAAAAGATACTTTTACTTGTTTATACATACCAAATCGAATATTTAGTTTACAGAAAAATTATTGTGGCGATAAAAATACTTTGTGACCAGATTTTAAAAACCTTTCCTGTAGAAATCCTATGAGATACATTCTAATACTGCTTGCACTTACACATTGTTACGAAGTCTTTGCACAGGGAGGAGGAGCTAGAAGGGCGAAGTCAATGAAGGTTGTCAAATTTGACCTTTCAACTAGGGGCGTGGTTGGAGATATTGCCATTCCTTTTGACGAGGAATTTTACTTAGAAGTCGATGGAATAGCTTATGAACGCATTAACAGAGCATCTCTATTCGAAGTTAAATATCGCGGAGGGAAGAGTGATTTGCAAAAGAATTGGAAAGTTGACACTACACATTTAGCGGTGCCAAATTCCCGGCTTGAAGTGAGCAGTGATAGCAGCAATAAAAAGAAAGTTAAATTGAAATTGCCGCCTTTAAAGCCAAGTAGAGATTTTGACATTTTTCTTGAAATGAAGCTTTCACCTGAGAATCAGAAGTTAGCGTTCGCTCTCAATAGAGAAATTTTCAAAGTATTAAAACGTACCGGCTCTACCGATTCAGTGCTAAATAACAAGTTGATCAAAAAGCAGTTTACAATGCTGAGTGATGAAGCAAATGACAAACTTGTTGGACATTCGTCGGTACGAGCCGTTTTTTTCGACACACTGGTTGTTTACTGTCAAAACGTTTACACAAGAATCAGTTCGCCTTTGAACAAAATTTATTATAGTTCAGGCTACGAAGGACTATATTCGATTACAGCTAACGCTCTGCAATTGGTTAGTTCTAATTCTGTAAAATCTGCGAACAAAGTGGATTTAACTGTATTCAACAATATGATAACAACTGTTCATAATGATGTATTTTTTGGATATCTTCCAATCAATTTCAATGAATTATCCAAACGAGCTGACACGCTAAATCCAGTCGCAAGAATAGCCAATATTGATACTACATTAAAGTATTTTTATAAACTACGGAAACTTGTTGATGATTTGGCTATTCTGAATAAAATAAACTTTCAGCCTATTAGCGATTCTTTACATAGCAATATCAAGGATCTAGTAGACAACAAGGAAAAACTATCCGGCGATCTTAAAGCTATGAATGAGGTGCTTGACGCTCAAATAGAAGCAAAATGGCTGGTTGGGACATCTGGAGCCAAAGATTTGCAGGCTGAGGGGAAAAATTATTTTTCAGTACTAGCGGGATTTGCGTATGGTTTTGCCAAGACAAATTATGATAAGGTCGTTGGTATCCCAAAGCTATATTTAGGCTTGAATGTTAATTTTCGAGCACTGAATAAGGATTTACGACCATACCAAGACATTGCCAGGAAAGCGAAAAGTGACACGACAAGGCTTCTCTCACGTCGAAACATTTGGAATTTTGTCGGTCTAAACGTTGGGCTTACCTTAGGTTCTATGACAAATGGGCAATTTGATAATTTCTATGCAAATACCTCACTGATTGTTGGACCTTCAGTGCGCATCACCCGGCTTTTTAGAGTAAGTGCCGGACCGATGTTCCTGACAAGAGTCCAAATGAGCCCTATCTTAGCGCAAAAAAAACCTACGGCAGGCGTTTATGCTTCCCTCGCCCTAGATATTGATTTTCTTGAGCCGGTTACAAAAATAATCAACATGGTTTTTAAATAAAAGTATGAAAATAGCTACTTACTTGTTAGCAATCTCTCCGTTTGTATTTACGAACTGTCAGGAGAAGATTAATACAACAGACGTAATCAAAGGGTTTTCCGTCGCTCCCAAAGAGTCAGTATTGGCAGACGGAAGTACAAAATTGAGTATATCCGTACTATTAGATAATTCGGCTGATCTTGATAAAAGGAACATTGTATTTACAGCCAGTAACGGCGATTTTATCAATGGAAAGGATCACATCATCGTAAAAAAAGCTGAGTTTGAAGCTGGCCAACTGGTTGCTAGGACGGAATATATTGTTCCAAATACGGATGGGAAGATTGTTTTCACCGCAAAACCCGAGGCCCAAAGCCAATTTAAAGATTTCCTTGTGAAAGATTCCATTACTCTCCTTCAATCAGTGCCAAAAAGCATTAAATTGACCACATCTTCATTTTCAGTTGAGACAGGCTTTGGCTCCGACGTACTGATCACAGGCAAATTATCGAATGATAATAACTCTGGCGTATCTAAAAACTATAAGGTTGTTTTCGAGGATATGCTTACAGACGGGAGCGATATAAGTGGTCGATTTCGTCAGCAGTCGCTCTCGGTTGACTCGAACTCTCAGGTGAGTACAATATACTCACCTGGTTATGTGGCCGCGGGGACTGAGGTCAAAGTAATCTGCTATTTACTTGATGACCAAGAAAATAAAACTCAAATAAGTGATTTTGTAATAATTAACGTAATCAGCAATGAATAACGCAGCACAAAACAGGAAGAAAATCGAAGAAGCACTTAATGCCGGACTTGGAGCCCAAATGAATTCACTACTTGTAGAATACGGGCTTCCTGAATTTGCTTTTGAAAGTCTAAAAATAGAAAATAGCGATAAACAAAAACGTGGCGATAGCGATAGTAGTATTTTGATTGGCTGCCGGTGGGTATACGATGCGAATACTGGATGGTTTATATGTGTTTAGTTTTAGGTCGTTTTCATAACTCCTAGGCGAAATTCTGTGGCTAATTACTTGCCATAATTTTTGCAACTCCTTCGGCAGTGATCTTGAAAGAACATTAGATGATATTGAGAGATAAATTAAAAGATTGGATTTACGAATTCATAAAGCCTCAGCATTATACCTTATTTTCTTGCGATCTGATATTAGTCCTGCTAAGGTCAATCAAGGGACAAGTTGAAGATTGAAGGATAATTTTGTAAAGTTCATTTTTCATCGCATTATAGTTACATTCAACAACCGCCTAACTGAGGTTAGAAGTTTTGACAGCGAGGGATTGGAACGAGCAAATTAATCAGCTGCTCGTCAACCAGTTCAAGTCCTAAACAAGTTGTAATCCATGATTTACGTCTCGAGCTCGTTTTTCCCAACCTATTAAGGTTAAATAGATTAATTTAAAGCGATATAACCGGTCATAACCGGTTATATCGCTATTGAAAATTCAGTAGTCAGCATACACGTACCCATCCACCTCAGTATACCCTTCCAGGAATAAGTCCCGAGCAAAAGCGTCATAGTCAAAATACCGTTCGAGCACCGAAGGGGCATTAGCCAGCATTCCAGTTTCATCAACGTACTGGTAAGCGTACTCTATTTTCGCATCCTTCATCGATCCACCAAAGTATCCGCGGTAGCTCTCCTGAAAACTTTCGACCTGTGCATCTAATGCCTTCCCATTGCCAGGCCAGCTGCTAATCTGTTCGCAGTAGATCTTGAAAGCCTCTGCTGTATCATCTTCCATTTCGTCAAGTGCTTGGAAGTACTCAAACGCCTTATCGTCCAAACTGCACTCGGAAATCAGGAAGTCCGGAATGTTTTCCCAGTCTTGAAACATGAGCTCTGGACCAAATTCATTCCGATGATATTCATAGCAATCTTGGTAAAACTCCTTTGCATCAGCATAGTCTGTCAAATCAAACCATTTCCCGAAGAGTGAACCGCTGTTGTACATTCCGTAAGTGCCAACATAAATCCTTGGAGCGTTTTCTGATGATTTCATGATTTAAAGTCTTAAAGTTACGAGCCCCGGCTTTGTGCTCAGGGCAATCGCCTCCTTCAATCGAAGAAAAAGTGACGGGGCTTGCCCCTTGGGTGCAAAGTCGGGAGGCGGTTTAAGGAGCGGCGATAGCCGGGGGCGCCTAGCCGTGGTAAATAGCCGGTGACTTTACAGCCGTCACTTTTTACTTCGTAACTTTCGTTGCACTGACTGACAAGTGTGCGTGGTTTTCGACTCTGGAAAACATATTATCAGCTATTCTCCATTCTGACATTCGTTAGACACTTAGTCCTTGTTGTTTCCGCCGAGACTTTTTCTTGCGTTTTAGAGGCACAAAAGCTTGCGACATCTCCATACCCATTCGCTGTTCAAGATTTTGCAATGAATAGTCTTTCCCCAGGTCAGAACCTTTCACTTTCATCCGATTTTGCATATTGAAAAAGGCTATACCTCTTCCTATATACGTCTTGAATCCGTGCGTTTGCATCTGCTTTCCAAACTCGTCGATTGAAGATGCTTTTGCTAAAACTTGATCTACCAAACTTCTGAGGTTGATGATTGCGGTATCCTGCCTTGGTGCGTGCTGCTTTCCTTTTTGATTTAAGCTCATGTCAGAAGTTATTGTGAGTCCAAGTTCTAATTCCATCCGTCTTGAAAATTCGCCCGTCCTCGCGTAGTTCTTAAAATGATCGGAGGTGTTTTTGCCGTTGTAGTTGATCCGGTTTGCGACAATATGAATGTGCTTATGCTTCGTATCGTTGTGCTTGAAGGCAAGCATTTGATTTTCCGCAAAACCAAATTCCTTTGCAAACTCTACGACCAAGCTGGTGAGCTTCTCTATGGACGGATCTTCCCCTGGGAGAAAGCTGAACGATTGATGCCAAACATATTTATTGAGATTTCTGTTTTTGTCCCTGTTATCCAGCATTTGCTTGGCGAGATAATCCAAGTCCAGCCTTCCGTCCGGCATTGTATTTATGCCAAGATGCTGAATGTAAATAAGCTCTCCCCGAACGTCGTCTATCGTAACTTCTTTCAATTGTTTTGCTGTCAACTCCTTTTCATAATAGCAGTAGCTCAATATGCCTTTGGCGAAGTTTCCCAATCCCACTTTTCCAATCATAAGTCGAAACGTTTAAGCATAGCCGTGACTTTCTCTTCAATGATGCTATGCACTTGATCTGGATGATCCGGCGCATCCGATTTCCATACCCGAAGCTGTCCGGCAAGCTCAGCAGGCTGATAGTAGCTGTCATACTTTGCTAGCAGCTCTTTGGCGTTGCGAAAAATGTTCTCGGTTGTTTCAAGAATGCTGGTCTTGTTTTGAGATTCTGGCAGGATCCGCTGAATGTATAGCGTCAACTGGTGCATCCACTCCTGCACATTGTTGAGCGTCTTATGAAATGTCCTGATCTCAAAATCTTCAAATATCCAGAGCGTGATGATCTGCGAAAGTAAGCGCAAATGCTGACTGCTCTGCATCCATTGCCGACTTTGCATCTGATGATCCTTTGTTTTCAACACCGCAAGCGACAGAATGCCGCTGAGCTGTTCCAGCGTCCGAATCATCTCGGCTGTTCGGGCGGGCAATGTTTTCTTTTGCGGCCGTTTAATGGGGACGTCCAAGGCCAGTGTCAAAAAGAATTGACTTGCTGAAAGCCCGCTCTTATCGACCAGCTGGTTGATCCTAATTTTTTCGTCTTTGGTAACCCATACAGAAAAGTGGTCCCTTCGCACAACCTTCTCCTCTTTCGGTGGTCTTCCTTTTCTTTTGCTTTCCATAATGTCTGCGATTTAAGCTATGAGGCGCGAGGCGAATAGCAGGGGTCCAGGGGTTTTCCCATGGCCAGCCGCCAGGGAGTCGCTTTTCGCGACGTACTGGCGATAGCTGGCTGTGGAAAAACCACCGTGGTTCCCGAAAATGTTTGAGTTTGTTCGCCTTTGTTTGAAAATGTTCGAAACCTGATTTCAGACTTCTGGGGCCGTTACTTCCGCCCAAGTGGTATGAGCATTTCCTTGGTCTTTTTGTCAAAAATGTATTCGCGCCCAATCAACACGTCCCCTTTCTTCCCCTGAGGTCGAAGCTTCAAAAAACTACCACGTTCATCCTGCACAATCTCTCCACTCTCCATGAGAAGACGATAATCCGGTGCATTTTTGTAAGCCTCGACAAACCTGCGACGCTCTCGATATTCCTCGTCTGTTGAGATTAGCCAAGAAAACAAAATCGATAAAACTATCGCAGCAACAGACCATGGAAGACTCTGCGCCAAACCATAATAGAAAGCTTGCTTTCTGTCGGAAAAATGAACTGGTCGCTGGTTGCTTTTAATTGCAGCTGCCGCTTTGTCGATTGTGTCTACGGATTGATCGACCTCGGCCTTAATGCGTTCAAAGTGTTCCTCAACCTCGGCTAGCAACAAAGCGGACCAGTCATCGATTTCCTGAGCATATTTCTGCCCATACTTCCCCTTAATGTGGTTGAGTTCGGTTCTACTATGCATGGCAAAAGCTTTCTCGGATTTCTTTTTTCAATCTTAGTCGCGCACCAGGCCCATAATTTTCCAAAGGAAATCCATTCCTTATACCGTCTAAAATCTGGCTTCCGAGCAAAGAGTTCGCCTCGAAATCACCAAACCTGATGTGTTCCAACCCGAGTGCTGCACAGTTATTAGCCAATTCTTCTGACAGACGCGAGAATTGTCGAAAACTGAAAACATTTTCCCACACCAAAATCCTAAACTTGCCTTCCAGGACTTCAATCATTTTTTGCAAATATTCTACACTAGCACGGTAAGCACCGCCGCCCCCTATGATGATATGGAACACAGCGTCTGCATCTACCTCATCACACCACTCCTTGAAATCCAAATCTCTCGAAACAAGCGCGGGGAACTGCTCACTCTCAGGTGCACCAAAATCCATAAAGATTTCGTCAAAAGGGGTTTGCATCAGGCTTTCAATGTATCCGATGAAAAGATCCCGGACTAACATGTCACGATTATCAATCAGCGAAATGGTCTCCAACCGCTCTTCTCCCAGAAAAGCCAGTTGACGGGTGGACGTTTGGGTTGAGCTATCTAGATCGACGAAAAGCGAGGTTTTATCTTTTTCAGACAATGCCCGGAGATAGGTGTGCAGGCTTTTACCCACTCCACCTTTTGCTTGAAGTATTAAATTGAATTTACGTCTCATTTTTGTTAATGAATTTAGTTTTTACTGAAATTTTGTCTTGCATATCCTTTGCATCGCCATCAGACCAGGGTGCTTTAAGAGCATTTTTGACACCCAAATTATGAGTGTGCTGCGGCCGTGATTCAGGCGCTGGTGAAGGAAAATGCCGTTTAGTTTTCACAGGAAGTTTGTTGAACGGCTTGGGCGTTTTCCTAAAATAATATCGGCAATAGCGCACATCATCAGCATTGATCAGTCCAGGTTTCCCCAGATCCGAACAGATCATTTCTGCGACATAATACGCCGAGAGCGATGTCAACACAAACTCCGCATAGAGCTCATGCAGAATTTTTCTCCGCTTCTTATCCTTCCGCTCGAACAGGTCAATCAAGACTTCCTTATTAACCTTCATCGTGTAATGGCTCTGCAGTGATGATTAATCTAAACCTTAACTCCGTGCTGGTTTTTTTGTTTTTGATTTCACTTTCAGCTTGCACATTCGATTGGAACAGTTGACAGATTTGCGTAGGAATAGTGCCCCTGGGACGATTTACTGTGACACGCATGTCATTTTTGACAGTTGCGGTGTTCAAGCGAAACTTCAATTCGAAATTGTTTTGTAATATCATAATAATCTTGTTTTTGAAGTACAAAATTCGAAATGTTACCAATACAATACAAGATGTTTATTAGATGAACATCTTGTATTTCAGGCAGTTGCTGATTTTCTGTGTAAGTAGAGACGTTGCGTGTAGAGCTATGCTCGTAAGTTGCGAAACTCTTCTTTCAAGCTAGATCTGTTCCTCATTTTTTCCAAGATTTATTCCAGTGGATAAGGCTTTTTCCATTTGTTGATTAAATGCAGGAATTTTGTATGTCTTTGAGGTGAGCGCGGTTGGAAGGATGGTTAGATGGAAAAGGAGGTTTTTCGTTTGGAATGGTGAACGTGTTCTTTGGTGATTTCCCAGGATGTTCCAAGAACCACGCCGCACTGCCTACCCCTTGTAGATAATATTCCAGCTGATAGTTGTAACTGCCTTAATAAATGATACTTAGGATCAACAGCTTTTGAAGAAGTTGTTGTTGTCGATACATAATTCTTGAAAAAGAGGATTACTATTTTCGTAATGGTTTGAGAGAAATTGAACTCGTCTCGGGTTTTGAAGAAAAACTGCATATTGCATCGTTACTCTTATGTGAAAACATCATCGTATATGGTATAACAGAAAATATCACATTCTGCCTTAGGATATGTCTTTCCCAAAGAATTTGTATATTTTTAAATCAACAGGAAATTGCGACCCCAGAGGAAGAAGAAAAATCATTAAGTCTAATAAAATTATCACTATCGTTTTGTGTCAAGACAGCGGTTCTGACTGTGGTACTTTGCACGTGAATATTGGTGTCATTTACAGCGGAATCATGGGGTAGTTTCGTCAGAATGTTTAGTAATTGTCTTTAGGATTCGCAAAAAATGCTTCGTTACATGCTGCTTCAGGACTTTTCTTGATCGTGTACCCAACGGTAATCAACTCGAACTTTTTGTTAGTGGATTTGAGGAAGCTGGCTGGGATACTTTTTTAAAGGACCGTTAGATTCCTTCGCATTTTTGGAACATTTACATATTTAGTGATAGCATAGGTAGAGAGTAAATTGCCTTCCGTCAAACCGTATTTCGACAAACCTCTAATTATTCGTCGCTCGTCATCTCAGTAACCAGATACTGTTTACTGATAACCGATTTCAAACCAGTTAGTATTTAAGTATATAAAGGTTTTATCAGCTAATCAGAAGGAAGCTATTTCCAATGCGAGATTACTTCTTGAATTGCTTCCTTTTTTCTAGGCATTTTTCTTAGTGCAGTTATTAGCTTTTGAAATTTCCGTGCAATTCCGGAAATACCCTGCCAGTTTTTAACAAGTGCATGTTCAACATTCTCTTGTAAGTAGATCTGGCACAATGGAGGTACGAAAGGGTATTCCAGCCAAGTATCAAGTGAAGCTAAAATAAATTTATGGATCGGAACGGCACCATTATCCAAATAAAGTTTTTGCCCAGAAGGTGAAAGATAATAATGAAAGAATTTATACTTTTCAACCAAAGAAACCCTGTTTGAATTATTGTCGGATTTAATTATTGAAAATAGCCAACACTCTTCAAAAATTTTAAACGAAGGAGGAGCTTGATAAATGTAGTCGTCGTCTTTTCTATATTGAATCGGAATGGTATCAGGCCAAATCAATATTACTTCATTTGACCGTTCGTCAACTGAGTCATAAAATCCAGAAACGAGTTTATTCCAATCGCTTTTGTTCCCTTCTTCAACTTCTCGTTGATCAATGCACAATGACGCAAACACCAGATAGCTTCTGGGCTCCTATTTCCAGGATATCTGCTTCAAAGCTTCCAGATAATTTGTCAAGGGTTTGTGTTTTTAAAAATGATGCTTCCTGTCCGTGAAACCAAAGCGAGATTATCACGTTTAACGACTCTAAATCCTTGTGATAACCAAGCCCGTTTTTGACGGTTAGTCTCCCATCCATTGTTTCCCCAAAAGGCTGCTGGATTTTCAAAACAAATGTTATTGAGCAGGATGCCAAGAGTATTTTCGATCCACGGTATGTCAAGTTCTATTGTGTTTTCCTGCTGCATATCTCGGAAGTGTTCTTGCAAAGGGTAGTATTTGTGGTGCGGTTCCAGTTCCGGAACTTCTTGATTGTTTACACCAGCATTATTTCTTCTGACAGGAGTAGCGGTGTCATCACCAATGCAGATCTCCGGTGTGTGTCTATTAAAAAATTTAATAATTATGTTCCACAATTCTCTTCTAGGATTTGAAGAGCGTAGATCTTCATTCAGACGTTGCCCAAAAACAAACTCTTCTAACTTACCGGGTGTAACTGGTGACTTGCCTGGAATTTCATTCAAAGTATTCGTCCAATTGTTAAAATCCTTTACAAACCGTGCATATAGATCTGCCCTATCATCGGCACTTTTAGGGAGTACAACCATATGTTTTTCAGTCGTGGCTATCCCTCGGTAAGGTAACATCTGGTTTTCTCCTAGCAATTGTATTAGCAATGCACAATGTGCATTTGAAGACCACTTATCATAGATCAAGGGCTTGATCGTAACGTCTTGTAATTCCCCAAGAAAATAGAAGAGTTTAGTATAGAACCGGTAACCCACACCAGGTAGTTTATGAGCACCTCCAGGAGCAAAACTTAGAAACAAATCAGAAAGTCGCCCGGTTGCAATTAATTCTTCAGAATGTTTGATCGCATCTTCGACTTCTTTTTTGGGGTGCTCAAGTAATCTCCTGAACTGAGTATCCGTCCCATTTTGTGTTTTAGGTCTTGTGGAATTGATACCACCCCACATCATGGAGGCTATAAAACCAGTATAAGAATCAATTTTGAAGAGTTCAAGAACATGACGCCTTTGTAAATTTCGATTAACTGTAAAATCCAGAATCTCTTGAACCACTGGAAATTCCTCTGGAAAAGAATCGTAGGTGGTACTGATAGGCTGTATTTGTTGATCTGGCTTATTGATTATCCTATCGTGATTGTAAATAAGGTATAGAGGCAACTGGTGCAAAGGTGGTATTGCATCTATCCAAAATTTGATTTTTTCAGGCATCAGCTCTCGGTGTGTATAAAGGAATACTTTGAGATCTGCCATACTCACCAAACTGACATGAGGATAATTATTACCTAAGTAGCTGCCGTTTACAGAAAACAAGTACACCTTAACATTTACATCTTTATAATCATCTTTGTTTAATCCGGTATCACCGGTCTTTACCTGCACAACTGCTTTTTCACCCGTACCTGTTTTTGTCAAAACAAACTCATATGCCAATGTATCTGTTTTACAGCTGCTAGGGATAACAAGATACCCCTCAGTCACTTGAAGATAAAGACCTACAAGATCTTCACAATCATCCCAGGAGAGGAATGAAAAGATTTCTGTATAACCGGTCAGATCTGGACTGTAATGATTAGTTCCAGAAAGTTCGTTGTAAGTCTGCTGAGAATACTCCGAAACCCCATGCACCATTTGTAAAGTACGAGAAGCTATAAATGAGCTGACCACTTTCCCCGGAACGCTATCAACTATTCCCACTTTATACTATTTACAACTCCTAATGTTTGCTATGTCTGCATTCACGGCAACCTCTGAGAAATCATACTTCCACTCACTTTCAACTCTTCCTAAGTAATAGTATCCATCACTCGTTCTTGTCCATATTAGGTCACCAATCTGCATTCGATAATAGAACGAATTCCATGCACGATACCAACTCTTGTCGTTGTTTGCTACGTATAATACTTTTGCTTGATCTTCATATTCGGTAGCTGTCAACGAGGAAGTTGTTAATGGAATTGGCCAACCAATACCAACAAGATTATGCTCTATACAATGCTCACGGGAATTAAAACCCAATTTTGAGGCAGGCTTCAAGTGAATACGCCAAATGTTCATCAGTCGGTGGTTTAATAGAGGTTTGCTTACGTAAATGGGCTGAGGAATCGAGGAAGTGGAAAAATTCCGTCATGCACAGAACTCTTCGATGCATGTCTAAGTCAATTATCCTTTTAAGGTATTAAGCACCACCAATCCCTTTTCTGATGTGCTCCTTTATAAGGATTCATTAAACACTTATTGATTGCACTAACCCAGCCAAACAAAACGATTACCTATATATATCTACTTGTTTGAGTGGGTTCAATTGATTAAAGGGTAGAATCCGAATTTAGGTTAAGAAAATTCTCTCTATAAGTCTAAAAATCTAGTAAATTGAGCGCTTTGAAACTATCACTTCATCCTTCGATGCCACAATTAGACCTTCAAACCCAATGTTTAGCTTGAGATCATCTGATCTGAAGTAGTTCTATCAAGAAATTGTGAAACCTCTTCAATCGTGTAGGGATTCTGCCGCTGATGAATCATAGCATGGCAATTCGGGCAAACGGGAACTAGGTCTTCAAGGGGATTGACGGAATAAGACTTCCCAATCTTTGAAATCTGTGATTTATGATGAACATGAATATAGTTTTTACCAACATCCCCATATCTATCTCGAAAATTCAATTTACATGCCATACATGAATATCCGTGATGCTCCAAACATCGTTTCCTTGCCTGAATATTCCGTTCATATTTGGTAACTAAAATCTGATTAGAAGCACCTTCCATGTACAGATGTTGCTCATTCTGTGCTGTAAATGGGTTATTTCTAAGACCTTGTGTAGATACAAAATCAAACCATAGTGCTTCAAGTTCAGCTACTAAATTCGGTCGAATTGAAATGCCTGATGATTGAGAAAGCCAATTCTGCTTTGAAAATTCCCCCTGATTTAAGATATCATAAGGCAGAATAGGATCTACATCGGGATTAAGCAAAATATCAAAGTCTAGTTTTACCCTCATTCTAGAAACTATTTTTTCCTCACCACGGCGACCATCTGTTCGTACAGCATCTGATATGATGATAGCAGAGCCAATAATACCCTTCGGAGCAACTCCAAGCTTCATTAAAAATGCCCTATCTCCAGGTTTGACTTTTCTATGGGCACTGCAAGACCAATCTTCTATATAGGAGCCTCTTTCATTAATCTGCTCAATTGCCTGCTCTAAATTCGGCCATTCCCATACCAAAGGATTCCAAACGAAAAGGTAGTAGTTCATTGTTAACTTAGTTGATGAGGAAAAAAAGCCGATTTTTTTCTTAAAATAAGCCTGAATTAATTTTCACCTAGGTGGGCAAAACCTTCTGTTAACCAGGGTGTCAAACGTCTTTAACTGTGTTCTAAATTACTTTGAAAAACCAACTTCATTTATAGGTCTTAAAGATGAATCCAAACGGATATGGTTTCACAGGATGCTTAACAGCACTTAATGATAACCGTTGCCAGTTCTCTTCGCCTTCTTCCATTAACAAACATTGCTTTTTTCTAGGAAAACGGAATGATGGTTAATTTTAATTTGTCCTGTACCTACCATGCGTGAAACCAAAATAAATAAGCTTGTGGGTGGTTACAATGCCTGCATTCAATCAATCATCAATTCATCTTTACCTCTCACACGCTGCAAAATATGCTTCAATAACCCTCTCATACTGACCATGACCTTCAAAGCTGTAATATTTCGCTTTGAACTCAAAAAGCCTGCCTATCTCTTCATCATGCAAGTAGAATGACTGCTTGTCTATCGAAGTGTATATCTTGTGAGGTTTGTTACCAATCCAGCCAATAAGTCCTAAGTATTGGTTAATATCAAACGTTTCAATCTCCCGGATGAAAATCTATTTGTGCACGGGTTTTTGTGACATAGATATCGGCAGCATCACAAACAAGCAATACCATTTAACTAACGGTAGGTGCCATTTATTCAACGGGTCCATCTGACTAACTGCACGTTGTTATTAGTTGCTAAATTGTTACTGTTCTGGTAAAAATGAATCTTGAAAGTTTCTTGTTCCGGCTTTGCGTTAAAGGTTTGACCAAATACCTTTCGTTCCCAGTCTTTAAATTTTACATCGGTGACGATGTATTCACCTGTTGGGATTATGAATTCGTTGCCAGGTCGAACTTGATTGACATGACGAACATACTTTTGAAGTACCGAATCTTCAAAGCCCACTTCTAGGTATTGAAAAACGAATTTGATCAGCTTTTGCGCTTCGTCTTATAAGGGCTTTACAAAAGACTGCCTTCGCCGGGCTTCCCTTACATTTAGATGCCCATCCGTTTTAGCGTTTCTGTATGGATGGTGGTTTTTGTAAGTCCATACAGGTATTTCGGTGTATTGCACGGCATTCCTTTATGTAAATATATAACGTCATTAACTTCAACAAATTCCATTCCGATGTTCTTGGTATCATAAAAATGACATCAATAATATCAAAGTTAACTGATTTTTGCAAGCAACTTGGCAACTGGTAATATTACTACATATATGGACGTTTATATAGTAACAAAAAGGTACCGAGAAAAGCCCCTTTCAGTGCCGTTACAAATTTAGTGGGTTATTGTACCGCTTGTTTATGCAGTACAGCAAAATTCAGTACACATAAAAACTACAAAAAATTGAATTGCCTAGCAAAGCAGGACAATTCAGACTTAATCTCCTCTCTACTAAATCCTAGGCTCCCAAACTTTTGAACTTTATACCTGATTTGATCCCATTCAAAATCGAGGCCTCCTGTCAAAACAATGTAAAAGTCCCCTGTATTATTGTTAATGGTGAAGTTTGAATCCGGGCGCTTATCAATTGTTTCAATCACTTTTGCAATTGCCCCTTTTAAAAAACTTTGAGGCCAGATAACTGCATGTTTCCCATCTACTGTATAATCAGTTTTTGACATTGTTTTCTTGATAAAGAAGATAAACATACCGTCATAATCCCAATCCTCAGTATTATTTCACATTTTTCATTAAGTGCCTGTCTATTGTAGACAGGTGTTCCATCGACATCAACATTTAGAGCTATGTAGGCTTCCCATTTTTAGAGTGGTGGCGATTTAGACTCAGTTGTTCATTGCGACAGTTAATTTTTCTTTTTTCACGGCATTTTCTTTCAGTAATATGTGCTTCTGATTTGGCGTTAGTCCCTTCATTGACCTGTGTGGGTGCTTACTGTTGTAATTGTCAAGCCATTTGTCTGATAAAATACGCAACTGTTCCAGAGAATCAAAAAAGTAAGCATCCAGTGCCGCCCGGCGGCCCGGGTCTTCCCGGTAAGTTCTGTTTAATCTTTCGTTGTAGCAATTTTGCATCGGTCTCCTAGGCTGAATAAATTTTTGCTCAATCTGCTTGTCTTCGCACCATTTGGCTAGTTTCTTACTGATAAACTCAGGGCCATTGTCGGTTCTTATAGATAGTGGCAACCTTCGTTCGCATTCCAATTGTTGCAAGACTTGTATGACTTTACCGGCACATAGGGAGTAATCCGCATGCGCTGCAAGTGCTTCTCTGCTAGCGTCATCCATGACAACTAATGTTCGCACACGTCGGCTAGAACTAAGAGCATCACTGACAAAATCCATGCCGCGCGGCGTCCGCTCCAGGTTTCATTCAAAGTCTTCGCCTCAATTAAAGGCTGTTTTGGTCTTTTCAGAATGCGCCTTTTTCGCTTACGCCTTAATTTGAGATCCATACTTCGATAGATTGGAAGCACTCGTTTGCGATTCCAAGGCAGGCCTCTATTCCGCAAATTGCCGTAATACCAATCAAAACCTCGGGTCGGATGTTCTTCTGCCAGCTCATTAAGCATGTCTATAACAGGCAGGTCGTTCTTGACCGTTTTGTAATAAAAAACACCCGTGCTCAACTGCAAAACTCTACATGCCCGCTCAATGCTAAATCCAGCTTCCTGAGAAATATCGGAAGCAATTAGCCGCTTCTGAGCAGGCCTTAAAGCTTTTTTTCGATGATCTCTTTTGCAAGTCTGTGATCAAGAGCTAATTCCGCATACATGTGTCGCTTCGGCGATCCGATTCAGACGGCGGTTCTCCTCCTTGAGTGACTTCAATTCAGAAAGCTCCGAAGCACCCATACCGCTGTACTTCTTGCGCCAATTGTACAATGTAGCCTTGGAAACGCCATTTTCCCGAGCGACGTCATTTGCCTGTTTGCCAGAATCCATGTCTTTGAGGATTTTGACGATCTGAGTTTCTGCGGACGCCGCGCGGTGAATGTGTTTCGTTTCATAGCAGATTAAAATTAGAAAATTTGTCTAATTCATCACCACTCTGTTTTGAGGGAAGCTTACACCAGCATTTACGGCTAGGGTTGATAATATTTATTATCAAGATCCTTACCAGGCGGAACTTGAAACACAGAAGCGTGAGGCGCATGAGCTGACGGTAAAAGAGGCAGAAGCAAAGTTAAAGCAGCGACAAAACGAAACTGAAGAGGCAAAGGTTCTTTCCAAAAAACTTAAACCAGAATAACGTTAGTTGAAATAACATTCTGAAACTAAATAAATATTGACTTATGTAAAGCTTACCTCATTAAGTTTTCACTTTTTTCTAATATCTTTCATAAAATTTGGTAATATTAAAATCGCTAATATCTGAGTGCAAGACGTTTAGCAATTGATTATATATTCCACTGTTGAAAATAAAATTTAGATCATTCATCTCAACTGCGGCAATGAATTGCTCTCGGTTTAAATTTGACTTTGAATATATATTATGAAAGTAATCACTGGAACTGTCTATTTGATCGTGCAATTCACTTCCTTCTAATAAATATTCTCGACTTTTTTGAAGTTCTGTTGCCAAGTCTAAGGGTAATTCATTAAAGTCAATTTGATAACCATATTCATCTATACCACCTCCTGAATAAAGTAATAGAGGATCGTAGTGATACAAATTTTTTAAATATTCCGTCCAAACAATCTGTTTATTAAAAATCAATCCAAATGTTGTTTGACAAAAGATTGAGCCACTATCTAAAAACGTACAGGGGCTTCCAACAAATAATTTACCCTTAAAAAGGATTAATTCTCTTTCATTGAAGTCATGATAAGTAGATAGTATACTATTAAAGTAATGCTTGTACGTATCTATATAATCCCAGTCCAACATACGGCTAGTTGTAGTATCCTGATGGACAAACGATTGCTCAATTTCTGATCTGAAAAAATCATGATACTCCTTGTTTCCCAAATTAAAAATTATTAAATTCTTCTTTGCTCGTGTTAGTCCTGTGTAAACCAACTCAGCATTTTCAAATTCTTTCTCTTTCTCTCCATTTTCGATTAGCAGGAATAAAGTTTCAATCTCCCAACCCTTGAAACTGTGAATAGTAGATAGTTTTACTGTTCCAGTTTTCATGTAAAAGTGATTCTTTCTTAATCTTCTAATCACTTCAATTTTTGTGCTATTCTCCTCATTTTGCAAATATTCTTCTTCCATTTCAAATGTAATGGATGTGTTCTCATGTTTTTTAGTCCGAATTAAAAAATCGATTGCCCTCAAGATGGCAACTTTGGAACACAAAATTCCAACGTCAGATGAATGAATCTGATGTTGAAGAAGGATACTATATATTTTTTTAAATAATATGTCAGCGGTAAATGAGTTAAAGTAGTGATATTCTATAATTCTTGGTGTAAAATCAATGCTTAACTGATTATCCCGTTTTAACTTTTGAATATCTATATCTGTGTGATCAAGGTTATATTTACCCTCAAAAAATTTGTTTTGAAAAAGTAGTGCTGTTATGTAAATTGAACTGACTAAGCGAAAGGATTTATTCAAAGACTTATTCCAACGTCCAGCAATTTGCCGGACAATAATCTCATTATTTTCGTCTAGCTCACGCTCATAAATATTCTGTTTTTCATCTCCGAAAACTATGAACTCAGTTTCGGGGTGGGTAAAGTACGTAGTAATAATATCTATCCAAGGCTGCATATAATCTTGAATTTCATCAATAAGAATCACATCATACTTGTTTATTTCTTCTTTTACTGAATCAAAGAATAAAGTGTTTTGCCAAGAAGCAATGCTTAAAATTTCTAAATTGTAATTATTTGATTGTGTTTTGAAAAATTGATGATAATTCGTAATGTAAAAGTTACTCCAATCAAACTCTTCTCTTACATCACTAATCCTATCATAAATATAATTTTTAAGCGAAAGATTATAAGTTAGAATGAGAATTCTACCCCCGGTTCTTTTATGTGCATTTACTGCTCGTTTTGCTAAAATCAGAGTTTTTCCACTTCCTGCAACTCCTTTTATTTTTCTCCTTGGCCGTATTTCGCTTCTAATTAAATCTTGCTGTTCTCTTGAATAATTTATCTCTATACCTTCTTCTAATTGATGAGTAGGCGGTTTCAAATATCGCTTAAAACTAATATAAAGTATATCATCAAAGTAATATGATTTTTTATTTAGCCAAAATTTTGTCAATACTAAGTTCAGTTTCTCTTTTGTTAATGAATTGTAGCCCATTAGACCAAAATAACTTATAAATTTATTATATGAATCGTCTTTATGCGTTCTAAAATCATTGATTAAGAAATTTATTAAATCTTGTTCAGTTTCATTATGAAAATAGATGGCACAGTTTACAGTTGCCCAGTGGTTTTGACTCTTTATCGTCTTCTTAAAAAGTTCATTTATATGCAACTTAAATAAATTTGATTTATAATTTTCTACCTGATTGAGAGGTGATTTAATTTGTGTGGCATCTTTCCGTAATCGCCATTTTTTGTTTTCATCAATATAATAGTGCTTTAAATTCCAATCCTTGACTTCAACCAGTAGAACTCCACTCCCTTTTCGCATTATTGCAAAGTCCGGATTGTCACCATTTAGGTATGGCTGATAGTATATTTCATATGTGTCATCCAATTGGCCCATCAAAAAATTCAATAACGTCCATTCACCTTCTGTCGGCTGGACTTTTTGCCTTTTTATAACTTCAATTGTCGGACTTAAAATCGCCATAAGTAGTTAGCTGTTAGGTTGTCTAAAAATATCATAAAAGTTTCTTGATACACATTGCAACGTATTATAATTATCGCTAAATGATTTTATATGATTGATTCGGCAACAGCAAAACTCAACGCAGATATTAAAACTGTCAATAGGTTACAAGCCAACAGCCCTCCAATTCCCAAGCAATAGTTTTATCAACATATGTTATGACTTTACAAAAGCACTTTTTTTTTGTCATACATATTCTTAAATGTGTCATCTTTAAGGTTACCAAGTTTTGGCACTATTTATTATATTTGCCGAAACTTGGTTTTCTATATGCAACGAGAAAAGACACTTCAGTTGGTAAAGCCGAACGAAACGATTCGTAGGCCTGCACTGCTCTCGCTATTGAGAAAGGAATATCCTCGTGCCAAGTTAAATACCCTTGATTGGCACATACACACACTTCTGGAACAAGGAAAACTAGTGAGGCAAGGTCGTGGCGCCTATGCTGTTTCCAGTAATAAGTCTGTTCTATCCAGTTTTACCCCAACGCTACCACAGGAATTATTCGAAATTGGACAACGCCTAGGTCGTAAGTTTCCTTTGGTAACTACTTGCGTCTGGACAACATCTATCTTGCATTCGTTTGTTGTGCAACAACCCACGATAACATATTGGCTGGTTGAAGCAGAACGTGACGAGGTTGACGTCATCTTTGATTTTATACTGAATGACGTGTTCATAAACCGACTATCAATTCCTATTATTCGAGCTGATGACTTGGCCCTGATGGAGCGCTATACGCCTGGCCGGCATAACATCCTTCTAGTCAAGCCGCTAATTAGCGAAGCACCATTGCTGCAAAATGATCAGGAATTGAATGTCCCCACCCTCGAAAAAGTTATAGTTGACTTGGTCGCAGATAACAATATTTTCGGTTTATTCTTAGCGGAATTACCATCTCTGCTTGTCGATCTCACCCATCGGTTCTTATTAAATCAAGGTCGGCTCCGACGGTACGCCCGCCGTCGACATAAGTTATCGCTCGTTGATAGTTATTTACCTCAACGGCCAACGGACTGCCATTCATGAGGTTACATTTAAATCTTGCTGGCTTACCATCACTTAGCATCCAAAATAGTAGCCGGTTTGTCAGTGCCAGTAAACATTATATAACAACATAAGATGAATTTTATAGATAACCTTTTACATACCAGATTAGCCATTCTTACCTTAAGCCAGGCAGCTGGTTGGATAACCTTAATCAGTGCCGATGAGAGCGAAATGCTAGCTTTTGTACTGCCGCGTACCGCGCCTGCAGCAGCCGTCCGATTGGGCTGTGCCATCGCCTGTCACAAACATGATGAGGCAGTAGGAGCCGGAAATTACCATTTGTTCCGACTAACGACGCCTGTTGAGGAGCAACTGAGCCGCGCCATAGCAACAGCGCCGCTCCCCCTTCCTCATTCCGGGTTGGACGCAGCAGTTACATACTTGACGAATATTACTGAGGGCATGGCGATTGACGAGCAGCCAGGCCCAGTTCGGACGGGTTTATATACTGACCTGACGGACAATCCCATGGATACACTTATTTGCGTAGCCAAACATTACCTTTTGGCTTACCAAAAGGGGTATCAAACTTATCCGTACTTCTTATGAAGTCAGTATATACAGCAGATTTACTCAAAGCTACTGGTTTGGTTCAGGAGACATTAGCTCTGCTCGAAGCATATCAGCCCGGACAACCTAAAGATGCGTTTGGTCGATTCGTAAAAGAAACGGATCTGTTGGGTAAGGCTACTCAAAACCGAGTAGACGATATTCTTCGATCCAATTTTTTCCGGCGTTATGTTGCCGCTGGCTCCGAAACTGTGGCCGCCCTGAAGAGCTTACAGGCGAATCAAATAGGGTTTGAGGTACTAAACCAACTATTTTTGGTGTTCACATGCCGGGCTAATACCGTCCTTAGCGATTTTATCAGGCAGGTTTATTGGCCGAAGGTGGCCGCTGGAGAGAGTCGAGTTCAAACCACCGATCCGGCTGAGTTTATCCAGAATGCAATTTCAGAGAGGCGCACGAAAACAATCTGGGCGGCCTCAACTAGTCGGAAAGTCGCAGAGCACCTGATTGCCTGTTTAATTGACTTTCAATTGGTCGAAAAAAACAAAGTGATTCGAGAATTTTCACCAGCAGACGCCACAATCAACTTTCTATTGCATGAAGGCCATTTCAAGGGACTGTCGGACATGCAGCTGCTCCGACTGCCTGATTGGGCGGTGCTTGGCTTATCCACTAATGATCTCATCCGTCGCATTTATAAACTGGCGCAGCGGGGCCACTTCATCGCCCAATATTCGGGTGAATTATTAACTATTTCTTGGTTTTACCAATCCCTACCAGCTGCAGCCGATGGAATCAGTCGAGTATAAATTCAAGACCATGCTGGATGAGCTAGATAGACCGTCCACCAACCACTATGCGGGTGACAAGCAGATCTATTACCTGACGTTCCCCCCCAATGATGCACTGGTCGTTAAACGAAAAGTGGAAACGCTAACTAAACTAGCCGAATACACGGGCTGGACGGTGCATGTCGTATCGATCGCCCAAGTGATCTATGACTTCTTCAGAAACAACCCTGATAGGGAGATTTGGCTAGACCAGGAGCAGTATTACGATGCGCTGACCATCGTGAGCCTTTTTGAAGATCTTGGAGCGTCGGTACGCAACCAGCGGATTGTTGAGAATGCTATTTTAGCTAAGCAGGCCGAATTACGTGGCCTTAAGAAGGCTATACTGCTTATTACTGATTTGGAATGTTTGCACCCTTATTCTCGCTTTGGACCTATTGAACAACAGCTTTATAGTGATATTCGGATGCCAATCGCCGTCCTATATCCAGGTCAGCTTACCGGGTCGAGTCTTGACTTTTTATCGATTTACCCACCCGACGGTTCCTACCGGTCCAAACACCTTTAACTACACTGCTCAATGAACCCAATCAAAACATTATTTGACGAGACGAAAGACATCTACCGCACCATTGAAAAAGTTGTCACGTTTGGCAACCTGAGTGAAGAAGCTCTATCTAAGGAGATTGGCGAGTACGTCGTTACCGATAAACTGCGGGATAATTTTGAAACCTTACTGGAAGCGCTTGATGCTGGCCTGAGGGACAGCAGTCATGAAATCGGCGTTTGGGTATCGGGGTTTTACGGCTCCGGTAAAAGCTCATTCTCCAAATACATTGGTCTGGCACTGGACCAAAAGCGAACCATCGACGGCAAACCCCTGCGCGACCGGCTGGCCAACCGCATCAACTCAGCTACCATCGAGCCGCTGCTCAATTCACTCGTGAAGAAGTACGATCCGGTGGTGTTTCTTATTGACTTGTCCGCCCAGCAGATTGGCAGCTACGATTTAGCTCCCGTGGGCACCATCATCTACAACGAAGTGATGAAATGGGCCGGGTACCCCTCGGAAGAGAAGATGGCTTTGTTTGAGCGCATGTTGGAGATGGATGGTAAGCTTGATACCTTCAAGCAGACGCTCCGAGATGAGAAAGACACTGATTGGGATGAGGTAAAGCATACCAATCCATTAAAAGCAAAGGCCATGGCCCAAAATATGGCACCGGTGCTTTATCCGCAGATTTGGACCGATGCCCGCTCGTTTCAGATTATGCAGATCGACAGTATTGAGAGCGAACAGGAGCGCATGATCAAGATGCTGGCCCTAATCCGTAAGCGAACTGGTCATGACAATGTGATATTTATTGTCGATGAGGTAGGGCAGTATATTTCCGCCAAAGAAGATCTGATTCTGGCCTTGCAAGGTACGCTGCACAACCTTAAAGATATTGGACAAGGTAAGGCGTGGCTACTGGCCACCGCCCAGCAAACGCTGACAGAAGACAACGCCAATGCCCGCTATAATTCGGATAAGCTCTACAAACTCAATGACCGTTTTCCAATCAAAATTGACATTGAAGCCTCGGACATTAAGGAGATTGCAACCAAACGATTACTGGGGAAATCCGTTGCAGGTAACAGCGCTCTGAAAGCCCTGTATGGACAGCATGGCGAGTCGTTGCGTATCCGGACAAAACTCGAAAATGCGGAGAAGACCATTTTCAAAGCTGACCTGACGGAGAAAGACTTTATTGACTTATATCCTTTTCTACCCAATCACTTTACGCTTCTCCTAACCCTGCTGGGCAAACTAGCCTCACGACGGGGCGGTATTGGCCTCCGTTCAGTTATCCGGGTGGTACAAGATGTACTCATAGACCGGTCGCACCAACCTCTGGCCGAGATGGAAGTGGGTACGTTGGCCACCACCGTCAGTATTTTCAATATTCTGCGAGCCGACATCCAAAAGTCTTACGGGTACGTGGTAGAAGCTGTCGATAAAGTGGGCTCGATCTACGACGATGACAGCCTGGAACACCATGTTGCTAAGTCAGTAGCGGTGTTGCAGATCGTGGATGATTTTTCGCTTACTGTGAACAACCTCGCGGTGATGATGCACTCATCGGTGAGCAGCCCGTCGTTAAAAGATCAGGTTCGGCAAAAGGTTGATGAATTGAAAGGTAATCGTAGTCTAACGCTAAAAGAAGTGGACGGGCAGCTTCGGTTCATGACCGATGCCATTCTGCGCATTGACGATAACAAGCTCCATCACATTCCAACCAGTAATGAGGTGCGTCAGTTGTTGGAAACGCAGGTACAGGAGTTGTTTCAACGAGTGCCTTCGGCAAAAGTACTCGAAAAAACGGTTAACACCGGTATACAGCTTGCTTTTGATGGTCGCACGAGATCTGTGCTAGAAATCAACGAAACTATTCAGTCGCAGCTGCATTTTGAAGCGCCCGACTCCTATAACCGGACAATAACAGAACTGGAACGCCTAAGTACAGAAAAAGCGGCAGAGAATACTTACTATGCTGTAGGGCAGCTTGATGACTCCTGGGTGCCTGACCTAGAAGAAATTGTGCGTTGTGAGCATATCTACAAACAGCGCAACCAGCATGAAGGCAAGGAAATAGCTGATTATATGGAAGGACAACGGCAGGATGCAGACCGGCTGAAACAGCGGCTTCGACAACGCATGGCACGCGCTTTGGAAAACGGTCAGCTGATTTTCCGGGGCGCTGCAAAAACGACTAAGACCCACAGCACGGCCTCGTATAAAGATGCGATGGCAAACTGCTTAAAAGCTGTGGCTGGCATAGTGTACCACAAATTTGGCCAGGCACCCAAAAACATTGAAAGCGACGCGGCTCGCAAGCTCCTTATGTACGATGACTTGAAAAACCTGTCTGAAGCACTAAACCCCTTTGGTCTTATCAAGGCAGATGGGAGCATCGATACCCAGGCACCGGCACTGAAGTCGGTTGAAGAGTTCCTAAAAAGAGACGGACAGGCAGAAGGCAAGAAAGTGCTCGACCGCTTCAATGAGCCGGAGTTTGGTTGGTCGAAAGATACCACTCGCTATCTGGTAGCCGTGATGTTTCTCTCCTCCATGGTAAAGCTCCGTATTGGGGGCGAATACGTGACGGTGAAAGGGCCGACGTCAATCGAAAAATTGTCCAATGCTACTGGTTTTGGACAGATCGGTATTACCCTGCAAACGGGGGATCAACCGAGCAACGAACAGAAAAAAGTTGCCGCTCAGAACCTAACTGCCCTAACCGGGGTATCTGTATTACCTCTGCCGCAGAAAATATCCGAAACTGTGCTCAAACATTTTCCCGACCTGAAAGACAAATACGCAGGCCTGGATATTCGACTTCAAACTCTGGGTTTGCCAGGTGCCGACCGGATAAAGAGTTTACAGGGCAGTATTACCGAAATTCTGAAAGGTGATGCCTCCGATGCTACCTTCCGACTGGGGAAAGCTGATGCCTCGCTATACCTAGATTTGCAATGGGCCAAAAAAGTACGGGAGTGTCTTGAAAACAAGGCGACTGAAAAAACAGTAAAGGCGCTCCGTGAGATCCAGATAAGCGTACAAACCCTACCGAACGTACCTATTATTGAGCAGCTTCGGACAGAGGTGGCCGGGCAACTTGGCATTGCCGATCAGATGTTGGGCGTTGATGAATTCTACGACAAGATTCCCGACTTGAAGGATACGTTAGGGATGGTGCAGCAAAGCATTGAGCTCGCCTGCCAGCAGTTTGAACAAACTGAGAATGCCCGGCTCGACAAGGCAATTGCCGACGTGAGAAACCGACCGGCATATTCCCAATTGACCGACGAACAGCACGATGAGATTGACCAGCGCCTAAGCAAAGCCCAAATCACTAACAAGAGCGGCATTCAGGGTATTCAGGATATTGTGAACGAAGGCTATCAGTTGCAGACGCAGTTGAGCAACTTGCACACGGAGATGGACCAGATGGCGACCGATAATAACATTGCGCCACCGCCCCCCAATCCCTTGCCCTACCCCGATCCGGATAAGAATCCTCAGGTGGTGGCCGAACCTAGGATGCCCCTGCTGAAAATGCGCACCGTTCGGTTGGCACATTTACCCCGGAAAATCACGAAAATCGAAGACCTCGACCAGATTATCACGGAGCTACAGTCTCTAAAAAATGGTCTGACTGATGGTGAGGTCATCGAACTGATTTGGTAAACTGATTCACCCTTTAACCACACCGGCTTACCGGTTCCTAAACTATCAATGGCTCTAACCAAAGACGCCCGAAATAAACTATACGCATTTGTACAGGCCGTGAAACGGTTACTGATTGCCGACGTAGAAAGTCAGCTTCAGCAGTACTATGGCATTCGGCCCGACGGCACTATTCTCCCATTGGAGCAGCTTACTACTCGCGAGACAGACCGGCTTTACCGGGCTCGGCTGCTGCGTGACCGCCTGACATACCTCTACAGCAACATCGTTACGGTCAAAGACCGGGAGAAAAACGCCGTCCAACAGTTGGTACGCGAACAGGCCTTTACAGTCCTGAACCGCTTTGCCGCCCTGCGTATGGCCGAGGAACGGACCATCATTACCGAAACGGTTCGGCAGGGCTTCAATTCAGAAGGATTTCAGGTGTTCGATTCGGTAACTGGCCAGGGTATATCGGCAGACCAGTTTACGCGATACAGCTGGTACCTCGTTGCAGTGTTCGATGAGTTGGCCCTTGACTTGCCCGCCGTCTTCGACCGGTATTCGCCCTATGCGTTGCTTTTCCCCACAGAACCAACACTGCTAAAACTGTTTGAACTGCTTAATGCCGAAGATATTAAAGCGTTTAGGCAAGTGGGTCGGCCTGCGCTGAATCTGTGGCGGGAGGATGAAACCATCGGCTGGATGTACCAGTATTACAATGCTGACGACGAGCGTAAGCAGATGCGCGAAACGCAGGCCCCCCGCAACAGCCGCGAACTGGCCGTACGGAACCAGTTCTTTACACCCCGCTATGTGGTACAGTTCCTGACCGACAATACGTTGGGGCGAATTTGGTTCGATATGACCGGTGGTCAAACCGAACTGGCCGACCGCTGCAAATTTATGGTAAAGGAATCGTTAGTGGAGGCAACGGAACCTCCAAATCCCAAGGACCCCCGTCACATTCGAATGCTCGACCCGGCTTGCGGTTCCATGCACTTTGGACTGTATGCGTTCGATCTGTTCGAAGTCATCTACCGGGAAGCCTGGGATAAATACCCCAATCTAATGGGTGATCTGCGCGACTTGATGACCCGCGCCGAGTTTTTGCGGCAGGTACCGGCGCTGATTCTGGCCCACAATATTCATGGGGTAGAAATTGATCCGCGAGCGTTGCAAATGGCTGGGCTGAGCCTGTGGCTGCGGGCCCAGCGTAGCTTTGCCGAGATGAATCTGGCCCCTGCCGACCGGCCTGCCATTAAGCGCGGCAACCTGGTTTTGGCCGAGGCTATGCCAGGTAACCCGCAGTTGTTAAGCGAGGCCGTAAAAGGCCTGAGCAAACCCATGCGCCGACTGGTGTTGCACCTCTGGGAGCAGATGCAGCTGGCGGGCGAAACCGGTGTAGTGCTGCGTATTGAGCACGAGATCCGGCAGGAAATTAGCCGGATTGAACGCGACTGGAATACACTAGCCAAAACCAACCAGGGAGATTTGTTCGATACCGACGCGCAGGCAGAAGCTGAGCAAATCGGTAATCTCAACGACCGGGAGCAGCGCGAACAGTTCTTCGAGAAAGCGGAGCACGAGGTAGTCGAACAATTGCGCCGATTGGCCGAGTCCTCGACTACGGAAGATGCTTACCAAAAATTACTTTTTGCCGACGACACCGCGCGGGGCTTTGCCTTCATTGAACTCTGCCGACAGCGGTACGATGTAGTGGTGATGAACCCACCCTTTGGCGCCACATCCATAGCTACAAAACTTTACGTAGATCGCACGTACCAGAATAGTAGCCGTGATTTAGCGGCTGTATTTGTAGAGAGAATGCATGAAATGCTGTCTGATAATGGACTTATAGGGGCAATCTCTACAAGAACTATCTTTTTTTTGGGATGGTATGAAGAGTGGAGACAGAAATTTATCGTACATAATACCAACCTTAAATATTTTGTAGATTTAGGAATGGGTGTTCTGGATGCGATGGTAGAAACTGCTGCTTATGTCTTAAGTCAAAAAAATGAGGAACAGTCAATCAGCTTTAGGATTGCTAAACCTAAAGTGGAGCAAAAAGAATATGCTCTGTTTAATTCGATATCTGAAGGCAAGAACAAATATATCTTAAATACTTCTCGCTTAAGCTCAATCACTAATTCACCATTAAGTTATTGGGTAACAGATAAAGACCTGAAGCTTTTTGAAAAAAGCAACAAGTTCGAAAACCTGATTCAAACAGCCCGTCAAGGGCCATCTTCACCAGGTAACTTTAGATTTCTTAGGAACAACTGGGAATTGGCAACAAGGATCGGTTGGCCCTCATTCTTAGCGGGTGAGACAAGTAGTCGATTTAATCTTGATTATAGGCTCCATATTAATTGGATCAACTCAGGCAAAGAATTGGACGCCGAAAATTTACAGAGGGGACAATCGGTGCCGAGTCGAGGTTATCTGTTAAAAAAAGGACTTTCTTGGGCCTATAGAACTGCGACCTTCGAACCTCATATTGTTTTAGAAGGAGCAATTTTTAGTCATAAAAGGGCTTTAGCAAATTTCAAGCAAGATGTATTATCTAACCATTCAGCTTTATTAACCTGTTCGCTTTGGAACTCATATTACTTTGACTATCTACTAAAGCTTAGTATGGAAAGGGTTGAACACCCTACTTTCATTAATGGCATTGTAAATAAATCACCTTACCCAACTCTTCCCTACGAACTGCAAACATATCTAGCAGCACAAACGGTGCTTAATCACGGGTTGATTCAGGCTGTGTTTGAACGGGAAGAAACAAGTTTGTATTTCGCCCGACCTGCCCTTGCGCCCAGTCAGTCACTTGCTGAGAGTATTGGAGCCGTTCTAGACCAGTTTGCCCAAAATAAAGTCGCGCATCTGGCGTCCCTGGCGCAAATCAACGAGCAGGTGTACGGCCACTTCGGTATCGACACCGAGGAGCAGGCCCACATTCGTGAGATTATTAACAATGAAGACGCCCGTCCGGAAGGAACGGTCTTCAATGTGTCGGAACGCGAACTGGCCGAGGGCGTATTCTCCTGGCTCATCGGCGTCGCCTTTGGCCGCTGGGATGTAACCCTGGCACACCACCCGGAGCGCATTCCAGTTCGCGAAGATATTTTTGCCCCCCTACCCGACCAAAGTCCGGCCAGTCTACACATGGAGGGATTGCTGGAGCATCCCGTTCCCCTGCGTATGGATGGTTTGGCCGTCGTGGAAGATGGCGCCCCTGCCGATTTGATGCGCTGCATTCGGGCCACGTTGCGTTACCTGTATCACGAGCAGGCCGATGCCATCGAACGGGAATTAGCTGCGCTATTGGGTGTCGATGATCTGGCCGACTATCTCAATCAGCCCAATCGCTTCTTTGCAGCTCATCTGGCCCAATACACCCAGAACAAACGCACAGCGCCTATTTATTGGCCTCTATCTGTGCCCTCTGGTCATTACACCGTCTGGGTCTATTACCCCAAGCTCCACGACCAAACCCTCTACCGTATCGTTGGCGGGTACGTAAAGCCCAAACAGGCAGCACTCACCGACGATATTCGTCGGCTGGAAGCAGCGGAAACTCCCACCGACAAAGACCGCCGTTTGCTGGCCGACTGGCGATCGCTTCGAGGGGAACTAGCCCAAATGGAAGCCGATCTGCTTAGCATTGCCGACCTACCGTATCACCCTAACCACGACGATGGCGTGTTGCTCACGGCAGCTCCATTGCACGGCTTCTTCCGTAACCGCAAGTGGCAGCAGGCCACCGAAGCCGCCTGGCAGGAACTGCAGCGGGGCGACTACGACTGGGCACACCTAACACTGCCTATCTGGCCGGATCGGGTAAAAGACAAGTGCAAATCTGACCTGAGTATGGCCATCGCCCATGGTCTGGAAGATACCTGTAGCGTAAAGCTTAAGGAGAAAAAGGAACGCACCCCCAAAGCCGCCAGTAGCAAAACGAAGGGTAAAAAGAAATCGACCACTGATCAAACGACCATACTGCCATGACCATCAACCAGTACATCGCGGACTATCTGCGGCAGAAGCTCGTAGATTCACCAACCCTTCTGGTTTATGACCCCAATGGCCGCTACCATGACCTAGTGCAAACGTTGGCCTCCGGCCTGGTGCACGTAGTCGATGCGAGCAAATCGTTCATCAAAGCCCGCGAAGAGGCCCAGCGCATTTATACTGAGGAACTGCCCGCCAACGATCAAGACCGGCTGGTGCTGTACCTCCCGCTCAAGTCGCCAACCGACAATCAGGCCCGCATTCAGGACCCGTACTTTATGTTTGGCCTTGGAGGAGCCATCTTTCCCCTCACTCCCGCCGACCGCTATGTTGAATTGTGCAAAGCATGCTATCCTGGCCAGGAATCGAAGATCGATACCATCTTTGCCGATAGCGAGCCATCCTTTGAGACAGTCGATGCGCTGGGAGCGGGAAATACCTACGCGCTCCTGCAAACCCTCACCGGAGGTAAATCGGGTGTAACACGTTCCGACGCAGAAATGGTGTTGGCCCTCATGACGGGATCGCCTGATATGGCGATTGCCTGGAAAAAACAAAAAGGGATCACTGCCGAATGGAAGACTTTCGCTAAACAGCAATTGGGGCTTAAAGCAAGCAGCGGCGGTGCGCTGCCCGACGTGCAGGAAGAAATCTGGCGGTATGTGCTCTTCAGTGAGTTCGTTTATGACCTACCTGTACCATTGCCCGCTCAATTTGCGAACGTACCTCGGGGCGGAGAGACTCAGCGCAAGCTAATACTTGAACTAGGTCAAACGCTTCGGCAACGAAAAGGCTGGGAGGAGCTGTATGTAGAAAACGCCGGTAAGGTAGACGTGGACTTAGGCCTGTCAGATGTTTTTGCTCAGGAAACGGATCTAGGCGAAATCATCACTTTCGCCTTTGAAGACAACACCTATTTTCACCGCTACATTAACGATATTCTGGCAGGCAAACTGGCTGAAGCTGCTCAGGAGTGGTCGGCAGTACAGGGCAACATCTGGGAGGGTCACGACCCCCAACGGGCCGCCAACTGGCAGGTAGCCCGCTGTGGAGCGGAACTGATGCGTTTCGCTGGTACCCTGACCGACGAGGCCATCCAAAGTCACAAAACCCTCGCTCAATTGGTTGAGCAGTACACCAACAACTGGTACCGGTTCGACCAGTTTCAACGGTCATTCGAACAATACACAGACATTTTGCCTGACCGCAGCGAATTGATTGAAACCTATATCAAACGCGTGCGGCAAAACTACCGGAACCGCAGTGAGTTGCTGCAAAAGCAGTATCAATCGTTGGTTGTGAGAGAGGGCTGGCCTGGTACGATGCCGTTTCAGAACACATCGGTCTGGAATAAGTATATTGAACCTAGTCTTAAGGCACATTTGCCTACTGCCTACATCTGGGCCGATGCCCTACGCTTCGAGCTGGGCAAGGAAGTGGGCACGGCTTTGACCAAAAACGGCCATACCGTCGATTTGATCCCTTCGGCCGCATTCATTCCGACCGTAACCAAACTGGCTATGGCGGCCCTGTTGCCCGGTGCGGATCAAAAGCTTTATCTAAGACATGTTGGCGAGTCGATAGAAGCCGAACTTGATGGGGTGGTACTCAAGAACCTACAGGATCGAGTGGGCGTACTACGTACCCGGCTTGGCGACAGAATGCAGCATCAGTCACTGGACAATTTCCTCAATAGCCCTAAGCAGAAGCCCGTCGATTTATTGTGTTTATCGCTCACGGAGATTGATACCTCCGGCGAATCATTGGGCAGCAACGCCCTGTTACCCATTCAGGAAGCAGCCAAAAAGCTGGTTCGGGCGGTCAATAAACTCAAGCAGGTGGGCTACAAACAGGTCGTCATTGCCGCTGATCACGGCTTTGTGCTCCACCCTGACTACGAGCCGGGCGACAACATGCCTAAACCGCCTGGCGACTGGTGGTTGGCCAAAAAACGTTGTCTGGCAGGCATCGGTACCCCCGGTGATACAAGCTTAGGCTTTACGCCCGAGCGGCTCTCACTCCGCAGTGATGCCACTCAGTTCATCTTTGCCCGGCAGTTTGGTGTTTACCAGGCCAACACCCGGTATTTCCACGAAGGTCTATCCCTCCAGGAAAATATTGTACCGGTGCTGACGGTACGGCTGGCCGTCGTCAAAACAGAATCGAAGGCTGATGTAACGCTAAGTCACAAAAAGGGCTTTATTACAGGCCTGCGTCCCTCTATTCAGGTGGCAGCTTTTTCCGAGAGCCTATTCGCCGAGCCACTCGTCGTTCGCATCGAAGCTGTGGCCGGTGGAGAGGTCGTAGGTACACTGGCCGATCAAACCGGAGTGAATTTACTAGCTGGTACCGTCGAGTTAACACCGGGAACCACCAGCAGCCTCACCTTGGAAATGGAGGAGGACTTCGAAGGCAATTTTGATGTCGTGGCCATCAATCCCGCCACGGGCAAACAATACCATTTTTTATCGCTCAGAACTGACTATTCATTTTAACTTATGGACGCGCTCGATCACAAATTGAATGAACAGTTTCCGGGCAAAGTAGTCCGGAAGGATCTGGTCCACCAGATCAAGAAAGCGGCTAACGTACCCTCGTTCGTGCTGGAGTTTCTGCTTTCCAAGTACTGCGCAACCGACGATCCCGACGAAATTGAAGCAGGCAAGAAGGCCGTGTTAAACGTGATTGAGAGCAATTACGTACGGCCTGACGAGGCTAACCGGGCGCAGTCGATGGTACATCAGAAAGGGCGACATAAATTCATCGACAAAGTACACGTCAAATTTTACGAGCGCGAGCGACGGCACTGGGCGGCCATGGAGAACTTCAACTCGACGCGCATTGCCATTAACGAGAAGTTTTACGCTGAGAATGAGAAATTGCTGGAAGGCGGTATCTGGGCTGAGGTAAAAGTAGCCCATAACGACGTGGAGGACGACGATTACGCGTTTTATATCGAGGAGTTAAAGCCTATCCAACTGGCCCGATTCAACGAGCAGCAGTTTTTAACAGGCCGTTCGGCATTCACGCGCGACGAGTGGATTGATGTCATTTTGCGGAGTGTAGGGCTGAATCCGTCCATCATGGACAACCCACCCCCCGAAATAAAGGCAAAATTCCCTTCTGGCCTGCGATTAAAACTGCACTTTCTAGCCCGGTTGATTCCGTTGGTGCAGAGCAACTACAATTTTTTAGAACTAGGTCCGCGTGGCACGGGGAAATCGTATTTCTATTCTGAGTTTTCGCCCTACTCCACGTTGCTTAGTGGTGGCCAGGCCAGTACGGCGACGTTGCTTTACAATAACGCCCGCAAGAAGGTTGGCGCGGTCGGTTTCTGGGACAATATCGGGTTTGATGAAGTCGGTAATATGAAGATCAAAGACAGCGATACGATCCAGATCATGAAGGACTACATGGCTAATGGACGGTTTTCGCGTGGTCAGGAAGTCATTGCTTCGGCCAGTTTTGCTTTCGTGGGTAACATCGATCACTCTGTCGAACAGTTGGTAAATTCCTATCAGCACGACCTATTTATAACGTTACCAAAAGCTTTTGACCTGGCCGTACAGGATCGGTTTTTCTTCTTCCTGCCCGGTTGGGAAATCCCTAAAACCGACCAGAAATTTTTGACCAACCAGTTCGGACTCATCACCGACTACATGGCCGAGGCTTTCCATTACCTCTTCAAGCATAATACGGAGTACTTTAATATTGTAAACCGGGTTCAGCTAGGCCCTAACGTACAGGGCCGCGACGAACTGGCTATTCGTAAAACAATTAGTGGTCTGCTCAAAATTATCCACCCTGATGGCAAACCCAGCCCGGTCGAACTAGACGAGTTAGTGGCCTATGCTATTGAGGGGCGCAGACGGGTTAAAGAGCAAATGAACAAGCGCAAACCCGATGACGAGTTTGCGTTGATTGACCTTTCCTTCGTGGATTCTGCTGGTATCGAGCAGATCATCTACTGCCCAGAAAGCCGATATGCAACGGCTACCCAAAATCCACGGCGCAGCGCAGAGCAATTAGTTGAGGAGCCAGAAGCCATTAAACGAGTCCTTATCGACGAGCCGGCTCAATCAGTTCGACCGTCAACAGCCGATGAGCTGACAAATGCAGAGATCGACGAAAATGCGATTATTGAGATAACTCCACCAGCGCTCACTGAGAAGCATGTTAAAATCCATTACGGCGACCGAGGATTTAGCTATGAGACTGTATTTGGTGCGTATCTGAAGGGTGCTGTGGAGGTTGTAGTGGAAGACCCTTTTATCCGGACGTCCCACCAGATTGGTAACTTTCTCCGTTTTTGTGAGCTGTTGGTAAAACTGGGCGACTGCGAGAAAGTCACTTTGGTCACCTGGGCAGACTCTGCTGAACAACAGGAGAAAAACAAAGTGTTGTTTACGCAGCTAGGTGATAGCTTGGAAGAACAGGGAGTCTTTTTAACGCTGCGTTTCAGCGAGACGCTGCACGACCGGGAAGTATGGCTCAGTAACGGCTGGCGTGTTCGCCTGGGTCGCGGCCTCGACTATTTCCAGTCTCCAGCCGGAAATTACCTCCAGATTGGCACCAATGATTATGGTCTGCGCCCCTGCCTGGAAACAAATATTGATTTTTTTAAAAGTTAGATTTACCTCTGGGATTACCAAACCCATTATTTATACCTGGCAGACACGAATATGACTTACCCCGAACTAGAGAGTGCCGTCTATGAGACGCTTTGGCATAAACACGAACAAGATCCTTCATTTACCTTCTCCGTTCGCAAAAAGGCATCAAAGGGAGCCGAAGCCGATTACTTCATCGGCACGAAAGCGTCAAATTATTTGGGATTTACCTGCTGGCACGTACCTATCTACTACCCGGGCGCGTCTATTGATTTTTGCGGCTTTATAGTGAAACCGTTAGATAATGGATTTGAGTATTATTTTCAAGTGTTCACGCCTAACGCGGCAGAAGCCCATGAGAAAAATCCCGCCTTGCAGATATGCTATTATTTGGCAAATCAAATTGCATTTCAGTTAACTGAACATGGAATAGAGTTTAGACAATCTATTAAGTCAAATGCTATGCTTTGGTTTGGTATTTATCCCAAATCATCTAAGTCAAATTCTGGTGGTGAGGATGCTCTTAGGGAACTAAAAAGGTTTATCGATGAGATTCTGCCTGCTGTTGATGATGCTATTACAGACACAAAAAAAGAGTATCCTGACTTTTCTGGAAAACGGATTGAACTGGCTGCATTTCAACACATGCTTGCAAAAATGAAGATTCGTCAGGATCGGTATAAAACATCCACTGATAGTGCTCCGGAAGAATCCGGTCTTTCTACTGAAGACCTTCCTATTCCGGTCTCGATGCAAATCGATTCGTCTATCTTACCCAGTAAAAACCTCTTGCTGTATGGCCCACCGGGGACGGGTAAGACCTACTATCTACAAACAAAACTTTTCGATTACTTCCACGAGGAGGGCAAACCCAAACGCTATTCATTCGTCACCTTTCACCAGGCGTTTACCTACGAAGACTTCATCGAAGGGCTTAAGCCAATTGTGAGCCAAACTGGGAGTGGACAAATTAGCTACACTATTGAACCTGGCATTTTCTACAGGGCTTGTGATGAAGCGGCTAAGCTAGCGGGCTTTGACTCCTTGTCACAGGCTCTGGGAGTGACTCAGGAGGAACGTGAAACCCGGTTTGAACAAGCTCCCCCTTACGCACTTTTTATTGATGAGATCAACCGGGCGAATGTATCAGCTACGTTTGGGGAGTTGATAACGCTGCTGGAAACCAATAAGCGGTTGGGCGCGGATCAAGAAATAACAAGTCTGATCTTACCCTATTCCAAAAAACCTTTCGGTGTTCCCTTGAACCTATATGTAATCGGCACGATGAACACGGCTGATCGGAGTATTGAAGCCCTCGATACCGCATTACGGCGCAGGTTCATCTTCCGAGAGATCTCACCTGACCCCTCTTTATTAAACCGTTCTATTGCAGACATTCCGCTGCATCAACTGCTAACGACCATAAATCACCGGTTAGAACGGTTGGGAAATAGAGAGCAGCGTGTTGGCCATGCTTTTCTTACTAGCGTGGAGACCGAACAGCAGCTGGTTGATGCCTTTAGCTACAGCATTGTTCCTTTATTACAGGAGTACTTCTATAACGACTACCGAAAAATCGGCTTGGTGCTTGGCAGAGGATTTGTTGGGGAGCGGATATCAATAGCCTCGTTTGCTGACTTTGACGCCGATTTAGCCAGCGAGTATGAGGAAGTTGTCCTGTGGGATCTAAAACCGGTAACCCTTGACGCTATTAGGGGGATTTTGTGAACTGTATGAACAGAGATACGATTATTCAGGTATTTGAGCACGATAAGTTACGAGTCATCGCCAACGAGTCATCGACTTTTACACAACAGCATTTAACGGCTTTGACCCGATATTATGAGAAGCAGCCTCAACCTTACTTCAAACTGATCCACCAAGGTGTACAGTTTAGTCAATATGTAGGTGTAATCCGGGTTGGATCACTAACGATCGAAATTTTACCAAAAATCGGGAAAGTGAGTGATGGTAATTTGTGGCAACAGGTACTTATAGGCATGCTGATTGAAAGCCGTTTGCTAGATGTTCGAAGCCCCACTCAAGCTTCCCTTCGTGTCAAGCCCCATTCAATCCTTGAGTTGTATATAGCCGTGTTTCTAGATGAGGTTGAATTATTGCAACATCAGGGTTTATTGAAGGCTTATCGGCGGATGCAGGAAAATAAGGGAGCTTGTAAGGGCAGATTAGTCGTACATCGGCAAATTACCCAAAATTACGCCCATCAGGAGCGCTTTTATGTAGACCACCCTACCTATGACAACGATAATCTACTCAATCAGCTTCTTTACAAAACGTTGAGACTTATTCCTTTGCTGACTTATCAACCTTTACTTGTCGGCCGCACCCGCACGCTGCTACTCAATTTTCCTCAACAAGCAGACATATTGACTAGCTCAGACCTATTCAATGAACTGGTTTATAATAGAAAGACGAGTGTCTATCAGCCAGCTATTCAACTCTGTGAATTATTACTTCTAAATTACCATCCTGATTTAATGGCTGGGCGAAAGCCGGTTTTAGCGCTCTTATTCGACATGAATAAGGTTTGGGAGCAGTATGTCTGGCAGAGAATCAGAAAGTCTGCGCTTTTTGATGCCTATAATATTAGCTGTCAAAACACAAAGCCGTTTTGGGGCAATCATAGTATCAAGCCAGACATCTATTTGGAAAAGAAAGAGGTCATGGATGAAGAGTGGCCTAATATCATTGTGGATACCAAGTGGAAAGTGAACACCCAACTTGTTCCTTCTGGAGATGACTTGAAACAAATGTTTACTTACAACCATCATTATCGAGCATCCCGGAGTTTGCTTATCTATCCGGCAGCTGAACCGAACCAAGATACAATTTCACGCCCGTTTAAATTGGCTGGCACATGTGGCATTCATTATTGCCAGCTCTGTGCCCTACCCGTATTAAGTGAGGTAGGGCTCAATAAAAATATTGCTACCAATATATGGGCGCTAATCTATAATTCAGGGCCTTATATTCACGTCTGAGGTGCTTAGCAGTCAATTCAATCACAATTCTAGGTGGAGAGCGCAAGTTATCAAATCTTTATAGACTACTGAGATTTGTTCGTGGTTCAAAACCCCTTTAGTAGTATATCCCCAGCGCATGATTGTGACGTCTAAGTCTGTCAGTTCTAAGTTAGGCTTCAATACAACCGTTTGTGGAGATTCGGGGCCAAGTACCGTTGGCCGTTTCAGTTCAGGCATATTGGCGATGTACTTTCAAGCTCCAATAACTGGATATACTCCACCATTGTTGCCCAACGCGCGATTTATGTGAATCTAAATTACTTTTCGTTCTCCTTTTTGCCGTGGCAAAAAAAATGACGGCCGCAGGTGATTTACTGCCAATAAAAAAATATAATTCAGTCATTATTGTATAACCAACATATTAGATTGATCTTTAATACTTTTTCTTCGATCCCCTTCTCCATTGATAAAACTTACGATCTTCGTTTTGCTTCTACTTGGCTCGGCATGTTCTAGAGATCGCCAAAAGGTAGTCCCAGAAGTTATACTACCATTTGGAAGTGCATCCAACTTTAACAAATTGGGATTGTACTCTTGTTACATTCCATATTCAATAGCCGTCGAAGCTATATCCACGTCAGATTCTTATAAAACGTGGATTGTTAGCGCAATTAATGATTTCAATGACAAAGACACTTATCTTAAATTTGGAGAAAATAACAGTGAAAATGCTTATGGTAAACTCCGCATACAGTTTTTAACTAAGGAGAATTTTCTAAAGAATGAGGGTCAAGGCGTCTTTTCATTTTCCAGTTATGACTTAACAAGAGTAGATTCCTCTTTTATCTTTTTAAACAGCGATTTTCAATGGACGGAGGGCTTGATGAAAAAAGCGATTGCTTATCATGTTGGCCAGATGCTGGATCTACCTTACAACGGAAGCGACAAAGAAAGTATCATGAACCCCGATCTGACACAGACTTACAAAGGTTTATCGGCCGGTGATATTCAAAGCTTCCAGTTCAAGTTCAATAGTGCTCTATTATCCGCTAGTATAACCAAAGGGTCGGTTAGTGCCAGATCAATTTCATTGATCTGGAATACTAACACACCCAAAGAATATTACATAAAAGGATCTGGCTTGTGCTGGTCTTCGACCAACAGGGAACCTACCATTAACGATGAAAAGAACTTCTATGCCGGTAATAAATCCGGAGGCTGGGCGACCGGATGGAACAAACGAGGTTCAACGGTGTATTTCCGAAGTTATTTCGTGACAGAGTGCGAAACGGTCTACAGTCCAGTTATAGAAATATATGTACCTGAAAGCGATACATGGGAAGCGGGTGAATTAGCTCCATTTTCAAGTCGAAGAGGTGCCGCTGTAATTACCACAGAGGGAATATTTGGCAAAGCATTTATAATAGGTGGCAAACTTTCTTCAACCAATGAATTGACAAATGAAGTTTGGATGCATCAGCCAGGCCTAAAAGCTTGGAAACAAGTAAAAAGTTTCCCGGGAACAAAACGCGAGTTTGCCACTGCTTTATTATACCAAGATAAGATCTATTACGGATTGGGATATGTCTACCAGAACTTTACATATCCGATCGACTGGTGGGAATACAACACAACAAACGACACCTGGACTAAAAAAGAAAATGCCTCGCCAATCGGTCGGCCGGGAGCTGTTGGATTTTCAACGTCAGCAGGTGGGATTCTTTCCTTGGGCCTAAACGTAAATACTGCAACTACAAGTACTTCCACTATGTTATATAATGCTGCAAATGACTCATGGTCTTACTTGACCAACTTCCCGGTTTCCAGTGGCTACAAAGGGTATTGTACTAACAATGATACGCCTTATATTCTATTACCAACCAATAGATTGATCGGCTTTAACAAAGGAGGGAATTACTGGTTTGAAGCAGATGCCTTCCCATTCGACAACCCAACAAGTAATACCATCGGTAACCAAGAAAACACAATGGTTGCATGTCAGGGTAAAATTTACTACGGATCAAAGAACATTCTAGACTGGTTCCAGTATAGCCCTGCCACGAATAGCTGGACAAAAAAATCTAATTCCCCTACGCATTTTATTTCCACTTCGACAATATACAGTATAGGCGATAAAATATATGTCTTAGATGGAACTTCGAAACGGGTTTGGGAGTATAATGTTGACTAACGTAAAAAATTTAAACATAAATTAATATGAATAGTACGGACAATTCAAAACAATGGAGTTCTGCCCATCCAGGCTACATTATATTCTTAGTCGATCAATCAGGATCAATGAGTGAGAAATATGCAGAAGGGAAAACCAAGGCGGAATTTACGGCATCCGTAATTAACAGAACAATTTCCGAGTTAGTAAACACCAATATGGACGGGGATAAAATTAAAGATAGAGTTTTCATTTCCTTAATTGGTTACGGTGGAAACGGAGGGAATTCCGTTGATGATTTAAGGTCTGATTACTTGAGTTCATTTGGCGATAATCCAATAAAGATTGAAAAAGGCAAACAGAAGCAACCTGATGGGAATGGCGGATTTATTGAAGTTAATGTCGAAATTCCAATATTTTTAGAACCTAAATCTCCAAGAAATGGACGAACTCCTATGGGCGACGCCTTTTCCTTCGCGAAACAGCTAATTGATGGTTGGATAACTAAAAAGCCAGAAAATCCGGCACCAATTATAATAAATATCTCTGATGGTATGCCATACAATGGCATACCAAATGAAGAGAAGGTTAAATCAATAAGAGTTGCCAAAGAAATAATGGAAATTATAACGAATGATGGGAATCCGTTATTATTTAATGTTCATTTAGGAAATGGCTCTCCAAAACATGAATTTACTAATAATGATTCGCAATTGGACGAACAAGCTGCATTTTTATTCAATGTTTCAAGTCTAGTGCCAAATAGTTTTAAAACTTCTGCTCAACAGTACGATTTTGTACTTGATGACAATTCACGTGGGTTTGTTTCAAATGCTGATCCTATTACTATGACCAAATTTATACAGTTTGGTTCTATGAGTGGCAATGACCTAAAAACAAACTAGTTGCAATAATTAAATTGCGATAGCAACGCTTCAGATACAGGAAGATAAATGAAAATAAAGATAAAAGGATTCATTACTAGTAAAAAAAATGAGTTATATTCAGACTGTGCAGACAATTATAATTTCAGCCAAGAGTATAATAAATTTGCAATCTCCGATGGTGTATCAAAGTCATTTTTTCCAAAAATTTGGTCAAAACACCTAGTTAAAAACTATGTCTTCCACGACCATCTGAATCAGGGTGAATTCATAAAAAAATCTCAGGAAGACTGGCAAGAAGAAGTTGATATTAGGATGCAGCTTGAAAATGTGAAATATTATACTCGAAATGCATATAACAATAAGGTGCCTGGACTAGCTACTTTCGTGGGACTTCAATTTCTTGTAGATAAGAAAACGTGGACTGCTCAGGCCCTTGGTGACAGTTTCCTGTTTTTTGTTCCAAGGGGTAGCACTCAACTTGAAAATGAAACCACTATCCTATCCAGCAAATCTCAACCTATTGTCTTCGATAACTTTCCTGATTATCTTTCTAGTATAGGAAACAATCATAAAGGCCACGAGGAAAAAATAATTGATGAAACACTGGCAGAAGGCACCTTTTATTTAATGACGGATGCACTCGCCGAGTGGTTTTTGAAAGGTATTGGTATAAAACAAGCGATTGAAAAATTAGAAAACATAGCTACCCAGGAACATTTCCTTTTTTCCATTATTGAAGACGAGCGGAATTCAAATAGACTGAACGATGATGATTCGGCAATATTAATAATTGAATTATCAGATGATGGAAAAGAACATTTTAGTTACTCTGAAGTCAAAGTCTCAATGTTATCTGATTTAATAAAAAAGGAGCAGGAAGACTTAGAAGGAAAGAATGATCCTCACTTCCGAGTGGATGAAAAATTGCATTCATACGACATTCAGAAAACGGGCATTGCAGAAATTCTAGGTTACGTAAGTGAAGAACCACAAATAACACAAGAAGGACTCCCTAGTAAAGAAGTGATATATAATACGGAACAAGCCACTACAATCGATGGTTCCAAGGGGGAAAATAATTCAGAGGTCATGCCGGGAAAGAAAGAACCCGATTTTGACACCGATCAACTTGAGACAAAAGATCAGAACGGCGAGATGATAAAGGATGAACTAACCGAGAATTTAAGTCGAAACGTGGAGACCATATTTCATAAATTTTAGAATATGGGAACTATTTATCCTTCAAGAACCGATCTAGTAACGGCAATGCGAAATCCGCAAGTAAGTTATAAAGTTGATGAACTAGTTGGCGGCTCGGTTATTCAGAAAGGCTCTCGAATAATTCAGTATTCCGGAGGGTATACAACTGTGTTCCCATTCCATACCAAGGATTCAAAGAAAGTAGCTGTCCGTTGTTGGATTGCGGATATTGGGGACGCAAAAAAGAGAAGTCTGGAAATTTCGTCTTTTCTTTCTTCATTAAAGAGCCCATACTTTTGTGAATTCCAATATCTAGACAATGCGTTATTAATAAATGGAAGCGCATGTCCAATTGTAATGATGGATTGGGTGGACGGAAAGACGCTAAAAACCTTTATAAATGAAAACATTTACTCTAACCCTAAGCTAATTAGCAAAGTACGAGAGAATTTCAAAGAGATGGTCGGCTACTTCCATAATAAGAACATTGCACACGGCGATTTGCAACATGGTAATATCTTGGTCAATCCAGATGCTAGTTTGACAATTATCGACTATGATTCCATGTACATAAAGCCGCTAGAAGGTATGACTGACGCAATTAAGGGACTTTCTGGCTATCAGCATCCATCCAGACAGGGAAATCAATTTATCAATTCGAAACTTGACTATTTTTCTGAATTGGTTATTTACCTTTCATTACTTGTATTTGAAGATAAGCCTGCACTGTGGCAAAATTATCACGAAACGGAAGATTTGCTTTTTTCAAAAGAAGACTTTTCTGATAGTAATAGTTCTTCTCTAATAAACGGCCTTTTGAATTCGACTCATTCTGAAATAGCTGAATTAACCGTCAAATTAGTCGAAGAACTTAAAAAAACGGATTTTCTTAAACTAAGACCATTGGAAGATTTGCTGATGAATAAACTCCAGGTAGCCAAGGAAGGCATTTTCGATAAATGGACTAAGCAACAAAATTCGCAAGCTACGCGCAAAACAGAATTGCCTAACACCAAAATGATAATAGACAAGTTTTAAAATGACTGAAGTTTATTTTAAAGATATATACCTCCAAATAATTAATCAAATTGATTTATCAAACCGCAGTTTGAAAATTTGCGTTGCTTGGTTTACAGATATAGATATCTACCAAAGTATACTCCGTGCCCAAAATAGAGGTGTTGAAGTTATTATAATCATAGCACGCCACGATTTCAATAAAAATTCAAGAGTCGATTTCAAAGAGCTGCTTATGAACAATGGCTATGTCGGCTATATAGGCGATATAAACCAAGGGGCTAAGGACAGTTTAATGCACAACAAATTCTGCATTATTGACAATTGCGTATTGATTACGGGCTCATATAATTGGACGTTTAAAGCTCGAATTAATGACGAGAATATTGTAATTATTAAAGGTCAGCCTGAAGTAATTGCTAAATTTAATGCTAAATTCGAAAGTATCAACCCACGCTATGGATTTGGAATCAAGGAGAATCAGGTAAAATTGCTGCCTATAGAAAGCATAATGGTCAAGTGGGAGAAATTAGCAGGGAATGAAAAAGATGACAAAGCAAACAGCAAGTTAAAGTCAATTTATAATAAATTTTAGAATGGCGGTTACGAAGCAAGATATAATAACAGCTGTAAAAAATGTAGATCTGTTTCTTCGTGTTTTCCAACTTAGTGGCGCCAAAGTAAAATTGAATCCCAACGGGAGCCCCTATGTATTTGTTGGAGGCTTCAATATGGTATTCCAGTTGAAACATCTGTCTACAAAATGGGCTCTTAGAGTTTGGCACCTTCCAATGGGGAATAATCAAGAGCGGTACAAAACGATTTCTAATTATCTTAGTAATACAAAGCTTCCCTATTTTGCGGACTTTATTTACAGTGAAAATGGTTTGTTGGTCAATGGAGTATTGTTGGATACAATACACATGGAATGGTTGGACGGCAAGCTGTTAAAGAACTATATAGAGGAAAACCTAAATAACAAGCAAAAATTAACCGGGCTTAGTGAAAAATTCCTAGAAATGACAAAGGAGTTAAGAAGAAACTCGATTTCCCATGGAGATCTTCAGGAAGGAAATATACTTATTGATTATTCGGAGAATATTCGTCTACTAGATTATGATTCTATATGTATTCCGGCCATTGTGGGGCAAAAAGAAATAGTTACAGGCTTAAAAGGTTATCAGCATCCGTCGCGATTCCAAGGTAGTAAGGCGTCTTTGAAGTCAGATTATTTCTCTGAGTTGATTATATATTTATCAATCTTAGCGTTGATTGAGAAGCCTAGTTTATGGAGAAAATATCAGCTTTCGGATACTCAGTATCTGCTGTTTACGGAACAAGATTTTGACAAATTTGGAGAGAGTAAGATCTACAGTGATATAAAAGGGTTGTCAAAGCATATAGATGTTCTTTTAATGGTTCTTTCAAGATTTTTGGAGGAAGCTAGTTACTTAAATATTGAACCTTTCTATAACTACCTAACTGCGCCGAAAATAAAAACTTTCATTCTAGACAAGGAAACGGTCATAGAAGGAGATACTGTAACCTTATATTGGGAAATTGATGGCTATTTTACCAATGCCAGCATAAATGATGGAACCATAATCGTTAGTCATGCGTCAGCAAGTATCATACTGCATCCTGAGAAAAGCAGTTTACTGACTCTAATGGTCGATAATGAATTGGGGACAGTGACCCAACAGGTCCAGGTAAATGTTGTTGCGCGTACAAAGGTTGTGAAGTTTTTGGCTCGGCAACAGCAATTGGTTTTCAATTCTTCTACCGAACTAACCTGGAATATTGAAAACGCAAACTCCGTAAAATTGGATACAGGACTTGGGATTTCGGACGTGCCTTTAGATGGGTCGATATTGGTTTCACCCTCTCGCAGTCAAGTATACAAACTGATTATCACCGCGCTGGATGACAAAACGGTAATAGAGGAAACAACACTGGTAACCGTTATCAAACCAGTAGTCATTAAAGCGTTTCGTTCTTGTGATACGTTTGTGTATAAAGGCGAGTTCACACAACTGAACTGGGAAGTACAGAATGGTACCCAATTAAGTATTTCTCCCCACAGCCTAAATGTAACTGGCAAAAACAACTTGACCATTGCGCCTGAATCAACGACAACATATGTACTTACTGCGAGAAACGAATTACATTCCGTTACTTCAGAATGTACCGTCGAAGTGAATAGTAGGCCAATTCCATTGTGGAAGTCTATCCTCTTGGGCTTTCTTATCATTTTGGTGGGGCTTGCGGGGTTGTATTGGAATAAGCAAAATCTTGAGGAAGAAAAAATAAAACAAATAGAAACGTTGCTGTTACAGGGACAGCAGATAGCGCCAGATGATTGTGATGCAGCAGAAGAAATCTTCGTGAAAGTTATCGAGCTTAACAAATCATTACCGCAAGAACGCCAGGTAGCATCCCTTGCAAAAGTAGCACAGCAATTTATGGAGGAAGGAGACAAAAGATGTAACCTTAACTTGCCCGGGTTGCAATATATTGCAGAGTGCAATTATCAACTGGCTGCGATTCTAACAGCGAATCCAAATTCAAAAACCTGCAAATGAGATACTTTCTATCTATCCTCTTCATAATTTTTATATATAATCAGGTTACTGCTCAACGGAAGTTCAAAAGTTCGCAATGGGAAGAGTGGGATCAGGCCGCACAGCAATTAGAGATCGGAAACTTCGATATGGCTCTTAGCATTTATAGATTGGAACTAGATAATCCTGGATTCTCGTATCGGTTCAAACAAACTCAAAACCTTAAAAATATTTATTCTGAAGGTTTAAAATTGCAAAAGGAAGGAAAATTTTCCGAGGCTATTGCGATGTTTAAAAGGCACAGGAGTATTGATGGAGTCGGCAGCTTAGGTGCTTTTGAAAGGAAAATAGAAGAGTGTATTCGGCTATTAGGTCCGCCGGATAATTCAAAATTAAAGGATTTGCAACGAAGGAACCTTGCGGCCGAGTATTCATATAAAGCCTATAAAAAGCTGTTAGCTATGGACATTCAAGGGGCGTTGAAGGATTATCGCCTCGCGAAAACCTTTGGCAACACATCGTTTCTCCTTGGAAAGAAGTATGAAGACGACTTACACATGATCCAAGAAGTGGTTCAGTGGCAGCAGTTGGTTCAGCAAAGTATAGGAAAAGGTTTGGAGCTGGAAAAAGTTGCCTATGGTAAATACAGAGATATTAAAGGTGTTCCAGTTTTGCCGAGCATTGAAACAAAAATACAAATCGTCATTGCTCAGATAGAGGGGAAAAATGTGTTGCTAAGTTTAGCTCAAAATTGTGAAACAGATGCTCTACTGGGATATGTTCAGGAACATAAATCAGAGTTTACCCAATCAGCAACTTTTGTATCAAAGCTCAGACAGTATATAAGTATTCGTAATAAAATTGATACTCTTAGCAGAAGACTGGATAATGCAGAAACTGTCAAAAGTGCCTTTGTTAGCGCAGAAGATATGGTCCATTACTTTGAAGACTTACCGGATGAAATTAATAGAAGCCTAACGAGATGCTTAAAAAACGATAAATATAGGGTGAATCTTGGCTTTTCTATTATGGCTGTGAAAAATAATGATTATGAAAAGGCAAAACATTTTTTAGAAGTTGCGAAAGGAATAGGGTTACCGGAAAAAGAAAATGAAATTACTGAATTAGAAAAAGCAATTACCTCTAATACCAACTGCATTGGAATAGATGAATTTAAAACTGACATGATGTTAGCAAGAAATGAGCTTAAAAGATGTAATCTTTTGGCTTCAAAAAAAGCGTGGCAGGCTGGTGAGCTTCAATTACTTGACTGCGATGAAAAAAATAAAATATTACAGTCCTACAACAGCCTACTAGACTCTATTAACCGAATAGGAGCAGATATGCGATCCTTCAACGCATTTGTTGCTAATGTTAAAAAATCAATTCAAAATGGAAAATATAATGAGGCGAATAACTATATCGATCGGATTAAACTTTTAGTGGTTTGTGACACTCTATCTAGGAATTTAGAGATCGAGCCTTTAATAAACAAAATTAAAAACTTCCGCAATAGGCATAAATTCGCATTGGGTGCTTCGGGTAGTATTGGTGCGAACAAGCCGATGTATAAAATCAACGACAACGAGTATGATATAAGCTACGGTATTACAACGACTGCTGGCCTTCAATTTTCATTTCGCGATCCGGGTAGTCCGTCCAGCATTCTTATGAGCATAGAATATTTTAGCACAAATTACAATTCGTTAAATGCAGACGATTTAGCATTAGAAAATTTCAAAGTTGTCGGAGCAAGTGGGTCGATAAATATTAAATTCCATATTTTACAGACTGGAAAAATAAAACCAAATATAAAGATTGGCGCGGAAGGCATTATCCCAGTGATGTATCGATACAGAAATTACTCGGCAACTATAGAAACGTCTGATAAATCTCAGTTGAACAACTTCCTACTTTCCGGGCAGGGAGGAATAGGTTTGGACATTGGGAAGTTCTCCATTGATGCATACGCAAATTATGGACTGGCGAGTATTTATGATAGGAGTGCAACGAATCTATCCTCTACACCAAATCAGGAAGTTAATGCGAGATTCAGAAGAGCGGGAATTCGCATTGGGTTTTGGATATTCTAGCAAATTGCCATTTTTTACGCTGATGCCTTCGGTTATAATCCACCGGCCTAGCGCTTCAAAAAGAGCGAGTTTTGTGCAACGCTTAATTGCATGTTTCTCAATTCTTGATTCTCAGCTTCTTCTTCATAAGCTGTTCGTTTGGTTGCAGGCGGCACAGTTTTCGCAATAAAAATGGTAAAATCACTGCATTTAACCTGTATTCCATCCTGAATTTAAAAGATCCCCCTTTGACCATTGTTCGACAGCCTCAAGTCAATGAAATCACACTTAATCTAGCGTCTCTCGCAGATGACATCGCTGAAAAGGTTTTTGTAGCTCGTGATTATATTGAAGCGCCTATTGAATTCGGTCTAATCGGCCAAAGTCAAGGAGTAAACCTCCATAGTCCCAATTTTACAAACCAGTATGTAAAGATCTAAGGAACGGACTAGAGGAAACTCAAAAGTGCTCTTGGCGATGTAACGCCAAGATTTTCCGCGGCCAATTCCTTATTGTCTACCTTTTTAAGTCTAGATGTTTTACTTACCTTGTCTATGCAACAAAAAGTAGCTCTTGTTTGCATGGATGTTAATTTAATCATTGTCCAAGTGCCGAAGACCTTCACCTCGCTATTAAATCATTAACGTAACTTGCATTCTCTGAACGCGACAAAGGTGACCGCTTCGAACGATTGATGCAGACGTTCTTGCTCACTGGTCCTCAATATGCTTATCGTTGTAAGCTTCCCTAAAAGCAGAGTGGTGATGAATTGGACAAATTTTCTAATTTTAATCTGCTATGAAACGAAACACATTCACAGAAACTCAGATCGTCAAATTCCTTAAAGACTTGGATTCTGGCAAACAGGGGAATGACGGCGCTCAGGAAAATGGCGTCTCTAAGGCTTCATTTTACAATTGGCGAAAGAAATACAGCGGTATGGGTGCTTCAGAATTATCGGAGTTAAAGGCACTCAAGGAGGAGAACCGCCGCCTGAAGCACATGTATGCAGAGTTGGCGCTCGATCACAGACTAGCAAAAGATATTATCGAAAAAAGCTCTAAGGCCTGCTCAGAAGCCGCTAATGGTATCGGATATTTCTCAGGAAGCTGGATTTAGCATTAAGTGGGCGTGCAGAGTTTTGCATTTAAGTACCGGCGTCTTTTATTACAAAACGGTCAAGAACGACCTGCCTCATATAGACATCCTTAATCAGTTGGCGGAAGAACATCCGACAAGAGGATTTGATTGGTATTACGTTAATTTGAGAAATACAGGCCTACCATGGAATCGGGAACGGGTACTTCGAATCTATCGAAGTATGGATCTTAAATTAAGGCGTAAGCGAAAAAGACGCATTTTAAAAAGGCCTAACAGCCTATAATTGAGTCGAAAGCTTTGAATTAGACCTTGAGCATGGATTTTGTCAGCAATGCTCTTAGTTCTGGCCGACGTGTCCGAACATTGGTTGTCATGGATGACGCTAGCAGAGAGGCACTTGCAGCGCATGCGGACTACTCCCTTTGTGCCGGGAAAGTCATACACGTCTTGCAGCAGTTGGAATACGAACGAGGATTGCCACTGTCAATAAGATCCGACAATGCCACCGAGTTCATTAGTAACAAACTAGCTAAAATTGTGCGAGGAAAAACAAATTGAGCAAAAATTTATTCAGCCCGGTAAGCCGATGCGAAATGGGTACGATGAACGCTTAAACAGAACCTACCGAGAAGACCCGGGCCGCCGGGCGGTCCTGGATGCTTACTTTTTGACTCTCTGGAACAACTACATTTTGTCGGACAAATGGCTTAACAATTACAACAGTAAGCACCCGCACAGGTCACTGAAGCGACTAACGCCAAATCAGAAGCACATACTGTTGAAATGCCATGAAAAAGAAGAATTAACTGTTACAATCAACAATCAAGTCTAAATCACCGCCGCTCTAAAAATGGAAAGCGTACAAAAACGGGAAGCCTACACAAAAACCTAATTTAGGTAAAATAATTGTTGTACTTATGTTGTGCCAATGAAAAAGAGGTTACACAACAATCTGTATAACCTCTTGATAATCAGTATCGCGTACGCGAATCCAACCCGTACGAGCGTTTCGGCTCGCAGGATTCTAAGTCCTCCGTGCCGACAGGTGATGCCTTATCTCAACAATATTTGCTTCAATTTTGCCATATCATCACTAATCTTCCTATCGACAATCTTTGCGTACTGCTGAGTAGTCTTGATATTCCGATGGCCTAGCATCTTTGACACACTTTCAATCGGCACCCCATTCGTCAAAGTCACAGTGGTCGCAAATGTATGCCGAGCCAGGTGAAAAGTAATATTCTTCTTTATCCCACACAAATCCGCAATCTCCTTCAAATAAGCATTCATCTTCTGATTGGAAAGCACCGGCAACACCCTGTTCTCATTTTCACACTGCGGATGATCTTCATATTTCTCCATTATTTCCAACGCCATTGGTAGCAGTGGAATTCTTGAAGGCGTGTCCGTTTTTTGCCGTTTAGTAGTAATCCACTTTCCGCCATCGATACCTTCTACAATTTCGGTTCGCTTCAATTTGTATACATCAGCGTAAGCTAACCCGGTGTAACAGCAGAAAAGAAAAATATCCTTGACGTATGCCAGACGCCCATCGCCTACTTCCTTATCCCAAACCTTTTTCAGTTCGCTTTCAGTCAAAGCCTGCCGGTCAACCTCGCGTTTTGAAAACTTGAAGGCGTAGAAAGGATCACGTAAGAGCCAACCTCTTTTCACGCATAGCAAAACAATCTTTTTGAAGTTAGCCAAATACTTCATTGTAGTGTTATGACTAATCTTCTTTTTGGCTTTGAACCAAAACTCGAATTGTGATATGAATTCATAGTCGAGCTTCTTGATATCAAAATCGTCTTCCTTGTATTTCCATTTGATATACTCGCGAGTATGTTTGAGCGAAGTCTCATATCGTTCTAGCGTCCCGAGAGCAAAGTCGGTGCCGACAAGTGCAGCGACCTGGTCATTGTGCTCCTTAAAGATTTTGAGAATTGTCATTTTGCTCTCTTCCTTCCCAAGCATCAGATTTTTGATCGCGTCAGCTGTCAACTCTTTATCTGCGTCGAGTAGAGCTTTCTTAGCTTGAAAAACTTTCGTGGTCAGCGAATCTAAATAGGCGTTTAGCTCCTTTGTATCTTCCTTGTTCCCGGTTGCTCTCCCGGCCCTCACATTCCATTTGGACGGATGCCACGTTCGTCTTGTGGTAATGTCTCTAGCTTGATGGTTCACTGTGACACGGAGGTAGACTGCTCGCGTGCCATCTTCGTTTTCTGTTCTTGGGGTTTTCAAAAAGAAATTCAACCCGAAACTGTTTTCTAACATAATACAACTGGTTTTAGATGAACAAAAATCGAATTGTTATCATTGAAACGCAAGATGTTTACGGGGTGAACATCTTGCTAACCAGCTAGTTAAGTGCCTTTTTCTGCGTCATTCTGGATCAAAACCTTGTTCCATGATTAACGTCAAAAAACATTGGGAATTTTTGAATTTTTTGGTAGTCCGTAAAAATCAAAAACCCCGTTTAAAGCGCTTAAACGGGGTTTTTGAATGTTTTGACATCATGTCCTGCAGAGAGAGAGGGATTCGAACCCCCGGACCTGTTACAGTCAACGGTTTTCAAGACCGTCGCAATCGACCACTCTGCCATCTCTCTAAATACTTCGCCGTGTGCGAAACGTGGTGCAAAGGTAAAAACAAAATCTTTCTGCGCAATAGCTCATCTTAAAAAAAATAAGGCCTATGCAAAATATAAAATCTCACACGCACCTTCGATAGACAATCCCGAGTTCTCGTCATAATAGTTAGCTTCATAACCAATTATAATTTTGTCTCTTATCCGGACATTGACCTTTGTGTGGAAATGAACTGCTACAAAGTTGTAATGCTCATCATCCAATAAATATTCGACGATAGCTGTACCGCCTAAGCTCATCCACACATCAAATTCATCGGGTGCTTTGCAACCAACATTGAACATTGAAATGGATTGATCATATTTAGCTTGCAAGGGGTCATAATTCAATATACCGTTATAGTCCCTGACAATATTTCTTTCAAAGGTTTCAAAGTAATAACCGCAATGGATTCCGCGGACCCCTTCCAATACCGACAAATTTAAAAATTCCCAGTCAATGTTAGTGCTAAGCCATTGCTCGTCAAGAAAATTTAGGTGGTTTGCATGAACCGCATTGAAATGATTCAGAGATCGAAAATATCTTACATCCAGTCCAAGCTGTTCAGTCTCATTTTGCAGATAAGGATGCAGATTATTGCCTTCTCTATCCCCAAAGTCATGAACATTAGCTGATATAAAACACACTGTGTCTCCTGGATGTTTTTTTGCTAAGTCAAGAACAGAGAGCCAGATAATGGAATCTCTGAAAGCATCCTTCCCTGCTTTGAAGGGCTTAATGTCATTTTGCCAACGGAACAGAAGGCCGGGAGTATGTCAGACTTGCTGGGTATTTCAGTGAAGTAAAAACGGTGAAGCTTTGTACGCAAATATTCTTCATATTCAAGACGAACGCTTGTAAAGTCCGGAATAGAGAGGTGGTTTAGAGAGTCTTCTCTAATAAGTTTCTGTAATTCATTAAATGAATTTTCAAATTGAGAAAAAGCCTTTCTTACCTCTGTATCAAAGAGACGTCCAATTTCCATCATGACGATTTCAGGTAGGACAATCGGCGACCAGGTTTTTGCTGAATAATCAAGCAGGAGATTAAAAGCTACTAATTTCAATCTCCAGTCCTGACGTATGATATTTGTATCTAGTACAATGTGCATAACTGAATTATCATTCTAGCTCACTACTACCTGCAAGATATGCGCTGTACGTTCATGAACCTTGTACCGCTCGTCTAACCTCACTCCTACCACCCAAATAACTTCCCCATTGCCATTCAAAAGTACCAGTACCTGTTCCTTTGCAAATCTATCCATCTTCAAATCGACGAAAAGATCACTTAACTTCTTTCGCCTGCCGTTCATGCCCAGCGGTCGGAACGAATCTCCTACTTCCCATTTTCTAATTTTTAAAGGAAAAACCAATTTATCATAATTGATGGAAACTATGCTTTTGTTACTAGGAAGCTCATCGTTTGAATTGCGGCTCTTCTTGTATAGCGAGATCAATCGTCCGGCAAAATAAACTTCGGATTGACTTTCCTCTATTTTGATCTCGTCATCAGACGCTGCAATGGCCACATTTTTGAGGATTAAATCTTGTCGATCTATTAGCAATGTGTAAGATTCGGAGTTAAACTGCCTTCCCGAAATCCCATTCAATCCCACAATAATTTTCTCTACTTGCGCATATGCAAATCCATAATCCTGCAAAATATGCCATAGCCTATACCCCGGCTCGCTCTCCAAAACAATCTTCGCCTTACTAATCCTCACCTGCTCCCCCTCCTTCACAACAACCCCTTTGGCCCATTCGTCCAGCATTTCTTTCAGCAACCGATCTGCACTTGACAGTTTTGCGGAGGAGTGGATGAACGTGGATTCCAATGACGGATTTAGCTGCTGCAAAACGGGCACAACCTTGTGCCTGATCAGGTTTCTCTTGTAGTCGTCCGAAGCGTTCGAGCGGTCCTCTCTCCATGTTAGCGCGTTCTCTTGCGCGTAGGTCAGAATTTGCTCTTTGGTGGCCAGGAGCAATGGGCGGATGAGATGATTGTTGATGCCTGAAATGCCGTGTAGGCCCGATAATCCTGTTCCGCGAGTGAGATTTAAAAGGGTTGTTTCCAGCGAATCATTTGCGTGGTGGGCGGTGGCACTGTATGTGTAGCCGTTTGTGGTTCTTAGCATTTCAAACCATTGGTATCGCAGGTCGCGCGCAGCCATCTGCGTGGAGATGCCCTTTTCCTTTGCAAAGGACTTTACATCAAAATGTTTGGCAAAAAACGGAAAACCGTATGCTTGGGCAAGCTGCTCAACAAACTCTTCATCTCCATCGGACTCCGCGCCTCTTAACCCGAAGTTACAATGTGCGATGCCGACGGGAAAACCGGCTTTGTGAAACAGATGAAGCATTACAACGGAGTCCACTCCCCCACTCACAGTCAATAAGCATGGCTGTTTTTCGAGATCCAGCTTGTGTTGGTTAATAAAAGTTAAAAAAGCATCCAACATGAACCTAAGAAACGTAATTGATGTAGTTTTGGCGTATATAAGACATGAATAGTCTTTTACCAGACTCGCCAGAAGGCACTGATTTCAAAGGTAAAAGAAAGAATGGCAACATGAATAAAAAAAAATACATCGCGAACTGCAACCCTTTTAAACTTTTGCGCGTCATCAATATCAAAGGTAATATGTTTCGTTTGACGTTCTTTGTTTTGATGTTTTTTTCACATTACCTGTTGGCCCAGAGAGTTTTACCAAAACCTCAGCCAGTTCAGAGTGAGGATCTTGTTGAAATTATAAAGTCCGACGAGCTGGAAATTGTGAATGAAAACGGAGTTGACTCCCGCCGGGTCAAAAATGGCGTTTTTAAGCACAAAGGAGCATTCTTGCACAGCAATCTCGCGATCCAGAATATTAATACGAATGTGATCGAAGCTTTCGGGAATGTTAAGATCGTACAGGGTGATACGGTTACAGTGACAGGCGATACGCTCTACTATTTCGGAAACACGCGACTCGCTATTGTAAGCGGTAAAAAGACGGTTTTGAAAGATAGCAAACGCACCCTAACGACCCGCAAAATCGAATACGATATGGCCAATGGCATTGCCAATTATAAAACGCCTGGCCGGACTGTTGATGAGGAAAATGTGCTGACGAGTAAAGAGGGTTTCTATAATACGCGAACAAAAGAGTTTACTTATTATAAAAGCGTAAAACTGGTCAACAAAAAGTATGTGCTTACGACGGATACACTGCTGTATAACTCGTTGACGAAGTGGTCGGATTTTAATGGTGCTACGAAAATCACAAATAAAGACGGCACGGTAAACGGGACCAGGGGTCGGTATAATACGGAGTCTGCCGAGTCCTCATTTCAGAAGCGGACGATGGTAGACAATGAAACGTATACACTCACCGCTGACTCGCTGGAAGTGGACGGTAAAACCAATAATGGTCGCGGAAAAGGCAATGTGGTGATCGTCGCCAAAAAGGATAAAACGGTCTTGAATGGTGACGAAGGATATTACTGGAAAAAAGAGGGTTATTCCAAAATATTCGGTCATGCATATGTCAGAAATGTAGTTTCCGAAGACACTCTTTACATTCGTGCTGATACACTGTATTCATATGAAAATCAGAGGGATAGCACAAGGAAGCTGATCGGAAATAAAAACGTTTTTATATATAAAAGCGATTTCCAGGGCAAATGCGATTCGATTACCTACAATACAGCCGATTCGATTATCCGATTTTTCCGGAAACCGATTTTATGGAGTGACCAGCATTATCAAATGGAGGCCGATTCGATTACTGCTTTTTTAGTCAACAATGAGATCAACCGGATGCTGCTGAAAGGCAAATCTTTTGTGATTACGGAGGATACCTTAGTCAAGCAGTTTAACCAGGTGAAAGGACGTACTATCAATGCTTTTTTTGAAAGCGGGAACAAATTAAAACAGGTTCTGGTGGATGGAAACGGCGAAAGTGCATATTATGCGGTGGATGATGAGCAAAAAAGCATCGGCTTGAACCGGGTTGAATGTGGAAAAATGAATCTGCTTTTTACCGACAATCGTGTACATAAAATCTCATTTGTGGGGAAACCGGACGGCAGGCTCATTCCACCCTCGAAAATAAAGGCTCCGGAACGACAGTTGGACGGGTTCAATTGGCGAATTTCAGAGAAACCAACCAAGAATAAGACGATTTGGAAAGAGTTGTAAAAAATATATCAGGACAAGCTTCATTTTTTTTAAGCAGGCATGATTTTTTAGATTCTAAAATAAAGATGTCCATTCACACAATATATTTTGAATATACAATTGTTTCTCTATATTTTTGTAATGTACTTTTTTACTAAAATATTATAAAATATTAGTCAAAAGTATTCCAAGATGACGCTATGAAAAGAAATATACTTTACTTAATAATAACACTAACGTTGGCCTTACAGGGTTTAAACGCACAATCCGTCTCGAACGGCAGCCGTTTAAACATGGTCAACAAAAAGAAGCCTGCCGCGAGCGAAAACATTAAATTCTCAGGTTTGGCAACGGGTTCAAGCTACAAATTACTGTCTTTGCAAAATCCAAAAGCGCTGAACAGTTTCTACCGTTCATTCTTGTTTGCATCTCCTAATGCTTCTGAAAGCACAGGCGTCGCTTCTGCCGAAATCGTGGAGAGATCTTCAAACAGAAGACAACCTGAGATGGAAGCGCAGTTGAAAGTGGAAGAGCAGCTATATGCCAACGATAAGATTTCAGTATCAAACATTTATCCGAATCCAGCCAGCGAATATGCAGATCTTGACTATAACATCACTGCCAACATTCGTGACGCGAAATTGATTATCTACAACGTGCTTGGTTCTCAAATGGCCGAGCTGCCCCTAAACAGAAATGACAGAAAGCTGCGTGTCAATACGAAAGATATGCCGACAGGGCTTTATTTCTATCAATTGTCACTAGACGGTCAAAAAGTAGCCACTAAAAAAATGCTTGTACGCCATCAGCAATAGGCTAATTTTTAACACTATATCAGCTACGCATTCGTTATGAATGATGTAGCTTTTTTTATTACCTTTGCACCTAATATGCGAAAAAACAGTCCAGCAAGCTATTTCTTGCTTTTTATTGCGGTCCTTGTAATTACTTCTTGCAGTAAGTTCTCGAAGTTACAAAAGACTGGTACGGATCAGCAAAAGTATGATGCCGCGATGTCTTATTACAAAAAGGGGGATTTTTATCGTTCCGGCCTACTTTTTGAAGAACTCATTCCATTGTTAAAAGGAAGTACAGAATCCGAGTTGGCGCAGTTTTACTATGCGTATACCCAGTACCAGCAAGGACAGTATAATACGAGTCAGTTTTTGTTCAAAAAGTTCTTTGATACCTACGCACGAAGCGATTACGCACAGGAAGCATTGTATATGCATGCTTTTTCCCTGTATAAGGATTCGTCGCCGTACAACCTAGACCAGACCAGTACATTTACCGCGATTTCGGCCATGCAGGATTTCATCAATGCATATCCTGAAAGCCCTTTCCGCGAAGAATGTACGCGTTATATTTTGGAGCTGCGCGCCAAGCTTGAACGCAAAGCATATGAAAGAGCCCGCTTATATCACAAGATCAGCGATTTCAATGCGATGTCGATGAAGTCGGCCGTAATATCTATTGAGAACTTCCGTAAGGATTTTCCAGATTCGAAATACAATGAGGAACTTGCGTTTTTGAAGGTGGAATCACAGTACAATCTTGCAACCAACAGTTTTAGTTCGAAGCAAAAGGAACGTTATCAGGATGTCTTGAAGTTCTATCAGGAGCTGATCGATAAATATCCGACAGGAAAATATAACCGTGATGCGGAAAGAATGTTTGACGAAAGCCAAAAGCAAATCGATGTCATTGCAAAAGCCGAAGTGGAACGTCAGAAACAACTTGAAACGCAGCCCGACCCAGCCAACAAGCCGACCAAAGTAACAACGCCGGCCATTACAGAACCGAAAGGACAGTAGTTCTTTCATTTAGATTTTAATTTTAACTAATATCACCATAAGTATGGCAACCAATCCATCAATCATTACCCGGGATACCGATAAGATCGCAGACGTAACTGGTAACCTATACGAATCAGTTTCTGTAATCTCCAAAAGAGCCCGTCAGATTTCGAGCAAGATGAAAGAAGAGCTTAACAATAAGCTTGCTGAATTTGCTTCTGGCGTAGACAACCTGGAAGAAGTGTTTGAAAACAGGGAGCAAATTGAAATTTCCAAGTTTTACGAGCGTATGCCAAAAGCAGGAAGCATTTCAATAGATGAATTCATCGAAGGAAAAACTTATCACGCTTACCGCGATACGACGGAAGAATAAAAAATTGATTTCATTCAAAAGCCAGCCGCAAAAACTGTTTTGCGGCTGGCTTTTCATTTACAGGCTTTAAATGTTACACTTATCTCTGTAACTTTATGCCTGACAGGAGTCCTTCCGAATTGACCACCCAAAGCGATCGAAGTTTGAATCTTAAAGGTAAAAAGATACTCGTTGCAGTCTCAGGCAGCATTGCCGCATATAAATCTGCCCTTCTTGTCAGGCTTTTGGTAAAAGCCGGATCTGATGTTCAAGTGGTTATGACAGAGTCGGCAAAGGAATTTATTACCCCGCTTACCTTATCCGTTTTATCTAAAAAACCTGTATTAAGCGTATTTACGGACCGCCAGGACGGAACATGGAACAACCATGTGGAGCTCGGACTCTGGGCGGATGCGATCATCGTTGCCCCTGCGACGGCACGGACGCTTGCAAAATGCGCAGCCGGTAACTGCGATGATCTGTTGACGGCCGTTTATTTGTCAGCACGCTGTCCTGTTTTCTTTGCCCCCGCCATGGACGTGGATATGTATCAGCATCCGTCCACGAAGCATAACATTGATACATTACTTCGCTTTGGAAATCACTTCATCGAGCCCGAACACGGTGAGTTGGCCAGTGGTTTGATTGGGGACGGTCGTCTTGCCGAGCCAGAGGCAATCATAAAAGTTTTAGGCAGCTTTTTTGCAAGAAAACCCATCGCTTCCGGAAAGCGCGTGCTAATTACTGCCGGCCCGACCGTAGAGGCGATTGATCCGGTTCGCTACATCAGCAACCGCTCGTCGGGGAAAATGGGTTATGCAATTGCAGCCGCTTTTGCATCCGCAGGAGCACAAGTTACGCTTGTGAGCGGACCTACCAGCCTGCCGGTGCCCGAACCGACGGTCAAGCGCGTCAATGTACAGAGCGCAAATGAAATGTATAACGCCACTGCCCAACATTTTGAAGAAAGCGACGTGGTTATATTTTCTGCTGCCGTTGCTGACTACACAACAAAGGTTATAGCCGAGCATAAGATCAAAAAGCAAGGCCAGGAAATGACCCTGGATCTGGTCAAAACGCAGGATATTGCAGGGACATTGGGAAAAACCAAAAAGGAAAACCAGTTGCTGATCGGCTTTGCATTGGAGACAGAGAATGAAATGGAGTATGCAATGGACAAGTTACTGCGCAAAAACTTTGACTTCATCATTCTGAATTCACTGAATGATCCGGGTGCTGGCTTTGCACACGATACCAACAAAATAACCGTTATTGACAAAGGGAAAAATGTGAAACATTTCGATCTTAAAAATAAAGATGAAGTAGCGCAGGACATTCTGAACATTGTCTTAAATAAATGGAGTGAAGCATGAAAAATATTTGGGTTTGGTTGCTCTTACTGGTCGCCTGCACGCATTCTGCACAATCGCTGGCGCAGGAGTTCCAGTTCTCGGTGAATCTTAATTACGAGCAGCTGGTAGCACAGCAAAAGACTGATCCACAGTCTATGGCGCAGCTTCAAACTTATATGAATGATTTTTTGAATAATACACGCTGGACCAATGATGAGTTTGGAAAAGAGGAAAAAATCAAATGCAAGCTCAATGTAAACTTGACCCGCTCACTCAATCAGGGCGCCTATGAAGGGAATGCGCAATTGGTTGTATCAAGGCCTGTTTACAATTCAAATTATGAGACAGTGCTTTTTACTTATGTTGATAAAAATTTCACCTTCAATTACTTACCCAACACGCCCCTTTATTTTAACGAAAATAACTACACCGAAGAGCTTCCCTACATTCTGGCCTTTTACGCGAATGTAGCTTTGATATTTGATTACGATTCGTTCAGCAAACTTGGCGGGGCGCCTTATGTTCAGAAGGCTTTTAACCTCGTAAATCAGGCTCGCAACTCCTCCCCTAATAAACGCGGCTGGGATTCGAATGGTGACTCGCGGAATCGTTACTGGCTTGTAGAAAACCTGATGAGCCAGCAATTCACGCCGTTCCGGGAAGGCATGTATAAATACTACCGGCTTGGGCTCGACGTTGCCACTCAGAATCCGGCGGAGACCCGCGCAAAAGTGCTGGAAGTGCTCAATACGGCCAAGGAAGTCAACCAGTTAAGGCCTGCCAGTGTGGTAATCAACTCTTTTTTCGATTCAAAATCCGATGAGCTTTACCGGATCCTGATAGAGGCGCAGCCCGAGGAACGTGCGAAAGCTTATACGCTTCTGGTAGGGCTGGATCCTAGCAAAACGCAATTATATCAACGTCTCTCCTTATAAACCATCGCACTTCCCCTTCAAATCGTTTCTGTGATTTCTTATGAGTAAAAGATTGATACGCATCTCTTCCAAAGACATTTTTGCTTCACTCGAAAAGTTGCTTAAAATAGAAATCAACGCAGTATTGAATAATGGGAACACGCATTTTGGCAAACTTGAATCCTTTACAAACGAAAGTTTGCTGATCCGAGACCCGCGTAATCACACGCACCTCATTCCATTGCCATCGCTTTATGAGATCGTTTATGATGCCAACTCGAAATGAGCCGGCAAAACCAACACGCGAATGGTTATATTTCCTAATTGTTGATCTGATAACTATATTCGTATAGATATGCTTTCGAATTTACTTATAAAAAATTACGCGCTCATTAAGCAGCTGGAAATGTCGCCAGATCCCGGACTCAACATCATTACGGGTGAGACGGGGGCTGGAAAGTCGATTATGCTGGGCGCAATAGGCTTACTTCTGGGCAATCGGGCCGATGTAAAATCACTTTACGATTCCAGCGAAAAATGTGTGATAGAAGGCAGTTTTAATCTTTCCGGCTATGACCTCGCCCCTAATTTTGAAGATGAAAATGTCGATTATTCCGATGAATGCATCATCCGCCGTGAAATTTCTGTGGCTGGCAAATCGCGGGCATTCGTAAATGATACGCCCGTCAATCTGGAATCTTTAAAGCGGATCGGCAGCCAGCTGCTTGACATTCACTCGCAGCACGATTCGGTAATGCTGGGCAACAATGAATTTCAGCTGCGCGTAGTGGATTCATTTGCCGATAACGCACAACTGCTTAAAGCATACCAGCAGGATTTTTCGGCATACAAGGATGCAACACGGGCCTTTGAAACGCTGCAACAAGAAGCGGGTAAGCTCCGGAAAGAGTTCGATTATGACCAATTTCTCTTTCAGGAATTAAACAACGCCAAGTTGGTTTCTGACGAGCAGGAGAAGCTGGAAGTTGAATTAAACATTCTGGAAAATGCAGTAGAGATCCGCGAAAAACTGCAACTCGCTTACACATTACTAGATAACCCAGATAATTCCATCCTTGAACTGCTGAAAAATGCGGCTAATGCCATAGGTCAGGCCGCCAGGCTTGTTCCTGTGTATGACGCCATCCGTGAGCGCGTGCAAAGCACATTGATAGAACTGCGCGATATAGCTGACGAGATCGACCAGGCAAACAGCTCAGTTGACATTGATCAGGGACGTGCCGAACTGGTTCAGGAGCGCTTGGACCTGATATATACATTGCTCAAAAAACATCAGGTGACCACGGTTGAGCAGTTGCTTCAAATTGAAGAAGAATTGCAGCGTAAGCTCAGCATTGTTCTGAACCTGGATGATGAGCTGGTCAAAGCGGAAAAAGCTGCGGTTCAGGCGAAAGAGGCGATGCTCAAAAGTGCCAAAATCCTTTCAGAAAAGCGGCGAAAAGTTACCCAAGCAATCGAAACGCTGATTTTGGAAAGACTTTCGGAACTGGGAATCCCAAACGCAAGTTTATCTATACAGGTAACAGAAACATTGCCGACAGCTAATGGCCTGGATTCGGTGGCGTTTCTTTTCAGCGGCAACAAAGGTGTTGTCCCGCAAGAATTGAAGCAAGTTGCTTCGGGCGGCGAGTTTTCCAGATTAATGATGGTCATCAAATATATTCTTGCAGATAAACGAATGCTTCCTACGATCATTTTTGATGAGATCGATACGGGCGTTTCGGGTGAAATTGCAAGAAAAATGGGCAAGATGATGCAGAATATGGCGCTTAACCATCAGATTATTGCCATTACACACTTACATCAGATTGCCAGCAGCGGCAATGCACATTACTTTGTTTACAAGGATCATTCTTCGGAAAAAACCGTCAGTAAAATAAAGAAACTTACCGTAGACGAGCGTGTGCAGGAAATAGCGCAAATGATCGGGGGACATAATCCTTCGGATTCTGTGCTGGTCAATGCACGCGAAATGATTCTGAAAGAACAAAATTAGGCCCAACAGCATTTTCAAATACAATAGATTTAACCTCCCAAACTCATGAAATACCCGATACTATCCGTGTTTGTTCTGGCCCTTTTGTCAGGATGCGGCAAAGAAGGCAAACAAGATAAGGCCTCCGAGCTGGAAGCAGAAGTGATGACGATTCACGACGAAGTGATGCCGCAAATGGACCAGATCATGACATTGAAATCAAAGTTATCCAAGAAAATACAGCATATGGATAGCTTGCAAAACGAAGGCATCAGCAGCAATACCATCGCCGAAGAACGCATGAAAGCTGTGGATCTGAATCAAAAACTAAATGAATCAGATAAGCTTATGATGAGCTGGATGCATGCTTACCGAGGTGATTCTGCCAAGAAATTAAAGCCTGAAAGTGCAATCCATTATTTCGAGAGCGAAAAGGAAAAGATTCTGCAAGTAAAACAGGTAACATTAAAGTCCATTCAGGAAGCGCAAACATTTTTGGAGTAACAGGTTATGAAACAAGGAAATAAGACCATTCATATATATACGTTCGTTTTCGCTGCATTCATGTTGGGCGTGCTTGGTTGCAAGGACGATAAGAAATTGCCGATTCTTGGAGAACGCGATGCGGTCAAGAAAATGGTTGACGGAAAGGAAGTGGTTGATACGGTTTATAATACTATTCCCGCATTTTCATTTGTTAACCAGGAAGGAGACACCGTTTCTGAAAAAATCGTGGAAGGCAAAATCTATGTTGCAGACTTTTTCTTCACAACCTGCCCTACCATTTGTCCTGTTATGAAGCGGCAAATGATAAAGGTTTACAATCAATACAAAGGCAATCCGCAGGTAATGATCCTGTCCCACTCTATCGATCCGGATCACGACACGCCCCAGGTTTTGAAGAAATTCGCAAGTGATTTGGGCATCGAAGGCAATCAATGGCAATTTCTGACTGGCAATAAAGAGAAGATTTTTGAGATTGGTCAGACAAACTATCTGGTTACGGCAAAAGAAGACAAGACGGCTGACGGCGGATACATTCACGGCGGGGCTTTTATCCTGATCGATAAGGACAAGCGGGTAAGAGGCATGTATGACGGCACAACAGAAGAAGGAACCCAGAAGCTCATTGCCGATATGAAGATCTTACTCGACGAATATAAATAGCCAGTCACCTCCCGTTTTGATGATCAAACCAGCGATTCTTCTTCTCTCAGTTATCTCCCTGTTTTCCTGCCAAAGTGCATCTGAGCTGAAAAGTGAGCAGTATTTTGTTGAAGGATATCAGCTATATACGACCTATTGTGCCAATTGCCATCAGGCAGACGGCAAGGGAATGGCTAACCTTTATCCCCCACTGGCAACGTCTGCCAGACTGAGCGATAAATCTGCCATTGCTTGCATTATCAGAAACGGGATGAAAGGCACTATTCTGGTTGACGGCAAAGAATTTAACAGACCCATGCCCGCCAATCCAAAATTGACTGAGATTGAAATTGCTGAGCTGGTCAGCTTTCTGGGTATGAAATGGGGTAAAGACAGCGTATATACACCTATTGAAACCGTACAAGCTGCATTAAAGGATTGCAAGGAATATTAAGGAGCGCCGCTGAATTTATAGATTCCGGTTGCCTTTCGAAATTTAATGCGTGTAAAGTCCTGCTCGGCATCCATTCCGATCGCATTGGTAACTTCCGAAGTTCGTTTGTTAATAACTGAAAGCGGTTTATCTGTAAAGACCTTACGCGTGCGTGGGCTCCAGTTGAGCTCAGTCGTGGTAAGCAACTCTTCCGTTTCCGACTTGACGACGCGCACATTTCCTTTTACAATATAAACGTCGGCTGCTTTATCATAATGCCCCGAGTCCGAGCGTAGGCGGGTAACTATCGTCCCTGTTGTATCATAAAAATTAATGTTGATCGTATCGGGAAAAACTTGTGCTTCGTTCTGATAAGCGAGGCGCTTTGGCGTTTTCATCACCACTTTCAGCTTTCCCTGCTCGCTGTATTTTACTTCAACATCATTGACAAGTTCGAGCGGGCCGGTATACAAGGCACCGACTTTGTTTTGTTTGCCTTCGCAGGCGGCCAGCATCCATACAGCCAGCACAATAAGATAAAAAGGAGATAAAAATTTATCTCCTTTTCGTATTTGCTTGAAGATCAATGCGATTCGCATGTCTGATTTTAGTCGATTTTTTGTTTAACAAACCATCTTTCCAGAAGCGTCACTCCCAGTACGACGCGCCCGTAACGCTCTCTGATCATCCCGCCGCCGGTGCTTCCTCTTTGTCCTGCAACGAGTGCCACAGACAGAAAGTTCTGATAACCCCTACCCATCGGGAATGTAAAGCCAAGGCTTACATTGGTATCATTCACGTCACTATTTCCAATCGAATAGGGTGTTTTACCATAACTGAACCCAACGCGGTATCTTACCAGATCAAAATAATTCAGTGAGGTAAATCTTGGCAGGTATTCTGCCCCCACGTTAATGCGGCCCACATCCTTCAAACCGTCATTGGCGTTTGTAAAGCTTCTGTATTGTGACCATTGCTGGTAGCTGAAATCCGCAGAAAGGATCAATTTGAACGGCCATTCCAAACTTCCGCCAACCAGCAGCTGGTTAGGCGTTTTAATCCCGCCGCCCATCAAATTCTGAAGCGTGTCAGGACTGATCACGTTAAGCGCGTTGGCAGTAACCTCAAAAGTGGTGGTTTGGTCCGCATTGATCGTTGTTCCAATGCTGTAAGAAGCACCAAGATTAAGGTTCAGCTTATTTTCCTTCTTAATGGGGATTCTTAACGCAGCACCCGCCCGAAACGCAATATCCGAATAAGTTGTGCGGTCATTTAAGCTAACCACATATTCATTGGAAAGATCGTCGCCGCGTTCAATTGCAGCCCTGTCAACCAGGGAAACCTCTGTGGCCTTACGCACATTCCCGAAAAAATAGGAAGTTTCAAGACCAAGGCTTAAATATTTTGTAACCTGGTAAGCTGTTGTGACCGAAGCCTTGTTAATGCCTCCCTTTCCGGTAGTATTGTAAATTCCTACAAACTGGGTTCCCGGAACATTGCGTATCGAAGCATTGCTGTAATCTACAAACGTGTACGGTTTAAGGCTTACACCCAGCACCCAACGCGGGCTGATCGGAAAAGCCAGCGAAACATAAGCAAGATTACCGCCTGTGTTTGTTTGTTTGTTTGCTCCCGAAGCAACATCCTTATACTGCCCGACCAGGCCAATATCCAGGGTTGTAAACCTGTTACGCACCCAAAGGGCTGGATTAAGATTATTGATCTGAAACCCGGTTCCCGTGCTAACACCGGATTGACCCATTCCTGTATTATCAGAATAAGCATCGCCATAAAACTCTCCCATTCCCAATGAAGAGTATGGAGAATTGCCCAAGCCTTGTGCCCTTAGCGCCGTATTGAGGTATGTACAATTCCAAATGAGTGCAATTGCAAATGTGAGTATTCTGAATCTACTGTAACGAGACATTATATGTTAAAATTCTGTTCAATCCTATTAAAACCAATTCCGGCACCGCAAAGATGGGTGGTTTCAGGCTACTTTCAAAAAAAGCAGCATCACCTCCACATAATAGTACGCGCAAATCCGGCGATTTGTGCCGATACCTTTCAATTATTCCATGCATTTCTGCAAGAACACCATTCATTACGCCACTTTGCATAGCGCTGTGCGTACTTTTTCCAATCAATTCCGGATCTGAATCCGGTTCGACCAGCGGAAGTCGCTTAGTAAACGAATGCATTGCATTAAATCGCATTCTCACCCCGGGGGAAATCAGCCCGCCCTGAAATACCGCGTTTTTATCAATCAGATCATATGTAATGCAAGTGCCCATGTCAATAACAACCAAATCTTCCCCTGGATACAAGAAATTGGCACCGGTGGAGGCGGCAATCCGGTCGGCACCCAGGGTTTGCGGCGTGTCGTAATTTTTTTTGATAGGCAATGGCGTGCCGGGTGTTAAGTCAAATATTGTCAGTGACTTTCCCAGCGCATCTTCAAAGTCGGCGGCCGTGTGACTTACAGATGAAAACAAGATATTTTCCGGAGCCTGCGCCAGCACTGCTTCGATCAGTTCCGTAAATGTAAGGCGCGTCGTATAGCGTATCAGTTTATCGTTTTCAAACCATCCGACCTTCGAATAAGTGTTTCCCGAATCAATGACAATGTTCATAATTTTGCAAAAGTCCTACATTTGAGGCACAAAAACTAGCGCTGTCAAAACTGTTGGCGCATGTTTTGTGCATTCATTATCAGCACTTAATGTCAGTGTTTCGTAGATAGAAAGCTTGAAATGTTTATTTTTTTGTATTAAATGGGTTTTTGCTTTGATGTCAAAAATATTTTTTTTACCTTCGTCGCTATAAGTCCAGTATCGACTTTTAAATCCAATTCCATCTCACGATAACTCTCAACGTTGTCGAGGTTTTAAAATCTTGCCGATTTACTGTCTTTACTTCCTTTATTTAATTGCCAACTTTCAGAGTATATCTAATAAAGTTTTTCAAGTTGTAGAGTCGTCACCCGGACTTTTACAAAAGATATTTTTAATATTAATGACCATCACGTCACTGCGAGATATGCTTCTCGGCTTTTGTCCAAAAAAATTCAAAACCTTAATATCCATTCGGTAAAGTGCTACTTTACTTTCCCTTATCTGTATGCCTACAATTGATGAATTGAACATTAAGCTTTTATCAGAGCTTAAAGAAATAGCTGGCAACCTTGGTGTTGCTGATTACGCTAAACTCCCAAAAAAAGAACTTATCAACAGAATCCTGCTTAAACAGGAGCCTGCAACAGTTACAGAAGCTCCCGCAGCTGCTGAGCCTGTTAACAATATAACCCCGGCAGCTCCCGCAGCACAACCGGCTTTGGAATCGGATGGTTATGATGCCGATGAACCAAAGAAAAAACGGGCAAGAAGGCCATCTGACGCCCCTTCGGATACTATGAAACCGGCAAACAACAGATCGGCAAGGATGAAAAAAGACAATGCGTCGCCTTCACCTGCTCCCCTATTTGACACTTCCCTGAGAAATCAGCGCCCTGAAAATAATGAAAGGCCCAAGAATCTGGACATTCGTGAAGAAGCCGATTCGGATAATGATACATTAAATGATCTGGGCAAAGAAGAAGTAACCAACCAGCCGGAAGCTGCTGCGCCTGCAACAGAAGAAGTGGTTCAGGAAAAAACAGAAACCAGCCCGGAAGAGAATACACCTGCTGCAAAAGAAGAGAGACAGAGCCGCCAGCCAAATCAGCAGAATCAGCCTAACGATTCCAGCGAACGCCAGCCGCAACAACCGCAGCAGCCTGCGCACCGCGACGATCCATCGTCTAAAATCAAACGCAACTACAACAACTACGTAAGAGAGTTTGACGGATTGATCGTTAATGAGGGCGTTCTTGAGATTATGCAGGATGGCGGCTACGGCTTCCTGCGCTCAGCAGACTACAACTATCTGGCTAGCCCGGATGATATATATGTATCGCCTTCTCAGATTAAACTTTTCGGTCTGAAGACCGGTGATACGGTTAAAGGACAGATTCGCCCGCCGAAAGAAGGTGAAAAATACTTTGCATTGCTCCGTGTTGAGACTGTGAATGGTAAAACAACTGAGGAAATCAGGGACCGTATTCCTTTCGAATATCTTACGCCTCTTTTTCCGGATGAATGTCTGAAGCTGAGCTCACGTCCGGATCAATATTCAACAAGGATACTGGATCTTTTCGCTCCTATCGGAAAAGGACAGCGTGGAATGATCGTTGCGCAGCCAAAAACGGGTAAAACTGTTTTGCTGAAAGAAATTGCGAATGCCATCACGCGTAACCACCCTGAGGTGTTTCTTTTGATCCTTTTGATCGACGAACGTCCGGAAGAGGTTACTGATATGCAGCGCAGTGTAAGAGCTGAGGTGATTGCATCTACATTTGATGAGCAGGCAGACCGTCACGTAAAAGTGGCCAGCATTGTTTTGGAAAAAGCCAAAAGAATGGTTGAATGCGGCCATGATGTTGTGATTCTGCTGGATTCCATCACGCGTCTTGCACGTGCGTATAACACGGTGGTTCCTTCATCCGGTAAGATCCTTTCGGGTGGTGTGGATGCCAATGCGTTGCACAAGCCAAAAAGATTTTTCGGAGCGGCCAGAAATGTAGAACACGGTGGATCGCTGACCATTATTGCCACTGCATTGATCGATACAGGTTCTAAAATGGACGAAGTTATCTTTGAAGAATTCAAAGGAACGGGTAACATGGAATTGCAGCTGGACCGCAAGCTTTCCAACAAGCGTGTATTCCCTGCTATTGATGTTATGGCTTCCGGAACGCGACGCGAGGATCTACTTCTGGATAAAGAAACACTGAAAAAAGTGTGGATCCTCCGAAAACACATGTCGGATATGAATGCAATGGAATCCATGGACTTCCTGCTTGAACATATGAAGGGCACAAGAAGCAATGAAGAATTCCTGATCTCTATGAACCGCTAAGCAATCCGGCCCATGGAAGATTTGAAGATTATAGAAGGCATCGGCCCCAAGATTGAAGAATTGCTCAATCGGGAAGGCATTCATACCATTGAACAGCTCGCCGACACTTCCATTATCAGGTTAGCAGCCGTTTTGAAAAAAGCAGGACCCAGGTTTCAGATCCAAAATCCTACATCCTGGCCAAAACAAGCATTGCTGGCCAAAGACCAGAAATGGGACGAGTTAGAAGAACTGAAAAGGTTGATCATGTCAAATAAAGAATTCTGACACCATATAGAAGCTGAAAAGCCCGCCTACTGCGAAGTAAGCGGGCTTTTTTTTTGTCTTACCAAGCCTTTTTGCGGACTTGGTAAGATTGATGACAGTCTACAAAGTCGAAACTGTGCGTTGAATGAACTGCGTAAGATCGCTTCCTGAAAGCAGACCTTGTGAAAGCAATGCGAGGTCAAAAACCTGTTTTGCCAAAGTCTTTTGGGCTTCTTCGTTTTCAGCTTGCAGCACGCGGCTGATCACCGGGTGATTAGCATTCAATGAAACTGTATACATCAAAGGCATATCGCCAAACATAGAACGCTGTCCGGAAGTAGCCTGCATATCAGTCATACGGCGCATAAATTCGGGAAAAGTTATCACCACTGGCAGCTCGTCCACCGGCATGGCCTCTACCTGAACATGCGCACTTTTGCTTCCTGCTACATCTTCAAAAATCTTTTTGACTTTATCCTGATCATCGCTGGAAAGAATGCTTTCCAAAGTCACATCTTTCTCAACAAGTTTGTCAAGCGTATCGGCATCCACGCGTTTCACATTCACTTTTTCAAGTTTCTGTTCAAGCGTATTGATAAAGTGCGAATCAATGATTGTCGTAAATGTCAGCACGTCATAGCTGCGCTTTTTCGCAGACTGGATGAATGCATCCTGCTTTTTCTCGTCGGTCGTATAAAGCCATACTTGCGTGTCGTTCTTATCAGTCTGGTTGCCTTTTACGTGCTCGCGGTATTCCTCGAAAGTAAAGAACTTGCCTTCTGTATTTTTTACCAGACAGAAATCCTTGGCTTTTTCATAGAACTTATCATCGCTGATAATTCCGTATTTTACAAAAAGACCGATATCGTCAAATTTTTTCTCGAAACCTTCGCGGTCATTTTTGAAAATCTCTGACAGTTTATCAGCCACTTTACGCGTGATATAACCATTGATTTTCTTCACATTACCATCGGCTTGCAGGTAACTTCTTGAAACGTTCAAAGGAATATCCGGCGAGTCTATCACCCCGTGCAGCAGTTGAAGGAAATCCGGAACAATGTCTTTTACCTCATCGGTAATAAAGACCTGGCGGCTGTAAAGCTGGATTTTTTCTCGCTGACCCTGGAAATCGTTTTTAAGTTTTGGAAAATACAAAACGCCCGTCAGATTGAAGGGATAATCCACATTCAAATGGATCCAGAAAAGCGGATCTTCGCTGAACGGATAAAGCTCTTTGTAGAAGGCCAGATAATCCTCATCTTTCAGATCAGACGGATTTTTCGTCCAGATCGGGTTTGGATTATTGATGATCTTTTCTTCAAATTCGATCTCGATTGGCAGGAACTTACCATATTTTTCTAGAATGCCACGCAGACGGTGCTCATCGAGGAATTCCTCGGAATCAGCGGCAATGTGCAGGATAATGTCCGAACCGCGCTCTGCTTTTTCAGCCGGGCCCAGTTCAAATTCCGTAGAACCGTCACATTCCCAGCGAACCGCTTCGGAGCCTTCTTTGTAAGATTTTGTAATGATCTCTACGTTTTCTGCAACCATATAGGCCGAGTAAAAACCAAGACCGAAGTGTCCGATAATGCCTTTGTCACCTTTTCCGTCCTCGCCTTTGTCTTTGTATTTTTCTACAAACTCAGTGGCGCCGGAAAATGCGATCTGGTTAATATATTTTTTGATCTCATCGGCAGTCATACCAATCCCATTATCGCTGATGGTAATTGTTTTAGCCTCCTTATCAAGCTTTACAACAACTTTCAGCTCACCCAGCTCGCCATTGAACTCGCCATAGGAGGCCAGTTTTTTGATTTTCTGAGAAGCGTCTACTGCATTGGATACTAATTCACGTAAGAAGATTTCGTGGTCCGAATAAAGGAATTTTTTGATAATCGGAAATATGTTCTCGGTATGAATGCTGAGGTTTCCTTTTTCCTGAATCACTGATTCCATAGTTATGCCGTTTTTGTTTATAATATTGAAGAAATTGTTTTTTCTGCTCTGCAATACCGAATCCAAATATGCGTTCCAAATACAATTAAATCGCAGGTCGGCTGACAGATTGTCAGGATTGCTGAAATCAACCTCATTAATCAATCGGTTGGTAACTGACTAGCTTTTTTGTTAATATTGCGAACTGTAACCAACTCAACTAAAATTATTCAAACAGTTCATTCAGAACACCAATTAGTAACATGAATCTTATTAAAAAACTCTTCGCAGGCGTATTCTTATTGAGCGCAGTATCAGCTTGCACCACAATGAATTCCGTCCCTCTCTCTAATTATACCGTGTTTACGGAAGATCTTCGCCGCGACCTGGAAGCAGCCAACATTGAAATTGCCAAGGTTCAGTTTTTCAACGACAAGGCAATCAACATTCGCCGTGAAGTTTCTGATCCTAATGACATTAAAGTAAACCCGGAAGGGCAGATCACCATGAGCAACGGTAAGAGCATTCAGACCATCAATGTGCTGCCCTTTACGCCAGGTGTAGCTTTGAGCTCAGACAACGGTGTTATTCATGTTTCCTGGGACGATACCCAGCAAGATACCAAGGGGATGAAGTTTAATTTGAGCGGCCAGAATTATTTCCTGGATGTACTGCCCAACAATAAGTTTGATTATAAAGAAAGGACATTCGATCTGCAAGGCGGAAATGGCGCCCGGTTGTTCGTAAAGAAAGATCTTTTGAAGCAGGTTAAAAATTCAAGAGAAACACTGAAAGGCCGTAAAGTTGGTCAGTAAGAAATCAAGATAAACGAAGAAAGGTCAGGAAATCCTGACCTTTCTTTGTTTATAGCCTTCATTAGTTAAGATTAAAATACTGGTTTTTCTGTCCCGAAATTTTGGGCTTGTTAACAATAGACGAGTTCTGGATCAGCACCAGCAACATAAGCCCGATAACAACGGCGAGCGCGATTTGCAGAAATGAAATAATGCCAAAGCTGGCAATGTCACTTTTAGATTCCTTCATCAGATCCTTTCCAATGCTGGACTGAATGTTTGTCAGCTCGTTGAGATTGGTAATGGTGTTTTTGAAAGTGTTTGCTCCAACGCCAGCGAAAAGTCGCTTACCTTCCTCCTGGGCGCCTGCATTATACAAGCCAAGAATAGACTTTTCAAGGGCCGTGTATCTGTGCACCTCGTTCTTAAATGCAGTCAGACTTCTAGCCTCTTCATCAACCAGATATGTCTGCTCGAAAGCTTTGATCAGCGAGTCAATGTTCTTGTTGTGCGTGCTTAACTGCGCGCGGATCTCGTTTTTATTTCCTGTCCCGTTGGTCAGTAAATATTCTTCCAGGGAAAGCCGCTTTCCATACAGGTTTTCTGTCAGATAAATGATCGTTGTTGCAGGGATCAGCCGGTCCTGGTAAATGGATGAAAAGGACTTGTCAATCCCGTCCATATTGCGCCTGGACAGCAATGTGGCCAATATGATAAGTGCCATAATGCCTCCAAGAAGCATTGCAGCTTTCAGTTTTTGTTGAATTACAAAAGACCATTTCATGAAATAGCATTTAAAATTGTAAATACCGCGATCCGTATCCAGCATTAAAAAAATGCTAAAACTCCTCTGTATTATAACGTTTTATTCACTACAAATATATCGTCAATATAACTAATAATAAGAGATAAACCGGGAAATGTGCATTCATTCCAGAATCGTGGTATAATTTTGTTAGATTGATTATTTTAAAACACTCAGCCGTTCATGAATGAAGTTGCCATTGATTTCAGTAAGGTTCATCAGATCCAGGTTTTTGGAATTACCATTTTAGAACCTTCCACTGTAATCTCCAGTCTGATGATGACTGTGATCTGCATATATGCATTTGTCCACCTCGGGAAATTGGGAAGGGCCCACAGGATGTACAAACAAATCCAGTATTTTTTCTTTTTCATGGGCATTGCCACTGCGATCGGCGGTGTGCTAGGGCATGGATTTCTGTATTTAACGGGTCAGCCTGGCAAAATTCCCGGCTGGTTCGCCAGCATGATTGCCGTAGCGCTCTTTGAACGCGCAGCGATCTGGCACATCAAACCTCTGCTCCAAAAGCGCAGCGGCTTGATCCTGGGCTGGTTGAACTATGTAGAGCTGGCCGTGTTTTTTGCACTGACCTTCATCACCCTGAACTTTGTCGTTGTTGAAATTCACGCATTTTACGGTCTTTTCCTGATGCTATTTCTGATTGAGATTTATGTTTACAGACAGCGTAAAGATCCGGGAAGCATTAATATATTCATTGCAACAGCATTAGGCGCTGTTTCTGCCGGCTTGCATGCACTCAAGTTCAGTTTCGGGCCGTGGTTTAATTACAATGACATCAGCCACATCAGCATGGGCGCATCCATCTGGTTTTATTACCAGGGAGCAAGGCATATGATCTATTATGGAGAAGAAATGATCAAGCCCGAAGAAATACTTGAAAGCGAGAACGAAAGCTAATTTTAATAACAGCATTTGATAACAAAAAAATAGGATGCCGCTTGATGCGACATCCTATTTTTTTGAGCCAGGCTCACTTATTTATTTGGCTGCGGCGTATAACGCAGGTAAGGCTTGACAATGTTGAGACCTTTGGTAAATTTCTTTTCGGCATCCTCTGTGCTCACAGCCGGAACCACGATCACATCATCTCCATCTTTCCAGTCGGCAGGCGTTGCAACACTGTAATTGGCAGTGAGTTGAAGTGAGTCAACGACGCGCAAAATTTCATTGAAATTACGGCCTGTGGACGCCGGGTAAGTCAATGTAAGCTTGATTTTCTTATCAGGACCGATAATAAAAACAGATCTAACCGTAGATTTCTCGCTTGCATTGGGGTGGATCATATCGTAGAGTTCGGCAACCTTGCGGCCCTCATCGGCAATGATCGGAAAATTGACCTCTGTATTGTTAACCTCGTTAATATCGGGAATCCAGCGATTGTGTGAATCAATGTCGTCAACGCTCACGGCAAGCACTTTTACATTACGTTTTTGAAATTCACCTTGCAAAAGAGCCGTCTTGCCAAGTTCTGTGGTGCAAACCGGCGTAAAGTCAGCCGGGTGAGAGAATAGCAATCCCCAGCTATCTCCTAACCATTCGTGAAACTTAATCTGGCCTTGTGTGGTGTTTGCCTCAAAATCAGGGGCAATATCTCCTAGTCGAAGTGACATGATGTATGATGATTTAAGTGGACGATATAATCTATTAATATGATAGAGTTAACGCAAATTTAAATAATAAGTTTCAAAAAAGTGTTTCTCAGTTTGGGATGGTTTTTGTTTAATTTGAACTATAAACAAGGTTTTTGTTTTCTCCAATAAAGATTCACTGCTGTTGCCATGACCTTAAAATTGCCTGTTTACCTGGATAATAATGCAACCACTCCGATGGACCCGGCGGTTTTGGAGGAAATGCTTCCTTATTTCTCGGAAAAATTTGGCAATGCAGCCAGCCGCACGCATTCCTATGGCTGGGAAGCAGAAGAAGCCGTAGATATTGCGCGTGAAAATATTGCCAGCGTCATAGGCGCACATCCGCAGGAAATCGTTTTTACATCGGGCGCAACAGAAGCCGCCAACCTGGCTATAAAGGGTGTCTGGGAAAATAATCCTGATCAAAAAGGCCATATTATTACCGTGGTAAGCGAGCACAAAGCCGTGCTGGACACCTGCAAATACATTGAGCGTAAAGGCGGCTCGGTTACTTATCTGGAAATTCAGCCCAATGGTCTGGTTGACTTAAATGATCTCGAAAAAGCCATTACGGCCCAAACGCTGCTGATCGCTGTCATGTATGCCAACAATGAAACGGGCGTCATTCAGCCGATTAAAGCAATCAGCGCGATAGCCAAAGCGCATGGCGTTATCTTTTTTACGGATGCCACGCAGGCAGTTGGTAAAATTCCAGTGGACGTCCAGGAAGATGACATTGATCTGCTGGCTTTCAGCGCCCACAAATTGTACGGACCCAAGGGAGTCGGCGCCCTTTATGTACGCAAGAAAAACCCCACCGTTACACTCACTGCACAGATCGAGGGTGGCGGCCATGAGCGCAATATGCGCAGCGGCACCCTTAATGTGCCCGGCGTTGTGGCTTTTGGCAAGGCATGTGAGATTTGTGGTGAAAAAATGGCATCCGAAAGTCTTCGGCTCCGCTCGCTACGCGATCATTTTGAAAAGCAGTTACTGGCATTGCAACATATCGATATTAATGCGGTCACCGCCCCGCGCCTGCCGCATGCAACCAACATTTCTTTCCATGATATTGATGGGGAAAAAATGATTTTTGAAGCCGGCAGCGACATTGCTTTTTCCAGAAGCTCGGCCTGCACATCGGCTACATTGGAACCGAGCTATGTACTGAAAGCGATGGGACTTTCCAATGAATTAATCCATAACACATTCCGGTTCAGCTTCGGAAGGTTTTCTACGGAACAGCAAGTAGATCATGCTGTTGCAGTAATTTCTAAAATAGTAAAAGAACACAGGGGGTGAAAGAAATTACGGACATTATTAGATCATACGAATCTGCTGTCAGTGCTGGCAAGAAAACAGCGCTGGCGACCGTCGTACATGTAGAAGGCTCCTCTTACCGGCGGCCCGGCGCGCGTATGCTCGTCACCGACGATGGTCAGCTTACGGGAGCCATCAGCGGCGGATGCCTGGAAGGAGACGCATTAAGAAAGGCACTGCTGGCAATTTCGCAGCAGAAGAACAAACTGGTAACCTACGATACCACAGACGATAACGACACAACACTTGGCGTTCAGCTGGGCTGCAATGGCATTGTTCACATCCTATTCGAACCCATCCACTCCGACGACGAGCTTAATCCAATCGCATTACTTAAAAAAGCGCTTGAAAAACGGCAGAATGCGGTGGTAATCACGCTGTTTTCACTTTATTCCCGCACGGCCATTCAGCCTGGAACCTGTTTTCTGGATCTGGAAACGGATCGCGTAACCATGGATAACCTTTCGCAACCTGCGCTCTTGGAGCAGTTGCTTCCTGAGGCAGCACTCGTCAAAGAGCGTCAGGAGTCGTTTTTTAAAGAACTTGATTTTGAAGGCCAAAAGCTGACGAGTTTCGTAGAATATCTGCGTCCGGCCCCGGCGCTGATCATCGCTGGCGCTGGAAATGACACCATTCCCCTTTCGGAAATGGCTGGTATTTTGGGTTGGAACGTAACTGTTGTCGACGGCCGGAACGGGCATGCAACCAGGCAGCGATTTCCCAAAGCCAGTCAGGTAATCGTAGCAAAGGCATCAGAAGTTTTATCGCATATTCAAGCAGATGCGCGGACGTTTTTTGTGTTAATGACCCATAATTACAATTACGATCTGGCGCTGCTCAAAGAGCTCATTGAGCTTGAAGAATGCATTTATATAGGCGCGTTAGGCCCGAAAAAGAAGCTGGAAAAAATGTTTGGCGATCTCAGAAAAGAGGGCATTGAAGTCACAGAACAGCAAAAGAGCAAAATTTTCGGTCCTGTCGGACTCGACGTTGGCGCTGAAACCTCTGAGGAAATAGCATTGTCGGTGCTTGCCGAGATTAAAGCTGTTTTAAATGGAAGAACAGGTATTTCCCTGCGTGAAAAGCCCGAGCCGATCCACAGCCGAACAGATCAAAAAGTGGACTATCGCAAATCCACACGGGAGGATTTTCTCTGCGAAATACAAACGAGTCAATCCTGAAATGTATGGCCGAGACGTCTGGTTACGGAATCATTATTCTTGCCGCCGGCAATTCCTCACGCCTGGGCAAGCCTAAGCAACTGCTCCGCTATCAGGACAAAACGCTGATCCGCCATGTCACCCAAGCCGCTATTGCCGCAAAAAGCACAAGCGTGACCGTAGTGACTGGCTCAAATGCTGATCTGATTGCAAAAGAGCTTGATTCGCTTCCCTGTCATGCAGTTTACAACCCAGACTGGGAATCGGGCATGGCCTCTTCCCTTGTCACCGGAGTTCAGCATCAAATGGCATCGCAGCCAGGCATTTCAGGCGTTATTTTCGCTGTCAGCGATCAACCTTTTGTTACTGTTGATCTGTTTAATGCTTTGATAGATAGAGCATTGGAAGGCAATGCAGGCATTGTCGCTTCTGCCTATGAGAACACTTTTGGAACGCCTGTTCTTTTTTCCAGCAAATATTTCCCTGCCCTTTTAAAGCTTAGCGGAACCGAAGGCGCTAAAAAGCTCATCACCAAATTTGCCAGCGACGTGACGCCAGTCCCCTTCCCTTCCGGCGGCATCGACATTGATACGCAGGCAGACTACCAAAAACTGCTGGGCAACAGCTAGAATCAATCGCATCTCAAAATATTTTTTGACAAAACCTTGCTTACTCATTTCAGATGTTTACTTTTACAGTGTACTACTTAACTAGAACACTAAACGATTCTGAAATGATCCAGCTAGACCGCGTAACATTTGGATATAGTAAGAAGAAAAAGCTGTTTGAGAATCTGTCGATTAACCTGGAAGCCGGGCACATTTACGGTTTGCTCGGCAGAAACGGCGCCGGCAAATCCAGCCTGCTCAGAAACATGGTCGGTTTGCTTTTTCCCCAGCAAGGCCATATCAATGTGGTGGGTTATGAGCCTAAAAAGCGTCTTCCGGCATTTTTGCAGGATGTCTTCTTTCTTCCCGAAGAGATTTACCTGCCCTCGGTAACGATCCGCAAATATCTTGATATGATCGCTCCGTTTTATCCTAAATTCGATGAAGGACAATTTGACGGCTACATTGCAGAAATGGACATTCCCATGGGTAACAAGCTGACTGACATGTCCTATGGCCAGCGGAAAAAGTTTCTCATTGCGTTTGCGCTCTCTGCCAACACCAAAGTTCTGATCATGGATGAGCCCACCAATGGCCTGGACATTCCCTCGAAAAGTCAGTTCCGCAAATTGGTCTCAATAAATGTTGATAAAAACAGGCTGTTTCTGATTTCAACCCACCAGGTTCGTGACCTGGATAATCTGATTGACTCGATAATTATCCTGGAAGACAGCAAGATACTCATCCAGCACAGCCTGGAAACAGTAGCCGAAAAACTGTGCTTTGGAACGCTTCCCAGCATCGATTACGACAACCGCGTGCTTTACTCCGAGCCATCGCTCAAAGGCTATAAAGCGGTTTTTGAAAATTCGGAGCTGGAAGAAAGCCGTGTGGACCTGGAATATCTCTTCAACGCTGTGCTGGGAAACCCCGAGCGGATCAGACAAATTTTCGGCAAACAATGACCAGGCTCCTTATAACGATGCTGTTGCTTTTGCTGGCAATGCTCACCCGATCCATTCTTCCTATCCTATCTGAACTAATGCTATGAACCAAACATTTGATATCCACCGTTTTGCGCTTGTCTTGAAGCTGGATCTGGTTGAAAGAGGCAAAAATTATTTGTTGATTGCCACGCTGCTGACAATTCTGCTGCTTTCGATGATGCTTCCTATCATTACGTCCAGCAAGCCCGTGGGAACCTATGAAGCCTTGCACTACATGGCCATGTTTATGGTAATGCTTTTTGCGAGCTCCTTTTACACGAGCAATGCAATGACGCATTATGCTTCGCTGCCGACTTCTATCAGCAGCCTGATGTTACCGGCCTCACATTTGGAGAAGTTTCTGAGCGCAATGTTTTTCAATTTGCTCTTTATCGTCAGTTTCCTTATCCTTTATTTCCAATTGCATTACAAGACGATTGATATTGCCAATGCCAAGCTGCCCTCGTGGGGATATAAATATCCTTACATCAAATTCGATCTGGCAGTTTATTTCTGCTTTGCCTATTTCATATTACACAGCATTTTACTTTTAGGATCCATCTATTTCTCAAAACGATCTTATGTCAAAACAGCTGCCTTCATTGTCGCTTCGGTAATCATTGTATTTACGATCCATCTCAGTATGGCGCATTATCTGACGCATTATCCATCGAAACTGAACACATTACCCTTCACCAGCTGGCAAATGTGGTATTTTAAGGATGGTAACTTCACCGTTTTTCGCGGCCTGAACACGTTTCATATCCAATTCCCTAATAACATATATCGCGCCATCCAGGCCTTTATTACATTGTTTATACTGAGCATTTGGTATATCGCTTATTTACGCCTTAAAGAGAAGGAAGTTTAATCCCCGCATTCATGGAATTTAAAGATAAACAGTCCATTTACCTGCAAATCGCCGACTACATCTGCGAGCAGATCTTACTGGGCAAATGGCCTCCTACTGAGCGCATTCCGTCGGTAAGGGAGCTGGGAGGCATGCTGGAAGTGAACCCAAACACGGTGATGCGGACGTATGATTTCTTGCAGAACAAAGAAATTATATTCAATAAAAGGGGCATCGGCTATTCGGTAAGCGAGGATGCGCAAGCGCGCGTATTGGCTTATAAAAAAGAACGTTTCCTCGAATCCGAGCTGCCGGAAGTTTTCAAAACGCTTTACCTGCTTAACATTAGTCTGGAAGAATTACAAACGCGTTATAACCAGTTCGTCACCGACAATTTCCCTGTCAATAACTAGCATAACCTTATGAAAGTCAGTAACATACTACTCATTATCGTGCTATCATTGTTTCTGAGCGCAATGGTTGCCTCCAACCTTGTTTTAAAAAAACAGTTTGATAAAATAGATAGAAAAGACCCCTACTCGGGCTACCTCACACATAGTTTGGAGCCATTTCACTATGTCAGATTACAAGGCGTCGGCTTTGGTGTAACCGAGGTGTCGCAGGGCAAAGATTTTGAGATCAAATTTGTAGTTGATCAAAAATTCATCGACTGGAAAGTTGTCAATGATACATTGACCGTCAATTATAAAAAAGGCTTTCCCGAAGGCGGCCAGTCGCCGCAGCAAATTGTGCATACATTGCCCTCCGTCTACATTTTCGTTCCGACATTGCAGGGTTTGGAGTCAAACACGATCAACTGCAAGATTAAGAACATGAAGCAGCAAAGCCTGGATATAAAACAGATCGGCGGCGCGATGGTCCTGCTGGAAAATCAGGTCGGTGATCTTCGTGCAGATTTTCTTTCAGGCGCTATCGTTACAGCTTATCGTGAAAATGACTTTGGTAAGAGTAAGATAACAGTCCGGGATAGCAGCACTTTCCAGGTCGATAGCAACATTTTCAAATCACTTGATCTGGCAGTCGGCGACAGCGCGCATGTAAAAATGCCTGGAAGCTTGTTGAAGAAGCTCTAATTTTTTCTATGTCTCCGGGTTGAAACCCGGAGCAATGGTTGGGTCGTGCCTGACGGCACTTGTGCTTGCAAGTGCCGTCAGGCACGACCCATCAACTGGCCCCAGATTTCAATCTGGGAAAAGAGGGATTATTTTATTCCAAGCATTAAACTGGTGCTGCCACCGGCGTTGGTGGTGGGCAGAACGCCGTTCCATTTGGAAACCCATTCCTGCTGGATCAGTAGTGGCGTCAACGTTTTCTGGCGTAATTGGTTGGCTTCCGCTTCGGCGCGGGCCTTTATCAATGTCGCTTTCGCCTGTCCTTCCGCGCGGGCAATGATTACTTTTGCTTCCGCTTCGGCCTGTTTTGCCATATTTTCAGCTTTCAGACGAGCCTGGATCGATGTGTTTTTTTCATCGATCATTTGTCGCAGCGATGGCGGTGGCGTGATGGCCGAAGTCAGCTGGTCATAAATAAAGCCATCTTTGCCCAGTGTCTTGGTAAGCACATTCTGAACGCGGTCCTCGAATGCTTCCCGGTTGGACATAACGCTATCCGAACTGAATGAATTGGCAACGATCCGGTATGCATCGTAGATTGTATTTTTCATAAATCCCTGCTGAATTTCACCTAACGGTCGTCTGTATTGGCGGTAAATCTGAGGCACTTTTTCAGGGTTAATATGGTAGTTCAATTTTGGGTCTACCTTAAATTCAGCCGCATCTTTCGTTGTTATTACAAAAGAATCATAATCCACGCTTTGAGTGAATGTCGGGAACTCTATGATCTTGGTAGTCCAGCTGTTGTACCAAACACGGCCTGTAACCAATGTGATGTTATCAACGCCTTTGTCGGTTCCATAAAGGTTTATGCGGATTCCGACATTTCCTGCGTCAATGTTTTCAAAAGTAAAAGGCTGGACAAAAAGCGCGATCACAGCCACAAAGAAACTTACCGAACCTATTATAATTTTTCTAGCCAGCGTCATTATATTTCAGAATTAAGTGAGCTTAAAAAACGATCAAGATCCCGGGCAAGCAAATAGACCGAGCTGCCAACAATGGCCAAACCGCTTAGTACAAGCACATCGGATTGTGAATTGACAAGCCGGAGCGAATAAGTGATGACGATAATGACCGCCAGGATTTTTAGTAAGTATTTCATGTGAGCGAGGTTTGTTTAAATAAATGTAGCATGAACAAATCCGGGCACATAATATTTTTATCCAGTGGTGACTTTGGAATGTTAAACGTATCAAAAAGCCACACAAGCAAAAGAGACGCACCGGTCAGATGCGTCTCTTTATGCGATGAATAAAGCTTAATCTCAGAGCATAGCAGCTGCCGCCTGATCAACAAACCAGTGCAATTGTCCCTTGGTAGGATTTATAATCTGGGATGGATAAAGATCAATATTAGGCTCACCTTTCAAAACATGCTTTAATGTTTCGGCCTTACCGGCTCCGGCTGCCAGAAATGCAACACAGGCCGCATTGTTAACGATTGGCGCTGTTAATGTAATTCTGAACATTTGTTGAGCGGGCAGATAAAATGCTTTAACCCAAGCATCTTCCTCATGAATCACCTCCGTGCCGGGAAACAGCGATAAGGTATGTCCATCATCACCCATGCCTAAAAGAACAAAGTCGAAAGTCGTTTCGGAGTCTTTAAAATACTGTTTCAGAACCTTTTCGTATTCAAGGGCAGCTTCTTGCGGTTCAATATCCGTGCGCATGATGTGAATGTGATCGCCATGAACCGGCACTTTATTGAGCAGTTCATCATAACACATTTTGGCATTATTGCGCGAGTCTTCAAAAGGAACCGCGCGTTCATCTCCCCAGAAAAAATGTACTTTTTGCCAGTCAATCGCCTCTTTATAAGGTGATTCGGCAAGCAATGCATACAGTTGCTTGGGCGTGCTGCCTCCGGATAAGACAAAAGTAAAGCGGTCTTGTTTAGACATCACTTCCTTGATGTAATCACTCAGCCAGGCGGCCAGATCATGACTAAGCCGCCCCGTATCGTTTGCAATGTGAATTTCCATATGTTAAGGAGCCGGTGGAAGGTTAATCCAGGTATGACCGTCGCGTGCTAGCAGTGCGTCGGCGCCATCTGGCCCCCACGAATCGGGAGCATAATTAGGAAAATCCTGCGGTGTTCTGCTCTCCCAGGTTTCCAGAATCGGCATGATAACTTTCCAGGCAGCATCCACCTGATCATTACGCATAAACAATGTTGCATCGCCCTCCATTACATCCAGAAGCAATGTTTCATAAGCCTCCGGCGCATGCTCACCCGCCACTGCGTCGTAATCAAATGTCATATCCACGGGATCCAGCGTCATGGTCTGACCAGGACGTTTCGCCTGGAAGCGAATGCTAATGTCCATATTAGGCTGAATACTGATAGTCAACCTGTTAGAACGCCATGTTTCGGCAGCCTCCGAAGGGAAGGCGTAATGTGGAGCAGGTTTGAACTGCAATGTAATGTGCGTGGCTTTTTGATTTAAAAACTTACCCGTACGCACATAAAAAGGAACGCCCTGCCAGCGCCAGTTATCAATATAGAATTTGGCAGCAGCAAAGGTATCAATGTTGGACTGGGGATTAACTCCTTCTTCCTGACGATATCCAACCACTTTTTCACCCTTTTTCCATCCGCCGGAATACTGGCCGCGGACAGCAAAATCGTGAACCTGTTCCTTGGTAATGCGACGGATCGCATTCAAAACGTCCACTTTTTTATTACGGATCTCATTGGCATCAAAAGAAACAGGCGGCTCCATGGCAATCATGCAAAGGATTTGCAGAATATGGTTTTGCACCATATCGCGCAATGCGCCCGCATGTTCAAAATAGCCTCCTCTGCCCTCCAATCCAACGCTTTCAGCAGCTGTGATCTGAATGTGATCAATGTAGTGACGGTTCCAAAGCGGCTCGAAAAGCGCATTGGCAAAGCGCAATGCCAGAATGTTCTGAACCGTTTCTTTTCCTAAATAATGGTCGATACGGAAAATTTGCTCCTCAGCAAACATGCTTGAAAGCAGCTCATTAAGCTCATGGGCACTTTCCAGATCATGTCCGAAAGGTTTTTCAACAACAATTCTTGTCGTGCCTTTTTCCGAGCATATCTTCAACGCGCCTAATTTCTGGGCAATTGAAGGAACAAGCTGAGGGGCAACGGCCAGGTAAAATATCACATTGGGATGAACGCCCCACTCCTCTTCTTTTTGTTTGACCAGATCCGTGATCAAATGGTAGGCAGCCGCATCGTCGCCATCCATTTGCAGATACGACACGTGCTCGGTAAACTCTGTCCAATGACCGTTTTGCTTTCCCTTGCGGCGCGAAAACTTGGTAACACCGTCTAATAAATGCTCGTGGTATTTTTCATTGGAATAAGCACTGCGGCCAATGCCCGCTATGGCAAACTTCTCGGGCATCCAGTTATCTAAGAATAGATTGTAGAGCGCGGGAGTAAGTTTTCTGTAATTAAGGTCCCCGCTTCCTCCGAAAATAAAGACTACTGAGGCAGGTGGACGTTTAGTGGTTTGCATAAAATTTCAAATTTATTGTTGACCCCACTCTGTATGAAAAGTACCGGGGATATCGATACGTTGATAAGTATGCGCCCCAAAATAATCACGCTGGGCCTGGATCAGGTTGGTTGGCATTTTCTTGGATTTATATGCGTCAAAATAAGCCAGTGACGACATTAACCCTCCAACCGGAATCTCCGCTTTGGCCGCAAACGCAATAAGCGAACGCGTATTATCTTCTATCGATTTAACGACTTCGGCTACCTCTTGGTTCAACAGAATGTTGGATAATTCCGGGCTTTGCGTATATGCCTTGGTGAAGATTTCCAATAACGAGGAACGGATAATGCAGCCGCCTCTCCATACGCTCACAACTTTGGGAAGCGGAATGTCCATAGCCAGGTCTTTCGAAGCCTGAAACAACATGGCTAATCCTTGCGCATAAGCCAGTATTGTTCCAAAATACAACGCATCATGCACCTGCTGGATCAATTCATCCGAGGGAGCCGATGAGCCGTAACCATCTTTTGCATAAATTTCAGCTGCCTGGATACGCTCGTCTTTGTATCCGGACAGTGTCCGCATAGCCACCGCAGTATCAATAACGGGCACAGCCACAGGCAGTTCCATAGAATCCTGCGAGGTCCATTTGCCGGTTCCTTTTGAACCCGCTTTATCAGAAATCACATCCACAAGATGTGCATCACTCTGATCATCTTTTTGCAGGAAAATATCCGCTGTGATCTCAACTAAAAACGATTGCAGATCGCCCTCATTCCAGGTTTTGAACACCTCATGAAGCTGCTCATTGGTTAGTCCGGCGTGTTTTAAAATGGCGTAAGACTCACTGATCAACTGCATAATGGCATATTCAATGCCATTGTGCACCATTTTAACGTAATGGCCAGCCCCTTCTTTTCCAAGGTAAGCAACGCAGGGAGTTCCATCCACTTTGGCGGCAATCGCTTCAAGCATAGGCCTAACATGCTCATAGGCAGCCTGGTCGCCTCCCGGCATGATGCTCGGGCCCGTACGCGCGCCCTGCTCTCCACCGGAAACACCAATGCCCATAAAATGTATTTCTTTCTCGCGCAGATATTTCACGCGCCTTAAAGTATCGGTATAATGCGAGTTTCCACCATCAATGATCACATCGCCCTTTTCCAGTAAAGGAAGCAAAGAAGCGATCACGTCGTCAACAGGCTGACCTGCCGGAACAAGCATCATCACCTTGCGCGGGCGCTGCAAAATCTGGATCATTTCTGCAAGCTCGGCCACCCCTTTTACAGTGGTTCCAGGCGTTGCAGCAGATTCCAATGCTGCGTTTTTGGCTCCGTCCTTATCGAAACCGATAACAGAGAAGCCGTGATCGGCCATGTTCAGCAACAGGTTCCTACCCATTACTCCAAGCCCGATCATTCCAAAATCGAATACGTTATTTGACATAAATTAAGCGTCTTGAATAAAGAAGATGCAATAATAAAGGAATTTACGCTATGGGATTCGCTTTGTAGCTAATTTTATCTAGATAGCATTGCTGCATAGTTAGTATTGACCATACAGACCTTTGAACCTGTTTAATTACCAGAAATCATAGTCAATCTGCGGTGGGAAGCGTTGCTGTCCCCCAATTTGTGTTTGGTGTAGGCCCCATTTCCAGTATCAACGAGCCGCCTTTCAATAAGTCCGAGGCTTTGAACCAGAAGTTGGTCAGTGGCTTTCCATTCAGCTGCGCACTTTGCACGTAGACGTTTTTTCGGGAAGTATTTTTAGCCTCAATGGTAAAATTTTTGCCTCTGCCGAACTGCCCGCCCAAATCAATGACCGCTTTCTCAAACATCGGACTTCCGATTTCATAGATCGGATCTACGCGCGTTCCGCCGTCCGTTTGAAAAAGACCGAGCGTGCTCATCACAAACCACGCGCTCATCTGGCCCTGGTCTTCATCGCCCAGGTAAGCATTGGAAACTTCGTGTCCGTAATAACGGTCCACAACCGAGCGGCTCCATTTCTGGGTCAGCCAGGGCTTTTTCACCCAGTTGAAAAGAAATGCAAAATGCATGGACTGCTGATTTCCCTGAACCACAGGATAATCCCAATATTGATCATTCGGACCATTGTAGCGCCACTTGACGCTTTCATTAAAACCCCAGTCTAATCTTTTTACAAACTCGTTTTCTCCAATCGTTCTGGCCAGGCCTGCTACATCCTGGGGCACAAAAAAAGTGAGCTGCCAGGCATTCCCTTCCACATAATGATGGTTTGCCCCTGATTTGAAAGGATCAAAATCAGCCAGCCAGTTGCCTTTCGCATCTTTCATGCGTGCAAAGCCGGTTTTGGGGTCAATTACATTCTTCCACCATTTGCCTCTTTGGGAAAACTGCTGATAATCCTGCTTTTTATTTAATGCCTTTGCAAACTGGGAGACGCTGTAATCATCGAAACTATACTCCAAGGAGTTGGAAAACCGGCCTTCGTCATAAGGCACATAATGATGTTTGAGATAAGTCGTTAAATCCTCATTGCCGGCGCGCCCGCCTCCTACTGCCTCAGCGGTGGTTGTCTGCATTTTACGGACGGCTTCGTATGCTTTGTTGACATCATAACCGCGGATGCCCATTTGGTATGCGCCTACGATCAGCGGAACTTCGTGCTCGGCCACCATAACCGGAATGTACTCCATGCCTGCTGGCCCTTTTGCCAGCCAACCGCTGCGATCGTACATAGCCAGTTGGGATTTTACCCATCTGTTGGACCATTCCGGTGTAACCAGGTTCCAGAACTGGTTCAAATTCCAGAAAGTATTCCAAAACGCGTCGCAGCCCAATGCCACATCGTCTTTGTTTTCAAATTTGCTAACGACCTCATCCGCATCGCGCCAGCTGCCGTCCACGTCACTGAAAGCATTCCTGCTGGCCAGTGAGCGGTACATATTGGTATAAAACCGCTCTTTTTCGCGCTTATCATTACTGGTAATGGCTACACGTCCCAGCAGCTCATTCCAGACCGTCTCCTGATTGCTTCTTACCTTATTAAAATCCCAGCCGAAGGGCTCTGAAATTTCGGTTTTCAGATTGAGCGCCGCGTTTTCGACGCTTACATACGAAATTCCGGTCCTTACCTGAACAATGTGATTTGTTTTTGTATCAAATTCCAAAAACAGTCCCGCGTTTTTGGCGCTGTCTGCCAGAAGGTTGGCTTGCTGCTTTATCTGGTCATTAAGCCATATGCCGTGATTTTTAATTGGCTGGTCAAACTCTATAACGAAATGGACTTTATACTGCTGGTCAATGCCCCCAGACCAGACATCGGTTGATAGCTGATCACTAAATCCTTCAATGCGGTTTGCGCTGACTTTATCGACCTTGATATTTTTAAGTTTGTAACCGTATTCGGTGGGAATCTGCAAGTCGACCATAATGCGGCCGGTTTCACTGTTGTGATAAGTGTATTTCTGAAAAGATGCGCGTGTTGTAGCCGTCAGTTCTGCCGTAATGTTGTTGTCTGTCAGATTTACCTTGTAGTAACCCAAAGGCGCCTCTTCCGAGCGCTTATCCATGCGCGAACGGTAACCTTCGTCGGGCTTATTTTGATCGCCCATCTTAATTTGCAATGGTCCTGCGGTGGGGAAAATGCCCAGGCCCGTCATTGTCCATTCATGAATGTGACTGAATGTGCCTATGGATTCAAATGTCGGATCATATCCTGCCTGCCAGCCATTATCCTGGTTATCGGGACTCAGCTTCACCATGCTAAAAGGCATCCACGGACCGGGCGCAATCATCCACCGTGAATGTCCGGCGCCCAGCATCGTGTTGACATAACCGGCAGGTGTTTTGAGCTTTTGCTTATCGCGCTGGACTTTGCCCGAACTAATCAGCTGCTTATCAGCATAGACCTGGAATGTGGCCGATGCAGATCGGGTGACGGCAGGCATAGGCGCCTCCAGCATATAGCGATCCTTTTCGATTTTCTGATTCAAAATCGACTTTCCGTCGAGCTTGACCTCGATCACCGGCTCGCCGCTAAGCTGGGTAATGTCAACTAGCAGAGGCTGAACCTGTTTTCCGTTAACGTTTAGCTCATAATCAGCTGCGCTGACGCTTCTGAGCAGGGCTTTACCCGGAGCTGCAAGCATGGCCTGGGCGGGGCCGTCCAGCCTGAGCTGATCAAATGCAAGCCAGCCGCCTTGCAGGGTTGTCATGACAATTTCATTGACTCCGGCTTTGATCAGCTCCGCTGGGATCTCGATTTTGACCAGCTGTTCTTTTGAATGTGTGGGTATTTTATCTGGATCCTTCGAGCCGGATCCCTTCGCCAGCTGAAAACCCCAGGATCGGCCATTGACCATAACCTTAAAAAAAGGCGCAGAGAGCGAATCTGTTTCCAGAACATCTATCAACAACTCCCATTTGCCAGAAGCAGCTTTATTTTTAATGTCAAATAATACGGTCAGAAAGTGCGAGCGGATCCCGGAAGTTCCTCCTGTTCCACCCCAACCATTAACAGGCCCGGGCAAAACGTAAGGCCAGTCTTTCTGAGCGTCGGAGTGTCCTACCAGGAAAAAATTATCTTCATAACCAAAATCCTTTTCCAGAAAACGCTTAAACTGGTCGGGCGCCAGGGCCAGGCCGCCAGGCGAATTATCGGCCTCCCCAATTTTCCAGATCGTTTTTTGCTGGCCGTAAGTCTGGTGAAGACCAAGAAGCATCAGCAAAGACAATAGCTTTATAAAAGAACGGATTCCGGTCAGTTTGAACATCGCGATTTTTGATTTTACTAATTGACAAACACCTCATCGACAAACACCCACGCCTTGTTGCCTTTACCGGAATGCCATGCCGGAAGTTTAGGCAAATGTTTAGCTATCACCTTAATGCAGCTGAGTTGCTGCTGCTCAAATGGCGCTTCATACAGAATCGTTTCCACCCCAGGAATATCTTTGACCGGCATTTGCGGCGTGATGACTTTGAGTAATTTAAGCGAGTTTTCATCGGCGCCTCCCCACACCTCTATACGCGTAGGCGGAAAAATAGAGCCGTTCAAATTTCGGAGCATGCTAAGGGTAACGCGCCTGGCCTGGACAGGCTTTTTGAAATACAGATAACCCTGAAAATCCTCATTGTAGCCCAGCCACTTTCCACTGTTTTGCTCATCTTCACTTTTTACACCGTCTATGAGTGTCGCCCCGGCTTTCCCAGCATACCGCTGATCGGCCGGCTTGACCAATCTTACGCTGTCTATTTTCATACTGGCTTTGAAGAAACGTCTGCTGACGGGCTTGCTGCCATACCAGCCGTCTTTGTAGGCTCTGGCTTTTAAAAGCTTATTTTCAGATAGCTGAATGGGTTTTTTATAGACCAGCGACTGGGTGCTGTCGGGCTCAGAGCCGTCTAATGTATAGCGAATGGTGGTCTGAGGAATCTGGTGTTTGAGAGAGACCAACCCATCAGCTGCAAGGATCTGGCTTTCGTTGACAATGGTAGGCGGCGAGAGCGGAAGAATAACGGTATCGCTTCTAAAACCTGTTTCAAATGCTATTTTCTGACCTTTTCTTAATGCAGCAAGCTCATTGGTAGTCAGGCCGGTGCTCCATATGAAAACCTTTTTCAAAGAAGGAAAAGTTTCCAGCGACCTTACGTGCTGCATTTTCACGGCTGTTCCGCTCAGTGAAAGCTCTCTGAGCTTTTCGAGTTTTTTTAGCTCACCCAGCGTAGCGCCGGTAATGTCTGTGAAGTTCAGGATCAGCTTGCGCAGCTCGGTAAACTGTGTAAGAGATTTAAGATCAGCATCTTTCAATGGCATTTTACTTAAATCCATAGAAACAATCTGGTTCTTTAAGGGCGTCAGGCCTGCTATCTCTTCACTTGTAAAATTAGCGCTGTTGTAAAAGTTCACATACAATGCAGGGGATTCGGCAGAAAGCGACTTGATGAGCCGGTAAGTGGAATTTAGCTTCTTTACCTCGTCTGCATCTGCTGCACTGAAATCGTACTGCTCCTCGGTGCGGTCGCCCCCTAATGTATTCTGGGCATAAGCATAGATGGGATCCTGGCCTGATAATGTGCTGACCTTCTGATCAAAACGAGAACCAGCCTTCACCCAGGCCGCCAGCAAAACCACCTCTTCTTCGGTAAGCTGAACTTTCCCGCGTGGCGGCATGTGTTTTTTGTCGTCCAATGGCAAATGCAGCCTGCTGATCAGTAAACCCAGGTCTGCTTTGGTTGTATCCCATAGCGCGCCACTTTTACCTCCTTTTACAAGCAGTGCCTGCGTCTGCATTTGCAGATTGCCTTTTGACTTTTCTTGATTGTGACAGGAAATGCATTTCTGCTCCAAAACGGGCTTTACCAGGTGCTCATACACCTCTGCCTGCTCCAATGCAACTTTGGGACGCTCCTCAGCCGAAGGGCCAAGCGGCGAGATCAGAAAATCCTCCCCATGCGTTAAGTTTCCTCCCAGGTGTCCTCCTACAAATAGTACCAGCAAAAAGATGCCCGCAACTAGCTTTGATAGCAGCTTCCAGGGCATCAGATACTGCCGTAGTCCGTACCAGCCAACACTCATCAGCGAAATGGCAACGCCCAGCCATTTGTGCCACTGCAATGTATCCGACTCGTATCCATCCTCGCGCGAGAGCACAAAGCCCGAAAATGCTGCAACCGCCGCTGTAAATGCGCCAATAGCCAGCAGGGTATCGGCAATCTCGGCATTCCAGCGCGTAGAGTCCGGCCTTTCGATGGCTACGACCCAAATGCTGTACAAAATCAGCACCACCAGCGGAAAGTGCAGCACCAATGGGTGCATCCTTCCCACCGCCTGCATCCAAAACGGAACCGCAAAGCGGCTTTCGAAGATCAAAAGAAAAACGAGTAACCCATTCAGAAAAAGGGCTGCGTTGAAAATCAACCCTTTCCAATCTGATACAAATCGGCGCATTATAAGCTTTTATTTACGCAATAATACCTTTTACCAGTTTGCCTGCCACATCCGTCAGGCGGTACCGGCGTCCCTGGTGTTTATAAACCAGTTTTTCATGATCCAGTCCCAGCTGGTTGAGTATCGTAGCGTGAAAATCGTGCACGTGCACCGGGTCTTTGGCAATGTTGTAGCCAAATTCATCCGTTTCGCCGTAAACGATGCCGGGTTTTACGCCGCCGCCCGCCATCCACACGGTGAATGCCCTCGGGTGATGGTCGCGCCCGTAATTGTCTTTGGTCAACGTTCCCTGGCAATAGTTGGTCCGGCCAAATTCCCCTCCCCAAATTACCAGCGTTTCATCCAGCAGCCCGCGTTGTTTTAAGTCTGTCACCAGCGCTGCCGAGGCCTGGTCGACATCCATACACTGGCCTTTGATTTCATTCGGCAGTCCGCCATGGCTATCCCAGCCCTGATGATAGAGCTGCACAAAGCGTACGCCCTGCTCGGAGAGTTTTCTGGCCAGAAGGCAATTGGCTGCATAAGTGCCCGGCACGAGACATTCGGGGCCGTACATCTTAACAATAGACTCGGGCTCCTTGCTCATATCTGTGATTTGCGGAACGGCTGTCTGCATCCGGAAAGCCATTTCATACTGCTGGACTTTGGCCGTAATTTCAGGATCACCGAACTCGTTATACGTTCCCTGGTTGAGCTCCGAGAGCTTATCGAGCATCTTACGGCGCTGGGTCCTGTCCATGCCCTCAGGATCATTTAAATACAAAACCGGATTTTCACCACTGCTGAACTGCACGCCCTGGTGCACTGAATCCAGAAAGCCATTCGTCCACAACTTAGAATAAACGCCCTGCCCATTTCCTTTACCACGAGAAAGCAACACGCAAAAACCCGGAAGATTCTGATTTTCACTGCCCAGCCCGTAACTCAGCCAGGAGCCGAAGCTGGGCCGGTTACCTACCTGGGCGCCCGTCTGAAAAAACGTCAGGGCCGGATCATGGTTAATGGCCTCGGTATTTAATGTTTTAATAATGCAAAGATCGTCGACTATGCCAGACATATGCGGCAGCAGCTCGCTCATCCAGGCACCCGATTTTCCGTATTGTTTAAAATTGAAAACGGAACCTGCCAGCGGAAATTTGGCCTGATTGGCCGTCATCCCCGTTAAGCGCTGCGTGCCGCGAATGGATTCGGGCAGGTCCTGCCCGTGCATTTTATTAAGCATGGGTTTGTAATCAAACAAGTCCAGCTGCGAAGGCGCCCCGTTCTGAAAGAGGTAAATCACGCGTTTGGCCTTAGGCGCAAAATGCGGCAGGCCTGCCATGATCGCATCCGAATTAACTTCCCCGCCGCTTCCCTTAAAGAGGTCAGGAATCAGCAGCGAGCCCAAAGCAGCGCCTCCAAGGCCCAAACTCATTTTGGACAAAAAGTGTCTTCGTGTGGTATTGAGTCCGTAATCAAAAACTTGTTTTTCCATGATTTGAAGCTGTTAATCAGCCTTTTGTAATGGTTTCTTCCATGTTGTACAGTGTATTGATCACCCGCATCAGGGCGGCCGCCTGCACTTCATTTACCTTTTCATTCCTTGGGTACTCACCCACATTCAATACTTTGAAAGCATGCTTTTTGTCCTTTGCAAACATGGAAGCTTCACTGTTATAATACTCGGTAAGCAGCTTGACTTCCTTATCCGTAGGCTGGCGGCAGACGATTCTCTTGAACGATTCCTTAATGTTGGTTTCGATATTGGTTGATTTGGCTGTAAGCCTTTCTGCCAAAACCCGGGATGCTTCCAGGACCGTAGGATCATTGAGCATAACCAGGGCCTGCAAGGGTGTATTGGTCTTGGAGCGCTTGATCTCACAATGATCGCGGTTGCTGGCATCAAAAATAATCATGGATGGCGGCGGAACCGTCAGCTTGATGAACGTATACATTCCCCTTCGGTATAATGCTTGCTCTTTATCCTGCTGGTAGGTTTTCAATGTGCCCCTGCCCGAGGTAGCCGCTTCCCATAATCCTTTTGGCTGGTAAGGCTTTACGCTCGGCCCTCCTATTTTGGACACCAATAACCCGCTCGTAGAAAGCACCATATCCCTGACCAGTTCGGCAGGAAGCCTGTAACGTGGCCCGCGCGACAGGAAAATGTTGTCAGGATCCGCTTTGAGCTTCTGCTCGGTAATCTTGGCCGATTGGCGGTAGGTAGCCGATGTTACAATCTGTTTAACAAGCCTTTTTATATCCCAGCCATGGTTCATAAAGTCAACTGCGAGCCAATCCAGCAGCGCAGGATTAGTTGGCAAATCACCCTGCATTCCAAAATCGCCTGTGCTTTTTACAATGCCTCGTCCGATAAATTCCTGCCATATCTGGTTTACAAAAACGCGGGCAGTAAGCGGGTTGCTCTTGCTGGTGGTCCATTTGGCCAGACCCAATCTGTTTTGAGGAAGTCCGTTGGTATCAAATTTCATGACCGCAGGCAGCGCGGAGGCCGTAACCACGCGGCCAGGCGCATCATACACGCCGCGGTTCAGAATATGGGTGGGCCTGAGCGTATCGCGGTCTCCCATCACTGAGACCATCAGCAGGCTCGTATCAGGCTTGTTGATAAATGTCAAAAGGGATTTGGCCTCTTCGTCCGAAATACGCAAAATAGGGTTTTTGGCAGGCTTTGTGCGCGAGATATCCCCTTCAAAACCAAGCTCTTTGGAATTATTGAAAAATGCGAAAAGACGGTAATAATCTTCCTGCGAGATGGGGTCATACTTGTGATCGTGGCATTGGGCGCACTCGACAGTAAGCCCCAGCACACCTGTACTGTATGTTTTGGTTTTATCAATGTTGTATTCGATCCTGTACTCCTCGGGAATTACGCCACCCTCCTCGGTATATTTATGGTTTCGAAAAAATGCGGTTGCCAAAATCTGTTCTTTACTTGCATTAGGCAGCATATCGCCGGCAATCTGCCAGGTCAGAAACTGATCATAGCGCATGTTTTTATTGAACGCACTAATCAGCCAGTCGCGCCATGGCCACTGCGTGCGCACTTCATCATCCTGATAGCCGTAAGAATCGGCATAGCGCGCCACATCCAGCCAATAAATAGCCATTTTCTCTCCATAGGCTTTCTGGCTGAGCAGCTCATCAACGACCTTTTCATAGGCGTTGCCGCTTTCGTCAGCTGCGAACCGGTTCTGTAAATCCAGTGTCGGCGGCAGGCCCGTCAGATCCAGCGAAACCCTTTTGAGCAGGTGGCTTTTGTCTGCCTGTTCGTTGGGAGCAAGCCCGGCCCCTTCCATCTTTTGCAAAACAAAATGGTCAATCTCATTCTTGGGCCACTCTTTATCTGAAATTTCGGGCATAGCCGGCAAAACCGGCGCTGTAAATGCCCAGTGCTTTTCATACTTGGCACCTTGCTCGATCCATTTACGAACCAGGCCAATTTCAGTTTCACTCAGTAAGCCCAGGTGTGATTCCGGAGTGGGCATCTGATAGGCCGGATCCACCGAAGTGATCCTTTTGTAAACCTCTGATTGATCGGGCTTACCCGGAAAAATTGCAACTCCTTTTCCATCTTTCAGCCTGGCATAAGCATTTTCGGCTACATCGAGCCTGAGGCCCGCCTCGCGTTTGTTGGCATCCGGGCCATGGCAGGCGTAGCATTTGTCGGAGAGGATCGGACGAATGTCAAAATTGTAGCTCACAAGCCCTTCACTGCCGCCTTTTTGTAAAGTATTATTTTTTTGAAAGCAGGAGACGACCACAAAAAAGGCTACGCTACTCAATGCCAGGAAAAGGAAAAGCTTTTTTTTCATATCTAAAACAGGCTCACAAAGCCTGCCGTTACATACTATGTTTGTACAAACTACTAAGCTAACGCAACTTTATCAGCACAATATTGCTTTAAGCCAAATATTTAAATACAAAGTTAAATTATTTAATGGCAATCCAATGCTTAACCATATACTTTGTACATACAAAGTATCGCTACTTATCCGGGGATGCTTTAAAACAGAATACCATTAAAAAAAACAATGGCAGAGCAATGCCCGGCCATTGATAAAGTAGGTGAAAGGATTTATCTAACCTAACTAAAAGCTAGATGATCAGTAACCCGGGTTTTGTTTAAGCGCCCCGTTGCTTTTTCTGATCTCGGTGTTGGGGATCGGAAACAGATAGTAGTGATCCCCTTTCCATGGTTTTCTCACCTCAGCTTCGGGGATGACGCCATACGTGTAGGTAAGCTTTCCGAGCGCATCACCGGGCTTGGCCCCGGTCCAGTCCATGGTTACTTTGGTCAGTCCGCGTACGGCAATGTCCACATGTCCGGGCGCCGCCTTCCAGCGCATCAGATCAAAAAAGCGCGAATCTTCCAGATGCAGCTCGATGGCCCTTTCGTTGCGGTAATCCCTGACGAGTGCTGCTCCCGTGCTTTTGATATCGGGCATGTTCACAGAGGATCTTTTGCGGACCTTGCTGATGTACGCTCTGGCCATGGCCTCATTTCCCAAAGCCATTTGTATTTCGGCATAGTTCAGATAAAACTCGGTTAAGCGCATAAATACGATGACCTGGTTGTAATCATTATCGTAGCTTGCGCGCGGTCCTGCAAAGTCATCCGTTTTTTTGAATGTATAACCTGTCTGCACGCGCCAGTGAAAGGGAGTAAGCCCTTTCACCCAATAGGTTTTCGAATCCCTGCCAAAGTCAAAAAGGTTCTGTCCATTTTTGGGATCCACCTTATTGGGGTTAATGTAGGGAGCTGCATTGTCGGGGTTGGGATTGGCATCTTCCCAATATTCATAAGTGCGCACCGTGCTTTTTGATCCGTCGATAATGTTAAGCGGACCTGCTCCCGGATGAATGACGGCGTCATAAAAACGCGGGTCGCGGTTCTTTTCGGGCTTTTGAGGATCATACCCGGAGGCTGTATTTACGGTCACGCCGTCTGCCAGATATGGATATTCACCATTTTTGAGCTGGAACATATTGACAAAATTCTGGGTCGGAACCAGCCGTTGCTGGGCGTCAAAGCCACTGGGCCAGTAATCATAATTGTAGCCCCAGCCGGGTATCCTGGTTGCGGGCGTAAATGATTTGCCAAAGATCGTCTCGTCGGTTTTCAATGGTTTTTTAAATAGCTCGGCATACTGCGGGTGCAAGGTAAAACCCAGATCGAGGACGGCTTTGGTGGCAGCCTCGGCGGCCTTCCATTTGGCCAGGTCTTTGGTTGGGTTATTCAGCGGACTGGCCAGATATAGCAGCACCCGAGCCTTGAAGGCCAGTGCTGCTGCCTTGCTGATCTTCCCTGTATTTACCGGCAGGCCATCCAGAAAACCAATGGCAAGGTCCGTTTCACTGAGTATAAACTGGGCACATTCCTCAAAGCTGTTTCTGGGCACATCAAAGGTTTCCGAATTCAACTGAAAGCTGTTTGTAACAATGGGCACACCGCCAAATGTCCGCATGAGCTCAAAATACATCCAGGCGCGCAGAAAATGCACTTCTCCTTTCATGGGCGCCAGCTTGTCTTCGGCGATGGCGGAGCTTTCTATATTTTCAAAAAACACATTCGCCTTCCGGATGAAACCATACTCGTAGTCCCAGAGCGGGATAGGCACGGGCTGTTCCTTGGCAACTGACAGCAGATCATTGACATTGTCGGGTGTCAGGTTGCCTTCCAGATAATTGCGGATACCGGCTGAGCGCTCGTGGGTTTCGGGCTGATTGACAGCAATGTCGGTCAGAGCGTCAAAGCCTCCGGTACCAGGCGCCCAGGGCGGCTTGATGCCATTATAAATGTTGTAAACGTAGTTTTGCAAAAACACGGCATCATTGAAAACCGCTTCGTCGGATATGGCATCAAGCGGCTTTTTGTCCAGAACATTACAGGAGGTTGCCGTGGCAATGATGCCGATAAATGAGATACTCAGCGCCCTTTTTACCAATCTATTTTTAATGAAATATTTCATAGGTCGTTCTCAGATTAAAAGGTAAGATTAACTCCGAAGCTCAGCGTTTTCATGTTGGGATAAGCGCTGCCGTTCCCGCTCAGGAATTCAGGATCACCATTACCGTATTTTTTAAGGGAATTAAATACCATAAAGATGTTGTCGCCCGAAACATACACCCTGAATGCTGCGATCCGGACTTTTGAAAGCAGGCTTTTGGGGAGCGTGTAGCCCAGCTGAACGTTCTTCATCCGCATCCACGTGGCAGTGCGGTAATAGAAGTCGCTGTCTGAGCCTGCAAAACCTGTCGGCGAGATCATCGGAAGCTCCGCGTTTACATTGGCCAGTGTGTAGCTGTTCAGGGCCACATATTCCAGACCATTACCACCCGCGCCCGAGTTGAATCCATTGCTCAGGCGGAACTTTGCACCGCTTTGTCCTTGCAAAAGCATGGCCAAGTCAAAATTCTTGTAGTTCATCCCAATGCTCAGTCCATACTGCGTACTTGGGAAAACAGTTGTGACATTATTTGCGTCCGTATTATAGGTCGAGTTGAACATATACTGGTCATTGCTGTCTATGATCTTGTCCCCATTCAGATCGGCGAAAATCAAACCGCCCAATGATGCTCCTGGATAATTAACATTGTTATCCAGGTCCTGCTGGGTGCGGTATATGCCGATGGATTTGTATACCAGCCGGGACCCGAAAGGCTCACCTTCCAGCTTTTGATACTCTTCTGCCTGGGGCGTTTCGTCGAAGTAAATGATCTTGTTTTTGTTATAAGAAAAGTTTCCATTGACCCGCACGGTCAGGTCTGAGAAATTGTGCCGGTAACCTGCCTGAAGCTCGATGCCCTGGCTGTTCATTTTACCAATGTTTTCATCGGGCAGAAGCAGCCCGGTATAACTCGGAATCGAGGCCTGTCTTTTTCCCAGAATGTTTGAAGTTTTGTTCTGGAAAAGGTCCAGCTCGAAGGTCAGGCGGTTATTAAGGAAAGCTGCTTCCAGACCAATGTCCGTTTTCTCGCTTACTTCCCAGGTAATGTTGGGATTAGGCGTGGATTGCACGGCGATACCGCGCGCGTCTACGCCGTTGACAACCCATCCGTCGGTATATCCGTAAGCGGCAATGTATTGGAAAGGATTCACCCGGTCGTTACCCAGTTTTCCCCAGGAAGCCCTTAGTTTCAAAGTGCTAAGCACATTCTTTGGAATAAATGCCTCGTTGCTGATCACCCAGCCCGCTGAAACCTGCGGGAAAAACCCAAAACGTTTGTCCTTTGGAAAGATAGGCGAACCGTCGTAGCGGGCGCTGAAGCCGAACAGATATTTTTGCTTAAAATCATAGCTTAACCGTCCGAAAAAATTCTGACGGGCCGACTCCGTGGCAGAACCATCATTGTTCCAGTTCAGGCGGTTGGTAGTGCCGGCAAATAGCTGATCGATCAGCGGGGAATCGTAACCAAGGCGCTGGGCAAAGAAGGTGTTATCATCATAAGTCATCTGCTCATAAGCCACGAAGGCTGAGAGTTTGTGATCCTGAGCAAACGTCCTGTTGTAATTGAGCTTCACATTTCCGGTCGTGCGCAGGCTTTGTCTGAAATCTTCGCGCAAGCCGATGTCCTCTACGGATCTGGACTGCTTTTCCACAATGTTGCCATCCGGATCCTTTTCAAAATAAGGCCAGATGTAATTAAACTGCTTATCGTATCCCACGGTTTTAACAACAGACAAATAACCATCGATGCTGAATCCTTCCAGAAAGGAGATGTTGTACTTGAAGCGGACTGTTCCGCTGGCTACATCGGTTTTGTATTTGCGGTAACCCGGGCTTAGCAGGCGGGCGGCGGGGTTCAGATGCGACCATCCTTCTCCCGGATAACGGTAATCACCTCCTATATAGGCTTCCTGCAAAGGGCTGGTGGTGGCCAGAGAGCCCACTTCCCCACCCGGGCCGCCCTGAGGCGTTTGCGTTGCTTTTTCACGGATCGACAGGTCCAGGCCTACTTCCAGGTCTTTGGTTACGGTCACATCCACATTGCTTCTTACATTATATTGCCTGAGCTTGGATTTGTTGTCGCCGCGAAGAATTCCCCCCTGGCTGGCCGTACCCAGAGACACAAAATAGCGCACCTTATCCGATCCTCCGCGCATAGTCAGCGAGTATCTGGTCTGCCTGACGGGCGGACCGATCAATGCCTTCCACCAGTCCTCAGGCCTTCTTGTTCCGTTGCCGAATGATTCTACCAACGCGTCGGGAAAGTCGGCCGGTGTTCCTTCCAAGGCCCTGCGGTCATTGAGGGCCTGCATATATTGGAATGCATCGGCTGATTGGACCTTCATAGTCGGCGACTGCCAGGACTGCGTTGTGGAGAAATCAAATGCAGGTTTGCCCGTCACGCCTCTCTTGGTGGTAACCAGGATCACGCCGCCCGCCGACTGCGCCCCATATATTGCCGCCGAAGCATCTTTGAGCACCGAAATTGACTCTATATCATTGGGATCAAGCCTGTTTAAACCATCGGGATCTGCATTGGCAACGCCGTCGATTACAATCAGGGCGGAGGTGTTGCGGTAAGTACTGGCGCCCCTGACCAGGATCTGGGCGTCATCAAATCCCGGGGCAGCGCTCCTTTGGGTCACATACACGCCCGCCATCCTTCCGGCCAGCGAGTTGGATAGGGATGCTGCGCTAGATTTTTTGATCTCCGCACCCGTTGTTTGCACGACGGCATTGGTGAGCTCGGATCTTTTCTGGGTTCCGTAACCCACCACCACTACATCGCTCAGCTCCTGGGAGGAAACCTCCATTTTAATGTCCAAAGCGGCCTGCGATCCTGCCGTTAACTCTTTGGTAATGTAGCCAATGTAGGAAAATACCAGCACGCTGCCAGCACCTTTCACCTGTATCGAATACTTTCCATTGGCATCTGAAACCACACCATTGGTAGTTCCCTTTTCCAGCACGTTTACGCCTGGTATGCCCGCATTGTTTTCGTCCGTAACCGTTCCGGTTATGGTCTGTTCTGCCGCAGGGCGGGCCCCTTTGACATTTTTAATGGAGCCCGAGGCCTTGTGCAGGGGGATAGCGGCCTGCACGGCAGAAGCCAGAAAGATTCCCAGCGCCAAGCCCAGACAGGTGCTCAACGATCTCCGCCCGTTTTTTGCAAGTAGTTTTGGTTTCATAAAAGCAGTTAGTGGTTAAATGGCTTTTTTCCCACGAAGTGAGGATTTAGGATTTAATCAGTACGCAAAGCACTCTATCTCAATACATTTTACATATGTACAAACATATAAACATATTTTTGAAAAACAAGGACTCCTAATATATTTTAAAGAAATAATGACATTTTATACAGAAATGGTAAAGAGAGGTTGATAGGAAGATGATCGCGCAAGCTGCCACTACACTTAGGCCAGATACCTATATAGGCGCATTCATCGCAGACCGTAGCCTAACGCTTAGCTGTAAACGCAGCATAACTATTTAGATGGTATATTATTCCCGTACGCTTTCGACGGTGTAGACAAAACTGTCGGCGCGGTAATAGCCCAGGTTGTATTCAATGGGCCTGTCACCCTGATCAAAGACAAAACGTTTCCTGAACAAAATCGGGCTTCCTACCTCCACTTCCAGCTTTGCGGCAATAAATTTATCGGCAGCAATGGCGCCAACTTCTTCCTTGGAAAGCGTGGCTACAACCAGATGGTCTTTTTCTAAAATGTCGTAAAGCGGCCGCTTGAAATCTTCCTCCCCGGTCAGGCCCACCCGGGGATGGAAATAGGAAATGAAGTAAACAAAAGGCCCTTCAATTTTACCTCTGAGCCGTTCGAGTTTCAGGATCTTTTTGGAGGGATCTATGTCAAAAAAATTGGCGGTTTTCTCATCAGGCGTAACCCAGGTAACATGCAGCTCAAAATTTTTGACATTAATCCCCCTGGCATTCATTTCCTGGGTAAAGCTCAGCCAGTTCTTTGATTTTGAACTTATTACGGGCTCTGCTACTTTGGTGCCAATTCCTTTTTTTCTGATCAGTAATCCCTCGTAGACCAATTTGTTGAGCGCCTGACGCAGCGTAGACCTGGATATAGCCAACTGCTTGGCCAGCTCCACCTCGTTGGGAAGGAATTTACCATTTAAATGCTCGGGATCATTGATCATCGTCCGCAGCAGGTTTTCTGCCTGAATATGTAATGGAACCGGGCTTTTATGATCTATGCTAAATTTCATGGTCGACAAATTGAGTAGAGAATCACAAAAATAGCGATTTCAGATTCCTTTCAAGCAACCAGACCCGCTAAGTTCTCACGTATGCTTTCAGCGTGGCGCATTTTGTCCCTGCCGCATTGCCTGCTGGCGTAATGGTGTAAACAGCCACACTAGCCGGCACTATAAAGGTTTCAGCATAATGGATCACGTAAGGCTCAAACAGATTATCCGGACTTTCCACGAGCACCTGGCTGCCTTCCACCAGATTGACCACATTCAGTGTCCCGTGGGTATAGTGCGTTACTTTCGAATCAAACCAATGCCTGCGGGTCTCAATGAACTGCGTTTCATGCAGGCCGGTCGACTCCTCTTTGAGATGACCATTGAGCGAAATGCTGGTAATGTTATTCACCAGATGCTGCTTTACCCAATCCTCATCCCTGCTGTAATCGATCACATTTTTGCCGTGCTCAATGTTGATGGGCCGCGGCTTGCCATCCATGCCCAGGCGGCCCCAATCCCACAATTTGAAAGTAAAGATGTAGGGTGTGGCTGAAATTTCCAGCACCACAGCATTTTTGCCAGAGCAGTGGATCGTTCCCGCAGGGATCAGAATGTGGTCGTGCTTTTTTACAGGCAGTTTGTTGACATATTTCTCTGCATCAAAATCAGTTAATTCTTTCTGGGCTTTTTCCAGGTCGGCAATCATAGCCGCCGCATCTACTTTATTACGTGTTCCCAGATATACGCAGGCATCCTGGTCTGCTTCCAGGAAATAATAACTCTCATCCTGGGTATAGCTCATGCCGAAATGCTCCTGGATATATGCCCGCGTGGGATGCACCTGCAAGCTCAGATTACCGCCCTGCATGGTGTCCAGAAAATCAAAGCGGATCGGAAATTCGGCACCAAACTCATTGTAGACTGCCTGCCCAAGCAGCTGCTGCGGCCGGGTGAGAACCAGGTTGATCGAGGGAAGCTCGAAGATGTGCTCACCAATCCTAAAATGCAGACTGTTCTCTTCGGGAACACAGTCAAAACCCCAGGCATAGTTAATTTCATCCCGGTCCAGATCGGCGACTTCTTTCAGCCATTGTCCTCCCCACGGGCCTGGATCAAAGAAAGGCACAACCCGGAAGGGACGACCGACGGTCTGATCCAAACCGCTGCGGTATATCTCAGCGCCCAGCATTTTGGGCTGGCCGGCAATGTTGGCATCCATGAAAAAGTCTATCTGATCGAAAAAAGCGAGCTTATGCTTGTCAAAAACCCGCCAGTCCAGAAAATATCCCTGTTTGTATTTTGCTGCAAAGCTCTCATCAAGATTATTGACTCCAAAATTGCCTACCTGTCCGCGCTTCATTCTCTTCTGGATTTCCCAGCGCGCCAAATCTGCATAAATTAAAATGTCCGCGTCAGCAAACAGCGCCGCTCCTTCTCCGAAAACCACCACTGTGCCTGAGGCTAAATCTCGAATCTGGTCTTTTTGTTTTTCCAGCTTGGGCCCATCAAAAAAGTCATGGATTTGAAGATTATTGATTCTGCCAAAAATAGCATCATCGGTTACATACGGAAACACCATTTGCTGGATCTGAGCTGCATCTTTCAGGCAAGCATTTGTTTGGATAACTGTGGCTGCTGGCAGATGCGCCTTTATGGCATCCAGCATTTCTGCTGCGTCCACGCCATGATACACGTCCATGCAGATCACGGTTTTGCTTTGGCCTTTCAGCTCAGCGAGCCGCATTATTTCATCGAAAATATGCTGCCAGCCAGCAAAACACAGCTCCGAGGATTCACTAATTTCAACGTATGGATACTTATCGTAATTCGATTGCATTATCAGTAATTTTTTGTTTCAATAATTCATATACACCCAATATCCCCGCATGTTCAGGACGGGCAGCCACAACCAGATCCACATCGCCAGAGCCGATCCAGCTGTGCTTATCGAGCATTTCTTTGATATAGGGCAAAATAATGTGACTGCTTTTGATGATCCCTCCGCCAAAAATAACTTTCTGGGGATCATAGGCATGGATCAGGTTAATCACGCATAACGACCAGACTTTCAGGCAGCGCTCCTGCAATGTTATGGCCAGCGCGTCGCCCTGAGCTGCCAGCTCAAACAAGTTTTTAAAATCAATGATCTGTAACTCTGCCAGTTTGCTTGAAGCAAATTCGGCAGATGCTTTTGCAATCTGGGTCAGCGCCCAGGTGGAGCTTTCACTTTCCACGCAGCCCACATTGCCGCAGTTGCAGATGCTTCCCTCAAAGTTGATGGTGGAATGCCCTCCCAGGTTGCCGCCTATAAAGTTCTTTCCCCGCAGCGGCGCGCCATTGACCAGGGCGCCTGTGCCTACGCCGGTTCCCAATGTTACCAGCACCAGATCGGTGCTCATCATGCCTGCGCCATGTTTCCATTCCCCTATGAGTGCGGCCCGGGCATCATTTTCAACGGCTATGGGAACGCCAAAATTCACTTTTGCCCACGCCTGCAGATCTACATTTTCAGCGCCCGGATATTTTACATATTTGGATAAAATCCTGCCTGTATAAAAATTGACAATGCCGGGAAAGGCAAAACCGATCCCTATCAGCCTGTACGCGCCTTGCGATAGCAAATGCTTCATCTCCAAAGCAATATCGGCGAGCCTTTGCTCAAAGCTCAGCTCGGAGGCCGCTTCAATGTTGGCGTCGGCAATGATCTGCCCCTGAAAAACAATCCCTAATTTGATGCGGGTGCCGCCAAAATCAACTCCTATAAAAATGTCTTTCATTTCAGATTCTGCAATAGCCTTTCCCAGTTTATTCTTTGATCCCTACCAGCTTCTTTCAATTTCTTCCAGGGACCTGTTTTTGGTTTCCGGGATTTTTTTAATTGTAAAAATCCATATAATGACTGCATTCAGCATGAAAATCCAGAATGTAACCGCCCCGCCGAATGTTCCCAAAAAATAGGGCGTAAGCTGCGTGATGGCCACAACACCCATCCATAATATCAATGTAGCCACCGACATAGCAATCCCCCTGATCTTGGTGGGGAATATCTCAGACATCAGCACCCAAGGAATGGGCCCCAGCGATACGGCAAAACTGGCAATGTAGCCCAGGATAAATATAAGCACCCAAGGTCCTTTGTCGAAATGAAAATAAAAGCAGATTCCTGTGGCAAAAAGGCAGATGATCATGCCGGCCACACCCCAGATCAGAAGACTTCGCCTGCCGGCCCGATCGATAAGCCAGATGGCCACCAACGTAAAGAGCATGTTGACTACGCCGATAATGATGGTCTGTGTAAAAGCCGATTCGGCGCCAAAACCAATGCTTTTGAATATTTCGGGTGCATAATAAATGACTGCATTGATGCCGGTAATCTGTGAAAAAAGTGCCAGCACAATACCGATCAAAAGTGGCTTACGAAGCTTTGGGTCCAATAAATCGCTTAGCCTGCCTTTTTCGTCGCGCAGACTTTTGGAGATCTCTGTAAATATCTGCTGGGCAACGGCTTTACCGTTGATCTTTTCGAGGATCTTCTTAGCGGCTTCATCTTTGGCTTGTGCTGCCAGCCACCGTGGACTTTCGGGCACAAAGAACAATAATATAAAGAACACTACGGCCGGAATCACCTCCGAGCCCAGCATATACCGCCAGCCGTATTCAATGTTCCAGGCCTGGTCACCCGCCTGGCTTATTTTCAGATTAATGACGTATATAATGTTAATTCCCAGCACGATGGCAAGCTGATAGAGCGTCACCAGACGGCCCCGCAGGCGCGAAGGGGCAATCTCAGAAATGTACATGGGGCACAGCATGGAAGCCGCCCCTACCCCAATGCCCCCAAGCAGCCGCATGATAATGAAGCTCGTCAGATCATTAACAACCGCTGAGCCGTAGGCGGGCAGCGCAAAAAGAACCGCAGTGGCGATCAGAACGGCCTTGCGGCCGTAGCGATCGCTGAGATAACCCGCCGACATGGCTCCCAGCACACAACCCCATATGGCGCTGCTGGCAGCCCAGCCCACCATCAGCGGAGACAAATTGAATTTGACTTGCAGGTAACCAATCGCCCCGGCGATCACGGCTGTATCGTAGCCAAATAGAAAGCCTCCGAATGCAGCAACGCTGGTAATGAGCATGATGTAGGGCAGCCGGTTTTTAGCTGGTAATGTATCGGTCTCTTCGCTTATCATACTCAATGGTTTGTTTGGGAAGATTGTTGGCTGAACTTAACCCTTACAAACCGCGGGCGATACAGGTTAGGCTTTTTTGTGATAATCTCAAAAAATTTAAAACTATTCACATTATAGGAAATCAGTAGCTCGCCCGGCGCTGACAATGCCGGGTGCGCTTTGGCATTATAAGTAAACAAATCCGGGTCCTGGATATCATTTGTGGTTTTATAAAGCACAATCCTGGGGCCGAACGGGCCTACGGGCGTGGGGCCGAGCTGCATGCAAATCTGAGGAAAAATACTGCCCAGCTGATAAACCAATGCGTATTTGCCTTTGGCCAGCCGGCTTACGCTCATTTCATTGGAGACTGAATCGCTCAATGCTTTCACGGACTTGACATCCTTAGACCAGCCCTGGCCATTCCAAAACTCCCATTCGCTGAAGGCATCGATCTGTCCGGGCTTAACCCGGGCCGAAACGAGCTGCTTGCTTTTGCCTTTTATCCCATAAACATATGCAAGACCATCCGGCTCGGCCTCTCCCGCAGACGCAGTGTTGTTAAAAATGCCTGCTCCAAAAGATATGGTCTCCCCTTCACTTTTGTAGTCATTGAATGGAAGCGGTTTTTGCTGCTGGTCGGCATAAGGAAAAGGACTTCCGGCTGGCACGCGGATCAATACATTACCCGTTTCCTTGAAAGGAAAAGGCGATTTATCGTGCGTATTGGTGATTTGATAAGCAAAAATAAAAAGGTCTTTACCTGCATCGGGATTAACAAACCCATCGCCCAGCCAAAAGTAGGTGTCTTTGTCCGGCTTGTTTGTCTTGGGGCTGAAAATGGCTTTATAGGTTCCGTTTTGGCTGGCTATTTTGAATGCCATCTTGGAGGAATCAGCCGTTTTACCTTTTAGTAGCGACACGGAGTTATTGACCATGACAAAGCGTGGCTGCAAGGAATCTCTCTGAATTTCTCCCACCATTGTATCACTGAACAGAAACAGCAGACTGTCATTTTTCTCACTATCGCGGCCCGACAGCGGAATAGCAAATATCCCGTCACCGCCGAACCATCCTGATTTTCTAAGGAACATGTTGGTCCACTCCGAATCAGCTTCTGCCGTAAATTCCTTTTCATTGATATGGACCTCATCCTGCACCTTTTGTCCGCCACAGGAAGATAGTGCCGTCAGCAGAGTCAGCATGCTGTAAATAAAGAAGGGTTGCAGTTTCATTCGTTTGCGATAAATGTCAGCGCTAAAGAATATGTTCGTATGTATGAACATTTAAATGTATAGAAATTATGGTGAAACAAAAATAGTTTAGGTAAATTTTGCCTGAATCTGTGATCGGCATGTTGACACATTGAAAAATACAAACAAAAGATCATAAGTTTATAAACAAGATCCAAAAGCGATTACTAAATCTACCTTTATGAAAGCCAAATTCCGTGTTGTTATTGCCTGGCTGTTGTTCTTATCAGCATATCATCATGCTAAGGCGCAAAGTTTTCTTAAATATGTCGATCCAAACATTGGTACTGCACATAGCCGCTGGTTTTTTTATACACCTGCTGCGGTTCCTTACGGCATGGCTAAACTTGCTCCTTCTACAAACGGACATTATGGCAATCCGTCGGGATGGGAAGCCGTTGGCTATGATACGCGCCAAAATTCGATAGAAGGTTTTGTTCATTTTCATGAGTGGCAGGTAGGCGGTGTAAGCTATATGCCGGCGACCGGACCGCTCAAAACCAAGCCGGGTGATCTGGATTCTGCCCATACAGGTTATCGTTCCGGCTTTGACCGAAAAAGCCAGGTGGCGCAGCCCGGTTACTACAAGGTTTTACTGGAAGATTATAACATTACCGCTGAGCTTACGGCCACCAAAAGGGTTGGTTTTCAGCGCTATACATTCCCAGAGCACAAGCAATCCCACATTATCCTTGATATTGGAAACAAGCAGGGCGAAAGCGACATTGTAACAGATGCCCGCATTGAAATGCTTGATGATACGCACTTTGAAGGCTACGTGATCACCTATCCCAAATATGTGAAAATATATGATCCCAAGGGAAAAATTGCCATGTTCTTCTATGGTGAGCTCAGCAAAAAGCCAGCCTCCGTTACAGCTTTCACTGCTGATAAGGTGACAGCAAACCAGCGTAGCTCGGCAGGCAAGGGTGCGGGCCTGGCGCTTCATTACCAGACAAAAAATAAGGAAATCATTGAAGTTAAAACCGGCCTGTCCTACACCTCTATTCAGAACGCAAAACAAAATTTTCTTGCTGAGGCAAAGGGTTTGTCTTTTGAGAAGGCCAAAGCGCAGGCCCAGGCCATCTGGCAGCAGCAGTTGGGGAAAATTGCAGTTGAAGACGGCGATGAGCAAAACAAAATCAAATTCTACACCGGTCTGTATCACGCCTTACTGGGAAGAGGCATTGCCAGCGATGTCAACGGCGCCTACCCCATGCACGGCGGAAAGACGGGGCAGCTTCCGGTACAAAACAGTAAGAACCTGCCGTACGAATTCATCAATACAGATGCTATATGGGGCGCCTTTTGGAACATTACCCAGCTGTGGGCCCTGTCCTACCCCGAGTGGTATGGCAGTTTTGTCAATACACATTTGCAGATTTTCAAGGATAAAGGCTGGTTTGGTGATGGCATTGCCAACAGTGAATTTGTATCAGGCGTAGGAACCAACTTTGTGGGGCTGGCCATCGCAGGCGCCTACAATGCAGGTATCCGCAATTACGATGTGGAATTTGCCTATAATGCGATCAAGGCAAACGAGCTAAATTATAAAAATCGGCCCGTCGGCGCTGGTAAGCTGGATACCAAAGCCTTTACAGCGCATGGCTACGTGCCATTTTTAGAGCGGACAGGACAGGATTTCATCACCGATTCCACCGGATCTAATTTTTCAGGATCACATACATTGGAATACAGTTTCGGCGCATTTGCTGCCGCGCAGATGGCCAAAGCATTGGGTAAAACCCAGGATTATGGTCAGCTCATTAAACTATCAAACGGCTGGCGGCATATTTTCAACCCGCAAAACAAGCTGATGCAGCCCAAGAAGATAGATGGCACTTTTGTAGGTAAGTTTGATCCGTATCAGCCATGGCGCGGCTTTCAGGAAGGAAACTCGGTACAATACACATTCTATGTCCCGCATAACCCGGCCGGCCTCATCGATGCCATTAGCAAAGACAATTTCAATAGCAGGCTCGACAGCATTTTTACTGTTTCTGAAAAACTGGGTTTTGGCGGCGGTAAAACCATTGATGCATTTGCCGGGGTTAATTCCATTTATAACCACGGAAACCAGCCAAACCTGCATACCAGCTGGTTATTTAATTTCTCAGGAAAACCGTGGTTGACCCAGAAATGGACCCGGGCCATCGGGCGCGAATTTTACGGAACCGAGCCCATACATGGCTATGGTTACGGACAGGATGAGGACCAGGGACAGCTCGGATCCTGGTATGTAATGAATGCACTGGGACTCTTTGATGTAAAAGGCTTTACAGATCAAAGGCCGGTGATAGAACTGGGCAGTCCCTTATTTGATAAGGTTACCATTACTTTGGGCAATGGTAAAACCCTTGTGATTGAAACAAAAAATAACGGCAAGGATCATGTATATGTCCAATCGGCAACATTCAACGGAGCTGCTCTGGATAACTGCTGGCTGTATCGTGATGAGCTGATGAAAGGCGGCACCCTAAGCTTTGTCATGGGCGATAAGCCCAACGAGCAATGGGGAACAAAGACGCCGCCTCCATCAGAACAGTAGACTACCCGGCAGTTATCATCATGCTGAATGCGCTGCTAATACCTGATTCTGAACGCCTTTCAGGATTTCATAGCTGTGGATGCGCGCATCAGGATCATAGATGTGGCTGGTAACCATTAGCTCGTCAAGCTGCGTATGCCGCTGGAAATAAGCCAGGTCAGCACTAATCTTCTTCTGATCACCGATAAAAGTATATTTCATCATTTGTCTGACGGCCGCTTCTTCGTAGTCGCCCCAGAGTCCGTCCATGCTTTCCACGGGTGGCTGCAAAGGCCGGCGTTTGCCCGTAATAATGCCCGTAGCCAGCTGAAAGAAAGAGGTAGCAATCCGCTCAGCTTCCTGATTGGTGTCTGCTGCAATTACATTTACGCACGCCATTACATATGGCTGGGCAAGATACTGAGAGGGCCTGAAATTGCGGCGGTAAAGCTCAATAGCAGTCAGGAAATGAGTCGGTGCAAAATGGCTCGCGAATGCATAAGGTAATCCCAGGTGGGCAGCCAGCTGCGCACTGTCGGTACTCGAACCCAATATCCAGATTGGTATGTCTGCTCCTTCACCGGGAATAGCGCGGACTTTGGCGTTTTTATTGTCCGGCGAAAAATAGTTTTGCAATGCAATCACATCATCGGGAAAATCCTGAGCAGATTCCATGTAGTTGCGCCTGAGCGCGCGAGCAGTAACCTGGTCGGTTCCCGGGGCGCGTCCGAGTCCCAGATCTATACGCCCCGGGTAAAGCGAGTCAAGCGTGCCAAACTGCTCGGCAACGACCAGCGGGGCGTGATTGGGCAACATAATGCCTCCACTGCCTACACGGATTTTCTTTGTGCCACCGGCAATGTAGCCGATCAAAACCGAAGTTGCCGAGCTGGCAACACTTTCCATATTATGATGCTCGGCAAGCCAGTACCGGTTATAGCCCAGCTCTTCGACACGCTGTGCGAGTCGTAGGCTGTTTTTAAATGTTACGGATGCATTATTCCCTTCGGTGATTGGTGCAAGATCAAGAATGGAAAAAGGTATATCTTCAATAAGTTTGTCTGCCATATCTGTTTTTACTAACAATAATAATACTGTTAGTAAAAAACATTTAGCTGGCCACAGAGTTCCCTCTTAGCGATCATTGCTCAAATAAAAGGCGGGCTTCTGAGCTACTCGGTAAAATTGTCGTAGTAGGTAAAATCCTGTGTAATCTTCCCGTCTACTATTGTAAAAATGGTGCAGATGGGCATCGTAAATTTTGACTTGTCAGGCGCGGTGCCCGTCGAGATAAACTCGACGATCATGTGTTTATCGCCCGAAGGATACATATTGACAAGACTATCGCGAACATCCGGGATCATTTGCTGCAACTCGCCATACTTCTTGATGATCTGCTCGTGGGACTGTTTGACAATACCCTGCCCCAGCGATGGATCTTTAAATTCTGCCGTATCTGAATACATGGCTGCCATCTCCTTCCAATTGTGCTGATTGAACTTGTCAAAGTAATCTTTGAGAAGTTTTTCATTGTCAGAACTGGCCGTTACCGGGCTATTCTGATCCGTTTTCTTGGACTGGCAGGATGCAAATATTAACAGGCTTGCAACTAAAATGTGGAGGGTTTTCATTGGTTTGTAGAGCGTAATTATTAAGAAACAAATTTAGGGGTTTTCTTAAATGTACTAAGTATTTTTAGCACGCTACCGACCTACCTCATCGTCAGCAGCGTCGGCATGCGTTTCGGCTTCGTAGCTATCAGCATATTTGATTTCATCGAGCCAGTATGATGAGCTGACGATTTCATAGGTAACCGATGTCTCACTTTGGGAAACCTGCTTTAATTGCCAGATGATATCCTTGGCCTCTTCAAAGTGGCTGCTTTCAATCTGCTCAGAAAACAGACGATGGATCAGGCTCCTGTCGGACATGCCGGCAGCAAGTATACGGACGATGGGTGCCTCGGGATTTTCATTGAAAATACTGATGTCTCCGCTTATTTGAATCGTAAACTGGACTGCTTCGACGCGTGGGAACTTTCCGTTAAAAGCCTCGTATAGCAGCTGCGTGGAGCGGTAAAGATCCGGATGCAAGGCTAGCTCCGGGTATTCTTCCCAAAGTTTTTCAGTTAAGATCTCATGGGATAGATTTTGTATCTGGCCCTCTGTCAAGCGCCCGGCGATGGTGTAATCCAAAACGATTTTTGCCGCCTCTTCCGGTTCAAAATCAGTCAGCGACATCATGCACATTTCCTTCAACTCAGCTTCCTTTATTTCGTTGGGATTTTGGTAATCCATTGCCTCCAAGAGGTTTACCAAATTATTTTTTTCCCAGGATCCAGGCAATTCCTGAATGTGCTCAAAAGACAAAACTTCTACTTTAAATTTACTCATCCCGTTATTTAGATTAATACGAAAGCACTACTGTTACGCTATATTCGATATAGACGCCACTATCATGTATACTAAACTCGCGCCAATGCCATGAGATTCCTTAAAGATTGGTCAGTGAAGCAATATCGATAATACATCCATATTGCTTGCATTCGTTCTATTTGGAATGATCGTTCAAATCTAAAAACCGCTCAAATACCTGCCAGATTGCATTTTGCACAAATGGTTTGGCCACGAAATCGTCCATACCGGCTTCAAGACATCGTTCTTTTTCTCCCATTACATTTCCGGCAGTCAAGGCGACAATGGGCACTTTATCAGCACCCGGCAGCTTCCTGATCTGCGAAGTTGCCTCATGACCATTCATCAGCGGCATCTGAATGTCCATAAAAATCAAATCCGGTAACTGCTTCTGACACAGCGCCAACGCTTCCAGGCCGTTGGCCGCTTCCCATATCGTTGCATTCACTGCAAGCTTTTTAATGACGGTTTTGGCAAGGATCATATTAATGAGATGATCCTCGGCAACAAGAATAGTAAGTGCTTTGGAAGTAAAACCCTGTTCCTCAGCCGCAGCGGGAGTTTGCTGCTGGGGTTCAACAGGCGACAAATTGGCAAGTGAAAGCGCTATATTCCCCAATTTAATTGGTTTCATCAACCGCGAGTTAATATGCAGCTCCTGGGATGCGCGAAGAACGACAGCGTCATCTGCCGAGCTGTTAAGTAAGATAATAGGAAGCTGAGCGGCCGAAAGTGTCTGCCGGATACGGCGAACCGTTTCCAGTCCATCCATATGGAGCATGTGATAATCTATTAACGCAACATTATAAGCCATGTCAGCCGAAAGTATATCCAATGCCTGCGCCCCATTTTCAGCCTGATCTGATTTGATTCCCAGCTGGGCCAGCATTCGTTCTATCAGCTGGCGGCTTTTGGTATTATCGTCAACGATCAGCACCCGGTCAATGTTGGTGATAGCCTGGTTTGGATTTATATCGCCGGCTTCTGACTTCATGGTCAGATCAAAGTATAGCGTGCTGCCAACCCCAACGGCACTATCCAGATGAAGGCTGCTACCCATAAGGGCCAGAAGCTGATTGGAGATCGTCAGCCCTAGCCCGGTTCCTCCATACCGCTTCGTTGTTGAACCGTCTTCCTGCAGGAAAGCTTCAAATATTTTGGCTTTCTTCTCTTTACGGATGCCGATGCCTGTATCACGCACAATAAAGCGGCAAGTAATCATATCGTCATTTTCCGGTCGGTAGTCCAGAATTTCAATTTTTAACTCAATCTCTCCGCACTCGGTAAATTTGGCTGCATTGCTTAATAAATTTATTAACACCTGTTTCAGCCTGATATCATCCACCCAGACATACTGCGGCAGACAGGCTGGGATGTCCAGCAGCATTTCCAGTCCTTTGTTTTGTACCTGAAACGAAATAATGTCGGCCGTTTGCGCTGCTATCTCATAGATATCATATTTGTCAATATCCAGTTCGAGCTTACCCGCTTCAATTTTGGAAAAATCCAGAATATCATTGATAATGCTCAGCAATGTGTTGGCAGACTGGTGAACGAAGCTCAGATATTGCTTCTGCGTATCGCTCATATGCGTTTTAAGAACCAGGTCCGTAAAGCCGATTACGCCATTCAAGGGCGTTCGTATCTCATGGCTCATGTTGGCCAAAAACTCTGACTTGGCCATATTGGCTTGTTCAGCCAGATGACGGGCCGTTTTTAGTTCCTGGCGGTGCAGCTCAATTTCCGTTACATCCTGAATGAGCGTTATAATGCCCCCAATGGCGCCATCAAACTGAAACCAGGGCCAGACTTCCCAGGTCAGATACCGGTCATGGCTCCATCCATCCGGTCGGGATACTTGTTCTCCACGCAGCATGCGTTTGCCTGCAAGGGCCTGTCGGTGTATATCCTTCCATTCCTGATCTGTATCTGTAAAGACATCGTAATGGCTTATGCCAATAATATCTTGGCTACGCAATCCATATTCCTGTTCCCACTTGCGGCTTACAGCCAGATACCGGATATCATTGTCGAGCATGGCCACAACGGCAGGAATGTGCTCGACAAATGCCAGCAGGCGCGCCTGCTGCATGCTAAGCTGCTCTTTGGTATGCTCAACCTGCAACGCTGTTTTTTTCTTCTCATCAATGTCCTGAACCGTCCCGTAAAGTTTTTTACATTTCCCTTTTCTGAACTCGGCATTGACAACGAGTCGCACCCAGCGCTCTTCGTGCTTACCTGTTAAAATCTGAACTTCTATGTCATGAGCCGTGCCATAATTGGTGGCATCCGCTATGGCTTTTATCACTTTTTCCCTACTCTCACCGTCCTTGTATAGGTTCAGCACATTATCTAGATTGAGCTTCAAATCAGGATCCTGCTGGTAAATTTTACTAGCCAGATCAGACCAGTAGAGTTCTTTTTCGTTCAAATTGTATTCCCAACCTCCTATGCCTGCAATAAGGCTGGTTTGCATGAGCATTTGCTGAGTTCGGAGCAGTTCCTTGGCCTGATTATGCATTTGGGTAATGTCTATGCAGTTACCCACAACATAACCGTGTCCATTTCCGTCCATAACCAGTGCATTGCGGTAACTCCAAATGACCTGACGCCCGTCCTTATGCACGGTCGTCATCAAACCGCTGGATTTGCCCGAATTCGTAATCTGCTGGAAGTAATCCCGTAAGCCTTGCCGGTGTTTTTGAGGGGTCACATCCAGCAAATTCATTTTCAAAAATTCCTCTACGGTATATCCCAAAAGATCCGCCCCAACAGAGTTAACGGCGGTAAAGTTGCCATCCAGATCATGGGTGCACATGAGCCCCTGTGAGCTCTCAAAAAATGATTTGAGTTTTTCCTCGCTGCTCGTTTTTTCTTTAATGAAGGCGTTATCATTGCCCTGCCGCTGTATGCCAGCATGCATGCGTTCTTTGTGATATGTGACCAGGGCCATAACCTGGGAAGCAATCAGTTGCAGCGACTTGCTTTGAACCTCGGTAAGTTTTCGGACTTTATTGTCCAGCACACAGATCGCGCCCAGCGGGTAGCCTGCGGGATCCGTAAGTGGGTAGCCTGCGTAAAAACGAAGGTCAGGTTGTTCATTCAGTAAGTCGTTGCCCCGGAAGCGATCATCCAGGCTGACATCCTCGATTTCAAAAACCGAACCTTGCAGGATGGTATACTGACAAAAAGAGGTTCTGCGATCGATTTCGCTTAGCTGGGTTCCGCGGCTGGACTTAATCCAAAGCCTTTTTTGATCAATAAATGTAATGATGCATACTGGCGCCTCGCACGCCAGGCAGGCCAGATCTGCAAGACCATCAAACTCTTCCTGCCCTGCCGTATCCAGAATTGAATAGCTTAGCAGTGTCTTCAATCTTTTTTGTTCCAAAACAGAAAGCGGAACGGCGTCGTTTTTTTCGACGTCAACATCATGTACCTCTTCATTCATCTATAAAAATACAATTAGTTTTAGTTTCAATACAATTATTTTGATTCAACTATTAGTAACTGATCGTAGAAATGTTGGCAAGCAAGTTGTATGCTTACAGCACCAAGCACTATTGATCGTGTGCTTCCTGGGATATTAACTGCAAAAAATTCGTGTAATTCTGTGATTTAATTACCGGTGTTGCGAATAATTGTCTGAACCCACGTTGTTTCCCAAGCGAAAAAAAATAAGAATCCTCATGCAGCCCTCTGACAAAGACAACTTCCTGAATATGATTGAGGACAATAAGGGGATCATTTTTAAAGTGGCCAATGCGTATTGTAAGGACAGAGAAAACAGGAAGGACCTTTTGCAGGAAATTATCATACAGCTCTGGCAAGCTTATCCCAAATACAATGATCAGTTTAGGATAACCACCTGGATATACCGCATTGCATTGAACGTGTCAATTTCTTTTTACCGGAAACAGTCGAGCCGCGACAAACGAAATCAGGCTCTAACTGAGGATATTATCAGCTTGATCGCCACGGACGAACAGGTGGATCCGGATTCGGAATTCTCCATGCTTCACCGCTTTATCCGGCAGCTGAATGACTTTGACCGTGCGCTTATCCTGCTCTATCTGGAAGATCGGAGCCATCAGGAGATTGCCGATATTCTGGGCATAAGCGTTTCAAATGTTTCGACCAAAGTTTTCCGCATTAAAGAGCAGCTCAAACAAAAATTTGCAACATTAAAACCCTAAGCATATGCAGGAGTCAGAATTGATCGCCTTGTGGCGTTCCTATGATCAGAAACTTGAAGAAAACCTGGTTTTGAACCGGCAGAATGCCAGTGCCATTACGCTTATCAAAATCAAGTCGTTGGTGAGCTCGATGGTTCCCATGAAGCTTTTTATAGTCATGGGCAGCTTGTTATGGATCGCTTTCCTGAGCTCTGTGCTGTATCAAACCTACGCCTACGCCAGCCCGTTTTTCTGGTTTTCGATCGCTACGCATGCCGTGCTCTTGACAATTGTCATCGCAATCTATATTTACCAGCTTGCATTGATCTATCAAACAGACCTGGGCGAGCCACTGCTAACAACACAGTTCCGATTGGCGAAGTTAAAAAGCTCTACGCTATGGATATACAAGCTGATGTTTCTGCATGCACCTGTCTGGACGACTTTCAGCATCCAGCAAAAAATGTTTGCCAACCAAGGATGGTTAACCGCCCAGGTGATTGTAACATTAATCTTTTTGGTGGCGGCTCTATGGCTTTTCTTCAACATTAAGTATGAAAACCGGGATAGGAAGTGGTTTAAACTGCTTTTCAGGGGTAAGGATTGGGATCCTGTAATCAAGTCTTTGCAGATGCTTAGGGAAATTGAGGGGTTTAATGTTGGCAAGTGAAGTTTAAGTTGGCGCCCAGCTTCTAAAAATTATCCGGTCCTTCGATGAGCTGGCTCCGGAATGAAAGCTTTTGGCAAACTTCAAGAAAATCTGGCTGGAAGTTGGCACGTATTTGCATCTCCCCGGTTTTGTTTGGCACCTGAAATGCTATTTCTAACGCATGCAGCATCATTGTACTCATCCCTAACTCCTCCTTAAAATAACGGTTCTGCTTGTTACATCCATGCGGCCTATCGCCGATGATGGGATGGAAAATGTGGGCCATGTGTTTGCGCAGCTGGTGCATGCGGCCGGTGGTGGGTTTTAGCTCTACCAGCGAGTAGCGGGACGTCGGGTGCTTTCCGATGGCGAAATTCACTTCTGTTCTTTCAAGGGTGCGCAGTGAGGTGAAGGCTTCCTGGATCGTGCCGTCTTCTCTTTTTAATGGGTAATCAATGTCAAGCTGATCGGGCGTGTAGCCTCTGACAATGGCGTGATAGGTTTTTTCAACTTTTCCTTCCTGAAACTGTTGCTGCATCAGGCTGTTCATTTCTTCGTTCAATGCAAAGAGCAGTACGCCGGAAGTTTTTCGGTCGAGACGGTGAACGGGATATACTTTTTGGCCGAGCTGGTCCCGGAGTATCTGGACTGCGAAGACGTCTGCATCTGCTGCAATCGGTGAGCGGTGGACGAGCAGTCCGTTTGGTTTATTGATTGCTACGAGATCCGTGTCCTGATAAAGGATTTGAAGGGGTGAATGTGTCGGCGCTGTCACTTAAAATATGGAGAGATCCTTCTCTGTTTTCTCTGTCAGCACCGCATAAGCATTCGGCTTGATGCCCATCAGATATGGAAAGAGCCGCAAAACGAAATGCTTGATTTTTGTTAGATAAAAACCTGAGGGATTGTTTTTAAAAAGCGGCTTGATCACTTCGTCATCATAAAGATGGCAAATGTCCTTTTTGATCTGAAAGTTCTCAGACATCAGCAGGAACCGGAGTAATGCAGGCGTGTAAATGTTAATGTGCCCGTAGGATAGGAAATGCTTGACTTTTTTATCTACATAAAAAGAAAAATCAATGGGCACTTCGAAAATCTGATATTTAGAGACCCGTTTGATTTCCCTTAAAAGGATGCGCTCATGCTCGACGTGCTCCAAGACATGCGAACAGATAACCAGATCAAAATGGTTATCCGGATAAGGGATTTGGTATCCGTCAAAAAGCAGGACGTCGTTCAGGTGCTTGATTTGCTTTGACTTGATTAAGCCAATGCCGCTTTCCGAAATTTCAACGCAATTAAGGTCCTGGCAAAAATCCCACTGAGAAAGCCAGTTCAGGATACTTCCCTCCCCTGCGCCTACTTCGAGCACATTTTTGAATTTAATGTGTCTGGAAAGTGCTACAATGTTACGCGCCTTGTATTTGGCACCGGTGTTGCGCCAGGAAACGGAGTCATCATTATATTGTGAAGAATAAGAGTCCTTAACGTTATCGGATATCTGCATATCAAAGTGACATTGATTTCATGACTAAATCCCTACTCCACTGCCTGATTCTTCTTGCTATACCTGATCCTGAAACGAACGATAACCCACAGCACCAGATATAAAATCCCTAGCAACATGCCAATTTCCATACTGAAAACCCAGGCGGTCCGGTCCATCGCGCTTTCAATCAGGTTGTTCAGGATAGCCCTTGGATCATGGATAATGTCCCAGCTGTTCATGCGCCTGACCCTTCCCAGGTAAACGCCAAAGCCGGCCAGCGGAAGGCTTAATAAAAGGAATGTAATGCTGACACGCCTGGAAAAAACACGGCGCCACGAACGGTGAATCCAGTATAGCGACACCAAACCATTGAAAAGGCTTACTTCTGCGTAAAAGAAGAGCATAATTACATCATGCCAGGTCAGATCTCGGTGGTAGTCAACGGTTAGGTGAGCCAGATCCGTGATCATATAAGGCGCATTCGGAAAAAATGCGAGCCAGAGCGTGGTTAAAATGATCAGCGTTAATGGAATGCTGCCGAAACGTTTTGTGAAATTATCGGCCAGGAAAGCAGTAATCAGCGGAATCCAGCTTAAAAATAAATTCCAGTCCATTGAAAAGTCAACGGGGGAATTAAAGAAAATACGAATAAGGTGAAAAAATACAGCAACCAGACTCAACAGCAAAAGCAACAGCAGTGAGAACAAACCTTCCATTGAAACAATGGGCGGATCTGTGACGCTGAACCTATGGTTCCTTATCCAATCTATCAAACGGTCCAATAGTACGGTATTTTAGTTTAATCATGACGACTTAAAAATTAAGCAAATGAAAAGCAAAAAAGGCATAACACATTTATATCATTCTTATCCTTAAAATAAAAATTGATATAGTTATATCCTTTGTCGCTTTTGCTGCGTCATTTTCGACAAACGCTGACAGGCTAGGCCTGAGTAGGATTTTTGGTTTCTTTATTAGGTTTACGTCTTTTAGGTCTTCCCGAAGGTTTATGAGCAGGCTTGCTGCCTGGCCCCGGCTTGCGACCACCCGAGGGCCTTGCCCGCCGCGGCTCAAATACAGGTGCATCGCCAAGGCCCAAATCCTGGGTTATGGATTGCTTTTCAAGTTCCTTTTCGAAAAGCCTTTCAATCTTCAATACGTATTTCTGATCTTGCTCATTGATAAACGTGATCGCCGTGCCCTTCGTTTCTGCGCGGGCTGTCCGGCCGATACGGTGAACGTAATCTTCCGGATCCCGGGGCACATCGTAATTAACGACATGGCTCAGGTTATCAATATCAATCCCGCGTGAAAGCACGTCTGTTGCTACAAGCACCGGAAATTGTCTGTTCTTGAAATCTCTTAATACGATTTCACGGTCTGCCTGCTCGGAATCAGATGAGATCCCTCTTGCCGCCAGCCCGAGCTTTCGCAACGCCCGTACGATCGGCTCAACCGTAGATTTGCGCGAAGTAAACAGCACCATACTCGTATTTTCAACCTGACTAAGCAAGTGCAATAATAACGGCAGTTTCTGTTCGTCCTTTGCCATATAGAACTGCTGATCGATCCGGTCAACTGGACGCGAAACGGCAAGTCTTATTTCCTCAGGGTTTTGCAGGATCCGTTTTGCCAGATCACCGATTTTTGGTGGCATTGTTGCTGAGAACATGAGAGTTTGTCTTTTTGCAGGCAAAAAGCTCATAATCTTCAAAATATCACTCAGAAAACCCATGTCGAGCATCCTGTCTGCTTCGTCCAGGACCAGGTGTTTTACATTTCCAAAGGTCACGTATCCCAACTGCAAATGTGCGATAAGCCTTCCCGGAGTTGCTATAATGATATCTGCTCCCTGCGTTAATGCTTTTTTCTGCTGGTCCCATTCCGGACCCTTGTTACCGCCATAAACTGCAATACTGGTTGCGCCAACGAAATAACCCAGTCCCTGTATCTGCTGATCAATCTGCACAGCGAGCTCGCGCGTCGGCACGAGGATCAATGCGCCGGTGTTCCCATTATTTTCGTGGGCAACCTTATCAAGGATCGGGATCAGATATGCGGCTGTTTTACCTGTACCCGTCTGGGCGCAGGCGAGCAGGTCTTTGCCGCCAAGAATGTAAGGGATCGCTTGTTCCTGAATAGGTGTTGCCTGCTGGTAGTTCATGGAATCCACGGCGTTGAGCACGTCCTCGTGGAGTTCAAATTCATTGAAATTCAAAATTCAGCTTGTAAAGTCCATAGGTTTAAGTGTCTACGGACGCGTTAAAAAAAGAGCTGACTTCAATATTTCCCAGTCAGCAAACCGCTTGATTTGAACAAATATAAAAATATCCGGCTGAAAATGAAAACATGGTGTGAGATAGGGGCTGTTATCGAATTATCAGCAGCAAAGAAAATGGAAAGGCTACTTCACTTTTAACCGGTTGATCATCATTATCGCCCGGTCGATACGAACCTGCACCGATTTCGCGCCTGCAACATAATAAATGATGGCGCGCTGGTGGCTGGGCAGGGACCCATCAAAGAGCCGTTTTCCCTCCTGGTCCATTTCCAGCAGCTCCTGCAATTCTTCCGGCACATCCCGGCCAAACTCACTGTCGTCCGGCTTGACCTCCGCATGCAACTTCTGTCCCAGCACCAATTTCCCCTGTTGCCTGAGCGGGGTTCCTATATTAATGTAGAAACCTCCCCCACCCTTCGGCCGGATCGCACATTGAAAATCGACATGACCATTCAATAAGCACCTGACCCGGGCAGGCTTGCGCCCCTGTACAAACAGCACAGCCACTTCATCAGGTACGACCATATAAAATTCGCCTCCCTTTCGAGGGAGGCGATCCAATATTGATTCAAAACGGACAACATTTTCCATGTTGCAATGTGGAATTTTACAGGATTTATTCTGTCAATGGACGCACCATTATGTCCTTATAAAGCACAACACTTTTAGGATCATGTGCCTGCAAAGCAAATGTTCCGGCTTTAAGGAATTTGTTTTTCACATCCCCCTCTCTCTTGTCCACATCAGTTTCTTCGTAATCCACAACCACCTTATCATTGATTTTAATGGTAATATGCTTGCCCTCCACCTTGATGTATTCCGTATACCACTCGTTATCCTTCACATATGTTTCCTTCACATCGACCACATTATACAAACTGCCTGTACGCTTGTAATCTGTATGCGACTGGTTCACCTGCACTTCATAACCCTGAGCAGGCCAGCCATCTTCCTGGTAAGAAGTATGAATAAAAATCCCAGAATTCGCACCCGGTTTAGTCATCACCGTTGCTTTGAATTCGAAATTCTTGAACATATGGTTTTTGACCGGGCCGTCGTAGAACAAGTGAGCTCTGGGGCCGGCTACCTGAATGTTGCCATCCACTATCGTGAAAGAGGAAGCATTTGCTCCTATTTTCCAGCCATCAAAATTTTTTCCATTATAAAGTGAGATCCAGCCGTCCTGGGCGGAGGCGGATAATTGGAGGCTGAGGCTCAGAGCTAGTGTTAGAAGTAGTGTTGTTAATGTTTTTTTCATAGAAAGGTAAAATGGTTTGGATGCAGGTGATGTTTGGTCTTTTTATCTAAATCAGTTTTTGGGGGAAAACTACTCGTATTTATGGCCGTTAGAATACGCTGAAGTGAGGCTTGATGGCCCCGACTTATCGAGGCATTTAAGCATCGCGGAAAAGAATAAATATTTCTTACATGTAATACAAAGAATCGTACAAAAGAATAATACAATTTTACATTTCTATAATTTCGTAAAATTTTTCAGCTTATGATTCTATATAGTGTCATTTTTTTTAACTTAAATTTGTCCTAATTTCAAACAAACAAAAATTCCGATCGGCGGGCTTAGTTGATCTTTTAACAGCACCAAGTCACGGATCGAAATTGATATGCTCAACTGGTTATTCGACAAAAAGAAAAATAAGGAGGTAGGTTTAGCTCATATCGGTATAGACATACATTCCCATATCATACCCGGAATTGATGACGGCGTCGAAACAGTTGATGAAGCTGTTGCGATGGCTGCTAAAATGCAATCTCTTGGTTATTCTAAAATCGTTACAAGTCCTCATGTTATGTGGGACTGCTACCGCAATACACCAGAGATTATTCAGGCAGGACTGGAAGATGTTCGACAAGGTGCTAAAAAGGCGGGACTATCAATCCAGATTGATGCCGCTGCCGAATACTTCATTGATGAGCATTTCAACGAAATGCTTGCGTCGGGGCAACGTTTAATGACACTTCCCGGGAATCGTTTGCTTGTAGAGTTACCCTACTCTACGCCGCTGATGAATACATCAGAGAATCTGTTCTCCATCATCAGCAAGGGCTATCAACCCGTTCTAGCTCACCCGGAGCGCTATACCTATTTCTACTCAGACCCTTCCGTTTACAAGAAACTGGCAGATGGCGGCTGTGAGCTACAAGTGAACATTTTATCACTAACTGGTTACTACGGAGAGAATATTTTGAAGATGGCAGAATGGCTGTTGAAAAACAATCTCGTTACTTTTTTGGGGACTGATGCTCACAAAATTCAGCACTTAGAGCTAATTCAGAAGAGCAACAAACACAATTGGGTCACGGATTATCCTTTTCAGAATGAAAAACTTATAAATATTTAATGATGACAATTGAATTTATTCTATATTTGTCATTAATACTGATTTCGCATTTTTTGCACAATAGAAAGAAATACCTTCCCTACGCATTTGTACTTTAAGCCCGTATAATAAAGTAATAGAGATTAAGAGTAGCAATTATGATTCTTGAACGACTGTCTTCCCAAGGACAATCAGCTGAATAACAACAAATTAATTTAGTAATTTAATATACTCACGTTAACTCATGATCTTACGCACTAAGCGATTCTCTCAAATCACATTCATTTTACTTTTTGCTTTTATTGCGATGATCGCAGGAACAACATCCTGTGTGTCTCCCAAGTCGATTGTATATTTCCAAGGCGATACGTTGCGCTACTCAGCGTCGAAAATTCAGCAGAATTACGTCCCCAAAATTGCTTCAAGTGACATGCTCTCAATTATTGTCGGAAGCTTGAGCCCTGAGGCTAACTCAATATTTAATGCGGCAAATGAGTTTTCTACAACATCTATCAGCTATGGAACCGGAAGTAATAATGCGAGACAACCTTTCGGCTATCTTGTCGACAGTGAGGGTAATATCGAGCTTCCCTTGGTGGGCAAAATTCATGTAGAAGGATTAAAAATGCAGGCCGCTGCTGATACCATCCGTAACAGATTGTTGGTTTATCTGAAGGAACCTTCAGTCAACATTAAAAATATAAATTTCAAAGTTTCAGTTTTGGGAGAGGTCAACCGCCCTGCGGTTTATGTGATTCCTGATGAAAAAATTACATTACCAGAGGTTCTGAGTTTGGCAGGTGATCTCACGATCTATGGGAGACGCAATAATATAATGATCATCCGAGAGGAAATGGGTGAGCGTCAATATGCGAGAATTGACTTAACATCTCGGGATATATTTGAATCCCCTTTTTATAATTTGCATAAGAACGATGTAATTTATGTTGAGCCGATAAAAGCTCGTATGAATACGACCGATAGGACAATTCAGTTGGCCCCTTTGTTCCTCAGTGTGATAACCGCACTAACACTTGTTATTTATAGATTAAGATAATCGCCAATTGCCAGTATTCCGGAAGCGTGTTATCACTAGAAAACTCAACAAAGAATTAATTTACTTAGTATGAATAATCAAAGTAGCGAATTCCATCAAGATCAAATTGATGAGCAAGGGAAGAAATTTGACCTTCATTCCTATATCAGAGGCTATGTTAGATATTGGTTTTTGTTCCCGATTTGCTTAGCACTAGCGCTTATATCAGCATTCTTTTTTCTTCAAATCACACAGCCAGTCTATTTAGCTAAAGCTAAACTCCTCATCAAAGACGATCAAAAGGGAATTTCTGGAAGCGGAAATGATATCATAGAGGAAATGGCTCAATTTGGTGGAAACAAATTGGTAGAAAATGAGATTGAAATCCTTAAATCTCAATCATTAATGGAACAGACCATCAGGGAATTATCTCTGGACATTAATTACGAGACTACCGACGGCCTAAAAACGATTGATTTATACAAACAAAGTCCAATCATTATAAAGCCTGAGCTGATTTCGGAATTTGCTTATGAAAATCCATTGGTAATTCATGTTATAGACAATGAATCGTTTTCTATAAATGATGAGACAAACAAATATAAATTCGGTCAAAAATTTCGCAATCCGTGGGGTTTGTTCTCAATACAAAAGGGAGCAGAGTCCACTTTTAAAGATGTCGATGTTACCTTCAAAGATGTTAAAACCCTGACTGGCATCCTTTTGAAAAGGCTTGAAATATTAAAACCTAATCAAAAAAGTACCGTTCTGGAGCTAAGTTTTGAGGACACCTCCATACAGCGCGGCAAGGACGTCTTGAACAAGTTATTGGATGTATATGTACAATCGTCCCTTAATGATAAGAATAGCGAAGCTAGCAACACCTTGAAATTTATTGAAAGCAGATTAGGTCTGATAACCGGGGAATTAGGAGATGTTGAAAAGGATGTTGAATCCTATAAAAAAAATCAAGGACTCACAGACATAAGTGCTGAGTCTAATCTTTATCTGCAAAACATTAAAGAAAACGACGCGCAACTTAATGATGTAAATATTAAGATTAGCGTTTTAGAAAGTGTTGATAATTATATAAAAAATGCTGGTGACGGTTCGCCTGCTCCTGCTACCTATATGATTAACGATCCTATACTTGTCTCACTTTTGACGAGATATAACGACTTGCAAATTCAGAGAGAAAAATATGCTCAGACAACTCAGGCAAGCAATCCGCTACTAGGTACAATTAATACTCAAATTGCAAATACCCGGCAAGCTATAAGAGAAAATGTTCAGAACCTGAAACGCGGATTGGATGTAACTAAGAGCAGTTTAGAGGGTGTTAACGCCCGCTTCTCTGCAGGACTTCGTAGTATTCCGCAAAAAGAACGTGAGTATGTTGGCATTAAGCGTCAACAAAGTATTAAAGAGGGTCTATATCTCTACCTCCTTCAAAAGAGAGAGGAGACTGCATTGGGATATGCTGCAACTGTAACGGATAGCAGATTAGTTGATGCGCCAATCGCGTCTTTTGTTCCGATAAAACCAAAAAGACTAATTGTGTGGGCTGGTGCTACTGCGGCGGGTATACTTGTTCCCTTGTTGCTCATCAATTTACTCTTACTACTAAACAATACAGTACAGAATCGGGAAGAAGTAGAAAGCACAACAAAAACTTCTGTGCTGGGGGAAATAGGTCTGATGAAGACTACCAAGGATCAACCTGGCGAGGATGCGATTATTAAAATGACAAGCCGAAGTGCTGTTGCAGAACAATTCAGGGCTCTCCGCACCAACTTGCAATATTTGGGGGATGGAAATTGCAGAACTATCATGTTCACATCATCCATTGGCGGTGAGGGTAAAAGCTTCGTTAGTATAAATCTTGCCGCGAGTTTAGCTTATTCTGACAAACGAGTTCTCTTGATTGGATTAGATTTAAGAAAACCTACCCTTCACGAGCGTCTGCTGGTTTCAAATAAAACTGGGGCCTCCAATTGCCTAATTGGCCAGGGAACGCCGCAGGACTTCATTCAACCAAGTGGAGTTCATCCAAAGTTCGATGTTCTGACAAGTGGTCCGATCCCTCCTAATCCGTCTGAGCTTATCAGTAACGGCCGACTTCCGATTCTGTTGAAAGAGCTTCGTGAGCAGTACGATTACATTTTGATCGATTCGCCTCCTTTCGGTCTTGTAACAGATTCGTCTCTGATTGAGAAATACGTAGATGCCACATTATATCTGGTGCGTTTTAATTACACTCTGCTGGATCATTTAAAGCGAATTGGCGATTTGCAAAGAGCCCAACGATTTACCAATCTTTCTATAATCTTTAACGGTGTTAAATACGGTGGTGGATATGGATACGGATATGGATATGGTGGATATGGATATGGATATTATGGCGATGAGCCAGAAAGCAAAATCCAGACCATTGAAACAAAATTGAGGAAAATGATCACAAGGAGTTAGTGATCATAGTTAAAAATTAAACTACACAAATTTAAAGTTGTATTTAAGTACAAAATACAATTTTAAATTTGCACCATATTGAAGATTGAATTATTTTCAGAAAAGCAAAACGAAATGTATTATTATACAAATCGATTTGATATAAAATCGTCACATTCTCTCAACGTTATATGAACAGAACATTCTTACACCTAAGCGGGTATCGATATTCGCAGAGTCTTGCTACTCTTTTCCGGAGGCCCCCCGGATGTCATCCAGCCTAATTTCTAATAATCATTTATTTCTTCAGACATGACATTGGCAGTAGTCGAACTTGCTATGTCGGCTTGTTCACGTGCGTCGGTTTTGAAAAAAGGAATTAAGTGATTGTATCAATATATAGCCAGAAAAGTATCTGACCTTCAAATGCCAAACAGATTGAGTGACCTGTCAACATTGTGAGTGCACCCTCGAAACTTCAATCATGGCTTTACTTATCAGGCTTTTTGAGTCATCAAGAATCGAATATCAGAAAACTATTGAATCTGTAAACGAATGGACAAATTATCTAAAATATATGTAGCTGGCCATAGAGGCATGGTTGGGTCAGCCATTACGAGAGCATTACGGAAAAATGGATTTGAGAATATTCTAACCCGTACCTCTTCGGAGTTAGATTTGCGTAGCCAAGCAGCGGTTGCAGATTTTTTCTCCCAAGAGAAGCCTGATTACGTGTTTTTGGCAGCGGCAAAAGTTGGTGGAATTGTGGCGAACAACACCTATAGAGCTGACTTCATTTATGAAAACTTAATGATCGAGGCTAACATCATTCATCAAGCTCATTTGAATAATGTTATTAAGCTTATGTTTTTGGGTTCTTCCTGCATTTATCCCAAAATGGCTCCTCAACCTTTAAAAGAAGAGTATCTGCTTACAGGAGTTTTGGAAGAAACGAATGAACCTTATGCAATCGCTAAGATTGCGGGAATAAAACTATGTGAAGCGTATCGAGATCAATATAACTGTGACTTTATTAGTGTAATGCCTACAAATTTGTACGGCTATGGTGATAATTATCATTTAAATAATTCGCATGTATTACCGGCTTTAATCCGGAAATTTCATACAGCGAAAGAAGAAAACCAACCTTTTGTGACAGCGTGGGGTACAGGTTCGCCTATGAGGGAGTTTTTATTTGCCGATGATCTTGCAGACGCTTGCTTATTTTTGATGCGGACTTACAGCGGCAAAGAATTTGTAAACATTGGTACCGGGCAAGACCTTTCAATAAAGGACCTAACTACACTAGTTGCACAAGCTGTGGGTTATGAAGGAGAAATAAGATGGGATACATCGAAACCTGATGGTACGCCTAGAAAATTGATGGATGTATCTACCCTACATGGGCTAGGTTGGCAACACACAATCCAACTAAAAGAAGGAATAGATCTGGCATACAATGATTTTTTACAGAATCAAGAGTTGTACGCTGTTAACTGAGCCTTATGCTCATTGTTTAAAATATATTAAATCAATAGTCATTAAACTTAAAAAAGATGTCAAAAATAGCGTTGATCACTGGTGTAACCGGACAGGATGGTGCATATCTTACTGAGCTTTTGTTAAGCAAAGGATATACCGTGCATGGCATTAAGAGACGGAGTTCTCTTTTCAATACTGATCGTATCGATCACCTTTATGAAGATCCACACGTCACTGACGCTAGATTCAAATTGCATTATGGTGATTTGACAGACTCCATGAACTTGACACGCATAATCCAGGAAGTGCAACCGGACGAAATTTATAATTTGGCGGCAATGAGCCACGTGCAGGTAAGTTTTGAAATACCAGAATATACAGCAAATGCTGATGGTATAGGAACGCTTCGAATCTTAGAAGCTGTCAGACTTTTGGGCTTGACTAAAAAAACTAAAATTTACCAGGCGTCAACGTCCGAACTTTATGGCTTAGTGCAGGCTGTCCCTCAGTCTGAGACAACCCCATTCTATCCAAGATCACCCTATGCAGTTGCAAAAATGTACGCATACTGGATCACCGTGAATTACAGAGAAGCTTACGGAATGTTTGCTTCTAATGGAATTCTGTTTAATCACGAATCTCCATTAAGAGGCGAAACGTTTGTTACCCGCAAAATTACCCGCGCCGCAGCCAAAATTGTATTGGGGCTGCAGGATTGCCTGTATATGGGAAATATAGACGCCCAGAGAGATTGGGGACATGCGAAAGACTATGTCGAAGCCATGTATTTGATACTTCAGCAGGATACATCAGAAGATTTTGTTATTGCGACCGGCGTTACTACCCGTGTTAGAGAATTTATCAGGAAGACATTCGCGTTCCTTGGTGTTGAACTACAATTCACAGGCGCGGAATCTGATGAAATTGGTACAATAGCATCTGTGGATAGTTCTCGGTTGTCAGAACTTGGCGTTGCAAATGGCCCTCACTTGCAGCTTGGTACAACGGTGTTAAAAATAGATCCAAGATATTACCGTCCGACAGAGGTTGAACTGCTTATTGGCGACCCAACTAAGTCACAGGAAAAATTGGGATGGAAGCCAAAACATACTTTGGATACATTAATAGAAGATATGGCATCGTCAGATCTTCGCTTATTTCAAAAGGATCAGTTGCTGTTGAAAGAAGGTTTCGGCGTAATGAATTTCTTTGAATGATCACTTTCAGGCAGAATTAAGGATGAGCAACTCAAAAAGCCAAGTCATTAAGGGGGTATTCTGGAGTGGTTTACAGCTGGTTATTAATCAGTCACTAACATTCGCCATCAGGCTTGTGCTGGCCAAAATACTTTTTCCGGAGCAGTTCGGCGTCGTAGGAATGGCTACTGTTTTCACCGGTTTTGTCCAGGTTCTAAATGACATTGGTATTGGTGCAGCCCTTATACAACGGAAAGATCAAAACCTAAGAAATGCCCATTTCCACACTGCATTTTGGACAGGAGTGCTATGGTCTACGTCACTATACCTGCTGATCAGTTTTGGGTTGTCCGGTTTTGTAGCTTCATACTATAACGAACCAATCATAAAGGATCTCATCCCTGTTCTCAGTCTTGGTATTCTTTCAAGCCCTATTAATTTAGTTCATAAAGCGCAGTTAACTAAGCAAATGAACTTTAAAAAGATGGCTTTTATAGATAATATAGCCAACGTCACTTCCGGAGTCATCTCGCTGATCCTTGCTTTTGCAGGATTTGGCATCTGGTCGCTTGCATTTAATTCTGTGGCCTCTATTGTTATCGCAATGCCATTATATTTCTGGGCAACGAAGTGGACTCCCAAATTCATTTGGGAGACTTTGGCCTTTAAAGAGATTTTCGGATTCGGAATGCTCACAACTTTGACAAGCATTGTTAATTATATAATTGGCAATATCGACTATCTTATCATTGGCAAATTACTAAATGCTACCTTATTAGGTTCTTACACATTGGCATTTGTATTAACTGATACTTTTCGAAATAGGTTGACAACAGTAATGAATACAGTACTTTATCCACTGTATGGAAAAAAACAAAACGACTCCTCTGCGGTAAAGCGATACTACTTAAAAGTGATTGAATACAATTGTATTATAATATATCCTATTATGCTATACTTTGTTGTATTCAGCGGACCATTTATATACCAAGTATTTGGAAGTAAATGGGTTGACACCATCGACCCATTAAAAATACTTGCCGGTTCAGTTTTGTTTTCTATGATGGTAAATAGCAATACCGTGCTGATAAGAGGATTGGGCTTCGCTAAATTAGAACTACAATTGCAAATAGTAAAAGCATTGATCTTTTTACCGTCATTGGCTTTTGGAATCTACTACGGGGGAATTAATGGAGCAGCCTGGGCAGTTTTAGCAAATAAAGTGTTTGCGGTTTTATTAGCGCAGTACACCTTCAATAAGTTGCTAAGTCTGAAAATTTCCTCAATGGAATTTTGCAAAGCATTAGCGACACCCGTTCTTGCTACCCTTGGTTCCGCAGTGGTTGCTTATACCCTTTTATGGTATGACATAAATTATATCGTTGCAGCGCTCATTATAATACTAGTTTATGCAGCATTGATTTGGCTAAGGATGAAATCCGAAATTTTAGCTACTATTCGAGACTTCAGGAAAGCAAAAGAGCAGCCCGAACTGATAGTTGGGGCTTGACAAAATGAAATTATGATAAAAAAAGTCAAAAGTATAACAAAAGCACTTACTTCATTTGCAATGAGTAAGTCAACAAGCATTTGGCAGTTTAAGACTTTACACCAGTTACGATTTAAATTTGCTGCTTTAAAGCATGGAATTGAATTAAATACTAGTGGACAGTCGACTCTTTTCAACCTAAGAAGAAACATTCACCGACTGGAAAAAGGTTTGTCTTACCCGGTTGCAAAAGAGGTGTTTGCCGAAGACTACATTGTAGAAACAATACAGTTTTTAAAATCAGCTATCTCGAAGGATGTAATTGATGACGATACCTTAAATTGGGCTATATCTGTCTTGAAGCTTTACTTCAAAACCGTCAAGCTAAGTGACAAATTAAAACTGATCAAAAACGATTTTGAGCAAATATCAAGTTCTTTTGACTACGTCAATTCAGTACCATACCATTCATCGACCCGCCCGCCAATAACTGTCAACTATGAAGATCTTCTTAGTCTTTCAGTCCGCAGAAGGAGTGTTCGGTACTTTCATCCGGAACCTGTTGATATCGAGTTAGTGCGGAAAGCTTACGAGATTGCTAAATACGCCCCTAGTGCCTGTAATCGTCAGGCGTTCCAGTTTCTGTTCTACAACGAAAAAACTATTGTTGATAAACTCGCTGCGATACCGGGTGGGGTGTCTGGATATTCTCTGCCGTCAATAATGGTCGTTCTAGGGCGGTATGACGGATATTTTGACGTGCGAGACATCAATGCTCCGGTTATCGACTCAAGCTTGAGTATTATGAGCTTTTTATATGCCGCGGAAACTCTAGGTATGGGGACAGTTTGCATTAACTGGCCAAACCTCCCTGACAGAGAGGCTCAGTTGAGGAAGGTTTTAAATATTGATAAAAGCGAGATAGTTGTTATGATGATTGGCTTGGGATATCCACTCGATGATGGTAAAATACCTTTTTCAGCTAAGCGTCCAAACAAATCGGCCTTACTTTTTAACGAACGTAAAAAATTATCTGAATGAACATTTTAATAACCGGAGCTAATTTCAGTAATAAAGGTGCTCAACTGATGCTTGAAAGTCTTGTCTTTTCGGTCGGAAAGTTCATACCTAATACAACCATAGTAGTAAGTCCGTTACTAGGAAATGATGATAAGCTCAAGAAGCTTGGAATAGAAAAGCTTAATTATCCATTATATCATTATGGTAATGGGAAGAATTTCGACTATTTGCTAAAATATCCATGGTTTTTTTCTCTGCTGCTGAAACTGAAAGGAAAGGTTGCAAAAGGGACTATTGAATTGCGGGACATTGATGCTGTTTTTGACATCTCCGGATTTGCGTTCGGTGATAAGTGGGGTTCGTTGCCTTTGTACAATTTGGCAGTATTCGCACGTAAGATGAAAAGCCAAGGAACTAAGTTTATCCTGTTTCCCCAGGCCTTTGGATCTTTCGAGAAAAGCGGAATGAAAGAGTCTATTACCAGAGTTGTTAGTGAGGTAGATTTGTTGATTGCAAGAGACAGACAATCTTATACTTATATTACCGATACCGTAAAAACTGAGCAAAGTAATATCAAGTTATATCAAGATATCACATTAACTTTTTACAAAAAGATAGCAATAGAAGATGGGCAAATCAACTTGCCTTTTGTTGCGATAGTACCTAATGAGCGAATGCTTGATAAGGCATCCGCAAGTTGGACAAACAGTTACGTCGACACTATGGCTAATGCCATTGACTTTATATTAAAGAAGAGCGATTTGAACGTACTCTTGTTGATACATGCACAAGGTACTAGTGGTGATGCAAAGGTAGGCAAGGATATTGTTGCAAAATTAGATAGCTCGTTGAGCAAACGGGTGACGTTTTTTGTAGAAGAGGATCCCGTTCGACTTAAATCAATAATTGCTAAGGCAGAATTTATGATCGGATCACGTTTTCATGCTCTTGCATCAGCACTATCATCAAATGTTCCTTCTATTGGTACTTCCTGGCTTCACAAGTATGAAATGTTGTTTGAAGACTATGGCTTAAAAGAATTTAGTTTTCTGGAGCCAAGTGATTTAATATTGTCAAAAATTGAAGCATTGCTTGATCACGAAACAAACAATAAAATCAGGAAACAGCTCACAGAAATTAATTCAACGCTTGCTTCTTCCAGCGAACGTATGTGGCAAGAAATAAAAACGGTATTAAATCAATGATGTCCGATCCCAGGAGAAAAATTCTTTACGTCCACCATAGTGGAAATCTCGGAGGTGCCCCTAGGAGCTTATCCTTCTTGATTGACAAAGTGGATAAAGAGAAATATGATGTTTCGCTGCTATGTATTGCAAACGGGCCAGGACTGGACGTTTTTAAAAATATGCCCATTAACATTATTTTAAACGAGAAAATTTTCCCCTTTCACGGTTCTACAGTTAGTGGAATGACGCTTAAATTGTTTTTAAATAATTTTGTACGAATCCCGCAATCTTTTATCCAGACGATTAAGGTAATTAAAGAAGTTAACCCTAGCCTAATTCATCTGAACTCTTCCTCTCTTTTTATTGTGGCAATGGCTGCAAAATTCTTAAATATAAAAATAAAAACTGTTTGCCATATTAGGGAACCACTTCTAAAATATTCAATTTCCGCATTGTTGATTAAGTATTTTTGCTATTTTTTTGTCGACTATTTTATTGCGATTGACTCCTATTCAGGTGCTAGCATGAAAGTTAGAGACAACATGAAAATCATTTATAATGCTGTAAATTTTGAACAGTATAACCCATTAATTAACGCTAACCTGATAAGAGAGGAGTTAAGTCTGCCTTGTAAATCAGTCTTATTCTTATATCTCGCCCGATACAGTTCCAGCAATGGAACCAAATTACTGGTTAAAGCTGCAAAAAAGCTAACTGCAAAATATCCGAATTTTCATTTTGTATTGGCAGGTTTAAAAGATAACGCAAAAGACAGGTACACCCTTGATGTAGTGGAAAGTGTAAAAGACAATGGCCAGATACATTTATTTCCATTTCGAAGTGATGTACCTCAGCTCATCGCGTCTAGTGACATAATGGTGGTGCCGTTTAAGGAGCCACACTTTGCCCGCTCCATTGTGGAAGCATGTGCCATTGCCAAGCCAAGCATTGGAGCGAACGTTGGAGGGGTGAATGAATTAATTATTGACAAGAAAACTGGCTTGCTGTATAATACGTTGGACGAACTTTGTATCTGTTGTGAAAAGCTTGGAACAGATGTAAAATTAAGGAAGGAAATGGGTAATGAGGCCAGAAAAATAGCTGTCGAAAGATTTGATAATGCGGTAAACTCAAGGAGAGTTTTTAATATCTATGATGAGCTAATCTAAGCGATATTCAATTCAATAACTTCCGATCAGGCAATGCAACTTTCAAGAGATCTGAAAAACAAAGTATTACAGCTCCTTTATTGTTGGAGATACCCTAGGGATATTGTCTATTCGTTGCTTAAAATAGGTTATTGGAGCTCTACGTGGCGCCTTTATGGAACCCCCGTTATTTTTGTTCACCCAAAGGCAAAGCTAAAAATTGGAAAAAACTGGATTTCATGCAGTGATCCAAAGTACAATTCTCTTGGTGTGAATCAGAAAGTCACAATCAAAGCAATCAAGCCGCTTGCTTATATAAGTATTGGTGACGATGTCGGGATGTCAGGGGTAAGTATATCCTGCTTTGAACAAGTAACTATTGGAAGTAGAACACTGTTAGGAAGTGGGTGCGTCATAACCGACAATGACGCTCATTCTATACATCCTGATTTTAGGACAGACCCAAGATATGTGCCAAGTAAGCCAGTTTACATTGGTGAAAATGTGTTTATCGGTGCTCGTGCAATTATATTGAAAGGAGTGACTATAGGTGAAGGTGCAGTTGTTGGTGCCGGTGCGGTAGTAGTTCGGGACGTGCCGGCTATGGCTATTGTAGGCGGTAACCCCGCGAAAGTGATTGGAGATGTTCGCGATCCAAAGTTTAACCCTGAACCTCCCGCTGTTGTAGGCTGAATGCATTGCTATCTTTCCAAGCAATAATACTTGGCATAATTAAGACTTTGATCCTAATCGTATATAATATGAAAAAGGCAATATCCAATATCATCATCCTCCTAATTTACCTCACTCCATTTTTTGGAATTAATGAGGTATGTACCTTTCTTTTGATAGAATCTCCTCTGCCTATTATTTATTATAAAGCTCCCAAAGAAGGCCTGCTTGTGATTTTGCTAATCCTGGCTTCCATTTATCATATAAAAAATGGGATTCCCCGCCATATCTTTTTTGTACTTCTTTGTCTATTGTCCTTTACCGTAATTGTTTTCATTTTCTCATCAGGAAACCTGTTTACAGCCGTGGCAGGTTTAAGATGGAGCTTACCTTTTTTCACGTCTATCTTGTTAATAGGATTAATTGATCTAAATCTTTTAAGACGTTTGGCACTCGCTATGTCTATTTTTATATGCTTTAATTTCTTTACGCAAATTTACGAGATGTACAATATGCCTGCAATCCGAGGCTTCAACCAATTTGGTCTATCCGGTCGTGTTTCAGGTTTCTTCTCAAATGCTAGCATGGCGGGAGTTGTGGCATGTTTCACATTCTTCCTTGTTCGTTACTTTGCCGCATTCGGGTCTAAGGCTAAACTATTTATATATTTAATATGCATTGCCAGTGTGTTCCTCTCCATGTCTTCAACTGGAATTGCGGTTCTTATTTTACTGCTCGTTTCTCCCCTATTTTTGAAAAGTTCGCATAAATTGGCATGGATTCTGGGGACTATACCAGTTGGTTTAGCGTTATTTCTTAATCTCGATTTATTAAGCGGACGGCAGGAAGGTTCCTCGGATATCTCATTTTCTACCAGAATAGATATTTTCCTTCGCCAATTCACAAATGTTGAGCTGATATCATCAAGATTCGGAGAGGCTACAAACACTGCTGTTAACCTAAATAAGAACTTATTTTCTAACGGAGACGCTTACATTTCCGATTCGCTTTTTACAAGTATGCTGACAAACTACGGGCTGATATTTTTCATAGGCTTTCTGATCATTCTGTTTATGCTTGTTATGTATGTATTGAAAAAGGAGAAAGATGATTTGACTGTGTTTTTTGTCATGAGTTTGTTGTGTTCCATTCCCTTGATTATTGTTGAGATTTACCCTGTAAACTTAATTATATCGGTTATGATTGCTTACTATACTACTCCACAGCTTGTGAAAAAGAGACGGGTATTTTACCCAACAAGCCCAATAAATCAATATTCATGATTGTTCTAGTTGCACCATATACGGGATATAATAAATCGGGCGATGTTCATTTGGGCGCGTCGAAGAAAATTCGCTTTGTAATTTCCGTCTTGTCTAAACTTTCAAATGACATAATCCTAATCAATTCCGCTCACAACGCTCAGGAAAAAAATGCGTTAGTAAAGCGAAAAATTGTAATTGACGGAGTATCACTTACTGAAATATTGCCCCCAACAATACAGCGCAGAGCGGTTGGAAAACTACTAAATCTAGTTAATATAAATGAAGTTGTAGAACAACTTGGAATTGAGGAGCAAAAGGGAAAAGCACCAGAGTTATTTTGGTTCTATAATGCGTACGCATTCGAGATGTTGTTTGCCAATAAAGTCTCAAAAAAATACAAAGCCCCATTAATACTTGAATTCGAAGATTGGCATTTTTCTCGCAATCGTGGCGGTAGTCTTAAGCCATGGATCGATTATCTTTTTTGGCGCATAAGTATCGGCAAGTTTGAAAAGGTTTATGCAATTAATGCTAACGTCAGGAACATTGTCAGACCGCTCTGCTCTAACGTATCACTGTTGCCAGGAGTCGTTCCAAAAAGCTTAGCCATTATCGCACAGAATAATGCGCCTTTTGCCAAGAGCGGAGGAGCTTTGAAGATTGGATACTTTGGAGGTTTGAGTAAAGAAAAAGGTGCGGATATTGTCCTGGCACTTCCTGATATGCTGTCGTCCAACTTTGTATTGCATGTAACTGGATCCGGGTCTCTGTCTACATTATTCACAGAACAAAGCCATAAGACTCCTGACAAATTGGTTTATCATGGCATGGTTGACGATAAAGAATTAATGGAAATCATCGCTGACTGTGACATCATTTTGAATCCTCATACCCCCATTGCAGAGTTTAAGGACGGCCTGTTTCCGTTCAAAGTGATCGAGTCTATTGCTAGTGGGCGAATGCTCATATCTACCGAATTGTCTTTCACCGGTTTTGAAGAGTTGGCCAAGGGCACATTGTTTGTTGATCATTCAGTAAGCGCATTTGCAAAAGCTATAACTGAAGCCAGGTCCTGGTTTGAAAAGAATAAAACTGACATCGAGGAATCTTCATCGAAAGCAATCGCAATGTTCGGAGAAGAATCGATAGTTGGCTATTTAAAACAACTTATCGAAACCAAAACTGGGCATATTGCTTGATATAAATTGTGATTTGATGAAAATACTAAGAGTTATACCCAGTATGGATCCTTCTATTGGAGGCCCGTGCCAAGGAATCAGGAATTCGATTCCCGAGCTTACAAAGTTGGGTATTGAAAATGAGGTGGTTTGTATGGATGCTCAAGATGCCGATTATTTAGGAATGGATTCATTCCCTATTAAGGCATTGGGCCCATCCAAAGGACCATGGGGTTATTGCGAAAAGCTCATTCCACATTTAGTATCAAATTTTCACCTTTACAACATTGTCATTATCCATGGTCTTTGGCAATATCATAGCTATGCCGTTAACAAAGCCGCCGCTATCTACAAGAAAAAATTTCCTAACAAGGCCACTCCTATTATTTATGTAATGCCACATGGCATGCTCGATCCATGGTTTCAAAAAGCCAAAGAACGGCGGATCAAAGCAATAAGGAACTATTTTTTCTGGAAGTTCTTTGAAAGCGATGTGGTCAATAATTCGGATGGCGTGTTATTTACCTGTTTGGAGGAATTACGACTTGCCAGGCGTCCATTCAGACCATATCGTCCAAAAAAAGAAATTAATGTTGGATACGGGATCATTGCTCCGCCAGCATACACAACCGATATGGACATCGCATTCCGGAGTGCTTGCCCTACTTTGGGGGACGATGCGTATTTGCTATTCCTAAGCAGGATCGACCAGAAAAAGGGTGTTGACTTACTTATCAAGGCCTACTTATTATTAAAACAAAAAGGAATATCATTACCAAAGCTGGTCATTGCAGGACCTGGAATGGAGACATCTTACGGAGATCAACTTCTAGTCCTGGCTTCAAATACCACTGATATACTATTTCCGGGAATGCTGCGCGGAAATGCCAAATGGGGAGCATTTTACGGTTGCGAAGCATTTATTCTGCCAAGTCATCAGGAAAATTTTGGGATTGCCGTGGTTGAAGCAATGGCTTGTGAGAAGCCTGTCCTCATTTCTAATCAAATTAATATCTGGCGTGAAATAGACGCAGGAAAAGGAGGAATGATTGAGCCCGATAATGCATCCGGAGCCGCAAGTCTTATTATGCGTTGGGTTGCGCTATCGGGTGCTGAAAAGCAAATAATGGGTAAAAATGCTTCAAATACTTTTCAAGAACTTTTTACTACTGAAAAGGCTGCAAAACAAATGTTTCAGCAAATCCTGCAACCAGCTAAAACAACGAATAAGTTATCATGAGTTATCAGGATTTAAGCAAGTTTTCTGTCCCAGCCCATTTTCGTGGGAGGTCTAAAATAGTTGTTCAGCTTTGGTGGATGATACAATCATCTGCCTTCTCCTGGTCTCCCCAGGTCTTATATGGGTGGAGAAGGTTTCTCCTAAGATGTTTTGGAGCCAAGATTGGCAAAAACGTCTTAATCAGATCAACAGTTAAAGTAACATATCCATGGAATCTGTCGGTAGGCGACAATACATGGATTGGTGATGATACTGTGCTTTACAATTTAGGTAAAATCAGTATAGGCCAAAATGTAGCGATTGCACATAAAGTGTATTTAAACACAGGAGGGCATGATTACAAAGTTGAGTCGTTTCCCATATTTAGTGAAGAGGTGATAATAGAGGACGAGTGCTGGATCACTAACGACGTATACGTTGCTCCCGGCGTTAGAATTGGTAGAGGCTGTGTGTTGGGAGCAAGAAGTACCGTATTGCAAAACATGCCATCGGGGAAAGTTTGTGTCGGTACACCGGCCAGACCTATTAAAGACAGGATTTAAAATATATCATTTGTATTTATGGCCAAATATCTGATTACCGGCGGGTCTGGTTTCATTGGGACTCATGTAGTTCAAGCTTTGATAGCAGCAAATAACGACGTTTTAAACCTTGATAGTTTCAGCCCAAAAAATCCCGCCCATATTGCCTTTTGGAAAAATGTGGACATTCGTGATAGATCGGCGCTTATAAATGCTATAACCAGCTTTCAACCGCAGTATGTGATTCATTTAGCTGCCAGAACTGACCTCAATGGTGAGACTTTGAGCGACTATAGTACAAACTCAGACGGTGTAACCAATTTACTAGACGCACTGGATCAAGTTGCTGATCTGCAAAGGGTAATATTTGCGTCTTCCATGTATGTATGTAAACCAGGTTACAGCCCTAAAAGTGATTCCGATTACTTGCCACATACTGTCTATGGCGAGAGCAAAGTTTTAACGGAGAAAATTATAAAGGCTAGAAATCCTGCCTATACTTGGTTAATTATACGGCCAACATCCATTTGGGGGCCTTATTTTGGAGAGCCGTATAACCTATTTTTTAAAATAGTTCTATCTCGAAAATACTTCCACCTTGGCGCTAAGGCATGCAAGAAGACTTATGGTTTTGTGACAAACGCTGTATTTCAAATTACAACATTAGTCGATGCTCCTAGCGACGCAGTAAACTCAAAGGTGTTTTATATTGGCGATTACGAGCCTTATGACATTACCCAATGGGCTGATGAAATAGCTGATATAGCAAACATAAAAATCAGGACCGTGCCTTTTTTCCTATTCAGGTCAGCAGCAATATTTGGAGACATATTGAAAGCCATTGGTATTAAGTTTCCTATGACCTCCTTCAGGCTACGAAATATGACAACAGACAATATCCATGATTTAAGACCTATACAACTATTAGCCCCAGTACTTCCCGTAAGGCGCGTAGATGGTAGCAAAGAAACGATTGAGTGGCTGAACAAGGAAGAAAAAGGGATATCTGCCTGACGTATTTACGATGGTAATGCAACTAAACTGAAATTGAATAATGCGAATTTTAATATACGGCATTAACTACGCTCCGGAGTTAACAGGAATCGGTAAATATACTGGTGAGATGGCGTCATGGCTGGCTGATAAAAAGCATAACGTTTCAGTCATTACAGCTGTGCCTTATTACCCTGAATGGAATATTCACGATAATTATAAAAATACTTTTTGGAAGAAAGAAACAATTAAAGGCGTCGAGGTCTATCGCTGTCCACTTTATGTACCTAAAAAGATTACGTCCCTAACCAGGATTATTCATGAATTTTCGTTCTTGATCAGCAGCTTACCGATATGGCTTAAACTCCTATTTGCGAAAAAATATGACATTGTCATTTGTGTTTCTCCCCCATTCCATCTGGGTTTTATGGCTTTGATCTATTCAAAACTTAAAAATTCAAAACTAGTTATTCATGTTCAGGATTTACAGATAGATGCTGCGAAGGAACTTGGAATGATTCGAAATCCATGGCTTTTAAAAGTTATGTTCCAACTTGAATCGTTTCTTTTAAAAAGCTGTTCCGCCATATCAACCATTAGCCCCGGAATGCGGAGGAAGATTTTATTGAAGGGATTCCCGTCTTCAAAAATAATGCTTTTCGCGAATTGGGTCGATGAGAAAGTAGTACATCCGGTTTCAAAGGAGAATTCACTTCGCAAACAATTCGGGATCGAATTGGACGATAAAGTAATTCTTTATTCAGGAAATTTGGGAGAAAAACAGGGGTTGGAACTTATTATAGAGACGGCCGCCCTATATAAAAACAGGAGCGACATCAAGTTCTTGATAGTGGGTTCAGGTGGAGGAAAATTAAAACTAGAAACAATGGTTGCGGAGTTGAATGTAACCAATGTAAGTTTTCTTCCACTGCAGCCAATTGAACAACTGTCTGCGCTTCTCGCTACAGCAGATCTTCATCTTGTATTACAAAAGAAGTCTGCCTCAGACCTAGTAATGCCTAGCAAGCTAACAGGGATTCTTGCAGCAGGTGGGTGCGCTATTGTCACAGCATTTCCAAATACGTCACTTTATGATACGGTAAAACGTAACAATCTGGGAATATTGATAGAACCTGAGTCTGTAGCCGCTTTAAAAAATGGAATTGACCTGGCTTTGACGTCAGACCTTACCATATACAGGACCAACGCGCGAAGATATGCAGAGGACGTGCTAACGAAAGATAAAATTCTTCAATCTTTCGAGGATAAATTGATTCACCTTATACAAACATCACATGTATTATCCCAAGTTCAGACGGAGAGAGCATAATATAAAATCTGTTCTAACCCTTGCAATTGTGATGTCGACGTTTGGATTTTTGCATGGACAGGCAGAGTTAACGTCGGTTGATTCAACCAGGAAAAACATCCAATACAGTTTAAGAGGAGGTGTTACAGCTGCTACTGCCACACAGACCCCATTTTGGCTGCGTTCGAACCAATTTGGAGTAGTGCCGGAAAAAAATCCCAACGTATTTCTCTCTGGCAGCATTATGTCCGATTATACCAAAAAAAATTGGGATTGGGGTTATGGAATTGACACGTGGATAAATCTTGGTGCAAGTTCAAGTGTAATTGTTCCGCAAGCATATATAAAGGCGAAATACAAACGTTTTGAAATTCTTGGAGGAAGGGAAAAACAAATTATTGGAATCGTTGGCGATTCATCGTTGACCAGCGGGTCGTACATTCAGTCAGGGAATAGTATACCTATTCCTATGATCCAAATTGGTTTCACTAACTATGTTCCTTTACTTAAAGGATTGGTTGCCTTTAAGGGCTTTATCAATCACGGATGGTTTGATGCCAATGCAGTTGTGCGAAATCATTACTCGCATCAGAAAGCGTTTTATTTAAGGTTCGGAAAAGACAAATGGCCAGTGGCAATTTCCGGTGGATTCAATCATAATGTGCAATGGGGCGGTACTGTGATAACATCTAACCGATGGACTGTTGGCAAAAAAAATCCCCAAGACTGGATTGACTATTGGTATGTATTTACCGGCAAAAGCATTCCTACCTTTGGCTACGTTGATCCCACAAAATATGACTTAATAGACAGGGGTAACCGGGTAGGTAATCATCTTGGTTCTATTGATGTTGCCCTGGAAATACGATCGGCAGATTGGAATCTGATGTTTTACCGACAATCGTTTTATGATGATGGCTCTTTGTATCAAAAAGCGAACATCCGCGATGGCCTGAATGGTGTCACCCTCAAGCTTCGTAAACCAAGTTCGTCAAAGATTTATCTTAGGTCTCTTCTTTTCGAATATTTATATACTGTAAGCCAGGGTGGCAACAGCTTCGATCTGGACGGTGGGCCAAGAGGAAGAGATAATTATCTTAACCACACTCAATTCGAAGGATGGGTCTATCAGGAAAATACAATCGGCACTCCCTTTATCACTCCAAAGATTGCTACACGACAAGATCTGCCACAACCATCAGTATATTTCTTTTCTAACAATAATAGGGTAAAAGTCTTTCATGCGGGTATTGCTGGCCAAGTCAACCAAGTGAGTGTCGTTGCGAAAGTATCATACTCTAAGAATCTGGGAATTTATGATCGCCCTTTTCCGGAAGGTATAAATCAAACTTCTGCCATGCTTGATCTAAATTTCCCTCTTCGATTAGGTACAATGCGAAATCTTAATGGAAAGATTGTGCTTGCATCAGACATTGGTAAATTATACAAAAACTCTACCGGCGTAAGTATTAGCGTTATTAAAAGGGGATTTCTTTGATATCACTATCATTTGCAAATAATAATGCCTATGAAAAAGAACATATACACAGATCCAGCTATACTAAGCAAAATTGAAAGAAGAAGCTTCCTTCAGCTTGCCGGATTCTCGGCGCTAAGTTCGTTTTTTCTGGTGAGCTGTGAAGGTGATGATCCAGGACCTGCCCCAAGTCCGGAACCGAAACCAGAACTTGATAAAACACTTGCATTCTTCGGTGACAGTTTGACTGTTGGTTCTGGTGGATCAGCCTCATACGGAACGGCTGTTGGGAAAAGTCTCGATAACCGTCCCGTCTTTATAGATGCAATTGGAGGTCAAAACAGCGCTCAAATAGCTGCTAGGCAAGGTGGGTTGCCGTTGAAAATTTCTGTTGAAGGAAATGCATTCAGGGGAGCTGAGACCATTCCTATAACCAAAATATCAAACGAATTCCTTTCCACGGCAGCAACGGTAAATCAGTTAACTAGGAAGGTGACTGTAGCTGGCGTTAAATGCACCATTATCCGAAATGGTAAGGGTAATCCAACTGTGGAGACTTACAGAATAAGGCCTGATGTTGCCAGTACAACGGCGGTACCAGAGGACTCGTTGGTAATCCTTGAAAATGCTGAAAAAGCAAAAACTGCTACTCAGATTCTATGGTATGGTCGCAACGACGTTGCCGGTGCAACAGTGATTTCAGACATCCTCTCTAATATCGAACATAGTGTTGCTTACATCGCTGAGCCTAAAAGATTTATTATTCTCGGAGTGTTGGCTGGCCTCTTAGAAACTATGACCACTGATCGTTATAAATGGATTTCGGAGCTAAACTCGCACTTAGAAGCTAAATATGGCGATATGTATGTGCCAATGTTACCACCAACTACTACTGAAATGACGGCTGTCAACTATACTCCGACGGATCAGGATAAAGTTGAGATCGAAAACGGAGTTTTTCCGATGGGATTACGAGCAGATCGCACTCACTTGAATAACGATGGCTATCAAATAGTTGCCAATCGGGTTATATCCAAGATGAAAGAACTCAAGTATTAAACCGGGAAACGAAACGGATGTTCGATCAGCTTCATAGAGGCATTGCAAATAATTAATTAAACAAGGCGCCATACGCCAGTGATGGTCGGAAGAAATTCCGGCCATTTTTTTTGGCAGTAATGATCTAGTTAAATAAGAGTTCACGGCTAAATCCAGGCCACTTCAAAATGGAAGCCTACATCTGGTAGGGCGATTTATCCAAGGCCATAATTTTATCTGGTGCTCAAACTAGAAAAAACTTTTGTAACACAACTTTATTATCACAGTATTATTACAACTTTCATTATATTTGTAGAGTTAATTCTATATTATATTAGAATAATATTTGTGTTTTTAGAACACTTCATATCAACAGTAAAAGCAAAATCAACGCAAATATGTCGTACCTGGACGTATATAGTGAACAGCTTACCGCCAGTACAGCTGCTCATTTATTGAGAAGAGTCACCTTTGGCCCAACGAATTCCGAAATAGCTGAGTTTACAGGGCTTACGGCTACGGAGGCTGTTGACAAATTAATCAGCAACTCCACATATGCCGCATCTCCGCCGCCGCCGGTTGAAATGGACGAAACCAGACCAAATGCTGGCCAGCTATTTCTATCAAATCCTTACGATGCAACTCGGACATATGATTATAGTATGTACATCAAATACTGGTGGATTGGATTAATGTGCAAGCAGGACGGGAAGCCGTCCGTTTTGGAAAAATTAACGGCCTTTTGGCAGAATCATTTTGTGGTGGCGCATTCTAGTGTAGGTGATTACCGACTGGTAAACAGATATATCCGGTTCTTACGGGCAAATGCGCTTGGGAATTTTAGAACCCTTGCGGTCGGTATTACGAAAGACCCTGGAATGTTAATATTCCAAAATGGAAGTGAAAATACTAAGGCGCATCCAAACGAAAACTATGGCCGTGAATTACAGGAGCTTTTCACAGTCGGACAAAAGGACTTTCAGGGAAACGATAATTATACAGAACAAGATGTTAAAGCAGCCGCCCGGGTGCTGTCGGGATGGCAAGTTCCAAATTATAAAAAAGCCGGCTCAGTAAGTACAGATCCAGCCTTTAATTTGACACGACACGACACTTCGGACAAGGTCTTTTCATCCAAATACAATGATACGGTTATAAGAGGCAGAAATGATAACACTGCCGGAGACACCGAAGTAAATGAGCTTATTGACATGTTGCTCCGTCATCCGGAAATGCCGAAACATATTTGTAGAAAGCTCTACAGGTGGTACGTAAATCCGAATGTCACCCCAGAAATTGAAAGTCAGGTCATTGTTCCTTTGGCGACCTTTTTTGCCAGTTCCCAAAACAATTTCGCAATAACTCCTGTCCTTCGAAAGTTGCTGACAAGTCAGATTTTCTTTGCAACTAACAACATAGGGGCAATTCTTAAATCTCCCGCAGAATTTATGATTGGCACACTCAGGATGATCAATCAGCCTATTCCAAATATTACAACTGAGTATGCAGCATTTTTTAAAGTCATGAACTATCTGTATTGGAACATGACAACAATGCAACTTAGCTTCCTGGACCAGCCATTAGTTTTCGGCTCCGTCCCCTATTATCAAACCGGCTTTTCTAAAAATTGGATAAATGGGACGACGCTGGGATTAAGAGGGCAGCATTCTGATGGATTCGTTGTCCCATGGATGGAAATCAAGCCCGGACAAATGCTGGGCATTAATTTTATTCAACGCTTGACTGCTCTTCAACCAAATTTTTCTGACGTCACCGGTACTCCTCCTATTTCGATTGATGTGGTCTTCAAAGATTTCTCCAAAAATCTTTTTGCAATTGAGTTAAGCCAAAGTCAACAAAACTTTTTAATAGATACAATTATGATGAGAGGCATTCCGCGAACCTCCTGGGATAGGGAATGGAATGCGTATCGTACTACGCCTACCGACACTTCGAAAAGAAACACGGTCGTATCAAGATGCCAATGGCTGGTTAAACATATGTTCAGGATGGCTGAATACCAAGTTTTTTAATTCAACGAACCATGAAAAGAAGACAGTTTCTAACAACCGCATCAGCGTCCTTGCTCCCTATTGCACTGAATGGATTTAGCCTGAGATCAGTCAGCAAAAATTCGGGGTTGATTCAATCAATACTAAAAACAAATGCTATTGCCGACGATAAGGTTCTGGTAATAATATATTTGAATGGTGGTAATGATGGATTAAATACAGTAATTCCAATAGAGCATTATTCTAATTATTACTCACTACGCAGCAATATTGCTATCCCAGAAAGTAACGTGTTGCGTCTTCAGGGTAATTTAGAGACCGGATTACACCCTGCTATGACTGGAATGCGAAAAATGTACGACGAAGGTAAGCTAGCGATTGTACATTCAGTCTCCTACCCTAACCCAAATCAATCCCATAACAGGTCGGCAGATATTTACATGACGGGTGTAGAATCGAATCAATTTGCCACTTCCGGGTGGGCAGGTAGGTTTCTTGAGAAAAACTATCCCGGCTATCCGCAAGGATACCCCAACTCGAACATGGAGGATCCCTTAGCACTTCAGATCGGGTATGTTGCAACCACAACTTTACTTGGATCCCAGCAGTCGACGGCGATTAACATAAAAACTCCTGGTAACTTCTATCAAATCGTCGGTTCACCAACACAGCAGTCAAGTGATTTACCTTGCTGTGATCCTGGCGATCTGATAGCATATGTACGCGAGCAACAATTACTGTCCGTTGGGTACGCATCGGAAATCAAAGCTGCTTCCGATGCTGGGACGAATCTCGCTGCTTATCCCCCAGCAGCTGAGGCGAACGATCTCGCGGAGCAACTCAAAATTGTAGCCAAACTAATACACGGAGGGCTTCGAACAAAAGTTTACTATGTCGAACTGGAGGGGTTTGACACGCATTCGGGTCAGGTAGGTACAACGTCAGTTGAAGGCACTCATGCTAAGTTATTGAAAAAACTATCTGATGCAGTTGCCGCATTTCAAAACGATTTGAAATTGCAAGGAACAGAGAACAAGGTGATTGGCCTCACGTTTTCCGACTTTGGGCGGAGAGCCACTTCAAATGCGTCAAAAGGGACTGATCACGGCATTGCCGCGCCAATGTTTGTTTTCGGGACCGGTATCAAACGTCAAATTATTGGAACAAATCCTGATCTGGTGAATGGTCTTTTGCCTGAACTGCCTGGTCCGTCAGAAATTAATCGCGACATTAAAATGCAAATTGATTTCCGGCGGGTTTATTCAGATATTTTAAATGACTGGTTTGGAAATGCAAGTTCATCAACCGAACAAGTCCTTTACAGGAATTTCAACACAACTTCCTTATTTTCCGATTTAGTACAATCTATTTCCTCAGGATCCTGGATCAATCCTTCGACTTGGTCGAACGGACGCGTCCCTGCTGCTGCCGATGCAATTAGAATTAACCGCGGCCACATTGTCGAAGTTGGACACAATATAATAGCTAAAAAAATTCATGTTGAAGGTGAACTGAAGTTTTTGGGTAACTATTCCGTGAAAACAACAAGCTAACAGTGCAGGAGAACCTTTTCTGACAGAACGCCCAATATAAGCTAAGACTGGAGCGTTGCTTAGGTAAGGTCAAAGCTCCATTAGCATGAAATTATCGTTGTCACTGTTGTTGATTAGTATTTCTTTTTTAGCAGCCGCTCAGAAAAAGGATTCTATTTCCCGGGAAAACAGATCTAATAAGTTTACTGAAAAAATTCGGAATGAAGCCGATGGCAAGGTAAGAACAAATCATGTTGCGGATGCATTAGACAACATGGAGGAAAATATGGGGCACCGTATTCCTTTCATGACAATGAATGAGTTACGCTCCTCCTCACCGAAAATTGCAAGTGTTGTATACATTGACGAAGGCCTTCGTTCAGGCAATTTCCGTTACGACCCTGCCAGCACTGCTCCCGATGACAGTAGCATGGTGATCGTTTCCGGGAACAAAAGATTCGTGAGACAATACGATGGATTTGTTAATATCCGCTGGTATGGTGCTGTCGGAGATGGGAAAACAGATGATACGGAACCCATTATCAAGGCGGCCAAAGCTAACAAAGAAGGAATACTCATTCCCAATGGCACCTTTCTGATCAACTCACCAATACCTTTCTCCTGCCCTATTAATGGAAACAGCAATCAGGGTGCAATCATCAAAGCCTCGAAGGAATTCAAAGGGCAATTTATGATTGACAACTATGCCGGCGGGGAAAGGAAATTCTTAAAAAATGTGAAGCTGGATGCGAACGATGTGGCAGGGCTTCAAATTATAGGCAGTTCCGGGGATGCCCAGGGAAGTTCCATAACCGTATATGAGAATGTTTATTTTTACAACACTCACAAGGATTCATTTACCGTCGGCGGAGCTAGTAAAAAAGCTGTCCCGGGAATGCTTACGGGCGCCACATTCATAAATTGTGTTTGGAGAGCTACAGGTAAAATGTTGAACCTGGGACAAAACCAAGACGACATTCAATTTATTGGATGCCGCTTTCACATGGACAAGTCCCCGGTTGACGTCGCTTTCATTGTAGGCAATGGCTCCAATCACAGATTTCAAGGATGCTATTTCTACATTACCAAAGTCATAAAACGGAACGATGTTGGTCGGATTTTTCAGGTAGGAAACAACATTACAAATTTTGAAAATTGCTTTATAGAAGGCACTTCCAACCTGACCCATCTTTGGCATTGCGCATCTCCTGGTGCCACATTGTCTTTAAGAGACATACACATCAATCTTACCGCCCCGGATTTCGTTGCGCTAATCCGAACAGAATTGCAGCAGACCAGTCGTGATTTTCGACAGATAACTGTTCAAAATATTGGAAAGTCAACTCATTTTCCCGATAACGCCAAAATACTCGACTTATATGTTGCTTATGCCGAACCAGGCAAGCAAATTTCGCTGAATTTCTCGGGAGTAGATATATTTAAAGATGTTTATCAGATCACGCCTGGAAGTGTCAAAAACGACAATAAGATATTAAAATTGGACGGTTCTTTGAGAACAGAGTCATACGACAACTATGCCGGTTTGCGAACTGAGAGCGCTTCAAAAAAATCCGATACCCCCCAGATCGACGATATCTCAAATCAAGTTGCAAGTATAGCTTCTACAAACAATTCAATTCCAAATGGTATAAAATATAAACTTAAGGGTCCGGGAGTTTGGTTGGTAACCGTCACATCAAAAAGCGGCGGAAAAGGCGATGCCTTGATGGCTGCTAATTTTATAGTTTATTATTACAAATCTTCAAACGGTATTTTCTCAACAGAACGGCTTGGTAGTATAAAAAAATCGGCAAGTTTGGAAGATAAAATTTATGACTTATCCGTTTCTGATCCTAATGCAGAGGGTCTCATAACCATTTCGTCTTCCCTTGGTGGCAATTCTCCAACTAAACCAACATTTATTGTGAATGCCAAACAACTAAGTAGCTTGTTATAATTCATCGAGAACTGTCAAGGCTACACACCAGTATTCTGCCTGGCTCCTCCAGAGGACGTTTACCATTCAGCTATTTTAGAACTACCATTCTTTTGCTTATAATTTGCCCACCAATTTCAAGAGTCATGATGTGAATACCTGCACTCTCTATATTCAAATTGATTTCTTGGTATTGTTCTCCACCTAATCCAACAACTTCCTGTTTCCATACTTCGGTCCCGGCAATGTTCCGTATAATTAGCTTTGCTTTCGTATGGTTACTTAAATTTAATATACATTTAAAGCTCCCAGTATTCGGATTAGGCGATATTGTCAAGCTCAAAGATTTTTCTAAATCAATTTGCGGTTCAACAGTTGCTATACTCGACATTCGTGCGGATGATGAGCAGTTAACTACTATGGGCGAGCCACCCAAAAGTATGCTCGTGCCCTTTATGCGCACGCTGACAGAATGGGGCTGGCCATTGCGTAGAATGCTTGGGGAAGCGATAACGAAGCCATAGTTGCCCGTGCCCATTGTATCAAGGTCCTGACGGAAAATGCTGGCAACCGATGTTGCTAGGACCGTACTGCCCTCAATCAATTCTACACTTACCGTTTTGGACGGGTAATTCTGGTTCCAGGCCCAACCTTTGATCTCTGTGCAGGTTGCCGATTCAAGGGCCCCGCCGTACAATGCAGGCATCACACAATTTACACCCCGAGGCGTGCCAGCCAGCTTATAGCTGGAACCCTTCACCCGTAAAGTAATCGTGTGCTGCTGGCCATCCTTCAAAACATTCGGCATGGCTAGCGTAAAGCCGTAATTACCAGTCCCTTTACCTGAATCTTTCAGGTCCTGGCGGTAAGCATTGGCCACGACGGTGCCTACCACCACATTACCATCCAGCAGCTCGACTGTCAAGGCAGCAGCAGTAGGGTTGTTCTTGTCCCATGCCCAGCCTTTCAGCTCATTGCAGCTCGTCGTTTCAAGCGCCCCTTCGTAAGAAGGTGGAATGGCACAATTTATTATTTTCGGTGAACCACTTAAAAGGATATTCGTACCCTGTATGCGCACGCTGACAGAATGGGACTGACCGTCACGTAAAATGCTTGGGGAAGCGATAACGAAGCCATAGTCGCCCGTGCCCATTGTATCAAGGTCCTGACGGAAAATGCTGGCAACCGATGTTGCTAGGACCGTACTGCCCTCAATCAATTCTACACTTACCGTTTTGGACGGGTAATTCTGGTTCCAGGCCCAACCTTTGATCTCTGTGCAGGTTGCCGATTCAAGGGCCCCGCCGTACAATGCAGGCATCACACAATTTACACCCCGAGGCGTGCCAGCCAGCTTATAGCTGGAACCCTTCACCCGTAAAGTAATCGTGTGCTGCTGGCCATCCTTCAAAACATTCGGCATGGCTAGCGTAAAGCCGTAATTACCAGTCCCTTTACCTGAATCTTTCAGGTCCTGGCGGTAAGCATTGGCCACGACGGTGCCTACCACCACATTACCATCCAGCAGCTCGACTGTCAAGGCAGCAGCAGTAGGGTTGTTCTTGTCCCATGCCCAGCCTTTCAGCTCATTGCAGCTCGTCGTTTCAAGCGCCCCTTCGTAAGAAGGTGGAATGGCACAATTTATTATTTTCGGTGAACCACTTAAAAGGATATTCGTACCCAGTATGCGCACGCTGACAGAATGGGACTGACCGTCACGTAAAATGCTTGGGGAAGCGATAACGAAGCCATAGTTGCCCGTTCCCATTGTATCAAGGTCCTGACGGAAAATGCTGGCAACCGATGTTGCTAGGACCGTACTGCCCTCAATCAATTCTACACTTACCGTTTTGGACGGGTAGTTCTGGTTCCAGGCCCAACCTTTGATCTCTGTGCAGGTTGCCGACTCAAGGGCCCCGCCGTACAATGCAGGCATCACACAATTTACACCCCGAGGCGTGCCAGCCAGCTTATAGCTGGAACCCTTCACCCGTAAAGTAATCGTGTGCTGCTGGCCATCCTTCAAAACATTCGGCATAGCTAGCGTAAATCCATAATTACCAGTCCCTTTACCTGAATCTTTCAGGTCCTGGCGGTAAGCATTGGCCACGACGCTGCCTACCACCACATTACCATCCAGCAGCTCGACTGTCAAGGCAGCAGCAGTAGGGTTGTTCTTGTCCCATGCCCAGCCTTTCAGCTCATTGCAGCTCGTCGTTTCAAGCGCCCCTTCGTAAGAAGGTGGAATGGCACAATTTATTATTTTCGGTGAACCACTTAAAAGGATATTCGTACCCAGTATGCGCACGCTGACAGAATGGGACTGACCGTCACGTAAAATGCTTGGGGAAGCGATAACGAAGCCATAGTTGCCCGTGCCCATTGTATCAAGGTCCTGACGGAAAATGCTGGCAACCGATGTTGCTAGGACCGTACTGCCCTCAATCAATTCTACACTTACCGTTTTGGACGGGTAATTCTGGTTCCAGGCCCAACCTTTGATCTCTGTGCAGGTTGCCGAATCAAGGGCCCCGCCGTACAATGCAGGCATCACACAATTTACACCCCGAGGCGTGCCAGCCAGCTTATAGCTGGAACCCTTCACCCGTAAAGTAATCGTGTGCTGCTGGCCATCCTTCAAAACATTCGGCATAGCTAGCGTAAATCCATAATTACCAGTCCCTTTACCTGAATCTTTCAGGTCCTGGCGGTAAGCATTGGCCACGACGCTGCCTACCACCACATTACCATCCAGCAGCTCGACTGTCAAGGCAGCAGCAGTAGGGTTGTTCTTGTCCCATGCCCAGCCTTTCATCTCATTGCAGCTCGTCGTTTCAAGCGCCCCTTCGTAAGAAGGTGGAATGGCACAATTTATTATTTTCGGTGAACCACTTAAAAGGATATTCGTACCCAGTATGCGCACGCTGACAGAATGGGACTGACCGTCACGTAAAATGCTTGGGGAAGCGATAACGAAGCCATAGTTGCCCGTGCCCATTGTATCAAGGTCCTGACGGAAAATGCTGGCAACCGATGTTGCTAGGACCGTACTGCCCTCAATCAATTCTACACTTACCGTTTTGGACGGGTAATTCTGGTTCCAGGCCCAACCTTTGATCTCTGTGCAGGTTGCCGAATCAAGGGCCCCGCCGTACAATGCAGGCATCACACAATTTACACCTCGCGGCGTGCCAGCCAATTTATAGCTGGAACCCTTCACCCGCAAAGTAATCGTGTGCTGCAGGCCATCCTTTAAAACATTCGGCATAGCTAGCGTAAACCCATAATTACCCGTCCCTTTACCTGAGTCTTTCAGGTCCTGGCGGTAAGCATTGGCCACGACGCTGCCCACTACCACACTACCATCCAGCAGCTCGACTGTCAAGGCAGCAGCAGTAGGGTTGTTCTTGTCCCATGCCCAGCCTTTCAGCTCGTTGCAGCTCGTCGTTTCAAGTGAACCTTCGTAAGAAGGTGAAAAGCACGTAAACGTTTTAGGCGACTCATCTAAGAAAAAATTTGTGCCTTTGATACGCATGCTCACGGTGTGAGCATATCCATTTTTTAAGCTTTGAGGTATTGGTAGAAGAAATCCATAGTAACCCGTACCAATGCCATTTGCAGCCAAATCTTCACGGTAGATTTTCGCATTGGTAGACCCCAATACAATATTGTTTTCGAGCAGCTCAACAGTTAGACCTTCAATGTTTGGCTTGTTCGGATTCCACGCCCAACCCTTAAAATTAGCACAATCCACTTCTTCCAAGCGGCCGCCGTAAGGGCAGTTCAGATTTTGTAAAGAATTCTGTAATGTGTAAGTAGAGTTCCTTACTCTGAGTTTAATGTTGTGATCTTCTCCATCTTTTAAAAGAGGCGGAACAACAATACTGAAACCATACCGACCAGTCCCCAATCCGGCTCCTTCTAAATCTGCTCGATAAGTTACCGCGGCACCGGTTGCAATAACAACATCAGCATCAAGCAGTTCAACCGTAACGTGAGCCAATGGATTACTTTTGTCCCAAGCCCATCCCTTTATTGTGTCACAATTTATGCTCTCAAGTAATCCGTCGAAACTTTGGGGTATGGACGAAGAACTCAGCGAAGCCAAAGAATATATTTCATAAGAGTTTGGTATGATGCGATGAAGAGTGGTTATCGAGCCGGAATCAATATTACTGACCCATCCCGTAATTGCCAGTTCATCTATTGAAGACCTTATTGACTCCCATCTATTAGTCAAAGAATTCCAGCCGACAATGCTCAATCTAGATAGTGAATCGCCTGTCAAGTTTTTGACACTGCTTGCATGATTCCAGGTTAGGCTCAGTTTACTAGTATTGGTGCCGTTTATATCCCAAAATTCAGTACTACTAATTTTATTTACAGTACTATCCTTTGCGTTTATGTTAAAGGGTCCTATACCTTGCAAGGATATCAAGCTTGGATTTTCTTTATAGTAAGCGCCGTAGGTCCCGGCACTTTCGGCTGCAAAAGGCCTGTAAACATTATGATGCCCTACCGGAAAAATGAAATGCTCATCTCCGTAAGTCTTCACATACCCATCTATATGCTTCGAATTGCCTATACCAGATAGCTTCACCCCCGAAGCATAGCTAACCAAGCCAACAGGCGATACGCGAGAAGCTTCAATTATTAGATCTTTTTGAGCATACAGGGCACAATCCGAAACTTGAAACGCTAGTAGTATGATAACAAACAGTCTGTAAAATTTTTCCATGTCAATCTAAACAGTCAATACCTAAACAAAAGTAGTGACAATTCATCCTTTTAACACGAATTATTTCTACAAATTTAAATACAAATTTAAATTTTAACTACGTGATAATTTTGGTTCGTTTTACGAAGTATTTTTTTACACTTCCTGAACTGTCTTTCCGAGGTTAACACATTGCGAAAAGAACCCGATATGTCAATCTAAGAAAAAGATAACTTGGAATTTCGTTGAAAATGTTTTAGACTTGTATATTCTAAGGCCAACTAGCGGTTAGAAGCTTAGAAGCCTAACGGTTGACGTACATTTCTGTATTTTTCCACGGATTATTATGGAAAACTTTTGAAAAGCTTAGTTATCAACACTCAACGTTATATCATGAAAAATCACTATTCCGGACTTCTTCCAAAGGCCCATTTGTGGACAGATGTTTTCCTGCTGAATCTGTCCTTCATTATAGCCTACCTACTGCGCTTCGAGATCAGCTCACGTGTTCTGCCCCATCATTATGTAAACTTGCTTTTAGTTGCAAATTTGGTTTGGATATTTACGATCCATATTCTTAAGACGTACTATTTCACTCGCTTATCCTATCATTTCAATACACAACTTGGAAATTTCTTGAAGGCAGTGCTAGTCCACGGGGCTGCAATGATGGCATTTCTGTACCTTACTAAACAAGGAGAAGAATATTCGCGATATCAGTTTCTGGTTACTTACGGTCTGTTTGTAATTATGTCTACTGCTTCCAGAGCTACAGCAGTATTGTTCCTGAAATTATACCGGCAGGCTGGATACAACTACAATCGATATGCAATAGTTGGCAAGGGTGACCTAGCGACCTTAATAAGAGAATTCTACGGTGAAAGGAAAGAGCTTGGCTACCGGTTTTATGGCATGTTCAGCTTGGAGAACATGGATGATCAGATTGTTGACCTTGAAACACTTGTTAAAGAAAAACAGCTTGACTACCTGTATTGCTGTCTTTCAGAGATGAGCGATGATCAGGTACGGGATGTTATCAAGATGGGCGAACGCCAACGAACCCAGATTCGGCTGGTTCCTGATTTTCGGGGATTTATGACTAACATGGCAACAATCGAATACCATGATATGTATCCGATCATTCAGGTTAACACGAAGCCGTTTTCCAGTTTCAATGAGCAAACGTTGAAGCGTACTTTTGATCTGGTTTTTTCTGTCATTGTTATGGTGCTGGGTGCACCCATATTCTTCCTCGTTTGGGCTGCAATTAAAATCAGCTCGCCCGGTCCAGTGTTTTTTAAACAGCAGCGTTCAGGGCGCTGGGGAGAAATGTTCTTTATTTACAAGTTTAGAAGCATGTATGTTGATGCCGATAAAATGGGGTTGCAGCATTCACAGGGGGATGGTGATCCTCGCATAACGCCGATTGGGCGGATGTTAAGAAAATCGAGACTGGATGAACTTCCTCAGTTCATTAATGTGCTGAAAGGTGAAATGTCAGTGGTAGGTCCTAGGCCACTTTACAAATATGACGTAGATATGCTCATGGAAGCGGCACCGCATGAATTTCAGAGATTGCTTACTGTGAAGCCCGGTATCACATCCATTGGTCAGATTAATGTGGGTTATGCTGATACTGTCGCTAAGAATGTAGAGCGTCTTAGATATGACTTGCAATACCTTAAAACATATAGTGTTTTCGACGATGTGCAATTAATATTTCGAACAGTTCAAGTGATGGTTTTGGGCAGAGGGCAGTAAGCGATTGCGCTAATTAAAAAGAGAGGCCCCTGATTTTGGTGTGACAACCTAAAATCAGGGGCCTCTCTTTTAAGCGAAATAGTATTTATTCTACAAATATGAATTAATACTACTCTTTCAATACAATTTATTTTATATTTGTAGTATAAAAATTCTACGATTGTAATATTTATTGGAATGAAAAAGCTTTTGTTCATCCTAATCATATTTGCATACCACAACTTTTGTGAAGCGCAATCAGCTGGCCATATCTCTGCTGAGCGGAAAAGTTCCATTGGAAAGGTAACATTCGTCAGCACCTCTGCTATTACAAGTTACTACGTTGATGGCTATGTTCAGGTTTCAGGAGCATCTCGTTTTACATTCCCTGTTGGAGACAATGGACGATTTAGACCATTTGCAGTTAGTGCAGACGGAACCTTGGGAGCCTATTATGGTGCAAACCCAAATGTGGCAGTCACTAGCAATCCAAAAGGAGGAAATTATGGGCCATTGCCCTTAGGCGCTCCGTTTCCAACATCACAAAAGGAAGCGGCCGTGAAGGTTATATCAACAAAAGAGTATTGGGATATTAATGGTAGCACGAAAACCAGAATTACCCTGACTTGGGATAGCCAGAGTGGGATAGCCCAATTGCTAAACAACGGAAACCTGACAAAATTATACATTGTCGGGTGGGATGGCAAAAAATGGGTAAAAATTGCATCTACTTATGATGCAACGTCTATTTTAGGAGGTCAAAGCTCCCACAGCAGTGGGTCCATCACTACAAATCTTCTCATTGTGCCAAACACCTACAACGTGTACACGTTTGGTGCCGATCCAGCGTCAACTGCCGCGGCACCAGCGTTAGCCACTACGAGTTTCAGTGGAAGCGCAAATAACCAAAGAATTAAGTTAGAATGGAATACAGACTCTATAACGGCAATCAAATACACTGTGGAAAAAAGTACCGACAGCACCAGCTGGGAGCAGGTGGCTAGTGTGGCAGCAGTCAATTCTGTTTCATCTCGATATTTTGCGGAAGACCTAAATCCCGCCAAGGGCAAAAACTTTTATCGTTTAAAAACTACTTTCCCGGAGGGAACTGTTACCCGTAAGCCGATATTTGTAAAATTTGGTCGGGTAGAAGAGGTGTCTATTAGTATATATCCTAACCCTGCTAGTGATCGCGTTTTTGTTCAGGGTGCAAATTTTGAGCGCGTTAGACGCATTGTGATCCAGGACCTAACTGGAAAAACATGGATCGACGCGAAGTCGGCAGACAGAGGAATTGATGTTCGGTTACTTTCTTCTGGTATCTACATATTAAGCATGGAAAATTTGGACGGAATTATTAATTCAAAAAAGCTTATTATCAATAAATAATTTTGCTAAGCTCCTTCATTCCTTATCTTTGCCTCGAACGTTTTTCAACAAGGATACATGAGAATAGTAGTATTAGGCGCATCAGGCCAACTGGGTAGTTGCCTGAAAAAAGTAGCGACCGAAAGAAGCATTACAGACATATCATTCCCGTCAGAACAGGATGGCAACATATTAGATGCAGAGCTTCTCAATAAATTATTCTCAGTAGAAAAACCTTCCTTCGTCATCAACTGCGCCGCTTACACGGCCGTAGACAAAGCCGAAGACGAACAGGAAATCTGCCTAAAAGTGAACAGGGATGGGGCTGCTAATATTGCGAGAGCCTGTGCCGCACATGGCGCGAATCTCATTCACATATCTACCGACTTCGTTTTTAAAGGCAATGTAACCGGCATGTTGACTGAGACGGATCCAGCAGAACCAGAAAATATTTACGGATTGACCAAGCTTGAAGGTGAGGCAGCCATCGCGGAAATTTTGCCTGAACACTTCACGCTCCGAACAAGCTGGCTTTATTCTGAGTACGGCAATAACTTTGTTAAAACAATGCTAAGGCTGGGTAAAGAGAGAGATCAACTTGGAGTGATCATAGATCAGGTGGGCTCTCCTACTTATGCTATTGACCTGGCGGGGGCAATTTTGGATATCATTGAATCTGGAAGCAAGGAGTACGGTATTTACCATTATAGCAACGAGGGCGTGACTTCATGGTACGACTTTGCCAAAGCTGTTTTTGACATCAGCGGAACACAGGTCCAGCTTAATCCAGTTAAGACATCAGAATACGTGACCAAGGCGGTTCGCCCCGCCTATTCTGTAATGGATAAAACCAAAATCAAAACGGCGTTCTCTATTCAAATCCCTTATTGGAGAGACAGCCTTGCAGAATGTTTGCAGCGGCTTGCAGCAGAGCAGCAATAATTAAAACGACAGATTCTTTCGGATTGAGAGCATCAGTCCGAAAGCATCGTCAAGAAACTCACCTGCATCAGCCGAAACTGCACCTTTAATAACTGAGCCGCCTAGCCACTCTACTTGCTTTTCGAGACCGACAACTCCGGAAAATTGGAGCAATTTACTTGGTAATGGAACATCGTAAGTTCCCTGATTACTCGACAGGGATAGCTTGGTTGTCCAAATAGCACCTGTCAGCTTGCCTTTCATGCCTGTGTGTACAACCCAAACCCTGTTATTATTAGTAAAAAAATCAGCGTATCTCGGCCAGTCGTTTTCTGACTGTGGGGTAATAAAAGGTGTCCCTAATCCTCTTCCATAATAGGACCATCCGTCCCTTACCTGGGCATTATTGAAATAGTCGTCTTTCCCCCGGATAGCATTGCCGTCAACTGCCTCACTTCCACCCTGACTTTTTGTATACAACACTTCAAATGTCAGCTTATCCAATGTGAAGTTTCTGACTTCTTGATTTTTCATAGTAAATGTCACGCCATTTAATCCATCCTTGACATTGTTTAGATAAAAAAGCGATCCGTCTTCAATCAGGTTTTGTCTATAAAAAAGGATGTTGACTGATTTCAAATTAAGCTCTAAACCAAAGTCAAGGCTCGCAACATGGTTACCAATTCTATTAGCGTTGTCAAATGACGAAACATCTTTCAACTTTCCGTTCGGCTTGAATCCGGTAATCACATACCAATATTTATCAAGACCGCTAGGCATTTGGCCGTTTTCTGTAAAATAAGGTGATTTACCGCCCCATTGCACTGCATGGTTGAAACCTCCATGCAGCTGCACCGTTCCGGTTGGCTTTCCTAAGCGAACGAACAAACCTTTATTATGTAGTTTCAATTCACTTGTAACCGGCCTTTTACCGTCTAATAGCCCGTCAGAATAGAAGCCTTTGAAATAGATGAAGTTTTTGATTAAAGGAACATAATTTTCAAAACCCAGTTGTATACGCGGAATAGGAAGCGCGTTGCCCGACCACATATAAGAACCTGTTCCAAGTTCATTGTCGTTAAATCCAACATATTGTTTGCGCCTTCCGACCGTAAGTTGAAAGCTTTTGAATGCAAGGCCTGCATACGCCTGTGGAATTAGGAATTTACTGTGCGCTGCGCCGTTAGCTACGAACTCCGCTCCATATACAACGGACCAATTAGATTTGGACTGAGAATCTTTTGTTAAAAATCTCCTGGCTTCCACTCCGGCGCGCAGACTGAGTATCTGACCTGATGTCGGCACTATACCCCATTGATTTGCATGGAACCAAAAAGGCGTCCTGGAAGCAGTCGAGCCGTAACCAGCAAACTCTACCCAAGCCTTTCCTCCGGAAGTTATTTCATTGGTGTCGCCTTGGGTTGTTTGATCTTGAAAGGCTGCGCTTACCGGAGGCATGCCGTGTGTCAATCCAGGCAGTGCGGCCACCAGCACAACGGCAATCAAAGGTAGAAATCGGAAAGTAGACATCAATATAGAAGTGGTTAACGTTGAGGTTTAATAGTCGGATGGCAAAAGTTACTAAATAATTGGAAAGGTAAAGATAATAACCGGCAACAATAAATTGCGTAATGCCAGCCCACCCGTTCATCCCAATTTTCATCCCACATGCTAAAACAATGTAAAAACCGTTCTATTTTTACCGGTGGCACGCTGCCCGGTGGTACGTTACCCGGTGGCACGCTGCCCGATAACAAAATGCCCGGCTGCCCGCAGCCTTAATCCCCGAACCCGCTCTCGATGAATGTAAACGAACATAGCCCGCTGGACGGGGATAGCAAAAAACTGGTTGACCGCGACGGATTACCCCCATTTGTCAAAAGCTGGAAACAGCTTTATCAGCTGCTTATTGGCACGCTCATTCTGCTGATTGTCCTCTTCTATTTATTTATGAAACACTTTCAATGAGCTCGCTGGACTGGATTGTACTCTCACTCACACTGATATTTGTTGTTGCCTACGGAATTTATCGCAGCCGCGAGAAGCATACGATGGACTCGTTTTTACTGGCCGGGCAGTCCATGCCCTGGTATCACGTAACACTGTCATTGATGGCCACGCAGGCCAGCGCTATTACGTTTTTATCTGCTCCGGGTCAGGCTTATACGGACGGCATGCGGTTCGTGCAGTTCTATTTTGGTTTGCCGCTTGCTATGGTGGTGCTTTGTATCACATTTGTGCCCAAATTTGGCCAGCTTAAAATATTTACGGCCTACGAGTTCCTGGAAAGGCGCTTCGACCTTCGAACGCGCGCGCTCACATCGTTTCTTTTTCTTTTGCAGCGCGGACTTTCCACTGGGCTTTCCATCTATGCGCCTTCGCTGATTCTTTCTGCTATCCTGGGTTGGGACATTATGTGGACTAATATTATTTCCGGAGGCATTGTCATGCTCTATACCATTGCAGGCGGCAGCCGCGCGGTTTCTCACACGCACTTGCAGCAGATGGGCATCATCACAGTTGGAATGGTGATTGCCGGCGTAATGGTTGTTCGTTTTTTGCCTAATGATGTCTCCTTTAGTGATGCGCTGCACGTGGCGGGTAAGATGGGCAAGATTAATCTGATTGATTTTACTTTTGATTTAAATAACCGTTATAATGTATGGTCAGGGCTGATCGGTGGTTTCTTTCTGCAACTATCCTATTTTGGAACGGATCAGTCGCAGGTCGGGCGGTTTCTGACGGGAAGCTCTCAGGGACAAAGCAAGCTGGGGCTGGCCATGAATGGTCTTTTAAAGATCCCGATGCAGTTTATGATTCTGCTGGTGGGCGTTTTGGTTTTTGCATTTTATCAGTTTACAAATCCGCCGCTGTTCTTTAATGAAACGGCCGTGGAGCAGGTCAGAAAAACGCAGTATGCGGCCGAATACCAAAAGCTCGAAACCCGGCACGATGCCATTCAGGCCGCCAAGCGCCCGCACGTGATGGAGCTGACGCGCGCGCTGAAAAAAGATGATGAGCCCGCCATTGAACAGTCCCGCACTGCGCTGGCAAAGATCGAAACCCAGGTTCAGGATGTGCGCAAACAGGCCGGGGCCGTGCTTTCAAAGGCCAATGGAGCCGAGATCAATGATGTTAACTACATTTTTCTAAGATTTGTGATTGATTACCTGCCGGTAGGAATGGTTGGTTTGCTGATTGCGGTGATCCTGCTGGCGTCAATGGGCTCGGTGGCATCGGCTTACAACTCGCTGGCTTCTTGCAGCATTGTGGATATTTACAAACGGATGGTGCATAAAGATGATGATTCGCGCAATTACGTGGCAGCCTCCCGCTGGGCAACATTCTTCTGGGGCGTCTTCTGCATTGGCGTTGCCCAGTATGCCTCCCGGCTGGGCAGTATGATCGAGGCCGTTAACATTCTGGGTTCATTGTTTTATGGGGTGATCCTGGGCATATTCCTGGTCGCATTTTATTTTCCCAAAATCGGTAGCAGGGCTGTGTTTTTTGCCAGTATACTGGGTGAAATATTTGTGGTTCTCAGCTACTGGCTGGATCTGACTGCCTTTCTATGGCTTAACCTGATCGGCTGCGCCCTTGTTATATTCTTTGCGCTGATCCTTGAAAAGATCTGGCCCCAACCTGCCCAAGAGGTGAATGCGTTGTAAGTAACTGCCAGGCGCGCGCAGCAAGCTCCCATGAATATTGCAATCCGTAGCACATTCCGGCAGCTGGCAGGGTTTGTGCACAATTTCTTTTAAAATTTTGATTATTAGAAGAAGATTGCCTGGCAGCCCAAATTTTTACTGGTTACCGTGAAACTATTCCGGGTTTTAAATCCTTAATAAGTACAATCCAAGAACCCTGACGGGCTGTTTTTTACGGCTATTATGTCACCGTTTGTATACAAAATTTTTTCATCCTGAACCTTTTATGTATCCCTTAGCCCACCCAGTGATTTTCCAGTCAGGCTTAGATTTTATCCCTACCGACAGCTGACGACCGGGTCCCGTTCTTAACCTCGGCGCTATTGAAGCGTCAATATCTATCTGTTTCATAAAATAAAAATCTACATGAAGTATTGGTCTAAGCCACAAAAAACAATGCGTTTGGCGCTTAGCTCGGCACTGCTTTCACTCACTTCTTTTTGCCCGATATTTTCTCAGGCCATTCAGGAAAGTTCCAAAGAGGCGCCCTTATTGGAGCAGGCAACTTTGCAGGCGGTTGTTGACTACGCCATTAAAAACCAGCCCATTGTTCAGCAATCGCTGATCGATGAGCGGATTACCGAAAATCAGATTCGCAGCAGGCTTGCCGACTGGTATCCGCAGATCAATTTCAATTACAACTTGCAGCACAACTTTATCGTGCAGACCAGCATCATTGCCGGTAATCCCGTAAAGCTTGGTGTCAGCAACATTTCCGCAGCGCAGTTCACATTATCGCAGCAGATCTTCAACCGCGATGTGCTGTTGGCAAACCAGACCAAAAGAGACGTGCTCTTACAGGCCAGCCAGAACACTTCCTTTAATAAGACCGACATTGCCGTCAATGTTTCCAAAGCATTTTATGATGTGCTGGCAACGACCCAGCAGATTGATGTAGCTCAGGAAGATATTCAGCGCCTGGAAAGAAGCTTAAAGGATGCAGAAAATCAATACAAGTCAGGAATTGCTGATAAAATTGATTTTAAGCGTGCGACCATTTCGCTTAACAACACCAAAGCCAGCAAGAAAAGCAATGAGGAGCTTTTGAAAGCCAAGCTCGATTATCTGAAATCGTTAATGGGTTACCCATCCGACAAGCAGCTAGCGATCGCCTATGACACATTGCAGATGGAAAGAGAGATATCGCTGGATACGCTGCAAAATCTGGATCTGAACTCGCGCATAGAATTTCAGCTGCTGAGCACGCAGAAAAAGCTTTTGGAAGCAAATCTTCAATATAACAAATGGAGCTATCTGCCTAATATTTCGCTCAACGGGGCTTACAACCTGAACTTTCAGAATAACCAGTTTACCGATCTTTACAACAAGAATTATCCCAATTCCTTCGGACTGCTGACGCTTTCGCTGCCCCTTTACCAGGGCGGTAAAAGAAAGGCCAACACCAAGGCCGCAGAATGGCAGATCAAACGGCTTGATTGGGACATAAAAGGCCTTCAAATGAATGTGAGCGCCGAATACTCGCAGGCGCTGGCTAACTACAAAGGCAATCTGACGAATCTGCTTGCCCAGAAGGATAATATGGACCTGGCCCGCGAAGTATATGATGTCATCCAGCTCCAATATAAATCAGGCATTAAAACCTATCTGGAAGTGGTAACCTCGGAAACCGACCTGCGATTGGCACGCATCAGTTATTACAATGCGCTCTACCAGACTCTGGCCAGTAAGATCGATGTGCAAAAAGCCCTTGGGCAAATGAACTATTAAATCGAAAAATACCCCTATTATGTTCTCAAATAAATTACCATACTTTTCAGCAGCACTGTTTCTGGGCATTCTGAGCTCTTGCGGAGATAAAAAAGAGCAGCAGCAGCAAGCAGCAGCTCCCCCGGCCGTGCCGGTCTCACTTGTAGCTGTGACGACCGCAGATGCAACCTATTACGACGAATATCCAGGCACAGTCACTGCGCTGAACGAAATTGAGCTTCGGCCGCAGGTTACGGGCTTTATCACCGGCATTCATTTCAAAGACGGCTCCCGCGTAAGAAAGGGCCAGCTGCTTTATTCTATTGATGCGCAGCTTTATAATGCCAATTATGATCAGGCTGTTGCCAACCTTAATGTGCAGCAAGCCAATCTGGCCCGCGCTCAGAAAGATGCTGACCGCTACCATGAGCTTGAAAAAAACGATGCTGTGGCCAAACAGCTTGTTGATAATGCAGATGCAGCCCTGGAAGTAGCCAAAAGACAGGCTGAGGCGGCCAAGGCAAACATTCAGGCGGTTCAAACGAGTGTAAACTATACCAAGGTGACTGCTCCCTTTGATGGTGTGATTGGCATCTCGATGGTGAAAGTGGGCGCGGCTGTAACGGCTGGCCAGACCATTCTGAACACTGTTTCAACCGACACCCAATTGGCAGTTGATTTTAATGTAGACCAAAGAGAAATCTACCGGTTTTCGACATTGATGAAAAACGCAAAGGCGGCTGATTCCACATTCACTTTGAAATTTGGAAACGATATTTTTCCTGCGACAGGCAAAATCGCCCTGATCGACCGCGCTGTTGACCCGCAAACAGGGACCATTAAGACAAGGCTTGTTTTTCCAAACAAAGATAACCGGCTGCGTTCTGGCATGAGCGGAACTGTGCGCGTGCTTAATAATGCTGCTGCCAAATCTGTGGTGATCCCCTATAAGGCAGTTACCGAGCAGCTGGGCGAATTCTTTGTATATGTAGCTGGCGACAGCAGCAAAGTAAGCCAGCGCCGGGTTGTGCTGGGAACATCCCTGGGAGCCAACGTGATCATTAAAGAAGGGCTGAAAGAAGGAGAAAAGATTGCCGTAGAAGGCGTTCAGAACCTGAGAGAAGGCGCAGTTATTAAAGAGGGAAAATAATCCTTCGCTCTTTTACTAATATTATAATCCAGTAAAAATGATTGCAGATATTTTTATAAAAAGGCCCGTTACAGCCATTGTTACGTCCATCGTGCTGGTGCTGGTGGGTCTTATTGCACTGACCATATTGCCTGTTGCGCAGTATCCGGATGTAACGCCGCCTACCGTAACAGTAAGCGGTAACTTTACCGGCGCCGACGCCCAGACCGTTGAGCAGACCACAACGACGCCTATTGAAACCCAGATCAACGGTACGCCGGGCATGACTTACATGTCCAGTAACTCGACCAGCAGCGGTCAAAGCAGCATTAATGTTGTTTTTGATGTTGGAACCAATGTCGACATTGCCGCCCTGGACGTTCAGAACAGGGTAAGTGTGGCAGAGCCTACCCTACCCGATGCCGTTAAGCGTCTTGGTTTGACTGTAAGAAAACGCCAGCCAAGTATCATGATCGTTTTGGCATTGTACTCACCCAATGGCACCCATGATGCCCAGTTTATTGGTAACTATGCCAACATTTATCTTAAAGACGCATTACAGCGCGTAAAAGGGGTTGGAGATATTATTTCCAGAGCAGATGATTTTGGTATGCGGATCTGGCTGAACCCCGAAAAGCTGGCCAACCTGCGCATGACGCCTTCGGATATTTCAGCGGCGCTTGCCGAGCAAAACCTTCAAGTTGCAGCCGGAACCGTGGGCGGTAACCCGCAGCCCAATACGCAGACATTTGAATATAATGTATTGACCAATAGCCGCCTTAATAGCAAGGCGCAGTTTGAGGACATTATCGTAAGAAGCTCGCCTCAGGAAGGAAGTGTTGTTTACTTGCGTGATGTAGCCCGCGTTGAGCTGGGTAAATTCGATTACGGTGCCAATGCATTTGTTGCCGGAAAACCAGCAGCCTTCGTTTTGATCTATCAGGCGCCGGGCGCCAACGCGCTTGCCACCTATGAAGGTGTGATGAACAAGCTTGCCGAAATGAAAAAAACATTTCCCAAGGACATCGATTACGTGATCCCCAATGAAACGGCGACCGTAGTTAAAGTTTCGATTGAGGAGGTTTTGAAAACATTTGCCGAAGCGATGATTTTGGTTGTTGTCGTTGTGTTTTTGTTTCTTCAAAACTGGCGGGCAACACTAATTCCAATCCTTGCCATCCCCGTTTCGCTGATTGGTACATTGATCTTCTTTATCCCGTTTGGTTTTACGATCAACACCCTTACGCTATTTGCATTCGTACTGGCCATTGGTATAGTTGTCGATGATGCCATTGTGGTTGTCGAGGCCGTCCAGCATTATATTGACGAAAAGAAAATGTCGCCCAAGGAGGCAACCGTTCAGGCGATGAAGGATATCTCTGGACCTGTAATTGCGATTGCCCTTATCCTGGCTGCCGTTTTTGTTCCGGTGAGTTTTGTGCCCGGAATTGTAGGACGGCTCTATCAGCAGTTTGCCATCACCATTGCCGTATCTGTTTTGCTTTCGGCTTTTGTTGCCCTTTCGCTTACGCCTGCGCTCTGCACGATCATGCTCAAACCCTCCAAAGGTGAAAATGACAAGAAGAACTGGCTGGAAAGATTTTTTGATCGCTTCAACCGTTGGTTTGACAAAGTCTCAAATGGCTACACGCGTGGCGTGGCCAAATGGATCAAGGCAACTCCGCTGGTGCTTGTGATGATGGTCTGCCTGTTTGTGGGTCTGTTTTTCCTTTTCAAAAACAAACCATCGGGTTTTATCCCGGTTGAAGATGAAGGGCGTCTTTTTGTAACTTATGAGATGCAGGAGGCCACTTCAACGACGCGTAACATTGCTATGCTCAAAGAGGTCATGAAGCGCGTTTCTGCAATTCCCGAAGTTCGTGTAGCGGGTGGTTTGGCAGGACTTAACGTTTTAAGCTTTTCAAACAAGTCCAATGTGGGTACGCTCTTTATCAGCTTGCAGCCGTGGGCAGACCGTAAAGGCGCCGAGCATCACGTGCAGGCGGTAATCAAGCAGATACAGGCCCGTACGGCCGATATTAAGGAAGCAAGGGTGCTCGCTATTGCTCCGCCGGCTATTCCCGGGCTTGGTGCAACCTCTGGTTTTACATTCCAGCTGCAACAATCCACCAGCACCGACAACATTCAGCAGTTCGAGGGTGTGATGCGTAATTTCCTTGGTGAGGTCAACAAGCGTCCAGAGATTGCCATGGCCTATACTTTCTTTAATGCCAGAACGCCGAGTTACCAGATTGATGTGGACCGCGACAAAACCAAGAAATTGGGTGTTCAGGTCAATGATGTATTCAGCTCGCTTTCGACGCTTCTGGGAAGTAGTTATGTAAACGATTTCAACCTTTACGGACGTAACTTCCGGGTAATGGTGCAGGCTGACAGCAGTTTCCGCTCGTCGCTGGATAAAATCAAGCAGTTCTACGTCCGCAACCGAGAAGGAAATATGATCCCGCTCGGCTCGCTGGTAACAACCAAAGTGGTAGAAAACCCGGCTTTGATTTCCCACTATAACATTTACCGTTCTGTCGAAATCAACGGAACGCCTAAGCCGGGTTACAGTAGTGGTCAGGCCATTAACGCGCTGCGTGAGGTTGCCCAGAAACTACCCGCTGGTTATAGTTACGAATTCTCTGGTATGAGTAGCGAGGAGATTAAAGCGGGTGACAGTACAACATTGATCTTTTCGATCTCGATCGTGTTTGTGTTCCTGTTTCTGGCAGCATTATACGAAAGCTGGTCTATCCCTTTCTCAGTGCTATTTGCCGTCCCTATCGGCGCTTTCGGCTCGATTCTGACACTTACATTCCTGCCGAATTTATCAAATAACATTTATGCACAGATCGGTCTGATTACACTGATCGGCCTTGCGGCAAAGAACGCGATCTTGATCGTTGAATTTGCCAAGGAACGTGTCGATGGCGGTATGGAGCTTGTAGCAGCTACCCTGGAAGCCGTTCGGCTCAGGTTGCGCCCCATCATTATGACCTCTCTGGCCTTTATTCTGGGTGTACTTCCGCTTGCATTTGCCAGTGGAGCTGCGGCAGAATCAAGAAAAACCATCGGCTGGACCGTATTCGGGGGGATGCTTGCAGCAACCTCGCTGGCCATCTTCGTGGTGCCTGTTCTTTTTGTTGCCATTGAAAAGATAGCCATGGGCAAGAAGAAACACGACCATACGCCGCCTGATGCGCCTGCTGCTGAGATAGCTTAGCATCATGCACATCTACAAAAAACAGCTCACGGAAATAATATTTCTGTGAGCTGTTTTTTTATCAATTATTTATGAAATCTTGCTGGCTGCCCAGTGCGGGCATTCTTTTTTATCACAAGCATTTACGTTATACAAATTCCCCTATCATGTACGTTAAGCAAGTCTTTTCAATCTGGCGGCTGCTCAAAGGCATCTGGCACGGTCTGCTGGCCGTTACTGCCTACGCGACGCTGGTTTTTTACCTTTTTAGCTACCAGAACTGGCATTTTCTCTCTTTTCCTATATCCATCATTACCATTCTGGGAACGGCGATTTCGCTGCTGCTGGGTTTCAGGACCAACTCAGCTTATGATCGCTGGTGGGAAGGCCGAAAGGTTTGGGGCGAGATCGTCAACGACAGCCGAACGCTCATCAGGCAGTCTATCACTTTTATTAAGGCCAACAAAGACGAAAAAGACGAAGTGGTCGCCAACATCACCCATTTACAGATTGCCTGGTGCTATGCCCTGGCCAATTCTTTACGCAAAGAGCCGGTTTTGGTTTATGCCGATCTGCATTTGACGGCCTCCGAGCATGATTACGCAGCCAACCAGAACAATATTCCCAACGCAATTTTAAATCTGATACAGTTCAAATTCTCCGAGCTGCACCAGGATGGCAAGATCGAGACCCTGCTTTATCAGAACATTGACCAGACCCTGCAACGCTTATGCGATGCCATGGGAAAGTGCGAGCGGATAAAGAACACCATTTTCCCAACGCAATACAGCTTTTTTGTCGTGCTGGTTATCTTCATATTTACGTTGATCCTGCCCATGGGTCTTGTCGAAAGCATCGGCCGGATCGCTATTCCGATCACATTCATTATCTCGTTTCTCTTTCTTTATATGGAATGGATCGCCTACGTCATGCAGAATCCATTCGAAAACGGGCCAAACGACATTCCCATGACCTCACTTTCGCGAACAATCGAGATTAATCTCTTAGAGCTGATCGGGGCAAGCAAAATCCCGGAGAAGATTTTGCCGAAGAATGGGGTGGTGATGTAAATTACCGTTGATTCACAGAATAGCTATCTTATTTCACTTGGTTTGGGCACATATGCTTATTCCAAGTTTCTCCTTCCACAGCTTTTGATAATTTTTTGGCTCAATCTATGCCTGCTTAAAATCGGGAATTCTTGCGTTATCGAGCACATAATTTGCGTGAACGAAAACACCTGACCAGTAGATACTATAATGTATGAGAGCTGAATACAAAAAGATCTATTGTAAAATCTAAGAATTAATACATAAAAATTGCACTATTTCTCAATACACAGTATTGATGGGTAGTAAAATTTGGGTTACTTTGCCGGGTAAACAAAATTTACTACTATGACAAAACCTAAGCCCAAACAAAAAAAATCCTTGTGGTTACCCAGTAAAAAGTCACTGCGCTATCCCCTTGCAATGATGATCGGGATATCACTTTTTGCCCCGCAACAAGGCAGCGCTTTGTCGCTGATCGCCTACCCCACTTCGCAGGTAGGCAGCCTGGACCGGACCGTAACGGGTAAAGTAAAAGATGAAAAGGGAGAGCCCCTTGTGGGGGTAACCATTACCCTTAAGAACAACAATGCTATCGGTGCTGCGACCGATATGAACGGGGATTTTTCGATGAGCATCCCCGAAAATCTGGTTGCCAATGCAACGCTAATATTCAGCTACATCGGTTACGCACCCGTTGAGGCTGAATTAGGTCAGAAAACAGTGTTTGACATCTCACTGAGCTCTTCCATCCAGGAGCTGGACCAGGTTGTAGTGGTGGGATATTCAGCCAAAAAGATGAAATACCTGTCAAGTTCCGTTACAACGATTAATAACGAAAAACTCAGAGATGTCACATCCAACGAGCTTCCCAACCTGCTTCAGGGTAAGGCGCCGGGCGTTGTGGTTTCGAGCGCGTCGGGTGATCCTACCAGCGCAGGACGTATATTGATCCGCGGAGCAGGCACTATTTCTGCGGGAACATCCCCGTTAATCGTCGTTGACGGAAACATTGGCGGCAGTTACAATCCTGTCGATGTTGAAAACATTACGGTCTTAAAAGATGTTGCTGCAACAGGACTCTATGGTTCGCGCGCAGCCAATGGTGTTATCATTGTCAATACAAAAATGGGGAAAGCAGGTAAAACCCAAATCAGTTTTGCCAATACCATGGGATTTGCCCAGGCTACGACCGGAAATTTCCGCCTGATGAATTCCCAGCAGTTGTATGATTTCCAAAGCACTTTTTACCCGCGGGATGCATCGGTGCTGCAAACCAATACAAACTGGTGGGATGAGGCTTTCAGGACAGGATTTGTCAATAACCACACCGTCTCTGCCTCCGGTGGAAGTGAGAAAACCACTTTTTACATTTCTGCCAACTATTATAAGGAGCAGGGAACGCAGATCGAAAATGATAAGACGGGCTACAACTTCCGCGCAAACCTGCAATCGCAGCTGACGAAAAAATTGACTGCCAAAGTGCTGTTCAATGGCGTCTTCAACAAGGATAACTATGCAAACAGCAATACTTTATACGATGCCTATAACAACCTTCCATTCGACCCAGCATATGATGGTGAGGGCCAACCCACAGACGGCAGAAGCTACCCCGGATGGCTGGGACGCGAGCGTGAAAATTTCCTGCATTCCGTTCAGTATAACTATGCGAAGGCCCAAAGCCTGAATGTTACAACCGATGTGGACCTGGACTACGAGCTAACAGATAAAATCACATTGTCATCCTATAACCGGATCAACTTTGGAAATGGCCTGAGTGCGAGCTATAATGACAAACGCACCAAACAGGGCGGGGCCAACGGTGGTGAGCTCTATAACGGAACAAGCTATTCCAACCGCTTGCTTACCTCGAACCGTATACGCTATTCCGAAGATTTCGGCAAGCACGGACTTACGCTTCTTGGCGTTGCCGAAGCGGAAACGACTTATTCGAGCAGCACCAGCGCGGCAGGAAAAGGCTTGCCTCCCGGCCGTGACGTAATGTCTGTGGCTACGGATATCCTGACCAATCCTACCGGGCTCAATGAGCAGGTAGGTTTCCGTAAATTTCTGGGACAAGCCGATTATAACTACGACAACAAGTATTTTCTGATCGGATCTTTTGTAAACGAATTTTCTTCTTTGTTTGGAAAAAACAACTCTACGGCCAATTTCTATCAGCTAGGAGCATCCTGGATTCTGAGTAATGAGGAGTTTTTGAAAAACAACAAAACCCTGACTTTTGCAAAACTTCGTGCGAGTAATGGAACGGTTGGTAATGCAGACGGTCTAAGCAATTTCGCTTCATTGGGATTGTATACCATTTCTGCCGATGCATCTTACTCGGGACTTCCCGGCGCAGCTCCTTCGCAAAAAGGAAACCCGGACCTTACCTGGGAGAAGATCAAATCTTCAAACATCGGATTTGACCTGAGTTTTTTCAATCGCATTGACCTGGTTGTGGACGCCTATGTTAAAGAGGCCAGCGAGCTGCTATACCGCAAACCGCTGGCAGCAACGACGGGTTACGGCTACGTTTGGGTAAATGCAGGCTCTATCCGCAATAAGGGTATCGAGTTCAGTCTGACATCTACCAACATTAAACGCAATGGTTTTAATTGGGAAACTAACCTGAACATGGCCTTCAACCGCAACAAGGTTCTCGAACTGAGCGATGGTTCTACCGTATTCAACTCCGGCGCACGCCAGCCTATCGCTGTCGGGCATAATATGGATGAGTACAACATGCCGATCTGGGCGGGTGTAAATCCGGAAAACGGCGATCCGCAATGGGAGAGAATTGTAAAGGATGCTAATGGTAATCTTACCAAAGAACTAACGAGCACTTATAACCAGGCGCAAACGGCCGATTCACGTCAGTTTACAGGAAAAACGGCTGCTCCCAAGTTCACGGGTGGCCTTTCCAATACATTGACCTACAAGAACATTACCTTTTCTGCATTCTTTAACTTTGTTTACGGAAACTGGGTATATAATGAAAGCCGTGTTTATTTCGACAATGATGGTTTCTATGAGGCCTACAACCAAATGGTGCCTGCCAAAGATTGGAACCGCTGGCAAAAGCCGGGTGACGTAGCGACGCACCCCAAAGCAATTGTGGGAGGTAACAAAGATTCCAATCAGTCTTCTTCGCGTTACCTGGAAGATGGTAGTTACGTCCGGCTGAGAAACGTTCGCGTGGGTTACTCGCTTCCTGACAATGTTCTAGGAAGAAGCGGCTTTTCGCGGGTTTCTGTTTTTGTAAGCGGTGATAATTTATGGACGGCAACCAAGTTTTCAGGCCCGGATCCGGAAGTTTCCTTATCACAGGTTGATTTAAGCTCCGGACTATCGAGTTTAAGATATCCAATCAGCAAAAAATATCTTATAGGGATCAACTTTTCATTCTAATATTATATGAGACAATATTCAATATTTAAATTCCTATTAATGGGGTCGCTGACACTGGGTACGGTGTCCTGTGAGAAATATTACGAACCCACAACTTCCATTGACGAAGAATCGGCACTAACCAATGCGGGAGATGTTGAGACGGCAACCATCGGCACTTACGCTGTATTATTGAATGCAGCTTATGTGCGCAGCGTGCATTTTTTGATGGAATATCCCAGTGACGAAGTTGCACAGGGACAGTCATCAGGCGATGACCTTACGCGGGCATATCGTTACACGCATATCAATACTTCGGGTCATGCCACTAATTTCTGGGGCCAGGCTTACAAGGTGATTGCGGCAGCCAACAAGATTATTGCATACGTTCCCGATGAGTCCTCCATTACACTGCGCCAGCTCAAAGGTGAGAACCTTTACCTGAGAGCGATGATGCATTTCAATCTGGTGCGTGTTTTTGGTCGGCCGTATCCTCAGGAAAACGGCAATAACCCAGGCGTTCCACTGCTTTTGGACGGATTAAGCGACGATCAGATCAACAAAATCACCCGCAGCTCAGTAAAAGACGTTTACGAATCCGTCATTCAGGATCTGCTCAAGGCAGCGGATCTGATGTCTGAAAATAAGTCAAATTCATTTGCATCAAAAGAAGTTGCTCAGGCGCTGCTTTCACGTGTATATCTGTACAAAGGTGAGAATGATAATGCAATCAAATATGCTGATCTGGTTATCAAATCGGGACGCTACAAGCTGGTTCAGGGCGGAGAGTACAGCAGCTATTTTAAAACGGCCCCTGCCAGTAATCCCGAAACCATCTTTGCTATTCGCCACACAAAAGTGCAGGATAGAGCATTCTCGGCGATTGGATCCATGTATTTTAGCGCCGATGCATCCGGCACGCCGCAGGGACAAGGCGTAAGTGGCTGGGCAGAGATTTATGCCTCAAAAAAGTATGTTGACTTTCTTTCCAAAAATCCGGGTGACCTCAGAAACAATTTTGTCTCGCCATATACGATCAATGGGGCTCTGCAGTATAATGTCAAGCTGTCGCCCTCAACGCCGATGTATTATGTTAACAAATACTCCATGCAGGAAGGCGTCATCAACCTGAGCTCACCCGTGTATCTGCGTCTTGCAGAAATGCACCTGATCCGGGCCGAAGCCAATGCGAAACTGGGAAAAACTGCCCTGGCACTGGAAGATGTAAATTTGATCCGCCAGCGTGCAGGTCTGACGGGTGATAAACTTTACACCGTTGCCAATCTGGGAACGAAAAAGGCCCTGGATGTAGTCATGGAGGAGCGAATGCTTGAATTGGCATTTGAAGGACACCGCTCTTATGATCTGTTCCGTAATAATCTGCCAATGGAAAGAAATTATCCAGGAACACATTCTTTGAACAATACGCCTACAACCAATGTAAATCAGAAAGTATTGCCCACCGACCCTCGCGTGATATTCTTTATCCCGCAGGCCGAAATCGATCGCAATGCAAAGCTGACCCAGAATCCCTAAACTGGATACTGCCCGATAACAACAAACGGCGCGAAAATTTTCGCGCCGTTTGTATTTTGTCAATGTGCTTATTTCTTTTCTGATACTATCAATTACTCGACTTTGCCGGACTTAAGAGCTGATATAACCTTTCTACATAGTCCTGATAATGAATGAAAACGTCGGGCTTTACAAGGAATTGGCGTGCGCCCATGGCAAGGCATTTATTTCGGGTGGCATCAACCGACGAAGTTGAGGTAGCAACCACGTCAATACCGCTATATTTTGAGCGCACCTCAGAGATGATATCATACCCGTTCTTGCCGGGCATGTTTAGGTCTGTGATCACCAATTCGGTAGTGGGATCCGCCTGCTTACCAAGCCAAGCCATCAATTGGTCGCCATTTCCAAACTCACCGACCACTTCAAAACCGGCAAATGAGTTGAAGGCATCAACCATAAAAAACCGTTCATCTTCATCGTCTTCTACGATAGCTATTTTAAACCGCTTCATTTTCCTGAGTTGTTGCAGGCCAGCCCTGCGGGATAATAACATGAAAACTCGTTCCTTGGCCAGGTTTTGACTCAACCCAAATCCTGCCGTTATGGCGTTCTACCACTTTTTTACAGATGGCAAGGCCAACCCCGTTGCCTGGATATTTGCTGGCAAAATGCAGCCGCCTGAATACACCGAACACTTTCTCGAGGTGTTCATTGGGTATCCCTATGCCGTTATCCTGAACGACCAGCTCTATGTGCTCATCCTGGCTGAATGCACTAATAATAACCTCGGGTTTTTCTTTTTCGGTGAACTTTATAGCATTGCTTAAAAGGTTCTGTAAAAGCTGTACAAGCTGCACCCTATCTCCGTATAAGTAGTCAACTTGTTGATTTATAATAAGCTCGGTGCCACTCTTTTGGATGGCATCGTCCAAAATCTGCACTGCCTCGGCAATTACATCGCTGGCTTTAAGTTTCTGCTTCTGTAAATTTACATTGCTGATTTGGCTATAATACAGCAAGTTATCAATCAATTCCTGCATCCGTTGCACACCCCGCAAGCTTTTGGCCAAACTGATGGGAATGGTCTCAAAATTCTCCTGCTGCAGGTTTTGTTTCATTAGAAGCAAATGACTTTTGATGGTCCGAACCGGCTCCTTTAAATCGTGGGACACTACGGCTGTAAATTCTTCTAGTTCCCTGTTCACGACTGACAACCGGTCGTTGCTTTCGGAAAGTTCTGCGGCTAGCTGGCGATATTGATTCGAGCTTTGCTGTAGAGCCTGCTCAGCCAGCTTACGTTCAGTCAAATCGCGGGTCACCTTTGAAAAACCCGTATGCCGGCCTTCTGGATCATACAGGGCAGTAATAACAATATTTGCCCAGAAACGGCTTCCATCTTTGCGTAAACGCCAGCCTTCCTCTTCATATTTACCCGAAGCACGCGCGATTTGCAGCTCCCTTACCGGTTTGCCTCCGATGATTTCTTCTTCGGGATAAAAAACAGAAAAGTACTTTCCGATTATCTCTTCGGCCGCATAGCCCTTGATTCGTTTAGCCCCTTCGTTCCAGCTAACAATCCGGCCTTTGGTATCAAGCATGAAAATCCCATAGTCCCCCACCTGCTCAACAAGCGATCGGTAACGGATCTCACTTTGGCGCAAAGATTCTTCGGCCATCATCTTATCTGTCAGATCACGAACTACTTTCGAATAGCCTATGTGTTTGTTATGCGCATCATATAGGGCCGTCAGTACAACGCTCGCCCAGAATAATGAGCCGTCTTTTCTGACCCGCCAACCTTCCTCGCGGTATGTCCCCGTTGTTTTGGCAACATCAAGCTCTGTTTCCGGCTTTTTTGCCAGCAAGTCGTCGTGCGTGTAAAAAAAAGAAAAGTAACGACCCAGCACTTCCGGAGCCGAATAACCATGCACCAGACGGCCGCCATCGTTCCAGGTCACAATGTGCCCCTGCGTATCGAGCATAAAAATGGAATAATCCCGCACCGCCTCAACAATCAACCGGTACCTTTCTTCGCTTTCCAGCAGCGCGATTTGTTCCTGTTTCTTTTGGGTAATATCTTTTATCAATACAGAAAAACCCCAATGGCGGTCCTTCTCATCAAAAATCGGCCAGTATGAGGTCTCAGCCCAATACCGGCTGGCATCCTTTCTAAGCCCCCACCCTTCGATAAAAAAGCCATTCCTGTCTAATGCCTGATTAAGCTCGTATTGTAACTTGATGGCGTCTGGCTCCGGCCCGGACAAATTGGCTAATGACAGAGTTTTTAACTCATTGTCGGTATACCCGGTAAGCTTAGTGGCAGCGGCGTTGGAAGAAACGATCTGTCCGTCATTGCCGGCCGTGAAGACAGCTTCGCCCAGGTGTTTTAACACCGCAATCTCGCTTGGAAGCATAGTTTAAAATTCTTATTAGCTGCTCGGAATAACCCATCGTTCAAAGATAGGCTTGCCTCCCAGTATTCTACCAAGTTGTAAGACCGATTTTTCTAAATTGTCTCAAAAAAGATAACAAAAAAGGTTCTTCTGCAACCAATTTGCATGTTACGGCTACATATTCACGAGGGCGATCTAGTCATTTGCGCTGAGCAGTAAAAACTCCCCTTCTGAGCTGTCACCTTTTTCAACGACTGTCCATTTTTTTCGTAGGTAAAAATCCATTGCGCTTTGGTTAGCAGTCAGACATTTGAGTCTTGCCGGCCGGCCAATCACTTTCAAACAGGAATCCAACAAAGCAGTTCCTATGCCTTGCCCGTGAAAATCCGGGTCAACAAAAAGATTATGGATAAAGTTACCGGGTGCCCACCACGACACGAAGCCCACAGGCCTGCTCTGATAAACTGCCACCAACAGATTCTCGCCAACAATAGACTGATCAAAGTCACCAAGTTGAAATTCCGAGGAATTTACCCAGTAAAACGCATGGCGTCGCGATCTTAAAAAAACATGACGCAACGCTTCCGTGTGCTCGTTGCAATAAGGTGTTATCAGATTAATATTTATCATTGTCTACCGCCGTTATTTTTCCGTAAGATCATGCTTATAGCCCTCAAACATGTCAAGTAATTTATTCAGCGCACCTTTGGAATGCAGCATCTCGGTCGCGTCAAGTGACATTTTCGTTACCGCCGCTGCGCGCGCAGACATTTGCTTTTCGAATGTTGCTATCGCCTCGGTGATGGTGGCATGCTCACCCGATAGCAGTTGCGTTGCCAGCTCCATAGCGTCCTGCATGGCCATATTTACGCCCTCTCCTGCATATGGAGGCATTCGGTGTGCTGCATCACCGATCATCGTCAGGTTAGGGAGCGGCTCCCATTGCTGATTGGTGGGATAATGATACTGTGGACGCGCAACAAACCAAAGCTCGCCGCTTGCAAACAATTCCTGCCATATGTCGCTCCATAAGCCGAAGGCATCTTTAAACCAGTTCAGGACCTGTTCTTTATTTGAAAAGGAAATCCCACATTTGTCAATCCATTGCTCCGGCACTTTTATACCCGTATAAAAAGACAGGCTGCCATCGCCCTTGGCGCTTAGTATTAAGGATTGTTCATTGCCCAAAGCAAATACTTTGCCCCCTTTGGTCAGCTCACATAACTTCGGCGCGTTGCGGTTTGCATCATACAGGTTTCCTTCCACGATAGTTATGCCCGAGTAAAGCGGCTTAATGTCTGTAATGTATGGACGTACCCGTGAATTCGCGCCGTCGGCTGCTATGACCACATCAGCGTAAGCGCTGCTGCCGTTGCTGAAATGCAAAAGCCACCCCTCGCCTCTTTTTTCCATAGATAGAAAGTGGCTGTTCCATACGATCGTCTGATCTGCCAGTGATTCAATTAATATATCTCTCAAAGGCCCACGATCAATTTCGGGACGATTTTCAGTCAGCTCGCCAGAGTCGTGGTCGTCAAAATGGATACTAGCGTGCTGATCCGTAACCCGGAGCTTACCGGCGTGGGGCCGGTAACTGGCGTAAAAAGCATCCATCAGACCCGCCCGTCGCAGGGCTTCCAGGCCCGATTCCTCATGTAGGTCGAGCGTAGCGCCCTGAACGCGCACGCCCTTATTAAGGTCCCGCTCATAGACTTTCACCTGAGCGCCACCCATTTGAAGGAGTCGTGCCAGCGTTAAACCGCCCGGCCCGCCGCCCACGACTGCAATTGTCTTATTTTCTGTTGTCATTGTTTGTCTCTTTAATTATAAGACAAAACTAGTTGGGTGAAAGCGTGGAAAATTGTATAAATCGGTCGTTGGTGTTTTTGGCCAGCTCTTTGGGTACAACGCCAGCAAATTTTCGAATATCGCGGATAAAATGCGATTGATCTGCGTAATTTTCCTTTGGGAAAAGCTTGCCTGATTTGATATGCCCGAAAGAAGACCTGAAACGCAACACGCTGCAATAGGTTTTCAGTGACATACCAAAAGTATCCTGGAAGTAGCGGTTCATTTGCCTGGCGCTCCATCCGACATTTTCCGAAAGCGCTCTTACGCTCATGCCTCCGTGCGAGCTATAAATCAGATCAAACAGTCTTTTCTTTCGCGGATCAATATCTGCTGTGAGCATTTTTGATAGGACCTCTGTCAAAAGACCGGAAAACTCTCCGATGTTCTCGAAATCATTCAGGGTATCATTAAAATAGTTTGCCGGAAGCAAGCTTATGCTATCAGGCACAATCGGCAAAAAACTTTTAAAGAGATATTCGGCCGCCAGTGGGCGGAAGCTTATGCAAAACATGCTGAATCGGGGCGCTATCTCAACTTGCGAGGGCTGGGTTTCCAGACCATGCAAAAGGATACGCTGGTGATTTCTCGAAGTAAAGCTGACGTCCAACCGACCGTCCGGCAGGATGACGGCAGGTTTCTTATCATCAGTTTCATTTGCCAGTCTCCAAAAGCTTTCCACCAACGGTTCCAATGCCGGGATCGGCTGAACTGCTTCAAATTGGATACGATCCGTCATTTTTTCGAAGAGCTAAAACAATTGCAATATCGAGGATAAAACTTTATCAAAACCAGTTTTCAAGCGCCAGTTCTGTGTTGATTTAGCTCAAATGTATTACATTTCATGAGAGCAGGCAATGCGTGTTTTCAGGCCGATCAATTCTTACTGAATCCGTTTCCACAAGCGTGCTGCCCTTGTAAATACTAACTTTTTGTAAATATTCAGTGCTAATGCAACCAACCAATAAAATACCTGCTCTATATCAACCTCTGGCATCTTACATTCTGAGCAGACATGATATTGACCATGACAAACTTGAAAATATATGTTCATTCTTTCATCCCGTAAAAGCTGCCAGAAACCAAGTTTTGATCAGCTATAATGATACTTGCAGGGCCTACTACTTTATTAATACGGGATCTCTTCGGGTATTCACATTAAATAATGCAGGAGTTGAAACGTCGCGTTATTTTGCTTTTGAGGGCATGTTTGCCACGGCTCTGCCCAGCTTTATAGATCAGAAGCCGGCCTTGGAATATCTGCAGGCCCTTGAAAAATCAGAGCTGCTTGTAATATCACGAAAGGACTTTTTTCAGCTCGTAGATACCCTACCCGAGTTCAGTCGCATCTACCGGGAAATACTGGAATTAGGCTTTGTAAATGCTCAAAAACGTATTTACGGCTTCCAGGGTTTTGACGCGCTGGAAAAAGTAAAGTGGATCATTGCATCACAACCAAAATTTTTACTGCGGGTATCCAATAAGATGGCCGCTTCGTACCTGGGAATTTCTCCATCTACATTAAGCCGCGTAAAATCCCGACTCTAAAAACGTTGACTTAGGTCAACACTTTCGGCAAACCGGACTTGTAGCTTTGCAAGAAACAAACCTGAAAGCAATGAAAAAATTACTTTTTGTGCTGACGCTGATGCTAAGCACAACCCTGGCTTACCCGCAATCTAAAACGTATCAGTTATCAAGTCATATCCTTGATATATCCAAAGGAATGCCCGCATCAGACGTACCTATCCGACTGGAAAAACTGGACGCTGATAAAAAAACATGGTCAATCGTAGCGGAAAAAGTAACCGACTCGAATGGCCGGATTTCCGACTTTCTTAGCGCTGAAAGCTCTAATGAAGGTATCTACAAGCTGACGTTTTTGACAGCAGCTTATTTCAAAAAACAAAAAATAGAGAGCTTCTATCCGTTTATTGAGGTTGTCTTCGAGATCAAAGGCAGCAAACATTATCACGTACCAATCACACTGTCGGCATACGGTTATTCTACTTACAGAGGTAACTAGGTGGCAAATAATCAATAGTAGAGTCGGGCAAGGTAATTTGACTTGATACTGCGGCTATGCAACAACCAAACCGTTTAATTAACTTGCTGCTGAGATTTTCGGAAAGATTTAGAATACTCAATGATGAAACCAATTCGTATAATAGGTATTTCAGGCAGCTTGCGTTCAGACTCGACCAATACGCTTGTCCTGAAAACGCTGGCAAAATGTTTCCCTGAAAATGTAGATTACCAAATATTTGATGGTTTGGATAAAATCCCACATTTCAGGCCGGGACTTTCAGAAAATGAAGGTGTTATCAAATTTAAAATGGCCATCCAACATGCTGATGGCATTGTTATCTGCACACCCGAATATGCATTTGGCATCCCGGGAACATTGAAGAATGCACTCGACTGGACTGTGGCAACAGGCGATCTGAATGAGAAACCCGTGGCCGCCATCAGCTCTTCTCCGCTCAATACGGGCGGCGACAAAGCCCTTGCTGCCCTGCTGCTAACGCTGACGGCCCTGGGAACAAAGAAAAACCAGCAAAGCGCTTATTCCATTCCAAACGTAAATCTCAAGATCAACGCATTAAGGCAACTTGATGACGAATTAACGCAGACCGGACTGCAGGCGCAATGTGACAACCTGTTAGAAATTATCGGAAACGTGAAGCTCAACGGCTAAAAAATCAGGCGTGTACTGAGACCGATCCGGTCATTAATCTTGTCGATTTCTAAATCATAAATAGTATCAAAATGGAAGAATTCGTCAACTTTTTAAGAGGGGTGATATCGATTGATGACCTGGATCTTCAATTGGTGCTTTCCAGGTGTAACGAAAGGTTAGTTCCTAAGGGAAAGCTGATTTTGCGTAAAGGTCAAATCGCCAATCAATATTTTTTTATCGTATCAGGAGGGGTCCGCTTCTATTATCATCTGAACCAAGAGGAAAGAACGAGCTGGATTTGTTTCAAGGATGAGTTTTTTACAGAGATTTCCAGCCTTAATCCCCAAAAGCCATCCCGCTTTAACATTGACACCATCGAAGAAACCAGGCTGATTTTCATTGACAAAAAGGATATGGATTTCTTATATGCCCACGTGAGCGTCTGGCAAGAGTTGGGCCGCAAAATCTGGGAGGCAACCTCGGTCAGGATGATCGACCAGATCCTGAATTTCCAAACCCTTTCCGCCGAGCAGCGTTATTTGGAATTTATGAATAACCCTGAATTTTTACAAAAAGTACCAGTCAAACAGCTCGCCGAAGTCCTTGGCATTACACCGAATGCATTGAGCCGGATCAGAAAAAATGTCCGTTGATTACCGAATCTACCAAATGATAGATTCGGCGCATCCCTGACGCTTTACCTTTGAGCATTGAAAATCAAAACCTACTTGCTCAATGGAAAACACAGTGATCTCTCCAAATCAATATACAGAAGAAGAATTAATAAAGCACTTTCCTGGCTTTACCCATCAGCATGCAAACGTGAATGGCGTAGAGCTCCATTATGTCGATGGCGGCAGCGGAACGCCTTTGATTTGTTTGCCAGGTTGGCCACAGACCTGGTTCTCCTACCATCCGCTTGCCCAATCACTTGCTGAAAACTTCCGCGTCATTATCGTGGATATCAGAGGGATGGGCAGCTCAGAAAAACCTGCTGCCGGATATGACAAAAAGAACATGGCAACAGATATCCTCGAACTTGTAAAGCAACTTGGACTTACCAAAGTACATTTGATGGGTCATGATATCGGTGGAATGGTAGCGATGAGTTTTGCATTCAATTATCCAGATTTCGTCGACAAGCTGATTGTTCTGGATGGCTCTCACCCCAGTGAGGGCATGTTGCAAATGCCGCTGATTCCGCCAGCAGGAACATTTACAGAAAAGATGGATACCAATACGCCCTATGCCTGGTGGATGGGTTTTAACCAGATTAAAGCATTACCGGAAAAGATCCTGGAAGGACGCTTTCAATATTTGCTTGACTGGCTTTTCGAATACGTAATGATCGATGCCAGCAAAATGGGCACGCTCGACCGCGCTGTCTATGCTTCCGCATACAACGAGGCGGCAAGTATCCGGGCGTCCAATGCCTGGTACCAGTCATTTACCCAAGATATAGAAGACGCTAAACATTATAATCCCCTTGAAATGCCCGTTTTGGGGATCGGCAGCAATGTGAGCTACAACTACATGAAAATGGGTTTGCCTTACGTAGCCACGAATGTAAAAGTCGAAGGCATATTGGATAGCGGACACTATATGTTCGAAGAACAACCAAAAAAAGTCATTGAACTGGTGAACGGCTTTTTAGCATTCTAACCTCTTATTTCTATTTAACAGAAATGGCCTGCCACCCACGGCTTCCCATAGGCCTATTACTAATTAAAAATTATTATCTATAAACGCCAGCGACCCGCTCTAAAAGGGGCGTGAGCTTGTCACGCCCGCATCGTCTAATCATTTTGCATATGAGCAGCTACCTGCTCGCGGTGCATGTTACCCCAGTCGGACATGGAGGCAAGGACCGGCCTTAGGGTTTCGCCAAGTGCTGTAAGTCTATACTCGACGCGCGGTGGCACTTCCGGATATACCTGACGCTCTACAATGCCGTCATTTTCTAATTCCCGCAATTGTGCTACCAGCATCCGCTCGGAGATGCCTTCAATATCGCGGTTAAGCTCACCATAACGCATAGTCTTGTTGGAAAGTCTGCATAGGATCGCAGGTTTCCACCTACCCCCGATTAGGCCTAAGGCATAGGCCATACCGCAGCTATCAATAATTCGCTTTTCATTAAAAGCATTCGTAGAGTTCTCTTTTCTCATTTCTTACGTTTTTGTAAGTACCTAACAAATTTATAAGTACCATACAAATGTAAGGTATTTAGTAGAAATTTGATGCGTTAATTAATTACTGAATCAAATGAAAAAGTTAGAGAATAAAATAGCGCTGGTAACTGGTGGCAGCCGTGGTATCGGAGCAGCAATCAGCAAAAAATTAGCCCGCGAAGGTGCAACAGTCCTGTTCACCTTTTCGCATGCAACTGAGAAGGCCCAAGCAGTGGTGGCTGAAATCAAGGAAGCAGGCGGAAATGCAGTAGCGATTCAGGCAGATAGTTCCGACAGCCAACAGATCACCGATACAGTAAATGCCGCCATCGCAAAGTTTGGTCATATTGATATACTTGTGAGCAATGCAGGCATCTATATTGGAAAGGCATTCGAAGACCATACGCTTGAGGACTATGAGCGCATTATGTCCATCAATGTGCGTGCCGTCTACCTGGCTGCGCATGCGGTAGCAAAACAAATGTCAGCCGGTGGTCGCATTATCACCATCGGGAGCAATTTGGCAGATAATTCATTGAGCTCGCAGACAACTTTGTATACAATGAGCAAGTCAGCCTTACAGGGCTTCACCCGTGGTTTAGCGCGTGATCTGGGGCCAAAAGGCATTACGGTAAATTTGGTACAGCCCGGACCCATTGATACCGATATGAACCCCTCCAATACGGAACATGCTGAGTTTTTAAGGGGCAGGATGGCTATTCCCAAATATGGAACCGGCGAGGATATTGCAGGTTTGGTGTCTTTTTTGGCAAGTGAAGAAGGAAATTTTATTACAGGCTCCGCGCTGACCATTGACGGCGGTTTTAACGCCTGACCGGATTTCTGTGCTGTTGTCATTTAATGGGGCCGTCTCAAATCAAATTTGGGACGGCTCTATGCTTATGATACTTGCTGGACCATTTTGAATTAAAAATACTGGACTATCTGGCTGACCTGAGACCTATCTAACTTTGTAAAATTATCATAGTCACCTGAACCATACAGGCTGAGATAAAAACAATTACTGGCAAAAATGAGCAGTTAGTAACGGAATTTACACAATCCAAGCCTTGGTTTATAAGGGTGCTACAAATTAAACAGTAATAGTTTATCAGCTTCATCACCTAATTGTCCAGCCAGCTCACCGTCCTTACTCCAACTAGCGGAAAAGCCAGCACTTTGGAAGTTATCCTGATACCCCACACTGTTGGCCATTAACACTGTAATTCCAAAATCACCGGCTATCTGAGCTAGCCGTTTGTACGCACGTACCACTCCTTTGGCACTTTTTGCAACGCTAGCAATGTAGATATCAGCACCATTTTGAATAACACTACAGGCATGTTCTGGTACAAAAACTTCATAACAGATTGCAAAAGAGATTGTTCTCTCCTTCCACCTTATCAAGACCGGCTTTCTACCCGGTATGAAATAAGGCTCTTCGTCAGCATGAAGATATTGTTTGGAGTAAACCTGTCTAGGCTGATTAGGAATAAAGACTAGCAAGCTGATTAGGATACCATTACTACCTCTGGTAGGTAAGCCAACGCCAATAATAATGCCATTAGCATCGCTTAAATCCTGAAATGGTTGTAACCGAGAATCGTCCAAATGCATCACTAGCTCAACCGCTAATTCAGGTTCATATCCCGTTAATGATAGTTCCGGGAAAATAATAACATCGGCTTGCTCTTCGATTGCCTGTTTGATAAGACCAAGGTGCTCAACAATATTTCCTGAAATGTCACCTTTAACTGGTTTAGTTTGCGCGACACATAGCTTCATATTAATAAATCTTTGATTTTTATAATAGCATCTTTCTGCACATTAAGCCCGGTATGATATTACGCCAAAAGCATTGCTGTCGGACTTACGATGAACCGGTGCGTGCTCTGCGTGCCTGCTATCTCTGAGTAAAGTCGGTAACATCTCGCAAAGAAGCAATTAAAATAAATTAAGGAAAACGGATCTATAATGTCGGCAATAGCGCAATGATCACAGAATCATCGGCGATCGAGTTGCCCCGCAAGCTGCCTGGCGTAGGCGTCGGGCAAGGCGATCTGTTTAATTTCCGAATTCTGGTATTTACATATATATGGGATACCCTGGATTATTGACTAGTTAATTTTTTATGACGATCCCCCCAATTTTCCAACTCTTTGATGACAGGTTTTAAGTCGTATCCTATTTGAGTTAATTCATATTCGACGCGGGGTGGCACTTCTGCATATACGGTTCTTTTGACTATCATATTTTCTTCAAGCTTACGGAGCTGTAAGGTCAACATACGTTCGGTAATGTTTGGCAACTTCTTTTTCAGTTCCCCAAACCGAAGCTTACCGCTCAATAACCAGGAGCAGATGACCAGTGTCCACTGTCCGCCAATAACAGTTGAAGCATAAGCCTCTGGGCATTCTTCACTTAATGCACTCTTGTTGGAGAAATTGGTCGATGTCTGCTTAATCTTACTCATTACTTACATTATTTATAGTACCTAACAATCGGTGGGTAATATACGACTTCGATGTAGTGCATGCTACCTTTGTGTAGATTATTATTGATATTACTATGAAGACTTTAATCATTATTACGCACCCAACCATTGGCGAGTCTACCATCAATAAAAGGTGGATGGAGGAGCTGCTAAAGTTTCCAGAAGAGTACACTGTTCACCAGTTGTACGATGCATATCCAGACGAAAAGATAGATGTCCGGGCTGAGCAGCGCCTAGTTGAGCAATACGATAAGATTGTATTCCAATTTCCCTACTACTGGTTTAATATTCCCTCATTGTTAAAAAAATGGTTCGACCAGGTTATGACACACGGCTGGGCGTATGGTAGTAAAAGTGGATACTGCATGAAAGGAAAAAAAATAGCACTGGCCATATCGTTGGGAGTTGAAAAGGAGGAGTTGAGTAACGCAGGGATATACAAATATCCGCTCAACGAGCTCACAAGGCCATTCGAGCTAAGTTTTGAATATGTCAAAGCGGAATACCAACCGGCATTTGCTTTTTACGGTATGGAATTCAATGTTTCTGATAGCCACATCGAATTGGGTGTAAGATCATATATGAAATACTTGTCAGAATTTTAATAGCGATGCTATTGATACTAAAGTGAAGTAATTGAATTGTACTGATTTTTAAAAAATAACATGGAATTAAAAAGAAAACGGATCTTGATTATAGGCGGTTACGGAATGGTAGGTAGCAACATAGCCCGGTTGATCAGACGTGCAGATACCAGCATAGAATTGGTTCTCTCCGGCAGAAACCCTCAAAACGGTGAACAGCTGGCCGCTGAATTAAAGAACGCAAAAACAGCCTATGTTAACTTGGAGGAAGGACTTGATTTAAGCAAACTCGGTAACATCGATCTTATCATAACAGCGATGCAAGACCGGAGCAATATTTCAAGGGAGACTGCCATTTCGAATGGTATCGCTTGTATTACCGTCAGTGAATTAGCTGATCAAATCGCTCCGATAACATTTTTAAGTCTGCATAAACCGATTGTTGCCCCGATCGTCTTTGCTGGCCATTGGCAAGCAGGATTATTGACGCTTGCTGTTAAACACCTGGCCACCAAATTTAATTATATCACAAGTATTGAAATGGCAGGATTGTATGACACGAAGGACCAGGTAGGGCCGGAGGTTGCAAATGATGTCAACGGTTTTATAGGTCAGGCGCTAATCCGGCAAGATGGAGAGTGGCTATCCGTGCCCGCAAAAGATAACCCAAGAGAGATCTGCTTATACAATCGGTCTCTGGCCAAAGCTTATCCATTGAGTACGCTGGATGTTCCAAGTATTGCCGCTTTTACTAATGCTGCCAACATTCGATTTGATTTTGCTACGGGTGAATCCATTGGCAGCAGTAGAGGTTTAGAAGCCTCGCATGATCTGTATATCGATATGGAGGGTTTGTTGTTATCCGGAGAAAAGAAAAAGCTTCGAATGATTGTGTCTGGCAAAAAAGGAAACGCTCGAATGACCGCGGTGGGTGTCTATTTAATAACAGAACGGATATTGGGCATTAATGGAAAAAACGCAACAATAGCCGGAGGCCTCTATCTTCCGGAAACAATCGTTCAGGTAGCTGATCTTATAAATCGTTTAAAGGATTTCGATATAGAATTCATTGACATTAATGCCTTTGGAAGTTTGATTCACTTTGAATCGCGCACCTAAACTGTACTTCCCAACGGCTCAAAATATAGTTCAAATGTAATTGATATAGCCGTTTCAGGCAAAGATGTGTACTGTGTTACTAATGTAGTGTATAACGGCAATACTAACGCCGCATGAATCTGGAAAAATGGTGTATCAGTAAAAACTACTAATAGTCGTACAAGCGCATTGGCTAGTTCAATATTTGTCAAAAACCCATAACTATGCTAAAATGTCCCTCACCAACGATAGGTGGCAAGATCACAAGTTTATTTTTATTTGATAAGTAAGCTAGCAGGAGCTTGCACTTGAGTAATTGCTTTCTCATATCGATTCGTCCATAAATTGAAATATGCAGACGAGAATAAAAAACGGCAGGCGGATGTTGGCAGATTTTCCGGCTTCTTTACTGTTGATGGTGGCTCTGTCCTTCTGCAATGATGTTTTTGCTTCCGGTTCAGAAGCAGCGTTGTTATCTTTTGAAGGTATTATGGTCCCCCCAGGTTCTGATTCAATCGTTTTACAAACACCAGATACGTATTGCCGTGATACTGATCCAATAATATTAACAGTCACTGGTGAGAATATTACATGGTATGCGGATGCAGCCCTAAAAACTAAGCTTGCGCAGGGGAACACCTATTATCCTTCTCCGTTAAACGTCACCACCACCTATTATTTAACTCAAAATGTCAATGGACTTGAATCTCCGCCACAGGCAATCACTATTGAAATTGTTGAGTTTTTTTTGACCGATGTCACGACAACACGTGCCAGCTGTGGAAAAAATGATGGAACGATGATCATTAATGCCAGGGGAGGTTCGGTCAGTCACCCACTGCATTACAGGCTGGATGATGGAGATTTACAGCTTTCCCCCGTTTTTACTAGTCTTTCACCAGGTACCTATAAACTGTCAGTTTACGCAGCTAATTGTTGGGGCTCAATCGACATTAAAGTGGATCAACGACCAACGCCGGTCATTTCTTTAGTTGATTCAATACTGCCTTATTGTGGAAACTCGAATGGTTCACTACGCATTGTCGCCTATGGTGGCTCCGGTTTATTAAGCTACTCTATAGACGGCATTGATTTCAAAACCGATAATTTGTTTGGAAATCTGAACGGAGGGGCATACACCGTTTTTGTGAAAGACGATAGCCTATGCGTCGCTTCCCGGCAAGTTTTCCTGAAAAATAGTGTAAAGCTCAAAATGAATACCATTGAAGTAATGCCAACAAGCTGTGGAAAATCCAATGGTCAGATAAGAGTTGCCGCAGCGGAAGGAAATGGAGCAGTAATGTAATCTCTAACGGGTCATTCCGATCAGTCACAAAACACATTTGACAATTTGGAAGCAGGTAGCTATCAGCTATCAGCCAAGGACGAAGACGGCTGCACTGACACGCAAGTTGTGATAGTCGAAGGAAGCGAGGGGCCTGTGATTACGCGTATTAACACACAGATGCCAACTTGCAACTTGCCAGATGGTCAGCTGACTATTTCTACCGGTGGCATAGGTAATTATTATTATAGTCTTGATGGGCGGGCTTACCAGCGAGATTCTTCGTTTGCTGGACTTTTGGCAGGGACTTACTTGATAGCTGTAAAAGATGATTCAAACTGTATTGCTGAGCAAAGTATTGACCTGGGCGAGCCCTGCCGTCAGCTGTTTTACCTACCTACTTCGTTCACGCCAAACAATGACGGCATCAATGATGGCTGGGCTATTTTCTTTCCGGATGTCAGTCTGCAAATAGAGCAGCTAACCGTTTATAACCGCTGGGGTAATGTTATTTTTTTTAGCAAGCCAGGAACTGTACAAAGTGGAACAATTCTTTGGGACGGAATTTATAAAGGGGGCAGTGCAAATGGTATATTCACTTATCGATTGCTGATGAAGATGCCCTCAGGTCAAAGCCGCGTTTCTAATGGCGCAGTCATAGCGCTATAAAAGACACATTTTGCTAGGTCGCCCAGATAAATTTGACATCATTATCTATTTGCCGCGAGTGCAGATTAAATCGGACAATGATTTTTTGCAATTACCTGTCTGCTGCATCATCTTCAATAATTATGATCGGGCTTTGTTGGTTCATAGCCAGTAACTATGTTATGTCTTAGAAGAGACTCAGATTAAACTGGTTAGATCTAAGGGAAGTCTTTTTCTAGTCATTTCTCCATCTTATTTATTTTGCATTATTCCTGTACGCCGCTCACTCCGGAGTGGTATACATTACCGCTTGCAGTCACCACGCAGGGGGAAGAATTAATTAGACCCTCAGTTTGAAAGACCCATTCGCTGGCACCAGTAGTAGCATCAAGTGCATAGATTTTTTTTTCGCCGGTACAGGCGTATATTTTCCCTTCTGCGGCAGTTAGGCTTGAGTACATGGCGGGCCTCATGTCGTCCGTAATAAGTTGCCATTTTTTTAGGCCGGTAACCGCGTCGACCGCATACAATCTACCAGGGATACTTCCTACATACACAAAACCATTGCTGACGGTAGGGCTGGACATCCCTGTAATGCCAATCTCAAATTGCCATTTTTCTATTCCGGTGGCCGCATCCAGAGCGCGCAGTTTGAAGTCAAAGCTGGTTATATACACCAAACCGTTTTTAACTGTCGGGCTCGAATCAATACTTGCTTCTGTCTTAAATTCCCATTTTTTGGCACCGGTAGCTGCGTCAATGGCAAAAAGTGTCCTTTGAAAGTCACATGCGTAGACCACCCCATTGGCAAATGTAGGGCTCGTCGGGGTCGTCGCACTCGTACCGCTCATTGCAAACTCCCATTTTTTTGCCCCTGTAACAGCATCAAGCGCATATACCTTCTTGCCTTCACTTCCCACAAACACGACCCCATTCACCACCATAGGACTCGAATCCACACTACCCTCTGCTGCAAACTCCCATTTTTTGGCACCCGTAGCTGCATCCAGTGCGTATAGCTTTTGGTCAGTACTGCCTATATATACCACCCCATTTACAACGTATGGGCTGGAAAAAATAAGTCCATCCGTTGCAAACTCCCATTTTTTCGCCCCAGTAGCAGCATTCACGGCATATACCTTCTTATCAAAACTTCCTACATATACTACCCCATTTACAAAAGAGGGGCTAGAAAAGATAGCTCCATCAGTTGCAAAAGCCCACTTTTTCAAACCAGTAGTGGCATTAATCGCGTACAGATTTTTGTCATCGCTACCCACATACACGGTTCCAGTAACATCAGGCTCGGGTTCAGGGGTATTTTTCTTTTTGCAAGATGTAAAGCTATATACAATCAATAAAAGGGTAAATAGGCGGATGAACTTCATTGAGTTGACTTGATATAAAATATTTTTCGATAATAATAATCAAAAATAATTCTATTCTAGGTTAAACTCGATCAATGACTACATATCCTTACACTCCTAATGATAACATAGTGAATTTAGGTGTCAGAAATACGACATGTAAGCTCGGTGCATAAAGACAGCTCTTAGCTAGATCCGTTTTTACAATTGACCTTTCCCTAGCAAATGAGACAATTTAAAACTAGGAATTTTGGTGGTAAAAACGCATCGAAAACGTATGAACTTTTGATTGGGAACAATTAAGAGGTGCTGCGGAAAAGATAGAAGTAGGTTTTCCTAAAAGGCCAGCGACAACAGTTTATTTAAAAACGGTGGGCGGTCTCTCTTACGGCATCTTTTCAATAATATAACATGGTGCCATCTTTTTCTCTGTTATCCCTATATTAACTTCTTTCATCTGTACGGTAAATTGCAACCCATTTTTTTGCCATTTTACCGGGGTCAAGCCGGATACAGTCGACTCATATCCAAAATATTTCGCTACATCGCTGAAAGCAGAAAGATCACTCGCATACTTATTGATCCCCGTCACGGAAACCAGTTTGTCGTTTTCGAAAGCGAACGCTAAGAAGTTGGTCGCCCCTAACTGTGAATCAAATAGAAGGCTTTTTAGGAATAGGTCGGGGCCAACTTGTAAGAACTCCGAATCGGGAACATTTAATTCGTCTTTTTCCACTTTTTTAACTTCCTCGCGAGACATTCCAAAATTCGTATGAATCACATCTACGATCCTTTCAACTACTTCAATTTTAATTTTCGTAGAGCGGGATACCGATAAATTAAGCGCTTCGATTTTAAGAGTGGGTGTAAAGGTAAACTCTTCATTTACTGGACTGAAAAACTCAAAAGTGTTAACATACTCGCGCACCTGTTTGAGAGGATGCATTTCATCCGAGCGTAGGCTCATTATGGGAGTGTAATTAGTCGGGTTCACATTAAAACTTAGAAAGGGATAATAGCCCAAGACACCAATTTTGTATACGTACTTCCCTGGATCCATACGCATGCCAACCCTTCCTTTATATATGATAAACCTATATAGCAAATCCTTCGGAGGTGTACTCACAATATCGTCGTTATAATAAATTCCCCCATTTCCACTGATTGACGTGGTATCTTTCCCTACCTGCTCATTACCATCAAGTTTTTCAATATCCTTTTTTTTGCAGGACAAAATCAGAAAAACAAAAAGTAAAGAACAGCAGAATAAGTTGGCCGCGTGAGTGCCTGTTTTGATTTGATGTATATCCACGAGAGGTTGCATTTAGATTGGTGTTGTTTTTGCCCACCAACATCGGTATCTTATTTGAGGATCGCATAGTAGCTCTCAAAGATAAAAATAAATACAAGTTGCTTAAAGGCAATTCTCAAAATAAAGCTATCCATCCGCTGTTAGTATAAATCTACCATGGAATGTACTACATGACCTAATCCAGAGATTCATTTTGTAACCGCTATTGGCGTTTCGCAATCTCGGTGGCGGCCGTTGCACAACTGTTTTTCAAGAGTTCAGGATTTATCCAGCCTCAGCATTTAGATCAAAAATGCATTATATTTTCATGTCTTATAAAATCAGTATAAAGTGAATCTTGAAAGCTATCGTCCCTCTGCCGACCTTGCCTCATTCGTCAAATGCTTTTAGACATTAGAGGGGCAGGCAGGTATTAATACACCAATGCAACGTGTGCTTCCAGATGGGTGCATCGAATTGTTCTTTATTCTCGGCGACGATGTAAGGCGTTTTGTTTCGGAAAATGAATTTATCATTCAACCACGCGCGATGGTTCTGGGACAGATAACCGAACCTCTCTACATTCAGCCGACTGGAAAAGTCAGCTGTTTTGCGGTACGTTTTTATCCTTACGGTTTTGCCAATTTCGTAGAAACGCCCATCGTAAATCTGGCCAATACAGAAACGCCAATTGCAATGCTTTTTGGAGAAGAACAGGCTGAGTGTATTTCAAAGCAAATCATTAATGCCAGCCATACTGAGGAAAGGATAGCGCTGATTGAGGCATTTTTATTGAAAAGAATCAATGACAGCGCTGTTAGAGAGAGGATCGTAGAATCAACCATTGAAGCATTGCTGCTAGCCAACGGAAGCACAGCGATCAATTCGATGATGAAAAACGACTTATCCAAAAGAAGAAAACTCGAACGGTCATTCGCACGTCACATTGGTATTAGTCCTAAACAATTGGGAAAAGTGATTCGTCTGCAAGCGGTGCTAAAAATTCTTCTTGCTAGGGAATCGGCAGATTTGCTGCAGGTTGCCTATGATCACGATTATTATGATCAAGCGCATTTTATTAACGATTTCAAAGAATTGACAGGCACAAGCCCGGGACGTTTTCTGTCTGACGATACGCTTTCGCTGTCAACACTTCTTTATTCGGCTGGATAGTGTCGCAATTTTACAATTGCGGTTGCTTCGATGCGGCTACATTTGCTGCATAACAAGTATCGAACATGAAGCAACTAATTGCCGCCATCTTTCTAGCCGCTGTCACAGTTTCCGGCTGCTCATCTGACAACAAATCAGATTCACAAATCACTGATTCACTATCTTTTCCAAAAACCGCAAAAAACATGAAAAACCTGGTTTCCATCGTCGAGATCCCCACCGACTCTTTTCAAAGAGCAGTAGCATTTTATCAGTCCATACTCGACTTACGCATTGAACAGCTAGATATGCAAGGAACGAAGATGGGGCTTTTTTCTAGTGAAGAAGGCTCCGTCAATGTTGCGCTAATCCATGGACTTGATTATAAACCCTCAGATCGGGGCACGCTGATTTATTTAAATGGTGGAGACGATTTACAGTTAATACTGGATAAGGTTCAGCCCAATGGTGGAAAAATCGTAATGCAAAAAACTGAGATCGATCCTCAAAATGGCTTTTTTGCGACATTCATCGATAGTGAAGGAAATAAGGTTGGTCTGCATTCATTCCAATGAACTTCGAAAGTGATCAGAGAAACCATGACTTAGGTGGGACGGGGTCTGCTATTGCTATACGTGTCAACCTATCCCCTGCTCCAAACCGAACGAAGTAGTTGGCTTCTGCTTTGAATTTACTCATGCTGATTTTATGAAAATTATTGCTACATGAGTCATGCAGACTTCTTGGACTTAACCGTAACACTCCAATGAAGGACATCATCATTTGGAGCTGTTACTTTCAAACATCAATTGATCGATATGTTGACGTATTTTCTCCGTGGCGGTATTGATCACAAGGTATCCGTGTATCTTATTTGATGGCCAAACCCACTTGTTACTTCCATCATCTGCTACCTTACAGTGCCCGTTTTTGTTTAACACGAAAAATGGTCCAGCTCCTTCAACTGCTTCTAATATTGTAATCTGGTCCCAGCTAGCACGCCCTTTAAAGCCGTTGTAGAGCTCATAGGCTTTGTACACCGGACTTCTTGGATCGCATTGGGCTTTAAAAGATTCGCCACCCGTCATTATTCGGCTACCTATTTCCCAGCCTGCAAATGTTACAGGCAAGGTCCATTTGATCAGGGAGTTAACAGTCGAGACGGGATCTGGGCGGTAAAAATTAGCTTCTTTGCCCTCAGGGAACTGCCCGCCCATGCAAGACCAGCGCTTTACTTTTTGTTTAACAAGTTCCTGACCACTTAAAGGGCTGATTGAATCAGGCGAAGAGTCGAGCAGCCTGCTCAGGCTGGTCAAATGTCCAATCGTAATGATGACAACGCTTTGATCAGGCTGGCTGGTCAGCAGCCTGCGATAAACCTTGGTTCCATCCTCAGCATCGGTATTTGAGCTAAACCTGGCTGAAAACTGCTCGGAAACCTGCCTGGTATATTTTGAAAATGCTTTGAGTGAATCTTTCTGACTTACCCCTATGGGAATGTCCTTACGGCCAAACCATATATTGATTGCATCCGTACATGCAGCACTGTATTTCTCGTCACTAGTTACGATTATCCCTAAAATTCGTGCTTTTTTCTGCCTTTCATAAGCGTGAAGCATAGCCAGGGCTCCTACATCGTCAACATCAGAATCCATATCAGTATCTAGTATTACAGATACCGGTTCCTGCTCAACCGTTTGTGCATGGACAGCACTGGGCAGTTGCACTATCAAAAACACAGTCAAACAAAAAGGCAGCAATAGGAGCATAAACCTGAATCAAAAAAACCCAATAAGGTGTTGAGTGCTTGGAGCTCAATTTAAAACTGCCTAGCCGCTATTTACTTGGTATTGAATGATTAAGATATTGCTAATTGTAAATCTCCGGCGTAATCATTGCATTAGTAGAATGTCGTGGCAACCTGTACACCACTCCTTTCGCATCGGTAAAGTACAAATAGGATTCAGAAGGCTTCCTACCGTGTCCATCGGCCCAAATACCGTAAAAATCGGATCTGGCATTGACCGGTTTACGAACATACGAATGGTTCATAGGACTATCTTTCGTCATCTGTCTCTCTAAACTCCATGTATTTCCACCGTCTTTGCTGCCCCACATAGCCACTTCTCCGCCCGGGTTGTAAGTCTGTGGGCCGTCAACGGTTGGTCCTATTACTTTGATATTTTTCTCTGATTCAACATAGACCGAACCCATGTCATAGTTGCTGTCCGAAGTGGTTACCACATGATGATCCCACCTTTTTTGTTTCCAGCGAAAAAGCGTCCATTGTCTGGGATCGTTGCCAGGGCCCGCCTGAAACCCTTTGCTTGCAATGACCAGAATGGCGGGCTTCTGTTGCTGGTCGAAGGTGATATCGAGCAGGTAACAATTTTGTTTTTCACCTGCATAATCGTGAACAAGCGCCAGGTTATCGGCATCGCTCAACGGCAAATTCGCCTGCTCCCCTTTTATATTTTGCCAGGTTTTGCCAAAGTCGGAAGTTTCCAGATAATGCAGGTTCGTTCTGTAATTGAGCCCTTTGCCTTTCGGATGATAGTCGAATGCCACACCTACTTTGCCATTCGACTCCGCGCTGACCTGGTAATGCCCGTCCTGAATGTGGGCAAGCACTTTCCACTCGTTCCAATGCACGCCGTCTTTGGTTGTATTGAAGCCGATCACGCGGTGACCTGCCTTATTGTATTTTGTAAAAAGGGCAATAAAGCCTTTTCCTTTCATAGGATAGACCTGAAAATAAGAGAAGTTCTTGAATGGAACCTCCTTTCCATCAACTATTTCCGTCGCCTGTATGCTTTCAAAATCCTGAATGTTAAAAGGCTCTTTGCTCTTGTGAATATAAGAAGGGCGGGTAATCCCGTGCGACGTGGAAAAGATCCATATATATCCCTGGTCATCAATCGAGATCACCGGATTATCGTGGGCGTCGGTTGTTTTCTTATCAAGCAAAATAACGGGGTTTGCCAGCTTACCGGAATCATGGTCAAAGTACGACACGTTGTGAAGCAGTGTCGAGTTTGTCTCATCAGTGCCGCCAAAGCAGAAAAATGTCTTATTTACTTTTTTTGAATAAACCGCAAATGGCCGGTGGTTTGCAGGATATACGGCTAGTCCACCACTATATTTATACACATACTCATCATTGGAAGGCTGATTCATATACCAAATTCCTTTGAAACCATTGGCTTTTCGTAGGATGAGCTCCGCTTCGGCGTATTTGAGGTCCGCAGATATCTCCTGGGCCAGCAATGTGCCTGCGGTTAAGCTTAGAAATACCGCGTAAATGATCTGCCTAAATTTATTTTTCATCTGGAAATTATTTATTTCTTTATTCTGTCGGCTGGTATTCAGTAACTATGCTTTGTCCGGCCATTCCGCCATCCGGCATCTGAAAGGTAGCAGCGTTCTGCCCATACCGGCGTTCGAAAGCTGAACATGGTCAGAAACCGCTTTAAGATTGCCGCTGACTTCCAAGTGCAGCTGCGCGTGGTTGCCGGCAGGATCGGATAGCGTTATTTTGGCTATTTGATTAGCTGTTAATTGGAGCATTACCATACACGCTTCTTTTGCCTTAACTGAAAGCCCTTCTGTAAGCTGTATGGTCCCTGGCTCATAAAAAACAATTTGTACCACACCCAGCCCGATGTGACGGACTGCCTGCATTTGAGAAGAATTGGCAATGACCTGTACCGGAAGTCTCTGGCGATAGGTCGAGATTTCAGTAGCGCCAATTCCAGGAACAACAATGTAGTTGTAGCCCGCATCAGTAGGTTTTGAACCGTGATCAAGCCAGGCCTTAAACACATCTTTATTGATCTTTTCGTCTGTAGCCCAAGTGTGGTGATTTATTTGCCGCCAGCTGCCGGTCTGCTGCTGATTGCTTACATCCAAGCGCAATGGTTCAGTAAATATATAGGCCGTACTATCATGATGTAACCAGCTTGCTTTGTCCAACTTATGTGCACCTTTTTCCAGCGTAAGGGTTTTGCCCCCTACTCCCGCCGACACCTGCCCAGATAACAGACTTTGGTTCAATGTGGTTACTACGTTATATTCGGCATTCGATGTGACGCCCGCTCCTAGTGCAACATATTCTTTGTCAAAAAAGAACCACGCTTTTTTTGCTTTCAACGGATCATGCACGCTGGCAAAATCGAATGCAGCTGCTCCGTAGCGTTGATCGGTTACCCCGCCTGTGAAAGCATTGATACCTTGTTTTGCAAGCTCTTTCCAGTGCGGTAGCTCAGGTTTCTGCAATACAGTTGTTCCCGGGACTTTCTGCCAGTCCCAAACCGGAAAAATCTGGTCGTATTCATGACCAGTCCGGGTGATGAAATTGCTACCGTCGCCATAATGGTGGCTTTTTAAGCCTTCCTCATTGTGCGGCTGCTCCATATTCGCAGCGCGCTTGCTATGCATACGTACGGAAGCATAGTAGCCGGGCCGCTGGTGGGTATAATAGTGCGAATGCCAGAAATAATAATCTTTTCTCAGGTTCGGCTTTGCTTCCCCTTTCCTGATCCGGATGATATTTTCAAGTTCGGCTTTTCGATAGGAAGTTGCTGCCAGCAGATTCTCCGCCAGTTCAGGACCGGCTGGTTTCAATGCACCTTTTCGAGTGATTCCGCGGTTCTCAGCACCAGGATCAGGATATTTTCCAAAAGCATGCGATTGACAGACCCCATCCAGAAAATAATCGACGAGCAGTTTCATCGGCTCATCGGGCAACCTGTATTTGGTACCTTCCGTTTTGACAGCCCAATATGCAAATGCATTCGCATACCCAGTCCCGTAGGCCAATGTTGAAATCACATTGTCGGTCCGGTGGTGAAAGCTAAGGTCTGGTTTTAAGCCGCGGCCAGTCGAAACTTTAATTTCCGACACCATCACTTCCATAACGTGGCCCAGCACTTCGGGATTTCTCTGAAAAAGTGCCTGCTTGCCACGCATTCCAGCAATCTGAATCAGGTCACCGCCTGGGCGTGCACCCGAAGCTTCCAGGTTAGCCCTGCCCGCTATCCTTACGCCCTCTTTTTTTTGATTTTCGGTCAGCTCCTCATCCATGACAAGCAGGATATTAATCATTAACTGAGGCGTTCCCATTTCATTCCACCACCAGTTTTCACAAATAAAATCATGTACCAACCAAAAGTCGAGTGCATTGGAAACTGCTTTTTTCACTTCGGCTTTATGCAAAAAAGCAGAGCCTGGCTTTTTAAAAGCACGGGCCAATTCAAGCATATTCTTCAAATGCTCGCTATGTTCAAATCCCGTGCGGGAAACGTCTGTATAATTGATATCGGGCCAGGTGCCATCTTGCTTTTGTGTGTTGATCAAGGCCGCAATTTGCTGGACCCGCACGGGCGGTTCCAGCAAATCATCAAGGATGCGTTTTCTGATTTTTTCAAGATCGGCATCCGGCTGACCTTTGCCCGCTTCAACCGGCAAGGCAACATTGTCACCGGGTTTGCGTAATTGTTGGGCGTAGCCAAACTGCGCCAAAATCATCAACAGAAAGAATAATTTTTTCATCAGATTCGAGTTAGATGCAAAGGGTTTTATTTCCAGGCTGCAAGTGGTTTCACCTTTGGAATCTCCGTTGACTGTGAAAAAATTGCATTGAACTCCTCCGCAGTATTGGCCGGAATCGTCACTTCAAAGCCCACAAACTGCGTGTTGGGATTGGGCGCATCGTAGTCATGGGTCGGGGTCGTAGGCCAGGTTTTGATCACAATGTTTGCTTCCGTTACGAACAGAATGAACATTTTCTTCCCATTTTGGGACAGTTCCACCGTTTTTTGGTCAACCACTTTTACGGTGGCACCCGTCAGTAAGTTCCAGCGCATTTTAACAGCTTTGTCTGCTGTGTTCACTTCATCCCGCACTACAACCCATTTTTCGTTTAGGATCGAAATCCCTCTTTTGGCAGCAGTAATCTGATCTTTGTATAAATTGGAAAGATCAGTGACAGCCATCATTTCCGCTTTGCTGTCAGACCATGAATCGATCTTTGCATAGCCTTTCGCATTCACCAACTGACCGTCAAATGACAATGTATTGTGCGCAAAATTGTTGAGACGAAATACTTCCCAGCGTTGCGAATTCTGTGTGCGGTTCCAGAGATCCACTCCTTTCGTTTCCAAAGAATTATAGTCCTGCATCCCAAAATCCATTGCCCAGCGTTCGCCCTGTGCATCAATTACAAACGAGCCAATATCCATGTGCGCATGATTCACAGCTGGCGAACCAGTTTTTAGACCAACGAAAATCGCACTCGGACCAACCCAGGAAGTGCGCATCAATGCAACTGGTGAAGGCCCCTGCCCAACCCACTGCTTCTTTGATGGCGGCTTTACGGCGTCCAGGTTCGTTTTGATTCCCCAAATCAGCAGCGCAGGTAAGATCCGGTTGCCGACATTGCCGGCTGTCTGCGCTGAAAGCAGCTTTTTCTGCGTCCAAAGCAGCGACGGATCTTTGGTCTTTTCGGCAAACCAGAACATAGCCGGGCTCAATCCCTCCTTCAATCCGCTGTCGCCCCAGTTATGCGCCAATCCGGTCGGACCAACCAGATTTTGAAAAAACCCGGCAGTTTTCAGGAAACCCGGCGACTGCAAAAGTCCGAAATCCGTACCCAATGCCTTCTCTACTGCACTGACAAAAAGCACATTAAAACTCGTCCCATATCCCCAATAACTAAATCCCTCCGGATAAGCGCCGTCGGGCTCGTACGAGGGAATCATTGCTTTTGGAATGGTAGCAACAGCTCTTGCAATTACATTTGCCGCAATCTCCGGCTGAGTTTCGGCAATGGCCAATGCGCCAAATGAAATACCCGCGTTGCATACTTGGTTCCAGTTGTGCTCTGCATTCAGGAAAGCGCTGTATTTCTTTTCAAAAGAAGGTTCGATGCCTTTTTTTAAAATCGCATCTGCGATTTTAGTCCGGGCTTCGGCCGTTAATCCATCGTAAAGCCAGTCGTAGCCGATTGCGACGGCCATCGTCATTTCGGCCACGTCCAGAAAGTGAGTTGGGTTCCAATCCTCGAATGCAGACACCGCTAGCATTTCTTTTTCTGCGCGGCGGAGATATTTTTCGTCCCTGGTAGTCCGGTATGCGTAGGATAATTGAAAAACACGTCTTAAACATTCGCGCGACTTGTCGAGCAGCCGCTTCCCGATTTTAATTCGCTCCACGGGCGGCGTGTCCAGCAACTTATCGCATTCGGCCAGAATTTCCTGGTGAACCCCATTCCATTCCGGGTGTTTTTTGATTTGAGATAAAATTTGCTGCTCTTCCCCTTTCAGTAAAAGTATCCTGGGATGCTCCTCTTTCATGGATTTGAGCACATCGGTGCTGGATTGTGCCTGGCCGGAAAATCCGTTGAAACTCAGTAATATGATAAGCAGTACAACGATTCTTTTCATGGTTAAAGATTTGCGTTGGTGAGCAATAGCAGACTGTTTTCTTGATCGTTTCCCTCTTTTACTCCCGATAAATCCATATCAGGATACTTTTTTGAAATCGATTTGGCTATCCGGAAAAAACCGTCATACTTTATAGGCTTGATCTGCTGATGGGTCCATTCCTTTTTCTTTTGGGCAAAAGGCAGCATCCATTTAAATGCAGATTTTATGGATTTTCCGTCGGGCGTCACGTAGTTCCAAAGGTCAATGCCAACGTTATCTCCCAAAGCAGCGAGCTGAAAGAAACCTTGCAGGTTCATCATCGAGTAGTTCCAGGACACCGTGCGGGCAAGCTCGTGCGGCTGCGCCCCGCTGGTGTCAAGCTGACTGCTGATCCGCTTTTTGGTTTGTTGTTCTAAAATCTCCTTTGCCAGATCTGGCTGACCTGTAAAAAGTGCCATTGAGACCGTCTGGACATCGTACCAAGTGCCGTGATTATTATGCTCATCAGCCTCGTCCAAACCAATCGGACTCGTTCTCATCCAGTTCAGGAATGCTCTGTACCAATCCTGAATTTCGTGATAATCAGCAGCAGACAGACTTTTGGAATCTTTAAGCAGTTGCACCCCATCAATCAAAACAGCCAGGGCGCGGGTGTCAATGATACCAATCCCCCGTCCGTCGGTGCGGCCGGGAATGGCCTGTCCGAAGTTTAGATTAGGGTTCATGCGGGTTTTCTTATCCAAGAACCAAATCCTTAGTAGTTTAGCCGCTTGATCGGAATATTTGGTTTCACCGGTAAAATACCAGGCAAGGGAGAGCCGGTAAACATCCCGGCACAAGCTTCCGTGGTAATCGGCGTCTTTGATACTGAACCTTTCGGGATTTACCTGGCCATCTTTTCTGATGTAAGGCAGCCCATCGGCTTTTGTAGAATCCGGCCACCAGTACGGGCCAACGCTCATATAATCGTGCTTATCACCGCTCGGAGGCACTTTGCTTTTGTAGGTAACCGAGTAAGGCTCTGATTGCAATGCTTTGTCAGCCTGAGCCACTAAGTCCCGCAGTGCTTTTTGGAGCTGCTTATCGCCTTTTTTGATTTTGCATTTGGAGTCTTCCAGGAACTCTGGTTTGACTAAAAATGTCCGGACTTGATCAGCCGAATAAGTGGTGGCTTCTGACGCCATGCAATCGACGTTTTGAGCATGGAATATAGTCGTAACGGAGAATGAATTCGATTTTGCAAAAGTGCAAAAACACAAAATCAAACAGGCCGCCCCTTGGATGGACATGGCATTTTTTTTCATCATTAAGGGTGTTAGGAAGTAGAGAACTGCATTTCCCGCTGATTGCAGCGATTGCACCCGCGGAAAATGCAGTTAGATATTCAGCAATGCTTATTTCATTTGATAGCGCTTGATGCTGATCTTGGCGCTTCTGCCGCTGTTGTTAACCGAATTCACATAAACATAGGCGCGGTATTTCCCATCCTCCGTTTCTACCCACACGCCAGCTTCCGCTCGCATGTTGATGGCGTAATTGGGCGCCGTGGAGATGTTCAGCTGTTGAAAATCCAGGTCATCAATGTACACGCCATACTGCAAGCGGGCGAGATGAAAATCACGCAGGTTCCATACTTTTTGCACCTTAGTATTGCGGGTCGCGCCGGCCGGCAGGATTACACTGGGCAGGTAAGTTTTAGCGGAAGGCGCCACAAGTCCGTGTGAAAAAGTAATGTTTGGAATAGAACGATATAAATACACGAGGTCAATTTTGGAGGCATTCGCACCAGCAGTAGCGGCAGTATAAACGGCCATATCCTCGATGGAAATGAATGCTTTGGTGCTGTCGACTACGTCGAGATCAAGGACCAAATCCATTTCAGCAACTTTGTATGGACCCATTGAATAACTCACCGATTGTCCATTGCTGGCCTGCGCTGAAAATTTGAACGAAACCTCCTTCCCTTTTGCTGCGCCCGGAATGCGGTAAAAGTAACGCAGTGTAGCAGCGGAAGTATCTTTGGTAAAAGTCACAGTCGTTTTGCCGCCGCTGTTCACCGATTTGCTTCCAACTTCTATGCCCACGTCCTCACCGCTTCCATTGGTATAAAACGACCGGCTTTCAAGGTAAGTAGACTCACCGCCCGCAATGGTTGCTTCCACTTCGGCAGAAACAAGCTTGCCCATCGACTTGGGCAGCGCCATGGCGTAAGCAAACTCAATGTCCATTCCGACCAGGTTTGGTCCGAGCGTTCTCTTAATGACATCATTTTGAAGTTCCTGTTTCAACGTAGGGATTGCATATTCTTCCTCTTTACAGGAAGAAAGCGTTAAGCACCCGATCAAAACAAGAAAGTAATACAGACAGGTATTTTTCATGATCTTGCTGTTTAAGGGTTATGGGGTTTGCACGGTAAGATTAACCGTATAAGTTTTCCTGACCTTTCGGTTGCCCGACACAACAGTGTATTGCTTTGGGCTTGAAAGGTCGGAGAAATCCACTTTTCCGATGATTTTCGGATCGAGCTTGGCGTCGGTGACGAGCGTAAACTGCGGATAAAGATTTGTCAGGTCAGTACCATAAAAAACCTTCACATTGATCGTTTGGGCAGTGGTGTCAATGACTGCATTCTCCACCCTTACGGTTTGAAAATCAGGTCCAAGCAGTTCGAAGTTACTGACATAACATTGGCTGCGACTGGTGATCAGCAGCCCATCTTCGTCCACAGGGAAGTCTTCTTTACAGGATACCAGCACGCTGACTGTCAGCATCATTGCGGCGATCCATTTTATATTTTTTAGCATTGGGATAGATGTTAATGTTTTAAAACTGGCTCACAATCGCTTACAGCCACGGTGTGTTCTGGGTCAGGTTTGGATTACGGTCGCGCTCGCCCGGTGGGATCCTGAAAATGTAGTTCTGCTGATAAGTGCGCTCGGGAGTATTCTGAAAATACCTTTGCTGATTGGCTCCGTGCGTATCAATCCGCCAGATTCCCTCCGTATATGGAGCTCCCCACACACGTTCCTGCGCACGCCATCTGCGAATGTCAAAGCCACGGTGCCCTTCGGCTAAAAGTTCAATGATGCGCTCTTGTTCAATGGCAGCAAAGAATGCATCCGCATTTGCGGTTTTGGTTGCTTTAAGCGCAGGCAGATTTCCGCGGTGACGGACTTTGTTTACCAATGTAATCGCGTCAGCAGTAGGACCTTTCACTGCATTGGTTGCCTCTGCATACATCAGATATACATCGGCCAGTCGCATGACCGGGAAGTTGTAATCGCCATCGCTGCGTCCCTGCCCTGCATAGTTGCGCAGGAACTTGCGGAACACGTAACCCGAGTTGGTGCCGTCGGTATTGTAAGTCGTGTATTTAACGCCGTTAATTGTGATAGCCTGGTTCCAGGTTTTGTAAATAAATGGTGACCAGCCGGTTGATTTCAGTGAAGCCAAACCAACACTCAATTCATAATCCCACATAATGGAAGCTTTCATCCGGTAGTCACGGTTTTTATAGCTTTGTGGATTTACGGCAGAATTTGGCGCAGTGCGCCCCCCCGCATCCACCGGGTTCATAGGCACCAGCTTCGTAGCAAAATCGCCCGTTATGATAGACTGGTAGCGATCTGCAATCTCATACCGCGGCGCCACCCACAGTTGTGAACCTTCATGAGAACGACCAGCGAAGTCGCGCATCAGCTCCTCTCCCTGACTCGTTCCTGTGCCTCCGTGTGTGAAACCCATGATAATTTCAGGATCATTGTTGGCAGCCGGCGTGAACAAATAATAATAATTGGGCAGCTTATCAGCCTTGCCCAGCGAGTCAATGTCTCCCGGCTCTCCGTTGCGGAATAAAACCAAACCGTAATCGTTGATCACCGAGTTGAAATCTGCTGCTGCGGCCGTATAAGCTGCCGTGGCAGCATTGGCATCGGGTTTGAAACTTTCAAGCTCAGGCCAGCCGAACCGGTTCCAGCAAGCCCAGTAGAGTTGCAGCTTTCCGCGAAATGCCAGTGCCGCAGGTTTTCCGGCACGCCCTGCGCCCGGTCCTTTTTCAGGCAGCTTTTCATAAGCATAATTGAAATCCGCCATAATGGAATCTTTCACCTGCGTGATCGGCGTCCGCGCTAGTGTAGAGACATCTGCATTGCTCTCAGCGATTTTGGTAAAATATGGCACATCACCCCACATGGAGATCAGCCGAAAATAGACCATTCCACGCAGCAGCTTGGCTTCTCCAACAATCGCTTCTAGCTTGGGTACGGACTCAGGCTTTGCAGTCAACAGCATTCTTTCCACATTGGTGATCACATAATTGGTGCGGTTTACTCCGCCGTACAGGTATCTGTACATCTTGTCAAAATTGTCGCCATATCCGCTTGGGTTATAGTCACCATCGTGGTAAGCGTCGCCCAGGCGCAGGTTACCGCTTGTGGCGCTGGTTCCGCGTGTACGGACATATTCTCCATGCCCGTCAAGATAATAATCACGGTCAAAAAGCGGGCGAACTGATGCATAGGCACCATTTAAAGCAAATGTTGCGTCATCTTCGGTTTTCCAGAATGCATCGGTGGCCAATTCCGTCGTAGGGTCCTGTTCAAGCAAGTCCTGCGTACATGAGCCCATCCCGAAAATGAGGCATGTGAGGACAATAGCTAATATTATATGTTTAATACTTTTCATGAGAATTGCTTTTAGATTCCTATATTGATACCAACCGAATAGGATTTGTTCAAAGGATATGCATCGCTTCTGTTTCCGGCTTTCTCAGGATCCAGTCCGCGGAACTTGGTGATTGTAGCTAGATTTTCAGATGAAGCGAAGATGCGAAAGTTGGTCATGCCCAGCTTTTTGGTCAATGTTATGGGCAGGTTGTAACCCAGCTGAATGTTCTTCACACGCAGGTAAGACAGGTTATCAAGCCAGAAGCTCGTTTCCTCGCGGTTGGCATTTCCGTTCAGTCTCGGCCATGTACCGTCGCGGTTTTCCACCGACCATGGATTGTCCCAATGTCCTTGTGTGGATGCATAACGCTGCGCTCCGAAGTTGACATTGTTGTAGATATTGATCCAATAATCTTTGCGGCCCGAAGCTCCCTGCAAAAGGAATGTCAGGTCAATTCCACGCCACGAGACGCTTCCGTTTACTGCGAAGTTGGTTGTCGGGCGATCGCGCTGAACTCTCGGGTAAGCCACTTTATCCTCATCCGAAATTCTTCCATCGCCATTGACATCCTTGCGTAAAATATCGCCCGGAGAAGCACCTTGCGGCGTTGCATTGTACACATCCTGCCAAGTTTGGGCAACGCCGGCATCCTGGTAACTGTACAGAAAGTGATAAGGCATATTTAAAAAAGTGTAGCCTCTCGCCAGAAATTCATTCCATGATTCCAGGTTGGTCCTGTTGTAAGACGCATTCACTGCCAATGAGTAATTCACAGCACCTTTCCTGTCACGCCAGGTCAGGTTCCCTTCGATACCGCGGTTACGCAGGTTACCGATGTTCTTGCGCGGCGCATCATATGCACCCGTGAGCAGGTTCGACATTTCCGAAGGACGGTTCATGCCGGTGGTAAGGCGGTCGTAATAATCGATTTCAGCCGTGAGGCGGTTGTTCAGGAAGCTCAGATCCAGACCCAGGTTAAATACTTTTGTTGTTTCCCAGGACAAGTCTTTATTAACGAGTTTTCGATTTACAAAACCCTTTACAATCTGGCCGTTGACCATATAATTGCTTGCAGCAAGCGTAGATTGCTGCTCGTAACGGCCTACACCGCTGTTATTTCCAAGACTTCCGTAAGAAGCACGGATCTTTCCGTTGGTAAGAATACCACTGGTGTAACGGTTGATGAATGCTTCCTCCGTAAAGCGCCAACCCAATGCTGCGGATGGAAAGAAACCAAACTGGCTGCCAGGCAGGAACCTGGAAGAACCATCCGAACGGAAATTCACTTCGAGCAGATATTTGTCGAAAGCAGCATAATTTACCCGACCAATGTAAGAGCGCAAACCTTCTGTCGAAGAATTACCGGCGGTGGATTGAATGTCGGTCAAAGCTGCGTCCACTTCGTGCAAAGACGGGTGCAGCCTGTCGTTCCTTGAAGTAGCCTGATAACGGTCGTACCAGTATTCTTCACTGTAAACGAACATTGCGCCGAGCTCGTGGTTCTTGGCAATGGTCGTGTTGTAATTCAGCCTTCCGTTCAGGAGCGTTTTGTAACCCGTGTTTGTAAAGTTCCCTACACTAGCGTTTGGTCCTACATACACGCGACTGCCAAATGTGTTTGTCTGGAAATTGTAGGACTGGTTGGGCATGGCCGCATTCCAGCGAAACTGGTTGAAATAATTCAGTGCGTAATCAATGCGGGCAGTCAGTCCTTTGATCGGCGTCCAATCCACGTACATATTGACATTCGCTTCCTGCCTGTTTTGCTTGTTAAGCTGGTTGACATAAAGTGTGTATGGGTTATAAGCCTGAGGATCTTCGTTATAAGCCATCACACCTCCAAAGTAACCAGTTGTCGGATCATACGGCAAAATACCCGGAATTGCATATTGCATATCAAAGCCCGCTGTGTTGGCAGCGTCGTCATCGGTGAAACCGTCCTCCAACGCATAAGTCATATTCGACCAGTTTCCATTGAATTTCACACCTGTATTAATGTTCTTTCTTATCTTGTAATCGTAGTTGAAGCGCGCATTGTAACGTTTGAAATCATTGTTGACCTGTAATCCTTTTTCATTCATTAACCCCACGGAAATGAAGAAATTAGACTTGTCGCCGCCACCGGAAGAAGACAGGTTGTAGTTCTGAACCGAACCTGTGCGCAGAATCACATCCCACCAGTCGGTGTTCGGAAACGCGACCGGATCAATCATTCCCATCGCCATCCATTGGTCAATGGTGCCGTCTTTGAAATTGAAGTTGGAACGCAATGTGTTCACAGCCGCTGCGCGCTGGTGGAGCGTGAGCGTGCGCGGATAATTTGAAAGAAATTCATAGGATCGGGTCGGAACCTGAACCCCATAGTTTCCTGAGAAATTGATGGATGCTTTTTCCTGTCCCTTACCCGATTTGGTGGTGATCAGGATAACGCCGTTTGCAGCACGAGATCCGTAGACAGATGAAGATGTGGCGTCTTTCAGAATAGATACAGTTTCAATATCATTCATATTCAGTCTGTTGATGTCCACATCAGGCATTCCGTCGACGACGACCAGCGGGCTAGCGTTGTTGACGGTTCCCAATCCCCGGATCACCAGCGACGCATTGTTTCGGCCGGCCATACCCGAATTCTGGTTTACGGCAAGCCCTGGTACCAATCCTTGAAGACCCGATGAAACGTTGCTGAGTGAGCGGTTAGTAATTTTGTCGTCGATTTTAATGGCTGAGACTGCGCCGGTGACATTCACTTTTTTCTGGGTTCCGTAGCCTACAACGACTATTTCATCCAACGATTTGTCCTCTGGGGCGAGTTGAATACTGACCGATGTGCGGTTTTCGACGGTAGTTTCCTGGGGAATGTAGCCGATAAAGCTGAATGTCAGCACCGACGAGGCGCCGGCAACTGTGATCTTGTAGTCTCCGTCCGGGCTGGTGGTGGTCCCGTTGGCAGTGCCCTTTTCGATGACATTCACCCCGGGTAGCCCGGCCCCTTTTTCATCGGTTACCTTACCAGTGATGGTCACAGCGGCCGTCGATTCGTGCCTGACGCTCGCCAGGATGCCGCTTCTTGCTTCCGTTTGAAGCCCCGGGCACAGCCAGATACCTGACAGCAGAGCGAGACTTCCCCACGGAATGCGCGTAGAGGGTCGTTTCATAGTTAAGTTGGTTTAGAGTGATTTGTACCCACAGGTGACGCAAATCGGTTTAAACCTCCCTGACTATCTTTATAAATATTATTTAAATAGTCTATTAGATACTCGTACCAATTACTATATGTTATAAAGTCGGTATTAGACCTCGGTACGATTGTGCTGAGTAATTAGCCAATAACTGAAAGAATCAAACGTAACACTGCTATTCCATCCCCTGAAGGGCGGTCTTGTCGCACTTTTTGACATTTATGTGACAGGGGCGATAAATATTAATGGTACTTTTCGAAGCCCTGTGTTACTCAGGACTCATTTCAGAACTCCAAGGCTGACGCTCTTTGATGCACAATGCTGAGTAAAAATTGACCTTGAAGGTGTAGATCTTGTGCTGTTTGTGCCCGATCCATCCCAAGTATGGCACGTTGTCGTCAAGCTTAAAGTCCTTAGCCTGGCATTGCAGGAGCAGTTTGTCATACAGATGGCATGCGCACACGGCCTGGTCAGCTCTCAAAAGGATTTTTACTCCCAGGTGCAACGAGCTCCAAAGTATCGCCCTTGACCTTGAATGAAAATCTACCAATTATACCATTTCTAAATGACCAAACTGAGTCACCACCACCGGTATCCAAACATGCTTTTTCTGTACCAATGAATGCTGCGACATTTGATAAGGTATAATTGACACCCCACCTTTACAACCGCATTCTGCCCTATTAAACGTATTATTTGCTATTTCAAATTCTATGCTATGCGTGTTTGCAGGGTAAGATGTGTCGAGCTCGGCGGTAGCAGTTAAAGCAACATAGGTGACCTCTCCTTGGTAGAGTCTATTCAATGGCTTAGAAGGAGAGATAGTATCATTTTGTTTGCAAGCGGGAAGCAATGCGCACAGCAGAATTAAAAAAGTAAGTTATCTTTTCATAATTATGTAACTGCTTTATAGACAATGCCTTGTTAGAAACTTAAACGGAATATTTAGATTAATACATATTTAGCGACTACCACTAAATTGCTCACAAACTCTTCGCTCATAAGGCAAATATTCTTTTATTAAGCAGCCAGTATAATTATTTCGCTGAAGCGTTACTTAATACGGCTTTCTCATTTAAAAATTCAATGGCTATCTGGCATAGCGTTTCTCCTTTTTCGTCTGGCATTTCATGCCCTATATTAGGATAAACACATAATTGTCCATAGCGAAGTGCTTCAAAAATCGATATCGTATGGCCGAGTTTGATCATATCCCTGTCACCACGTATTAATAACACGGGCACCTCGATGCTTGCGATTTTGTCGTCTGGAATTTTGATTTCCCTTTCCCAAGCCTTTTGATTGTCCTCCCAAAATTTTATCCATTTTTCAGGTTCGGGATTCATTCGCTGATAGTTTTCCAACCAATCCTTGTCCTCTTTTACCGCTTCAATGGTATATTCTTTCAATAAACCGCGGGCTTCATCAGTTAGTCCACTGGCTTTGGAGTTCGAAGCACCGCTGACGACTTTTTTTATTTTGTCAGGTCTGTTGGCGGCAAGCAGCAGTGCAGTGTTCCCTCCTGTGCTCCAGCCCATCACATAAGCGCTGTCCAGTTTCAGTTGGTCGATAAGCTGTGAATTGTATTCAGCTAGCAATTCGCCACTTAAACTATCAGCATGCTCGGAGCGGCCGTGTCCCGGCGCATCCGGTGCTATAACTCTATAATGTTTTGAGAGTTCGGGAATGATGCCCGCTAGGTTTTCGATCGAGCCCAGCCCTTGATGCAAGAGTAGCAAGGGAATTCCTTTACCATATTCCTCGTAATAGATTTTTGTATTGTGTATCGTCACATACTTCCCATGATTTGACCCATATTTAATAGGTATGCCTGTCTGGCTACTAGGTTTTTCAACTCGATTGCAGGAAGCAACGAACAAATTAAATAAAAAAAAATAAACGAGTCGTTTCATCTTTATGTGTCTAAGTACGCGATTAGACGTATATGCAAATTTCAAGATTAAATACGCAATTATTGCGAAGAGTGTTGAACTACATAGACAATTTCTCAAATTTCTCAGAGGTCCCATAGTAAATGGTTGGCTCAACCCACCAACACTTGTATCCAGAAAATAAATATTTATCTATCACTGTAATCTTCTTCAATAAATCCCTACTAATACTGCGGATTAACAGGAAAGAGATGAAAAGACTAAAAACATATTTACTCGTTTTATTTGTGTACCAGGCTTTCTGACGCAATCCGTAGCCCCAGATTCAAAAAGAACAGACCGACTTGATTGACCGTTATTTGAGCGTGCAGCAGCAATCAATTGGCTTTAACGGTACAGTACTGATTGCCGGGAATGGTAGTATAATCTATCGACGGTCCGTAGGAAAAGCTTCATTGGAGCTAGACGTCCAGTTTCCCTCACTCCATTGCGTATGGATCATACAGATGTAGGCAATGCAACAGACATTATCAATGGAATGGGCTCGCCGCATCATCAATTAGCAGATCGACTAATCGCAGCACCACATCGGGACTACGCTTTAATGAAAGGGTCGGGCAACCTGTATTCAACTGCGAGCGATCTATCAAAGTGGAACATGGCAGAACATGGTAGTGGCCATTTCAACAAAATGGTCACTAGTCTAAATCACAGCTCCTCTAAAAATGGGAAGCCTACAAGCAATAAACTTGGCTGTATGAAAGTGTTTGGTGTTCAAGCGGGAATGCGAGCTTGGACAATAGAGTGGAATATGTAGAACTGGGTTGGAGGTTACTTTGTTTTATTATTCGCTTGATTCTTAATTGTGTGCTCGAACCAATAAAGCGTTTCGGTAAGGACATCTTTCCTTTAGAAAATTTAGACGGCACACCCAGCTCTTGCTTTGATTGGTTACGCATATGAATAAAAAAAATGATGTTTAATATTGATATTTTTTCTGCCTGTTGTTCCATTTTTGCTTAAAGTAGAACGATGTTGAACGGGTCTTTATCAAAGATAATTTGATATTATGAAAAGACTGCTTCTACTTGTACTCGGTCTGCTTTGCACAGAAAACGTTATTTCTCAGCAAATCACAAAAAATGAACTGCTTTTTCTCACTCCGCTCTGGAAGGGTGATCGATTTTCCGACGGCCGACCGAAAGTTCCTGACGCCATTCTGAAAAGAATGAAACTTGTCACATTGGAAGAGGCTTGGGCAGTATTAAAAGGAGAAAATTTCAAACATCAGTATGACGACAACTGGCAGACCATTAATCCAGACTCGGTGCTTGTTGGACGGGCCTTGACGGCTTCATTTATCCCCGGGAGGCCAGACATCCACCTGGCGATCGATGAACGTGGTCATACCAAAGATGGCAGGGTAAAGTCACAAAATTCCTGGCCTATTGATATGCTCGTGAAAGGTGATGTGTATGTGGTCAACCAATTTGGAGCCCATGAAGATGGCCCAACTATCGGTGACAATCTGGCAAATTCTATTTATGTCAAGAGTGGAAATGGCATTGTGTATGATGGGGCGGTCAGAGACATTAATGGTTTGAAAGAAATAGGTTCATTTACCTCATTTTTCAGGAGTTATCACCCATCTCACCACCTTACCAGCCCTGGTAAGGAGATAAACACCACCTTGGTCGGCATAAATCAGCCTACAAAAATCGGAAATGCTGCCGTCTTGCCAGGTGATGTTGTACTGGGTAGGGATGGAGGAGTGATTTTCATTCCTCCACATCTGGCTGAAAAAGTTGTCAAAACTTCTGAGGTGGTCAGATTGCGGGATATGTTTGGGCACCAGCGCCTTCGTGAGCAAAAGTATACACCCGGACAGATTGACTCAAGGTGGTCTGATGCAATTGAAAAAGACTTTTCGCAATGGCTCAATGATCGTATAGATCAATTGCCGGTTCCAAAAGAGCAAATCCAGGAATTGTTGAAGACCCGAACCTGGTAAATTCATGGAGACAAGGCGGTTCGTAGCTCAATTTTTTAGCAAACCACAATTCACATTCTATGGCAAGTCCTACTTCAAGACGACAGTTTTTCAAAAATGCCGCAATTTCAACTGCCTTGGCAAGTGTACCCCTTGCCGGGTTTGGCGAAGTGTATGAAAATGCGATTGATAAAACACCAAAAAATTCGGCTCCTTCGGATTTAAAAATCACTGACATTAAATGTGGATACATTCGAAATGGCCATAGTCTGTTTGTTAAAATATACACCAATCAGGATATAGTGGGACATGGCGAAGGCGTGGATGCAACACCCGGGACATACCATCTGGTAAAGATGTTCGCTCAGCGGATCAAAGGCAAAAGTCCGCTGAATGTCCATCGGCTTTTTGAAGATATCAGGAGAAGTGGTTTTTTCGAAGGTGCTCAGTCGGGCATGTATATTGCCGTTCTCACGGCAGTGGAAACCGCACTTTGGGATTTGGCCGGGAAGGCTCTGGGACTGCCAGTATATCAGCTTTTGGGCGGTAAATTTAGAGACGATATCCGAGTTTATATGGATACCGCTTTGTATCAAAACCGGCTGCCCAAGCCCGAGGATTTTGCCGCAGCAGCAAAAGAAGCTGTTGGTATGGGCTTCACTGCGGTGAAGTTCGATCTGGACCAGGCAAATGACCCGAATAAATATGATAGGTATAACTGGACGGCCAGCCCGGCTGAAGTGCAGCGAATGTATGATCAGATGGCCGCCACCCGAGCAGCCGTGGGTCCGAAAATTGACATTTGTGCCGACATGCATGGCCGATACGACGCTCCTACAGGTGAAAAAGTTGCAAAAGTCCTTGAACCTCTCAATTTGATGTGGCTGGAAGAGCCAATACCCGCAGAAAATGCGGAAGCGTACAAAAGAATAGCGGATTCGACCAGTACTCCCATTTGTGCAGGTGAAAATCATTATTTAGCCTTGGGTTTCAGACCATTATTGGAGCTTGGCGCTGTGGATATTATTATGCCAGATCTTCAAAAGGCAGGCGGACTGGGCGAGGCGCAACGGATAGCCAACCTGGCCAATTTGTATTACGTCCCATTTGCACCACATATGGTGGCGTCATATCTGGGTGCAATGGCGTCAACTCACGTTTGCGTTTCAGTCCCTAATTTCATGATCATGGAGTGGCAAATTTACTTCCATAAGGATCCAATGTTTAAAGAGATTGTTACGTTCGAAGGAGAAATGGTGACCAAAGGATTTATCAAAGTTTCTGAAAAACCCGGGATTGGTGTTGAAATAAATGAAGAAGGTATGCGTAAATACGCAACCCCCGGCGTTCCTTTCTTTGAATGACTAGGGATTGAACCGTCAAACTGTATTATTCAAAAATGTTTCCGGTTCTAGAATTCAGCACGCGTATCGAACCACATCCGGTTGTATCCCACCACAGCACGTTTGTAAAACACTCCGCTTTACTTGTTGAAGTTGGCAGGGATGATTCTTTTATTTGTACCAGGAGCACAGCAACAAAACCTAATATATCGGTCAGAAGATAAGCCGTATCTGTGAATGACGCGGTCTGATGCAGGAAAGTTTGCCTAAATAATTCGGTCAATCAAGGCAAAGGTATATTGTACTCAACTAAGCTTTTGTGCCTAATCTATACGCTTGGTTGGCAGTGAACGCCATTGCTTCCCTCACCTCATCGCACAGCAACTATCACCACCACAATTGCTAAAGTCTGACAAATTCGACGCGGCGATTATTTGCCTTTCCTAAGATTGTATCATTCGAATCTGCTGGCTGCGATTCTCCTTTGCCATCTGTTTCAACGCGTGAGGCGTCCACTTTGAAAACTGTAATAAGAGATTCTTTAATAGCAGCGGCACGGCGCTTCGACAAGTCGAGATTTGCATCATCATTTCCATCGGAATCTGTATGCCCAACGATTTGAACGCGCATAGAAGCATTTTCGTGTAAAACCTGCGCAATGTCTTTGAGGCTTCCATAGGATTGTGGCAAAATATTTGCACTATTTACATCGAAAAGGATCCCGCGCGTAGTGAATTTGCCTTCACTAATTAACTTATTACGGGTATCAGCAGCGCCAACGGCGAGTTGAATGTTCCCCAGGAAAAAGGCGCCGCCTTTCTGGTTAAAATCGGGCGAGATAGCTGTGAAGGCCAATGTATTCAAAGCTGCCGCCGCATCCAGCGCTCTTGGAAGATCCAACACCTTTGTGCTGTCCAAATAGACACGCACCCGTTGCTTCTGCCTCCAGATAGAGACTTTAACCGCATTTTTCTCAATATTGAATTCCGGTACACCGTATTTAAACTGGCTACCGATCAAATTTGAGGAATAAGTCAGCTGACCTTTATCAGAAGAAGTTGGCTGAAATGCGACTTTGAAGTGAGGCCCGCCAATGCTTTTTGACTTGCCCAAATCAAACTTCTGGTCTATGTCGCTGGTCTGCATGAAGCTGATCATGAATTCACCAATATTGGAAACATTTTTATTGCCTATCAGGTCAAGCTGCAGCGTGAAGTTTTCAGGAAGGTCACTCGTTAAGTACTCGGGATAGAAAACGCCATCCTGGTCAATTCGCAGCCACTTTCCCGTTTTGCCTTCGATGTTAACAATTTCAGCGCCCGACCGCGTGTTCCAGTTAGTAGGAAAATCCCCGATCTCATCCTTTGAAAAGTCCTCATGAACAATGATCTTGTTTCCAGCGATAAAATCAAATTTTGAATATGAGGTAATGTCGCCTGTGTTCGTTAGAGCGGCTACTACTGGTTGATGAGGATCAGATTGTGTAGGCACATTGGGGGTATTTGCCTGTTGCTCATTGGTTTCTGGAGTCATTTCAGCAGCGGTGCCGTCTTTGTCTTTCTTTTTTTGTACTGCTTTATCAATAGATTGATCGACCTGATCAACGACCTTTTGTTCGACCTTATTTTTGATCCGGTTCAAAAGCTGCGCCGGACAAGCAATGCAAACCAGAAAAAAAGGGACTACCAGAAAGATTTTTTTCATTTCAAATATGAATTAATGGATTGTTTAGTATGGATCAGGTCAGACCCAGGTCTGTGGCGATCTTAATGACGGTGGCCGTGTTGGGGGCGCCAAATTTTTCGATCAAGTTTTTCCGGTGGCTTTCAACTGTATGGGTGCTAATAAAAAGTGCTGCTGCAATCTGCTGCGTAGTATGCCCTGTCCCGATCAGTTGCAGGATTTCTTTTTCCCGTCTGGTAAGCCGGGGAATTTCCTTCTGATCGCTGGGCGGGCTGCTGTTGAGAACAGCCTGCGTGCCCTGGCACAGATAAATCTGTCCGTCCATGGCGGCGTGTAGTGCAGTGATAATGTCTTTGCCTATCGCATTTTTGAGCACATAGCCGCTCGCCCCGCTTTGCAGCATGCCCATGATGACTGTCCGCTCATTATGAACGCTTAATGCAATGATCTTTGCAGCCGGAAATTTCTGCTTGATTTTCTGGCATAATGTAACACCATTGATATCGGGCAGATTAATGTCCATCAGCATGGCATCCGGGACAGTGGTTTCGAGCGCATCCAGCACAGCTGAGCCGGTTTGATACATGCCTGAGACCTCCATTTCTTCCCTGCTTTCGAGCAGGTTTCGAAGGCCGTCGAGCACAATCGGATGATCGTCAATGATAAATACTTTCATAGCATGTCACATTCTACCGTTACAGTTGTTCCTTTTTGCGGTGCAGACTGGATTTCAAACCGCGCATTCAAAAAATCGGCGCGTGCTTTGATGTTGGAAAGCCCCGACCCTGCTTTGGTGTTAGTTTTATTGATGTCAAAACTCTTGCCATCGTCCTCCACGGTTACAAATAATGTATCGCCACTTTGTTGAATGATCACCAGGATCTGTGACGCCTGAGCATGCTTCAATGCATTGTTGACCAGTTCCTGAATAATCCGGTAAATTACAATCTGTTTTTCCCTCGGCATGGAATCTTTGTAATTAAAAACCTGGCAAACCAGATTAGCACCGGTTTCTTTCAGGTTCTTACAAAATTCCTTTGTAGCTTCCGCAAGCCCATATTTCATCAGGATCTCGGGCATCAGGCTGCGTGCAATCCTGCGCAGCTCATTCACGGCTTCATCCAGATGGGAAAGCGTTTTGTGTATTCCCACTTTCATTGGTACATGCTGTTTGTCAGACAGTTGCGAAAGCTCAATTTTAATGCTGCTCAGCAGGCCACCCAGGCCGTCATGCAAGTCACGCGCCAGACGCGTACGTTCCCGCTCCTGCCCATCGAGCATGGCAGAAAGCATGGAGATGCGGTGATCCTGTTTTATCTTTTGCAATTCGAGCTCGTGCAATTGCTGCTGCTGCGCCCAAAGCCTTTTATTATTTCGGTAAAATAACAAAACGAGCACCGTGACCACGAGCAAAAACAAACAAACCACAGCCAGGAGCCAGCTTAGGAGCCTGTTATTCTTAATCGTTAATGTGGCCCGTTCATTTTTAGCCTGTAAGTCATTGATCTTTTTTTCTTTCTCAACCGACTTATATTTGGCTTCCAGATCGGCGATTTCGGCTTTCGTGCGTTCCTGATATGAGCTGTCGGCGAGTTCGGTATATCTGCGAAGCCACTGATAAGCACCAGTCATATCTCCCACTTTCTCGCTGGTCTGGGCAAGCTCGTAATAATACAGCATCCGGTCTTGGTAGCGCGTTATCGGCGGTTTGCTGCGCATGATGGCCTTCATTGTCTGCAATGCTTTGGGATAGTTTTCCTGCGCTTTGTAGGTAAAGTAGATTTGAAGCATAATGCCGCGACGGTCATAAGCTTTTCCCAACTTGTCGCAAAGTAAGATCCCCTTATCAAAACTTTCCATGGCTTTGGCATACTGGCGCAACCGGGAATAATACATGCCCTCCACCAGGTAAAAATCGATAAGGTAAACCGAGTTCGGATCTTCTGAAAGTATGTCGTAGGCGCTGTCCAGCATAGGCCGGATGGGTGGGTAGTCTTTAAGGTAAATGTAATTTTTAGAGGCAAACATATAAGCATCAGCCATTTCAAGAGAATTAGGCGCTATTTTTTCCAGAATGGAAATGGCCGAGCTGAGATAACTTTTGGCCTTTGTATAATCGAGCTGATTGGAGAAGATCATACCGAGATTATGGTAATTCCGGGCCATCCGGGCGCTGTCGCCTGCCTGCTGGGAAAGCGGGATCACATGGTCGAGCAGGATGCGGGCATATTGCAGCTCGTCGTCCTGGCGTTGCCGCAAAGCGCCGTAATTGTTCCAGGCCCTGGCCCGGTAAACAAGCGCCGCCTTTCCGGCAAACCGCCTCAGCAGTTGTTCTGCACGCAGGTAACCTGCCTCGCTCCTCTTAAAATCCGTATCAAAATAAACGCCAGCCGTGTAAAATTGCACAAGCGCCGCCTGAAACGAGTTTTGTTTCACATAACCAGCCGCCTTTCTTACATATTGCACCGCCAGTGATGTATCCTTGTCGCTGTAATAATCTGAGAGCAATAACAATGTTGCAATGCGCAATGAATCACTCTGCTTGCCTTTCAGGATATTTTGCAAACTATCGACATAACTAACGCCGGTAACCGGGCTCTGCGCACAAAGCGGCAAAGCTGGCACGGCTAAAAGCGAATAAATGAAGCTGCTGATTATGAAGATCTTATTTTTCAAAACATTCCGATTTGCCAGCAATAAATGATAATAATGTTGCCCTTAGTCAATGGGAAGCGGCATTGCTTCGCCCGTGTCGCGGACCATCAGCCCGTTCCATGCTGCTGGTGTATCCCTGAGTGTTTGGCGAACTGTTCGCTGCACCTGCAATCTTCCAGCCATGCGTGCAGGATTCCGGGTTGTAATGCCCATTTGGGTCAATGCTGCGTGCAGCAATGTTTCGTTCTCATCCCCAAAGGGCAGAAAAGGCACATTGGAATCGTCAACAGCGTGTGTTGGCTTTATGCCCTCGACAGTGCCGTAATCAGAGTCGCCATTTGCATTCACTGTTTGTCCCAGCATCACATAAAGTCCATATTTCCACCGCTTTTTCTCATCCCCGATCAACGACCCGAAAAGGTTCTTTCCCGCTGTGTTATCGCCAATGGTGATCACCGACATATGCGGTTTGAGTCCATTGATAATCAGCTCGCTGGCCGATGCCGTCCCATTGGAAGTGAGCACGAATATCCGGTTGAGCCTGTTACCAATGTTGCTGGGTTCCTTGGCAAATTTATAGGTTAGTGCATCCGGACCGTTCTTTTCCTGCCAGTATTTAATGTATTTTTCGTTCCACTGCTCTTTATAAAAGACCTTGGAAGCACTGTAATTACTGACGATCAGCGAGCCCAATGTCACCGCAGAGCTCAGATATCCGCCGCCATTCAGCCGCAGATCCAGCACCAGTTCCTGTATGCCCGCCTTATTAAAATCCGCAAAAATATTCCGTAACTCGTTGTCATATTTAACTTTATCCGCATCCGTGCCGGGAACGAATTGATTATAAACCAGATAACCGATCTTCCGGTTTTGTTTGGTAATGATTTTTGAAAAAGCAATCGGGCTTTCCGTAATCTGTCCCCTGGTCAACGTCACTTCCTGGCCAACACTTTCGATCACTTCACCATTCACTTTGCCCATAGTCACCCGGATGGATTCTGCACCGAGCAGATCAGCATAGTTGGCATCGGTCAGCTGGGTTCCGTTCACTTTGATAATGATGTCACCTCGTTTTAAACCCGCTCTCTGGGCAGGACTTCCGTTGCTTACGTGCGAGAGAAATGCGGCAATGTTGGATTTTCCGCTATCAATAAAACCAAGCATATAATGGATCCCGAAAGCTTTGGTAACCCCGTTAAACTGCTGCTGCGTGGCTTCAAAATCCGGCGTGATCATGGAGAAACGGTCATGCGTTTTGCGGTTAAAAATCAAATTTTCAAAGTAGGCATCCGGCTCGGCGCGGGCATCCAGTTTGCTTTTGGCAGGCATTTCTTTATACCAGAAATAGCCGTCCTGCATCGTTGCATACACCCATTCATTGACCGCATTTTTGTCACCCAGCAAATCGCCAAGGGTGTTAACATCCTTTTCGCGGCAACCGGCAATGCAAAACAATGTTAGGAAAGCCAGTTTAAAGCCGATTTTTTGAAATGTTTTCATGATTGTTGCTTATAAATTCTACTGATCAGGTTATCAATGATATGTGCCTTCATTCTGGAATAAAAAGTATCGATCTCTTCCAGGTAACGGTGGTAGAAGTAGCTCAGGATCAAACCCAGAAAGAGCGCGATGAATGTGGTGTCGAAGGCAATGTTCAGACTTTGGGTTACGAGTGGCATCCCTCCTTCCGTTTTGGCCAGATGGAAAAGTCCGATGGAACCGGCCAAATGCAAAATGGTGCCGATAAAGCCCAGGGAAGCAATCGCGTTGATGAGGAAACGGGCGATTTCCAGCCTGCCTTCCAGCTCGGTTTTACTGTTGTCGATCTGCACATTGAGCACTTGAAGCGTTTCCGAAATGGATTGATTGTTCCGGTATTGCGTGCATGCCCTTTTGATAAAATCGGTTAACATAAAGCTGAAACCGTGTTTTTCCAGATCCAGGACGCTCATTTTTATCCTGGCCACTTCATCCGGCGAAAGCACAAGCTGATCCTCCACAGGCAGCACATTCAGGCCGAAACCTTCGTTTTGTTTTCGGATAAACTTGCGATAACTGACAATTTCAAGAACGCCGAAAATAAAAGCCGTGTAAATGATCGCATGAACGAAGCCGCCGAAAGACCCGCCGAATGCCTGAAGGAAACGGTTGATCCCGTGACTCAGTGACAGGGAAGACAGCAAGATCAATGCAAACCAGATAGAAACGGCGACTATCAGACTGACAGACAAGTGATATAATCTTTTACTGTTCATGATTTCGAGATAATTTTTGAAAAGTTTTTAATTTTTGACCAGTTTGAATTCTCCGTTTTCTGCCAGCGTTACCGTTGCAAGCAGCAATCGCTCCGCATTCAGCTGCAATGTCGAAGTGAATGGCTCGCCCTGCTCCTGTCCGTTTTCATTTTTAGAATAAACAAGCCCCCGCAGGGCTACGGAAGCACTATTTTTGGCACTTGCCTTGAAAACTGCATACATTTTATATTCGCCTGGAATCACCTTATCAAACTGCCGGACGGCCTCCTGCGTTGTCCGCAGATCGCTTCCGAAGAACTTGGTTTTGGCTTTCCCGCTATCCCATTGCCCGATATCGCGTATTTCACGTGCCCCGCCGGAGACGCATTTGGCGCCTTTGCAAACAAACAGATCCACATTATCGCCGATATCCGCCCAGCTAATTTCGAAAGAAACCTTGCAGGGCACGCCCGGCGGATCGCCTAGATACTTGGTGTTTTTAAGCTCCTCGGGTTTCGGTGGCTCCGGCTCCTTTTTTTCCGGAGTGATATCTGCCTGATCTTCATCGGGCGCGACGCTTACCCGGCGAGTGTCAGCCGGAGCGGACGTTTCACATTCAGGACATTCGGGGCAATCTTTTGCAGACGGAAGCTCCTTGTAATCAGCAAGTATAACGAGTAATGTGTCGCCGGGACGCTTGTGCCTCAGGCTATCGTCCACAGTGGCGAACAACTGCCTGTGCAGGGTGTCATAGGAAACGGCCAGCTGCTGTTTGTAAGAAGGAGGCGAACCGCCTTTTGGCACAGCGATGAAGAGAAATATTACCGCACCCAGCGCTCCGCAGATCACGTCCAGAAATGAGATATTGAAGATTTGAGGTTCTCGGTTCCTTGCCATAACTGTTGATTTGGCCGTGCTTAATGATACAGGTCAGTATTTATCGCCAAAAACAAAGTGGTGTGTATAGGTGACGTTCAGGATCGCGGAAACATTCATAACCTTTCCGTTGATGCCGCGCGCTGTTGCATTGCGCTTATTCACTGCATCAAAACCAAGATCAAACAACATGTTCACTGCCAGCTTTCCTTTTTCGCCGACCGGCATCAGCATGCCGGGGCCAAGCATAAATCCTGGCTGGAAGCGCTTGTAAGTATCATTAATGCCGCTGCCAAAGTTGATATCACCCGACTGACTCCGTGAGCCTACGCCCGCCACTTCGAGTTCAAGCCGCGAATTGCCGCTGACTGCGACATTGAACGATGGCCCGGCAGATGCGACCAATCCGATTTTTTCACCCAGGATGCGGTAACGAAAAAGCAGCGGAATGCTAATGAATGACGTGTTTTCCCTTGCTTTTACAAAACCCACATAATCGTTTTCGATCCGGTAATTATCGGTCTCGGCCTTGGTTCCCTTCTGTATAAAGTTTACGCCGGAAACGATTGCCATTTTCCCGAACTCCATCCCGAACACGAAGCCGCCGTTTAGTCCCGGTTTGGCGCTGGAAGAAGTATAGGTGTCCGCGTAGTCGGCTGTGTAGGAATATGTGGACAGGTTTCCGCCACCGCCGCCACCAATGAAGATTGACATATCGTTCTGTGCGCGTGCAGCAATTTGGAAAAATGCAAAGAATACGGCTGTTAGAATGAGTTGTTTTTTCATGTTTTGAAAAGGTTTAATAATTGGAGATGAATGGTTATCAGGAGGTTTTGCAAAGTTGAAAGGAAGATATTTTGGAAACCATCCCTGAAAACAGCCATTTTCAACAACACCAATTATGGCTGATTTCAGGGATGGTTTTTGTTTTAGGAACTGCGGAGATTTGCAGCGGATCAAATTTTGAACACGATGAAATCAATCATTTTAACATTACTAATGCTGCCTGCTACCCTTTCATTCGCGCAGGAAGAGGTTTTGAAAAAAGGCAACACCGTGTATGTGGAAGCCAATAAAACGGATGTGGGAAAAAGTGCTGCGCAAGAGCTTAAAACTGCACTGCAGGATTGGGATTACTGGAAAGTAGCATCCTCCAAAGCCGAAGCTGACTTTGTGCTTAAACTTGAAACCAAAATTTCCGGCGGTGTCACCTGGACATCGTGGGGCGGCAAAGGTGTGGCATTGAGTGCCTCTCTGCAATCAAAGGACAATGATGAAATATGGCAATCGGAGTTTTACAAGGCCAGTCCCAACGGTATGAATGGCTTCAACTCCCAATCAGCTGCCGTGAAAAAGCTGGTAAAAGGGCTTAGGAAAAAGTTTGATTGAGGCATTATATGCGCAGGCGCGAGCAAAATCTCTGAACTCCTCTGACTGGAATGGCAAACCGAATACTTGCAACACTGTGTAGCTTAATGTTTGCATATACGATTTTGTAGGCGTCAGTTCCCGGGATCATCCTTGGTGTCTTGTCCTGAAATAAGTTGACCACAATGATTAAATTATGGATCAACTCAAACAACTACGTATGCGGCAGCATAGACAAACCATGCTTAAAATGGTATCTGAGATTCATCAGGGCAAACTTAACATTACTCAGGCAGCTAACAAATTTAGCGTCACACGTCATACGGTCAAAACTTGGTTAGTTAAGGTAGAAGACAAGGCTTTCGAACATCCAGTTAGCAAAAAGCTGGTTCCGTCTACATCAAAAATATTACAGTTTGGTAGAACAGACAAAGATGCAGCCGCGCAAGTTGATGAATTGATGGCCAAAGTCAGTTCACTGGAAGAAGAATTGGATGCTGCCAAATTTAAGGCTATTTACTAGTCCACGCTGATCCAAGTTGCAGAGCAGGAATTTGGACTTGACATCGAAAAAAAGGCGCCGGGGCCCGGTGCGTTATCAAGCAATCAGATTCATTTTAATGAATTACCATACTATTCAAATACGACAGTTAGAAGAAGTGCCGCTTCGGCGGTCCGATTGGCTTCACCCTACAAAGCTATTATCGATATTGGAAGCGTCGAGCTGGTCAGCTAACATATGATTCTGATGTCATCCTTCTTGTATATGAAATTCGCCGTGATCACCCTAGGATCGGTGGAAGAAAACTTTATAGCATGATCAGAAAATCTGAACGAGAGCGGAATAAAAATGGGAAGAGATGCCTTCTTAAACCTTTTCGCGATCAACAGCTTGCTGGTGTGAAGTAGCAGATGCATGGTAAAGAGTACTTTTCCCGCCACAAGTTCAGAAAGTACTCTAATCATTAGGTACTTTGGGCAAATCCGAAAAGAAATCATAAAGATCTTCCCTTCCGCCGGCTGAAAAGCCTATGGCTACGATAAACAACTTCTTGCGGGCCATCATGATCATTATCTAATGCGATGGTGGAGTACTTTTGTGCAAGATAACCATATAATACTAGGTGACTATTTAGCACTACGACACGTGTAGAAGGCCGCAGACACCGGCTTCACTTAACCTGGTGTTATTTTCCGCTTCAATGTTGCATGATAGGGATTTCAAAAATATTTTCAAGATCAATTTCCCCTAGCAACAACTCACATTTCCAGGTGACCATTTTTAACCCGTATACGGTGGAATGTGTGGAATTCTCTCACTCTGGAAGCCATCATCTAGGTGAAGGCTCTATTTATTAACCGTAGAAATATATTTGGCACTAATCAGCAGGTACAAGGTTTTATCAGCTTTCGCGTCTTGGTAATTCTGCTTTATTAATTCTTTTACCTGGTCGTTCTTGATTTTAACAGAGGCCATTTCAAGTATTTGAAATGAAGCCGTTTCGATACTTTCAATACAATGAAGATAAAATAGGATCGACATATCACGTAATTCCGGATTAGTGCTATGCGCTTTAATTTCACTGAACGAATCCTCAATTAGTCCTTTTAGCCCTTTCGAATGGATCTTCGCATGTACAATAGGCAAAGCTTCATAGATCTTATCCATTCTTGCTATCTGCTGCTTTACCTCTCCAATGGTATGATCAATGGCTTCTCGCAAATCTGAGAAGTGAGCATTGGTCATCAGCTCAGGTAGTTCCGAAACGAGCAATGTTTTGGCGGTGTAAATTTTGTTCAGGTGATGAAGGAAAAATTCTTCAAGATCAACCTTTGTAACATTAATCCCGTCGTGCTCCTGCATAGGTCAATTGAGAAATTTGTTTACTATTACTTGTAACCCTAGCATATCTAGAGGTTTGGCAAAATAAGCATTTGCATTGCATAGTTTAGCTATTTTAGCAAGATTCGGTTCACCAGAGATTAAAATTATGGGAATTTCATGCGTAGCTGGATCACTTTTCAGTTCTCTGCAAATGGCTGCGCCTGACTTTGGCGAACTTTCTAGTGTCACGTCAAGTAAAATCAAATTCGGCCGAAGTACCATAATGTCATCAATTTCGAGTGCTCTGTTTGAAAAAGTTACATCATAACCGGAGTCACGGAAAACAATTCTTAACAGTTCTAACATGTCACCATCATCCTCCACTATCAGAATTCTCCTCATGAGATAGAACTGGGTAAAGAAATCTAAACATTAAAATTCCCATACCAGTTAATATCATTTCGTGGCATACTTGTTTGATTATAAGACAATATGTTATTTCAGCAATACCACTCCTCACTTGGCTAATTTATGAAAAAGAGAATACTTATCATTGATGACGATAATGACATTTTGGAGCTTCTGAAAATCGTTTTCCGTGATTCAGGCCACGAGTTAATTTTTTCCCAGACAGCGCTTGACACAAACCATATCAGTATACTACATCCAGACCTCATTTTGCTGGACGTTAGAATAAATGGGGTTGCTAAAAAAGGGGCGGAACTATGTATGGAGTTGAAAGCCGACCCGAAAAATAAAAAACTCCCCGTCGTTTTATGCTCAGGCGAGTACAATTTACCTGAAATTGCTCGTGAGTGCCATGCTGACATGTACCTGACAAAGCCATACGATTTGATGGGCCTGCTATTTCAAGTAAATCGATATCTTTCATAGGATTCTAAAAAAAATCAGATCAACCTGGAACACATTACATCGCCTTTTACTTTGTCCATAAGCATACGACGGTTTGAATGTGTATTTACGTCACTGGGAAGTGCAGTTTAAGGTGCTCGGCTTAAAGTAAATTAAACTGTAAAAGGCACTCATCAGCTCCAAACATACATTTGAGACAATAGTCCCAATTACATTTTAACCACCGTTTCTGCATAGGGTTATAAACGACTAATGGTAGAGAGCTATGAACATTCACTAACTGCTGGCCATGCAAAACTTGAACAAATATATACTTCTTATAAGAGGAAGCTTTTCTAATTTCTAGACAGATCTAGGTAAGCACTGTTATTTTACCCATCTTACATGTAGTATTCCCGGCAACCGAGATCCATCATGTTATTGTTAGGTGGAAATCTCTACTCATCCTGGAATGGTTCCTAAGGTTTGGCCGTTCTATGCAGTATCTCGTATAGAATCAGAAAGTTGTTTTGTGTCTCAACGGATACTTTCACGATGTTGAAAGGGCTGGCTCAGCGTCGGGAACTCTGCTTACGCCATACCCGGTGGTTAACTTGCGCATATTTATACCTAAAAAGCGTAGCGGTTCCGGCATTTGATAGGAGTTAATGTAATCAATTTAGCATCTATTGTTAGAATTTTATGGACAGCATTAATAAGGCGGAACCTATGTTAAATTTGCTTCCTGGCCGCAGCCGTAATTGTATCAATTCATGCTCTTTGCGTGATTCGTAAGTCTACTTCAAATCTTGTAGTTAAATACCATTCACCTTTATTTTTGACTCTTTCACACTCTACCATTGACTAGTGGCTCCCTTCTTGGAACAGAATTAGCTTTTCTTAGGGTTTCTTCGATAAGTGTTTGATAATCTTTCACCACTTCAACGAGCAGGTTTTTCCGTTTGAACCAAAATAGTCAGCTACCAAAACCAAAATGCGATGAAGGCTTTATATGATCAATTGTCGGTCTGTTGCAGCAAAAAAACCACGCAGCTGTACAGCACTTCTTTCTCGCTAGGGATCCACTTTTTACAACCTAAATTTCACGCCCCAATTTACAGCATCTACGGGTTTGTCCGCCTAGCCGACGAGATTGTCGATAGCTTTCACGGCTATAACAAGCACGGTTTAATGGCCAAAATCAGGGAGGATACCGCCGAAGCGATTGCTGCCGGCATCAGTATCAATCCAATTTTAAACAGCTTTCAACACGTTGTAAACCAGTATGGCATTGAGTGGTCATTGATTGATACATTTCTAAAAAGTATGGAAATGGACCTTGGTCAGAAGCAGCATAGTCCAGATAGTTTCAAGGAATATGTACTCGGCTCAGCCGAAGTGGTTGGCTTAATGTGCCTGCGTGTATTCACCGAAGGCGACGCAGCGCAATATGAAGACCTAAGGTATTATGCTATGAAACTGGGCGCCGCATTTCAGAAAGTCAATTTTTTGCGTGATTTAAAAGCTGATTACCAAGACCTGGGTCGTAGTTATTTCCCAGGCATCAATTTTACACTTTTTACAAGTACGGACAAAGATATTATCCAACAACAGATCCGACAGGATTTTGAGCAGGCATTGATTGGTATAAAACGACTGCCTGCATCGTCCAGGCGTGGTGTATATTTGGCATATTGTTACTATCAAAAACTTTTCCTTCGAATCAGTCAGACGCCGGCCGAAAAAGTAATGGATGCCAGGATCAGGATCCCTAACCACAATAAGATCGGGCTTATGCTGCGCTCATTGTTAAGACATCAATTGAACATGCTATGATTCTCAAACCCTACTCTCCCATGGGTATAACCTACACGTACTTCTTTCGTAGCTTTATACGCTTCCAACAAATCAAAAATCATTCATAAAAATACATCTTCAAAAATGCCGTCAGCAATTATTATTGGTTCAGGTATAGCTGGCATTGCTACTGCATTGCATTTGCGTGCTGCAGGCGTTGAAGTGGATGTTTTTGAGAGCAACGATTATCCCGGTGGCAAGCTGCATGCTTTCGAAATAAACGGCTTCCGTTTTGATGCAGGGCCTTCGCTCTTCACCATGCCACAACTTATTACCGAGCTTTTCGAACTGTTTGGTGAACAACCATCTGATTTTTTTCAGTATCACCGCATGAAGTCGGTTTGCAACTATTTTTGGGAAGATGGCATCCACTTTACTGTTGATGCCGATCGTGAAGTTTTTGCAAAAGAGGCCGCAGCCAAATTTGGCATTGACGCCGCAACTATTTTATCTTATCTGAAAAACGGACAAAAGAAATATGAGCTTACCGCTTCTTTATTCATTGAGAAATCTTTGCATAAAATGGGCACTTATCTTTCTGTGGATACACTTAAGGCCCTGGCTCACCTATCGGAAATGAATTTGGGCACTAGTCTGGATGCGCTTAATGAGGCAGCGATCGGTGAGCCGCATTTGGTTCAGTTATTTAACCGCTATGCTACTTATAACGGCTCATCGCCGTATCTCACACCGGGGATCATGAGTATGATTCCACATCTTGAACTTTACCTCGGCGCTTATTATCCAAATGGCGGTATGCACAGTATCACTACCAGCCTGTATCAACTGGCACTTAGACAAGGCATCCGATTTCATTTTAATCAAAAAATAGAACAAATACTGGTTGAGAGGAATAAGGCAGTTGGGGTTAAAACGGCAAGCAGCCAGCATTTTGCAGACAGCATCGTGTCGAACATGGACGTATTTTCTACCTATAAAAAACTGTTGCCATCACAACCGCATCCCGAGCGCACGCTCAGGCAGGAGCGGTCAAGTTCTGCTGTGATATTTTATTGGGGCATTCGCGGTACGTTTGATCAATTGGACTTGCACAACATATTTTTCAGCAGCGATTATCCGCAGGAATTCGCGCATTTGTTCGAACATCAAACGCTTTTCAATGATCCTACGGTTTATATCAACATTAGCAGTAAAGAAACTTCGGGTGACGCACCTTCGGGATGCGAAAATTGGTTTGTGATGATTAATGCCCCGGGCGATTATGGTCAAAACTGGGAGGCATTGGTGGCACAGGCGCGCGAAAATATTATCAGCAAATTAAACCGCCTGCTCGGCACCGACATTGCAGCACTTATCATGGCAGAAGATGTGCTAACACCCCCGCTAATTGAAAGACGAACAAGCAGTTACCGTGGCGCATTGTATGGTGCGGCAAGCAATTCTAAACTTGCGGCCTTTCTAAGACACCCCAATTTTTCAAACAAAATAAAACAACTGTATTTTTGCGGAGGATCCGTCCACCCCGGGGGCGGTATTCCTTTGTGCATGCATTCTGCAAAGATTACTTCAAAGCTCATCATTTCGGCTTTATGAATAATGAACTATCATTTTCGGCTGTCAAAAGCAACACTTCCATATTTGCAATATGGCTGGTAACCATTTCAGGCATGATAGGCATATGGCTAGGTTATGGCGCTTGGTTTTTGCCAAAAACACCATTCAACCTGCTGCTTGGCTTGGCACTTTTGTACTGGAATTTTCCACTTAAAAATGTTTGGCCAGGCATCTTAATCTGGTCACTTGTTTACATTACCGGTATGGGCGTTGAAATGATTGGAGTAAACACCGGTTTGCTTTTCGGAGACTATTGGTACGGTGAAAATATGGGGCCTAAATTGGCTAACGTTCCCTTGCTGATTGGCATCAACTGGGTGGTGCTTACTTTTATAACAGCCACTATCGCAAAGCGTTTTATTGGTAACCCATGGATGGCGCCTGTTTGCGGAGCTGCGCTAATGGTTGCGCTCGATTTTTTTATTGAACCCGTGGCTTCGGTATTCGATTACTGGCATTGGAATGCAGGTTATGCACCGCTGCGCAACTACATAGACTGGTTTGTAGTTTCATTGGTATTGCAGGTGCTTGTAAAAAATTATGTACCTCAGGCAAAGTATCCGCTGCCGTTACATCACTTTGCTTCTCAGGTTCTATTTTTCGTCTTCTTCTATTTGATAAGTAAGTAATAAAGGCGCCCAATTTTAATTGCTACACACAGAGCGAGTCTGGGCATTCAGCAAAGCGTCAATGGTCTAAATAGGGAGCCAAAACATTTTCACCACCCCAGGTTCCTACTGAGCGGTAAGGCTGAAAACGCGCAAATAACTCTTCTTTATACCAATCTATTTTTCGGGTTTTTCGGATGGCCTCCTGATGTTCGGGGCTATTGTAGGCATAGTTTTTCAAGGCGTCTATATTCTCCCATATGCTGAAAGTGGCCATCTGAACCAGCGGTGCCTCGCCAACTCCTTTGGTATAAATCAGCCCTTCACAACCTTGCACAATGGGTTGCTGGGATGTAGGAACATAGTCCCAAAATCTGATCAGTTTACTAGCCTTAATGGTTGCACGCGTAATTACTGCAATGAGCGGGTTGTCATCATCCAAATCTGTTGAGGGGGTAAATGGATTACGTCCTGACCAAAGGCCCTTGGCTTGTATGGGTTTCATGTAGATGGTCCACTGCTCACTGCTGTGCGCCTGGTATCGCTTAAAAATTTCAGTATCGTTAAAAAAATGATCAGCGCTTTGCTCATTGTCCCAAATACCCAACATAGCATACACACCCCAGTCAGGCAATGGGCTAAAACCCGGCTCGCGACCGCTGCCCATGAGTTTGTAAAATTGCAACCCTGGCGTTTTGCTGATATAAGCATGTGCAAACTGCATTTGCCCGAAAGCCCACATTTTAGCTTGTGAATTTTGAAACCGAAATAAAGTAAGTGTAGTGATGGAACTCATTAGAAATGATAAAGTAGCCAATCAAGAAATCGATTCCATTTGCATTAGGACGGAAAATATTTGACGACGTGAATGTACCGAGAGAATTTTATGAAATCAAAAACTGTCATATATGTGGTCCTGACTTTTAAGCTGATAGCATTTCCTCGAAAATAACTAATTGTATTACACTGAAATAGCCTCACACTAATTCAGTAAGCGAGTTCACCGCATTAATCAAGTTTTGAAGCTGAATAAGAGGCGAAAGGGAAAACGGCGATTACCTGATCGGGTCAAGAAACCTTTGGTTCAGCCGGAGCAGGTAAACGAAGTTTGGAGCGTCGATTATTAACCACTCAGAGCCTTGCCCGAAATGTTTGAAGCCTAAATATTAAACGTCTCCGAAACTTCTGAACTTTCAGATCATTATACAATAATTGCCGACTTCAAACATTAGAATGATGGATGTTCAGCAGTTACACTTTAAGGTGGTGCTATTTTTAATTACTTTACCAAAAAGTGTTAAATCAGCTTCAATTCAAGCAAATTTACTCGGAGATAACGTCTTAGGAGAAGTTCAGAAATACGACCGACTTTTTAGACTAACCCAGCCGTTACATAGTGATGCTGACTAATATGGGCGACACGCCGATCCCTGGTTTGCTTCCGGAAATGGAGCAGATTTTGGAAAAAGCGTGTGCGGAAAATGTGTCTGCTAAGACTGAATGTTCTTTTCGATAAGCTCACGCAAACGCTGGTCATTTTGATCACCCCACTCGCCGATTGCGCCAATGACGGGGATCAGTGATTTACCAAAATCAGTAAGATAATACTCGACTTTTGGCGGGACTACGGGATAAATGATTTTCCCGACCAGCTCATGATTTTCGAGTTCTTTCAACTGCACATTCAACACCCGGCGGGATGCATCAGGGATTTTCCGTTGCAGCTCGCTGGGGCGTTGAAAACCTTGGTGAATGAACCACAAAAGCCGTATTTTCCATTTGCCATAAAGCACCTCACCGATCAGGTCGAGCCCGCAATTCAGGTTGGGCATTGTCTTTCTTTCGTACATGCTGCAAATATAAACATATGCCTTGGGAGGTTCAATAGGGATAAATTTATCCCTATCTGAATCGTAAGTCCGTACTTGTCGGCGCGTAGCATAGTGCTGAAATTTGTCCTACACAAATCGATAACGACATGGACTTCAATTTTGAAAACGAACTAAAAGATAAAATTGCCCTGGTAACCGGCGGCAGCAAAGGAGCCGGAAAAGCAATCGCCGATCGTCTGTTACAAGCAGGTGCAACGGTGATCATTACAGCCAGAAACAGGCCGGAAGAAGAAAATAATACCCTGCATTTCATAGCAGCCGATTTAAGCAAACCGGAAGGAACGCAGAAAGTGGTGGACGAAGTCATTGAAAAATTCGGCCGACTGGACATTCTGATCAACAATATGGGAGGCTCGGAAACGCCTGCGGGTGGATTTGCGGTGCTTTCTGATGAAGACTGGGAATCCTCTTTTCAAACCAATCTGCTGGCGCCTGTGCGGCTGGATCGAGGATTTTTGCCAGGAATGATCAACCGGCACGAAGGCGTCATTATCCACATAGCATCCATTCAGGCGAAACTTCCTTTGTACGACTCCACATTGCCTTATGCGGCAGCAAAAGCCGCTTTGGTCAATTACAGCAAAAGTTTGTCTAATGAAGTAGCACCGAAAGGTGTGCGCGTGCTGACCGTTTCGCCCGGCTGGATTATGACCACGGCTTCGGTCAGAATGATGGAGCGGATCGCCGAAAGTTCGGGCGTAACCACCGAGCACGCTGAGAAAAGCGTCATGGACGCATTAGGAGGCATTCCGTTTGGCAGACCGGCGTGGCCATATGAAGTTGCCGAACTGGTCGGCTTCCTGGTTTCTACGAGAGCCACTTACCTTACAGGCACCGAATATGTGATCGATGGCGGCACCATTCCCACATTATAATCCCTTTTTTTATCAAGATTTTATTCAATACAAAACCAATTTTAAATCAACATAAACATTCAAAATCATGAAACTTCCAGAAAACATCCAAGGCTTTATCAAAGCACAAAACAACCAAGACAGCACAGCATTTGCCAATTACTTCACAGAACACGCAACCGTTTCCGACGAAGGTTCGTCCTATTCGGGTAGGGAGGAAATTGAAGGGTGGATCGAGGAAGCGACAGAGAAGTATAATATGCAGCTGACACCCATTGATTTTAGTCAAACCGGCTCAAAAGGGAAACTGACTCTGGAAGTAAGCGGCACATTTCCGGGTAGTCCACTTGTGATGAATTACCATCTTGAATTGGATGGTTCTTCTATTAGTTCGTTGAAGATTACAGATTAATTCAGAAAACACTTATGATCAGAAAAATGCGGTTAGCATACACAGTTGTAGCTTTAATAATGCTGTTTTTGCCAACATGGTCCTTTGCACAAAGTGGAGATACATTAGGTAAATCTGAACCTTACGAACGTGTAAAAATTGCCCCCGAAAGTGTTTTCAAAATGTTTCGAGAAGATGGGATGAAGCCAGTTAACCACGCGCTGACGACAGTAGAAAAGGACAAAGTGCGTAATGCTTTTGCACATTTGCCGCCTCTGCACCAGCGCATTTTGAAACAGCATTTGCAAAGTATCAGCTTCATGGACAATATGCCCAACACGGCATTGACCTCATTACTTGAATCTGGCAGCGGGCCGACAATGTTCAACATTACATTCCGCGCCGGGCTGCTGGATGAGACCATTTCGGAATGGGCGACATGGAAGGAAAATACATGCTTCAAATTAGAAGGTCAGGGAAGTTATAAAGTACGTGTGGAAGGCGGCAAGATGGATGCGCTCCTTTATGTGCTGCTGCACGAGGCTACGCACGTGGTAGACGCGGTAGCGGAGGTAACGCCTTATTCTGCCGAAAAAGATTCCATTGTTACGCCGACGCCTTATACCAAAAATGTCTGGCGCATGGTGACCGTGCCCGAAGATCCATACATTGATTCGCTGCTGGAACAGACACGTTTCCGAAGCGGTAAAGCTATTCCGATCAATCTGGCACCGGATGTTTATCGCAAGCTCGCCAAAACCCCTTTCCCTTCATTATATGGAATGGCGGCGTGGTCCGAGGATCTTGCAGAACTCGTGTCGGTTTACCACATGACCAGCAAGTTGAATCAGCCGTTTCATGTGGTTGTGACCAAAGACAATATAGAGGTGGCAAGGTTTGAGCCAATGAAAAATGCGCTGATCAGGCAGCGATTGGATCAACTTTCCAGTTTTTACAAGCCATAATTTCGCCTTTCGGGAAAAATGTACAAGGCGCGTGGCTTTTTATCCATTCCTTCGGGCTGACTAAGCTGCCACCTTTGTAATGTCAAAACGATATGACAATCAGCTAACCGTTAGCCGATTAACTCAAACATTCAAACTTACTACTCAGATGAAAACCATTGCCTTGACTATCGCATTCCTTTTCACTTTTATCCAAAGCCAATCTCTATTTGCACAAATACGCAAGCCCGCCTCACTGGGAAGAGAAGAATACATTGAAGTGGAGAAAAATGTAAAACTCCACGTGATTGACCTCGGCGAAGGCCAGCCCGTCGTGCTCATTCACGGATGGCCGTTGAACAATGACATGTACGAATATCAATACCAATATTTGGTTGAAAAAGGGTTCAGGGTGATCGGGATTTCACTCCGCGGCTTCGGAAAATCGGACAGACCTTACGGAAAATATGACTTCGATACTTTCTCCGACGACATTAAAGTAGTTTTGGAAAAACTGAAAATCCAGAACGCAACCTTAGGCGGATTTTCAATGGGCAGTGCCGTGGTACTTCACTACGTAACCAAATATAATGGTGCCCATATCAATAAGTTAGCCGTATTCGGTGCAACTGGTCCATCATGGAAACATCGTGAAGGCCATCCTTACGGCATCACTGAGCAGGGCGCAACGGATTTGATCCAACAGACTAAAACGAACCGCGAACAATTGGTGGCAGGCTTTGGAAAAGCATTTGAAGGACAAGAAGGCGGACTTACGCCGGAATCCATCAAATGGTTGGAAAGCATCAACTTAAATGCATCCCCTTACGCAACTACGCAGGCTATCAGCGCATTGGGTGACCTGGATCTTCGTCCGGTGCTTGGAAAAATCAAAATGCCGGTTGCGATATTCCACGGTGTGAATGACAAATTGTGTAACTATGCTCAGGCTGAACAGCTTAACAAAGCCATCAAAGGTTCTTACATCGTAAAATTTGAAAAAGGCGGACACGGATTGTTCTTGGAAGAAATGGATAAATTCAACTTTGAGCTTGAAAAATTCGCTAGAAACTGAGAAGACAAACCTCACCTGTGAAGCCAATGACCGCTTCACAGGTTTTTCTCTATTTTGAAACAAAAACCTCAGCATTCACAAGCGTATATAGTGAAACAATGTATGTTTTTTTTAAAGTGAAAAACTGAACGCTTCCAGCGCGTTAGTGCATATGGTTACATTTTAAGCTAGGAGCTGAACCAGTTTCTTGAACCAAAAACATCCTTTGCAATCACGATGTAATGATTCTTACATAGGTGTGGCCTACTACTATCACAATTCCACGGTTTGAAAGAACAACGCTCTGTACGTAACGAGATTGGGCTGATTGTAGATTGTGTAAACATCCCGGAACGACACAACTTACTCCTTTACAAGGCTTTAAAAGCAAGAATCCAGAAGAAATTGTGTTAGAGTTAGATCATGTTAATTCGCAAACCGAAGCTGCATTTTACCATGGAAACTTTGTGACGGGAAAGACAGATGCCGATATTAAGCATAATGCTGATCTTGTTTTAAAATATCCAAAATCCATCTATTTGCTTAACACACTTAACGTGAGTAAAGGGGATTTAGACGAAAAGCAACTTGCAAGGTTATTATCTGGGTTTGACAAATCGCTAGCGAACTCGTCAGTATATAAAAATATACAAAATTTTCTATCGTATAATAACGATACCGGAAGCCAATTCCCGGCCGATCTAAAACTGAAACAGCCTGATCAAAAGATCATTTCTTCAATACTTAACCAGGATAATAAATTCAAATTAGTCGTATTCCGGGCGAGCTGGTGTTTACCCTGCCGAAAAGAAATTCCTCAGATAAAGTCATTACAAGCAAACTACGGCAACAGCCTTAGCATTTACAGCATTTCAATTGACAAAGATGAAGCACATTGGCAAAATGCTTTAAAAGAAGAAAGTATGCCTTGGCAACAGTAGCTATTAAATGATACCGAAAGCTTTACAAAGCTCAATAAAAAATATCAACTGGAAGCAATTCCTGTATGGGCATTATTTGGCCCTGATAACTAACTAATAGAAAAACGGGTTGGATATACTACAGGTGAGGGGTCGATTGAAAATGCGGTCGCTGCTAAGCTAAGAATGTAAAAGGCGATTTTTCAACCAAAACCTCTCTTTCTCTACTGCTCCTGCTTGGGTTTAATTTTCAGCTGCTAAGAATTTCGCCAAAAAGCCAAAGACCACCTTGTTCTGTGTTACAGCATTTGGCCCCATCTCTCCCCTATGATACACATGTCAACCGTTCTGGTTGTGATACGTGGAAATTGTCAAATATACCCGACGCTTAAAGAGGCTAGGTGAAAGCTAACCTACCCTGAAAGTGTTAGGTTCGCACGGTGTATGATGATGGACGTCGTTTTCGTACCGCAGCGGCGGCCGCCTTGAATGTATTGGATGATTATAATCGTCAGGCACCGGGGATAGATATTGACTTTTCCTACCTGCAAGGCGGGTTGTCCGGCTTCTGGAACAGGCAATCGAAACAGATGGCAAACCGACCGCGGGGCGGACCGCACAGAATGCGTACATCGAACGATTTAGTGGCACTTTTTGGTCGCGAAGTTCTCAACGTTTATTTATTTAAAATTTGCCACAGGTTCGAGAAGTGGTTGGCCACTGGATTAACGAATACAATACGCAAAGACCACATCAAGAACTTGGTTTTTTAACACCAGATGAGTTTAAACAAACGGGATAGGCTCTATTCAACAATTGATCACCAAAGAGGGAATAACACAATGGCAAGAACAATTGGGAAGCGGCAACATCAGCTCGATAACCTAAATCAACTGCTATCAAATAACTTGTTGACCTTTTAAAAACCTACATGTAATATTCGATTTAACCGATATTGTTCACCCAATGCCACTCTTGCTAGTCCTCGATAGGACTATCCCAAAATTCTTGAATATGACATTCGTGCAATCTGAATAATTCCAAGGGGTAAAATTCCCCCTATCATTATCAATCCGAAAGATTGCATGTCGAGCGTATGCAGGGAAAGTACTTGTTTTAGAAATGGAATAAAATAGGTGCTCAGCAGGATCAGAATGCACAAACCTTGCGCCTGCCAGATGAACTTGTTGCGCGTAATTTCATTGTAAAAAAAACTGCCTTTACTAGAATAAAGATTAAACACGTGCAGTAACTGCGCCAATGACAATGTATAAAAAGTTACCGTATTGCCCTCCATCTGGCTCAATCCCAGCTGACTGGTTCCATACCAGAAAACACCAAGGACACAGACAGTTATCACCAGTGCATAATAAACAATCCTGCGCCAGTCTTTCATTTCAAGGACGGGCTTCTTGGGATCTCTTGGTGGCGAATGCATGAGTTTGTGATTTTCTTTTCCAACACCGAGGGCAAGCGCAGGAAACACGTCGGTGATGATGTTGATAAATAGGATTTGCAGTGGCAGCAATGGGTTACCGACGCCCAGAAAGCCTGCAAAGGTTACCACGAAAATCTCGCTCATGTTACAGGAAAGCAGGAAAACGATGAATTTTCGAATGTTCTCAAAGATAACCCTGCCCTGCCCGATTGCCCTGACAATGGAGCTGAAAGAATCGTCTTTCAAGATCATATCGGCCGCTTCTGCGGCTACGGCCGTACCACGCAGTCCCATCGCAATGCCAATATCTGATTTCTTCAATGCTGGCGCATCGTTTACACCGTCACCAGTCATGCCGACAATGTCTCCACGTTTTTGGTAAAAATCAATCATGTCCAGTTTCTGAGCCGGATTGACCCGCGCAAAAACCTGGCATCTCAGGATTTTATCCCGATCTGTTTCGGATGAAAAATCAAATGCTTGAAGGTCTTTCCCGGTCAAAACAAGTTGTTCCCCGGGCCCGACCAGCTCGACCTGTCTGGCAATGTTCAATGAAGTAGCAGGATGATCCCCTGTTACCATAATCACTTTGATACCGGCATTACCGCAGGCCTGTAGGGCTGGCGTAACTTCTGTAAGCGGCGGGTCCAAAAAGCCGATTAGCCCCAGGTATGTGAGCTTTTCTTCTCTTGTAAAATCCTCAGAAGGTATTCTCCCAGTATCATGGTAGGCAAATGCAAGAGTGCGAAGCCCTTGAGCTGCCATAAGTTCCGAAATTTCAAGCTCCTCTTGTCTTTTACTATCGCTTTCCCAATGGCAAAGCTCACATACTTCCTCGACGGCCCCTTTCACAGAAACATAGTATGTCCCCTCCGACTCGTGCAGTGTCCCCATAATGCGCGTGTCCGAACTGAACGCCTCTTCTGCCTTTCTGATGTATTTCGAACCAAAAGCTTGCAGATCAATGCCCGCGCCCTCAGCGAAACGCAGCAGCGCAATTTCCACCGGATCCCCAATCTGCTTACTATCCGACTCCACCGAATTCAGCTGCGCATTGTTAGCCAGCACCCCTACCCGTGCCAGCAGTTCAAATTCCTTTGAGCTGGAAAGGTTTAAATCCTCGCCAGCCAGTTCCATCTCTTCCCTTCCATTTTTTCCTGGGCGCAGGGTTACCAACAAATCACCTGCCGGAAAATGTAACTGACGTACTTCGATCTTGTTCTGGGTCAATGTGCCGGTTTTATCTGTAAAAATCACATTAGTCCCGCCAAGCGTTTCCACCGCCGAAAGTCGTTTTACGATCACTTTCTTTTCAGCCAGCCTGAGCATCCCGTAGGCAAGTGCGACGGTTGCCACCACCGACATTCCTTCCGGTATCGCGGCAATAGCCAGCGCAACCGCAGTTTCTATTAGCTGCTTTGTCTGCTCTCCTCGCAGCAAGCCTACTACCAAAAACAGCATCGCCAAACCAATCGTGATCCAGATCAGTACTTTGGCCAGCGAATCGAGTTTAGCTTCAAGCGGTGTCGCAGTGCGTTTGGCCTGGTGCACCATGGTGGCGATTTTGCCCAATTCGGTCGCCTGACCAATGCCGGTAACGATGGCTTTGGCATTCCCGCTAGTTACAGCTGTACCTTTAAACAACCGGTTGTGCTGGTCGCCTAGTGGCGCATCCGCAGCGGAGGGTTCAACACGTTTTGCCGATGGGAGCGATTCGCCCGTTAAGGCAGATTCATCTACTTCAAGTTGGTTGGACTGTACGATATTCGCATCCGCTGGTACAAGATCCCCGGCTTCCAGAACCAGTACATCGCCTTCGGTGACGTTTTCAGAATGTATCTCCATGATTTGCCCGTCCCTTTGAACCCGGGCCGGCGTCGTATCCAGCTTGCGAAGCGCTTCCATGGATTCGCGAGCGTTGTATTCGAGTATGAATCCGGTTGCCGCATTGATGAAAATAACCGCCATGACGGCAAAGCCTTCAACGGTGTCCCCCATTAAAAATGACACGATCGTGGCTGCTGCCAGTATCCACACAATAAGGCTGTTGATTTGCCGGAGCAGTATCGTCCATAAGCTCTCAGGCTTCTCGCGACTCAGCTCATTGAGTCCCAGACGCTGATTCCTGGATTCGGCTTCGGCACTGGAAAGACCCTTTGTAATGTCCGTTTGAAGGGTTTGGGCCAATTGCTGCGGACTGACTTCTTGAAAGGTTTTGGTCATATGTTTTAAAAGGGCTAGTCTGCGGCTATATTCTTGATAATCTTACTGCGTTTCTCTTCGTCCAGATATTTGACTCTGCCAATGCGGGTAACCTTTACCGGTTTGATCCCGCAAAATTCCAGTGTTGCTTTCTTGATGGCTTTGATATCACTGTTGGAGTATTGCCACCATAACCAGATTGGCGGTGCGTCCGAGGTAGCAATAACGTGCGCTGACCTTTTGCCCAGGAATTTGTCCCAGAATGGATCTTTTTCATGGTATTTAAAACCAAATCCTGGCAGTAATGCCCTGTCTAAAAGCCCTTTGAAGATTGCCGGAACCGAGCCCCACCAGACGGGGTATATGATCACCCATTTTTGGCACCACAAGATATTTTCCTGCGTCTGCTGCAAATCCGGTTCAAGCTGCTGAATGACGGAGTAGCCTTTCCACAGAACCGGGTCAAACTGCATTTCACCTATATTCTGTCTGCGGACCTGATGCCCGGCCAGTAGCATTCTTTGCTCACAAGCATCAGCAAGCCGTCCATTGAAACTATTTTTATCGGGGTGAGCCAGCAAAATGTAGATGTTCATGAAATTGTATGTTTAGTGGTTGACAGAGACTGCTCAACCAGCGAGATAACCGCCATCTACCGGATAATATGAGCCTGTAACAAATGACGATTTTGAGCTGCTCAACCATAATACTAATTCAGCAACTTCCTCAGGTTCCCCCAACCTGCCGATCGGGTGCTTGGTCACCAGCCAGTCGAGTGTACCAGCATCCAGGTCTTTTAGAAGCGGTGTTTTGATAAAGGCAGGCCCTACTGCATTGGCCCTGATACCTTTTGTGCCATATTCCAATGCTATATTTTTTGTTAATCCAACAACCCCGTGCTTGGCAGCGACATAAGCCGGACTATTTGCAAATCCTACATTTCCCAGAATCGAGGCCATATTAACAATCGTGCCCCCACCAGCATTCAGCATCGCTGGGATTTGATAATGCATTCCATAAAAGATACCGGAGAGATTGATACCGATCACTTTGTCCCATGCCTCGATCGGGTATTCTCCCACTGGTGCCGAAGCACCACCGATTCCGGCATTGTTGCAAGCGATATGTAAGGCACCGTAAGTCGCAACTGCCACATCGACAAGTGCCGCATTGTCAGCCGGAGAAGACACATCCGCCTTGAAAAAGAAAGATTCTCCTCCTGCCTGCTTTATCATGTCCACGGTTTCCAGCCCCTCCTTCCGATGAATATCTGAAACGACCACCTTAGCTCCCTCCGCGGCATAAGCTAATGCTACACTTCTGCCAATGCCGGAACCAGCCCCGGTAACTATTGCAACGCTATTTAGTAACTGCATGATACCATCATTTTAAGTATAAAGATCTGGCGAAGATATAGAGACTAGTAGCCAGAATAATTGACGTTCGCGGCAATCCATTATGATATTAGTCAGCTTTATCCAGCGTTTTACAGATTTGGAATCTTAGTGGTGCCACAATCCTGATTTATATCATACAAAAAGCAGATAGACGTCATCAGGGACTAGCATTTTCTCTCCACAGGATTTTCATCCATGGTAGAACATTTATCAGATATGATCAAAATTCAGAATCTTGATAAAGACAAATATCAGCCCTGCAATTTGCTCGTACACATTTTAGCGACAATAAATTCTTTAAGTCTGCAAATTAGATCATTGAATGCCTCGGTATTGACCAATGTTGACCCCGGGCTGCAGGTCTTAGCATATGCGGCCTATCTGGAAAGCATCATTTTTAATCTTATTAGTAATGCTTTGAAGTACCGGCATCCGGTCAGGGCCCCGAAAATCAATATTGACACGGTTTACACCGACACCCACCTACAATTTCGCACTAAGGATAACGGTATTGGGGTCTACCTGCAAAAACACGGTAAGGACTTATTGGAATGCACAAAACATTTAATGGCAATCCGGATGCAAGAGGAGTAGGGTTATTCATTACAAAATTTCAGATTGAAGCCTTGGGGGGACATATTCAGGTCGACAGTGAAATAGGTCATGGGTCTTGTTTCAAAGTGTCTTTGCAACCTGCATAGGCCAGATATTCTCTTTCCCTACCAGTCAAAGCTGACAGAAATCATATTGTTAACAATTCATCGTCAGCCTATACGAGCCCTGCATACGGTTATTTTGATACAGAAATCAACAATTAACTATGCGCTCCGTTGCACTGATATTGGCTTTATTACTAGCCAGTTGTGCCAATCAAAGCCTGATTGCACAAGGGTATTCCAGTTGGAAATATGCCAGGCTTACAGCTGCTGGAATGGACACGCTTGCCAGACTATCCGATAGTGTGGAATTAAGCAGGACACTATATATGATAGCGTACGGATCGCCAGATAAACGCTTTCCTAATCAGCTGCTGAAAACGATAGATTCTACCAAGATGGGCCAGGTGGTTGGGCGTATTTTAAAGGATACTTCGCAATGGAATTTGCAGGTTATTTCGCCACAAGGCAAACTAATTAGTCCGGAAATGATCGATTGGGAAAGTTTGACAGCGAAATATACCGCTTTCTTAGTCATGGTTGCATCCGGGTCGCTGAGCCCATTAAACTTGACGACTTTTTAATGGAAAAAGAATGGCTCTCCGATGCGTTTACAGAAGCCAGTTACCACAATCTGCCTTCAAAATCATATCCTCTACCTCACACCGTCCCGGTCGTTATCACTTACACGCTGGTGGAAGCAGATGCGGGATTAGTCTACTACCAAGATATCTATAATGCACTTGCCAATAAACCCATCACTTTCACCCGATAAATCATGGAAACATACGGAATATCACCGCTCGCATTCTGGTCTGCATATGCTGCCAGCAATCTGGTTGCTATGGCCCTAATCTGGACTGCTAAAAACCACCCTGGATTTACCAGGGCAGCCTTTTTTGTAATCTTTATCGGGGCTGCCGCCGCAAATACCTACATCGCCATTGACTCCCCTTGGGCCTATCAGGACTATGCTGACACAGCTATTCCTCTTTACAAACAATTCATCCTGGGTGCCTTTGAAGCTATCATTACTCCGATGATCCTGCTCATTGCACTCGCACAACTTTTGATTGCGTTGTCAATGCTATTCAAAGGGCAGTTTCTGATTACCGGGTGCTGGGCTGGCATTACTTTCGGGATCAGCATCGCCCCACTGGGATTATATGCTGCTTTCCCCGCAACCCTTTTGATGGCAATAGCCTTGTTTGTATTGCAGAAAAATAATGGTGTGGAGCCCGAAAAGAAAAAACCATCAAGCTTTCGCGGATTGCAGCCCACGCATTAAAATAAAATCATGAAACAGGACTTATCACGGATCGCCAATACGGGCTTGGTCTCAAAGATCACAAATGAAAACAATGCCGATTCATTGATCAAAAACGGAATGGTTGTTGCTTCCAGTGGCTTTACAAAGTCTGGCGACAGCAAGGCCGTACTTCTGGCTTTATCAGAAAGGGCCGAGTTTGATCCCCTGAAAATCACATTGATCACAGGCGCGTTGATCATCAAGGTAAAAAGCCTGTTATCGAATACGGAATTGTTTATACATCCTACTTCCGGGGTGTCGGCAATCACTCACTGGACCCAACCGTTGAGAATACCAAAATCATATTTGACACTCCGTTCATGTTGGGAATCAACCAGTTTAATTATACAAAGGACTTTATCAACGGGAAAACATTTTTTCACTACCGGGCTTACGCGATCCTTGACGATGGGTCGGTCCTCTATGGCAACCGGATCAGTTTCATGATTTGATCAAAAGGCTCATCTAAATCGAAGCAATAATGAAAAATATTCTTTTAGCAATCAATCCGGAAAAACCCAGCATTCCTTGTATGCAGTTTGGATGCTACCTGGCGCAGCTGACACAATCCAGACTTACCGCCGTTTTTGGAGAAAAGCACCTGGCAGGTGAATCGCCCGCTTTGAAAACAGTTTTTGGCGTGCCTTACGTGGAGACGATCCTTGGCAGTGACCTGCCCGGCTATGCTGAGCATGAAGAAATGCGTGCCATATACATGGAGACATTCACGAAAATTTGTGAAGACAGGGGCGTGCGACACAGCATAAACCCGGATCTAACCTCCCCACGCGAAGGACTCATCCAGGAAAGTAGGTTCTCGGATCTGCTGGTAATCGCCAAGGATACCAGTTTAGAACACAAAACCGGACAGTCACCCTCGGATTTTATAAGAGATATTATTGTCAAAGCAGAATGCCCTGTGATAGTGGCCCCCATTACATTTACCGAAATTGATGAAATCCTGCTGGCCTATGATGAAAGCCGTTCCTCGGCATTTGCCGTCAAACAGTTCAGCTATCTCTTTCCGGAAATGGACGAATTAAAACTAACGATGCTACATGTAAATGAAAGTGGGCATGAGAATGAACTACAAAGAGAAAAGCTTTCGCACTGGCTCAGCGCCCACTTCAATTATGCGGCCTTTAAGGCTGTGTCCGGTAAAGCAGGCCCTGAACTCTACAAATACTTGTATGATAAAAAAAGAACATTGGTCATCATGGGTTCTTATGGCCGAACTTCATTTTCAACGCTGCTATCTCCGAGCACAGCTGATTCGCTGCTGGAAAACCTAGACTTACCATTCTTTTTTGCTCACCATTAAACCAGAAACTTATGAAAAAGATCATTGCGGCCATCGATGGCCTTAAATACGCAGAAAGTACAGTACAATTTGCCATTCAGATTGCCCGTGAGACCCAGTCTCATCTGGTCGGGGTGTTTCTTGAAGATTTCAGCTATCATAGTTATTCCATTTATGAGCTGGCGCCACGGCTTGAACCCTGGGAGCAGCAACTCCGCAAGCTCAATGAGCAAGACCTTGTTTCAAGGGCAGAATCGGTTGAGAAATTTACCGCGCTTTGTCAAAAGGCAGACATTGAGTTTAATATCCACCACGACCCCAATTTTGCATTGCCGGAATTATTGCACGAAACGGTTTACGCCGATCTTTTGATCATTGGCAAAAATGAAACGCTATCGCCTTATCCGCAAATACCGCCCACGGGTTTTCTGCGTGATTTGCTGGGAGATATCCAGTGCCCGGTGCTGGTAGCACCCGAAGATTTCGAGCTAGTTGATAAGATTGTACTTTTATACGATGGACAGCCTTCCTCGATGTTTGCTATTAAGATGTTTAGCTATTTGTTACCGTTCATGAAAATGTTTCCAGTGGAAATACTAACCGTTAAGCCACAGGAGGAGAATATGCACGTGCCGGACAACCGCCTTATGAAGGAGTTTTCCAAGAGACACTTTCACAATGCCAGCTATCATGTGCTACACGGTGCTGCGGAACAAGAAATTGTGAGGTATTTAAAAGAAAGTGAGCGGCCACCGCTGGTTGTGCTAGGGGCTTATCAGCGTAATTTGGTGTCGCGGTGGTTTCGGCAAAGTATGGCAGATGTGCTTATGGAAAAACTGGATAGCCCTCTATTTATAGCACATACCTAATGTTGACCGGGCTACATGCCCGGTCATTTTGACTTTATAAAGCTGGATGCCAGAGATTGCTGCACGCAGGTCCAGGTCAGTAAATGCGCGTGGTTAGCTACATCGGCCGAAACGCTAAACCCGTACATATGTGCAGCATCTGCTGATCCATGAGTGGTCATGGCAATCATATCCGCATTAATCTCTTTGGAAAAGTGAAGGATGCCATTTTTTTCGTCGGTGTCTTTGACGATGTTAATGGTTAAATTTTTTAGCGAGTGAAATGCTGCATAATCTCTGACCTGTTGCATGAGAATCTGCTTATCTATCCCAAGCGTAGTATCAACATGCAGCAGGTGTAGCCGTGCTTTTAGCAACGCTTGCAGTTTTTTGAACTGGCCCATCCCATAATCGTCTCTCAAAACAAGATCGCAGGGGAAGACTATGCTTTTAAGGTTCTTCAAATGCGTTTTCTGATTGACGGCAAAAACTGGGACAGGAGATCGTCTGAGAACCTTTTCAACGTTTGAACCCATGAATGTACTCTCCCACCCACGGGAGCCCCGCGTGCCCACCACAATCTGATTTACTGATTCTAGGGTGATCATCTCCAGCACAGCTGGCAATAACCTGCCAAATCGAATCTGCTGAATAATAGTGACGGCCTGGTTGATGTTCGTTACAAAGTTTTGAAAGTCTTCCTTATAACGCTCCATAACTGCCTGTTTTTGATCTTCTTGCTGTTGGCTGATTACAGACAGTATAACAATGTCCCCAGATGTTGCCTGAGCTAATTCGACAGCAAACTCAAGCCCACGTCGCGCTGAGACTGAAAAATCGCAAGGCACAAGTATTTTTTGCATACCGCTGTCAGTATTAGTCGCAATGGAATCGAGAAAAGGTCAGATTGTTAGTAATGCCATAAACGCCCAAGACGCTCTCAACACTTTCCTGGACAAGTTGTCTGTCGGACTCTTGATCTACTTTTCCTTCCAGAGATACCCATCCCTCTTTGACAGATACCCGTATATCTTCATCACGAAGACGAGAGTTTTGGTGCAGGGTGCTGACGATATGCTTCATAAGCAAGGCGTCACTTATCCATGTTTTCATGTTAGATAGCCTTTCTATTGGCCCGCAAAGCATCAATTCTGCGGGTTAACGTAAGTGAAGACAGTTCCGGTGGTATGATTGACCACATCTTCGGCAACGCTTCCTTTTAGTAAATGCTCACAACCCTTCAAACCATGCGTGGACATGGCGATAATCGAACCCGGCATCTTGGAAGCGAAATCCAAAATTGCTTTTTCCAAATTTGGACCCCTACGCACATTCAGTGTATACCGTTGCAGTTTATAGAATTTGGCGTAATTCCGCAAGCTGGCTGTAGCCTCTTCATCATGCATCAAGCTCATCGGATAATCATTGACGTAAAGCACGTGCAGAATTGCATCGAAGCGTGCTTGCAGGGTCTTGACCTGTGTCAAAAATTCATTTTCAGTCAAATCCAATGATGTGGGTACTATAATATCCCTTATATCCTTTACATGCTGCATTTGGTGAGTCACAAATACTGGAATTGGCGCTCGCCGCACGAATCTTTCGGAATTAGATCCGATAAAAAACTCCCTCAGGCCATGGGCGCCAGTGCTGGACATGACGATTAGGTCGGCATTTTCACGAACAGCCACATCGAGGACTGTTTCAATCAAAGAACCTGTTTCCGCCAAAAAGTTAATAGGTACCCTCCCCTCGCCAAGTGCCAATTTTATTTTTTCAAATTCTTTTTGAGCATCTTTAATTAACTCATCGACTGCAAGCGAGGTATCGGCAAACAGGTAAGGCTGACCAGCCATACCATTCCCGTACAGATACCGGGTTTCAATAATATGCAGAACTTTCACTTGTCCACGGCTAGCTTGAGCGATCTCTTGGGCAAACTCGACTGCCTGGATTGCAGCTGTTGAAAAATCGCAGGGTACTAATATGGTTTTCATGAGCAGGAATAGTAAGGTGAGCTAATTTTCTACCAAATTATCCTGATACAGACCTACGTCCGATGACCCTGCCTACTCTTCTAACTGACATTAGTCAGTTTTACGGCGCCGACACACAGTTAAGTAATACTCAGGCCTTATTGAAATGAAAGAACCACACCTTTAACAAATCGGCGGTAATCATGTACGCAATCAGGATGCCGAGCAAAACCAATACGTGCTTCCCCTCAATCCCTGTCAGCCCAGCGAAAAGGCAACCGAAGACCATGGCAGGTAAATGGCCAATATCAGCGCAATAACTGTGATCGTTAGCAATAGATTTCCAGGCCTACTTTTAAAAAACGATACTTTGGTACGGATTACCAGTAAGACTACTGATTTGCTAAGTCTATCAGTGTTTTCTCGTAGTCTAGCCTGACAATGGGCTTCATTTTCTCAATTTTACGGATTTGTGAAAGAAATTCCAGTTTTTCTTTGGCGGTAAGACAGATATAGTCCCTTACTGCTAACAATACATTTTTCGTCATGTGCTGGTAAGGTGTTGAACCTGTTACATTCATTGAGTTTGCTGTACGCTTTCTTAAATGTACACCCATTTCTTAACAAGACTGGCAGTGGTTACTGAGGGATGCCAATCTTTATTATTAACGGCTGCCTCAACTGCTATATAATTGCCATGTTTTTTATAGCCTCCTCGTAGGCCTCCTTTGTAGGTTTCCTCATGGATTCCAGTCTTTGAAGCTCATCCAATAATTCCATCCGATCGTCCGGTGACAACCCAATATAAAGTTTAACAATTATCAAAATTGAGTTTGGCATAGTACATTATAACGTTTTTTAAATGTACATCCATTTCGTTTAGCGTGTTGTAGTGATATTTTTCACAATGAAGAAAGTTTAGCTACAAACCCATGTCCCAACTCATATATAGTTGCCATTTCATTGAGTTGACAAAAGACTTCCTCCTGTCCTGGATGCCATCGGCCAGTACAGAAAGGTCTTTTTCTAGCAGAACAACATCCGCAGCCTGTTTTGCCGCGTCTACTGCATTGCTTGTCGAGATTCCCGCGTCAGCCGCGTTGATGGCGGCGACGTCGTTGATGCCGTCACCAATATAGGCAACGCGATACCCTTCTTTGGAAAAAGCTTCAAAACGATCATTGATATCGCTTCGCATCTTTTCATCCAGCTGCTGTAAATCTTCCGTCTGGGTATGCACAAACTGGCAAACTTGAAGAATGTTGGCTAAAGCCCCATTACTAATAATGATTGCTTCTTCTTGAAAGCCTACCAAAATACTCAGCCTCTATCTGATAAAATCGTAAAGTATTTCTCCAAGCTTGGTATAACCAGGATCTTGAACGCTCAGCGCGCAGATCGCCTGGTCGACCGGGTTAGTGAAACCCTGCTGCATGGATGCATTTAAAATGCGAACAACCGGACCTGATCATCCGGATTGCCATATACGTCAACAAAAACATTTGCTATGACAGTGCCTTCTGTAATGGTCCCGGTTTTGTCGGAGCACAAAATACGGACCTCGCCGAAGTTAAGGATGGATAAAAGCTTCTTGACAATCACCTTCTTTTTCATCATCGTTGCCGCTACCGACGACATAGCTACGGTCATAATGGCAGGCAGCAGCTCAGGCGCCATCCCGACGGCCAGCGCCAGGGAAACGTAATTCGGCGATCTGATGGTGCGCGTCAAAGATAACAGTGAAAGAAACTGACAAATTGTTATATGCGAATTCAAGTTTAGCAGATTTGTCATCGATCGGCAACCATCTTAAATGTTGACTTGGCAGCAAATTGGTTGGAAAACAAACGCTTTCCCCAAGCCAACGCATTAGCTCCCCTTTATCATATTTCTCACTAGTTTGGTTTTGAATGTTCGCACTGGAATGCTTTAAAATAAATGGCCGTATGCCAGCGATGTCGTTGAATGTGGCCATCTGTGCCAACAGATCAAACGGTTGATAGACAACCGGAGCGTCACGATGCATTTGGGCAATCTTCTCAGCCAATGCTATCATTTCATTGCTGCCTACTTTGCCTTTGGAAAGAAGGTGATCCATTCTCTTTTCAGTTGGTAACCGCCTCATCATTAACACCGTTTGACCCCTGCTTAAATGCTTATCCGTCAGCTCCGCCATCGTTTGGCATATATACATTTTGTCGTCCAATGTATACTTCCCCTGCGCATGAAGCGAAATACTAATCCTATCGCTGCTCAAATAAACCGCTCTAAGCATTTGGGCCAGTTTCTGGGCAAAAAAGCTGTTACCTTAGCTGGGAGTCCCGAGACAATGATGATTAAACCAGATTTTGCATTTCTCATTTTCAAGGTTTTACGAGTTATATGTCAACCAAATAGTAAGCTATCATAAACGGTTAGCTTTTGTTAGTTAGGACAACGAATTGGCCGGGTTCCAGTTTCAGCTTGATAAAATGCTTGTTACCCTCTTCATTCAAAAGGACATTTACGCTGCCTTGCTGTCCGTAAATAAACCTAAGTGAGCTCCCTTGCGGGTTCAGTAGCGGATCTACCCGGACGTACTCTTCATCGTTCTCATCCTGAGAGCTGTTGTAAGCAACCACAATTTCTTCATCATATAGGACCCGTGAAAACGCCAGCAGGCATTTTTCAAATGTGGGAAGCATGAAATCCTTTCCGTCCACCGAAAGTTTGCGCATATACATACGCCCGAACCTGAGCGCTGCATTTTCCTTTCTGAGTTTAGCCAGAGCAGCGATCTGCTGGTAGATCCGGCAGGATTTGTTCAAGGCATTTACTCTGGGATCCTGTAAGCTGAACATCGCTTCGCGAACATTGAAATCCTTTTCACCTGAGCCATCAAACCCCTGCTCAGTGCCATAGTAAATGCAGGGCGTACCCAGTGCGCACAGCAAAAATCCGATGCCTGCAATTATTTGGTTTTCAGAAGCTTCCTTACCAAAACGCCGCTTTATCAGCTGCCCCAGCTGATCGTGGTTATCAATAAAGGTTACCAGGAACTCACCAAACTCACCTCTGCCCATCGCTCCCTGGCGGAGTGATTCATAACGCTCGACCAGCTTTTGCGGTTTAGAGACACCACGGATCACATCAGCCAGAATATGGTAGAGCGGAAAATCCAGGACAGAATTAAGCCCAAAATAAATGGCCTTATCTTCTATCATCACAGAAGTTTTCGGGCCGATATACCGGTTGTACATCTCTTCGGGACCGACAAACTCTCCAAAAAAGAAGAAATTACGTTTTCCTAACTTGTAAGCGTACTCACGTACGTGTGAACAAAATTGACTAACGGTTTCCTCCCCCATATGCTTGACGGCATCAATCCGGAAACCGTCGACGTCTGTTTCCCTGATCCAGTAACAATGTATTTTGGTCAGGATCTGCTGAACCAGCAGAGCCTCCGGAGAAGCATCATTTTTGTAGCTCTTAAGATTCTCAAAATCACCTTCGCGCGTTTCCGGGTATGCATCGAAATTTCGGATTTGCCCTTTTCGCCAGTAAAGCTCGGGATTTCTCAGCTCAATTGGGACAGGTAAATCGGCTGAGCGCCAAGACTCAAATGGAAATACTGCCCCCTGATAATAGTAATATTTTTCATCGCCCGGATAAGTCCAGTTGTCCCCGGAATGATGCAAGACGATATCCAAAAAGACTTTGATATCATAACTATGTGCCTTTTCGACGAGGTCTTCAAGATCCTTTTTTGTTCCAAATCTCTGGTCAACGTCCATGTAATTCTCCACCGCATAACCATGATATGAAAAGCCATTATTCTGAAACACCGGGCTCAGCCATAATGCTGTGCAACCCAGGTCCCGGATATAGTCCAAGTGACGGGTAATCCCGCTGAGTGTCCCGCCACAAATTCTCTGAAGCTGATCTGCATTCCCAAAGCCGGTTTGTCTGTTTGGCTTGTCCTCAGGCGCTCTTTCAAGATCATCATGAAAGCGGTCTATTAAAAGAAAGTAGATAAATTCCTCACGCCACTCCCGGTTACCATCAGCCCAGTAGGTCTTACCTGGCTTAGGTGACAGATCAATATCAAAGATGGAATTCACTGTGTTGCTTCCGCTCATATTCATAAGGTTATGCCTATATCAGCAAAGCTATTTGCCAACAAGATATAGCTGACTGACCACGCTTCTAAAACGATATGACCTTCGTCATTCTCTTGCAAGCCTGCCCCCACGAACTTTGTAATACACTGATTCAAAGCATTCCTCTCAAACCAAAACATTCTATGAAAACGATCCTAGTACCAATAGACTTTTCCGAAAATGCTGATAAGGCACTAGCGGCTGCCAAGCAAATCGCAGCTAAAACCGGTGCAAAGCTACTGATCATGTATGCCTACCAGCCTTATGTTGGGGACTTTATGATCCCCGAATCCATCGTTACTGCGCCCATCTATCAGCAGTTGAAAGACGATTACCGCACAAAACTAAACGAGCGAGTGTCCAGGGCACAACAAGAAGGCTACCTGGCGGATGCCATATGGGAAACGGGCAGCGTAGAAACGGCTGTACTCAAACAAGCAAAAGAAAACTCCGCCGATCTGATCGTAGTCGGAAGAACTGGTCACGCAGCGTTTCTCGACAAATTAATAGGCAGCGCAGCAACCGGTATAGCACTGCAAGCGCATTGCCCAGTCCTGATTATACCGCCAAACAATGAGGTAATTAGGTTTGATCAGTTTGTTTATGCTACTCAACTGGAATTTGATGAGAAGGAAATATTGCTCGATGTCATCGCTCTGACTAAACAGTTAAAAAGTAAGCTCCGACTGGTAAAAGTGAATTCGGATGAGCAGCTCGACATCCAACCGGATGGGCAGTATATTGACGAAATAGAGCATGAGCTTGGCATTGGTCGCGGCGAGATTACGATATTAAATAGTGACCATGTGATGGACCGGCTGGAGAAATACTGCGGTCAAATAAAGGCGGACCTGCTGATCGTTTCTAACCGCCGTAGAGGCTTTCTTGAAAAGCTCCTTAACCCCTCGATGACAAAAAAGTTGACGATGGATACCCAGGTTCCACTATTGGTCTATCACAAAGAGTCGGTTAAAGACGGGCTCAAAGCACCGATGGTGATCCTGGGCTGATAGGGCGCATTCTGAATACGAAGTGGAGTTATAAACTTTGAGTTGATAGTACTAATTACGCCCTTCCTTTTCCCTGATTTCTACCATTACCAATATTGCCGTGCAAACTGTAAATACTATTGAAAGCCCGGGCTTAAATGATGCGCAAGTTCTGGCATCAAGGGATAGGTTTGGGCGGAATTGTCTGAAAGAGAAATCGCGAAGCGAATTTTTTGAAGCACTGATATCGCTAGTGAAAGAGCCTATGCTGATACTGCTTATGATCGCTGCCAGTATTTATTTTTTTACAGGCTCTGTTCAGGAAGGTCTTATGATGATTGGTGCAATTGTGCTGATCTCCATTATTTCGCTTTATCAGGATACAAAAAGCAGAAGCGCGCTGGAAAAGCTCAGGCAATTTACACAGCCTAAAAGCCTTGTTATCAGAAATGGCATCGAATCACCGATTCCAGTTGAAGACATTGTTGTAGGGGATTTGCTGGTTCTTGAAGAGGGCGTGCGGATTGCAGCGGACGGCATAGTTAAAAAGGCGCACGATTTCTCAGTCGACGAATCGATTTTAACCGGCGAATCATTGTCTGTTTTCAGATATGTTTCCCAGCCCGTTTACCAGGGTACCCTCGTTGCCAGCGGCCGTGCAGTCTGCAAGGTGACATCTATTGGAAATAAAACACGCCTGGCCCAGATTGGCGAAAGTCTTGACTCGATTGAAGTAGGGAAAACGCCACTGCAAATTCAGATCAATCAGCTGGTAAGAAATATGGCATTCATTGGGGCTGTCGTGTTTGTATTTGTCTGGGCCATCAACTACGGCAGATCACAAAACGTGCTGGATAGTTTAATGAAGGCACTTACCCTGGCAATGAGCATCTTGCCCGAGGAAATACCGGTTGCCTTTACCACGTTTATGGCCCTCGGTGCATTTCGCCTGATGAAAATGGGCGTAATTGTCAAAGATGCAAAGACTATTGAGGCGCTGGGAAGCGCAAGCGTGATCTGCACGGACAAAACAGGCACGATCACTGAAAACCGGATGTCGCTGGCCGGGATCTATCTTCCTACCGAAGATGCAATCGTTTCGATCGCTGATAAACCAGGCAAGGAAACCATTCACGTCTTGTCAACAGCCATGTGGGCAAGTGAGCCCGAACCCTTCGATCCTATGGAAATCGCACTGCATCAGGCATGTCAAGAGCTGCCTGGCAAAGATGAGCGAGCTGACTTCCAGATGGTACATGAATACCCGCTGAGTGGCTTGCCGCCGATGATGACACACATATTTGAGAACGGAGCTGGAATAAGGATCGTGGCGGCTAAAGGCGCGCCAGAGGCTATCTCATCGGTATGCAGGTTGAGCGGCGAAAAGAACAGGCGCGTTTTAAATGCAGTCAATGAATTCACCAAAAAAGGGTACCGGGTTTTAGGTGTGGGCCAGAGTAGTTTTTCCAGGAAGCAGTTTCCGGAACAACAGCAGCAAATCGAATTCCGTTTTGCAGGACTGATTGCATTTTACGATCCTCCTAAGAAGAACATCCAATCCGTACTTGAATCATTTTACAGAGCTGGTATACAGATAAAGATAATTACCGGCGACAATGCCGCCACAACCCAGAATATTGCGTCCCAAATCGGGTTTCGTGGCACGGAAAATGTCCTGCTTGGCCAGAGCCTTATCGGAGAGGATGATCAGGATCTTCGAAAAACGGTAACAGGTACCTGGATTTTTGCACGTATGTTTCCCGAGGCCAAACTTCGGGTCATCAATGCGCTGAAAGCCAACGGGGAAATTGTGGCAATGATCGGCGATGGCGTAAATGATGGCCCGGCGCTCAAAGCGGCGAACATTGGCATAGCCATGGGCAAAAAAGGAAGTGAGATTGCCAAACAAGCGTCTGCACTCATTCTGCAAAATGATGATTTGTCCGGAATGGTGGACGCCATTGCTGCCGGGAGAAGAATTTATACCAACCTGAAAAAAGCGATCCGGTACATCATTTCCATTCACATACCCGTCATCCTGACCGTATTTGTACCACTGCTGCTAGGATGGAAGTATGCTGAGGTTTTTACTCCTGTGCACGTGATCTTTTTTGAACTGATTATGGGCCCAACGTGCTCGATCGTCTACGAAAATGAGCCCGCCGACAAAGATGTTTTATCGCAGCCGCCGCGCCCTTTCTCCAGCAGCTTGTTTAGGACAAACGAACTGCTGTTTAGCATGCTTCAGGGCCTGGTCATTACGGCAGGTTTGTTTAGCGTTTACTGGTATGGGTTAAACACTGGCTGCTCAGAGACGATGACCAGATCGCTGGTCTTTATCAGTCTTATTTCGGCTAATTTCTTTCTGACGCTATCCAACCGCTCATTTCATAAATCACTCTTTACGACCTTGAAATACAAAAATGACCTCATTGGATGGGTCTTAACGATTTCGGTCTCCCTATGCGTTCTAATACTTCTTAATTCCACCCTGAGAAGCTTGTTTAAGCTCGACGCTGTGAATATAGCCCAGGCTTTACTTTGCATTTTGGTTGGCTTTATTTCCGTTAGCTGGCATGAGATATATAAGTACTGGAAGGAGGATGGGACTAAAGGCAGTTATTGATCAAAATCATAATCTGGACTAAGGCTTATCAAGGCATTAAAGTTCACGATTCCCTTATTTTATCTTGGAAATGGGCTAGCTCTGCAACTAAGCAATAACTTACTTAATCTCATGAAAAACATTCTGGTTCCCTGTGACTTTTCGAAAGCCTCTGAGCAGGCGCTTCGATTTGCTATTGAAATTGCGGCTTTAAGCCAAGGAGAAGTGAGGGTTTTACATGTTATTAACCTGACTCCCGACTACATCCAGACCCTTGAAACAAATCCATACTATGTCGATTCGATGTCTATTCTAGCAGAACTGAAACGGCAAGCCGCGGATGATTTTGACGAACTAATGCAAAAAGTAGATACTGGGAACGTCCCTGTGAAACTCACTATTGAGCAAGGTCTGATTAGTCATGCAATTTTAAAGTCCATTCACCAGCATAATGCTGACCTTGTGGTGATGGCAACCAACGGTGCCAGCGGGCTCAGCGAAATCCTCGTTGGCTCTAATACGGAGAAAATTGTCCGAAGCTCCCCTGTTCCTGTTTTCGCGGTTCACAAAAACCAGAAAGCCGAGCAAATCAAGAATATAGTTTTCCCTACTACGATTGAATTGAATAAGGGTGCCTTGATCGAAAAAGTAAAAGCATTGCAAGCTTTTTTTAATGCGAGGCTTTATTTGCTACATGTGAAAACCCCGGAATCCAGGCAGAAAGATCACGAATTGAAGATGGCTTTGGAAAACTTTGCGCGCTTTTATGATCTAGAAAACTACTTGGCAGTAATCAAGCAAGCCAAAACAGAGGAAGAAGGAATTATCAGATTTGCGCGGCAACTCGAATACTCAATCATTGCGATGTCCACCCACGGACATACCGGCTTGACACACCTGATGCTTGGCAGCGTTGCTGAAAACGTCGTTAATCATTGTCCAGAAGCCGTCTGGACATACACCGCGCATGAGGCATAAATTTTCATGTACTTACCAATATATAAAAACCACCTATGAATTAAATAATGATGTTATGAAAAAGACCAGTGTGTTCTTAAGTGTTTTAGTTGCTGCGGGAGCGGGGATCATTATTGGAGTATTACTGGCTCCCAACAGTGGGGTGAGAACCCGAAGGAAGATTCTGTATTTTGGCGAGGAAGCCTTGGAAGAACTTGAGCAAACGATTGAAGATTCATTTGACGATTTAAAACGTCAGGCGCAGAAGAAGTGTACCGAATTTAGAAATAAGCTGATCTGTAATCCGCAGCAGCACTTTAACCATTGAAAATCAAAGGATCAATCCTTAAAAGCAAGCAACCCGGTGTCATAAGATGAAACCGCCGGGCTTGTCTAACTTACTTCATTAACGTATATTGTCTATATTACACTATAACTGCTTAATTAATACTTGTTTGGAACAAAAGAAGATTTTGCTCATTGAGGACAATCCAGAAATGCGCGAGAATACGGCCGAAATTTTGGAATTAGCTCACTATAAGGTCCAGACTGCTCAAAATGGGAAAGAGGGCGTACGGCTTGCCATGGAATTCAAGCCCGATATCATTATCTGCGATATCATGATGCCTGAGCTTGATGGGTATGGAGTGCTTCATCTTCTGAGTAAGGACGAGAATACGGCCCATGTTCCATTCCTTTTCTTGACAGCAAAAGCAGAAAAAGAAGATTATCGCAAAGGCATGAGCATGGGAGCAGATGACTATCTTACAAAACCTTACGATGATGTCGAGCTTCTTCATATTGTTGAAGTGCGTTTAAAGAAAAATCAAAATTTACGTAAGCGATTCGAACGCTCATCGGCTGGATTTGATCAGTTCATTCAAGAGGCTAGATCTTTTGATTTGCTATCCAAACTTGGACAGGACAGAAAAGTAAAAGCCTTTCGCAAAAAAGAAACTATTTATACAGAGGGCAGCTTTCCGTCCCATATCTTCTTTCTTCTAAAAGGGAAAGTGAAAGCATACAAGTCCAGTGATACAGGTAAAGAATACATAACAGAGCTATATAAAATAGGTGATTTCTTTGGGTATCTTGACTTGTTGCAGGGCGAACCCTACCAGGAAACTGCTATTGCACTTGAAGAGGTCGAAGTTTCAATCATTCCAAAAGATGACTTTTTCAATTTGTTACAAGGCAACCGGGAGGTGTCTTCAAAATTCATCAAGATGCTTTCTAATGAAATAAAAGAAAGGGAACAACGGTTGCTGAACCTTGCGTATAACTCCGTGCGTAAGAGGGTAGCCCAAGCATTGGTGATGCTTGCGCAGCGCTACCAGGATGATCATACCAAGCCTTTTTCAATGGCTATCGCCCGTGAAGACATCGCCTCAATAGTCGGCACGGCGACTGAAACTGTAATACGCACATTATCAGATTTTAAAGAAGAACACCTTATCGACATGAAAGGCAGTCTAATTACCGTTCTGGAATATGATAAGTTAGTCCGTATTCGAAATTAGCCTTGCCTATCATAAAAGCTGACAAAAGTCAGTCTTTCTTCTGACCACACTCCTGACAACAAAACTATTAAGAACTGAAATTTACCATCTCAAAGTAAATCAGATTCTAAACTTTGTTGTGATGCTCCCAAAAATAATGAAAGCCGCGGTTGTTCGGCAGTTCGGAAAACCTCTTCAAATCGAAGAAATGCCAGTTGAAAGACCAGGAAATCACCAAATCCTGGTTAAAGTTGTTGCCAGTGGCGTTTGTCATACCGATTTGCATGCCGCAGAAGGTGATTGGCCTGTCAAACCCAAGTCTACGGCTCGGTTGGAGGACATTAATGACGTTTTTACGTATATGAAGGCAGGTGAAATTCAGGGACGCGTTGTGATGAAAATTGCCGATGCCTAATTTATTTAAGGTAGTTAGCCTCTCCTATCGGATTGCACCCTTGCATGTCAGGGGGCTGTTCACGCTCAATGACACCGAAGCTAAACAGCTCATGTTGCGGATAAAGGAGTATTTTCTGGTCAGCGAAGTGCTGGTGCTTTCGACCTGCAACAGGACAGAGATCTATTATTCCTCGCTCGAAGATCTTAACGAGGGCATCATCAAGCTCTTGTTAATTGAAAAACAGATAAATCACACGGAGAAGTATTTGAGCTATTTTAAACAGCTCGTCTGCGAAGAAGATACAGTACGGCACTTGTTTGAAGTTTCTTTGGGCTTACACTCCCAAGTGATTGGGGATATGCAGATCATAAACCAGGTAAAACAGGCATATCAATGCAGTATCGACCTTGATCTGGCTGGCCCTTTCCTTCACCGGCTTCTACACACGATATTTTTCGCCAATAGGAGAGTGGTCCAACAGACAGCATTCCGGGACGGAGCCTGCTCTGCGTCCTACGCAACCGTAGAACTTCTAAAAAGTCTGGTGCAAAATCCAAAAATCCTGGTTGTGGGCTTGGGAGAAATTGGTACCGATGTGGTCAAGAACCTTCCACCAGGCGCCCAGGTAACATTGGTTAACCGGACAAAAAGCAAGGCCGAAGAGCTCGGCTCAAAATATGGCCACAGGACTGCGGATTTTGATGACGTGGAAAGCGAGATTGCCGTTGCCGATATAATCATTTCCTCCATTGTCATGGATAAACCATTTTTCACAAAAGATATGTTGGTCCGCTCTGGCAGCTACACTTTCAAATACCTCATCGACCTGTCGGTACCCATCAGTGTAAGCCCGGATGTAGAGGATATCCCTGGTGTTTTAATTTATAACATTGATGGGATACGCGCAAGGACTGACGAAAGCCTGGCACAAAGAATGCAGGCGATTCCAATGGTAAATCAGATTATCTCAGAGGCCATTTCCGATTTTGATGATTGGTCAAAGCGGATGGTCATGCAACCGGTGGTTCAACAATTAAAGCAGGCCCTCGAGCAGATCCGGAGCCAGGAAATTGCGCGAGCTACAAAGGGCTTGTCGCCACAAGAGCTTGAAAACGTGGAACGAATCACCAGCAGTATGATTCAGAAAATCATCAAACAACCCGTTCTTCAACTTAAACAGGCGTGCAAACAAGGTGAGCCAGAAATATTAGTCGAGGCCTTACAAGACCTGTTCAACCTCGACAAAAAGAACTTACACCATTCCGTTAATGACTATTAGTGTATTTTGATCGTCATTTCTACACTTTGTCTTTTTGCTGATTCTGGAAAGTCCTTGAGAATCTTAGCTATCGCAGACCGGATCGCCACCTCCACATCACTGCTTTCATAAACTACAACTTCTAGGATGCCTACCGCCCACCCCCGCCAAAGAAGACGCCCGTCCTTTGAGTCTAAAACATCAAGTGCTAAGGTCGCTTCCCGGTAGTTAAATACTTCGGATCTTGACCGCATATAATTGTCCCAATACATGTACCCATAAGGGTCCGGCAGAAATACCGATCGTTCTTCAACAGTGATCGTGTAATCCAGTGTAAGCTCAGCGCTGCTATCAGTCAGCACGTAGCCCCGTACTGCTAACAAGTCATTTACCGCTGATGTGATCCTTTTGCCGGTCATTTCATTATAGTATAAAGGGTACCGCTCCTGGTCGGCCAAAGGTTTCGACCAGCTATAAGTACGAAACTGCGACACATCAAATTCTTTGTCATAATCAGAGTAGGTCCGGATTTCCGGGCTGCATGCTGTTGCAAGGATTGCCAAAAGATATACCAGTTTTTTCATGTACTAGCGGGATCAGATAAGTGATCTACCAAATTACCATTCGAACGGCAACTGAATTATGACAATAGCTTGCCTTTTAATTGACCACAATCATGCTTTGCAAAATATTTGATAAACTTTAACTATATCCGATTTTCATGAGAAATATCATGTCTAACTGCCACCACGATCATGGTATTTTAGTAAGAACTGCTATAATATTGTCTTGCTAATAACAAGGGCTCTAACTCAATTTCCATTCCACATTTACTACTCCGTGATATGACTTACCAACCTAACTCCCAGCAGGTAACATTCGTTTTACCGATGTACTTCACGAAAGCTGAAATCGTATTCTCTAAATCTTCTAAGAGCCTTGAGAACTTCTCTTTCAAGATCGTCCCGACCAGTAAACCGGTTCACGCCATTTCTACTGAGATTTTAGAAAAAGGTCAGTGGCTGGCACAACTGATCTGGACGCAAGGCAAATCTCAGTTTTGCAGCGAACAGGTAATTGACATCAATTGAAATTCCGAGCCGGGCTGCCAGCCTGGCTATTTGTCGGTATCTGCATATTTGAGTATAATGGCCAGTTGCCCGCCGTGATGTGCAGTGTGAGATATTATTCTGCCAAGCGATTCCGCTTTTGTTTTCACCCCAAACTCCTGGGTTACAATCTCAGTATCCCAATCCTGATCACTTTGCAGACCGATAGCGATTTCCAACGCTTCGGCTGAATGAGAAACATATTCAAGCAGGCTGGGCAGATCGGTCCATTCTCCTGTATCGTGCTGGGCGATTAATGTTTTTGCGCTCACAGAGATTTTGCTGCCAAAAACGTTCTTCGCAAATAACAACTCCACATCCCCAACATGCCGGATCAGAAAACCGACGCTATTTTTCGTGAGAGGTAATTTTCGAATCAAGTCCTGAGACTGAAGGCGTATTAATTGATTGGAGAAACGGGTTCTTGCTTCTTTCCAAAGAGAAAGCAGGGTTTGTGTTTTTGGTTTTAGTTCCATTTAATTTTCTGGTTTTGAGCGCAAAGCAACCATTTCTGCAAACACAGGAGTATGAGTCAAATCATTTTAGGATGTGATATATTGTCTTGTCCTGAAATAAGTTGACCACAACTCATTAAATTATGGATCAACTCAAACAACTACGGATGCGGCAGCATAGACAAACCATGCTTGAAATGGTATCTGAGATTCATCAGGGCAAACTTAACATCACTCAGGCAGCTAACAGATTTAGCGTCACACGTCATACGGTGTGAAGCCAACTTGGATCAATTGGATGAAGTGATGACCTGGGTGCAGGAATCACGTAAGCTATGGAGCTATCGCTTCCATAAGCTGGATAATTTTTTAGCAGAAACTAAAAATCAGTAGAAGTGGAAGCACAAGAAAAAGAACTTACAATATCTCATCTGTCTGACGCAGGTATTGATCGGGTTTCCAAGCATGGACTGACGCAATCAAACCAAAGCGCTTATTCATGAAATTGTTTCTGAGGATAAAGCCAAGAAAACCGGAGCTTACCGCGGCTGGATCCAAATGTTCAATAAACTAAACCAACAATTAGCCAGACTATAAATCAATCAAATAATGGAAGACGAAATTATAACCAGCAAAATCATTTTTGACAGCGGGATATCCCTTGACGGCTTTTTTGCTGGAGAGAATAGAGGCCCGGAGAATCCCATGGGTGGTGCGTCCGGAAAACTGCATGCATGGATGTTTAAGCAGAAAGCCTTTTGGAAAAATATAAATATGGAAGGTGGTTCTGAACACGGGGCAGACAGTGAATTAATTGATGATGTGTTTGCAAGGACAGGCGCTTACATCATGGGGAAACGGATGTTTGACGAAGGAGAGGTCGTTTGGAAGGAGGATTTATACAAAGCGGACGTTTATGTGCTTACCACCGAAATTCGGGAGCCGTGGGTACAGAAAGGGACAACGACCTTTTATTTTATCAATGATGGTATACAAAGTGCGTTGGAGAAAGCAAAACAGTCAGCAAATGGGAAAGATATCAGGATACAGGGCGGGGCAAATACGATCCAGCAATTTTTGAAAGCAGGACTTATTGATGAGTTCTTTATTCACATTGCCCCTGTTTTTTTAGGAAGCGGCATTAGGCTTTGCCGTGTTACCTACGAAATTTTTGCGGCTCACTGGCCATCGCTGAAAGATGATCCCACAGCTGACTTGTTTAACCGGATCAACAAATATGTTGTAACAAAATCTTCGGCTAATACAACCTGGGAAAATACGGTGCTTCTCAATCAAGATACAGTTGAGCAGATAAAAAGCCTTAAATTAACCAATGGCATTGACTTGCAAGTACATGGCAGTGGCAACCTGATCCAATCTTTGCTAAGTCATGGACTTATTGATCAAATGAATATCTGGATATATCCCCTTGTTATTGGAAAAGGAAAAAGGCTTTTTGGGGACGGGACCGTCCCCACTAACTTCAAACTTGTCAAACACGTAGTCTCGACTACCGGTGTAATCATTACATCCTTTGAGCAAGACGGGAAAGTACCAATCGGCTCATTCGCTTCTTAGGTGCGGCTCCATTCAAATGTTATCGAGCAGTTCATCGATTTCAACAGGTTTCCTTTCCAGTGCATTGTACCCAATTATGCCACATTATCTATTTGTTTTTCAGCGGTTTAAGATCTCTCAGACGTAGAATGCCATCCTTAGAAAGATGATGTTGAATGTCCACTATTAAGGGTTACCTTACATGAAACCGAAAATATATCATGTCAAAAGAAAAGGGTGCGCAGAAAGGTGACAAAAAAAAGGCAGATAAAAATTTGAAAGAAAAAAGGGCCGATAAAAAGGAAAAAAGGGACACAAAGTCCCAGGGGTCATAGCGCAGATTCAGCTCATACTCCCGATGGCTTTGGTGCGGCAACCTATTTAGATTGCCAAACACCACTTCCATTCGTTATCTTATCTGACACCAACCTCCCCAAGCTTGACGGGCTGGAACTACGAAGAAGGTTAAAAGAGAATGCATCACTAAACTTGAAGTGCATTCCTTATTTGTATTTTACGACCGCACTTAATCAAGATGTAGTCATTGAAGCATACAGCACATCAGCGCAAGAATTTTTTGTAAGGCCCTCAGATTTCAATGAAATCAAGGATCCTTTAAAATCCATCGTTGAGTACTGGAAACGGTGCGCCTCTCCGTACAACTTTTAATGTGAAAAACAAAAAAACATGGAAAACTTATATGTGGCCGGAGACAAAGTCTCCTTGCTCATTAATCCCAGCAAGCAGTTAGTAATCAAGAAATACCTAAGCCGAATTTACTACTGTGTAGATGTCAATGATGAAGATCAGAAGTTACTTGCCTATTTTGAACGAGAGTTAGTTGCACCAGCCAGTCTTTAATTTACTCAATAGTTAGCTTAAAGCGGGTCATATCAAGGATGATTTTGGCCCGCTATTTTGTTGGCGACTTTGTCCTGAGGTGAAGCGCTTACAAGCGTAGCCAGATAATCTGGCTCAATTTACTGTCTTCTGTGGCTCCATTGGCGTGATAAGGTGCCAGGCAACACATATCATCGAAGAAAGTGACGTTTTCTGACAAGTCCATTTCGGGCCTTTTTTGAAATCGAACGTTAACGAGTGATAAGAGCCTGTTGTGATGGAAATAGTACTAGCAATTCATTAAACGATAAAGATTATATGGAAATGGAAGATGTTGGAGTGAAAACTTTATCTGCCGATCTGTTAAGGAAAATGAACGCTTACTGGCAAGCTGCCAATTATTTGTCTGTCGGGCAGATTTACCTGTATGGCAACCCGTTGCTTCGAAAGCCCTTGACACTCGAACATATCAAGCCGCGCCTGTTGGGACACTGGGGGACAACGCCCGGGCTAAATTTCATCTACGTCCACCTAAACCGGGTCATTAAGCATAGCGACCTTAATATTATTTACGTGGCTGGCCCCGGCCATGGAGGCCCCGGACTTTTGGCCAACACCTATCTGGAAGGCACTTACAGCGAAGTTTACCCTGATATCACAGAAAATGAAACCGGGATGCAGAAACTATTTAAACAATTTTCATTTCCCGGCGGCATCCCAAGTCATGTGGCCCCTGAAACACCTGGTTCTATTAACGAGGGTGGTGAGCTCGGTTATTCACTCGTCCATGCGTTTGGTGCCGTTTTTGACAATCCTTACCTGATCGCAGCCTGTGTGGTAGGCGATGGCGAGGCTGAAACCGGCGCATTGGCGGCAAGCTGGCATTCCAACAAATTCCTTAATCCGGTGCACGATGGCGCGGTGCTTCCTATCCTGCATTTGAATGGTTACAAGATTGCCAGTCCAACCGTTTTGGCAAGAATTCCAAAACAGGAATTGGAGCAGCTTTTCAGGGGTTATGGCTACAATCCTTATTTTGTAGAAGGCGATGATCCAGAAGCAATGCATGAACTGCTGGCTACTACCATGGACACTGTCGTGGAAGAAATCAGGCAGATTCAAAGTGATGCGCGGATTGAGGGCTTTAAAGAGCGGCCGGTCTGGCCCATGATTATTTTTCGCACGCCAAAAGGATGGACCGGACCTAAGACCGTAGACGGCTTACAAATCGAAGGCACATGGCGCGCGCATCAGGTGCCGTTGGCGGAACTGGCCAGCAAACCCGAGCATGTACAAATGCTGGAAGCCTGGATGAAGAGTTACAAACCTGAATTACTTTTTGACGACAACGGCAGGCTGATCCGCGAACTGGCTGAACTGGCACCGGAAGGACACCGGCGAATGGGAGCAAATCCAAGCGCCAATGGCGGCTCGCTACTAGTTGATTTAAAAATGCCGGATTTTCGCGATCATGCAGTGGCTGTGCCGACGCCTGGAAACATTGAAGCGGAAGCAACTTCGGTTATGGGAGAATTTCTCCGGGATGTAATGAAAACAAACTGGCAAGAACGCAATTTCAGGATTTTTGGGCCCGACGAAACTTCTTCCAACCGCCTTTCGCATTTGTTTGACATCACCGGAAGAACTTCCACGGCTGAAATTATGGAGGGTGATAACCACATTTCACCTGATGGCAGGGTTATGGAAGTTTTGAGCGAACATCTTTGTCAGGGCTGGCTGGAAGGCTATTTGTTAACTGGAAGACATGGTTTGTTTTCGTGCTATGAAGCATTCATTCAAATTGTGGATTCAATGTTTAATCAGCATGCAAAATGGCTTAAAGTTTCGCGTAACCTTCCCTGGCGCAAGCCGATTGCCTCGCTAAATTACCTGTTAACCTCGCATGTATGGCGACAAGACCATAATGGAAATAGTCACCAGGATCCGGGCTTTCTGGATGTTGTGGCCAATAAGACGGCAGAAATTGTTCGCATCTATCTGCCGCCGGATGCCAACACGTTGCTTTCAGTTACAGATCATTGTTTGAGAAGCCGGGACAACATCAATGTCATAGTCGCCGGAAAACAGCCTGAAATGCAGTGGCTGGATATGGAAGCTGCGATCAAACATTGCACGACCGGCTTGGGCATCTGGAAATGGGCAAGTAATGACGAAGGTTTCGAACCCGATGTGGTCATGGCCTGCGCAGGAGATGTTCCCACGCTTGAAACCATAGCAGCTGTTCAAATTCTCAGGGAACATTTGCCGGAACTGAAAGTCAGGGTCATCAATGTGGTTGACTTAATGACGCTCCAACCTGAAAGCGAGCATCCGCATGGTTTGAATGATAAGGATTTTGATATCCTGTTTACCAAAGACAAACCCATCATTTTTGCTTTCCACGGATATCCGCTGCTGATCCACCGCCTCACCTACCGGCGGACCAACCACAAAAACTTGCACGTGCGTGGCTATAAGGGTGAAGGCACAACGACAACACCCTTTGATATGGTGGTGCTTAATGATCTGGACCGTTTTCATTTGGTGAGTGACGTTATTGACCGTCTACCTGAATTAGGCGCAAAAGGGGCCTATCTCAAACAATATCTCCGTGATAAGTTGCTTGACCACAAATCCTACATTGAAATGCACGGAGAAGATATGCCTGAGATTTTAAATTGGAAATGGGATCCGGCGATCCTGGCATAACAAGATAAACCTATCGAAATGACAATCATCAGCAAGCAAGCACAGCACCCTATTCACTACTGGTGGATATTTATGCTCTCGGGAGCCGCTTTAATCGGTGCCGGCGTATATGTGGCACGGAATCCGTCCATTACATACGATGAGCTCAGCATATTTTTCTCAGCTATGCTGATGATCAGCGGCATTTGCGAGCTTGCTTTTTGCATAGAAAACCGCAGGTTTTTCAAAGGTTGGGGCTGGTTTCTGGCCGGGGCAATTTTGGACTTAATCTTTGGAATCATTTTCATGACCAATCCGATTTTGGCCGCAATATCTCTTCCTTTATTTGCTGGGGTCTGGCTTTTAACGCGCAGCGTTTTGCTGATTGCCCGTTCCTTTCAAGCCAAAAAGAAAAGTTTGAACGATTGGCCCTGGTTATTGCTTTGGGCAGTAACAGGAAGTTTCTTTTCTGCGGTCAATATCTACAACCCTTTATTCAGTGAGGACAGATTGATTATCTGGACAGCATTTGCTTTATTGGCAGTCGGGGCATTTTACGTCCATTTCGGTATGCTCATTAAGAATGCTCAATGGTGGATCAATGATAAAATATACACCTGAACGACGGAGATTTTAATAATATGTGGGACCAAATTCCAGTACATTTAATTAGCCGCATAAACGCATCGCTCGTTTTTGTGATGATGCTGATGATGCTCGCTTCCTGTCAGACAAAGCAGGAGAAAAAGCAGCCCGAAGTTGCCAAAAGGGACACATCAATCAAAATTGAGAATTCATTTACTCAACTTTTCATTGACACTACTGCATTGGCTGGCTTTGTTCAATCACATAGCGTGGATGATAGCCTGGTCAACAAATTACAGAGCTTTTATAACCGCCGTAACTATCAATTTGCCTGGTTTTTCCCTGATGGGATGGCCGAGTTTGTACCTACATTCCTGGCCCTGCAAAATGACTATATCTACGTTTCAGGTGATAGCTCTCTCTATGACCCGGCACTTTTGGCTAGCATTGATACATTAGGATTACGAAATCACATTATCCCAACAGATACGCTTGTAATTAAGACTGAACTGGCATTAACGGAACATTTTTTCAGGTATACCCAAAAGGCGTATTCAGGCGACAGGAATATCAACATTCAGGACCTTGACTGGTTTATACCCCGTAAAAAGGTAAATCCAGCTGAATTTTTAGATTCCCTGCTGAAGAACAAAGGGGCAAACCTGGCTTCGTATGAACCGGTGAACCGCCAGTATAACCTGCTTACAGAGCAGCTTAAAATCTATCATCCGCTTGCCAATCAAGATTGGAAAGAAATAAATTCAACTAAAACGCTCAAATTAGGCGATTCATCCGCAGAAATACCTGAAATCAAGAGACGGCTGGCATTGCTGCAAGACCTAAAACAGGCAGATTCAACCAATCTTTTTGATTCCACCCTTTTTCATGGCGTACGTTCGTTTCAAACCAGAATGGGGCTTAAAGCATCCGGGCAGATCAGTGCGGCGTTTTTCAAGGAACTGAATGTGCCCGTGGCTGAAAGGATTCGCCAAATGCTTATTAATATGGAACGGATCAGATGGGTTCCAGCGGCTCCTGAGACAGATTATATACTGGTTAATATTCCTGAATACCGGCTGCATATGTATGAAAAGGGGCAGCTCGCGTTCAGCATGAATGCTGTGGTAGGCTCACAGGTCCATAGCACGGTCATCTTTTCGGGCAAGCTAAACCAGATCGTATTTAGTCCTTACTGGAATGTTCCACCCAGCATATTGAAAAGGGAAATCTTGCCTGGCATCAAACGCAATAAAAACTATTTGGCGCGGCACAATATGGAGTGGAATGGAGGCAGTGTCCGGCAAAAGCCTGGCAAATCCAATTCATTAGGACTGGTCAAGTTTCTCTTTCCCAATAGTTACAATATTTACTTGCATGATACTCCCTCGAAAAATTTGTTTGCAGAATCACAGCGCGCATTCAGCCACGGATGCATCCGGCTGTCGGAGCCCAAAAAACTAGCGGAGTTTTTGCTGCGCAGTGACTCAACCTGGACAACCGACAAAATAACCATAGCGATGAATAGCGGCAAAGAGAAATATGTGCGTCTTCGTGGCAGCAACGAAATACCTGTTTTCATCGGTTACTTTACTGCCTGGGTAGACCACAACGGCAAAGTTAATTTCAGAAAGGACATCTATGGGCACGATCAAAAAATGGCCGAAAGGTTGTTCGACTCAGTTAAATAGACGAACTCCTGAGCCATTAAAAGACAAAGTACTATCAGCCCTAGACTATCTTTATAATACTCCAGAAGAGTCCTTCATCATTATTTCAGATATAAACCTAAATAAGTTGGACGGTCTGAACATTCGAAAAAAAAGTCCAAACCGATGCTGACTTAATTTAGATCCATCCCTTTGTATAATTTAAACAGCGTTAAATCAGTGGGCTGTTATCGATGTTCATAGCACATCTGCAGAAAGCTTATATGTAAACCTGGTGTACTCAGGTAACCAAACAATTGACGTGAAAATCAAATACCGGACTAAATGTGCTGCTCCTAATAAATTTCTGACAATTGCCCATATAAGACCTTATAGTTCATGAGTACATCATAACGCCTATCAGAACTACTAAAATGTACTATTTTAGCCATTTCTGGCATCGTGATCATTAAAATGGCAAATTGGCAAAATTTCGTTTAAACGACCGATTAAACTTGCTACCATTTGCCATAGATAAAATCTATTACTTCGAAATGATGGGTTTTGTATCGTAATATTGCGATATGTAATTTATAATGTTATGTTTGCAGCATGGGAGTTACGAAAACTGAAATATTTACTTAGCAACAAAACCGCATTGCAGATCTGGCAAAGGCATTTGCTCATCCGGCAAGGGTGGCTATTTTACAATTACTAATTTCTCCCCTATTTTCCGTCAGCCGGTCAGATGATCCACCAGAGCTTTTCCGATCCCGGACATACCGCACCGGCGGACCGGCCAGGCGAAGATCTGGCAACATCATTCCGCAGGGTACAGCATGAAATCAAAGAATATAGCCGTGAGTTTATTAACCAAAATTTGCCTGTCTAATGGCTTTCATTATTCGTACCCTCATTGCAGCGGACTGGCCAGCGATCAAAGAGATCTATCAGCAGGGCATTGACACCGGCGATGCAACGTATGAAACGCAAGCGCCGGAAGCCGAAGCCTTGAAAGGGAAGTTTCTAGATGAACTGCAGCTTGTGGCCGACGATAACGGCCAGGTTATAGGGTGGGCAATGCTATCAGCTGTTTCCAGCCGGTGCGTATATGGCGGGGTGGCTGAAACGAGCATTTATGTTCATTCCGGATATCATGGGCGCGGTATTGGTCGTGCGCTACTATCCTCCCTGGTCTCGCTAAGTGAAAAACTAGGTTTCTGGACATTGCAGGCGCAAATATTCCCTGAAAATAAAGCAAGCGTTGCACTGCATGAGCAGCAAGGGTTTCGCCGGATTGGATACCGTGAGAAGTTAGGGAAACGCAATGGAATTTGGCGGGACGTTCTGTTTTTGGAACGCCGCAGCTTGGTAGCTGGAAATAATTGATATGAAAAACCCCATGCAAGAAAAACGGCTTTCTTTTCTCGACCGCTATTTGACGGTCTGGATATTCCTGGCCATGATCCTGGGCGTGTCCATCGGGTATTTATTCCCAGGCACACCCGCTTTTATCAATCAGTTTAATTCAGGCTCGGGCGTCAATGTGCCGCTAGCCATTGGTTTGATCCTGATGATGTACCCGCCGCTCGCAAAAGTGCGCTACACGGAGCTTCCGCAGGTATTCAAAAATAGTCGCATTCTCGGTTTGTCTATGCTGCAAAATTGGATAGTAGGCCCGCTGCTTATGTTCGGGCTAGCTGTTTTGTTTCTGCCCGACAAGCCGGACTATATGACCGGTTTGATCCTGATTGGCATTGCACGCTGTATTGCAATGGTGATTGTATGGAATGACTTGGCAGGCGGCGACCGTATATATGCGGCTGGGCTGGTTGCATTTAACAGCATCTTTCAAGTGCTGTTTTACCCAATATATGCCTATGTATTCGTGACGCTGCTGCCATCATTGTTTGGGCTGAAAGGTTTCGAGCAGGGCCGCCTGGCGGTTAATATTACTATTGGTGAAGTAGCTTACAGCGTCTTTATCTATTTAGGTATTCCATTTCTGGCCGGGATCATTTCTCGGGAAGTGTTGACCAGGTTTTTTGGCAACCATTGGTATGAAAAGAAATTTCTACCAGCCATCAGCCCAATTACGCTAATTGCATTGCTCTTTACGATTGTGGTCATGTTTAGTTTAAAAGGCCAGCTGATTGTTACAATTCCGCTTGATGTACTGCGCATTGCAATTCCACTTACAATCTATTTTGTAATCATGTTTTTTTCTGCTTTTTATCTCTCGAAACGAGCAGGTGCAGATTACTCAAAATCTACCTCACTGGCATTTACTGCGGCAGGCAATAATTTCGAATTAGGGATTGCAGTTGCAATTGCAGTATTTGGTATTGATTCAGGAGCTGCGTTCGCAGCAGTGATCGGGCCGCTGATCGAAGTGCCGGTGCTGATCTTGATGGTCAATTTCGCCTTAAGACAACAACACACATTTTCCAGGTGATCCATTTCACAAGCACTGATTTATGAATTTTTTTAAAAGGTTCACATACTACACTTTGCCCAAGTTGCGTGACTTATGAGGTAGTGGACAGATTAAAATTAGGGAATGCACATAACTTTTTAAGTATATTTCGATAAATCATTAATAGTATAAACAACGAACCATGTATCTGCTCCACGGAAAGTTAAATGCAAAGTCAGGCCATGCCGACGAACTTGCAAAAATTCTATTAGAGGCATCCAGTCTTATATCGACCGCGAAAGGGTGTAAGATTTATGCAATCGGAAAGGAGGCCAATGAGCTGAATTCTGTTTACGTTACGGAAATTTGGGACAGCAAAGAAGATCATGATAATTCATTAAATGTAAATGGCGTTAGAGAGCTAATAAGTAAAGCGATGCCAATCCTGGATGGACAACCCGCCAGAGGGCAAGAGTTGCAAATTCTTGGAGGAGCTGGACTCTAAGCCTGTTTTCATCAATAATACTTGAATATCCTTTGCTTTGCAAGAGTAGCATTTTGCCACAACGTATATCCATTTTCATAATACTTGTTAGCCTTAATTAATGAGTTAATTCAATGATAAAATCGACCATTTCGGTGCTATTATAATCCGCTGCTCCCTCTTGCTGATAAACCATTTTGCCTTCTTTATTCAAAATCACCGTGGTAGGCACAGCACCCTGCATAAATACGGGTGGTATTTCACTAGCCGGGCTTAATACCTGCAAAGTGAAATGGTTTTTTTTCATGAAGTTATCCGACTTCTGATAATTGCCATCCACATCGACCATTAAAAAGGCTACATTTTCGTTATCCTTGAATTTGCTGTACAAAGCATTAATGGAGGGCATTTCGGCAATGCAGGGCGGGCACCAGGTAGCCCAGAAATTGATGAATACGACTTTTCCTTTCAATGAGATTAGATCAACCACTTTTCCGTTACCGTCCCGGAAAGAAACATTTGGTAAAGGCGCAGAGACCTGGCTGGATTGTTTGTTAATTTTGGGCTGAAACAAACCTACCTTCATTAGCGCCTGGATTGTCCAAGCTTTTATCTCAGGGCTAATAACCATAGCAGCTAGAAATACCACCATCACTGCCGTGATTATATTTGATGCTGAGACCCACTTTCTATTCATAATATTATCTCCTATTAAGATTTTTGATTTCAATTTAACAGTATTGGGAGAAGCTTCTGAGAAGCAGTATGGAAATTTTCTGCACACAAAGCTTAAAGCCATTTTCAAATACATTACCTAAGACAACTTGGAAATAATCTAACTATTTACTGTATACGGTATTTCAGTTTAGGAACTATGAAAGCTAAATACTTGCTTAATATGCAAAAATGGAGGTAACTATCATGAAAATGCTAAATACAAGGCTTTTGCAAAATGAAACGGTATTAGGTCAGGCATCCCGGCAGTTTGCTATATACAAGTAAGAGCATACTGCCTGTCTTAGTTGAACTAATAGAAAATTATTGCGAAATATAACCTCTATTCAACAGCGGGCTGCTCATCAAACTCTTTAATATGTTCTCCAATGTCATATACCGGTTTGCCTTCCCCAATTAACGAAGCAATCAATGAGCTGCCAATAGCGCTTCGGTATCCACCCGCGCAGTGTACTGCAATCGGCTTATCATGAGGGATTTCATCAATCCTGCTTTTCAAATCGGCCAGCGGAATCGAAATACTACAACTGAAAATTGGATTCTCAGATACTTCCGAGCTGTTTCTTACGTCAACAATAGTGTATTTGTCCTGATGAGCCCTAAAATCTTCCAGGTCCAAAGGCTGAATAGTTTGCTGCCCACCGTTTAATACAAAAGCTTCCTTGATCTTGGCAAGCCAGCTTTACTTTACCAATACTATCCCCAAATGCTGGTGCGCCTTTTTTGTTAAGATCGACATTAAAAGGAAAATAGCCTGGAATAAAGGGCTGATCAGAGCTTAATTGTCGTACAAAAGCCTTATGACTCATAGGTTGCAGGGACCAGTTCTCTCTCTTTTGCTCTCCCATACTGCTGCTAGAAGCATCACTCAGCGCTTTTCCGCATAAATGGCAGCACCCGTGGTCTGGGCAATTTCCAGATGACTGCTGACGAAGTCGGCATGTGAATGCGTTTCTATTACAGCGATAATCTGGGCTTGATGCTCTTTTGCAAACGCATAATAAGGCTCTGAATTCCGGGCCGGATCAATTAATACCATTTTTGATTCGCATTCACTTAGGATGGCATAACTGTAATGTGCCAAGTATTTATCTTCGAATTGTTGGATTTTCATAACAAAATCTTTTTTTTAATTCAACTCTTTACTGAAACTAATGAGGTAATTGATCCCTAAACCGGCCATACACCCAGGTTCCTGCCACTGCGCTAATTAGCGTGACGATTACAACAGTTGCCCCCATACCGATCTGTGCAAACAAGGGTCCCGGACAAGCGCCGGTCAAACCCCAGCCCAGCCCAAATAATAGGCCTCCATAAATTTGTCCTTTATTGAATTTCTTATCGGTGAAGATGATAGCTTCCCCTGAAATGGTTTTGATCCGGTACCGTTTGATAAGCCACACTGAAATCATCCCGACCAGTACGGCGCTTCCAATAATGCCGTACATATGAAACGATTGCAGCCTGAACATTTCCTGGATCCTAAACCAGCTGATCACTTCTGCTTTCACAAATAGTACGCCAAAAAGTAATCCAACCGCAAGGTATTTTAAGTTATAATACCATTTATGTTGTTTTTGGCTCTCATTGATGCATATTGAATCCGTTGTACGGATGTCATGCTCACGCTGCTGTATAAAATTAACCTGCTTTGAATTTTCCATTTTTTGAATTACAATGATAATATAAAAGGCAATATCCAGTTTGCCATGACAAATCCACCAATCATAAAACATATTGTTGCTACCAATGAGGGCCATTGCAGGGTAGCAAGTCCCATAATTGCGTGACCGCTCGTGCAGCCTCCGGCATAACGCGCACCAAACCCTACCAGAAACCCACCACCAACCATCATGATAAAACCGGGTAGCGTCAAAAGCTTTTTCCAACTGACCAGGTCAACCGGGACGAGCGATGAAAAATCAGTAACACCATAAATGCTGAGCTCTTTTACCAATGACGGGTTCAACTCGACTGGTTCAGTGTTAGCCATAAATGTCACCGCTATCATCCCTCCCAAAAAAATCCCCAGCACAAAAAACATATTCCACAACTCCTTTTTCCAATCGTATTGAAAAAACGGGATTTTAGCTGGGACGCACATGGCGCAAACATGCCGGAGCGATGATGAAATCCCAAAGGACTTATTACCCAGTATTAAAAGTGCAGGCACTGTTAGCCCGATCAGCGGCCCGGCCACATACCATGGCCAGGGCTGTTTTATAATTTCCAGCATAATAGTTTAAAGATGTTTTTTTATTGATTTTTTTGTCTGAGCTTATCCCAGGCCCCGCCGTTATAAACCTGGAACCTAGCCGTTTAATGTACTTGGACAAACATAGTTGCTTACTTGAAACTTACCTGATTCCAGTATTGCCTTGAAACCGCCCCTGACATCGATCATATTATCATATCCACGTGCTTTGAGTATGGAATTAAATATCATGGACCGGTAACCGCCGGCGCAGTGTACGAAGTACGTTTTGTTTTTATCGATCTGCGCCAGGTGATCATTGACATAATCCAAGGGGATATTTTCTGCATCCAGCATATGCTCAGAGCGGAACTCACTTGCCTTACGTACATCCAGCACGCCGATGGCAGGGTCAATTTTCAAGCGCTGACTCATCTGGTCAGCGGTTACTGACTGAATCTGGCTGGTTTCTTTACCGGCTTTGACCCAGGCATCGATCCCGCCTTTTAAATATCCGATCGTATGGTCATAGCCCACACGCGCAAGACGGGTCACCACTTCTTCTTCCCTACCCTGCTCGGTTATTATCAATATGCTTTGTTTGATGTCTGGAATAAGCGTCCCTACCCATGGAGCAAAGCTTCCATTTATTCCGATATTGATCGAGTTAGGAACGAAGCCTTTTGCAAAGATTTCTGCATCCCGGGTATCAAGGACGAGCGCGCCAGTTTGGTTTGCCACCGCCTCAAAAGCCGCCGCATGCAAAGCCTGGGCGCCCCTTTCAAGAACCCTGTCAATGCTTTCGTAGCCATTGATATTCATCGATACGTTTTCAGGGAAGTAGGCCGGAGGCGGCATCAGCCCACCCGTAACTTCTTCGACAAATTCTTCCCTGGTCATATCCGGTCTGAGGGCATAGTTGGAGGTTTTCTGGCTACCCAATGTATCGGTTGTTTCCTTGCTCATGTTTTTACCGCACGCACTTCCTGCGCCGTGGGCCGGATAGACAATAATATCATCAGCAAGTGGCATAATCTTATAACGCAGGGAATCAAACAGATGCTCTGCAAGCTTTTCTTGTGTCAGTTCAGCGGATACTTTTTGTGCCAGGTCAGGACGCCCAACATCGCCAATGAACAGGGTATCCCCTGTAAAAATGCCAACCTGTTTTCCCTGCTGATCACTTAAAAGATAACAGGTGCTTTCCATGGTGTGCCCGGGTGTATGCAGTACCGTAAGCGACACATCGCCCACTATCAGAACCTGGCCGTCCACGGCTACAAGCGCATCAAAGCCGGGTTTAGCGGTCGGACCAAAAACGATTTGCGCACCGGTTTTTTCAGCCAGGTCAATGTGGCCTGATACAAAATCCGCATGAAAATGCGTTTCCAGGACATATTTTATCTTTACCCCATTTTGTTCTGCACGGTTGATGTAGGGCTCAACTTCACGCAGTGGGTCGATTACCACAGCTTCCCCATTGCTTTCAATATAATAGGCTCCTTGCGAGAGGCAGCCGGTATAAATTTGCTCAATTTTCATATTGATGATCTTTTGATTTTTCAACCCTTTTGAATTAACTATACAAATTTCAGGATGTTTAGATGGCTGGTCAGTGACAAGAGTCACATTGCGGAAAAAAAATGAAAATCATTTTCACCTTCTTGGCAGGTGATCAGAAATTTATTTGAGATGCATCAGCTCGGAGGATATAATGTAAATCCCCATCACCAGCACAAACCAGCCAAAACCCTTCTTCAAAGAAGTAGCATTAACCCTTTTGGCTAAGAGGCCCCCGATTAAAATCCCTGCCATGGCTATACCAGTGATTTTCAACAGGAAAGCCCAGTCAATCACGAAATTTCCTATATCGCCTGCAAAACCAATCAGCGAATTCAGCGTGATAATCAGAAGCGAAGTGCCCACAGCTTCCTTCATAGGCATGCCCAGGATCAATACCAATGTTGGTATCAGCAAAAACCCGCCCCCTGCTCCCAGAAATCCCGTAGTAAGTCCAATCCCAATGCCGCTTAAAAGCATCCGGGCAATATTACCTTTTAAGTCACACTCCAAACACCCTGGTTTTCGCTCCTTGCTTTTGATCATGCCCACCGATGCCGCTACCATTAAGACAGCAAAAAGCACCATCGTCAGTAAAGGTTCGGTGATCTGAAAGGCTCCGATGCTAAAAAGATCATGGGGCACCAACGGAATTAAAAACTTACGCGTGAGGAAAACCGTTGTGATCGATGTGCTTCCAAAGAGCAGTGCAGTTTTGATTTTGACTGCACCTTTCCGGTAATTGCTATATGCTCCAACAAGACTGGTGGATCCGACAATGAACAGCGAGTAGGACGTTGATACCAAAGGACTAATACCGAACATATAGACCAGGACCGGCACAGTCAAAATGGAGCCTCCCCCACCGATCATACCCAATGAGATACCAATAAATATAGACGCTATGTAGGCGATGATTTCCATTTTTTTGCATTGTTTATGCTGCAAAAATCAGAAGTGTCAAGCGCCGGGAAAGTGATAAAGGTCACATATGGGAATAAATATTTGTTATGTCCCAAAACTTGTATATCCAGCATTTCGGAACCTTTTAGGGTGCATTTTTTTTATGACTTTATGCCTCGCTTAATCATTTAGCTAGTTATGAGTGAAGATATTTCCTACTATCTCGATACCGTTTTTGCGGACTTCGAGCCTGAATTAAAACAGCACCTTATCCGGGAATGCAGCCTGAAAAAGATTCCAGCTGGAGAAGTAATCATGCGGGCCGGACAGTACATTAAACACACCTTGCTTATTGGAAGCGGGAGAGTAAAACTTTACCGTCAGGGAGATGATGGACAGGAAGCCTTCGTTTATGATCTTCAACCAGGAAACGCATGCGCCCTGTCGATGATTTGTAATACCAAACAAGAGGCTAGTGAGATCATGGCCAAAGCCTTGGAAGATACTGTTGCGATTCTGATCCCGATCCAGTTAATGGACGAGCTGATGCAAAAATATAAAACCTGGTACTACTTTGTCATTGCCAACTACCGGGCCCGCTTTGAAGAGCTGCTGGTCGTATTTGACAATGTAGTATTTAAGGGCATGGACGAAAGGCTGGAATTTTATCTGAAAAATCGGTTTAGAACTACTAAGACCAGTCAGATTTTAATTACCCATCATCAGATTGCCAATGATCTCAATACTTCTCGAGAGGTAATATCAAGATTATTAAAGAAAATGGAACAGGATCAAAAAATCAGACTACAAAGAAATAGTATTGAATGGGTAGCTGAAGTATGATTAAAAAGATTTCAGAGTATCATAATGCTTAATAGAGGTCAGATAGACAGCATTCTGTTCATTTAGTCGGATTCTTTATTATTATAGCTGGCCATCTCAGTAAGCGCATCCCGAGTGAACAATGCGAAAGCAGAACTACGATTTAATCAATACCTATTTACCCTAACTGTACGAAACAGCCGCTATTGGATATAGAATCGCATAAAATCGAAAATCAGCCCGAGTTTGTTTTAACCGCGGTTTGAATATGCCCGGCTGTGCCTAAAGCTTGGGATGATTCTAGATTTTTTAAAAATTTGTTCGTTTTATTACATACCTGATGGGCCTGGAATCGGATCTCCGATGTAATCTGCAGGACTCTTTTGCATGAAAATTTCAGAACTAAATTGCCATGATATAGATACCAATATTCAGGACCGGAAAGGCTCTAAGAGTACGGAAAACCACCGGTTCGGCGTACACTGTAAAACGAGAAATGTGGGAAGAACAATGACCATCTAGCTGGTAAAGATCATAAATTTTTCCGCAAGGCTTAGAAGCTCATATGTTTGACAATCCCTACCTTCTTTCGCCTGGCAAAGTTGCAAGCTCCCAATACTGGCAAATAGCACTGAGCTGGCTTTTCAAACCTTCAAAGGTTGGTGCCTTTACATAAAATCCTTGAACTAGTGACATATAAGCATTATCAACATCCTTGGGATTTACAGATTCTGATAGAAAAATAAATGGAATAGCGCGCCGCTTTAATTCTTCATCAGCATTGATAGCCTCTTTAAGCTCTAAACCCGTCATTTGCGGAAGGTATAAGTCACATAAAATGATAAAAGGCCTTTCCTTGCTGCTATCCAGATAATTTATCAGCCCCTGGCCATTGTCGAAATTAATCACTTTGCTGGTAGACCCGATCGCTTCTAACGCTTCTGTGACCAGATAGCGATCATCTTCATCTCCTCCAACGTATAGTATTGGACCGTATCCCATATTGCTTTTTATGATTGTTGGTTTAAAAACCTTGCCACCGTAGGTTAAGGGCAGGAATGAATGGCCAATAACTAAGTTTGTGGAATGTAAATCTGAAACGTTGCACCAGCTCCTGGAACACTGCTGGCAGTGATAACCCCACCCAAACTAGTTACTATGCGTTCACAAATTGCAAGGCCAATGCCAGTTCCCGAATATTCACTCCTGCCATGCAAGCGCTGAAAGACCTGAAAAATACGGTCAAGATAAATTTCGTTGAAACCAATACCATTGTCGCTCACGTTGATCTGATGATAATAGGAAGCCTTACCTGAAGGCTGGGTTAATACTGGCAAATCTGCAGAAGCAATTTTGTTGGCATAGATCTTAATTGTTGGGGGTATGAAAGCGCCAGCATCGTCGGTTTTTCGAAACTTAATAGCATTGCTAATTAAATTCTGAAAAAGCTGCCCAAGATGGGTAGGGTTTCCTTCAAGCTCAGGTAAGGAGCCAATTTCGAATACTGCATTTGCCTCGGTGATCTGTACATCCAATTCTATCAGCACTTGTTGTATAAGTAGGTGTAGTGAAACACTTTGAGTCGGGGCGTCATTTGTAGAGATACGGGAGAATGTCAGCAGGTCACTGATAAGATTTGACATCCGCTCTACGGCTGCAATCATCCTTTGCAAATAATCTTTTGCCTTTGGTGATGCTGCTTCATACTCAGTATTCAACCGACTTCCAAATTGCTGAATCTTTCGAAGGGGTTCTTGCAAGTCATGTGAGGCCACATAAGCAAACCTGTTTAAATCCTCATTGGAGCGGCTTAGCAATAGATTTGCGTACTGCAACTTCTGATTTCCAATTGCCAGTTCCTTATTGGTGGCATCCAATTCCTGGGTTCTCCGTTCAACCAGGGATTCAAGGGTTTGCTGCTGGTTTCTTAAAACCGTCACATCTTGGGCAATTCCTGAAATGCTGACAGCATTGCCTGATGTATCGTAGATGGTTTGTCCTTTGGAATGGATAATGTGCAGCTGATTTGTGATCGCATGCCGAATCGTGTATTCTGCCTCAAACTTGCCATCACTTTCAGAATGAAGTGCATAAAAAAATGCATCGGCCAATCCCTGGCGTTCGCCTTCAATAACATGGCCTATTGCCTGGGTAAGGCTCATCTCTTGTGCCGACACACCAAACATGTCCAGATGACGGCGGGAAAATGTTGTTTTCTGCGTAGCAATATCCATGCTCCAGGTACCAAGCTGGGCTACCTCAATCGCATTTAGCAGCGATTGCTGCTGTTGTTGCATTAACAGTTGCTGCTCTTTCCGCTCGGTAATGTCAGGGCTTACCGTGGCAAGAATTGCTGGGAGCCCTGTCTGAGGATTATCGATGACCATCACATTCCATTGAACCCAAAATGGTTCTTCGGTCACCTCGTTCCACAGCCTGATTTCATGGCTACCCCCTTTTTGAGCAAATATCTCGGGAAGTACACCAAGGACAAACTCCCGGTCTTCGGGATACACTGCATCAATAAGGGTACGGCCTTTGTTATGCTGCCAACCCAGCTTTTGCAACGTATATTGATTGTTGTATAAAGGCTCAGGCATAGGTTCCAGATAGCTAATACCAATGATCAGCTCACAATAGTCCAACACTGCTGTTTTGATCTGATTATCCATCTCCGCCTCCCTGAGCGCAGTTTGACTTTTCTGAGTGGCTAAGTCCGACATTACATTTTCAGTAACTTCAACCGTTACGGCGATCACCCCATAGACAATCCCTTTAGAATCTAGCAGTGGACTGTATGTGAAATCGAATAGTGATTGCTCACCACCCCGTCTTTTGATAAATGGCCCGGCATACCCTTTGCCGCATATGCCTTTCCACTTTGTAAGACAGAATCCAATATAGCGAGGTAGGGCTGCACCTGTATTTCCGGGACTGCAAGCCAGGCTGGCTTGCCAATGATTGCACTGCCCTTTCCCAGCATATCTAGCATACGTTGATTAGCAATGGAAATAACGTGATCAGGACCAGTCATTATCATCATGGCTGCTGGCGCCTTATCAATCATTACTTCGAGCAATTCCTGCTTGCCGGTTTTTTGCGGCTCATAAGAGAAGGAGTCTTGGCTGGTATGGGAGACTATTGGATTTTCCTGCTCAAGCGTGGCCAGCTTTTGGCAAAAGATATTATTCAATGCCAGTATTTGATCAAAAACAGCTTTGGCCAGCTCAACTTCATTGATCCTGAGCAGATCCTCTGTATGAGCAGCCAGCTTATGTATTTGCCCATGCAGGTCTTCAATGATAAGAAGATCCTGGATGTTAGGATAAGCTGCCAACGCATGAGCGTACAGCCAGGGCCCAAGCCCCAAAGCATATTGGCTCATGGCATTTTCCTCACTAAGATTGTCAGTTCGGCTGCTTATGCTGCGTCGTATCGAATCTATGAAAGATTGATGATCTCGCTTTGCCTGTTCAAGCCCAGGTATTGTAAGGGTAATCAAATTAGCGCTGAATGAAGTGAAACGTAGCGTTAACTGACCTTCAAAACAAAGTGTTACGCTCCTAAATAGTCAAAGATAAAAAAAGGACTGCTATCTGTAACATTCTCCAAATTCCATCCATTCTGCTTTCAGCTCAAAAGGTCAACGATGGTTGCTGAAATACATGCTATTCCATCTATTGCGTGAAATGTAAAAAAGCAAGCAAGCTAATTTATAACTATTCTAAGTTATAGAGGATCTCATTTTTATGGAGTAACGCTTACTTACTAAGTATTATGCAGTTGCAAATAATTACTGTTTTTCTGTAAATAAGTAATCATTTAGCTACCTAATAGGCATTTAACAAGATATGAGGCTGATTTTTTGTCTAAGAAAATTCCTTATATTTGAGCGCTTGCGAGAAACCGCACTATCCGCATACTTATGAAAAATAAAGGTACTTTACTAATATCCCTCCTATTTTTAACGCTTTGTCTTTTATCAAACAGGCGCGTGAGCAATCCATAAAACCAGACTACGCTAAGCCGCAGATGGCAGTTAGCTTTCAACCCACCATTCACTCAACTGAACGGGGTGTTAATGGCACTACCCCTTGAAATCTGTTTGCTACCAGGAGCACTAAAATGCTTCTTGGAGAACAACATTAATGCTCAACGTTCTAAAAAAGACTGGGAAGGCATCTAACTTCCTGGTCCTTAATTTCCCTTTTAGTCACGCTTTTTTAAACTTAAACCTTGTGATTGACCCGTGTCCAAACATGAATACATATTTGTCGCTAACCATTAAAGAAAGGTTTCATTATTATTGACGGACAAAAAATCTTCATTAACCACACGATAACCCTTAGGGAGCGTAAGGGATTGACCATGTACTTTTCCTCGGATAAGTATAATGCCAAACTGACTCTGAAAGAAGAAGTCAAACTCTGTCGCTGGCACAAAATATAGTGGCATTCTGACTATACAGAATGGAATTAAAGAGCGCAGATTTAAAGTTCATGGCCGGATCATCCCCTAGCCCGACGGCAAGGTTAGCGTTGTTTTTATGCCTATACACCTTGGTTGCTACCCATCAAAATTTCTCAAAATCTTCAACTAGCTAAACTTTTTTTTGTTCTGGTCGGGTGAACTTTGTGCTATGGAAAATTTTGAAAAACATAGCAGAAAAATGAGAGTAGTAACTATTCCGGACACCATGCAAGGCACAGGTGAGTTACAAGGCCGATGATAATAACTAGTCAAGTAGAAACGTCTGAACCTTACCTTTCGGGAACAATAGGTAGCAAATAAAAAAATTTCTGGCAAGTATGACTTATTTATCTTTAGAGCCTTTTATTCCTTCTGGTAATGATTTTTACAAATCAAAGCGACTATTTCAGGAACTTGGCTTTGAGGTAGAATGGGAAGAGGGCGACCTCATCGGTTTTCGAAATGGTAATTGCAAATTCATATTACAGAGATACGATAATAAGGTCTTTGCTGAAAATTTAATGTTAACAGTTAAAATAAAGGACATGGATGCTTTTTGGAAGGAACTAACAGAAAAAAATCTTCCAGAAAAATTTAGTATTCCACTCATTGGGCAACCCAAAGAGCAACCATACGGAAGAGAGGTTAATATTATTGACGCCGCAGGAGTTTGTTGGCACTTTATAGAAGAAAAAGTGTAAATGGTTAAATTAAACTGAAAGCCGGTTCAATTCACAAAAATTAGGACGAAGAAGCTCTAAGTCCGAAGCGTAATAACTTTAAGACTAATCTAAAAATCGTACTGATTTTATCATTAGTTTATTTCGGTAAGGTAGGGCATTCTTTTCGCACTACTGGTCAAAACGCGCTTGCGGTTGATTAAAGGCTTTTGGAAATATTTAACCGGCATGCAATTCAATGCACATTTCCAGCAGGGCGTAGCTCAAAGTCTTTCCGTGCGCGTCCATGACTAATGAAGTGGTAACGCCACCCGCCAAAGCCTGCTGACATACAAACTGCAAAGCCGAGATATTTGGTAGTTCGTATCTGAGGATTTCGCCGTGTATGATCTCCTTGAAATGTTCCTTTACTTTATCCGCAGTTACCAACTTGCATAGCAACTCATAATCCTTTTCGTCAAAAGGAATCAATGATAAAATCAATGTATTGCCCTTGTCTCCCGCGCGGCTATGCGCTATGTCATAAAGTTTAATACTCATATTCTTTTACAACTACGGACGACTTTGCTGTGTTCCGGTTCATCAAAATCGATACAATGCCAATGACTTCATTCACATACTTGCGCACCCCTCCCCCACCAGCCGGGCCATTGGTATATAGCGCCTCCACTTCCTGACCTATGATAGCTGCTTCATCAGCCGTTGCAGCTTTGCCAGCTAGGCGTAGTCTCACTTCATATGGTTTATGATCATGAGCGAGCGAGGTCGGGTGTACCGATGTGTGACCAACGTAGTCAACCCTTAACCCAGGAAATTGATCGTTCAACCGCTCATGCATTATTTCGCCTGCCATACGGGCCCTTTCCAATGCATTTGTCCCTGCGAAAGTAATCTCACCTTCACCTGTAAAGCCTGCTTTATACCCAACGCTGACCTTTAACGTCGATGGCTTTTTGCTGCCGCTGCCGCCAGTTACTTTAATACGATCTTTCACATCCTGTTTCAAGGATACGGTGGTGAAATCTGCTGAAACATCGGGCGTCAAGTATTGATATGGGTTCGTTACCTCGTACAGCAGCTGTTCCTTAGCCGTAGCCAGCGTTATGGTGCCTCCTGTGCCATCTACTTTCCCAATAACCGCGCTGCCATCGCGATAAACCTCTGCAAAGGGGTGGCCCAGTGTACTCATATTTTCAACCGGCTTTTTGACCGGATCGGCGAAATAGCCACCTGTGATCTGTCCTGCGCATTCCATCAGGTGTCCAATCACAGTCCCTTTGGCGATCATATCGGCATCATCCAACGACCATCCGAATTCGTGGACCAGCGGGGCTACAAACAAGGATGGATCAGCAACCCGCCCGGTGATGATAATGTCAGCGCCTGTTTCCAGCGCAGGTAAAATAGCTTCCGCACCTAAATAAGCATTGGCTGACACCGTCTGCCCGGACCAAGAAATGGAATTCCCTGTTTCCATGGCGATCTCATCGCCACTGATATGCTCCAACACATCATCCCCGATTACCGCGGCTACTTTAATGGAAATTCCCAGTCTCTTTGCTATGCCAATAATCTTATCTGCTGCTGCGACCGGGTTTGCAGCACCCATATTCGTAATGAGCCGTATCTTATTTTGTTTGAGCAATGGCAGCAGTAATTCAATCCGACGCTCCAAGAGCGGATCATAACCCTGTGAAGGGTCTGCCGCTTTTCTTTTTTGGGCTAATGCAATGGTCCGTTCTGCGAGGCATTCGAGTACAAGGTAATCCAGATCGCCCTTTTCGGCCAGGATCACAGCAGGTTCGAGCCTGTCTCCAGAAAAGCCTGCGCCACAACCAATACGGACTTCATTTTTTTGTGTCATGATATGCTTATTGCCCCCGAAGCTAATGCTATTAAAGTCATGATGATGGTCGTGCCGAACGCCCATTTGAAGGTAAATTTCTGATGATCCGCCAGTTCCACTTCTGACAAGCCAATTAAGACAAAAGTGGACGCAGTTAACGGACTTAACGGGAAACCGGTGGTCATTTGCCCTAAAATTGCCGCCCTTCCTATCTCTATTGAATTTAACCCATAATGGGCGGCGGTTGTTTTTAAAACAGGGATTACACCAAAATAATAAGCGTCCGGTGTGAATACCAAACTTAATGGCATGCTTGTAAAGCCCACCAAAGCCGGCAGGTAACCTGCGTGCGCTGTCGGGATCATGGAAACCATCGACAATGCCATGGCATCGATCATTTTTGTTCCTGTCAGGATGCCTGAAAATACTCCGGCCGCAAAAACGATGATGGAAACCGAAAATACATTGGCCGCATGTGCCTGAATCCTTTTCTTTTGATCGGCCTGTGATGGATAGTTGACCAAAATCGCCACTGCAAAACCAATAATGAATAACGCTGGCGGCGGGGCCAGTGACAAAATGAGCGCTGCGATCAAAATAATCGTCAAAACAGCATTCAGCCAAAATAATTTTGGTCGTCGACTCTCTTTTTGTTCAACAGAAAGTTGCTGGTGATGATCGTAATCCATGTCAACAACGCCCAATCTTTTACGTTCCTTTTTACCAAGCCAAAATGCTACAAAAAGTACCCAAAGGATTCCGCCAATCATGGCTGGCAGGATAGGAATGATCAGATGCGCCGGATCGCTGTTCATGACATTCAATGCTCTCGCCACTGTTCCCGACCAGGGTACCAGGTGCATGACCCCCGCACTCAGCGCGACGATACAGGGAAGTATCAACTTATTCATTCCCAGTTTTTTATAAACCGGAAACAAGGCTGTGACGGTAATCATAAATGTGGCGGTGCCGTCCCCATCGAGGTGAACCAGCATCGTCAAAATGGCGGTGCCCAAAGTAATTTTGAGCGGGTCGCCTTTTGCGAAGCGAATAATAAAGGCTATTACCGGATCGAAAAGCCCGGTGTCTATCATCACGCTGAAATATAGTACGGCAAAGATCAGCAGGATGCCGGTAGGGGCAACTTGTTTGATCCCGCCCAATAACATCTCCCCTACCTCTTTTGGCCCGAAACCCGCGATCAATGCAAATACGACGGGCACCAGGATCAGCGAAAGCAGCACAGACAAGCGCTTTGTCAGGATCAATCCTAAAAAAACGCAGATGGTAAAAAAGCCAAGCAGTGACAGCATCTGATTTTTATTCTAAAACCTACCTTATTGAACTGCGGTATTATTGGCTTTCAAGACCTTACTAAAAAACATTAATTGGCTGGGCAATGCTGCTTGCCAAAAGTCCCAGGTATGACCGCCAGGGCGCTCGGTATAGTCGTGTGGTGTGTGATTGTAGACCAGCCGTCGGTGCAACTCCCGGTTAGGTTCGAGCAAAAAATCTTCCACCCCAATGTCAAGCACGAGAGGTAGTCCGTTTCGGCGAATCTGATCCGCCATGTTGACGACAGAATAAGGCAGATAATTATCAGGTGTCATCGGACCAAAGGTCTTTTCGAGAAACGTGGTGAGGCCTTTAAACCGCTCGGGCGAAAGATTCCAGGTCGTCATATTCGGATCCAAAGCCCCGCTCATCGCGCCTGCCGCAGCAAATTGATCAGGATGCCTGGTAGAAAGATAAAGCGCGCCATAACCGCCCATGGACAAACCTGTAATGAGACGGCCCTTTTTGTCCTTGACCGTGCGGTACTTACTGTCTATAAATTGAATGACTTCTTTACCAATATAAGTTTCAAATTTGCTGTTTGGGTCAACCGGGCTGTCAATGTAATAACTAAAAATCTCGCCTTCTGGCATCACAATGATGATATTATACTGATCTGCAAGGTTCTTAACCAGCATAGGATCAGGCGTTTTACGCAGCCAGTCGTCGAAGTGGCCATATCCTCCATGAAGCAAGTATAAGACGGGAAAATCCTTTTTGCTTTTGGCGTAGCTTTCCGGGAGAACAATGGCCGCTTTGTAGGTTTTGTTCATCGCAGCGCTTGGGACCTGGATGGTGTCAACTTGTGATGCATAGGCGCATAATCCACTCAACATCAGAATGGTAAAGAAGAAATATATTTTTTTCATTTCAATTAAATCTATTTACCAGTGGAGACAACTTTTAATAGTTCGGCATCTGGATGATCACGCACTTCGCATTTAACATCGAAGATCATGGTAGCGCCACCAGCAGCAGTATAGGCAGGCCATTTGGGCAAACCGGGCGCAGTTGGATTGCCTGTCCGTGCGAAATTGATCCAAGAGCTGCTCATCCTGGAAGCAAGAGCGTAGGCATCCTTACCTCCACCGGTCATTTCCTCACAACGGTTAATGTTATCAAACTGGAAGGCGATATCCATGCAGTGCATGGCTTTATACATCCCACCATTGACGGGCGATTGCCAGGTAAAGAGATACATAAAAACTGGCGCAGCACCGTTCAAACCTGACTTTTGATCAGCTTGCTTAATAGCCATGGATCGAAAACCAAACTCTATATCATTGTATTCGAAAGGCTTACTGGTGTTGGGATAAGCCTTCTTTACAGCTGCTATATAGGCCTCTGTTTTATCGCCGTATTTTTTTTGCAGGGTGGTTTTCACATCCTCCATGGTCATATTTTTGGGCGTGGGTGCAAAAGCGGCAAATTCATTTTTTGTTGTGCCGACCAATAAAGGGATCGTTTTTGAAAGTTCCATGGCAGCAGGATCCGAAGGCTGATTTGGGAACATTTCACCATCCAGCACAGCGTTCCAGCCCACATTGCCCGGTTTACCTTCTTTTTTTAACTCTTCATTTACCTTTTTAAGGGCCTTTTTACTGGCAGCATTCAATTGGTCATAGGGCATCTTTTGAAGTGAGTCAACCTGGGCAGGTTGCAGATGCAGTTCCTCCATTAATGCTGCTGCCAAACGCTGAGATACGGCCTTTTCGGTAAATGAAGTAACATAGCTGCCGCTTTCTACGATTGCTTTGTGAAACAAACCCTTCGCCTGAGGGGTGTTCATCATACAAGTGACTTTTCCGCCGCCGCCCGACTGGCCGAAGATGGTGACATTATTGGGGTCGCCACCGAATTGATCAATATTTTGTTTAACCCATTGCAGGGCGGCAACAATGTCGGCCAAACCTGCATTACCGGAGTTTTTGTATTTGTCACCATAAGCCGATAAGTCCAAAAAACCCAAAATATTCAGGCGATGGTTGATAGACACTAAAACTACTTCGCCTTTTTTTGCCAGATTCTCGCCATCGTAAGACGGTAGTTCGATGGATGAACCGGCAGTGAAACCCCCACCGTGCAGCCATACCATTACCGGGCGCTTTTTGCCATCGTTCAATTTCTGTGTCCACACATTGAGCGTTTGGCAATGTTCATTGGAGTAACCCAAATTATGATTGAAAGCAAATTCGAAAGCATCGTTAACCGTCGTGGTAGGATCGGTAGGGCAAACCGGCCCATAGCTCATCGAGCTGCGTGTAACAGACCAGGGTGTCGGCTTTTGGGGCGCTGTAAAACGTTCTGATTTAGCATAAGGTATCCCCTTAAACGTAAAGATGTTATTATGCAAATATCCCTTAACCTTGCCGCTTTCAGTTGACGTAACTGCGATATCTTCGCCTGCTTTTAGCGGATCTTCGTTTTGGGAAAATGCAGAAAATTGAAAAAGGCAAATCGCAGCGGCTAACCCTAGAGTAATGATTCTTCTCATAATTATTGGTTTATATAGTTAGACAAAACTATGTATTTAAACCTGCAATTACGCCTTTTTTAACTTGCTGAATGGTATTTAAATTGGAATGAATTGACATCTTCCATTTTGAAAAGGATCCATAACGACCAAAGAGACTGGTCTTAGCAACGCCTGTTGTGTATCTATTCTTGACTCTTTCCATTGCTTAATGTTCTTAATTAGATGCAAGGATTAGGCATTGATATAAATATATGAAAGATCGATCAGGCATACTTTACGAAAAAAGTGCATTCAGGTATTAAGTCAACGCGCCAAAAGCTAAATTTAACTTATACATAAGACATTAAAAATACTGTTTTAGTCTGCTTATAGACAGTAATGTCATGGATTAAGAAATCGAAATACGAGGTTGGCTTTTTATTTTGAACATCTCTCGAATTTCATCCATACTCCGGTTGTTCTTCTCGTATATCTCTTCTACTTCCGGAGCTATTTTACGGTAACGCTCACTAACCCATCCGCTCTGCCTCCGGATTTCGCTCTAGCCCGGGCTGACTATTGTCCTGCTTTTGTTGTCTCGCGTATCATGTTACTTTCGTGTTCGGCCAACACGCACATAATATTAAAAGACGGATTGCCCATTGCACTGCTAGTATCATCACTAGGTCGGGCGTAGCGAAATGGTAATCTAATTGCTTGAGTGATCGATCTATTTCCCGGGAATATGCCCATTACACCCTCAAATTAGTATTTAACAGGCGCTATGGTATCAGTAACCAGAATTATCTAACCTTGCAGCCCTTAATATAGAATGCGAATGTTATAGCGCACATGCACCAAGCCAGATAGATTGAGAATGCCCTGATTAAGCTATTTCTTCAAGGAAAGCATGCCTGCCAGCAGTTCCTGATTAAACGCTCCGATGGTTGTGGTATAAAGCAGATCCTTAATTTGGTCGCGGATTGCCTTGAACTGGTCATGGAGTGGGCATGGATGGATTTCTGAACACTGTTTTAAGCCCAGCGCACAGCCATAAAAGAGTGCATTTCCATCCACCGCCTCGACAATGTCGCTGATGGGCTTGGATAGAGCATTATTTTCAATGTAAAAACCGCCATTAGGTCCCTTTGCTGAACTGATGATGCCTTTCCTGCTTAAATCCTGCAAGATTTTAGCCAGATACAGTTCGGGAGAATCTATCCCCGCTGCAATGTCTTTAATCCCTACCCTTTTGTCCAAGGCAGATTTGTGTGCGATATAAAGCACTGCCCTGATTGCATACTCGCACGTTTTTGAAAATATCGCCATAGTTGTAAGTTCAAATTTAAAAATAATAAAAGATAACCTTGTCCTTTAATGTTTTTAATTTACTTTTGAATAAAGGATAAAAAGGTATTTATATATTTATTGACATGACAAACGAACAAAAAGATCTCGTAAAGGCCACTGTGCCAGTTTTAAAAGCAAATGGCGTGGCGCTGACCACTTATTTTTATAACAGAATGCTCACAAAAAATCCCGAGCTCAGAAATGTGTTTAATTCGGCAAACCAGCATTCAGGAGCCCAGCCCACAGCGCTGGCAATGGCTGTGCTGGCATATGCTGAACACATCGATAACCCGCAAGTGCTTTCTCATGCTGTAAACCGGATCGCCAACAAACATGTAAGTCTGGACGTCAGACCCGAGCAGTATGCCATTGTGGGCAAGCATTTGCTGGCTTCCATTGGCGAGGTGCTTGGCGAGGCGGCAACACCTGAGCTGATCGATGCCTGGCTGGTCGCTTACCAGCAACTGGCAGGGATTATGTCGGGAGCAGAAGCTGATTTGTATAGCAAGTCCGCAGCAAAAGAAGGTGGATGGAGCGGCTGGCGACCTTTTGTGATAAAACGAAAAGTACAGGAGTCGGACGAGATTACTTCATTCTATCTGCATCCTGCCGACCAGGGAAAAGTAGCCGGTTTTATTCCGGGACAATACATTACAGTGCGCTTGTTTGTGCCAGAGCTACATGTTTTTCAGCCGCGGCAATACAGCATTTCCTGCGCTCCTAATGGCGAATATTACCGCATTTCCGTAAAAAAAGAACATGGCAACCAGCAGCGGCCGGAAGGTTATGTCAGCAATCTACTGCACAACAGCATTCAGCAGGGCGCCATGATTGAGGTGGCTGCGCCGTCAGGTGATTTTGTTCTTGATACTGAGAAAGCGGATCCTATTGTTTTCATCAGCGGCGGCGTTGGCGTCACTCCATTCATGAGTATGCTGGATTATCTGATTTCTGCCGGAAACAAAAGACCTGTTACGTGGATTCATGGATGCCGGGGTTACCGGGTGCATGCTTTTAAAGATCATGTGCGTGAACTTGGCGAAAAGCATGACGCAATGTCGGTTCACACTTTTTATGACAAGATTGAACAGCAAATTGAAGATGGTTATTATGAAGGTTTTGTGGATCTCAGTAAGGTGCAGCAAGCCATGCAACCCGATGCCCAATATTACATCTGCGGACCGGGCGCTTTTATCAAGAAACATTTTGACTATCTGAGTGCGCAGGGTGTTGCGCGCGAGGCTATCCATTTTGAGGAATTTGGTCCAGCCACGTTGGCGGTGGAATAATGGCCGAGAAGCTGGCCCAGGCATTTATCTTGATTCTGTACCACTGCTGCCATCCATGGCTGCGATACTTTTGAAATGCAATAATGCATGAAACGCAAAAGTTTTCAATCATGGATACGTTCAGTTCAAAAGATTTTCATCAGACATTTGCAAGGCCACAGTTTCAAAAACCGGCCTATATGATCCATAAGAATGTGGAAAACGCCGGAGAGCACAACCAGTTCTCAACAGAGCGCAAGCATCCTGTTTTCTTCGTGGATCTGCCCAGCAAAAATGTGAGCATGACCATCGGCGGCTTGTTACCAGGCCAGCTGACCAACAGGCACCGTCATACTTACGAAACGGTGCTATATGTTTTGGAAGGCAAAGGGTTCACTGAAATCGAGGGTGAAAAAGTGGAATGGGAAAAGGGAGATGCCGTTTACATTCCTTCCTGGGCATGGCACAGACATCAAAACCTGAGTGATGCACAGCCGGCAAAATACATTGCCTGCGAAAACGCGCCCCAGCTTCAAAATCTGGGCGTTGCGCTTCGCGAAGAAGAAGGAAGAGATCTTTAAAACCATTCAAATGAAGTCTTCATGTCGGAGACTTCATTTCACTTTTTTAACCATTGATAAAAATGAAAAATGTTCCATTCAAGGGGATCATCGCATACCCTATTACGCCATTTGACGAAAATGAAAGCGTAGATCTGCCCCTGTTCAAGACACTGGTTGAACGCCTCGTTGCATCCGGTTCGCACGGCATAGCGCCACTGGGAAGCACTGGCGTGCTGCCATACCTTACAGATCAGGAAAAAGAGGCAATTACCGAGGCTACGATCCAGCAAGTTGCGGGGCGCGTGCCGACTTTGGTCGGTGTGTCCAACCTTACCACCGAGCGGACGATTCATCATGCCAAGTTTGCCGAAAAAGCAGGCGCAACTGCGGTCATGATCATTCCAATGAGTTACTGGAAACTGACCGATGATGAGATCGTCAACCATTATGATGCCGTCGCGTCCAAAATCTCTATTCCCATCATGGCATACAACAACCCGGCAACGGGCGGCGTCGATATGTCGCCTACCCTTTTGAAACGGTTGCTGGAAATTCCCAATGTAACCATGATCAAAGAAAGCACTGGTGATGTGCAGCGTATGCATGTGCTAAAAAGAGAACTGGGCGATGATGTGGCATTTTACAATGGCTCCAACCCGCTGGCACTCGCCGCATTTGCCGCAGGCGCCGAAGGATGGTGCACCGCCGCACCCAATTTGATCCCCGAGCTCAACCTGAGTCTATACGACGCAATTCAAAACAATGATCTGGCATCAGCTCAAATTCTTTTTCTCGAACAACTCAATCTGCTCAGGTTCATTGTAGCCAAAGGCTTGCCCCGGGCAATTCAAGCAGGGCTCACAATTCTTGGAGAAAACGCAGGGCATTTGCGTGCACCACTGCAACCGCTTACGGAAATTGAAATCACAGAACTCGGGCATATTCTTGAAACCACGAAAGTGGTTTTCGACTGAAATGGTTAAACCAAAAAAATCATCCCTGTTTTAAATAGGGATGATTTTTCTTTGCTATACGATCTAAATTTCCGAAAGCGGCTTCATTTCATAGCCCTGTTAATCGCGGACTACCTCCATAGATAAGCCAATGCATCAACGATCTTTCCATCAATTTCAGCCATAGCCCAGGTTATTTTACCTTGTAAGGCAAGGTCAGTTTGCCAGAAAGCACGCTATAAACATTAACAACACCCAGCATCGGCTTATCCATGGACATGCCATCTGCCGGAGCGGACACCTGCATATAGCAACTGACGGCATCGTAATTGAAATCCACCTTATTATTGACCCTGTATGTAGGCACTGAAACGCGGATTGCGCTTTGCTGGGTAACGACCTGATAACCTGGCGAATCCATATACATAGGCATGTCGGGGGCTGTTTTAGGCTTTGTGATTTTATCTGCCTTTTTATATTCCTTTACCGAGAGCCCGCCTTTTACACGCTCGTCTTTCACGAGAACCACCCAATGCGGATGCCAAACAATTCCGTCATTATCAAACTTGCCGTCGGCATTCTCATCCCAAAGCGGGCTGTCATCGAAATCAGGATGCGAAGTAAGGGCAAGGGCCACAATGCCTTCGGTTGGATTAAAACCAATATCTTCCGGCTTCAATGTTGTAGGAAAAACGTATCCTAAGACAGGGGCCATATCCATTTTCCCCACGGCAGTGGGAACAGTCTTTCCGGCCGTTCCTTCCACGATGATCTCAAATTCGAGTGATCCGTATTTTTTGTTATGGATTACCTGCGCTGATTTGATCTTAAAATCCTTTGAGTCTTCGTATTTTTTGCAATGTTCGCATGCCATGGCGGCCGTGATGGACAGGATGGCGGCGAGCGTGAATATTGTCGTTTTCATGTTTTGATTAGTCAAGATAAATTAACGTTACCAGCAGGGTCCTGCCGGTCTATTCTTCAGCCTTTAACATCTTCCAGCGATGCTCCGAAATTGATATGCAGTACATTGCCATTTGGCGTAACCAGCGCGGGAACCGATTTAATCCCTGCACCTTCCGCTTCGCTGATACGGCTGCGGTCTTCCCCGATATTTACAACTTCAACCTGATCTGCACCGATTAGATTAAGAATGTCGTGCTCTGCACTGACGCATACCGGGCAACCTGCGTGATAGAAAATTGACTTGCTCATTTTTGTGATTTAATAGCTGTGGCACCATTGCCGATTCAAACTTAGTGAGGAGCCCTAACGATACTTGCTGGACCATTTTGAATTAATAATACTGGACTATCTGGCTCAGCTCCGACTTATCCAACTTTGTAAAATCATAATAATCACCTGAATCTTAACAGTTGGTAGAATGCATGCACATTTTACTTTGGCCTGTTAAAATGAGACATTTAAATAAAACCAGCTAGTCCAATGCTTAGACCCTGGAAATTGGAAATCCGGATTGATCACAAGTCACAAAAGCCCATTTATCTGCAAATCGCGGATGCTGTCATTTCAGATATTCAATCTGGAAGACTTAGTAGCGGTGATGCTTTGCCGGGAAGCCGCAACCTGGCCGAAATGTTGCATGTGAACCGGAATACGATTGTAGAAGCATTAAATGTGCTGCTTAACGAAGAATGGATTGTATCCAAGGAACGGAAAGGGACATTCGTTGCCGGCACACTGCCGGTGTTCAGCAGGCAGCGTAAGAAAGAAATCACCACACCGGATCAAAGCCTGCCCAAGCAACATTACAGGATCATTTTTGATGATGGTTATCCCGATAGCAAAATCGCGCCCGTGACCGAGCTGGCGCGTGGATACCGGCAGATTTTCAACCGGAGTGCACGATGGCAAATGATGGGTTACGGCTACGAGTTCGGTCATGCGGATTTTATCGAAGCCATTGTACAAATGCTGAACCATCAACGTGGCATGCAAATCAGCAGCAATTCCGTTTGCGTGACGCGTGGCAGCCAGATGGCGATGTATCTCGCTGCCCATTGTATTTGTTCAAAAGGCGATTTTGTCCTGGTCGAAAATCCGGGTTACCAGCCTGCCTGGAAAGCATTTGAAATGGCTGGTGCCACCTTGCTGCCTGTAAGGGTCGATAAGGACGGTTTGGTTACCAGCGATGTGATTGATCATTTGAAGACCCACCCGAACATAAAGGCTATTTACACAACACCACATCACCAATATCCGACCACGGTAACATTAAGTCTGCAACGAAGGCTTGAACTGATCCGCTTGTCCAACGCTCATGGATTTACCATCATTGAGGACGATTACGACAACGAATTTCATTTCGGGTACCGTCCGGTGCTTCCAGTTTCGAGCTTCGCTCAGCTACAAAATTTTGTGTACATCGGCACGATGAGCAAAGTTGTTGCGCCTGCTTTGCGCATTGGCTATCTGGTTAGTCACGATGCTTCGCTGATTTCAAAAGTGGGTGAGCTGCGCAAAATTATTGATGTTCAGGGTGATAGTATTATGGAACAGGCCGTTTTACAGCTGATCCATGACGGAACGATAAAACGCCACATTAAAAAAGCAACAAGCTACTACAAAGCAAAGCGCGACTACACGGTTTCGTTGCTGAATACTTATCTAAAAGAAAAGGCTGACTATACAGTTCCGGAAGGCGGTCTGGCGATTTGGATACAACCAAAGCAAGCGCAAAACTGGCGGCAGATTAAAGACATGATGGCCGCAAGTGGCGTTAAAATACTCCCACCGGAAAATTATAGCAACGCCCCATCGGTCAACGGCATCAGGCTGGGTTACGGATCACTTTCCGAAAAGGACTTAAAAGAAGGAATAGTGCTCTTAGCCAAACACTTGACTTTTACTTGAGATGAATATTTATACCGTTTGATCCACAGGCAATTCTTCAATTGAAATTACTTTAAACAAATAAAAAAATGGCAGATCCAATTCAACTAGTGCCCGGTAATTCACTCATTACCCCTACTCCGGAAGAAGGCAGACAGCTTGCAATCAAAATGGCAAGGCTGATCATTAAAGCCACCCAGCCAGATGCAGCCGTCCGTGAAAAACTACGGGAAATATACGCTCAGGATGCGACAATGCTGGTTTTGATTGGACAAACTGTTGCCGCTGAATTCGCTACAATTGCAGCAGCAAATAATTACTGGCAAAAATCAGCAGTTGGTAGCTGAATTTACAGAATTCAAGACTTGCCACGCATGCAGTTATAGTTTGTAAATAACCCTCCTTAACAAAGGCACCTATGAAATCATGGAAGACATTACTGATAAATACGAAGATCCACACAGCAGCCCCTCGGCATTCCACAAAATGGATCAGGAATATATCCGCAAAATCTGAAAGCCATCACCGGTTTTGAAATTATGGTTTCTGATATTTCCCATGTCTTCAAAATGAGCCAGGACCATTCCCGACAGGACAGAGAAAGATTAGTTGAAGACTTACTGCGGAAGGAAGATGCCTTGTCCGTTCAGATGGCAGAAGAGATGAAACGCAATGTGAAGACAAAACAGAACAATCAGGAACAGCTGATTAATGGAGTTCTATGGATAGTTCATGGAGAGTTTACTTTTCGCATTGTATTAAGAAACCTTCGTTTTAATACATACTGGACTTGATACCTCCTACATAAAGCCTGTGATATCACAGGCTTTGAATGAAATATGTAAATGTAGACATCATGTTTGAGGCGCCGTTTCATTCTTTGAAAGTATGTTATTTGCCCTTATAACAACGTTTCTCTACAAATTGACACGTTTTCAAATGTATCTGCAACAAATTCAAAACGCTGTTTTAGTGTGATCATCGAGCTTTGTCAGAATATTAATCCCAAAGCTCGAAACTGATGAAAAACGCAATTACATGGCTGGGTTGCCTGGCGGTTCTTTTGACCATAGTCTCTTTTATAGGTGCCCCCGATCCCATTGTCGGACGCTGGCAGCGGATACAAAAATCTCCAAACGGCGACATTAACCTGCTATTTGTCTTTCGGGCCGACAGCACTTATGATGGCATTGTGAATGGGAAAGCATTCACTACCGGGCGCTACTTTATCAAAAACGATACGATAAGTGTTTCTGACAACGGTTGTAACCTCGCTTACTACGGGACTTACAAGCTGAAATATTACGCTCAGGATTCACTACTGTTTACCGCCATTTCCGACACCTGCCAGGAGCGCTATCAAGGTGCTAATGGTTTGGCTTGCAAGAAGTTACCGAAAAAGTAACTGCAATATCTCCCCGTGAAAGCAAAAATAGCCATACTGATCTGCGCCGTTCCGCTGCTTTTCATCCGCAGCGTGATGCATGATCCTGAGCCGCCGACTTCCCTGGAATTGGGAAAACGACTGTTTTTTGACCCGATCTTGTCGGGGAACCGTTCCATTAGCTGCGGATCTTGTCATAAAGAGAGTTTGGCCTTTGCGGATTCTGTGCAGGTGAGTCAGGGCGTGAATGGTCGGATGGGGACAAGGAATACGCCTTCGGCTATGAACATGCGTTTTCAGGAAAGTTTTTTCTGGGATGGTAGGGCGACCACTTTGGAACAACAAGTGTTGATGCCCATCGAAAATCCGGTTGAAATGGATTTGCCGGTGGATTCGGCGATCGCCCGCTTAAACAGGGATGCATTTTACCGGCAATCGTTTCTGCGCATATTTAAAGAACTGCCGTCCAAAAGCAATTTGGCAAGAGCCCTTTCTGATTTTGAACGTTCCCTGGAAACGGGCGACAGTCCTTTTGACGACTGGCGTGTCAACGACAACGAAGATGCAGTCAGCGCTTCCGCGAAGAGAGGATTCAAATTGTTCAATACCAAAGCCAAATGCATTCAATGTCATTTCGGCCCTGATTTTAAGAATGTTGAATTCAGGAACATTGGCTTATTTGATGGCAAAATGCACGCGGATAGCGGGCGTTCTGCCATTTCTCATCAAGCATCCGATCTGGGTAAATTCAAAATCGGCTCTTTAAGAAACATTGCCATCACAGCGCCTTACATGCACAATGGCATGTTCAAAACATTAAAAGAAGTCATCAACTACTATAATGATCCCGAGGCAATCGTTCCGAATGCCGTCAACCGTGATACAATATTGACCGGATCCTTACAACTTACCGAAGCAGAAAAACTAGACATTGAAAACTTCCTGATCGCCCTTACTGACAGGCGGTTTTTGAAATAAATATTACACAACCTTTTATCACTTATCCTTAATACTATGTTTAAACTCAGCATCACCTCATTTTGTCTAGCACTTGCATACGGTGTACTTGCTTTGGCAGTATCCTGTACAGATCACGAAGTACCAGCCAGCAACCTACCCGAATCAAAATGCAAGGATGTAAACGGCGGCGACCGCCTGTATCCCTGCGAATTTTCAATTGAAAAGATCACCTTTCTGGGCGCAGATGGCGCCGCGGCCGGAACTGTGACCGGCTCTAATCAGGTGCTCGCATTGCCGCGATCACTCGCTAAGGCAGACAGTTACACAGGAAATGAAGAAGCAAAAATTGGTGTGGCGACATTCGACGTACAAATCACTCTGAAAAGAATCGCTTCACCTTCCTTTCCGGTAAATGAGGGTTACCTGATCGGATATACGCACAACACTTCGGGCGGAAAAATCCTCCACACCAGCACTGGTGGCGGCACATATGGAGAAAGAGATAAATTTGGCCCGCCTGTGGCTTTAAACATGGCTATTGGTGAAAATATGGATGTTAAGTACGAAATGTCCTTTCCGTACCGGATGGAAAAAGCAGGATTAGTGGTTGTGCCTGTCACGGTCTTTGCCTCTTCGTCTTTCTTTGTAGACAATGATGTGACGACTCTGAAGCTTCCACGAACGACTGTTCCTTACAACTATGTAGGCAGCGTAACCGAAGCTTTTTATGAACGTTTAATGGTTACTTTGAAAAACTGATCACGAAACTTTTACTGTTTTGCAATGCCTGCCGAACTGGGCGGATAGCCGAAATGTTTTGAAAAGCTGGTTGAGAAATTGGCCGGGTTGCTGTAACCGACCATGTAGGAGATTTCGGAGATCGTACCGGCTTTGTTTTTTAGAAGTTCGTGTGCTTTCTGCATGCGGATACTACGTACAAACTCACCCGGACTTTGGTTGACCAAAGCTTTTAATTTGCGGTGCAGCTGCGCCCGGCTGAGGCCAAGCTGCCTGCCAACCCAATCCGTGCTGATCTGCTCATCATCCAGATTTTGCTCAATAACCGTCCTGATTTTATCAAGAAATGCCTTCTCCACAGAAGGCATTTCTTCTGTATGGGTTAGCCAACGGTAATTCTGACTGTATTTTTCCTGCAAAGCCTTGCGTTGCCGTAGCAGGTTTTCGATCACCGCCTCCAACTCCCGGTTATCGAACGGTTTGCCCAGATAGGCATCTGAACCCGTTTCAAGACCATGAATCCTGCTGTCCTGATCCGCCTTGGCCGTAAGCATGATAATAGGAATGTGGCTGCTGCGCTCGTCGGCTTTCAATTCAGCGCACACCTCATAGCCATTTTTGACGGGCATCATTAGATCTGTGATGATCAACGCAGGGATTTCTGCAAGTGCAAGATCAATTCCTGCCTGACCGTCTTCTGCGGTCAGGACCACATATTTTTCGGACAAGGTTGTTCGGATAAATGCGTTCAGTTGCTGATTGTCTTCGATAAGCAGGATTACCGGTCGAGAACTTCCTGGTTGCTCGTCAGCGATTTGTTCATTGCTGTTAGATTGGTAAACAGGTGTTTCGGGATAAGGCATTGGTTCAGCATTTTCTGCACTCAGTTTATATGGTAACCGGACTTTAAAGGTGCTTCCCTTTGCCTCGGAACTGTCTACCATAATCTCCCCGCCAAGCAATGTTACCATTTCCTTAACCAGCGCCAGTCCTATCCCCGCCCCTTCCCTGGTGCGGGTGTCACTGCTATCGGCCTGGTAAAATCGATCGAAAATGAATGGCAGCTTATTTTCAGGAATGCCAATTCCCTGATCCTCTACCCTAATCTCGTACTGCGCGTCAGCCAGCATCTCAAAGAAAACCTTCACTTGCCCATCCTTCTGACTGAATTTAATGGCATTGCTGATCAGGTTCTGAATAATCTTTTCGAGCTTATCAGCATCTTCATCAATAATCACGGATTCCGAATCCGTATAGAAATCCAGTTGAATGTTCCGGTTGTTTGCCAAAGAATCAAACTGTGCGACATGAATGCGCAGCATAGCAATAATATCAACCGGATTCACGTCCAGAGCACTTTGCCCTGATTCTAACCGGCCAAGGTCAAGTAACTGATTGATCAGCTGTAACAACCGATTGCTGTTTTGCAGGATATAACCGGCATATTGCTCAGCAATTTTTGGATCAGGGTTACGCAACAATTCCCTGGCAGGGTTTATAATCAGGGACAGCGGCGTTTTGAACTCATGCGTTAGATTGACAAAAAAGCGCGATTTCGCAGCGTCCATCTCCTGTAACCGCTGGGCCTGTTCTCTTACCTGGGCGGTTCTTTTCAAAACGGTTTCTTCCAGCTCCGTTGTATGTGCCAGAATCAGCCGTTGTTTTTCCTGCTCCTGGGCTAGATTGGCTGCGGCCAGATCGCGGGTTTCAATGAGCTGCTTTGCCAGAAAACGATTCGTCCCAGCCACTTCCAAAGCCAGGTAAATCGTGAACAGCGCGGGCACGACCAGATTGCCCCAAGCAAATGCTAGCATTACTTCCGGCAATGTAAACCAGTTAAAGACATTGGCACCAATCAATATTCCGGATACAAAATGAAAAATGACCCCCGTAGCGATCAACCACAACGACTTTTTACCTTTTCGGATTTCCCTGAGAACGGACAGAAAGGCATCTGTGTAAAAGACCAGGATGAATATCAGCAGATATAAATTATGAAGATTGGTTATGATTTTGTCATACCAAACGTCATACCAATTCCAGACGGTCAAGAAAGTAACAGGAATGGAGATGCCAAAAACTGCGATGATCTTTCTGCGTGGCAATGTGCTGTAACCTGCCGAATAGAGCAGCAATGCGCCAAACGCAAGGTTCATGGTAACAAAGCATAAAAAAACTTTGGTAAAGAACACCTGCATCGCAGGATCGGTCGTGACAATGGTCTCATACCGCGCATAAAGTCCCAGCGCAATCATGAAAACATAGAATACATAGCATAGATGAATCCGCTGTTTGGGATAGAATGCAAACAACAGTAAATGCACCAGCACCAGCGTACAAGCAGCAGCTACGCTCATCAGGAGCAGGTCCATGAAATGTTGATCTGCCGCCAGCCCGCTGTTCATCTGATGCAGATCCTGAATTTGTGCATCAAAGCCGATAAAGTTTGGATAAAACGCATTGTAGTTGCTGAACCGGATAGCTATCAAGTGCGGCAGCGTGTCCGTAATAGCCAGCGGAATCGCCACACTGGGCTCCCGTACGGCTTGCATGGTCTGCTTTGAATTTCCTAGCCTACCAAAAGACATGACCTTTTTGCCATCCAGATAAGTTTCCGAAGCTGCGTCGTGGTTCAACTTTAAACCCCAGCTGTTTGTCAAATTGGGACTTTCCTTTTTAACCCATAACCGAAACCAGCCAAAACCCGTCCAAGTCTTGGGCGCTGGGGATCTGGTATATTTTCCTGCTCCAAAGTTCGTCCCGGCAAGCGTCTGCCAACTACTGTCTGGAAAATTAGGAGTACCCCATCTGGTATCATCTCCGGAACGGAATTTCCAGGGCGATGTGGTTAACGACAAGGGCTTTAATTGGGCGCTTTCGGTGAGCAGTACCGGAGCTGTTTGCGCGGTAACAGAAAAGTTGAATAGCAAGCAGCAAACAACAAAGAAGCCCTTTTGCAAAACGTACAAATTGTGGAATTTTTTAATTTTCCCAGTCAAATTCTGAATCGTTTTACAATTAGCAAGTTCTTTTCTGGTTCCTATTTCCAATTCTGCAACAGGCGTTGCAGAATTGGAAATAAAAGGAAATCATTGCTAAAATAAGTATTATTTTTCTCTAAGTCCTTTTTCCCAGCACCATATTCAGGAGAGACTTGGGATATTGCCATCTTCCAATCCGCCTAGCCGAAAACTTTTGGTTTTTAGTGATTTAATCCTGATCAAATTCCTCTTCGTCTTCTTCACCTCTTTCCAGTTTAACGAATGCACCCCGACGCGGAGCAGGCATGATGCTGTTTTCGCCGCGCACTGTCTGCCATACTATTTCGCTAAAAACCAGGTCATCAATCGCGTCGGGAATCGAGAGATCAAACTGGTCTGTTTTTCGGGAGTTTTTGTTAACCGCGACATTTTTCTGATCCAGATCCACCCCAGCTTCTTTTGAAGTGAATGTGCCCGGATTAACCTTGTTATCAAAACACCTCCACATCGGTGTGGCCGCCGCATCGTACTGGCTCATGGGCTTGATTCCCAAAATCAACTCCATTGTACGCAGCATTCCGGAAGTCGAATACATCGTGTGGTCCACAAAACCTCTCTTGACAAAACCGCCAGCCACAAATGCAATGGAACGGTGCGCATCCACGTGATCGGGTCCATTCTGAGCATCATCTTCGAGGATGAATACAACTGATTCATTCCAAACCTTACTTTTGGAAAGGTGCTCAACAAAACGCCCGACTGCCAGGTCATTATCAGCCACAGCAGCAAACGGCGTGGGTTTTCCTACACTGGCACCCGATGTATGATCATTACCAAACCTTAATGTATTCAATCTTGGGAGTTTGCCTGCGGCGAGTAATTCATCAAAATCCTTTTCCCATGCAGCTTCCCGGTCAATATCTTTATAGCCCAGATTATAACCTTTGAAAGTCGGGCAATAGTGTCCTTCAAGTGTTTTGATATTGGCTTTCCCCTCGTCTGCAAACCAGCCGTAACTGCGAAATGTTACCCCGGCACGCAAGGCATGGTCCCAGATAAATCCGTCCCTGGGATGCGCGATTTCTTTCTGGCCCTCGTAATCATACGTGCCACCGCGACCTCCATAGCTGGTTACCCAGTTTTTCTCCACATAATCATTAGCATAAGCAGCCGATGACCAGTTATGCCCGTCGGCACTCACCTCTGCATCGACGTAAAAGTTATCGAGTAACACAAACTGACGGGCCAATGCGTGCTGGTTCGGTGTGATTTTTTCAGGAAACAAACAAAGGGAAGCGTCGCCATTTCCTTCCTTCATATCGCCCAGGACCTGGTCGTATGTACGATTTTCCTTGATAATGTAAAACACATATTTAATCGGCGATTTATCACCCACTTTCATCGGGATCGGATTACCAGCCTCCCCTTCCGCATTCAACTCCTTATTTTTGGTGTAAGGCGTGTTAGCATATACCACACGCGAGTACGCTGAAAGCGTTTGCGCCGAGGGTGCATCTATGATGGATAATGTACCTTTAAACAATCCTCCGATGTACTGCTCCCTGCCAGTGTATGCCTGCGGATTTGGCCCTACTTGTTGCGGAACTTTTGATAAATTCGGGTTTGGACCTTTTGGATTTGCCTTAGAGGAAAATCCTTTCCCATTAGTAACAAATATCTTTGAGCCAATTGTTTTTACAGCCGTCGGATACCAGCCAGTCGGGATAAATCCGATGGAACGGCTGCGACCTTTGGTTTCTACATCAAAAACTGCCAGGCAATTATTATCAGCATTGGCAATGTATAAGGTTTTCTCATCATCACTCAGTGCAAGCCCATTAGGCGTCGTACCCACAGGCGCATCCGGAAAAAGAGAAGTCGTTAATGTTTCCGACACTTGTCTTTTGGCCAGATCAATGAGCGCCACGGTGTTATCATTGCCGTTTGCCGCATATAAAAACTTGCCATCTCTGGTCAATAGCAGGTCGTTGGGATTTTTGTTGGTCGCAATTTCCGCTGCAATCTGCTGTGTTTCTGTGTTTACGATCACCACCCGCGAGCCGCCCCAAAGCGAAACATAAAGCTCTTTTTTATCATTAGAAAGCAAACAGGTGTAAGCCGCAGCACCTAAGTTTAGCTTACCAATGGTTTTTTTGGTCTGAGAATCACAAACATAAAGCGCGCTGTCTTCTTTTGTCACCACATAAATCCGCTTTTGAGCGTCGTCGACTGCTATTCCGGTAGGAGATATTTTGACGGGCCAGGGTTTGCCCAGCACAATCGGCTCAGCAGCAACAAGTTTCTGGTCTTCTATTTTGTATACCAAAATCTTATTGTCGTTTCCGCCCGAGGCATATATCATTTTCTCATCCTGACTGAATGCCAGACCAAGGTATGATTTGGCCACAATGGCAGTGTCCAGCACTTTCTCGGAAGCCGCATCAATCAATGTAATGCTTTGGGTGCTCTGCCCGTTGTTAGTGACAGCCAGGTATTTTTTTGAAGGGGAAACAACCAGGTTTAAAGGCAAGTCGTCCAGGTCCAGGCTACGGCCTACCGGTGTGAGTGACCAGCCATTGGGCAAGTCGATGCGTTTGGCCGAAAGTTGCTTATACAAGGCTAATTCCTCGGATTGACCGCCTGCATTCCTTTTACAGCCGTAGCAGATGATGCCCGCCAGCATCAGGTAAATTGCAAATTTCAGATTTTTTGTCATGGTGAGTTAGCAGAATTTTGAACTATATTTTTTAAAATTTTCCGGTCAAAGTAAGCCACAGACTGCGGCCGACGCCATTGATCCCTGAGCCGTGTGTACGGTAATCTTCATTGCTAATATTCTGTACAACAGCGTTTAATGCAAAATGTTTGGTCTCGTATCCCGTCATAAAGTTCACTATTAACCATCCCGGCGTGCCTCCTTTTGGGATGCGGTTATCTGCTGCGTCTCCCGCTGCCAATCTGGTTTGTTTCCCGGCAAACCATGCCTCCGGACGGGCAAACCATCCCTTATTGCGGTACTCCAGTCCAAACCTTCCGCTTAGTGGCGGAATGCGACGGACCGGCTCCTTTTTAGTTACATTTTCACCGAAATTATAAGCAGCTGAGCCGTATACTTTCCAATCATTTTCAAAGACATATTCTGCCTCAAACTCCCCGCCCCTGATGTATGCACGCTCCACGTTTTCCTTTCTATACACATCAATGCCATCTATTTTCTGACCATCAACTTTCACGCGGGCAATCAGGCTGCGCAGATTGTTTTGAAATAATCCGGCACACAATGCAAGCCCGCCAGAATGGTATTTGTAACCCGCCTCAAAATTGTAGGACGTTTCGGGTTTAAGATCGTATGCAGGTAACTCGTAGCGGAAATCCACGATTCCCAGCGTTCCCATATCATCAATATTCGGTGCCCTGAAACCAGAGTGGAAGGACGTGTAAAAATTGGAATTTTCGCCAGGCAGATAAGAGATAGAAGCATTTCCGACAAGTGCCTGCGGCTTGACAGAAACGCTACCAAGCGCTTCGTCTTCAACTTTTATATTAAAACCATTAAAGCGCCCGCCAAACGAAAACCGCCAGTCATCCAGCTTTACCTGATGAAGTGAATAAACGGCATAATTCAGGTATTTGCTATCATCAGGATAGAGCCCGCGGCTGGCTAGTGGCGCGGCATTTGCTATTTGATCGGTCTTACTGCTCCTGACAACATCATTATAGATTTCTATTCCGGAACTGGCGTTCCAGAAAGGAGTGATCTCAGAGATTACATTAAAGATCAGTCCGGTGGTTTGCACTTTATCAGTCTCTGTTCGCAAACTGTTACTGCCATTTTTTCGGCTGAGCCGACCTTCATTAGTCGATTGGAAAGAACCGGTCAGTGATAATTCGGATGCCCATTTACTGGATGTATTGCCTTTTAATTTAACATAGCTTAAAGACCGTCTTTGCGGATCAAATTCATTCAAGGCAAAGTTTTCGAGCTTGTAACGGTAGTATAGCGGAACGTGCTTTTGAGAAACCGATTGATGTGCCAGGGTCAGCGTCCACGAATCAGTGAATTTCAAAAGCAGTTTCGCATCAAAAGCCCGGTCTTTGTAGCCACTCGGCGTTTGTTTGCCGGTAGTATCTCCACCTATCAGATCTCCAAAATTACGGATGCTGATGCCGCCCGAGAATGCAGCACGCAAGCCCGAGAGCTCGACCCCTGCCCGTAATGTCTTTTCCATATTACCCGTCGCGTAGCGCGCTACTGCTTTGCCATGGACAGATATCTTTTCGGAAAATGCAGGAGTCGCAGTCAATAATTGAAGGGTGCCACCTAATGCATCCGAGCCGTAAGCTACCGAACCACCTCCGCGTAAAACCTCCATTTTATCAATACTAAAAGGATCAATGGTATTCAGGTACTGGTTGGGGCCATAGCGAAATGTGCTGTTGTTCAGCCGGATTCCGTCTATTAAGATGAGCGTCTGATTTCCGGTTAATCCGCGTAAAAAAGGCGATCCCGCTCCGTGCGTGGTTTTTTGCACAAAAACGCCGGTGGTCCCCATCAGGGCTTCCGGCGTTGTACGGGGCTGATATGTCTGAAAACTTTTAGAAGAAAAAACGGAGATAGAGCCAGCCGTTTGAAATGTTTTTTCATTGGCCCGGCTGGCCGTAATGTTAACCTGACTTAATAATTCGGTCCGAAGCGAATCATTCTTCTGTCCGCAAGCGGGAATACTTAAAAGAATAAGACCGTAGATTATTTTCATAGACGTGATGTGTCGATATTGAATTCACATCAAATCTAGGCGTTCTCTGCTGGTTAAATTCAATTGATAAATTAAGGAATCATTAAGTCAATCCTGTAAGTGTTAGACCATGAGCCTTTGCATATGTCCATCGATGAACGACAACCTGTCCGTTTTTGAACAATATTCAAGCCATCAAATCTGATAACTTCCAGTAAATGGGCACATTATTATCTAGGCACGGGATTTGATTTAACTTATTGTATATAATCAGGACGCCGACTTTTATGAAGAAAACAATCCTGGGAGAATTGGAAGAACTGGTGCTCCTTGTGGTAGCCGCAAGCACCGAGCAAATGTATGGGGTTCCTGTGATGGAACAACTTCAATTGCATGCGGGCCGCAGCTTTACCATCGGTGCTGTTCATACAACATTGTATAGACTCGAGGAAAAGGGTTTCCTATCCTCTTCTGTCGGAGGCGCTACAACGGACCGGGGCGGAAGACGAAAGCGCTTTTTTGCGCTGACGGCGGCTGGCGCCACTGTACTCGCTGAAATCCGGACAATGCGAGAAAATCTTTGGCAAGCCATTCCGGAAGGAAAGTTTAAGTTATTAGGCCAGTAACATAGCTCATCACAACGTGACCCGAAAGCCTCAAAATCAGCAACCGAAAGCCCAACCTCCCCGCTGGGCCGACAAGCTTCTCGAATGGTTCATAGCACCGCACCTGCTAGAATTCGTGCAGGGCGACTTGCATGAAGTTTTCTATAAACAAGTGGAAACCAACGGACTGTCCCGCGCTCGCCAGGGTTACATATCGGCCGTATTGCACTGTCTGACACCGTTCTTTTACAAGCGTAAAGCAACTTCGAAATACCCAAATCCATCCCTAACCGACATGCTTCAATCCTATTTTACCACCGCCCGGCGCAATCTTGCCAAGAATAAAATGTACACAGCCATCAATGTCTTTGGGCTCGCCCTGGGTATGGCCTGCGCGCTCATGATTGGTTTGTGGGTTCAAGATGAGCTTAGTTATAATCGCTTCATTACAGATGCGGAAAACGTCTTTTTTGTGCGGACCAACTCGACCAACCGAAATACGGGAGAAATCGGCACGGGTGAAGTCACACCCGGACCATTACAGGATGCGCTTTCCAAAGACATACCCGAAGTTGCCGCAGCCACAAAGGTCAATGCCTGGGCGGAGCTGCTGGTTAAGGTCGGAGAAAAAAGTGCCAAGGAGAAAGGATATTATGCGACGGACGACTTTTTTGGCGTATTCGAATTGCCTGTTTTGAAAGGCAACCCCCGCATGGCGCTTGCGCAAACCAACCAGATTGTCATTACAGAAAAAATGGCTGATAAATATTTTCCCAATACAGAGGCACTTGGAAAATCACTGCAGCTTAATAATGAGAAATTCTATGTCGTCGGTGCTGTGTTAAAGGATTTGCCAGACAATTCGACTTTGAAGTTTGGCTGGGTGGTCAACTGGAAGGAGCAGGAACAGCCCTGGCAAAAAACGTGGGGTAACAGCTCTTTTTTAACCTACGTCCGGCTGCGGCAAAATACGACCCAGGCCCAGGCCGAACAGAGCATGAAAGGTATTTACAAGCACTATACGGATAAGGATAACACTACGGTGCCAATTCTTCAACCGATAACGGACGTTTATTTGTATGGTGAATACAAAATGGGCAAGCCAGTCGGTGGGCGGATCGAATATGTCCGGGTGTTTTCTGTCGTTGCAGCGTTTCTTTTGCTTATTGCCTGCATTAATTTTATGAATCTTGCCACAGCACGTTCTGCTACACGGGCCAAAGAGGTAGGTGTGCGAAAAGTAGTTGGCGCATTACGTTCCTCGCTGATCGGGCAATTTTTAAGTGAATCTGTTCTCACCAGTGTGCTGGCCGTTGTCCTGGCGCTGGCTGGCGTGTGGCTCGCATTGCCTGGTTTCAACCAGTTGTTTGGAAAGCAATTGGCCCTAAACCTTGCCAGTCCGGCAATTTGGGCCGGGATTATAGCATTAACAATGCTGACCGGGCTTTTGGCAGGAAGCTATCCGGCGTTGTTTTTGTCAGCATTAAGGCCGATTGCGATTCTGAAAGGCAAAATACAGTTTGGCAATGGTCCGGCACTCTTCCGAAAAATACTGGTTACATTCCAATTTTCCTTATCCGTTTTTTTGATTGTCGGCATGCTTGCCGTCAGTAAGCAAATGCAGTATTTACGGACCAAAAATCTGGGTCTGGATCGTAATAACGTTATTTACCTGACCCTGGAAGGCAATTTTGCCAAGCCCGAAAAGATGGAAGCTTTCAGGCAGGAAGTAATCAGGCAACCAGCCGTAGCATCGGCGACGGCGACCGCTATGCTCCCAGTCAACATCCAGGCAACATCGGGCGATTTATCCTGGCCGGGAAAAGATCCGAGCCTGGAAACCAATGTGACAGCGATGACGGTTGGAGCTGATTTTGTCAAAACCATGAACATTAAGCTCGTCGACGGCAGGGACTTTCGTGCTGGCAGCGCCGCGGATTCATCTGCCTACCTGATCAACGAGGCAACGGCCCGGCTGATGGGCGAAAAAAATCCTGTTGGCAAGGAGATCAAATTCTGGAAAGGCACCGGGCGTGTGATCGGGCTTATGAAGGACTTCCATATGATCTCGCTGCACCAGGCTATCACCCCGCTCGTACTGACTTATATTCCTGAGAATTCGGGTTATTTATTAGTAAAAACGCAGACGGGGAAAACAGAGCAAGCCCTTGCAGAGCTTAAAAATATAGCTAAGCGGTTCAATCCAGATTATCCTTTCGACTATCATTTCCTGGATGATGAGTATGAGAATCTTTACCGGAGTGAGCAACAGGTCAATACGCTTGTCAATTATTTTGGTGTGCTTGCCATCCTGATTTCGTGCCTGGGGCTATTTGGACTCGCAGCATTTACTGCCGAGCAGCGGACGAAGGAAATTGGCGTACGAAAAGTGCTCGGAGCAAGTTCGGCAAATATTGTCGGTCTTCTTTCTTCTGACTTTCTGAAACTTATCCTAATCGCATTAATTCTTGCCTCTCCGCTGGCATGGTGGGCTCTCAGCAGCTGGCTGGGCACATTTGCATACCATACAAGTTTAAGTTGGTGGATTTTCGCCATATCCGGCGTGGTAACAACGTCCATTGCACTACTCACTGTCAGCTCTCAGGCGATCAAAGCTGCCTGGTTGAATCCTGTTTCTGCTTTAAGAACCGAGTGATATTTAACTGATATGACCACCAACAAATTAATTGTGTTATCTTTTTTGATAAGTCTGCCCATCACCGTAGTAGGCCAATCTTTTAAGGGAACGGTAAGTGATGCTGTCAATGCAAAACCGCTGCCTTATGCCAGCATAGGGGTGAAAGGAAAAAGCATCGGGGGAATAGCAGATGCAGATGGGCGCTTTGACATTGCCATAAACAAGGCAGCACCAACAGATACTCTCATTGTGAGTTATCTGGGATATGCATCTGTAAAATTTATAAAACGAGAAATTTCGCAATCAGCCTATCAAATTAAACTCAGCCCGGGCGCCCTGCAACTCCACGAAGTGATTGCACAAGGCAAACGGGAAATAATCCCGATCGGCAATCAGAAAGCAAGCGGGCAATACACGGGCTGGGGTGATTATAAGAGTTCCCGAGGACGTCTAAGGGGTGTTGCTATTGAGACCAACGAGCTACCGTTGAAGCTGGCCAAGTTTAAGATGCACATGGATGCGTGTGAATTTGACAGTGTCCGCTTTCGCTTGCATATTCTGCCTTTGGCCGGGGGCTACTCAGGCAATTTAAAGGCGGAATTAATTAATGAAAACATATTCTTTAATGTCAACAAAGGCCAGAAATGGGTCAGTGTCGATTTAGCTCCTTATAATCTTGTCATTGATGAGAGCATAGTCGTCGCCGTTGAATGGCTGGACGCATGGGTAAAAGAAGAAGAAAGGGATGAAAGTTATAAACTGACTATCTCGCTATCCAGAAAGGAAGGTTATATGTTTATCCGAAATACGCCCGAAGAGCCTTTTCTGCCAACAAAATCCAAATTCAGTCCTACAATGTATTTTGAAACCTATAAACCGGGTAATGGAGGCGTAGAGTAAGAGATAAAGCCAGATTTCGTCGCTAAATCCCAGTTGTAAATTCGTTTTGACGGGTTCTTGTGTTGCCGAAACGATAATCTAAGCGGATTTGGTTGTAATTTGAATGATTGGGTAAAGCTAAAAGTCGTGTGCACTAATCGCAGTATTAGGTTTTTGGTGAACGGCCGGGAAGCATATAAAACCATAATAACCGACCCGGCAACCGAAATTATTGGTGTCCAGTACCGTTTCAAAGGCCCTGCTGCCGTCAGAAATACGAGGCTGCAAGGCAAATCTGGAAATCAGGTGATCTTTTAAAAGGAATCAGCCGCAATCTAATTCCGATGGTTGTTTTTAAAGAAAACTTGAAGCAATGAGAAAATCTTATTCTCACTTTTAGCCTGCGTGTATGGGTCTTCAATAAAGGAAAGCTTATCTTTTAATTCATCCATGTTACGGGATGCGGGCGTACTATAGCCCATCGCCCAGTTATCGAATGATCTGACATTTACAGGTCCTTGAAAAAGGGGGATTACCTGATTATGGCGGTCGTCCCGCTTTATCTTTTCAAATAAGGAATGTATGGCATCTTTATCTCCTTCCAAAACCTGTATAATGCTGCCATTACAGTAAATCAAAACCCCCGTAATATCAGCCTCAGCATTATTTATACGGCTTTTTTCTATAATATTTCCCATTTCTCTCTCATCCAGCAGGACTCTTGATGAGCTCAGATATACAATTGAATGCATCATTAAAATCATTTAAACCCTACGCTAAAACGCTCGTCTTAACGTATATACTATCAGTTACATCACCAACCAATATATCACAAAAACGTGCCAAAGCCTCGTTTTGAGAGGGTATTAAACAAAATTTTTAAATATTCTTTTTCATCAGCAACCACCTTTACCAGCGGCACGTTTATAGATAATTTTACCATCCCGTTCTATATAATCGCCCGATATTATCGGATACAAATACTTGGGTGCGTGCGATACACTATGGCTTCGTATCTTTATTTTGTCGTTGACTTTCAGCGTGTGCAATTGCCGGGATTGATTAATAGCGTTTAAAGAATTCTTCTCGGATAGTTGGGCGCCAAAACTAAGAATGTAATCTTCATCATTAATTCTGACCATCACCCCAAAACCCAATCGGGAGCCAGCGGGAAGAGAAAGGGCGGTTACGGTAGCCGTCATATCGGTAAAAGCATTGATATGTTTGCGTATTTTAGCTTCACCGGCATACACTTTTTTGCCTTCGGGTGACACTTTCCATTTTTCGTATCTTATAGCATCCGGAGTAGACTCCCATTTTTTCAACGAAGCTTTCCTTTCGGCATCAGAGCGTGGACTTGCGGTTGATTTTTTGGCAGCTTCATTTTTGATTTCACGATTTGCAAATACTAGTCCGCTTACTACAACCAGGGGCAAAAGCAGCGCATAAATGATTTTTTTCATGTTTTTAGCAGGTTTAATTTGAATAAATCTCTTCGGCAAAGCTAAATGGTTGTATTCTCGCCGCTGTTAAGGAGCTGTAAAAGAATGTAAACGATAAGTAAAATCAGCTTTAACAGAGTGTTGCTGATTTTTACGGACAATGGATTTTTATAAAAATTTGAAAAAAAGTGCAACGGTTTGGCCAGCTTCATTTGTCTGTATTGAAGGCGATAAAGCCATTCTATAAACTACTCATTCCATGAAGAAACTCTTATTCTCTGCATTGATCCTGTCGGGTGCATTTTTCATCGGTTCCTGCACCGACGAATCGGTTGAAAAAAAAGAAGTTGTGGCCGAAGAATTCGACAAAGAAAGGTTTTATAGTCAAATCAGAACGGTACCATTTTACATATCCAAAGCTTACCGGGTTGTCGGCCAAGACACCATCAACGTGCTGGCAGACTCGCTCAAAGTTCTCTACCGCGATGCTGTTTATGTAACCTTCCAGGCAAGCGGTGGTTCTGGCGACATAGGTTATGTACATTATTACGCCGGCTCGGCTTGGACGAATCCACCGTTCGCGCCGCCCGCAAAGGCTTTTAGTACCGAAATGAAGTTTTCCAGGCCTACCAACATGACCTTCAATTGGGATGACACCAAAAAAACCGTTGTCGTCACCTCTTCGGGAGCTGATAATGCGTTCCGCCTGGTGCCTCCCGGAAAAAGCGCATACCTGGATACCAGCCGTTTTCACTACAAATATGATTTTGAGGCCGCCAAAGCAGGAGCCGACCAGAGTATGACCTGGATTTATGATGACTACACCATCGTAATGAAACCCATGTATGTCTTTTACAAACATCCCGACGAGACCCTTTTTTTAAGAGGCATTGTCGTTTTTTAAGCGCACACCAATGTCCGAAATCGCACAGTCAATGCTATCAAATAGCCGCTCCAATCCGCTGTAAGGCATTTTTAGCCTCGTGGAATGAAAATTGGGCCGTAAAGGAAAAAGTAGCTTTACAGACCTGACAATAATTTAGCGGTATATGATGGTGCTCAACTATATGAAAATTGCCTGGCGTAATTTGCGCAAAAACCGCGCGTACGCATTCATTAACATCACTGGTTTAGCACTTGGCATGGGCTGTGCATTGCTGATATTCGCACTTGTCCGCTATCATTATCAAACCGATCGTCACCACCGCAATTACGAGCGGATCTACCAATTTACATCGCGTTTTACCTCCTCTACCAGCGAGTTCAACATTCAGGGCATTCCGTATCCGTTCGGTCAGGCAGCGCGAAGCGACTACCCTGAAATTGAACATATTGCCATGCTGGAAGAGTGGTATTCACCGCTGGTAAGCATACCCGTTGCGCAGCAGGCAGATAAGAAAATAAAGGATAAAAATCACAACGGCGCATTTGTTCAGCCTTCCTATTTCAGCATTTTTGATTACACCTGGTTAGCAGGCGGGCCCGACGCTCTTGCTGAGCCGGGCACTGTGGTTATCAGTGCTGAAATGGCCCGCAAATGCTTTGGTACCAGCACAAACATTATAGGCCGGACCCTTCGACTGGATGCCCGGATCCCTGCGCGCGTGGTAGGCGTATTTGCAGATTACAAGGACAATACTGATCTGGATTATTCTATCCTGGCTGCCTGGGGATCTGTTAAAGAGCAGCTAGGCTCCCGGCCAGAAGATCAGCCTTTTGATAATACCAACGGCAGCACGCACTGTTACGCATTGTTTAACGACAATTTCACGGCAGCTGACTGGCAACGGCACATACCCTCTTTCGTCAAAAAGTATAATCCAGCTAAAATCAAGGAGACCTCCTACCCGGCCATACCATTCAGCACCATGCACTTATCGGCTGAGTATGGAGGCGTAAGCAAGGGATTATTGCTGTCTTTGACATTGATTGCCGCACTGCTAATAGGAACTGCCAGTATCAATTTTGTAAATCTTGCCACTGCGCAGGCACTCAACCGTGCACGCGAAGTGGGCGTTCGCAAAGTGTTGGGCAGCACAAAAGCACAGCTGTTCTGGCAATTTATAGGTGAAACCGCGCTCATTGTCTTTGCTGCCCTGGCACTGGCCATCGGTATCTTTCAGTACGGACAGACACTGGCCAATACTTTCCTGAATGGCCCCTTCCGGTTTACATTTTACTTTTCTACCTCGGTATTGGGTTGGCTGGCCTTACTTGTTATAGCGGTTATTTTGCTGGCAGGTTTATATCCAGCCCTGGTTTTGGCTGGTTTTCGCCCGGTTGTCGCCCTGGCAGGACGGCTCACCACACAACAGGCAGGCGGTTTCAATCTCAGGCGTGGTTTGGTGGTAGCGCAGTTTGCCATTTCACAAATGCTCATTATCGGCTTGATAGTCGTAGGCAGTCAGCTCCGGTATGTTCAGAGAAAAGACCTGGGCTTTCGAAAAGATGCTATTGTGACCGTAAGTCTGCCAAACCTTCCAGCGCAGGATCTGGTTAAAATGCGTGCGTTCCGTAACCTGGCAGCAGCCATACCTGAGATAGGCCAGTTTAGCTACTCGATGGGCGGGCCTCCTCAGTCGGGCTGGAGAAGCGAAACCAGGGTTCGCCTTGATGGCCGCCCCAGCGAGGAGCCATACGGACCACAACAAGCCTGGATTGATGCTGACTATGTGGGCTTATATGGTTTAAAATTACTGGCTGGTCGTAATCTCCAGGCTTCGGACACAGCCCGAGAGGCCCTTATCAACGAGACATTCATGCAGCGGCTGGGATTCTCCCGGCCCACGGACGTTGTGGGCAAGGTCTTGCATAAGGCTGGCTTTGCTCCTTTGGAAATTGTAGGCGTTTTAAAAGATTATAACCAATCAGATCTTAAACAGCGCATTAAGCCCTTATTTCTGACCACTATGGCTACTGGGTTTTACTCGGCAAATATTCAACTTCGCTCTGCCAACTACGCTCATATGCTGGCTCGATTAGAAAAGGCATACAATCAGGTGTATACCGACAGCTTTTTCGAACCAGCATTTGTCGATGAACAGATTCAGGAATTCTACCAGCAAGAGCAGACCATGGGCAAGCTCATTAACTTTTTCACAGGCATCGCCTTGGTCATAGGTTGCATGGGCTTATATGGACTTGTCTTATTTATGGTCACTCAGCGCACGAAAGAAGTAGGCGTTCGCAAAGTACTGGGTGCTAGCGTCGGTAGTATCCTTTGGCTTTTCAGCTGGGAGTTTATTCAACTGATTGGCATTGCATTTGTCCTTGCAGCACCTGCCGGGTGGTGGGCAATGAATAGCTGGCTGAAAAATTTCGAATATAAGATATCGATTAACCCTTTTGTTTTTCTGTTAGCACTTTTAGCAACAGTTGTCGTTGCACTGATCACTGTAAGTTTTCAAAGTGTCAGGGCCGCCTTAATGAACCCAGTGAAGTCTTTACGAAGCGAATAGACTCTGTGGCATAAATTTTTAACAACCTGACATTGTACACCAAATACTATAAACCATGGGAATCAAGCCAGGACCTAAAAAAACTGCCCAGTCTACCCAAGAGCCCGATAAGCGTCAAAGGGATAACAAGGAGTCACCCGGCAACACGCCTTCATTGAAGCCACATAAACATAAAAAAGGCGATTAATTTTGCTGTAAGCACGCGGTGCATGCTGTTACACCAGCAGATCCATTGCTTTGATGATGCTTGAAACTGTTCTTTTCCGACATTTGATCGTGCTGGTAAATAAAACGGAGCTGCCCTATAAAGAGCAGCTCCGTTTTTTATTTTCATATTTTAAATTCCCTACCTGATAAGCCTTACCGGGTATTAACCGAAGTATAATAGAGCTGCAATTTGACGCCCTTGTTGCTTTGTCGCTGATTGCCGATTACCAGACGCTGGGCGCTTTTGGTAAATTCCGTATCGTAGGTGGGCTGCGCGGCAGTTTCGCTGGTATTGAATGGTGAAGTTCTGAAAATCAAACCGGTTGTATTTTCACCTCCGGCAGCTAAAACACTTGAAATATAACCGCCTACATCAAAAAGGTAAAAAGCAGTGTTATTAAGCAGATCAACCTGATATTTGCCAAAGACGGGCGTTCCCGCCAAAGTCCTTGCCGGCTCGGGAAAGCCCGTGCTTCCTTGAAAATATTCGTTGTTTTTGTCGACCAGATAGGCATACAATGTATCAGGCGCGCGATAAAAATTTGTCACCGAGCCCGCCAGCGGCGTCACGTGCAAAAATGCTTTATTAACAACCGTATAAGGATTAATTTTCAAATCCATAATGGTTGGGAAATCAACGCGCGTCATCACACCCAGGCCGGCCTGAACAAAGGACATATTACCCGATTGCTCAGAAGGCAGGGAAATCCTTTTCGTATTAGGAAGCTTAACAAGCTGCGTTCCTTTCCGGTCGCTCAGGATTTGATTGTAACCAATGCCGGACTTGATGATAGCTGAATCCCGCTTTACGCCATCATCCTCTGTTAAATGATAATGCAGCTGAATGGATGTGTGATCATCAAACAATCTGAACCCGACAAGTGGACCATTGTCCGAAGATCCCGGCACTAGTACGAGCCCTTTAACAAGATCAATCCACTCGGTGTTGCTGGGCAGCTGATTGTTTTTACTCATGGAAAAAATCTGCTTTCCCAAAACATCAGAAAGTTTGATTCTGATTCTTCCGCTGGATCTTGGCGTGGGAACTACCTTTACTTTGCCTAGTGGCGTCGCCTCGTAAGGCGTCGCATCCGTGTTGTAATAAGCATTTTTATCAAGCATGTTGGCCAGCAGCTTGTGGACGGCAATGTTCATGGCAATCGTAGTATCGCCATACGTATAGTTATCGTATCTCAGAGAAAGTACAAGCGAATCGTAAACAGCAAGTTCAGGAACTACAAGCGCCGTTTGAATCGTAGGCTGGAAAAATGGAGTAGCCTGAAATTTACCAAAATAAGGATCAATATTTCTTCCCAGCAAAAGTCTTCCCGGGCCTCCGGTAAATACCGAGTCTGTTCCAACCGAAGAAAGTGAAACCGATGCCGTATCTGAAAACACCACGGAAAAGTCATCAACATTAGGCTGGACGATCGCTTCAATCTGATCACCGGTAGGTTCACAACCAGACATTGAGGCTGTTACACCCAATATAATCAGTAATCTAAAAACCGTTGAAGATCTTTTAAGAAAATGCGAATTGAATTTCATTTAGTGCAAGAACAGTAAAAAGTGCAAAATTATCATATGTAATCTTAATTACAACATCATTAGGATAAATGCGCCAATTTAAAAGTGCATTCACATGTTGCAACAAAAACGCAAAGCGTCACGTAAGGGTTAAAAATGGCAGTAATCAACGCCTGCTATTAACACGAACTACGCTGCCGATTGTATTTACGCACCTCGGCAGCAAACAGTGGCAAACCTGATGATAAACGTAAAAGAGACCAGCCTATTTTAAACCAAACACAACAAAGCCTTATGACAACATTACGGATACTACAAACGTTGAATGCAACAGAGAGGGCCAAACTTTTAGACAAAAAGTAACATATAATTTTACTTAGCAGTATCAAGATGTTATGTTTGCAAAAAATTTGAAATTGCGTTTGCTGTTTTTAAAGCACTAATCCTTCTGATAGGCATGATTTCAGGGCCGTGTTATTCACCAATATTCTTTTGTATCAATTAGTCAAACCATATTTTTTACATGTTTAATACCTTAAAAAAGACTTCATTAGCCCTTCTGGTTGCGTCAACCGCATTACTTTCGTTCAGTTGCAGTAAGGATGATCCCGAAGCAGATAAAATTGGAAACTGGTACAGAGCAGGCATTCCCAATTTTGGTGGATCTGCAAGGGCACGTGCAGTAAGCTTTGTCATTGGAAATAAAGGATATATCGGAACAGGTCTTACAAATGAGACTGTTCAAAGAGTAAAGGATTTTTGGTCCTATGATGCAACAACCAAAATCTGGTCACAAGTTGCTCCATTCGAAGGATCAGGAAGAAATGATGCTGTTGCCTTCGTTGTAAATGGAAAGGCTTATGTAGGAACAGGTTTCGACGGTGTGACCACAGTAGACGGCGGATACAAAAAGGATTTCTATCAATACGATCCTGCGACCAACAAATGGACAAAAAAGGCGGATTATGCAGGCGGAACGCGCCAGTATGCAACGGCTTTTGTTGCTGATAACAGAGCTTATGTGGGCCTTGGATGGAATGGAAGTGGTTACTATCAGGATTTCTACGAGTATAATGTACAAACTGATAAGTGGACAGAGGTTGCCACTTTCACAGGTGGAAAACGCAGAGGCGCGTTGGCATTCACAGTGGGTGGTAAAGCTTATGTAGGCTTTGGCCAGAGCAATTCGGGCGCCGGATCCGAGCCAAAAGATCTTTACAGTTTCGATCCGGCTGGAAACAGCGGAACGGGCGCATGGACCAGAATGGAAACCAATACGGATGATAAATTCACCGGAAGAACTTACGCTTTGCCCTTGGTTATCAATGATAAAGCTTACATAGTTGGTGGAAATGCAAAGTCCGATACATGGGAATATACACCCGGCACCAACACATGGACTGAGGTTGCGAGCTTCGAAGGTGGCCAGAGAGGTTTTGCCGCTGGTTTTGCAATCGGTAACACGGGTTATTTAGGAACAGGCGGAAACATTGTTGACGACTTCTGGGCTTTTGATCCTACTGCTGCCAAAAATGATGATGATAACCTGTAATTGTGAGTAGCAAGAAAAAAATCATTTTAATTATAAGCGTACTGGCCTTTGCTGCTGTAACTTATATCTTTCTTTACAAAGGGGATATCGGTGCAGACGGCAAAGGCCTTCGCCGTCTTAGCGTAGAAGCATTCAAAGTTGAATCAGGCTGGGGTTACCGCATTCTTGACAACGGCACGCCCATTATTGAGCAGCGCAGCATTCCGGGAATTGCAGGAAACAAAGGCTTTCAGAACGAGCAGTCGGCTTTAAAAACGGGCAATTTGGTTGAGCGCAAGCTGCTAATCGGCATTTTCCCACCCTCGGTTTCAGCCGGCGAGCTGGATAGCCTGGGGATTCAATACGGGCAGTAATTTTGATTGTCGGCTATCTTGCCGCATCAATTATCATTAATCCCTCTTTGCTTGCTCAGCCGCTTTTGCATCCGCGTTACTGAACTGGTAATGGCCCATCACCGGGTAATGATCTGAATAGTCGACGTTATTGAATGTAGTAAAGTCCTGGATTTGAAGCCTGTCGCCGCTATAAAACTGGTGGTCTATGCGGATAAAATAAGGCAGGTGGTTGAATGTAAAGCCAAAGCCCTCCCCTTTTTCTTCAAACCCGTTTTTAAGCAAGCCGCGCATTTTACTGTAAACATATCCGTAGGGAATCTCATTAAAGTCGCCGCATACAATAACCGGGTGCGGCGAAGCATTGATCCAGGATTCAAGGATCCCCATCTCTACCGATCTTCTCACAAAACCATTGCGCATGCGCTGGAAAGTGATTTTTCCTTCCTTTTTGACGCCCTCGACCTGCTTTTGGCGCACCAATGTACTGAGCTTTAATGTCATTGAATAAAGGTGCACGGCAATGATGCGCACCGTATCTCCCTTTATCTTGATATCTGCTTGGAGAAGACCGTTTTGCGCTTCAAAGATTGTATCCCTTTTTGCAATGATGGGGTATTTGGAGAAAATTGCCAGCCCAGCCGACTGCGTAGGGCTTCCTGACGTGTTCTTAGTGTAAAAGGCGCTGTGGCCATATCCGCTGCTGTCCAGGGCTCTGTTAATGTTAAAGAGGTTTCCGCGGTCACTGAAATATTCAGACATGCAGAGAATGTCCGCTTCCGAAGAAGTCATCCATGCTTTCATATCACTTACGCTCTTTCTGACCTGGGGATCTTTTAAATCTTCATTTCTTTGAAAGCTGTGCACATTATAGTTCATGACAGAAAATGACTTAGCCAGCACATCCGGATCCGTATCGTTGCCGAAAGAATAAGTCCTGGGCAGAAAAAGAACGGCCAGGCCGACCATAATCAGCGGCATCAAAGCCCTTTTTCTTTCAACAATAAACCAAATGGGGATACTGACCAGATGAATGATAACGACAACCGGAAAAGACATCATCATGAAACCAGCCACCCACCCTTGGAGCGGGATCCAGAGTATCATGATGTAAATCAGCAGGGTATAAGTCGCAAAACACTTGTAGAGGAACCAGAGGAAATTTTTAAACCCTTTCATTAAGTCAAATATCGCATTTTTTAACAAAAATAGGCGATCGAGATGAATTTAGAAGACATCTGCTTTAACTTGTACAAATGATAAAATATTTTTACCTTTGCAAATAATTCTATTTTGATCGATTGATTGAGGGGGTCTTAAATCCCCTTTTTTATTTGCAGTAAGCCGTACATGACAATAAAAGAGCAGTTGGAAGCTTTGCTGGAACCCCTTCTTGAGGATGGCAACTGTTTCCTTGTAGATATCATCATTAAGCCTTCCAAGGTAAGTCAAAAAGTTTCAATTCTTGTCGATAGTGATGAGGGGATAACCATTCAGCAATGTACATCCATCAGCAGAAGATTGGCCAAGCAGTTGGAAGAACTGGAAGTTTTTGCAGATGCCTACACACTTGAAGTTTCATCACCGGGATTAGACCAACCTTTGCTTTTGTTGAGGCAATATCAAAAAAACCTGGGCAGAAATTTAAAGGTCACATTGAAAACGGGAGAGGTAATTTCGGGGACATTGATGGAGGCAAATGAAGAAATTGTAAAATTACAGTTACCTGCACCTAAAAAGAAGACGAAAACGCCCATCGACCCAGCTGAGTTGATCCGGGATATTCCGTTTGACGATATTTCAAAGGCTTTAATAGAAATTTCTTTTAAATAAAGTTACAAGCCAGAGCCAGTTTTCTGATTTGTAATCAATTATATAATATGTATAACTTAGTATCAGCAAATATCTATAACATAAGCAATGGATAGCGGAATATTAATTGAATCATTTGCCGAGTTCGCAAGCTCCAAAAACATCGATCGTCCAACGATGATCAGTGTTTTGGAAGAAGTGTTTCGCACAATGATTCGTAAGAAATACGGCACTGATGATAATTTTGATGTAATCATTAACCCAGAAAGCGGTGACCTTGAAATGTGGCGGACACGTGAGATCGTTGACGACAACTCAGAGGACATTTGGGATTACAACAAAATACCACTTGCAGAAGCCCGCAAAATTCAGGGTGACTTTGAAGTAGGTGAAGAAGTTGCTGAAGAAGTTAAGCTGGTTGAATTCGGCCGCAGGCTGGTGCAGACGGCAAGACAAACTTTGATCCAGAAAATCAAGGACATGGAAAAAGAAATCATGTTCGAGAAATACAAGGATCAGGTAGGTGAAATGATTACCGGCGAGGTTTATCAGACATTACGTCACGAGGTGATCATCGTGGATTCGGAAGGTAACGAGCTTTCACTTCCACGCACCGAGCAGATTTCAAAAGATCGCTTCCGCAAGGGAGAATCCGTTAAATCTGTGATCCACAAAGTGGAAATGAATAATGGTTCTCCAAAGATCACACTATCAAGAACTTCACCTGTTTTCCTTGAAAGACTCTTCGAAGTTGAAATTCCCGAGATTTACGATGGAATTATTTCAGTAAGACGTGTTGTTCGTGAACCAGGGGAGCGCGCCAAAGTTGCCGTAGAATCCTACGATGATAGAATCGATCCGGTAGGCGCTTGCGTAGGTATGAAAGGATCCCGTATCCATTCAATCGTACGTGAACTTGGTAATGAGAATATAGATGTTATCAACTACACAGACAACCTTGAACTGCTTATCAGCAGGGCTTTGAGTCCGGCCAAAGTAAGTTCGATGCAGATTGACCGCGATACCAAACGTGTTTCTGTTTTCCTTAAACCCGATCAGGTTTCACTTGCAATCGGAAAAGGCGGCCAGAACATTAAGCTGGCCGGTAAGCTGGTTGGAATGGAAATTGATGTTTTCAGAGATATTGAAGAGCAAAACGATGAAGACGTCGATTTGACCGAATTCTCCGATGAAATTGATGAATGGATTATCAGTGAACTGCACAAAATTGGTCTGGATACAGCCAAAAGCGTGCTGGCACTTAATAAAGAAGAGCTTGTCAGAAGAACCGATCTTGAAGAAGCAACGGTTGAAGAAGTTCTTGACATTCTTCGAAAAGAGTTTGAATAATTTACAATAACCGGCAGTTTTAATCCAGGGGTTAGATCTGCCAATGCAAAACTTTTTCTACTAATTGCTAATATGGCAGAAGATAAAATGATGCGCCTAAGCCAAGTGGCACGGATCCTGAACGTAGGAATTACTACGATCGTGGATCACCTGTCTGCCAAAGGGTATAAGGTGGAGAGTAACCCGAATACAAAGATTAATTCTGATCAGATTGAATTTCTTGCGAAAGATTTCAAATCTGATGATCTGAGATCATCCCTTTCCTTTAAACCAGCTCAGACTGAAACTCCGGTAGAAACCAGGGAAGAAAAAGTAAAAAGTGATGTTGATGGAATTCTATACTTCCGTAACAGTGCTTCTAAAACAGAAGAGAAACCTGTTGTTGAAGAAGCTGAATCAAATGCTCCATCCGCTTTTGAGAACCGCCTGCCTGGAATTAAGGTAGTCGGTAAAATAGATTTGGACGCAAAAAGATCTGCGCCGGCACCCGCCGCGCAAGAACCTAAAACGGAAGCGCCTAAGGAAGTTGTAGCTGAAAAACCAGCTGCGCTAGCGCCAGACGCTGTTGTTGAACCTAAGCCAGAGCCTAAATCAGAGCCTGTTGCAGAGGTAAAACAAGAGTCAGAGCCCGTTCAGCCAAAAGCTGTTGAAACGCCGAAAGAGCCGGTTAAAGAAGAGCCTAAGGCTGAACAGCCGCAGGAGACCAAGGCAGCTGAGGAGCAAAAACCAGCTCCTGCCCCAGCGCCGGAAGAAAAACCCCAAGCAGAAGCAGTGCAACCAGCGCCTGTGGCCGAAACGCCTAAGGCTCCGGAAACAGCTCCGGTTCCAAGCGAACCTGTGGCAGCTGTCGCCGAAGAAGCGGTTGAGTCGAACCTGATCGAGGCCAAGGGAGAGCAGCTCCGCGGTCTTCGCGTGATTGGTAAGATTGAGCTTCCCTCTGATAAGATCAAGAAAAAAGACCCTGTTGCATCCAGCAGTGATACAGCAGCAGATAAAAAACGCCGCAGAAAACGCAAGAGAATCCGTGATGGCGTTGTGGTTGCCGGTGAAAACCGCCCCGCGACAACAGCAGCAGATCCAAATGCACCTGCAAGGCCTAAGGAAGCCAATGTTCCACCAGCAGGAAGCCGCACAGGAAACCGTCCGGCTGCACCGGGAGCACCAGCTGCCCCAGGCACAACGCCGGCAGCAGGTAATGCATCTGCAAGGAGCGGCCCGGGCAATCGCAGTGGCGCAGCAGGCAATAATCGCCGTGGTGTTAAAAGAGAAGAAGTTTCAGATAAAGAAGTTTCAGATAACATTAAAGCTACAATGGCCCGCATGGGTGGTGGTAACACCAGAAATGTCGGTCGTGGTGGAAAAGGAACCCGTCGCAGGGACCGCGGAGATCAGAACGATCCGAACGGACTGGATTCGGACGAAACAAAAGTATTGCGCGTAACAGAATTCGTTTCCGCAAACGATTTGGCTTCACTGATGGACGTAACAGTTCAGGAAGTAATCTCGGTTTGTATGAGCATGGGAATGTTCGTTTCCATCAACCAGCGTCTGGATGCAGAAGCGATCACTTTTATCGCCGATGAATTTGGATTTGAAGTTGCCTTTATTTCTGCCGAAGAAGAAGTGCAGAATGATGTGCAGGAAGAAGTTGATGACGAAGAAAGCCTGAAAGAAAGAGCGCCGATCGTTACCATTATGGGTCACGTTGACCACGGTAAAACATCGCTTCTGGATTATATCCGTCAGGAAAATGTAGCCAGTGGTGAAGCGGGTGGAATTACCCAGCACATTGGTGCATATAGTGTTAAAACCAAAACAGGCAAACAGGTAACATTCCTGGATACGCCGGGTCACGAAGCATTTACAGCGATGCGTGCCCGTGGTGCCAATGTTACCGACGTGGTTATCATCGTGATTGCAGCTGACGACAGCGTCATGCCCCAGACACGTGAAGCGATCAACCACGCGCAGGTTGCCGGTGCACCTATCGTATTTGCATTCAGTAAAGTAGATAAGGCTGGGGCCAACACGGAAAAAATCCGTGAGGAACTTGCCAATATGAACCTTTTGGTTGAAGAATGGGGTGGAAAATACCAGACCCAGGAAATATCCTCCAAATCAGGTATGGGTATCGACGAGCTGCTTGAAAAAGTATTGCTTGAAGCCGAACTGCTTGAATTGAAAGCCAACCCGGACCGCCGTGCAGCAGGTGCCGTAGTAGAAGCATCCCTTGATAAGGGCCGCGGATATGTTACGACCATCCTTGTACAGACGGGAACCTTGAAAGTAGGCGATGTGGTCCTTGCAGGATCGCATTACGGAAAGGTGAAAGCCATGACCGACTATCTGGGAAGAAAGCTTAAATCAGCCGGACCATCCATGCCAGTGCAGTTGCTTGGTCTTAACGGTGCCCCGCAGGCAGGTGATCGTTTCAATGTATTTGAGAACGAGCGTGATGCCCGCGATATCGCAACCAAGCGCGAGCAGATCCAGCGCGAGCAGTCGATCCGGACGCGTAAGCACATTACCCTTGAAGAGATCGGTCGTCGTAAGGCAATCGGAAGTTTCCGCGAGTTGAACCTGATTGTTAAAGGTGACGTGGATGGATCGGTTGAAGCCCTTTCAGATTCGTTATTGCAACTATCAACATCTGAGGTGCAGGTGAACATTATCCACAAAGCAGTGGGTCAGATCTCCGAATCCGATGTCAACCTGGCCATTGCTTCTGATGCGATTGTGATAGGCTTCCAGGTTCGTCCTTCTTCGAATGCCAAGAAAATGGCAGAACAAGATCAGATCGAAATCCGTCATTACTCTGTAATATACCAGGCGATCGATGAGATTAAGGATGCGATGACAGGTATGCTTGCTCCTTCTATCGAAGAGATCATTACCGGAAATATCGAGATCCGCGAAGTGTTCAAGATCAGCCGGATTGGAACCATTGCAGGTTGCTATGTTACGGATGGTTATGTGAAACGCAGCAATAAAATCCGCGTAGTTCGCGAAGGAATCGTATTGCTGACCGGCGAAATCGACTCGCTGAAACGTTACAAAGACGACGTGCAGGAAGTTAGAAACGGTTACGAATGTGGTTTGAGCATTAAGAACTTCAACGACATCGAAGTGGGTGACATCATCGAAAGCTTTGAGCTTCGTGAAGTGAAAAGAACACTTTAATAGTTTAAGCGAATATAAAAAAGCCCTGCTCCAAAACTGGATGCAGGGCTTTTTGCTGTTTAACACTATAATTTTACTTCATGTATTCTTTGTCAAGAAACAGATAACGGTCCCTGTCACTTTCTGTCTGCTGCTCGCTTTTTACGTCAATGTTCATGAACTTAACAGGAGCCTTGCCTGTATTTGCATCCCACTGAGGAAGTCCTTTACCGTTGGGATTACCCGTTTTTATAAAATTTGCAAAATAATCTACCATTGTTGCAGACACTTTGTAATCGTCCGGCGTCCATTCGTACACCTTGTTACTAGCCAGGTTTCCTAATGCATACTCAATCTCAGAAGCGTGGGCTGCTCCTACTGCCGCAGGCGCCGCGGGTGCAGCTTTGGCAGCATCGCCCTTGATAACCCCGCCCGCAAGACCTGCCTTCGCATTACCCATCGCTGCCGACATAGCCGGGCGAATGCGTGAGAAAACATAGCGGTACACAGGTTTGCCGCCAGTTTGAATTTGCAGATCAGCCCATTTCCATGTGCTGTAAACAATGAAGCGGTCGCTGGAAAGGGCTGTTGCCGCTTTGACAACATCAGCATCTGAGGCAGCCGGATACAATTTCAGAATTTGCTCTGCTTTATCATTATACAAACCGCTAACGGCCTTCTTGTAATTTTCAAGCGTTGGCGCATCGGCCTTTAAAACAACCTGGTAAGGTACTTCGGCGGAATTCCAGCCAACCAGGATGGGGATTTTTGCCTGCTGGCCAGCCTGGAAGATTTCAGGCAATGTTTTTGGCAGAAAATAACCATCAATCGTAGGCGTAGTGGCAGTGCGCGTCTGGCCGGGCGTGTAGGCTGCATCCAAAAGATCCGCAGCAGATAAAGCCCTGAGCTCTTTTAGCGAGCTGCCCGTTTTAACGCCTTTGGCAAATGCCTCACCGATCTTTTCAGCTTCGGCCAAAGGCATAGATGCTAATGTAGGGTTAATTCCTGCCCCACTCTCTCCTATTGCTCCTACAATGAGGTCCTTAGACAAGGGCGAAGCCATCTGAACCGAAACCGAAATCGAGCCTGCCGATTCACCGGCAATGGTCACACGCTTGGGATCGCCACCGAACTTATCAATGTTCTTCTGCACCCATAGCAATGCTGCGTGCTGATCCAGGTAGCCGTAATTGCCCGAAGATTTGTTGGGAGATTCCTGCGTCAGCTCAGGATGTGAGAAAAAGCCAAAAATCCCCAGCCGGTAATTCAATGTTACCACTACAATTCCTTTTTTGGCTAATGTCTCTCCATCATACCGGGGCTCAGAACCATCACCGGCTGCAAGGCCTCCACCATAGAAATAAACCAGGACCGGCATTTTCTCTTTCATCGTCTTGGCGGGCGTCCAGACATTTAAGTAAAGACAATCTTCGCTCATATCCTTTGAGCGGAAGCCCATATCGCCAAAAATCGGCTTCTGCATGGGCTTGTTACCAAATTGGTCCGCTTTGCGCACACCTTGCCAGTTCTGGGCTGGCTGTGGTTCTTTCCAGCGCAGCTCACCAACCGGCGGCGCAGCAAATGGAACACCTCTGAAAATCAATAGCCCCGATCCGGCCTCCCTGCTTCCCTCCAAAGTCCCATTCTCGACGGTTACCTGATTACTTTTTTGGGCAAAGAGCGTCATAGAAGTGGTTACGCAGAGCAAAATTGCTAGTACTAACTGTTTTGGCATAATATAAAGGTTTGACATGTTGCAACATTTAAAGTATAAATCATACATTAATTTTATATTGTATCAATATGTTACAATGATAATTTAAATTCTGCCTGTTAGCAAATCTTTTCGTTACTTGCCCATATAATGCAGGCAAGCCATGGATCAGGAATTTAAAAAACAGGAAACAAACTTTACAGGAGCCGGTTATTTACCCGGCATTGCAATTGATACCGTCATTTTTGGTTTTCATAAAAATGAGCTGAAAGTACTGCTGCTAACCTATAAGAACACAGGTTTTTTTGCCTTGCCCGGTGGCTTTGTACATGAAGATGAAGACATTAATCAAGCCGCACGGCGCATCCTTTTGCACAGGACGGGACTGGAAGATATTTTTCTTGAACAATTTTACACGTTCGGGGAGAAAAGTCGGCATGATACTGAGCCGCTTAAAAAAATTATGGCTGCCCGCGGCTTTGTTCCGGATGACAAGCACTGGCTGCTGGCCCGCTTCGTATCGGTGGGTTATTATGCGCTGGTGGATTTTACCAAAGCGATTCCCACACCCGACAGCATTTCGGACAGCTGTGAATGGTTCAATCTAACCGAGCTTCCCAAGCTCATGCAGGATCACGAGCACATTCTGGCCAAAGCCCTGCAAACCATTCAGCTGGATTTAGATCACAAACTGATCGGCTTTAACTTACTTCCCGAGCAGTTCACCATGGGCGAGCTGCAAGGACTTTATGAGACTATTTTAAACAAAAAGCTGCTACGGGCAGCCTTCCAGCGCAAAATGCTGGGCCTGGGCATACTGGAACGAATCGCAAAAAAATGGACGGGAGGTGCTCATAAGGCTCCGTACTTGTACAGGTTTCTCCCCTATCCCAGCCCGGAGGCCCGATGAGCACGCCACGTCCGCTATAATAGATCCGGTTACATTCTGCCCGCCGAATCCGTGGACATTGTATCTGTCCCCATTTCCGTTTGCATGGTATCCACACCTGTTGAATCCATATTTCCCTCAGTGCCTTCTGCGTTTTTGTTTCCATTACAAGCTGCCAGACTCAAAAGTGCACTCAGGCTCAGGAATGAAACTACTCTTACGATCGCTTTCATAAATTTCGGTTTTAGGTGAAAATTTCTGCTTTATCAAAAAACCGTTCCATCATCGCGCCTCCAATACTTTTAAATGAAGATATCCGCCTGTTAGTGAGCAAGATTAAGCTGCACAGCTAGCGCACGGGTGATAATGCTAAGGGAAAATTCTCAGCGCAGCCGGCCCTTCCTTAGCTCATTGAGCTCTTTAAGACCTAAATGCTAACAAACCATCCGATTGTAAGCCAGAACTGCTGGGCTTTTGAAGGATTGTCGAATTCATTGACACGATACTCGACGCCGAGCTCTATTTTGTTGTTGTCGGTAGCATTGTAGCCCAAAGCAAGTAATCCGCGAATTTCAAGATCCGCATTGCCCTCTGACCATATGCCCAGATACTCGTTGTTGACTTTGCTGTAAAATTCCCGGGGGTCGATTTGCCGGCCGCTTAATGGCAATTCCAGCCCCAGCCGATACCGCGCCCGAAACTCCGGGGATTCCGATGGTCTGAATGTTTCATCGGTAACAACCCGGTGGGCCAGGCTGATTACTTCCAGATTTTGAACATTACTGAACTGCTGAATGAGGCGGTGGGTGAATTCCTTGCCATCCCACCTGGCCAGATAGCCCGCTCCCAGGGTGTTGTCTGCCGAGATTTTCCTGGTGATTACCGTGCTTAAATCGGTTCTTTCATATCGCAGCCGGCGGCTGAGGGCTGTTTCAGGCTCTCTTTCGAAGAATATTTGCCTTGCTTCCAGCTTTGTATTCAGCTTCCAGCCAGGTGCAAGTTTTATATTAACATTAATTTGCGGAAGCGTACCGGTCCTGAAATTGCGTTGACCCAATACAGCCAAGGGCAACATTACCAGAAAAAGACAGTTAAGAGCGTATCTGTACATCAATATATCAGATTATCCGTGTTGCGCTGAACGATCTGATGAATGCTCACAATCGCTCCGTTTTCTTCGGCCAGTACTTCAAAATAGCTTTCCAGTTTATCCCTTGTCCCTTTTAGTACCAGCTCATATCTGGTCTGTACGCCCTTTGCAGCCATGTTTTCAAGCAAAGATTTTTTCAATGCGGCCACTGGCCCGTTCCAGTGAAGCTGCGTTTTCACGATCTTATAATGTGAAAATTCCTTGCGCAGATTATCTGCTAATGTGGCCCTGCTACCTCCCTCCATGGCATCAATACTCGACACGATCTCGACGTCCTGGATATTTCCCGATTCATCGAATTCAATGCTATACCGCTTTTTTGAATGTTTCAGTTTCGCTTCGATGGAATTTCCAGTCAGGCTTTCTTCCCTGTACCAATGAATTTTTGATTTCGTAAAAACGGAATTGACAAAGTCAGCCGCTGTCTGCGGGACTGCGTCGGTTTTAATGCTGAATTCGCGTTCATACTTTTTCTGTGCCGAGCATGGATTCCATAGCAACCCGGCCATTAGCACAAATATGAGATTTATGAAGGATTGTTTACTTTTCACCAGCGCATTCGTTTAATATTATTTTCTTATGCATTAATAGTAACGTAAGCCTGAGCGAAAAAAGGTTCTGCAAACATGCTAATTACCGATCTTGATCCTGGACCTGGTAATGATAAGCTTTTTTGGATGGGATTCGGGAAAGCAGGATCAGTCCGAAAACGAAAATCACTAAAAGGGCCAGAATGCTGTTACGCATGCTTCCCGTCAGGTATTCGACCGTGCCATAGATGAATGTGCCTACTACGATGGCGAGCTTTTCGGTTACGTCATAAAAACTGAAATAAGAGGCTGTATCAGTGATATTTTCGGGGATCAGCTTAGAGTAGGTCGAGCGCGAAAGGGATTGTATTCCACCCATCACCATGCCGACAGCACAGGCGACAAAATAGAATTCCATGGCCTCAGTGGTGTAGTAAGCCCCTGTGCAAATTCCGATCCAGATCGAAACGCCAACCATCAGGGCGAAAATATTGCCGATTTTTCCCGAGAGCCAAGCGAATGCAAATGAGCCGATGATGCCCACGATCTGAATCAGCAGAACTGTGACGATCAGGCTCTGCGATGGCAGTTTCAGCTCGGTTGCCCCAAAGATCGTTGCCACGTACATTACAGTTCGCAGACCCATGGTGTAAATGAAAAAAGCGCTGAGAAATTTGGCCAGAAAGGGCTGTTGACCCAAATTAAAATACACCTTTTTAAGCTCGGCAAAGCCATTGAAAATCCAGTTTCCGGGCTTTTGCTTTGCGGCTTTATTGGCGGGTAAATATTTGAAGGGGATCTGGGCAAAAAGTATCCACCAAAGCCCGACGGTAAAAAAAGAAATCCGGGCAGGAAGCGCTTTGTCGGTGATGCCATAAAATCCGGGCGCTAAGATCATGCTTAGGTTAAACAACAGCAGCAGCACGCTTCCCAGGTAACCCAGAGAGAATCCCCGCGCACTATATGCATCAAACCGGTCTTCGGTGGCTATTTCGGGCAGGTAGGAATCGTAAAAAACAATGCTTCCGCTCCATCCGATCAGACTCAGGGCAAACAGGATGATGGAAGGCACCAGGGTGTCTTTGGTAAAAAAATAAAGCAACATACAACTGACAGCGCCCAGGTAGCAGAAGAACTTCATAAATCTTTTCTTCTTGCCACTATAATCGGCGACAGCAGTGCATAAGGGGATAAGAAGCGCGGTGATAAGAAAAGAGGCCGAAACGGTGTAGGTGAACAGCACCGAACTTTTGATTTGAAACCCAAAAAAATCAGTGAAAAGATTTCCCGAAGCCTTTAAGGCAGTGGCGCTGAAATAAACGGGAAAAATGCTTGATACGATAACAAGGGCGTGAACCGAATTAGCCCAGTCGTACATATACCAGGCGTTTATAATTTTTGGGTCGTTCTTTTTCATTCAGGGTTGAATTTGGTACAAAATAATAAAAGCGGCAGATTTAACCGGCCGCTTTTACTGAATTATACCAAAAAGTGAATTGTTTACTTGATCACAGGCTCGAAAACCATGATCGTTTCCTGCTCAACTTTATCGACAGGCATTTTGCTTTTCAACTTCAATTTGCTGTTGGATATTTCCACCACACCAAATTCGCCCGAAAAGCCCGAAATCTTAATGTCAAGCATTTTATCATCATTTTTCAAATACCACGTCCCGCCGTTGATAACCTGCTTTGAGCCTTGGTCAATGGCTTTGGTAACATTGTTTTGAAGGAACTGAATGTCCATTACTTCCTTAATGGCGCGCGTCTGCGTGTTCAAAAGATTCAAAGGGATGGTTTTACCGTTCAGGTCAGTTACGTCCGACATCCGCCATGGATAATTGATCAGGATCTTGTCCTTTTCAGATAGCTGCGGGTTTGGATCCGGGTTCTCTTTTTTGTCTTTATCACAAGCCACCAGAAATAGGGCCAGAAAAAGAGGGGCAATAAGCAGTAATCGTCTCATATCAGGTTTATATTTTATGTTCCAGGCAATTTCTTTTCTTACTTTGTCATTACTATGTTGAAATCTGCGCCATTCGCGGAAAGCGTTTCCCGGAAAGCGTTTCCCGGAAAGCGTTTCCCGGAAAGCGTTTCCCGGAAAGCGTTTCCCGGAAAGCGTTTCGCAGAAATCGTTTCCCCGAAAAAATCAAATTTCAATGTTGCAAAAGTAACGAATTTGTCTGGTCAATTCTTATGATCCATTTTACCAATATGTATGTGAGGGTTTTTTACACCACTTTATTTTATTGTCTGGCCCAAGCAGTTGCTGTTTTAGCGCAGGATTGCCAGCCCGCTTATATACTAAATCCGGTCAAGGCCAATAACACCATCGAATGGGGAAAAATCCCTGAATTCACCCTGCCCTTTACGATCGTTTACAATGCTACGCGATTTGGCGATACGCAGTCGCAGCCGCTTAAACACGGATTTAGCCATCTTGCCACATTCAGCGGATCAGAGCTCGCAACATTGCCTGTTGCCAAGCGCGCATTGATCTGGTATGGTGTTGCCACATCGAGCGGCAACCAGCCCTGGGCAGACAATGCCCTGCGCAGCCCGTGGGGAAACGATACGGCTGCTTACCGCAGTTTTTGGGACAACTATGCCGAAACAGCCAAAGGAAGCGATATTATTTGTATGGACATTGAGCGCATGCAGCGTGAAGACCGCGACATTCTCGCCTTAAAATCTAATAGCCAAATCCCGCAGAATTACCGGAACTTGCCGGATGCAGACTTTCTTGCAACTTATAAAAGAGACATGCGCTGGTGGTATACCGAAGCGGCCAAAAGGCTCAGGGCCAAGGGTGTTACCGCTCCGCTGAGCAGTTACAGCGATGTTCCCGTGCGAAACACCTGGCTGAATATTACTTCCAACAGCTGGCAGGACTGGACTACCAACCCGGCGCGGACACATTATCTGGTGCAGGACAATGCTGGCAAAATCGGCGGCAGCTTTTACGATGCGCAGCAGTTTTTGACACCTTCGCCTTACTATTATTATGGCTATGATAACCCGATCGGCAAGGATTACCTTTCCTATCTGCTCTTTAACATTGAGGCCAACCGCGCTTGGAGCGATAAACCCATCATTCCGTTTGTATGGATGCGCATTCATGACAGTTATGATCCCAACACGCCGCTGATTGCGCCATTTGTGGCGGAAGCAACTGCTATTTTCCCGTTTTTCTCGGGAGCAAAGGGCTTATGGCTTTGGGAAAACCCCGGCTTTCCGGGCAGCCGCCAGGAAAACTACGAGCCTTATGAGCGCTTTATTTACGGACTTTACCGGCTTTCGGCCTTCAAAGATATGTTTGAGGGAACATATGAGCTGGTCATTCCGCAATCGGCGCGCGATCATATGGAGCGGCAAAGCCCAATCTGGCGCGGCGTAGTAAAAGGAAGCAACATTCTCATCGCTGCCCAGAACCCCTATGCGGCTGATAATGCCGAAACCGAGATTGTGGTTTCGCATCAAAAGTGGCTTAAAAACATTAAGCTGAAAGGAAAAGAAGTCTTTCTCTGCAAGTTTGATCTCAATGATACGGTCACTGGCACTGAGCCAGTCCTTTCGGATGCTTATGTTTATGCCAATCCCGTCTCATTTGAAATGAATGTTGTTTTGAATGGCATGAATGGTGTTTCCAATGTGGCTTTTTCCCTGCTTAATACCAAAGGTCAGGTTGTGCTCTCAAAGGAGCTCAAAGCCGTCGCGGGCGAAACGCGCGAGCGGATCGATTTGCCGCGGTTATCTGCTGGCATATATTTTGCCCGCTTTGTAACCCAAAACCGGACCATTACCAAAAAAGTGGTCATTCATCAATAGCACTTACAACTATGAACCGCCTGAGCCAGCAAACCAGCCCCTATTTACTCCAACATGCACATAATCCCGTTGACTGGTATCCCTGGGGCGACGAAGCATTAAGCAAAGCAAAAACGGAGAATAAGCCGATCCTGGTCAGCATTGGTTACTCGGCTTGCCACTGGTGCCACGTGATGGAAAGGGAATGTTTTGAAAAAGAGGACATTGCCCAGGTCATGAATGCACATTTCGTATGCATCAAGGTGGACCGTGAGGAGCGTCCAGATGTGGATGCTGTGTATATGGACGCCGTGCAAGCCATGGGCGTGCGGGGCGGATGGCCATTGAATGTCTTCTTGTTGCCGGATAGTCGGCCCTTCTACGGAGTTACCTATTTGCCACCGCAAAACTGGGTGCAGCTGCTGAAAAGCATCAACAATGCATTTGACAAACATTACGATGAGCTGGCTGGGTCGGCAGAAGGTTTTGTGCAGAACATGCTGATATCGGACACAGAAAAGTATGGCCTCATAGCCAGCAGCAACGGTTATCAAACTGCCGAGCTCGATTCAATGTTTGAACATTTGCAGCGCAATTTTGATACAGAAAAAGGCGGGATGGACCGGGCGCCCAAGTTTCCTATGCCTTCTATTTACAAGTTTTTGTTGCGCTATTATGATATAAGCCAAAATCCGGAGGCGCTTGCCCATTTGGAATTATCGCTGAACCGCATTGCATTGGGCGGGATATATGATCACGTTGGCGGAGGCTGGGCCAGATACTCCGTTGATGACGAGTGGTTTATCCCCCATTTTGAAAAAATGCTTTATGACAATGCGCAACTGCTCAGCATTTACGCCGAAGCCTATTCGCTTACCCAAAACCCACTTTATGCCGATCGCCTTAACAGCACAATCCAATGGCTGCAGACTGAAATGCGAAACGAGCAAGGCGGCTTTTATTCGGCACTGGATGCTGATAGTGAAGGCGTTGAAGGCAAATTTTATATCTGGACAAAAGCAGAACTGAAGCAAACCCTGGGTGAAGACTTTGAATGGTTTGCCAGGCTTTATAATGTTTCCGATCATGGCAATTGGGAAGAGGGCCACAATCATTTGCATTTAACCCGGCCAGTTTTGCAAACAGCAAGTGCTTTGCGGCTTGATGTGGTTGATCTTGAAACCAAATACAATGCGGCACTTCGAAAACTGGCCGAAAAGCGCGCAGAGCGTATCCGGCCCGGTCTGGACGATAAGACGCTTACTTCCTGGAATGGGTTATTGATCAAAGGACTGGCGGATGCTTACCGGGCTTTGGGAGATGAGAATATTCGGGCGCTTGCCGTTTCAGCGGGTGTGTTTATCCGGGACAATATGATGAAGCAAAGCCGGCTTATGCATAGCTACAAAAGCGGCCAGGCCACGGTAACTGGCTTTCTGGAAGATTATGCAGCGGTCATCGAAGCTTACCTGGCTCTTTACCAGATCACATTTGATGAGCAGTGGATCACGCTGGCTAAAAACCTCGCTGATTATACTATCCAGAACTTTTACGACCAGCAGGAAGGTTTCTTTTATTTCACCGACATTTCGGGTGAAACACTGATAACCCGTAAAAAAGAGCTATTTGACAATGTAATTCCGGCCTCCAACTCGATTATGGCGCATAACCTCTATCTGCTCGGAATGATGCTGGATGATGATCAATACAGCAAAATCTCAGATGCCATGCTCTCTAAAATGAGCAAAGTGATGCTTGCCGACGTGCAATGGGTCACCAACTGGGCCGCATTATACTGCATCCGGGCCACACCAACAGCCGAAATCATCATCGCAGGCCCAGAAGCAGACGAAATGCGCAAAGACTTCGACCGCTTCTTCGTCCCAAACAAACTCGTCATGGGAACCACAACCCGCTCCGATCTCCCCCTGCTCCAAAACCGAACCGACATTAACGGAAAAACGGCAATCTACGTATGCTACGACAAAACCTGCCAACTGCCCGTAACGGAAGTTGAATCAGCGCTTGATCAGCTGGCTGGGGTTTGATTTGGGGTTGTTGGCGTCAAAGCACCGGGCGAACATTTACAAAAATGACTTATCTAGAAGTAGGTTTTCACAGCGAATCTGAATTGCTCTATAAATATTTTCTTAAACTCGCTGATATTATTTTGCTCGTAAAAGATGAGCATCGCTTTTTTATATTCGACTGCGTCGACAGTTCGGAAAGAGATAGGACAATATTGGTGAGCAATCAGTATTGCGTTACTTACTATACGTGCTGTTCTTTTGTTCCCATCATTAAACGCCTGAATATAGGACAGCAACACCAACGCCAGCAGCGATTTCTCAAACACATTTTCTTTGCGGTTGATCAGCCTACACATATCTTCCAATGCTTCTCTGATCTGATGTTCGTTATCAAGCGGCTTATAATTCGTACCGGAAATACCGACACGCCGCCTCCTGATGTTGCGTTCAACTTCAAGGTCCTTAATGAGCAGACTATGTATATCTTCTATGCGTGCAATAGATAATGGAACCACGTAGTCAGGGTTCTCGATGATAAAGTTGAGCGCGTCTTTATGATTTAGCAGCATGGTCGCGTCATCCTTAGGTTTTCCTGCGGCCGTTTCCTTGTCCTTCAATAAGCGTTCGGTTTCCAGCAGAGAATAAGTATTTCCCTCAATTTGTGATGATTTCCAACTCAGATCAATCGCTAGCCTTTCCATCTCTTTATGATAGGCAGCGGAACTCATATCATCTACATTGCGGCGAAACTCCTGCTGTAATTCTCGCAAGTAATTTGCTTCATCGGTAGTGAACAGATTGACACTGGACAATATCTCATTGATCAGCTGAAAATTGAATTCTTCCCGGATATTACGCTGGTCTATTTCCTGCTGAAAATAAACTGCCATGTCCAGGTGACTAAACAGCTGGTTGGCTGGACTTATGGTATACCTTGTAGCGCGAGTCTGCCCCGAGGCAAGTAGTTGCCCGGTTGCAACCAATGTTGCTATCGCTCTTTTGGTTGTTGCAAAAGAACCCTTTCCAACCGCCTGATGTATCTCAACAGATGAACATAGGGGATGATCCCTAACAAAGGATAAAATTTCAGAATCTATTCTTGGCACTATTATAGCTCATTATTAACATATGATTACAGCTCAAATCTAAACAAAAATGAGCTGTAATAAAATCAAAATTGAGCCGAAAATTTTTTATAGCTCAAATGAAAGCGTGATACGGATCAATTGTTTGTAATTCTGATCCGTATTTACGTCGGATTTGTATCGTAACGACCTATAAACTGGACGCCTACTAACCCAGCAGCGGATAATACCGTTCTTCGATCACGCGCATGTGGTGGATGGGATGGCCGATGATGACGAAGCCCAGGGCCAGCGCGGAAATTTCGGATTTGAAAGCAAAGCCCGAGCGGAGCATCATTTCATCATTCATGCCTTTGTAAAGTGAGAGGGTGGCCTGCCTTACCTGATTGAATTCCTGCATCAGGTCCTCAACGCTGCGTTGGTAGGCGATCGTGTTTGCTGCCAGAAGCTCCTCGTCGTAGCCTGGCAGGGTGGTTTTGTCGTTTCGGCAAAAACGCATGGCGCGGTAGGACATAATGCGCTCGTTATCAATAACGTGTTGCAAAATATCCTTCACGCTCCATTTTCCTTCGGCATAAGCCCGGTCTTGAAGGCTGGCTAGTTTTGTGATGTCAGTATAAACTTTGTCAGGTGCATATTGGTCAAATGCTTCAAAAATGTTAATGTCTTCAACCAGATTAATATAGCGGTCAAAAAACTGGGGCATTGGGTTGATCATTGATTTTTTCATGGGCTGCAATCGCTTTTTTTAAGGCGAAAATATAAGAAAAATCCGCAGGATGTCTTTTGCTGCCCATATGACACCATAGTATTTTAAACAACACTTGCAGAATTGCACTTAACTTGATTACATTTGGATATAAATCCTCTTGAAATTGAAAAGACTGTTACCAATCGGATTGTTGGTTCTGCTGCTCTACAACACGTTCGGGCTGACTATCGCTGTACTTTTCTTTGATAATCATCACCTACAAGCACCCATCTCGTCCTTAAACGATGAAACGGTGGTTGTGAAAATGCATTTGCCGTCACTTCCCTATTCGGGCGATCTGCAAATTACCGATCTGCCTCAGGGACTTATCCGCCAAAACGACCAGTTTTACAATCCCACCAATGTCCTGCATCAAAACGACACGCTTTACGTCACTTTGAAATCCAACCAGGTGGCCAGGGACGATTTTTTCGCATTAGCCAATGCCATGCAGATCTTGACCGATCCCAATGCAAAACTTCCTGAGGATCCGTATAGCAAAGCCATGAAAATGGTGGATCATCTGCTAAAAAACTACGTTTCCAACATCAATGAAATAAGCTTTCAAACCGCATTATTTGCCGAACAGGCGCCCTTATCGATGGCCTTGTATTCGAAAAATATCTATTCAGCCAACTTCATTCAGCTAACAAGCCCGCCTCCCGAGCTTAGCTGAATATTAGCGGATCATTCGTCTTCCTGCCGCAAGCCTTCTATTTCATTTATACCATTGCCCGCAAAAACGCTGTGTCTTTTTTGGAGATCGCACCGGCGCGGCATTATTCCTTATTAAAACAAATGCAACATTCTTTACAGAAAATGAAGCAACTGGTCTTGTTGCTTTTTATAATCCTGCTGTGCGTGACAGGAAAAGCATTCGCGCAAATGCCCAACGACGCCATTTATATGTCGAAAAACACGGCTTGCCTGGCTCTTTCTTACGGCCACAGCTCTTGGGATAAATATTGGGAAAATAGCCTCAAACGCCCAAATTTTAACATTGGCACGCACACAACCCAGAATGCAATGGCCATGCTGGCCGTAGGCGTTACCAAAAATCTGAACGTGATCGCAGGCGTGCCTTACGTATGGACCAAGGCGAGTGCGGGCAACCTGATGTGGCAAAACGGATTCCAGGATGCCTCTCTTTGGCTTAAATATCGTTTTATCAACAAATCCGGCTTCTCTCTGCATGCCATAGGCGGCGCTTCTATTCCCATCGGCAACTACGTTCCCGACTTTCTGCCTATGTCCATTGGCATCCAGTGCAGGACGGCAACAGCCCGTTTGCTGGCCAGATATTGGAACCGGCCAACAGGTATTTACCTGACTGCATCAGGAAGCTATATTTTCAGAAGTAACATTAAGATCGATCGCGATTCGTACTTGGCTGATGGTAAGCTGCACGGCACCAACCGGGTAAGCGTACCCAATGCTTTTGATGCATCGGCCAGAATCGGCTATCAGAAAGCTGCTATCCAGGCAGAAGTTTTCGCTGAATACGGCGCCTGCGATGGCGGCGACAACATCCGCCGCAACGATATGCCTTTTCCATCAAATAATATGAAAAGCACTGTGGGCGGGGTTTATGCCAAATTTCAGCCGAAAAATATCGGCGTTAATGCCCGGGCCGCTTACGTTTTAGACGGAGCTAATGTTGGCCAGAGTACATCTTTCTCTGTTGGCGTGCTGTACCAGTTCCGGTATATCAAAGCTGACAAAAACCCAAACATGCATCAATAACAATGAAAGTAAAATATATATCAAAGAGCAGACTGCTGATTGCGTGCGGATTGCTGATCACATTAGGGTTTTCTTCCTGTACCAAAACCATTGACGAGCCTACGGCTTCGGTTAACAACCCTTCCAGTATGGATGCCGATGCAGGCAACTGGAAACCTTACGTGCTTACTTCGTCCAGCGAAGTGGAAGTAGCTGAGCCTAAGAATGCTGCGTCGGCCGAGTATAAAGCAGAAATTGAAAAATTAAAAGAGACGACTTCTAAAATCACGCCTCAGCAGCGGGATATTGTTAATTTTTGGGGAGCCGGTGCTGCTTTTCGCTGGAATGAGATTGGCCGTGAGCTGGCTGCGCGCTATAATACCCCGCCCGCATCCAACCAGGACGGCAAATATCCACTGCCTGACCCGGCTAACCCATTGGCTGACCCTAAGTTTCCATTCGCTAACCCGCCTTACACGGCGCGCGCGCTGGCTTACCTGAGCGTGGCGCAGTATGATGCGCTGGTAAGTGCCTGGAATTATAAGTTCAAATACAACCGCAAGGCGCCTTCGAAAACAGACGCTTCCGTGCAGGCTATTTTGCCGGTTACCGATCTTCCCTCCTATCCTTCTGAGGATGCGGTTGTGGCCGAAGCTTCGTTTTTGGTTTTGAAAGCCATGTTTCCGGGGGAAGTGCCATTTTTGGAACAGAAACTTGCAGAGCATAAAAACAGCCGTTTATGGGCTGGTATGAATGTGGAGAGTGATATTGCCGCTGGTGCAGAACTCGGAAAAGCGGTAGGCGCCAAAGTTATGGCAAGAGCAAAAACGGATGGTATGGGCACGGCAAACAACCAGGCAGCAACAGCTGAAATGGTCGCTAATGCTAAAAAACTCGGCGTTTCTGAGCCGTGGGTAAGCCAGGAGATGCCCGCCCGCCCGCCTATGCTTCCTACATACGGATTTGTAACGCCCTGGAATTTTGACAAAACAACTGTAAAAACATTGCGTCCCGGCCCGCCGCCAACGATCGGAAGTGCTGAATATCAGGAAAATATCAATGAGCTTTTGCAAATCGCCAAAAAGCAAACCCGTGAACAGGCGCGCATTGCCAGTTTCTGGTCAGATGGTGTGGGAAGCTATACGCCTCCTGGTCACTGGCATAGAAGAGCAGCTGACCTTTGCCATAAAAATGCGTACAGCGAGGTGCGTACAGCCAGGACACTGGCGCTTTTGGGCACTACATTGCAGGATGCGGGCATCTGTTGCTGGGACGTGAAATATTTCTATTACTACCCACGCCCAAACCAGATGAACAGCAAAATCAAAACCTCTGTGGGCTTACCTAATTTCCCGTCTTACACATCCGGACATTCCACCTTCTCGGGCGCCGCGGCTGAATTGCTAGCCTACATATTCCCGGAAGAAAAGAAGAAAATCGACGAAATGGCACAAGAAGCCTCCGTATCCAGAATGTACGGACTGATCCATTACCGCTTCGACTGCGAAGCAGGTCTGGCATCTGGCCACAAAATCGGCGAATACGCCGTTGCCAGAGCGAAAGCGGACGGGGCGAAGTAAAAAGATAGTTTGTGTACCAAAAAACGTCCTGGCCTTCCTTGTAGCCGGGACGTTTTTTGGTATTAGTCCGATTAAAACAATGCATGCCGTTTAATAGAATTCCCATATCTCATAAGTAGTATTTGAAGTATTTTATCTGTATAATTAAATGTTACTCAACTGTTTAAACAAATTCTACTATGAAACCAGTTCTACTCATTTCAGCCCAATTTTGCCTTTTTATTTTTGCCCTCTCAACACAAGCGCTCGCAGGGACGTGCCGCTTTACAGAACTGCGTTTGAATTCACAATCTGCTGTTAACAATTTTGACGCATCATGCACGAGTGTAATTGGAAACATTTCTATCGCAGGCGCGGATATTACTGATCTGGCACCCTTAGCAGGCGTTGCAACGATCGATGGTACGCTTACGATCCAAAACAATACGATTTTGCCGAATTTGAAACAATTGGCAAACCTAACAAGCACCAAGAATTTGCTGATCTATAACAATGATCTTCTTACCGATTTGTCTGGTTTAGAGGGATTAACATCGAATTCAGGTTCTATTCACATTCGTTTTCACAAAAATCTGACAAGTCTGACCGGATTAAATAACCTGGCTACCGCTAGAATCTTTTACATTACCGATAACGCGCTGTTAGAAAATCTCGATGGGCTAGCCAGTCTGACTACCATCACGGATGTCTTGATGATAAGCCTCAACAAGAGTCTTGTCAATCTGGAAGGCCTTAACAATTTGAGCAATGTGAGCCGCATACTTATTGGTGAAAATGATCTTTTGAAAGATTTAACAGGACTATCGAGTTTAACTTCCGTTTCCTACCAAATGCACGTGAGTTCTAACAAAAGTCTGACTAGCCTCGCTGGTTTACCCACCAGCATATCTATGAGTGAGCTTTATATTAGTGATAATAATCTATTGACTGATCTGACTGGATTGCAAAGTATTGGTTACGTATATTGGCTGGTTATCAGCGACAGCAAAGGTCTTGGCAGTCTTAACGGATTAAACAATCTTAATTCGGCAACAAATTTTATCATCAGGAACAACCCATTGTTAACCGACTTGTCGGGCCTCGATAACCTTACAAATATTGGCTGGATCCAGATTACCGGCAATGCAGAGTTGAAAAGCCTTGATGGTTTGGGCGCTGGTGAACAGAGCAATAGTGAAACCGGGAGAATTTCGGCTTCGCTTGCTATCGGAGGATTGGCAATCACTAACAATCCAAAATTAACCATGTGCGCTATTGAGCCGGTCTGTATTTTTATCAGGCAAAGTACTGCCAGCATTAGTGGTAATGGCATTGGTTGTGAAAGCCAGGCAGCTGTTCAAAGCTCTTGCGGGTCCCTTCCGGTAACACTTGCCCATTTCTCTGCAACCGATGAAAATCAACAAGCCATCCTAAAATGGGCAACAACAGACGAAAGCAATAGCTCCGCTTTTGAAATTGAACGTAGTCTCGATGCCAAAGCCTGGTTGAAAATAGGTGAACATGCTGCAAAAGGTGAGAGTACCCAGCTTGTCAATTACCAGTGGACGGACATTCACCCGCTCGATGGCCTTAATTACTATCGCTTGAAAATGGTTGATCGCGATGGCACCTATTCATACAGCCAGAAGCGTATGCTCCGATTCGAGCTGAATCAGGCTTCAACATTCATTTACCCAAACCCTGTTTCTGACTTCCTGTTTGTAAAAAATGCCAGGAATATCACTTGGCTTAGCATTACTGATTTACGTGGAAAAATTATTTTCGAAACTAAAAAGGTGCCCAGTGAAGGGTTGTCAATAGAAAGAATAGCTACCGGACTATATCATGTACAAATTACCACGCAGGGAGGGGAAGTGAAGACTGAAAGCATTGCCATCTATTAAATTTTTGTCCCTAGCTATAAATAAATAAACGCCCGTAGCCGACTGACGTTAGCTACGGGCGTTTAATGTTATTCGAATAATATCTTAATGTTTATTACTCCTTAGAAAACGGGGGTTTCGCTTACCTACCCCAGATTCCCGATATCAAAAGGAAGCTTGCGGAGGCGTTTGCCGGTGGCGGCGAAGACGGCGTTGCCCAAGGCCGGGGCGATGGGTGGCAGGCCGGGCTCTCCTACTCCGCCTGGTGCTGCGCCGCTGTCTATGATGTGGATGTCGATGGCGGGCATCTCGTTGAGGCGCAGGATGTTGTATTGGTGGAAATTGTTTTGATCGCTGATGCCATTGGTGAATGTGATGCCGTCTTTGATAGCGGCCGTAATGCCCATGACAATGTTGCCTTCGGTTTGCGCTTTCACGTTATCCGGGTTTACATAATGCCCGCAGTCGATGACAGAGACCACTTTATCAATCTTTACTCCCTGGTCTTTCCTGGAAACTGTGATGCAACATGCGGAAATGCTGCTGAAAGAGCTGAATACGGCAAGCCCTTTTCCCGAACCATCAGGCAATTTTTCTTCCCAATTTGCTTTTTCAGCCAATGTTTGAAGCACTTTCTTAAAGCGGTCATCAGTAAGAATGTCCATTCTGGCTTGTAACGGGTCTTTTTTTGCCAGATGGGCGAGCTCATCCACAAAGCACTCCTGTCCCCATCCGAAGTTTGACGCATAAACAGAACGCCACCACACCACCGGAATGTCGGTTTTGACATGCGTCCAGCTTACCTTAGAAGCGCCGTCGAAGCGATATTTATTATTTTCTGTGGCCAGCTCGCCGCTAAGCCAGGGATCTGCGTCGGTTTCTTTCAATCCACCAAAAACCTGACCGGAAATGGATTCACCAATGGCGTGATGATGAAAACCCGTGATTTTGCCATTTTCTACAAAACCCTGCATATGACTGAGCATTCCCGGCCGGTAAGGGCCCTGTGAAATATCATCTTCCCGCGTCCAGACCACCTTAACGGGTTTCTTGACCACTTTTGAAATGTGGCATGCTTCCAGCACAAAGTCGTGATATGCTTTCCGGCCGAATGCACCTCCCAGCAGCGTAACATTGATTTTTACCTGCTCAGGTTTTACTTTCATATAGCCGCAAACATCTCGCAATGCCCAGTCGGGCCCTTGCACGGGCGCCCAAATTTCCACTGTTCCGTCGTCCTTGACATGCGCTATTGCATTTTCAGGCTCTATGGGTGCATGTGCTAAAAACGGCGTCTCATAGTTGGCTTCGAGCTTTTCCTGGGCAGAAGCGTATTTTGCAGTAAAATCGCCTTTCTCCTCAGCGTTAATGCCCTCTTTTTTGGCCGCTTCATAGGTGGCTGCGAAATAATTGGCTGTGCTTAAAGATTTTTCCAGATCACCATTATCCCATTTTACAACCAACGCCTTTTTGCCTTTCAGAGCCGCCCAGTAATTGGTGGCCACCACAGCTACGGCTTCGGAAGTGCGGTGCGGCATGGTCCTTTCGGTTTTGATAACCTGCAAAACGCCCTTGATCTTTTTTGCTTCCGTATCATCGATGGAAGCCACTTTACCGTGGATCATGGGGGAATGTAGAATGCTTGCATACACCATTCCCGGCACATCCACGTCGATGCCATACACCGCCTTGCCGTTTACGCGCTCGGGCACATCGAGTCTTTTATTGTATTTACCAATGATCTTGAAATCGCTGGCATCTTTAAGCTTGGGATTTTTAGGAATTTCCAGCTTGGAGGCTTCATCGGCCAGCTCACCATAAGTCAGGCTTTTGCCTGTTGCCTTGTGGACGATCTTGGCATCTTCGGCGTGGCATTCCGAAACAGGCACATTCCACCTTTTGGCGGCAGTGGTTGTAAGCATTTCCCTGGCTGCGGCCCCGGCTTTTCGGATCGGAAACCATAGTTCGCGCACCGAACTGCTGCCTCCCGAAGTCTGGCTGCCATACTTGCCCATTCCGTCACTTTGCACGATGAGCACTTTTTCCAGGCTTACTTCCAGCTCTTCGGCCAGAAGCGACGGCACGGCCTGCGTTGAGCCCTGGCCCATATCAGGCCTTGGGTTAACAAGGGTAATGTTGCCGTTGGTGTCAATGATAATGAAGGGATTGATTTCCAGGCGGAGCACAGCAGGCGTAATCTTTTTTAAAGATGCGTCCCTGGTAAAACCTGAAATGCCTAATGCAAGCCCGAAAGTGGTGATGCCCGAAGCTTTCAGGAAATCGCGTCGTGATGTTTGTATATTTTTCAATGTCTTTAAAGCTAATGTTGACTGAATGTTGCCTGTTAACGCTTTCCAATGCCGTTTTCCGAAACTTTCATCTCCTCGGCAGCCCGGTGAATGGCTTTCCTGATGCGATCATATGTGCCGCACCGGCATAGGTTTCCGCTCATAGCCGCATCAATGTCGGCATCTGTTGGATTGGGTTTGGATTTGAGAAGCGCCGCGGCAGACATGATCTGGCCCGACTGACAGTAACCACATTGCGGGACCTGCTCTTCGATCCAGGCTTTTTGAAGCACATTCATCTTGCCATCTCCGATGCCTTCGATGGTGGTGATCTTATCATTTTTACCCACGCCCGAAACCGGCAGCTGGCAGGAGCGCGTTGGCTCTCCGTTCAGATGCACCGTGCAGGCTCCGCACAGGGCCATTCCACAGCCGAACTTAGTGCCTTTTAACCCGGCAAAATCGCGGACAACCCATAGCAAAGGCATATCGGGCTCGACATCAACTTTTACCTTCTTTCCATTCAGTGATAGATTGTATATCGCCATAGTAAAATATTATTAACATTAATCGCAAAAATGACCATCTAAATTACGAAAAAGGAAATTTTTTCAAATTTATATTTCGCAAAACCAGCGTTTTACGTGATAAGCGGACAAATGACTTTCGTCGGGACAAAAAACAACGTTAATTTTACCCGATTTCATTTCCCAGACCCTATTTATGATTACAAACGACGCAGTTGTTCTTGGTTTGTTAATGCTGATTTTAGCTGCTATTTTTTATACAGCTTCTGATGGTAACGCTGCCTGGAAGCGGTTTTATGCAATAGTCCCTCCGCTGTTGCTTTGCTATTTTATTCCCGGCCTGCTGAATTCGTTTGGCATTGTAAATGGTCAGACCTCGCAGCTTTATCCGGTTATTTCCAAATATTTTCTTCCCGCTTGCCTTGTCTTTTTTACGATCGGCATGGACTGGCGCTCATTGAGCCGGTTAGGGCCAAAAGCGTTGATTGCTATGCTGGTAGGAACGCTGGGCATTATGATCGGCGGGCCATTTGCTTTGTGGATCGTGGGGCTGATCAGTCCGCAGACTGTGGCCGGCGAAGGCGCCGATGCGGTTTGGCGCGGGCTTGCCACCATTGCCGGAAGTTGGATCGGCGGCGGGGCTAACCAGACTGCATTAAGGGAAGTTTTTCAGCCCAGCGACGCGCTGTTTTCACAAATGGTGGCCGTGGATGTGCTTGTTGCAGAGCTATGGATGGCATTTCTGATTTACGGCGCAGGAAATGCCGCCAGGATCGACCGCTGGCTCGGCGCTGACAGCCGGCCCATTGAGCTGATAAAGCAACATCTTGATATACAAAACAAAACCAACGAGAACACGCCTGCCATGCGGGATTATATTTTCCTGGGAGCAGCAGGCTTCGGTGCCACGGGAGCAGCCCACTTTCTGGCAGACATTATCACGCCCTATCTGTCCAGAAACTATCCTTTTTTAGATAAATACAGCCTTACCTCGCCCTTTTTCTGGGTGGTAACCATTGCTACATTCATTGGCATCGCGCTTTCGCTGACGCCTGTCCGAAAACTGGAACATGTGGGCGCCTCCAAGCTCGGTTCGGTGTTCCTATATGTGCTGGTAGCCACGATCGGAATGCAGATGGATCTGGGTGCGGTGGCCGGGAATCCCGGACTTTTTGCTATTGGCCTGATCTGGATATTGACGCATGCGATTATTTTGGTGCTGGTTTGCAAATGGCTTAAAATCCCTTTCTTTTTTCTGGCGGTGGGAAGTCAGGCGAACGTGGGCGGTTCGGCTTCGGCGTCTGTGGTAGCTGCTGCCTTTCACCCCTCACTGGCAACAGTCGGAGTTTTGCTTGCGATTCTGGGCTATGCAATCGGCACTTATGGGGGTTATCTTACGGCGCTGGTTATGCAATGGATCAGTGAGGGCTGACCTACAAATCCAGCACTAGGCCGTCATAGGCCAGATGTACATGAGCAGGCAGCTCATTTTCAATATCGGCATGCTTTCCTAGTTTATGGCTCATATGCACCAGATAGGCCTTTGGAACTTGCAGTTTTTCAATCAGTTCCAAAGATTGGGATAATGTAAAATGAGAAAGATGCGGCTCTTTTTGCAGCGTATCCAAAACGAGGACCTTTGATCCAATGATCTTTTGCTGCTCTTTTTCAGCAATAAGATTGGCATCGGTAATGTAAGTAAAATCACCAACCCGGTAGCCGTAAACCGGCAACTTGTGGTGCATGGCCTCAATAGGCGTAAATTTTACACCCTGCACATCAAATGGCTCATTATCAATGTTATGAAGCTCAAAGTGCGGCACGCCCGGATATCTTTTCTCAGAAAAAGCGTAGGCGAACTCGTTTTGGATCTGCATTAAAACAGATTCTCTTCCGTAAAGCGGAATATCACGCTGACTGCGGTGGTTGAATGCACGGATATCGTCAAGTCCGGCGGTGTGGTCCTTGTGCTGATGCGTAAAAATAGCTGCGTCCAGGTCCTTTACATTGGCCCGGAGCATCTGCTGACGAAAGTCGGGACCGGTGTCAATAACGAAAGATCTGCCATCAACCTGGATCCAAACGGAAGTCCTTAAACGCTTGTCGCGCGGGTCATCAGATCGGCAAACGGCACATTCACAGGCAATAACCGGTATTCCCTGTGATGTGCCGGTCCCTAAAAATGTAATCCTCATCAGGTTTATTCTGTCAAATGCGCGACCACTTCAACCAGACGGTCAAAATTCAAAGGTTTCATCAGCGCATCGTCAAATCCTGCTTGTTTAAAGTCTTCTTCCGAATAGTTTTTGGCGTTTCCGGTAATGGCAACGATGGGCGTTTTGGCCTTTTTCTCGTTAGGCAATTTGCGGATGCTTCTTGCGCACTCCATTCCATCCATCACAGGCATATTGATATCCAGCAAAATAATATCGAAATCCTCTTTTTCAAGAAGCTGCAAAACCTGCTCTCCGTTTTTGACAGAAGTGATCTCGTAATGTTGAAATTCCAGAATCTTCCTTGCCAGATTTTGAATAACTGAGCTGTCTTCGGCAATGAGTACTCGCTTGGTGTATGACATATGATGGGTCAGGTATTGTGTTTAATAATTAGCCAGGCTCAATTTAGGGATATTTCATCCAAAGTCGCAACCCGGCGCGGTGCGAAGATTCAAAATTATCATAAAAAAGTAAATAAACATCTTATACTTTTTCAAAGCACACTTTCGGGTGTAAGTTTGTGATCCGTTCAAAAATTTCGAAGTCTCATGTTTAAAAATAAGGTAATCCGGTACAGCACAATCGCGATGGTAATTGCGATCCTGGCCTATTTTGTAGTCGAAAATTTCTCTATTGGAGGCCTTAATGGAGCCAGCGAAGATCAGATCGCCAGCAACCCCGAGCAATACAAAACGACCATACTCAACGAGCGCGCGGCCAAAGACGAGCAGTTCCGCACCACCGAGGACTCTCCCATCGCAGACAAAGAAAGCTTCCACGGCCTGCATTACTTTGCACCCGACCTCACCTATCGCATCAAGGCCAATATTTCTCCTTATATGAATGATGATAAGGAAGTTGTAGTGAAATACACGGACGGGACGTCGGAGAAATATGAGAAGTATGGTTATGCCAATTTCAAGATTGGCGACCAGGAGCAGAAGCTGTTATTGCTTAAAAATGAAAGCGTTATCTCCGTCCTTTTCAAAGACGCAACCAGCGGAAAGGAAACGTATGGTGGCGGCCGCTACCTGGATTATCCCGTTTCTGAAATCAAAAACAATGTAATTGTTCTGGATTTTAACAAAGCGTATAACCCTTACTGCGTTTACCAGGAAAGTTACGCCTGCCCCGTTCCGCCCCAGGAAAATACGCTTTCTGTGGCCATTTTGGCTGGCGAGCAGCTCGAATCGGCTGTTCATAATTGAGCCGCTTTACGCTTTTTGTGTTTTGTTAAAAAAACCAATGACTATTTCAAGTCTGACGGCGCTGTTCGACTTAAATCCTTAATTTTGTAATTCGGCTTAAATGTCGGTTGAAAACCTTTTTTGAAAGCATTCGCATGAAGATCTCCTATAAGTGGCTTAAAGAATTAATAGAAATAACAGAATCTCCGGAAGAAATCGGCAAAATACTGACCGCAACCGGACTGGAAGTTGAAAGCATTGAGGAGATTGAATCCATCAAAGGAGGTCTGCAAGGCGTTGTGATCGGTGAGGTGCTTACCCGCGAAAAACATCCGGAAGCAGACCGTTTGAGCCTTACGACTGTTGATGTAGGTGGTGAAAATCCATTATCCATTGTTTGCGGCGCGGCTAATGTGGCTGCCGGTCAGAAAGTAGTGGTAGCAACCGTAGGCGCAACATTATATCCGATGGGAAGCGACCAGCCATTGGTTTTGAAGAAATCAAAAATCAGAGGCGCTTTGTCGGAAGGAATGATCTGCGCAGAAGATGAGTTAGGCGTCGGCTCGTCGCATGACGGCATTTTGGTGCTGGACACCGATCTTCCCAACGGCACACCGGCCAGCGAATATTTTGGTATTTCTTCTGATTATTTAATAGAAATCGGCCTTACGCCTAACCGTGCAGACGCTGCATCGCATTATGGGGTTGCACGTGATCTGAAAGCCTATTTTAATCGCGATATAAAACTTCCGTCCGTTGATGCTTTTGCAATCAACAACGAAAACCTGCCATTTGAAGTCGAAGTACGCAATTCGGAAGCGGCGCCACGATATGCCGGCCTGACCATCACCGGTTTGAAGGTAGCCGAATCGCCCGAGTGGCTTAAACAACGACTGGCAACAATCGGAATCCGCTCGATTAATAACATTGTAGACATTACAAATTTCATCTGCCATGAGCTGGGCCAGCCCATGCATGCTTTTGATGCAGATAAGGTTACCGGCAACAAGGTGATCGTTACCACCCTTCCGGCCGGGACAACATTCGTGACGCTGGATGGCGTGGAAAGGAAGCTTTCGGATTCCGATCTTATGATCTGCAATGCAGGCACAGGCGGCAATCCGGAGCCTATGTGCATTGCCGGGGTTTTTGGCGGGCTCACTTCTGGTGTCACTAGTGAAACCACTTCCATATTCCTTGAATCTGCCTATTTCTCTCCTGTATGGGTGCGTAAAACAGCACAGCGGTTTGCATTAAAAACGGATTCTTCCTTCCGCTTTGAGCGGGGAACGGACCCTAATATGCCTTTGTATGCATTGAAAAGGGCAGCATTACTGATCCAGGAAATTGCAGGCGGCACCGTTTCGTCCAACATTACAGACATTTACCCAGATCCGGTTGCGGATTTTGAAGTGAAAATGACTTACCGCAACATTGACAGGTTGATTGGTAAATCATTGGATAAAACACTTATTACTAACATTCTGAATGGCCTGGACATTAAAATTCAGGACCAAACCGAAGCTGGCTTTACTGCTATCGTGCCGCCTTACCGCGTAGACGTGCAAAGGGAAGCCGATGTGATCGAGGAAATCCTGCGCATTTACGGTTTTGGCCAAGTGGAGCTTTCCGATGCGCTTAGCTCTGATTACTTGTCTGATTTCCCCGTTAACGATCCTGAAAAACTGAAACTGCGCGTTGCTGAACTGCTGGTAGCGAATGGTTTCAACGAAATGATCAACAATTCGCTGACAAAACCTGATTACCACATTTCAATTGCAGAAAGCATTCAGGGGAATCCGGTCAAAATCCTGAATTATCTGAGCGAAGATCTGTCCGTAATGCGTCAGACGCTGATTTTTTCCGGTTTGGAGGTCATAGCTTACAATAGCAACCGCCGCCAAAAGGATTTGAAGCTTTTTGAATTTGGTAAAACCTATAATGAGATCAGCGAAAAATATGTGGAGAAAGAAAGACTGGCTGTTTTCCTGACGGGCAACATCGGACAGGAAAGCTGGTTTGAAAAGTCGCGCGAAGTCGTTTTCCATGATCTGGCAGGCTTTGTAATGCAGGTTTTATCAGCGGTTAAGATCAGGGATGTGGAAAGGACTGAGGCGGATGCGGCGATTTTTAAGTTTGGAACAACATTAACATTAAACCGCAAGCCTGTTGTCACATTTGGACAACTCCAAGCGGCTATTGCTAAAAAGCTTGATATTAAGGCGCCTGTTTTTTACGCAGATTTTGATTGGGATTATATGCTCAAACAATACGATGCGTTTGTTCAGTACAAAGAAGTGCCGAAGTTTCCCGAAGTGCGCCGGGATCTTTCGGTTGTGGTTGACAAGAAAATTACGTTTGACGAGTTGCGCCAGATCGCCTATAAGACGGAAAGGCAGCTTTTGCGCGCAGTAAACGTGTTTGATGTGTATGAAGGCGCGAATCTGGAAGGTAAGAAATCGTATTCCGTGAGCTTTATTTTACAGGACGATCAGCAAACATTGACCGACAAAGTGATTGACAAAACCATGCAGCGGTTGATTTCTGCTTACGAAAGGGAATTTGAGGCCGTGATAAGGAAATAAGAGTTTTGGTTGACAGCATTATTAAGGCCAAAAAAATGGAAAGGAGCATCGAGCGCATCATTGAGCATAAGTTGACCGACCTTGAGAAAAAACTCGAGTTCCTGATCAACATTAAAGAGAAACTAAACTGGTCAATATCAGAGCTGCAACGCGAAAATGCGGAACTGCGTGCATCGAATAACCAACTCAAGGAAGAAGCAAAAGAAATAAAGAAAAAATACACTAGTTTGGAAAAAGACTTTAATAAGTCTAAAAGTTTCGCTAAAATTGTCACTAGTAAACTGACACCAACAAGCGGAATCGCCGAACTGAAAGACTCAGTTGAAAGATATATACAAGAGATCGATAAGTGCATAGAATTGCTTGAAGATACCTTATGAAAAAAAATAACATACCCAATCCGGACGTTTCTGTCTTTATAAAACTGCTGGACAGGGGTTTCAAACTGAGCGTTCCGGCGGATCAGGAGAAATTCTACAGGGATGGGTATGAGGTGTTCATGCAACGCGTGCAGCAGCATAAATTAAAGGGAAAAGTTTACGGTGACATTGAAGCAATTGCACTTACTTCTATTGAATGCCTTGTAGCATTACAACGGAACCAGGAGCAAATGGACAATTTGGTGATGGCTTTTAAAAACAGGGTAGAAAAGCTTGATGAAACCATTACCAGCGCAATAGAAAGCTAAAAGCTCAACACCACAAAACCTTTATTTTATACGGATTACTCTTTATCTTCTTTCAATACTTCCACCTTCGGCATTTTCACGCGGTTTAGTCGGTAAAACCAACTATATATAACCTTACTGAAATGTCAAATTCATTAATTTTCATCCTTGTCCTGTCCGACATTATCGCCATTGGTGTGGGGATTTTCGCAGGAAAATTCATTTTTCAGAGGTCGTTTGACCAGAAAGAAAAGGAAGCGCAGGAGCGCGCAGCCGAAATTCTCCGTAATGCCGAAAGTGCTGCTGAAAACATAAAGAAAGACCGAATCCTTGAAGCCAAGGAAAAATACCTGAGACTTAAAGGTGAGTTTGAAGAGGATGCCAACAAGAAACGCGTGATCCTTCAAACCAACGAACAGAAATTAAAACAACGCGAGCAAAGCCTTAACCAGACCATTGAGGCAAACAAGCGCCGTGAAAACGAGCTGGAAGCGCTGAAAACAAACTTGAACTCGCAACTCGAAACGGCCACGAAACGCCGCGAAGAAGCAGAAAAGTCACTTGCACAACAGGTTACCCAATTAGAAAAAATCGCGAACCTTACCGCTGATCAGGCGCGTGAGCAGTTGATAGACGCATTAAAAGCAGAGGCTGATACAAGGGCCGGATCGTATGTAAAAAGTGCGATGGAAGAAGCCCGCCTTACTGCCACCAAAGAAGCTAAAAAGATCGTTATCGAGACCATCCAGCGCACGGCTGCTGAACATGCGATTGAAAACTGCGTTTCTGTTTTCAACATTGAAAACGACGATATTAAAGGAAAGATCATCGGCCGGGAGGGACGTAACATTCGTGCCCTGGAAGCTGCAACGGGCGTTGAGATCATTGTAGACGATACCCCGGAAGCGATTGTCATCTCCGGATTTGACCCTGTAAGGAGAGAAATTGCCAGACTTTCGCTGCACCGCCTGGTTCAGGACGGAAGGATCCACCCGGCCAGAATTGAAGAAGTTGTTGCCAAAACACGCAAGAACATTGACGATGAAATAGTTGAGATCGGCGAAAGGACTGTAATCGACATGGGCATTCACGGACTTCACCCTGAGCTTGTTAAAATGATCGGCCGCATGCGTTTCCGGTCTTCTTACGGACAAAACCTGCTGCAACATTCACGTGAAGTGGCAAAGCTATGCGCTACGATGGCTTCCGAGCTGGGTTTGAATACGAAACTGGCGAAAAGAGCCGGTCTGCTGCATGATATTGGTAAAGTCTGGCCGGAAGAATCCGACCTTCCACACGCAATATTAGGGATGGAGCTTGCCAAGAAATACAAAGAAAACCCTGAGGTGTGCAACGCCATTGGTGCCCACCACGACGAAATTGAAATGACAAGCATCCTTTCCCCGATCATTCAGGTGTGTGATGCGATTTCAGGATCTCGCCCGGGAGCACGCAGGGAAATGATGGAGTCTTACATTCAAAGGCTGCGTGATCTTGAAAACATGGCATTGTCGTTTGACGGTGTTGAAAAATGTTATGCGATCCAGGCCGGCCGCGAGCTGCGCGTGATCATTGATGCAGATAATGTTTCGGATGAAAAGGCAGGGATGCTTTCTTTTGATATTTCACAAAAAATTGAAAAAGAAATGCAGTATCCCGGACAAATTAAAATTACAGTAATCCGTGAGATGCGTTCAGTAGCGTATGCGCGTTAATCAGCCAAAAATACATGAGTTACTCACTTCTTAGTAGTTCAGAGCTGTTGGATATCCAAACGCTTGGTGAACTGAAAAAAGCAGGTTATCAATCCCGTTCCATTAAACAGGAACTGCGTGACAACCTGATCGTTAAGATTAAAAGCAAAGAAAATATTTTTCCCGGCATCTGGGGTTATGAGGAAACGGTCATTCCCGACGTGGAACGTGCCATCCTTTCGATGCACAACATTAACTTCCTGGGGTTACGCGGGCAAGCCAAGACGCGTATTGCCAGAATGATGATCAGTCTTCTGGATGAATACATCCCGTATGTAAAGGATTCGGAGCTGCATGACGATCCATTGGAGCCATTATCCCGTTTTGCAAAAGACGCTATTGAAGAATATGGCGACCAGACAGAAATTGCCTGGCTGCACAGAAGCGAGCGTTATACCGAGAAGCTGGCAACGCCGGACGTCTCTGTGGCCGACCTTATCGGTGATGTGGACCCTATCAAGGCCGCAACATTGAAATTGCCTTATTCGGACGAAAGGGTGATCCACTTCGGGCTTATTCCCCGTTCACATCGCGGCATTTTCGTGATTAACGAGCTTCCCGATTTACAGGCCAGGATCCAGGTTGCACTTTTCAATATTTTGCAGGAAGGCGACATTCAGATCCGTGGGTTCAAATTGCGTTTGCCGCTGGATATCCAGTTTGTTTTCACTGCCAACCCGGAAGACTATACCAACCGCGGAAGCATTGTAACCCCACTGAAAGACCGTATCGAAAGCCAGATCGTAACGCATTATCCGAAAACAATTGAAACGGGTAAGAAAATTACAGAACAGGAAGCGATTGTTAAAACGGAGCAAGTGGGCATGATCAAGGTCAATGAGCTTGCTAAAACATTGATCGAGCAGATTGCATTTGAAGCAAGAGAAAGCGAATATGTGGACAGCAAAAGTGGTGTGTCTGCACGTTTGACGATTTCAGCTTATGAAAGCCTTTTGAGCACGGCGGAGAGGCGAGCGCTGATCAACAGGGAGGAAAGCACTTACGTGCGGATTTCTGACCTTTATGGCGTTGTTTCTGCCATTTGTGGAAAGGTTGAGCTTGTTTATGAAGGCGAGGTTGAAGGACCCGTTATCGTGGCTCAAAACCTGATTGGAAAAGCGATCCGTACACAGTTCCTTAACTTTTTCCCGGATCCGGAAAAGAGCAAGAAAAGCAAGATCAACCCATACGCGAAAGTGATCGAATGGTTTGGCTCAGGCAATGAAATGGAAATGCCTGGCGATATGACCGATCGCGAGTATATGGCGCGGTTGAAAACCATTGACGGACTGGACGATTTCGTGGATATGCTCAGCGCTTATTCAGGAGTGGAAGAAAAGCTGTTTATGATGGAATTCGCATTGCACGGCATGGCGGAGTTCTCGCTGATCGGGAAAATGTCTTTGGATCAGGGAATGAAATTTCAGGACCTGGTTAGCAGCATGTTCTCCGGACCGGGAGAAGATGATTATGATTTCGAGGACGACGATGATGATCGAAAACCATTTTGATATATAATAAAAAATGCCCGGCAAACACCGGGCATTTTCTTTATAAGCTATTACAGAATCAGAAGCTATTCCTCCAACATCAAAGCGGAGCGCCTTCGTCTACAACATTAGGCTCGCTCGTGTCAATCAGCGCATCCGGCTCGTTGTTGACCTTCGCGCGAACTTTCGCTTCCAGTTCGTCCATTAACTCGGGATTGTCCTTAATAAGGGCTTTCACGGCGTCACGGCCCTGTCCAAGACGGTTACCGTCGTAGCTAAACCATGAACCCGCTTTTTTAACGATATCCAGCTCAACTGCAAGGTCGATGATCTCCCCTACTTTGGAAATTCCTTCACCGTACATAATATCAAATTCCACAACTTTGAAAGGCGGCGCAACTTTGTTTTTCACAACCTTCACACGTGTACGGTTACCCAGGATCTGGTCAGCGCTTTCTTTGATTTGACCCACACGACGGATATCCAAACGCACAGAAGCATAGTATTTCAATGCATTACCACCCGTTGTAGTCTCAGGGTTACCGAACATTACGCCGATCTTCTCACGCAACTGGTTGATGAAAATACAGCAGCATCCGGTTTTGTTGATTACACCCGTAAGCTTACGCAATGCCTGAGACATCAAACGAGCCTGTAAGCCCATCTTACTGTCACCCATTTCACCTTCAAGCTCAGCGCGCGGCACAAGTGCTGCAACAGAGTCAATAACAATGATATCAACAGCACCGCTGCTGATCAGGTGTTCTGCGATTTCCAATGCCTGCTCACCGCTGTCTGGCTGTGAGATCAGCAAGTTGCTTGTATCAATGCCTAATTTCTCAGCATAGGACCTGTCGAATGCGTGCTCTGCATCAATGAATGCTGCAAGTCCGCCTTTTTTCTGAGCCTCGGCAATGCAGTGCATCGATAATGTTGTCTTACCGGACGATTCCGGTCCGTAGATTTCCACAACACGGCCACGCGGAACGCCTCCTACTCCAAGTGCCAGGTCCAGCCCCAGCGAACCTGTTGAAATAACAGGAATGTCCAAAACCTTACTGTCGCTCAGGCGCATTACTGTGCCTTTTCCGTAGGTTTTGTCCAGCTTTTCGAGCGTGGTTTGTAGTGCTTTTAGTTTGTTGTCTTTATCAGTGGTTGGTTGTGCCATAAAAACGGTTACAATAATTTAGTTTGTTCATAAAAAAGCGGCTTCTGATTCCAAAAACCGCTAGATACTTGGTCTTTTTGTTGTGTAAAAATACCAAATTCCAAGCAAAAATCCAACGGGTTTTTCTTTTAAAAATATAATTTCAGGCATGATAAATACAGATAATATCAAGCGGATTTTACAACTTAGGACATTGGATTATTCTGCGTCGCGAATCATTTACCCACCGGCTTTTTGCCAGGATAAACGGTGAATAATTAATGGCCTATTTCTATAATTTTGCAGCGCAATGATCTGTTGTAGAGATTCATTCCGACTACTTACTTAATTACCGCGTTTGTGTTTAAAAAGATTTTTATTGCCATCATAGTGCTTTGCGTCCTTGCAGGGATTTATTATCGTGATCTGCTCAGCTATGGCTGGATGCAGGCTTCCGGTCAGGTGAAGATCCTTATGAATGTGGAGGAAGTAACCGACGTGCTCGCCGATCCTTCATTCCCCGATTCGCTTAAAGCAAGGATCCGGCTGATCGAGGAAATCAAAAAATTCGGCGTCGATTCACTCGGGCTGACGCCTTCAAAAAACTACACAACGTTCTATAATCAGCATGGAAAACCATTGATCTGGCTCATTACAGCATCAGAAAAATATAAAATCGAACCCTACAAATGGCAATTTCCTATCATTGGTAGTTTTCCTTACAAAGGTTTTTTTGATTCCACACGTGCGGTAAATGAAGAGCGTGAACTGATCAAGCAGGGCCTGGATACGGATATCGGAGATGTCTCGGCGTGGTCTACACTGGGTTACCTGAAAGACCCTATTTTATCGAGCATGCTGAACCGGCGGGTGGGAAGTCTTGCTAATCTGATCCTGCACGAGCTCACGCATGGAACGCTTTTTGTGAAAAATAATCTGGAACTGAATGAGAACCTGGCCAGTTTTATCGGCGACCAGGGCGCTATACGCTTTTTGAAGTTCAAGTATGGTCTGGATTCACCAGAATTACGTACATACGAATATTCAAAAAAGTACAATGATGCCTATTCGCAGCACATGCTCAGGGGAATAAGCCGGTTGGATAGTCTCTATAAGACGTTCGGGACAAACCCCGTCGCCAGCGCGCATTACGATTCTTTGAAGACGGCGCTCATTGCCAACATCTTTGAAGACGCAGATACACTGCTTTCGGGGAAACGGACGTTAACAAACAAAAATCGTGGGGCGCCGGGCCGCCGGGCGGGCCGCTGGCCTGACGGGAAGTTACCGAATAATGCATATTTCATCAGTTATCAGACTTATAAGTCGAAACAGGACATTTTTAAAATTGAGTTTGAACAAAAATTTGGAGGAAATATCAAGAAATACCTGACCTATTTGAAAGAAAAATATCCCTCTCTATAATTACCGTTTTAGCATGAAGAGATCGTACATCGTTATAATTGCTTTAATCACCTTTTCGCTTTTTTTCTCATTTCGGCAGTTTGAAGAGCAGGCAGCTCAGAACAGGGTTATCAATAACAAGAGCTTTGGGACGGGCGAAAGGGTCGAATACAGAGTGCATTACGGGTTTATCAATGCTGCCGAAGCCAAAGTAGAAGTAGGTAAGTCGGTTTCCATGATTAACAACCGGCCCTGCTACCGGGTCAATGTGTCGGGACGTACAGTAGGCGCGTTCGACCTCATTTCACGGGTGCGCGACACGTGGAGGTCATACATTGACACAACGGCGATCCTGCCGCATATGTTTGAGCGTCAGATCCAGGAAAACAAATATCGCAAGGACGAGCGCGTCATGTTCAACCACCACAGGGACCAGGCCGTCGCAAGTGTGAAGGACGAGACCAAAACCTACAATGTCCCCAACAACATTCATGACATTATCAGCGGCTATTTTTATCTGAGAACGATCAATTTCGAACGCATTTCCGAAGGCGAAGTCATTGAAGTTCCCACATTTTTCGACGGGGAGGTTTATAAGCTGCGCGTTCGTTATGTGGGAAAAGATGTGATCAAAACCAAATATGGCAAAACCAAAGTGCTCAGGATCAACCCCCTGATTCCTGACAATAAGTTTTTCAAAGGAGAAGGCGCTATGAAATTGTGGGTTTCTGATGATTCTAATAAGATTCCATTGAAAGTTGAAGTGGAACTGAAAATCGGATCTTTGGAGATGGATTTGAAATCATATAAAGGGCTCAAAAAAGACCTTGTCTGGTTCTGAAAAAGCGCTTCCGCCATTCCTGGAAGTGCTTTAAGGGAAACCAAAGCTCATTCCGGCTAATGGCATAAAATGAAACCGGAAAACTTCCGAAGCTAACGTAAAATTGGGCAATGGAACCAACCTCCGGACTTTCGAAGTCGAAGATCAGCGTTTCATCTTGGATGAAACGAAGATAGCGATCCAGCATGAGCGTCCGCGCATTGCCTTTCCTTCCTTTCTGATCCGCTGCATTAAAAAGATAAATTGCTCTTCCTCCAAACCTTACAATGAGTATTCCTGCATGGATATGTCCCGCATGAATATGGTCATTGGATACGCCATAATATAACTCCGCCTGTTGCCTGGCCTTTAAGACGTTAAAAAGTGCCTCCAAACGATTAAATGCATCCGGGTCAATTCCGCCGGGAATGCACGCTGTTTGATTTTCCTTAAATAATTTGATCAATGGCTGAATGTCCGTACTTCTCTGCACCTGCCAGTTATAACCCTTACTACGCACTAAATTCCGCTTTCTGTCTTTGGAATAGCCCGCATCCAGTTGTTGGAGATCACCTTTCAAGTGAAGCCAGTACGTATGCTTTTGTGAAAAATTAAAATCCGGAAAAGTATGAGCTAATGCAGATAACCTGATTGAATTCTCTGGATTGAATTGATAAGATGCTATGTAGGAGAATTCTTTTGAAACAACCCGAAGGAATGATTCCAACTGCAATCCAGAAAGTGGCTTTAAGGAGAATAAACCCAGATATTGGCAAAAAATAGGCTGATAAACTACCTGGAAACCCCATTTCCTGCGAATGGGAATCGGCATGACAATGTTCGGATGCTGAATATTGGGCCAAACAAGCGCCTTCCAGCTTTCACAGACCGTGTCGAGATAGTAAGTTTGAGCGTAAATGACACATTGAAGGGATTCGCGAATGTGTTCATTCCATGTTGCGTCACAGATCTGCGCGCGTTCGATCAGTAATGGCGTCATCGTGTTTTTCAGGTTTAAAATAAGTTTTCAAACCCTTTAGACGCCATTTGTTATTTAAAGTAACTGCGTAATTTTTGCAGCGTTTCTTCCACGTCTGGAGTTTCGCCCATCAGCAGGTTAATGCTTTGAATAGAGTGAATTACCGTGCTGTGGTCGCGGCCACCAAAATGATAACCAATTGATTTCAAAGGCAGATCTGTATATTCTTTGGCCAGAAACATGGCCAATTGACGTGGGTAAACGACTTCTTTTTTCCGGCTTTTGCTTTTCAGATCCGCAATGGTAACCTGGAAAAAGTCGGCGATCACCTCTTGAATCGTATCAATGGTCACCTCTTTATCCTCGTTCATTACAATGTTCCGCAATGTATTTTTGGCCAGCTCCACGTCTATTTCCCGGCGTGTCAGCGAAGCCTGAGCCATCAGGGAAACGATCACACCTTCCAGTTCCCGCACATTGGAATTCACGCTGTGCGCAATGTATTCGATCACATCATAATCGATCGAAATTCCTTCGGATTGGATTTTCTTTTGGATAATGGCAATACGCGTCTCGAAATCAGGCGTTTGCAAATCGGCTGTCAATCCCCATTTAAAGCGGGACAATAACCTGTCCTGCAAGCCCTGCAGCTCGCGCGGCGGCCGGTCACTTGTCATAATGATCTGCTTGCCTAGCTGGTGCAGATGATTAAATATATGGAAGAATGTATCCTGCGTTTTTTCTTTTCCCGATAAAAACTGAACGTCATCAATCGCCAGCACATCCACTTTCATGTAAAAATCGGTGAAGTCCTGTAACGTGTTGTTTTTAATGGAATTAATAAACTGATTGGTAAACTTTTCGGAAGACACATATAACACCAGCTTGTTGTCAAAGTGGTTCATAATGTAATTTCCGATGGCTTGCACAAGGTGCGTTTTGCCCAGCCCTACCCCGCCGTACATCATCAGCGGATTAAATGACGTGAGTCCCGGCCGCTGCGCCACGGCAAATCCTGCGGACCGCGCCAGACGGTTGCAATCGCCTTCGATAAAATTATCAAATGAGTAATTCGGATTCAGGTAAGTGTCCAGGTTCATGGAATCGTGGTCCTTATCCCGGTGATTGGAACCCAGCCTTGGGTCCGTTACAAAATTATCCGGCTTGGAAGAATTTGGAGACTTGGGCGTAGAAACGTTCATCGTAAGCGGCTGATGCTTATCATTACCTTTGTCTACGATAATGGAATACTCCAACAAACCATCCCTCCCGATCGCGTAATCAAGTGCTTTCCTTAAAAGATTGACATAATTATCTTCCAGCCATTCATAGAAAAACTGGCTTGGAACCTGAATCGTAAGCACTTTACCGTAGAGTTTTAAAGGCCGTATCGGTTCAAACCACGTCTTAAAACTTTGATCCGGAATATGCTGCTGAATCACTCTCAGGCAGGCATCCCAGATCTGGTCTACTTCTCTATGTGTGCTAACTCTTTCCAATGTATAAGTTGAGGAATTCAGAATGTCGAAATTTAAAAGGACGGCAAAGATATAAAAATACCTGATCTCTGCAGATTAAAACCAAGGTTCAATTTAATACCCGGGCGGGCTATCTGCAAACCCACAAAAT